>CAZBAP010000004.1:0-450160 GCA_964489795.1 uncultured Flavipsychrobacter sp.
TGTACTACTACTACATCAAGTATGACTGTGGCGGCAAGACCCTGGAGCAGAAGGGCGATGTAACGCTGATACGTTAATAATTACGGGTTCGCTCAAAGGCATAAAAAAAGAATACCACCATCGGGTGGTATTCTTTTTTTATGCAACCTTCTTTTTTTACTGCACTGTAATAGTAAGTGAAACTGAATTTTTCAAACCATCACGGTTCACAACTGTAAAGGTGTATTTTTCGGTGCCGGCCTGGGTGCGGGTAGTCACCATTACTGTCCTGGCGCAGGTATCGTTACTTGATCCGGACAGTGTCTCACTCTGGAAGCTGGTAGAAGCGCCGCCGTCCAGCGACTTGCTGGCGTCAAAAGATTTCAGGATATCGGCAGCTTCTGCTTTCGATGCAAGGATACCTATTGCCACTGTGGTGTCCTGCTTCAGCGTAATGTCTGAAGAAACAAGCCCGGCGCCTGATACAAAGGCTATATTCGGCAGCTTGCCTTCATCTTCTTCTTTCTTGCAAGCTGTAAAAGAAACCACCGCCAGTAATACGACAAAAAATATATTGAGTTTTTTCATTGTTTTGTTTTTTTTTGAAATGAATGATAATAAGTGTTAACCCGCGGCACCATTGGTGCTGCCGGGGGCAGATTAAAAAAATAAAAGAGTTTAAAAATTCAGGCTGTTCATGCCTCGCGATCATGCGGCTAAGCGGGGTGGGGGTGCTATAATATCCGGGCTATGGTCAGTAAAAGACTGCTGTATATAGTTGGAGAATACTTGCCGATACGTAATTACTTGCTGCTCCCATGCTGTTGGTTGCTCGTGGTACAGGAAAAAGAATGGCAGTATCTTTATTTCTTCATTGTTGGTTGTTTCATGCTGCCCCATTAGTTGGCTGTTTATCTTCGCCAGTTTCGTCTCACTGCTGTCTGCCAGCACAGTCAGCGCATATACGCCGTTGTCGTGGTGCACTTCTCCTATATCGTACAGCAGGCCGTCATACATTATTTCCTCTCCGGCCTTGTAGTCACGTTCTGCCTGGGTATCGGCAATGGTTATTAGCCCCAGGTGGCTGTCACCGGCCTTGCAGCTTGCCAGCTCCGTTTTTTGTACCTGCTTCACTACAACTACAGAAAGCAGCAGGATCACGGGCAGCAGCAGTTGCAGGCTTACTATCCCCAGCATTGCCGTAGTGATTTTCTTATGTGATCCGTTTACCATTTAAATTCCTTCCTTGCGGATAGGACAAAGTTAAGCCCTTGGTTCAATAATCCGTAATATTTAAGTCGTGAAAGGTGGTCTGTATATTGGGTATTGGTAAGGTTGGTGCCGGTCAGTCCCAGCCGCCAGTTGCCCTTCGGTGCTTTCACAGTTATACCCGATGTAAAATTCAGCAGGTTATAGCTGCCTGTCGCGGTTTCAAATTGCGATGGCATATTCTGGTCAAATACATACACATATTCCGGCTCAAAAAATATGCTGCTGATCTTTCCCTTCAGCGCCCGCTCATACCGTACTGATGAGCTCAGCTTGAAAGCCGGTATAAAAGGCAGGTTGCCGCCTTGCTCCAGTTCTCCCCTCGTTGTCGTTATCACTTCTTTCAGCGTTATCCATTTTAGTATATTAGGTGTTACGGTCAGTATGCCTTCCAAGCCGTAGATATGCGCGTCCTGCTGCCTGAAGCGGTACACCGGGAAGCTGAAATAGGTTTCAGTAGTTGGTGCCAGGTACACATAGTTCAGGAAGCGGTCATAATATACCGATGCCGAAAAGAACCATTGCTTTTTGTCCACCTCCAGCATCAGGTCGCCGCTCAGGTTTTGCTCTGTCTTCAGGTTCGGGTCGCCTATTTCATAGCGGTACACGCCTTCATGCAGTCCGTTAGATGATAGTTCCGCGAGGTTCGGCGACCGGAAGCCTGTTGCAAGATTGGTCTTCAATGTCATGCCGTTGCCCGGCGCGTATACCACGCCTGTCATGCCGTTGGCGGTAACATCGTTCTTGGTAAATGGCGATATTTCGTTGCCGGGTGTGTTCAGCCCCTTGGTGGCCAGTGTGTGTATATTCTTATCGCTCACGCCGCCGCCCGCTTCTACAATAAACTTGTTGAGCATGAACCGGAAATAACCCGACGCGTTCCCTTCCATAAACGATGCGTCAGGTATTATCTTTCTTACGCCATAGTTGGTATTGTTCTCGTAGGTAAATTGCTGGTTGGCCACAAACGTTACATGACTGCTCAGGTCCTTCTCCCATCTGGCGCTTTGCAGCAGCGATAGCAGGTGCATATTCAGGCTTATCTGCCCGCCGCCCTCATCTTCTTTCCGCTGGTTCGACTGGAAGCCCACATTCACCTTCAGCACCGATTTTTTCAGGTATATCGTATTCTGCGAATTGAACAGGTTCAGCATTACTATATGATGCGGCCCCGCCATATTACGTGCCCACCGGTCATCTGCCTTGAAGGTAGATGCCAGGTCGTCGAGGATAAAGCCAAACTGGTTGTACGAAAAATTGTAGCTGTTCTCCATCGCCCATTTCTTCTTTTCAAAGCCCATGCCCGCTTTCAGGTAGTAGCCCCCGTTGCGCGAGTTCAGCACACGGTCCCCTTTGCCATCGCTGTAATCGGCATGGCTTTCCATACCCAGCCGCAGCCGCCACCATTTGTTATTCTTGCGGTGGCTAATCCCCGCGTCCGTCAGCGTCCCCAGTGTATTCGAAAATAACTGCGTCCCCACGTCCACCTTATTACCCTGTGCTGTCGGCTTTTCTTCTATTACATTGATCACTCCGCCTAGTGCGTCCGATCCGTACAGCAGGGATGCCGGCCCTTTTATCACTTCCACCCTGTCTATACCTATCTGCGATAACCCCAGTCCGTGCTCGTCCTGCCATTGCTGGTTATCAAAGCGCATACCCGAGAACAATACTAATATCCTGTTGCCATACAGCCCCCTGATCACAGGCTTGGATATCGCGTTGCCGGTTGTCATTTGCGATATGCCCGGCAGCTTGGCCAGTGCGTCGCTCAGGTTATAAGGTGCCTTGTCATTGATCTGCGCCAGCGAATACGGTTCTATATTCAGCGATGTATACCGTGGGTCATTCTTCTGAAATCCCGATACCACTACTTCCTTCAGCAGGTAGGTAGTATCCGTATAAGTACTGTCCTGCGCGTATGCACAGGAGTATATAAGTAAAATAAAAACACTAAGAATTCCCTTCATTGTTGCATTTTTCGTTGGCTAAAATACGAAAACTTGAGCTACGCCCTTGCGCCTGTATTATTCTAAGGCATCTATGCACTTCAGGCCTGCTCATCTACCCGCTATCATTATCCTCCGCCTTATTCGCTCCGTGCCGGTGTTTATGTCACATTGATAAATGCCCGGCGCCATATCCTCTGTGCTTATCATTTGCTGGTGTCCGCTTATGCCGCATACCTTTACTCTTCTCCCGGTCATATCATATAGTGTGGCGGTAGCGCCATCCGCAAATTCTTCTGTGCTGCTGATTATAAACGCACTGTTCACCGGGTTGGGATAAATTGTTATTCCTCCGTCGCCGGGTCTCACATCCTTCACGGGCAGTACAGCCTCTGCGTGGCACAGCACTACGTCATATTCATACTTGGCTATAAATGCCACCTCATGCGTTGGCGCGGCCAGTGTGGCTGTACCAAAATGCATCGCTGTCAGGTAGTCGCCGCCGGTATAGAAGTTGCCCGCATTGTCTACGCTTATGCCGCTTTCGTCATCACCTCCGCTCGGCAGTGCCATAGACTGCATATAGTGCCCTGTCGTATCGTACTCAGCTATGAACATCGGGTCATAGCCGCCGCTGGGCTCGCTCAGTGTATGCCCGCTAAAGTTCATTGTATATCCTGTTATTCCGTTCGTTGTTCCCATCTGCCCGCATAGCCATAGCCTGCCGCACAGGTCTGTGCTTATGCTGTTCACTATGTCATACCTGTTGCCGCCTGCGCTCCGTGCCCATATTATGCTGCCGTTGTTATCATACTTTGCTATAAACGCGTCTTCAAAGCCTGCGTTTACTAGCGTGTCCGTGCCCGTTATCATGTCCGTATCTATGCTCCCGGCTGTATATACACCACCATGCGGCCCGCATGTCATGGCGTTCACCGCTATGTGGCTGCTCATCGTATCTGCCCATAGATAGTGCCCGTTGCTGTCATACTTCATAAAAAATCCGCCCGCACGCGCCAGGTTTGTTGCGCCGGTATAAAAAGTATCTGATAGATACTTGCCCGCTATGTATATACTCCCGTCTTCCGCTGCTGCCAGTGCCCATACATTGTCTGTGCTGTCGCCACCCGCGCTCTCCGCCCATAGCGGTGTGCCGTCGGCCGCGTAGCGGGCCACAAACACATCTGTTGTGCCGCCCGCTCCTGTGCTCGTTGTAGTGGGGTCGTGGTTGGTCAGTAAGGTACTGCCTATTGTCAATGTCGATGTCTTGAAGTTGCCGGTTATATACACACTGCCCCCTCCCGTACTTATACCTGTGCCGCTCGTTTGCGGCGCCACATTTCTCGTCCATACCACGTGGCCTGTCGGGTCTATCTTCGCTGCAAAACACATGAAGGTATAGGTGCTGTCTGTAAGGGTGTCAGTACCTATCGTGCAGCTTGTACCCTCATACTTGCCCAGTATATATAGATTGCCTGCGGCATCGGCTGCCATAGCCACGGGAAACACATTCGCGCCTTGCGAGCTTACCGTCCATAGATAGTGCCCTGTGGCATCTGCCTTGGCTACAAATAGTTGCGTATAATGCCCTGTATTCAATACCGTAAAACTCCCGAATGTCACCGAATCCGCGTCCCCGCTGATAAATCCCGACAGGAATACACCCCCGCTCACTGCCGCTACCGGCCAGGCTTCTATGGCTGCGCCGCCCGCGCCATATAGTGTGGTGCCTGCGCCCCACTTCCAGCCTGTGGTAGCCTTGCTCATACCGGCATGCAGTAGGCATACCGGCAGCAGTATTATTAACAGTAAGGTGGTGCGCAAGCTGCTTTTATTGGTGCTTACCAAATATAGACTTTTTAGCTGCATATCCGTTTTTTTACCGCTGCTGGCTATACTAACGATGAATCAGACAGAACTTGCATTTTATTTTTATCGTGTATTTTATTGTATTTCATTTATGTAAACGGATAGCATTTACGTCATAACTCTTCCCAAACAAAATACCCACAATTTTATTGCGGCCTAACTAATTAATTATCATAGTACTTATAGCGGTTTACCCCTCATTTTTGTGGGTATCTTTATTTTATTCCTAATATATCTCATTTTACCTTTGTGCCATAAACACTAAGAAAATGGAAAACGAACAGAATAAAGACAACCCCTTGGGCAAAAAAGACCAGGCGCGCAACCTGTTTTTTCAGACCGGCCTTACTCAGGCGCAGATAGCCGAGCTTGTAGGCGTTGCCCAGAAGACAGTATCCGTTTGGATGAACGATGGCAAGTGGAAGATATTGAAAGATACCGCCGAGCATGCCCCTACCGTTCTTATTGAGCAGATGACCAGCGAGCTGGCAGAGCTGCATACCAACATCGCCGCCCGCCAGCCCGGTCAGCGCTATGCCACATTGCAGGAGGCCGAGATACGGCGCAAGATCATGGTATCCATGAGTCATATAAAAGAGCAGCAGACCAATGCCGCCCACATCGAGGTAATGATGAATTTCATACACTTCGTCAGCAGGCAGAATGCCCCCGAGCTGCAGGTCATCACTGATCTTGCCGATCGCTATCTTGCAGGCGAGCGCAGTCTGTACCTCAATGATCCTTTCAAACCCTATTCCCTGCCCGGCCAGTTCATATTGCCGCCGCCCGCGGGTACCGCACCCGCTGCCGGCGATAACACTCCGCCACCACCCGCTACCCCCGGCACGCTCAATGAGGCTGCCTGACGTTTATACCTTTTTATACCTGCTTTATACCTTTTTATACCTCTATATACCACTTATACCATGCTTATACCTTAAAACATTTTATTATAATCCTTGCCTGTAGCGGCTTTTCGCTTCACATCCTTGCCGCACCGCCGTTTTGTTTATACTTTATACCTTTTCTCACATGCATTTCAGCCGATTTTTTGCCTACTTTTGCACCCTGTTTTCAAGCCTGTAAAGGCACAATAGCAATATTATGAGAATATTAGTTTGTATCTGTCCGGTACCCGATACCACCACCAAGGTCGCCTTCAGCGATAACAATACACATTTCAATACCCAGGGGGTCACTTTTATTATCAACCCTTACGATGAGTGGTATGCCCTCGTTCGTGCCCTCGAGCTTAAGGAAAGCGGTGCGGCTACAGCCGTGCACCTCGTTACTGTAGGCAAGGCCGATGCCGAGCCGGTTATCCGTAAGGCGCTCGCCCTCGGTGGCGATGAGGCAATTCGCATTGATACTGACAGCAACGATACATATGCCGTGGCCGCCCAGATAGCCGATTATGCCCGGGTGCAGGGTTACGACCTCGTGCTTTGCGGTAAAGAGTCTATTGATTACAACAATGGTTCCGTGGGCGCTATGCTTGCCGAGCTCATGAATATGGATTATATAGGCTTTGCTGCCAAGATCGATATCGCCGGCAAAACAGCTACTGTTACCCGCGAGATAGAAGGCGGCGAAGAAACAGACACCTGCGATCTGCCGCTTGTCATAAGCTGCCAGAAGGGTGTTGCCGAGGCGCGCATCCCTAATATGCGTGGTATCATGGCTGCCCGCACACGCCCGCTTAAGGTGGTGCCTCCTGCAGCCATACAGCCGCTCAGCGCCATAGTAGGTTACGAAATGCCTCCTGCAAAAAGTGGCGTTAAGATGATCGCTGCCGATAATATGGACGAGCTCGTAAACCTCCTCCATACCGAAGCCAAAGTAATATAAATAGCAAAACACGGGCCCGTGCGGTACATGGGCGCTTTAACTTTTAAGTCTCACTTTTTGAATTGATAAGAAATGTCTGTACTCGTTTTAGTTGAACATTCGCAGGGTGTCTTTAAGAAAAAATCTCTTGAAGCAGTGCAGTATGCCGCGCATATAGCTAAAGATCTGAACACCACCGTTACCGCTGTGGCCACCGGCAATGTTGCCGCCGCCGAAATGCAGTCGCTGGGTGCTTATGGCGCGCAAAAGGTGTTGCATGTGGCTGATGCCCGTCTCGAAAATTTCAGTTCCCGCGCTTTCACCAGTGTCATGCTGGCCGCAGCTGCTAAAGAAGGGGCTAAGGTTATAGTAGGCCTGCACGATACCGTAGGTAAGGCGGTAACGCCGCGCCTTGCGGCAAGGCTGGCTGCGGGTCTCGTAGCCGGTGCTGTTTCATACCCCGATCTCTCTAAAGGCTTCGTGGTTAAGAAGAACGTATTTTCAGGCAAGGCATTTGCTTATGTCAATATCACCAGCGATGTTAAGGTCATCACGCTTATGCCAAACACTTTTGCGGTGGTAAAGGGTGAAGGTACTGCTTCGGTCGAGGCGCTTGACGTCACGTTCGGCGAAAAAGATTTTTCTGTTCAGGTTAAGGAAGTAGCTAAGGCATCGGGCAGTGTGCCGCTGTCAGAGGCTGAGCTGGTAGTGAGCGGTGGCCGTGGTATGAAAGGCCCCGAGAACTGGCATATACTCGAAGATCTTGCTAAAGAACTGGGTGCGGCGCTTGCGTGTAGCCGTCCCGTGGCAGATAGCCACTGGCGCCCGCATGGCGAGCACGTAGGCCAGACAGGTGGCACCATCCGCCCCAATCTCTATATTGCGGTGGGTATATCCGGCGCTATACAGCACCTCGCCGGTGTCAATGGATCTAAGACTATCGTGGTCATCAATAAAGACCCCGAAGCTCCGTTCTTCTCTGCCGCTAACTATGGTGTACTCGGCGATGCTATGGAGGTTGTGCCAAGGCTTACCGAAGCAGTGAAGAAATTCAAGGCTAATCACTGATTTTACTGAGTTTTTGCAGATATTAAGCCGGTTGTTGCCGGCTTTTTCTTTGCTATGCAATAATAATTTGGTTTTTACGTTTTGTAACGTATATTTACGTCATGAAACGTAGTAAACCATTACCAACACTCACAAAAGCAGAGGAAGAAGTAATGCACATTATCTGGCAGCTTGGCCGTTGCATGGTGCGCGATGTAATTGATCAGCTCGGCGACCCCGACATGCCCCACAGCACCGTCTCATCCGTGGTGCGTATACTGGAGAAAAAAGGTTTTGTGGGGCATAAGGCCTATGGAAAAACGCATGAATACTTCCCCGTCATTACTAAAGAAGCCTACGCGCAGCATGGCGTGAAAAGTCTGGTGGAAAAGTATTTCAGCGGCTCCCCCCAAAAGCTTGTTAGCTTCCTGGTACAGAGCCGTGACATCGATCTTAAAGAGCTGAATGATCTCATGGCCTCAACAGAAAAGAAAAAATAAAAACTTAAACAACCCTTTATGAAAATAAAAACACTGTTAGCCGTATTGCTGTCACTTTCCCTCGGCTCTGCTTCGGCGCAAACCTTCGGCAATTCCTCCATGTTCGATGGGGCCTACAAGGAGTGGGTGGGCAAGGCATCTGCGTTATATAATGAGAAGAATTACCGGCAGTCTGCTGACGCATATACCAAAGCGTTTGCGGCCAATGGCGATAAGGCCCGTATCGACGACCGCTACAATGCCGCTTGTTCTTGGGCTCAGGCCGGGGAAAGGGACTCCGCGTTCCGCCAGTTGGAAATGATTGGCCGTGGCAGGTACGTCAATTACAACCACCTGATGATAGACCCCGACCTTGAGCCGCTTCGCTTCGATCCGCGCTGGCCTGCTATATGCGCTGTAATAAAGCAAAATAAGGAAATGCGGGAAGAAGGCCTCAACCATGCCTTGATAGATGAGCTCGACTCTATCTTTCGCGATGATCAGCAATATCGCTTGAGGCTCGGTATTATGGAGGCTAAGTTTGGTCGCGGCTCACAAGAGCTGAAGATATTCTGGCAAAGCATTGCTGAGAAGGATTCTGTAAACCTGCTTAAGGTAGAGGCCATACTGGAAAAATATGGTTGGCCGGGGCCGCGTACTATCAGTCAGCAGTGTAGCGAGGCCATTTTCCTCGTCATTCAGCATGCCGATATCAATACACAGGAAAAATATCTGCCCTATGTGATTGCCGCTGTACAAGAGGGCAAGGAGCCGCCAGGTTCACTCGCCTTGCTCGAAGACCGCATCAACATCAAACGGGGCAGGAAGCAGGTCTATGGCAGCCAGATAGGTATGGATAAAGACGGCAAATATTACGTAGATGATCTTGATGATCCCGACAATGTGGATGAGCGAAGGGCTGGAATTGGGCTTCAGCCACTCAGCGAGTACGTAAAATTCTGGAATCTCACATGGGACGTAAGTACGTATAAAAAAGAACAGGCGCAGCGCGCGCGGATGAGCAAAGAACATTAAGCAACATTATTGTGTAACTATTTTAAATACTGTTTATGCTGCAATATATCCTCAATGCCACCGCTATCTGGCTCATAAGCCTTATCCTGTTCGATGTCTTCCTGCGTGGGCAGAGCTTTCACAATTACAACAGGTTCTTCCTGCTGTTTACGTTCCTGCTGGGTGCCCTCTTCCCGCTGGTGCAGTGGCAGGATGCCGGCAGGCCATTGCCCGCCACCATAGAGCGTCCGCTGGAGCGGGTCATTACTGCCAAGCAAACTGTTGTGTCTGTTTCAGATCAGCCATCTGCAGGCTGGCAGCAGTGGTTGCTCATTGCATACTTTGCAGGTGCGGCCGTTGCGGTCATTCTGCTGCTTATAGAGGTAAGCAAGCTTATTGCGTACTACCGCTCAGGCAGGCGGCAGAAGCAGGGCAACTGGACAATTATCGAAACAGGCCTTGCCCATGCGCCCTTCTCATTCCTCCACACACTTTTTGTAGGCAGCATAGCCCAATACAGCGATGATGAATGGAGTATGATACTGGCTCACGAGCACCGGCATACCGCCCTGCGCCACTTTGCCGACCTCATGCTCATTCAGTTGGGCAGGGTGGTGTTCTGGTTCCATCCGTTGGTTTATGTATACAACAGCCGCCTGCTGCTCGTACACGAATACCAGGCAGATAGCGCCTCTGCCGCCTGGTCGCAGGCCTACGGCCGCTTCCTCGTAGAGCAGGCATTACTGGCCGCCGCACCCGCGGTCTCTCATTCATTCAATCGTTCACCAATAAAAAACAGGATCATTATGCTCTCCCGCAGGTCATCAGCAGCATCAAAGACCAGGATGCTTGTATTTATACCACTGGCCATAGTGTGTACACTATGTTTCTCCCGCAACAGCTTTTCGCAGAAATTCGAGCGCAAAGGAAATGTCGTCACCTATCATGGCAACCAGATCGAGTTATCGGTAGTACAGCCGGATACGCAAATAGTCGTAGACCCTGTAACCGCTGAGCAGAGGGTAGTGATCATAAACCACGACCCAAAGCCCATAAAAATGAACGGGGTGCCTATAGTGGAGATGCCCGACAAAGAACCCTATTACAAAGGTGATGGGAAAAGTTTACGGGCATACATGCTCAAAGGCATGAAGAAAGAATTGTCCAAGCTCAAAGATGGTATGTACACCATCAACATTAACCAGATTCTAGTTGATGAGCGCGGCCGCATCGTCTACTTCGAGTATGAGGATTTGCGCCGTAGTAAGATGTGGGATGAAATACCCGCAAATGTAAAGAACCAGCGCCCATCGGCAGGCCCGGTATCAGGTGATAAAAATCTTATGGTCAATATTGGCGGCAAGGATGTTACTGTACGCAAGAATACCAATCCCGCCTTCTACGAAGACCTTAGCCCCGCCACCCGGCAGGAAATATACAATAAGATATGCGAGCTCATGGACAAAGCGCCTGCATTCATTCCCGGTATGGTGAATGGCAAACCCGTACTGTCTTTTTATTCAGACCTCACATTCTGGAATGCCATCAAAATACAGGGCCACAAACTGTATGATTCCGACAGGGAGGGAAAGTATGTGCCGGTACAATAATGACTGAAAAAACAGGAGCGTCCCGTATCGCCGGAACGCTCCTGTATATATTAAGCCGGCATATTAATTCTTTATCGGCAGGTATCCGTAATCCTTGCCATACTCCATCATCTGCTGGAAGAAGTTATCCGGGTAGGATACCTTCACATCAGTTATCACGCCGCCATCCATTACCGGGGTCAGCTTAGGTTGTATAAAGCCTTTGTAGGGTTTTATCCCCAGCTTGGCAAAGCGCTCCAGCACTTCCTTGTGCAGCGCGGCATCTACTTTTACGCCATAAGTTTCCACAAGTTTCTTGCCCCCTTTGAAGTCCCCTTCAGATTTTATCCGCTGGATTTCCTTTAGCAGTTCGCCAAACAGTTCACGCAGTTTACCATAATCATTTACCTGAACGTATGTCTTACCATCCTTCTTTACAAAAGCTACAACATTGTCTTTCTTGCCGTGCTCATACACCCAGTGCGCGTTCAGCGCGCGGTTGCGCATATGGGCTTCTTCCAGCTGTTCGCCCGGTTTCAGGCGGGTTAGTTGCGTCATCATACCGTTCATCATATAGTTGTCATACTCTGCCTTGGCTACATCCAGGTTGGGCATTACGCCTATATCCACTAATTTCTGGTCCATGATGAAGTACAGGCCCACAAGGTCTGCGCGAGCTTCCTCAAGGCAGCTTGCGTAGTTCTTCAGTGTTTTATCGGTGGTCTCCACGCCAGGGTTCAGTTGCCCCGATGCGTGCCCTATGCACTCGTGCATATCCGTATGCAGGTCAGATGCCAATGGCCCGTATTTTTTTAGCCGCTCCTTTACGGTATCATTCACCGCAAATTCATCCAGCATACCGCTCTTTGAGTTGCTCACATTGTACGCGTGGATGATGTTGCTCAGCGATACTGATTTTGAGCCATGCTCCTTACGTATCCACTCGGCGTTAGGCAGGTTTATGCCTATGGGCGTGCTGGGCGCCGCGTCCCCCGATTCCACTATCACTGTGATGGCCTTGCCCGTAATTCCCTTTACGGTCTTTTTCTTATGCTCCGGCATTATTGGCGAGTTATCCTCAAACCATTGTGCCTCCTTGGCTATGGCTTCTATGCGCTTGGTCTCTTCCAGGTCTTTCAGGGATACCGTGCTTTCAAAGCTGGCCTTCTTGCCTATCGCGTCAAGGTACACTTCTATGAAGCCGTTTACCGCGTCTATGCGTGAAGATGAATGTACCCAGGCTATGTTGTAGTCGTCCCATATTTTCAGGTCGCCGGTTTTATAATATTGTACCAGCAGCTCCAGCGATTTTTTCTGAACATCGTCTTCGGCCACGCCGGCGGCTTTTTCCAGCCAGCCGATTATATGGTCTATGGCCGCGCCATACATACCGCCGCTTTTCCAGGTCTTTTCGATTATGGTTCCGTTCTCCTTCATCAGCTTGCTGTTCAGCCCCCACGATGGTGCGTCGCCTTCGGTCACAAACTTGGAATAATAGGCTTCTACTTCTTTCTGTGTAACGCCTTCATAAAAGTTGTTGCATGAGTTCACTATGTTGTCCACGTTCGGCCTCAGGTCTACTACCTTGGGCTCAAAATTCATGTCGTAGACTATCGGTTTTATCCTTGCCAGGAAATTGTCGGTATTTTCTCCGGCGTCCTTCGGCAGTAACGCCGTGTCGCACCCCTTTACCAGGCTGCTGAAGTAGTCAAAAGAACATTCAGGGATAAATTTCACATTGCTGTAGTGATGGTGGTTACCGCTGCTGAACCAGAACCGCCCGCAGTACACCTCAAATTTTTTCCAGTCCTCGTTGTTCTTATCGCCTTTGTAGGTGCCGTATATGGTTTCTATGGTCTTGCGCAGCATTATGCCGTACTTGCTTTTCTGGTCATAGATAATGTCGCGGCCGCATAAGGCTGCTTCATACAGGTAGTAGGCCAGCTTTTTCTGTTGCAGGCTCAGCGTATTGAATCCCGGTATCTCGTACCTCAATAACTGCAGGTCGGCAAACGATTGCGCCTCTACGTTAAAGTTCGGGTCATAACTAATCACCTGCGCGGTTGTGTCTTTCGCGGGTGCGGTATTGGTAGGTGCGTTGCCGCAGCCACTGCTCAGTAATTGCGTACTCATAGCCATTACGGGTATTGCCCATTTTAGATTTTTCATTCAGACTGATTTATTATGGCCATAAATATACTTTAATCAGGCCAAAGCGGGTAGCCGAAACCTTTATTTTTGCTGCGCATGTCCCTAGGTGTTCTTACATACATAGCTTGCGTGGCTATCCTTATTTCTTCATGCGGCAGTGCCGGCACTGCCGGTAAAGACGCCGAAGGGCCTGCGCGCTTCCCTGCGCCCGGCACAGTAGTTGCATCGGCAGAGATGCCTGTGGAAGGTGACACTTTGAATCACTTCAGGTTCACCGTCAAGGTTATCGCAGACAGTGATGTGCGCTCCGGTGTGTATGATGTGGATGCCGACTTCGGCCCCAATTTCGCAGAGGGGCAGCTGGTTATGCCCAGGGGTGGTGGCTACCTTGTGCCTGTGATACGTAAGGATACCATCCCGTATACATTCATCATCGGGTTTAAAATAGCGGGCGATACCACCTTCTACGATTACTATCGTGTTACCAGCAGCCTTAAGGCTACTAAGATGCAGTACATAAAGGCGTACTCCTTCTGAAAATAAAAAAGGAGCTTTTCAGCTCCTTTCAATTATGTACACCGGGGTGTAATTATAATTTTACGTTCGTTTTGTCGTTCATGTCAGCGTCAACGAGTATACGGCCGCAGTGTTCGCATACGATGATCTTCTTGTGCTGGCGGATCTCGCTCTGGCGCTGTGGCGGGATAACGTTGAAGCAACCACCGCATGAATCGCGGTGTATCGGTACTACTGCCAGGCCGTTGCGGTAGCTGCCACGGATACGCTCATAAGCAAGCAGCAGGCGCGGGTCAACTTTTTCTTTTGCCTCGTTCGATTTCTCAGAAAGTACTTTCTCTTCTTTCTCAGTGTCAGCGGTGATCCTTTCCAGTTCTTTGCGCTTTATCTTCAAGGCCTCTTCCACATCTTTCACCTTTTCTTCGGTTTTGATGCGGCTGTTCATGCGGTCCTTCAGTTCAAAGGTGGCGTCTTTTATGTGCTTTTC
Source organism: uncultured Flavipsychrobacter sp. (assembly GCA_964489795.1). GTDB lineage: Bacteria > Bacteroidota > Bacteroidia > Chitinophagales > Chitinophagaceae > Nemorincola. The sequence goes on from CAZBAP010000004.1 coordinate 14,177, forward strand.
GTTCAGCTTCACTTCAAGTTCCTGCATTTCAACTTCTTTGTTGATCGCCTCAAACTCGCGGTTGTTCTTTACGTTGTCCTGCTGTTTTTCGTATTTCTTTATCAGCGCCTGTGCCTCTTTTTTGGCATTGGTCTTGGTCTCAATAAAGGTGTTGATGCTGCTTATCTCCGCGTCTATGTTGTTGATGCGGGTCTGCAGGCCCTCTATCTCATCTTCGAGGTCTTTCACTTCCATTGGTAGTTCACCCTTCATTGTCTTGATCTCGTCTATCTTAGAGTCGATCTTCTGCAACGCGAGGACAGCAGTAAGTTTTTCCTCAACCGAAAAGTCTTTTACAGTAGCCATTAGTAATAATATTTTACCGGATTGGTATTTATATTTGATAAAAGGATTGCAAATGTAGGAAATTTTTCTTTAAGTAAGGTTTCAAATATTTCAGAGGTGAACTGTTCGCTCTCATAGTGCCCTATATCAGCTATTACAATTTTTCCTTCAGCGTCGAAGAACTGGTGGTATTTAAAGTCGGCGGTAACCAGCACATCGGCACCGGCCCTTATGGCGTCTTTAAGCAGGAAGCTCCCCGAACCGCCACATATAGCTACTTTTTCTACTGTTGTGCCGGTGAAAGCAGTATGTCGTATGCAATCTGTTTTCATTCTTTCCTTCAGAAAACGCATAAAATCAGGCATTCCCATTTTGCCGGGCAGTGTACCCACCATGCCCGAGCCTATATGCGGGTTAGGGTTTGGGAGTGGTATCAGCTCGTATGCCACCTCTTCGTATGTGTGGTGCTCATATAGGGCACGGAGTACCCTGCCTTCAAGGTGCTTTTCTACCAGCACTTCTATCTTCACCTCCTCTAATGTCTCGCGGCTGCCGCCCGCCTCACCTATGGCGGGGTTAGTGCCCTCTCCCGGCCTGAAGGTGCCCGTGCCGGTGGTATTAAAGCTGCACTCGCGGTAATTGCTGATATGGCCCGCGCCAGCCGCAAAAAGGGCATCGCGTACACTGTCTGCTATGCTTATGGGGGCGTAGGTATATAACTTACTAAGTGTATTTGTCTTTGGGGCTAATATGGCAGTGCCTGTCAGGCCCAGTTTTTCTGCTATCCGGGCATTTACACCGGCCGATACATTGTCGAGGTTGGTGTGGGCGGCATATATATTTATATCGTTTTTTATGGCTCCGCGCACTACACGCTCTACATAGTTCCGCCCTGAGATCTGCTTTAACCCCGAAAATATGAGCGGGTGGTGTGCCACTATCATATTGCAGTTCCGGCTGATGGCCTCCGCCAGTATTGCCTCTGTGACATCAAGCGTAATAAGCACACCCGTAACCGGGGCTGAGGGGTCGCCCACCTGCATGCCGCAGTTGTCATAGCTTTCCTGGTACACAGGCGGCGCAAAGGCTTCAATGGCGGCTACTATATCTTTTACGAGCATAATATCGAATGTTGAGAGTGGAAAGGTAAAAGTTGATGCAAATATCACTGCAAATTCTAAAAGGATTAACACAATTTTATTTATTCTATTGCTAATATTGCATCCTGTTTTACCAATGCAGGGTACAAGGTTACATATTGTTCAGTTTTTAGGCATAGTGCTGCTGCTATGTGGCTACTTTATGGGCGACCAGCCCGACAGGCTGTCCATGATGCACTTTGACCCAAATCCTGTTCATCCGTCCGTGATCAGTAAGGCCAACAGATCGGCGGCAAGAAGGGATATAGCGCAGGTAAAACAGAGCCAAAACAACCACCCCAGGAAGAGTAACACACCCAAGCATATTTCTTTTGACCTGATGGTTCCGCCGGTGAGTGTGTGTCATTTTTGCGAGGCAGTAGTGGCATCTCATGCCAGCCCCCTGCCTGAGACCTACAGTTACCTGTTTTACGAAGAGATAAACCCTCCGCCCCCCAAAGGCTGCTAAAATAATACAGCGACTTTCTGACCCGAACCGGGTAAAATTTTCTTTGACAAATTTATTAAAGTGTTTTGCATGCTTAAGACAAGCCTTGCAAAAAGTATATGCGCTATATGCTGCATATGCCTTTTGCGGCAATCAACATTGTACGCGCAGGAGCCGGATACACTGAGGCTGGACCTGAAACAGGCGGAAAAGATATTCCTGGACAACAACCTGTGGCTGCTGGCGCAGCATTACCACATACAGTCCGGGCAGGCACTGGTGGAGCAGGCACGTAAATGGGATAACCCCGTACTGGTTACCGACCAGAACGTGTACAGCCACGACCGCTTCTTTGAGCACGGCAAAGATGCCGCCGGCAATGAGCAGGGTGAGGTATATGTGCAGGTGCAGCAGCTGATAAAGACGGCAGGCAAGCGGATGAAGCAGACAGACCTGGCAAAAACAAATGTGCAGATCGCGGAATGGCAGTTCAGGGCAGTAATGAGGAGCCTGAAGACCACGCTGGTGAAAGATTTCTTCACCATTGCCCAGTTGCAGGCCAATGACGCCCTGTACAGCGATAACCTGCAACAACTAACCAGGCTGGAGAAAGGACTGGCGGCAGAGCTGGGGGCCGGTAATATAGCCCGTAAGGAGTACCTGAGGGTACAGGCGCTGATACTGGCGTTGCAGCATGATATGACCGAAAACGCAAAAAGCCTCGCCGATGCCGAGAGCGAACTGAAGACGCTGCTGGCCATTACCGGTAATAAAGTGGTACTACCCGTGGCTGGTGATGAGGAGCCTGCCGACTTGCCTGCCTGCAGCATAGCAGCGCTCACTGACAGCGCTAAACATAATAATACCGACTACCAGCAGGAGGTATACCAGTTGCAGTACACGCAGCAGTACCTGCGCCTGCAGCACGCCATGGCCGTACCCGATCTTACGGTAGCCCCGGAGTTTGATCAGAACTCTAACTACGCGCCCAATTATTACGGACTGACGCTATCGCTGCCCATACCGTTGTGGGACAGGAATAAAGGCAATATCAGGTCTGCGAAATATGGGGTAAAGGAAGAAGAGACCATGCTGGCCCTCGCCGACCAGAAATTGCAGAATGATGTGCTGAACGCCTATCAAAAACTGCTGTACTGCGCACAGCAAAGCTCCGCAGGCAGCCAGCAGTTTTATAAAGATTACGCCCTCTTGCAGAAAAACATAGCCGAAAGTTATAACAAGCGCCAGATAAGCCTGATAGAGTTTCTGGACTACTATAAAGATTACAAGGAAATAAGAGAGCAGCAGCTACAGCAGATACTCAATCTGAGGCTGGCCAAGCAAGACCTTAACGACATTACGGGTACGGATATAGTACCGCTTCAACCATAAAATAAATAACGATGAAAATGAGATCATATATTCTGATAACGGGGCTGATGGCTACATGCGCGCTTTTTTCCTGCGGGCACAAAGAGCCTGCGGCCGATGAGCATAAAAAATTTGTGCTGAGTGATACTATGCGCAATATGATAGAGACGGATACAGTGCGCTACTGCAACTTATCCGACGAGCTGTCGCTGAGCGGGGTAGTAGGTTTTAATGACAACAATGTGGTGAAGATATTTCCGCGCAGCAGCGGGCAGGTGATGGAGTCTAAGGTATCACTGGGCGACAAGGTAAGCAAGGGCCAGGTGCTGGCGGTTATAAAAAGCGCTGACGTGGCCGGTAATTACAACGACCTTGCCAGTGCGAACGCTGATGTGGCCAACGCAAAACGCCAGATGGAAAATACAGGATCTCTTTATAACAGCGGCATAAGCAGCGAGAAAGAATACCAAGAAGCGAAGCAGAACTACCAGAAGGCGCTGGCCGCCAGGGATAAGATACAGTCTGTGATCAGCATCAACGGTGGTGGCCGGTCTGGCGAGGGGGGCACATATGCGGTTACATCGCCTATTGATGGTTACCTCGTAGAAAAGAAGATCACGACAGGTGCATTTATACGGCCGGATATGGGGGACAATCTCTTCACCATATCAGACCTCAAAAACGTATGGGTATCAGCAAATGTTTATGAGGCGGATATATCAAAGATAAAGGAGGGCTACACAGTGAAGGTGCTGCCGCTGTCTTATCCCGGTAAGGAGTTTAAAGGAAAAATAGACAAAATAAGCCAGGTGCTGGACCCGCAGAGCAAGACCATGAAGGTGCGGATAAACATAGACAACAGCGACATGCTGCTGAAGCCGGACATGTTTGTGAAAGTGATCGTGACTAATACAGAAGGCTCTGATGCCATTTGCGTACCCGCAACAGCAGTAGTGTCTCAGGACAGCAGGAACTATGTGGTGGTATACAACAGCCCGCAGGATATGAAGATAGCAGAGGTGCAGATCATAAAAACAGTAGGCGAAAGAACGTATGTGCGGGAAGGGCTGAAGCCCGGGCAAATGCTGATAACGAAGAACCAGCTGTTTATTTTTAACCAGTTGCTCAATGAATAGCCGCTATATCCCCGACAACATAAAACAACATCAATGAACAAATTCATAAAGGGCATTATCCACTTTTCGTTGCGGCACCGGTACCTCGTCTTTTTTATGACGGCGGTGCTGGCAGTAATAGGCTTTGTGAGCTATAAGGCCACACCCATAGAGACCTTCCCGGATGTGACGAATACACAGATCATCATTATAGCCCAGTGGCCGGGGCGCAGCGCTGAGGAGGTAGAAAAATTTGTGTCCATACCGCTGGAAACGGCGCTCAATTCGGTACAGAGCAAGACAAGCCTGAGGTCTACATCGTCTTTCGGGCTTTCTTACATCCGCATCATATTTGACGATAATGTTGACGATGCATTTGCGCGCCAGCAAGTATTGAGCCGCCTGGGCGGCGCAGACCTGCCCGACGGCGTGAAACCCGAAGTAGAACCACCCTATGGCCCCACAGGCGAAATATACCGATACACGCTGCACAGTAACACCTACAACATACGTGAGCTGACTGCAATACAGGACTGGGTGCTGGACCGTCAGTTCAAGTCGGTGCCGGGCGTGGCAGATGTAAACAGCTTTGGCGGACAGGAAAAGGCGTACGAGATAAGTGTGCACCCTGATCTGTTGCTGAAATACGGGCTTACCTCGCTGGATGTTTATAATGCCGTATCAAAGAGCAATATAAATGTGGGTGGTGATGTGCTGGAGCGCAATGGCCAGGCATACGTGGTGAGGGGTATAGGTATACTCAATGACATCACAGAGATAGAGAACATTATGATCACCAAGATCAATAATGTGCCCATACTGGTGAAGCAGGTGGGCGAGGTGAAAGAATCGGGCAAGCCACGACTGGGCTGGGTATCGAGGGATGATGAAAACGATGTGCTGGAGGGCATAATAGTGATGCGTAAGGGCGAGAACCCTGCCGAGGTGCTGAAGCGCATACAGGATAAAGTGAAGGAGCTGAATGATAATGTGCTGCCTAAAGGTGTGCGGATCAATACATTCTACGACCGCACCGTGCTTATGGACTATGCTACACATACCGTAATGCATAACCTTATAGAGGGTATTGTGCTGGTGACGCTTATAGTGCTTGTATTTATGGCAGACTGGCGTACCACGCTTACGGTGGGCATCATAGTGCCGCTCGCGCTGCTGTTTGCCTTTATGCTTATGCGCCTCAAGGGCATGTCTGCAAACCTGCTGAGCATGGGGGCGGTCGATTTCGGTATCATCATAGATGGCGCGGTAGTAATGGTGGAAGGCATCTTTGTGGCGCTGGACCACAAGGCGATGGAAGTGGGGATGGAAAAATTCAATAAGCTGGCGAAGCTGGGCCTCTTTAAGACCGTGGGGGCCGAAATGGGTAAGGCAATATTTTTTGCAAAGATCATCATTCTTACCTGTCTCATACCCATTTTCGCGTTCCAGAAGGTGGAAGGCAAGATGTTCTCGCCACTGGCCTATACCCTCGGGTTTGCGCTGCTGGGCGCGCTGGTATACACCCTCACGCTGGTGCCGGCATTGTCCAGTGTGCTGCTGCGTAAGAATGTGAAGGAGCGGCATAATCCCGTTGTTGTGTTCTTTGAGACATATATCATGCGGGCGTTCAGGTGGGTGTATAAGCATCAGAAGGCCAGCCTGGTGACGGCGGTAGCCATTATGGCGATAACATTTTTTTCAGCCCGGTTTTTAGGTACGGAGTTCCTGCCGGAGCTGAATGAAGGCGCGCTGTGGGTGGAAAGTGAGCTGCCCATGAGTATCAGCCTGCCGGAGGCCAAGGTGGCCAGCGACAAGATGATGCAGATACTGCGCAGGTTTCCGGAAGTGAAGCAGACCCTGTCGCAGATAGGGCGTACCAATGATGGTACCGACCCTAAGGGCTTCTTTAATGTGCAGATACAGGTAGACCTTAAGCCAAAAGAAGAATGGCGCAAAGGGCTTACGGAGGATATGCTTATAGACAGCATGGACCAGCAGTTGCAGAAGATACCGGGATGCGTATTTAACTACTCCCAGCCCATACGGGATAATGTGGAGGAGGCTGTGGCAGGCGTTAATGCAGCATTGGCCGTCAAGCTGTTCGGGCCCGATTTTCATATGCTTGACTCATTGGCGGAAGTGGTAAAAGGAGTACTAAAAAATGTGAAGGGTGTGGATGACCTGGGGATATTGCGCAACCTGGGTCAGCCCGAGTTCAGGATAGAGCTGGACCAGCAGAAGATGGCCATGTATGGGGTAAGCATAGCCGATGCCAATTCAGTGATAGAGATGGCCCTTGGCGGAAAAGAAGCAACAGAGCTGTACGAAGGCGAACGGAAATTCGATATACGCATCAGGTACCCGGAGGAATCGAGAAACACCCAGGAAAAAATAGAACAGCTCAGGGTGCCTACGCAGGATAATACCCGTATACCTATCAGCGAAATAGCCACTATACGCACACTTACCGGCCCGGCATTTATTTTCAGGGATAATAATATGCGGCATATAGCGGTAAAGTTCTCAAACCGCGGCAGGGACCTGGGCAGCACTATTGCCGACGCGCAGGCGCAGGTAAACAAGGTGCTGAAGCTACCCAAAGGCTACTCAATAACCTGGAACGGGGAATTTGAGAACCAGGTGAGGGCATCAAAAACCTTGGCTAATGTCGTGCCGCTATGCCTGCTGGCGATCTTCCTGCTGCTGTTCATGACCTACGGCAACGCAAAAGATGCGTTCCTTACCATAATGAACGTGCCTTTCGCGCTCATTGGTGGTATCCTGGCGCTTCATATTACGGGTATCAACTTCAGTATAAGCGCCGGTATAGGGTTCATAGCCTTGTTCGGGGTATGTATCCAGAACGGGGTGATACTGATCAGTGTATTCAGGAAGAACCTTGAAGAGAAGATGGTGCTGAACAAGGCCATAGAGCAGGGCGTGCTATCGCGCATACGGCCCGTGGTAATGACCGCGCTGATGGCCGCTATAGGCCTGCTGCCTGCAGCCATAAGTACAGGCATAGGTTCTGAAACGCAGAAGCCGCTGGCTATAGTGGTGATAGGCGGGCTCATCACGTCTACCATACTTACGCTATTGATACTGCCGGTAATATACAGTATATCGTATAACCTGATCCATAAAAGAGAGAACCGTAAACTGCTGCGCAAAATGGGAGTGATCAGTAAGCCGGCAGATGATAGTACGGGCACGGACAATGAAAACATCAGTAAATAACTCATGCATTGTAAGGAGTATTTAACAGGCGGAGTATTGAGCATTTGGGCCTTTAAATGTATATTTGCGATATGCAATTATTAGACGGTGTACTCGTATCGGCTCATATAAAGGAGCAAATAAAACAGGAAGTAACGGAATGGCAGGCACAGGGTGGCAAAAAGCCGCACCTTGCCGCTATATTGGTAGGCAACAATCCGGCCAGTGAGGCATATGTAGGCTCTAAAGTGAAGCATTGCGAAGAACTGGGTTTTGACTCTACATTATTACGGCTTGACGCCAGCATTACGGAACAGCAACTGATAAGTGAAGTAGAACGCCTGAATAGCGACGATGCTATAGATGGGATACTGGTGCAGTTGCCGCTGCCCGCCCATATATCGGGTGACTCGGTGATCAACGCCATACATCCGGGCAAGGATGTGGATGGCTTTCATCCGATCTCGGTGGGTAAAATGGTGCTGGGGCAGCCTACATTTCTGCCGGCTACACCTTACGGTATCATGCTGATGCTGGAGTATTATAAGATCAATACGGCAGGCATGAACTGCGTGGTAATAGGCAGGAGCAATATAGTGGGTACCCCCATGACGCTGCTGATGAGCCGCAACACCAATCCCGGCAATGCCACGGTAACAATGTGCCATTCCAAAACAAAGAACCTGAAAGAGTTTTCACTGAATGCAGATATTATAATTGCGGCCATAGGCAAGCCAAAATATGTAACTGCCGATATGGTAAAACCCGGCGCAATAGTTATAGATGTAGGCATCAACCGTATTCCGGACGCTACAAAGAAAAGCGGTTCACGGCTGGTAGGCGATGTGGATTTTGAGCATGTAGCCCCATTATGCAGCTACATTACACCCGTGCCCGGAGGAGTGGGCCTGATGACCATATGCGGGCTGATGAAGAACACGCTGCTGGCAGCGAAATTAAGGAGCCCCGCGCGGAAGGGCGAGATGCTGGCACGCAGCAATTAGAACGAGCTGAGAATGGATAATACTACAGCATATCCTGTAATGGAGCACTTCTATACCTTACAGGGGGAGGGTGCGTATGCAGGCAACGCCGCCTACTTCATAAGGCTGGGCGGCTGCGATGTAGGCTGTGTATGGTGCGATGTAAAAGATAGCTGGGACGCTGCTAAGCACCCAGTGATGCATGCCAAAGAGCTGGTAGCTGCAGCGCAGGAAAATAATGCAAGAATAGCCGTAATAACGGGTGGCGAACCGGCAATGCATGATCTTACAGGGCTATGCGACGCACTGCATAAAGCCGGTTTCAGGACACACATAGAGACATCGGGGGCACACCCGCTGAGCGGGGCGCTGGACTGGGTAACACTATCGCCCAAAAAATTCAAAGAGCCATTGGAGGACTGCATCGGGCAGGCCGATGAGCTGAAGATAGTGGTGTATAACAAGTCTGACTTTGAATGGGCAGAAAGCTATGCGGCAAGGGTGGCCCCGGGCTGTAAGCTGTACCTGCAACCCGAATGGAGCAGGAAGGAAATAGTAACACCGCTCATCATTGACTACATCAGGAAAAATCCGAAGTGGCAGTTATCTTTACAGTCTCACAAATACATTAATATTCCATAGTCATGAACTGGATAGACGCGATAATACTGAGTATAGTAGAAGGGATAACCGAATTTCTGCCTATATCCTCCACAGGGCATATGGTAATAGTGGACGCTATACTGAACCATAACCGGACACTTACCGAGCGCGAGGTGGAATTTACCAAGCTGTTTGAGATATGCATCCAGTTAGGCGCTATACTGTCGGTAGTGGCGCTGTACTGGAAGAAGTTCTTTGATTTCAGCAGGGTGCAGTTTTATCTGAAGCTGATACTTGCGGTTGTGCCGGCATTGATCTTCGGGCTGTTGTTTTCCAAGAAAATAGACCAGTTGCTGGAAAGCCCCATGACCGTGGCTATGGCGCTGCTGATAGGCGGTATCATACTGCTGTTTGTAGATAAGCTGTTTGGGAAACCGCATGTAGACCATGAGCATAACCTGCATTTTATGAAGGCCCTTACCATAGGTTTCTGGCAGGTGCTGGCTATGATACCCGGTACCAGCCGCAGTGCCGCCACCATAGTAGGTGGTATGCAGCAGGGGCTTACCCGCCGGTTTGCCGCTGAGTTCTCTTTCTTCCTGGCGGTGCCTACAATGGTTGCCGCTACGGGCTATAAGCTGCTCCAGGCCTATAAGCTGAACGCAGTAAGGCCGGAGGGCGATACATTGTTTACCTCGCAGAATATCTCATTCCTGGTGGTTGGTAACATTATAGCATTCATTGTGGCTATGGTAGCTATAAAGACATTCATACACTTTTTGCAGAAGAACAGCCTCAGGGCGTTTGGTGTATACCGCATCATTGCCGCGGGAGTGATATTCCTGCTCATGTACCAGGGCATGATAAAGCCCGAAAACAGTAAACCAAATACTACCGAACAAGCCGCACCGGCAAGTACTTACTGATCCGGTACTTATGGCCTATGCTGCTTCCCACTGATCAAACAGGAGGTTGAGGTAATGGTTTTCTTCTTTTGTGATCACATCATCGGCCTTGGTGAGTACTATGGCGAAGTTGATGAGGTTTTTGCGCTCGGCGTCAGTGGCGTCATCGTAGAAGTCGTCCATCATCTTCAGGAAGTGGCCTTCCCATTCTTCGGGCCGTAGCCTGCTGATCACCTCCATCTGCTTGTCAAGATTCACGTGGATGGGAAATTCATGAACAAGGTATTGGCGGATGACCATGTCTTTGGCCACATTGATACGAAAATCCACTGCCGACAATATCATCAGCAGGTGGTAGCCGGCAATTGCTTTGTTCAGGCGGTTGTTGGGCATAGAGATACCTAATAATACGTGAAGGTTGCAAAAATTATGCTACAAAAAGAGCGGTTTGACGCAATTAACATTTAGTTTAATTTTTTGTTGGCGGGAATACGGATAAACCGTTAATGATCAGCCATGTGAGGCCAGCAGCAGATCGAGGTCTGTGTACTTGAAGTTGAATTTTTTGGCGATAGGCGCATTGGTTACACAGCCTTTGTACATATACACACCCCTTCTTATTCCTGCTTTGGCCATAATTATGTCTTCCATGCCGCCCAGGTCGGCACACTGCTGCATAATAGGCATAAGCACATTGCTGATAGCCCGGGATGCGGTACGAGAAACCGCCGATGCAATATTAGGTACACAGTAATGTATAACGTCGTATTTTTTAAAGGTTGGCTTTTCGTGTGATGTAAGGCGCGATGTTTCGAAACAACCGCCACGGTCCATGCTCACATCTATGATCACTGAGCCGGCTTTCATATTGCTGACCATCTGTTCGGTGACCACCACGGGCGTAACACCATTTACCGGTTTCAGCGCGCCTACGGCTACATCTGCCACCATCAGCTCTTCGGCCAGGGTTACGGGCTCCAGCACAGAAGTGAAACAACGCCTGCCGATATTGTTTTGCAGGCGCATAAGACGATAAATGGAGTTATCAAATACCTTGACAGACGCACCAAGGCCGAAGGCAGCGCGGGCCGCGAATTCGCCTACTACACCGGCGCCTATGATAAGTACCCTGGCAGGCGGCACACCCGATATGCCACCTAATAATACACCTTTGCCATTATCTGTGTTGGCAAGGTAGCGGGCAGCCGTAATAATGGCGTGGTTGCCTGCTATCTCGCTCATGGAGCGCACGATAGGGTATGTGCCTGCATCGTCTTTTATAGACTCGAACGCGATGGCGATTATTTTTTTTGCGATCATCTGCTCCAGTATGTCTGCCTTGAGCATAGGCATATGGATAGGCGAAATGATGACCTGGTTATGCTGCAGCAATGCTGTTTCTTCGTCAGAGATAGGCGCTGATTTAATGATCACCGAGGCTTTATACAGCTCAGCTTTTTCGTAGACAATACGGGCGCCGGCATTGCTGTAGTCGCTATCGAAGTAAAAAGAGCCGTCACCGGCGCAGTGCTCTACGGCTACATCGTGGCCATCGTTCACCAGCACGGATACAGCCTCGGGAGTGAGCGCTACACGGCTTTCCTGAAAAGAGGTTTCTTTAGGGATACCGATAAAGAGTTGCTTTTTTTTCGGAGTTATCTGTAAAGTCTCTTCTAAAGGAATGTAAGAAAAGGATGGAGATATGTATGGTTTTTTGCTCATGCCCGCCACAACTGCAATTGTAACGACAATATACAGGTTAAATTCGTATTAAAAAAGGATTTTAACAAAAGAAGGCTTAAATTAAATAATAGGGCCGGAAAGGGCGTGAATCATGATGTTTTGTGGCATTAAATTTTATTTTTGCAACAGGCACAGACGAATATTATGCTAAGACAGTCGAACCAGCAAAGGCTATTACAGAAGCTATCGCCACAGCAAATACAGTTGATGAAACTGTTACAGATACCTACGGCCAATCTTGAAGAGAGGATAAAGGAGGAGCTGGAGGAGAACCCTGCGCTTGAGTTTGAGGTGGACAATACCGCTGACCAGGACAATTATGACCTGAGTGACGGGCCGGGAGATGGTGAGGATGTAGATGGACAGGGTGAGGAAGTGGAGCTAAGCAATGATAATGCCGAGAAAGTGGACCTTGATGATTTTCTGCGGCGTGAGGATGACGATGGAGGGGGGTATGATTCGGGCGATGATTATTATGGCGGTGGAGATAATGAAATGATAGCTACACCCGCCAGGGTAGAGACCAGTTTTCACGACTATGTGCTGGATCAGCTGGGTATGCTGGAACTGGATGAGCACAGCCACAAAATAGCCGAGCAGGTAATAGGCAGCCTGGACGAGGATGGCTACCTGAGAAGGGAAATAACATCTATAGTTGACGACCTGGCCTTCGGGCAGAGCATAGATACCAATGCTGATGAGATAGCAGATATTGTGCAGCAGATACAGCAGTTTGACCCACCGGGAATATGTGCTGTAACCCTGCAGGAGTGCCTGATACTACAGCTAAAGCGTATGCCGGACTCAAAACCTGTGCGCAACGCGATAGAGATACTGGATAAGTATTTTAACGAGTTTATTAAAAAGCACTACGATAAGATACAACGGCACCTGAGCCTTAATGATGAGGATTTTAAGAAGGTGATCAATAATATCATTAAGCTCAACCCGAAACCGGGTGCGGCATTTGCCGTGGTCAATAAGGCCGAGAGTTATATAATCCCCGATTTTTTTGTGTTTAACAATAACGGGGTCCCCGAGTTATCCCTTAACTCTAAGAACGCGCCCGAGCTACGTGTATCTGAAGGCTATCGTGAGATGATAAAAGCCTACGACCGCAGCGAGAAGAAGAACAAGCAGCAGCGCGACGCAGTACTGTTCATCAAGCAAAAGCTGGACTCTGCCAAGTGGTTCATAGACGCGATAAAGCAACGGCAGCATACGCTGCTGCATACTATGCAGGCGATCATGAATTTTCAGAAAGAGTTTTTTGTCACCGGCGATGAGACCACGCTCAAGCCTATGATACTGAAAGACATAGCGTCTATGACCAATCTTGACGTGTCAACGGTATCGAGGGTGGCCAACAGCAAATATGTGCAGACCGAGTACGGAACCTACAAGCTGAAATACTTTTTCTCTGAGGCACTGCAAACCGACAGCGGCGAAGAAGTTTCTACAAGGGAGGTGAAGACCATACTCCATGAATTCATATCTGCCGAGAACAAGCACAAACCCCTCTCTGACGAGCATCTTACAGACATGCTGGTGGAGAAAGGCTACAATATAGCCCGGCGCACGGTAGCTAAGTACCGTGAGCAGCTAAACATACCAGTAGCGAGGCTGAGAAAAGAATTATAGCTATCAGAATTTACCCGGCATACATAAAAAAAGTTTGCCCTAAACAGGGCAAACGTAGCAAGACAGTACAGGGGATAAGGCCTGTTTCACAAGGTAAATAGGGACCGGAAATAAGATGAAATTATTGACGGGGTTACAGGTATATACTGCGGCAATAATTATGCCATTTTTAAGTTTTATTAACTTTTCAGAAAAAAATAATCAGCAATGATGGAGCCGGTGTGGCTATGCTAACGATTTGTTAACCGATAACGCCTGGAGGAAGAGAAGAACGTCTTTCATACTTTTTATTTTATCTACCACCAGCATAAAGTTCTTGCCCACCTGCTTGAGGCGTGCGTGGCGTGTTTGTGTCTGTATGTAGCCAAGAATATGATTGAAGGTCTCTGACTCAAAATAAGGTGAGTCGGGGTTGCTGACAAAGTAAAGCCTCATTTGCTGGTTCTTCTGGATGAGTTTTTCAAATCCCAGTTCGCAGGCTATTTTGCGGCAGCGCACAGTGGTAAACAATTCCTGTACCTGCGGCGGCACGGGGCCAAAACGATCGTGGAGGTCGGCGGCAAACTTATCCAGTTCTTCTTCGGTCTCAAGGTCATCGAGCTGTGTATATAGAGAAAGGCGCTCGGTGATATTTTCTACATAGCTGTCGGGGATGAGTATTTCCAGGTCTGTGTCTATGGTACAGTCGCTGACAAAATCTTTTTTACGCTCCAGCTCTTCTTTGAACACATCTTTGAAGTCGGTGGTCTTTAGCTCGCGCATGGCCTCTGCCAGTATTTTCTGGTACATCTCGAAGCCAATCTCGGCTATAAAGCCGCTCTGCTCGCCGCCCAGCAGGTTGCCGGCCCCGCGTATGTCCAGGTCACGCATAGCGATCTGGAAGCCACTGCCCAGTTCATTGAATTGCTCCAGTGTCTGGAGGCGTTTGCGGCTGTCTGAGGGTAGCAGGCTCATAGGCGGCGCTACCAGGTAGCAGAAAGCCTTCTTATTGCTGCGGCCTACCCTGCCACGAAGCTGGTGCAGATCGCTGAGGCCGAACTGGTGCGCGTTGTTGATGATGATGGTATTGGCGTTGGCAATGTCTACGCCACTTTCCACGATATTGGTACAGCATAATACATCGTACTCCCTCTCGATGAATTTGTACAGCGCTTCCTCCAGCTGGTGGCCTTCCATCTGGCCGTGGGCCATACCTATCTGAAGGTCCGGGCAAAGGTTGCGCAGCAGCGTCACCATTTCAGGCAGGCTCTGTACCCTGTTGTGCACAAAAAATACCTGGCCACCCCGCTCAGTCTCGTAATATACCGCATCGCGGATGGCGTATTCATCAAATGCCAGTACTTCTGTTTGTACGGGTTGCCGGTTAGGTGGCGGCGTATTGATGATACTAAGGTCACGCGCATTCATAAGTGAGAATTGCAGCGTGCGTGGAATAGGCGTAGCGGTAAGTGTGAGCGTATCAACATTTGCTTTTAACTGCCTCAGCTTTTCCTTTGAGGACACACCGAATTTTTGCTCTTCATCTATGATCAGCAGGCCAAGGTCTTTAAATTTCACATCTTTGCCCAGCAGCGCGTGCGTGCCTATCACTATGTCTACCTTGCCTTCTTCAAGCCGTTTCAGCGTTTCTTTCTTTTCCTTGGCAGATTTGAACCGGTTGATATAGTCCACATTGCAGGGGAAATCTTTCAGCCTGTCGTTGAAAGTATTATAATGCTGGAACGCGAGTATGGTGGTGGGCACGAGTATTGCGGCCTGCTTGCTGTCGCCTACGGCCTTGAAAGCGGCCCGTACGGCTATCTCCGTTTTGCCGAAGCCGACATCACCGCATACGAGGCGGTCCATAGGGGCAGGAGCCTCCATGTCACGTTTTACATCTGCTATCGCCTTGCCCTGGTCTGGGGTGTCTTCGTAGAAGAAGGAGGCCTCCAGTTCGGTCTGTAAATAGCTGTCAGGTGAGAAAGTAAAGCCCTCTGATGCCTTACGTTTGGCATAGAGTTTTATAAGGTCAGCGGCAATATCCTTTACCTGTTTCTTGGTTTTGTTCTTGAGCTTCTGCCATGCATCGCTACCCAGCTTGTTTACGCGGGGCACAGTGCCTTCCTTTCCGGTGTACTTGCTGATCTTGTGCAGCGAGTTGATGTTGACATACAGCACATCGTTGTCGCGGTACAGTATACGTATGGCTTCCTGTATGCTGCCGTTCACTTCTATCTTCTGCAGCCCGCTGTATACACCCACGCCATGGTCTATGTGGGTTACATAGTCGCCGGGTGTCAGTTCGCGCAGGGCACGGAGGGTAAGGGCCTTACCCTTGGAGTAGGCCTGTTTTACATTGTATTTATGATAACGCTGGAATATCTGGTGATCGGTATAGCAGATCACTTTCTTGTCGTGGTCAATGAAGCCCTTACTGATAGAGGTGCTTACCGGCACAAAAAGGATATTGGCGTTGATATCGTCAAAGATGCTGCGCAGGCGCTCTAGCTGTTTTGGGTTCTCGGCAAAAATGTAGGCAACATATTTGTCGGCTATACGTTTTTGCAGATCCGCGATCAGCATATTGAACTGCCTGTTGAACACCGGCTGCTCGTCTGTAGCAAAAAGGTAGGTGGCATCTATGGCATCACCTGTTATCTTTTCAAGTGAATGATTATACCATTCCAGCAGGTGCCTTGCCTTAATTTTTTCCTGCCATTCGGCACTTGTTTCAAAATCGGCCCTGGATATTTCCTTCAGCATTTCCTCTTCATGGTCTATTGCCACCTGCCCTACCTTCATATTTTCGGGCAGCTCACCCTCCATTTTTGCAAGGCGGCCAATGGTAAAAGAAAGGTCTTTGGCCCAGATGATGGTATTAGGGGGCAGGTAGTCGAGCAGTGATATCTTTTCTTCCGTCTCAAACTTTGTCTCAATATTAGGAAGAATGGATACCTGCAGCAGTTTACGCTCAGAAAGCTGGGTCTCGGGATTGAATATGCGGATGCTGTCTACTTCCGTATCAAACAGCTCTATACGATAAGGGTGTTCATTGCCGAATGAATAGATATCGAGGATGCCGCCGCGCATGGCAAACTGGCCGGGCTCGTACACAAAATCTTCCCTTCTGAACCCAAGGGACACAAACCGTTGTAACAATGCGTCAACATCGAGGGTTTCGCCTACTTTAATGCTGATCATATTGCCGCTGAGGGAGGTAGGGTTTACCACCCTTTCGAACAATGCCTCGGGATAAGTGACGATCACCTTCTTATTTACTTTCTTGCCTGTGAATTTGGTCAGCGCCTCGGTACGCAGCATTACGTGGCTGCTGTTCAGCTCATTAAAATAGCCGGTGCGCCTGAACGAATCGGGGAAGAAAAATATATCGAGGCCCTTTGTAAGATGTTCTATGTCATTATGAAAATAAGCAGCTTCTTCTTTGTCGTTAAGTATAAAGACATGGTTGAGGTCGGTACTATGCCATAAGGCGGCCGCAAAAAAGTTGACAGAAGAGCCCCGGAGGTTGTCGAGATATATCCTGATCTTATGGCCGGGCAATGAGATACCGGCCGCTATTTGTTTTATGCGGATATCATTTTGGTACAATCCCTGCAGCACCTCCAGATTCATTGGGGGGCAAAGGTAGGGAAATGAGGTTTAAAACAAATCGGTGTGAGTTCCTGTACGTGTTAGCATTATTTTCTTTGCTTTATCATCCTGTTTCCAAATCAGAAGCCAATCTGACTTGATGTGACACTCAAGGTAATTGTTGTATTTACCCTGTAACTTATGAGTTCGATACCGGGAGTCGAGTTTTCCTGCTTCGTGTAATTTGGCAATTACAACGCGAAGCAATTCAATGTCATTACCGCGTTTTGCGGCAAGTTTAAGATCTTTTTCGAATTGGTTTGAATATTCGATCTCAAACATGTTATTTCCCAAGAATTTTGCGAAAGAGATCTTCAGGGTTTTTGGCTTTCTTTACTTTGCCTCCATCCACATCTTTCATTGCTTTTTTAGTAACAGCATTAGGTTCTTCCAATATCTCAATGTAGGGTTGTGTTTTAAGGAAAGCAACAAGTTTTTTTCCCTCCGAAGTATGTTCATCTATGGAAATGTACGTCATAATGTAAAGTTAGAAAAAATTTGAAACTGCATACCGTTCCGGCGCCACCGACTAAAACAATGGTTAAATCTCACTTCAATAAAATTTACTAATCAACCTCTTTATGCATATATATTTAATATATTTGAAATGTGATTTATGTTTCTTGACATAAATACAACGAATGTGTGAGTTCTTGATGCAATAATGCTTTGTAAATTACGTAATAGTAATAAATACGTTGCCTATGTACAGTTTACAATTCGTGAGGTCCGTGGCGTTGGTGTGTTGCGCGCTTGTTTTTTCATTTTGCGCATCCGCAAATCATATGACATTGAAGCGGGCAATGTCGTCAAAATTTGTGGCCATCAGGGCGGTATCTACCGGGGGGTATTGTGGTAAATGCCTAAAACTGGAACTGGCTAATAATACTAAGACAGAACTGGAGCTGGATGTGGACCCGGCCCTCATATTCAGGCCCGATGATTCGAGCTACCAGAATCTCGTATTACTTGGCAATGAGACCATTGCACTGGCACCCAATTCCTGCAAGGAAATTACTTTACAGACTTTTTGCGGAAAGAGCTATGCAAGAGGTCCTTCATCCGGATTAAATTATAAATACTGGCGGCAGGGCGACAGCGGCCTGATAAAGACGCTGACCTATGCCAAACAGAACACCACCAATATGTACCTGGTGCAACGCGCGGTCTGGACATTTACAAACGGGAAGTGCCTGAATACGGTCTATTCGTCTGATAACCCGCGCATGTCGGAGAATCTGGTGAAGTACATAGCTTCACTGAAAAACAGCGCGCTGCCCGAGTACTTTGTGGAACAGGAGTTAAATGACCAGCCCGGCCAGATGGTACTGGTGCCTAACAAAGAGAAAGTTTACGTGACCATGCACTGGGGTGCCGATGATGGCTACAGGCGTATGCGGCTGTCCATCTTCAAGGCTGACGGCGAGCTATACAAAGAAATAGAGGCTGACCAGATCATTGATAAAATAGGCGTTACAGTGCAGGTAACATTCGATCCGCGCAGGGATCCTAAAGGCATTTACTATGTGCGGCTGCATGATGATGCCAACAAAATATGGGACCAGAAGAAAATAATAGTGGGTGTTAGTGATTGTGATATGGAGCAATATCAGAATAGCCGCAGGGGGTGGTAGCCCGGGAATATTTGCCATTTTGGAGATGGAAAGCTCGTTTCGGGGATTTGCGCCGTTTGTGGAAAATACCTATATTTGTGCCTGCTCACATCCGTTCGGTCTTCCGGGCCCGGTTTTTTTCTGAGCTTTTTGTGATCAATTTCTTTCTTTAGCATAATTATTAAAATTTTGATGGAATACAATACAACGCGCAGCAAACTGCTGATGCCTGAATATGGGCGTAATGTGCAGAAGATGATAGAATACCTGATAACCGTAGATGACCGTGAAAAGCGGTTGCGGCAGGCCGAGGTGATCATAGAACTGATGGGTACGCTGAACCCGCACCTGAAGCAGATAGAAGACTACAAACACAAATTGTGGGACCACCTGTTCCAGATGACTGATTTTAACCTGGATGTAGACGCGCCTTATCCATGCCCTACACCCGAGATGATTTATAAAAAACCTGAAGTGCTGCCATATCCACAGGCGAGTTTCCCGCACAGGCACCTGGGCAAGAACATACAGGAACTGCTGGGACGCGCTATTGCAGAGGAAAATGAAGAGACCAGGCAGGGGCTTACGCAGGCTATAGGGTACTACATGAAGCTGGCATATGCCAACTGGCACAGGGAACCCGTGCATGACGACATGATAAAAAATGAGCTTGCAGAAATAACAGGCGGCAAGCTGCAGTACGAAACAGGCGGATACCGTGTGCCATACGACAACGCGCGTAACTTTAAACCACGGAACAATAACAACAACAACCGCAACTTTAAGGGTAACCAGGGTGGTGGCGGCCAGCGTAACTTCCGTGATAACAACGGAGGTGGCGGCGGCTATGGCGGTAATAACTATAACAAGAACCGTAAGTTCAAGAACAAGAATAAGTAATTTAATAAGGGAGCAGAAAGTAAGCAGCAGAAAGTTGTGACGCGGGAAATGTGCTTGGTTGGAAGATCCGTTTTTACTTTTGCTTTCAGCGATATATCCGGCAAACCGTATGAATGCATTTGAGATAAGAGGAGGGAAACCATTACATGGTAGTATCACACCGCAGGGGGCCAAGAATGAGGCACTGCAGGTGTTGTGTGCTGCGCTGCTGACCGACGAACGGGTGACACTGACCAATGTGCCGGATATAATAGATGTGAACACCCTGATAGAACTAATGGGGGATATGGGTGTAAAGACGGAACGCCCCGCGAAAAATACGGTGGTGCTACAGGCAGATAATATAGATCCTGATTATTTTACAACACATGCATTCAGGAAAAAGTCGGGGAAGCTGAGGGGTACGGTGATGCTGGCAGGGCCGCTGCTGGCACGCTTCAGAAAGGCATACATACCGCAGCCGGGAGGCGATAAGATAGGCCGCCGCAGGCTGGATACCCACATCAGGGGATTTGAGAAAATGGGAGTAGACTTCTTCTACGACATAGACAACCAGATGTTTAGCCTTGATGCCAAAGAAGGGCTGAAAGGAGTGAATATACTAATGGAAGAGCCTTCTATCACCGGTACTGCTAACCTGATAATGGCAGCGGTAATGGGCAATGGCACTACGACCATATACAACGCAGCCTGCGAGCCATATATACAGCAGCTCTGCCGCATGCTGATAAGCATGGGGGCAAATATAACGGGCATAGGCACAAATCTGCTGACCATAACAGGCGTGACGAGGTTAAGAGGTTGCGAGCACCGCCTGCTGGCCGATATGATAGAGGTGGGCTCGTTCATAGGTCTTGCGGCAATGACGCAAAGTGAAATAACGATCAGGAATGCTGATGTACCGCACCTGGGGATCATACCGGAAACATTTCAGCACCTGGGTATAGAGTTATCGATACAAGGGGACGACATTTATGTACCCGCACAGGAGCATTACAGGATACAGAAATTTATAGACGGCTCTATACTTACGGTATATGACCATCCGTGGCCCGGCCTTACGCCAGACCTGCTGAGTATAGTATTGGTGCTGGCCACGCAGGCAAAGGGTACTGTACTGATACACCAGAAGATGTTTGAAAGCAGGCTGTTCTTTACCGATAAACTGATAGAAATGGGCGCGCAGATTGTGCTCTGCGACCCGCATCGTGCGGTGGTGATAGGCCTGGATAAGCAAGTGCCGCTGCGTGGCATCAACATGGTATCGCCCGATATACGCGCGGGGGTAGCGCTGCTGATAGCCGCTTTATCCGCTACAGGTAAGAGCACCATTCAAAATATACACCAGATAGACCGGGGGTATGAAGACATAGACGGGCGACTTAACGCACTGGGCGCTGATATAAGGCGGGTCGATGCCTGAACACCTTAGCAAATGTTATAACCGGGCCTATATAGAGCTCTTCTCAAAGGGCCTTTTTACAAAACCATTTCTTTGCTCCTGCGCGTCTTTTGCAGCCTTTACAAAGGCCACAAACAGCGGATGCGGATTCTCTACCGTACTCTTATATTCGGGGTGAAACTGAACGCCGATATAAAAGGGATGGTCTTTAAGCTCTACGATCTCTACAAGGTTGGTAGTGGGGTTTTTGCCCACCGGCACCAGCCCGGCCTGTTCGAATGATTCAAGGAATGAGTTATTGAATTCATAACGATGGCGATGGCGCTCTGAGATACTTGTATTACCATAAACAGCGGCAGTAGCGGAATCTCCGCGTAGCTCGCAATCGTAACTGCCCAGGCGCATGGTGCCTCCCATTTGCGTGATGGCTTTTTGTTCTTCCATCATACAGATAACGCCCTGGTCTGTATCAGGGTCCATTTCTGTAGAGTGGGCTTTGGGCATATTAAGCACATTGCGCGCAAACTCAACACAGGCCATCTGCATACCGAGGCAGATACCGAAGAAGGGTATCTTATTAACGCGGGCATAACGGATAGCATCAATTTTACCTTCAATGCCACGGCTGCCAAAGCCCGGGGCTACAAGTATAGCATCAAGATTAAGCAGTTTTTCCCTGGCGTTTTCGCGGGTAAGGTATTCAGAATGAATATTGCGCACCTCCACCTTACATTCGTTCATTGCGCCGGCATGAATGAGGGCCTCAAGTATTGACTTATAGGCATCCTGCAGCTCCACGTATTTGCCGATAAGACCAATGACCACTTTGCTTTTAGGGTAGCGCAGCTTGTTGAGGAATTCTTTCCATTTTGCCAGGTCGGGCTCCTTGCCAAGAGGCAGCTCAAGTTTACGAAGACAAATAACATCGAGTTGTTCGCGCATCATCTCCAGCGGCACTCCGTAAATAGTATCCGCGTCGAGGGCTTCTATCACGGCATCTTGTGTGACGTTGCAAAACAGGGCAATTTTCCGTTTCAGCTCTTTATATAATGGCTCCTCCGTACGGCAGACGAGCACATCGGGATTAAGCCCGTGCTCACTCATCATTTTTACAGAGTGTTGTGTAGGTTTGGTTTTTAGTTCTTTCGCGGCTTTGAGGTAAGGGATAAGCGTCAGGTGTACAACAAGACAATTTTCATCTCCCATTTCCCATTTAAGCTGGCGAACCGCTTCTATATAAGGCAGGGATTCTATGTCACCTACGGTGCCACCGAGCTCGGTAATGATAATATCGAATTTATTTTCTTCTCCCAGCAGCAGCATCCGGCGTTTTATCTCATCAGTGATATGGGGTATGACCTGCACCGTTTTACCAAGGTAAGCACCCTCGCGCTCTTTATTGATAACATGCTGATATATGCGGCCGGTAGTAACGTTATTGGCCTGGGATGTGTAGGTATTGAGATAGCGCTCATAGTGACCCAGGTCCAGGTCGGTTTCGGCGCCGTCTTCGGTCACGTAGCATTCGCCATGCTCGTAAGGGTTAAGCGTACCGGGATCAACATTAATGTAGGGGTCAAACTTTTGTATGGTAGTGGTGAAGCCGCGGGCCTGCAGCAGTTTTGCCAGCGAGGCGGCTATAATTCCTTTTCCTAAAGATGAAGTAACACCACCGGTTACAAAAATATACTTTGTCATAACGCTCCTGTTTTTAAAGACCGGTGCGTAGCTAAATTAATAACAATAATTGTTGGGAAGTAGCTCTTGCGGTCGGACAAAGATACGTTTGTTGTGTGAAGTAAAAAAGCAAAAAAGCGGGTGTTGAAAACTTTAGGACACTTTATTGGCCCCGGCTGACTTTTTGTCTTTGCCAAGGAGCATATCGAGCCACTTACCCGACATAAATGGCCGCTCGATATAATAATAGTAGACAGATGATACGATAAGTATGGGAATAACCAGTAAAATGACCTGGAAGAAGAGATTCAAGACATATGAACCGGGAAACTGTAATTGTATCGTATACCTGCCGATAAAGGAAATAA
Source organism: uncultured Flavipsychrobacter sp. (assembly GCA_964489795.1). Lineage (GTDB taxonomy): Bacteria > Bacteroidota > Bacteroidia > Chitinophagales > Chitinophagaceae > Nemorincola. The sequence continues at coordinate 37,255 of CAZBAP010000004.1, forward strand.
CCGTATAGTGCAGCAGGTATATGGAATAGCACATGCCACCGATAACCGGGACAAACCGGAAGCTAAACAACCGTTTTATTGGTCCGTTTTTTAAGATAATATAAAAGAAGGCGCCGATAGTAAAGGGGTAGACGAGCCGGAACCAGAATAGTGCGGCAAAACTCATACTATTGTGGTTGATAGGAAGAAACATAATGCCGGTAAAACAGAGCAGGGCGGGAATGGCCATCAGGTTATTACTGAAAAGACGGGTTGCAGTGCCGGAAACATAAAGATCGGCCAGCAGGATACCGGTGAGGAAATACTGGATAAAGCTATAAATACTCAGCCAGTGGGGAGGATAAGCGTTTTGCATATAAATAAGCAACACCTGGGCAGCCACCAATATGACCCTCCGGGGGAGGGGAGGTAAAGCCAACAGCCTGAACAGCAGTGGCGCGATGAGGTAAAACTGGATCTCTATCTCTAATGACCATGCCACCACCGTGAGCAAAGGCACATGGTGGTAAATAAAGTTGTGCGTGTAAAATACAGATGCCAGCCAGTGGGGCAGTAGCACCTGCACAGGCCGTAAATGCATAAACAGCTGGATCACTAACAATGTGGTCATAGCAATAAAGTAAGGGGGCTCAAGCCTGGTGACCCGGCGCAGATAATACCTTTTGAGCATCACCTTTTTGCCTCCATTTATATAATAATGCGCGAACGGGAGGCACAAAATAAAACCGCTAAGCACAAAAAACAGCTCCACCCCCCGGTCGCCGTTGATAAGGAACCTATTGAACAACGAGGTATTATCTATAGCGCCGGATAAGTGCATCCCGGACTTTTTAACAAAGTATCCATGGATGTGAAAAAGGACAACGAGCAATATCGCAAGGAAGCGAATACCGTCTATTTCCGGTAAGTACAACTGGTTTGTTGTTATCCTGCGAAGTTTGCCGTATATATTGCTTAGCATCTATGAAAAACAAAGTAAACGCATAAAATAAAATGGTAGCGCCCTGGTCACAGAGCCGTGGGTGTTTTTTCGGTGACAGGTTTGTCTTTTTTCATCAGTTTGTCTATCCACTTCTTTGACATGAATGGCCGTTCGACATATAGATAGAATACCGAAGAAATAAGCAGGATAGGGACAATGAGCAAAACGAACTGCAGCAGCAGGTTAGGTATGTAATAGTTGGTGAGGTGAATCTTTACCATCACCCTTCCCAGCATGGAAATGACCGTATAGTGTACAAGGTATATAGTGTAGCACATGCCGCCTATGATGGGTATGAATTTATAGCTGAACACTTTCTTTACCCTTTCGTTGCGCAGAATAATGTAGTACAACAGGCCGATCATAAAGGGGAATGCCAGTGGCAGGTATATCTGTTCGATACGGGGATAGTCTTCCCACCTGGGCATCAGGAACATAGTGAGTAATATCAACAGGGCCAGCGGGGCAAACCAGGAATTGGCAAAAACCCGGGTGGCAAAACCACAGACGTAAAAGTCGGCAAGGAGTATGCCTATAAGAAAGAACTGGGCAAAGCCATAAATACTGAGGAAGGAGGGGGGGTAAAAATGCTGTAACATAACTACTGTAATAATAAGCCCGGTGACGATGCCCCGCCTGAGGTTACGGGGCAGGGCCATTATCCGGAACACAAACGGGGCTATGAGGTAGAATTGTATTTCTACTTCCAGTGTCCACGCTACTACGGTGACAAGTGGCGTGTGATGGTAAATAAGGTTGTGGGAATAGATGAGGGAAGCCAGCAAACTGGGAAACAGTGTATGAAAATTGGTGGTACCCATGGCTATCTGAGCCAGGAAAATGCATATCATCACGATAAAGTAAGGCGGCTCCAACCGGGTAAGCCGCCGAAGAAAGTACTGTTTGAGCCCTATTTTCTTGCCATTATTTATGTAATAATTGGCGAAAGGGGTGCAAAGAATAAAGCCACTAATGGCAAAAAATAGCGGAACGCTGCGGTCTGCATTAGTTAAAAAACGGTTCAGCCAGTGATAGCTGGCGGGATCATCGGCAAAATGGATGGTCGTTTTTTCAAGAAAGTAACCCCGGATATGAAATAACGTGACCAGTGAAAGTGAAAGAAAGCGGATGCCGTCTATCTCTGCAAGGTATAACTGGCTGGTGGTTATACGACGAAACTTGGCGGATAAGTAGTTTAGCATGGCATTACTGGCTCCCGGCTATAAATGTAATGAAGAAATTGAGAGTGAGGAGTGAACAGGAGGAGATTTGAACAATTGATAACGAGTATTGTAGTGAGATATTAACACAAACAACCCGCTTAGTGGATAAAAAAAGGGGCCGGAGCAAAGCATACATAGCAATGGCGCGATATTTAACAGCTAATTTTGTGAACCATATGCGCCCGGCAGGCAAACTTTTCATTTTCATTTTTTTGTTTTTGTGCACTACCGCACAGGCCAGGGTGTCTTTTCCCAAATACGGAGTAACTATAGAAACAGACAGCGCCACACTACAACAGGGCACCCTGGACATGACGGAAAAGCTGCTTATGAGTCATCCTATGATCGCAACGACCCGCATTATCAGCGACATAGAGATACCGCATAAAATGGTGTCGAAGACCGCAGATTTCTATCTTCTGCTGTTTTTGTGCCTGATGCTGGGTATGATACGGTTTATGGACACAAGGTATTTTCTCAATTTGTGGCGGGCCTTCTGGAATCCTACACTCAGTAACCGGCAACTGAAAGACCAGCTACAAGGGTCGGGATTGCCAAACCTGCTGATGAATGTATTTTTTACGTTTGCCGGCGGGGCGTATATCTACTACGTGGTCCGGTTTTTCACTCCGCATGAGTCGGGCGTCATACCCCCTTCCTTACTCATAATTATGCTGATAACAGGTACTGCGGTCATATACCTGGCCAAATATATGGCGGTCAGGTTCAGTGGTTGGGCGTTCAGGGTAGAGGGTATAACAGAGCACTATTTATTCAATGTGTTTCTCATAAATAAAGTACTGGGAATCACATTAATCCCTTTCATTATTATTCTGGCCTTTGCCGATCATAACTGGGCCCAGCAAGTTGTAGTTGTCTCATTTATAGCGGCAGGTATATTGTTGTTAAACAGATATATAAGGTCGTGGCAGGTGTTCGGGTCGTTTTTTCAATATAGCAAGTTCCATTTTTTTATGTACATTTGCGCCTCGGAATTATTACCGTTAGCAGTTTTAATGAAGTTATTGGTGCGTGGATTGTTGTTCTACTAAGCCGTAATCTGTGTTGCTGCACTAAATTCCAACTATCCTAGATTATGGCCAAAGTTGTTAGTTCAAAAAAGAAGGGCGTTGAGAAGAAAGAACTGAAGGTCAACAGTATATTAATCACGCAGCCGCGTCCTGACACAGAAAAATCACCTTATTTCGATCTTGCGAGAAAATATGATCTGAAGCTGGAATTTCACCCGTTCATCAGGGTTGAAGGCTTAAGTGGCAAGGAGTTTCGTAAGCAGAGAATAGACATTACCGAGTATACGGCTATCATCTTTACCAGCCGTTATGCAGTAGATCATTTTTTCAGAATTTGCGAGGAATTGAAAGTGAAAGTGTCGCAGGACATGAAATACTTCTGTATAACAGAGGCAGTAGCCCTTTACCTGCAGAAATTTATCCTTTACCGCAAGCGCAAAGTTTTCTTTTCGGCCGATGGCAGTACCCAGGGGCTGCTGGAGGTAATAGGTAAGCACAAGACCGAGAAATATATATTGCCTATCTCAGATTCAGGCAAGAATGACATAGCACAATTCCTGGACAAGCACAGCATAAAACATACGGAAGGTACCCTGTACAGGATGGTATCCAACGATATAGCCCCTGTAATGGAGCTGTCGTATGATATGATAGTGTTCTTCAGCCCTTTTAGTGTGCAGACGTTGTTTGACCACGATCCGAAATTCAAGCAAAACGGTACGTTGATAGGGGCCTTTGGACCCACAACTTCCAAAGCGGTTGAAGAAAGCGGGTTAAGGCTTGATGTAAAAGCACCGGCGGTCAATGCCCCTTCTATGGTATCTGCCCTGGAAATGTTCCTGTCAAGCACTAATAAGTAATCCCTTTATTTAAGTCGTATTTGAGCAGCTGACCGATTTGCTGTTATTTTTACAGCATGGCAAACAGACTGATCAACGAACAAAGCCCCTATTTGTTGCAACATGCGCATAACCCTGTGGACTGGTATCCGTGGGGTGAAGAAGCCTTTTTAAGAGCTGAGGCTGAGCATAAGCCGGTGATAGTAAGCATTGGGTATGCGGCATGCCATTGGTGCCATGTGATGGAGCATGAGAGCTTTGAAGACGAAGCGACCGCTGCTTATATGAACGAACATTTTGTGTGTATAAAGGTAGACAGGGAAGAGCATCCGGATGTGGACCATATGTACATGGATGCCGTGCAGGCGATAGGTGGCAGCGGCGGATGGCCGCTGAATGTTTTTGTAACACCACAGAGGGCCCCGTTCTATGGGGGTACCTATTATCCGCCGCGCCCGGCATATAACCGCCCATCGTGGATGCAACTGATGCAGCGCATGACCGAGATATGGACAAAGCAGCAGGATGAGGTAGCGCACCAGGCCGGGCAGCTTCTGGACCACCTGAGGCAGGCATCCTTGAGATCGCAGGCAAGCAGTGAGGTGAATGCGGACATGGATACGTGCAGAAAGATAGCCGATAGCCTGCTGAAGATGGCCGACAAAGAGAACGGAGGATTTGGTAATGCCCCGAAATTTCCGGGTACCATGGCGATAACCTTTCTGCTGGAGCACTATCATTTTACCGGATATGAGCCTGCTTTGCAACATGCTTTGCGTAGCCTTGATGCAATGACAGAGGGCGGCATATATGATCAGCTTGGTGGCGGGTTTGCCCGCTACGCAACCGACAAGAACTGGCTGGTACCCCACTTTGAAAAAATGCTGTATGACAACGCGTTGCTGATTGCCGTATTGTGTGACGCGTACAGTGTGACCGGTGAGGAGCGATATAAGAAAACAGCGGAGGAAACCGTTCAATTTGTAGAGCGGGAGCTGAGGGACGCAAGCGGTGGTTACTACTGCGCGCTGGATGCCGACAGTGAAGGTGAGGAAGGTAAATTCTACACATGGACATGGGACGAATGGATAGAGGCCATGGAAGAAAATGACCATGTGGCGGAGCTGTACTTTGGCGTGAAGCGAGAGGGTAACTGGGAAGTGACAAACATACTGCACGTAGCAATGAGTGACGATAAAATAATGCAGGAAACAGGAGTGCCGCAAAACGAAATAGCAGAACGGGTGGCAGCGGCGAAACGTAAGCTGCTGGCTATGCGCAGCAAGCGGCCGCGCCCTGTTACAGACGACAAATCATTGCTGTCGTGGAATGCGCTGATGAACATAAGCCTGAGCAAAGCAGGTGTGGCGCTGGGTGCACCGCAATACACAGAAAGAGCAGAAGCGCATATGCAATGGATGCTGGACAGTTTTCGTGTGAACGGATGCCTGATGCATGCATGGAAGAAAGGTGTGGCACGGATACCCGCAAAGCTGGATGACCATGCGTACCTGGCACAGGCATTGCTGCAACTGGCAGCCGCTACCGGTGATAATAAATGGATAGTACAGGCGGGTGAACTATTGCGGGGCGTTATTTCAGAATTCAGCACACCCGACGGATCGTTTTATTACACCCCATTGGAGCAAAAAGATATACCCGTGCGCAAGGTCGATAACTATGACGGAGCTACACCATCTGCCAACGCAGTTATGGCACACAACCTATGGATATGCGGCATGTGTATGGAGGAAGGAGCATGGCTGGAAAAAGGGGTAAAAATGTTATTACAAATGAGTGACACAATAATTCGTTACAATTACTCGTTTGGATATTGGGCAATGCTTTTGCAGCGGCACATAAGAGGTATGAGAACGGTAATATGCAGCGGAAAAGAAGCAGACAAACTGACAAAAGAATTACAGGCACACTACATCCCACAAGCCTATCCTGTCACTTTGAGGAAAAATATATCTGAATTACCTATCCTTGAGAAAAAATATTTTGCAGATAAATTGTCTATATTTGTCTGTTCTGAACAGGCCTGCCTATCGCCTGTAAGCAGTGTGGAGGAGGCTATGAGCATGCTAAATTCATAGAATATTTTTTAATACATTTGTTTTTTCAAATTTTATACGGCCTGAATAATTAACATTTTTGTTCCGAAAGTTGTATTTTTCGAAAAAACTTTGAATATTGTGCATCGGTTTTGTGCAGAGATAGCGAATTGCGTATAAATATTTAGTTGCCAAATTGCAAAAACAATAGACAGTAGTATGAAAAAAACGTCCCTAAAGGTCTCAGCTTTAGCATTGCTCGCACTTGCTGCAAGCTGCGGGAAATCTGGCTCCAATGGCCAGTTAGTAGGTGATCAAACGAGGTCGAGTTATAGAGCGCCACTGCCTATAGGCATGGTGTACGTTCCATCCGGGTCGTTCAAGATGGGAGCCAGCGATGAGGATATCCGCGGAAGGAATGATGCGACTATCCATACCGTGCAGCTAGTGGGCTTTTACATGGATGCGACTGAAATATCGAACCAGGAGTACCGCCAGTTTACGAATTATGTGAGGGATTCAATAGCCAACACCATACTCGGAAACTTCAAAGACCTTCCCGATGGTACACAGCGCCTGGATATGACCAAGCACATTAACTGGAAAGACCCTGAGTTGCAGGATCAGCTTTCTTCTATGTACATACCGGCAGAGCAGTCGGGCTGGGGAAGAAAGGTGTTTGACAACGGGCCTTCTAAGCTGGTGTACCGCTATACTTCATTTAACTACAATGAAGCTGCGATGCACCCCACAGAATCCCAGATGAAGTATGTAAACACGTTCGACATACCTGCCTATCCCGATACTACTGTTTGGGTAAGGCAGTTCAACTACTCATTCAACGAGCCTATAGCTCAGCAGTATTTCTGGTTCCAGGGCTTTAACAAATATCCTGTTGTAGGTGTTAACTGGAAGCAGGCGAATGCATTCTGTGACTGGCGTACACGTATGTGGCGTTCTGAGCGTGAAAAAGACAAACAATATTTCGAAAGCCGTTTCCGCCTGCCTACAGAGCAGGAGTGGGAATATGCAGCACGTGGTGGCCGTAACGAATCGCCTTACCCATGGGGTGGTCCTTACATCATCAACAAAAAAGGATGTTACCTGGCTAACTTTAAACCACAGCGTGGCAATTATGCCGCAGACGGTGGCTTGTATACTGTACCCGTGGATTGGTATGCCGCAAATGACTACGGCCTGAAGAATATGTCAGGTAACGTATCTGAGTGGACCATTTCTGAATTCTACGGAGGCGCTTATAACCAGCAGGCAGATATCAACTCTTATGTTACTTACAATGTACAGCCCGGCGATTCTAAATGGATGAGGCGTAAAGTAGTACGCGGTGGTAGCTGGAGGGATGTAGCCTACTATCTCCAGGTAAGCACCCGCGACTATGAATATGAGGATACTGCAAAAGCATACATTGGATTCCGTTGTATCTATTGTGAAGTAAACCCTGCGTTGACAAACAGGCGCGCGTTGAGGAAATAATCAGAACAAAACCTTTTAATAATCTATAATCAAAGAAAAATCAGCAAAATGAATCCAGTAGTATTGTTTTTTGAAACCGAGAAGGGTAAGTACCTTAAGAATCTTCTTATCGGCGTTGGAGCCTCTGTGGTGTTGCTTGGTGCGCTTTTTAAGATACAGCACTGGCCCGGTGCCAGCGTGATGCTTACAGCAGGGATGTGTACAGAAGCGTTCATTTTTGCGATGCTGGGCCTTATACCGCCACATAAAGATTATTACTGGGAGCGTTTTTACCCGAACATTACTGAAAGTCCGCATGCTGAGGCTTACCGTAAAGGGATAAAATATGACCAGGTAGCTAAGCCAGGTGAGCCACCAACAAAATCGCTGGACAGGATGCTGGAGGAAGCACAGATAAATACTCCTAACCTGAAGAGGCTTAATGAGAATTTCCAGAACTTCAATAAAGCGGTAGACCAGATAAAAGATATGTCTGAGATAACCTCTGCTACCGGTGCTTACTCTCAGAGCGCGCGTGAAGCTGCTACAGCCCTGGGCGAAATGAAAAACACTTTTGTGGGTGCGTCTAAAACCATGAGCGCTTTCAACGAAGCGGCAGAAGATACCGCGAAGTTCCACGACCAGGTGGTTGTATTGTCTAAAAACCTGGGTACACTGAACCAGATATATGAAGTAGAACTGAGTGATGCCAACAACCATCTTAAGGCAATGAACAAATTCTACAGCAGTCTTGTGAATGCATCTGATGCTATGGCATCGAGCGCCACAGACGCTTCGAGTGCAAAAGAGCAGATCGCGTTACTGGCTAAAAACCTTACCGTTCTTAACCAGGTATATGGCAATATGTTGTCAGCGATGCAGGGCCGTTAATATTTTTGAAGGGAACGAAACAATAACTATTCATAGTAAAAGCTAAATAATGTCTATACCTAAGGAGCCGCGGCAGATAATGATCAACCTGATGTACCTCGTGTTGACTGCACTCTTGGCGCTTAACGTATCAAACGAGATCCTCAATGCCTTCAGGACATTGAGTTCAAGCATCGATAAGTCGAATGAATCCATTGATCAGAAGAACAAGGAAGTTTACAATGCTATATTGGAAAATGAAAAGGCGCCGGGGCAGGAAGCAAAAGTTAAGCCGTTCCGTATGAAAGCGGATGAGGTGGTAAAACGTGCGGACGCAATGGTTGCTTACCTTGAGGACTGGAAAAAGAAAATAGTAATGGAAGCCGGGGGATATAGTAAAGAAGACCCCAAGTTTCCGGACAGGATGGATAATATTGATGCCACTACCTTGCTGCTTGTAGAGAAGAAAGGAGGAGATGAACTTAAGAAGAAAATAGATGAGATGAGGGCATTCATGCTGGACCAGGTTAAGAATCCTAAAATGCTGGAGCCGCTGATGCCACTGAAAGTAGAACCGGTAAAGCCCAATGACCATAACCCTAAAGGAGACTGGAGTATTGGTAACTTTGAACATATGCCTGCGGTGGCTGCACTTGCGCTGTTTTCGAAGTACGAAAATGACGTACGCAGCAGTGAGGCCCTTGTAGTGAAGGAGCTTTTCGAAGAGGCACACTTAAAGGACATCAAATTTGATACCATCGGCGCTATTGCCGTTCCAACGCAAAGCTATGCGCTGGAAGGCCAAAAGATAGAGGCATCGATCATGCTGGCAGCCTTTAATAAGGCCCAGAAGCCTGAAATAAAAGGCATGACAGGCGGTGGTTCGGTAAAGCCATCTGTGAATGGTGTTATACCATGGGAAACAATAGCCAAAGGAACCGGCCTGCAGACTGTTAAAGGTAAGATAGAACTCCAGACAGAGACCGGCCCCGTGATACGCGATTGGAAATTTGAATACATGGTAGGTACTACCGGCGCTTCTATGCAGCTGGATAAGATGAACGTGTTTTACATAGGCGTTGCTAACCCGATAACCATAGCTGCGGCAGGTTATTCGGTAGAAGATGTATCAGTAAGCATTCCGGGTGCTGAAGTGAAGCCAGATTCTTTTGGCAGGAAGGGGCATTACAATATATGGGTTGACAAGATAGGCAATGTAGATGTGGCTATTAACGCAAAAACACAGGAAGGCTCGATAAAGAAAGTGGCATCTATGCCGGTACGTGTAAAACGTATTCCTGACCCGGTTGCAGAACTGAGCGGAAAGAATGGCGGCGCAATGGCGGCCGGGTTCTTTAAGCTTCAGATCGCTCCTGCGGCTGTTCTGAAAGGATTTGACTTTGATGCGAAATTTACCATTATATCATTCACTTTCGGTATGTTTCCTAAGGGCAGAGACTATATGGGTCCTTATGTGGTTGAAAACCGTACGGTGGGCTGCCGTCTTACAGACAGCAAAGATATAGTAGCAGCAATGCACATAGCCAAGCCGGGTGACCGTGTATTTATTGAGAATATAAAAGCTATAGGACCTGATAAGACAGTAAGAACCTTAGGTTCATTGTTATTTACTTTAACTAACTAGTTGAAAATTGCAAGGATATGAAGATCCTAATTAAATTTAAATTGACAGCCATCGCGGCACTTTTGCTTGCGGGTAACAGTTTGTTTGCGCAAACCGCATCAACTGATCCTTCTATCCCCGGTGGTAGCACTCCGGGTGTGAGGGATGATTGGGCGCCTTCAAAGACGCCTGATGGAGCGTATGACCGTGTGCCGCACTACAGCACACCTATACCATGGCAGCCGATTCGTGAGGATGATATCCTTTGGAAAAAGCGTGTGTGGAGAGAGATCGACACCCGCGAAAAGCCAAACGTTGGTTTCCGCTATACCGGCGATGAAAATTCCGGTGGTGGTATGTTCATAGAAATTCTTGTGGATGCAATAAAGAGAGGTAAGATAAAGGCTTACTCTAACTTCGACGATCGTTTTACCCAGATTCTCACTAAAGAGTCGTTGATGGAGATGCTGATCCAGAAGCCTGATACGCAGATGATCGTAGATCCGATCACCGGGCAGGAGAAGATGGTTATCGTTAACCACGACTTCGACCCAAGTAAGATCACCAAGTACAGGCTAAAAGAAGATTGGATATTTGACCGCAACCAGGGACAGATGGTGGTAAGGATCGTAGGCATTGCACCGGTAATAGACATCGTTGGTGACGCAGGCGATTATCGTGGATCAAAGGCACTGTTCTGGATATACTACCCTGATTGCCGCAATTTGCTGGCGCAATATGAGGTATTCAACCCAATGAACGATATTGCCCGCTACACATGGGATGAGTTCTTTGAGAGCCGCCAGTTTTCAAGCAAGATCACCAAGGTTAGCAATCCTTTTGGTTTATTGCCCGGTTCGGGTGGTATCAACTACAGGGACAATATGTCGGCCATGGAGTCTTTGTATGAAAGCCAGCATGCAAGTGAAGAAATATTCAATAAGGAACATGATATGTGGGTTTACTAATCGTAGCCCGCATGAGTTCACTTACATAGAAAATACAAAAACAGCCCCGGTCTCGGGGCTTTTTTTTGAGTTACCATTTTTGAGATGAAATTTGGCTGATGACAATAACAGGAAAACCAACACTGGAAGTATGCTTCTCGCCTGCCCTGCTGCATTTGTATGACACGCGTGGGGCAATAGTAGTGATCATAGACATCTTCCGGGCTACTTCTACAATAACGGCGGCACTGCACAATGGTGCAAAATGTATCATACCCGTGGCCACAGTGCAGGAATGTATAGAAAAAGGAGCAGGTATAGCCGGAAGTATTACCGCCGGCGAGCGGGACGGCAAAGTGGCAGATGGGCTGCAATATGGCAATTCGCCATCGGAATATCCGCGTGATTTTGTACAAGATAAGACAATTGTACTCACGACCACCAACGGCACGCGCTTGCTGCATATGATTAATGAGGCGTCTGAGATAATTATTGGCTCCTTCCTGAACCTGAATGCGGTGTGCGACTATCTCAGGTCGCGTAATAAAAATGTGCTGCTGGGCTGCGCGTCGTGGAAAGACAGGTTTAACCTGGAAGATACTCTTTTTGCAGGGGCGGTAGCCACGTCCTTATGGCCCGATTTTACTGTGAATTGTGACAGCGCAGCCGCCGCAAGGCATTTACATGCAAGTTCTGAGGGCAATTACATTGAATTTCTTAAAGACAGCTCTCACTACAGGCGCCTGTCTGCATACGGGCTGCAAAAAGATATGGAATACTGTGCTACGCCTAACCTGCACCCTGTTGTACCCTACCTTGATGGTCACCGGATCATCATCTGATCGTAAATTTATTTGTGAAGCTTCTTTTGAGGAGGAAAAAACAGATTTTGTCCAATAGATGGGCTTGGAGTGAGGTATGTTTTATTTAATAATGATTTATTTTTAAATTTAATTTTAGATATAAAAACGTGTACTTTTGCGCATAATTATGAGCATATGGCTTAAATGCGATTGCTGTAATTTATACATTTAAAAATAGAATAATAAAGGGATCGACTTCAAAAAACCTGAGTATGAAAAAAGTTTATTTATCGCTGCTTTTATGTTTGGCCAGTGTAGCTGCTTTTGCGCAGGCCACGACACTTAACTATGCAGGCGCTGCTGTGCAGACATACACTGTTCCTGCCGGAGTAACAAGCCTTGGCGTTGACGCTATTGGCGGCTGCGGCGGTGGCGCTTATGTGTCAAGTGGTGCATCCGGGCCGGTGACGCTGGGCGGACGTGTGCAATGCACCATGGCGGTTACGGGCGGACAGATACTTTATATTTATGTGGGTGGTGGTGTGACCACCGGTTTCGATTGCTGCTCTAATTTACCCGGTGGCTTTAATGGAGGCGGGGTAAACGGAACCTATGCTGCAGCAGGTGGCGGCGCGTCTGACATTCGTTTGAGCGCAGACGTTATATCAGGTAACGAAGTTACCCCTTATACTGCTACCAACCGTGTTGTTGTTGCCGGCGGCGGCGGCGGCGGTGGTGACTTTCAAGCGCCGGGTGGCCTTGGCGGCGGCCTTGTAGGTGGTAGTGGCGGATATAATATTTATGGCTTTTCAGGCAATCCGGGCGATGGCGGCACACAGACCGGCCCCGGGAGCATAGGCTATCCGGGCACAGCAGGTGTTGGTGGTGCAGGCTCTGGTGGTGGATATTCCGGCGGTGGCGGCGGCGGCGGCCTCTATGGCGGCAGCGGCAGTGATGCATATAATGGTGGCGGCGGCGGATCTTCTTATACCGATCCCCTGTTGTGTACAGGTGTTGTACATACACAAGGGTATTCAGGTGCCAACGGTAATGGACTGGTTGTTCTGTGTCCTTTCCCTGCACCAGGCACTGTAACAGGTGTGTTGTCGGTATGTAACGGAAGCACAACTACAGTTTCTGATCCGTCAGGCGACGCGGGTGGCACCTGGTCAAGCAGCAATCCTGCCATCGGCACGGTTGATGCTGTATCAGGCGTTGTATCGGGGATAGCCAATGGCACAACAATAATTACTTACTCAGTTTCAAATGCCTGCGGAACAGCTACGGCTACCGCAGAAGTAACAGTAAACCCACTCCCATCTATAAGTACTACGGTTGGTACAGGTACAGCAATTTGTTATGGTTCTACTACAACATTAACTGCTACCGGTGGGGTAAGCTACACATGGTCGCCATCTACAGCTTTGTCTGCCACAACAGGCACAAGTGTTGATGCCAACCCTACATCAGACATAGCATATACGATAACCGGTACAGACGGTAACGGATGTGTGAATACTGGTATGGTGAGCGTTACTGTGAATCCGTTACCTACTATCAGCACTACAGTAGGCTCGGGCACCGCAATTTGTTACGGTTCTACTACTACATTGACCGCTACGGGTGGTGTGAGCTACACATGGTCGCCTGCTACAGCATTGTCTGCCACTGTAGGCACAAGCGTAAATGCTAACCCAACATCAGATATAACATATACAATAACCGGTACGGACGGTAACGGCTGTGTGAATACAGGTATGGTAAGCGTTACCGTGAACCCATTACCTACCATCAGCACTACTGTAGGATCCGGCACCGCAATTTGTTACGGCTCTACTACTACATTGACCGCTACGGGTGGTGTAAGCTACACATGGTCACCGGCTACAGCATTGTCTGCTACTACCGGCACAAGTGTTGATGCTAATCCTACATCTGATATCGCATACACAATAACCGGTATTGATGGCAACGGCTGCGTAAATACAGGTATGGTAAGCGTTACTGTGAATCCGATACCTGATGTGTTTCCTGTAGCCAGCCAAACGGTTTGTAACAACGCATCTACAACAGGTATAGTTTTTGACGGCACATACTCAGGTACTACTACATTCAACTGGACAAATACAGATGCTTCTATAGGCATAGGCGCATCGGGTTCAGGTAACATCAGCTCTTTTATCGCGATCAACACATCGAGCTCACCGGTAACAGCGGTAGTAACCGTTACACCGGTACGTTTGACATGCGTAGGTACCGCACAGACTTTTTCTATCACTGTTAATCCTACGCCGGACGTATCACCTTCTTCAAACCAGACGATATGTAACGGCACTATGACGGCAGATATCATCTTCACCGGCTCTGTGTCAGGTACAACTTTTGCATGGACCAACAGTGATTCAAGCATTGGTATCGGTGGCTCGGGCACAGGCGATATACTTGCCTTTACCGGTGTTGATACATCGGTAGAACCGGTGGTTTCCGTAGTTACTGTAAATACTACTGCCAACGGATGTACCGGTAGCTCTAACAGCTTTACCATTACCATCAACCCGACACCAACATTTACCAGTGCGCTGAACCCACCCGCTGTGTGTGACAACACTATATTCAGCTATACGCCTACAAGCGCTACATCGGGAACTACATATACATGGAGCCGTGATACGGTAACCGGTATCAGTAACGCAGCGGCAACCGGAAGCGGTGACCCTGCTGAAACGCTGATGAACACAACGCCAAACCCGGTAAGTGTGGCTTATGTATATACACTGACAGCCAATGGCTGCGACAACTCTGAAATTGTAAATGTTGTAGTAAACCCAACACCAATGCTGACTACGGGATTAACACCTGCAGCAATATGTGACAGCACATTATTCGTTTATGGTCCGGCCAGTGCTACAGTGGGCACCACATTTGCATGGAGCCGTGATTCGTTGGCCGGTATCAGCAATCCTGCTGCAAGCGGTGCAGATACTATAATGGAAACATTGGTAAATACTACTACAGAGCCGATAACAGTTACTTACATAGATACGTTGACGGCTAACGGATGTACTAATACCCAGAGCATAACAGTGGCGGTAAATCCTAAACCGGTACTTACAACTCCGCTTGTATTGCCGGCAATATGTGATGGCTCTTCTATCACTTATGTATCTGCCAGCGCTACTACAGGTACAACATTCAGCTGGAGCAGGGGTGTGATAACAGATATCAGTAACCCTGCCGCTACAGGCGCGGATACTATAATGGAAACATTGCATAATACAGGTGTTAACCCTGTAAATGTTGTCTATGTAGATACGCTGATGGCTAATGGTTGTGTCAACACACAGGAAGTATCTGTTCTAGTGTATCCTACACCGGTGCTGACAAGCTCACTTACACCTCCTTCATTGTGTGACAGCCAGGTATTTAACTACACGCCATTAAGCGCTACGGTAGGTTCGGTATTTGCATGGGACCGTGCGTTCGTGATCGGTATTGGTTTACCAGCCGCCAGCGGCACAGGTAACCCTAACGAACAGATGATCAATAACACTAACGATAACCTCAATGTAGTGTATGTGTATACGATCACAGCAAACGGATGTGTCAATACCCAGAACGTAACTGTGGTGGTGCATCCTGTTCCTACTTTGTTTACTCCTCTGAGCAATTCGGTATGTAGTGAGTCTAACTTCCACTATGTGCCCGGTGGCTTTGTATCCGGCACCACATTTGCGTGGACAAGGACCGGCGTGGCAGGTATCCTTCCGGCCAGCGGCTCAGGTACAGGTACAATTGATGAGGTGCTTACAGATACTGCTTTGGTACCGTTACACACATCATATACATATGTGTTGACCGCAAACGGTTGCTCACATGTACAGGTGATAACGCTCACAGTTAATCCTACACCTCCGGTGTTGCCAATAACTACGCACTCACCTTCGTCTTTGTGCTCAAACACTTTGTTCCAGAATTTCGGTACGTCATCATTGCCACCTGCAGGTCAGCAATATCATTGGGATGCAACCAATGCAACGGTATGGGCAACCGGTACCGGTGGCCAGTACTGCCTTGTTAGCTTTGATCACGCAGGTGAGTCTGTGATAACGCTTAAATCAAACGTAGCAGGTGTAGGCTGTATCCGTAACAACAGCTATACCGTGAATGTAGGCGCCGGTGTATCTGATATGCCGCAGGTAGTTTATTTCAACGGCCAGTTCATATGCCTGCAGACAGACGAGGATTCTTACCAGTGGGGCTTTGATGACGCGCATACGCTTGACTCTTCTCTGGTAGAAGGCGAGAGGAACCCTAACTACTTTATCAACGCGCCTGACCTCATCAACAGGTACTACTGGGTGATCACAAAACGTGGCGATTGTATGCAAAAAACATACTACAATGTGCCAACTGGTATTACCACTGTAAACACAGGCGGAACTGCTGAAGTGAGGCTGTATCCAAACCCTGCCAGTGAGTATGTGAATGTAGATATCATTACTTCGGCAGAAGGTGATTACAAAGTAGAGGTAATGAATATCATGGGGCAGAAGCTGAACTCTGTGGTTGCTGAAAATCATAAAGCCCGCATAGATGTTGCCAGCCTCCCGTCAGGTACTTACCTCGTTGAGTGCTATCGCAACGGCGTGAAGATAAATGCTCAAAGGTTCATCAAAAACTAATCCGTTAAACATTAAACACTGCATAAATGAAAAAATTGTTCTTCTTGCTGATTGCTTCCGGTGGGGTGTTGTCGGCGATTGCACAAATGCCCTCGTCAAAAGTGATGGATGGCCACAAACGCAAATTTGCGGCCGATAGCCTTTTATCGAGAGTGGTTGTTGATGTTAACCTGCTGGGCGGTGCCCTTACGCAGGACCTCACTATGGCTAATACGCTCGGTAACTACAATAACAGTATAGCCAGTGTGAGCAATACAGGTAAACTGACCTTCACCAATGGGTTGTCTTACGGATTTGATGCCCAGTTGGGGTATTTCTTCGGCAAGAAACGTCATTTCGGTGTGGGATTAGGCTTTATGTACCTTGCTCAGCAAGGCGACCTGAAGCTGGACCAGTTTCATGTGGAATACCAGGCGACAGATGTCCACAACAATACCTATAGGCAGCTCATAACGGCAAACCATGAGATAGTAGAGAAGGTGAATGTGACGAACATGAATATCCCGTTGGTGCTGAAATATAAGTACAGGTTCTCGAAAAGGCTCGGTTTTACAGCTGATCTCGGCGCTTTGTTCAATATTCAGCTGAGGAACGAATATTCGTCTAACGCTACTTTTGATTACGAAGCCATCTACCAGCTTACCGGCAGTGGTTCTGATATCACAGCTCACTACGATAACTCACCTGTTCCTAACACGTCCAGCGACATCCTTTACACAAAGGCCGAGCACACTTCTAAAAACCCTACACAGCCACTTTCTGAATATTTTGACCAGTTGCATAATGTAGGTGGTTATAATGTTGGTTTGGGTGTGAGGCCGTCAAGCAATTCAGGTTCTGTATCTTATGCTACAGGCTCTGTAGGCCTGCTGGTACAGCCATCTATCAATTATTTCTTGTCAGATGCCGTTGCGCTTAACCTGGGTGGTTATTTTATTTACCAGCCGTTTACCAATAGTTCTAACAACGGTTATATGCTCACTGACAAGATGGGTCAGTACAGCTCGGTGATGAACACGGTTACCGCAAGCAATAACACATCATACGGTCTTAACCTCGGCGTTCGCATATTCCTCGGCAAAGGCAGGGATAGTGACCATGATGGTATCCCCGATAAAGATGACAGGTGTCCTTATGTATATGGCTCACCACTGTTTCATGGCTGCCCTGATACAGACGGCGATGGCATTCCTGATATTGATGATAGCTGCGCTCGTATTCCGGGTCTTGCTAAATTTAACGGTTGCCCCGACAGCGATGGAGACGGTATCCCTGATAAAGATGATGCGTGCCCATACCAGGCAGGCCCATCGAGCATGCATGGCTGCCCCGACCGCGACGGTGATGGCATAGCGGATAAGGACGATCTGTGCCCCGATAAGCCAGGTCTTGCACAGTATCATGGCTGTCCGGATACTGACGGTGATGGTATACCGGATAATGAGGATCACTGTCCTGACGTGGCAGGTCCTGCAGACAACCATGGTTGTCCGTTACCACCACCACCTGCTGTAGAAGAGATAAAGGTTTCAACGCCTATCCTGTTTGAGGTAAATAAAACTGTTATACAGCATTCATCTTACCCTGTGCTTGATTTGGCTGTAAGTAAACTCAACGAGGATAAGGATTCATACGTTATTGTTGATGGCTATACCGATATTACCGGCAAGCCTGCATATAATAAGGCACTGTCAATGAGGCGTGCTAAAGCGGTGAAGAAACATCTCGTAGGCCTTGGCGTTAATCCTAAGAGGATAAAAGTAATAGGCCATGGCGCTAAATCGCCTGCTGCAAGTAATGATACTGAAGAAGGCAGAATGCTGAACAGGCGCGCGGTAATGCACCTGAGCGTAGGCGAATAATTACTATAAATATAGTCTGATGCGTCCTGGCAAAACCGGGACGCATCTTTTTTATGCCTTACAGTAAGGTTTTTAACTGAAAGAAGTATGGTATTTACGGGCATCGGTGGAATTTGCCCGGTAGTGGTAGCAAAGCCATAGCGCCATAAGTACGCCGTAACTGCCGCCCCGCTCTATCCATTCAAATAGCTCATGGTGAGGATAGAATAACTCGCTGGACATTTTCCAGATCAGCAGTGTAAAAAGCAGGTACTTGTTCGGGCGGATGAGAACAACAAGGGCTGCGACTATTTCGAGCAGCCCTACTATAGAAGCCGTCTGTATAGGGTTATGGAAACCCAGGCTTACATACTGATCCAGCAGGCTCTTTTTGTCTATTATATTGAGCCATCCATGGCCTGCAAGCAGCAGGAAAGCAAACATTCTTAAGCCGGTAAGAGCGGTTGCAAATTGGGCGTCATTGGGCTGGTAATTATAATTTACGGGGGTTATAGCATTCCTGAGATTAGCCTTAAATCCGCCTGTGAACAGCAATAACGTCAGCGGGGCCCCGAAATTCCCTGCCCGTTCCACGAATTCGGCTATTGGTTCGCCGGATAACGGACGTAACGCGGCAGTAAAAAATCCCCATGCTATAAGCCATAGCGGAATGGCCCTTGCGGGGTATAGGAGCATCATAATCCCGAACAGGATATCCATGATACCTACAACCGGCATAAGATGGTATGATGTGGCATGGCTGAAGCCAAATACCCCGAAATAATTACACCATATAGGCTTAGTAATGATGCCGAACGCACCATGCCCGATAAAGCACATTGCTATAGCTATAGACAGTGTGATGTTTATTTTCTTCTGTAGCGGCATCTATAATATTCAATCGGGGGAATGTCTAAGATACAAATATTTTTGAGAGAGGGGGACAAGCATAATAGACGATTATTGTGTATTAGTTGTCTACGTATGCAATTGATGAATAACCTATTAAGATCATGAATTAATTGGCGGGGAATTTATAATTTGGTGGTATATTTGATTAAACGAAGATTATGCTGCGTGTAATTAAGAGAAAAGTTTCGGGCTTTTCCGTGATTCTATGTTTTGTACTGTATCTGCACTCGACTTATGCCGTTGCACAAAAAAAGTACTTATTTGAAAAGATTGGCTCAGACCATACAAATGTCCATTTCATAAACGAGATCCCTGATTCCACATCCTGCACAGGAAAGAAAAATTACATATATTCTGCCAATTCCAGCGGTACAGGTGTTGCAGACCTCAATAATGATGGGAAAGCGGATATCTTCTTCAGCAGTAATACCGGCGAATTCAAATTGTATCTTAACGAGGGTGATTTCAGGTTTAAGGATGTAACTGCCGAAGCAGGGGTAAAAGGAAACGGGAAGTGGGGCACAGGGGTATGTATAGCTGATATTAACGGGGATGGGTTGCTGGATATTTATGTGGCGCACTCAGGTGATTTCAGCGATAAGGAAGACTTGTGCAATGAAGCCTTTATATGCACGGGAATAGATGCCAAAGGAGTACCACATTATGTAAATAAAGCAAAAGAGCTTGGCCTTGACCTGCCAGGTACCATGACCACCCAAGTGGTGTTTCTTGATTATGACCATGATGGCGACCTGGACTGCTTTGTCCTGAACCATTCAAAAAACCAGCACGGACAGAGGTTGATAAGGGACAATTTCAGGAAGGATACCTCTACCCAGTCTATTGGCTATAACCTGCTGCTACGCAACGATTTTAAGGACGGAAAGGAATATTTTACAGACGTGAGTGAGCATGCCGGCATAAGTAACTCAAGACGCAATTTTGGTTTGGGAGTAGTGGTCAGCGATTTTAACAACGATAATTGGCCCGACATTTATACCACCAGCGATTTCGCGGAAAGAGACCACTTATACCTGAATAACCATGACGGAACGTTCTCAGAAACTGCTGAGAGCAGTTTCCGGCATATTTCCATGTTTTCGATGGGAGTAGATGCAGCAGACATAAACAACGACCTGATGCCCGACCTGATGACGCTGGATATGCTGCCTGATGACAATTATCACCTAAAGCTACAGATGCATCCCGATAATACAGACCAGTTTGAACTGATGTTAAAAACCGGCCTGTCGCAGCAATACGTGCGTAATATGCTCCAGTTGAACATGGGAAATGACAATGGTGTCCCAAAATTTGCCGAGGTGGGGCAGATGTCGGGTGTATCTAACACCAACTGGAGCTGGACACCTCTTTTTGTAGATTTTAATAATGACGGGTGGAAGGACCTTTTTGTGTCCAGCGGCTTCTTAAAAGACCTTTCTGATCAGGATGCGCAGAACAAATACATTAGCTCCGGTACCGAGAGTGGCGCTTATGGCGATAAGCGATTGAATTCGTCCCTGTTTCTCAACAACAAGTCTTTTTCGTTTACAAAACAAGAATCGTGGAAGGCCGAGGACCTGGAAATGTCGTATTCGGCATGCGCGGCAGATTTTGATAACGATGGCAATGTAGATATCCTGATCGCTAACCTCAATAACGAAGTATCCATCCTTAAGAACAATATGGGATCGGCCGCAGGTAACTATATCAACATCAGGCTGAAAGAGAAAGATAAAAACCCTTTTGCACTGGGCGCAAAGGTAATTGTCACAGGTAATGGGATGAGCCAGATGCAGGAGTTAGAGAATGTGAGGGGTTACCAGTCTTCGCAGGATTATGTGTTGCATTTTGGCCTGGGCACGGCAACAGGCCGGGTAAAAATCAAGGTAATATGGCCTGATGGCACCGAGTCAGAAACCACCTCTGCCTCCCATACCACTGTTCTGATTACAAAAGACAAAACAAAACCCGCGGAGATAATGGCCGAGAATAAGAAGTTCCGTTTTAACAAGGTTGAGAATTTCTGCGGAGATGATGTGGGTCACGAGGAAAACAAGTATAACGATTTTAAAGTGCAGTTCACGCTGCCGTACAAGCAGTCTGCATGCGGCCCTGCTGTGGCTGATGGCGATATAAATGGCGATGGCATCACCGACTACTATATAGGCGGTGCCACCGGAAAAGAACGTTATTTTTTGCTGGGGCAGCCCGATGGAACTTACCGGAAATTTGTGCCCCCGGTTTTCACAAAGGAAACACTGTACGAAGATGTGGCAGGGGTTTTGTATGACATAGACGGTGATGGAGATAATGATCTTGTTGTTATAAGCGGAGGAGTGGAATTCCCCGATGATCCTGACTTTCTTACGGACAGGGTATATAGAAATGACGGTAAAGGCAATTTTGAAAAGATAGACAATGTGTTTCCACACAGCACTGTCTCAAAAAGCTGTGTGGCTGTTGGTGATTTTGACAACGACGGCAAGCCCGATCTCTTTATCGGCGGTTATACAATACCCGGCAAATTTGAAGAAATTCCAAGCAGCTTTATTTATAAGAATGAATCAGACAAAAACAATATAAAGTTTACAGATGTTACGGCTAAAGTGCTGAAGGGAAGCGCTAAAATGGGTATGGTTACATCAGCAAGCTGGGTAGATATGGACGGGGACCATTATCCCGAGTTGATACTTGATGGTGAATGGATGCCTTGTAAGTTGTTTAACAATAACAAAGGGATACTTACATATGATTCTGATAAAACAGGGTTCAACGATTTGCCCGGTTTATACGGAACGGTATTCCCTACAGATTACAACGGCGATGGAAAGATGGACTTTATTGTAGGCAATGCCGGCGTAAATAACCAGTTCAAAGCATCGAAGGCCGAGCCTATAAATATTTACGAGATCAAGGATACTGCAAACAAGATCAACTCAGGCTTCATGTTTTCCTACTATTGCTGTGGCGTTCAGGCTTTTGCTTCGTCGCGTAATGAGATGCTGATGGAGTTTGTGCCTTACAAGCGTATCTTCCCCGATTTCTCTTCTTATGCCAAGGTTGACGTTAAAGGCTTTTTCGATAAGGTAAATTTGCATAAACCCAATCCCCTGCTCACGTGTACCAGCTTGCTATCGGGCGTGTACATAAACAAGGGCGATGGCAGTTATGAATTTGAGCCGTTCCCCGATCTGCTTCAAACCAGCAAGATAACAACCGTAGAGCAGCTCGACTGGAATTTTGATGGGAAAATGGATTATGTGATAAGCGGTAACTTCACCGGCTATAAACATCAGTTTGGCCCTACCGATGCATTACCATCTTATATTCTCGAAAACCAAGGGAAAGGGAAATACAGGCTGGTGTTGCCTTCGGAGAGCGGATTGTTCTCAGAGGGGCAGATCAAAAAAATATGTGTGACACAAACACAGGATAAATGCAGGCTGCTGTTTGTAAGAAATAATGATAAAATACTGGTTTATGAAAATCATAAGAAATAAATACCTGTTAGTGTTGCTTTTACTTGCAGGTAGTTGTACACTTTGTTCAGCAAAATTCAAAAGTGAACAATCGGCGTACCCGCTTAATTTCCTGGACAGGCAACTTACACTTATCCTCATCAACGACAATTTTTCGCCACCGGTGGCCAGCAGGGTGTATGCCTATACCAGCATATCGGCATATACAGTACTGGCTGAGTCGGCGGGCAAAGCAAATGCGCTGAGAAAGGTGATAATAGACTATCCTGCTTTTGACATGGATAAAAATGCGTCTAAAGATTTCTCTTCGTCTGTGGCCTCGGCGTACACATTTTATTACCTGAGCAAGAAGCTGATCTATACTTTTGATCCTTTCGATGATTCTTTCAAGGTATTACTCAACTGGTACAGGCAGGAAGGCTGTACGGACGCGCAGATAGAAAATTCCAGGAAGATAGCTAAAGATTACTCGGACAAGTTTATTGCATGGGTTGGCAAAGACAACTTTGCCGAAACAAGGCGTATGCCCGAATATGTACTGGATGATAAGCCGGGCCACTGGGTACCTACCTATCCGGGCTATATACCCGCGCTGGAGCCGCATTGGAATGTGATCCGGCGGCTGATAGCAGATACCTCTGAGATGAACCTGGACAAGTTTGTGCCCGTGCCATACGACACTTCCGAACACTCAAGGCTTTTTGCGGAAGCGGAGACTCTGTTTAATCAATCGAAGAACGCGACCAAGGAACAATTGTGGATGGCAGACTTCTGGGACTGCAATGCGTTCGCAATTTTTCCAGTTGGGCACCAGGACAATATCATTAAAAAGATGTCGCCGGGCGGCCATTGGATGAATATCATCAGTATTACCTCGCGTCAGAGCGGCGCAGATATATACAAAACGGGTCTTGCTTACGCGCTCACTGCCACCGGACTATTTGAGGGTTTTATTTGTGCGTGGAAATTGAAGTACAAATACTGCGTGGCCCGGCCTGAAACATACCTGCAGAATCCGCAGAACGACCTGCATAAATTAGGGTATCCCGACTTTAGTCCTTATTTACAATCACCGCCATTTCCTGAGTATCCAAGCGCGCACTCTATCATATCTATGTCGTCTGCGGTAATACTTACGGATATCTTTGGCCCGTCGTTTTATTTTACAGACAATACAGAGGTACCGTGGGGTATAGCTGAGCGTAGCTTCCCGTCATTTATTGATGCTGCCAAGGAGGCCGCCATCAGCAGGTTTTACGGACTTATCCACTATAAATATGCCTGCCTGGATGGTAGTGATATAGGTGCCGAGGTAGGTAACGCGATACTGCACAGGGTGAAAAAATAGTTTGTTTATTGTATAAGAACCTGCGATTGAAGAAGCTGTATTATTTCTCTCTTATTCTGCTATTGGTTTACGAAATACTGAACGTGTATTTCATAATGCCTATGCCCGGCAGTCAGCGGATGAACAGCATTGCAGTTGCTTATTTCTTATTTCGCTGGCGATGGATACTGCGTGCGGCACTCGTTATACTCACAGTGTACGCATACGTAAAATCAGACTGGAAGCGGAAGTGGCTGCCGGTTATTCCTGTTGTATTGATAGCGCCTATCATCTACTTCCTGAATTTTAAAATGAGCGCTGATCATATGTTTCGGCAGCCAAACTGCCTTGTATTTAAAGCCGGTGCTGATAACACGGTGGACACAGACAGATTAGTGATTGGCGTAGTTGTAAATAACGAGGCTAAAGCTTACCCCATAAGGTTCCTGGGTTTTCACCACATGGTACGGGACACAGTGGGCGGTAAGCCTGTGCTGGTTACATATTGTACTGTATGCCGCACCGGACGTGCTTTTGATCCCGTGGTCAATGGAAGCCCCGAGATTTTTCGCCTTGTGGGAATGGATCATTTCAACGCGATGTTTGAGGATGCCACAACAGGCAGTTGGTGGCGACAGGCAACCGGTGAAGCTGTAGCCGGAAAGATGAAGGGTATGCGCCTGACAGAGTTGTTTTCCAGCCAGGCCTCGCTGGCAGACTGGCTGAGACTGCATCCGTCTTCCCTTATCATGCAGGAAGACACAACACTGAATGATAACTATACAAAAAGTTTTGACTACGAGAGCGGCAAAAGCAGGAGCACACTCACCGGTACAGATACCGCGTCATGGCATGATAAGTCGTGGGTGATCGGTATTGCGGCCGGAGAGTTAGTGAAGGCGTATGATTGGAATTTGCTGAGATCTAAAGGGCTAATACAAGACGATGAGAATGGGCATCATGTTTTGCTTGTGCTTGCCGGCGATAACAAAAGTTTTTTCGCTTTTGACCTGCCGGATGAAGGAGCGGTGACGCTGCAAGGTGATATGATATCGTATGGGGGGCATAAGTATCGTATAGATGGGACAGGTACAGATACAACATACAGGCTGAGATCACTACCTGCCTACCAGGAATTCTGGCACTCATGGCGTACCTTTCATCCTGCTACTAAAATATTTAAGTGAGCTACCTGTGGCCGTAATACTTATTTGCCGGGTGTAGTGTTCCAGATCAGTTTTTCCAGGTCTTCCCTGTTTGTAATTATGCTGGACCTGTACTGCGGAAAGGCAGTATATAGCTTTAGTGTAGGGTTCCATCTTTCAGGATCAGCGCTCCACAATACTTCTTTATCCTTGTTAACAATAAACACCTTACTATAGGGGGCGCAAAGCGACACAAAAAATGATCCATCTGCAAGTCGTACCACGTTACCCCCTGTTGTGCTCTCACCATTTTCGGTTGCTCGGGATGAAAGGGTCAGGTTTAGAGATTGGACGGGGCACTCATATTCCCATACTTTTTTCGGGCTTTCTGTACCATTTTCCCGTTGCCGCAACACTACTACCTCAGGGGCGCATTCAGGTTTGCAACTGTTGTTATTGAACAGGTATATATCGCCACCGGGTGCAGCGCCTATCGCATGCTGATAACAGAACATTCCGTTTCCCTGCACAGGTACCCCGGTTTTATACAATTCGCCATAGGTGTTCAGCAGTGTTCCTTCGGGGTACTTTATTTTTATTATGCGGCTTATATTTTTAAAGCTTACGTAAATGACCTTTGCCTGCTCATCAAAGTAGAAAGAGTTCATGTGTACATCCCTAATTCGCTGGCCATCGGCATCGCGATAGTAAAAAATATCTGAGCCCGTAAAATAATTGACTGACTTCCACGACCACACTACTTTGCCTTGCTCGTCATATTCTATCAAGGTGCCCAATGACATCATCGGGTTTTTATTTAGTGTGTGCCCTGTGGTGTCCCTTGGGTTCTGTCGTCCTCTGTCGTTATTCGGCCCGGGCATTTGTTGCCTATGCCTGTTCTGCTCCTGCCCCGGCATATTGCCTCCCGGTCCGGGATGTATCATGTTGGGTTGTATGGCCGGTGCGCCACCCATTGCCATGTAATGGCCATTGGATAAGCGGGTAAATTCATGGTGGTAATGTTCTTTGCGGTTGCCGCTTATTTCGCCGTCGTTTGGGCCTTTCCACAGTATATCGCCGTCGTAATTGATCTCATAGACTTCTTCTCCTTCCTGCAGGTAAGTGATCGTACCCCTGGAAGTCATTTTCAGGTCCCTGACCGGTACTTTATGTGTGCCTGCTTCGCCTGTTGTGGGCAGATACCATACCGGTTTTCCATTCATGTCGTATAACGCCCGGGACTGATCCAGAAACACAAAGGCATCTGTATATTTTTCGGCTGCCTTTGTTACGTGCAATATACTTTCGCTGCCAAAAGAGTCAGGATCGAAGGCAGAAAAATGGTGCAGGCCGCTTTCTACCGCAGGGCCATGTTTTGGCTTGTATACGGAGCGCCAGGTATAGCTTGTCGAAAAAGAGGGAACCTCAGCTACTATCTTGTTTGTTTTACCATCCGCGGAAACGATTATTTTTTCACTGAAGGAGTCAGCATTGTTGTAAGTTCCCGATGCGATCTCGACTTTATAACTCCCTGCATTCTGCTGTTGCGGAAAAGAAAACCCGATAATCCTGTAATGAAGGTTCCTGCCTTCTGCCGGTGTGATCTGTGAAAATGATCTTCCGCATGCGGTCAGCGAAATTAGAAGAAAGAATACAAGTTTGTTTGCCATTCCGGGCTATGTTTACTTTTTAGTAGTAGCGCTGTTCCATATCAGCTTTTCAAGTTCTTTACGGCCGGGTATGATACTGGCCCGATACTGAAATTCCATCATCCATTTATTGTCGTCCGGCACCCAGCGTTCTATTTCTGCGCTCCATAATATTTTTTTGTCAGGGCTAATGATGTATAGATTACCATACGGTTTGCAAAGGGAAACAAACATGGAGTGGTCGGGTAGTTCTGCTTCGTTGCCACCTACTGTTTCGCTGCCGCCCCCGCCAATTTTGTCATAAAACGCCGGAGGCAAAGGGCTCACGGGGAAGTCATATTGCCATGTCACGGTGAGGTTCCCTGTGTCTGTATCCGGCTCACGCATTTTTAGCAGTTGTGGTGTCCCATTCATGTGGCAACTATTATTGTTGAACACGTAGAGATATCCGTCATCAGAATGTTTTACCGCGTGCTGGAAACAATAAAGGCCTGTGCCCGCCTCATTCTTACCTGGATAGAATTTCTCGCCGTATGAGCGCAGTACCGTTCCCTCAGGATATTTTATCTTCAGTATGCGGTTTACATTCTTATAGCTCACATAAATGACTTTGTTCTTCTCATCAAAAGAAAATGAGTTTTGGTGTACGTCATTCATGGGTATGCGCAGGCTGTTTGGGAAATACACAATATCTGACGACTGGAAGTATTCATCAGACCGCCACGACCAAACGAGTTTGCCCTTCTCGTCATACTCTATCAGCGTACCGAAGGTCTGTTTCTGGTTAATATGGCGGGGGCCGCCCATGGGGTGCCCGCCGGGACCGGGCCGTATAGGGCGTGGAGGAGGAGGCGGTACCCCGTTTTTTGAAGGGAGGGGTATAGGCTGGTAATTTATGGAGCCCGATAACATATAGTGGCCATTATCGAGCCGGGTGAATTCGTGATTGTAGTGCTCGCTTGTATCACCGCTTACCACACCGGTATTCGGTGCTTCCCACAGTATATTACCGTCATAATCCACCTCGTAGGCGTTTGCGGTAGATACAACAAATGTTATTGTACCTCTTGAGGTAATCTTAAGGTCCCGCACAGCAGTCTCACTAAACCGGAGTTTATCTGTTTGCGGCAGAAACCATACCGGGTGCCCCTCCATATCGTAAAGCGTATTGTTAGCGTTCAGAAATACGTAAGCGTCCTTGTATGCATCCGCGCTCTTCGTTATTCGTACCCTGTGAAGGTTCGTGTCTATTTCCTTGCAGGTTTGGGTGCTGAAATGATAAAAACTACTTTTCGTGTTTTTCTGGCCATTGGTGCCATATACCATGCGCCATGTATAGCGTGCGCCAAATGCGGGGACTTCGGCTATCAGTTTATTACTTTGGCTGCTGTCTGTAACAATAATATTTTTATTAAAACCCTCCTCGGTCTTTTGGTCATCACGCGCAATTTCAATTTTGTATGTACTTACATGGGGCTGCTTCGGTACCTGGAAACCAATGATCCTGTAGTTCAGTTTAGATCCCTCTTTCGGCAGCACTTGCGCGCATAGGTCATTGGATATCATAAAGAAAACGACAAGGGAAGTGATTATTTTATTCATGATCTGCTTATTGCTACTATGGTAAAAGTATAATTTTTTGCCCATTGGACTGTTGCGGCAACTACATTTAGGTATCCGGGCAGATGAAGAATGGGTATTGGTTTTAGCGATGAGCGCAATAATTTCAATAATGTTAAAATTTTAACAGAGACCGTTAAAAAGTTTTAAGACGGGTATCAATGCGTACATTTACTCACCTTAAAGCATTGCTGCGATTGCCTGACCTAAGTATTATGTTATGAGAGACTTTTCTTCTACAGCAAACAGACACGTGTACAAACCCCTTGCAATTATTAGCTTATTTGTAGTGTTTGTTGCCGCTGCGTGTAACAGTTCTGTACAGGAATCAAAGAAAGACCTTCCCGTTAAAGATACTTCAGTGTTCTCGCCACCCGATACCAGCACAATACCGCACGACCAGTTTGGTGATTTGGTACGCTACGGCAGAGAATTGATAGTAAATACAGCGCATTACATAGGCCCTAATGGCACTGTGGGCAAATATCTCGGGAACAGGATGGCCTGCACCAATTGTCACCTCGACGCCGGCGCGCGCCCCTTCGGATTTAATTTTTTCAGTACTCACGGCAGATATCCGCAATACCGTGGCCGGGAAAATGAAGTGCTGAACCTGGGGCAGCGCATCAACAATTGTGTGGAGCGCCCGCATAACGGCACTCCGTTGCCTATAGACAGCAAAGAGATAGTAGCTATGGAGTGTTATATGAAATGGCTCTCTGCAAATGTGCCGGTGGGGCAACATGTGAAAGGCGATGAAAACCTTGAAATAGAATATCCCACTCACGCTGCTGATATAAAGAAAGGTGGTGAGATATTTGCTGCGGAATGCACGTCTTGCCATGGCACCAATGGAGAGGGTAAATTGAATAATGATTCGTCTGCCTACGTCTATCCTCCGCTATGGGGGCCTGATTCTTACCAAAACGGGTCAAGCCCTTCAAGGGTGGTCAAGTTGGCACGGTTCATAAAGGCTAATATGCCCGACAAGAAAGCTACATGGCGGAAACCGTATCTCACTGACGAACAGGCTATTGACGTAGCGGCATTCATTAACGACGGGCGCATACACCCCAGGCCGCAGAAAAAAAACAAGAATATTCCCGACTATCCAAACATCAAAGCAAAGGCCATTGATTACGAGCGTGGTCCGTACATAGATACTTTCTCAGAGTATCAGCATAAGTTCGGCCCCTTCCAGCCAATCATTGATTACCGTAAGGCCAATGGATTACCCATCGTTTTTTAATTGAAGGATAATAACAAAAGACCCTGTAATTAACTCAGAGGTAACCACTAATTGTATTATAAGTTATTGTTATGCGTAACTAAGTAATATCCTTTATACAAATAAATTTTTTATTTATCTGTAATATAATGATTTACAATTATTAATTAAGATAATTGAAATACGGCGTTGTGAGTTCAACAAAAAACGCAGAAAAAAGTTAAAAAAAGTAGGAGATTATCGTGGAATTTATATATTTTGGCAAGAGAATTACATCATACAATGAAAATTGATGAGGATATAGGCCTTATCTTTTTGCATTGTTTATTAGAAGTTAGGCACGTATTCAAGATCATAATTTAAACATTTTTTTTAAATTTTTTGTAATGAAGAAATTATACTTGTCCCTCATCATCGCCGGTATATGCTGTATCGCGACCGGTGCATTTGCTCAGGTTACTTTTAACTACACAGGCGGTGTGCAGTACTATACTGTTCCGTCCGGTGTATCCTTTGCCCAGCTTGATATTGCTGGTGCGTCAGGTGGTAATTCCGGCAACGGAAACCCTGGTGGGAAAGGAGGACGTGTTGTGGCTAATATGGCGGTGACGCCCGGCATGGTACTCAACATTTATGTTGGGGGCAGGGGGCATGACGCAGATTATTCGCAACCCGGTTATGCCGGTGGCTACAATGGTGGCGGGCATGGTACGTATGGTGGCGGTAGTGGTGGCGGGGCCTCAGACATCCGCATAGGCGGAACCGCTTTGTCAAACCGTATTGTTGTTGCCGGTGCCGGCAGCGGTGGTGGCGCTAACTGTGGTGAGACAGGCTCAGATGCCGGTGGTACAAATGGTGCCAATGGTATCAACTGCGGATCTTATGATTCATATTCATGTGGTGCCGGTGGTACACAAACATCCGGTGGTGCAGGTGCCAGCGGTGGCGGTGCTAACGGTGGACCAGGAGCAGGTGGAAACTGCGCATCCGGTGGATACTGGTATACAAGCTGGCTGGGTGGTTACTATTATTACTACTACTACTACTACGGTGGTGGTGGCGGTAGCGGCTACTACGGTGGTGGCGGTGGCCAGTATGGCTGCGGCGGCGGTGGTTCTTCTTATCCCGTTACAGGTGCTACAACTACATATTTAAGTTCAGTAACTAATACAGGTGGTTACCAGACAGGTGATGGTTATGTAAAGATCACACCTCCTACTATCACCGCATCTCCTACTACTCTTGCTTTCGGTAATGTTACCAATGGTACAACATCAGTACCTCCTAAGTATTTTATACTGGGTGGTGTTGTGCTCACGTCAGGTGGAACGTTGACAATAACCCCTCCTGCTAACTTTCAAGTTTCTGTAGATGGTGTTAACTGGTTTAGTAATGCTACTCCGCTTACGTATACATATTCAGGTACTGCATTCAGCAATGTGAATGTTTATGTAAGGTTCAATCCTACAGCGCTTACTTCATACAGCGGCAACATTGTTATCAGCGGTGGTGGTGCGCCAAATGCAAACGTTGCGGTTACAGGTACAGGTGTTAACGCTTGTTCGGGTACGCCCACAGCGGGTTCTGCTGCCGTTAGCCCTTCTTCAGGAAACGTAACAACTACATTTACACTTAGCCTTACAGGTACTTCTGCTTCAGGTGGCCTTACTTACCAGTGGCAGTCTTCACCCGATAACTCTACATGGACTTCCATTACAGGGGCTATTTTCTCTACTTATTCTTTTGTAGGCATATCTGCCAATACTTATTTCCGGTGCGTGGTTAGCTGCCCGTCCGGCGCTTCTGCCAACTCTTCATCGGTACTGGCAACCCAGGCTTTCGCGGTTGCCTCTTCTTCTTGTACACCGGCATTTGGTACGCCATGTTATTATTATAACATGAGCTGTAGTATCAACTCCCTGGTTGGTGCTTCAGGTTCGCTGAGCGATGCAAGTTCAAGTTGTAGTTCTGATTATGTGGATAATACCGGTCTTTCAACGGCTACCCTCAATACAGGCTCAACATATAATGTGACAGTTAACACATCCCCAAGTTATTATTACTACATGGGTGTGCAGATATGGATAGATTTTAATGATGATGGTGTTTTCCAGGGCTCAGAGACCGTAGGTGGTATCGCTTACCCTGGCATTTCAAACCCAACACAGGTTACAACTATCTCTATCCCGGCTAACGCAAATCCCGGTAGCCACAGAATGAGGATTGTGGATAACTATCAGTGCTGTGGTAATTCAAACTATCCAAGCATAAATCCTTGCCCAGCGTACAGTGTTTCTTATGGCCAGGCACGTGATTATAAAATAATTATCAGGTCATTTTGTTCAGGTACGCCTAATCCGGGTATCACTGCCGGTGCTCCTTCTGCAAGTTGTACCGCCTTTAGCCCCAACGTGTTTAACGTAGGTGAGCCCATACAGAACGGTATCACTTACCAGTGGCAGAGCTCTACCACCAGTGCTACCGCAGGCTTTACTAACATAGCTGGTGCTACCGGACAGGGCTATGTGCCTACTCTTTCTTCGGTAGGTACCGTTTATTATCGTGACAGTGTAAGGTGTACTTCAAGTGGCCTTTCTGCTGTATCGATCGCTACTGCTGAAACTGTTAATGCACCTCCCAGCGCTATTGCTGGCCCCGGCACTACTTGTCCCGGAGCTACTATGACACTTTCGTCAACACCAACTGGCGGAACATGGTCAAGTGCAAGCCCCGGCAACGCTACTATTGGATCATCTTCAGGTATCGTTACCGGTGTTACCGGTGGCAGCACTGCTGTAATTACTTATACAGCGCCAACCGGATGTTTTATTACCACTACTATTACGGTTAATCCATTGCCAGCGGCTATCACGGGTACCATGGTGGTTTGTCCGTTTGCTTCGGTTACACTCTCTGATGCTACTACGGGCGGTACATGGTCCAGCAGTAATACTGCACTGGCTACCGTTGGGTCTTCAACAGGTGTTGTTACAGGTGTTGCGGGCGGCAATCCTGTAATAAGTTATACCGCACCTACAGGTTGTATAGCTACGGCTACAATTACCGTAAATTCAATAGCTGCCATCACGGGTACACCAAGCATGTGTCTTGGTTATTCCACTACTTTGGGTGATGCAACACCCGGTGGCAACTGGACCAGCAGCAATACTGCTATTGCAACGGTTAATTCGTCTGGCGTTGTGTCATCAGTATCAGTAGGTACATGTACTATATCGTATACCGTACCTTCTATTGGTTGCTCTGCTACAGTTACTGTGGCCGTTACTAATCCTCCTTCTGCGTTTACAGTTACCGGCGGTGGCTCGTACTGTGCAGGCGGTACAGGTGTTTTGGTAGGCGTAAGCAGCTCGAACGCGGGTATCAGCTACCAGCTATATAATGGTGCTACCATGATGGGGGCTCCTATTATAGGCGCCGGTTTTGGCTTCAACTTCCCACTGCAGACCGTGGCAGGTACTTATACCGTTATAGCTAACCCGGGTACTGCTTGTGCGGTCAACGGAACCGGCAGCGCATCTGTTGTTGTCAATCCGTTGCCAACAGCCTTCACCGTATCCGGTGGTGGTGCATATTGCGCGGGTAGTACCGGTGTGCATGTATATCTCAACTCATCTACTATAGGTGTTAATTACCAGTTATTCGTAGGTTCTACTCCAGTTGGCAGCCCGGTACCGGGTACCAGCGCTGCGCTCGACTTCGGTGTATTTACCACAGCAGGTACTTATACGGTAACGGCTATTAACACAGCTACTACTTGTTTCAATACAATGGCAGGCAGCGTTACCATCAGCATTAATCCTGTACCAAATGCATACCCCGTAACAGGCGGTGGTGGATATTGTACAGGTGGTACAGGTGTTACCGTTGGCCTTCTTAGCTCTAATACCGGCATCAGCTACCAGTTGTTGCTCAGTGGTACACCAACAGGTGCTCCTGTGGCAGGTACCGGTGGTCCTATCAGCTTCGGCCTTCAGACGATAGGCGGCGTATACACTGTGCTTGCTACTAATACTACTACAGGTTGCCAGGCTACAATGACCGGTTCGGCCACTGTGGCTATCAACTCATTACCTACAGTTTATACAATGACCGGCGGAGGTGATTATTGCTCCGGCGGTATTGGCGTTCCGGTAGGACTTAATGGTTCCCAGGTTGGCGTTAACTACATGCTCTATAGGGGTACGCTCGCGGTTGGTACTGCAGTTGCAGGTACCGGCGTATCGATCTCGTTCCCACTGCAGACTGTTGCGGGATCTTATACTGTGATCGCTACCAACGCTACTACAGGATGTACCAGCAATATGTTTGGAAGTTCCTCTGTTTCCATCAACACACTGCCTACACCGTTTGTTGTAACAGGCGGTGGTAACTATTGTTCCGGAGGTTCAGGTGTTCACGTTGGTCTTGCAAGTTCAGCCATTGGGGTTAACTACCAGGTATTGAATGGCGCAACTGTTGTGGGCGCCGGTTCAGGTACGGGTGCTCCACTTGATTTTGGTTTATTTACAGCAGCAGGTACTTATACTGTTGTAGGTACTAACACTATTACTGGTTGCGTAGGTAATATGTCCGGCAGTGTTTCTATAGTTGTTAATCCGCTGCCTGTATCTACTTATTCTGTTACTGTAACGGGCGGTGGTACTTATTGTGCCGGCGGCACTGGCCAGACAATTGGTCTTAGCGGCTCTCAAAGCGGTATCAGCTATCAGCTTTTCCTTAGCGGCGTTGCCAGCGGTTCACCTGTTTCAGGTACCGGCAGTGCTATAAGCTTTGGTTTAAGAACAGCTGCGGGTGCGTACACAGTTGTTGGTACTAACACCAGCACTACATGTACCAGCAATATGACGGGAAGTGCGGTGATCACCATCAACCCGCTCCCAACGGTATTTGCACTTACAGGTGGCGGCGGATATTGCGCCGGCACTTCAGGTACGCATATCGGTCTCGCGTCTTCAGATGTAGGTATCAACTATCAATTATATAATGGGACCTCAATAGCAGGTGCTCCTGCGGCAGGTACCGGTGCGGCATTGGACTTCGGTCTTATCACTGCGGTAGGTACATATACCGTTACTGCTACTAATGCTGGTACAGGTTGTTCTAAAGGTATGTTCGGCAGCACTACAGTGGTTATTAACCCATTGCCTGCGGCATATGCGGTTACAACTCCGGGTGGTACTACTTATTGCGCCGGCGGCGCTGGTGTTCACGTTGGCCTGGCTAACTCTGCTAGCGGTGTTAACTACCAGTTGTACAATGGCGGATTGATGGTGGGCAGCCCAATGGCGGGCACTGGCTCTGCAATAGACTTTGGTTCACAGACAGCTGGCACGTATACCGTTGTAGCTGCTGACGCGGTTACAGGCTGTACCAAGAATATGACCGGAAGTGCTGTTATCACAGCTAATCCGTTACCGGCAATATTTACAGTAACAGGCGGCGGTGTTTATTGCGCCGGTGGTACTGGCATTGCGGTTAACCTGAATGGTTCAGCATCCGGTATCAGCTATCAGCTCTATGTTGGTGGTGTTATCACCGGTTCTCCTGTTGCCGGTACAGGCAGCCCGATCTCTTTCGGATTACAGACAACAACAGGTACTTATACAGTTGTTGCTACTAATACAGTTACCGGATGTACAAACAATATGTTCGGTAGCGTTAACGTAAGCACAAACCCAACTCCGGCTATCTTCACTGTTACAGGTGGTGGTAATTATTGTGCGGGCGGTACAGGTGTTCACGTAGGCCTCAGCAGTTCTACTGTAGGTATATTCTACCAAATGGTATTGAGCGGCTCACCTGCAGGCACTCCGGTTACCGGCACGGGTGGTGCTATAGATTTCGGTGTAGTAACTACAGGAGGTACATATACTGTGCTCGCTACAAATACAGCTACAGGTTGTACAGCTACTATGGCTGGCTCTGCGGTGATCGTTGTTAACCCGCTTCCAACACTTTACTCAGTTAGCGGCGGCGGCAACTATTGTCCTGCCGGCACAGGTGTTCATGTTGGCCTCACAGGGTCTAATACAGGTATTGCATACCAGTTATACAATGGCGCAACTGCCGTAGGTACCCCGCTCGCGGGTACAGGTGCGGCTCTGGACTTCGGACTGCAGACAGCTCTTGGTACATACACCGTTGTGGCTACAAATACAGTAACAGGTTGTATGAAGACCATGACCGGCAGTACAGTTGTGGGCTTGTACGCTTTACCAACAATTTATAACGTTACAGGTGGTGGTAATTTCTGCCCCGGAGGTACCGGTGTTCATGTAGGTATCAGTAATTCCAGCCTGGGTATCAACTACCAGCTTTATCGTGGTGTCACAATGGTGGGTGCCCCTGTGGCAGGTACAGGCTTTGCGCTTGATTTCGGCCTGCAGACAGTTGGAGGTACTTATACAGTTGTCGGTACCAGCACAACAACGGGTTGCAGCATCAGCATGAATGGAAATGCTGTTGTAGGTACAAGTGCAGTGCCTACTGCTCATGCTATTACCGGTGGTGGTAGCTATTGCGCAGGTGGTACAGGCGTTCATATAGGGCTGGCTATTTCTGATGCCGGCATCTACTACCAGTTATACAATGGTATTACTGCTGTTGGTGCGCCAATGTCAGGTACCGGTGCTTCGCTTGACTTCGGTCTGCAAACAGGTACCGGCACTTATACTATTACCGGTACCAGCTTGTCTACTACATGTAGCAACACTATGATGGGCAGCGTCACTATAACTGTTAATGCATTGCCTACAGCGTATACTATCAGCACCGGCGGTAACTACTGCGCAGGCGGTGCCGGTGTAGACATTATGCTTGGCGGCTCTGATATAGGAACCGATTACCAGTTGTACAATGGTGCTACCCCTGTAGGTGGCGCAATGTCAGGCACAGGTGCTGCGCTTGACTTCGGTATGCAAACGGCTTCAGGTGCATATGTGGTTATAGCCACCGATGCTACAACAGGCTGTACGCGTACTATGACAGGTACTTCAACAATTAATATTGATCCTTTACCTACAGCTTATAATGTTACCGGTGGTGGCAATTATTGCGCTGGTGGTACCGGTGTTCACGTAATGCTCAGTGGTTCCGACGTTGGTACGCAGTATCAGCTGATGAATGGCACTACTGCTATCGGTGCTCCAATGTCGGGCACTGGTTTTGGCCTCGATTTTGGTTTACAGACAATGGCCGGCTCTTACTATGTAGTGGCTACAAATACCGCTACCACATGTACAGGCAATATGGCGGGTACTGTGACCGTAGGTGTTAATCCATTGCCTACCGTTTATACAGTTAGCGGCTTCGGCAGCAGCTACTGCGCCGGCGGTACCGGTATCGACTTATCGCTTAGCGGTTCAGATCTCGGTATCAGCTACCAGTTATTTATCGGTGGTACTACAGTTGGTACACCGGTAACAGGCACAGGCTTACCAATAGATTTCGGATACATGACTACTACAGGCACTTATACGGTTGTCGCTGTTAACCCTGGTACTACATGTATGACCAATATGGCCGGCTCTGCAACAGTGGCTGTTAATCCATTGCCGGTTGCATTCAATGTAACAGGTGGTGGTAGTTTCTGTAACGGCGGCTCCGGTGTTACGGTAGGCCTCAGCAGTTCTAATGTGGGTGTTTCTTACCAGTTATACAATGGCTTACTGCCTGTTGGTTCTTCTGTGACCGGCACAGGTGGTGCTATGAGTTTTGGCTTACAGACTGCTCCCGGTAACTATACGGTAGTGGCTACTAACCTTGCTACAACATGTACTAACAATATGACCGGTTCGGCTACAGTTGTTGTTAACCCATTACCTTCTGCTTATATGGTTAACGGTGGCGGCAACTATTGCGCAGGCGGTGCCGGAGTTACAGTTGGCCTTGGTGGTTCTGCATTAGGTATCAGCTACCAGTTGAAGAAGGGTGGAGTAGCAGTAGGTTCGCCTATGGCGGGCACCGGCTTCCCACTTAGCTTCGGCTTACAGACTGCTGCCGGTATCTACACGGTAACGGGTACAAATACAGTTACAGGTTGTTCCGGTTCAATGACGGGTAGTGTATCTATAGCGGTTAATCCTCTGCCTGTAGTATACTCTGTAACAGGTGGTGGTAATTACTGCCCCGGTGGTATCGGTGTTCATGTGGGTATCAGCGGCTCTAATACAGGTATATCATACCAGTTATACAATGGTACTTCGGTTGTCGGTTCGCCGGTAGCGGGTACCGGTGCAGGCGTTGATTTTGGCCTGCAGACTGCGGCTGGTACTTACCATGTAGTAGCTACTGACGGTACTACGGGCTGCACTAATAATATGGGCGGCAGCGTTAATGTTTCAGTTAGCGCATTACCTACAGTTTATAATGTATTGGGTGGTGGTAACTACTGCGCGGGTGGTGCTGGCGTACACATTGGTCTGTCTGGCTCTACAGCCGGTGTCAGCTACCAGTTGTACAATGTTTCATCGCCTGTAGGTGCCCCTGTAATAGGCACTGGCAGCGCGCTTGACCTTGGCCTTGTTACCGGAGCCGGAACCTACACTGTAATAGCTACAGATGGTAGTACAGGTTGCTCCAGGAATATGTCTGGCAGCGCTACAATCGTAGTTAACCCGCTGCTTACCCCTGCTGTAACTATAACTACAGGCGTGGGCGATACAATATGTGCGGGTAACCTCACCACATTCACAGCAATGGCAGTAAACGGTGGTACTTCACCTGCTTACCAGTGGACAGTAAACGGTATTGTTACCGGTATAGGCAGCACATACAGCTATATACCACTTAACGGTGATGTAGTTGGCGTTACGCTTACCAGCAGTGCTTCATGCGCGGTGCCTTCTTCGGCCAGCAATTCAATAGCTATGACCGTTAATACATCCGGTTTGCCGGCAGTAATTGTGTCTACAACTCCTGGCACAGAAGTTTGTCAGGGTACAACAGTTACCTTCACTGCTACAGGTACTTACGGTGGTTCTGCACCTACATATGCGTGGATCAAGAACGGTGTTAACTCAGGTTCTGCTGACGTTTATTCTTACGTACCTGCTAACGGCGATGTAGTATACTGCATCATGACCAGCAATTATCATTGCCGCCTGGCTAACACTGCTACCAGCAGCCATATAGCTATGCAGGTAGATATGCCGGTTATGCCGGTGGTTACTATCACTGCTAACCCTGGCACACAGCTTGCTTCAGGTCAGTCTGCGGTATTTACTGCATCTGTTACAAATGGCGGCCCTGCACCTACCTTCCAATGGTTTGTGAATGGTATCGCTCAGTCGGGTGCTAACGGCCCATCGTTTACTACAAACGCACTTGCAGACAATGATTCTGTTAGCTGTGAAGTATTGAGCAGCGGTGGTTGTTCAGGTGTACTCGGTTACAGTTCTGTGATAGTACACGTAAGCGGTGTTGGTGTTAACACTGTTACTGCAAACGAAAGCAACATCACATTGATACCTAACCCCAACAAAGGTATATTTACCGTGAAGGGCACACTTGGTACTACGGCAGATGAAGAAGTTTCGCTCGAAGTAACGGACATGCTCGGCCAGGTGATCTTCACTACCAAAGTGATGACGCATAGCGGTGTGATCAACCAGAAAATACAGCTCAGCAGTTCATTGGCTAACGGAATGTACATGCTCAATTTACGTTCAGGTTCAGACAATAAAGTGTTCCATATAGTGGTAGAGCAATAAAGCAGTTTCTTAATATAGCAAAGAGGCTACCTTAATTCAGGGTAGCCTCTTTGCTTTTCAGTAACATTGCCCGACTTTATGCATGATTATTGTTATTCGGTTTGCCGTATTGGGCTGTTTTTCTGCTAAACGTATGGCAGTAGTTTGGAAATCTGGGATCAATATTTTTTTTATGATACCCAAGCGGATAGTGTGTGATAGACATTGTAGC
Source organism: uncultured Flavipsychrobacter sp. (assembly GCA_964489795.1). GTDB lineage: Bacteria > Bacteroidota > Bacteroidia > Chitinophagales > Chitinophagaceae > Nemorincola. The sequence goes on from CAZBAP010000004.1 coordinate 76,932, forward strand.
AAATCCTGTAGACCGTCTCCTAATTTGTAGGAGTATTTTTATTTCTGACTTTTTCCGGTTCTTTGAATTAGTTTTTCAAATAGTGTTTTATCCGTAATAATACTGGCCCGATACAAGAAGATGCCAGGATCCCAAATTTTATTAATTGAATCCCATTTTTCTACGACAGCGTCTAATAATACGTGCTTGTTTCTATTTACTATAAGAACTCTGCTTTCCGGAAATCCGGTCGAAATAAATATTGACCGGTCCGGTAGTTCTAACGCATTGCCACCTGATGCAAATGGCATCCCATTTCTGTTTTCAACGGGCAGATCGTATTGCCATATTTTTTCAAGAGTATCGCTATCGACCGATTCCCCAAGTACTAAAATAGTAGGCAGGCTTTGCCGACCAGTTGAATTGTTATTAAACAATAGTAAATTACCATCCTGCATTATGCTACAGCTGTGTTGTCCAAAAAAGAGGTTATTCCCATTGTAGATTTTAATTACATTTCCCTCGGGATATTTTATCTTAATGATGCAATTGAGATTACGGCAGCTTATATAGATTGTTTTTTCAAGTCCATTATAGTAAAATGAGTTTTCGTGTGCATGAACTTGTAATGGTTTTGCATTTATTTCTCTGTAAAAGATATTTGAACCGTTAAAGTGGTCAGAAGACTTCCAGGACCATACGACTGTTCCGTTCCTGTCGTATTCTATTAAAGTGCCCATTGGAGCAGCTTCGAATGTGGTATTTATTTCCTCAGGTCTAACGAGGTTTTTGGGAAGGAAAATTATGTCAGAATCTGCTGGTCTGGGTCGTTTCCAAAACATAAAATTTTGAGCAAGTGCCATATAGTTTCCATTGCTAAGCTTGGTAAATTCATGGTGGTAGTGCTCGTTGTTGTCTTCGCTTATGGCGCCGTTATTAGGTGCTTGCCATAGTATTCTGCCTGAATAGTCCGTTTCATACGCGCCGTGTTCATCTATTTCATATGTAATTGTGCCGTCTGAGGTAATTTTTAGATCCCTTATTTGTTGCATTTTCGTTACTTCAGTTTCGGGTAAGTACCAAACCGGTTTGCCTTCCATATCATATAAAGCTCGGGTTTCGTCCAAGAAAATATAGCAGCTTTTATACTTTTTGGCGACGTTTACCATGCGAATTCGTATGCTGTCTGTAGTTACCGATACTGGCAATGCTCCGGTTCTGAAATGATATAGCTTTGTTGTCTGAAGTATTGACTTAGCATTTTTGTATGTGCATTGCCATGTATATTCTGTATTAAAAAAAGGGACTTCGATTATAATTCTGTTCCCCTTACCAGTGGCCGATTTAAAAACATTTTTGTTAAAAGAGTCAATTGTATGAATATCACCTTTGGCAATTTTAACCTGGAAAACATTCTCGGGTAAATTTGTTGGAATTGAAAATGAAATAATTCTGTAATTCAATGTGTCTCCATCACTTGGGTATACTTGTGAGTAAACTTTCAGAGGCAGCATAAGTATTCCTATAAAAAATAATCTTCGCATTATTAATTAAATATATTCATAAATAATCCAAATCAAAAATTGAATATCTGCTGACAAAAAATAATGATGAAAATAAAATTACTTCCTAACATTTTTACTAAATATCACGCCTTATAGTATAAAGGTCGGTATTAAAAAAAAAATTGTCAAAAGATTATATTTTGAAAGCGGATTGCATTAACTTAGATGCCCGAATGTACGGATTTTGAAAGTGATGTAAAACTTATTACATTACTGTCATTGTTTTATCAGAATGTTTATAAAAAATAACTAAAAAATAGCCGCATGAAAAAAGTCTATTTATTGCTTAATTTGGCTTGTCTTATTTTCTTTATCACCTCGGCAAGTGCGCAAACCACCACGTACAGTTTTACTACTGGCTCTGTGCAGTATTACACTGTGCCTGCGGGCGCTACGCAGATATCTGTTGATGTGATAGGTGCAAAGGGTGGTCCAGGTGTATACAACGTTGGCGGTGCCGGTGGTCGTGTGCAGGTTACATTAAATGTAACCCCGGCTCAGGTATACAGTGTGTACGTAGGGAGTACGGGCTCTACTACCGGGCCTAACACGGGTACAAATGGTATGAATGGGCTTTCAGGCCATATTGGAGGCGCCGGTACCACAGGTTCTACATGGTCTGGGGGCGGCGGTGGCGGTGCTACCGAAATATGGTTTGCGGGCTCACCCATAATTGTTGCGGGAGCAGGTGGTGGCGGAAGTGGTGACTGTACCAGCGATCACGGTGGTTTAGGTGGATCGGCCATAGGTGGTAATGGTATTGTATGCGGTTCTTATAACTCATCATCCTGCGGTGCGGGAGGAAATACTACAACCAGTTCGGGCGGTGCTGCCGGTACTAATGGCGGAGGATCAACAGCAGGCGGATTATATTATGGTGGCAATGCGAATACCTCCGGGACTCTATGGGCCGGTGGTGGCGGCGCCGGATATTATGGCGGCGGCGGCGGCTCTTATTATGGCGGTGGCGGCGGCGGTTCGTCGTTTCCGGCAACTGCAGGTGGAAATGTCGTAGCTGTTACACACACACAGGGTTATAATAATACCGGTAACGGTAGTGTCGTTTTCACAGTACTGTGTTCTGCCCCCGGCACCATAACAGGTACATTATCTACCTGCGTCGGTTCAACAACAGCCTTAGCCAATCCTACCGGTGCATCAGGTGGAACCTGGGTCAGTGGCAACACCGCTGTAGGTACCATATCATCCTCGGGTGTTGTTACCGGTATATCTGCCGGTACAACAACGGTGACTTATCAGCTATCAAGTCCTTGTGGTGGAACCTCGGCAACGGCGGTTGTAACGGTTAATCCTGTATCAGGCGCAATTACTGGTACAGCCTCTATGTGCCTTGGCAGTGGAACGACTTTAAGTGCATCTCCGTCAGGCGGCACATGGTCAAGTAATAATACAGGTGTAGCTACCGTAGGATCAGCAACTGGTGCTGTGAGTAGCGTAGCAGCAGGAACTGCAACAATTACCTATAACCTGAATAATGGCTGCACTACATCTACAAAGTTAGTTACCGTGAATCCACAACCGGCAGCCATCACAGGTAGTTCTACCATATGCGGTGGTACAGTACCTACTACGGTTACTTTATCTGACGGTACTTCAGGCGGAACATGGACCAGCGGAAATACAGCTATCGCTACTATCGGTTCTACAACCGGTGTAGTTACCGGTGTTTCAAGCGGTACAGCTCCCATAACGTATACTTTGCCTGCAGGTTGTTTCTCCACTGCGTCTGTTCCGGTTAATGCCGTAGCAAATATATCCGGTACACCAAGCGTATGCCTTGGGTCTACTATTACGCTTACCGATGCTACTTCCGGCGGCACCTGGAGCAGTAGTAATACTGCCATTGCGTCTATTTCCAGCGGCGGTGTAGTTACCGGCGTTGCACTTGGTAGCGCGGTTGTCTCTTATACTGTTGCTTCAATGGGATGCTCTGCAGTTGTCACTGTCAACGTTACCAATCCTCCTACAACTTATGCGGTTACAGGCGGCGGTTCTTATTGCGCCGGCGGTACAGGTGTTCACATCGGTGTGAATGCAACCGATGCCGGTATCTCTTATTCTTTATTTAATGGAGCTACTCTGGTCATGACATTGACCGGTACCGGCTCTGCACTTGACTTTGGCCTGCTTACAGCAAGCGGTACTTACACAGTTGTCGCTAACTACGGTACGCTTTGCGCTGCTAACATGTCGGGTAGTGCGGTTGTATCGGTTAACGCATTACCTACGGCATTCTCGGTTTCAGGCGGCGGTGCTTATTGTGCCGGTGGCTCCGGGGTGCATATATACCTCAGTTCATCTACTATCGGTGTTAACTATCAGTTGATGCTGGGTTCCACACCTATCGGTTCCGTAATAGCAGGTACAAGCAGTGCGCTTGATTTTGGCCTGGTAACTACTGCGGGTACTTATACCGTGGTTGGTACTAACGCCAGCACATACTGTGTAAATACTATGGCAGGTAGTGCTACTGTAAGCATCAGTCCTTTGCCTACCGCGTTTTCTGTAACAGGCGGTGGCGGCTATTGCCTCGGTGGCAGCGGCGTTCACATCGGTCTTAGCGGATCTGCTTCCGGTACCAATTATCAATTACTTATCAGTGGTTCACCTGTTTCCGGTGGCTTACTTTCAGGTACAGGTTCTGCGCTTGATTTTGGCCTCATAACAACGGGTGGTTCTTATACTATTTCAGCAACTACTACAGCTACCGGTTGTAGCAACAGTATGTCGGGCACAGTTACAGTTACTGTAAATCCGCTGCCTACTGCGTTCACAGTTACCGGCGGCGGTGCTTACTGCCTCGGTGGTGCTGGTGTTGCTGTTGGTCTTAACAGTTCTACTGCCGGCGTTAACTACCAGCTGGTTCTGGGCTCAACTCCGGTTGGTTCTCCTGTTGCGGGCACCGGCGCTGCTATCAGCTTCGGTCTTCAGACCACAGTTGGTTCTTATACGGTTATAGCTACAAATGCTACTACCGGTTGCGTTAACAATATGACTGGTAGCGTATCAGTAAGCACCAGTCCTCTGCCTACGGTCTTTTCTGTAACCGGTGGCGGTGGCTATTGCGCTGGTGGTACAGGGGTACTTGTAGGCCTCAGCGGTTCTACAACAGGTACTACTTACCAGTTATATAATGGTGCTACCTTAGTAGGTGCGGCATCAGGTACGGGCGGCACTATCAGCTTTGGCTTCCAGTTAGCGGCAGGTACTTACACAGTTGTTGCTACTAATACGGCTACAGGTTGCGTAGGCAATATGTCAGGTAGCGTTACCGTAACCATCAATCCTTTACCTACAGTATTTACAGTTACCGGTGGCGGTACATTGTGTGCTGGCGGTACCGGTGTTGCGGTTGGTCTTAATGGCTCCGTAGTAGGTGTTAACTATCAATTATTCAACGGGCCTACCCTCATGGGTGCCCCGGTTGCCGGTACAGGTTCACCGATCACATTCGGTTTGCAGACTGCACCCGGTTCTTATACCGTTGTTGCTACAAATGCAACTACTACTTGTTCTGCTAATATGAGTGGCAGTGTTGCTGTCATCGTTAATCCATTGCCTACTGTTTATACTATGACAGGTGGCGGCGGTTATTGCGCTGGTGGCCTTGGCGTTCACGTTGGCCTTTCTGCTTCTAACACCGGTATCAGCTACCAGTTAATGAGCGGTGGCCCTGTAGGTTCCCCGCTTACTGGCACAGGCACTGCGCTTGACTTTGGTTGGATAACCACTGCAGGTACATATACCGTTATTGCTACAAATACCGGTACCGGTTGCGCTAATTCAATGAGCGGAAGCTCAGTTGTTGTTATCAATCCGTTGCCTACTGCTTATACACTTACCAGTGTAGGTACAAGCTACTGCGCGGGTGGTACCGGCGTGGTGGTTGGTTTGAGTAACTCTGTAAGCGGCGTTAACTATCAGTTGTACGTCGGAAGTGTGGCTACAGGTTCAGCAGTTGCGGGTACAGGTTCTGCTATCAGTTTTGGTGCACAGACTGCGGGCGGGGTTTATACCGCAGTAGGTACCGTAGCAGCTACCGCATGTTCTGCGAATATGCTCGGAAGCATTACTATAACTGTTAACCCATTACCAGGCGCTTTTGCGGTAACCGGCGGTGGCAGCTATTGCGCGGGCGGTACGGGTGTTCTTGTTGGCCTCTCCGGTTCAGCAGCAGGTATCAGCTACCAACTCATGAATGGCCCGGCTACTGTAGGTTCTCCTGTATTAGGTACAGGCAGCGCGCTGAGCTTTGGTTTACAGACTACTGCCGGTACTTATACGGTAGTGGCTACAAATACTACTACAGGCTGTACCAGCAATATGACCGGTACTGCTACTGTTAATATTAATCCTTTGCCTGCTTTGTTCACTATTACCGGCGGCGGCAACTATTGCGCAGGTGGTACTGGTGTTCATGTAGGACTTAGTGGTTCTGTGATCGGCAATACCTACCAGCTTTATGTTGGCAGCACACCGGTTGGCGCTCCGTTATTAGGCACAGGCCTGGCACTCGATTTTGGCTGGCAGACAACAGGCGGTACTTATACCGTTGTTGCTACAAATTCCACTACAGGCTGCTCATCTACTATGACAGGTACTACAACTGTTGTTGTTAACGCGCTGCCTACATTGTATACAGTGACAGGTGGTGGTAACTACTGCGTTGGCGGTGCTGGTGTTGTGGTAGGCTTAGACGGTTCTAACACTGGTATCAGCTACCAGTTATATAATGGTACTACTCCGGTAGGTACTCCGGTTTCCGGTATCACAGGTTCGCCTATATCATTTGGTTTACAGACTGCAATGGGTATGTACACTGTAGTGGCAACTAATACTACTACAATGTGTTCTGCTACTATGACCGGCAGCGCAAGTGTAAGCACTTACCCATTACCCGTTGTATATAATGTAACAGGTGGTGGTAACTATTGCACAGGTGGTGCGGGTGTAGTTGTAGGATTAAGCGGCTCTAATACCGGCATCAGCTATCAGTTAATGTTAGGCACTGCTCCTACGGGTGCGCCTGTTACAGGTACAGGCCTGGCTATCAGCTTTGGTTTACAGACTGGCGCAGGTACTTACACAGTAGTGGCAATGAATACAACCACCGGCTGTACCAATACAATGAACGGCTCTGCGGTAGTTGGTATTAATGCACTGCCCACTGCTTATACTGTAACAGGTGGTGGTAACTACTGCGCGGGTGGTACCGGCTTGCATATAGGTCTTAGCGGTTCTAATACCGGTATGACTTATCGCCTCTACCTCGGTATCACTCCGGTTGGTGCTCCTATAGCAGGTACCGGCGCGGCGCTCGACTTTGGTCTGAAAACAGCAGCAGGCATTTATACTGTAGTTGCAACTAACGTATCAACTACTTGTACAAATACAATGACCGGCAGCGTGACGATAGCTATCGATCCTCTGCCAACAGCATATACTTTAAGTGGTGGTGGTAACTACTGCTCCGGTGGTGCAGGCCTCGACCTCACTTTAAGCAACTCGGATGCCGGTGTTACTTATCAGTTATACAATGGCACTTCTATGGTAGGTACTTCTATGGCCGGTACCGGATCAGGTCTTGATTTCGGCTTCCAGACAGCTGCGGGTACTTACACTGTTATGGCTACAGATAACGCTACAGGCTGTACCAGCAACACTGCTACAGTTACTATAGGTATCAATCCTTTACCAACTACATACATAGTAGGCGGTGGTGGTAACTATTGCGCCGGTGGTGCAGGGTTGCATGTTACTTTAAGTGGCTCTAATGCCGGCATTACTTATCAGTTGATGCTTGGCAGCACACCGGTGGGTGGTTCTGTAGCGGGTACAGGCTTAGGCCTTGACTTCGGATTGCAGACTGCCGGTGGTGTTTATACTGTTGTTGCTACTAACACTGCAACAGGTTGTGTAAATACAATGACCGGTAGCGTAAATGTTGTTGTTAATCCGTTGCCTACAGCGTTTTCTGTAAGCAGCACCAGCAGTACTTACTGCGCGGGCGGAGCCGGTGTTCACGTATGGCTCAACAGTTCGGAAACAGGTGTTGATTACCAATTATACAATGGTTCAACCGCGGTAGGTGTTCCTGTTTCAGGTACAGGTACCACTCTTGACTTCGGCTTCTGGTTTGCCGCTGGTTCTTACTCTATAGTTGGCGTAAACGCCACTACAGGTTGTGTGCGCACAATGACCAGCAGCATCACTATCGTTGTAAATCCGTTGCCTGTAGTTTATACAGTTACAGGTGGTGGTGGTTACTGCAACGGCAGCGCCGGTGTACATGTTGGGCTTAGCGGTTCTAACTCAGGAATTTCTTATGAATTATACAGGGGTGGCGTAGGTACCGGTACCATAGTTTCGGGTACTGGTTTTGCCATAGACTTCGGTTTACAGACAGTTGCGGGTGCTTACACAGTGGTTGCTACTAATACAGCGACTACTTGTACCAGCAATATGTCAGGCACTGCCACTGTTGTTGTTAACCCGGTACCTGCTGTCTTTGCAGTAACCGGTGGCGGCAACTATTGCGCAGGTGGTACAGGTGTTCATGTTGGTCTCAATGGTTCTACCTTGGGTGTTAATTATCAGTTGTTCAGGGGAGTTGCTCTTGTTGGCGGCCCTGTAGCAGGCACCGGTGGTACACTTGATTTCGGCCTGCAGACTACCGCCGGCACTTATACTGTGGTAGGTACAAACGCAATGACTGCATGTAACAGCACGATGGCCGGCAGCGTTACAATAGCTATCAACCCTGCGCCGGTTGCATACTCTGTTACAGGTGGCGGTAATTTCTGCCCTGCCGGTTCAGGTGTGCATGTTGGTTTAAGCGGTACTGACCTCGGCATAAATTACCAGCTATACAATGGTACTGTAATGGTTGGTTCTGCTGTTGCCGGTTCCGGAGCAGGTATCGATTTCGGATTACAGACAGCTCCCGGAAACTATACAGTTATGGCTACCAACACTACTACCGGTTGTATAGCACTCATGTCGGGTATGGCTGTAGTAGGTATTAACCCATTGCCAATAGCGTACAATGTTGTTGGCGGCGGTAATTACTGCGCTGGTGGTGCTGGTGTTCACGTTGGCCTCAGCAATTCTCAGGCGGGCGTTAACTATACATTATACGCTTCAACGGCTGTAGTAACAGTGCCTGGCACAGGTGGTCCTATAGATTTCGGTCTGATGACTGCTGCCGGTACTTATACGGTTATAGCTACTAATGCTACTACAGGATGTTCTAATAACATGACAGGTTCTGTCACTATTGTTATTAACCCTGTAGTTGCGCCACACGTTGTTTTCTCTACTGGCTCTGGTGACACTGTTTGCGATGGTACATTTATCACATTTACCGCTACGGCAATAAATGGTGGTACTTCACCCGCATATCAGTGGAATGTGAACGGTACTCCTTCTGCCGTAGGCAGTGTGTACAGCTACATGCCTACAAACGGTGATGTGGTTACAGTAACACTTACCAGCAGCGAAGCATGTGCGTCGCCTACATCAGTAAGTTCTACACATACTATGACTGTAGATCCTCGCCAGACGCCTGTGGTAACAGTAACTCCTAATCCGGGCTCTGTTGTTTGTAAGGGAACTTCGGTTACTTTCACTGCAACACCATCTTTCGGTGGTACTGCGCCAACCTATAGCTGGTTCAAAAATAGTGTTGCGTTCGGTAGTTCTCCGGTGCTTACTTATGTGCCTGATAATGGCGATATCGTTTATTGTGTCATGACAAGCAACTATCATTGCCGTCTTGCTAACACAGCTACAAGCACCAGCATCAATATGGAAGTTGACGTACCTGCTTTACCTATCGTTACTATCACTGCTAACCCTGGTCAGCACATTGCTGCCGGACAGACTGTTACCTTTACTACTACTGTAGTAAACGGAGGTCCTTCTCCTTCATATCAGTGGTTGGTAAATGGTAATGTGGTTTCAGGCGCTACAACTCCTACATTTGTAAGCAGCAGCATCAACGACGATGATTCTGTTACATGCCAGGTGCTTAGCAGCGGCGGCTGTCCTGGTTTGTTAGGCTTTAATTCAGTTAGGATGCACGTTAGCGGTGTAGGTGTGCAGCAGATCAACAGCTCTACTTCAGACATCAAGCTTATTCCTAACCCTAACAAAGGCGTATTCACTATCAAAGGCACATTAAACACTACTGCCGATGAAGATGTGTCTATTGAGATCACAAATATGCTTGGCCAGGTAGTTTACACCACTAAGGTTCAGGCACGCAACGGTGATTTGAATGAGCGCGTACAGTTGGGCAGTTCTGTTGCTAATGGAATGTATATCTTAAATCTCCGTTCAGGAAGTGATAAGCAGATATTCCACATAGTTGTTGAGCAATAGCAGATTTCGATCTCATCATAAAGAAAAGGGCTCCGTAATACGGGGCCCTTTTTTAGTATGCTCATACGCGTTATGCGATATGGTCATTTGCCCATAATTGTTTGATTGTCATTATCTTTTGCTGTTATATATATTTCTATTCGGCAGATCTATATGTGTAGTATATATTGGTTAAATCACGAAATAATTTTTGGTTAAAAAAAAACTAAAAAAAACCTTTGTTTATAGTGAAATTTACATAATTTAGAGACAAGTATTATTTTTTGTAAATGAAAATCGTGCTTTTTCCACACTGATTTTCATTGCTTTAATAATGCCGGGTTTAAAAAACATGTAAATTATAGTGCGCAGTTAACCAAACAACTCTTTAATTACTTTTTCAAAATTCAGTGTATGAAAAAAGTGTACTTTCTACTTATTCTATCTTGTCTTGGCTGCCTTACCTGGAGCTCTTTCGCGCAGACTACAACGTTAAATTACACGGGTAGCGCGCAAACATTTACGGTTGGTTCGGGTGTCAATTTTCTCGCTATTGATATGGCCGGTGCCCAGGGCGGTAACGGTTGTAACAGCACCAGTTATCCTGGTGGTAAGGGTGGTCGTTTGCAATGTACACTTGCGGTCACCCCGGGCCAGGTTCTTACTATCTATGTAGGGGGTGTTGGTGGTTATACCGGCGCCGGCTATAATGGTGGTGGCACAGGTTCCAGCAGCGGTGCTGGCGGTGGCGGTGCTTCAGACATTCGGATGAATGGTACTACAACTGCAAATCGTGTGCTTGTTGCCGGCGGTGGCGGCGGTGGCGCATGTTATTGCGGTGAGGCTGGCGGTGCGGGTGGTGGCCTGTCAGGCGCAAACGGAATTTACTGCGGTAGCAATAATACAAGTTATAACGGTCAGGGCGGATCGCCAACTGCCGGGGGTGCGGGCGCTACTATTTCCGGTGGTACCGGTGGCTTCGGTACAGGCGGCAACGCTTACTGCTGCGCTTATGGCGGCGGTGGTGGTGGCGGCTGGTACGGTGGCGGCGGTGGCTACTACGGCAGTGGTGGCGGCGGCTCATCATACGCCAGTCCTACACTTGCTACCGGCGTGCAGCATACACAGGGTTATCAGACATCAAGCGGTTATGTAAGTATCACACCGCTTGTACCTACTGTTACTTCGTCTCCTACCTCTCTCACATTTGGTGCGGTGTTGGTTGGCGCTACTTCGTCTCCTGCTGTTTTTGCGCTCAATGGTTCAATCCTTAATGTAGGTGGCTCACTGACCATCACGCCTCCCAGCGCCAATTTCCAGGTATCACCGGATGGGGTTACCTGGTACACTAATACTACACCATACACCTATACTTACTCAGGCACAGGCTTTACATCTTTGTTTATGTATGCAAGGTTTTTGCCTTCTGCGGTTACGTCATATTCCGGTAATATCGCTATTACAGGTGGCGGCTTAACTGCTACGGTTAACATACCTGTTACCGGTGCCGGTGCCAACGCATGTACGGGTACACCTACTGCCGGTACAGCTACTATTTCCCCATCATCGGGCAGTAGTACAACTGCTTTTACACTCGGGCTTTCAGGTGCTTCCGTTGCGGGTGGTATAACTTACCAGTGGCAATCTGCTCCCTCTTCCGGTGGTACTTATGTGGATATTCCCGGTGCTACAACGGCTACTTATGTTTATACAGGTCTCTCTGCTAATACATGGTTCAAGTGTACCGAAACATGTCCTACTTATGGTCCGTCAGTTTCTACGATCACAAACGCGACTTTCACCTTGCCATCGTCTTCTTGTATTCCTACATCTAATACTAACTGTACAGGATGCGGATTCTTTGTAAGTAATAATACTACTTATCCATGCATTATCACAGGTGCGTCAGGTACACTTACCGACAATAGTATTGCGTTATCCGGTACCGGTGGATCGATCTATTATTACAATAACGTATCAATGAATGTGTCTTTCAACAAGGGAAGCACATATACATGTACAGCGGGTGGCCTCACTTCTAACCCCATCAGCTACTCCGTATGGATAGACTTTAACAACAGTGGTACGTTTGAAACCTCTGAGTTGGTAGGAGGTATAGCTCACTATAGAACCAGTTCGGCACGTGCTGTCATTTCGCTGCCTATCCCTGCTTCTGCGCCCACGGGTGCGTTCAGAATGAGGGTGCTTATGAATTATGATGCCAACTATGCACCCGGTGCGAGTGCCAGCTATCCATGTTATCCGCAGTCGCCTCCATGCCCCACAACTACTGTATATTATGCTGATACGCGCGATTACACCGCGATCATACTTCCCGGTACTCCTACGCTCACTGCTACATCAATGGGTACGTTCGGTAACGTAACTGTAGGTACTAATTCATTGCCGGTTGGTGTTACTAAACTTTCAGGAGCGAATCTTCTTGCGCCCACCGGTTTACTTTCGGTATCAGCCCCCACTAATTTTCAGGTTTCTAGCAATGGAGTGGCATGGGGTAGTTCCGCAACTATACCGTACACCGGCGGCAGCACTAACGCAAACGTTTATGTTCAGTTCAGCCCCACGGTTGCGGCTACATCCAGCGGCAACGTAGGCATTTCAGGTGGCGGCGTTTCCGGCACCTACAATGTGGCCGTTACGGGTACAGGTACTTCCACAGCATGCTCAGGTACTCCTACCGCGGGCGCTGCTTCAGCAAGTCCTTCATCCGGTGGCCCGGGCACTAGCTTCACGCTAAGCCTTACTGGTGCCAGCACATCAGGTGGTCTGTTTTATCAGTGGCAGTCATCGCCAACCGGTACTACCTGGACGAATATTCCCAATGGTATTTATCCCACATACACTTTTAGCGGTCTGATAGCTACTACTCAGTTTAGGTGCATCGTTACTTGCGGTACAGGTGCTTCAGCTACTTCTTCGGCTGCCACGGTAACATACAGCGCATCTATTGCAAGTTCGTCGTGTACCCCTAATTCTTATACAAACTGTACAGGTTGCGGCTTCTTTGTGAGCAATGGTTCCACATATCCTTGTATTATTACGGGCGCTGGTGCTACTCTTACAGATAACAGCAATGCACTTGGCGGAACCGGTGGTTCTTCCTACTACTATAATAACACAAGTATGTCGGTCAACTTTAATCCTGGCGGTACTTATTCAGCTACAGTTGGCGGACTTACCACCAATCCTATCAGCCACTCTGTATGGATTGACTTTAACAATAGTGGCACATTTGAGACCTCGGAGTTGGTAGGTGGTGTGGCACATTACAATACCAGCAGCGCAAGGGCTGTACTTACTTTGCAGATCCCATCTACAGCGCCTAAAGGTGCTTTCAGGATGAGGGTGGTAATGAACTATGACGCTAACTATGCGCCCGGCGCGAATACCGGCTACCCATGTTATCCGTTGCAAAATCCATGTCCGGGTAACTCAAGTTCTAACGTGTACTATGCTGATACCAGGGATTATACCGCCATCATCAGCGACCCCATTTACTGCTCAGGTGTACCTAATCCGGGTATCGTCAATGCGGCTCCCGCAAGCGCGTGCGCCGCATTTACTGCAAATATGTTCAATGTGGGCGTAACTCCTTCGCTGGGAATGACGTATCAATGGCAGTCGTCTTCAAGCCCTACCAGTGGCTTTACGAACATATCCGGCGCTACTAATACAGTATATGTGCCTTCGCTTTCCTCGGTTGGTACTATATACTATCGCGACAGCGCCAGCTGTACAAGCAGCGCTTCAAGTGCCGTTTCGCCTGCCATGGCGTTAACGCTTAATTCGGCGCCGGCAGCTATTACCGGTACTGCAGTAATATGTAATTCGTCTTCATCTACACTTATTTGTGCTACTTCAGGCGGCTCGTGGTCCAGCAGCAACTCTTCTGTTGCTTCAGTTGGTTCTTCCACAGGTACTGTTACTGGTAATTCTGTAGGTACAGCTACTATAAGTTATATTTTGCCTACCGGCTGTTTCTCTACAAAGGTAGTCACCATCAACCCGCAACCTGCGGCTATCACGGGTACAGCAGTTGCCTGTGGTGGTACCGGTGCTACATCTGTAACACTTAGCGATGCTACGACAGGTGGCCTGTGGTCCAGCAGCAATGTTGTTCTGGCTACTGTCGGTTCTACTTCAGGTATTGTCACCGGGGTTTCGGGTGGCAACCCTGTTATTACCTATACTTTGCCTACAGGTTGTGTCTCTACTTATCCGATGACCATCAATGCGGTTGCGGCTATCTCGGGTGTAACCGGTATCTGTATCGGTAATACTACAACGCTAAGCGATGCTACCGGTGGCGGCTCGTGGACCAGCTCTAACACATCTGTGGCCACGATAGGCAGTACGGGTGCTGTTGCCAGCTTTGGTCTCGGCAGCACCACAATATCCTATACTGTTGCTTCGATGGGCTGTGCTGCCGTTACTACAGTATACGTTACTAATACTCCCGCGGTTTATAGTATTACCGGTGGTGGCAATTACTGTTCGGGTGGTACCGGTGTGCATATCGGTATGGCAACAACGGATGCATATGTTTCATACACATTATTTAACGGCGCCACAATGGTCTCTACTTTAGTTGGTGGTGGTTCCTCGCTTGACTTTGGGCTCCTTACCGGTGCCGGCACTTATGGTGTCGTGGCCAATTACGGTACCCCTTGCGCTACCACTATGAGTGGTACAGCTACCGTGGTAGTTAACCCGCTGCCTACGGCATATACCGTTTCGGGTGGTGGCGCGTACTGTGCAGGTGGTGCTGGCGTTCACATTTATCTTAACTCTTCTACTGTTGGTACCAACTATCAGCTCACACTCGGAACTACGCCTATAGGCTCTCCATTGGCAGGTACCGGCAGTGCGCTCGACTTTGGCCTGGTTACCGGTGTGGGTACTTATACTGTTGTTGGTATTAACTCAGCTACATCATGTGTCAATAACATGTCAGGGTCGGTTGCTGTTAGCATCAATCCTTTGCCTACATCCTTCTCGCTCACAGGCGGTGGTGGATATTGCGTAGGCGGTACCGGGGTGCATGTTGGTCTTAGCGGCTCTGTATCCGGTACATCTTACCAGCTTATGCTCGGTGGCTCGCCTGCCGGTACAGCAATGTCCGGTACTGGCATCGCTCTCGATTTTGGCCTCATTACCACAGGTGGTACTTATTCAGTTGTTGCTACTAACACCACTACCGGTTGTGCTACTAATATGTCCGGCACGGCTACGGTGGTAGTTAATCCACTGCCTACCGTATTTACGGTTACCGGCGGTGGCGGATATTGTACCGGCGGTACTGGTGTTCCTGTAGGCCTCAATGGTTCTACAAGCGGTGTTAACTATCAGCTGTTTAACGGTACAACATCTGTTGGTGCGGCAGTTGCCGGCAGCGGGGCTGCTATCAGCTTCGGCCTGCAAACTACTACCGGTTCTTATTCTGTGGTAGCTACTAATGCTTCCACCGGTTGTGTAAATAATATGTCTGGTAGCGTTACTGTATCTATCAATCCGTTGCCTACCTCCTTCTCAGTTACGGGTGGCGGTGGCTACTGCGCGGGTGGTTCGGGTGTTCCGGTAGGCCTTAGCGGATCAGTGGTGGGTACCAACTATCAGTTGTACAATGGCGGCACCCTTGTTGGCGCGGCCAGTGGCACCGGCGGTGCTATCAGCTTTGGCTTGCAATTGGTAGCGGGTGTCTATACTGTCGTTGGTACAAACGGACTTACCGGTTGTTCAAACAATATGTCAGGTAGCGTTACTATCACTATCAATCCATTACCTACAGTGTATACACTTACGGGTGGTGGTAACTACTGTGCCGGCGGCACAGGTGTGGTAGTAGGTCTCTCTGGTTCTCAGAGCGGCGTTGGCTATCAATTATATAATGGCGGTATTGCCATGGGGTCTCCGGTTGCCGGCACTGGTGGCGCCATCAGTTTTGGCCCGCAGACTACAGCAGGCACCTATACCGCAGTGGCTGTTAATACCTCTACTACTTGTGCTATCAATATGACCGGTAGCGCAACTATTGCTATTAATCCATTGCCGGTGGTTTACGGTGTTACCGGTGGTGGGGGCTATTGTGCCGGCAGCACAGGTGTGCATGTTGGCCTTGCCTCGTCTAACTCAGGTATCAGCTACCAGTTGATGAGTGGTTCTGCCGTAGGCGCTCCGTTGTCAGGTACCGGTGCTACACTTGATTTTGGTATTTTCACTACACCCGGCTCTTATACCGTTGTAGCTACAAATACCGGTAGCGGCTGTACAAATACTATGGGCGGCAGCGCGGTTGTTGCTGTCAACGCTGTTCCTGCTCCGTTTACGCTCAACAGTGCGGGCACCAGCTATTGTGCCGGTGGCGCAGGCGTGGTGTTTGGCCTCGGTGGTTCTGCTACTGGTGTTAACTACCAGCTTTATGTTGGCGGTCTGGCTACCGGTTCGGTAGTGGCAGGCACAGGTAGTGCTATTTCTTTCGGCCCGCAGACAACGCCCGGAATATACACTGCGAAAGCTGTTGATGCTACTACTGGCTGTTCAAGCAATATGACAGGCAGCATTACTATTAATATTAACCCGCTTCCTGCCCTGTTTGCAGTTACAGGTGGCGGTAATTATTGCTCAGGTGGCACTGGTGTTACTGTTGGCCTTAGTGGTTCCGTTGTTGGTGTTAACTACCAGCTCATGAATGGCACGTCTACAGTAGGCACTCCACTTGCAGGTACAGGTGGCCCGCTTAGCTACGGCCCGCAGACAACTTCAGGTGTTTATACTATCGTGGCTACAAGCCCTGCTACAGATTGCTCTGCAACTATGACCGGCAGTGCTGTTGTCAATGTTGATCCGCTCCCAGGTCCGTTTACTGTTACCGGCGGTGGTAATTATTGCGCCGGCGGCCCTGGTGTTCACCTCGGTCTTGGTGGCTCTGCGGTAGGTATCAGCTACCAGTTGTATGCAGGTGGCAGCCCGGCTGGTGTAGCCCTTGCGGGTACAGGCCTCGCCCTTGATTTTGGTTTACAGACCACACCGGCTACATATACCGTTGTTGGTACAAATACTACTACCGGTTGTGTAGCCCTGATGACCGGCTCGCCTGTAGTAGCTGTTAGTGTACTTCCGGCCTTACATACTGTCGTTGGTGGTGGCAATTATTGTGTAGGCGGTACAGGTGTTACTATCGGTCTCGATGGGTCTAATACAGGTACTAACTACCAGTTATATCTTGGCGCAGTTGCTGTAGGTCCTGCCGTTCCCGGTAGCACCGGTGCTCCGGTTAGCTTCGGCCCGCAGACTGCAACAGGTATTTACACTGTTATTGCTACTAATGCTACCACAGGTTGTACAAATAACATGACAGGAAGTGTTACAGTTGGCACAAGCCCGCTGCCTGTGGTATATAATGTTACCGGCGGTGGCAACTATTGCTCCGGTGGTACAGGCGTACATATCGGCCTCAGTGGTTCTAACACCGGTGTTATGTATAGCTTGTACAATGGTACATCGCTTGTAGGGTCTCCGTTCTCGGGTACCGGCACAGCTATTGACTTTGGCTTGTATACATCATCTGGTACGTACACTGTAGTTGCTGCTAATATCACAACTTCATGTACTAATACAATGAGCGGATCAGCTACTGTGGGTACTACAACATTACCTGCTGTGTTTAATGTTACCGGCGGTGGTAACTACTGCGCCGGTGGCACAGGAGTACATATCGGCCTTAGCGGCTCTGCTTCCGGTGTCAATTACCAGTTGTACAATGGCACAACTGCCATTGGTACCGCTGTTCCCGGTTCCGGTGCTGCGCTCGACTTCGGTTTAAGGACTGCTGCCGGTACATATACTGTACTCGCTACCAGTGCTTCATCTACATGTACAAACCTCATGTCAGGTAGTGTGGCAATAAATATCAATCCTTTACCTACGGCATATACTGCTACCGGCGGCGGCAATTACTGTGCCGGTGGTGCAGGTGTTGACATCGCTCTGGGCGGTTCTGATCCTGGCGTTAATTATCAGTTATACAGGGGTTCTGTAATGGTTGGCCCTGCACTTTCAGGTACCGGCTATAGCCTCGATTTCGGTATGCAGACAACGGCCGGTACTTATACCATTGTAGCAACAGATGGCATTACAACCTGTACCAATAATATGACAGGCAGCATTGTGGTTAATATCACTCCGTTACCTGCTGCGTTCCTTGTTACAGGTGGCGGTAACTATTGCGCCGGCGGGCCTGGCCTGCATGTTATGTTAGGTGGCTCTGCTACCGGCGTTCTATACCAGTTAATGAGGGGTACTAGTCCTGTTGGCGCGGCGCTGGCGGGCACGGGTGCGGTGCTGGATTTCGGCCTGCAGACTACTCCGGGCACATACACTGTAGTGGCAACTAATACAACCACTACTTGTACCAATACCATGAGCGGCAGTGTAGCTATCGGCATCAATCCGTTGCCATCGGTTTATTCTGTTAGCAGCTCTACTACCAACTATTGTGCTGGTGGCGGTGGCGTGGATATAACACTCAGCAACTCAGATCCCGGTGTGAGCTATCAGTTGTATAATGGCTTCACTGCTATGGGTGCTCCGTTATCCGGTACAGGTCTTGCCCTCGACTTCGGTTTCTGGCTGCCTGCTGGCGTTTATTCAGTGGTTGCTACCAATAATAGCACCGGCTGTTCCAGCACTATGTATGGCGGTGTTACCATTACCGTTAATCCGCTTCCAAATGCATATAATGTTACCGGTGGCGGCAGCTACTGTAACGGTGGTTCCGGCGTTCATGTAGGACTTAGCGGTTCTAACCCCGGCATCACTTATCAGTTATATGTTGGTTCTTCTATGGTAGGTGGTGCGCTCGCCGGTACTGGTGGCCCTATAGATTTCGGCTTACAGACCACTCCGGGCAACTATACCATAGTAGCTACTAATACATCTACTTCTTGTACTAATAACATGACCGGTTCTGCTACCGTTGTAGCCAACGCATTACCTGCTAATTACGATGTAACTGGCGGCGGCAACTACTGTGCAGGTGGTTCTGGTGTTCATGTTACGCTTAATGGTTCTTCAACCGGTGTTTCTTACCAGTTGTACAGGGCTGGTCTCACCATCGTTGGTGCGCCGGTGGCAGGTTCAGGCGCTACGCTTGACTTCGGATCTGTGACTATGGCAGGTACATATACAGTTGTCGCAACCAATGTTGCCACTTCTTGTTCTTCAAATATGGCCGGTAGCGCATCCGTTGCTATAGATGCTGCGCCTACCGCTCATTCGGTTACCGGTGGTGGTAACTACTGCCCTGGTGGTACTGGTGTTCACGTTGGTTTAGGTGCTTCTAATACAGGCATCAGCTACCAGTTATACAATGGTACTACTGCTGTAGGCGCTCCAATGGCGGGTACAGGTCTTGGCAGCCTTGATTTTGGTTTGCAGACCACTTCAGGTACATATACTGTGGTAGCTACAAACAGCACTACAGGCTGTACAAGCAACATGACCGGCTCAGCTGCCGTAGTGATCAACACACTGCCTACCGCTTATAATGTTATAGGTGGCGGTAGTTTCTGTAATGGTGGTGCGGGTGTACACATCGGCCTCGCTAGCTCTGCGGTTGGTGTTAATTACAGGTTGTATTCTTCATTTACCGGCCTCAGCATTGTTGCGGGTACCGGCGGCCCGATCGACTTTGGTCTGGTAGCTGCCGGTGGCACGTATACTGTCATTGGTACCAATGTCTCTACTGGCTGCTCCAGCAACATGACAGGTACCGCTACGGTTACGGTTAACCCTGCTGTTACGCCATCGGTTGCTATTTCTACAGGCGTTGGTGATACTATCTGCGAAGGTAGCTTCATCAACTTTACTACGAGCATAGCGCACGGTGGTAGTACCCCTGCATTCCATTGGACTATCAATGGCGTGGCTGCGGGCACATCAGCTAACTACGGCTATATCCCAGTAAACGGTGACGTGATAGCGGTAACTATGACCAGCACCGAAATGTGTGCTACACCTGTTACTGTAACAGCGTCTAAGACTATGACCGTTGATCCGCGTAAGCTGCCGGTGGTTAACATCAATTCTAACCCCGGCTCTGTTGTATGTCAGGGTACTAGTGTTACCTTCACGGCTATTCCTGCTTACGGCGGCAATAACCCCACTTATGCATGGACTAAGAATGGTTCAAGCGCAGGCACACTGGGTACGCTTACTTATGTACCGTCAAACGGCGATGTAATATCTTGTGTGCTCACAAGCGACTACCATTGCCGCCTTGCTCCTACCGCTACCAGCCCGGTTGTAACTATGGAAGTCGATCAGCCTACTGCTCCGGTGGTTACTATCGCTGCCAATCCGGGCTTAAGCATCTCTGCCGGTCAGGCTGTTACTTTCACGGCTACTGTAGTTAACGGTGGTCCTGCTCCTGCTTATCAGTGGTTAGTAAATGGTTCTGCTGTTACAGGTGCTACCGGTCCTACATACACAAGCGCTAACCTGTTCGATGGTGACTCTGTTGCTTGCCACGTACTCAGCAGCGGCGGTTGTCCTGGCCTGTTAGGTACAAGGTCGGTAGGCGTGCATGTTATCGGCGTAGGCGTTCATGAGGTCAATAGCTCTTCAGCATCTGACATCAAGCTTATACCTAACCCTAACAAAGGTGTATTCACCGTAAAAGGTACACTGGGTACAGCTACAGACGAGGACGTGACTATCGAGATCACAGACATGCTCGGCCAGGTGATTTACAAAACCAAGGCTGAAGCACGTAACGGTGAGATCAACCAGCGCGTACAGCTCAGCAGTGCGGTTGCAAACGGTATGTATATCCTTAACCTGCGTTCTGGCAGCGATATGAAGATATTCCACATCGTTGTTGAGCAATAGTAAATGGTTAAATTAGTTTTTGTTGAGTGGCCCCGGATACGGGGCCACTTTTTTTTGGCGTTCTTCCTGGTCTGGCGGTAGCCTTATTGTAAAAAAGGATTGTACTTCTTCTCTTGCCCTATGGTGGTCGCTGGTCCGTGCCCCGATAATACGGTAGTAATATCAGGCAGCGGGAATAAAGAGGTGCGTATACTGCGTATCAATGTATCAAAATCCCCTCCCGGCAGGTCTGTACGGCCTATACTGCCGGAGAACAGTACATCGCCCGCTATTACCCAGTTTCCCTTGGGGTAGTAAAATGATATGCTGCCGGGGGAGTGTCCAGGGGTATAGAATACTTCCAGTGTGTCGCTTCCCAATTGCAGAGGCTCCCCCTCTTTGATAAAAAATGTTGGTTCCGGGATATGCTTCATACTAAACCCGAAGAGCGCGGCAGCCCCCGCCGCGCTCTTCAGCACCGGCAATTCGGTCTCATGCAATCCAAAAGGTATCTTATACCGGTCCACCAGCGCTTGAACGCCAAAGATATGGTCCAGGTGAGCGTGCGTATTGATGATAGCCTGCGGTACCAGCCCTTTTTCTTCTATAAAGTTTACCAGCGCTTCGGTTTCCGCTGCCTCATACATGCCGGGGTCCGTTATCCAGCATTGCCCCTGCTCGTTATAGATGATATAGGTGTTCTCCTCAAAAGCGTTGAAAGTGAAAAAATTAATATTTAACATATCCGAATCGTATAAGTTTAGTAACTTGTACTGCAAAAGTAAGGGTTTGAACAGAGGATTCTTTTCTTATCCCCGCTGTTTGTGACATACAGTAATGAAGGTGAGGCTGTCCCCTATACTATCTTTTTTGTTGGCGCTGTGCGTGGCGCTTGGTCCGCTGATGGCTGATGGTCAGTCTTATGTAGAGACATTCGGCCAGAACAGGGTGCAATTCCGCAAGTTCGACTGGAAATATTTCGATACAAAACACTTCCGCGTTTATCATTACGACCGTGCCGGCCGGCAGTTAGGTCGTTATGTTGCCGAGGATGCCGAGAACAGCATTGCCACTATAGAGAAAAAGCTCGGCGGCCAGTTTCCGCATCGCTTTAACATCATTCTGTACAACTCCTACGATGAGTATCGTCAGTCCAATATTGGTCTCAAAGATGAATCGCAGGCCACCGGTAATACACGCGCCGGTACCCTCAATATTGTAGGGGATAAGCTCGTAGTATATTTTACAGGCAGGCATAACGATCTTCATCACCAGGTGCGCTCCGGCATGGCCCGGGTGGTCATGGAGCGTATGATCTTTGGTGAGAGTTTTAAAAAGATGGTCAAGAATGCCTTGCTGCTCAATCTGCCGCAGTGGGTCACAGACGGCTATATATCTTATATAGTAGACGGCTGGGATGCCGTCAGCAACAGTGAATGGAAGCGCCTGCTCGATGCCAGGCCCAACGCCGGTTTCTACGAGTTGTCTGAGCAGTACCCCGAGCTTGCGGGTAAAGCTTTTTGGAAATTCATTTCAGAGACATATGGCAACGCTATGGTCAAGAACCTGCTGTACAACATGCAGCAGAAGTCCAGTATCAATAAGGCCATGAAGGACAAGGAAAACCTTGGCATGAATGTGACAAAGACCTACGACTCTTGCATCAGTTTCTATAAAAACGTCTATGAGCGCGATGCGCAGAAGCAGGAAATGCCCGATAGCGCCATTGGCCTTATATCGCTTAAAGTACCGAAAGATAACACCATCATTCGCAATATCAGGGTATCGCCCAGGGGCAGTGATATAGCATATGTGGCATGGAAAGATGGCAAGTACACGGTATACAGTCAGAAGACCGCCTACGAGCAGGAACGCTCTATGCTCCTTGAGGGTGGTGAGAAAGACCTTACCGAAGAGATAGACCCCGACTATCCTATGCTGGCATGGTCTACTACGGGTTATAAACTGGCAATACTCTATCGCAAAGGCTTCCAGACACGCCTGCGCATATACAACAGCCTGAAAGGCAGGATAGAGAACTACGTAATACCTAAAAATCGTTTCGACCGTGTGCTCGGTATTGCTTTCATGCAGGACGATGATAAACTGGTATTCTCTGCGATAAAGAAGAGTCAGACCGATCTATATAGTTTTACCATCAAGGGCTCACGGCTTACTAATATTACAGACGATGTTTGGGACGATGTATCACCCGTATTTATCAGCGGTGGTTCACGCACAGGTATACTCTTCCTTTCTAACAGGCCACGCCCTGATATGGTAGTGCCCCTTGGCGTCAACGAATTGCCTACCGGCCCTATGAATGTCTTTTTTTACAACACCAAAACCAATAGTTCGGAATTGCTGCAGTGCTCTGCCGTAAGCAAGGGCAAGGTTACCCAGCCCATCCAGTACGGGCTCGATAATTTTGCCTATTTGTATGATGGCAATGGGATCAACAATAAGTATGTTGTCCTTTTCGCCCGTGATAAGAACAATAAGGATTCTGCTTATTCAGTGCCTGTTACTAATTATAATACGGGCATCATCAGCCAGCAGTATAACCTTGCCAGTGGCGATGTGGCAGATGTTATCCAGGTAAAGGATAAATATAAAGTATACTTCCATGGTTTGAGAATGCCGGGCGATAGCAATACTGTCAAACAACTTACGCCTACTATTCTATCTGTAGAAAAGCCTGTGAAGAAACATGTGGACACGGCCACCGGTGCGGTCACTCAGCCCGAAACCGCAGGCGTGGCTGAAGACGAGCCTGAAGAGCAGTCTGTACCCGATATAAAGGGGGGCAATGTTTTCCAGTCTGAGTTTTCTGATACGTCACACACGTCCCGGCACAAGGCTAAGGCGCGCAAAAACAATATCTTTAATGCCAATGCCGAGGAAGCTAAGACAGACAGTTTTATGCTCGCCGAGATAACAGACAGTGCCTATCTCAAAATGAAGCCCGCGCCTTATCGCCTCAGCTTCAAGCCCGATTTTTTCTCCATCAAGCTCGATAATAGCATTCTGTTTTCTCAGTACCAGTCTATTGGCACTAACGGCGGCCAGTATCAGAATCCCTCCCTTGGGGCCCTTACTACACTCAGCCTCAATGAGCTCATGGAAAACCATCGCATTACGCTCGGCTTCCAGTTGCCCATCAATATCTCTGCTTCTGCTTATTTTATACAATATCAGAATTTTACTAAGCGGCTTGATTGGGGCCTGCTCTTCCTGCGTACCCAGGATAAGCAGACCATACCTGTAGGCTATGCCGATAAGAACGGTAACCTCATACTCATACAAAATCAGCAGTTCAAATCTGTTACCAATATGCTCCAGGCCGACTTCAGCTATCCGCTGGACAGGCTCCGCTCCATTCGGTTTCATACAGGTATCCGGCAGGATAATCTCATAGAGAAAGCCACTGATACGCTCAGCCTGTCTTACAACCTGCCCAATACCAACACATACACATCGCTCAGCAGGTTAGAGTATATCTTCGACAATACCATCACCCCTGCTACCAATATCCTCAATGGTACGCGGTTCAAGTTTTATGCCGAGTACCTCTACGCGCTCAATAATACGCACAAAGGCTGCTATAATTTTGGCCTCGATATACGTAACTATCAGAAGGTCTACAAAAACTTTATTGTCGCTAATCGCCTTGCTTACGCCCATTCCGATGGCAGCAGCGAGGTGGAATACCTGCTCGGGGGTGTAGACAACTGGATAGGCCCGCAGCAGGATGCCAATGGCTCCCAGGCGCCGGCTGCCAATTATGGCTTCCAGGCTATGACTACGCCTATGCGTGGCTACAACCAGTACGCCCGCACAGGCAATAACTTTGCGGTGTTCAATACCGAGTTGCGCCTGCCTGTTATTACTACTTTCATGAAACGGCCTATACAGTCTGCTATTTTAAAGAATCTGCAGGTCGTTGGTTTTGTTGATGCCGGAGGGGCCTGGAGGGGCTTCCTGCCCGATGCCGAAAGCACAGAGTCTACTTACTCATATCCTCAGTTTGGTACCGTGGGAGGGCTTAATAACGTATTCCTTACTTTCAAGGTGCCCAATAGCGGTGGCCTTGCTCTTGGCTATGGTGCCGGCCTGCGTACCTCCCTGTTCGGCTACTTCGTTCGCCTCGATGCCGCCTGGAACATAGAAGGCAGCAAAAAGCCTATCGTCTACTTCGCCCTCGGCACAGACTTCTGATCAGACTCCATCGCTACAGCAATGAGACTATACGTGAGATGACTTTACCCCGTGCATACTTTCTGTGTTCTTGAATGTCATAAATGAAATAACCGCAAAACAAATTTTTATCATAGACTCAAATCCGTACTATCATAAAACTTTCTTTTTGCAGAGACATAAACCTGCCCCACCTTTGTACCACAATAGTTCAAACTCAGGACGATGCAGCCCAAATTCAAATTCCCCACTGGGTACAAAAAGGGGAAAAAATGGGGAATTTTTATCCACAAAAATTTTGTAAAACGTTGGTTGTCAATATCAATGTGCGCAATTGCTTTTTTTATTGCACATGCGGAAAATACCCCATCCGCACAACAAAAAAAGAGCATACGATGCGCCCTTGAAAATTTGGGCGAGGGTAATTCCCCAACATTACTGCTCCGTTTTTTGTGATACAAAGTAGGGAGTAGCTTTGGCTTTAACCTAGGCTAATGTGAACAGTCTGTGGTCCACGCGTACGCAGCTATGGTGTCTTCAGCGCGTCTATCGCCGCCAGCACGTCTGCTATTACCTCTTTTACATGGTAGTTGTCACCGTCGGCGCACACAATGGTATTGTAGCCGCCATCTGCTACAGATGTCCAGATGGCTGATATACGGTCGGCGTTTATGTATATATCGCCATCCCCAAAAGTTAGTTTTATCAGGTTCATGATGAGTGATTTATTGCAAGTTACTTATTTTAATAATGTTTTGTGTGTGGTGTGCGGCGGCGTGGGTTACAATACAGTGATAACCGTAAATTATGATTGTTTTGGCTATATGGTGCGTACTTTTTCCTACTTTTGCGGATACACCGGTAATATATGAAAATATCAAAAGAAGTAAGGATTGGCGTACTGGTTACCGTAGCTATTCTCATATTCTTCATTGGTTTCAATTTCCTTAAAAACTCGAGCTTATTTTCTAAAGAAAAGGAATATTATTGTTTTTACGGTAATGTAGACGGGCTCCAGTCTTCTTCAAGTGTGTTGGTTAGCGGCCTGGTGGTGGGGCATGTGTCGCACATGGAGCTGATCACGGGCAAGGGTGTTAGGGTTACCATAGCCGTCAGAAAAGAAGTAGAGATACCGGTGGGCACTACCGCCAGCCTCAAGTCGCTGGATCTTCTGGGCACCAAGGCAATAAAACTTGAGCCCGGTGCCGGCCCCGGAACTTTAAAAGATGGTGCGGAGCTTGTGGCGGTAAGGGAAGGCGGTACCGTAGATAATATTGCCGCCGAGGTTACACCCCGCCTCAAAGAGCTGAAAAGCACTATTACCAACTTCGATGCCGTACTCACAAATGTGAATACGCTCATCAACGCCCAAAACCAGGACCAGATCGCCCAGGCGCTACGGTCTATCAACAACTCTGCTAAGAATATTGAATTGCTCACGCAGGCACTGGCTAAAGAGAGTGTAGAGATAACGGCGATATTGCATAATGCCAAAAGTATCACAGGCAACCTCGAAAGCCAGAACGATACTATAAAGCATATAATGGCCAACATCAATAAGATAACAAGGCAGATAGGTGATGCGCCCATAGAAAAGACCATCAGCGATCTGCAGGGCACTATAGCTCAGCTGAAGGAAATAACTGAGAAGGTAAATAAAGGGGAGGGTTCACTTGGTATGTTTATCAACGACAAAGACACTCATCGCAATCTCAATAATACAATGAAAAGCCTCGACAGCCTGATGATAGATATGAAAGCCCATCCCAGCCGCTATATCAATGTGACTATCTTTGGCAGCAGCAAGAAGAAAAATTAATGTCGTCCGCTATCGCTTCATCTTTTTTCAGGTCGGTCACAGTCTTTGCTGTGTTCGCTTTGCTGTTGTTTATGGGTGCGCAGGCATCTGCCCAGCAGCAGGATACCTCTGGCAAGATGATAATCACTATCGAGCGGGCACAGGTCATTGTAGGTATCAAAACAGACTCCGGCGAGTTTCAGAAGTTCATTGGTGATGTCATTATCAGGCAGGGCACCGATACGCTTTATTGCGACAGCGCCATACAAAGCAAGACCACTAAAAACTTTGAGGCTTTTGGCAATGTACGCATAGCCCAGGCCGGGGGCACAAATGGCACCAGCGATTACCTGCGCTATACCTCCGGCAAAAAGCTTGCCTATATGCGCGGCAACGTAAGCCTCACAGATGGCAATAACAACCTCGTGTGCGAAGAGCTTACATACGACCTTGGCAGCAAGGTAGCTGTCTACGACAACTGGGGTACACTGCACAACGACTCTACTTCTGTCACCAGCCGTACAGGCACGTACAATGTGCAGGATAAAAGCGCCCGATTCATAGGCGATGCTAATATCATTGACCCGCAGTACAAGATAAGGTCTGAAGACCTCCTGTATAATACAGAAACTAAGGTCACACAATTTTTCGCCCGGTCAGTGGTCACGCGCGATAGCGGCAGGTCAGTACTTCAGACAGCCAATGGCTGGTACGACGGATTGAATGGTATCGCTCACTTCCTCGGTCATTCATCCATCTGGAATGATGGCCAGTATATAGAGGCTGATACACTCAACTATAACAAACAAACCGGGCATGGCGTAGCCAGTGGCCATGTCATATCACTGGATACAGGCCATCATGCTACCATATACTGTGGCTTTGCTGAGTATTATCAGAAGCAGAGAAAGCTACTGGCCACGCAGTATCCGGTACTGGTGCAGGCAAATGGTAAGGATACCCTCTAT
Organism: uncultured Flavipsychrobacter sp.; assembly: GCA_964489795.1. Lineage (GTDB taxonomy): Bacteria > Bacteroidota > Bacteroidia > Chitinophagales > Chitinophagaceae > Nemorincola. The sequence goes on from CAZBAP010000004.1 coordinate 104,708, forward strand.
ATGGCGGCTGATACCTTTTATTCAGCCCCTATGGAGCGGTCTAAGTTTTCCGGTATGCAGATACCTGAGGATACCTTTGGTACCACTACCAATGCGCATCTCATTCGCGATAGTGTTGCGGTTCGCCCTTCGTTAAATAGCGCGGTTAAAAAAGATACCGTTGGCTGGAAGGTGCCGGGAAGCATAGGTAAGAAAGGCAAGAAAAAAGGTAAGAAGGAAGTGGTGCCAGCTGAAACCATAGCTGCCTCAGATACTGCGGTGGCTGATAGCACCGCGCCATTGTATTTTATAGGCTACCACCATGTGCTTATATTCTCAGACTCGTTGCAGGGCAGGTGCGACAGTGTTTGTTATACCCGCGCAGACTCTGTGATACGTATGATGTACAGCCCTATAGCATGGAGCCATAACAGCCAGGTAACCGGCGATACCATACTCATGCACATGGACAGCAACTCCATAAAAAAGATGTATGTGCCTAACAATGCATTCGTTGTTTCGCAGTCCGGCCCTGAGCGGGCCCACCTTTTCGATCAGGTGCAGGGCAAAACACTCACTGCTTACTTCGACAAGAATACTATAACAAAGATCGTGGTTCAGCCCAATGCCGAATACATTCATTATGATAAAGATGAAAAAGGTGCGTATCTTGGCGTAAGCCAGGGCACTTCCACCCGCATAGTTATGCTGTTTGATGACCAGAAGATAACCAAGATAAAATTTGAGCAGGACTGGCATGGCTCCATCACCCCCATGCAGGTCGCAGATTTGCAGGCCATGAAACTAAGTAAGTTCAAATGGCTGAATGACCAGCGACCCAAGACCAAGGAAGAACTGTTTAAGTAACCGGCTATGAGTACAGAACTGTATCCCAAAGTGTATTTATACAAGCGCATTGTGCAGGCAAAACTGTTCATAGATGATAATTATACCCGTTACATAGATCTGCACAATATTGCGGATGAGGCGTGCTTCTCAAGGTTTCATTTCCTCAGGTTGTTCAGGAAGACCTATGGCAGGACCCCGCACCAGTACCTGGTGCAAAAAAGAATAGACAAAGCCAAAGAATTACTAAAGGGGGGCAGCCCCGTTACAGAAGTGTGTTATTCGGTAGGCTTTGAAAGCCTTGGGTCATTTTCTGTTTTATTCAAGCGTGTTACAGGCTGTGCGCCTTCAGCTTGGCAACTGAAGGAAATACAGGCATCTGCGGAGGTCATCAGCAGGCCGCTCGCGTTTGTGCCGGGATGTTTTGCCAGTGCCAGCGGTTGGCTTCCTGCCGCCGCCCAGCAATAGCCGGGTAAGTGTGGCGCTTCATGGGTTATAGTTTCTGCACAACGAAAAGAGCAATTTTCAATAAGTAATATTCAGGTTGGTTCACCACCTTTGTATACTAAAACCAATTGTATGATCTCAAAACTCACGCATGTTTGTATCTATGTGCTTGATCAGGACAGCGCATTTGATTTCTATGTCAGCAAATTAGGCTTCAAAGTGCATACCGATGCGCCTATGGGGCCGGGTATGCGCTGGCTCACCGTTACACCGCCCGATCAGCCGGAAGTGGAACTGACATTGTTTCCTATCGTTGAGGGTATGATGTTCGACAAAGAGTCTGCTGAGCAATTACGGAGCCTGGTCACAAAAGGTAAGATAGGTCCCGGTGTATTTGAGTGCAAAGACATCTACGCCACCTACGAAGAGATGAAAGCCAAGGGTGTTGAGTTCAAGAAAGCGCCCACCAAAGAGTTCTATGGCATAGAAGCGCTGTTCAAAGACGACTCGGGTAACTGGTTCTCACTGTGCCAGAGGGTGTAGCGGATATCCTAAGCCATTACTTTTTTAAGGGTTGGTGTTTCTTTGCGCTCGCCTATCTGCTGGCGCCACATAGCGTAGTACAAGCCCTTTTCATCAAGCAGGGTGGCATGGGTGCCTGTCTCTATCACATTGCCTTTTTCCAGCACGTAGATACGGTCTGCGTGCATAATGGTAGAAAGGCGATGGGCGATCATCACGGTAATATGCTGCCGCTGCGATGTGATAGCCCTCACGGTCTGTGATATCTCTTCTTCGGTAAGAGAGTCGAGCGCGGAGGTGGCCTCATCAAAGATCATCAGCCGTGGCTTACGTAGCAGGGCACGTGCTATGGATATACGCTGGCGTTCCCCACCCGATAGTTTCAGGCCTCCTTCACCTATCATGGTGTCCAGGCCTTTCTCGGCACGTGCTAGCAGGTTCTGGCAGGCAGCTTTTTTCAGCACCTCGGTGATATCATCATCAGTAGCGGATGGTGCCGCAAAGGTCAGGTTTTCCCTGATGGTGCCTGAGAATAGCTGCGGATCCTGTGTTACAAGGCCAAGTTGCTGCCTCAGCTCTTCATAGTCAATATTGGCTTCGTTGTGGCCATTGTATAATATGTGGCCGCTGTATGGGTGATATAGCCCCACCAGCAGTTTCACCAGCGTGGTCTTGCCACTACCTGACGGCCCCACAAAAGCTATGGTCTCACCCAGCCTGGCGTTGAATGAGATGTCTTCAAGGGCTGGCCGTGTGGCGGTAGCGTGTTTAAAGGTCACACCTTTAAAGGCCAGGGTTTCAATTCCGTTGATACGCTCGGGATTAGTGGGTATTACTTCTATAGGCTTCTGCATCAGTGTTTCCAGGTTATGCAGAGATGCCTGCGCTTCGCGGTAGGCCAGTATCACGTTGCCTATTTCCTGTAGCGGGCCAAAGATAAAGAATGAGTAAAACTGCATGGTCATCATCTGCCCCAGTGTAAGCTCATCCTTAAATATCAGGAACAGCAGTACAAAGTAGATGGACTGGCGCAGGAAGTTTACAAATGTGCCCTGCACAAACGAGATAGACCTTATGCTGCGTACTTTTTTAAGTTCAAGTGTAAGTATCTTTATGGTAGTGGCATTGAGGCGGCGTATTTCCTGGTTCGTCAGCCCCAGGCTTTTTACCAGCTCTATGTTGCGCAGTGATTCGGTAGTGCTGCCGGCCAGTGAGTTGGTCTCACGCACTATATTTTTCTGTATTGTCTTTATCTTTTTACTAAGGATATTGGTAAGATATCCCAATATAATAGCTCCCAGGAAGTATAGCAGCACCAGCATCTTGTTCAGCATGAAAGCATACACCATTACAAATACCACCGATATGGCTATCATGAAAAAGATGTTCACGAAGGCTGAAATGAATTTTTCGTTATCGGCCCGTACTTTTTGCAGAACAGACAGTGTTTCGCCGCTCCGCTGGTCTTCAAAGTCCTGGTAGGGCAGGCGTAGTGCGTGGCGCAGCCCGTCGGTATACAACTTCGCCCCGAACTTCTGTATCACCACATTCACCGTATAGTCCTGGAACGCCTTTGCTATGCGGGATACCATTGCGGTACCCACAAGCATAGACAGACCAATGAGAATACCTCTTACAAAGTCGTGTTGGTTCCAGTTATGCGGGTTCTTGGCAAACGGGTCTACGATGAGGTTACCCATTATCCATGGGTCAAAAAGCGAGAACACCTGGTTTACTGTTGCCAGTAACAGTGCCAGTACGATTAACCATTTATGAGGCTTTAAATATTGCAGTAGTAATTTCATGGATAACAAAGATAATAGATAGAAACAGACCGATGTTGATACCTGTATTATTAAATATTATACCCGCGAAGGTTATGGGGCTTGCGCCTGAATATGGAGCATGGTCCCGCACCGGAATGCCACCGTTATTTATTGGTAGAGCGCCTGCAGCATTTCACCCACTTTTTTGTCTATGGCAAGCGTAAAAGTATCGGCAGATACTTTGTCAATGTCCAGCCAAAAGGTTCGTTCATTGGCTACATGGTTGGTAATGGGCCGGGGCTCACCCCCCGAAACCCTGTAATAAACGCTGATAACCTGCGAATTGTCATATGCCGAAGCCTGGAAGAAGTCGGTTGTATAGAAGTGCTCAAGTACCTCTATGTCCAGACCCAGTTCCTCCATCCATTCCCTTTTCAGGCAGTCTGCCAGTCCTTCGCCCCAGTCAAGCCCTCCACCCGGGAATTTTGTGATGGATTTACCCCGTATTATCTCTTCATTGATCAATATTTTATTATCATGTATCCAGATGCCATACACCCGAATATTAAAACGCTTATCCATTATTGGCTATTGAAGGTTAAAGTTAGCCATAAAGCGGCTTTAATATATTATAGTATTACACACTGAGTATATTTTATTACCATAGAATGCATTGTAGTAAATTATATTTAGTACCTTGTATTGCATAGTACTAAAATAATTCATAGTTTTGTGTGATAAATATAATTGAGGCTAAAAAATAAGGAGATGAATATTGAAAATACACAAAGCCAGATGCGCCGGGGAATACTGGAGTTTTGCATTTTGTCTGTGATAAGGAGAGGAGAGGCTTACCCCAGTGATATAGTGGAGGAAATGAAAACGGCAAAGCTGCTGGTGCTGGAAGGGACATTATACCCCTTGCTGACGAGACTAAAAAATGCCGGTATGCTCACATACCGTTGGGTAGAAAGCAATTCGGGGCCGCCGCGTAAATATTTTTCGCTGACCGAGCAGGGTATCGCTTTTTACAAAGAGCTTGAAGATACCTGGAACGAGCTGGCTTTTGCCGTTAACTCGCTTAAAAATAAAAATGAATCGTTGCCGCCACTTACAGATGCCAATCAATAACACAGCAATCTTAAGAATCTAATCATGGAAAAAATAATAAGTATCAACTTTCAGGGCAGGGTAATACCGATAGAGGAAACAGCCTACAATAACCTGAAGCAATATATTGATAGCCTGCGCAGGCACTTTGCCACGGAGGAAAGCGGTGACGAGATAGTGACAGATATAGAGAACCGCATTGCTGAGTTGCTGTCTGACCGGCTGAAACATGGTGCACCATGCATCATGATGGCTGATGTGAGCAATGTTATAGACAGTATAGGCCGGCTGGAAGATATAGAGGCAGCTGAGAGTGAGCCCGCTAAAGAGGAACCGCAATATGAAAGGAAGCGGACGGGGGACAATGGCCGTTTTTTCAGAAACGAGGATGATAAGGTCATAGCCGGTGTGTGCAGCGGTATAGCCATCCGCACAGGTATAGACCCGGTGATAGTAAGAATACTCTTTGTTGTATTGAGCGGGGCCCTGTTCTGGATATATATTCTGCTTTGGATAATTGTGCCCTCGCAGAGTATACAGTCGAACATAACAAGGAGGTTGTACCGCAATCCTGATGACAAGATGCTGGGTGGGGTGTGCGGAGGACTGGCGGCATATTTTAACACAAACAGCCGGACCATAAGGGCTATTTTCCTGGTTCCATTCATTATCAGTATTATATCCGCGGGCGGACATTTCATCTGGTGGCACTTTGCCTGGAGCTTCGGACCACATATTGTGCTTGGGTCTCTTGGTAGTACCTTTTTTGTTGGTTACATAATATTGTGGCTGGCAGTGCCCTACGCGGTTACTGCCGCTGATAAAATGGAAATGCGGGGCGAAAAAATAGACATGAACTCAATTAAAGCCGCTACAATGGCCAGGGCCGGAGCCCCCGTAACCCGGAGGCATTACAGCGGTCTTGGCCGCATAGTGGGGATAGTATTCAAGTCGTTCTTCCTTTTCCTGGCAGGCTCGGTAGCCGCAGCATTGTTTGGCGCGCTGATAGGGCTGGTATTTGGCGGGGTAGCGCTGATGCCCTACACCGATTTTTTTGTTGACGATAAAACACAGTATATAATGTTGTGGGCGGGTTTCATTCTATTGCTGGGTGTACCCATGCTTGCGTTTATAACCTGGGGAGTGCGCCGCATTGCCGGCATCCGCTCCCGCCGCAATTACCTGGGCTATATTTTTGCCGTACTCTGGATAGCCGGCTTCTTCTGCGTCATAATACTGGGCGCCACCGTGACACGTAACTTCAGTTCTGAATACTCTTCTGAGGAAATATACCCCATGAGCCAGCCCACAGGTAACAAGCTGTATATTATTGCGGGGGACGAACAGCATGCCGATGCGGGCTACCGGCACAGCAGGTGGTACCGCCGCTGGAACAGCGATGAGGGCCCGTTCAGGATAATAAACAATAACACTTTGTGGATCAATACTGTGAGAGTAAAAGTGACCCAGAGCCCGGACTCTATGTTCCACTTGTATAAAATGAGCATCAGCCGCGGTGGTACGCCTGAGCAGGCCAGGGTAATCGCAGGGCATATCGATTTTCGTATCACACAGCAGGACAGTGTTATTAATTTGCCCAAAGGATTTACAATAAGTGAGAAAGATAAATTCAGGAACCAGCAGGTGGTGGTAGTGGTAGAGGTGCCGCTTGGTAAATCAATTCAACTGGACAGGAGTATTAATGACTATGACTGGTTTACTATCAATGTAAACAGGCGCAGGCAATTTAATATAGAGGGCGACTGGTCTGACGGATACTATTACCGGAAGGGCAACAAGGATCTCATTATGACCGTGTCAGGCCTGAGAAGTACAAATGACACAGCATGGCACAGTGATAATAGCGGTGATGACGATGACGATGAATAAGAGGAAATCGTATAACTTTATAACAATAAATAAATAGCTCATTTATGCAGCGTATTATTCAGATAAGTATTGCGGGCAGAGTGCTGCCCATCGAGGAGGATGCCTATGCTATATTAAAACGATATACAGACTCGCTTGAAAGGCAATTTACCGGTGACGAGGGTAAAGAGATAGTAGATGACATAGAGAACAGGATAGCCGAGTTATTTACTATAAGGCTACAAGGGGGCTCGCTGGCCATAGACCGTGCCGATGTGCAGAAAGTAATAGAAACCCTTGGCACCGCAAATGACCTTAACAGTGCTGCGGGGCCTGACCGGCAGCGGGCATATAATACGGGCAATACCGGTGGGCAGTGGAGCCAGGGCGGCCGTTACCGGCATGACAGGCTACTGCGCGACCCGTATGATAAAGTGGTAGGCGGTGTATGCAGCGGCCTGGCGCATTACTTTGATATTGACCCGGTCATCATCAGGCTGGTAATGGTAGTGTTATTTCTTGCGGTTGGTATTGGCCTCGTGGCATACATTATTGCATGGGCCATAATACCGCCCGCGCGCAGCCGGGAGGAGTTGTATAATATGAATAGCGGCAATCCGATGACATTTCATGATATAACCCGGAATGTAGAAAGCGAACTGCAGGACCTGAAGAAACGCGGTGAGCAAATGAGCAGGGAGCTCAAAGATTTTTTTAACAGGAAGAAGTAGGGCAATGTGTGGAATGTGGAAAATGTGATGAGATGCGGGTGAGGCATCTTTATTACCTTTGACATTCACCATACAGTTGAAATGTACAAACATCTTTTTTTCGACCTGGACCATACCCTTTGGGATTTCGATAAAAATTCTGAGGCTTCATTAAAGCAATTGTATGGTGAGTTCGAATTGAAGTCCCGTGGCATAGATGATTTTGACGCATTGTTCAAGTCATATAACAAGCATAACGACAAGCTGTGGGAGCGTTACCGCAATGGCTATATAAAACGGGATGAACTGCGCTGGAAGCGTATGTGGCTGATGCTGCTGGACTTTAAGGTAGCTGATACCGCGCTGGCCAACGAAATGAGCACAGCATACCTGGAGATATTACCTATGCAGACACTGCTGGTACCCCATGCCAAAGAAGTGCTGGAATACTGTAAAGGGCGCTATGAGATGCACCTGATCACTAACGGCTTTGAGACCACCCAGCGGCTGAAACTACAATACTCGGGTATATCGCGCTACTTCAAACAACTGATCACATCAGAGAAGAGCAATAGTATGAAACCTCATGCCGACATTTTTAGTTATGCACTCAAGGTGACAGATGCTACTGCCGACGATAGTATAATGATCGGCGACGCGATCGATATAGATATCTTAGGGGCAATAAATGCAGGCTGGGATACGGTATATTATAACCCCGGCAATGTGCAGCACGCCCGGAAGCCTACTTACGAGATAAAACATCTGCAGGAGTTGATGAGGATATTCTGACGGAGTATTAACGCCTCACTTAATTATTATCTCTTCTACAACACGCTCGCCAAAATATTCATTAATGTGGGCTATGAGTTGCTCCTTGCCCAGCAATAGTTCCTGTTTTAGCGGGCCTACATCAGTATAGATGGTCAGCTTTTTATCAAACATATTGATGGAGCGGGTATATTTTGAGATGGTTTTTCCTACAATAGCCTCCCATTCCTCTGTCATGCGCAGTTGATGGATCTTTGGTTTCCAGTGAGATTTTTCGAGCAGCAGGTTAATGGCTTCCGCTATACTGTATGAGCCCATTGGTGCAAGTTACATCCCCAACGGGATAAAATAAAAAGACAAAAATAATATTGGGCATCTCAGGTCGTTTTTTGCATAAGTGTAATATGTTTTTAATCATTTGCATTTTCGTTTGTTAAAAGAAATATCTAATTTGCGGTTTCTATAAATATTTTTAGATATTTTATGATCATAGGTGTATTGAAAGAAGAAGCCCCGGAAACCAGAGTGTCGCTCGTTCCGGAGGTAGTGGCAGCCCTGGTAAAAATGAATGTAAAGGTTTGGGTAGAGCAGGGTGCCGGAGTCAATGCTTATTACAGCGACAAATCCTACACAGATGCGGGTGCCGAAATAAAACAGGCGCAGGACATAAACGCTACTGCCGACATGGTGCTTACCATGCAGGCGGGTAAGGCGGGTAGTGCCAGGGCTGGCGCGGTGCTATTGGGTATATTTCAACCTTTGTACAACGCCGGGCTGATGCAGCAATGGGCTGAGAAGGGTTATACGGTTTTTAGTATGGATACCATTCCCCGTACTACGCGCGCGCAGTCTATGGATGTGTTGAGCTCGCAGGCCAATATAGCAGGCTATAAGGCTGTGCTGCTGGCGGCGTCGCAATACAGCAGGTACTTTCCCATGTTCATGACTGCGGCAGGTAGTATACCTCCGGCCAAGGTGCTGATACTGGGCGCGGGTGTGGCAGGGCTGCAGGCGATAGCTACGGCTAAACGCCTGGGTGCCGTGGTGGAAGTATTTGATACACGCCCTGCGGTAAAGGAAGAGGTAATGAGCCTTGGCGCAAAGTTTGTGGAGGTAGAAGGTGCGGCTGACGCATCGAAAGCGGGGGGATACGCGGTAGAGCAAAGTGAAGATTTTCAGCGCAAGCAGCGGGAAATGATCCACGAGCATGCAAAGAAGGCTGATATTATTATCACTACTGCCCAGATACCCGGTAAGAAAGCGCCTATACTTATTACTAAAGCAATGATAGAAGATATGCGCCCCGGTTCTATAATCGTGGACATAGCGTCTGTGACCGGGGGCAATACAGACCTTACCGAAAACGATCAAACCGTAATGCACAACGGCGTTTCAATCATAGGTAATTCGGCACTGGCAGCTACAACACCGGCAGACGCCAGCAAACTGTACAGTAAGAATGTGCTTAATTTTTCTAAACTGATCATCAATAAAGAAGGAGGGTTAAACCTGAATTTTGAAGATGATATTGTAAAGGGCACATGCATTACACACGATGGCAAAGTAGTGAATGAGCGTGTTAGTGCGTTAATGCCGGTTAGTTAGTAGTAAGTCATAAGTGAAGATAATCTGATAAAAAATCTCTGATAAAAAATGGAACAAATAACCACCTTCTTCAATGGTAATTATCATCTGATAACCATTGTCATTCTTTCTGTTTTCCTGGGTATAGAGGTAATATCGCGCGTGCCGGCGGTATTGCATACCCCGCTGATGAGTGGAGCAAATGCCATACATGGTGTAGTGATCATTGGCGCTATCATTGTAATGGGCAGTGCTCATGAAGGTGATTATATATCACTGGTACTGGGGTTTCTGGCGGTGATACTGGGCACGCTCAATGTGGTTGGCGGCTTTGTGGTTACAGACAGGATGTTGGAAATGTTTAATAAAAAGAAGAAGAAATAAGATGGGGGCGGACGGCATGAGTTGTTCTGTCGTCACTAAAAAGGTAAATGAAATTTCGCCGGTGCGCGCACCGGGATTCAGAATTTTAAAAATGGAATTTTAAAACATTATGGAGCAGTTTCAGGAATTATTAAGTGCTAATCCTCTTCTATTATTAGCCTATCTGTTTGGTTCGGTCACTTTTATCATGGGCCTGAAAATGTTGTCGCACCCGGATTCTGCGCGGAAGGGAAACCTATATGCAGCTGCCGGCATGATCGTAGCTATTTTTGCTACCATATTCTTGTATGAGTACAGAGGTGGCGAAGGGCAGCCGGTGAAATTGCACAATTATCCGTGGATATTCGCCGCGTTGGTAATAGGTACTATTATAGGCACTATGGCTGCCAAGAAGGTGCAGATGACCGCAATGCCTGAAATGGTGAGCATGTTTAACGGTATGGGTGGCGCGTGTGCCATGCTGATATCTGTTATAGAGTATAGGAAAGGGCTGGAAGAAGGGTTGCCACCTACCGGCAAAATGGCGATTATAGTACTGGGTATGATCATAGGTACTGTATCTTTTGCTGGCAGTATGATAGCCTGGGGCAAGCTGGCAGGTAAAATAAAGGATAAGACCATACCCGGCGGGCAGATCATCAACTTCCTGCTTTTCGCGGGTATCATTGGCTTGTCGGTAGTGGTGATAGGCGGCTACATGCCCGATATGCCCTTGCTGCTCTATGGTATACTCGCCCTTGCCGCATTGTATGGTATACTGTTTGTAATGCCGATAGGTGGCGCGGATATGCCTGTGGTAATTTCTCTGCTTAACTCCTTTACGGGTGTGGCGGCGGCTTTTGGCGGCTTCCTGTACAACAACCCGGTGATGCTCACAGGGGGCATACTCGTAGGCTCTGCCGGTACCATACTTACCATACTGATGTGTAAAGCAATGAACAGGTCGCTGAAGAATGTACTGATCGGTTCGTTTGGCGGGCAGAATGCTGTTGCCGGTGGCTCAAAAGAACAGGGGCACTATAAAGAAATATCTATAGCAGATACAGCAGTGCTGATGGCGTATTCGCAGAAAGTGCTGATCGTACCGGGTTATGGCCTGGCTGTGGCACAGGCCCAGCATGCATGTCATGAGCTGGAAAAATTACTGGAAGACAAGGGTGTACAGGTAATGTACGGTATTCATCCTGTGGCAGGCCGTATGCCGGGCCACATGAATGTACTGCTGGCAGAGGCAGATGTGCCTTACGACAAGTTACTGGAAATGGAAGATGCCAACGATCAGATGAGTACAACGGATGTAGTGCTGATACTGGGCGCAAATGATGTGGTGAACCCTGCGGCAAAAGACGATCCATCGAGCCCAATATATGGTATGCCGATACTTGAGGTAGAAAAGGCTGAGCACGTCATCGTGAACAAGCGCAGTATGAAGCCGGGTTATGCCGGTATTGAGAATGACCTGTTTTTTAAACCCAAAACCTCCATGCTTTTTGGTGATGCCAAGAAAGTACTGCAGGAACTGGTGGCTGAAATGAAGCAGGTGTAACAAGAAAAAGATTATTATATTTTATATAAATTGTGCTGCTGAATACTAACCAGTAGATAATATATCTGGTAAAATGATACAGGGATTTCCGATTATGGCCTTACCGCCTTTTATAATTCAAAAAATTAACTAAATTTATGCCATGGTAAGTAAGAAAGGTGGTATACTGATCGCGTCTGTTGTCACGATATTTTCTTTTATAGCAGTTGCCTGGCAATCATGCACAAAGCCGGGTGATAACCTGAACACGTGCAACAATGTAATATGCCTTAACGGTGGATATTGCCATAAGGATACGCTTACAAAAACAATAGAATGTCTCTGCCCTACAGGTTACGAAGGTGCTAACTGCGGCACCGTATCTGTTAGTAAGTTTGTGGGAACCTGGGATATTATGCAGGTAATTACCGGCAGCGATTCAGTAGTCTTCAATCATGATACCTCTTACTACCAGGTAGCGCTTAAGAAAACAGCTACCCCTACCACATTCTTTATTTACAATTTTGCCAATAACCTGTATTACAACAATATCATCTGCACATTAGATTCTCAGGACTCTCACAGTTTTTATATAGATACTATATCTGCTTACGGCCTCATGTATGATCATTATCATATACTATCAGGTTTTGGCACTATTTCTGCGGATAACAGCCAGATCATTGCCAATATGATCACCCGTCACCTGGGGGCTACTTCTAACTGGATCAATGATACCTTCTATTTCAGTATGAGGCTTCATTGATCTGAGGCTTCTATTCTACTGAGTTAGTTAGCGGTAGTTCTATAAAGAAAGTCGTTCCTTTTTTCTTCTGTGCTTTCAACTCGCATGCCGCAATTGTGCGCTTATGATCTGTTTGCATATAGAAAGACCGGGCCCAATAGATTTCTCACCCGCGGTATCAAACCTTTTGGCAGCGGTAAATGACTCGAACAAAGCGGGTTTGTATTTTTCGGGAATACCGATACCTGAATCTTTTTTGCAGGCAGGCCTTTGCGAGTTTAAGGTGAGTGAGCAGCGCCGGTATTGTCGTTTTATTCCTGATGTTGATGGCAAAGCCTTCTTCAAGTAGTGATATTGCTGTATCTGGTTTGCCAGTGCATGCGTAAATAAAGCTCATGGCCGGTTCGGTAAGCAGGATGCGTAGCAGAACTTTGGTGCCAGGGAGCATCATTGCTTAAAAAAGTGATCTCGTATTGTTACAGATAGGGTAAAACAGGAGCCAATCAAATGTATTTTTATATACGTGTTTCCGGGGCGAGGAAAAGTCGGCAACAAATGCCATCGGGGCACACCTCTTTTTTCTGCAAAAAAGCAGGCAAAAACCGGCTTTGGGGTCATTACCAGAAGGTTATCACTGAAAATTCTAAAATTATTTGTAAAACCAAATTAACTTATCTACTTTTGCAATCCCGTTTGCGAAACGGGAAATAAGTTCTTTTACAAAAAGCCACTTTAGCTCAGCTGGTAGAGCAACTGATTTGTAATCAGTAGGTCGCTGGTTCGATTCCGGCAAGTGGCTCTGGTAGTCGAAAAATTTATAATTTGATTTGTGGTTTATTCCACGAGACGAGGACAATAGATTTTCGATGAACAATGGGTAGATGGCCGAGTGGCTAAAGGCGACAGACTGTAAATCTGTTCTCTCACGAGTACGGAGGTTCGAATCCTTCTCTGCCCACATTCAGTTGACAGTTTTCAGTTGGCGGTTTTCCAATAAGATCGCGAACTGTTAACTGGCTACTGTGCGTAATTATCAAGCGGGAGTAGCTCAGTTGGTAGAGCGACAGCCTTCCAAGCTGTAGGTCGCGGGTTCGAGCCTCGTCTCCCGCTCAGGAAAGAAGTTCTTTAGTTAATAGCTGTTGTAGCTCAGCGGTAGAGCACTTCCTTGGTAAGGAAGAGGTCGGCAGTTCAATCCTGCTCAACAGCTCACCCTTTGTGAGGCCAGATACCTCCCGTCCTTTCAGGAAGGTTAAGTATCAGCGCTGATCAACAGAATTAATTTAAATGTGAGTGTGCAGAGAGATGAGGGGGTGGTAGAAAAGTGAGTAATAAATGCCCTTAACCGGGCGCATAATAACAAACAACAATTTTAATAACAGCTCTTAAAAAAAAATAAAATGGCAAAAGAGACCTTTAAGCGGGAAAAACCCCACGTAAACATCGGTACCATCGGTCACGTTGACCATGGCAAAACCACTTTAACAGCGGCTATCACTACTATTCTGTCAGGAAGAGGTTTGGCAGAAAAGAAAGGATATGATGAAATTGATGCTGCTCCTGAAGAAAAAGAGCGCGGTATCACTATTAATACAGCGCACGTAGAATACCAGACAGCTAACCGCCACTATGCGCACGTTGACTGTCCGGGTCACGCTGACTATGTGAAGAACATGATCACCGGTGCTGCCCAGATGGACGGTGCTATCCTGGTGGTTGCGGCTACAGATGGTCCTATGCCACAAACTAAAGAACACATCCTTCTGGCCCGCCAGGTAGGTGTACCACGTATTGTTGTATTCATGAACAAGGTAGACCTGGTTGATGATGAGGAAATACTGGAATTGGTAGAAATGGAAATCCGCGAACTGCTGAGCAAATACGAATATGATGGTGATAACACACCGATCATTAAGGGTTCTGCTACCGGCGCACTTGCAGGTGATGCTAAGTGGGTTCAGGCAGTTGATGACCTGATGAAGGCTGTTGACGAATATATCCCTACTCCTGCACGTGCTGTTGACCAGCCGTTCCTGATGTCAGTAGAAGACGTGTTCACTATCACAGGTCGTGGTACAGTGGCTACAGGTCGTATCGAGCGTGGTATCATTAAAGTAGGTGAGAACGTTGAGATCGTTGGTTTCAACGAGGCAGCGCAGACTTCTACCTGCACAGGTGTGGAAATGTTCAAGAAGCTTCTTGATCAGGGTCAGGCTGGTGATAACGCCGGTATCCTGCTCCGCGGTATTGAAAAGAAAGATATCAAACGTGGTATGGTTATATGTGCTCCAAAGAGCATTACACCGCACACCGATTTCAAAGGCGAAGTATACGTACTGAGCAAAGAAGAAGGTGGCCGTCATACTCCGTTCTTCAACAAATACCGTCCACAGTTCTACTTCCGTACTACAGACGTAACCGGTGAGTGCGAACTGCCAGCAGGTGTTGAAATGGTTATGCCTGGTGATAACGTTAACCTTACTGTAAAGCTTATCGCACCGATAGCGATGGAAAAAGGTCTTAAATTCGCGATCCGCGAAGGTGGCCGTACAGTAGGCGCTGGCCAGGTTACTGAAATAATCAAATAATCTCTCTGAGATTAATATAGTTAAAGGCCGCCCCGATATTATCGGGGCGGTTTTCTTTTATAGGCCGGGTCACAAATGTTCTGTTGAAATCAATGATATTTGCGTTAAAGAAAACTTGTGGAAGCATCGTCAAAGCAAATATATCTTAACACTGCGTCCTGCGGGCTCGTAGCTCCGGCCACACTGGTAGCTGCCAATAAGTTGTATGCCGGTTTTGAGCATGACAGCAGCAACCGTTCGGAGGAGTGGCGAATGAGCGAGGAAGGGCGAATAAGGCAAACAATAGCTTCTTTTATAGGAGCACCGGTGACTAATGTGGCAATGGTGCCTAACTTTTCGTGGGCTATGAACGGCATCACGCAATCGCTGCGGGGAACAGAAAGAATATTGTTGTACCGCCACGATTACCCTTCATTGCTGGAGCCATTCCAGATCAATAAGTTTGATATAACCTGGGTCGATGCCCCTGATGGGTTTAATATTGAGATGGACCTTGTCGTGGATGCCATTAGTAATAAAAAGGTAGATATAGTGGCGCTAAGTCATGTGCAATGGCGGTCGGGCTACCGGATAGAACTTGCTGCGATAGGGGCGTTATGCCGGCAGCATGGGGTATCGCTTATAGTAGATGCCACGCAAAGCATGGGGGCAAATGTGATCGATATTGGGGCGTTGAATATTGATGTATTTATATCCAGCAACTACAAATGGATGAATGCCGGCTTTGGTACAGGTGTGCTGTATGTAGCTGACAGCTTTTTGGAAAAGTATCCACCCGTAGTGGGCGGGCATAATAGTTATAAAATGGTTGCGGGTAGCTGGATGTATGTGCCATCGATACTAAGCTACGAGCCCGGACATCCTAATATGTACGGGCTCACGGTGCTGGAGGCAGCTATTAATCATAAAAACGAACTGGGATTGGCACATATTGAAGCCCATGACCGTACGCTTATGCAGCAGTTCTTATCGGGGATCAGCGATCTGCCGGTAAAGCTATGCGGTGACTACACTATGACCAATAGAGCACCTATTGCGTATCTGGTGGACGAGAATGGCCTGGGTGACCATGTAAAACTGCATAATATAGTTGTAACCCAAAGAAATGGTTGGCTGCGGATAAGCACGCACTTTTACAATACCCCGGCCGATGTACAGGCACTCATAGACTGCATAGCTTCAGCATATCAACGTTGACACTCTAAAGGGGGTAGCGTGGAATATAAAGATGAACCATAATAATATTTAAGGATGTGAGTATTAAAATAAATTCAATAAATAAAGACGGTTTAAATATTGAAATTGAATTGAACTGAATTCAAAAAATGCTTACCTTTGCCTTCCAGTTTGAAAAAGTCAAAAGGTTTTCTTTTGACTTTTTGATTTTACAAAACCGGAGCAAGTTGCATACCGTTGCAAAATACGGGCATAGTTCAACGGCAGAATTGAGGTCTCCAAAACCTTCGATCTAGGTTCGAATCCTAGTGCCCGTGCAAGATAAGTTAATCGTGGTGTAACGGTTAGCAGGTATATAGATGAGGTGGTTATCACCGGGTCTGTTGCCCAATAACTGTAAGGCCGCAAAAAATAAACATTATGAGCAAAGTAGGTAGTTACGTACAGGAAGCATACGACGAGTTATTACACAAAGTGTCGTGGCCAACATGGGATGAATTACAGCAAACGACTATCATTGTACTGATAGCGTTAGGCCTTGTGACAGCAGTGATATTCGGTATGGATTTCGTTGCCGAAAATGTATTGACATTTATCTACAAAATACTGGGTAAGTAATGGAAACACCAATCGAATCAGTAGCAGGCCAGGAAACAAAACCGGCTCCGGAAACCAAGTGGTACGTGATACGCGTGATCAGCGGTAAGGAGAAGAAGGTAAAGGAATACCTGGATAAAGAAGTAAAAATAAACAATTGGACTAATTCGGTTGTTCAGGTACTGTGCCCTATAGAGAAGGTGTTCAAGGTGGTGAGTGGCAAAAAAGTACTGCGTGAAAAAACGCTCTTCCCCGGCTACATATTGCTGGAGGCGAATGACGGCAAACTTACAGATGACATCATACATAGCATCAAGAATGTAACAGGCGTTATCCACTTCCTTGGTAAGGAACATCCTACCGCGCTGCGTAAGGCTGAGGTGAATAAGATGTTTGGTAAAATGGATGAAGTGAGTGAGCAGGGTATAAGCTATGCAGAACCATACATTATCGGCGAGACTGTGAAGATAGTTGATGGCCCGTTCAACGATTTCAATGGTACTGTGGAGGAAATAAACCAGGAGAAGAAGAAACTAAAAGTAGTTGTAAAAATATTCGGACGCGCTACACCTGTGGAACTGAACTATATGCAGGTAGAGAAGATAGCATAAAAGGAACCCGGTTAGTGTTACGATAAGTTATTTTCAAGCCACATTCGTCAATGAATGTGGCTTTTTTTTAAAAGGGTTGTTCAAGCCGGGTTGAGTGGTCAAAACTGAAGGATAAACGGGTTGACCGCAGCGGCTGCTGGCAGGTGAAGGTTAACGTAACATAAACACCCAAAAAACACCGTTCTGCTATATTTTTATCATTATATTTATACTTGTAAGTACCTGTAATTTTATTACAAATTAATACATACACGCAATGAAAAGCTCTTTAAACTACATAAAGCGACTTCCCATCCTGTTTAGCATAGTTGTGGCGGGCATTACTGTGCCCGGTACACTGCACGGGCAGGACCGCGACAAATATGACAGTATCGCTGCAAAATACAGTACCGAGAACGCCGTATACACTAATAAGTCGGAACAGTTGGTGATAACTATTGAAGATGGTGAATTAGTAGCCAATAATTATGCTACCATGGAGAAATTGTTTATCAGCGATCTGTCACTCACTAACTATAACCGTGACTATTTTTTCTATGGCGACTACAATGCGCTGACGGACTACAGTGGTGTAGCTTATCTGCCCCTGAAAGGAAAGAAGTATAAAAAAGTAGACTGTAACGGATTCGGCAGTGGTAGCCCGAGCGATTATGTGTTTTACGATGATATCCGTTATGTGCAGGCCTACTATTCGGGTCTTTGTAAAAATGCCATTACCGAAACCAGGTATAGCACAACTAACGCAGACGTGCATATGCTTCCCGGGTTTGTCTTCCAGGACATCATGGAGAATCTTCCGGTGGTAAAAGCATCTTATGAAGTAGTGGTGCCAATAGGAGTGAATATGAGCTTTGCGATAGAGGGCGGTAATACATCGATGATCAAGCAGACGAAGGAGGAGAAGAATGGAAAGATTTATTACAGGTTTACGGCAACAGATATACCTGCCCCCAGGAAATTTGACAACGTTCCTTCATGGAGGTATTACGTGCCCCATGTGATCCCCTACATTACCTCGTTCAGGCTAAATGGCGCAAAGAAGGATTCGGTGATAGCTAAAACGCCGGATGACCTGTACAGGTATCTGTACAATTTTGTAAGGTGTATCAATGTCAAGACGGATACACCGCTAGCTAAAGTTGTAGCTGAGCTGACCAAAAATGATAATACACCTAAAGAAAAAGCCGAGCACATCTATAAGTGGGTGCAGAAGAATATTCACTATGTAGCTATCGAAAACGGGCTGGAAGGGTTTGTACCCCGATCGGCCGATACTGTATTGAAACGGAAGTACGGAGACTGTAAGGATATGGCCAGCATATCACTGGCTATGTGTCGTAAGGCCGGACTGAAAGCATATGTTGCCTGGATAGGTACGACCGAATTGCCCTATACAATTGAGAAACTGCCCCTGAACGTTAATTTCAACCACATGATATGCGCAGTGAAGAATGGTGATGAGTGGATATTCCTGGATGGTACCAACCCGGTACAACCATATGGATATAACAGGGATGATATACAGGGCAAACAGGTACTTATTTCTATTGATGAGAAAAATTATAAAATAGTGACCATACCTGTGTTGCCTGCCTCAAAAAATATGAGTGAAGACAGCACCCATGTAACCATTGATGGTAGAAAATTGTTGGGCTGGCTGAGCCAGGTATACAAAGGGTATGACGCATGGGATATCGCATACAAGATGATGTACAATAACAGGGAAGACGAGCGGCAGAAAATGGTAAAAGGACTTACGGTGAGAGGGTCTAATAAGTACACCCAAGGCAAGTACGATCTTAATGCGCAGAAATCGGGGGATAAGGATGTAACTATCAGCGCTGATTTCATTGTTGACGATTATGTACAGCAGGTAGGTAAGGAGTGTTTTGTAAACATGAACTTGCTGCATTACTTCGAGGGTGAGCGGATAGACATGAAAGACAGGAAGGTAGATAAATACTACGACCGCAAAGCAAAACATAAGGAAGTGGTGGTACTCGATATTCCCAAAGGCTATAAAGTATCCTACCTGCCCACGGCTGTAAAGGGCTCGCTGGACAATATCTGGAATTACTCTATATCTTACAAGGCGGACAAGCAGAAGATAACGCTAACCAAGGAATATGAGATAAACGCGCTGGCTATTAGCCCGGATAAATTTTTTGACAACAATAAAATGATAGACGATCTTAAAAAATATTATAACGAATCTGTAGTGCTCACAGCCAAATAATTTTTTATGAAAAAACTTACCTTTCTTTTTTTCCTTTCCCTGGTTTCTCTTGCAGCCGGCGCACAGAAAAAACTGCACCCGGCGCAAACGGTTGTAGAATGGGCAGACAAGCCGGGACTGCATTCTGTACCGCCTGAATATGCCAGCGAGCCTGCTATTATCCTGCAGCGGGATATAGATGTTGATTATAAAGTAGAAGGGAGAAGCACTAATGTCTACTACACAGTGCATACTCTTGTAAAGGTGCTGGATGAAAAAGGGATAGAGAGCTTCAATACCATAGGGATACCTGTAGGTCGCAGAACCAGGGTGCCGCTGATAAGGGCCCGTACCATATCGCCAAGTGGCAAAGTTGTAGACATAGCCAAGAACATGATAAAGGTCACAAAAGATGAATCAGGCTACTACAAAATAGTAATAGCAATGGAAGGTGTGGAAAAAAATGCCGAAATAGAGCTGCTGGTTAAAGAAATAAAGTCCTACTCCGCGTTTGGCAGTGAATATTTTCAGTTCAGCGTGCCGGTACTTAAGTCGCATTTGTCTGTTTCTTACCCCAGGGATTTTGCTTTTGAAGAAAAGGGCTACAATGGCTTTCCGGATGTGAAGGAAACAATGGAGCACAACAGGAAACATATTAATGTGACTCTGTCTGACGTGCCACCCCTGGAGCGGGAGCGTTACAGCTACTATGACCTGCACCGTATGCGTGTAGAATACAGGGTGCACCACTTTACTGACGCTAATGAAAATGATTTTAGCGAGCAGTACACCTGGGATGACCTGGGAAGGCGGATATTTGATAATGTCTATAAGATAAGCAACAAAGAAAGGGCTGCCGTGAACAAGTATCTTACTGAGTTGGGTGTACATCCCGGCGACGGCGAAGCTGACAATATCAGGAAGATAGAGAACGGCATAAAGAATGGTATCTCACTATATGCTTATGTGGAGGGTGATAGCTCGGAAGTATTGGACACGGTCATTAAGAACAGGGCTGCCTCACCCGGAAGCTATCTGAGGCTGTTTGCAGCCTGCTTCACACAAGCAGAAATTAATCATGAGCTTGGCATGGCCGGAGACCACTCCGAATATTTACTCGATCCGAAATTCGAGAACTGGGACAACCTTGATTACAACGTTTTCTATTTCCCGAACCAGGATAAGTTTCTCTACCCTATGGGTGTATATTACCGCTACCCTATAGTGCCTGAGGCGCTACTGGGATGTAAAGGAGTTTTCTGCACTATACCTCCTAAAGGGGTAATAACGGGTTCGCTAATGGAGCTGCGCACGATAAAGCCGATTTCAGCAAAGCAAAGCGCGCTGAATGTGGCGGCAGGCGTATCTTTTACAGACGATATGGATCCTACAGTGGACGTGTCGTATGCCTATACCGGCTACCAGGCTACGGGTATCAGAACAGAAATACTTACAGAGCATAAAGACAAAGAGAAAGACCTGGTGCAAAGGGTAATTACTTTTGCCGACAGAAAGGAAGATATACTTAAGTACACCATCTCTAACGAGGCGGTGGAAAACCAGAACAGCAACAAACCGCTTGAGATCACCGCAACGGTCAATACTCCTTTGCTTGTATCTAAGGCCGGAGACCGCTACCTCTTCAGGATAGGAGCACTTACCGGTAACCAAACACAGCTGTACGATGAGAGGAAACCGCGTGTAATGCCTGTGGATATGGCCTATCCGTCATTGGAAACCCATACCATAACGGTGAGTATTCCACCAGGTTATAAGTTGAAGAACCCGGAAATACTGAAAAGCCATGCTGAGTATGTAGACCGTAGCCTGAAGCCGGTACTGAGCTTTGACGCAACCTATACACTAACCACCGACCGGAAAAAAGGAGATAAACTGGTAGTAACCGTAAACGAGTATTACCCGGTGATGCATATTCCACTTGCGGAATATGACCGTTTTAAAGAGGTTGTCAATGCCGCGGCTGACTATGATAAGCTTGTATTACTGATAGAAAAGGATAAATCTTACAGAAGTGGCAAGCATAAAGCGAAGGTACAGCCGGTTGTCAAGAAATAAATATATTCATGTATGCAAACGAGGCTGTCTCTATTCGAGACAGCCTCGTTTCTTTTTAAATGGATCCTGCCCTTACTGTTGCACAACTACAGATGACCCTGCTTGCGTTTAGTTCCTGCCGGCAGGCTGTGAAGTACTTACCTTTATAATGTCAGACGAAAATGCCCGTGATTCGAACAGCTGATCCCAATTCTGTATCTGTGGCTGCGTATTGCCGGCAACTTTCTGTTGCGACAAATAGTTCCGTATATCAGGGTAGTAGAGCCAGAAAGCGGGTTGTTCCATTGCTTTGCCATCTATTCCGGCAACCTCGCGAAGCGGGGCAATACCAATAATGCGAACTACTATTTTATGTTCTTTTGCCAGGAACAGCCAATCTTCCTTGATCCTGTATTTAGTAACCTGTGCCGGGTTGAAACCTTGCGAACCGGGTGCGAGTAACGAAATAAAATCTTGTCGGGTAAGTGTGGTTGCAAACCGGTCATCTGCCGCGCCGTATGCTTTATATATGCCTTTGAAGAAGCCATCTGCAAGTATAGTTGCCAGGCTGCGGTCGTTTGACCCGTTAAACAATTTATTTGTTTTGGCAGTCGCGTCAATATCCCGCCATACGCGTTTCTTCCATAAAATGTCGGATTCCGCTATCATATTCCAGGGTAAGGCATATGCATCTTCAGATTGATATGAGGCGGGCGGCTGCGCCAGGAGCTGTGCTGCTTTGTCATTTTGCACAGCTGTTTGCTGGGCATGCGCAATACCTCCGGGCAATAAGAACGCAATTGCCATTGAAAAAATACAAACCCCGGTCTTGTTCATATCGGTTAATTTTAAATTAAAGCTAAGCACATTTGGCGGTAACTCCAAATGCTAATGGCCGAGAAACTTGAGTGTAACACCGGGATATACCTGTTTGAAATCGTTTGTTATTATGACTTCGGGCGATAGGGTCATGTGTTTGGAAATTGACCTGCTTGCATACAATTTCATTGTCGTGTTCTGGAAATAGCCGCCCTTTTCGCTATACAGGTACCCAACCCCCATTGAAGTACGGCTCTTTTTGCCTTCCACGCCCAATTCCAGGTTTACAAACCAATTGTCATTTACAATGGTATTGCCCGTTGTTCCTTTGTCGAAAAAGCAATAGGGTGTTGTGGACAGACGCACAAATGAGAAGCCTGTGGGGTTTATCCTGAAACGGTCGTTGACCTCTATGCCCAGCTCGGCCATAGGCGCCAGCGTATTCTTTACCAGGGCAGCGCCCAGGTTGCCGTTAATGACAAGTGTACCTGTAGCATGAAGCAGACCATTCTCATCGTCAGACACATAGTTTACATGTACATAGCGTGAGTAGGGTTTAGTATGTGGCTCATAGGTTTTATACAATATGGTGCTATACCGGAGCATGCTGTCCTTTTTTGCTTTTTTTGCCCTGGAACTCTCGTTGAGGGTATCAATGATATGCGGAAGCATTTGTTTGTCAGTGAGCAGTTTGCCGAGGTCTGAATAGTTGTTGAGACAGAAAGTGACCTGCAGGGGCACGTCAGCAATTAAGACACTCCTGCCATCATCGGCATCGTAGAGGGTTTTTTCTTTTGTTGAGTTTTCGAACAATATCCGGATGGTATCCTGTTCTATTTTCAGGCGGGCCAGTTCGTTCCGTTTCCCGATGTACATTTCGCCCTCCGGCGCGTATTTCTGGAAGCGTATTTTACGCATGCCGGGTATAGAGGTAAAGGTGTAGTCGATGCGGACACTGGAGGTGTTGTCAAGAGAGTCTTTGTAGAAGTCTATGTCGCCCATTACAATGGCCAACAGTGAATCAATATTTCCCAGCAGTGCGTAGCCGGTATGGTATTGCATTTCTATGATCATCTTTTCATCTTTTGTGAGGTACGCGATATGCCTCATGTTGACGGTTTTTGGATGCATACTGAAGTTGCTTTCTGTCTTTGATATCTTTGCAGGTTTGTTTTCCTGGGCAAAGAGGTTCCCCTGCATGCTTACCATCGTAAGCACCGCACTTAATACTAGTTTTTTCATTTTGCTGTTGTTTAGTTGAGCTTGAATTTTAGCGGATAACGGATAGCATTATCTTCATTGTTGGGAGTTGTATTGTCGATGAATGTTTTATTGTTGAAGAACTGCAGGCTTACCGCGAAATTATCCTTTCGGTGGATCAGGTATTCGTCAATGCGCTCCTGACGGTCATTTATTTCATTAAGATGAACCACCTTTTGTTTGCCGGCGCTCAATACGTTATGGTCAGTGATCACTACCGAAGGCTGGATGGCTGATCCTGTTTCATTCATCTCGTTTATGTGCATCACTTTCATCTGTTTTTTTTGTGGAGTAGCCAATTCAACGGTAGTAGCAACAGTATTTTCAGTTATTGGATTAACTGCAACGGGGATCTGAATCGTAGCTAAAACGTTTACAGGTTCGGTGGGTACGGGGGTAATTTTATGCTCAGTCGCCTTATTTTTTACCGGCTGTAGAGCCCCCGGTACAATCGCAATGCGGGAGGGTTGCTCCTGTGTCGCCTGCGCCGGGCTTGCGGGCAGATCACGTTTTGCCTGCAAGGTTATGTCTTTTACCCGTTGATGATAAACAGAGTAGATAGAAATGAGAAGCAGTAATATGGCTGCGGCCGACCAGTAGAGCCGTATGGGTATCTTTTTGGCCGGTGTGTCCATGCGGGCCTGTAGTTTATCCCATGCTTCTTCCTTGCCAAACACTATGCCGCCGTAGAGCGGGCTTAATGTATCCATTTTTTCTTTCAGCACTTTATCTTTCATAGCAGCATTTGTTTTTCTTTCATTACTTTTTGTAGCATTGCCCTTGCCTTGTTCAGTTGTGATTTTGACGTACCCTCGGTTATGCCCAGCATCTTTGCTATGTCTTTGTGGCTATACTCTTCTATGCAAAACAGGTTAAAGACTGTCCGGTACCCGGCCGGGAGCGTCATTATCAACTGGAATATATCGTTGGCGTTCATTCGGCTTATCTGCCCGTTATCAATACCTATTTCGGCGGCATACTCTTCACCTGCTATCTTCAGTTCATTTTTTTTACGCAGGAACATGAGACATTCATTCACCATTATTTTTTTCAGCCATCCGCCTATGCTGCCCTGCCCGTTATAGGCAAACCTGTCAATTGATCTATAAAAATTAAAAAAACCATTAAGCATCAGTTCCTCGGCGTCAGGCAGGTTCTTCACATACCGCATACATACCATCAGCATGCCATCCGAATAGGTATCGAAGAGATACTTCTGGCAGATGCGGTCTTGTTTTTTACATCCTTCTATAGCCTTTTGTTCGGTCAATTGTTTAAGTTAAAGGTCAAAACGGGAAATGATTAACTGCGGTTTCTTACATCAATATATGCAGATTCGCAGAGGAAGGTTGCCTGTGGCGTATTTTATTTTGTTAAATCTCTTTAACGAATAAAAATCATGCATAATGCTTTTTTGTACCTTTGCGCCATGTCAAAAAAAGCGATCCTCATTATAATGGATGGCTGGGGGCATGGCAAAGTGCCTGCCGCAGATGCCATCGCCAATGCCAATGTTCCTTTTGTAAAGTCTTTATACGACAAATACCCCAATACAGAACTGCTGACTTGTGGTGAAGCGGTAGGGCTGCCTGAAGGCCAGATGGGCAATTCGGAAGTGGGGCACCTGAATATTGGGGCCGGGCGTATTGTATATCAGGAGTTGCAACGGATAAACGTAGCAATAAAAGACGGCGAACTGGAACGAAGCAAGGTGCTTAACGCGGCCTTTGATGCGGCTAAGAGCAATGGTAAAACGTTGCATTTTATAGGGCTTGTGAGCGATGGTGGTGTGCATTCGCATATTAATCACTTGAAGGAATTATGTACGTTGGCACAGAAAAACAATGTACCCGGTGTAGCCGTACATGCATTTACAGACGGGCGTGATTGTGACCCTAAGAGCGGTCTTGGTTTTATAAAAGATCTCAGCGGGCACCTGGCTGCAACGGGCGGTAAGCTGGCTTCGGTTACCGGCCGGTTTTATGCCATGGACAGGGATAAGCGTTGGGAGCGGGTGAAAGTGGCCTACGACGCGCTTACGCAGGGTATTGGAACGCATGTACAGGATGCATTAAAGGCAATAGAAGACTCTTACAGTGAAAATGTGACCGATGAGTTTATTAAGCCGATCATCGTTTGTGACGAGGCCGGTGAGCCGGTGGCTACCATTAAAGATGGTGATGTGGTGGTATGTTTCAACTTCAGAACAGACAGGTGCAGAGAGATAACCGTGGCGCTGACGCAGCAGAATTTTGAAGAACAAAATATGCACACGCTGAGCCTGCATTATGTAACTATGACCGAATATGACAAGAGCTATAAAGATGTTGGGGTCATATTTGCCAATAAAGATCTCACCAATACACTGGGTGAGGTGCTGGAGGCCAATGGTAAGACACAGATAAGGATAGCAGAAACAGAGAAATATCCGCACGTTACATTTTTCTTTTCCGGGGGCAGGGAGCAGCCCTTCAAAGGGGAACAACGTATAATGATACCATCTCCCCGTACAGTGACAACTTATGACCAGAAGCCTGAAATGAGCGCGTATGAGGTTACCGATGCGATACTACCTGAGATAAACGCGCAGAGTGCCGATTTTATATGCCTCAATTTTGCCAATGCAGACATGGTAGGGCATACGGGCGTATGGAGCGCGGTAGTGAAAGCGGTGGAAACTGTTGACGAATGCGTCAGCAGGATAGTACCAGCGGCACTTGCCAATGGTTATGCTATATTTCTTACTGCCGACCACGGTAATGCAGATTATCTGGTAAATGAAGATGGTACACCTAACACCGCGCATACGCTGAACCCTGTTCCGCTGTTTCTGATTTCCAATGATTATAAAGGAACATTGAAGCCCGGCAAACTGGGTGACCTTGCGCCTTCTATATTGACGTATATGGGTATTACGGTACCTAAGGAAATGACCGGGGAAGTACTTATATAAATACACCGCTATATTCATTAACTTTTTCTATTTTACCACTACAACCACACGAAAATGATCAGTATTAGGAATATTGTCAAGCAGTACGCCAACCATCGGGCATTGGATAATGTCAGTATGGAAATAGAACGGGGCAAGGTGTTTGGACTGCTGGGCCCTAACGGGGCAGGTAAGACCTCACTTATACGTATTATTAATCAGATCACTGCCCCTGACTCGGGGGATATACTCTTTAATGGCGATAAGCTCAGTCAATCACATATAGAGCGCATAGGTTACCTGCCCGAAGAGCGGGGATTGTATAAGAAAATGGAGATAGGGGAGCAGCTTATTTACCTGGCCCGTCTCAAGGGTATGAGCAGGGAGGAAGCAAGAAGGCGTATAAGGTTTTGGTTTGAAAAACTGGATATGCTTGGGTGGCTTAACAAGAAAGTGGAAGACCTGTCTAAAGGCATGCAGCAGAAAGTACAATTTGTAGCTACCATATTACACGAGCCGGAGTTGCTGATACTTGATGAACCGTTTTCAGGTTTTGACCCGGTGAACGCGGAAACAATAAAAAATGAGATACTGGAGCTGAACAAAAAAGGCGCAACGATTATTTTCTCTACCCATCGCATGGAGTCGGTAGAGGAGCTCTGTGATGCTATAGCACTGCTGAACTTGTCGCACAAAATACTTGAAGGGCCGGTGAAAAAGATAAGGAATAACTACCGCAATGGCACTTATGTGCTGGAATACGAGGGTGAACAATTGAAGACAAATGGCAGTGCCCCATTTACTACCTTGTCTGAGAGCAGTGCAGACGGGAGCCACCAATTGCTTTTAAAACTGAATGCGGGTAGTAAGATCAATGATGTACTCCACTACATAATGCCGCATGTGAGCATTAATAAGCTGGAAGAGAAAGTGCCCACCATGAACGAAATATTTATACAAACAGTAAGTAAATCAAACTAAGCCATGAACAAGATACTACTTATCATACAAAGGGAATATTTGACGAGGGTAAAGAAGAAGTCGTTCCTTGTAATGACATTTCTCGTACCTGTACTATTCATTGGCATGTTTGTGCTCATAGGTTTCCTGGTGGCCAAGCAAAATGAACTGGGAGATAAAAAGAAGATAGAGGTGGTAGACGAAAGCGGCATCTATGTGGCCAGGCTCAAGAATGCCGGTAATATGGAATATACTTTTGTTAAAGACGATTATGCCACTGTCAAATCGGGTTTCTTGAAGTCGGGTTATGATTACTTGCTGCACATACCGGCTTCACTGTCCGGAATTCAACTGCTTAGTGAGAAGAAGGCAAGCGCTATTACAATTCAGAATATAGAGAGCGGACTTAGCGATATTGCCCAGTCTCAAAGGTTGATGGCCGCCGGCATTGATACTGCCATACTGGCGAAGGCGCAAAAACCTGTAACAATAGAGGCCAGGCAAATATCTGAACAAGGTGAGACGGACGCGCAGACCTATGTGGCCTATGCTATAGGGTTTATTGCTGCTTTTCTTATCTATATGTCGTTATTCATTTATGGTGCACAGGTTATGCGGGGCGTAATTGAAGAAAAGGTCAGCCGTATTGTTGAGGTCATTATTTCCTCGGTGAAGCCATTTCAGTTAATGATGGGGAAGATCATTGGCATTGGGCTTGTAGGCCTCACACAATTTGTTTTATGGATCACGCTTTCGCTAATACTGTCTACTGTAGCCGGTACTGTGATCATGAAAAATGCGGGGGGCGTAAAAACAGAGCAGGTAGCAAAAATGCAAAACGCGGCACCCGGTGATGCTACTGTGGCAAAGCAAGCCGCGGATACCGGCATGGGTAAGATAATGGAGTCTATCGAGAGCATCCCTGTGGCTTATACCATAGGCTGTTTCCTGTTTTACTTTTTGTTTGGGTACATGCTTTACAGCGCCATATTTGCCATGGTAGGTTCTGCGGTAGACAATGAGACAGAGACACAGCAGTTTATGCTGCCCATTACATTGCCGCTCATCTTCACTTTTGTGATTTCTATGAATTTTGTGATCAACAATCCGGATAGTTCCTTATCTGTATGGTTGTCAATGATACCATTTACTTCCCCCATAGCTATGATGATCAGGATCCCGTTTGGTGTGCCTGCCTGGCAGCTTGCTATATCTATGCTGCTTATGATACTGGGCTTTTTGTTTACCACGTGGGTAGCCGGCAGGATATACCGTGTAGGTATACTTATGTACGGCAAAAAGGCGAGCTATAAGGAATTGGCAAAATGGTTTACCTATAAAGAGTAATATACTGTTATTTCCGAGGATCTATTTATTGAAGTGAAAATATACCAGGTGTGAGAAATACTGTCGTCAGAATATTTATTGTTGCGCTGTTGTTGTTTACGGCTTCGGCAAGTTTTGGACAGATAGAAGTATCGTCGGGTATAGACCTTACCTACCCGGTGTTGCTTAACAGCTATAACTCAAAGCTTACCTATTCGCAGATCAGCTTCGGTTTTGGCGTTGGTGTTGCCTATAAACCCGAGGAAACCCAGTTCTTTCCGATACTTAAGTTGTCCGGTGGGCGTACACGGCTACCTCTGAACGATATTGGCAAGAATGTAGTAGCGCTGGACTTTAACTATATGAATGTAATGCTCAATGAGAATTACATTGTCCGCTTTCCCAACAGCGAATTGTTTGTTTATGGGGGTATAGGGTTTTCTCATCTTGCTCAAAAGGGTATTAAGGTCACCGGTTCCGGGGGTGAAGCTATGAAGGTAGCGATAGATTCGACCAGGGATATCACCAAATATTTCCCCGCAATGAACATCGGCTTCGAATACAATTACGGGCAGTCTGCGGGCAAGGACCTGTATCTTACCATCGGTATCAATTTCCAGTATATTATGCTGCTCAGCGAGCGCAATATTTACAGTTTTTCATTAACGCAGGGCGGGGTGAAGAATAGCGCTACTGTAAGCCTTGCGGGAAACCAGATAACACCCGGTTTTTACCTGGCCCTGCATTACCTGTTGCACTGGCCCAGGAAGTAAATCTGCGCGGCTAATGAAGATTATAGGCCCAATCAGAAAAATAAGAACTTTTTCTTCTTTTTCATCACCCTTACCTTCAGCATGCGTATATCTTTGTTTGGCCTGTCATTCCTGTCACGGGCTTCAGTAGAAATTTTATCTACCACGTCCATGCCTTCTATCACTTCGCCAAAGACCGTGTAGCCACCATCAAGGTGCGGAGT
Organism: uncultured Flavipsychrobacter sp.; assembly: GCA_964489795.1. GTDB lineage: Bacteria > Bacteroidota > Bacteroidia > Chitinophagales > Chitinophagaceae > Nemorincola. The sequence continues at coordinate 134,478 of CAZBAP010000004.1, forward strand.
ACCGCCTTTCGTTTTATAAACTTCACGTTGCTCCGCGGTATAGTTGCGGCCATTTTGTTTTGCCATTTTATCAAGCTCAGCATCCGTAAAGGTCTTACCTACTACAATATAAAACTGGCAGGCAGAACCTGATTTGTCGGGGTTATTGTCTCTTGCTACTCCCACAGCGCCGCGTTTGTGATAGTCGGTCGCGTTTATTTCTGCGGGTACCTTGTAGCTCAGTTCCCCATTGCCAAGCATCCTGCCGGCCACGGCATTTTTTGATTCGGGATCCCCTCCTTGTATTACGAACTGGGGTATGCACCTGTGAAACAACGTACTATCATAAAAATGCTCTTTAGCCAGCTTTACCATGTTTGAGGTATTCAGCGGGGTATTATCATATAGCATCAGGATAATGTTGCCGTATTCGGTCTCTATTTTTATTCTGTTCTTTTGCGCAAAGGTGTTTATGGTCATGGCTGTAAATGCTATGAATACCAATAGTAATTTCTTCATAAAATATAGATATAATATATTATTTGAGGGTGCAAATTACCGCTAAGATTTCAATTTCAGAAAATTGAGTCAGGGCTTTATTACCACCGTTTTTCCTGGCATAGCTCAATAAGTACTCCGTTAGTAGTCTTAGGGTGCAGGAAGCAAACTAGTTTATTGTCCGCGCCTTGCTTTGGTGTTTCATTGAGCAGCTCAAATCCCAAGGCGGCTAACCGCTTCATTTCAGCCTCGATATGCTCCACTTCAAAGGCAATATGATGGATGCCTTCGCCCTTTTTGCCTATATATTTAGAAATAGGACTTGTTTCATTTGTTGCCTCCAGCAGTTCTATCTTGGCCTCCCCTGTCTGAAAAAAAGCAGTATTTACCCCTTCAGATGTCACTTCTTCTGTTTTGTAACATGGTGTATTTAATAGTTGCTCGAATAGTGGTATTGAGGCAGTAAGGTCTTTAACGGCTATCCCCAGGTGTTCAATTTTCAGCATTGTCATATAGTTTTTAACGATAGTAACATATAAACCTACGATTAGGTCGGGCGTCGAAAGTACCACTTTTGACGTAACTTTGTAGCGAATCTGTGACTTAGAACTTTTATATGGAATTGCAATTACCGATATATTTAGACAATAATGCGACCACTCCGATGGATCCGCGTGTGCTGGAGGCTATGCTGCCCTACTTTACTGACAAATTTGGCAATGCCGCCAGCCGAAATCACTCCTTTGGCTGGGTAGCCGAAGAAGCGGTCGACTATGCCCGTGAGCAGGTGGCAAAACTGATAGGCGCCGATCCGAAGGAAATAATATTCACTTCCGGTGCTACTGAGGCCGACAACCTTGCCATAAAAGGTGTGTTTGAGATGTATGCGTCTAAAGGTAACCATATTATTACCTGTACTACCGAACATAAAGCTGTATTGGATACCTGCAAGCATATAGAAAAAACCGGCGGTGAAGTGACTTACTTACCGGTGCAGGAAGATGGCCTGATAGACCTTAAAGAACTTGAAAGCGCAATCACTCCCAAAACCATATTGATATCTATCATGTACGGCAACAATGAGACAGGTGTTGTGCAGCAGGTACGTGAAATAAGCAAGATAGCCCGGAAGCATGGTGTGCTTTTCTTTACAGATGGTACGCAGGCAGTGGGCAAGATACCTGTAAATGTAAATGCGGATGGTATAGATCTGATGGCATTCAGCGCGCATAAAATGTATGGCCCTAAAGGGGTTGGCGCATTATATGTTCGTCGCAAGAATCCAAGAGTGAAAGTGACTTCGCAAATGGATGGCGGTGGCCATGAGAGGGGTATGCGCAGCGGTACGCTGAACGTACCGGCAATAGTAGGTTTTGGTAAAGCATGCGAACTATGTATGAATGAGATGGAAAGCGAGTCTAAGCGTCTCAGTACCATGCGCGACAGGCTGGAAAGCGGCCTGATGGAACTGGAAGAAAGCTATGTGAACGGCAACCGTGAGCATCGCCTGCCCCATGTTACCAATATTTCATTCAAGTATGTAGAAGGCGAAGGCCTGATGATGGGCTTTAATAAAAATATCGCGTTGTCCAGCGGTTCAGCCTGTACTTCGGCCTCACTGGAGCCGTCTTATGTGCTGAAGGCGCTTGGCCTCGGTGACGATCTCGCGCATAGTTCACTGCGTTTCGGCCTGGGAAGGTTTACTACGGATGAGCAAATAGATTTTACGATAGATGCGGTAAAGAGCACAGTATTGAAATTGCGTGAAATGAGCCCGCTTTGGGAAATGTTCAAAGAAGGAGTGGATATTAATTCAATTGAGTGGGCGCACCATTAAAAACAGTAGCAGGCAATTAGCCTATTGGTACCGGTTGCAGAAGAAAGATTTTAAAAGTAAATGGCAGTTGATATAAAATAGTAAGACTGCCGGTTTTTCAAATTATTAAATTAACTATCATGGCATATTCAGAAAAAGTTATTGACCACTATGCTAATCCTAAGAATGTAGGTACGCTGGATAAATCTAAGACCAATGTAGGCACAGGCCTTGTTGGCGCCCCTGAGTGCGGCGACGTAATGCGTCTGCAGATTGAGGTAGACGAAGAAAGCGGGCTGATAAAGGATGCCAAATTCAAGACATTTGGTTGTGGCTCAGCTATCGCTTCCTCTTCTCTGGCTACAGAGTGGCTGAAAGGGAAAAGTGTGGACCAGGCGCTGGCTATAGACAATATGGACATTGTTGAAGAGCTGAACCTGCCACCTGTAAAGATACATTGCTCGGTGCTTGCCGAAGACGCTATTAAAGCTGCGATCAATGATTATCGTGTGAAGAACGGATTACCTGAATTAGTGGCAGAGAAAAAAGCGCATTAAGTAGTCGTAAGTTGTAAGTTGTGAGTAGGCACGGTGTTTTCGCACTCCCTGGCTCCCGGCTTACAGCCCCCGACTTACGACTAAATGAATAACAATGATTTACGTAAGTGACAAAGCGAAGGAAAAAGTGATGAAGCTGAAACAGGACTCAGGTCTTGGTGACGACTACTTCCTTCGTGTAAGTGTAGTGGGGGGCGGATGCTCCGGATTATCTTACAAGCTCGATTTTGACAATGAGCCACAGCCACGCGACCAGGTATTTGAAGACCAGGGCGTGAAGGTTGTCACTGACCTCAAAAGCTTTTTATACCTCTGCGATACCACGCTCGACTTCTCTGATGGGCTTAATGGTAAAGGATTTCACTTTAGCAATCCTAATGCCAGCCGTAGCTGTGGGTGCGGCGAAAGTTTTGCTGTTTAAAAAGTTACAGAACTTATTAAACAGCAAAACAAATATTTGACGTAAAGGGCCCCGATTAAAAAATATCAAGCACCTCCACATTTCATATCATTCAGACATCCGGCAGAATATCTTTTTCTGTTTTGTCTGTTACATCAAATTTTTTCCCGCTCATTTTTTCCATCAGCATTATACCCATCATATTCTCCAGGTTGCTGCTTCCTTGTCCGCCACCGCCGGTTATCAGCATATCAGGTATCAGTTTCATATTGCTGGCAGCAATTTTTTCAACAACTTGTATCTGTCCGAACACATCTTTGCCCATGGCATCGGTCTGCAGCTTGTAAGATTCAGCAGTTGATTTACCTTTTGCAAGTATAACTTCAGCTTCTGCAAGGCCCACTTTAGAAGTGGCCTCGGCCTGTGCAACGGCAGTTACTTTTGTAGCTTCGGCTTCTGCGCTCGCTTTTAATTTTGTGGCTTTTGCCGCCCCTTCCGCGGCCAGTTCTACAGCTTTTGCCGCTCCTATTGCCTTTTCCACTTCGCTGTTCGCAATGTTTTTGGATATTTCCACTCCGCGTTCTGAGTCCACTACTTTGGGCTGCATATCGGCCTGTGCTTTCATATTGGCCAGCAGCTTTCTTTGTTCTTCTGCTTCCGTTTGAGTCTTGTAGGTTATTTTTTCCTGCTCGGCTATTTGCTTGTCAGATACTATTTTGATCAGTTCCGCCGGCAATACCACATCTGCTATAAGCGTATCTTTCGAATCAATGAAATGCTCTTTCAGCACTTCAATAATGTGTGCTTTGGCAGTAGCCTGCAATTCTTTTCTCTGTGTATACAGGTCAAGTGCTTTGATATATTGAGCGGCATTTCTGAAGTGTGAAGAAATAGCCGGTTCAAGTACCTGGGAAATAAGGCTTTGTACAGACCCCTGGTTAGCGATAACCTTAGGTGCATTTTCCATTGGTATGTGGATGATCACATTTACATCCATGTTTACACTGAAAGCATCTGCCGTACGCAGCGTAATGGTCTTCAGGTTAGAGTCCAGTTCATGGGCGCTTGATCTGCTGTCGGCCCAGCTTAGTGTTATCTGGTTGGTGGGCACCATGTCTACTTTGTAGGTCTTTGTGTTTACCGGATGTTTGCCGGGGCCAAGTGGTTCTTTCCATATTCCCTTAAAACCGTTTTCCACTATTTTGGCATTAACTTTTGAATCTGAAGTGTCTTCACCTTTTTCTCCTACATAGCTGGTCACAACACCACATTTGCCTATATCCACTATGGTCATCTTTACCTTTTCTATAGATGCAAACCATGGGTTAATTGCATAGTTACCGGACCGCAATACAGGTATCTGCAAGCCTTTCTGGCCGCCGGCAGCAAGGAAAGCAGCAGGATCCTGAAAGTTATTGTGCTTGTCAAGTGGGATCTCGTCAGCCGCAATTTTTGTCGGATCCATGATTGGCCGGCCTTCATTGACTGTAACAATGCCTATTTCATCGGCGTTGATGTTCACCCATTCTTTTGAAGAATCTACCCTGAACAGCGAAGTATTGATACGGTATTTACCTGGCATCAGCACTTCCAGCTGCCTGCCTTTTTCACCGCCGTTATTAAGGAATGCCTCACCATCAAGGAAGTTCATATGCCCGTCGATCTTACGGCTCAGCAACCTGCCTTCGGGGATACCCACGCCGTCCATTGCTGTTACCAGTCCTATATAGCCTCCGGCAATATTTACAATGCGGTCTATAGACACGGTGAAGAGCATTGTATTGATGCGGTAGTTACCCGGTCCCAGTACACGTATTTGCGGGCCTTTCTGACCTTTGTTGGCAAGAAATTTTTCGGCGTTCTGGTAATCATCACAATCCACAGGTGTTCCAAATATCCGTCCTTTGTCGCAAGGCTCCCCGGCTATGGATTCAATGGTGCCAACTTCATCTTCGCCGATTGCTATCACATTTACTATCTCTATGTGGAACAGGTACGGATTGATACGATGTTCACCATCCGGCAATATCGCAACCTGTGGGCCTTTCTGCCCGCCATTGTTCAGAAATGCTTCGCCATCCTGGAACATATTGCACTCCACCGGGCGTGCGAATAGTTGCCCTGAGTCCAGTGGCTCGCCGGTTATAGCGGTTACAAGACCTATTTCACCTTTCTTGATGGTAATAAATTTGTACTTTCTCCGCTTGTACACAAACGGCGTGAGTAAGCGGAGGCCCGGGCCCAGTATCCGCGCCTGAACTCCGATTTCATTTTTCTTCGCAACAGTTCGTGTTTCGGGCATTGCCGCGCCTATCCAGCGTCGTTCCAGTACAACGATCTCATCGCCTTTTGCATTAACTACGGATTTGTAAAGAAGGAATAACAATACTAATAACATGGCCAAGGGTATCGGGTTGGCCAGCAGATAACTGATCATAAAATATAGTCCTGCAGGGTTTGTATCTGAGGGACATATAAGTACATTTTATTCGATCTTTATATGCGGCCTGATTGAGTAATAACAGGGAGTTAACCATAGCTAACCGCAGGTGGATAGTACCCTGTTTAGTAACTTTTCCGGTTTGCGGACGTACTCTGTTGGGTTACATTTTTTTCTTACCTTGCCCTATGTTTTCGAAGCTATTTGGCGGGAAGAAAAAAGAAGCTGATATTACTAAGAATATTACAGTACCTGCCGGCTCTGAATGGGCTTTCCTGGGGGCTGATATGCACTCGCATATGATACCCGGAATAGATGATGGCGCCAAGACAATAGATGACAGCCTCACATTGTTGCGGGCTATGAAGGGAATGGGTTACAAAACGGTGATCACTACGCCCCATGTGATGATAGATTTCTATCCCAATACTCGCCAGACTATTGAGGCGGGGCTAAAAACAGTACAAGAGGCGCTGGCAGAGAATGGTATAGATATACAGGTAAGGGCAGCGGCAGAATATTATATTGACGAATATTTCATGGAACTGCTGGAAAAAGAACCTTTGCTGACCATCCGCCAAAATGAGGTGTTGGTGGAGTTTTCTATGCTGTATGAGCCTCCTATGCTATTTGAGGTCATATACAAATTACAGAGCAATGGCTACAAGCCCATTATCGCTCATCCCGAGCGTTATTTGTTCTTTCATAAAGATTTCAGTAGGTATGGCGAGTTTAAGGACAGGGGATGTTTGTTGCAGCTCAATATGCTTTCCGTTACCGGCCACTACGGCCGTAGTATCAAATCTATCGCAGACCAGTTATTAGCAAAAGGCATGTATGACTATTGCGGCAGCGATATGCACCATGAAAAGCATGCCTTAGCGTTAAAAAACATGGTTAACACAAAAGAATATCTTACCTTTGTTAACTATCCGTTTTTAAATTCAAGATTGTGTACTATGTCTGAATGATAAAGCAGACCCACGGTTGTCTACTTTATTTAAAGACATATTTTTATATAAATTTGATTGATTGCATATTTTATTTGCATTAAAAAATATTATTTATTGACCTGATGGGAAATACACCTTATTGTATAGGAGTTATCGGGCTGGGATATGTGGGGTTGCCACTTGCTGTTGAGTTCAGTAAGTATTATCCTGTCATTGGTTTCGATATCAATGAGCAGCGGGTAGAAGAGCTTCAGAAAGGCAACGACCTTACACTGGAGGTAGAAGAAGAGTTATTAAAGCAGGTGCTGCTGTACCACGTACCTTATGCCGACACAAAAGGGTTTTATTGCTCTGGCGATATTCAGGATATAGCAAAATGCAATGTATTTTTTGTCACTGTACCTACACCCGTAGACAAAAATAACCGCCCCGATCTGAACCCATTGTACAAAGCGAGTGAAACCGTGGGTAAGGTGCTGAAGAAAGGGGATATAGTTGTATATGAGTCAACCGTATACCCGGGTGTTACTGAAGATGAATGTGTGCCTGTGCTGGAAAAAAATTCCGGGCTAAGATTCAATATTGACTTTTTCTGCGGCTATTCGCCCGAACGAATTAACCCCGGGGATAAAGTACATACCATATCTAAGATAAAGAAGATCACGTCCGGCTCCACGCCCGAGGTAGCAGACAAAATAGACGGGCTTTATAAAACCATTGTTACAGCCGGTACGCATAAGGCTCCTAGCATAAAGGTGGCTGAGGCTGCCAAAGTAATAGAAAACGCACAAAGGGATATCAATATCGCATTTGTTAACGAGCTTGCGAAAATATTCAACAAGCTGGGTATAGATACAAACGATGTACTGGACGCCTCAGCTACCAAGTGGAACTTTCTGCCCTTCAGGCCGGGCCTGGTAGGCGGGCACTGCATAAGTGTAGATCCATACTACCTTGCGCAGAAAGCGCAGGAGGTAGGCTACCACCCCGAGATCATACTGGCGGGGCGGCGCCTTAACGATGGTATGGGCTCTTATGTGGCAGCAGAGGTTGTAAAACTGATGGTGAAGAACGATGTGCAGGTAAAGGGTGCCAATGTACTGATGCTGGGCATTACCTTTAAAGAAAATTGCCCGGATGTGCGCAATACTAGGGTAGTAGACATTGTTAAAGAACTGGAGTCATATGAAATAAAACTGACCATATATGACCCCTGGGCTAACCCAGATGATGTGGCGCATGAATACGGTATAAGAATAGTGAGAACATTGCCTGAAGGCAAACTGTATGACTCAGTGGTACTTGCTGTAGCACATAAAGATTTTATGAACAGGGACTGGAATGAAGTGATAAAGAAAGGTGGAATAATATATGATGTGAAGGGGTGCCTGGATAAAAACAAAGTGAGCGCAAGGCTTTAAACTATTTTTTAAACTATTTTTGATAAAAATTCCCGGCATGTTTACCTGTAGTAAACGAAGCATTTACAGCTTTGGTCTCTTTTTTTTGATGGTTGCCTACATGACCACAACGTCATGTGTTTCGTCAAGAAATATTTTGTACTTCCGTGATGTGCCGGATACTATGTCGGCACCTGTAACTGTGGCTAATATTACACCATATACAGATCCTAAGATAGAAAGCAATGACATTCTGGCCGTGACCGTGCAGACCCTGGTACAAAACCCCGGCAACTCACCTATTACGTCTACTTCACAGGGCACTTTTAACCTCATCAATGGGTTGCTTGTAGATAAGAATGGTTACATCGAGCTGTCACTTCTGGGTTTTGTGAAGGTGGCCGGGCTTACGACCACTGAGGCCAGGGAATTGATCAAACAAAAGGCAAAAGAGTTTTACAAAGACCCGGTGGTAAATGTGCGGATCGCCAACTTTGATATTGAGGTATTTGGTGATGTGGCAAAACCGGGTGTAGTGAATATACCTAACGAGAAAGCCAGTATACTGGATGTCATAGCGCTTTCAGGCGATGTGAACATCACGGCTAAGAAAGGCAACGTAATGCTGGCTAGAACTGAAGGCGACGAAAAGAAATTTTATCGTTTCGATCTTACGTCCAGCAAAGTATACCAGCACCCGGCTTTCTGGCTCAGGCAGCATGACCAGGTATTTGTAGAACCGAATAAATACAAGGTACAGAGCAGTGACCAGACATTCCTGCGCAACCTGGGTATACTATCTACTGTTATTTCTATTGCCTCATTGGTACTCATATTCAGAACTGTAAAATAATAACAAACAGAAATGGACGCTAATAAAGCACCTGTAACAGCGGCTCGAGACCAGAAATTTGAGGATACAAGTACATTTAACTTAAAATGGCTGGTGTCTACAGTGCTGGCTATATGGCCTTTTCTGCTCGCAAGCGTCACCATTGCGCTCATCCTTGCTAATCTTTATCTGCGATACACAACACCCATGTATAAGTCTTTTGCCGAGTTGCTGATCATAGACTCTAAAAAAGGAAGTTCTACATCTGGTGACGATATCATGAAAATGCTCAATCTCAATAATAAGAACATAAATATTGAGAACGAGATGGAAGTATTGCGGAGCAAAAGCACCATGGCCAAGGTTGTAAAAAAGCTGCATCTGAATGTGAACTATTCCGTTGCGGGAAGGTTTAAAACCACACACGTATATGACCTTAAGCCCTTTGAGCTGGTGATTGCTGATACCACAGATGATTATTTTGGATGTAAGGTAGATAACATTAACATTAACGGTTGCCGTCTTACAGAAAATGGGGGGAAGCAAATTGCCTGCAAATGGAACGATACGTTTACTGTATCCAACGGCAGAAAATTTGTAATGATAAAGGCACCCGCTTTTACTGCTTCTAACCTCCAGTACACGGTAAATGTAGCACCTATAATGGCGGCAGCAGGCAGTTTCTACGTAGATGTGAACGCAAATACCAAATCATCGAGTTATGTGAGCATATCTATGATAGACGCAATACCCGAGAGGTCTGTGGATATTATCAACGAACTGATGAGGGTGTACATGAATACCAATGTGGAAACACGTAACAGGATATCAGATAGTACTATTAAGTTCATATCCACGCGTATAGACAGTGTGCTGGATGAGCTGTCTGTTGTGGAGCGCAACATACTGGATTTTAAGCAGAACAATAATATTGCAGATATGCAGGCCCAGGCTGTGCAGCTGGTAAACGCCAATGCCGGCACTTGGGAAAAATATAACGCAGCCCAGGTGGAGTATGGGATCATTGAGGCTATCAGCAATTATTTGCAGAATGCCACAGAAGACAAATCTATAGTGCTGCCCGCATCGCTGATGAGCAATTCCGGCCTCGCCGCGATGATGGACAAATTCAATTCGTTACAGACACAGATAGAGACGAGTCTTATCTCTAACAACCCCAACAACCCGGTAACACGGGCGCTGATGGAGCAGAAAAAGGCTGTAAAGCAGAATATCATTTCATCACTTGCCTCGTCTAAAGAAGAGGTAAAGCTGAAAGTAGATAAGATAAAAAGTGAGCTGGATAACATAACCAGTGATATAAAAAAGATACCGGTAGTAGAGAAGAAGTACCTTGAGTTTGCACGCCTGCAGAATATCAAGCAGGACATGTATATTTTCCTGCTTAAGAAAAGGGAAGAAACCGCCATTACCAAGGCGTCTACCGTAGCAGATGCGGATATAGTAGACCCTGCCGCAACCATAGGTACCGTGTCCCCTAATCATCCGCGTATACTTATGATGGCCCTGATGATGGGCATACTTATTCCTTTCAGCATTATTGTGCTGCGCAGGGCGCTTAATATAAAGATCATCAGCAAAGGCGATATATCGAAGCTTACAACTATACCCATCATAGGTGAGATCGGTAATAACGAGGAGGGTGAGAGTGTGGCTGTTAAGAAAAACAGCCGTACCATTATTTCAGAGCAGTTCAGGGCGTTACGTACCAACCTGCAGTACCTGCTTACTGATAAGGATGATAAGGTGCTGATGATCACGTCCAGTATGAGCGGCGAGGGCAAGTCGTTCATAGCGGTAAACCTGGCCATAACACTTGCCATGTCCGGCAAAAAAGTTGCTGTGATGGAAATGGACCTCCGGAAGCCTAAAGTATCCAAAACGCTGAATATAGATAACAGCGTGGGCTTTTCTACTTACGCTATAGGCAAGTGCGAACTTAAAGATATTATAGTACCGTCGGGTGTGGAGCCCAATATGTTTATCATACCATCAGGGCCTATACCGCCTAACCCCGCAGAACTGATACTGCTTCCGCGTTCCGAAGAGTTGTTCAGGTTGTTAAGGGAGCAGTTTGATTATGTGATAGTGGATACATCACCTGTAGGGCTGGTAACAGACGCGCAGCTGATCTATAAATACGCCGACAACGCATTATACATCATCAGGCAGGGCCACACCTACAAGCAGCAGATCAATATCCCCAATGAGCTGTACTACGGAGGTAAGATACCTAAGATGAGCTTCATTGTAAATGATGTTATTGCCAACAGGGGCTTTGCGTATGGCTATGGTTATGAGGAAGGTTATGGCTATGGCTACGGTTATGGCTATGGTTATGGCTATGGGTCATACGGCAATGGCTACTACGGCGAGACAAAGAAGAAAGGGTTAAAGAAATGGTTCGGGCCCCGCGACAAGTCGTCATAAGGCATTGCCGCGCTCATGAAAAGTAATTGATGTATGGCAGATAATATTACCGGTACCGACAAGTGGGATATAACCATTACACCCGGCCGTGGCTACCTTGATATTGATGTAAAGGAGCTGTGGCGTTACCGCGACCTGCTGCTGATGTTTGTAAAGAAAGACATCATTACTGTATACAAGCAAACAATACTGGGCCCTGTGTGGTTTGTGGTGCAGCCCGTACTCACCACTATTATCTTCGTTTTCGTATTTGGTAATATAGCGGGCATTGGCACAGATGGTGTGCCGCAGGTGTTGTTCTACTTAGGTAGCCTCACCATGTGGAACTATTTCTCTGAGACGCTGAACATAACGTCAAAAACATTTACAGACAATGCCTCTATATTTGGCAAAGTATATTTCCCAAGGCTTATACTCCCTTTGTCCAAAGTGGTTTCGGGCCTGGTAAAGTTCCTGATACAGTTTGGCTTCTTCCTGGTGGTATGGCTCTATTATATAGTAGTAAAGAAGGCTGATGTAGCTCCAAACATATATATATTACTATTGCCGGTACTGTTGCTTACCATGGCCGGTCTTAGCCTCGGGTTCGGGCTTTTCATCACCTCCCTTACTACCAAATACCGTGATCTTTCATTTCTTATCACGTTTGGTGTGCAGTTGCTTATGTACGCCACGCCTGTCATCTATCCTTTATCATCGGTGCATAAATACCGTCTTGTGCTCCTGCTCAATCCCCTTACCTCGTTGCTGGAAACCTTTAAGTATGCGTTCCTGGGCAAGGGTACCTTCAGCGTACAGTGGCTGATGTACAGTATCGGGTTTACCGTGGTGCTGTTCGTAATGGGGGTTATCGTGTTCAATAAAGTAGAGAAGAAATTTATTGATACTGTATAATACATTGCGGTATTGTGAGAAAATAAATAATTCACCAATTCCAAATTGCATATTTTTGCCGTATGCAGAATTATTTAGCGGGGTTGAATGAGCAACAACGTGTGGCGGTAGAGCATGTAGACGGGCCATTGATGATAGTGGCAGGGGCCGGCAGCGGAAAAACAAAAGTATTGACAACACGCATTGCCCACCTTATGCACAATGGTGTGGATGCCTTTAATATACTGGCGCTCACCTTTACCAACAAGGCAGCTGCCGAAATGAAGGAAAGGGTAGAAAAGGCACTGGGTAATACCGAGGCCCGTAATCTCTACATAGGCACTTTCCACTCCGTATTCGCGCGTATATTACGAGGTGAGGCCAACCGCCTTGGATACCCAAATAACTTTACCATATACGATACTGATGATGCCAAGAGTGTGATAAAGGACATAGTGAAGGATATGAACCTCGATGACAAGCACTACAAGGCTGCCTATGTTTATAACCGTATATCTGCGGCTAAAAATAGCCTTATAGACCCTGCCATGTATAAGACTGACAGCCTTATACAACAGGAAGATGCCCGTACTACGCGTCCGCTGATAGGTGATATATACGATGCCTATGCCAAACGCTGCTTTAAGAACGGAGCTATGGATTTTGACGATCTGCTGTTCAAGATGTATGTATTGCTCACGCACTTTCCCGAGGCGCTGGCCAAGTACCAGGGCCGCTTTCAGTATATACTCATAGACGAGTACCAGGATACCAACCTGGCACAGTATGCCATAATAAAAATGCTGGGTGCCCGGCATGAGAATATATGCGTGGTGGGCGATGATGCCCAGAGTATTTACTCCTTTCGCGGGGCTACCGTGCAGAACATTCTGCAGTTTCAGGATGACTATGAAGATGTGAAGATCGTGAAGCTGGAACAGAACTACCGCAGTACGCAGACCATACTCAATGTAGCCAACAATGTAATAGGCAATAACAAGCACCAGATACCCAAAGAGCTCTGGACGAGCAATGCTGAGGGCGAGAAGATAGTACTGGCCCGCACTATGACGGATAACGATGAGGGCCGTTTTGTGGCTGATGCCATAAAAGAGCAGCAGATGCGCAACCATTACAGCAATAAAGACTTTGCTGTACTGTACCGCACCAACGCGCAAAGCCGCTCGTTTGAGGAAAGCCTGAGACGTATGAATATACCTTACAGGTTGGTAGGGGGTACATCGTTTTATCAGCGCAAAGAGATAAAGGACTACCTGGCTTACCTGCGTGTAATAGTGAACCCCCAGGACGAGGAGAATATAAAGCGTATTATCAACTATCCTGCCCGTGGTATCGGCAAGACCACAGTAGAGAAAATAATAGTGCGTGCCAACGAACTGGACAAGACCTTCTGGCAGGTAATAGCAGATCCTGAGATAGATGGCGTACGGTCTGGCCACCTGGACAACTTTGTGACCATGATCAGGAGTTTCAGGGCGCTGCTGGAGAAGCAGAATGCCTACGATGTAGCCTTTGCCGTGGGTAAGCATACCGGCCTGGTGCAGGAGTTGTATAACGATAAAAGTGTGGAAGGCCTGGCCCGGTATGAGAATGTGCAGGAATTGCTGAACTCAATAAAAGAATTCACAGAGACGCCCGATGAGGAAGGTGAGCTGGCCGATAAAAGCCTGGGCAGCTACCTGCAGCAGATAACCCTGCTTACAGATGCCGATCAGAATAACGACGATGCAGATGTGGTGAAGCTGATGACCATACATGCCGCCAAAGGGCTGGAGTTTCCTTGTGTATATGTGGTAGGGCTGGAAGAGAACCTTTTTCCCAGCTCTATGAGCCTCTTTGACCGTGCCGACCTCGAAGAGGAGCGCCGCCTCTTCTACGTAGCCATAACCCGTGCCAAAGACAGGCTGTGGGTTACCTATGCCAATAGCCGCTACCGTTTTGGCAGCCTGGTACAGAACGACCCCAGCCGGTTTATAGAAGAGATACCCGCTGCCCACCTCGACAGAACATTTACCGGCGTAAGCAACCGCCCGCAGGTAGGTGGTTTTAACGGTATGCTCAACAACTCGTTTGAGAAGGTGCCATCGCTGAAAAAGCTGGCAGATAAGCTGGCCGCGCCCGCGCCGCCGGCACACACACCCACTGCCAACTTTACAGCCGATGACCCCATGGCCATGACCGTAGGTATGCAGGTAGAGCATCAGAAATTTGGATTTGGGAATATACTTACACTCGAAGGCGGCGCCAATAACCGTATTGCCGGCATAGACTTTGGCGCCCATGGCACCAAGAAGATAATGCTGAACTTTGCGAAACTGAGAATAGTAAAGTGAGGCTAAAACTGATAAGCCTTACGTGGCTTTTCTTGCAGCGAGCCTGGCAAGCAGCAGGAATATCCCTATACCCACCGCCCCACCTATTGCATCAGCTACGCCATCCATTAGCTCCATACTGCGGCCCAGGAAGGTGAGCGTGCCCTGTAGCATCTCTATGAACGCGCCGAAGGTGACCGAGATTATGAACAGGCCCGTGACCCATGGCGTGGTGAGCAGCGGCCGGGCGCACAGCCACAAAAAGCTGAATACGCCGAACAGCACTATATGCGTCCACTTGTCTATGAGGGGTATGTCTACCTGGGGTATATCGGCCGCCGGGGTAAGGCAGGCCACTAAAATGAGCAAGGTCCATAGCCGAGCCAGGGATCTTGCCCATCTTTTATAAGGAGACTCCGGACTGAATATCCGCAGCACTTTAACCAACTAATGAAGTATATCCGGCTGCGTCAAGTAATGCGTTTACGTCTGCGGGGTTGTCTACTTCCATTTTCACCATCCAGCCGGCCCCATATGGGTCTGTGTTTACGTGCTGTGGGTTATCGTTAAGCCCGCTGTTTACTTCTGTAATAGTGCCGCTGATGGGCAGAAAAAGGTCAGATACTGTTTTTACAGCCTCTACTGTGCCAAACACCTCGTGCTGTGCCAGTGCTTTGCCTACAGAGGGTACATCTACATACACTATATCACCCAGTTCATGCTGCGCAAAGTCTGTAATGCCTATGGTTGCTACATTGCCTTCGAGGGATATCCATTCGTGATCCTTGGTATAACGTAAATTAGCAGGAATATTCATTTGTATTGAAAATTTAGACGGTAAAAATAGGCGAAAAGGTCGAAAGTTAATAGTTGTTCGTTACGAAAGGTGAAAGCGATACATAGAGGCTCAGCTTGCTTCGTGCTGTTGGGTTATGCTATTATGCTTATTTGCAGCATTCTTCATGGATATATGACCGGGAATTGTGAGGACTTCGTTGCCTTTTGGAAATATTCGTTAGGCTAAACCAGGTCATTTTTACACCGTCCGGAATAAACTGTTAAAAAATACTAAAAACCTTTACAGGAAAGCATTTCAGGCATTTTTGAGGGCATTTTTTTTGGCAGCCCCATCAGAATATAGTAATTTTATGTAGTACAGGGACGGTCTAAAAAAGACATACTTATTATTGATAAATTAATTTGTATTGCCCCGCTTACGATACATGGGTTTTCCACAGGTATGTTAGTTTCTTTCTGTCACAAGGCATTGTGTTTTGAATAATTTAGCTGTCCCCCTACTGCAAATTCTGTACTAAAAAAATAACTCTTAAATAATTATAGCTCATGAGTACTACTACCAAACAAAAAGGTCTTTCGTTCGACCGCCAATACACTCGCGATGGTGTGAGCCCATACGATATGTTCGAGTACGATTACCGTACTTCTGTGATCCGTAATCCCAGCGGGGAAAAGGTGTTTGAAATGACCAACGTGGAAGTGCCGAAACATTGGTCGCAGATAGCTACCGATATCCTGGCACAAAAATACTTCCGCAAGGCCGGCGTGCCGCAGAAAGACGGCAGCCTGGGCAGGGAAACATCTATAAAAGAGGTGGCGCACCGCCTGGCCAACTGCTGGCGCTCATGGGGCGAGCAGTATGGCTACTTCGCGTCTGCCAATGACGCGCAGGTGTTTTACGAAGAGCTGGTGTACAGCATTATGCTGCAGAGCTGCGCGCCTAACTCGCCGCAGTGGTTCAATACCGGCCTCTTCAGCAGCTATGGCATAGACGGTAAGGCTCAGGGGCACTACTATGTAGACCCCGTTACCGGCACGCTGGAGCGCTCTAAGAATGCCTACGAGCGTCCGCAGCCACATGCATGCTTTATACTGAGTGTAGACGACGACCTGGTAAACGAAGGCGGCATCATGGACCTGTGGGTGCGTGAGGCGCGTATCTTCAAATACGGATCAGGTGTGGGTACCAACTACTCGAATATACGTGCCGAAGGCGAAAAGCTGAGCGGCGGTGGTACCTCCAGCGGGCTCATGAGCTTCCTGAAGATAGGCGACCGTGCCGCAGGCGCTATAAAGAGCGGTGGCACCACGCGCCGCGCGGCCAAGATGGTTTGCCTGGATTTGGACCATCCTGAGGTAGTAGACTTTATTGACTGGAAGGTAGAAGAAGAAAAGAAAGTTGCCGCGCTCATAGCCGCAGGCTATCCGTCTGACTACGAAGGCGAGGCATATAAAACCGTATCGGGTCAGAATTCTAACAACTCTGTGCGTGTGCCTAATTCATTCTTCCACGCGTTAGACAATAATGCAGACTGGGAAATGACAGCCCGCAGCACAGGTAAGGTGATGAGGACCATACCCGCCAAGGAAATGTGGGAAAAAATATCCTATGCCGCATGGCGCTGTGCCGACCCCGGTACGCAATATGATACTACCATCAACGAATGGCATACCTGCCCCGAAGGTGGCAAAATAAGGGCATCTAACCCATGCTCTGAATACATGTTCCTCGATAATACAGCTTGTAATCTTGCGTCACTCAACCTGCGCCGCTTCTTTAATGAAGATACATGCGTATTTGATGTACAAGGCTTTGAATACATGACCCGCCTGTGGACGGTAGTACTGGAAATATCTGTGCTCATGGCGCAGTTCCCGTCGCCTGAGGTAGCGCAGCTTAGCTACGACTACCGCACATTAGGACTGGGCTACGCCAACCTGGGCTCTATGCTCATGGTGAGCGGCATAGCCTACGACAGCGAGGAGTCGCGTGCTATAGCAGGCGCCATCACCGCTATCATGAACGGTGTTGCCTACAAGACATCGGCAGAGATGGCTGCATGCCTTGGCGCCTTCCCAAGGTATAAAGAGAACAAGAAACACATGATGCGTGTAATGCGTAATCACCGTGCCGCAGCCTACGATGCAGCCGATGCCTATGAAGGCATAGAGCTGAAACCCGTAGGTATCAACGCGAAATACTGCCCTGACTACCTGCTGAAAGCAGCAACCAAGGCATGGGACGACGCGGTGCAACTGGGTGAGAAATACGGCTATCGCAATGCGCAGGCTACTGTTATAGCGCCCACAGGCACTATAGGCCTCGTAATGGATTGTGATACTACCGGTGTAGAGCCTGATTTTGCACTGGTTAAATTCAAGAAACTTTCGGGCGGCGGGTACTTTAAGATCATCAACCAGTCTATACCTGCCGCGTTAAAGAAACTCGGCTATACGCCTGAGCAGCAGGATGCGATAGTAAAATTTGCCAAAGGCCATGGCACATTTGCCGGTGCGCCATACATCAATCATCAGAGCCTCAGCGAAAAAGGATTTATTGCCGATGAGCTGAAGAAACTGGACGCATTGGTAGAAAGCGCTTTCGAAATAGGTTTTGTGTTCAATCACTACAACCTTGGCGAAGAGTGCATGAAGCGTATAGGCTTTACCCCGGAGCAGTACCTCGCATCCGGCTTCAACCTGCTCGAAGAGCTCGGTTTCTCTGATACAGAGATAGATGCCGCCAACGACTATGTGTGCGGTACTATGACTGTGGAAGGGGCTCCATTCCTTAAAGAAGAACACCTCCCGGTATTTGATTGTGCCAATAAGTGTGGCAAGAAAGGTGAGCGCTATATACATGCTCATGGGCATATACGTATGATGGGTGCTGTGCAGCCGTTCATCAGTGGTGCTATATCCAAGACTATCAACCTGCCAAACGAAGCTACGATAGACGAAATAAAAGATTGTTATTACCTAAGCTGGCAGCTGGCCCTGAAGGCATGCGCCCTGTACCGCGATGGCTCTAAGCTGAGCCAGCCGCTGAGCAACAAGAGCGATAAAAAGAAGAAAGAAGATACCAAAGAAGAAGTACCGGCAGATTCCGGCCTCATAGTAGATATGAGCAAGCTTACTGTAGACGAGCTGCTGGAAG
The DNA here is from genome assembly GCA_964489795.1 of uncultured Flavipsychrobacter sp. Taxonomy (GTDB): domain Bacteria; phylum Bacteroidota; class Bacteroidia; order Chitinophagales; family Chitinophagaceae; genus Nemorincola. The sequence goes on from CAZBAP010000004.1 coordinate 152,965, forward strand.
AAGTGAACAGGCGTATGCAGGCCAGCCCAGACACATCGCTGAAGCGCGCGCTCAGTAATATCGTAGAGCGTAAGCAGTTGCCCGCCAAGCGTCGTGGCTATACCATAAAAGGTAAAGTAGGCGGCCAGGCTATGTTCCTGCGCACAGGTGAATACAGTGATGGTACTCTGGGTGAGATATTCATAGACATGGCCAAGGAGGGCGCTACCATGCGTAGTATGCTCAATAGTTTTGCCATAGCGATATCCATTGGCCTGCAGTATGGCGTGCCGCTGGAAGAGTATGTAGATAAATTCATCTTCTCAAGGTTTGAGCCCGCGGGTATCGTAGAGCACCCCAATATCAAAACAGCTACTTCGGTACTGGATTATGTGTTCCGCCTGCTGGCTTACGAATACCTGGATCGTGATGATTTGGTACATGTACCGGATCCTACACGCACCACGCACAAGCAGGAAATGGAAGCACTGCAGCAGGAGCTCTCGCAGGTAAGGGTTACCGCGCCGCAGGCACAGGCTCCGCAAGCGCCGCAGGCGCAGAAGCCCAAAGCCACAATGGCGCCAACAGCAGTAGGTGTCAATGCCCAGAACAGCGCCGACATAAAGAAGCTGATGGGTACCAGCGCCGATGCACCAGTATGCCGCAACTGTGGCAATATAACCCTGCGAAACGGTACATGCTATATGTGTCCTAACTGCGGCACTACTACCGGATGTAGCTAATACAAGGCACCACACTACGCTTCAATAATAAAAAACCATCACCGCACAGTGGTGGTTTTTTACTTTAGTACAGGATGCACTACTTTTACCGCAGCAACCGGATCAATTATGCGCTTTTCATTTTTTGCCTTTATAATACCCTGCCTGTTTTTACTGTCGTGCAATGGTGGCGATAGTAAAAAGAAGGTGCCAGATAACGTACAGCAGCCGGTAACACCAGTAAAAAAACAAGCGGTTACCGACTGGTACAGGCGCTATACAGGCACAATAGCGGGGCAGCCAGTGATACTGAACCTCTATCATTTTGGTAATGACGAAATGAGTGGGAGCTACTGCTACACAGACCGAGGGATAATCATAGACCTATACAGGGACAACGATTCATCGACAGGGGGCACCAGCTACATCTACGAGTCTGTACCTACTTCACGGGCCGATGGTAATGACTACCACAATAACGCCCACTGGCAGGTAAACGTTACCGGTGATAGGATCAGCGGTAAATGGATCAGCCGTAACAGGAGTAAGCAACTGGACATAGATCTGAAGGAAGATTATACCGGCGCTCAGCAGTTCGAGGTAAAATTGCATGATGACTCGCTGGGCATTACTAAGAACGGGGTGGTTGTAGCTGCGCAGGCTTCATTCCTGCTTACATTGCCTGCCGCTGAGACTGCAAAAGAAGATGCGGAGTTTATCAATACTGCGCTGCTGAAGAGTATTGGCGGGAAAAAAGCCATAGGGAAAACCATAACGGATTACTTCCTCAGCACAGATAAAGCCTACTTCAAAGATTATAAAGAGACCGTAGATTCCAGCAATGACATAGACAGCACGCAGGTGCAAATGTATAGCTATGACCGGTCTGATAATCTATCTGTTATCTACAATTACCGCGGATGGCTCATCTATGAATTGCTGGCATCAGAGTATATGGGTGGTGCCCATGGTATGTATGGCATGAGCTATGTGTGCATAGACATGCAGAACAGAAAAGTATGGGGGCTGAAAGATATCATGAACATAGACACGGCCCGGCTGGGAAAGATAATAGAGCAGGAGGCACGTAAAGAATTCGGGATACCCCGTACAGACTCTCTTAACCTGCGCATGCTTGTAGACACCATACCGGTCACAGACAACATTTACTTTACGCACACCGGCATAGTATTTTCTTACACCCCATACGAGATAGCCAGCTATGCCGATGGGCAAGTAAGCTTCTTCATTCCCTTTACGCATCTTAAAGACATGCTGACACCTGAGTTTAAAAAGAGGATGGGTCTGTGAAAAAATTATTCACTTATTTTTGGGTCTCAGCTTAAACTATGCACTACACAGATCACCTCCGGTCACCACGGCTTACTACCCGCTTCATCACGCAGAATGATGTAACTGCTATGATGGAATATTGCAGCGATCCGGTGGCTACGAGGTTCACTGCAATACCTGGCAAATCGCCCCTGGAATTGGCTCAGTTTTTCGTTGACCGTACATTGCAGCGTTATGCCGAAGGAACCTTTGGCGGACAGGTGCTCCTTAGTAAAGAGAATGGTGAGTTCATAGGCCTGTGCGGGCTACTGCAGCAGGAAGTCAACGGGGTGAGCGAAATTGAGATCGGTTACCATCTGTTACCCCATCAGTGGGGCAAGGGGTATGCTGCTGAGGCGGCACGTATGTTTCGCGACTATGGTTTTGAAAATTATGATATAGACTCTATAATTTCATTGATAGATCCCGAAAACGAAAGATCTAAGAAAGTAGCTGTTCGCAATGGTATGAAACTTGCCGATGCCAATGCAGTCTTTAAGGGTGGGCAATACAACCTCTTCCGTATCACACGGTCCGAATGGGAAGCAATCAGGTAAATATGTTTTAGCTACCGGGGTTTATGAGGCTGTAGATCATCGTATCAAGGAACTTCCCCTCCCAGAATTTATCTTCTTTAAAATAGGCTTCCTGTTTAAAGTTGTTGCGTTCCACCAGTTTTCTCGATGCCGTGTTTTCAGGATCTATATCCGCTTCTACCGAGTGTAGCCCCATTGTGTTGAACCCATAGTGCAGCACAGCCTTCAGTGCCTCGTCCATCAGGCCCTTGCCATAGTATTCGGGGGACATCATATAGCCCACCTCAGCCCGGTAGTTTTCTTTATAAATAACGTGGAAGCTGATGTGCCCCATCATTTTGTCATCACCTTTAAGGGTCATGGCCCATGCTATACCGTCATTGCCGTCCAGCAGCTTATTGATCTTGTCTATAAGCTGCACTATCTCGTCAGTACTTTCCGGTTTGGGTCTGCAGATATATTTCATAATGGTGTCATTACGGCGCATCTCATATATCTCGTTTATATCGCCGCTGCCTATGCGTCTTAAGACGAGTCTTTCTGTAGTTATCACCGGGAAAGGATTGAATTGTACTTCAAGCATGTATGTTGTTTTAACTTTTTGTTATGTATTTAGTGGTGACTATGTTTTGATTGTGGTGCAACTGCTTATTTATATAGGTTCATTATTAACTAAATTCATTATTTTTGCACCCAAAACAAAAACAGCATGAAATTAAGATTATTCTCGTTGCTATTGATGGTATTGATTCCGGGCTTTACTTTTGCCCAGTCGTGCCTTACTATTTTCTCTGAAGATGGGGATAAGTTTATTCTCTTTCTCAATGGGCAGCAGCAGAACAGCGAGCCACAGACCAACCTGCGTATCGATGGGCTCACCCAGCCATACTATAAGGCTAAAGTGGTTTTCGAAGATAAGTCTAAAGGGGAACTGAGTAAAAATGTTCCCGTTGTTGACCCGGCTACCAATGCCTATGCCGATGTGGTATACCATATCAAAAGCAAAAAGGGTGATCTGAAGATAGCGTATTATTCTGCGCAGCCCATGCCGCCAAGCTATACGCCGCCTCCCGGCCAGTACGTGATGCATTATGGCGAGCCCGATCAGTCTACAACCGTAACACAGACCACAGTTACGCAAACTACAGGTACTAATACTACCAACGGAAGTGTGTCTATAGGTTTTGGCGCGGGCAATGGTGGTGTTAATATGAATGTAAATGTTAATGACCCCAATATGAATGGAGGTGTTACACAAACCACTACCACCACCACTACTGCTTCATCGTCTTCTTACTCGGCCAGCCAGCCCAATAATGGTTACAACGAGCCTCAGGGGCCTGCTCCGTGCCGTTATGCTATGGGTAGCGGTAACTTTAGCTCGGCCAAACAAACTATACAGAATGCCTCGTTTGAGGAGACTAAACTATCCACTGCAAAAAGCATCCTTAATTCCAACTGTTTCAGCACAGACCAGGTAATTCAGGTATGCAACCTGTTTGGCTTCGAGGCCTCTAAACTCGACTTCGCTAAGTATGCATACTCGCGTACCACAGATCCCGGCAACTACTTCAAGGTTGGTAATGTGTTTTCTTTTGATGCGAGTAAAACAGAACTGAACAATTACATAAGCGGAGGCAGGTAATAAGAGAACTGCAATAATGGCATTACAGAGGTCCCCATTTACAGCAATGGGGACTTTTTTTGTGTACAATTGCCCGGTGTGCATTATTTTCGGACGATGGAAGATCTGGCGCGGCTAAAACAGTTTCTTGATGAAAAAGTTGTTTTGTACAACCGGCCTTCTTTTATCGAGAAGGATCCTATTTGCATTCCGCATGCTTTCAGCCTCAGGCAGGATATAGAGGTGTCAGGCCTTTTCGCTGCGGTGCTTGCCTGGGGCAATCGCACCACCATCATCAACAATTGCCGGAAGCTCATGCTGCTTATGGATAATAGCCCTTATGATTTTGTCCTGTATCATAAAGATACAGACCTGAAGGCGTTCATGCATTTCGCCCACCGTACATTCAATACCACAGACCTGCTTTATTTCATTCATTTGCTGCAATATCATTACCGGCGCTATGATTCGCTGGAGGATGCCTTTGTGCAGGGTAAGTTGTATAAACACGAATCGGTGGAGCAGGCGCTCATACATTTTTACAACTATTTCTTCTCTATAGAGCACCCGTCACGTACCCAAAAACACATCTCTACCCCCGCCCGTGGTTCGGCCTGCAAACGTTTGAATATGTACCTCCGCTGGATGGTCAGAAAAGATAAGCAGGGTGTGGATTTCGGGATATGGAAGAAAATAAAGCCGCATCAGCTCATATGCCCGCTGGATGTGCATGTGGCCAGGGTAGCGCATCGGCTTGGCTTCCTTAATGATTCAAAATCGAATTGGGCAAATGCTGTGGAGCTGACGCGGAGGTTGAAAGAGTTTGCGCCGGCAGATCCGGCCGTTTATGATTATGCGCTGTTCAGCTTAGGCATGGCCGAGCGCTTTTGATCGTTTATTCTTCCGGCCAGGTAGCTGTAGCTATATCAGCGTCGTCTATGTCGTTCGTCTTACCTACTATCTCTTTGATGATAGCGTCCAGGTGTGTAGTTACAGATTTCAGGTTGTCTATGATTTCTTTGTTGGCTGTATTCATAGTATCATCATCTTCTATCAGCGATACCAGCCCCAGTATATTGGCCACAGGCCCGCGTACCTTATGAGATTGTATCCAGGCTATTTCTTTCAGTTTTTCGTTCTGTTGTTTTATGCGGTTCAGTTGCATTTCCTGTGCGGTAATATCCCTTGATACGCAGTTTACGCCCAGTATCCGTCCATCTACGTCATATATCGGGCTGGAGCTGATCTCGCAATACACCGTCTCATCGCCGCTGGCCTCTTCTATCAGTGTTATAAAGCTTTCCCCGTTTAGTGTTCGTTCATATTCCTTTTTTCTGCGCTCCACAAAGAGTGGTGAGTGCCATGGCCCTAATACATAGTCGCCCTCGTCCAGCCTTACGCCAAACAGCCTGTGAAAAAAATCCTGGTAGGCTTTATTGCAGTATATGATCTTCAGGTTCCTGTCTACAGACCATATCAGGTCCCTGGTGTTATTTATTGTGGTCAGCAGTTTTTGTTCACTGTTGCGGATAGCGTCATACAGTTCTTTTTCACGTGTTATATCTATCGTGATCCCATCTATTGTGTCTTCTTTTCCGTTAACACCTTTTATGTAGGTAGCATTCGCCTTCAGGGTTTTTATGCTGCCGTCTGCATTTATATAACGATAGATGATCTCGGTTTTTCCTGCTGTCTTTACTTCGTTTATTGCCGCATAAAATTGGTCCCTGTCGCTTGGATGAATGGAATTCATGTCCAGGTCTCTCCTCAGTTCAGATTCGCCGGGTATAAGGTTATAGAGCCTGTAATAGGCGCTATTGCCGTATATCAGCTCATATGTATCAGCCTTCCTGCTCCATATGGCATCATTGATGGATGACAATATGCTGTCTAATTGGTCTTTTTGTTGCCTGATGAGCGCGTTTAGTTCCCTGTTTTTCAGGTCGGCCTTTAGCTTTGCGTTCACATCCACGGCAAAGTCAAGCCTTGCGTCATTGTTGGCAAACTCGGTAGAGTGGGAGTACACATGAGAATAGAATATCTCTCCGTCTTTCTTTATATGCCGCCAGTATCCCGCATCGTAGTAGTTGCTGTCGCGCTCACAATATTTTTCCAGTATCGATTCCACATCTTCAGGCGGTATGATATCGAGTATGGACATTTTTAAAAATTCTTCCTTGCTGTAACCGTATTTTTGCACAGCTGCGTTATTCACCGCCACAAACCTCATTGTCTTTTCATCAATGATCCACATGGGTATCGGGCCATTGTCAAAGTGCCGCTCATATTCCATTGCCGTATTGGCCGCCTTTATCAGAAGCATGTTTCGCTCCACTGCTATATCAATTGCCTTGGCCAGGTGTTGTGAATCAAAACCGTCTTTTACCAGCAGGCATTGGCCGCCGCCACGGATGATCTCTAAATAAGTATCGGTATTATTGTTCTCAGAAAGAACGACAATAGGCACATGGGCAAAGTGCCGCTTCAACTCCTCAACCCCCGACCGGATCTGCCTGCTGCTCTGCGACAGGTCCGCGATCACAATATCAATTTCATTTGCAGATACAGACGAAGACTCCAATAGTGAGCCGCACCGGTAAATATGCTCTTCAGTAAAATTTAGCTCGCGTAAATTGTTGGTCAGTAAACTATAGCTGATATCATCAGGCTGTAATACAAGTACTTTTCTATCCATCTATTTGTATTGCATTTAGTAAAACATTGCAATAAAATCATCTGTATTGCTTTCAGATAGGGTGTAAAGCGAACAAATATACATTAACTAATTGCAGGGCATCTATATTGTTAATGCAATATTTAAATAAAAATATTTATCATGTTTAATATGCTATGTTTAATCTGGTTCTTTTAGCAGCCTCTATACTTCTTTTTAATAGGTAAATGGCTTTTGCCTATTTTTGCCGCCGTTATGGCAAATGAGAATAAACTACAGAATATTATAGGGCATTGCAAAGAGTATGGCTTCGTGTTCCAGTCCAGCGAAATATATGACGGGCTTAGCGCGGTATACGATTATGGTCAGCTAGGCGCAGAATTGAAAAGAAATATACGCGACTATTGGTGGCGCAGCATGACGCAGATGCACGATAATATTGTGGGCATCGACGCGGCCATTTTCATGCATCCTACGGTTTGGAAAGCAAGCGGGCACGTTGATAACTTCAGCGACCCTATGATAGATAATAAAGACAGCCAGAAACGCTACCGCGTAGACCACCTGATCGAAGGTTTTGCTGAGACACTTGATAAAGATAAGGCTGAGGCCATATTACAGCAGATGGACCAGCTGCTTGCCGCCAATGATTTTGCAGGGTTAAAGAAGCTGATAGAAGATAATAAGATCAGTTGTGCTGTAAGCGGCACTTGCAATTGGACAGATGTTCGCCAGTTCAACCTTATGTTCTCTACAGAGATAGGCTCTCTTGCCAATGAGGCAAATGTGATATATCTGCGCCCGGAAACGGCACAGGGCATATTTGTAAACTTCCTGAATGTGCAGAAGACCGGCCGTATGAAGATACCTTTTGGTATAGCGCAGACCGGTAAGGCGTTCCGCAATGAGATCGTGGCACGCGGGTTCATTTTCCGTATGCGTGAGTTCGAGCAGATGGAAATGCAGTTTTTTATAAAACCGGGCACACAGAAAGAATGGTATGAACACTGGAAAGAAGTGCGCATGAAGTGGCACCTCAGCCTGGGCATATCGCCCGATCGCTACCGCTTTCACGATCATGTGAAGCTGGCGCATTATGCCGATGCGGCTTGTGATATAGAATATGATTTCCCTATGGGCTTCAAAGAGGTGGAAGGCATTCACAGCCGTACAGACTTCGATCTGAAGAACCATCAGGAGTTCAGCGGCAAAAAGCTAACCTACTTTGATACCGAGATCAACCAGCATTATATCCCTTACGTGATAGAGACCTCTATAGGCCTCGACCGCACAGTGATGATGATACTGAGTGAAGCATATAAAGAAGAAGACCTCAGCACAGACGAGAAGCAGGATAGCCGCGTGGTATTGAGCTTCCCTCCCATGCTGGCGCCCATAAAGCTGGCTGTGCTACCACTGACCAAAAAAGATGGCCTGCCCGAAATAGCACGTGAACTGATAGACCAGTGCAAGCCGCATTTTAAATGCTTTTACGAAGAGAAAGATAGCATAGGCAAGCGTTACCGCAGGCAGGATGCGATAGGCACTCCTTTCTGCGTGACAATAGACCACCAGACGAAGGAAGACCAGACGGTGACCATACGCCACCGCGACAGCATGACACAGGAGCGCATACCACTGGCTGACATAAAGCAGCTGGTGATGGATAAGATCAGCATGTTTTAAATGACATATCCGTTAGAATGTTTAAATTGCCGCCTGTAAGGGCGGCAATTTTTTTTATGACAGACACGATAATTCATGAGACTGCGCTTGCGTTGCAGGGTGATTGGGACCTGCAACTACCCGATACACTCTCTGAGGAGGCAATACTCCGCCTCCTTGCCGCACGTATTGTGACTATACTCGAGCGCGGTGCCGAGACCTTCTTCCAGCTTATGTACCGCCTTGATATCTCTGAGAAAAAACTCAATGCTGTTTTGCAGGATGATGATGTACCCGGCAAGATAGCCCGCCTCGTTTATGATCGCCAGTTGCAGAAAGTAAAGAGCCGACACGAAAATAAAGTGAAGAACCACGATGACGACCCTGAGTTGCAATGGTGATACATAGGCCTCAGATGTGAGCTTTAGGGCCGGCAAACCTTTCCCCCCAACTTATATTGCTGATCCGTTAGTTATCGCACACTCTTTTCTTATCGGCATATCTAACTAACTCAGCCATTACGGGTAAACTTATAACCTATACCTCTTATCGAATGGAAATGCTTGGGGTTGCGGCTGTCTTTCTCAAAAAATTTCCGGAAGTTCAGAATGAAATTGTCAATTGTTCGTGTGGTAGGATAGACATTGTAGCCCCATACTATCTGTAATATCTGCTCTCTGCTTACTACCTCGCCTTCATGCTCTATCAGCAGTTTCAATAGTGCGGCTTCTTTCTTGCTTAGTTCCTGCGCTTCATGGTTTTTGTCTATGCATTCATGCGCTGCAAAATCTATTTTACAACCATCAAATTCATAGACATCGCTTACGGCCTGTGGTTCTTTTATCCTTTTATTTTTCGTTACAAGCTTATCCACCCGCAGCAAAAGTTCTTCCAGGTTGAAGGGCTTTGTCAGGTAGTCATCACCTCCTTTCTTCAGTCCCATTACCCTGTCTGCTCCGCTGTTGCGCGCAGACAGGAACATGATAGGCACGTCATTATGCTGCATTCTTATGGTCTCACATACCGTGATGCCATCCATTTCCGGTAGCATTATATCCAGTACTATCAGGTCGAAGTACTCGTTCTTTACCATTTTTATCACATCCGGGCCATTGTCCACAGTGGTCACCTCATACCCTTCCAGCTCCAGGTTCAGTTTTAGCCCTTCCCGCAGACTTTCTTCATCCTCAGCTACCAGCAGCGATGCCTTGTATGTTTTAATGGCCATATACCTTCTTTTTTCAGGGCACGAAATTACGCATCTTCGGCCAAATCGGTTATCAATACCCGAATATCTCTTCCAGTGACAGCTTCTTTACCGGCCCGCATTTTTGCACGTCATTAGCATTTATTTTCTTCTCTGAGGCCAGTATGCAGTAGGTAAATGGTTTATTGGCCATATTTTCGTCATGGAACTTTTTCAGATCGGCATAGGTAAGTTTGTCTGCATTCTCGTATATGGTCTTGCGTATATCTGTGTTTAGGCCTTTGCGTTCAGCGGCCATATAGTTGTATATGATGTCATCCCGCGTTATGCGTTCTGTCTCTATGTCCTTCTTCATACCGGCCCGTGCAGCCTGTATATTATTCTCTACAGAGGGCAGGTCATTGAGCAGGTCATTCATTGCGGCCACTGCCTCGCTGAACTTATCTGCCTGGCAGCCCACATATGCCGATATAAAATAAGGGTCTTCCTTTTTATCAGGCGTTATCACATACGAATTGGTAGAGTAGGCTAAAGCCTTGCTTTCCCGTATTGTCTGGAACACCAGTGCGCCCATATTGCCGCCAAAGTAGTTGTTGAACATTTCTATCGCCGGTTGCTTCAGCGGATTATAGCCTGGTATATTTCTTACCCACCTTATTTCGCTTTGCACCATGTCATAGTCGGCAAATAAAACCTGGTTTGCCGTTTGTGTTGTGAACGTATATACTTTAGGCGCCGGCACCGGTCTGAACATGTCAGGCATCTTGTGTGCTCCCTTCAGCGACTTACTGAGCGCTCCCATAGTTGCCGGGCCATAGTACAGTATCCGATGGCTGTAGCTGGACATATTGTGCAGTATATCCACAAGCTCCGCGCTGTTCAGGTTCTTCAATTCTTCATCACTCAGCACATTATTGAACGGGTTATCCGCTCCGTATCGTGCGTAGTTCACCAGGCCCTGCATGATGGTGTTCTTATTATTTTTTGCGTCAGATCGCGATTTGTTTAGCCTTCCTTTCAGCGCCGTCAGTGCGGCATCATCTGCCTTGCAGTTGGTCAGCAGGTCTTCAAGTAGTGCCAGTGCCGGTTCAAAATTTTCCGCAAGTCCTTCCAGCCATATGGTTGTATACTCATTATCCGCGTGCATATTAAAACTGCATGCCAGCCTGTAAAACTCTTTCGATACATCTTCTGTTGTCTTCTGCCCTGTTCCCAGGAACTGAAGGTACTGCGCGGCTATACCTATCTTCTTATCATTCCAGTTGCCCATTTTATAACGGAAAGCCAGCCTGAACAAACCATTATCATCATTATGCACATACAATATTTCGGCAGGGCCCAGTTCACCTTTAGACAGGTCTTTGTTATAGTCTACCCACACCGGCATTATCGGGTTCACCGGTGCGTTGATAATATTTTTTACAAATGCCGACTGCGAATTCGGGTTTGTTTCCACGGGTGTTATCGGTGGTTTTTCCACCTTTATTATATTCTTGTCCTCGCCCTTTCGCTTATAGATAGCCACATAATTATCGCCAAAGTATTTCTTGGCAAAGTCCATAATGTCTTTTTTTGTCAGTTTAGACAATTGGTCGGTATAAGCTACATCGTCCAGCCAGTTTTCTTCACCCACAAAAGCCCCCATCAGCGCTGCTGCGCGTGAGCTGTAGCTTTCCTCTTGCTGCATCATTGCTTTCTTGGCATTGTTGATGATAGATACCAGCAGGTTGTCATCAAAGTTGCCGGTTTTCAGGTTATTGATCTCACCCAGCATCAGCTCCTTTACTTCGTCCAGGCTTTGTCCCAGTGTCGGTGTGCCTTGCAGGTTCATGTAGCCATAGTCAATAAGTATATTGGCGTTGGCGCGTGCGCGTAGCAGTTTCTGTTTTTTTACCAGGTTCAGATCTATCAGGCCGGCACGCCCGTTGGTCAGTACCTGGCCCACCAGGTCTGCCAGCAGTGCGTCTTTAGAGTGTACGCCAGGCAGCCGGTAACCCAGTGATACAGATTCGGCATCAGGCCCGTAAACCTCTTTTTCTACTGGTGCGGCCATTGGCGCCTCTGGCTTGAAAGTATATTGTGGCACCGTCTTCTTTGTCATGCCCGAGAAATAGGTCTCTACTTTGCCTATCATCACATCAGGGTCAAAATCACCCGAAATGATCACGCCCATATTATTGGGTACATAGTAAGTATTGAAGTATTTCCTGATCTCCAGCAGCGACGGGTTTTTCAGGTGCTCTATGGTTCCTATGGTGGTTTGTTTGCCGTAGTTATGGTTCAGGAACAGGTTGGCCAGCATCAGCTCAGAAACCTTGCGGCTGTCGTTATCCAGCGTCCGGTTTTTCTCCTCATACACAGCCTCCAGTTCGGTATGGAAGATGCGGAATACAGGGTCCCTGAATCGCTCTGCCTGCACTTTTAAGAATTTGTCTACAGAGTTGGATGGTATATCCTCGGTATACACTGTTTCTTCAAACGATGTGAATGCATTGGTACCCTTCGCTCCCATAGACGACATCATCTTATCATACTCATTTGCTATCGCAAATTTCGCTGCAACTCCCGATGTTGAATCTATTCGCTTGTATATCTCTTTTCTTTTGGTCTCATCCTTGGTGTGGTTGTACTCCTCGTATAGTGCGTTGATCTTATCCAGCCATGGCTTTTCCTTGCTCCAGTCCAGCGATCCGTAGTGCTCGGTGCCTTTGAACATCATATGCTCCAGGTAATGTGCCAGCCCCGTATGGTCTGCGGGATCGGTTTTGCTCCCTGCCTTTACTGCTATATACACATGCATCCTCGGCTCTTTATGTGTAGGGCTCAGCACCACAGTCAGGCCATTCTTTAGCGTATAGAACCTCGCTTTCATCGGGTCATTGGTCACATACTTATAGGTATATCCGCCGGACTTACCTTCAGACCACGCATACTTACCGATGCCTTCCTTGTCTTTAGCTGATACAACTGCTGTCGCCAACAGGTACACCAGTACGCATGCCATCTTCATCGCCTTCATAAGAATTTGTTTTGAGGCATCAATGTATAAAATGTTTTGCCAATATGCAACTTGCCGCCAGGCGGCACCGGGTGGCGGTGTATTCAGTAAATATAGTGGGGCGGCCCTTCCCCTTGGCGGTGGGTTTTCAGCAATACCGGCCAGGTATCTGCTTTTAGGGATAGAGTATCATCAGTACTTCTGTGGCCATAGCCGCCAGGTAGTACAGCAGGCTACGCGCTGACGATAGCAGTTGCCTGGTTTTGCTGAATAGAGGGTGCATGTTTTTTTATGATCTGTTCTATGATCTCTGCCGTTATATCCGGATAGTTCACTTTTATTCGCTCGCCGTTGTCCAGCCAGTTACGGATAGTTGCGTAGTTCCGTTCATCCAGCGTTTTTATTACCGTTGCACCCATGGCTGCGGCTCCCGCTGCGTTGCAGTGCTGCTCATATTGTGTCAGCATGGGTATTACCAGTACTTTTTTGCCCAGGTACATGGCTTCTGCCGGTCCTTCAAATCCCGCTCCGCAAAGCACTCCTGTGCTGCTGGCCATACTCTCTATAAATGCCCGGTTATCTATCTTACGCACACTTACATTGCCGGCTGTAAACGGTTCTTTGTTATGCTTTGAGAATACTTCCCATCGTGTACTCTTAAAAACAGACAGGTGCTTTACTATGCTTTCGTCGTCATAGGCAGGCAGGTACACGGTATAGTGTCGGTTATCTACCGGTGTCAGGGCCCGTATTTCTTTCCTTATTACCGGTGTATAAATATTGTCAGAGAATGACTTGAAATGAAATCCATACGCCGCTGTTACCGGTGCGTAATGCTGTAATACTGCCTTACCCATGGGGTCTGTTTCATCCGGCTGCGGCGCATTGGGGTGCAGTACCGCGCATTGGTGGCTCAGTGATATACACTGCATCTTCTTATTCTTACATGCCCATGCCGATACCGGCTCAAAATCATTGATCACCAGGTCATAGTCTGTCACCGGGAATTCCCGTATATCTTTTATCAACCTGAACAGCTTCAGCTTTTTGGCAGTATCTACAATATCCACGCCGCCATGTTTGCCAAAGATGAAGCTCATGCCATACATTTTGTATTTCACCGGGAAGGGTACATCCACATCAGCCTGTATCCCGCTCACCAGCACATCTACGTCGCCGTATTTTTTCAGTTCAGGATATACATCCCTCGCGCGGCTCAGGTGGCCGTTACCGGTACCCTGTATTGCAAATAATATCCTCATAGAATTATTGGGTTAGAAAAAGAAAACTCATCCGTTAAGCTGCTTCTACTGCTTCAGCGCCTGCGTCTGCCTGCCCTTGTTTTACATTGAGTTCCAGCATAAGGCTTGCCATCATGGTCTTTGCAGATTCTTTACCGTGTTTCTTTTTGTTGATGTCTATCGCTTGCGCTACCGGGTCTTCATTGTAATTGTAGATGCTCCATTTTCCGGCTGCGTATTCCAGCGATGTCAGGTTCTCTATCCAGTCGCCTGAGTTCATATAGGTCACATGGCCGTGCTTCGTGTCTATGCTTTTTATTTCGGGGTGGTGTATGTGCCCGCATATCACGTAGTCATAGTTGTTTTCAGCGGCTATCTCACATACGGTATCTTCAAAATTGTTGATGAATTTCACCGCGCCTTTCACGCTGTTCTTCACGCGCTTGGATAGTGATATCTTCCCCCTACCCATCTTTTTTGACACATAATTCACCATACTGTTGATGATGATAAGCGTATCATAGCCTATAGCTCCCAGCTTGGCCAGCCAGCGGCTGTGCTGCATCACTACATCAAACACATCGCCATGGAATATCCATAGCCGTGCTCCTTCTATTTTCAGTGATAGCTTATTGGTTATTTTTAATGACCCTAACTGGAAACCTTTGAAGCGGCGTATCATTTCATCGTGGTTGCCGGGTATGTAGTACACAGGTACCTCCTTGGCTATAAGGCCTATCAGGTGTTTTACCACCATCATATGCGTGGTGGGCCAGTATCGTTTGCTGAATTGCCAGATGTCTATTATGTCGCCGTTGAGTACTACCGCCTTGGGTCTGATACTTTTCAGGTATTGGAGGAGTTCTGTTGCGTGGCATCCGTAGGTACCCAGGTGTGTGTCGGATAATACTACAATGTCCACTTCTCGCTTAGCCATTATTCCCTTCAATGAAGCATTTGGTTATACAAAATGACGACTTTAGTATAAATGGAATATTATGCCATGGTTAACTTAATATGAATTAACAGACTTTAAACGTTTTTCTCAGTGATATGTAGCTATCGTTCACTGTAACTCTTCTAAAGCACAGCGGCTCTGTTATTTTAACATCCTGTGGCTGTATATGCATCATTTACAGTGAGTGGCACGCTTTTTTTTAACATGCTAATTGGCCGTTTATTAGGTATCTTTAATCGGATCGGAATTGTTAAATAAATTAAAGATTAGCTATGGTTAAGACAGTAGAAATAGACAACCTTATTGTAGAAGATTACAAAGAATTATTGGATGCCATGAAGGCAGCCTATCCGCACTGGCAGGGTAGTTTCTGGAGCGAGGGTGCCATTGAGCGGATGATAAGCCAGTTCCCTGAAGGGCAGATCGTTGTCAAGGCAGATGGAAAGGTAGTAGGTTGCGCGCTCTCTATAGTGGTAGATTACGATGTCTTTGGCGATGTGCATACCTACAAAGAAATAACGGGCAACTATAAATTCGATACACACAATCCCAGCGGCAATGTGCTCTATGGTATAGAGGTATTTATTCACCCCGACTATAGGGGGCTCAGGCTTGGACGCAGGCTGTATGATGCGCGCAAAGAGCTCTGCGAAAACCTTCGCCTCAAGGCTATTGTGTTTGGCGGCAGAATGCCCAACTATCATAAGTACGCGGATACGATAACACCAAAGGAATATGTGAACAAGGTGAAGCGCAAAGAGGTCTATGATCCTGTTTTATCGTTCCAGCTTGCCAACGACTTTCACGTAAAAAAGATATTGAAGAACTACATGCCCGGCGATGAAGAAAGCATGGACTATGCCGCCCTGCTGCAGTGGGACAACGTAAATTATGAGCAGGACGATAGGAGGCAGTTCAAAACTAAGAGCTATGTGAGGCTGGGGCTTATACAGTGGGAAATGAGGCCGTATAAAAATATCGATGAGTTGTTTACCCAGATCGAGTATTTTGTGGATAGCGTATCAGCATATAAAAGCGATTTTGCGTTGCTCCCCGAGCTGTTCAATGGTCCTTTGCTGGCTGAGTTTAATGATAAGCCTGAGGCAGAAGCCATGCGCTCACTGGCCGGGTATACGCCCAGGATCCGCGACCGGTTCAAGCAACTGGCCATAAGCTACAATGTGAATATTATCACTGGCAGCCTGCCCAGTATTGAAAACCACGAACTGAAAAACATAGGCTACCTCTGCCACCGCAATGGTAATATTGATCAGTATGAGAAGATACATATTACACCGGATGAAACAAAGGCCTGGGGTATAAGGGGTGGCAACACGCTTAAGGTTTATGAGACCGATGCAGGCAGGGTAGGTATACTTATTTGTTACGATGTGGAATTTCCCGAGCTGGCAAGGCTTCTTGCCGATCAGGGTATGCAGATACTTTTTGTTCCCTACCTCACCGATACTCAGAATGCTTATATGCGTGTGCGTTGTTGCGCCCAGGCAAGGGCTATCGAAAACGAATGCTTTGTTGCCATTACAGGCAGTGTGGGCAACCTCCCCAAGGTGGCTAACATGGACATTCAGTATTCGCAGTCCGTGGTATTTACACCTTGTGACTTTGCGTTCCCGTTTGATGGGATAAAAAGTGAGGCCACACAGAATACCGAAATGATACTTATCTCCGATGTAGACCTGTCCTTGCTAAATGAATTGCATATGTATGGTAGTGTGAGGAACCTGAAAGACAGGCGAAAGGACTTTTATGATTTAAAATTGATAAAACCGCACGCTAAGTAATATAAACGTTCATGGAGCATTTCTTCAGCTATGTGTTGTATCATGGCAGCAGCTACTCACTTACCGTGGGGCGTATCATTTTGTCCGTAGCCATGGTGGTGGGTAACATTATCCTGGTAAGGGTTATATCTGCCATTTTGCTGAAGCGCTTCCGGTCCCGGCCGGGCTACTATTCCCATCATTATGCCTTTGTGCAGTTGATCAAGTATGTATTATGGACCGTGGCTATCATCCTTACGCTGCAGGTGCTTGGCCTTGATATTACCTTTATCGTGGCCAGCAGTGCTGCGCTGCTGGTAGGCCTGGGGCTGGGCATGCAGATCATTTTTAAGGATTTCATGTCAGGCATCATTCTGCTTGTAGAGGGTACTATACGTATAGATGATATTGTTGAGGTCGAAGGGCAGGTGCTGAAGGTAAGGGCCATATCCCTCCGCACCTGTGAGGTCATCACGCGAGACGATACTGTGCTTATCATTCCCAACCACAAGTTTACAGAAGAGAATGTGATCAACTGGACACACAATTCCGTGCCTACAAGGTTCTATATAGACGTCGGTGTCGATTATTCGTCAGACCCCGCCCTTGTCGAGCAATGCCTCCTTGCATCGGTAAAAGATCACCCTGATGTTATTCATGATGATAATTACATCCCCTTTGTGCGCTTCACCGATTTCGGTTCCTCGGCATTAGCGTTCCAGCTTATCTTCTGGAGCGATAACCTCTTCCGTATAGAAAACACAAAGAGTGCCATCCGGTATGATATTTTCGCCCGGTTCAAAGCGAACAATATAACCATACCTTTTAGCCAGATGGTTATTCATCAGGCATAATAGCACTTATGAATAACTGCTCAGTAATAACATCAGACCGGCGAAACTATTTTCTATGATAGACTGAAATCCGTACTATCATAGATCTTTTTTTTGCAAAATCCCTTTGCACGTCAGACCTTTGTATCGCAAATGCCCTTAACCCGTTTTTTTAAGTTCATTTCACGATCACTACATAATTTTAATATTCTTATTAAAAAATTGTTTCGCGTACAAAATGTAACCTTTTCGTAACCTTTTTGTAACATTTTTTGTAAGTAAATAATTGATATTCAGTTAGTTGATGAAAAAATAAAAAAATGGTTACATTTCCGGGTTTTATCCATTATTTTGATTATTATAATTTATAGTGTGCTAAAGACATAATAACGGGTGCAGTTCAGGGTTGGTGCTAATTTCAAATATGTACTTTGCCGGTATGCGCCGCCTGATGGCATGATAACAGTCATACGCTATTACCCCAATAAAAGTTATCTTTGCGCACGTTTTTTTTACCGCGTTATACACTTTTATAAACAAGCACGTTTTTTATGAATCTATTTTCAATGCAGAGCGAGGAATTTATAGCCCGCCACATAGGGCCTAATGAGGCTGATACGCAGGAAATGTTGAAAACAATAGGCGTCAAGGATATGGATGAGCTCATAGCCCGTACCATACCCCAGTCTATTCGTATGGACCATAAACTGCGCATACCCGAGGCCCAGAGCGAAGCGGAATACCTTGGCGAGCTGAAAGAAGTATCTCAGAAGAACAAGCTGTGTAAAAACTATATAGGGCAGGGTTACTACGATACCCACACCCCCAGTGTGATATTGCGTAACATTTTTGAAAACCCGGGATGGTATACACAGTACACCCCATACCAGGCCGAGATAAGCCAGGGTCGCCTTGAGAGCCTGCTTAATTTCCAGACTATGGTCAGCGACCTTACCGCCCTGCCTATCACTAACGCTTCGCTGCTGGATGAAGGTACTGCCGCGGCTGAGGCGATGAATATGTTTTTCCATACCCTCAATAAAGACCATAAAAACCTGGCCCGTCCAAGGTTTTTTGTAGACCACAATGTGTTTGCTCAGACAAGGGACCTTATAATTACAAGGGCTACGCCGCTGGGTATAGAAGTGATTACCGGCGACTTCCGTGTTGCTGATATCGATGCCACATATTTTGGTGCCCTGGTGCAGTACCCTGATGCCAAAGGAAACATTGAAGACTACCGTGGTTTTATTGCTACTGTGCATGAGGCAGGCGGTTATGTAGTAATGGCCACAGACCTGCTGGCGCTCACACTGCTTACACCTCCCGGCGAGCTGGGTGCTGATGCGGCCATAGGCTGCTCGCAGCGTTTTGGTGTGCCGCTTGGTTTTGGTGGCCCGCACGCGGCTTTCTTCGCTACAAAAGATGAGTTTAAAAGGATGATACCTGGCCGCATCATAGGCGTTAGTATAGACGCGCATGGCGATAGGGCTTTGCGTATGGCGCTGGGCACGCGTGAGCAGCATATCAAGCGTGAGAAAGCAACTTCAAATATCTGTACCGCCCAGGCCTTGCTGGCCAATATAGCTGCTATGTACGCGATATATCATGGCCCGTCGGGTTTAAAGAATATAGCCAAGAGAGTGGCTGCCCTCACACAGTCGCTCGGTGACGCGCTCACAGAGGCAGGCCTGAAACTGACAGGTAAAACGCACTTTGATACAATAACTATTTCGGGGGCCGATAACGCGACGGTACGTAAAGAAGCAGAGGAAAAGGGTATCAACTTTCAGTATCATCACGATGGTACCATTGGCATATCGCTTGACGAAACCACCACCGCGCGCGATGTGCTGGATATTATCAGCGTCTTCACCCATACAGATACTGCCGCGGCTTTCAGCATAGATGAGGATATGGCGCTCACGCACATACCTACATCCCTCACACGTACCAGCGCGTTTCTTACCCACCAGGTATTTAACAGCCATCATAGCGAAACGCAGATGATGCGGTACATCAAAATGCTGGAAAATAAAGACCTGAGCCTTAATACAAGTATGATATCATTGGGTAGTTGCACCATGAAGCTCAATGCTGCCAGCGAAATGATACCGCTCAGCTGGGCGCACTGGAGCAAGATGCACCCCTTCCAGCCACAGGATCAGGCCGCGGGATATCTGCAGATCGTAAAAGACCTGTCGGCATACCTGAGCGAGATAACAGCATTTGATGCCTGCAGCCTGCAGCCCAATAGTGGCGCTAATGGTGAGTACGCCGGCCTGCTGGCGATACGCCGCTACCACGAGAGCCGTAACGAAGGCCATCGTGATGTGATATTGATACCAATATCGGCACACGGCACTAACCCCGCCAGCGCGGTAATGGCCGGTTATAAAGTAGTAGTAGTAAAAGCACTTGAGAACGGATACATTGATGTAGCTGATCTTAAGGAAAAGGCTGCGCATCATGCTAAGCACCTTGCCGGTATCATGATCACTTATCCTTCCACCTACGGTATATTTGAAGAGTCGGTAAGAGAGATAACGCAGGTGGTACATGAGCATGGCGGGCAGGTGTACATGGATGGCGCCAACATGAATGCGCAGGTGGGCCTCACCGCTCCCGGCCTCATTGGCGCAGATGTATGCCACCTTAACCTCCATAAGACATTCGCGATACCGCATGGTGGTGGCGGCCCCGGCATGGGCCCCATATGCGTTAAGAAACACCTTGCACCATTCCTGCCATCACACGTGGCCCTTACAGATGGTGCAGGCCATTCAGTAAGCGCGGCTCCTTATGGCTCTGCAAGCATATTGCTCATATCGTATGCTTATATAAGGATGCTCGGTTCCAAGGGTGTGCGTAAAGCCACTGAATACGCGATACTGAACGCCAACTATATGCGCTCACGCCTTCAAAAAGATTTCGATATACTCTACACCGGTCCCGGTGGCACATGCGCGCATGAGTTCATAGTAGACCTTCGCCCGTTCAAGAAGAGCGCGGACATAGAAGCGGAAGATGTAGCAAAACGCCTCATTGATTATGGCTTCCATGCTCCCACTATGAGTTTCCCGGTTGCGGGTACCATAATGATAGAGCCTACGGAAAGCGAAGACAAAGCTGAGCTGGACCGCTTCTGCGATGCACTGCTGAGCATACGCAAAGAGATACATGATATAGAAACAGGCAAGGCGCAGAAAACAGACAATATGCTCAAGCACGCGCCGCATACCCAGTTTGCGATCACTGCCGATGCGTGGCACCACTCATATAGCCGCCAGCATGCTGCATTCCCGCTGCCATATGTAAAGCACAACAAGTTCTGGCCCAGCGTAGCCCGCGTAAATAATACCCACGGCGACCGCAACCTGATTTGTACGTGCGAGCCTACGGAGGCGTATGCGTAAATAGCTACTTAAGTATAAAGTATAAAGCCAAAACCCGCTCACACAGTGGGTTTTGGCTTGTTTAAGAAGGTGTTCTTTTTTGTTCAAAGCTACCCTGGTGGCTGGCGCCCATTAGTAGAATAGATAAAATAGCAACTATATTATTAAGCGGGCCTGCTGTATCGCTCCCGAAAATAGATAGGTTGATTCACTAAACAAGGTTCCCCGCACCTACTTTTACACCCGCCATTTCCCGTATAGCATCTGCAATGGCTTTGGCATCGTAGCCGCATTCGCGGTGCAGCTCTTCGGGCTTGCCGTGTTCTACTATGCGGTCGGGTATGCCCAGTATTTTTACTTCGGGGGTGTAATTGTGCGCGGCCATAAATTCCAGCACTGCGCTGCCAAAGCCGCCCACTATTGTGCCGTCTTCCACGGTCACTATTTTGTTGAAGCGCTGTGCTACCTCGTGCAGCATAGCTTCATCCAGCGGCTTTACAAAGCGCATGTCGTAGTGGGCGGGGTAAAGGTCTTCAGTAGCAAGTTCTTTGCACGCAGACACGGCAAAGTTGCCGGGGTGCCCTATGGTGAGGATGGCTACATCAGTACCGTCACATATCCTGCGGCCTGTGCCGGTAGTTATTTTTTCAAACGGTGTACGCCATTGCGGCATCACACCTTGTCCGCGTGGGTACCGTATCACGTACGGGGCGTTATTCTCTGGTAGCTGAGCGGTGTACATCATATTGCGCAGTTCCGCCTCATTCATAGGCGCGGCAACGATCATGTTAGGTACACAGCGCATGTACGGTATATCATAAGCTCCATGGTGTGTGGGGCCGTCGTCACCTACCAGGCCTGCACGGTCCAGGCAGAAGATGACAGGCAGTTTCTGTATCGCCACATCATGTATCACCATGTCATACGCGCGTTGCATAAAGCTGCTATAGATATTACAGAACACCTTCAGCCCGCGGGTGGCCATACCCGCGCTCAGGGTTACGGCATGCTGTTCTGCTATCCCTACGTCTATCGCGCGGTCCGGCATAGCTTCCATCATGAACTTAAGTGAGCTCCCCGATGGCATTGCTGGTGTAATACCCATGATGAGCGGGTTCTTTTCAGCCAGCTCTATTATAGTATGCCCGAAAACATCCTGGTATTTTGGTGGCTCGGGTATGGTGGTTATTTTCTTATTGATCTTACCGGTTATCTTATCAAAGGTGCCCGGTGCATGCCAGAGTGTTTGGTCCTGCTCGGCAAGATCGTAGCCTTTGCCCTTCACCGTTTTTATATGCAGCAGTTTAGGGCCTGGTATATCGTGCAGGCCTTTAAGTGTCTCTGTAAGTTTGGTTATGTTGTGACCGTCTATAGGCCCGAAGTAACGAAGCCCCAGCGCTTCAAACAGGTTACTGCTTTTAGAGACAACCCCCTTAAGGCTTGCTTCTATCTTAGAGGCCATCTTCTGGAATTCTTTGGTGGGCAGTTTGCCCAGCAGGTTCCAGATGTCGTCCCTGAATTTGTTGTATGTATGTGATGTGGTAATATCGGTAAGGTATTCTTTAAGCGCTCCCACATTCGGGTCTATAGACATATTATTGTCGTTAAGAATAACCAGGATGTTGGCCCCACTTACCCCCGCATGGTTCAGCGCTTCAAAGGGCAGGCCCGCCGTCATGGCACCGTCGCCAATTACAGCTATGTGCTTGCGGTCTGTCTCGCCCATATACTTGGAGGCTACCGCCATGCCCAGTGCCGCGGAAATAGAAGTGGAAGAATGACCTACGCCAAAAGCATCGTAAGGGCTTTCGCTCCGTTTTGGGAAGCCGCTTAAGCCGCCATATTTACGATTGGTATGAAATACACTGCGGCGCCCGGTAAGAATTTTATGGCCATATGCCTGGTGGCCTACATCCCATACCAGCTGATCATCAGGTGTATTATAAGCATAGTGGAGTGCAACAGTAAGTTCTACAACGCCTAAGCTGGCACCAAAGTGTCCGCCATGTACGCTCACACAGTCTATAATGAACTGTCTCAATTCGTCACAAACCTGTTTTAGCTGTTCTTTACCCAGCTTCCTTAGGTCATCAGGTGTATTTATCTGGCTTAGCAGTGGGCCTGCGGCTATTTCTCCCATGTGCATAAATGATAACTGGCAAAATTAAATAAAATAACAACAATCAAACATATATACGTAAAAAACGCACTTGTATATGATTAATGCAGTTCAAAAAGTGAGCCAATATGACGCTGCTAAGCTACCTTTGCGGTTAATTTTCGTTAAAATGAAGTATTTCCGTTCGTATCCATGGGGCCTGCAGTTGTTGTTGTTCTTTCTGATGGTTGTGACCATGATGGGATTTGGGTCTTTTATGCTACTTACGTTATTGCCTAAATTGTCGCCATATACCGTTGAGCAATTGAGCAAATTAGACCAGTCAAGCCCTATGAACCTGATTAGTACCTCACTTACCGTGCAGGGGATACTTAGTGTTTTCGTGTTTCTGATACCTGCATGGCTTTTTGCCCATCTTACCCATCCCGAGCCCCGGAAGTATCTTGGCTTAAAAGCCCCCGGTCGTTATACACAGTTACTGCTGGCAATATTGTTGATGCTGGGTGCCATGCCGGTGCTGCAAATGATGGAGGGGCTATTCAGCCAGATTAATTTCAGCGCAAAGATCAAAGCAGACCAGGCCGCCAGTGAAAACGTGATGAACGCCTTCCTCACTATCCCTGATTTTACTGCTTTTGTGAGGGCATTTTTCATCCTTGCCGTGCTTCCGGCCGTGGGCGAAGAGATGTTTTTCAGGGGTATATTGCTCAGGCTGGCGAAGAAACGCAGCAGGACAATGCTCTTCCCCATCATATTTACTGCCGTGGTTTTTTCTTACTCACATACCAATATTTACGGGTTCGTGCCTATATGCCTGGCCGGAGTATTGCTGGCGGTGATCTACAATCTTACGGGATCGCTTTGGTGCAGTATTGCGGCGCATATGTTTTTTAACGGCTTCCAGGTCATCCTGTCGTACCTTGGCAACAGCAATGCTGCCGTAAAGGCATTTATGTCTAATACTTCTGTACCGTACTACTTTGTCATAGGCGGCGCAGTATTGTTTGGCATTTCCCTTTACCTGCTGATCAAAACCAAGACCCCGTTGCCCGGCAACTGGACCGACGATTTCCCCCCGGATTCGCCGCAGGAGGGTGAATGGGATTTTATAAAGAAAGATAGATAATATTTTATACCGATTATGCCACTTAACGTACCTGTTTTTCTTACACGCCTGGGTAGCTCTGTAGTTTTTGTAGCGGTGATGCTTACAGGCTTGTTATGGAATGAGTGGTCATTTCTGGCGCTGGTATGCCTCATTAATTATTTGTGCCTCCGTGAGTATTTCAGGCTTATGCGTGCCATTCATAAGAATACCGTATGGCCCGCCTGGCTGGGCGCAGTGATACAATTCATTGGCTTTGCGGCAATACTTTACCTGGCCTCGCTATGGTCGTTGCAGGGGCTTACCGGTGCAGCTGATAAAGACAGGCATATATTCTATTACTATGTTGTCATTTATACCCATGTTACGTGGCTGATATTCATTATCCCGGTACTGCCACTCGCGCTCTTAGCTGCCGGATGGTTGTCTAAAGAAAGGTATTATAAGAGTGTGTTGCGTGCTCTGCTGGGCCTCATTTATATTTCCATGCCTATGTTATTCCTGTTTTGCATGTACAAAACAGGCGCATACATACCGTTGATGCTGATCTGTATGATATGGTCTAACGATACGATGGCATATCTGGTGGGCTCTTTCATAGGCAAAACACCGCTGTCGTCGATATCACCCAAAAAAACCCGGGAAGGAACAATAGGCGGCGCATTGATAACCATTGCCGCCGCTGCCGCTGTAGGCTACTTTACCCACTCCTATACTATGACCGACTGGATGGCGATAGCGCTGTGCGCCACTGTCGCCGGTACCTTCGGCGACCTGCTGGAGTCAAAGCTGAAACGTATGGCAGATGTAAAAGATTCAGGCCATATGATGCCCGGCCACGGCGGTGCGCTGGACAGGTTTGATTCATTGCTTGTGGCAACGCCTTTTGCATTTGCTTACGTGATGTATTTTATGAAGTAACTACCGCAGTTCGCATTAACAATTACCTTTGTAATATAATCTCACAGACATGACAATTCACCGCGAAGGATACAGGTACATTATTTTGGCTACCATATTATGGATAGCCCTCGCATGGACGGCTAACCATTTTATCCCCAATACTTACTTCTGGATAACAGCTATTATTACGTTCCTGCTCTTCCTGGTATGGTTTTGGGTAGTGGCGTTTTTCCGCATTCCGTCAAGGAATTTTGTGCATGGCGAGGATAAGATAATAGCCCCTGCCGATGGCAAGGTGGTGGTAATAGAGGAAACTCATGAGTCTGAATATTTTAAAGACAAAAGGCTACAGATATCCATCTTTATGTCACCGGTAAATGTGCATGTAAACCGCAACCCGGTGAGCGGGGTTATCAAGTACATGAAGTATCACAAAGGCAAGTACCTGGTGGCATGGCACCCCAAATCATCAACCGAGAATGAGCGTACCACCCTCGTGATCGGCAACGACCGGGGTGATATTCTGCTGAGGCAGATAGCCGGTGCCATGGCAAGGCGTATTAAGTTTTACGTAGAAGAGAATGACATAGTAAAGCAAAACGAGGAGTTTGGTTTTATCCGTTTTGGCTCCCGCGTAGATGTTTTTCTGCCTGTTGGCACCAAAGTGAACGTTGGTATAGGTGATGTGGTAAAGGGTGGGGTATCGGTTATTGCCCACTATTGAAAAAGTTAAAACCGCTAAATGCACCCCCATATTTGGTGCGTTTTAGCACCTTATTAGGTTTTTTTCGTTATCTTTGACAGCTAAATCTGAAAAAATGAAAAAACTCACTTTATTATTAGTTGCTGCCGCGCTGTTATCTGGTGGTGCTATGGCTCAGGAAAAATCATGCTGCAAGAAGAAAGGCGAGCATTGCACAAAATCTTCTGCTTGCTGCAAAGACAAGAAAAACTGCAAAAAAGAATGCAGTAAAGACAGCAAAGAGAGCAAAGAGACAAAACAAGAAGCTCCTAAGAAAAGTTCTTAAGCAATATTGTATTGCGATAAAGCCCCGGATATATATCCGGGGCTTTATTTTTTGTGCCGGCACCAGGTTCGCACACTATACGGTCCGGCATGGGTGCTGCAACAGATACAGCGTTCATTTGCTAATCGGGGAGGGAAGATCTTACCCGGCGCCTTTATCCGTAGCGCGCTTTTTCTCGTCTTCGGCCCCGCCGCTGTGCCGCTGCACAGGTGAGACTGTTTTCTTGCCAAAGCGGTAGGTTACGGAAAGGCCTACTTGCCGTGTATCGTGTAAGGCATTGAATACCTCGGAATAATTTACAAAATAGGATGAACCACTTTCGTTACCATGCCAGAAAATATCGTTGGCACTCAACCTTATGGTCAGCGTTCTTTTCAGCAGGTTCTTTTGTATGCCTATATTGAACATGGATATAGGTGTGAGGTTCAGAAACCCATACACCTGCTCGGCCTGGTAAAACACGGTGAACTCAGCAGACCAGTCTGCAGGGAATGTAAATTTGTTGCTGGTATTTACATCAAAGGTCGGTTTGCCCGCGTTAAGGTTTGTGTTGGATAGGTTGCCAACATAATTGGCATAGTACGCGTCAAAGCTGGTAATGTTTGTCCACCATTTTTTCAGTGGCAGGGTGTATGAGCCGCTTATACCTATGTAATTCATTGTGGCCAGGTTGTCCTTTGTCTGTATGGTCACCTTATCCTGTGTGGTGCTGGGTTTTATAACTTCTGTAATTACATTGTCTGTGATACTGTAAGACAAGGTTGTGATAAACCGTTGTTTATAAGTATAAGACAGATCAGCAGCATAAGTAAGCGCAGGTTGTAATTGCGGATTACCCACTTTGTATGTGGTAGGGTCTACAAAGAATATGTATGGATTAAGGTCTTGATAGCCGGGGCGTTCAATACGTCGGCTTAGGTTTATGCCCAGGTCATTGTCTTTGTTCAGATGGTATTGTACCGCAAAGCTGGGGAACAGGCGCAGGTAGTTATTGTCAAATGTTTTTCCGGTGGTCAGTTCTTTTCCGTCCACTACAGTTTGTTCGGCACGCAGGCCCACTTGTGTACTCCACTTGGTCCAGTCTTTAATGGCGTTGATATATGCAGCGTTAATGTTTTCGTGATATAAATAGTGGTCGCTGATACCTGAGTCGTAACTATTGCCGCCATTACTGCGGTTATAGAATTTTGGTTCATTGTTTGCCGTTACAAAACTTGCCTTGATACCGGCCTCAAAGCGGGCATTATTTTTAAAGGGATTGGTATAATCTATTTTAAACGAGCTTATATCCGTAACGCCCATGATATCGCCGTGTAGTACATAACGGGGCAGGGATTCTGCGCCGTCTTTAGACATGTACCGGGTTGTGAAGTCCTGGCCGTTGTTGTTCCAGTAATGGGCATAGTCGAGGTCAGCCGTTATTTCTTTTCCAACGCTGTCAAATGTATGTTTAAAGTGGACATTGGGCGCGTAGTTATACCAGTTGCCGCCGGATGTATTGTCGGTAACGCTGAAAGATTGGATAGTATCATGGCTGTCATATACATTGGCGAAATAGTAGCCGTCAGTACCCAGGTAAAAATTTTCAGCTGTCACAGACGCGCCAACAGAAGTTTTTGACGAGATATTGTAATCTATGCCCGTAGCTATTATATGGTTATGCAGTGACAACGTAGTGTAGTTTTGCTGCACAAACGCGCCATTGAAGGTATCGTTGCGGAAAAAGCGCCTGTCCCACGATACCTTGCTGAACCCCTGGCGGTAAGTATTGTTGTAATTCAGGTATACGTTCAGTTTTTTCTGCCGGTAGTTGAGGTTTATACCAAAGTTTTCTTTGGGGTATACACCCTGGGCATAGGTGGCGGTGACGCTGCCGTTCATGCCCAGTCGTTTGTCTTTTTTTGTAATGATGTTTATAATGCCCCCCGTACCCGCCGCATCATATTTTGCCGAGGGATTGGCGATGATCTCTATCTTGTCAACGGTGGTAGATGGAGTGCTCTTTAGCAAGTTGGCCAGGTCTGCGGCAGAGATCGGTTGTATCCTGCCATCGATCATTACGTTTACCCCCTGCTTGCCACGCAGGCTTATATTGTCGTTCTGGTCAACAGTAACTCCCGGTGACCTGGATAAAACCTCCATAACAGATGAGCCCGCGCTGATAATACTGTTATCTACATTCACTACGATTTTGTCTGCGCGAACCTCAAGAAACGGTTTTTGAACAGTTATACCAACTTCCTTGAGCTCGGTGCCAATCTGCGTTAATTTTATCGTAGGCATTTCTTTTTTGCTGCCATTTATGGTTAGCGTGCCTGATGTATAATTGTTAAAACCGAGAGACATCACTTTCAGGATATAGTTGCCGTCTGCTACAGGGGTGATATTGTACTCACCCTTATCATTGGTAATATCTGTTTTTACTACCGTTGAATCGGCGCCGCGCAGTAAAATGACATTGGCAAAAACAGCCTTCCCTTTGTCGTCAACGACCTTGCCGGATATGCTGCCAGTGCTTGCTTTGGAGGAAAAAGAGAGGGATAACATGAGCAGCAATAACGCGGGAAAGACAATGTATTTCATAACGGTGAGTTTGATAGACCAAATGTATACGCGATAGATATTGGCGCTTTCACCCGTGGCGGGTGATTTGCATTTTTATATGAAACCGGTTTTTGTATTCAACAGGCCGGATGGGGTCTTTAGCGAAAGGATGATTATTCCCCCATATTGGGTGAGATATACAAAGGTTTTCATTACAGCCGCTTGTAAGACAGTGATAACAAGAAACATAATGTATTTTCGCATTGCAGAAGTTATGTAACAGATGGCACGATCGGAGCAAAGCAATATCGTTTTTCGGTTAGTCCGGCGTATGGCGCCTATAACAGTCATTATACTATCTCTGCTTACAGGTGCCAGTTCTTACGCCCAGCGTTATCCGTTTCACAATCTGAGCGTGGATGATGGGCTTATCCAGTCGCAGGCCACCAGCCTGGCGCAGGACAGAAACGGCAATCTATGGATCGGCACATTCGGTGGCCTGTCAAGATATGACGGACGGAATTTTACAAGTTATACTATCCGTAACGGGCTGCCGTCAAATATAGTATGGGCTGTAGCCGCAGACACTGAAGGAAATATATGGGTAGGCGGCCCGGAGACGATCTCGAAGTTTGACGGCAAAACATTTACGCATTATTCCCGGTTGCAGCAGCAGACGGTAGGGGACCCCAAGTCGCGCCAGCAGATACAAATAGTCAATGATACGGCATGGTGGCTGGTAGCCGGGGATATTTATTATGTTACTCACGGCAAGATAAAGTATTATGTTACCCCGGGAAGTACTGGATTTGTGTCGGCTATGCTGGCTGAAAAGAGTAGCCTGTGGCTGGCTAAAGAGGGTGTTATCTATCATCAGTATAACAACCATACCGATACACTGAAGTTCAATTTGCCGGCTGAGAATGGCCAGATATATGTATACAGGCTATTCCGCGATAAAGAGGGTAAGATATGGATGGCTACCAGCAGCGGGCTCTACCGCCTGAATGGTACGAGAATACAAAACTATCACCTGGGGCCGGATTCGTTATCTGTGCAGCCGCCCATTGGATTGATCACCCAGGACAGGGCGGGGGCTTTCTGGCTAGGCATGTATAAAGGCGTGCTGCGCCTGGATGGAAACAGGCAGCAGTACTACAGTAAGCGAAACGGGCTGAGCGACAACAGCTTCTTTGACCTGTTTACAGACAGGGAGGGTAATGTGTGGATGGGATCCGACGGGCAGGGTGTTTTCAGATATTCCGGCACACAATTTACCAGCCTGGACGAGACCATGGGATTGCCCAGCGCCCAGATAATGGCAATAGCCAGCAACAAAAAGGACTCGCTGTTCCTGGGTAGCTACGACGCTGGCCTTTATATTTTTAAAGACGGGAAGGTAGGCCCGCTTTCTTTCCCCTCAAGTCCTGTGCCGTCTATTACAGCCTTGTGTTACACCCGGGCCTCAAAATTGTGGATAGGCACGAGAGGCAGGGGCCTATGGTCATACGGGGACAATATTTTCAGGCAATACGCATCGCCGGAAAGGAACTTACTTTCAAATTCAATTATCAGCCTGTATGAGGACGATTCAAGCCGCCTTTGGATCGGGTTCCAGAATGGCGCGATGGTATTGGAACATGACAGTTTTAAAACAATGATCCAGGACAACCGCCGTGTCTCAGCGTTTATAAAGATAGGAGCGGACAGTATGCTGATAGCGGCGGAAAAAGGATTGCAGATGTATAACGCGGGTGTGATATCGGACTTTAAAACAAGAACGATCGTAGATAGCCTGGAAATACAATGTTTTGTCTTGGAGGGGCGCAATATATGGATGGGCAGCCCCGACAATGGAGTGATAAGATATAGTATGGATACGCGTAAGGCTATGGTGATAAATAAAAGCAACGGCCTACGGTCAGATTTTATTTACAACATCATTGCCGATAATGAAGGAAATATCTGGGTGGGCACCGGTTTTGGCATCCACAAAATAAAGATGGGCGGGCAGGGCCCGCAGATCACGTTTTATGGCAAGGCGCAGGGTATCACCGGTATGGAAAGCAATATCAATTCCGTTTTGAAATTACCCGACGGAAGTATTTGGTTCGGCACAACCAACGGCGCGATGCACTATCAGCCCAATACCGCTGTCGTGTCTTCGGCTCCGGTAAGTATAGTGCTTCAGTCTGTAAAGCTGGCAGGCGACAATTCTATAGACGCAAGCTACTACGACAGCACCGATAACTGGTATGGCATACCGTACCATCTGCAACTGCCCTACCGGAAAAATAATATTGCATTCACCTACCAGGCTGTAACACTCAGTGGCGGCCAGCAAGTCCTGTACCGGTACCGTATGGAGGGGCTGGAAACACCGTGGTCTGACTGGAGCCCTACAAATTCGGTGACTTACTCCGCATTGCCGCCGGGCAAGTATGTATTTCATGTGCAGTGCAAGAGTATGGGTGTGCAGTATAATACAGAACTCGTTTATGCTTTTGAGATCATAACACCTTTTCATAAAACTACCTGGTTCCGGTTTGCAGTGCTGGGGGCATGTATATTGCTCGGTATCATATTCCAGTATATGGTGAATAGCCGCAAACAGCGCAGGCTAAGGTTGCTGGCCAAGCTTCGGTCGGAAGAGCAGGCAAAGATACGGCTGCGTACTGCCGAAGACTTTCATGATGAGATAGGTAATAAGCTGACCCGCATCAATGTACTGACCAATGTGTTAAAGAGCAAGGTGCCTATGACGCCCGACTCGCTAAGGATACTGGGGCAGATAGAAGATAATACTGCACAATTATATGGCGGCACACGCGATATACTATGGTCGTTAAAGCCGTCAAATGATAATCTTTATGAGATACTTCACCGCATCAGGGATTTTGGTGTGGACCTGTTTGGCGATACAGAGGTAGTATTTACTTTTTCCGGCACAGATGAAAAATGGAGGAATTATCGCCTGCCCATGGACCTGAGCCGGAACCTGATCATGATATTTAAGGAAGCCTTGAACAACTGCCTGAAGTATTCAGGCGCTAAAAATGTATCGTTGGATGTTCAGATGAAAAGCAAGAATGTGCTGCAGATGGTACTCAAGGACGATGGGGCAGGCTTTGATATTAAGTCCGTAAAAAAAGGTAATGGTATCAATAATATGCATATCAGGGCTGAGCGGTTGAATGGTAAGTTATATGTTGATTCGCGCGCCAACAAGGGCACGATCATAAGTCTGACATTCAAAATACCGCTAAACAGGTGATATTGGATAGAAGAGAAATAACGATATTTACATAAATGCATTATATGAAACGTGACCTGGATATACGAGTTGCCATAGTAGAGGATGATGAGACCATACGGGAGGGCTATGCTTTTCTGATAGGTAATACTGCCGGTTATAAAGTGGTGGGCACCTACAGCTCATGCGAGGATGCGCTAAAAAAAATAGCAAGTGAAGACCCCGATGTGATACTGCTGGATGTGGAGTTGCCCGGTATATCTGGTGTAGAGGCATTACCCAAGTTTAAAAAGATATTACCGGAAACGCACATTCTCATACTTACAGTTTATGAGCAGGAGATGCTCATCTTCCGTGCGCTGGGCAATGGCGCAGCCGGGTACCTTACCAAGAACACACCCCCGGAGAAGATAGTTGCGGCCATACATGAGGTAATGGATGGGGGTGGCCCCATGAGCGCGCATATAGCACGTATGGTCATATCCTCATTCAAGCGTAATGAATCTACGCCTCTTACACGCCGCGAGACTGAGATACTGGAGCAGATAGCTACGGGCAAAAGCCGCAAACGCATAGCGGAGGAACTGTTCATAGACCTGGAAACGGTGAAATCGCACATCAAGAATATTTACCACAAGTTAGACGTGCATTCTAAAGCGGATGCGATAAAGGCCGCTAAGGACAATAAGTTTATATGATCGGTTTGGGATCAGCTCACCTGGTGCCGGTACAGTTTTGCATACCGTCCGTTTAGTGCCATCAGTTCTTCATGAGTGCCGTGTTCGGCAATGGTGCCGTTGTCCAGGATAATTATCTGGTCAAAAGTCCAGCTTGTGAAAATTCGATGGGTGATCACAAAAGTGGTCTTATCCACCAGTATTTTTTGCAGGTTGCCCAGTATTGTTTTCTCAGTCTGTGTATCCACCGCCGACAGGCATTCGTCCATCACCAGTATATTACTATGTTTCAGTATGGCCCGGGCAAGTACCATACGTTGTTTTTGCCCGCCGGATAGCATTACCCCCCGCTCACCTATCATGGTCTCAAATCCTTGCGGAAATGTGTTGATGTCCATGTCGAGGCATGCGATACGCGCAGCCTCTCTTACCTCAGCTTCAGTAGCATTGTCCCTGCCAAAGCGGATGTTGTTGTAAATGGTGTCAGAGAAAAGATAAGCATCCTGTGGTGCATACGCTATGCCGGTACGCAGGTGCTGCAGGTCCCATGAGTGTACGCCCGTATCGTCCAGCAGCAGGTCGCCCGTTGTTACATCATACATACGGAGCAGCAAATGGGCGATCGTTGACTTGCCTGAACCCGTTTTGCCTATGACGGCAACCTTCTGGCCGGGCTTTACAGTAAGCGAAAAATTTTGCAGAGCTGTAATACCGGTATGCGGATAGGTAAAAGTAACATTATTGAACCGCACATTTCCCTGTATGGTATGTTTTACCGCATTGGCGGGAGTTACAATGTCCGGTTTGGTGTTCAGAAATTCGTCTATTCTTTTCTGAGATGCGCCGGCACGCTGGGTCATACTGGCCACCATGCCAATACTGGAAATGGGGAACATCAGTATATTGATATAGATGACGAACTGGGCGATATTGCCGGTAGTGATCTGGCCCTGTATGGCGAAGTAGCCGCCAATAAGCACAGTGCACAGCATGCTGATGCCAATGAACAGGTTCATAGAAGGGAAGTAGACAGCCTCAGTAAGCGAAAGGTTCACTGTGCTTTTCCGGTATTCTTCAGAGCTCTTGTCAAAGAACCGAAGCATATTCTGCTCCTGCACAAAAGACTTGATAACCCGAATGCCGGAGTATGATTCCTGCGCGGTAGTGGTAAGCGACGACAATTCGGACTGTATTTTACCGCTCTTCCGGAAGATGATCTTATTGACGGTGTATATTGAAAAGGCAAGCAAGGGCAGTGGCGCTATTACACAGACAGTAAGCATGGTGTTTACCCTCAGCATATCCCATATACAAAAGAAAGCGAGAAACACAACAGAGGTAAAATACATGACGGATGGCCCGGTATACATACGCACTCTCGATACATCCTCTGAGATGCGGTTCATAAGATCGCCGGTATAGTGTGCTTTGTAGAACCCGGTGTTCAACTGTTGGTAGTGATCGTATATCTCATTCTTCTGATCGTATTCTATATGGCGAGACATAACGATGATGGTCTGCCGCATCATAAACATGAACAGGCCCCGTAGCAGCGCCAGGCCCAGCAATAAAATTCCACCATTGAAAACAAGCCTGATAATTTCCCCCCGCCCGGCGTTGCTGGCTACCATTTGCACTACTTTGTCCAGGATGTCTTTTATCACATTACCCGGCATTACGGCAAACTTGCTGGATATGGCTACAAATACCAACCCAAGCAATAAACGCAATTTGTATTTGAGAAAATATTTATTGAGCGCCCCCAGGTTTTTCATAAAGTGCAAATGTCGGGATTTAAGGTGAGCCATATCAGCCGCATTAAAAAATAGTTTTGCTTACCATATTTATTTCTTTGAATACATTAAAGTATTTTTGCGCTCCAATTTAACTATATAATGAAAGTAGCAGTAGTAGGCGCCACAGGGCTTGTAGGCGGAACCATGTTAAGGATACTGGAGGAAAGGAATTTCCCGGTAACGGAGTTAATACCGGTGGCATCAGAGCGCTCTGTTGGGCAGAAGGTAGTGTTTAAGGGTAAGGAATACAGTGTGGTATCTGCTGATACAGCTATAGCCATGAAGCCTGTACTGGCATTATTTTCGGCAGGTGGTAGTACGTCATTGGCGCTGGCGCCAAAATTTGCGGCTATAGGCTGTTACGTTGTTGACAACTCCTCTGCATGGCGAATGAAGGAAGATATAAAGCTGGTAGTACCGGAAGTGAATGGCCATGTGCTTACTAAAAATGACCTTATCATAGCCAATCCTAATTGCTCAACGATACAAATGGTGATGGTACTTGATCCTATTCACCGTGCTTATGGTATAAAGCGTGTTGTAGTGAGCACCTACCAATCAGTAAGTGGTACCGGCCAGAAGGCGGTGAAAGAACTTATGGAGCAGCGGACAGGCAGTGCTGAACATAATGTATACCCACACAGGATAGACATGAATGTGCTGCCACATATAGACGTGTTCCAGGACAACGGTTATACCAAAGAGGAAATGAAGATGTCGCTTGAGACATGTAAGATAATGGGCGATGATCGCATAAAAGTTACGGCAACTACCGTACGTGTACCTGTGGTAGGCGGGCATAGCGAGAGTGTAAACATAGAACTGAACAAAGATTTCATTGAGTCGGATGTCAAAGAGATGTTGTCTAACCAACCCGGTGTAGTGGTCGTTGATAACCCATCTATGAACGGCTACCCGACACCGATCGATGCGGAAGGTAAGGACGAAGTATTTGTAGGCAGGATACGCAGAGACTATTCACAACCCAATACCCTCAATTGCTGGATAGTAGCAGACAACCTAAGGAAAGGCGCTGCGACAAATGCGGTGCAGATAGCAAAGTACCTGCATAACCAGGGCTGGATCTGATTTAGGGAAGGCGAAAGGTAAGAAGATACAGAATGAAATAGTCCGGTAGAAGTAATGAATATCGCTCAGTTAAAGTGTCACTTCGTGCCTTTCATTTTAGTGGCCACTGCTTCCAGCGCTTCATAAAACTGATCTCCGTATTTGCGGATGATAGCCTCTTTGAGAAAGACGTACACCGGCACTTTAAGCTTATCGCCGAGTTTGCAGGCCGGTTTGCATAATGTTTCGCGCGGCTCGTAATTTACGGCTTCATATCCCGGGTTTGATGTAATGCGGATAGGGTAGAGATGGCACGATATCGGCTTGCGAAAATCAACCTTTCCTTCCTTCCAGGCCTTTTCAATACCGCATTTCACTATGCCCAGTTCGTCGGTATAGCCATATACGCATATGCCGCCGTTCACCGTTGGTGTTACGTAGCCGTATTCTTTGTCTGTGGTGTGTGTGCCCTGCTTTTCTATTTCGGCAACATACTCCGGTATGAGGCTGTCCTTTATCTTAGGATATATCTTTTTGAGAATTTTCGTTTCGTCTTTAGTCAATGGGGCGCCGCAATCTCCGTCTACACAACAGCCACCCTTGCACTTTTGCAGGTCGCATACAAAGTGTTCTTCCACTATCTCATCACTCAGCAATACGTTGTCTATAGCTATCATGTATCTGGTGGATGTTACATATTTATGTAGTTCATCAGCAGGTTATACTTGCCTGTAATATCGTCATCACTGCTGTTTTCGCCGTACACCTCCTTTACATGGTATTTGTACCGCTCAAAGGAGGACACTACCGCATCCAGCGAAGAACGGTTCAGTTTAAGGGTGATCTCCAGCATACCTTGCTCATTGGCATGTACCTGCATGTTCATTATCACTACGTCTTCGTTCTCACAAATACGGGCTATCTCATACAGTGTGTAGTTGCGGGGTGGTATTTCCAGTACAATAATGCCTCCCGGCGTATCAATACCGCTGTTCTCCGTAACATATTTTAGCAGACCATCCCTGGTTACCGCGCCAATATATTTATTGGAGTTATCAACAACGGGTAGCACAGATAAGTTCATCTGGTGTACCAGCCTCATGGCTTCAAACGGATGTGCTACCGCGCTGATCGCGGGCTTGTAGCTGAGGTGTTCCCCGGTATTCAGCGTTTCATCCGGATCATTCCAGTCCATAATGTCGCGCTCCTGTGCCAGGCCCATGTAATGGTCATCGGCTACCACGGGCAACTCGGCCAGGTTGTTTTCCTGCATCAGGTCTAAGGCCATATTTCCGCTGTCCTCAGGTTTCAGGGTTGGTATTGGTGATATCAGCTGGTCGATATTCATTATTGCTTCTTCGGTGTATGTATTACAAAACGCATACCAGATTTATCTTAGTATAAGTTTTCACAAAAGTACCTGATATTTCACTTTACAGCTCAGGCTTTATGCTTTTCAAGAAAAGAAGTGAGTATAGCATTAAATTCTTCAGGCACTTCCATCATTGGTGCATGCCCGCATTTGTCTATCCAGTGCAGCTCAGATGTGGGTAGCAGCTTATGAAACTCTTCCGCAACCATAGGAGGCGTAATGGTGTCATTTTTGCCCCATACCAGGCACACGGGTATGGTTATCTGCTGTAGCTCATCACCGAGGTTGTGTTTTATGGCGGATCGCGCCAACGCAATGATCTTCAATGCTTTCAGCCTGTTGTTAATGATATTGAATACTTCATCCACCAACTCTTTTGTGGCTACCTTGGGATCATAAAATGTCAGCTCTGTTTTCTTCTGTACATAGTTGTAGTCGCCCCTTTTCGGATAAGTTTCACCCATGCCGTTTTCAAATAATCCCGAGCTGCCTGTAAGGGTTATTGTACGTATCCTGTCCTGGTGCTTTAGGGTGTATACAAGGCCTATATGCCCGCCCAGCGAGTTGCCCAGCAGGTGTACATTGGTCAGTTTCCTATGCTCCATGAATTTGGCTACATACCGCTCAAGGCCCGAAACACTGGTTTCTATCAGTGTAAGGTCATACAGTGGTAACAGCGGTATGATCACGCGGTATGAATGCTTGAAATGGTCTACAAGATCCTTAAAGTTGCTCAATGCCCCGAACAGGCCATGGAGTAATACCAACGGCTCTCCTTCTCCTTCTTCTACGTATTTAAATTTACCCGAATGTTTTATTTCGTAATCCATTCAATTCTTTTGTACTGATTCTGCTAAAATACTATTGTTTGCTTTAAAAATGCAAACTTAAAGGATATTAGACAGATGAAATTTACCTTTTTATTATGCTTATGTGATAGTAAACTAAGCCATTTTTGCCCTGTATTTGAGTTAACTTTGCCCTCATTTTAATAATATGTTACAACAATATAGCCCGTCTATCACTGAGTATAAGCGCTTACCCACCCGGTCTGTGAAGATAGGTGACCTGGTAATAGGCCATGGGCACCCTATAGCCATACAAACAATGACCACCACCGATACAATGGATACCGCTGCTACCGTGGCGCAGACCATCCGTTGTATTGAAGCAGGTGCGCAAATGGTACGTATCACGGCGCCCAGTAAGAACGAGGCGGAAAACCTGCAGCACATAAAAGACCGGCTGCGTGCCGCAGGTTACCATACACCGCTGGTGGCCGATATCCATTTTACCCCCAATGCGGCAGAAATTGCCGCGCGCATAGTAGAGAAGGTAAGGGTAAACCCCGGAAACTATATCGACAAGAAGAAGTTTGACTTTATTGAATATACCGATGAGGCGTATTTCGCAGAGGTATCCCGTATCAGGGACCGATTCACGCCATTGGTGAAAATATGTAAGCAGTATGGCACAGCCATGCGTATAGGCACCAATCATGGCTCACTCAGTGACCGTATTATGAGCAGGTATGGCGATACGCCGATGGGCATGGTAGAGAGTGCCATGGAGTTTTTGCGTATTGCCCGAGATGAAAGTTATCACCAGGTAGTGCTGAGCATGAAGTCGAGCAATCCGCTGGTGATGGTGCAGGCTTACCGCCTGCTGGTGCAGCAGATGGATGCTGAATTTGGAGAATGTTACCCCCTGCACCTTGGCGTAACAGAAGCCGGTGATGGCGAAGACG
The DNA here is from genome assembly GCA_964489795.1 of uncultured Flavipsychrobacter sp. GTDB lineage: Bacteria > Bacteroidota > Bacteroidia > Chitinophagales > Chitinophagaceae > Nemorincola. Next base: position 191,522 of record CAZBAP010000004.1, read on the forward strand.
GCAGGATAAAAAGCGCCATAGGCATCGGTACCCTTCTTGAAGATGGAATTGGTGATACCATACGCGTGTCGCTGACCGAAGATCCGGAATTTGAGATACCGGTGTGTAAGGATATTGTGGACAGATACACAAACCGGCCCGGGCATGAGCCTATAGCTGAGCTGAGGAACGCGGTAACGCTTCCTTACAACCCTTTTGCGTACAGCCGCCGCGAGGCATTGAGTGTACATAATATAGGCCCGGCGCATGTGCCGGTGGTTGTTGCTGATTTCAGTAAAGTTGAAAAACTGGATCATCACGCTCTCGAACCGATAGGCTATACTTACCATCCTGCCACAGATAAATGGAGCATCAGCGATTCTGCCGCAGACTATGTGTATACCGGGCATCGTGTTTTTGATTTTGCGTTGCCTGGTACGCTGCAGGTGATATGTGATCATGAAACCTGGCTTGGTACTGCTGATAAGAACAAGTACTATCCCTGCATGCACCAGTGCGAATATCCCGATAGCACCATCGGGCTGGACCAGCAGCATTTTGTATCTGTAGACGCGGATGATGTACCATATGGCTTCATGGACAAGTTAAAGCTGTATCACAAAGCCATATTGGTGGTGCATAGCTCCAACAAGCATACCATGGCTTCTATGCGACGGCTGATGATAGAGTTGATGGAGCAAGGCATAATATGCCCGGTAATACTACGCTCTGAAAGCGTTGAAAAAACTGTGGATAAGCAGCTCATAGAATATGCCACAAATACCGGTGGCCTGCTGCTTGATGGTTTTGGCGATGGGGTATGGCTGCTCAATGACGCAGGACGATCAGAGAACAGTAAAATAAGCGGGCGGACTTACCTCGAAGTAAAAAGCAACGAACAGTTCCTGAATAATACCGCCTTCTATATACTGCAGGCTACGCGCACGCGCATCAGTAAAACGGAATACATCAGTTGCCCCAGTTGTGGGCGTACACTCTTCGACCTGCAGGAAACCACCGCCAGGATACGCGCCGCCACCAACCATCTGAAGGGCGTGAAAATAGCCATAATGGGCTGCATAGTAAATGGCCCCGGCGAAATGGCCGATGCCGATTTTGGTTACGTAGGCAGCGGCCCCGGCAAGATAAGCCTCTACAAAGGCAAAGACGTAGTCAAGAAAAATGTACCTGCAGACATAGCCGTAGATGAGTTGATACAGTTGCTGAAGGAAAATGAGGCATGGGTGGAAGTATAATATCTGAATCACAGATTTAAAAGGATTACAAGATTGCACAGAAACGCAGATAATACTTTATCAGAGTACTAGCCGTTTAAATTCCATGCTTTTTGATCCAAAATTTATAAGTAGCGCAACTTCCGGTTTATAGGCTTTAAGGTAATTTAAGGTTTGCGCCAGATGCACGTCTTCTAATTTTATCACTGCTTTAAGCTCAACTAATACTTTGCTTTCTACTACAAAATCTGCCCTTCTTGTTCCGATAGGGTGCTCAAGGTTTTTATAAAAAATATCTTGTTCGATTTCGCGTTCGTAGCCAAGCCCGGCTATTTGAAACTCACAAGCAAGGGCTCTTTGATAGATTACTTCCTGGAACCCGTTTCCAAGAAATTTGTGAACCTCAAATGCTGCGCCAATAATTTTTTCAGTTATATCCTTGTATTTAAATTCTCCCATAAAAAAAGATAAAAAATAACAAAAAGAAAATGCTATCGCATCAATTTTTTCTCAGGATGCGACGGCACTGAAAACACACACAATCTGTGAAATCCGTTAATCTATTTTTAATCTGTGATTCAAACAATTTCTCAATAAAAGATACCCTCCTGCATCGCACCGTTTATCAACCCCGCGCCCTTTGCTTTTTCAAAAAGTGTGGCTATAGCATTACGCCCGGTTTCACCCAGGTCAGTGGTATAGTTGTTTACGTAGAGGTTTATGTGTTTGCGCATCACCTCTTCTTCCATTTCCTGCGCATTGTCAGTGACGAATGGAGATAGCTCGGGGTAGCGTTGCCATGAATATGCGAGGCTGTCTTTTATGATCTGGTCTACGGTTGCACAGACAACTTTATCAATGCTCCGGCGTATCACTATGCCCCCCAGCGGTATCGCTGCATGGGTGGTTTGCTCCCACCAGTCGCCTAGGTCTGTGAGTTTTGTGAGACCCTTTTTTTCGTAGGTAAACCTGCCTTCATGTATCATAAGGCCTGCGTCATACTCACCGCTCAGTACTACGCCTTCTATTTCATTGAATACAAATTCCGTCTTGTTCTTCGCCTGTGGAAAGGCAAGTGTGAAGAGTAGGTTGGCCGTGGTTTTAAAGCCGGGAATGGCTATTTTGTAGGTGTCGATCTTTGCAAGGTCCAGCGGCTGCCTGGATACCAGCAGTGGCCCCACACCCTCGCCCAGCGCGCTGCCGCTGTGCAGCAGAGCGTATTTGCTTACCGTATGTATAAAGGTATTGTAGCTTAGTTTGGTAATATCCAGCTTGCCCTGCTCTGCCCACACATTCAGCGTTTCCACATCTTCCATTACATAATCGAAGGTGATGCCGTGTGTGTCTGTCTTGCCATTCACCATAGCATCAAAAATAAAAGTATCGTTTGGGCAAGGGCTAAAGCCGAGAGTAAGTTTCATTTAATTTTTTGAATTAGAGAAATATCTGGCAAAGGTATGCCCTCTTTGGCTCAAAGAATGTTCACAAAATCAATGAGCCAATTGTTCAGATTGATAATGGCATCCTTCATCTGCCACTTGCTCTTATCGCGCGGGGTTACGTAGTTCGATATAGCACGCACCTGCGCGAAAGGCACGTTTTCCCGCAGGCACACCTCATGAAAGGCCGCTCCTTCCATGCTCTCAGTAGTGCAGCCATACCGTTCAGACAGGAAATTTATGGTTTGGCCGTTGCCACTGACCGTATTTACAGTAAGGCCAGCAACCCGGCGCAGCGATATATGCTCATGCACCGGCAGTAATGGCGTCAGTAATTTGCCATTCGTATACGGGAATTCATTTCTTTTTGCCAGGCCCATTTCAAAAATATCCAGGTAGTTATCATGGTCTTCAGCGCCCAGGTCGGCATATAGGTCGCTGGTTATGAATACTACCTCGCCTAGCGGTATATTCCGGTCGTAGCTGCCGGCCACCCCCACCTGCAGCACCAGGTCATATTTATTGGTTTGCAGGTGCCTGGCCAACATATATGCGGTGTTTACCATGCCTACGCCCGTCACAAGCGTATCTGCCTTACCGGCTGGCAAAAATGGCGCTATTTCCCCTTCTGTAGCGGCTACTATAAGCAGGTTCATGGCGCAATTAACCACTTTTTTGTCAAAACCGTCCAGTAACGCTAATTTTGCAGTTCAAATAATAAAAATGGTCTATCTGACACGTGTTGAGCATTTTAATGCCGCACACAAACTGGAAAACAAAAACTGGACAGACGAGCACAATAAAGACGTGTTTGGTAAATGCGCCAATGAGAACTGGCATGGCCACAATTATGAGCTGCACGTTACCATAAAAGGTGAGCCTGATGCCGAGACGGGGTTTATATACAACGCTAAGACCCTCGGCGATCTGATAAAAGATGTGATCGTAGAGAAGGTAGACCACCGCAACCTGAACCTTGATGTAGACTTTATGAAGGGTAAATTTACCAGCGCTGAAAACTTTGCCATGGGCATATGGCATGAGCTGAAGCCCCATATAGAGGGCGGCGGCGTGCAACTGCACTGCATAAAGCTTGTAGAGACGCCTAAGATATATGTTGAGTACTTCGGATAATAATTATCAATAGGCATATTGGTAATAGATACATGCCGGCAGCCATTTTACAGCTAATATTGTTCTACTAAAACGCAGCATTTTGGCTTATCATAAGAAAGAGTTTTACGACGAAGCGGTAACAAACGATCTGAAGGAACACTACCGGGCCATACTGGAAGGTGTGGGTGAAGACCCCGGGCGCGAGGGCCTGCTGAAGACCCCCGAGCGTGCTGCCAGGGCCATGCAGTTCATTACGCAGGGCTATACTATGGATGCGGCTGAGATACTGCGGTCTGCAATATTTCATGAGGCGTATAGCGAGATGGTGCTGGTAAAGAACATAGAGCTTTATTCGCTGTGTGAGCACCATATGCTGCCCTTCTTTGGCAAGGCGCATATAGCATATATACCCAATGGCACTATTACCGGGCTCAGTAAGATAGCCCATGTGGTGGAGTGCTACGCCCGGCGCCTGCAGGTGCAGGAGCGCATGACCCACCAGATACTGGACGTGATACAGGAAACCCTCAACCCCCTGGGCGTGGGCGTGGTAATAGAGGCGCAGCACCTGTGCATGATGATGCGCGGTGTGCAGAAACAGAACAGTGTTACCACCACATCGGCTTTCAGCGGGCAGTTTATGAAAAATGAGACCCGTGCCGAATTTTTAAAACTCATATCGCACGAGCTTTCTTAGTTGTTAATAACGATTTTTGGGTTATCTTTGCCACCCCTCAAATAAGAATACATCAGTATTCGGGACGTAGCGCAGCCCGGTAGCGCACATGGCTGGGGGTCATGTGGTCGCTGGTTCGAATCCAGTCGTCCCGACAAAACTGGACAGGTTGGTAGAATTACCTTCCTGTCCATTTTTTTTATCCTCTAAAACCCTTGCTATTCTTGATATATTTTCAAAAATCGCATTTACTCTTAGGGTTCGAAATGCCCTTTTTTTGCGGTCAAATACAATTCCGTCCGGAAAGAACAGTTTTTGTAAGTTCTCTTTGCGCTTGATACCAGCGGAAGCCCATTCAGGCGCGAGTTCCGTAGCAATCTTTAATGCTTTCTCGAAAGCAATTTCGTGGTTCGAAATGTCTCCATCATACTTTGCCAGTTCACGGCTGATTTTCTCTTCCTCGTCCTTGTATTTTGAGTAGAATTTTTGGAAAGTTTCGCGGCTCATTTCATTAAGCACATAATATTTTTCTTCGATGTTCTCCAACTTTTTGTTTACCTCCCGAAGCTGTTCATTAATAACCTGCTTTTGCTTATCGGTATCTTGGTTATCGTGCTTATGATCTAAACTAAGCTGTAATAGAATTGCAGGAATTAAATCCTCTTTAACATTGTACTTTGCTAATTCCTCTGTAAACAGCTTGTGAATTTCTTTGGCACTGACGTTACATTTACAACCTTTTGTCCGGCATTTGTAGTACCAAAGCCTTTTCTTCTTAACAACATACCCACTAAACGGTTGCCCGCACTCATCACATTTTATAAACACTTTCAATGGAACCTCATCTCTTTCGTTTTTATGAGCGACACCGTAACCCCCAAAACTTTCTCTTACGTTGTTTACTTTGAGAAATATTTCCTTGCTAATGAGCTTTTCATGAGTGCCTTCCAATACTTTCCCGTCAAGCATCTTATGAGTTAATATACCACAGTAGAATGGATTGGAGAAAATAAGGCTCATTTTCTGTTTATATATCTTTACTCCCATTGCCTGTAAGCGGGATATGATTTCCTCGCTTTTCATCCCTTCCGCTTTCCATATAAATGCTTTCCGAAGCTTCTTCCCAAGCGCATTCACTACAATTTTCCTTTCACCGTTCGCCCTAAGAATGTCATAGCCCATTGGTGGTTTAACACACCAAATGCCTTTCTCCAGCTTCTCTTTAGTTCCGGCCACAGCTCTCTGCTTACGAAGCTGGTTGTCGTACTTGGCAAAAATGAACTGAATATTTTGCTGTAGCTCGCCACTCGGTAGGGATGTATCAGCGGGCTGTGTTACAGCAAATACCTCAACTCCATATTTTTCCCGTAGGTCTTCAGCCAGTTTGATTGCGCCACCCCCTGTACGGCTAAAGCGGCAGAGCGTATAGATAAGTACCTGATTAACCCTTCCTTTCTTTTGCTTGATATAGTCAAGCATCCGGTTGAACTCTTTTCGTCCATCCGTCTTGGCACTTTCGTAGATTCCACCAAAGGAAGCTACTATCGTTGTTCCTGTTCTCTTAGCATATTCTTCTATTGCTTTCTTTTGAAAGTCCAGGCTAAGGTTAGTGTCATATTGCTCCTTCGACGAAACACGGGTGTATATCACGGCTGTCTTCGTTCCAGTCGCACTAATCTTAGGGACATCTTTACGTTTTCCAAACTTCGCAAATGAATTGATTGTTGTCATGCTGCTTGTTTTAGTTCGTACTCGTTATCATTTTCTCTCTCCCTTGCCTCGTCTCTAACGATGTCGAGCAGGATAAGGGAAAGACTTTTGATGCTCTCTACAATTTCGTGAGCTTCCTCATCGCTGTAATGCTCACAGCCTTTAAAAGTTCGTAGTTTGGCAACGGAAATGCACCGCCGTCCGTCACTAAGTATTTCAACGTACTCGTCTGAATGCTTTTGTCCCTTCGGGTTAAACTCGATAATCTTCGCCATAGTTCTTGCATTAAACCTGCTAAGGTAAAATGCCGGAATACATTGCTTTCCGCTTTCGGGTAGGAATTCCGAAAGCGGGAGAAGTATTCTTTATTCGGGCGAAGATTTCCGATTTGACTATGCAGCATCAGGCAGGTTTTTAGGGAACCCAACCCTTTGAAAAATCGTGTCCACTTGTTTAGTTGTATAATATCGTCCCGTCTTCTCTCCAATATCTTCTTTGAACGGGCGTAGCCACCGGAGCAAAGTTTTTTTACTAACTCCATATAGTTGCGTCAACTCTTTATAAGTGTAGGGTCTCACTTGGTAGTCCTTCACATCAATAACTTTCCCACTAATTCTTCGTGCCACATTTTCACTTGTGGTTTTTACTTCGATTTTTGCTGTCATATGCCTAAATTGAATTGTTACTTAGTCTAATTACCGAATGGGGTTGTGAAAATGGGAAGTAATTATCTTAACTGTATAATTCAATAAACTCGTCTGTACTTAAATGAAGCTGTGCTGCAATTCCTTTGGTGTCCAACTTTTGTTTTGTTTTCACCTCGTCGATCCACTTCCTGATTAGCCCAGGATATTCTACCGGTATATCCAGTTCCACAGGCTCACGACGGCGGAGCTTTTGTTCGTTGAATTGTTGAATGAGGTATTTCTTTTGGTTAGGCGTTAGAAATCCTAAATCGTCTGCCCGGTATAACAATGAAATCATCGAGGACTTCCATTTACCTTTTAGATGTGCCAGCAACGGAAGAGTTATGGCATTCTCAAAGTCTTTCATTATTTCCTTTTCAGGCATTAAAAATTCCGCAGCAAACAAATTCGCCTCGTGTGTTATGTCTCTTTCCCAATCTACCTTAAAGGCTGTGTGCATTAATAAATGCCCCAACTGATAAATCAGCGAAAACCTTTGCCTGTCTCCCAAAAGTGTCTTGTTCAGAATGATAACAGGGTACTTAGTGTTCGCCAAGACACACCTGCTATCAACTCTTTCAGTGCCGAAGTCAAAACTTGCTACTGCAATGCCTTTACCCTCTAACAGCTTAAGCGTGTCTTCTATTACCGGCGCTTCTATTTTCCATGCTTTCCTGACCTTTTGAGCAATTGCCTGCGGAGTGTTCTTTTCCGTTACCTCGAACATTGGCAGGTCGAGATAAGAAATGTTCAGAGCTTTTAGAAGGTGCTGCACATGGAAACGGATAATATTTACCCTTGCATTGATTGGTGTGAGCAAACCTGTCGCGACCTTATCCCTTTTCCGGTAAATTAAGTGATCGGGATATACTTCATCATCCTGTCTAAAAAAGGATAACGGATAGTTGGTTATTTCCGCAATCGTCTCCAGCGTGTCTTCCTTGATACCAATATCGCCACTTTCGATTTTGCCTAAGTTTGCTTTCGACATCCCGATTTTATCAGCTAACTCGACCTGATTAATCCCTCTTGATTCTCTTGCTAATACTATCATATTTCTGTTTACTGTTTGCATGTTCACAATAAATTCAGTGCAAAGATAAAAGTATTTTGCAAAACTTCAAAAAAAGTTTCAAAAAAATTCTTTTACTAAATATCCTGCATAGTAACGGAAGTGCAATGGCCTGTAAATTCTTTCGTTATCTGATAATTTGTTTTTTTATTTTTGTCGTGTAAAAATTCTTGAAGCGTTTTTGCTTTAAGTCTCGTCTAAGGAAACTGGTAATTTCAACGATCACGAGACATAAGTGGAGAACGCTCACGCTAAGGGCGTGGGCTCACTTATTCGTGATCGGGCATACCAGTGCCTCTTAGACGGTAGGTGTGGTCTGCGCCTCTTTTTTTGGCGTATTCCGCTAAACAATAAAAAATTAGCGATGAATGCAAACAATTATCCGGGCTTTAATTATCATGCTACCCAACTGTCTGCTTATGTTCTAAGCATTGACACGTTCATTATTGCATTGAAAGATGGAGGAGTAACAAACTTTACTCCACAAGACGTTCCAGATTTTACCAAGTGGCTCACTAAGCATAAAATCAGGGATATAAAAAGAGACAGAGGTATAAGCAAAGAACCTTAAAACAATACGCTATGGCAAGAAAACAAACGCGACTTGCAGTAATTGACAGTTATATCCTTGTTCGCCATTCTGTAAGCAAAGTAATGGAAGCGGTGGGATTTAATGTAACCATTCAGGCGGAAGACGGCGATGATTTTATTTCTCAGGCTGTGCAGACATCGGACATCCCCGATGCTTGCCTGCTTGACATTGATACTCCAACTATTGCCGAGTATAAAATTGGGATGCAAATAAAGCGGAAATTTCCGGGAATAAAAGTATTCGCATACACAGTTTATGAGAAGGAATATTCAGAAACTCAAAAGTATGGAATAGACGTATTTCTTAAAAAAGGCTGTTCTCCCGAAGAAATAAAGGCACATATCTTAAAAGCCGTACAATGTTAGGGAGATGGCACTAACTTGTGTATAATCTACTTCTTTTGTATTTTCGCTTAGAAAATTATCTTAGCAAATTGCGGAGAATAACAGCTATCATATTAATGTTTGTTTTTGGGTACTATACATTTACTCAAAAGACACACTATTGTTATCATCCTGATGGCACACGATACCACGGAGATTGTACCGTTGGAAAACCCTCAATAACATCCGAAAATGGGATTTACAATTCTGTACTATACCCACAGCATTATGTCTGCTATGACATACACAAAGATGGACTACAATACAAGCAAGATTATTCTCAGATAAATTTTGATTATTTTTTTGTCCCTCCCTCTACATACGAGGTTACATCTTTCATTCGCGCTCAATTTATTAGGCACACAGCTCTTCCGGTACTTTCCTGCCGGGGCAGTCCACCTTTAGGAGCTCATTCCCTTCGGGGCCCTCCAGTGATTTCTTTGGTTTAACCTGCCTGTAAAGTAGGTAAACCCCTTTTTGCCTTTCCTGATGGAAGGGCTTTGCCATTTCTGCGCTGTTGCTACATCCAAACTGCGGAAGCAGAGACTTTCATATTCAGTCCATTTTTAAATAAAACCACCTGCTCCAAGTAGGTGCGAGGTGCAGGCAAATTAAATCAAAGAAATTTTTATGCTAAAAATAGCTTTCAACAACAAATATCTCATAATAGTTGGCGCACTGCTTGTTGCAATAATCGGCGCAGTTGCCGTTCAAAGGTTGCCGGTAGATATTTTGCCAAACTACAAGTCGTCTGCCGTTCAGGTGCTGACACTTTATCCCGGGATGCCTGCCGAAGTAATGGAGAAGGATATTACCAGCCGCCTTGAACGCTGGACGGGACAATCGAACGGTATAGAAAGACAGGAGAGCAAGAGTATGATCGGTGTTAGCATAGTCAAAGACTTTTTTCGCCCTGAAGTTGATCCCAACACAGCTTTATCGCAGGTAACGTCACTGGCAATGTCCGATTTGTATTACCTGCCGCCAGGTACAATCCCGCCTATGGTCATGCCTTACGACCCCACAGCTTCTATGCCTTTGGCCTTGCTTGCAGTTAGTAGCGACAGCCTTACTGAAAAAGAGTTGTACGACATAGCTTACTTCCAACTACGTAACCTTTTAGGCTCTGTGCAGGGAATAATAGCTCCGGCAGTTTACGGCGGGAAACTGCGCAGGATATATATGTATGTCTATCCCGACAAATTGCAGGCATACAACCTCTCCCAGACGGACGTGGTTGACGCTGTCCAGAAAAACAACGTAATGATACCAACCGGTGACGTGAACATCGGTAACCTGAATTACAGCGTCAATGCAAATGGCATGTTGCCAAAAGTGGACGATTTCAACAACATCGTAATAAAAATGAGCAAAGATGGTGCGCCCATTTTTCTGAAAGATATTGGCTATGCCAAAGATGCCAGCGCCATTCAGACAAATATGGTTCACGTAAATGGCAAGCGTCAGGTGTATATTCCCATTTATAAAAGGACAGGAGCAAATACAATTGCGGCTGTTGAAGGGGTTAAAGCTAAATTATCAGAGTTGAAAACCCGCTTGCCAAAATCGCTTAATCTCGATGTAGTGCTTGACCAATCTACTTACGTCAGGCACTCTATCAACGGTCTGGTAAAGGAAGGAATTACGGGGCTGGTGCTTGTATCACTGGCTCTGCTCCTATTCCTCGGCAATCTACGATCAACATTCATTGTGGCATTAAGTATTCCGCTATCAGTGATGTTTGCATTCATAGGATTATTTTTCACAGGTGATACTATTAATAGCATGACACTTGGGGGAATTGCACTTGCAATAGGGCTGTTGGTGGATGATAGCATCGTAGTGCTTGAGAATATTGACAAACATCTAAAGACTGGCGCATCACCTTCTCAAGCCGCTTTCGACGGCGCAAAAGAAGTTGCCCTGCCGGTAATGGTAACTACGCTTACTATTTGCATTGTGTTCTTCCCTGTAATTTTTTTGACAGGAATTGCCAAATACCTGTTTACGCCCTTAGCGATAACGGTATCGCTGGCAATGATCGGTTCACGGGTTTTTTCCATGACACTTGTACCTATCGCTGCGGCGACATTTTTTAAGCAACATTCAGGAGAACGCAAAAAGAAAGGATTTTTAAACGTTTTCGGCGTAGGCATAGACAGACTTACACTTAGTTATCAGAATATCGTTTCTAAAATCATCCATTATCGCTGGTTGGTGCTGGGCTTGACTGCCATGCTGTTTGTTGTTGCTGTTATCGGATTTAAACGGCTTGGGACGGAGCTATTCCCCCAAATGGATGTGGGGCAAATGTCCATTGACGTAAGAATGGAAAGTGGGACAAGGATTGAGCTTACTGAAAAAAAGATAACCGAAATAGAGAATTTCATCCGAAATGAGGTTGGAGATGACCTCAACATAATTATATCAAATATCGGGGTACTTAATGACTGGCCTGCCGCCTATACGCCAAATTCAGGAACACAGGACGCTACCATATCCGTACAACTAAAACAGGAACACAAAACAAAAACTGAAAAATACGTTAGAACGCTACGGACAAAACTAAAGGAGCAATTTCCGGGCATACAGTTCATCTTTAATACGGGGGGCATCGTAACCACCGCATTGAACTTTGGACTACCGTCTCCGATTGACATTCAAATTACGGGAAACGACTTAGAAAAATCCCGCGATATTGCCGTAAAAGTCAGGGATATAGTTCAAAATGTAGGCGGAACGGAAGATGTCCGTATCCATCAGCGTTATAACCATCCTGAAATAAAGGTAGAGATAGACCGGGTAAAGGCGGCACAAATTGGCGTTAACTCGGATGACATTGTTAAGAATACCGTTTCTGCATTAAACTCGTCAGTCAACTTCAAGCCTTCTTTTTGGATTGACGAGAAAAACGGTAACCACTATTTTGTGGGTGTCACTTATCCTGAAGTAGCGTTAGACAATCCGCAGTCGGTTGAAGATATTACCATAACGGGAACAAACGGGAAGGCAACATTGCTAAAAAACATTTCCAAAACCTCGCTCACTTCTGCTCCTATCGAGATAAATCACCTCAATATTCAGCGTGTTACTGATGTTTTTGCCAATGTGGAAGGAAGGGATATTGGGGCAGCAGCGCAGGAGATAGAAAGTAAGTTAGATACCCTGCGAAAAAATCTCCCTGAAGGTTATACCATCAATACAAGAGGGGAAATAAAGAGTATGAAGGAAGGTTTTGGGAATCTCGGCTTGGGGCTGGTGCTGGCTATTCTTTTGGTATATCTGATTATTGTACCCCTCCTTCGTTCCTTTGTTCTTCCGTTAATCATCGTGACGGTTATCCCTTTAGGAATGATTGGCGTAACAGGATTGCTGCTGGCAACCGGCACTTATCTGAATATTCAGTCAATGATGGGCATTATCATGATGGTAGGCATTACGGTGGCATACAGTAACCTGCTGGTAGATAAAATGAACAATCTTCTAAAAGAAGGGAGATCGCTGGAAGAAGCCATCAAGGAAGGTGTAGCTAACCGTTTCCGTCCAATAATAATGACCGCTTCCGTAGCTGTCCTTGCATTATTCCCTATGGCGCTGGGTTACGAAACGGGCGGTGAAGCCAATGTGCCTTTGGCACGGGCAATCATCGGCGGCGTGGCGGCTGCAACGTTTCTTTCTTTGTTTATCGTTCCCATATTATTCTTCATGTTCAACAGAAAATCACAGTTAAAAATGAAACAGGCAAATATCATTCTCGTATTCGTATTCATATTCGCAGCTTCTTGTGGCGATAAGAAAGAGCAGCAAAAAGAGCAAAAAAATGAGTTTAGAAACGTTCCTACGGTTGTTGTGGCTAACCCACAGATTCACCAATTCAATACTGCCATGCAAATAACAGGTATTGCAAAGCCTAATCAATCTGTCAAACTCTTTGCTATGACCAACGGTTATGTGCAAAGTCTTTACGCAGATATTGGCAGTTTCGTGAAACAGGGACAAACGCTTGCTTTGCTGGCTAACCCCGAGCTGTACAGTCAAAAAGAAAAGGTAGAAGCTGAGCTAAAGGGAAAAAAAGACATTTATCAAAGGTTAAAGAGCATTTATGATAAAACACCGCAGCTAACTTCCATTACAGATGTTGAAAAAGCAGAAGCAGAATACAAAAGCCTTGAGGCAAGCTTGAAGAATATACAGGTTCAAATAAGCTACCTAACTGTAAAAGCCCCCTTCTCCGGCACAATAGTAAATCGTTTTGCGGACAAAGGTGCATTAGTCCAAAGCGGGTTAAGCAACTCCAACGCTATGCCTTTGTTTGAGATTCAAGAACTGCAACCTATCCGGTTAACAATTGAAATACCCGAGACGGATGCGCCTCTAATTGACAATAAGACTAAGGCGGAGATCAGCTTCCCTGAACTTCCTAACGCAAAATACACCGCTACTGTTTCCCGTGTTGCCTATGGCTTGAATGAAACGACCAAAACAATGAAAGTAGAAATTGACATACCGAATACGGACTTAAAAATCCGTCCTGGCATGTACGCAAAAGTGGAGGTGCAGCGAAGCGGCCACAAGGAGGTTCTTTCAGTTCCCAACGAGGCTATAGGCAATACAAAGGGGCAATCTTTCATTTATGCAATTACCAATGGAACATGCAAAAAAATTGACGCAAAGACGGGTGTCCATGATGAAAAATTCACCGAAATACTAAGCCCGGACTTAAAGGGTACGGACACAGTAGTAGTGCAAGGAAAAGAGTTTTGCAGCAATGGAGCAAAAGTTCAAACTAAATCATTAACCACAAAATAAAAAGGAGGCTACAATGAAACAGAAAAAAATCTTCTCAAAGCTCGTTGCCTTTCTTTGCCTCAACTTTGTGGCGACTTGTGTTAACGCGCAGTCTCTCCAGCCGATTGACCTCGAAGCAGTTTTGAAACTTTCCGGAGCGAATAACTTGACTATACAAGAATATCAGTTGAAATATCAACAAGCACTGGCAGATCAATTAAAAGCCAAAGAATGGTGGCTGCCCACTATTTATGCTGGCGCCACAACTCACTATCTGAATGGCGCAGCCATGAATACGGACGGACGAATTTTCACGAACATAAACCGCAATTATCTATGGGCTGGGTTAGGTTTTGCAGGGGAAATTGATTTCGGCAAAGGATTCTACGATGCGCGGGCCGCACGACAAAGAGCAGTATCATTTAATTATTCAACTGCAGCCGAAAAAAACCAGATAATATTAAAGGCTGTATTGGCTTACTTCGACTTGCAGGCTGAGGAACTGAAATACCTTTTTCTAAGGAACTTATCGGAGCAATCCGATACCCTTGCCCAACAGATAAAAATACAGGTAGATGCCGGGTTGCGTTATCAATCGGAATATCAGTTAGCTAAGAGTAACTATGAACACGTTAAAATATCCGAATTGCAGGCCAAAAAAGATTGGCAAACTCAGTCGGCTATGCTTACGAACCTGTTGAACCTGGGAACAGGAATTAAGGTCATAAGCGCAGATACTGCACTTGTACCTATTCACTTGAATAATCAAAATTCCGACATCAATAGTTTTGAAAAGCGATATGAATATTTAGCCCTGAACTCCGAATTACAATCATTCCGGACGATGAAGAAAGCTGTTTATCAAGGTCTGTTGCTGCCGAAATTGAGGACTGGCACTGATGACGGTGCATTCGGCGCATATAGCAAACCTCTCTACAATACCTATCAGTTGAATGCCTCTCTATTATGGAACCTGCCGCTTGGTCTCCTCACCTACAAGGGAGATATGAAGAAATGGAATTCCACTATTTCGTTACAGCAAAACAAAATTGAGCAATTTAAGAATCAATACCAACAGGAGGTATCAACTGCTATATTGGAGTTGCAAACTGCTGACGACCAAATGAAAATAGCAAAGGAAGCGCTTCTACTATCGGCAGACGCATTGAGCCAGAGTGTCGAGCGGCAAAAGCTGGGAACTGCTAAACCTTTCGAGGTTTTTCAGGCACAGCAGTATTACATACAGGCCGAAATTGATTACATAACTGCTATAAAAGACTACAATAAAGCGCAATACAGCCTTTATGTTGCAATGGGTAATAATCTCTAAGGAGACTATTACTCATTGCAAGAGGTTAATTGATTGACAATTGAAATACCGCTTCGTAATCTGCAAAAAACGGCCATGCACCTATGAAGTTATTTTGGTTGACGACTTCCTGTTGAATTGTGCCATATTGTAATTACCCGCAGCTTCTACCCCAGTTCTCACCGGTGTGCGGTTTGGTGGCGGCACAAGATTGAAATAATACAACTGCTATTGAAAGCAGCAACAGATAGATAATGAACGGCTTTCGTCTCATAATAGCTTTTTTAGTTACAAAAATGATTTGGCAATGACAGTCGTTTGCTTACATTTCGCATGGGATCTGCCGTTGCGTAATAGTATTTATCCGGGTGAAGGCAGCAGGTTATCATGTTCAAAATTTGTGTGGTATTTTCAAGCATGTACATTAGCTCCCTGCCGTAGCTACTTTCATAAATTTGTATTTGCCCTCTTGCATGGAACTTTGATTCTATTAGCAGCGGACGATCATCTCGTTTTATTTCGTCTGCTATCTCCCGAAGCAGTGAGATGGCGTAAATATTATTTTGACCCGCTTTGATGTCCCTATATCGTTGATAATAGTTCACGCAGCCGTTATCATAGCCATGCAGCAGGCAAAAGAACAATTCAATTATCTCCCGGACGTACGTACCGATAGAAGTATTAGACAACTCAATTCTTGGCGCAGAATATGCGCCATTATATTTCTCGTCGTCTATTCGCATCAAGACTTCTTCCAGTTTGAGAAATTCAGCATTAATACATTGTTGGACAAGCATAGGATTGTACTATTTCGAGAATACATAGTCAGTCGTTGCACCTGCATGACAGCCACTACACATACCACCCATCAGGTTAGCCCCACGCATTACCATTCCTGTTGAATCAGACATGATTGTACCATCAGACTTGAGTATAAAAAATTCCCAATCGTTATGTGCAGGATTGAAGTTATTCCCTCTTTTTACCAAGCCGGTGAATTCATTTACCGTTCCTGTTGGATTGTAGGAGTGTTTTACCACAATAGTCCCCACCGGGTATTTTCCGTTAACGGCACTTTGCCCGTTCTTAAAGTAAACGTCGCGGGTGACAGTTGAATCATTATTAGCATGAGCCATTGCGCCAAGTAGTGGGTCGGGCCCGTGCTTTGTGGCCTGCTTAGGCCAGGACATAAAGCCTGAAAAGGAGGTGTTATCCGCAATGTACTCGGAAGGAGCAGAATTACTTTTCTTACATGATTGCACGATGCTGAAACTACCAATGATGGCCACTACTGGAATGAGGAGAATTGTTTTCTTCATAAAAGATGCTTTTAGATTTTTACTATTAGACGGTCAGTTACTGAGTTCCTTACAGCTCATTCAAAAAAAAGGAGGCGCTAAGCCTCCCAAACCACACAAACTGAAAATCGCCCTACATCTTACCTTTCTTCATCATCTTCTTACATGCCTTTCCGCACACATGCCCTTTTTCTCCGTGAGCGTACATATGCTTTCCGTTTTTGCATGCATCGGTACATTTATGTTCCTTTAGCTCCATTTTGTTCTCCTGCTTTTCCTGCGCATAAGAGAAGTTTGCAATTGAAACTGCAATAAGCAGTGCTGCGGCGATTTGTTTTACTGTTCTCATTTGATTACATTTTTATGATTATAACAATTAGACGTGGTGAAAATGAAATCCTTACACGTCTTTCAAAAAATCAGCAAAATAAACGGGGCTGATTTCATTTTAACTATGGACACCACAAATTGATTGGCGCAAAGCCCAATACTAATTATCATTAAATATTTATCTGAATATTGTCAGGAAAGCCAAGACACCCGACTAATAGCTGATATTAAAACAAAGCGAAATGAAAGCAAACCTCGTGCGGACAATATTTGGTGGTATAATAGCAACCGCAGTAATGACCATGATGACCTACATCGCGCCCTACATGGGTCTGCCCAAGATGGATATTCCGGGTATGCTATCAGGAATGCTACATGCACCAAGTCCTGTAGGCTGGCTGATTCACATTATGATTGGAACCGTTTTTGCCCTGTGCTATGGATGGTTTTTTATCAATTGGGTACGGAAAATAAATGGACGGGTACTGAGGGGATTGATATTTGGCTTTGCAGTTTTTGTATTTGCCCGGATAATGATGATGGGTATGATGGCGATGGGATTAATGCCGAGGCCTGATGGCAGCCAAGCGATGAATATGCTTGGGAGCCTCATTGGACATTTGGTTTATGGTTTGGTGATTGGACTAATGATAACGGAACAAAAGCAGTCAATATCAATGAGATAGAAAAAGGGGCGCACATATTAAATAGCACTAAGCCGTAATTTGCTGTTACGGCTTAGTGTATTTTTCATATTTTTAAATCGCAATTATGGTAGCCACAGGGAACGATATTAAAGAATGGGTGGAAATACATACTGATGCACTATACCAATGGGCATGTTATAAGCTTTCTGATGAAGAATTAGCTAAGGATATGGTACAGGACACGTTCACAACAGCCTTTGAGAAAATAGAGCACTTTGGCGGGAAAAGTAACCCTAAAACATGGCTGTTTTCAATATTGAATCATAAAATAATTGACCACTACCGGAAACAATTCAGAAATCCCGTCGAAAGAGGAGTGAGTAAAGAGAACAATTTTTTCGATGACGATGGGATGTGGCGAAATGAAATGCGACCGCAACATTGGGACTATGATTTAAACCTTCTGGACAATCTGGAGTTCAGAAAAATATTGGATGGCTGCATGGGGAAACTGCCGCAACAATGGGCATCGGCAATTCAAATGAAGTATTTATCAGAAAAAGATGGTAATGAAGTTTGTAAGGAGTTAAATTTATCAACGACGAATTATTGGCAGATTATTCACCGGGCCAAATTGAATCTGCGGCAGTGCCTGGAATTTAATTGGTTCAAATAACTTGAATTTTATGAACGGAATGATGAAGAGAATGATGTTATCCTGCAATGAAGCCACATTGCTGATGGAAAAGAAACACGATGTCGGTCTGACCCTGATGGAAAAACTAAAGATTAGGTTTCACATTAGCATGTGCGATGGCTGCACTAATTATCAGAGGCAGAGCCTGCTGATACATCAGCTACTGCAAAAGCACATTATTGGCGGACAGGATAAATCCGTCCAGTACGCCGTAATGCCCCAGCTAAAAGCTGAAATTCTGAAAAGGTTAAATGAGCAAAAGAACAACTAAGTGAAGCTTCAACTTGACAAGGTCGGCACAATTGGAATTTTTGTAGCAGCATTGTTTTCGCCATGTTGTTTCCCTCTGTTTGGATTTGTTTTAACTGCACTCGGCTTAGGCAGCTTTGAACTATTCGGCGGGTGGACGATGAAAATATTTCAGGGACTTACACTCGTGTCCGTTGTTGGGATTTATCTCTCTTACCGCAAGCACAGAGACGTAAGGCCGTTAATCATTGCTTTAATTAGCATGGGCATCATCTTCATTAGTTATTACGGAATAAATAGTGAAAGCTGGTATTATTTTCTTTATGCCGGGATGGTTGGGTTAATGATAGCTACCTTTGTAAATTATCGGGTTGCCAAACGTTCTAAAATGAAAGTAAATCTGAAATCAACTATTACTTGTCCGGTTTGCGGATTTCAAAAGGAAGAAATAATGCCGGAAGATGCCTGCCGTTATTTTTATCAATGCGAAAGCTGTAACACCATACTTAAACCTCTGACAGGAGATTGCTGCGTTTTCTGTAGTTATGGCAGTGAGAAATGTCCTCCCGTACAAAAAAGCAATGAATGCTGCAAACGGATTTAATGGCCAGTTTACAAAAAAACATACTGTCAAAAATTGCGGAGTAATGATTTTCTAATTAACGACCAAATAATTTCAACTTATTTCAAATCGCGGGCAAATGCCGGGCAAATCGCGGGCAAACTACCCGCAAAGATTTTGTAAATTCGTTTCACAAAAAAACTGTTCATATGGCAAATAATCCAGGAAAACCAAGTACACATCCGGGAAAGCCTTCAGGCCCCGGCAGAACAAATAATCCACCCGGCCCCGGTAAAACTCCGCCGCCTGCACCGAAGCCCGCGCCGAAACCTGCTCCAAAAAAGCCTTAATAGAAAGCCCCGTTCATGGGGCTTTCTTAATGCCCATTAGTCACCTAACCTCATCATATTAAGTTATTTCCTGCCGTAAAATTTTGCTCAAAACTGCCGTTTCTTTCAAAAAAATTGCGGAAAAACACGCCCGAACGTTGCATTTTATAGCAGCTCCGTACCGAAACGTTCCCAAACGATACCCTTCCGCACCCTTTCGATACCTCTCCGAAGCATAACAGACCATAGCGAAGCATAATCGCTCTCTCCGCGCCAAACACGCCCGAAATGGGAAAGTAGCACTTTTCGGCAATAGCATCTTTGTGTCCGAAAACAACGATTCAGGACTAAAAAAGAGAAAACTATGAGTGCTAAGATTATCCCGCTGATCCCGATAGAACAGACGAACAAATCGCCTAAGACCGAGCTATCCCAATATGTGGCTTCCGCATGGAATTTCGCACAAACCCTGTTGTGGAAAGAGCGGCTATTTCCGAAGGAGGAAATAGAAAGCGCACAGGCGCATATCCAAAACTACTTTGAGTGCGCAAAAGACCGGAAAGCAGCCTTTGTAGCTTTTTGTGAGCGGGTGCTGCTGACCAGCCGCTACCTCGCTGCTAACAAAGCCCGGTTTGTCCCGCTTCCCTCAATATGGTTCAACCGTAACTACCCGCATGGCTTCGCAGGTACAAGAAGCTGGTATCAGAACATCCAGCTACAGCGTCAGGATATTCCTGGCTACCTGCAGCACCTGACTGTGCTGGCGGAACATTACCGTCAGTATGCGTTCAAACCTTCCTCAAAAGTGTTTAACGCCTGCCGTAAGAAGCTCATCGGCCTAAATGCCAATAGCCTGCTCCAGCATTTTTACAACTGCGTCATTCACCTCAATTACATCAATTAACCAATATGAATACGAAAGAGAAAAACTACACGATTGTGGACTGCGAGATAAAGCCGTACACGACAAAGCAGATGACTACGCTCTATGGCGTAAGCGACAAAACATTCAGAAAATGGCTGACACCATTCAGGGAACTCATCGGGCAGAAGCATGGGCTGTTCTTCACTATCGAACAGGTCAAGGTCATCTTCGAGAAGTTAGGCACTCCCGGCCACATGATACCCGCCAGCTAAAAAGTGAACCAATGAAAAACATCATACAAATGAGAACAGACACTGGAACCAGTCATTTCAGCAACGTGCTTCTGACCGGGACAATCATCCTCGCCAACGTGGATGTGGCCGGCCTGCTTGACTACGGACTGAAAGCCTTATTGGGCGGTGCAATATGGCTGGGCTACAAGCTCACCGCAGATTACCTCGAACGAAAAAGAAAAGCCAAGAACAATGAGCTTAACAAATAAGATAATTGCCGGATCGGTTATTGGGATGGGCGCAATCGGGCTGATAGCGTACTTCAAAAGGATCAACAGGGCGCAGGCTCAGTTGCAGGTTATACCCAATGCCAGCATCTTTCAGTTAAGCCTTGACGGACTGACCGTAAAAGTGGACGCGCTACTCAAAAATCCAACAGGAGCCAGCTTCAGGATAAAATACCCCTTTATCGAGCTGACGCACAAAAATATGCTGGTAGGCAGCTCACAGGTCATCAACAAGGACATCAAGATTCCTGCATACGGACAAGTGCTGATACAGGACATGATGGTTAAAATCCCTGTTCTCAGCTTTTTCTCGGTAGTGTACGACATGGTAAAGTCCCTGATGAACAACAAGTCAATCGTTTTCACGGTAGGAGTAATCACAACGGTTGACTTAGGCTGGACACAGGTGGCTTACGAACACAAACAGGATTTGACGGTAAAAAAGTAAAGCATGGAAGCAAGAAGACATAGAAACATCAAAAGCGGGGCGCAATATGACCATTTGTTTCCAAAGGCGAACGTAGATACCCTCACGGTACAAAAGAACGCAGGCGTAGGCGATACGGTGGCATTTATACCACAGGTAGTGCATAAGACACTTGACCACACCAAAGGCATAGCGAACGTTCTCAAGGGCCGCAGCGACTACGACACCTGCCGCAATATCTGGCATTTTGTGTACAGCCATATCGCCTACCGCAAGGACAGGGACGGCTACGAACAAATAAGAAGCCCTGCAAGAACATGGCATGACCGCAAAAGCGGAGTTGATTGCGACTGTTACAGCACGTTTATCAGCAGCATACTGACCAATCTCGGCATCAGGCATAAGCTCAGGATAACGAAGTACAGCAGGGATTACTTCCAGCACATCTACCCGATTGCGGTATTACCCAACAACAAGCAGGTCATTTTGGACTGCGTAACAGACAAATTCGACTATGAAGTACCATTCAGTGAGAAAAAAGATTATCCAATGGATTTACAGTATCTAAACGGAATAGACGGCCCCGATTACGAACACGACCACTACCTGCTTGACGGCTCGGACGACATGGGGGAATTGGGCAAGCTGTTCGGCAAAAAGAAAGGAGGCAAGAAGAAGGGCGGCGGCTTCTTCAAGAAAATCGGCAAGGGCTTGAAGAAGATCAACCTCAAAAAAGTCCTCAACGTAGTAAACAAGCTGAACCCTGCTACGGTAGCCATGCGCAATGGCGTTCTTGCAGCAATGAAGCTGAATGTCGGCAATATCTCAAGGCGGCTGCGCTGGAGCTACATGACAGCGGAACAGGCTAAGGCAAAGGGTGTAAACTTCGACAAGTGGAAGCGGCTGGTGGCGGCACGGGAGAAGCTGGAGAAAATCTTCTATGGTGCAGGCGGCAAGGTTTCCAACTTCAAAAAAGCAATCCTTTCGGGCAAGGGTAACAAAGACCATGCAGTACACGGGCTGGAAGGATTTGGCGACCTGGACTTCCCTTATTCCGGTGGCTATGGTTACGGGATGCAAAAACACGGTATGCACCACAACGGCAGGCATCTGCATCACCACCGGCTAAGTCCCATGCACCCCGACCACCCGGTCAACCGCCTGCACCAGAACATGCCCCTGCGCCAAGTCTTAGGAGACGACATCTACTACTCTGAAAATGGAGTGCATGGGCTTGGTGAACTTGGAGAGCCTGTTTCAATGGCCATGATAACGGCAGCATCAGGTGTAATAGCGGCTATTGCTTCAACGCTCAAGAAGATAGGCGACATATTCGGCGGAAAAGGCAAAGGATCTGCGGACTTCGATGAAAAGACCAATGCCGATGCTGAAAAGGACATCCCGGACGGCGGCAAGAACAGCGAAGACACAAAAGCTGCCGAAAGCATCACGGACAATTCAAGTGGCGGCTCATCTTCTTCCGGCGGCGGTGGCAGCGATGATTCGGGTGATGGTGGAGGAAGTAGTGGCGGGAAAGCCAGCAAAAGCGCACCAAGCAGCGGAAGTGGCGGCGGTGGTGGCGGCGGCGGAGGTTCTGACGATGGCGGCAGCGCCGGAGGTGCAGATAAACCTTCAACCGCCCTGTCAAAGCAAACAGACGATGGCGGTGGCGGAGGTGGGGATGGCGGAGACGGTGGCAATGGTGGAGGAGCATCCGGCGGCTTTTGGGACAAGAATAAAAAGTGGATTGTTCCGGCAGGCATAGGAGTAGCAGGTATCACAGTTCTTGCAATCGCAGCCAAAGCCATGAAACCGGCAGCCTCAGCAGCAGCGGCACCACATCACCCGCCAGCAGGAAAGGCGATGCACGGCACACCGCACAGGAACCACCACAGGAAGAAGAAACACAAAACGGTAACGCGCAAAACGCTTTTATAGCAGTAACGTAAACAGAAAATCAACAGTTATGGCAAAACACAAAAAGGAAAAAGGGAAAGGCAACAGCTATGCTAAGAAAGCTGCAAAGGCAAGCGTCCTCGCCAGCCTGACCCATACACAGGAAACGAAGGGCGACATCAAGCAATCTGCTATCGAAACCGTAAAGGATATAGCCATAGGCGTATTGGGCGGCGGGCTGGTAGGTGCGGCAATTGGCAGGCCGTCCCTGATCGTCGGCGCAGGTGTAACGGGCGCAGGCCACTACATGGGCAACCGCTTGGCTTCACTGTTCGGCATCGGTATGATGGCTGCCAACGGCTTCCAGCAGTCCAAATCGGTTCAGGGGCTGGATGGCATGGACATGGAATCCATCAAGGGAAGGATGCTGGCATACAAGGACAACTTCGCAGAGAAGCTGTATCTCGACAAGGTGATGCACAATAACGCATCGGGCAAGCAGTCCAAAGAGGAAACATCCGGCTTCGGCGACCTGCAATTCTTCAACTACCCCAATGATAAGCAGGCATACCATGAGCTGCACAATGAGCTGTCCGCACTTGAAAGCATCGAAAACCAAATCGAAGAAAGCGGTATGGCGCACATGCAAATGACAGGCATCGGCATGGGTGATATGCAGGAGTTCGGAGAATTCGGGGAAATGGGAGAAATGGGCGAATTGTCGCTGGTGGACGCTTCCGACTACAACCTGTAAACGATAGCAAGTAAACAAATCAACAATCAATTTTAAAAACCAAAAACAGAACAATTATGTACGAATTTGAAGGTGTAGAAGAGTATAACAATCAGGGTGCGCTGCTCGGTATTGACGGCATGGACGGAGACGAGCTGCTGGGTGCGCTGCGCAGGATGCACCCCATCAAGCGCGCCAAAACCATCAACAAGCTGGCGAACACGGGCGCACCAAGCAAGGGGTCACGCGCAGAAATGGAGAAGCACTTTGGTGAGCTGCCGCCCGGCATCAAGGAATCGCTGGTGAAGGGAGAGCTGAGGCTTGCGGATAGCATTATCTATGCCACTAAACCCGTCAACTCAAAGACCATCAAGATGTTTGAGACGCAGGACACAAAGGAGATCGGCCTGACTAACATCTCCGGCGCGAAGCTCCCGAAGAACCAGGTATTCCTTTGCAGCGGGATCACTTTGCTTGCAGGCGTGGCTGCCAGTGCCTCGAAGGACGACATCATGTCCACAAACTTTCAGGGCTTGGAAGCGTTCCCCGCAATCGTATCGGGAGAAATAGACCTGAAAGCGAACAAAAAGCAAATTCTGCCGGAGACAAGCTGCTACATCCACAAGACAGCCAACAACCACTTTAAGCCTATTGGCTACTACAAGCTGTCAAACCCGCGCCTGATTATGGATGATGTGATGATAGAGCTTACGCTCCAGTTGGGAACAAATACAGGCATACAGGCAAATACCTATGTATATGCCGCCCTGCACGGCACAATAACAACGCCATAAGGTTCAGGGGATTTCAAAGGTTTTTAGGATGAAGATTGGTACGGGTTGCAGCTATCGCTGCAACGGTAGCTGCGCCCTTGTCCCAATCCGCATCCTGAAATAAAGCAAGCATTATGACCGACCTGTTTAAAAACTATTGGAAATACATTCTTGCCGGACTTGCAGCCCCTATACTCGTCATGTTCTTCAAAAGCAAAGTAAAAGCACAAACATCAGCCATGCCCGGAGCATATACTAATCTCAAAGCGTTTCTTGCCATGATACAGTATTCGGAAGGAACCTACGGAAAGAATGCCTACCGGACGCTTTACGGCGGCGGCATGTTCAGCGATTATAGCTGGCATCCCAACATCGCAGTTACCAAAGGTGGTATCACCAGCACAGCGGCAGGAGCATATCAATTCCTGTACAGCACTTGGGTATCGGTAGCGCAATCATTAGGGCTGACAGACTTCTCGCCGATGAGCCAGGACAGGGCAGCCATAGAGCTGATACGGCGAAGGGGCGCATTGAAAGATGTTTTGGCGGGAAGGTTTGACATAGCAATAGACAAATGCCGGAAAGAATGGGCTTCATTCCCCGGTGCAGGTTACGGACAAGGAGAAAGAAGCATAGAACTGCTGGCGGCAGTATATCAAAAGGCAGGCGGACAGATGGCTGCATAACAGAAAAGGAGAAAACAATGGAAAACAATACAAATCACGAAATACCCATAACGGGGCTGCTGTACAAATGGTTTGTGATTAACGTCACCAATCCCGATCAGGTTTATTCGGTCAGCTACGAACTGGACAAGACCATCGGCTTCGTTACAGGCATTGCACTCGATTCCAACAGGGAAAAACTGCTTTACCAGCGCGGGACACAGCGCATAGAGATCAACAGGCAGGAAATAGTACCCGAAGGTTTTCTGAGCAAGCGGCTGTATCACCTGCCGAGCATGGAGGCGCACAAACGATTTCTGCGCAGGGGTGGAAAGGTAGCGGTTGGCAACGGAATTGTAAAAGTGGAGTATAAGGACACTACCGATGCGCTCGCCCCATTTGAACCGTATTGGGTTTTGGTAACACTCGATTGCATACTAAAAGACAGCTAAGATGACAACAAGCATAATAACGGACATAACCATTACCAAGAAGGGAGAGCTGAAGTTCTTTGAGATAAGCATACCAGCTGACGCAATACTCGCGTTCGACCCGCAGGCGGTCATCAAAGCAAGCTCAATAACGAACTTTCTACCGGTAAATGGGCGAAACACGGCAGGGCTGCTGAAGCTGCAATCCGAGAATATATCCGACCTGTATTACAGCAGTGTGGTTACGTTCGGCGGCAGCGATGTTGAGCCGCTGCTTCCGGGGCATTCTTCGGTTGTTCCTGAATTGCTATCGCTGTTTTACACGCCCTACTATCAAAACGAGTTTCGTCCGATACCCGTGCAAGAGGGAGTTGAAAGCTATATGCTTTATGGCTGCTATCAAGACCTGATAGGTGCGATGCTCAATACCGATGTTGCTTATACCGTCAGCCTGACTTTGTGGACTAAGCTAAAAACAACAGCACATGATACCGGAACTGGCAAATGAGTACGTCAAACGCAGGGCGAAGGAGTTAGGGCATAAGGACAACTACCATATTCGCTTCCGGCACTTTGTATTAGGACCGGGGGAAGTACGGAAGATAGACGCACCCATGCAGCTATTCCTGCTGGCAGAGCCGATGGAGTTCATCCGCATCACAAGCGACATAGGCATATTCGATTTAGCGGAGTTTGCGACCAATGAGCTTCACTACGAGCATAAAGGCAAGATAGAGCTAACCAACTACAGCCCTGCACCGCAGCAAGTAAAAATGATACAGGTAATATTCAAAACAAAGTAGAATGCCACTGATAGAGGAACGATACGACCAGCACAAGATAGACAGCCTGAAACGCTACCTGCAACGGGAAGCCGAAAAGGGACGGGCAAGGGACTACGAGATCATTATTGACGGGTTCAAAGTAGTCTCCCGCACCAATGACGTAAACGAGTTTGACGGGTACGAGGAAGAAATAAGGGACACCACTCGTAACCTGAGCATCCTTATTTATGACGGCGACAAGACACCCCGGAATACCAAGTATTCCTTCGCTTTAAATCAGGATAGTGTAATTCCAGCACAGCCACAAAACGGCTTAGGCAGTCTTGCGGACATTGACCAGATGATCCAGCAAAAGATGGACGACAAGGAAAAAGACTTTCAGATACGGACGCTTACCGAAAAGCTGGAGGACACAGAAGGAAAGTTGCAGGAAGCCGAGGAGTACAACGAGAAGCTGCAAGACGAGCTGAAGTACCTCAAAGAGAACAGGTTTAAGATGAAGGATGTAAACCTGCTGGAAGTCGGTGCGGAGCTACTCAAATACACCGTTGCCAAGAATGCCAATAAATCCCCATTGGCGCAGCAGGTGAACGGATTCCTGGGTGCGCTATCCAATATGGAACAGTCTGCCCTCCCTCCGCAGCAAACACCGGATGCTGCCGACACGGAATGTGAGACGACCACGCAGGAACAAGGAACCGCGCCGGAACTGACGGAAATACAAAAGCTCATATTCAGGAGTATTCAGCAGATGGAACGGGTATTTACCCCGCAGCAGCTCCCAATCGTCAATGGGGTCTTGGTAAAGCTGATGGAAAACCCCGACCAGCTTATCCCGGTCGCGGAATTGTTAAACGTAAATATTGAAGCACATGGACAAGTTTAATTACTCGCTGACTATCACCGGCAAAGATCAGGCGGTAGTCAATGAAAAAGGAGACGCGCTCAAGGTATTGGCGAACAAGCTGTCTGCCAAAGAGCTGAAAAAGCTGGCGCATGTCGTAGCCAACGACCCCGTAAAGACCGCAATGGCAAAAGCATACTTAGGTGTATAACACGAACCACATAACAATATGAGTAACGGATTTTACAATAATGGTCAAACCTATCAGGCGTATGCACCCGCCCCTTATCTGGGGAATCAGGGAGACGGATTCACGCTCAAGGAGAAAATCCAATACTCGTTGATGGGCATAGTGGTTATCGGCGGTGCGTTCCTGATCGGGAGAAACATCATAAAGAAAGCAGAGGCAAGAAGCGAGCAAAAGAAGACGCTGGAGGAAGGGAGCGCGCCGACTTACGCCAAGCAAATCAAGATGGCTTTTCATAATGACGGATGGCTGGGAACGAATGTAGAGGCTTTGAGGGATACTGTGAGAGAGATACCAGATAAAAAGCAATTCCGCAAGGTAATGACCTCCTATCAGAAGTTGTACGGCAGCAGCATGTTGGGAGATATGCAGAAGGCGCTCAAAAGCACGGAATATGACGAGATGCTGTATATCGTTTCTGCAAAGCCGGAAAAGTACAATGCCAGCAAGCAAGTAGAGCTAACGGGGGCTCAATTGCAGTCTTGGGCAAAACGGCTGAAAGCGGCATTCGACCTGAAGTATTGGTTTTATGACAGCACAGATGATGATGCAATCAAAGCGGTCTTTTTAGAGATACCCACGCAGGAAGTGTTCGGTCAGGTTAGTGCAGCCTACAAATCCCTTTACGGCGACGAGCTGACAGCCGACCTAAAGAAAGCACTGCGCTTTTGGGAGTACGACCCGATGATGCAAATCATAAACAGCAAACCAAAAAACTAAGAAGATGAAAAGAAAAGCAAATCAGAACACAGCAAAGCCAAAGAAGTCGCGCAGTAACGGCGGGGGTGGTGGGCAATGGCAGTCGCCAGCTCCCACAGGAAGCAATACCGGAAAAATCATACTCGCAACGCTGACAGTTGGGGCTGCTGGAGTAGTCGGCTATTTCGGATGGCAGTATTTCAAAAAGAAGAAAGCCGCAAAGGAAGATAACCTCGACGAAGTATTGCGCACCACTCCGAGACAAACCTATACGCCGCCAACGCCGGACACGACGCATCACACTCCTGACACAACCTATACGCCTCCGGCAGATACCACCGGGACGAAAAGCACCAAAACAGGTGGCAGCAGCGGCGGCAGTGATTTCCCGTTGAAGAAAGGCAGCAAGGGAGATTTGGTACGCCAAATGCAGCAAGCCCTGATTGACAAGTACGGCAGCGGCATATTGCTCAAGTACGGTGCGGACGGCGATTTCGGCAGCGAAACTTTGAATGCTCTGAAAAAGAAAGGCTATCCGACCATTATCAGCGAAAGCACGTTTAATGTGCTTGTCCAGGGTGGCGGCGGTGGCAGTACCAGCAAAGCCTCGGCATCGTCCCTTGCACAAAAGCTGTACGATGCGGCTACGGCTAAGAACCTGACCAGCGTTCTCAGCCTGCTCAAAAAGATAGGCAGCAAGGACGAATACCAGCAGGTAAGCAACAGCTTCTTGGATCACCGCCTGCACGGTGTACGCCAAACCTTAGTCAACGGACTGCTTAACAGCTTCGCCAGCGAAGACCAAAAGGAGAAGATACGCATGGAGTTCATCCGTATGGGCTTGCAGTATGACGGCAGCAAATGGAGCTTGTCAGGTTTCGACGGCAGACCCATAGTAACCAAAGAAGCCGCGACGGTATGGGTAAGCCCTACGCAAAGCGTTCAGGTTCCCCCGATGATGGTACTCGGCAATGAAGTAACCCAGCGGTTAGACTATACCCTATTTGAAAACAACGGTAAATATTTCTTGGTAAAAACACAATCAGTAAACTATCTCTAATTATGTATAACAGACGAAACGTAAGACAAGACAACAATGTGAGGTACATCGTAGTACACTGCACAGGTACAAGGCGGATGCTGGTCAATGAAATGGACAAGCTGCCTTATCATTTCATCATCACACGGGCTGGCAGGCTTATCAACCTCAAGCCTATTACGCCAGCGGACGGCACAGTGGAGCTGGCATGGCTCGGCGGCCTCGACAAGAACGGCAGGCATGTGGACAACCGGACGGAGGAACAAAATGAAACCCTGTTCAACACCCTGCTCGCCCTCACCGAAAGGTTTGATGAAGCGGAAATTGTGGGTGCGGACAAGCTGTATGTGTACAGTCAACCCAATCCCGGCTTTGAACTGAAAGCATGGCTGAATGAGTACATCCCTGCTTTCCTTCAGGACGCAGCCTGACTTGCAAGGCTGCCGGAATTGATACAGTTCATTCTTTAACCAATTCAATTTAGTATGAAGGAAAAATTAATAGCGGCGCTCATGGCGCAGGGCTACCGGGTATCTACACGCCCGTTTGAGCTAAACATCGTCGGGCTAAGAAACGATAGCCTTATCCCAAACGTCTTTAACGACACCATCAACGTCCTCTTTAAAGACGACAGGGGCAACTGGCAGTTGCACAGCTATGAAGCAACGACAGACCCCGGCACGTATTGGCTGAGGAACCCGCTCAACCCGCAGGGAACAGCCATACTGAAACAGGGACAGTATGTCGGCTCGCACATGATCGGGCTGCACCGAAACAAGTACACCGCGCTTGTTCAGAAAAACCCGGTAACCGTTATCAGGGACATCAAGCGGGATGGTAAGCTGGACTTCAGCGGCAAGGAGGACACAGGTATGTTCGGCATCAACATTCACCGCGCGTTGCAGGAAGGAACGACCAAATACATAGACAAGTTCTCCGCAGGGTGCCAGGTCTTTGCCAATGCTGAGGATTTCAACGCCTTCATGGAGCTATGCGAACGGCACAGGCAGCTTTACGGTAACAGGTTTACCTATACGCTGCTCCACGAATCGGCTATCCTGAGCTTGGCAATGGCGGCCTGAAGGCATCCGGTAATAGATGTGCTGCTTATCAGCACGGCATTGGGACTATTGACAATTCAATTAATCAACTACTTAAAAAAGAAGAACACAGAAAATGAAACAGTTTATTCAACAGTTGCTCATGGACAAATTGGGTAGCTATAGTATGAGAGAGCTTGTGATAGGCGTATTACTGGCGGCATTGATAGTTAGCTGGATAGCCAAACAGTTTTGGGGTAAGGATGTGCCGGAATTCATGTTCTACACCTTCGGCAGCTTAATCGCGGCTGGGTGCTTTGGCTACACCTTTGAAAAGAAACCCGGCGGCATCGGCATAAGCATCAATTCGGGGTCTCCGCAGAACACGGAACAGTAGCGGCTTCTTTTACTCGCTCATAACCTATAAACCCTATCATCTTTTTAATCACGATAAAAAACAACCAACATGCAGTTAAAAAATTCAATCATCTCATTAGTGCTGGGGCTTATTTTAGGGATATTCGGCACAAACATATTCATCAGCCACACCGCAAAACAGCCGGTTGTAGTAACCGCCCTGCAATCTCCGGCAGATATTAAGAATGCCAGTGTAGCGGCTGAGGAGCATTTCCAAAACAAAGTGGATTCATTGGTTCAGACCAATACCCAATTAAAGCAAAAAGTAGGTACAACCAAATCCGAATTGCAGAAAGCCAAGACCGACAACAAAGTGCTGCTCGACTTGGTGGACACGCTGCTCGCCCATGAGGGGAGCGAAAAAGATACGGCGGCCAAACTTGCAGATTGTGACAGCGTTAGTACGGCAGTCCATGAATTGATCGCTTCGTCCAATGCGCGGGATAGTCTCTGCGAAAATCTAAACAATGCGCTTCAGACGCAGGTCAGCAACAGGGATAGTGTAATCGGTACGCAGAACGAGCAATACAACACGTTGAAGCTATCCTTTGACAAAAGCCTTGCGCAGCAGGACGTGCTGACCATGTCAAGCCAGCTTTATGAAAAACAGCTAAGGGGATTCAAAGTCAAGAACAAATTGCTGTCGGCAGGGGTATTCATTCTCACGGGCATAGCGACATACAGCTTATTACATCACTAAACACGAAAAAGGAGGTAGAAAATCACATGAAAGAGAAAACAATTATCTCGTCCGCAACATTGCTAACATCACTTGCAGCCTATTGGTATGCAAAGGCCGCTGGTAAGGACGCTGCACCCCTTGTTATGCTGGGAGGTTTTGTTGGCTCTATTATCGGTGAGGCAGTAGCAGATCATGTTAACAAGGAATCAAACGGAAAGAAAGATTAAAAGCAAAAACAGAAGAAAAAAGTATGGAAACACAGATTATTAACGACAACTCGTGCATCAGGGTAATTAACGATGGTACGCCCGTGCTGGTTATCAAGTCAAACATCAAAACCATTGACACGGTGAAAAACGACATGGTACGCATTGATATAGGCGAAGGACCGCTCAGGCACATTTACATCCACTTCGCAGACGTAACCCTGCCCGGAGGACTGGCAGACGTCTTTGCACTCAGGGATGCAATCAAAGGTATGCTTGATACAGCAGCCGCAGCAGCCGACTTTACACCGTTGACAACGCTTATGCAGAACTGCTGCAAGGCTCAGTCGGATGGTATCGCGGCTGTAAAAACAGGGGTGGATACGCTCACGCAGCAGGTAACGACCAGTAGTCAGGCGCAAACGGATGCGATCAACAACCTACAGGCCAGCAACGCCAATTTGGTGAAAGCAGTGAATACCGGGGCGGCAACGCAGGTGCAAAGCCTGCAAGGAATACACGATGAAATCGTCAATGCAGGCAATACGCAGGCCGGATTGCTTACCAACATGGCGCAGGCACTTAACCAGCTTAACACAACTCTTAGTGGAAACAACAGTCCTAAAGACCCTATTAGAATTGATGAATCTGTACCTATGGTTGTTTATAATGGTTATGCGGTATCTGCTAACCCGGCTGGCCCGGCGACTACAGACCCTGTTTGGGCGATTGAGAGGGTAACAAGGAACGGTGACATGATTATCTATGAATGGGCAAACGGCAACAAGCAGTTTACAAACATTTGGGATAACAGGTACAACCTGAACTACAGTTCGGTAGGACAGTAATCTTTCATTTGGCGGTATAGCTTTCGCTATACCGCTTTTTTAAACTACAATCAATGAGCGCCTTTGTTTTTGCAGTGGAAGCCGAACTAATGCTGAAAAAGAAACACAATAAACCCTCTATCGAAAAGTTAGCGGCTACTTACGGCATTACGGACAAAACGGAAGTAAAAGAGCTGACCGAGCTGGCAATCGTCAAGCAGGCAAGGAAGATCGCGCATGGTGAAGGTTTAGTGGATGAGAAGTTCGAGAAGATTGTAGAACTGTATCAGAACCAGGTTAACCTTTCTCACCGCACCAGCCAGTCCATTTTATTGCAGCAATACTCTACTCCCGCTCCTATCGGCTACTTGGCTGGACTGTTTTGTGAACTGGACAAGCTGCACCACAGGGGTGGCTATGGCTTTGAACCTTCTGCCGGAAACGGTCTTTTAACTGTTGCTGGCGACCCAAAGCGGATATACGTGAACGAGATTGACAACTTCCGCAACAAAAACCTGAAGACACAGGGATTCGCAAATGTATGGAACAGAGACGCTACAAAGCCCTTTTTTGACGTTCAGAGCCACTTTGCTGCCGTTATGACCAACCCGCCGTTCGGTAAGCTGGATAAGCCTGTAATGTATGATACATTCAAGATAGACACGCTGGATCACCTGATGGCGTTACGTGCGCTGGACACAATGGCGTACAATGGAAGGGCGGCAATAATAGTCGGCGGTCACACTGCATGGGACAGCAAGGGACGCATACAGGCTGGCAGGAACCGGATTTTCTTCAACTACCTGTATAGTCGTTACAATGTCGCCGATGTATTGCAGATTGACGGGCATAAGCTGTATTCAAGGCAGGGAACATCCTTTGATGTTCGCCTGATACTCATTAATGGCAGAAAGCCCAAGCCACAGGGCGCAGCCCCGGTATATAATCCTGAAACCGATAAAGTTATTACCACGTTCGAGGAACTGTACACAAGGGTTGTTACGGCGGTTGGAGCATCACTGCTTTACAATCATGGCATAGTGGCTACTCCCATAGACAAGCTGGAGCAGGAAGCCCTTGCTTTACGCCAATTGTTTGGTGAAAGTTTGGGCGCACCCTATGTACCCGCATCCGATAGCTGTGTTATCCTGAATACCCAAGTGCCGGACAGCATGGCATTTGAGACACATTCTGCTATTGAACAGATAAGACAGGAGGTTGGCGGCGATATTGACAATTTTGTGCGCCACAGGCTGAAATTTCCAAGCCAAGCCGCTCTTTGCAAGGCTCTTTCCGCCGAACAGATAGACGCTGTGGCTATGGCTATTTACAATATCGAGGCAAGGGGTCAGGGAATGATTATCGGCGACCAAACAGGTATCGGCAAGGGACGTATTGCGGCCTCAATGCTCCGGTATGCGGTCTGTCAGGGATTAAAACCTGTTTTCCTGACTGAAAAAGCTAACCTGTTCTCTGACATCTACCGTGACTTGTCGGCTATCGGTTCAGGACATTTAAAGCCTTTTATTGTTAATAGCAGGGAGCCAAAAACCGATATAAAGGACGAGGACGGCAATGTGGTGTACAGCGCACCCGCGCTTACTGAACAGCAGGCAGTATTTAAGGCAAAAGAAGTTCCGGCAAAGTATGACTTTGTCGTAGCTACCTATTCACAG
Organism: uncultured Flavipsychrobacter sp.; assembly: GCA_964489795.1. Classification (GTDB taxonomy): domain Bacteria; phylum Bacteroidota; class Bacteroidia; order Chitinophagales; family Chitinophagaceae; genus Nemorincola. The sequence continues at coordinate 225,391 of CAZBAP010000004.1, forward strand.
TTTAACAGCCCTGAAAAGAAGCCTGACAAGCCCTTGTTTCTTCAGGCAATAGCCGAAGGGAACATCTGTGTCATGGATGAGGCACACAATAGTTCCGGCTCGTCCAATACAGGTGAATTCCTGCAGGGAGCAGTGAGGAATACAAAAGGAGTGGTATTTCTTTCTGCTACGTTCGCCAAGAGGCCGGACAATATGCCGATATACGCCATGAAGACCGCTATTGCGGACTGCAACATGAGCAAGGACGAGCTGGTAGAATCCATAACAAGGGGCGGCGTAGCCTTACAGGAGGTGCTTTCGTCTCAGCTTGTTGCAGAGGGGCAAATGCTTCGCAGGGAGCGCAGCTTTGAGGGGGTAGAAGTGAACTACATCAGCCTTGACGACAAGACAGAGGAACACAGAGCGATTGCCGACAATATCACGGAACTGCTTCGTGATATTATTGCTTTTCAGAACAGCCATGTAAACGGCATTGTCGAGGAGCTGGACAAGATAGCGGTAGCCGAGGGCAAGGAGGTAGGCGTTCGGGAAGGAACTTCGCAGGCAGGGGTTGACAACCAGCCTTACTTTTCAAAGGTATTCCAGGTGATTAACCAAATGCTGTTCAGCCTTAAAGCAGAAGCGGTAGCGGAGCGGGCAATAATGCGATTGCAGGAAGGTAAGAAGCCCGTCATTGCGTTTGCGTCAACAATGGGCAGCTTTATCGAAACCTTAGAGAATGAACAGGGCTTACCGGTTTCGGATGGAGATACCATCAATGCCGATTTTACCGAAGTGCTGAAGCGCGGTTTGGATGGCATTCTCCGCTACACAGAGAAGGATATAGATGGCACCCCGGTCTATAAGAAGTTTGAGTTAAGCGAGCTGCCGCCGGAAGCGCAGGTTGAGTATAACCGGATATACGAGCGTATCAGGGCTGTTTCCACAGGTATCACCATCTCCCCCATAGATGTTATTATCAAAAAATTGCAGAACGCTGGCTATTCCGTAGCAGAGGTGACCGGGCGTAAGTATGAGCTGCAAATGAACGGCAAGGGAAGCAAGGCACTGATTATGTCCCGCAAAAAGCTGAACACAAACGATGCTTTCCGCAAGTTCAACAATAATGAAGTGGACGTACTGATGATTAACCAATCAGGCAGTACGGGCGCATCAGCTCACGCAATACCGACTGCAAAAGTCCCTGCCTCACAGGTAAGGCAGCGCGTTATGATCGTGTTGCAGGCAGAGCTGGATATAAATACCGAAGTGCAGAAGCGCGGGCGCATCAACCGTACCGGGCAAATCCTGAAACCGATATACGACTACGTTACCTCTGCCATACCAGCCGAAAAACGGTTGATGATGATGCTCCAAAAGAAGCTGAAATCGCTGGACGCTAATACTACTTCCAATCAAAAGCAGTCCACGAAGATTTTGGACGTGCCGGATTTTCTCAATAAGTACGGCGACAAGATTGTAAAAGAGTATTTGGTTGAAAATCCTGACATTAATGATATACTTGATGACCCATTGAAGTTGAAGGATAGCAAGGCGGACAGTGACGGTAACGCAAACCCTGTTGAGGATGCAGCCCACAAGGTCAGTGGCCGTGTTGCGGTCCTTTCAACCAAAATGCAGCAGGACTTTTACAATGAGGTTGCCGAACGTTACAACGACTATGAGGCATATCTGCGGCAGGTGGGTGAATATGACCTTGAGGTAGAAGCCATGAATTTGGACGCAGAGACAATAAGCTCCCGCATCGTGAAGATGGGCAAAGGGTCAGACAGCGCATTTGGTGAGGACAGCATCATGGAGACTATCCGGGCAAACGTCCTTAAAAAGCCGTTCACTAAAGTTGAGCTGAATAACCTCCTCAATGAATCGCTAAAGGATAAGGATGCTGTTAGCTTACAACAGGAACTGATAGACGAATATAGACAGGACAGCGAAAAGAGGCTGGCACAAGAGCAGCAGGAAGTGAAGGAGAAGTATGACGAGTTGATCCGCAATGTGCCAAATGAAAAGAAGATAAAAAAGATAGCGGGTGAAACTGAAAGCCAGCAGGCGATAAAGGAGCGTGAGCATGAGCTAACGACAGCGCGGGACAGCCAAGTAAATGTGCTGAGGGCTAAAGCCGCCAATCGTAAAGCCTACCTTGAAAAGATATTCAGGTTCTACTACGTTGGCAGAAACCTTCGCTACCCGATTGAGACTTTTACATCCGGCAACGAGCTTGTGCCGTCTGTATTCATCGGTTACAGCATAGACCGTAAAAAGAAGAACCCGTTCGCGCCCTCCCTGATAAAGCTGCGGTTTGCGATTGCCAATAGCAGCAAGTACCTGTCTATTCCGGCTTCGTATTCAGAGGACATAATGGCAATCATTGGAGCAAGTTCAGATGTGGAGCAGCCTGAAAAAGAGGCATTGCTGACGCTATGGGAGGAGTACACCAAGCAGAACTATGTTGACCGGAAAGTAAGGCACGTTATAACAGGCAATCTGCTACAGGCATTCAGCGATTTTAAGGGTAAGCTGGTAAGCTATACCACCATTTACGGCAAAACGATAAAGGGTATTCTCATGCCGGAGAACTGGAATCCAGGAGAGCAGGTGCAGGATAAGGTTGTGGTGCCAATTATCAAGGCATTGCCACTCATCAAGTCGCTGGTTCATGGCGGCCACATCACAACCAGCAACGGTATTTCGTTCTTCCGGCAGGGAAATAGATACCGGGTGATCGTCGCGGCATCAAGGGCAAAAGGTGGTGACATATACCTCGACAAACAGATACTTGAGGTTGTGGAGAATAGCAATTTTGAAAAGGTATCGGATAAGATGGCGGCAATGGTGGATGAATCGAATATTACCCGCCTTGTCGAAATCCTGCAAGCCAATCATAGTTGTGCCGTTACACTTAATTCCGCACAGTTCAGGGAGATTGAGAAAAGCACACATAGGTACAGCAGCCGGAAACGGATTGATGTACCACCCCCTGAACCGGAGCATGAGGAACTACCGGAGAGCAACATCATCTCATTACTGGAACTGGAGGCAGAAGCCATCTCATTGGAACTTGAATTACTGGCAGCATAAAACAAAAGACATGACAATTACGCACAAAAATTACCACGACTTATTTGCGACAATAGACTTTGCCAACCTGCCCGAAGCATTGAAGAAAGGGCATGAGTTCGTTAAGAAAGCAACGAATAACGGCTCAAATTGGGACAACTACCATTCCAGCGAGACGATCAAAAAGACAATAGATACCTACTTTGAAAAACTGGCGGCATACTTGCCGAAAGGCGGCAGGCAACACAAGGTTAAGCACTTCGACAAAGCCTCAAACACATTTGTGGAGAACGGCAAAAAAAACAGTAAACCTAAAGACAGCCATTCGCATCATCCCCATTCCAATGGGCCAATTCCGGTAATGGTTGAGCGCATACCAGATGAAATACGGTTTATTAAGCGGTTTGTAAACCTTGACGGTAAGAGCAAAACCAAAGAGGACGTGCTGCGCTTTATCAATAGCCTTCAAAAAGCCATTGTCGAGCGGCGCATACGGAAAACTTCACCCTATGCCGAACATATCGTTTACATACAGGACAGGCTGATTGATACCTATAATGGCATGGGTGCAAAAACGACCTTCGGTTTAAAGCCTGAAACCCATGAAATGTTTAAGCACCTCGCTTTAGGCGAAAAGGTATTAGCATCGGTCGGTTTCATCAAACGGTATATCAACCTGAACGGCAAGCCGGGCATGAAGGAAAAGGCAAAGCAACTGTTGGGACAAATCAACCGCGCATACGAGAAAGGAACAATCAACGACCACGACCCGTACATCGTGGAAGTGCACGAGATAAAGAAGAATCTTGAACACTTCTTGTCTGAAAAGACTGTGAAGGTGCTGGAGATTGAGAGAAATGCTCTTAGCGGACTGCAGGGCATATTAAACGGCTGCAACTGCCAAAACCTGAACGGTTTTGACGGTGATGAAAATGAGGATGGCGAGGATGATGGTAGTTCAAAGCCAGTTATAATGAACAGCATGGACTTCGCAAACATGCGTTTCAATACACTCGGTTTTAAGGGTAAGTGGCTACAGCTTATCGGCGACCCTTCGACTAATTTCTCCATAATGGTGTTTGGCAAGCCCAAATTCGGGAAATCCTACCTGTGTGTGGACTTTGCTGGCTACCTGGCTCGCAATCACGGCAAGGTGCTTTATGTGGCCAAGGAAGAAGGGCTGGACAAGACTTTGCAGGATAAGCTGAACGATAAGGACGTTAAGCACCCAAACTTGTATGTCGCCTCTGCATTGCCGCAAAGCCTGTCGTTTTATGACTTCATTTTTTTGGATAGTGTAAACAGATTGGGCTTGCAGTCGGATGAGTTAAATAAACTGAAAGCTATGTATCCTGATAAATCATTTGTTTTCGTCTTTCAGACCACTAAAGAGGGAAAATTCAGGGGAGCTAACACTTTTCAGCATGATGTGGATAGCGTCATAGAGGTGCCTGAAAAGGGTAAAGCGGTGCAGTATGGTAGGTTTAATCAGGGTGGTGAAATACCGATATTTTGATTAACTTTATACTGTTTTCATGGTGATAGGGTTTATAGGGGCTGGCCTGTTCTCAGGCTGGCTTTATATCATATAGCTTTTTGAAATAACGGAAACGACCTATTCACATTTTTTTGAAAAACTAACGATGACAGGTAACATTCAGTTAGGTTTGAAGGAAAACTGGCGACAATTCTCATTGCTGGTCATCATCAACGCATTTGTAGGCGGCATGGTAGGGCTCGAGCGCAGCATATTGCCGAGGATCGCAGAGGTTGAGTTTCATGTCGCAGCAAAGACGGCGATTTTGTCGTTCATTACAGTGTTTGGTTTGGTAAAAGCGTTTACCAATTACTTTACCGGTGCATGGTCAAATAAGATCGGTAGAAAGCGGCTGTTAACCTTTGGCTGGCTCGTGGGTATTCCGGTTCCGTTTATACTAATGTATGCTGATAGCTGGAATTGGATAATTGCTGCTAACGTTCTGTTAGGCATCAATCAAGGCTTGACCTGGAGCAGTACGGTTGTGATGAAGATTGACCTTGTTGGCGAAAAACAGAGAGGTTTGGCAATGGGCATAAATGAATCTGCGGGTTATCTCGCCGTTGCTACAATTGCATTCTTTACCGGATGGATTGCTTCAACGTGCGGGCTACGGCCATATCCTTTTTATATTGGCGTTCTGCTTTCCATGTTAGGCTTTCTCGGGAGCTGGCTGTTTGTCAAGGACACAAAGCACCATGTAGCTCAGGAAACTGGCTCTACCAATATTCCGCGTCTGAACAGCGTATTTTGGGAAACAACATGGAAAAACAAAAATCTTGGTTCTGTAACGCAGGCAGGGCTTGTCAATAACCTGAACGATGGAATGGTGTGGGGTATCTTCCCAATCCTCCTTGCGACAAAGGGATTTAGCATTTCAGACATAGGAATTATTACAGCCATTTATCCGGCTGTATGGGGCATCGGGCAATTGTTCTCCGGAAAAATGGCTGATTACTTTTGTAAAAAAGACCTTCTTTTTCTTGGGATGATATTACAGGGTGCTTCTTTAGTGGCCGTTCCATTTGCACAGGGTATGGCTCATTTTGTTGCTCTTTCTTCATTGCTCGGGATAGGGACTGCAATGGTTTATCCGACATTCCTTGCCACAATAGCCGAAAATACGCATCCCACAGACCGGGCAAGTAGTTTGGGTGTTTTTCGGTTTTGGAGAGATTTGGGCTATGCCGTAGGGGCGGTCGTTACTGGACTTGTTGCAGACACTTTAGGTGTTAATGCCGCAGTGGTAATAATCGGCTTGCTTACGCTTGGCTCCGCAGTTGTCATCATCTACAGAATGCATTGCCTCAACAATCATTCAGTAAAGGTGTGGCACTGGATTACGCTTAAGGAACATAAGACCGAACCGTCCTGTACATCAAAAAAACAATTCGTTCCTCCGCTATCACTTTCAACCTGCATGAGTTGAAATGCCATAGGGTGAATTACTCAGTTGGCAATTTGTATTCAATTCCAAAGTTTTTACCATATTCCTCAAGTGGCTCCAGTCCCATCTGTTTCCTCCGAATGTTCACTTCTTTTTCGTTTTCTAATGATAGCTCAGGTTACTTTCACGTAATTTACATAACTCGTCTCTTAGATTGAAAAAATTTCTTCCTTTAAAAATCAAGTATGCACTTCAAATCTTCATAATACGAGTTCGAACATTGTCCAATTGCCCCGACAAAAAGAAAAACGGAGCCGAATAGGCATCCGTTTTTCTTTTTCCCTCTTTCAGCCGCCGTAGCTTTTTCAGCGAAGGAGGCCGCTCCCACACTCGCTCTGCACTCCGACCAAATGAAAATAATTAGGCACAACTCGGAATTGTTTGGCCTGATTGTTCCCATTTTTGCATAATAGCAGAATATCAAACAGCTTCATAACATCCCAATTTTACAAGTCTTCGCTCTTTTCTATTTTTGAAATTATTGTTGCTAATTCTGGAGATATCTCTTCCGTTCTTATTTCACGAGCTATGGCAAATTTATCTAAACTAACTTTATAATTTTCCTGCACCCACGAACATAAATTGGCAATTATTGTTTTCCCACAAACTAAATTTAATTTTTGTGCATCCCATATTGGCAAAATTAGTTCACGAGCCTTCTTGTTCGCTGGCTTTGTGCCTGAACTTCGATCTAAATTATGGAACTCAAAAGCATAATTATCTATTACATCATCTTTAAGAGCATCGCAAAGTTCATATAACTTTTCAGACAATTGAGACAACGACGGTATGTCTTTTCTTTTCTTCTTTAAAATCAACCTATTAATTGCATCAGGTATTAGAAGATAGTTTTCTATCTCTTTTTTTGACCAAATATGTAAATTGATCTGATTACTTACAGCATCGTCAATTCGTTTCTTCTTGTCTTCATCAATGTGGTAGTCTGAGTCAAATAGGCAGTAAATGCGAATTTCAGATCGATTATCTCTGAAGAACTTACTTGACCCTAAAACGCGTTGCCAACCGCCCCAGCCTTCCACAAACATTTTTGGCAATACATCAAATGGTTCAAATGTTTCTGGAAATATTTTTGATTGAAAAATGGATAGAAGTTTTATATCCTCTTTTTCACCCTCAATTATTAATAATTTTTTATAAGAAAATAATCTCGCAATTTCTATATTGTGAACACTACCAATTTCATCAACGATTTTTTGGACAATTGGCGTATTGTTGGCATACACCATTTTTCGACGAGTATTGATTATCGGTAGAATATTTCGCGGCTCAACATCAGACATAATTTCAATGGAGTGGGTAGCAATAATTACTTGTTTATACTCCTTTCTCACCAATCTTATTAATCTTCGCTGTAAATCTGCATGCATATAGACATCAGGCTCATCAAGAATTACAGTGGAGTTAGCCCCACATCGTGATAGAAACCACATCGTCTGTAACCACATTTGCAAACCATGCCCCATCCATCCAATTTCAGCTTCAAACTTATTATCTCTGACAAATAAAAATAAATCCCCTTGTGTCCTAATTGATGTGGGGTCACTGTGAATCAACAATCCAGACCATGTCGCTTCGGCTAATTGCTTAAATCTCGAAAATGCCTCAGGGTAGTGGTACAACTGATTTCTGAAATTTCTCGAACTTAAATAAGTGTCTTGATTTCTTTGAACAGTTTCTCTCTTGATTAACTCCTCCACTTCTCTGAGCGGAGAAATTTGCGGCAATATCTCTATACTTGAAATTTGTAAACTTCTAGCGAACGATTTTGATTCAACCCAAGCATTATTTGCAGCTCTGATAGTAGCGAATATTTCAGCATTTTCGCCAATTGAAATGTAGATATTAGTTCCATTTTCAAATTCTGCGTGTATTGTTGCTGGCGGATCTCCATACATATAAAATATATTCCGTGTGGAAATATCAAGGTTATTGATAGAAGGAGAAATGCCCAATACGGATTCTTGTTGCGTGACCCATCTCGGCGCTTTTTGAAATTGGATGTTGTTTTTTCTATTTACTACGATTGAAAGTATTCGTAACGCTTCTATTAATGTCGACTTACCAGCGTTATTTTTACCAATAATTATTGATAAATCGCGAAAAGGAATTTCTGATTTTTCAAAACATCGATAGTTTTCAAGCGTAATCTTTTTAAGCATAATAATTGGCAGCAATTTTAATAAAGGTATAGAATTTATCCATCTCAACTCTTCCGATATAATTCGAAAGTTGTCCAGTCTTCCCGACTTTAACTTACATGGGAATAGACTTTTTACTTTTGCCAGTTTGCCCTGTCTTTGTTTGCTATTACTCAAAAAATCCAGTTTTTGGGTTCTGATCCCGTCCCGATGTATAGTGCAGTTAGTACGAACTGCACTATGCTTTTCTGTATATTTGTACAAATTGTTTCTATGAAAGGGGTAAGCTATTTAACAGACGACCAAAATCACAAAAAAGCTGTAGTGATAGAGTTAACTACATTGGAGCGTTATACACAAGACCTTGAGGATCTTTTGGATGGCATCATTGCCGAATCTCGTAAGAATGACGAGAAAGTACCCTTGAAAAAAGTAATCAACAATCTTAGAAAAGCAGGGAAACTGAAATGAAGCGCTACGAAGTTGTTTTTTCGAGGCGGGCTGAAAAAGACATTGAGAAGCTTCCCGCAAGAGTTGTACAGAAAATTATCCCTGTGATCGTTTCCCTGGAAGAAAACCCTAGGCCCCCCGGATGTAAGAAGTTAAAAGGTTATGCTGATTTATGGCGAATTCGAATTGGTAATTACCGAATCATTTATTCGATTGAAGATAGTATACTTCTTGTTGACATTAGAGAAGTAGGAGACCGTAAAGACATTTATGAATGACCGTTTCGAACTTCGTCCAATAAAATTCCTGATAAACAAGTTCAAAAGTTATCCAGTTATCCCGATCTTTCCACAAAGGGGTTTAAATCTCGCGGGATTCTTCGAAATTCCGAAGGAATTTCCTTTTTGCAAAGTACCTCTGATATCATAAAGCACGGAGCGCTAACTATCGACACAACTTTAGTCATTTGACATTTGTATACCAGAACTTCTTTGTTTATTTCATAACTTCAATTTTTGCAGATTAATTTCGTTCTTATGACTAAAAGTAAATTAATTGAGATGAACAATGTTGGTATCGTTGTAGAATCTCTTGAGAACGCAATTTCATTTTTCACGGAAATTGGACTAAAACTAGAGGGGCGAACAATGGTAGAAGGCGAATGGGCAGGGCGTGTAACCGGACTTGGAAATCAGTCAGTAGAAGTTGCCATGATGGTCACTCCGGACGGACATAGTAGACTCGAACTTTCACGATTTCTTATTCCTCAAACAATAGCGGATAACCGTACCGCGCCGGTTAACTCACTTGGTTATCTTCGAATCATGTTCAGAGTGGACAATCTTGATGAATTACTGCCCAGACTTGCAAAGCTTGGTGCTACAGTAGTTGGGGAGGTAGTTAATTTTGAGAACATTTATAAGCTGTGTTATATTCGGGGGACAGAAGGTATTCTTATTGGCTTGGCAGAACAATTGGCCAGTCAAACGGTGACAGATATTTTGCAGAAGCCGTAACTAAAGAACAAATCTTGCGATGAGTTTCAAATCATCTATATGATGTTCAAAAGTCGTCCAGTCACCCAACAAAAATGAATTCGGGGCAACAAAACGTGTGGCTCTGTTGTTCGTTTTTTTTAACGGTATGCAACCATGAAGATCTAGCGGTCTGGACTATTAAATTTGTCAGCCTTAAGCCAATTGACGCGATAACCTGCTTAATTACCTGAACGATTTATAGCCCGGTTAAATAAGATTCGATATTTTTGCCTATCAGGCAAGGCAATACATACCCGCAGGGCGATGGCCATAGTAGGATATCCTATTTTACGGATGAGTCGGTGCATGGCATAGCACTACCGGAGCGGTTTACTTTCCCGTTTTATTACGAGCCGCACCCGCTCACAAAGATAGCCGCCGCAGAGCTGCAGCAGTACCTGGAGGAGCATACAGGGCTAGAGCATAATTTCGGTCTTGATGCTGATAAGGAGGGCCTTGTTATCGGTAAGATGTTTGGGGTGCTGGTGGTGCAGGATATTGCCGGGCGGCTGGGCTACCTCTCTGCCTTTTCAGGCAAGTTGGCCGGGTCTAATGACCACCCTAAGTTTGTACCGCCCGTCTTTGATATGCTGGTTGAGGACAGCTTCTTTCTCAAAGAGCAGGAGGTCATCAATACCATTAATAACCGGATTGACGAAATACATGCCGACGAAAGCTATCGCTGCCTGAAGCTGGAGGTGGAAGAATTATCAGTCCGCGCCGGGCAGGAAATTGCCGGTCTGAAGGACCTCTTAAAAACCAATAAAGACGAGCGTAGAAAGCTGCGCGATGAGCAGCGCCCACTGCTCAGTGATGCGGAGTACGCAAAGGTTGAAGCAGACCTGGTAGCGCAGAGCCTGCACGATCACTTCCGGCTCAAGGATATTAAACGCAGCTGGAAACATATTCTTGACGGGAAGCGGGAAACACTGGCCCGGTACGACGCTGATATTGAATCGCTGAGAAATGAGCGCAGGGAAAGGTCTGCCGCACTGCAGCAGCAGCTGTTTGAGCAGTATATTTTTTTGAACAAAGACGGGAAAAGTAAAAACCTGCAGGAGATATTCAGCGCCACTGCTTTTGGCAGGCCGCCATCGGCGGCCGGTGAATGCGCCACACCCAAGCTATTACAGTTTGCGTTTGCCAATGGCTACAAGCCGCTTGCCATGGCCGAGTTTTGGTGGGGGGCCTCGCCACGGTCTGAGATCAGGAAACACAAACAGTTCTATCCGGCATGCACGGGTAAGTGCAAGCCCATATTGGCGCATATGCTTGATGGCATGCTTGTGGATGAAAACCCTTTTTTACAGGCAGAAGCGGAGGGCGGCAGAATAGAGACGGTCTATGAAGATGCAAGTATTATTGTGGTCAACAAGCCTGCCGGTCTGCGTTCTGTGCCGGGTGTGGATATCAGGGATTCTGTATACAGCAGGCTTAAAGATGCCTGGGTAAATACAGAGCCGCTTATCGTGCACCGGCTGGATATGGCTACTTCGGGCCTGCTGGTGGTTGCCAAAACACAGCAGGCGCACAAGCACATCCAAAAACAGTTTTTACTGCGCACGGTAAGTAAGCGCTATACTGCGCTGTTGTCTAAAGTTATTGGTCAGCAGGAAGGTGAGATAGATCTTCCGCTGTGTGCCGACCCGTTCAACAGGCCAAGACAATTGGTCTGCTTTAAAGACGGAAAAAAAAGTGTTACCCGCTGGGAGGTGGTCTGCAGGTATGCGGCTACAACCAAAGTCAGTTTCTGGCCGCAGACAGGCCGTACCCACCAGTTGCGCATGCACGCTGCCCACGAGTTGGGGCTCAACGCTCCCATAGTAGGCGACGACCTCTATGGTACCGCCGCAGACAGGATGTACCTCCATGCCGCCTACCTGGCATTTATTCATCCCACCACTAAAGAAAGGATCAGCTTTGAAATAGAAGAGCGGTTTTAAAGCCGTATAAGTTGGTTTGCGTAAATTGGTCTGTTTTATTGCAGGTATTCAGTTTGTCTGGCATTCTATGTGCTTTTTAACAAGCACACTATCAGTAGAATAACGCCCATAAGCAGAAACAGAATACCGGCCTCAATTTTTCTATCATGAAAATACCAACCGGTACGTGTGTCCGGCTCTTTGGTAAATAGCCTTACATGGCTGTCTTTCGGTCTATTTGTCGCAAATAGGATGTGCTCTTGTTGCGACCAAAACGTATCCTTAACATCATCGGATTTGTCTCTGCACAGATCTTCAATGGCTTGTTCTAACCTGTTCAATTGAAATTTGTGGATTCGGGTATGTTCAAAAATGGCCCAAACAATAAGACTATAGCCAATTGCGATCAGTAATAGAACAATCAGTAAAGCACACTCGTATCTGTCAATACAAGTTTTCAAGATGCCAATTTGATCCTTAAATACCAGTCCGGCAATTACAGTTGTGACCGTTCCGCCCAAAGTGTACCAGAATTTAGATGCAATGTCGACAGGATGGGAGGCATGATAGTCTCTTTCAGTAAGTAACAGTTTTATTAAGTCGGTTCTTGTCATGGGATGATTTTTCTTTTCCTGATTTTCTGGTTATAGTAGTTTGAATCAGCGATAGCCAAATTGAAATTATCACATATTTTCAATTCACAGAAAAAATCATCGCTGCCATGTGAATTCAACTGTCAATGCTCATACTGTGATGTCAGGTATTATACCTAATAGTTCAAACTGGGTGTCAAGACTGCACACTAAAATATTGAATGGTTGCGTTATATCTGGGTTGCATTCGTAAATTGCGGATGCGTAAATTATCCGGATATGGTGGTACGCCTCGGTATTTATGTTCTCATTACGGCAATGCTGATTGTGGCATGCTCTTCGCCGGATCCGCAGCAACAAAAGATAGTAGCCCAGACGATCAGTGCCATACAGAGCGCGCCACCGGTCTCTGAAGACACCGTTCTACCGGCAGATAGTGAGCCGGAGGACTCAACCCAATACTATGTGGACTCGTTCAAGGTGAAAATGGACTCACTGATGACAGCAAGGATAGAGCTGCCGCCTGTGTACCAGCGTGAAATTTTCCATGAAAATAAAGAAGCTACTGACAAATTTGCCAAACTGTCTAAGGCTTGTGGCGGCAAAATGAAAGTTCTTGTCAACTCAAGCACGGTTGTGCAGGAGTTAGAGAATACAATAAGATCTACGGCAGCACCCGAATCGGACCTGGTTATACTGCTGGACCGTACCGGCAGCATGTACGATGAGATAGCGTATGTAAAGAAAGGCATAGTACAGATCATAGACACTATAAAGAAATACAAGGGAACACGTGTGGCGATAGCTACCTATGGCGATAAAAACTGGGACTGGTGCCCGTGGTTTACATTCAAGAATTTTGAGACCGACTATGAGGCGGCCATAGCCTGGGTAAATAATGTACAGGTTGTGGGTAACTGTGACTGGCCGGAGTCTGTGTATGACGCTGTGGTAAAGTGTATTGAAAGTGACTTCTGGCGATCGCAGAAAAAAAGGAACATCATACTGGTGGGTGATGCGCCCCCGCAGGAAAAGCCGCTAAGTGACTATTCGCTGGACGAAGTCATTGCAAAAACACGAAGCACTAATGTGCGCATGAACTTCTATCCTATACTGGTGATGCCTGAGATACATGAAGTGAGACTATCGCAGGAGGATAAGGATAAGTACAAGGAAATAAAGAACAACACAAAGCTTTATCCTAACCCCAGCAGGGGAGTGATAAACCTGAGCATGGACAATACGGCAACCTATTACCTGGAGTTGTACAACTCAAACGGGGAAATAGTTTATAACGAGGAGTTCTTCGGTATCACCTGGACGAAGGACTGTTCCGGCCTGCCAAACGGGATGTACATAATGCGGGTCATCAATGCAGACCATACCTATGAGCTGATCAAATTCATCCTTCAGCATTAAACTGCCTAACTTTGCGGTTATGCATACTTTCTTTTTGTCACGTCCTTTTCGTAGCGGTATGAGAATGATCGCTGTTGTTTATACGCTAGTGTTATTATCCGGCCCTGCATATGGGCAACAGGCCAAGCAAGAAGCCGTAACCCCGCTGATACTGGGTGAAGCGCATGTGCTGCAATCGGAGCTGCTGCATGAAAAGCGGCAGTTGAATATATACCTACCTCCGCATTACCACAGCAATGATACGGCCAGGTACCCTGTAATATACCTGCTGGATGGCGGCATGGACGAAGACTTTATCCATGTGACCGGTCTTGTACAGTTCAGCAGCTTTCCATGGGTGGGCCGTGTACCCGAATCGATAGTGGTGGGAATTGTGAACAAAGACCGGCAGCACGACTACACCTTTCCTACCACAATAGCGGGTGACAAGGCAAAGTTTCCTACCACAGGCGGATCGGCCGGGTTTATTTCCTTTGTTGAAAAGGAAGTGCAACCCTATATCAACAAAAGGTTCCGCACCAGTAATTCGAAGACGATAATAGGCGAATCACTGGGTGGGCTGCTGGCCGCTGAGATACTGCTGCGGAAGCCATACCTGTTCAATACCTATATCATCATCAGCCCCAGCATATGGTGGGATAACGGCTCGCTGCTGTCATTACCCTTATCACAAATCAGCAACCCGGCGCTGGCCAAAACAAAGGTGTACATAGCTGTAGGCAAGGAAGGCCAGACACCCGGCGATAAGCCCCGTATAATGGAAGACGATGCCCGGCTACTAAAGGAGCGAATACTACAGGCACACAGCAAGAACATCGAAATATTCTTTGACTACCTGCCCGATGAAGACCACGCCACTATTGCCCACCATGCCCTTCTTAACGCCTTCAAAAGACTGGGAAAGTGATGGCACCGCATTTATACTGATAAAAAAAGCGGCACGCCGCCGGAGCATCAAAAAAAGAAGAAGCCCCGCATATATACAGGGCTTCTTAGTATTTGTAACTGTGGGTTATTAGTTTACTTTTCTGCCGGCTACCATTTTGGCATTATTATCTTTCTTAAATGCCTGGTTCCTTCTCACTACCAGCCTTGCGTCTGTAGCGCTGCCGCAGCTGCATGATACCTGGTAGGTCTGGTTGTCGTACTCGATGTCTACAGTACCGTTGTGCCAGTTGCTGCCTACGAGTATAAAATTATTGTTGTTGTACAGGGCGGCAAACTCCATGGTCTTACCGGGAGCGTCAAAACTGATCTTAAGGGCATCGCCGCTGATACGCTCACAAACGCCCGGAGTATACGCGGGAATTACTATCTCATTGATGTACTGCCCGTTATCAAACACGATAACACCTGATTTTACTGCACCTTTTTCTGAGCCCATTACGCGCCTCAGAGTGAGTTTCTGATCTATATAGAACTGTACTTTAGTTATATCAATATTGTCATGGTCCAGCCTGTCTTTCAACGACTTTGTGAACGCGATAAAGCCGGTATCATTGCTGTTCATATCGGGGCCGGTAGCGAAAGCATGCCTGTTACAGCTACTGCTGAAGATGCTGATCACCAGTCCTATAGATGCCATGAAAAGTAGAATTGTTTTTTTCATAAAAGCCAATTTATTGTTTCAAAATGGATAACGTTCTATCCCTGTTTTATCAAAATAATTAAATAAACACTTTAATTTTCTTTATCTCAAACAAAGAAACCTTTCTGCTTGCAAGATATATCTTTATGTTTAAAAATAAAGGGCACTACCATATTTTTAAAAGTACGATCACCGTACCGGCAATAAGATACCCCCAGCGGGTAATGAACCGTATTACCTGAATGCGGCGGATGACGCAGTAAAAGCATCCGTACTTTAATAGGGAAATAGTCCACAAGATATATAGTTATATGTTAAAAACAAAGGCTGCCTGAGGTATTTTTTATAAATATGAATCAAAATGCTGATGGGATAAACTGATGTGGCCTGCAATACAACCGGTAAGCACACAGATGCGGAATGAAAATGATATGAATGGCGTGAATGACAGATGCGGGCAGAGTGTGGTAGTAACGGTATTTTTAACTGGTTTTCAGCGGCGCGTGTATTATAAACAGCGGGTAGAAACGAACTATTTTTTTCGGGAAAAGTTGTAATTTCCAGAAAATTATCACTATCATTGTATGGTTTTTCCATCAATACCATAACTATTTTAAATTAAATTGCCATTTATGAAAAGAAAGATGCTACTCTTAACACTTGCGATACCTGTTATTTTAAGTCAAAATGTACAGGCTCAGACTTCCTCACGACTTGTTGCGGAAGCTAATTGGGCTAATAACGGAGCAACATTCGATCCTGTTGATTCATCCAGTTACAGCTATTCAGGTGGCAGAGGTGGTGACCTTAACCATACGATGAACTATGATAATGCTACGACGTGGACGTATGACACAAGTTTTCATAATTCATGGTATTACATACAGACATTTGACGCAAGCAACAATATTACCAGCCGCATAGCCGAATACTGGGATGGCAGCATGTGGGTATTGTACAGCAACACACTGTTTAACTACAACAGCAGCAACCTGATGACCTCCATGATATTACAGTCGTGGAACGGATCTTCATGGTCGCCGGTGTCACAGAATTTATACAGCTACAATACAGCAAACAGGCTGGTGATAGACCAGTTCCAGAACTGGAACTCACTGACCAGCATGTTTGAACCAACAAGCCAGAAGACATACTACTATGACGGGTCTGGCAACAAGATCAATGAAACAGACCAGACATTTGTATTGTCTGTACCGGTGTACACTCACCAGTGGGCATACACTTACTCCGGCACAAACCAACTGCTGACCACTACATACAACACATGGAACGGATCGGGATGGGATCCAACCACGCTGTATGTAAATACATATGACACCTCAGGCAACATGACCAACCAGCTTTACCAGATATATGATATGCCAAACGCTGCATGGGTGAACAATACACTGCACCTGTACAGCGGCTTTACCGGCGCGCATATGCCAGGTATGGATGTAGAGCAGCACTGGGACGCCACAGGCGGCGGATCGTGGGTGAACTACATGGAATTCATGAACACCTACAACAGCTTTGACCAGCTGACCTCAAGGACCGGTATATCATGGAACATAGTTGGTGTATTTGAGTTTGCAGCAGGCGACCCAATGACCAACTACTACTACGGTACATACACTCCCGGCACATCTACTGTAAAAACAATATCAGCTGCCGGCGGCGAAGCAAGCATCTACCCTGTACCAGTGCAGAACATACTGCATGTAGACCTGACATGGGATAACGCGCAGGCGGCAAACATTGCTATCTATGACGCGCAGGGCAGGATAGCTAAGCAGTGGAGCACACCATCGGGCACTACCTACAATGGTACAGTAGCACTTGACAACCTGAGCGAAGGCACTTACTTTATCAGGATCACCGGTACAATGGGACAAATAGTAAAGCAACTGGTGGTAGCACACTAATTGACTTGCATCTTTTTATAAAGAGAGCGTCTGAAAAGGCGCTCTTTTTTTTTATGCCTTCATCGCCTATCTTTAGCATTATGGAAGGATACCATCCAATAGGGGTTTTCGATTCGGGGTATGGCGGGCTAACCGTGTTCAGGGCCATAGCGGATAAGCTGCCGCAGTATGACTATGTGTACCTGGGCGACAACGGGAGGGCGCCGTACGGCAGCCGCGCCACCGAAACCGTATACCAATATACGCTGCAGTGCGTGCGGTGGTTCTTTGACAAGGGTTGTCCGCTGGTGATACTTGCCTGCAATACAGCATCGGCGAGGGCGCTGCGCATGATACAGCAAAACGACCTGCCGCGCATAGCACCTGATAAACGAGTGCTGGGGGTGATACGGCCCACTGCCGAGGTGATAGGCGCGTATACGCATACCGGATCTGTGGGTGTGCTGGGCACTAAGGGTACAATAAGCTCGGGCGCCTATGAGCGGGAAGCGCACAAGTTTTTTCCTGATGTGCGGATACACCCGCTGGCGTGCCCCATGTGGGTACCGCTGGTGGAAAACGGTGAGTACCTATCTGACCAGGCGGACCACTTTGTGAAGAAAAACCTGGAGGAGCTGATGGCTATGGCGCCGGATATAGATACGGTGCTGCTGGCCTGCACGCACTACCCGCTGCTGATGGACAAAATAGTAAAATACCTGCCGGAAGGCATAACAATAGTGCAGCAAGGTGACATAACCGCAAACAGCCTGGCCGACTACCTACGGCGGCACCCCGATATGGAAGCGCGGATAAGCCGCGGAGGGCAAAAGCACTTTTATACTACTGATGATACCGCGGACTTTGATAACCATGGGACGACGTTTTTTGGTGAGGAGGTAAGGTCTGAATTTGTGCAACTGTAATTTGTTTTAAATCAAATCTGATATAATAGGTGACTCCGGAAATTTGCCGGGAGGTGCCTGCCCGCTTTTTGCCGGGTGGGGAATTTTTCTGTGAAAAATACGTTTGCGCACATTGTTGTTGACAATCAATTATTTACACAGTTTTTGTGGATAAAAATTCCCCAAAAATTCCCCTTTTCCTGCACATGCGAGTCTCCTTCGCTAAAGCTACGGCGCAAAGGTTTCCTTTGCTAAAGCTACGGCGCAAAGGTCTCCTTCGTTAAGGCTACGGCGACTGAAATAAATGTGCCCCATGCCCCAGAAATAAATCATTGCCCCATGTTTTTATTGAAAATCAATTATTTATGCAAAAACATTGCCCCATCATTGCCCCATAGAAAATGCCTATGGGGTGGATAGGTAATGCTTATACCGCCTTTGTGACCTTAATAATACCCCGGTAAGCCTGTAATATGACTATTGCAAAATGGGGAGCGGCTGAGTGCCATGATGTGGCTTAGTGAGCCGGTAGCTTTTGTGATACAAAGGTGTGACAGGTTTGCGGCTTTGCCAAAAGAAAGTTTTATGATAGTACGGATTTCGGTCTGTGATAGAAAAAAGTTTGCATCTCCTTCGCTAAAGCTATGGCGACTGAAAGATCTCCTTCGCTGAAGCTACGGCGACCAAGGATCTCCTTCGCAGCTACGGGGATTGCAAATCCCCGACCGGTTGCTTTCAGATTGCAAATGTGAAAGAGCGAGGCTTTAGTCCCTTGATTGCCGCCGAGTCCCTGCCGGCGCACTGGCTCCGCTTTAGGAGACCCGGCTGGGACGGAAATGTTATTAACAACTAATTGATTAAAAAAACGCATAAAAATTATATAAGAAGTAAATAAAAGAGTAATTTAGTAAAAAACCACCCCTTGAAAAGGGCACTATATCCTGTAATATCCTTTTTTTTAGCCTTTACACTTTCTACACAAGTAAACGGGCAGGTGCCCTCTTATGTGCCCACCAGCAACCTGATAGGGTGGTATCCATTCAGCGGTAATGCCAACAATGCATTTGGTACGGGAAAGAACGGATCGGTGATGGGGCCGACACTGACCACAGACCGATTCGGGAATGCAAACAGCGCCTACCATTTTAACGGGTCTTCGGACCACATCACTATCGACACTACATTCTTTAACGTAGGCTGGTCGGACTATACCATATCTGTATGGCTGAACCTGGATACGCTGAACAACCCATACGTGTCAGGGCAAAGCCAGATGTTCTTTAACACCATGCCCCATAACGGCATAGTACTTACCGCAAATCACAGCAGCTCGAACAGGTATGTGTTCTTCGTTAATTCGAACCCGCCTACCATGTGGACGTGGAATATACTAAGCTATGCCGGCTCATCGGCTACACTTACCGGCACAGCGCATTTGTGGCGGCACCTGGTGTTTGAGAAAAAGACAGACACCAACTATTATGTGTACATAAACGGCTTGCTGGATACAAGCTTTCACAGGAGTACGACGGCGGTCAACTATTATTGCAAAGTGCTTTTTGGCAGGATAGATACAAATTCGATCTACTCACCGGAGGCATTCTGGGGCAAACTGGATGATTATGGGATATGGAACCGCGCATTGAGCCAGTGCGAAATCGCGGGGCTGTATGCAGGTGCATCGACGGCGATAACCGGACCGACTACGGTAGCTACAGGTGGAACAATAACTTTATCAGATTCTTTAGCAGGCGGGGTGTGGAGCAGCAGCAACACTGCTATAGCCACAGTGGGGTCTTCTACGGGAGTAGTAACAGGAGTATCATCGGGAACGGTGACGATAAGCTATACATTCGGAGGGTGTGTAAATACAATTACGATCACGACAAACACTCCATGCGACAATGGTATAGTGAGCACCATAGCAGGAACGGGTTCTGCCGGATATGGCGCGGAGTTTGTGCCTGCCGTGTCGTCGGCGTTGAATTATCCGTATGGTATCTGCGTGGACACGATGGGGAATGTATATATAGGTGACGGGGTGAATAACCGTGTACGGATGATAGATATGACGGGACTGATATCGACAATAGCAGGAACCGGAACGGCAAGCCTGAGCGGCGATGGGGGGCCGGCGACAGCTGCGACATTTTACGGTATAACAGGGCTGGCGATAGATGCCGGCGGCAACATTTATGTTGCTGACCAGGACAACCAGCGGATCAGGAAAATAAGTACCGTAGGTATAGTGACGTGCATAGCCGGCAGCGGGCCATCGGGTATATCGGGCGGAGGGTACAGCGGTGATGGCGGCCCGGCTACACTGGCCCGGCTGAACTACCCGACGAATGTGGCAGTAGATGCCAGCGGGAATGTGTATATAGCTGACCAGTATAATAACAGGGTACGCAAAATAGACGCAGGCGGCACGATTACAACTATAGGCGGCAACGGAACAAGCGGCTATAGTGGCGATGGAGCCGCTGCTACAGCGGCACAGCTTAACCACCCGAGCGGAGTAGCGGTAGACGGATCGGGCAATGTATATTTTTCCGATGACCTGAACCACAGGGTGCGTAAGATCAGTACGGCGGGAATTATAACCACTGTGGCAGGGGGCAGTTCGGCAGGTTTCAGCGGCGATGGCGGCCCTGCAACGGCAGCGTTGCTTAATAATCCGTGGGGTGTTTTTGCCTATGGGGGAAATGTGTACATAGCTGACCCTGTAGCACAACGTGTGCGCAGGATAGACGCGGCCGGAGTGATCACCACTATAGCAGGTACCGGGACCGCTGGTTTCAGCGGCGATGGGGGGCAAGCAACGGCGGCCAAGTTTTATAATCCGTCGGGGATATTTGTGGACGGGACAGGAGACATATATATAGGTGACCTGCTGAACCAAAGGGTAAGGAAGATACAGAATAATAACCACCCGCCGGTACTTACGGGTGGCCACACACATACGTTATCGGTATGCGGCGGGACGATAAGCTTAGACTCTCTGCTGATAGCTACAGATGCTGACCTGTTGCAACATGAAACCTGGAGTATAGCAAGCGCCCCGGCACACGGAACAGCTATTGTATCCTATACAACAACCTCTATGGGCAGCCCGATGCTACCATCGGGGCTGTCTTATACACCGGCCACGGGGTATACAGGCTATGATACTTTCAAAGTAAGGGTGACGGATTGTATGGGTGCCTCTGATACGACCAGAGTATATGTGGTCATAAACACACTGCCGACCTCAATAACAGGCCCATCCTCATTTTGCGCAGGAGGAAGTGTGACTTATACGGATGCGTCTGTTGGCGGTACATGGAGTTCGGGAACAACAGCGGTGGCTACAATAGGTTCTGCCACCGGTATTGCAACAGGTATATCGATCGGGTTTGCTACCATAACATATACATTGCCCACGGGATGCTTAGTAACAAAAGCGGTAACTGTATACGCACCACCCGGGCCAGTGACCGGCCTGTCTACGACCTGCGTAGGCGGTACCACCACATTGTATGACGCAGGTGGCGGCACCTGGGCCTCGGGGATGCCGGGGATAGGTACCATAGGCTCGCTGAGCGGCATAGTATCTGGTATTTCTACCGGCACCACGCTCATTACCTATTCTACCGGCGCAGGCTGTACCGCGACTTTTATGGTGACCGTATATGCGGCACCTGTACCTATCAGTGGCAGCAGCAATCTATGCCTGGGGAACACCACGCTGTGGACCGATGGTGTAACTGGGGGATACTGGACGTCTACTGCGCCAGTAATTGCGTCCGTAGGCTCGGCATCGGGCGTGGTGACGGGGATGGGCGCCGGTACGACCACGATCACATACGCAGTGGCATCGGGGGCAGTCTGCTCTGCGGTGAAAACAATAACGGTAGATGCCACAGCCCCGCCGATAACGGGGATACCTGCCGTATGCATGGGTATGACCACCACGTTGTATAGTGGTACGGGAGGAACGTGGAGTTCGGGAGCGACAGGTATAGCCACAGTAGGTTCGGCAAGCGGGATAGTAATCGGTGTTTCGGCAGGAACGGCAACAATAACTTACTCCCTGCCATCGGGATGCACCGCAACACAAACCGTAACTGTGTATCCAAACCCATCACCGATATCGGGCAGTACGCATGTATGTGTGGGTACTACCACCACACTTGCCTGTACCGGTAGCGGTTTCTGGAGCAGCAGCGCCCCGCTGGTAGCAGATGTGGGTATTGTGTCGGGCGTTGTTACCGGGATAGCGGCCGGTACCGCGATCATTACTTATACATTAAGCTCCGGTTGTGTGACTACGATGGTGATGACTGTAGATGCATCGCCACCTGCGATAACGGGCACGATGACAACATGCCCCGGAGCGACGACAACACTAAGTGACGCAATGAGCGGTGGCACATGGAGCAGCGGAAGTACCGGTATTGCCTTAGCGGGAAGCGGCACCGGTATAATAAGCGGTATTGCCGCCGGGGTGGCTGTTATAACATATTCGGCAGGGGTGAGCTGCATAACAACAGCTATGGTCACAGTAAATCCGTTGCCGGCGATGATCGCAGGCCCACCGGGTGTATGTGAGGGGCTGGCAATAACATTAACGGATGCCACACCGGGTGGCACCTGGAGCAGCAGCAGTACAGGTACGGCATCGGTAAGCGTGCTGAGCGGAGTAGTAACGGGTGTATCGGCAGGAGGGGCTATCATTACCTATACAGCACCGACGGGATGCATGCGAACGAGGGCAGTAATAGTAAACCCGTTGCCGGCGGCCATCAGCGGCCCTTCGGCCCTGTGCGTGGGTAGTTCGGCGGTGCTCACGACAAGCTCAGGCGGCGGTACGTGGAGCAGCAGCAGCACAACAACAGCTACCATAACCAGCAGCAGCGGAATAGTGACGGGTGTGGCTACGGGAACAACTATTATCGACTATGTGCTGCCTACCGGCTGCAGTACAACCAAGACGGTGACGGTGAGCCTTTCACCGGGACCGATAGCAGGCCCCGGTGCTGTATGCACGGAAGCCACGATAACGCTGACCGATGTGGTGCCGGGTGGTATATGGACCAGCAGCACAGGCACCGCAATAGTAGGCAGTAGCAGCGGTATTGTAACCGGAGTTGCTGCCGGCACTTCACTGATAACTTATTCCCTTGGAACGGGGTGCACGGTGACACGTATGGTAACGGTGGCGCCCTCCCCCGCAGCAATATCCGGCACATCGGGCATATGCGTGGGTGATGTAACGGTGCTAACAGACCCAACACCCGGTGGCACCTGGAGCGGCAGTACCGGAATCGCATCAGTAAGTTCTGTGAGCGGGATGGTGACGGGTCTATCAACAGGAATAACAACAGTAACGTATACCGTGGTAAGCGGCTGCAGCGCTACAATGACCATATCTGTGAATGCTGTGCCGGCAGCTATAACCGGGCCGGTGACCGTATGCACGGGATCGGCGATAACAGAAGCAGATGCCACGCCGGGTGGTGTGTGGAGTAGTGTATCACCGGGGATAACGATAGCGGGCAGTAGCGGCGTAGTAACCGGTATTGCCGCGGGTGCTGCCATGATCACCTACACAACCGGCGGCTGCCGGGTGACGCGAACGCTGACCGTAAACCCGGTATCTGCCATAACCGGAGCCACGGGTATATGCATAGGCGCGACAACTGTACTTACCAGCACTATACCGGGAGGTACATGGAGCAGCAGTATGACGAGTATAGCAACCGTAGGTACCGGCAGCGGTATGGTAACCGGCATAGCCGCAGGAACGGCAACTATCACTTATACCCTACCGACAGGATGTATAACAACAGCAACGGTGACGGTAAATACCGGACCATCGGCCATAACAGGCTCAGCAAGTGTATGCATAGGCGCGACAACGATACTCAGCGACATAACGGGTGGTGGTACTTGGAGCAGCAGCAGCGGTGTAGCGACGGTAGGGAGCAGCAGCGGAATAGTAACAGGCGTGGCGGCGGGATATACAACGATCACCTACTCTTTAGGTACCGGCTGCACGGCTACAATAACGGTAACGGTTAACCCCAACCCTATAAGTATTATCGGCCCGACGGCAGTGTGCGTGGGCTCGACGATAACACTCTCTGATGCTACCCCCGGCGGTACCTGGAGCGGTACACCGGGTACAGTGGCTACAGGCAGTGGCACGGGGATAGTGACGGGTATTGCACCGGGTACCGCAACAGTCAGCTATACGCTGGCTACCGGCTGCGCGGCCACCAAAATAGTAACAGTAAACACAGTGCCCGGAACGATAACCGGAACTGCGAGTGTGTGCATAGCTACAACGACAACGCTGGCTTGCACGCCTACGGGTGGTGCCTGGAGCAGCGGCAGTACTGGTGTAGCCACGGTAAGCAGCGGCGGAGTAGTGACAGGAGTAGCAGCCGGTGTGGCTACTATTACGTATGCGACAGGCGCGGGCTGCCTGACCACACGCGTAGTGACAGTAAATCCGTTGCCGCCACCAATAACCGGAACAGCAAGTGTATGTGTGGGGGCAGTGACTACGCTAAGCGATGTTGTGAGTGGTGGTGTGTGGACATCAGCTGATGCGGGGATAGCGGCTATAGTACCGGCCACAGGCGTTGTTACAGGCGTATCAGCCGGAACAGTGGCGATCACCTACCAGCCGGGGGCGGGGTGTAGTGTGACCCGAACGGTGACGGTAAATCCACTGCCGGCGGTTATTACCGGACCCGGCACGGTATGTATAGGTAGCAGTGTGACATTGAGCGATGTTACGACAGGCGGCTTGTGGAGCAGCAGTACAATAACTGTAGCTACAATAGGCAGCGGCACGGGGATATTATATGGTGTAAGTGTGGGTACGTCAGTAATCACCTACACTTCTGCATCCGGGTGCAGTATAACGCAATCAATGACCGTGAACCCGCTGCCGCCGGGCATAACGGGTAGTCACAACGTGTGCGCCGGGATGACCATATCACTAAGCGATCCGGCGACGGGCGGGATGTGGAGCAGCGGCGCCACGGGCACCGCAACAGTGAACAGTGCGAGCGGAACAGTAACAGGAGTGAGCGGCGGCATGGCCACCATCAGCTATACGCTGCCCACGGGCTGCGCGGCCACCTATATGGTGAGCGTGATAGCGGTGCCGGCGATCACCGGGCTTTCAAATATGTGCGCATGGGGTGATACACTTACAGTGCATGACGCAGACCTTACCGGATTGTATAACAGCACACTGGTGACGGTGCTGAACCTGGGCAGCGGCGCCGGCCGGATAAGCGCGCACGCGCCGGGTACGGCAACCATAAACTATGTATTGCCATCGGGATGCCTGACGTCAAGAACATTTACTGTAAACCCCTTGCCGGCGGCTATCACCGGCACGATGCATTTCTGCCTTGGGACAATGACGACACTCCATGAGAGTTCACCGGGCGGGGTGTGGAGCTCAGGCGCCCCGCTGACAGCTACGGTAGGGAGCCTGAGCGGTGTGGTAAACGGGCTGGCCGTGGGTACGGCACATATCGCCTATACACTACCCACGGGCTGTAAGACAGATACTACCGTGATGGTAGAGCCACTGCCATCGGCAATAACGGTGATGAGCAGTACGGTGATCATAGGCAGTATGGACTTGTTCAGTCATGCTATACCCGGCGGTGTATGGAGCTCTGCTAACACAGCAATAGCCACGGTAGGTTCATCGAGCGGTATAGTTACCGGTGTATCGCTGGGGGCGACAACAATCAGCTATACAATAGCAGGCTATATATGTCCCGCAACGAGGATGGTGACGGTGGTGCCGATGCCATCCATTCATCCCGCCATTGAAGATGTAGTAGTGATTCCCAACCCCAACAAGGGGGCCTTTATGATCAACGGCAGAACAGGTAACGGACTGATGAACGTGGGCACAGGATATGAAGACCTGCTGATAGTGGTAACCGATGTAACAGGCAGGGAAGTGTACCGGAGGGCGGCAACGATATATAACGGACGCATAAATGAAGATGTGGTGTTGCCCGGTGGCATAGCCGCAGGGACCTACCTGCTGGTATTACGCAACGAGGATGGGGTAAGGGTATGCAGGGTGATGGTAGAGTGACCCGCCCTGATGGGTTATATATCCGGGATACAGGCTATTTGACAGCTGCTTATCTTTTTCCGGGATAAAATGAATAATTTTGAGGAAATTGCGTTTAAGAGAGTAAGTCTTTGCGATGAGATATATATCGGTTTTTATATTATTGTTGTTTGCAGGTGTGGGTGTATGGTCGTGTAAGAAATATACGGACCCAAAGGCGGTGAGCGACCCAAGGCTCACGAACCACTATTGCAATGACCCTACGGCAGTAAACTATAACTGGAACTTTCCCGGGATCGCCGATAATACAGTGTGCTTTTACCCTACAGACCTGTTTCAGGGTGTGTATGAGCTGCATGACTCGGTATTTTTCAAAACCGATGGTTTTTTCATATCCGCAGACACAATAGAGCTGACCATAAACAAGCATTCGACCACAAAAATGGGCGTGAGCGGTTTTTGCAGTTCGGGTGACAGCCTGATCATGACCACGGCCATAAGTTATGTGGCAACGCTTGATACTACATTGGGGGACAGTACAACACTGACTAAGGGACAGGCGTTATGCAGCGTAGCTGATACTGTGAACGGAACAATAGTACGGGACAGGATCAATGATTCCATCATTTATGTATACTTCACGGTATACAGTGATACCGGTGTGGTAAGCACGCATATGGGTACCGCAAAACTGAAATACAAAAAATAGCCGGATGTTTACGGGTATAGTAGCCTGCATGGGCACAATAAGCGATGTACTGCATGAGGGCACAAATGTTCA
This sequence comes from uncultured Flavipsychrobacter sp., assembly GCA_964489795.1. Lineage (GTDB taxonomy): Bacteria > Bacteroidota > Bacteroidia > Chitinophagales > Chitinophagaceae > Nemorincola. The sequence continues at coordinate 252,288 of CAZBAP010000004.1, forward strand.
TTTTGTGCTGGACAGCCCGATAACGGGAGCGCTGAAGGTAGACCAAAGCGTAGCCCACAACGGAGTATGCCTTACCGTGGTGGAAATAAAAGATACGACCTATAAGGTAACCGCAGTAGCTGAAACGCTGGCAAAAACCAATCTGGGGAAGTGGGTGAAAGGCGATAAAGTAAATACCGAATTATCGCTGAGGGTGGGTGACCGGCTGGACGGACATTTTGTGCAAGGGCATGTGGATACTACCGCCACCTGCATAGAGAAGAAGACCCTGGAAGGAAGCTGGTTGTTCAGGTTCAGGTTTCCGAAGGAGTTTGCCGCACTGGTAATAGAGAAGGGCTCGATATGCATTAACGGCGTAAGCCTGACTATATTTGATGTGGGAAGCGATGAACTGACGGTAACTATCATACCGTATACCTATGAGCATACCAACTTCAGCACAATAGAGGCCGGGAGCGAAGTAAATGTGGAGTTTGACGTACTGGGTAAGTACCTGCTGAGGCAGCAAAACCTGCAATAAGTGCTATAACGTTTTATTGATCCTTTTTCAAAGCACTAACCATCAGATTTATTTCCTGCTCATCTGCGAGATACATTTCTGACTTATGAATGATGCCTGAGCTATGGTATTCGGTGGCATGGGTCTGTGCCGCGAGGTAAGCGATATTAGAAGATCTGACGCCTCCGCCGGGCATAACAATAATGCGACCTGATGCCTGTGATACTAACTGTGCGAGGGTAGCGGCGCCATCGATCGCAGTAGCGCAAAGGCCGGAAGTAAGCACACGGCTGCAGCCCGAGGCGATCACATCTTCAAGGGCCTCACCGGCATGGGGGACACGGTCAAACACCTTATGACAGGTAACAGCCATAGGGTAAGCCCACTCAACAAGCCTGGATAAATTAGCTACATCTATCTTACCATCTGCAAGCTGGATGCCTGTGGCTATGCCTGTGCAGCCCAGTTGACGACAGACGATAATGTCCTGCTTCATTATAGCGAGCTCATGCTGATCGTAGATGAAGTTGCCACCGCGTGGCCTGATCATGGGGAATACAGGGATAGTGAGCTGTTGCAGCGCATAGGCAATGAGCCCATGAGAAGGAGTGGTGCCCCCGACGGCAGGATCGGAGCATAGCTCAATGCGCAACCCACCCGCATGCTGAGCGGTAAGGCAGGACTGTATATTATAAGCGCATATCTCAAGGAGCATTGCTACAAACGATGAATTGTACCGGGGCTGTGTTTAAGTGAAATGATATTTTGACTGGTATATAGTTTCTTCTTTGCCGTTTCGCACGGCATAGCTAAATCCTTTTTGCAATGCATACGCACCGAATTCGCCGTTTTTGTTGAGTGCGAGGAAACCTACCTGTATCTCTTTGGCGGCCGCGGGATCGCGAGCTATGATGCGCTCTACCGCTACTTTGCATGCCACTTCCGGCTTCAGTCCCTGGCGCATCAGCTCTACTACAAGATGAGAACCAACGATGCGAATCACCTCTTCGCCAACGCCGGTGCTTGTAGCGGCACCCACGCCGTTGTCTACAAACAAGCCTGCCCCGATGATGGGGGAGTCGCCAACCCTGCCGCGCAGCTTGAACGCCATGCCACTGGTAGTGCAGGCCCCGCTAAGGTCGCCCTTGCTATCCAAGGCCAGCATGCCTATAGTGTCGTGATCGTGCTTGTCGCCGCGGTGACGATTTTCAATATTCTTTACGGGTTCGTACTTATGTTCTTTAAGCCAATCTTTCCATTCCTGTTCACTTTTGTCTGTGAGCAGATTTTCTTTTTTGAAGCCGTTTTCCAACGCAAACTGCAAAGCGCCATCGCCTACGAGCATTATGTGCGGGGTCTTTTCCATTACAGCCCTGGCTACAGATACAGGGTGTACGATATGCTCCAGGCAGCCCACAGAGCCACAGTTGCTTTTTTCATCCATGATGCAGGCATCGAGTGTTACATGGCCATCTCTGTCGGGGCGGCCGCCGAGGCCTACGGACTGATTGTTGGGGTCTGCCTCCGGTACCTTTACACCGGCCTCTACTGCATCGAGCGCGCGGCCTCCGGCATTCAGCACTTCCCAAGCCGCGGCATTTGCCGTTTTCCCGAAGTCCCATGTGGATATGACTACAGGCTTATCCTGCAGCTCTATGCCCTTGAATACAGGCAATGCAGCAACCCTGCCGAAAAGGCTTTTGCCGGCGAGTACTGCGGCTGATGACAACAATGATAACTTGACAAATTTTCTTCTATCGGACATGACATACAATTGAGTATAACAAGGTAAAAAAAGAAAACAGAAAAAACACATTTGGTATACGTCAAATTACACTTCATCTGATTGATGAAGGTTACATAATTTAATTTAAATAATTGGCTATGTATGGCGCGGCTATATGATCAGCATATTTGAATGCCAAAAGAAAGTAAAGAAGAATGGGGCAGCGGGGTGGTTATATTTCCACCAATTCACGGGCGTTGCTGATGGCGGCCTCACTGGGTTGCTCACCCCCAATCATGCGGGCGATGGCGAGCACCCGCTCGTCAGGACGCAATATTTTTACCCTGGTGGACAGACGATCGTTCTTATCGGGCTCTTTGTAGACGTAGAAGTGACGTGAGCCTTTTGCCGCAACCTGCGGCTGGTGAGTGATGCATATCACCTGGTGGTAAGCAGACAGGTCGCGGAGGAGTATGCCTACCTGCCTAGCCGCCTCGCCCGATATGCCGGTATCCACCTCATCAAAGATAAGTGTGGGCATATGCAGCGCATCGGCGGTAAGTGATTTAATGCAGAGCATAATACGGCTCATCTCGCCACCCGATGCTGCTTTCTGCAACAACTGGAACTGGCCGCTTTTGTTGGCATCAAGCAGGAACTGCACCTGGTCTATGCCATGCGGTGATGGGGCAGCATCTTCTATACGTATATCGAAGCGCGCATTGGGCATACCTACCAGTACGAGGAGTTCGTTTATTTTTTTAATAAAAGAAGGAAGGACTTTTTTTCTGAGGGCCGATAGTTTTCCGGCCTCGTTCATCATTTCTTTATAAGCCAGACCTTCTTCGGCAGCGAGCCTGTCTATTGCTTCATTCAGATCGAGGGTAGCCTTCAGTTCTTCCTCCAGTTTATGCTGCCATGCCAGCAATTCGGCGGTGCTGCCAACCCCATGTTTCTTAAACAGCTTATAGCCAAGATCGAGGCGCTGCTGCAACTCTTCCATAGCCGCGGGGTCAAGCGATACTTTTCCCTCTTCGTTTTCCAGTTCGTCCGCAATATCCTTCAGTTCTACCCAGGCAGATGTAAGGCGTTCCTGCAAAGGTTTTAGTTCGGGCATAACATCGGCAATGCCCTGCAACTGCTGGCCTATCCGCTTCAATTCATTAATTATAGGCTGTTCGCCTTCATCAAGCATCATGCGGCCGGCCTGGAGTACGCTAATGATGCGTTCGGCATGGCTCATTTGTTTCAGTTGCTGATCTGCCTGTTCTATTTCGTCTTGTTTGAAGTTTGCTTGCAGCAGTTCGTCAAGCAGGTATTGCTTGTAGTCTGCTTCTTTATGCCATTGCGCATGGCGTTCGCGGTGGTCGGCGAGTTTTTGTTTTATGGTTTTATGGCCGAAGTAGATGGTGCGGTAATTCGCGGCTATACCGGCGCTGTTGGCCATGGCATCCAGTGCTTCCATCTGGAAATTATCGTCTTCCAGCTCCAAATGACCGAACTGCTGATGGAGGTCAACGAGCAAGGATGTGAGCCTGTTGAGCACCGATAGCATTACCGGTGTATCATTGACAAACGCCCGTGATTTGCCATTTACGGCAATCTCTCTGCGAATGATGCATACGGGCTCCTGATCCAGTTCTGCATCGGCAAGGGCTTTTTTGAAACTGTCATTGCCGCTTACATCAAAATAACCCTCTATCACAGATTTTTCATCCTTGTTGATGAGTACCGAAGTATCAGCACGCTCGCCCAGTATCAGGGACAGCGCGCCTAAAATTATGCTCTTACCCGCACCGGTCTCACCTGTTATGGTGTTCAGATGCGCGTCCGGTTCGATCACAAGGTGATCGATGATGGCGTAATTTTTTATGACTAACTTTTGAAGCACCCTGTAATAAATTTGAAATCAAATGTTTACACTAAAGGTTGATGATAGTAATCCGTTTTTCTTGTTTCACGATAAGCTTAATTATTGTATTGCTTCAGGGCCGCTTCGAGGCAGTCCATAGCCGCATTTATATCTTCTTTGTTGAGCACATAGGCGAGGCGCACTTCATTTTTTCCTTTGCCCGGAGTAGCGTAAAAGCCTGCGGCAGGAGCCATCATAACCGTAGCGCCATTATGGGCAAAGCTTTCAAGCAGCCACTGGCAGAATTTTTCAGCATCGTCTACCGGCAATTGCGCTATAGCGTAAAATGCACCACCGGGCAACGGACATTTAACCCCGTCTATAGCTTTGAGCCTGTTTACCAGCACATCCCTGCGTGATGTATATTCGGCATGTACCTCATTAAAGTAGTCAGCAGGCAGGTCTACGGCCGCCTCGCCGAGTATCTGAGCAAATGATGGCGGGCTAAGCCTGGCCTGAGCAAACTTCATAGCGGCATCAAGCACGGCCTGGTTGCGGGTGACAAACGCACCGATACGCCCACCGCAAGCACTGTACCTCTTGGATATAGTGTCCAGCAGTATCGCATGGTCTTCAAGGCCTGTGAGCGATAACGCGGAAGTATGCTTTGCGCCATCATAGCAAAACTCGCGGTAAGCCTCATCGCTGAAGAGGAAGAGGTCATGTTTGAGGCAAATTTCTTTCAGTATGTTCAGCTCATCAAGACTATACAGGTAACCGGTAGGGTTATTGGGGTTGCATATCATGATAGCCTTTGTACGGGTGGTCACGGCTATTTCGAACATCTCTATGGGAGGGAGCGCGAAACCTGTATCAATACTACAAGGAATAGCCACTACTTTTACACCTGAACTGGTTGAAAAGCCGTTATAATTGGCGTAAAACGGCTCGGGTATTATTATTTCGTCGCCGGGATCGAGGCAGCTCATTATGGCAAACATTATAGCCTCTGACCCGCCTGTGGTAACGATGATCTGGCCCGGTGTCACATCAATATTGTTGCGGCCGTAGTACTCCACGAGTTTCTTCCTGTAACTATCGAAACCCGGACTGGGGCTGTACTCCAGAACCTTCATGTCAGTATGGCGTACAGCATCCAAAATGGAGGGAGGGGTGACAATATCAGGCTGCCCGATATTGAGGTGATATACCTTTGTTCCCCTCTTTTTTGCTGCATCAGCGTAGGGTACTAATTTACGAATGGGTGAGGGTGGCATCATAGCGCCACGATGTGATATTACCGGCATGGGGCAAAGATAATTCTAATTGGACAATGTGGAAATGTGATGGAATGCGATAATGTGATGGAAATGTGAGGAATGCGATAATGTGATGGAATGTGGGAATGTGATGGAATGTTGGGAATGTGAGGAATGTGGGGGATGTGATGGAATGTGGGGAATGTGATGAGCTTATTGTTTTATCATGTGGATGTTTCGTTGTATCCCTTTCCATTTGGCGCGTTTGAGCGGTGAATTTTTAAAGGTCTTATTAAATGATTCTTCGCTCATGGCCTCCCATTCTATTAAAGAGAGGTTCAGCACGCCGGGGATGGGGGTGAAGGATGGTTCCGCATTCGGCTTGGAGAACCGGTTCCAGGGGCAAACATCCTGGCAGATGTCGCAACCGAACATCCAGCCCTCCATTTTGTCGTGGAAGCCTGACGGTATGAGGGCGTCCTTTAATTCGATTGTAAGGTAGGATATGCATTTTGTCGCATCGATCTCTGCGGGCGACACTATAGCGTTTGTGGGGCATTCGTCAATGCAGCGTGTGCAGGTGCCGCAATGATCTGTAGCAAATGGCGGGTCCGGTACAAGATCGAGGTCGGTGATGAGTGTGGCGATAAAGAAAAAAGAGCCGGAGTGCTTAGTGAGTACATTACCGTTCTTGCCTACCCAGCCGAGCCCGGTCTTTACCGCCCAGCTACGCTCCAGCACCGGGGCGCTGTCTACAAAGCCACGCCCATCCACATCACCTATATTCGATTTAATAAAGCTGAGCAGTTGATTTAGCTTATCGCGGATCACATAGTGGTAGTCAGTGCCGTAGGCGTATTTGGCGATCTTTGGCGCATGCGGCTGCTGCGGGGCCGCCGGGAAATAGTTGAGCAGCAAGGTGATGACCGACCTGGCCCCGGGCACCAGCTTACGAGGGTCTACACGCATATCGAAATGGCGCTCCATGTACTGCATGCCGCCGTGGTAGCCCTTGTTGAGCCATTGTTCCAACCGCCGCGCATCATCGTCCAGATGCCCGGCTATGGCAATGCCGCATGAATCGAACCCGAGGCGCAGGGCTTCCTGTTTGATTAGTTGTGTATTTTTTTCGTTTGACAACAACCGTTTTTTATTTTATCTCCTTTACCGCTACACCACGAATTTCCGAAAGTCTTTGCACATATATATCACTGTGCCTGCGAGGTATGCCGGCATGTATGAGGCAGAAAAGCTGCAGGTCTTGCCTGATAATGGTAGCTTCGGCCTGTTTGAGCAGGTATAGTACCTCGCCCATAACAGGGTAATCGAAGCTGATCTCAAAGAAGTCTTCTATCCACTTCTCTGTTTTGGGCGCGGGCTCCAGTGCAAGCGCGGTAGCCGTTTTGTACGCATTTATAAGCCCCGGAACGCCCAGCAGGGTGCCGCCAAAATACCGCACTACTACCACAAGGACATTGGTAAGCCCCAGACTATCTAACTGGCCCAGGATAGGCTTGCCGGCGCTGCCGGATGGCTCGCCATCGTCGTTTGCCCTGAACAGAGTGCCATCTGTGCCGATGCGCCATGCAAAGCAGTAATGCACTGCCTTGGGGTGTTCCTTTTTCAGCGCCTGCAGTTTTTCCTTTATGTCATCTGTTGATGTAACCGGGTAGGCAAATGCCAAGAATTTGCTGCCGCGGTCGCGGAAGTCGCCGGTGGCCGGAGCGGCAATAGTTTTGTATTTATCGTTGTCCTGCATGGGCCAGATCAGTCCCAATCCGGATATGCCTGGCCCCAGTGCATCTTGTCACCGGTCTTGCCAAAGCCTATGAGTTTATTTAAAGACATGGTAAGGCCAAACTCGTTGTAAGGGCCTGCTATGTGATAATATGAACGGGCCCAGTGCAACTGGAACTTATTAAGGTTGATACCCAGGCCAAATGCAAAGCCTGCCAGGCCGGTCTGTGTGGTAAGGGCCAGCTCCCTACGGCGAAGGTCGTTGTATGAAATGGAGAATGTAACGCGCTTGCCAAAAGTGATCTCACCACCGAAGATAAAATGCCTGAACAGTTTATCGCTGAAGTGGGCGCCTTTGTCTGAAGCGGTGTCAGCATTGCCCAGGGCATTGGTGCCGGTGAGGTCGGCAGGGTTTGAGTATCGTATATCCCATTCATACAGGTGGTGCAACGTTATGAACAGCCTGAGGGGAAGGTGTTTGAACCGCTTTGAAGCACCCAACTGCAGGTCGAACGGAACAGGCTCGGCAGTATTAACGGGGTCATATTTTTTTACCGTAACGCCCATGTTTTTTGCCACTATGCCAAAGTCTATGAGCGTACTGGTGTCGTAGTAGTTGACGCCAACATCCACCAATGCCGCTGAGGCTGAATATGAGGCTATAGATGAGTGTGCCCACTTGATATCTGCGCCATACCGCCAGTGCGCCAGGTAGCTGCGCGACGCGCCCAATGTGAGTGCGTAATCCGCGGCATGGAAGGTACCGGTGACATTACCTACCGGGTCCGTCTGATCGAAAGAGCCGTAATTGAGGTACTGGATGCCCAGCATGAAAGAAGTATTGAGCTTAGGCACGTGGTAACCATACTGGAGGTTCATGATACTGATACCGGCAGGGAAGGAGTTATAGTTGAGTTCTAACTGGTTGTGCAGTCCGGGCCGCATGAGTGCCGGATTTTGCAATGCAAGTGATATATCGTAGCCCGGATCTGCCACGCTGATGCCACCCAGCGCCGAGACGTGCGGCGAATTGGCCATGCGCAGGTATTCGAAGGCGAACTGGCCGCCGGTAACCTGCCCATACGCGGCCGGGAAGGTGATAAACACCATCAGCAGCCCGAGGGCAGAATTAATAAAACGTGAGCGGTGCAGGGCTGAGCCGGTGATCATATTTTTGGTACAATGCATGAAGCTGGTTTGAACATGTAATCGCTTCTCTAAAACGGATTATCATTTAAATTATTGCAGTCTTACGCATCCTTAAGCGCCGGGGCCAGTTTCTCAACAATAAGGGAGCTGACACCGGTACCGGAAAAACCACCATCGTGAAACAGGTTTTGCATGGTAACCATACGGGTATAGTCGCTAAAGAACATAACGCAGTAATTGGCGCAGTCTTCGGCAGTGGCATTACCCAATGGCGACATTTTGTCGGCATAATCGTAAAACACATCGAAGCCCGAAACACCTGAGCCGGCGGTAGTGACTGTAGGTGACTGTGAAATAGTATTGACCCTTACCTTCTTAGCGAAGCCATAATGGAACCCGAAGCTGCGCGCTATGCTTTCCAGTAAAGCTTTAGTATCGCCCATATCGTTATAGCCGGGGAAGGTGCGCTGGGCGGCTATATAACTGAGGCCTATCACAGAGCCCCACTCATTGATGGCATCGGCCTTCATAGCTGCCTGCAGCACCCTGTGCAGGGAGAGGGCAGAGATATCCATGGTTTTGAGAAAGTTATCGTAGTTGGTATCTGTATAAGGGATATTCTTACGCACGTTTGGCGACATGCCGATGGAGTGCAGTATAAAATCAACCTTACCGCCCAGTATTTCCATGCTCTTTTGCATGAGGTTATCGAGGTCAGCGGTAGAAGTGGCATCTGCCGGTATCACCTGGGCGTCGCATTGTTTTGCAAGTTCGTTGATCTTACCCATGCGCAGCGCTATGGGCGCATTGGTGAGTACGATCTGCGCACCTTCCGCTACAGCGGCCAGGGCGGTTTTCCATGCAATGGAGCGTTCATCGAGCGCGCCGAAAATGATCCCTTTCTTGCCTTTCAATAAATTGTGTGCCATATAGTTAACTTCAAAAAATTTATGATCAATAAATATGCTGAACAGGGTCAAGCGCGTTTACATCGCAGCTTATTTTTATATTAAAAGGTAAAAGTAGAAAAAAAGACCCATTTTACAGGCAGGGAATGATATGATTAAATGATTAATAGGAATAAAGGCGGGCAGAGGATTTCCAGCACCTACGAGAATATATTCAGTATATCGCAGGACCCGCGAGTTTTATAGGACGAATGTTACCGTCGAATAATGATCTCTACCCTACGGTTCTGGCGCTGGCCTTCGGGGGTTTCGTTGGTGGCTATCATGCGGGATTCGCCCCATCCTTTAGCGCGTACCATATGCTCGTCAATACCGAATGTCTGAATATACTGAAACACCTGGTTGGCGCGACGGTAGGATAATTCTTCATTGATCATGGGTGTGCCGGTATTATCGGTATAGGCATTGACATAGAGCATAAAACTTTTTTCGAAAGCCCACGGCCTTACCGCAGCGGCAATGACCGCTTTATCAGAATCGGAGAGCTCTACCTGGTTCACATCGAAATGGATAGTAGCCAACAGGCTGTCGTTGATGGGCGCTACATAGTCGGCGGGCAGCATAACGATATTGTGAATGAGCGGGTCTTGCAGGTACTGTTTGTCAAAGACAATAGTATCATGCACGTCGGTATAATTCATGCGTTGTGTGTGAATGGCATAAGAGTTGCCGAGGTGCAGGGTGATGAGATAGCTGGCATCGCCGCGGTTGCTCTGCACCTTATAAATCGTATCACCATTTTCGGCATTGCAAATATATATCTCGGCATAGTTGAGCTTTGTCTTGGTGAGGCTATCATATACTCTACCCTTGATATAGCTTACGGGTATCGGCTTCACGGCGGATATGTTGAGTGATGTTTCGTAGATATCGAAATTGCCTGCCGGGCCATTACGGTCTGAACAGAAATAGAGCCTTTTGCCATCGAGCGTTACACACTGGCTTTTCTCATCGTAAGCAGTGTTAATAGGGTAGCCGAGGTTTACGGCACGGGTGTACTGGGTATCGTTGACCCTCTTGCTCACGAAGATGTCTGTGCCGCCCATGCCCGGCCATCCGTCGCTGGCGAAGTAGAGCGTCTGGTCATCGGCATACATGTAGGGCGCGGTCTCATTGCCCGCTGTATTAATGTTTGGGCCGGCATTCACGGGCCATTGCCATAGGCCATCCTGGAAGCGTGATACCCATATATCGTACCCGCCATACCCGCCCGGCCTGTCGCTGACAAAGTATAGTTCGCGGCAATCGGGTGATGGGGCGGGCATGCCCTCGTAGGCAGGGGAGTTGATGGTACCGCCAAAGGGCTGCGCCACCTTCCATTCGCTGTCGTTGGCTATGCGATAGGCCATGTAGAGGTCGCAGCCGCCCTCAGCCCATCCGTCCTGGCTGCGGTTTTCGCAGCGGTTAAAGAAGAGGTAGTGGCCGTCGGCTGAAATAGACATGGAAGATTCCTGGTTTGGGCTGTTGGGTGGGGAGCCCATATTGCGAGCATAAAGCCATCCGCCGCAGGAGTCATAGTCGGCCTTGTAAAAATCCTCGTCCATATTATTAACGCGGCGTGTAAAATAAAGGGTCTGGGTGTCTACGGCCATTGTAGGGAAGAGCTCGGGGTCGGGGCTGCATACGCGCATACCAAGGTTTACAGGCCAGGCCGCTATGGACTGACGCTCGGTGGCATTTTTTATAAAGAGCGCCTGCACCTTCATTTTGTTCCACTCGGCGCTGTCTTTGATGGTAGCATAATTGCTGATGGTAAACAGCGCATTGTCCTCCAGGCCGGCATATATGAGGCTACGGGTGAGGGGTTTGGAAAATCGCATACCACCGTTGCGGCACTGGGACGACGCTTTGCGGAAAACATCAACCGCCTCCTGAAATTTATGGGCCTCGAAGTACCACTGGCCCAGCAATGCATAGGCATCTGAATAGGCGGGATCTATAAGCAAGGCCTGCTCCATTTTTTTGCACGCCTTATCATTTTCCTGTTTTGAGCGGAATACGAGGGCTGCATTATAATAATACTCGGCCTTTGTGGGCTTTTGGGCCAAAGCCAGCAAAGGGAATATAAAACAGTAAAAGAAAAAAAATATCTTTGGCTGCATCAGTCCGAAAAGTAATCAAAAAAATATAAAAAGCCCTGTGGGCGTGGCGATATAACAATGTATAAACACAATATTAACGCCGGACTAAGGAGGTGGGTAATATATGGTGGGTGATTTCATCAATTGCTTAATAACTTCGTACCTTCAGAAACAAGCAGGTTTGTTATGTCCACATTGATCATTTGTCCGAATTGTAAGACCCAGTTTGAGCCCGAGGCGGCGATAGCGCAATCGGTAGAGGAGCGGGTAAGGAAAGAATTTAACCAGAAATGGGCCGATCTGACGAAGCAGAAAGACGAGCAACTGCGGCAGAAAGAGCAGCAGTGGCAAGAAGAGCGTAAGGCCATAGAAGGTAACCTGATGAAGGAATTGAACGCTAAGGTGCGGGCAGACTATGAGACACAACTGAAGCTGCTGGAAGATACCAACAAGACCAATGAGGCGAAGCTGAGTGAGGCACGGCAAAGGGAGCTGGACTTTCTGAAGAAAATGCAGGAGCTGAAAACAAAGGAGCAGGAGATGGAACTGGAGGTGCAGCGCAAGCTAACGGACGAACGCACCAAGCTGCTGGAACAGGTGAAAAAAGAAGAAGAGGAGAAGAATAAGATGCGGGATACCGAGTATGAGATGAAGCTGAAAGAACGGGACAAGCAACTGGATGACCAGAAAAAGCTGATTGAGGAGATGAAGCGCAAGAGCGAACAGGGCTCTATGCAGCTGCAGGGAGAGGTGCAGGAGCTGGCGCTGGAGCAACTGCTCAGCTATTCGTTCCCATTTGATATAGTGAGTGAAGTAGGGAAGGGTGTGCGCGGGGCGGATTGTATACAGACTGTGCGCAACAACTACGGGCAGGAGTGCGGCAAGATCATCTTTGAAAGCAAGCGCACCAAGGATTTCAGTCCGGAGTGGATAGAGAAGTTAAAGGCGGATATGCGTGTGCTGGGCGCAGACGTGGCCGTGATAGTAACTCAGGCAATGCCCAAGGATATGACCACCTTTGGCGAACGGGAGGGAATATGGATATGTAACTTTGCCGAGGTGCGGCCGGTGGTGCATGTGCTGCGTGAGCTGGTGATAAAGGTATACAACGCGGCCAAAAGCCAGGACAATAAAGGAGATAAAATGACGCTGCTGTACAACTACCTGATCAGCGGCGAATTCTCAGAGCAATGGCGCGCGATACGAGAGGGTTTTATGAGTATGAAAATATCTGTGCAGAAAGAGCGTGACCAGATGGAAAAGATGTGGAAAGCCAGGGAAAAGCAACTGGAGAAAGTGCTGCTGAATGCGGCGCATATCAGAGGGTCTATAGAAGGTATAGCAGGGATGGATGTAGACCTGAACCTGGTATCTGATGAAGGTAAGTACCTGCTGGAGTAAGGGCTGCCGCTATTTTTTGTAACGATAAGCGCCGTCAAATCTACAGGACGGGCCATGGTAGCCATTACAATTCTTCTCGGCTATAACTGTTGTTTTTCCTGAAGTGGTAAACATAAGCTGTGTGCACTTACTGTCGCTGAATAAAGCTTTTACGCCTTTCTGTGTTTTGGCTACACCATGCAGGTAACCTGTGCATGTTTTTGAAGACATCACCACGTAGAAGTAGAAATACTTTTCGTCTATGTATACCTGTGTCAATGTTTTGGTCTTGCCTTTATCTGCCGCTATGTAGCTGCCAGAAGCTTTTTTCTTCGTCTTGCTGAGGGTGTCTATACGGCTAAGCTTTAAAGTATAGGGGGTGAACTTGCTGGCCTTCATTTGCATCCACCTGCCCTTGATGGTAGAGTCGTCGAAAGCACCGTCGAAATATAGTTCGCCGTCCACCTCATCGCCATCATACAACTGCACGTTGGGCCCGGCGATGCGGGAGTGGAGCGGAATGGGCGCGGGCTTGTGATTGAGGAAGTAGTAGCCAAATAGCTGGTTGCCTGACTCACGGAGGTGCATCTCTATTTCATCACCATCGTCTGTTTTTCCGGTATACACTTTTGTCTGCGCTGCGGCGGGGATGCAGTAGAATGAACCGAGCAGGCATACAATGATAAGGAGTTGTTTCATACTGAAGTATTATACGCGTTCTATAATTACCGCATATCCTTGCCCGAGGCCGATGCACATGGTGGCAAGGGCGTAGCGCTTGTTGGTGCGCTGTAATTCCAGCGCGGCGGAATAAGTGATACGGGCCCCTGACATGCCGAGGGGATGGCCGATGGCAATAGCCCCGCCATTGGGGTTGATACGGGGGTCGTTGTCATCAAGGCCCAACTGGCGGATGCAAGCAAGGCTCTGCGCGGCAAAGGCTTCGTTGAGCTCTATTACATCTATGTCGTTGAGTGTCAGCCCGGCTTTGGCCAGGGCTTTTTTTGATGCCAGTACCGGGCCTATACCCATGATGCGCGGCTCAACGCCAACTACGGCTGAACTAACGATCCGGGCCTTTGGAGTAACATTGTATTGTTTAACCGCATCGGCTGACAGAATATATAAAGCTGCGGCGCCATCATTGAGGCCGGAAGCATTGCCCGCTGTTACAGTACCTGTTTTTTTGAACGACGGTTTGAGTTGTCCGAGTTTTTCTATTGTGGTGTTGGGCTTTAAAAATTCATCCTTGGTTATCACCACAGGTTCGCCTTTTTTCTGAGGTATCTCAACGGGTGTAATTTCCTGCGCCAGCCGTCCTGATGCCTGTGCCGCGGCGGCTTTCATCTGTGAGTTGTATGCAAACTTATCCTGGTCTTCACGGCTGATATTGTACATTTCCGCAAGATTTTCGGCGGTAACACCCATGGGGTCTGTGCCATATAATTCATGCATGCGGGGGTTAATGAATCGCCAGCCGAAACTGGAGTCGAACATTTGGGCATCCTGGCCGAAAGGCTGAGAGGTTTTGGATATGACCCACGGGCCGCGTGTCATGTGTTCCATGCCACCGGCAATGAATACGTCGCCGTCGCCGGCTTTAATGGCGCGCGCGGCGTTGATCACCGCGCTCATGCCTGAGGCGCAAAGGCGGTTGATGGTTTCGCCGGGTACGCTCCAGGGTATGCCTGCCAGCAGCAGCGACATGCGGGCCACATTGCGGTTATCGTCACCGGCCTGGTTTGTGTTGCCGAAGATGACATCGTCTATCACACCATCGGGTATGGATGGATTGCGCTCCACAAGTTTGCGCATAACCAGGGCTGCAAGATCATCGGCGCGAATGCCTGACAGGGCCCCCCTGAAACTGCCGATGGGTGTACGTATGCCGTCTGTTATAAAAGCTTCTTTCATTATAGAAGTTACATGTTTAAAGTTAGCACCCGTAATTATATAACGGGTATATGTAAAATTCAGGGTGCAAAGTTACGACCATTTGTAAACCGTGGAGTACATATAAAGGATATGCGTATAAGCAAATCTTATCCCTCGAGGTGTATGGAAATAACGATCATCCTTGTGTATAAAGTTTCAATAGCGTTGGAAAGCGGCAGGCGTGCGTCCTTATACAACTGGTTTTGCAGGCCCTGGCTTAGTTTGATCTCGGGAGAGAATATGAAATTGGGATTAAAGAATTCAAAACCTACACCTATTTCGTAACCATAGTCTACCGGGCTTACCTTCAGGAATTCATCGGTACGGTGAGAGCGCGCGTTGGCGGCCATATCATAATCAAATTTAACTCCTCCGATGGCATAGAAACGGAAATTCTTTATCCTGTCGCTTTTGAATTTGAGCTGCAATGGCAGGTGCATATATATGGACTCTACGTTGCGGCTCAAGGTACTGTCTGGCGGGATGCCGTATTGATAACCGATGTTTTTTTCTGCAAAAGAGATAGAAGGTACAAAACGCAGGTCGATGAAATTGGTCAGTTTCAGGTTGCCGATGAGGCCGAGGTTAAAACCGGGTAGCCAGCGGGGCTGAATTCGTTTAAATGTATCTGTATTGGCGAAAGTGCTGGTATAATTGATCTGGTATACCGAAAAATTGAGCCCAAAAGTTATGCCGAAATAATAAGGTTTGTAGTCATGCTCAGACATATTGAGAATGGGACGCTGGGCAATGGCCGGGGAAACAAAAAACAATAAAAGGATAATAAGCAAATTAGCCCGGCGCATGGATCTTTATTGATTGAACTCCTTAACGTAAAATGCGAAGATACAGTATGTAGCCGGTAAGTTGCCAACATGAGGCGCTGTGAAACAATCAAATCTTAACAAAAAAAGTGTCGTTTGTTAACATAATAACCTTAACTTTGAGTTAGCAAAACGGTAATCCAATATATCTAATGATATTTTCCTGGCACCGTGAAAACTACTGCCCCGTGTAATAGCGGGGCTTTTTTTGTGTTAGCATGAAGGAATTACGATTGGCAGAAACACTACTCCAGTCACGGATAGTTACATTTGAATATTCTTTATAATAAAAAATTATCGTACTGAAAGTTATCTTTTGGATAAACATTTGATATTTTAGCAGTTCCAAATTTTATTATGAAACCGATACAAAGCATATTACTTACTGCATTTTTAACTATTTCCGTTTTTTCTATTGTTGTTTATTCGGCCTGTAATAAGAACAAATGTCACAATGTGACCTGCCTGAACCAGGGGGTATGTGATGGCGGGCACTGTGTATGTCCGCGTGGATTTGAAGGTAACCGCTGCCAGACGCTGAGCCGCGACAAGTTCATTTTTACCTATAACGGCGGCGATAGTTGCCAGGGTACCCCGTTCAATAACCATTTTACCCAATATCCGGTACACCTGCTGGCCCGTCTGAACGACTCGACAGAAATGACCCTTATGAACCTGCTTAACGACCCGTCTGACAGTGCCATATGTACCATTCAGACTACGGATTCGTTTACTTTCATAGGTAGTAATAATAGTACTACATATACAGGAACGGGCAAGCTGAGAAATGACAGCCTTTGGATGAGTTATCATGTTGTGCATGACACTTCATCTTATGACTGCCGGTATTTTGGTCAGAGCCTGAGATAGCGGGTTAAAAAAATACTATGAAACCAATACGAAATATACTCCTTACAAGCCTGATTGCCACCCTGGCATTATTTTCGGTCATCTATACTTCATGCAATAAGAATAAATGTCATAATGTGACTTGTCTGAACCAAGGGACATGTGATGGTGGCTATTGTGTATGTCCACGCGGGTTTGAAGGTAACCGGTGCCAGACACTAAGCCGGGAAAAATTTATTGCTACTTACAACGGTGGAGACAGCTGCCATGATGCTACCACTCCAAACCATTTTACACAATATCCGGTACATCTGCTTTCGCGGCTTAATGACTCTACTGAAATGGTATTGACAAACCTGCTGGATGACCCGTCTGACAGCGCCATTTGTACAATACAAACTACGGATTCATTCACATTTATTGGCAGTAATAACAGCACAACGTTCACCGGTACGGGTAAGATGAGAAACGACAGCCTGTGGATGATATATCATGTAGTACACAGCGTTTATTCCTATGACTGTGCATATTTTGGGCAGAGCCTGAGGTAGGATTTTCGGCATAACATCACGTCATTAATATATGCGAACTTCATTAAATGTGAAGGCTATTCTGGCATGTATTTCACAAATTATTTAAGCCGGAAAGTTGTTGCCCAGAGACGCTAAAAGTTGTTAATTAGCTGAAACCATATTTTTTAAAATATATTACGTTGTGATTCAGATATTTTAGAAAAAAAACCTACCTTTAGAACGAAGTTCTCAAAAAACTGATTGCAGCTTTTGCCGATGCGAAAGTTGTGAGTGGTTTGTTTGAGTGTAAAGAGGTATTTGCGTTGTCAGATATTTGTGATCGAAGGAAAAGGTTATCAGCAAAAAAATAGTTCGCACGTTTTAATAGTTTCAAAATGATAAAAATGTACAAATCCCTACGACTTCTCTTAGTGATACTGCTGGGAGTAAACCTTGGCACATCAGCACAGACCACGTTTACAACACCCGGTGGGCCTTATCCATACGTGGTGCCAACCGGCGTTACCGGTATTACGGTTACGTTAAAAGGTGCTGTTGGCGGACTGAGTTCTGACAATGCAGACTATCCTGACCGTTGGGGCTATGGCAGCTGTGTACAGGCGGTGATAACCGTTACACCGGGCCAGGTACTACAGGTGTATGTAGGCGGCCGCGGCGGCAATGGTACCGACCTTTCGGGCGGTACGGGCGGCATTAACGGTGGTGGTAATGGCAGCAACGGCTTTGTGGGATTTTCAGGCGGCGGCGGTGGCGGCGCATCAGATATTCGTCTCACGGTTGCAGAATCAGACAGGCTGGTAGTAGCCGCCGGTGGCGGTGGCGCAGGCATAGACTGTGGCGCCGACGCAGACCGTGGCGGCGATGGTGGAACGCTTACCGGTGAAAACGGAGTAGGTTGCGGCGCGGCTACCGGTGGTGGCGGCGGCACAGGTATTGGTGGTGGCGCAGGTGGTGTATGCGGTACTTGTTCCGGTTCGGCCGGCTCGCCCGGTGTGGGCGGTACAGGTGGTGATGGTGGTGTAGGTTCGGCCGGCGGTGGCGGCGGCGGCGGTTACTATGGCGCAGGTGGCGGCCAGTGGACCGGCGGCGGCGGCGGCTCAGATTATGTGAGTGGTCCCGGGGTTTACACATTGTCAGACACGCGCGGATGTAATACTTCAGGTAATGGCAGTGTGTCTATATCTGTAACCTGTACAGCAGGATTGATCACAGGCCCATCTACAGTTTGTGTAGGGTCTACTGTTACCCTTAATGACCCAATATCAGGAGGAACGTGGATAAGCAGTGATGTAACAAAAGCCACAGTGAGCCCTACAGGTGATGTAACAGGTATTGCGGCCGGGCCCGTAGTAATTTCATACGAGCTATCACCCGGTGTACCTGGTTGTCGTGCTGTGTTCAATATGACTGTTAATCCTGTTCCCGCAGCTATCGTAAGCCCTTCTGGTTTTCTATGTGTTGGCTCAACGTTAACACTTACTGACGCATCGTCTGGTGGTTTGTGGAGCGCAACTAATGGAAATGCAACTATTGACGGCACGACCGGTGTGGTAACCGGTGTAGTAGCGGGAGTGGATACCTTTTATTATTCGTATCCCACAGGTTGCCGTTCATCAACAAGTATAGTTATTAACCCGGTGCCCAGTCCGATCTCAGGCCCTACAAGTGTTTGTGAAGGTAGTTCAATAACGCTTACTGATCCAACAATTGGTGGTACCTGGAGCAGTGTACCGCTGAGCGGGGGCTTTGCTACCGTAGGTTTTACAACGGGTGTTGTAGGAGGTGTCACGGCAGGAACAGTGACAATCAGCTATACCGTAGGCGCATGCGCGGCAACTTATATAGTGACAATAAACCCATTACCGGCAACGATAGCCGGGCCGGCGACGGTATGTATGGGTTCGACAATAAAGGATACGAGCGTTACACTCGGAGGGACTTACACGAGCAGTGTAGTTACGGTGGCTACTGTTGATCCGGTTACGGGCGTAATAACGCCCGTTTCTCCCGGTATCACAGTGATCACTTATACACTGCCTACGGGATGTGTAAGAACACGTACTATAACAGTAAATCCGCTTCCGCTACCGATCACAGGGTTATCAGAAGTTTGTGAAGGCTCTACTATTGTGCTGACATCCCCATCGGGATCAGGTACGTGGACCAGCGGCAGTACCGGCATAGCAACGGTAACCGCAGGGCCGGCAACTACTACAACCGTAACAGGCGTGGGGGTAGCAGGTGGTGTTGCAGACATAACTTTCTCTCTTACATCTACAGGATGTAAAGTATCTAAATCGGTGACTGTTGATCCAAGACCAACTGTAATCACCGGAACCGACCCTGTGTGTACAGGTACGACAACAACTATGAGCAGCGGCCCATCAGGCGGCACATGGACCAGCGGAACGACCGCGGTGGGCACTATTGATGCTACCACAGGTGATTTCACCGCTTTAACTGTGGGCACTAGTACCATTAGGTACCAATTGTCGACAGGTTGTTTCAGGACCAGGGTGATGACCGTAAATCTTACCCCGGTGCCGATAACAGGACCAACCAGCGTATGCCAGGGCCAGTCGATAACTCTTAACGATGCTACAGCCGGCGGCACATGGAGCAGCCCTGATGATCCTACGCTTGTATCAGTGACCGGTGCAGGTACATCAGCTACCGTCTTTGGCAATGGTGTAGGTGTTGCTAACATATCTTATTCAATGGCCACAGGCTGCCGCGCAACTTATCTTGTAACAGTGAACCCGATCCCTTCTGCGATAGTTGGCACAACAGGATCTATATGCGCTAATGATTCTACGCAGTTAACTGACCCTACATCCGGCGGTACCTGGAGCAGCAGTCTTACGGCTGTGGCAACAGTAGGCTCATCGACAGGTATGGTATATGGTGTATCCGGTGGCGTTGTTACCATCACATATACCCTGCCTACGGGCTGTTATGTAACGTATTCATTGACTATTATCAGTCTGCCATCAGTAATATCGCCACCATATAGTGTGTGTGCCAATGCCTCGCCCTTTACGCTCACATCAGGAGGGGGCGCAGGTGACTGGAGCAGCAGCAATACGGCTGTGGCTACGATCAATACCGTTACCGGGGATGTGACAGTAGTAGGCGCAGGTGTAACAACTATTTGTTACACATTTACGAGTGGCGCAGGGTGCGCCCGCTGCGAGCAACTGACCGTGAATCCGATACCCAATCCGATATCTGGCCCCGGAACAGTATGTACCGGAGCTACAATAACGTTAACAGACGGTACCGGTGGCGGTACCTGGACCGCAACAAACGGCCGTGCCACAGTTGGCGCCCTAAGCGGTATAGTTACAGGTGTTTCGGCAGGGGTAGATTCAATAGTTTATACATTGTCATCCGGCTGTAACGTAATCAAGGTTATTACAGTTAATCAATCGCCTGCGGCAATAACAGGAACACTGAACATATGCCAGGGCCTGACGACAGTACTCAACGATGCCACACCAGGTGGTAACTGGACGATATTCCCGTTCACAGTAGCTACGTTGACCCCTACATCGGGTACTACTACTACGGTGACCGGCGTTAGCGCAGGTACTGCAAATATCAGGTACACAAACCCTGCCAACGGTTGTTATGCGCAGGCGACAGTGACCGTAAGTACACTTTCCAGTCCGATAACCGGCCCCAGCCAGGTATGTACCGGGTCTACGATATTATTGTCAGAAAGTGTGGGTGGTACGTGGTCCAGCTCAAATACGGCTATAGGCACAGTGGGCTCTACCACTGGGATAGTAGGCGGTATTTCTCCCGGTACTGTAGATATTATTTTCTCCAGCCTTGGATGCCAGACCTCAAAGACAATAACGGTGAACCTGACACCAACCGCTATAGTTACACCGCTGGGCAGTACAAATCTATGCCCGGGCGATGTGGTAGCGCTTACCACGAGTACCGGTGCCGGATATACATATCAGTGGCGTAACGGCTTTACCAATATTGTTGGGCAAACCAACTCTACTTATGTAGCCAACGCTGCCGGTAACTATAATGTAATAGTCTCTACAGCGTTCTGTTCGGCTACATCGCCCAACTTGCCTGTAACAATGAACCCGGTAACTGCAGGAGTATTTCCAACTACGGCTACTGTATGCGCGAGCACACCACCGACGCTGACCGCCCTGCCTCCGGGTATGAGCTACCAGTGGCTGGAGAGCGGTGTGCCGATAGCGGGAGCAATAGGTGTTGCTTATACGGCTACCGCATCGGGTACTTATACCGTAAAGGTGACGAACGGTTTTGGATGCTCCAGTACGTCGCCAAACGCAGTCATTAACCTCATAGCGTCTCCTGCTGCGCCTATCACCGCATCAGGACCCACGAGCTTCTGCGCTGGAGGCAGTGTGGTATTGTCTACAACGGGAGGTTCAGGCCTTACTTACCAATGGTTGCTTGGCGGATTACCGATAGCAGGTGCTACAGGAACTTCGTTCTCGGCAAGTGTAGCGGGTAACTATACTGTTGTGATCACTAATAGTATTGGTTGCAGCACCACATCATCTGTGGTGAACGTGGCCATTACTCCCGGCCCACCCGCAACTATTGTTCCTGTGGGTACGCTTACCTTCTGCTCAGGCGGCAGCGTAACATTGGCGGCCCCGGGTGGCGCTTATACATATGTATGGTATAACGGTGGTGTGCCGATCAGCGGTGCTACCAATTCATCTTATACTGCAACTACGTCAGGCTCTTATACCGTAAAGGTTACCTCTACGGCTACAGGCTGCAGCACAACATCAAGTGTAGAAACTGCAACTATGGTGCCGCTTCCTATTGTGTCGCCATTATCATCCACATCTATATGCTGGGGCAGCAGTGTTACACTTACCGCCACGGTATTATCGGGTATAGGTACTATAAGCTACCAATGGTCGCGCAACGGAACACCAATACCGGGAGCTACCAGCGCATCTTACGTGGCTAATGCCACCGGACTATACACCGTGGGTGTGACCGTGGCTGCGGGCTTGTGTACTGTGACATCGGTAGGTACTTATGTTACCGTTTATCCATTACCTAATCCGCTGGTTACATTTGACGGAGCTTACTTCCATACGGGATCGTTCCTTACGTATCAATGGGCTAAGAACCTGATCGCAATACCAGGCGCTACAACTTCATCTACCATTGCCTTAGGCTTTGGCAGTTATACGGTGCGGGTATCAGATATTCACGGGTGCCAGTCAGTGTCACCGGCGTTTGTTCTGTCCAGCTATACCTATTCCACACATACCAGCGGATCGCGTTTTGATACAGAAGAAACAGGCAGTGTAATTAACTCTGTGAACAATGGCGATATCAAGATATATCCAAACCCGACGCAGTCGATGGTGCATATAGAATCGGCATTCCCGCTTCGCGCAGTAGTGAGTGGCATGGATGGCAGAACAGTGATAGACAAACAACAAGCTACTGATCTGGATATGAGCAATCTTGCGAACGGAGTTTACATCATTAAACTATACGATGCAGATGGTGAATTAGTGAAGTTGGAAAAACTGGTGAAATCAGCTAACTAAAAAGAACTGCATTAACAAACGTAAAGCGGCTGTCCGGTATAGGGGCAGCCGCTTTACGTTTAGGGATAAATGGCAGGAAAAAACCCGGCACAAATGTGCCGGGCAAAATAAATGAAGTTGCAATCAACTAAGCCACTACTTTTTCGTCTTCGCCTTCTTTTTCTTTCTCGATCCTTCCTCTTCTTAGCGGGTTAGCAGTATTGGACGCGTATATGCCGCGCTGGTTGATGAGGTCGAGGCATTTATACACGGCCTCCCTGAATGAATCCGGTTCGGCAAGGTTCTTGCCGGCTATATCAAATGCGGTGCCATGGTCAGGCGATGTGCGTATGACTGACAGACCGGCGGAATAATTTACGCCTTCGCCCTGTGCAAGGGTCTTAAATGCTACAAGGCCCTGGTCGTGGTACATAGCGAGTACTGCGTCGAACTCGGTATATTGTCCGCGGGCAAAGAAAGAGTCAGCGCTATACGGCCCAAAAACCAATGCGTTGTTTTGTTTCTGCTGCTCGATAACCGGGCGGATGATGGTTTGCTCTTCGTTGCCTATAAGCCCTTCATCGCCGGCATGCGGGTTGAGGCCCAATACAGCTATCTTGGGTTTGTCTATTCCAAAGTCTTTTATGAGTGTGTCTTTGAGGATAGCCAGTTTTGACTGGAGCAACTCTTTAGTAATGGTCGCCGCAATTTTTGAAACCGGGATATGCTCAGTTGCCAGGGCTACGCGCAGATTGTCGCTGAACAGGATCATAAGCACATCCTTAGCGCCGAACTTGTCTTTAAAATAAGGAGTATGGCCTGTGTATGGAAAATCGGGTACGCTGGTATTGCTTTTGTGGATAGGCGCGGTAACGATACCATCCAGCTGGCCGTCTTTAAGACACTGCGCCGCCACCATCAAAGACCTTATGGCGTATTTACCCGCCTGGTCTGTAAGTACACCCGGCTGAATAGGCACTTCTTCGTCCCAGCAGTTGAAAACATTTACCTGCTTTGGGTTCAGCTTGGTCATGTCTTTGGTGCTGGAAAAATTAAAGGTATGCTCAGGGGTAATACGCCTGTAGTAGTTGATAACTTTATTGGACGCAAATATTACCGGAGTGCATAGTTCCAGCATGCGATTGTCTGAAAACGTTTTTATGATAACCTCTGTGCCTATTCCGTTGAGGTCTCCGGTTGTGACGCCGATGACCGGCTTTTCATTATTTAGCATGTATAATCAGGTTGTTAGTGTGAGTTAAGCTTTACCGTAATGCATTAAGAAGTCAAGCAGCATTCTCATACCGTATGCTGTGCCGCCGACAGGCAAGTAGCCCTTTTTGGCGGTAGCGAAAGATACGCCGGCAATATCAAAGTGCATCCAGGGATAGTCGGTAAAATGTTCGAGAAATTTGCCGGCAGTGATAGCGCCACCGGTAGCGCCACCAACGTTTTTAATATCTGCGATGTCAGATTTTATCTGGTCACCGTATTCGTCCCACAGAGGATATTCTATGAGGCGTTCATATTGATTATTGCCGCTGTCTGCGAGCGCCTGTTTTGTTTTTTCGGCTGCAGTACCCATACATACTATGCCATGCTCGCCAACAGCAGCGGCAGCAGCGCCTGTGAGCGTAGCGAAATCCATAACCAACTCCGGCTTGTAGCGCTTTGCCCAGTGCAGCGCGTCTGCCAGCAGCATACGGCCTTCGGCATCCGTATTCAATACTTCAACAGTTTTGCCGGAGTACATTTTGATCACGTCACCGGGCACGTAGGCGTTTTCGCCGGGACGGTTATCTGTTGCCGGTACAAGCGCTATGACATGGAGGGGAAGTTGCATTTTTGCTATGGCATACATGGCCCCGCTCACCAGTGCGGCTCCGCTCATGTCGCTCTTCATACGATCCATTGAGTTGGCCGTTGGCTTCAGAGAGAGGCCACCGGTATCGTACACAACGCCCTTACCTACCAGAACGATCGGTTTTTTGTTTAACGCCTTTTTGGGCGTATACTCCATTATGCTAAAGGTAGGTGGCTGGATGCTGCCAAGGTTTACAGCCAGCAGGCCACCCATCTTTTCCTTCTCAATTCTTGCTTTGTGGAGCACCGTTACTTTGAATCCGCCTTCTTTGCCCAACTGCACTATTTCTTTTGATAACTGCTCGGCGGACAGGTAACTGAGCGGTTCGTTCACAAGGGTGCGGGCGCGGTATATGGCTGTTATGATAGTGTTTAACTGACTGATCTCTTTCACCGTTACTGAATCTTTGGTAAACGAGATGATTTTCAGCGAATGGGTTATTTTCTTTGCGTCCGATCTGTACTTGGTAAACTGGTAATTAGCAAGGGCTATTCCTTCCGCAACAGCCACGGCGGCAAGTGCCATGCCAGACATGTTAGTAATAGTTATCTCGGCAGCTTTGTGTTTATTGCAAACAGCCTGTAGCTCGGCGCCGGCTTTACGGCATGCCTCACGGGTTTGCCAGTCTGTCTTCTTGTTTTTCAGCAGATAAATAAAGATGAGCCGGTTGTACTGATTTATAGTGATAATTGTCTGCTCGGCATTGAAGCCTGTTTTGGCATAGGCAGTTTCCTGATCTTTGAGGCCGGGAACCATGGTTATTTTCGCGGCATCGTCTATAATATAGAGGTGATGTTTTTCCGAAGATTTCTGAACTATCTTAAATTCCATGTTGTAAAGATTAAAAACAATGTGCGAAGGTAATGTAATTCAAAAATATATGCCTGAGATAAAACGCGATAAAGGCAATATTTTACACCCCGTAATGCTATACCTTTGCCCACAACCGCAGGGTAAGACCATATGCGGCCCGAACAGTAAGTAATTTTATTTTTGCCATTGATGAAGCAGCATACACCTACTGACAACTCTTACGGAAGGCTCAAAAAAAACCTGGGACAGCACTTCCTTCATGATGAGAATGTATGCAGGAAGATCGTAGATCAACTGACGCTGAAGGGCTGCGAAAGGTTGGTGGAAGTGGGGCCGGGCGGCGGAGCTATTACCAAGTACCTGCTGGAGTTGCCGGGTATTGATTATAAAGCGATAGAGATAGATGAAGAGAAGATAGCCTACCTGAAGAATACATATCCGCAGATAAATGGGAAAATAATCAGCGGGGACATACTGGCAGCAAAAATTCCATTTGAAGGTATTTTTTCGGTCATAGGTAATTTCCCCTACAACATATCTTCACCCATATTGTTTAAAGTGCTGGAATGGGAGCATGACGTGGCAGAGGTAATAGGCATGTTTCAGAAGGAGGTAGCCTTGCGGGTAGCTGCCGGTCCGGGCAGTAAGACCTATGGTATACTGAGTGTATTGATGCAGGCATTTTTTAAGGTAGAATACCTGTTTGATGTCCATGAGAATTGCTTTACGCCCCCACCAAAGGTAAAAAGCGGCGTGCTCAGATTTACGAATCTGCATAACCCGTTTGATATCAAGGATAAAAGAAGGTTCATTATTCTTGTAAAGGCGGCCTTCAACCAACGGAGGAAGACACTACGTAATGCGTTGAAAAGCACGCTGACGGCCGAACAGCTCACCGGGCCGCTGATGGATAAAAGAGCCGAACAGCTATCGGTGGCAGACTTTGTATCACTTATGCCGGCAATTATAGATCAACCGGCTATCAATAAACAGGAAAATATATAAGTATGTGTGCCTCGCTTAATAAAAAAGTGCTGATCGCTGCACCGGTACATCCGGTGCTTACGGAAGGGCTCGGGGCTTTGGGGTATGAATGTATTCTGCAGGAGCATATTACACAGGCTGTAGCCTATGATATGATAGGCGAATGCACAGGTGTTATTACATCAACAAGGCTGCAACTGGACCGGGAACTACTGGACGCAGCTCCCTGGCTGGAATGGATAGGCAGGATGGGATCGGGGATGGAAGTCATAGACCTGGAGTATGCAAACGAAAAGAGTGTGGCCTGTTTTGCAAGCCCTGAGGGCAACTGCAACGCTGTGGGTGAGCATGCGCTGGGCATGTTGCTGAGCCTGATACGACGGATAAACACAGGACACAACGAGATAAAGGATGGCATATGGCGCAGAGAAGAAAACAGGGGTACGGAACTGGAAGGAAAAACAATAGGTATAATAGGTTACGGGCACACAGGCAGGTCATTTGCTAAAAAGCTCAGCGGCTTTGATATGCAGATACTTGCCTACGACAAATACAATACAACAGCGACAACCGAAGGGGTAACAATGTGCGACTCATTATTACCTATAATGGAGGAGGCCGACATTATTAGTTTTCATGTACCCTACCAGGCAGATACGTTACATTATTTTAATGCTGAATTTATTGCGGCAATGCGCAAGCCCTTTATAATAATAAATACATCGCGTGGAGTGGTGGCCGATACGCAGGCGTTGCTGGAAGGAATAGAGCAGGGAAAGATAATTGGCGCTTGTCTTGATGTTTTTGAGGAAGAACCGGTCACAAAGATGAATAAAGAGCTCTTTTCCCAGTTTATAGAACGGCTGAAACATCCGAATATAGTGGTTACACCCCACATAGCGGGCTATACATTTGAGGCCCTTTATAAAATGAGCAAGGTGCTTTTACTCAAAATTGAGGCGGCGATAAAAGCTTGATTTTCCTCATGTGTTAATGTATCTAAAATTTTTTTTGGGATTTACCCAAGATTATCACCCCGTACTTCGTCTATATAGTGAAGGAAGATTCAAAAAGTTTAAGCACACGATTACATTTGATTGAAAACTATATCAGGCATTTTGGGAAAATAAAGTTGTTGAGCATGGATTTTTAACAGAATTTTTTACCTTTACGCCTCATTTGCTAATAATTTATTAATATTATATGACTCGTACATTACGTTACCTCATCTTATTGGTATTAACTGGAATATCCGGCTCCTCATTTGCGCAGGAAATAGCAGGCCGGGTTGTAGACGGCAGCAATAAAGAGCCTATGATCAATGCAACGGTACAGGTATATACCGGTGGCATCCAGAAAGGCGGTGTGATCACCGATTATGACGGTAATTATGTCATAAAGCCTTTGGAACCCGGTACTTATGATGTACTCGTTCTTTATGCAGGCTATGATTCCATCAAGGTAACCAACGTTCTGGTATCGCCGGGTAACCGTACCGAACAGAACTTCTCTATGACAAGGCATTCTGTGGGTCTTGCTACCATTCAGGTTGTGGCATATAAAAAGCCGCTCGTTGACCCTTATGAAAAGAAGCACATTCTTAATAAAGAGGAAATAGCAGTGATACCAACCACACAGGTTACTGACCTTGTGAGTACAAGCGCAAACGTTTATCAGGCGCAGAGGGGAGGCGGTGTTAATATAGGTGGTGCCCGTGGTGAAGGCACTCAGTACATTATAGACGGTGTGGTTGTAAGGGGAAGTGCTGGTATTGATATGGCGCAGGGTAGTATAGACCAGATCGAAGTGATCAGTTCGGGTATATCTGCGGAGTATGGTGATGTAACTGGTGGGGTAGTAAATATCACATCAAGGGGTGTGTCACAGAAAGTGACCGGAAGCGTTCGCCTGCAGCATTCTATTGACGGTTATAATAATAATCTCGCTTCGTTTTCGATCGCGGGCCCAATCTATAAAAAGAAAGTAAAACAAGGAGATGCTACAGTTAAGAAACCCGTACTCGGATTCTCTGTTAGTGGTGACTATTATTATGATCATGACAGGTACCCCAGTTACAACAAGGAATATGTGACCAAGGGTGACGTACTGAACAATCTTCGTCAGAACCCGTTGAAGATCGTAACTGACAACAGCGGTCAGCCGGTTTACAACCAGGCTTCTGACTATGTTACCGCAAAAGACTTTACGACCGTTAAAATTGCCCCGAATAATGTGCTTCAGGAAGAACGTTTCAATGGCAAGCTGGACTACCAGCTATCTGATAATATGCATATAGTTGGTGGTGGTTCTTTTGATTACACCCAGCAGGATGCATACAGCCGTTCTCGTAACCTTTTCGCTCCTGAAGCTACACCTGTTATTAATACATTTGTAGGCAGGGCATATGTGAGGTTTACTCAGAAGTTTGGAAAAATGGGTGATACATCCGCAAGGCACAGCATTATATCAAATGCCTATTACAAAATACAGGCCGATTTTCAGAAAACCTACCAGGATGAGCATGATCCTCAGTTCAAAGAAAACTTCTTCGACTATGGATACATAGGCAAGTTTGTCCAGAATCCACGCCTTGATATTTATTCCCAACTTACCCTTGACTCTGCAAGTAACAAGAAAGGTACGGTATTATTGTTCAGCACACCCACGGGTATCAATTTTTACAGAGATGACAAGAACAGGAACCCGAACCTGGCAAATTATACCACGCAGTATTATAATTCGCTTGGCCAGAACCAGTTTGGTACTGAAAACCTTCCATTCTTTGTTTCTCAGATACAAGCAAACAACGCCCTTGTTAACGGCGATGAGCCTAAATACACTTATGGGCTGTTTTACAGCCCAGGTGCCACACAGAGCGCGTATTTCAAATTTAATTCAAATCAATATGCCCTGCAGGTTGATGCATCTTTCGACCTTCAGGCCGGTAAAACAAAACATGCAATCCAGTTTGGACTATATTATCAACAGCGTGTAGAACGTTTCTTTGAGGGTACACCAAACCGTTCGGGAGAAGGTACAGCCTCTATTTGGTCGCTCATGAGGCAGCTGGTGAGCAGTATCGACAACGGTAACCTGAAACTGGACAAGCAGCATCCTATATTCAGGGTGAATGGACAGAATTATAATTATGTGCCCGATCTCAATAATTACGGACATGGATATTTTACCGATGCCAATGGCAATGTTAAGAATATCATACCTGGCACAGAAGACACCATCCTGTACAACTGGCAGAACGTAGGGACCTCTACATTTGACAAAAACCTGAGGAAGAAGCTTTTTGGCAATGCATCTGACTGGATGACAAGGGACATCAATATAGATGAGCTTGACCCTTCAACATTCTCATTGAACATGTTTTCTGCTGACGAACTCCTGAATAGCGGTCGCCAGTATGTATACTATTACGGATATTCATATACAGGCCAGCCGCTGACAGGGAACGTAAATTTCAACGACTACTGGACTGCAAAAGACCAGAATGGTAACTATACACGTCCTATAGGTGCTTTCAGCCCGAACTATATAGCAGGTTATGTTCTTGATAAATTCACCTACCGTGATGTACACTTTAATATTGGTGTGCGTGTAGACAGGTATTCGGCGAATGAAAAAGTGCTGATAGATCCATACTCATTATATGCCGAGCAAAATGTAAACCAGGTTGCCGGAACCCGTAACCTGTTAAACGGCGGATCACATCCTGCAAACATGGGTGGTAACTACATTGTTTATGTTGATGATAATTCATCCTCCAGCCCGAACATAATAGGTTACAGAAGCGGTGGTAACTGGTACGACCCTACCGGCAAGTATATCAATGACCCATCGGTATTGAAACAATATTCGGGTGGTAAAGACCCTCAGCCATACCTGGTAAAGGATGCATCGGGCAACATTCCTAAGATCACTGACTCAAGCTTTAACCCAAATAATTCGTTTACAGACTATACACCGCAGGTTACTGTTCAGCCACGTATCTCTTTCTCATTCCCGGTGTCTGATGTTGCCGACTTCTATGCACACTATGATATATACGCGCAAAGGCCTACCAGCAATAGCCGGGCCGATCCGTCTGTTTATTACTTCTTACAGCAGAATGCAAATTCGATCGTAAACAACCCGAACCTGAAAGCCCAAAAAACTTTTGACTATGAAGTTGGTTTCCAGCAGAAGCTTAACGATCACTCAGCACTTACCATAACTGCGTTCTATAAAGAGCGTAAGGATATGATCACATTGGTGCCATATCTGTACGCTTATCCAAGCACTTACTATACGTATGGTAATCGTGACTTTTCTACAACAAAAGGAACATCATTGGTATACGACCTTCGGGCAACCAACCATTTAAGGATGAACCTTGCGTACACCCTGCAGTTTGCAGAAGGTACCGGCTCTACCCCTACGTCAACCAATGGTGGCGGTGGTGGTCAGATATCACCTAATGGTTTGCTGCAGAGCTTTATACAGGCAGGTTTACCTAACCTTCGTTATGTATCGCCTCTTGATTATGATTCGCGCCACAATATCGTAGCCAATATTGATTACAGGTATGGTAAAGATGAAGGCCCGATGATAGGTGGTATGAAAGTATTCCAGAATGCAGGCCTGGACATCATAGCTAAAGCAAGGAGTGGTGAGCCATTCACCAGGTACACCGACGCTCTCGGTAATACGGTAATCGGCGGGGTTTCCGGCTCGCGTTTGCCATGGCATTATGGTTTAGATCTGCGTCTTGACAAAGATTTTGCAATCAATAACCTGAGGAAGCAAAGCGGTACACCTGAAGGTGTGAAGCCAAAGCGTCCGTTGTTTGTGAAGGCGATCATTCAGGTTAACAACCTGTTGCAGACACGCGACATACTGCATGTATACGGTTATACCGGCCGCCCGGATGACAATGGATATCTGTCGTCTTCTTATGGTCAGCAGTTTGTTCCGCAGCAGATCAATCCTGAGTCTTATACAGATATGTACAAGATAGCCATTAACAGTCCCGGCAATCTGAACTTTGCACGGACCATAAGTTTTGCTCTTGAATTTGGATTTTAATTAAGTTTTTCAATATAATCTTTGATTATGAAGTTTAGAAATAAGATAAGAATCGCCTGCCTGATCGCCCTTTTGAACCTTGGGGGTATCGCAGTAAACCTTAGTGCTAAGGAGAACGTAGTTACCTCACGTCATAAGGAGGCGTTGAAGACTAGTGCTTCGGGTTGTATCCCGGCAACCTTCGCGCAGGACCTTGACATCAACAACGTTCGTGCCCGCATTATGACGGGTGGTGATATGTGGTGGAATATTGGTCTGCAGGTTGCGGCCTATGAGATACCCAAGAATTCCGGTAAGAGTTCGCAGTTTGCGGCTTCCTGCTGGATAGGTGGTTATGATAAGCAAGGACAGCTTAAAGTAGCAGCGCAGACGTACCGCCAGGATGGTAACGACTACTGGCCCGGCATACTGGACACTACCGGTAAGATCACACAGGAGAATTGTGCTTTGTGGGACCAGGCCTGGAAAATAGACCGGTCTACGATCAACCAGTTTATCGCGCTGTATAAGGCAAATGGCAATGCTGATTTTGCTAAAGACGATAAGACATATGACGCGATAATTCACTGGCCTGCTACAGGCAACAGGAATGTATTGGGCGCGGATGGACTTTCTAAACTCACTTTGTATCAAAACCTTACATACGCTCCGTTTAAGGACGTTAATGAAAACGGTATATATGAGCCGAGCGAAGGTGATTATCCACTGATAAAGGGTGACCAGTTCCTGTGGTGGGTATTCAATGATGCCGGCAACGTAAAACAGCAATCTATAACAGCTGCTATGGGAATAGAGGTGCAGACGAGCGCGTTTGCATATGCTACGCAGGATTTTCTGAATAACTCAACATTTTACAATTACCGTGTTATTAACCGTGGTGCGCTTACCATTGACAGTACTTACATAGCCGTATGGGACGATTGTGACCTTGGTTACTACCTTGATGACTATATCGGTTGTGATACTTCTAGGGGTCTTGGTATTCAATATAATGGTACTAATGACGATGGTCTTAACGGAGGACATCCGGTAAACAGTTATGGCCTTAATCCGCCACAGGTGGGCCTGGACTTTTTCCAGGGACCATTGAAGCCGGTTAAGCGTCCAGGCAATACAGATACATTGACCCGCCTGGGTATGACCAACTTTACATACTATAACAATGACGCCAGTATTATTGGTAACCCAACCAACGGTATCCAGATATATAACTACATGACCGGTTCTATCCGTACCGGACAGAGGTTCAGCTATGACTTTCTTGGTGCCGGACAGACAAGTAAAGGCTACGGCTCTGGCCCAGTATCAAATTTTGTGTTCTGGGGCGATCCGGGCGATAATACGCAGTGGAGTGAGTGCGCTTGTAATAATAATCCCAGCGACCGTCGTTTCATATTCTCTTCAGGACCATTTGAGTTGTTGCCCGGAGCAGTTAATGATATAACTTTTGGTTGTATCTGGGCTAAGGGCGCAGGTGGTTGTGGTGCCACTAATTTTAAAACAATAAAGAGCATTGACGATCAGGCGCAGGCCTTATTTGACAATGACTTTAAAACTGTTGAAGGCCCGGAGGCCCCCACGATGTTTGTTCGCGAACTGGACAGGAAACTTGTTTTCTACCTGACCAACGACGCTAACAGTAACAACTATCATGAAAATTATGGTCGTGACGACGGTACTTACAAAGACTCATTGCAGTATCACCAATTAGTTACAAAGGCAAAAGCGCAGAATAAAACAGATACGTTGTACCGCTTCCAGGGCTATCGCGTGTTCCAGTTGGCAAACAGCCAGGTAACATCTGCCGAAATATTTAACCCCACTACAGGTGAGGTAGACAATACAAAGGCGTATGAAGTGTTTCAGTGCGATATTAAAGACGGTGTAACACAGATCGTCAATTACCACAAAAACGTGAACATCAGCGATACCACAAGTATTCCTGAAATAAAGGTAAACGGTAAGGATAGTGGTATTGTGCACAGTTTTGTACTGACCAATGACCAATTCTCTACAGGGTCAGACAAGAGGTTCATTAATTACCACAACTATTATTTTGTGGCTATTGCTTATGCATATAATAATTTCGAGCGCTTTGATCCGCTGAACACAGGTTCTACGCAGGATGTTCCTTACCTGGGCAGCGCGCATGGCGCCGGCGGCACTGATATTAAAGTAATAGCTGCACTGCCTAACCCTGCTAATGGTGCGATGGGTACTGTAATTAACTCAGACTACGGTAGCGGAATCGTTGTGACAAGGGTTGAGGGTGTTGGTAACGGTGGCAATGATGTTCAGCTTGATTCTGCATCAGAAGCAATGGCGTTATTGCATGACAGTGTGGCAGCGGCAGTATACAAAATAAACAGGGGGCCAATTAATGTAAAAGTGATAGACCCGGTAAAAGTGCCCGCATATAACTGGTCTTTACAGATACTGGGTGGCAACGGTACTTCAGGCATAGCCGATACCGGTACCTGGGCGCTCACAGCTACAGATAATAGTGGAGCTGTTGTAAGTACCATATACAGTGAGTCTACTATCGATAAGATCAATGAGCAGATCGTAGGCAAGTATGGTATATCTGTAACGTTGAACCAGGTTAGAGCTCCGGGTGTAGAACGTGATAAAGGAAACGGTTATATTGCTTCAGATGTTACTTTTTCAGACGATACCAAGCCATGGCTTTGGGGTATCCAGGATGAAAGTGATAGTAGCTTTGCTAACTGGATCAGGTCGGGTAATGATCAGCACTTCAATTCAAAGACGGATCCGCTTACGAACCCATGTGGCTTCAATGATTACTCAAAGCTGGATACATTTAGCAATTACAATGCTATGATGGCTAATTTCTCACCAATGAAGAGTTCATGGGCGCCATACAATCTTGCGGCTGCTTTTGTGAACGGGCATGTTGGTGTAGGCAGTCAGTGTGGTTTTGAGTTTGCTTATTCTACTTCTACCCAAACCCAGGCAAACTTCCAGGTATTACCCGATGTGGACCTGGTATTTACACCAGACAGGAGTAAGTGGACAAGGTGTGTGGTAATTGAAGAGCAGGAGGACCCTGCATTATCCCAGGGCGGAATAGCTAAATTTAATATGCGCCGGCATAAAGGATGGAATGGTGATTATATGGCTGACGGAGTAAGCCCTGTATATTCAGATGCGGCCGCGGATACCGGCATGTCATGGTTCCCGGGATATGCTATCGATCAGGGTACCGGCAGACGTCTTAATATTGTGTTTGGTGAGGATTCTTACCTTGCTGCCGATAATGGTAACGACATGATATGGAACCCCACATCAAGCAAGTTCGGTCTCTTTGACGGGTCCATTCTGTTTGGTGGTAAGCATGCGGTGTATATATTAAACAGCAAGTACGATAGCTGCAGCCAGTTCAAAGGTTATCTGAAACTGGCAGCTCCCACAAACTCTTACCTCAGGGTTGCTTATTCTGCGGCCCAGTGGATAGGGCTTCCCAGGGTTAATCCTACTGTGCCATTGGTATCTCTTAAGGATGGTATTATACCTACGGAAACAAGATTGCGTTTCAGGGTTAATCGTCCATACGCTCCTTTCTACGCAGTTGCGGATACCTCGGCTACGTCTCTGCCTAATGCAACAGGTAACAACAAGACAAATCCTTATTACAGCTTTACTACTACCGGCCTCGATGCTACACCTGTAAATACTAAAACAGATAAAGGTGCAGTTCTCGACAGGATATTCGCAGTACCTAATCCTTATTATGGATATTCAGGTTATGAATCAAACCGCTTTGATACCAAAGTCAGGATCATCAACCTTCCTGCACAGGCCTCCGTTAATATATACACGCTTGACGGTACCCTTATCAGGTCTCTGTCAAAGAATGACCCCAACACATCTTATATAGACTGGGATGTGAAGAACGAAGCAGGTTTACCTGTTGCAAGTGGTATGTACCTTATGGATGTGAAAGCTACCGGGCTCGGGGAGACCGTATTGAAATGGTTTGGCGCAATGAGGCCGATAGACGTAACATCGTATTAATAAAATTATTTCGATACCGGCCGGGTGAACTGGCCGGTATCATAAAAAGTTCATTTTTATAATTATGAAACACTTTTCAACAAAAGCTTTAGCTGCCGTTTGTGCTCTGGGTATCACGTTTAGCGCTTTCGCCGGTAATAAAGACCGCTCCGGTCAGTCTGGTGCACCCGAGATGCTCATCAATCCATGGGCACGTACAACAGGTTTTTTTGGCATGAATACTGCCACCGTTGGCGGGCTGGAAGCAATGAAGCAGAATATTGCCGGATTGGCTTCAGATTCATCAATGGATCTTGGATTGTCTCATGGAGTGTACCTGTCAGGGACGGGCATCAATATTAATAACGTAGGTTTTGCTACGAGCCTTGGCAGTGTGGGTGTGATAGGCATCAACATCATGTCTATGAGTTTTGGGGATATTCCTACCACTGATTATTTTAACCCTGAAGGTTATGGTACTTACCACCCTCAGTTTTTAAATGTTCAGCTGGGCTATGCTAAGCAGTTCTCTACTCATATCAACGCAGGTGTATCTGCTACTTATGTGTCTGAGCAAATAAACAACATCAGCGCATTGGGCCTGGCATTTGACGGAGGTATACAGTATGTTACCGGTAAAAGGGATAATTTCCACTTCGGTATAACCTTACATAATATCGGAACAAATATGCGGTTTACAGGCCCCGGTTTTGCCGTTAACGCTGATCAGCCACAGAGCACACCTACATTTGCGGTAACAGTAGATTATCCTTCAGATAAATTTGAAATGCCGACAAACCTAAGTATAGGTGCAGGTTATGATATATTTCTTGATGAAAATCATTTGAAAAGCAAGGAAAGTACGCCAATGCATCGCTTAACAGTGCTTGCGAACTTTACTTCAAACTCTTTCAATAATGACTACCTTGGCGCCGGGCTTGAATACGGGTTTAAGCAGTTGTTTATGCTGCGTGCCGCATACAGGTATGAAAGCGGTATTGGTGATGCTACCAAAAGTACAACCATGTACAAAGGTTTTGCTTTCGGGGCTACTGTGCAGTCGAGGATAGGCGGTGATAAAGCCCCTATGCTGGCGCTGGATTATTCATTCAGGCCTACAGACCGCCCTGCCAATGGGGTGCATATGATCTCGCTGCGTTTTACACGCTGATAATTATTTTTTTTGTATTTTCGCATAACAACGCTTCTGTGACGCAGAGGCGTTGTATTTTTTTCTGACAATAACCAAAAACTTAGTATATGGCTGATCTGAACTACCTGACGAAAGAGACCCTGGCGCAAATGAGGGAAGAACTGAATAAGCTGAAGTCAAGCGGACGTGCAGAAATAGCACGGCAAATAGCTGAGGCGCGGGAAAAGGGTGACCTTAAGGAGAATGCAGAATACGATGCCGCAAAAGAGGCGCAGGGTCATCATGAAGCAAAAATAGCCCAACTGGAAGCAGCGATTGTATCGGCAAGGGTAATAGATGCTAAAGATATAGATACAAGCAAGGTGTCTATATTAAGTAAAGTAAAGGTGACTAACATGGGTAATAAAAAGACCGTGGTATACCAGATAGTATCTGAAAAAGAGGCCGACCTGAAGCTGGGTAAAATATCTGTAACATCGCCTATAGGTAAAGGATTGCTTGGTAAACATGTGGGCGAAATAGCAGAAGTAACTGCGCCCAGTGGTACGTTTAAATTCAAGGTGGAAGGCATAACTGTATAATGGCAACGCTTTTTTCTAAAATTATAGCCGGGGACATACCATGTTACAAAATAGCTGAGAACGAGCATTTTTTCGCTTTTCTGGATATTTTTCCGCTCCGTGAGGGTCATGTGTTGGTTGTACCCAAGATGGAAGTTGATCATTTTTTTGATGTAGATAATGCCCTACTGGCCGAATGGCTTGTATTTGCAAAGCCTATTGCAAAGGCTATTGAAAAAGCCTTCGCCTGCGATAGGTGTGGGATAAGTGTTATAGGGTTGGAAGTTCCGCACGCGCATATGCACCTGGTGCCTGTTGATTCGGCTGATGACCTGAATTTTACCCGTGCAAAGTTGAAGCTTAGTGCGGATGAATTAATAGAGGTTCAGCGAAAAATTACTGAGCATCTGGCGGTCTAAACACCCGTACTTACCAGTGTTACGCTCCATGCCGATGGTTTACCAGCAAATAGTGCCTTTGTTCTGCCCCATGTATCTTTAAAAAATTCTGAAAAACGGTAATGGTCGAGGTGTGACGGCGTTTCCCATTTGCTGTAGGTAAAGAAAATCGTAGGGTCTTTACTGTCTTGCCATAGCTCCAGGTGCGAGCATCCCGGAAAATTCCGGATAGTGTTCTTACGTTCTTCAAAAAGGGCGAGGAACACAGGTATGGTATCTTCCCTGAAAGACATTTGTACAATGCGGACTATCATTCAAAAATAATTTTTATGTCGTTTAGTTTGCTGCCAAGGCGTAATCCGAAAAGGCTTGCAGCCTTACCCCTATTGATACATATCTCAAGGTATCCGTTACTGTTGAACCGGCACAATTTGTAGCCTTCCCTTACATCATAATAGCCGGTACTGATAATGTCAATATCCTCAACAAGCATGAATTGTATCCGGAAGCGCCGGCCATCACGTAGCCTGTTAAAGAGGCTCTCGGTCATATTGGTGACAACGTTTTCGTAGTGGTCTATATGGATCACTTCACATACTGCTTCGTCCCCGTTTACCAAAGGCATCGGCATTTGTGGAGTAAGCGTGAGCGTATAAGGCTGGAATTCAATTGCTCTCGGCTTTTGATCTTTTAATCTGCTGATGGCATTGCCGGCATTATGCAGCCACTGGCTGTAAGTGTCATCTTTACTCATCTCAGCGCATAGCCATGTAGTTGGGGTCACGCCCAGTGCCATGGTAAGTATGCCGTTATCCGGGGCAAGGAAGTAATGACCGTTATACTCGCTAAGTATGAGATGGGGTATAGCCGGGAAAAGGTTGATGAGCGGGATGTGAATACTACCTGTAGGAAACCTATGATACGCGCTGCTAAGCAGGTATGCGGCCTGTGGCATGTGGAAGCGGGTTACCTCGTGGCTTATGTCCAATACAGGCATGCCGGTATATTGCATCAGGATTCCCCGGGCAACGGCCGCAGAAGCATCTTGAAGGCCCGAATCTGAAAGCAGCGTGACACAGGACATAAGGCAAAAGTACGCCTGAGAATCTGATATGTTGATATGGCTGGGTGAAAATAGCTCTGTTAGAGCGGCATGAAAAAGTATCGGCTAAGAAAATGAAAAGGTTACAAAGTATTCAGCCATTCATCAATTACATCGTGGTGCAGTTGGTATGTGTCCTGCAATTGAGGTATTCGATATGGAAAGCCCGCAGCCTGCCGCAGCGATTCGGACAAGCTAAAACCTGCCTGTGATGCAGATAAGAATATACCCTGGTCATTAAGATTTGCAGCGAGATATTGCTGTTCAGTTTGGCCGGGGGTAGGTATGAGAATGGCTTTCTTGCCTAAGGCGATGAGGTCCATGAGTGTAGAGTATCCGCTACGGCATACGATCATTTCTGCCCCGGCAAGTAAAGACCGTAGACCATTACCTGAAACCCGGGTATAGTGAGTAATGTGAGGAGGAACAAAAGATGGTCGTTTTGCTGCCGCGCTGCCTTCAATAAAAAAAACGCTGCCCGAATGATGTTGCACCTGCTGCCAGAGCATACGGGACAGTGTTGTACGCTGCGGTTCGGGCCCGGATATAAGTACAACCAGCGGAGCATCTGCAACAGATGACTGAGAAGGTGAGGCTGCGAAATCAGAAAGCAGGCCTATGTAAGTAACGCGGGGCGGCATTATGGGCGGGTGTGACAAACTGCCGCCGAGGTATGGTGCGCAGGGTGCGTCGGGTACCCAAACATTGCCGAAGGGGCTAAGGTATTTATAATGAATATTTTGCAGCACACGGTCAGCAGCGCTGCCCATACCTGTACGGACAAGCAACTGGTGGGTAAGTATGACGGAAGGAATATGATCGTGATAGAGTCCGTAGCGATTGTCAGAGATAATTCCGTGGATCTTACGCTTGTCTGCCAGTTTTTTTAACCACATATGCTCTGCCCCGATAACCCTGCGAAGGCGCGGTAGCTGCAATAATAGACCGGACTGTATGAACCTGTTTACCCATGAATAAGAGACATTATAGCCACTGAGGTCGGCGGTCTCGATGGAAGGGAATAATTCTTTTATAAACGAAACTTGCCATGCGTTTCCGGCGAAAAGCGGAACATGGCCGAGATATAACAAATGCCTGATAACAGGGACACACCGGGTGGTATGTCCTAATCCCCAGTCGAGCGGGGCTACGAGGATATGTTTTGGTTCATTGATGGCCAATAATCCTTATTTTTACAAAAGTAATTTTATGAAACGAACAAAAATGAAGCGGCTGAAATATATTCTTCTTCTGACAGCAGCGCTGGGGCTAACCGGAATGATGACAGAAGGGTGCCATGGCAAGAAATGCGGCTGCATGCACGACCTTAATGCTGTGTCGAAGCACAGGAGGCACAACTGGTAACGGACAGCAGTGGGCAATTGCGAGATATAAGAGATAGTGTAAAAACTGACCCCTATGTGGCGAGAAAACAATGATTGGCTGCATTATGTGAAGAATATAATAGCGGCAGATGTACATTCGGCGGTGTTTCTGGCATCGTACTTGAGGTATACGGGTAATAGCAAAAATTACGCTTCTTCGCTGGAAGTGATAGACCTGCAGCAATATAAGGTGATCAGGCAGCCACATAAGGTACGTGTTGCCCTTCGTGAGCGGCTGCACATACCGTTTGTATTCGTGGTATGTAAAAACTAGTGCCTGACCTTAAGCCGTTGTGATAGTCGAAGTTATATTTGACTTTGCGAATATATCTGTGTAAAAAAATTTTCGCCAAAGGATATAGAAAATGTTGCTTTGCAGCCTGCTTTTTTTAATTTTAAGGCTGATTGGGAGTTATTGCAGGAATGAGTGTTCATTCTTGTGCTAAAAATTTATTAATTTGAGCGTATGAGAAAAGTACAAACACCTGTAAATGAGCAGGTGGAACAAACAGAAAAGCCTTTTGATGTTTCGCGCCGCAGATTTTTTCAGCTGGCAGGGGGGATAGCGGGAGCAGGAGTGCTTTTTTCAGCCTGCAACCCAAGGTCGGGGCCTACTAACCTATACCTGGGCAGCGGTGATACCGCCCTGCTGAATTTTGTGTATGTGCTGCAGCAGATAGAAGCAGCGTTCTACACACAGG
Organism: uncultured Flavipsychrobacter sp.; assembly: GCA_964489795.1. Classification (GTDB taxonomy): domain Bacteria; phylum Bacteroidota; class Bacteroidia; order Chitinophagales; family Chitinophagaceae; genus Nemorincola. The sequence goes on from CAZBAP010000004.1 coordinate 292,682, forward strand.
CGGTAGCCACTCAGTACTACGGCATCACGCACAACGAGCTGATAGCGTTAACAGATGTGCGCGACCAGGAAATAGCCCATAAGGAATTTTTACAGGCACTGCTGGGTAACAGTGCGCTGGCTGCTATATCGCCCGATTTTTCGGCTGTGACATTTGCTGACAGGAGCAGCGTGCTCACACATGCGGCTGCGATAGAGGATATTGCTGTATCGGGCATCAATGGCGCCGCAGGATATTTCAGTGACACCAGCTATGCGGTTGCATTGAGTAAAATGGTATCGGTGGAAGCGCGTCATTCGGCATATTTCCGCGATCTGGAGGCATTTAATTCTTTCTCAGACAATGTGATAGACGCAGACGGATTGGACCAGGCCCAGACGCCAGGTGCAGTGCTGAATGCTGCCGGTGCCTATACACATACAAGATTTGACTCGAGCAATTTACCTAACTAGTAACAACAAGAGCATGAACTTCAGAAATATACTACTTGAAATAGAAAAGACGGATCCAGAGGTGTATGAAAGGCTTAGCGGGCGCAGGGATGTGTTGAAAAGCTTTGGTACTAAAGTGGCTGTGGCGGCCTTGCCGTTTGCCATAGGTTCGCTATTTAATAAGGCATATGGCAAAACCACAGATGCGGTAATTGACGCGCTGAACTTTGAGTTGAAGCTGGAATATTTCGAGTATACTTTTTACCGTACAGCCACTAATACCGGGGGGCTGATACCATCTACCGATCTTGCAGGCTTTAAGACAATAGAATTACAGGAAAAGGCACATGTGAATTTCCTGATCACTACTATCACCAATATGGGTGGCGTACCATTTACCCCCAACCATTATACCGATCCTACATCTGATCCGCCATATGTGCCTAAAGCATATGATTTTACCAAGGGTGGTACCTATCCGGTGTTCAGTGATTATGCTACGTTCCTGATGATGGCACAGGTGATAGAAGATACGGGTATAAGGGCGTATAACGGACAGTTGTCCACATTTATAGGCACGCCACTGTTGGTTCAGGCGCAGCAGATAACCGCCACGGAAGGCCGGCATGCGGCACACGCAAGGCTGATACGCAGGCAAATGGGAGCACCTGAAGTGCCGGCCCCGTGGATAACAAATGACATTGCACCAAAGAATCCCGATTTTCAGGCTAACTACCAGGGTGAGGATAACGAGGTACAAAAAGGAGTAACAATAACTCAGTTAGCGGGCGTAAGTGGTACTATACCGCAGTTGTCTGCCACCGCCGCATTTGATGAGCCAATGGATAAGACAAAAGTATTGTCGCTGCTGGCGCCATACATGTTGCCTTGATTAGAAAACGAATGACTAAACAGGCTACTTTGTGTAGCCTGTTGTTTTATATACGGCACGTTTATTGCAATAATAACAGTAACCGGTATTTATTATAAGGTAGTTGGAGTAATAGCTGCGTGATAGTGAATCAAATATATAAATTTTATTCTATATTTTTTAAAAACAAGTAATGAAGCGAATCTTATTGAGTGTGATGGCCCTTGGGGTTTATTATGTGGGCATGGCGCAATATGGTAAAGTAAAAATTGAAGCGACCGATAAAATTGTACAGGGGGAGTCCTGGGTGGCACCGCAGCCGCTTGAAGGAACTTTCATAGGGTTCAGGAATCCGCCAAGTATGGACCAGACATGGCAGCCAGTGCTGTACCAGGTATCTAAGAATGAGAGCGAAGATAACGAGTTGCTGGAGCGGATAAAAGAAGAGAAGAACAGGCTTAAAGAGTCGGGCGCTTCGCAACCTCCCACCGGGAACAAAACTACCGTAACGGTGTCACCACCGGTGCTCGGTGTTAACTTTGCAGGTGTTAGCAACGGAGGCGCTTATACTCCGTTGGACAATACCCTGGCAATATCGGACAAGGATACAATTGTGGCCTTTGTAAATTCTACAATAGCTTATTATACCAGTACAGGCACCAATACCTATTCAAAGGATATCTACACCATGATAGGGGATGTATCTATTACTAACGCATTGTGCGATCCTAAGGTGATCTATGATAATGTGGCCAGGAGGTTTATTTTTTATGTTCAGGTGTGTGACCAGGTGGCAGCACATTCTCAGGTCATCCTGGGATTCTCAAAAACCAATAACCCTATGAACGGGTGGTACATTTATAAATTTACAGGTAACCCGCTCAGCAATGGTGACTGGTGGGATTATCCGAAAATGGCAGTGTCTAACGACGAAGTATTTGTGACCGGCAATTTATTTAAGGCTTCTACAGGCTTGTTTGATAAAAGCGCGGTATACCAGATACAAAAAACACCTTGCATGGCAGGAGCTACATTGACATCTGCCAATTCCCAGTATTTTACCACGCCCGAATTTTCTTTGTTGCCAGTAGGTTATGGACAAAAAGGCTCATACGGCCCCGGAATATATCTTGTATCTACAGGTGGCGCCGTAAGTAGTTCCACAACAATGAAACTGATGGACATTACCAACAACAAAGCTTCGGGTACCGCTACGCTGATGACCTACGATGTATCTTGCGCGCCATACAGCGTCTCAGGTGATGCGTTGCAGCAGGGTACAACGACCAAGCTGAATACCGGCGACTGTCGTGCGTTGGATGGTTTTTACCTGCGTGGTGTAATACATTTTGTTTTCAATATTGATATCAGCGGATATTGTGGCATTTCCCTGAACAGGGTAACGGTGAGCTCTCTTGGATTTACGTCTTCTCTGTATCACAATTCCGGGGTTAGCGATTACTGTTATGCGGCTATTGCATCGCCCAGTAACGACTCAAATGATAAATCGGTAGTGGTGGCATATAACGAGAGTGGATCAGGTATGTTTCCGCGTACGTGCGCGGCTCGTACAGACCAGAGCGGAAACTGGAGCGCTGCTACGGTGGTAAAAGCCGGAGCGGGATACGCAAAATATTCAGGCACTACTACATCTGAGCGCTGGGGTGATTATACGGGCATGGCAAAGAAATACGGAGATCCCACCGGCAGTGTATGGATGGCCGGTATGTATGGCAACACAACGCACACATGGTCGCAGTGGATAGCCAAACTAAATCCGTATAAAGTAGGTGTGAACACCGTAACAGAAGAAGAGAAAACGACAAAAGTATTCCCTAACCCCATCGTTGACAATTACCATGTGCAGTTTAATCTTGACGAGCGGCAGGAAGTGACCATCAATATCACTGATATGGACGGAAGAACCGTGGTGGAGTTGTATAAGGGTATGACCGAAGCGGGTGAAAATATGTTTGCCTTCAATAAGTCGAGCATGACACCGGGTATTTATTCACTGAATATTATAGGCGCAAAGACCAATATCAAAAATGAGAAGATCGTTATCGCAGATAAATAAGTTGTTTTTTTGTTTATTGCTTGTTGTGTTGCCTTTATTGTCGCACGCGCAGGACAAGCAGCAGATAAAAAAAGTACCCGATCATACGGCCAAGGCGAAAACCGGGGTGGCGGGGCAAAAGGTGACCGCCAAAAAATCGGTAAAGCATAAGAAACGGAAGCACAAAAAGCATGTGAAGAGAAAGGAAAGGCAAATAATACACCATTCAGACAACGACAAAAAACTGAATGACATAAAAAACGAAAAAAGCAAGCACAAAAAATAAATATTTATATTAATAAAAATAAACAGGCGCTCATCAGCGCCTGTTTATTTTTTGGGATAATGCGTAACGTCACCGATTCTGCACTCAAAGACCCTGCCGTGTGTAAAATGCTGTTTTATGGACTGCCATACGTATTAATTATGATGATGTAAGAAACTTTTTGCCGCCTGTTGTATGTGCCATACACCTAAAAATTTGTAGGTTTGCAGCATGACTGCCACTCTTGACCAAGCCGTAAAGCTGGGCCTCCGCGAAGAAGAATTTGAAAAGATAAAAGAGATATTGGGCCGCACGCCCAATTTTAATGAAGTAGCTATGTACTCCGTAATGTGGAGTGAGCATTGCAGCTATAAAAATTCTATTAAATGGCTGAAGACCCTGCCACGGGACGGTGCTAAGTTACTTGTGAAGGCGGGCGAGGAAAATGCGGGCCTTGTCGATATTGGCGATGGCTTGGGCTGTGTGTTCAAGATAGAATCGCATAACCACCCATCGGCAATAGAGCCATTCCAGGGTGCGGCTACGGGTGTGGGTGGTATTCACCGCGATATATTTACTATGGGTGCAAGGCCAATAGCCTCGCTCAACTCACTTCGTTTTGGTAAGGTGGATAATCCGAAGACAAAATGGCTGATAAAGGGTGTGGTAAAGGGCATAGGCCATTATGGCAACTGCTTTGGTGTGCCTACTGTGGCCGGTGAGGTGTATTATGAAAGTTGCTACCAGACAAATCCGCTGGTGAATGCGATGAGTGTGGGTGTGGTGAAGGTGGGGCAAACCGTATCGGCTACGTCGCACGGCGCGGGCAACCCCGTATTTATAGTGGGTGCGTCTACAGGCAAGGACGGTATTGGCGGCGCGTCTTTTGCATCAGCTGATATCAATGAGAACAGCGCGGAATCCCTGCCGTCGGTACAGGTGGGCGATCCGTTTGAAGAAAAAAAATTACTTGAGGCCTGCCTGGAAATGATACCGACGGGCGCGCTGATAGGTATGCAGGATATGGGCGCTGCCGGCATTACGTGCAGCACCAGCGAAATGAGCGCCAAGGGTGAGCACGGTATGGTCATACACCTGGATAAAGTGCCTACCCGGCAGGCGAACATGAAACCATGGGAAATGCTGCTGAGCGAAAGCCAGGAGCGTATGCTAATAGTTGTAAAAAAGGGCAGGGAAGACGAAGTGCAGAAGATATTTGACAAGTGGGATATCCACTGCGTGCAGATAGGCACAGTGACTGACGAGCCAAACCTGAAGTATTTTATGAACGGCGAGCTTGTAGCAGATGTACCGGCGGAAAGCCTGGTGCTGGGTGGTGGCGCGCCGGTCTATGAGCGGGAATATTCAAGACCTAAATATTTTGATGAGATAGCTGCCTTTAACCCCGATAATATAGCACTGCCTGACGACCTGAAGGAAACAGCCTACCAACTGATACAGCTGCCCAATATAGCATCCAAGCGCTGGATATACGAGCAGTATGACAGTATGGTAATGACCGGCAACACACAGACCAACGAGGCAAGTGATGCTGCTGTGGTGCGTGTCCATGGATCTGATAAAGGACTGGCCGTGACCACAGACTGCAACAGCCGCTACGTGTTTGCCGACCCCTACAAAGGAGCAATGATAGCCGTGAGTGAGGCCGCGCGTAATATAGTGTGCAGCGGTGGTGTGCCCGTTGCTATTACCAATTGCCTGAACTTTGGCAATCCCTATAATCCTGAAGTGTATTACCAGTTTGTACATGCCATAAAAGGGATGGGCGCTGCCTGTACCAAATTTGATACCCCCGTTACCGGCGGCAACGTAAGTTTCTACAACCAGAGTGAAGATGGTCCTGTATATCCTACACCTACTATAGGTATGGTGGGTGTGCTGGATACGCTCAGCCAAAAGATGTCGCTGGGTTTTAAACATGCGGGTGATATTATTTACCTGCTGGGTAAGAACAGAAATGATATCAACTGCTCGGAATACCTGCATCACCTTTGTGGTGTCACTCATAGTCCTGCTCCGTATTTTGACCTTGAAGAGGAATATGCGTTGCAGCAAAAGCTGGCGCGTGTTATCAGCAACAGCCTCGTAAAATCTGCGCATGATATATCTGAGGGAGGGCTTTATACCTGCCTGCTGGAGAGCGCCATGGCAAATAATATGGGCTTTACCATACATACGGATAAAGACATACGCAAGGATGCTGTGTTATTCGGTGAGGCGCAGAGCAGGGTGGTAGTGAGCGTGAACCCCGATCTGCATGCGTTATTTGAGGCAGAAGTAAAAGGCATACCTTTTACTAAGATAGGTCACGTAAACGCCACCAAAGAGATACTTATAGACGACGAAAGCTGGGGCTATACAAGCGACTGGAAAGAGGCATATGATACCGCACTGGAAAAGATGCTGGCTTCGTAGAAGGGTTGATTTAACAAAAACATGTATCTTTGTAATACATGATACGCACTGTGATAACGCCGGATAATGAAAAAATATCCATCGACCTGCCTCAAAACTATGTAGGCAAGAAAGTGGAAGTAATTGCTTTTACTATTGAAGAAGCATATACCATTACCGACAAACCACTTACACACATTGCTTCTGAAAAAATGCTCGCCAAAGATTGGTTAACACCGGAAGAAGACAACGCATGGAAGGATTTGTAAAAGGAGATGTTGTTGTTATTCCATTTCCTTTTACGGACTTATCCGGCTCAAAGAGGAGGCCTGCATTAGTGCTGGCAGACTTACTCGGTGATGATATTATTCTATGCCAGATCACCAGCCAGAAAAATGATGATTTTGCTATCCCAATCGACATATCCTCGTTCTCGTACGGCTCCTTGCCACTTAATTCTTTTATACGACCCACAAGAATATTCACTGCCGATAAAAATATTATTATCCGTAAGGCTGGTACAGTAAATGCGTCTGTTCAAAAAGTTGTTGTGGATAGGATATACGCGCTATTGAGATAAATAGAGGGTATTGGAAAGACCCTTAGATACATGACACCATTTGTTGTATTGTCTGCGATATCGTTTTGTGTTTTCACTTATTATTTATGTTGCCGGGACCTGAAGGATGAGGTTTCGATAAGTATTTAAGCAATTCTTTGTGTCGTTTTGCAGGTATTGATTGTGAAATTGACAGTCAATTTTGCAACTTCGAGTAAAAACGTAAAAGTATTGCCAGAGTCTTTGATCGTATTGATATTGGTCAGGTTTATTGTATACAATCTTCGTTAGTTTTTTTTATTTCTCATAGCATACCTGCGAATACGCAACATCTGCATCCATAGGCGGATTGAGTTTCCTTACGGCAACTCTTATTTTTACGGCAATGGGAAAACTGTCTTTCAGGGCTGCATAAATGCTTTGTACCAATTCCTCCAGCAGCTCCACATGTTGCTCAAAGGCGGTAGAGACGATCTTCTGTATGAGTGTATAGTCTGCAAATGGCCAGGGTTGGGCATCGGGCAGCCATATGTCCACATCGGTCTCAAAGTTGTTCCCGGTGATCTTTTCCTCAGGGTACAGCCCAATAAGTGCGTGTATCTTTATTCCGTGCAGGGAGACTGTAAGCATAGTATATTAGAAAGTCAAAAATAGAAAGTCAAAAGCTTTTATTCAAATGAATGTGATGTTAATGACGGTCGAAACGATCGGGTCGTTGACTTTTATTTAAACCTTGTGGCCATTGTATACGGGTCGGCGGGCACATCATATCGTTTATTATCGGCGGGCAGCAGGGTATTGAGGTCGTAGACAGAATACCAGCCCGGCCTGGACGCGCCTCCGCATCCTGTGGTATGGTGTGGCGGAGGGCCTGAGGGATTGACATTGCGGCTGGGTACAAATACAAGGCCGTCCTGCTCATCAACCGTAATACCATGCGGCTGGTAAAAGTCGCCATACAATACCTTTACTACCTCCAGCGTGTTATAGTCGATCACATAGACGGAGCCAAGACGGTTTGGTTGTGTGTTGGCGGCATCCTCCATGCAGGTCACAAATATATAGTGCTTAGACGGTGATACATCCATTTCCTGCGGTGTTGTGCCTACTGTAATGACTTTAATGAGGGTGTCTGTATGCGTATCATATATACGCACCACATTTCCTGATGGATTAGTAGGGTCGGGACAAGTGACGAAATATTTTGTTCGGTCAGGGGTCATCTGTATCTGGTGCGGATTGCCACTGGCGGCTATTGTTTTCGTATAGCTGATCTCGCCGGTGCTTTTGAACGAATATTTGATAACAGAAGTTTGTAATGTAGAATAGAAAGTATCAAAAGCAGCATTAGCGGCAAGGCCATGGGGGTAGGGGAACGAAGAAGATCCTCCGGTCAGCGCGTCAACAGATTTGTGCTCGTTGATCTGCATTGTTTCCGTATTTACGGCCACCACGCAGCCATTGCTTATCCACCCGCTTACCAACATCTCTGTGTCAAGCGGTGAAAGGATAACAACGCTCCACTGGCCGGTGCCTCCCGGCGCCACACTGCCCAGGTCCACTTCGTTCACTACTGTGTCTATGTGCGTATCTATTTTCTTAACCGACCGGCCATTGAAAAAGGGTACATAAACATTCTTGCCATCGGCAGATGTATTAATACCGTGCGGGCTTTGGTTCTGTGCATCGGCAATAGGAATGTACCGCATGATCAGTTTGCTTTTGGCGTCTATTACCCCCAGTAGCCCGCAGCCTTGCAGCGAGAGGTATATCTTCTGCCTGCTGTCGGGCTGGGCTGAAGCAAAAGGGATATTCCCGTTCTTGTCGGGTGCGCCGTTTTTGATCCAGTTATAGAGCGTCAGGTACTCATCGTGGGTGATTGGTGTGTCCAGGTGTGCAAGGTCTTTGGCTATCTCACCCAGTGTAGAATCCGTATTTACATAGTACAGCAGCGGGCTGTATTTGGGGCTGTATGCTACCACCTGCGCTCCGTTCACGCTACCCTGAAACATATGCTCCCAGGTATCCAGCAGCAGCCCGGCCGCGTTCTGGTAGCTGGCCTGGTTATGACAGCCGGCATTAGTGCATTTACCGGTAATTATCTTTGCCACATCGGCAGGGTAGCCGCCATCGGCAATAGGTGTAGACAGTTCGTGTGGCTTGTGTGTGCAGGATGAATACACTTCTGCTGCAAGAACAGCGAATAATATAAGGGTGATCAGACGTTTCATCTGTATATAAAGTTATGGATTTTTGCTTTCTTCCTGCTTCCTGTAAAGAGTATTATCTTGCAGGGGTAAAATGAGGTCTGTCCTGTTTATTTTATTATGCCTGCTTACCGGTATATATTGCCGTGGGCAGGATAGTGCTTCAAAACTAACCATCCGCAAAATAGTTATTGAAGGCAACAGGCTTACCCGGGGCAGCGTGATACTTAGGGAAATGAACGTGCACGAAGGCGATACGATAGCCCGCGATTCACTGGCTGTACTCACTGAGCAAAATAAGCTGCGGCTGTTCAATCTTCAACTCTTTAACGAAGTAGACCAGCAAACCGAAATAAATGGAAATGAAGTGGATTGGCATGTTACGGTCAGGGAGCGGTGGTACATAATCCCTACTGTAACGGTGCAGTTTGCCGACCGCAATTTTAATACTTGGTGGGTCAAAGAAGATCACGATCTGCGGCGGGCTATGGTGGGCTTAACACTGACAGATAAAAATTTTCGCGGCAACCTGGAGCAGCTCGCTGTAACGGTGCAGGCCGGCTATACACAGAAGCTGGGCATTAGTTATATGCGACCGTATGTAAACAAGGGACAGAAAAGCGGGTTGGGTTTTTCTGCCAGTTATTCTCAAAGCCAGCACGCGTTCTACAGCACCGATTCAGATAAACTTCAGTACGCGGGTATCTATTCCGGCCCGGTAGTGCTCAGGCAGGCCGAAGGCGGCGTCAGTTATATTTACAGGCCGGCCTATGCATCAAGGCATACCGTGCAGTTAAACTATAAAGACTATAAAGTAAGTGATACCATCATAAAGCTTAATCCTGAATACTATAAAGACAGCAGCAGGGCAGCGCGGTTTCTGGAGCTCTTTTACCGTTATGAATACAATGGTGTCGATAACTGGAATTATTCACTTGTGGGAAATAAGCTGGTGACGCAGCTGATAGTGCGCAAGGGTTTTGAAGGTATAGATTTTCAAAGTTATGTAAATGTGGAAGCGGGCTCGTTCAGGCGGCTTTGGCCCCGTTGGTATGTGTCTGCTGTATTTCGTGGCAGGCTTATGTATCCCGGTGACCAGCCCTATTATTTCCTGGGCGGGCTGGGCACTCAAACTGATTATGTGCGCGGCTATGAATATTTTATCGTAGACGGAACCAATTACGGCCTGCTGCGTTTTGACCTGAAACGTGAGCTGTTCAATCATACCTATAAATTTCCTGTGACGTATTTTACGGCTATCCCGCTAAGGTTGTATCCCAAGATATTTGCAGATGTGGGCTATATAGATGGGAAAAAGGCAGGCAATAATTTTTTAAGCAATGAGTTGATGTACAGCTTTGGCGTGGGGCTTGATGTAGTGACACTTTACGACATAAAGATCCGTTTCGAGTTTGCGTGGAACCACTTGAGCCAAAATGGATTATATTTACATTTCAATAGTGAGTAAGCTGTCTTGAGATTTGCTGTTGGATCATTTGGTTGGTGTGGTGAGCACTGTAATTTTCTTCTTTTGTTGAACAAGGCCTATGTTAGTAGCATTATACAACAGGACATTTGATGAACAGGACGTTCCGATACTGCAGCGGATACTGAGCCTGCTGGAGCAAAATAAGCTGCAGATGGTGTTCTACAAAGAGTTTTATGAGCGGCTGCAGGCCTATGTGCCTTTTTCGGTTACGCCCCGGTTGTTCACCAGCAAGAAAGATCTTCCCCGGAATACAGATATGTTGTTCAGCCTTGGGGGCGACGGTACTATGCTGGATAGCGTATGTTTTGTGGGCAGCTCTAATATACCGCTTATCGGTGTCAATCTTGGCCGGCTGGGTTTTCTGGCTGCAATACCGGCAGATGAAGTTGAGGCGGCTATACTGTCGTTGGTGAAAGGCTCGTATACGCTCGAAAAAAGGACCTTGCTACACCTGGACTCCAGTATTCCGTTATTTGACGGCACACCATACGCGCTCAATGAGTTTACCATTCACAGGCAGGATTCATCGTCAATGATAAAAGTGCATACCTATCTGAATGGTGAGTTTCTGAATACATACTGGGCCGATGGGCTCATAGTGGCTACTCCTACAGGTTCTACCGGCTACTCTCTTAGCTGCGGGGGGCCTGTTGTATTTCCGCAGACATCCAGTTTTGTGATCACCCCCGTGGCGCCGCATAACCTTAATACCCGTCCCATAGTAGTGCCGGATGACAATGTGATATCTTTCGAAATAGAGGGGAGGTCAGAACAGTTTCTTTGTACTCTCGATGCCCGCACCGAGATCATTAAGGCCAATGTGCAACTGGCGGTAAAAAAGGAAAGTTTCCTGGTGTCGCTGGTAAGACCTGATGAACATAACTTCCTCAAAACGATACGACAAAAATTGTATTGGGGTATAGATAGGCGAAATTAGAAGCGGATACCCGTCATTTTAAGCCCTGAGGCCTCATAAAATTCCAATCTCAAAGTTTGTTTATTAGATAAAATAGTCCTATTTTTCCAAAAGAACGGGAATAGATATTATTTTTAACCTAAGGTTAATAATATTTCCTGTTTTGGGCTATTGAATAATACGCAACTATATGGCTATTATGTACTTAGCTCGTTATTTCACATTTCTTAGTATAAAAAACTGTATGAAAAAGATCTACTTGCTGTTTTTATTGTGCTTTTTAAGCCTATCTGGTTATTCACAAATAACTACAACTATTTATGCCGTAGGTGCAAGCGGCTCATTTAAAACGGGTACTGCAACTTCAACCGGTACACGTACAGATGGTAATATTCAGGCCAATGGAACGGGTACCATAAGGAGGGGTTATGCTGTGTTTGACCTGAGTACTATTCCCGTCGGTGCAACTGTGACCAACGTAGATCTTGGATTTAGTATCGCGGGTGTTGGGGCCGGAACAACAGCAGTATGCAGTACCAATGTATACCAGGGCGACCTGTCACTGGTAACCGTGCCTGCAACATTATATGCCGATATGGCGGTACCACCTTCGGTGAATGTCTCTACTACCAGCTATGGCGCGGCAATAGGAGATATAATACAGCCCACTAGCGCTGCGGCCCAGGCAGTAGTGCAGGCCAATGCCGGCGGGTTCATTTCTTATGTGTGGACAAATACCGGAACGGCGCTGTACACTATTACCGGCGAAGGCGGCACGCTCACCACTACCGGTGGGGCGCACAAGCCTTACATTACAGTAACATATTGTCCGCCACCTACAGCTGTCACGGCCACTGCGTCACCTACCACATTGTGTGAGGGCGATAACCTTACGCTTACGGGTGCAGCTACTGGTGCCAGTGATTACGCATGGACCGGGCCCGGAGGATATACTTCCACAGCGCTTAATCCCGCGGCTTTTGCAACTACACTTGCCTCTGCGGGTGTCTATACGCTCACCGCTATGAATGTATGCGGTACTTATACGGCTACAGCTACAGCTATCACTTCTGCTATAACTATAAATCCTTTACCTGCTGCCATTACAGGCGCTTCTGCTGTTTGTAACGGTAGCGCTACAACATTAAGCGATGCAACCTCTTTTGGCAACTGGACCAGTTCAAACCCTTCAACCGCCACTATCGGTTTAACGTCCGGAACGGTGATTGGTATGGCCGCCGGCGCTGTAACTATGACTTATACTTTAGGCACAGGCTGCTATGTTACTCACCCAATGACCGTGAATGACCCTCCGGGGCCTATAAGCGGACCTACAACGGTTTGTGTGGCAAGTAATATTACATTGTCTGATGCCGTAACAGGCGGCAACTGGACCAGTGGTGCCACGGGTATTGCTACCGTTGGGTTAACGACCGGTGTTGTATCGGGTGTGTCGGGTGGTATGGTAACCATCACATATACCCCTGCCGGATGTACTTATGCCACTTATGATGTGTCTGTAAACCCGCTTCCCGCACCTATTGTAGGGCCGGGGAATGTATGTGTGGGCAGCACCATCACCGAAACTGATGGTACACCGGGCGGCACATGGAGCAGCAGTAATCTTACCGTAGCACTCGTTGGGTCTACGGGTATAGTGACCGGTGTGTCGGGAGGAGGAGCAAATATTCTTTACGCTTCACCTACTACAGGCTGCCAGTCAGTTAAAGCAATAGTCGTTAACCCGCTTCCCGGAGCTATAACAGGGCCTACAGATGTTTGCCAGTTAGGTACGATCACTGTTGGGGATCCCACACCCGGCGGTAACTTCAGCGGAGGCGCTCCTAATGCCTCGGTTACCTTAGGCGGTGTTGTATCCGGTATATCAGCAGGGTCGGCATCTATCACCTACACGCTTACCGCCAGCGGATGCTATGTTACGGAAACAATAAATGTAGATCCCGCTCCGGCACCTATTACAGGTGTTACAACACTCTGTGAAAATACAACGACCACGCTGGCCGATGCAGATGCCGGTGGTACATGGAGCAGTGCAAGCATTGCCAATGCTACAGTGGGGTCTTCATCTGGTATCGTCTCCGGTATCGCGGCTCCGGGTACTACTATTTCATACACACTGCCCACCGGTTGTTCTATTACTGTACCGGTCATAGTAAATCCAGCGCCTACGTCTATTATCACTGCTTCCAGTGCTACAACGTTCTGTGCAGGGGGTAATGTGGTGCTTAACGGCACTATTGGTGCTGGCCTTACCTACCAGTGGAATGTAGGCGGCAGCGCTATTGCGGGGGAAACCAACGCAACATACCTGGCTACGACCAGTGGTTCTTATACCCTGGATATTACCAACGCTTTTAACTGTACCACTACCTCTGCCGCACAACCGGTTACCGCTGGTGTGACAGCCGTAGTTGATTACACAACTCCACTCAATTTCTGTATCGGTGGCAGCATAGTACTTAACGCGAATACAGGTGGCGCTACCGGCACTATTCTATACCAGTGGCAGAGAAATGGAGTGGATATACCCGGCGCTACATTCGTTACCTACTCAGCAAGTACCTCCGGTACTTACAGGGCTTATGTGAATGTTTCCGGCGGATCAGGCAGTTGCGTGGATACATCGGTGGCTGTTAATGTATTGGTTAATCCGCTGCCAAGTCCGGCTATTGCTTTTTCCGGTACAACACTTTCTACATCTAATACATACGCTACATACCAATGGTACCTGAATACATCATCTATACCCGGTGCCAATTCTTATTCATACGTTCCCACCCTCAACGGCAATTATCGTGTGCGGGTTACTGACGGTATAGGATGTGCTGGTTTTTCCAGCTCATTCCCTATTACAGGTGTTGGTGTGCAGCAGGTAAACAAAGACGATGTAAGGATATTCCCTAACCCGGCAACAAGTGTACTGCATGTTGAGTCTGCCGGCGGTGCTGTAAAGGTTGTGATCACAGGCATGGAAGGCAAAGTTGTTTTGTCGCAGGAAAACGCAAAGGATATTGATATCAGCAAACTGGCCGATGGATTGTATATCGTTATGCTGTATAACGGGCATGGTGAAAGGATACTTATGGACAAGCTTGTAAAGGAATAAGGAGTTAAGGCATTCGTTAGCTTCGGTTCCCGTCGTGCGCAATGCATTTATTTAAGCTTTTCAATTGTTTAGGTTATGAAAAAAATAGTGTTGCTTTTACTTGTTGTTATGGCGGCATTGAATGCCCGTTCGCAAACATTTACTGTTGTCAACAATTCGAAGTACCCGGTTTATTTCCAGGTATCCGGCTCCGATTTAAACAGCTGTAACAATAAGTATACTTCGATGGTGGTTATGGCGGCTCCCGCTGCAACGATGGTATATGGCCGTACATCTGAGTTGCAATGGTCTGGTGATAAACCGGGCAATATGTTTGAATATACCTCCTTTAGCGCCAACTATACGGATCCTTCAGGGGCCTGCGTTTCCAATGCAAGCAATAACATAGGCGAAGGTAAGTGCCGCATGGCCACAGAGGCTGCCATCAACACGGCTAAGTGTGGCGCCGCAGGTAATATTAACCTTTCCTGGAGTTCGAAGAACGGGAATGTATTAGTAACAATAAACTAAAATAGTGACAATGGGACGTACATCTGCTTTTGTATTTTCAGTGAAAAATATATGGTTTTCTGTTGCGCTGCTTTCGTTGCTGGCCGTAGCATCTGCACCCGTAAAATCGGTTGCCCAGGTAAATGTCGGGCTTACGGCGGTGGCATCGCACACCAGCGGTGGGTTAACCTCATTTGGTTATGGCCCTGACAATTACAACGACAATGTGATCGTCGCGTTTTCTTCATGCGGTGGTATTGGTAGTTGCCCTACTCCATGGGGTTGGGTTACCAATGGCCAGACAATAATTTATACATGGAGTTCACCTGTCACGTTCAATAAAATAGTTTTTTTCAAGGCAGACAGGCCGATGAATGCCTGTAATATACAATACTGGAACGGCAGTTCTTTTGTGCCGCTTGCTTCATACAGCAGTACTATTTGCCCGCTTGACTCGGTGGTGTTTACCCCTGTTACCACTACTATTCTTCAATTTGTGAATTGCGTGGCGCCCCTTATCAATCCTAACTTTAGGGAAATACAGGTATGGCAGTCAGGCCCGCCACCGCCCACTATTACGGGATCTACTACCTATTGTACGGGTGATATGATAACCCTTACCGCAAGTTCTGGTGCTACCAGCCCTACATTTACATGGACAGGGCCATCGTCGTTCAGCGCTACCACCGCATCTATATCTGTTGTTGCTTCACCCGCTACGGCAGGTGTTTATAGCTGCACGGTAACATCAGGTGGGTTTACTTCTACTCCCAGGTTAGATACCATTACTGTGGTTCCTCCGCCTACCATAACTTTGGGCACAGTGCCTGATGTATGCCAGGGTGCGGCATTTGGAGCCCTTCCGTATACGGCCACTACCAGCGGCGCTACCAACTATAGTATAGCATATGATCCTGCGTCACTAACGGCAGGGTTTACCGATGTAAGTTCTGTGCCGTTACCTTCTTCACCTATTACACTTATAGTTCCGTCAGGCGCGGCCGCCGGAACATATACCGGTACCATTACTGTTAACAACGGTATTTGCTCCGGCCCGGGTGTGCCATTCAGCATTACTGTCAATCCGGCACCGGCGCCTATTACCGGTGCGTCTAATATTTGTACGGGTTCCACTATCACACTTAGCGACGCCACTGCAGGCGGGCTATGGAGCAGCGGCAGTACAGGTATTGCCACTGTCGGCTCTGCAAGTGGTGTGGTTACAGGTGTTACAGTAGGCTCGGCGGTGATGTCTTATACACTTAGTTCTACAGGTTGTTATACAACAGTTTTGGTGAACGTGGTTGGTATTTCCGGCCCTCACGAAGTGTGTAATGGTGATTCGGTAGCGCTTACAGCTACTTCAACCGGAGGTACGTGGAGCAGCGGCGATGTGGCGCTGGCTACCGTAAGCAGCACCGGAGTTGTAAACGGTGTAGCCATGGGCGTCGTTCATATCAGCTATACATTGGGTTCTGGCTGCGTGGCCAGTTGGGTAATGACGGTTAATCCGCTGGCGCCAATAGTAGGCCGCGATAGTGTGTGCCTGGGCTCTACGAGGTGGCTGACCAATATAGTAGGTGGCGGAGTGTGGACCAGCAGTGTCCCTGCCGTAGCCACCATACTGCCTGATTCAGGTAAGGTAACAGGCCTGTTGGCAGGTATCACCAACATTACCTATACGCTACCTACCGGCTGTATGAGCTGGACACGGTTTACGGTGATCAACTATCCTAATTCGATCACGGGCACAAAGAAAGCATGTCCCGGCACCACCACCACATTGTTCAATACTCCCGGAGGCGGTGTTTGGACGAGCAGTAACCCCGGCATAGCCACGGTGAACCCCGGCACAGGTGTGGTAACAGGAGTATATGCCGATACGGTAGATATCATATACACGATACAACCGGGCTGCGCAGTGCAGACACGGGTAACGATCAATCCATTGCCCGCGCCCATAACAGGGGTTAATGTGATGTGCCCCAATACGAACGACAGCATGCATGACGTGACACCTGACGGCAGGTGGAGCAGCAGCACAACCCCGATAGTAACAATAGTAGATACCACGGGAGTTATCACCGCGGTATCACAGGGCACAGGTACTATACGGTATACACTTCCCACAGGCTGCTACCGCACAAAGACGGTATCAGTAGATGCGCTGCCGATACCGGACATTATTTATAATTTCACTACGGGCACGTTTATGGCAACACCTGGTTATGTGAGCTATCAGTGGTACGACAGCATACAGGGAGAGATACCGGGAGCTGTAGCGCCCACGCTTGCAGCACTGAATACGGAGTACTACTATGTGATAGTAACAGACAGCAATGGCTGTACAGGCAAGTCGCCACTGTACCACTTTGACATACACCAGCTAGGTGTAACTACTGTCAATAATGATAAGACACGTATCTACCCGAACCCTGCGAGCACAACACTGAACATAGAATCGGTGGTGGGAGTACGGGCAGTGGTAAGCGGCATAGATGGCAGGACGGTGATAGACGAGGCAAATGCGAAGGTGCTGAACATCAGCAAACTGAGCAGCGGGGTATATGTGATCACCCTGTTTGACGATCAGGGTGTGCGCCTGTCGGTGCAGAAATTTACTAAAGAGTAACCGGCGTTAAACCATAAGGTTACGCACGATATCCTAATATAACGAGTGGGCAGGGTGTTTTTTTACACCTGGTCCGCTCGTTTTTTAATGTAATTTTTGTATATTGAAAATATGTAGTAAATTTATTGGTAAAATATATTTTTATTTATACTGAAAATATGAGAAAAATGTACAAGTCCTTTAAGCTCGTCTTAGCCCTGTTGATTGGTTTGAACCTGGGCGCATCTGCGCAAACCATCGTGTATAGCCAGGCATTTGTGAGCGGCGTAACCCCTACAACACAATGCACCGCGTGGAATACCTTCAGAGCCAGTTTGTTGTCTACCTATGCATATACAGGGTTCACCATCAGCGGCACGTTAGATCCTACCGGCATTTCGTGTAACGACCCGGTCATTGCGCTAAATGTTGCCAATGCTTTACGTACAGGAACAGCTTATAGTGTGTTTGATGCTACTGCCACGCCGGTAGCGCAAACATGGACCGTGGGAGTTGGCTGCAGTACCGGTCTTGGCTGTGTACCAACTGCTTCTACAATTGAGTTCGGTAACATTGGCACTTGTGCATGTGCTACCGGTTACGATCTCAGGCCTGCTATAGGCAACCTTAACTGGGGTGGCATAAACGGGGTGACCTGTAGCGCGCCATCGCAGACTATGATTGTTACATTCCGCGCGGGGCCGCCATCACCCACTATTACAGGACCTACGCATTACTGTACAGGCGATGTAATAATGCTTACCGCTAGTTCAACTGCTCCCGGCCCTACTTTTACCTGGACCGGCCCATCAGCTTTTACGGCTACTACGGCGTCTATATCAATACCTGCGTCGCCCGCAACCGCGGGTGTTTACAGCTGCGTTGTAACTTCCGCAGGCGCACCATCATTACCTACTCTTGATACAATTGTTGTTGTTGATCCTCCAACCATTACACTGGGTGCAAACCCTGTAGTATGCGAAGGCACTCCATTTGCCGGGTTGCCATATACAGCCACTACAAGTTCGCCAACCAACTATAGTATTGTTTACAGCCCGGCTGCTACAGCAGCGGGTTTTGTTGACGTGACAAGTGCGGCATTGCCCGCGTCGCCTATTACTTTAACTATACCGGGTACTGCGCCTACAGGCGTATATACCGGTACGATCTCAGTGAACAACGGCACCTGTTCGGGGCCTTCCTATTCGTTCAGTATTACCATAAACCCCAACCCCGCGCCGATAACAGGCGGGTTAAATATATGCACAGGCAGCACCACAACACTTAGTGATGCTACGCCCGGAGGGCTATGGACCAGCAGTAATCCCGGCATTGCCACCATTGGTTCGGCATCCGGCACTGTTACCGGTGTTACCATCGGTATGGCCACTATGTCGTACACGTTGAGCAGTACGGGTTGTTTTGCCAGTGTGTTGGTAAATGTTGTTGGTATTTCCGGCCCGCATGAAGTGTGTTCCGGTGACTCTGTGACGCTTACAGCCACTTCAACCGGAGGTACCTGGAGCAGCGGCGATGTGGCGCTGGCTACCGTAAGCAGCACCGGTGTTGTAAACGGTGTAGCCATGGGCGTTGTTCATATTAGCTATACATTGGGTTCGGGCTGTGTGGCCAGTTGGGTAATGACGGTTAATCCGCTGGCACCAATAGTAGGCCGCGATAGTGTATGCCTGGGCTCTGCAAGGTGGCTGACCAATATAGTAGGTGGCGGTGTATGGACCAGCAGTGTCCCTGCCGTAGCCACCATACTGCCTGATTCAGGTAAGGTAACAGGCCTGCTGGCAGGTATCACTAACATTACCTATACGCTTCCTACGGGTTGTATGAGCTGGACACGTTTTACGGTGATCAACTATCCTAATTCGATCACGGGCACCAAGAAAGCCTGCCCCGGCACCACCACCACATTGTTCAATACACCCGGAGGTGGCGTGTGGACGAGCAGTAACCCCGGCATAGCCACGGTGAACCCCGGCACAGGTGTTGTAACTGGAGTATTTGCCGATACGGTAGATATCATATACACGATACAACCGGGCTGCGCGGTGCAGACACGGGTAACGATCAATCCATTGCCCGCGCCCATAACAGGGGTTAATGTGATGTGCCCCAATACGAACGACAGCATGCATGACGTGACACCTGACGGCAGGTGGAGCAGCAGCACAACCCCGATAGTAACAATAGTAGATACCACGGGAGTTATCACCGCGGTATCACAGGGCACAGGTACTATACGGTATACACTTCCCACAGGCTGCTACCGCACAAAGACGGTATCAGTAGATGCGCTGCCGATACCGGACATTATTTATAATTTCACTACGGGCACGTTTATGGCAACACCTGGTTATGTGAGCTATCAGTGGTACGACAGCATACAGGGAGAGATACCGGGAGCTGTAGCGCCCACGCTTGCAGCACTGAATACGGAGTACTACTATGTGATAGTAACAGACAGCAATGGCTGTACAGGCAAGTCGCCACTGTACCACTTTGACATACACCAGCTAGGTGTAACTACTGTCAATAATGATAAGACACGT
The DNA here is from genome assembly GCA_964489795.1 of uncultured Flavipsychrobacter sp. Taxonomy (GTDB): domain Bacteria; phylum Bacteroidota; class Bacteroidia; order Chitinophagales; family Chitinophagaceae; genus Nemorincola. Next base: position 312,682 of record CAZBAP010000004.1, read on the forward strand.
ATCTACCCGAACCCTGCGAGCACAACACTGAACATAGAATCGGTGGTGGGAGTACGGGCAGTGGTAAGCGGCATAGATGGCAGGACGGTGATAGACGAGGCAAATGCGAAGGTGCTGAACATCAGCAAACTGAGCAGCGGGGTATATGTGATCACCCTGTTTGACGATCAGGGTGTGCGTCTGTCGGTGCAGAAATTTACTAAAGAGTAACGGGTATTGAACAAATTTACAGAGCCCCTTGAAGATGGGGCTCTTTTTTTGCAGGGCAACCACGGGAAAGCATATTAGCGGATGGCTAAGAAAAAGAACAAACAGGTAAATACCGGCAGCCAGCCTGCTGTGCAGAAGCAACCTGCAGCGCAGAAAACGGGGCAGCAAGGCCAGGAAACCGGCAGCTTTTTTAAGCGGCATATCAATTTACTTTTACCTGCCGCCATTGCGGTGGTTACATGGCTCTTCTACCAGGTATGCATCAATAACCAGTTCACCAACTGGGATGATCCGGGGTACATACGGGACAATGCGCTGATCAAAGATCTGTCTGGCCAGGGGCTGGCAAATATCTTCTCTACGTCTATAATGGGTAACTATCACCCGCTTACCATACTCACATACGCGATCGAATACAGCTATGTGCGCCTGGAACCCATGTTGTATCATATAGACAGCCTGTTGTTTCATATACTGGTTACGATACTTGTATACTTCTTTGTAAAACTGCTCACGCGCAGGCCTGTAGCTGCGTTTGTAGCCGCTTTATTGTTCGGGCTGCATCCTATGCACGTGGAGTCTGTGGCGTGGCTTGCGGGGCGCAAAGATGTGGTTTATGGTACCTTCTACATGGCGGCATGTATCGCCTACGTATACTATGCGCGCGGCGCGGCCGGTAAAAGGTGGAAATGGTACGGGCTTACGCTGCTTATGTTCGTATGCTCGTTGCTAGGGAAGCCAGTGGCCGTGGTGCTGCCGATGACCCTGCTGCTGATAGACTATTTTGAAGAGCGAAAATTGAAATTAGCCCTGCTGGTTGAGAAGATCCCTTTCTTTCTGATAGCCATAGGCTTCGGTGTGAGGTCGGTTATGGATCAGAAGAATTTTGGGTCGTTGGATACGCATGATGTGGCCTATAAGTCTTTTGAGCGGCTGGCCCTTGGCGGGTACGCGCTTATCACCTACCTGTGGAAAGCAATTATCCCGGTAGGTCTGAGCAATTTTTACCCCTACCCTATGAAGGAAGAGGGGAGTTTATCAGCGCTGTATTACCTGTATCCACTGGGCGTTGCGGTCTTACTTGCCGGGTTGTGGCTGATGCGTAAAAACAAGGTGATCGTATTCGGTTCATTGTTCTTTCTTGTAAACATGGCATTGCTGCTCCAGTTCCTGCCTGTGGGTGGTGCTATTGTTGCAGACAGGTATACATACATCCCATACCTGGGGCTGTTCTTTATGGCCGGCTGGTGGGTGTCAGGCTATTTTGAGCATGGCGGCAACCTGAAGGCAGGGAAGGTGGTTTTAGGGATAGCCGTAGCATACTCATTATGCCTGGGATATATGAGCAATCTGCGGTGCCAGGTGTGGTATGATACAACCAGCCTGTGGCGCGATGAGATAGAGAAAGAACCGATAAAGGCACCCAATGCATGGAACAACCTTGGGTTTAACTACTTTAATAAGTTTAATGATGAAGTAAAGCCCGAGTTGAAAAAGATATACTACGACTCGGCATACTTTTTACTGAACAGAGCCATAGAATTGCAGCCTACTTTTGTGAACCCCTATATATCACTGGGTGAGCTGCAGCGCACAGTGGGCAATTTTCCGGATGCGAAGAAGCAATACTACAAAGCGATAAGCCTTAAAAATATCTTTGAGACCGGTAATGCTTACCTGGGGCTGGCCATCATTTATGCCATTAGTCACAACTTTGATTCCTCGGCATATTGCTTCAGGGAGGCGTTGCAGATGAAACCGTATTTTCCGGAGGCGCAAAGCAACTTTGGTAACTTTTTCGATATGACGGGTAAGTACGATTCTGCGCTGGTGCATTACGGCATAGCTATCTCGCAGAACCCCGATATGTATGCCCCGTACCTGAACAGGGGCAGGTTGCTTACCCGCCTCAACCGCATAGATGAGGCTATGAAGGACTTTGAAACAGCCCTGGAACTAAACCCGGATATGGGCGAAATATATTACGCGCGGTCTTACTGCTACGCCCGGCGAAAGAACTATCCGCAGGCCACCAGGGACATTGAAAAAGCCATCACGCTGGGCTTTACAGGGGTAGATAACCGCTATTACCAGGCAATGAAGTCGGGCACGGGAATGTAAGGTTACCGGTACACAACTATGTACATAGCCTTGCATTTCTTTGACGGGTCCTGCACCGACATACTGATGACACCCACGCAGTCGTGGGGGAAGGTGATGGTACCATCGGCATGAGAGATGATGAGCTCGCCGGCAACAAATGGCGAAAGCCCCGGCAGGGTGACAGCACCCTTTTCATTGCTGCCATCATACAGCCTTGCAGAGGCTGTATAGCCCGGCAACTCATTGCCGTTTACTTTTTCCTGCATTGTGTATACATGAGCGCGATAGCCGCCTGCATCAGCATTGAAATTGAAAAAATAATTGCCACAGTCTGAGGTAAATGTTTTGATCACCTCAAATCCTTTTTTTCTGAGTTGTTTTGTGTCATTATCGCACCAGGCATTGAATGAGGTTGCCGGATCGGTGGCGCCGGCTACCTGCATGGCCACACGGGTGATGTCATATTCGCGGGGGCGCGCGCCCTGCTTAGTGTCTGCCACAACTATGTGGACAGTTGTACCCGCTTCGCCACGGATGAGCGCGACAACTTCTTCTATGGTCATGGCTTTGCAACTGATGCCATTAACGGACATAATAAAATCTGTAGCCTTGAGTTTCTGCGCGGCCGGTGAATTGTCTACCAGGCTCATGATGCGCGGCATATTAAACCCGCCTGAGGTATCTATGAACAGCTGCGCGCCGATGCCGCCAATGATGCTCTGCGCCAATGATAAAAGGGGTGACAAAAAGAAGATGATCGCAATGAAGAGGATTTTTTTCATAGAACAAATTTATGCCCTCCCGGTTTATTATTTTTATTTTATTGAAGGTGCGCATAAAAAGTAAAAAGTACCGGCCTGGCCCGGTACCTTTTACCTTTATTTATTCTAACCCTTTATTGATGATCGTGTTCTGGCGGAAACCTCAGGAAGGGGCATTCCATAACCATGTAGCCGTACTTTGACCTGTATTCGTAACAGGGAGGGCATGATGGGTATTGTAACGCGGTGTACTGAGATTTTGGCCATGCTGGCACCGCGCCCGCAGGCATATTAGGCGCTCTCTTACATACTGCCGGATAGTGGCCGCTATAAGTGTTTTGTGACTGCACTTCTATAGCAGATTCGCCATTGAGTGTGGTACCTTCAGTAACCAGCGGAGCACCGTTTGCGTTGGTACTATGCTCGGGAGGGAACATAAGGAACGGACATTCCATGACCATATAACCATACTTAGAACGGTATTCGTAGCATGGCGGACAAGATGGATCCTCTAACGGAATGTAGGCAGATTGCGGCCATACTGCCTTTGCCCTGGCCGGCATGTTGGGGTCTATCCTGCACGCTTCTTTTTTATTATGAACGGTAACAGGATGCTCACATGATTGTGCATAAACGCCTAATGTGGCGAGTGATAACAGCGATACTAATAGTGTCTTTTTCATAACCTTGAAGTTTAGTTTAACCGATTAAGAGGAAGTAAAATCCGTGCCACGGAATGTTAAAAGGAATGTTAAACAGGAAAAATACAGGTGAAAATGGAGGTGGGGAAAAAGAGCCACACTCCCTTATTTGGCCACTGCCTGGATGATCGGAACGAGCATTTCTACGGGAATTATGGGGTCGGGGTAGGTGTCGTAATGCTCTCTCTGAACGGGGACTATGGCGCCGGTGATGTATAACAACGGATAGCCCTCGGGAGCCGCATTGCTACTGACGAGTAATTCGTTTTGAAAGGAGCCTGTGGTATCCTTTGCGGCGAAAGTGATCACTATGATCCCTTTCTTGCCGGGCTTTACCGGCTTTTGCGGCCATGTAGCGATAACAGAGTACGGTGGGGAACCGGGATATGGTGGCGCGGCATATATACGGGAAATGACGAGCGGACTATCGCCTGAGTTTTTGAACTGTACCTTGTAAGAAACCGTTGTATTTTTTACTACTCCCTCAAAGTCATGCGCGCGGTCATTATCAATGAAATTGAACATGGGCCCATGCTGTGCCTGCGCGGTATCGCCGGGGGTATGTGCGGCCGACGAGCAGGTGATAAACAACATAAGAACAATGATGAGCTTGTTCATAATATATTGTGTAATAAGCAAATGCGCATTGTTACATAAATATAGTAAATAAATGGTAAGGGTAACTTATTGGTAATAAATTATTTTTTACCGCTTATGCTGCCTGTTTCCAGGTATTGGGCTGCCGCCTTTGTCCAATCGGTTTTGTTGTCGAGGGGAACGGTGGGGGTAATACCTATGTTATCAACGGGCTGTGCGGGTAGCCTGCCTGACCGGGAAATGGGATACTCAAGTGTGTATGGTATACATGGGAAGCGTTTCGGACGGCGGTTTGAATAGTCGAGGTTGCCATTTGTGGTTTTGCCCATGATCGTTACTTTACTGCTTTGGCTGGCCGCCAGGAGGAACTGCTCTGAGGCTGTGGCACAATCACTGTCTACGAGTATGGCTATTTTTTCGGGGTATCTTTTTACAGAGTCCATTCTGAAGGTATCGCGCGATATATGTGTGTAGCGCCCGAAGTTTTCTTCCATTTCGGTGATCTCCCGCTGCAGCCATTTTTGAATACTTTCATCTGTGATGGTAGCGGCAACGGCCTTGTCTGCGTCTATATTGCCCCTCGTAGCCAGCATGCCCATGCCTACAGTAACGATGGGCTGCGTATAGATATATGGCAGGAGGGCCTGGAAGGAACGGTCTGATCCGCCGGTGTTTCCGCGGAGGTCGAGGATGAGGTATGGTGTATTGCTGATGGCAGAGTCATTGCCGGCAACAAAGGAGTCTATCTCATCGGCTATCTTACTGTCGAAGTTGCTGATGCGCATATAGGTACACTGCTGATCCTGCTGCCTGAACTCTACATAATTCCATTCTTTGGGCGGGGCATTGCGGCGCTCTTTGTTGCGCTTGTTGCGCTGGGCCTGTTCTTTAGCAGACTCTTTAAGGCCTTCTTTTTTCCATGTGCCGCCATCGAGGCCATAACCGGTGAAACTCATGCGCTTATTGGTATAGATACCATGATTGCCCATATAAAAGATAGCGGGGTAGCAGGGATACCATTTTTTATCAGAGAGGATGCTGTCGCTATCGTCTTTGAGCTCGAACTTGACCATGCCAGCCGTCCAGTTCTTATTTTTAGATTCCAGCACCACGGCAGCATATGTGCGCCATGACGTGGGGCTTTTGATGACAGCCACTTTGTAAACAGAATCGTCTTCGTAATAGATGCCTTCAACGCCTTTGCTTTTCTTTATTTCCGCAAGTTTTTCGGGTGATACGTCTAATATCTCTTTGTTTTTTATGCGCGTGCTGAGTATCTCGCTGTCGTTGCCTATGAGGGGGTTAGCGGTTATCTGGAGGTGCTCGTCTTTAAAATATTTGAGCCATTCCTTCATGAACATCATGCAGTAGGTAATATTTTTTTCGCTGTCTGCGAGGGCCTGATAGCCGGCGGTGAACCGGTTGTAGTTGAGACCTTTGTATTCGGGTGTTTTATCAGTGAAGCCGGGATAATTGGTTTCTATATAAGACTTTAAAAAAGAGAACTCTTTACCACACTGGCATTGCTGCGCCATACCGGTATAAGAGATGGACAGGCAAAGGCAGGTGATCAAAAAAGTAAATTTTTCTTTAGTCATTATATATGGTTGAAGCAATAAAAATACATTTTGAAACGGAAATACCCTGTACACGAGTGGCTAAAATTGTAACGCTATTTTCGACAGGCACTTAAACAGAAGGTATTTCTTTATGTATCGGTTTTATGTTTTGGAGGCCGGAGCGGGTAAGGTATAATATACTTAAAAAAGAGGGGGGACCGAGCGTCGTGTGGCTGAAAGCATTGCCTGTGGCTGATATGACTAAAAATAGTGTGGTATAAAAGGGTATAAACAGGTATAAATGAAGGGTAACAGGGTATAAAAAGAGTATAAAGAGGTATAAACGGGTATATGGGTAGCGGGCCAGGTACTGCCATAGGTATGGCCTGCGGCACAAAGGTAAAACCAGGGTGATTAACGGCCAAATAAAGATACCCACAATTTTGGGGCAGGGGTGTTTTCTCGTGTTATTATATAGGGGGCAGGGGTAAACCCTGCCCGTACATTATATAGGGGGCAGGGGTAAACCCTGCCCGTACATTATATAGGGGCTACATAATATAGGGGGGTGGGGGTGAGCCCGGGACTGTACGTTCTTCGTTTATTATATAGGGGGCAGGGGTGAACCCTGCCCGTACATTATATTGGGGCAGGGGTAAACCCTGCCCGTACGGGTTGTTTTCAAAAAATTATGTTGGGAAATATTTTGATGCGGGCCAAATAGGGAGCGTGGTATTAAATTACGGTTAGCTAAAAAGCTGCATAGATCGTTTACAGCGTTTGTTCGTGTGTTTTTTTCTTTACGAGTTCACTTATGCGGTACACCATGAAAATGCTGAAGATGGAAATGCCCACCATTATGTACCCTAATGTAGTATAGTGCTGGAGCGGGCTGAACTTATCTTTCTGTACTACGATGGTGCCCGCGAATGCTGCCGCAATACCGCCGGATATCTGCTGCAGCGATGAACTGACGCTCATGAAGGCACCCCGGTCGCGCGTTTCGGGTACGGCGGTCATGAGCGCGCCGGCAGGTATCATACGAGCCATGATACCCATCATCATGAGTACGTTAAATATGATGACCTCCCACAGCGGTGTTGCAGAGAGGTGGGTGTAGGCGACTACCACTATCATCATCCATACGCAGGCTATGGCGAACAGCCTGAATTTGTCGACCCGATCGGCAAGCTTGCCGGTGAGCGGCATGACAATAAGGGTGGCTATACCGGATATCATGTACATAACGGGCAACTGAGCATTAGTGATATGGAGGTTATTGACGGCGAAAGCGGTGCCAAACGGCATCATCATAAAGCCGCCGACAGATAACACGGCCATTGCCAGGAAGCCTATGCGGTAGTGGCGCTTTGCCACAGTATGCCAGAGGTGCAGGAGGGGGCTTTTATCATGCTGCAACTCGAGGTGCTTGCGTACAGGCTGCAGCTTAGCGAAGATCATGATGAGGATGAGCAGCGACAGGCCGGCCACCATGATGAAGGGCGATTGCCAGCCCCACTTATTAGCTATATACAGGCTGATGGGTATGCCGAGTACCTGGCTGGCGCCAAAACCCATCTGTACAAAGCCCATTACGCGGCCGCGGTGATGAATATCGAAGAGGTCTGTGATTATAGCCATAGAGACGGAGCCGATAACGCCGCCAAAAAGGCCTGTGATGATCCTGGCCGCAATAAGCAGCCAATAGCTGGTGGCAAAGCCACACAGCACCGTACCGAGGATAAAGCCGGTGTAGAAGAACAGCAGCAGTTTTTTACGGTCATAGCGATCTGCAAAGCCGGCAGTAAACAGGCCGGATATACCGGCACTGATGGCATATGCTGAAACCGCGGCGCCAAACTGCGCGGGCTTCAGATCCATGGATTTCATAAGCATATCGCCGAGCGGTGACATGACCATGAAATCAAGTATGACGGAAAACTGTGTGATGGCCAAAATAAAGATGGCGAACTTCTGGTAGGCGGTGAAGGGGACCTTGGCGGAATCTTTTTTCATAAAAAGCGGTGGGCAAAGATAATTGTATTAGGTTATCGGAAGTGGATGCGTAGGGGAGACAATTTAAAGCAGTCGGATGTTGGGGTTATGGACAGTACTACGGCAAGTGAACAACATCTGCAGGGGAGGGGCGCTATAAACGGGAATAAACTAAAATACCTGGTTTTATGGGATATCCTGTGCGAGGAATTCGGGGGGTATCTGTGGGGCGACAGGAAGATAGGGCTGTTCATTTCTTATTTTACCGGTGACGAGTAACAGTGGATAATTGTTGGTTGTGGCGTTGGAATTGATGAGGATAATATTTTTAAACAAGCCGGTGTCTGCAGAGGCTTTAAAGGCGACTTCAATTTTTCCGCCCTGGCCCGGAGGTATCGGACCCTTGGTCCAGGTGACAATAATTTTATAGGGCGGCGTATTCATGGCCCTTGACGAGGCATGCACTTCACTGATGAAGAGCGGTGTTTTACCGGAATTAGTAAAATCGAATTGGTAAGAGACATACCCATTCTGGTATATTCCTCCAAAATCGTGATATCGTTTTGTGGTAAAACTGAACCGTGGCGCATCGGCCGCCTGCTGAGCAGAAGCATGCACTGCGAGAGTGAGCAACAGTATAGCGCCGATAAGGAATCTGAACATAATGAGCTGATTTGCCGCAAGACAACAGACCAAAGTTATTGACAAATCTTATGTGGTCACTTTTCATGCCATTGCGAGGTGCCATTATGGGTAGCAACAAGAGCAGTATGAAGCCATTTAATAATGATAGAGCCAATGCCAAATTAAGACGTCGGGAGACGAATTGTTATTTGATTATGTGATAATATGAAATTTTTAGGGTGGGGAAACGGGTAATAAATATTAGGAAAATGCAATAAGTCAGTAAAAAATCATATATTTGGGTCCAATCCGCAAATAATTCTATTTTTTCCACAATATTTACATATCTTTGCCGCTCGAAAAAACATTCCCGATGGGTCGGGATCCAAAAAACTATTTTAAAATTTTGATGCAAATGGCTCAAATTACAGCTGAAAAGAAAGCGAACATTTTTAAGACCTATGGTGGCAGCGAGAAGAACACAGGCTCCATAGAAGCGCAGGTAGCAATGCTCACAGAGCGTATCAACCACATATCCAGCCACATGAAGGATAACAATAAAAAAGACTTCTCGAGCAATCGCGGGTTGATGCAGATGGTAGGACGTCGTAAACGCCTGTTGCAGTACCTGAGTCATAATAACCTCGAATCTTATCGTGGCCTGATAGAAAAATTAGGGTTACGTAAATAAGTATCTATTCAATTCCCAACTGCCGGTTGGGAATTGTTTTTATCATCCAATCGAATCACCACAAAGGCGCATGGCGCAGAGGTGATTAACAGGTTAAGGAGCGTGCATAAGGAAACCATCGCGGCAAAAATTCCAAAGGGGAATCCGGTTTTACTTTTTCATCGCGGCCTTGACATAAACACATAATTTATGGTTCCAAATCCCATAACGGTTTCGCTGACATCAGCCGATGGCCGTGAGATCTCAATTGAAACGGGCAAGATGGCCCGCCAGGCCGATGGCGCTGTAGTAGTGCGCCAGGGCAACTGTATGATACTGGCTACAGTAGTGGCCGCAAAAGAGCCTAAGCCAGGGCAGGGCTTCTTTCCGCTAAGCGTGGACTACCAGGAGAAGTTTGCATCGGCAGGCCGCATACCGGGTTCGTTCTTTAAGCGCGAGGCCAGGCTAAATGATTACGAAATACTTACCAGCCGTCTTATAGACCGCGCGCTGCGCCCACTGTTTCCGGATGATTACCTGTGCGAAGTACAGGTGCTGGTATCGCTGATCAGCAGCGACCCGGAAATAATGCCGGACAGCCTTGCATGCCTTGCGGCATCCGCGGCACTGGCTGTATCAGATATACCGATACAGGAAGTAATATCGGAGGTGCGCGTAGCCCGTATTAACGGTGAATATGTAGTGAACCCAACCCGCACCCAGCTGAAGGACGCCGAAATAAACATAATAGTAGCCTCTACCGACAAAAACATAATGATGGTGGAAGGTGAAGGCAAGGAGTGTGAAGAAGCGGGCCTGGTGAAAGCCATAGAAGTAGGCCATGCCGCGATACGTGAGCAGATAAAACTGCAGCACGACCTGCGTGAGAAAGCAGGTGTGACCGCAAAACGTGAATACACCAAGCCTTATACCAACCCTGAACTGGAAGCGAAAATTGCCACTTTTGGCAAAGACCGCATATACGCGATAGCAAAGGGCGCTATGGCCAAGCATGACCGCAGCGACGCATTCAAGCAGGTGAAAGAAGACTTTAAAGCTACATTTGCAGAAGGTGAACTGGCTGACGCAGACGCAGCACTGATAGGGACATATTTTCATGACCTGGAGAAAGACATCATCAGGAAGATGATGATAGAAGAAAAGGTGCGCCTGGATGGCCGTGGTATGGAAGATGTGCGCCCACTGACGATGGAAACCGATCTGCTGCCATCGCCACACGGCTGCGCATTATTCACACGTGGTGAGACACAATCACTTACCACCGTAACCTTGGGTACTACAGATGATGAGCTGCTGCTGGAAACCGCGCAGACATCGGACTACCTGAAATTCATACTGCATTACAACTTCCCGCCATTTTCTACGGGTGAAATAAAAATGATGCGCGGGCAGAGCCGCCGCGAGGTAGGCCATGGCAACCTGGCAATGCGCTCGCTGAAGCAAATGATGCCGCAGGACTATCCGTATACGGTGCGTGTAGTATCTGATATACTGGAATCGAACGGATCTTCTTCTATGGCTACTGTATGCGCGGGATCGCTGGCGCTGATGGACGCGGGTGTACCGCTGCCAAAGCATGTGAGCGGCGTGGCAATGGGCCTTATAGCGCAGGATGGCAAGTTTGCGGTGCTTACAGACATACTGGGTGACGAAGATCACCTGGGTGATATGGATTTTAAAGTAACAGGCACGCGCGACGGTATCTGTGGTATACAGATGGATATAAAATGTGACGGCCTGAGCATGGAGATAATGATGCAGGCACTGGAGCAGGCCCGCAGGGGCAGGCTGCACATACTGGACGGTATGTATAACTGCATTCCACAACACCGTGAGGACCTGAAGCCACAGGCACCACGGATAGAGCAGATGACCATAGACCGCGAATTCATAGGCGCGGTAATAGGCCCGGGTGGTAAGATAATACAGGAGATGCAGCGTGAAACCAACACCAAGATCAACATTGAGGAAGTAGGTGAGCAAGGCATCATAAAAATATTCTCTGCCAACAAGGCTGACATAGACAAGGCTACCGCATGGATACGCAGCATAGTAGCAATACCTGAGATAGGCGCGACCTATGAGGGCACTGTGAAGAGCATTATGCCATTTGGCGCATTTGTAGAATTTATGCCGGGGAAACAGGGCCTGCTGCATATAAGCGAAGTGAGCTGGAAACGCCTGGACAACCTGGACGGAGTGCTGAAGGAAGGTGATAAGGTGAAGATACAGCTGACAGGCACAGACCCTAAGACGGGTAAGCTGCGCCTGAGCCGCAAAGTGCTGATGCCGAAACCTGAAGGATATGTAGAACCTGCACCACGTGAGCGCCGCGAAGGCGGCGACGACCGCCGTGGTGGTGGTGATCGTGACCGCAGGGGCGGCGGAGACCGCAACCGTGGTGGTAATGACCGCCGTGACCGTGGCCCGCGCGAAGACCGCGGCCCGCGTGAACCACGTAACGAAAACAAGACCGAAGGAACAGAGCCACAGCAGGCGCCGCAGGTGACGTCGAGCGATGAGGCTGATATGGCACTGTAAGAGGTGTGAAGTAATAAGAGAACAGCCCCGGTTTCGGGGCTGTTTTTTTTGGTGCGATTAATTGTTTAAATTTGTATAAAGAGTAAATTATGAACAGTGTAGCCTCATTGGACAAGAAAATTGCAAACTATGTAGGGCAATTGAGCACTAAACAAAAAAAAGTGGTACTAAATGTAGCAAAAGCATTTGCAGAAGAGGCAACTGATGAAAGTATATGGGAGGATGAAGTGTTTATAAAAGAGTTAGACAAAAGGACGAAGGAATTAGAAAGCAGTAAGGTGAAAGCTTATACATGGGATGAAGTGAAGAAAATCACCCGGAAATCGCTATCCGAAATAAAGAAGAAATGATCTTAGCGTTTCATCCTTTTGCTCTTGAAGAATATAGGCAAGCCAGCGTATGGTATGAAGAAAATCAGGTCGGGCTTGGATTAAGATTTGAAAAAGCTGTTGAAAATAAACTAAAGCAGATCGAGCATAATCCCCTTTTGTTCAACAAGGTTAAGGGAGTATACAGACGGGCGATAATTCGAACATTTCCTTTTATTATTATTTACAAATATAACTCCCGGAAAAAGAGAGTTTATATTTTGTCAATATACCACATCAGCAGAAATCCAAGAGGTAAGTATAGAAAATAATAACTAATGAAAAACCTCCTCCCCATACTCCTCCTACTTACTAATATTACACACGCACAGAAGTACCAATACACCCGTGCGGAGATAAAGCATGTGGCGGATAGTGTTATGCGATATTACATCAGGGATACGCTGCTGTCTTATTGCAGCAATGAACTGAATACGGACAATTATGTGTATTACAGGTATACCGACAGCAAAGGCCGGATAAAGTACCATGAGGTGCCACGCGGCAGGAGCTATACCAAGGGCGAATTCAAAGATATAGAGGTGTGGTACCGTATCAAATACCCCTACCCAAAGTGCGCGATAGCCGATACGGTAAGAGGTGAGACCAGCCTGGTACTGGGCCGCAAGCTGGATGTGAAGCGCGCGCCGGCGGTCTCTTTCATTCCCGACTATGTATGGGAGCGCGATAGCTGTGACTATACCGTGAGGCATTATGTGCCGCTGAAAAACGGATCGCAAGGGCGATGATGCGGGCAGGTCGTATTTTGATGTATATCCATGCATGTATAGGGACCCCTCGGGTATAGCACATGAATTGCGGCCATACGGATCTTTGCAAGCGTAGAAAGCGTATTTATATAGATCATTTGGTAGATTGAACCGACCTTGATCCGCTGTTTTTGTGGAGTGGTTATTGAAAAAATTTTCTGAAAGGCTATGAAGTTGTATTTTACAGCCGAATTCATAACTGCAGATGGCGATATTATCTATAGTGATACCAGCTTATAATGAAGGACCGACCATTCACCGGATCCTTGATAAAGTGAAGGCAGTAGCACTTATTGCCGGCATGGGTAAGGAGGTGATCATAGTTAATGACTGCTCTAAGGATAATACAGAGGAAGCAATAAGTAATTACCAGGCGGCGAACCCCGGCTTCCCGATAGCCTATTATAAGCATGAAGTGAATATGGGCAAGGGCGCGGCATTGCATACCGGTATAAAGAAAGCGACCGGGGATTATGTGATCATCCAGGATGCCGACCTGGAATATGACCCTGAAGAGTACAATATTGTTTTAAAACCATTGCTTGACGGCTTTGCCGATGTGGTCTATGGCTCAAGGTTCATGGGCGGTAACCCGCACAGGATATTATTTTTCTGGCATTCTATAGGTAACAGGTGGCTGACAATGGCATCTAATATGCTGACGAACCTGAACCTTACAGACATGGAGACATGTTATAAAGTTTTTAAGCGTGAGCTGATACAGGGTATAAAACTTGAGGAAAAAAGGTTTGGTTTTGAACCGGAAGTAACGGCAAAAATATCGCGCATACCCAAGGTGAGAATATACGAGGTGGGCATATCCTACTACGGCCGCACCTACGAGGAAGGCAAGAAAATAGGCTGGAAAGACGCCTTTCGCGCACTATACTGTATAGTAAAATACAATGTGTTTAAGAAGTAAAGCAAGTTGAGTTGTTTTACGCCGGTAAATCTATTCTGAAACGAATTACCATACGGCTTGTTTTGCCGCATCCAATAAATTCAAAAAGAACTTTTTTTTGAATTTAAAACCCATATCTTTGCACAAAATTTCAAAGCAGGTAATGAGTATGAAACGGCTGTTTTCCTTGTTGGTATTGACTTTCGCGGTATTCGGATCATCTTTTTTCGCGGTTGCGCAGTCTGAGGGAAATTCTGCAAATTCGCAAAATGAACCCGCTGCTGCCGAACCAAAGGCGGCTAAAGAGGAAGGCCATAAACTGGACGTAGCCGGTGTTATTTTCGGCCATATAGCCGATTCACATGAATGGCATTTATTTTCATTAAAGAAAGAAAATGGTGAAGAGCATCCGGTAGCTATGCCGTTGCCGGTTATTATATATAACCCTGAAAAGGGACTTTCTGTTTTTTCATCGTCTAAGATAGCAGAGGGAGAAGAGTATGAGGGCTATGTGCTGGACAAGAGCAGTGCGATGAAAGAGAAGTTAGTAGTGAAAGACGCCCCCCAGACTAAGATATATGATGTGTCTATAACAAAGAATGTGCTGTCGATGCTGGTATCTGTGGTAATACTGCTGTGGGTGCTGCTGAAGGCGGGTAAGAAATACAGTACTAATGGAGCGGCGAAAGCGCCATCAGGGTTTCAGAATTTCCTTGAGGTTGTGATCGTTTTTCTGCGTGATGAGGTTGCAAAGCCTTGCCTAGGTAATAAGTATACGCGCTATATGCCGTTGTTGCTTACCATATTCTTTTTTATCTGGATCAATAACCTGCTGGGCCTGTTGCCGGGCGGAGCGAATTTTACCGGTAACATTGCGGTAACGGCGTGTCTTGCGTTGCTTTCGTTCATAGTGATACTTGCTAATAGTAAGAAGCATTTCTGGAGCCACTTATTCAATCCTCCGGGTGTGCCGGGCTGGATGAAGCCAATGCTTGTGCTGATAGAACTGGTGTCTCTGTTCATTAAGCCTATGGCGTTGATGATACGTCTTTTTGCCAACATTATGGCGGGACATATTGTGATACTGGCGCTTATTTGTATGGTATTTATATTCGCGGCTATCAATACTTATGTGGGAGCAGGTTTTGTGCCGGTGTCTATAGCGTTTGCAATATTCATGTTCTTCCTGGAGTTGCTGGTAGGCGCTATCCAGGCGTTCATATTTGCGAACCTGACGGCGGTATTTATTGGACAGGCGATAGAAGACCCGCATGGTGAGCATGAGCATGACCATGGGGCGCATGAACCGCATATAGAGTTATAAAATAGTTTTTTTTAATCAAAATCCATATAGTATGTCTTTAATGAACATTTTGTTAGTAGCATCCGGAACAGTAGCAGCAGCAGGTGGCGCAATAGGCGCAGGTATCGCTGCCCTTGGTGCAGGTGTAGGTATCGGCCAGATAGGTAAAGGCGCTGTTGAGGCAATTGCCCGCCAGCCCGAAGCTATGGGTGATATCCGCGCTAACATGATCCTTATGGCGGCCTTCGTAGAAGGTGTGGCGCTGTTCGGGGTTATCGTTGGTCTGCTGGCTATCGTACTCTAAGTACGTGATGCAAAGAAAATTAACTGCATCCAACGCATAGGGCAGAGGATGCAGTTATTTAAACCCTTTAAGCTAAAAAGGTAAGTAAGCTTTAGATGAGGGAATTTTTATTGAGAAGGTATAGTTCTTTTTAATACGATATTATTAATTACTTCGGTTGCCACGGCGATGTGAAGTATAGTGTTAACTACTGCCATGCGCCCTCTGTGGCGGCGCAGAGCGTAAAATATAAGTTATGGATTTACTTACTCCCGAATTTGGGTTGTTCTTCTGGACGCTGCTTGCGTTCCTTACGGTGTTTATCATACTGCGCAAATTTGCGTGGAAGCCTATCCTTAACATGCTGGGAGAGCGTGAGAAGGGTATAGCAGACTCTATAGCTACTGCTGAGAAAGTGAAAGCAGAAATGAGCCAGTTGAAATCAGAGAATGAAAAACTGCTGGCGCAGGCACGCGAAGAGCGCACCACTATGCTGCGGGAAGCCAAGGATATGAAAGACCGTATCATTAACGAGGCTAAGGACCAGGCTAAGGTAGAAGCAAACAAGATAATACTGGACGCACAGGCGCAGATAATGCAGCAAAAAAATGCTGCCCTGACAGAGGTGAAGAATGAAATAGGTACACTGGCGCTGGATGTGGCTGAGCGTATCCTGCGCAAGCAACTGAACGCGGCCGATGGCCAGGACGCATACATGAAAATGCTTGCGGAAGATATTAAACTTAATTAAGAGGCCCGGCACCTCACCCCTGAGCAGGGGATGAGTGGCATGGTAATTATAAATTTTAAAAACACTTCCCTCTCTTGTGGAGGGGGTAAGGAAGAGAAAAAGTTATGCAAAATCCACGTCTTGCAACGCGATACGCTAAATCACTGCTTGATCTTGCCGTAGAGCGGAACAGTGTAGAAGCTGTGCTTAAGGATATGCAGTTTCTGAACTCGATCTGCGCCCAGAGCAATGAGTTTGCGGTAATGCTGCGTAGCCCTGTGATAAGCGGAGACAAGAAAATAAGCGTAGTAAATGAAGTGCTGAAGGGAAGCCAGATCAATGAGCTGACGTATGCGTTTATAAAACTTCTTGTAACCAAGGGCCGCGAATCTAACCTGACGGAAATAGCACCGGCTTTTATTACGCAATACAATACACTGAGGAACATAAGGATAGTGAAGCTGACCACCGCGGTGCCAATACCAGAAAGCCTGAAAGCAAGCATACAAGCGAAAGTGCTGAGTTTTATGCCAAAGGATACCGTGGAGCTGAAGGCAGAGGTGGATGAGCACCTGATAGGCGGATTTGTGCTGGAGGTGGAGGACAAGCTTTTTGACGCAAGCGTACGGAAGAGCCTGAATGAGATACGGTCTAAAATAATAGACCACTCTTATGAGACGAAGATGTAGGTAGGGAATGCGGCAATGTGGGGAATGCGATATTGTGGCAATGTGGTGAATGTGACAATGTGAAGAATGCGATAATGGTGGGATGTGACAATGTGGGGAATGTGATAATGTGACTGAAAATAGATAACAGGATATTTTTACTTTTTGATTTTTAATTTTTTATTCTAATTATATGGTTGATATTAAACCTGATGAGATCTCGGCGATATTACGCCAGCAGTTGAGCAACACAGACAGTGCTGCTACATTGGAAGAAGTAGGTACCGTATTGCAGATAGGTGACGGTATAGCCCGCGTATATGGCCTTAACGGCGTGCGCCAGGGTGAGCTGGTAGAATTTGCAAATGGTGTAAAGGCGATAGCGCTGAACCTTGAAGAAGACAATGTAGGTGTGGTATTGATGGGTGACTACATGGAGATCCGCGAGGGCGACAAAGTAAAACGTACCAACCAGATCGCGTCTATTAAAGTAGGCGACGGTATGGCCGGTCGCGTGGTAAACACACTGGGTGAGCCTATAGATGGCAAAGGCCCGCTGAAAGGTGAGCTGTATGAGATGCCGCTGGAGCGTAAAGCACCGGGCGTTATCTTTCGTGAGCCGGTAAAAGAGCCACTGCAGACAGGTATCAAGGCGATAGACGCAATGATACCGATAGGCCGCGGACAGCGTGAGCTGGTGATAGGCGACCGCCAGACGGGTAAGACCGCTATATGTATAGACGCGATCATTAACCAGAAAGAATTTTATGAGGCCGGCAAGCCGGTATATTGTATCTATGTAGCGATAGGCCAGAAAGCATCTACCGTAGCCGGTGTGATGAAAACGCTGGAAGACTACGGCGCTATGGCGTATACTACCATAGTAGCGGCTTCGGCTTCTGAGCCTGCCCCGCTACAGTTCTATGCGCCATTTGCGGGTGCCGCTATCGGGGAGTTCTTCCGTGATACAGGCCGCCCGGCGCTGGTTATCTATGATGACCTTTCAAAGCAGGCTGTGGCTTACCGTGAGGTGTCGCTGCTGCTGCGCCGCCCTCCGGGCCGTGAGGCTTATCCGGGTGACGTATTCTACCTGCACAGCCGTCTGCTGGAGCGTGCCGCAAAAGTTATAGGTAATGATGATGTGGCCAAGAAGATGAACGACCTGCCGGATAGCATAAAGCATATGGTGAAGGGTGGTGGCTCGCTGACGGCGCTGCCAATCATTGAGACACAAGCGGGTGACGTATCTGCTTACATTCCTACGAATGTGATATCCATCACCGACGGTCAGATATTCCTTGAGTCGAACCTGTTTAACTCCGGTATACGCCCGGCCATTAACGTGGGTATCTCTGTAAGCCGTGTGGGTGGTAACGCACAGATCAAATCGATGAAGAAAGTAGCGGGTACGCTGAAGCTGGACCAGGCGCTCTACCGCGAGATGGAAGCCTTCTCTAAATTTGGTGGCGACCTGGATGCGGCAACCAAGAACGTTATTGACAAAGGAAGCCGTAACGTGGAAATTCTGAAGCAGCTACAGTTTAACCCGTATACAGTAGAAAAGCAGGTGGCAATGGTGTACCTGGGTACCAATAACCTGATACGTGAAGTACCGGTGAAGAATGTAAAAGCGTTTGAAGAAACCTTCCTGATGCAGATGGAAGCCAAGCTGCCTGATGTACTGAAAGAATTCAAGAAAGGCGCGTTACCTGAAGACGGTATCAACAAAATGGTGAAGCTGGCGCAGGAACTGATACCACAGTTTAAATAGTAGAGAATATTTTGAATAACAAAAGCCCCCGGAATTCGGGGGCTTTTACTTTGTATATCGATTGTGTTATTTATTTCTTGCCCAGGTTGTAGTTTAAAGAGAAATACCATGATACTACAGGTTTATTTGTTAGATCTTTTTCCAACGCGGCATCGTCTATAG
Source organism: uncultured Flavipsychrobacter sp. (assembly GCA_964489795.1). Classification (GTDB taxonomy): domain Bacteria; phylum Bacteroidota; class Bacteroidia; order Chitinophagales; family Chitinophagaceae; genus Nemorincola. Next base: position 331,420 of record CAZBAP010000004.1, read on the forward strand.
CGGTTTTACCTACCTGCAGCTTATCAAGGTCTTTTCTGTATCCTAGCATTGTACCTCCGGAAATTGAAAGTTGATTGTTCAATGTGAAACCAAGCCCCAGTGGGACAAGCAGATCGCCTTTGCCACTGGTCACTCCTAATTGTATGAACGGATAGATCGGATCCCAGTTAGTGATAAGCATATTGAGAAATACCGCAGGCCTGAGATTTATTTTCTCATCTCCTGTATGCTGCACGGTTTTGTTTTCATCTAATTTGTATATCGGGTATGCAAAATCGGTGTAAAGTACGCCCGTGGAAATAAAACTGTAGAAGGTTAGTTTCTTAGCTACTGTAAACTCACAATCATTGGGCTTGTTACCTTTATCCTGCTTGATCGATCCGTCCGGATTCATAGTTGACATTGAGTACTTGACAGATTCCATTTTTTGGTCTTTCCATGTCAATTTCATGTCATAGTCAATCTTATAGTGGTCTTCACATGTGGCCTCCTTTATATTATTATTTGGCCCGCAATATTTGTAGTCTGCAATAAATGTTGTCAGTTTTGTTACCAGATCATCAAACTTATTTATTATCTCATTGTTTAGGTTCAGATCGGAAGTAGTTATGACTTTCAGGCGGGAAGCGACAGCCATCGTATATTTTTTAAACCTTGTAATCCGGTCTTTATTTTCTTTGTCGATTGCTGCGTTTTTTGTAGGGTTGGGCGTTGTCTTAATTACCTTGCTTATATTATCGTCAAACCCGGTGGATAGTATGTCAGTAACCAGTTTCAGATTTTCTTCCGCTTCTTTCTTCTTGTTCTTGATTTGTTCTGAAATTGATTTTCCGCTTTGCAGGGTATTTGAAAAATCTATGTAAGATTCACAATTGTATAATGATGCTACCTGATCTTTCAGAATAGTGGAAATGGATTTTTTTCCGTCGACACCGCCAATCGATATGCCATCGTAAAGGTAGTCTTCAACAGGGATAATTTTATTCAGATTACTTTGAAGATTAGCATATAAGGCTATTCTCGGATCATTTGGGTCTGCCAGTGCTATGGCGGGAACATCCACTATATTATCATCAAGCACTACCAGCCATTCGCTAAGCAATACGCTTTCAAGGTAGGTGTTTGAAACGCCCGTAATTGTTGGAGTGGTAAATGAGAAGGCTTTGCTGGTGAACGTTTTGCTTGCAACTGCGTTTGGCGCAATTGTTGTTTTGCTCAGTTGAGACATGTATTCGTTGATGGAATTATAAGTAGGATCAGCCACATCAGATACACTTGAGTTGAGTGAGTATTTCAAGGGGTTATAGAATTGCATGAATATTTTAAAGTCATTCAGAAAATCGTTTTTAACATTGAAGTAGTCAATGTTGTCCAGGGTTTGCCAGCCGGCTTCTTCGTTTCTGTCAATGTAACATTCAAATTTTGTGTTCTCATTGATTGCGTCGGGATTGTACCGCATATACAAATTGTACTTTAGGTTAGTCCCATTGATTCTGTTAAAGATGTTGTCATCCTGTGATCTGGCAGAACAAGTCAACAAGATGAGGATGCATAGAAAAGCTACATTCTTTTTCATAAAATTTGTTTTTGCCTACTCTTGGATACCGTTTTCGGCTTTCCGGTATTTGTTGAATTAGTTATTGCTTTTGAGCCAGTCGCTCTTAGGTATACGACGGCGCTCCCTGCGACTGCCCACGTGGGCGCGCATATCAGCCCGGCGGGTGGCAGCGTCTGCATATACAAGTTGCCAGCCCTGGCCAGAGTTGACGTAATTGATCGAGGTGGCACAGCCTGGGAGTATCTTGAAATAGCTATCGATGTAATTCATGAAGTCAAATTGACGGTTTTCGAAAAACTGGAACCACGAGGGAAAAAGGAAATCAGACACAAGTACCCCTTCGATCTGGTAACCGTAATGGTCTTCATTACATGCGTCGCATACTTCGTAAGCATATAGTGCAGCCTGATTCTCTATACTGGTCAGTACGCAGAGGTTAATGGACGGATCTGCCAGCATTTCGAGTATCTCATGACTGAGCGTCACAGTCCAACTGTAGCCGCCCCGTATATCGGTACCGGCGAATGCTTTACCAATGGGCAATCCTTCGGCGGTCAGGTCGTGATATCCAAGTGCGTTGGCTTGGTCGGTATCGTCCAGTATGATTACAAGCCAAGTACCGGGAGGAGGGTTTTTTGCGGGGTAGAAAATAACATCCGCATCAACCCCCCATACAGGGGAAAAATGTTCTGATACTTGTTTCTGCATGGCATTGACCGCTGCTTGAACGGCATCATTAGATACTCCGGCTTCATACTCGTTTATGATGGCAATCTGTATTTTAGGCATGGTCTGGCGATTTATCGTTATCTTATGTGTAAAAGTCTCAACGCTTGTATTCTTCCACAATAGCTATAAATGGCTATTTTTTATCTCAATTATTTTTTTTATTTCTTCCTATCTTCCACAGCTATTACAATTGTAAAAGTGCAACGAAACAGATATTATATGCATGTGAATAATGCCGGAATAAAAAGGGTGTTTTTCACGTATGTGGTATAAAACAGAAAGCCCCCGATCGGGGGCTTTCTGTTTTATACTTTGTGATCGAAGGGATTATTTACCGTATAGTTTATTGATAACGCCTTGCAGTGCTGTGAAATTGGCATGAACACTGAGGAAGCCCAGCAGATTGTTGTTTTCGGGGTCGTATTTAATAGTTACAGGCACCCATATATCATCATATACTCTTAGTCTTAACTCACCGTTTATGCTGTTGCTATCGGCTTTCCCACCCGGGGCAACTGTTGAGAATATATGATAGTAGCTGCCGCTCACCTTAAACTCAAGGAAAGGCCGCCCTACACCGTTCCGGGGCTTTGATTTAAAAACAAAGTTGAAGCCGGGCCGGAATTCAAACATACTTATCATGGTATTACCTGCCAAGTAGGTAGTGTCCCGGTTGAGTGTGTAATTGGCGAGGATGTCAAGGTCCCACTTTATTTTTTGTTTAGGTGAATTGAGACCGGCAAGAAATTGTGAAGAGATGGCGATGTTTTCCGGCCCGAGGTTTGTACTGGCAGTTTTGCGGGAAGTGAATGCGCCGCTTGCCCCTATTGTCCACAATGGTTTATTCTGCCACTGGCCTTTTATCTCGTTATAAACGCTGTCTGTAACTTTCTTAAATGCCAGGTTGGGATCACTTGCCAGCAGGTTTTTCAAACCGGGCAGTTCTGTGGCATGGTCGTTTACAATTGACATTACAGCAGTTCTTACATCTTCATCAAGTGAATTAAAGGTAAAGGCATCGTCATTTTCCCACTTGTTTACCTGGGTATTCAGCTTTTGAGCCAGGTCCCGGTTTGCGCTTATATTTTGTGATACCCATGCACCGATAATGTTATTGAACCTGGCATACTCCTCCATAGCTTTGATATTTTCTGCCACAAACGTATTGGCGATACTTACGTCGCGCTTATTGATTATGGAGTATTTGACACCTGCACTGAAGCCATTTAGACGGTATGCAGAGTCGAGATAGACACCTACGTTCAGGTTGAGATCGCGGAGATGCCTGTAGCGGAGGTAGTTGGTGTCTGTAAGTATCCCGGGGTTTGCGCGTGCAAGTATAGCAAAAGGGTTTGAAGCGAACTCAACTGATTTTCTTGAGCTGGTAAGGTTATTGAATGCAAGCTGGAAAAAACTGGTCAGCACATCTTTGTAATTACCAGACGCGAGCGAGTCGGCAGTAAGGATGTGAGCCCTTACGGTGGTGTCTGATTGTCCAAAGCTGTTTAATGCTATAAGCAGTGCTGCAAATACGACGACATTATGTTTGATATATTTCATAAAGTGCTGGTTTAACTGATAATAAAATTACCGAAGAAATTTCCATGATCGTATGTTACCGGTGTAGCCGGGGATGTGGGCACATCAATACTTACTTTAGCGCTGCCGGTACATACGCCATCTATTGATATTACGTCATCTTTCTGTACATCAACGAAGTGAATGGTGCCGGATGTGCTGACACTGCCACTGACAAGCGCAACACCATTACGAAATAGTTTTGCATTGAGATGTCCCACGCCCTGGGTAAATAGTACATTGATATTGGCTCCCATAATACAGGTGAAATTTATGCCTACTCTAAATCCCTTTTCGGCTTACCGGGTTATACTGTATAAGTTCAGTATGCAAAGAAAAACAATATTGCTTAGCTACGTGTAGCTGAAAGGATACTAAAATATTATTTTATTCTTTGCCTAAGGTAGTTTTATCAACCTTTTTTTAACCGGCATAAACATGCATATTGTAGCTTACTAACTCGGCGGTATTTTTTACACCTCGTTTGCGCAGCATATTTTTTCTATGATTAGCCACGGTGTTTTCGCTAATGGAAAGTTTGCCGGCTATCTGTTTTGTGCTGGAGCCTGTGGCTATCAGGTTGAGAATTTCCTGCTCTCGGTGTGTCAACTTTATTTTCGGGGTGGAGGACATGGTGCTCATTTTACAGGGTAACTTTAAGTATAGTAAAACTGCAAAATGTTTTTTTAAATTCATACGGGTAAACAACCTGAAAAGAAACGGGTTTTTTACCCGTATTAGCTATCATTTTTTTTACAGGGCAGATACTTTACAATAATATAGTGCCCGAACTTTGCCGAACGCGAAACAAATGCCAGGTGAGATAGTAGCCGGGAGGTCTTGGGTTGATCTGGCTCCCGGGTTAAGCGAAGGAATACTCTATAGTAAAATAATAGACAGCGCATAGTCTGCGCACAATATGAGGATACAACTCACCACCACAGATGTAGTAGACGCCTTGCCTATTTCCAGTGCGCCACCTTGCACATAGTAGCCGTAGTAGGATGGTACAACCGATATGATGAGTGAGAAAACAAAAGCCTTCATCATGGCAAAGAAAAGGTTGTAGGGCAGGAAGCCCGCGGTAAGACCGTATATAAATTGCTGCCGGGTGAGGATATGAGAGAACATGCCAGCTATATAGCCGCCCAGGATACTTACTGATATGGATACAATGATAAGTGCCGGAACCATTATCATTGCCGCGAGGATCTTAGGAAGTACGAGGTATGTCTTTGTATTAATGCCCATTATTTCCAGTGCGTCTATCTGCTCACTCACGCGCATGTTGCCCAGCTCGGATGCTATCTTAGAGCCTACAACACCGGCGAGTACGATACAGATAACTGTGGGTGACAGCTCTAATATTGTAGAATCCCTGACAATACTGGCTACAACTGTTTTAGGTATTATAGGGCTGATAAGCTGGTAAGCTGTCTGGATGGTGAGTACCATGCCGAGGAAAACAGAAATGATGAGTACGATAGGAAGCGAACGAATGCCGATATCGTTGCACTGTTCCATAAATTCTTTCCAGTAAACCTTCAGGTTCTCGGGTTTTGCGAAGCCCTCACTCACCATAAGGAATAGCCGTCCGAAGTGCTCGAAAAAACTTTTCATACCTGTTGCAAATGTATGTAAAATAAACAACGATGAGCCATGTGCCGGTACAGCGGCCGGGAAGGAACAATTGCTGACAAAAAAAGATCCCCCGGAGGGCCGGGGGATCAGGTAAATGATGTTATAAAGGATAGCTGTTATGCCAGCTTTTTTAGCTCTTCTACATGTGCCTCACGGTCTACCTCCTGTTTCAGGGAGTCTTTCTTGTCCATGTCTACCAGTACAGGTGCGGCCACGAATATAGACGAATAAGTACCTGTAAAGACGCCAATAAGCATTGCAAACGAGAAGCCGCGTGTAGCCTCACCACCGAATACAAAGAGGATAAGCAGGGTAATAAACACGGTGAGCGACGTCATAATAGTACGGCTCAGGGTATCGTTAATGGCGCGGTTGATAACGCTGCTCTTGCTTTCATGCGGCGATTTACGGAAGTACTCACGGATACGGTCAAATACGATCACGGTATCATTCATCGAGAAACCGATGACCGTTAGGATGGCCGCAATGAAGTGCTGGTCTATTTCGAGTGCGAAAGGCACCTTGCCACGGAAGAAAGAGAACACCGCAAGCGTAAGCGCAACGTCATGCACCAACGAGAACAATGTACCAAGGGAATACTGCCATTTACGGAAACGAAGGAGTATGTAAAGGAAGATGGCTATCAGCGATATTACAGTAGCTTGTATAGCGCCATCCCTCAAGTCGTCGGAGATGGTAGGCAGTACGGTCTGTGAACTCTGAATGTATTTCTTTGTAAAGGTTTCCTGGGTGGTGCCTTCGGGTAAGAAATGCTCGGCCAGTAATCCATCGTACAATTTTTGACGTACTTCCTGCTCCACGCCATTGCCCGGCTTGGTGATCAGGTAGGAAGTGGTGATGTTGATCTGGTTATTGGTACCGATAGTTTTAGCTACAGGGAACTCACCAAAATAGTTCTTCAGCTTGGCACGTACATCTTCTGTAGTGAACTTCTTATCAAACTTGATGGTGTAGCTGCGGCCTCCGTTAAATTCGACGCCTTTATCAAAACCAGTCCAATAAGTGCTGATACCCATAATGATGACGATACCCGTGATCACGTAGGTGTATTTACGCATTTCAACGAACTTGAAATGAGCTTTCTTAAAGATGGTCTTTGACAAGCCGGTAAAATACTTGAAGTGGCGCTCGCGTTTAGTGTATACATCGGTAATGAGGCGGGATACAAGGATACCACAGAACAAAGACAGCAGGATACCAAGTATCTGGGTAGTGGCAAAACCACGTACAGGACCAAGACCGAATATGAACAGTATGATGGCGGTGATAAGCACGGTAATGTGACCATCTAATACAGGCGCGTAAGAACGCTTGTAGCCATCAGATACAGCCTGCGGATAACTCTTGCCCAATGCCAGCTCTTCCTTAATGCGCTCAAATATGATAACGTTAGTATCCACAGCCATACCTACCGTAAGCACAAGGCCCGCTATACCGGCCATGGTAAGGGTGGCATGCAGCGCCGATAAGACACCTATAGTGAAAATAAGGTTGAGGATAAGTGAAATGTCAGCAATGATACCACCGGTGTTGTAGTAAACAAGCATGAGTACGAAGATGATAACGAAAGAAAGTATCAGCGAGTTCATTCCTTTGCCGATATTTTCAACACCCAGTGTAGGACCTACAACCTGCTCCTGTACTATGTGTGCAGGCGCGGGGAGCTTACCTGATTTAAGGATGTTGGCAAGGTCCTGAGCCTGCTCGGCTGTGAACGCGCCTGAAATTTCGGTGCTACCTGTAGCTATCTCGTTATCTACACGCGGGCAGGAATATACACGGTCGTCAAGAACTACGGCTACATAACCACCAATGCTTTTGCCAGTCATGTCTTTCCATATCCTGGCGCCTGTTATGTCCATGTCCATATTTACGTCCGGCTGACCGTTAAGCGGGCTATAGTCTGCGCGGGCCATAGTAATATGGTCGCCTTCCAGCCTGGCGTTGCCACCCGGAGGCATCTTTACTGCGTATATTGGCAATATAGCTTTAGGGTCGTGAGACTTTTCGTTGTCATCGGCGCCGTAAACAAAATGCACATTGGAAGGGAATTTGCTTTTTACCACGTCATTTGAAAGGTACCTATTCAGTTTGGCGGTATCCCTTTTCATTACATAGCCCACAACGGGACCGGTAAGGAACTGGTCCTGCGATTGGTTGAGGCTTGGCTGCATAACAGCAAATAAAGGATTCTTCTTAAGAGATTCTTCCTGCTTAAGCTTGGTGCTATCGCCGGTAGCGGTAGTAGCGGTCTCAGTGGTTTTTCCTTTGCCGCCTGCAAGTACATTGCTAAGGCTGGCAGTATCGGTACCGGCAGCCTTGGTAGTATCATTGGACGCGGTAGCGGCAGTTTTTGTAGTGTCTGTGGCTGTAGTGTCTTTAGTGCCGGAAAGGAAGGCTGCAAGCGCTTCGTTCGCAGACATCAGCAATGGCCCGATCTCCTGGTTTGTATATGTTTCGAAGAACTGAAGTTTAGCGGTAGCCTGGAGGTACTTACGTACGCGGTCGGGGTTCTGAACACCTGCCAACTCTACAGTGATGATACCTTTTTTCTCGTCGAGGTTCACGTTAGGATTGGCTACACCAAACTTGTCAATACGAGTCTGCAGTACATTGTATGTACGCTTGATGGCGTCTTTTGCTTCGCTGTTCAGTTTTGCAAGTACCTCATCGTTAGTAGAGTTAAGCGTGATAGCTTTCTCAGAAGGCTTGGTAAATAAATAGGCCATCTTCTGATTAGGATTCTGCTGCTGATATATCTCGCCGAACAGCGTAATGAAGTTGGCTTCACTATTTGCTTTCTGGATGTTGGCATCAGCAATTGCTTTGTTGAGCGCAGCATCCCTCGGATTATTAGACATAGAACGAACGAGGTCGTCCAGGCTCACTTCAAGTGTCACGTTCATACCACCCTGCAGGTCGAGGCCGAGGCTGAGCTCCTCGCCTTTTGCAGCCTGGTAGGTGTACTTTTTCAGTACAGGCACGCTAAAGATCACTTCACCCTGCATGCTGTCTGAAATAGACTGCCTGAGCGAGTCAGTGAGCTTATCAAGTTCGGCCTGTGTGGCGTTAGGGTTGAGCGCCTTGGCCTCGCGCGCGGCGCGTGCTTTCATTTTACTTTCCTCATTGCGCACGATAAGTGTCAACGAAAGCTGGTACAGCGATATGAGAATCAACGCGGCGGTAAAAAACTTAACTAAACCTTTTAAATGCATGGGTCTTTTAAGATTATCTGTATAATATAATGTAATGAAAATGCCTGTGCGCACGAACATAGCCGTTCGCACAAGGGGTGCAAAGATAGGATTTAATATAAAAAAATAAAGCCCTGTTCAAACTTTAAAATAATATTTATAGGAAGGGTGTGAGAGGGGGACATTCTGCATGAAAAGCCTAATGAGCACTAATCAAAAAATGTGATTTTTCAAGATAAGTGAGACGCTATCTTATCAATAAACCGGAAGTTAAACCGCGGCATAATAAACATGATAATATAGTGTATATGTGTAGTTGCGACATATACCGGTTTTTATTGCAGTATAGATAATACAGAGAAACCGCCCAAAGCGGGCGGCCTCTGTATTTCCTGCATATGCAGGAGTTGAACGAAAACAACTCATTTCCGGGAAATATCCGGGTGATAGGCTGAAAACAAAACAAATGTGGTAAGTCCGGTGATGGTAAGTGAGCCAACGGCTGCCTGGTTACTTTGAATCAATATATCTGTGACCAGGTAAACAACTATAGCAACTGCAAGGGAGGATACGAATATAATAAGATCGTGACGCATAACATAAAAATTTAAAGGTTTCTGCTTACTCTGTACGATTTTCAGCAATCTTCGGCCTGTGGGGCAGGCTACCTTACCTTATTTATATCAAAAGCGCTTTCTTAACAGATGTAGTACAATTTCTATGCCAACCCCTGTATTTGGGATGGCCGGCCCGATAATTTTGTGAGAGACAGGAGTAAGGATATTAAGGTGTTGGTGAGCAAAAATCTTTAGAATTATTAGAATGAATACATTATTTTTACACAAACTCATTCTATCCCTTCCGCGGAGGGGGGTAAATATTTATATTATGATACGTAAGATTACCCTTTTGTTATTGTTGCTTGCGGGCCTGAACAGCGCGGTAAAAGCGCAGGTGGTACTGGATTCAGTTTCCATATTCCTGCCTTATGGAATGGATACTACCTGCCCCGGCGTGCAGCTTAAGTTCATGGCTATACAAAGCAACGATACGTTTTCTACCGCTCAATACCATTGGTATACAAATACTACTTATACCGGCGTAACAATAGATACATTTTATACAACAGCCCTCTCTGACGGGGACAGTGTTTTTTGCAACCTCGTATATGTCAACAGCCTTGGCGATACGGATAGTTTCCGGTCAAATACAATTATCATACACCGCAGCAGCAGCTTTGCCCCGCGTGTAGCTATAGCACTGACTGCAGGCCGCAACCCTGATTGCGCGGGCAACGCGGTCACATTTACCGCCTACCCGGTGAATGGTGGTTCTTCGCCCAGTTTTCAATGGCTTGTGAATGGCTTGCCGCTGCCGGCAGAGGACAGTGAGTCTATCACAACGGTCTTTGCCGCCGGTGATACGGTATCCTGCCAGATGATCTCGAACTCCACTTGTTCCTTCCCGTTCAACGATACAGTGGTGTCACCAGGGATAGTTATTTCTCATGACTCACTTAACGCATTGATTTCCATAGTTACTACGCACAATCCGATATGCGCGGGCGCGCTTGATTCGTTTGATGCCACGTTCTCAAATGCCGGTATAGGCGCCAGCCTTGTATGGTATGTGGATACTACGCTTATCCCGTTGGCATTAGGCCCGCGCTATATCACTGATTCGCTGCATAACGGTGATCTTGTTTATTGCGTTCTGCGTACACCCGACCCATGCGTAATTAATGACACTACTATTTCCAATATCATTACAATGACGGTGATAGCACCATTGCCTACATCGGCATGGATCGTTCTTACCGGGGGCTCCAACCCAGGCTGCCTGGATTCACCGGTTACCTTCACAGGCCATTATCTCAACTTTGGCACATCGCCGACTTACGATTGGTATGTGAACGGGCTGTTGGTGGCACATGATACTACAGTTTACACCAGCCTTTACCTTAACGGTGATGTAGTAGAGTTTAAAGTAAACTCTACTGATGGCGGATGCTATGTTAATGATACCATATCCGCACCGTCAGTACTGATGGTACGTGACAGTACACCAGCTACACCATGGTTATCGCTCATATCCAACCAATTAGAGGTAAACAATGGCGGTACCTATATATGGTATTACAGTACTACCAACACGTATACCGGAACTATTATGCCCGGTGTTATAAACGAAGTATATAATCCGCATGCACGAGGTTATTATTATGTAGTGAAGGATACGGGGAACTGCCCGTCATTGCCTTCAAACATCATATTTATATCTCTGCTGGAAGTACAGAATGTGGCTGTGCCCAGGGCGAATGTATACCCAAACCCGACTACCGGCATATTGAATATGGATTGGGGTGGACAGCGCGCAGATGCGAGCCTGGGAGTATATAATATCATAGGGCAGGAAATACTACACGAGGAAATTAAGGGCGAGGTTAGTCACCAGACCGATCTGTCGCAGTTTCCTGAGGGTAATTATATGGTAGTGCTGAGAGGCGCAGACGGGTCTAAAGAGACCTATAAAGTATATCTTCAAAAATAACCGAACAGGCATTTTTAAGGAAACGCAGCCTAAAGGGCTGCGTTTTTCTATTTAATTGATAATCAGTGTATTATTAATGATGTGCACATCAAATAAATAACGTAAATAAATATTTAAAATTATTTTTGTGGTAAAACCCAAGATTGCTGCCGTGTATTACGTCTATATAAGTGAGTGGTTAGTTTTCGATTGTGAAAGGCGCCTTTCATTTTAGAATGATCCGCTCAGAAAAAGACCTTCACTATTATAAAACAATGGAGCACAGGCCTTATCCGAGCGGCCCTTATAAACAGAAAACTTTGAAAACTATTTACCAAAAGGCCCCTGTTGAGGGGTTTGAGGTTTTAAAAAATTGATTTAATGCGAATTATGTCTTAATTTAATAGAAGTAAAAGCACGCATACCTTATGCCCGCATATTCTGAACAGGAAGTAATAGCAGGGTGCCGGAACAAAAACCGGGCGGTACAGGAGCACTTGTATAAAACGTACTACAGTACATTTTTGAAAGTATGCGCCCGTTATGCTAAAAGTATGCAGGATGCTGAACAATTACTCAACGACGGTTTTCTCAAAGTTTTCACCCAGGTAGATAATTTTAAAAACGCAGGTTCTTTTGCAGGTTGGATGCACAGGATCATGATCAACACATGCCTGGACTACCTGAGGGGGTCGGCATTGAAGGAAGACATGATCATGCATGTGAACGCAATACCGGCTGAAGAGAGCAACATATCGGTGAATAACGAGGCTATGGAGCAGATAGACTTCAGAGAACTGGTGAATTTGATACAGGAACTGCCCGCCATGACACGTACTGTTTTTAACATGTTCGTATTTGACGGGTATAACCATAAAGAAATATCCGGGCAACTGGATATTAGTGAGGGTACATCTCACTGGCATGTGCACCAGGCGAGGAATATCCTGCAGAAAAAAATAACAAAAAACGAACAACAAAAAGTGACGTATGAAGCCAAGAGAATTTGACGAACTGGTCAGGCAGAAGTTTGACCGGAACGACTTCGAGTACAATCCCCGTAACTGGGATATGCTTGAAGAACAGCTAGACGGCCGTGCGAAAAAACGCAGCATGCTGATGTGGTGGCTAATGCCTGTGGCAGGCATAGCAGCTTCTGTGGCCCTGGCCATGGGAATACCCTCTCTGCTGCAGCATAGCGGCGTAACCGGTGCCGGCGAGAGCGCTGTGGTAGCGGATGCACATACCCCGGGCAAGGCGCACATTGTTGTACCCGCAAAAGACCTGAACAATAATATGAACATCGTTTCCGCACAAAACGATGCAGCGAACACTACGAACAACACACCTCAAAAAACACATAACAGGCCTGTAGCCAACCATAAAGAACATGAAGTAAAAGAAGAAGTATTTGCTATCAATTATTTTAACGCAGTACGTAATACACAAACTACCAGGAAAGTAAAGATAAACCTGCTGGGCAATATACCCGGTAAGACCACCGTGACCGAGAAACATGAAGAAAGGTCATTTGCGAGCAACGAGCCGGTAAATACGTTTAAGCCTGAGGCAGAAAGGAAACAACCAAAACTGTCTGTAATGGTATCCGGTGGTTATAATATGGGCAGTCAGAATACGGGGTATGTAGCCGGCGCCGCTATTCGTAAGAAAGTGAGCGATAAAGTTTTCGTTGAAGGCAATATGGCCTATGCGAGCAACAATATAGCGCAGGATATGCCTTACCGTGACTCGCGTGTAGTGACCCACTACTGGCAGAACGGCCATGAGATAGCGCCTCCAACCTCTGCCGGAAAGACATCAGCAGTGGGCGATGCGGCCGGGCGTGAGATAACAACGACACAAACAACTGAATACAGCAAGGTGAAATATAACCATGTGAACTATGCCCTTTCTTATGTGGAGCTGCACCCGTCCATTGGTTACAAACTAATGAAGAAGGTATCGGTAGGCGTAGGCCCCGACTTTCAGCAGGTATTAGCAGATAATCGCCCTGACGCATCTGAAACCAACCCCGGGGTAAACCAGAAGGCCCCGCTCTTTGATATGGGCCTGATAGGCAAGACAGAGATATCACTGACAAGGACAGTGAAAGCCGGAGTGTCTTATCGTAAAGGGATAAATAATATCCTCACTCCAATGAACAAATTTGTGGACAGGGATTATATGCAGTTTGAAGTGAAGTGCGCAATATTCAATAAATAAGGCCTGGTTTTTTTGAGGCGCGAAGTATTTTCATAAAAGTACTTCGCGCTTTTTTTGTTGTTATACCTTTGCCGAAACAAATAGTTGAAGCGAAGTTATAATAGCATAGCCCCTTTTTATGACCGGCTCGCGGGCCTGGTGTATGGCCGTGCGCGATCAGACGCCTGGAAGTATTTGTTGGGCCATCTAAAGCCAGATACCCATGTACTGCTGATAGGGGGAGGCACCGGTGAGATACTTGAGGATATTACAGCCATACATTCACGGGGGCTTACAATTACCTACGTAGATGCATCTGCCGCAATGATATCGCGGTCGCGAAAACGAAATGCGGGCGACAATAACGTATTATTTGTTACTGCCGCGATAGAGGACTTTTATCCGGAAGAGGAATATGATACAATAATCACACCATTCCTGTTTGACAATTTCAGTGACCAGACTTCACAGATGGTGTCCGGCCGCTTATATAAGTATCTGAAAAGCGGCGGCCTGTGGCTAAACTGCGACTTTGAAGACAATGGTGCTTTGTGGCAAAAAACCATACTGCGGATCATGTATATATTCTTCAGGGTGTGCTGTGGGATAGAAGCTTCATCGTTGCCGGATATGGCCGCGTGTTTTCCGGCAACAAGCTATGAACAAGTATCTGAGCGGTATTTCTGCAAAAGATTTATAGCCGCCAGGGTGTACGAAAAGCGCTAAGCGGGATTAATACCGATGCTTGTTATCTTTGCTCAATGCTGCCGAAAATAAAGCCGATCATTTGTTTGTTGTTTTTTGTCATTCCCCTGTACGGCTACGCGCAGGGAGGGAATGTGACTGGCGGCAAGCAATATCCGCAGGATTATTTCAGGAATCCGCTGGACATACCTATACTGCTGGCTGGTAATTTTGGCGAGTGCAGGGCAGGGCATTTTCACAGCGGCATGGATATTAAAACGCAGGGTAAGGAAGGCCAGCCTGTGCACGCTGCTGCTGATGGGTACATATCACGCATAAAAATGGACAAAGGAGGCTTTGGGCATGCGCTGTACATCACACATCCCAATGGTTATACGACATTGTACGCGCACCTCAGCGATTTTGCAGTCCCGATACAAAAATATGTGCGGCATGTACAGTATGAAAAGAAACGCTGGGATGTCGATATACCATTATCCGAATCCCGGTTTCCGGTGAAGAAAGGAGACCTGATAGCACTGAGTGGCAATACCGGTGGATCTACGGCGCCACACCTGCACTTTGAAATAAGGGATACAAAAACCGAGCACCCGCTCAATCCGCAGTTGTTTGGGCTGGAGGTAGTGGATACTATAGCGCCTGTGCCTACAGCCATTACTGTCTATGGCTTGTCTAACAGTTTTTACATGAGCAGGCATGCGACCGTGAGAGTAGAAAAGACCGCAGGTACATACAGACCACAGAAACTGTTGCAAAGTACCGTAGATGGAAGCAGTCTTAATGGAGATACACTGTTGCTGCCGGAAAATATGGTAGGAATAGGTGTAAATGTAAATGACTACATGGACAACAGCGGCAACACAATTACTTTTTACACAGCCATGATAAGCGCTGATGACAGCCTTCTTGCCCGGGTGACGCTTGATGATATAGGTTATGACGAAACGCGCTACATCAACGCGTATACAGATTATGGGATGAGGCAGCAGGAGCATGAGTGGGTACAATGCCTGTTTCAACTGCCGGGAAACAGACTTGGTATCTATACTGATCTGAACGCACTGAAGGGCAGGCTGAATATAGCAGATCGGAAACCACACCGTATAGCAATAGTGATAACAGATGACCGGGGTAATGAAAGCAAGATCGCGTTTTGTGTTTGCCAGTCTAAAGCAGTGGCCAATAACACAGAGGGGGATGTGGGTACCCCTTTTTACTACGGCAAAGAAAATGTCTTTAACCAGGACGGTGTATCATTCTCGCTGGATAACAGGCAGCTATATGACGACATCAATTTTACATTTGACAAGACTACAGGGAAAGAGTATTCTGACAGGTTTAAAATAGGCGATACCCGCATACCGCTTCATCACTACTTTGAACTTAAGATCAGGCCGAGCAAAACGATCCCGGAGAAGTGGATAAACAAAGTAGTAATGATATACAGCGATGGTAAGGATGAAGATGGCAGGGCCGCATCCCCTGCAGACAGCGGCTTTTACAGCGCGAGGGTTCGCAACTTTGGCACTTACCGGCTGGATATAGATACTATACCCCCGGTTATAGAATCCATGCAGCGGAGGAAGAGCACACTAAGCGGCGCGAAACAAATAGCATTTACCGTGAAGGATAATATGACCGCCATAAAAAACTTTAGCGGCTACCTGGATGGGAAGTGGATATGCTTTGAGCAGCATGGTGATGATTTCTTCTATAAATTTGATGAGCATTGCACACGCGGCAAACATAAACTGGTATTTAAGGCAGATGATGAGAACGGAAATGAGGCGATCTATGATCTGAATTTTATAAGATAAAGGACTCTGCACCTTTGCGGGAAATATATTTATGACGACTTTAAAACCAAAAGACAAAGCACCGGCCTTTACTACTATTGACCAGGACGGGAATAAGGTGGCATTAAAAGACTTCCTGGGCCGGAAAGTAGTATTGTACTTCTATCCGCATGATGATACGGAAACGTGTACCAAGGAGGCCTGTAACATTAGAGATAATTACGCCCTGCTTAAGCAAAGGGATATTGCTGTGCTGGGCGTGAGCATTGACGACGAAAAGAGCCATAAGAAATTTGTGCAGAAATACTCCCTGCCCTTTACGCTGCTGGTGGATACGGATAAGAAGATAGTGAACGCATATGGTGTATGGGGCGAAAAGCTGTTCATGGGGCGCACAATAGTAAGTACCTACCGTACAACATTCCTTATCAATGAGAAAGGGAAAATAGACCATATCATAGAGAAAGTAGTAAGCAAGAGCCATACTCAGCAGATATTGGAGACATGGGGAATGTTATAGGCGGCCAATAATTGGTTGGAAAGCAATAACTGTTGTATTTTTACAGGATATTGTTCACATATGTGGGCTTAAGTAATTTCCTGTTATGAGAAACTATCTGCTCTTGTCATTTTGCTGCTTGTTTGTGCCGGGCCTCCTGGTGCAGGCACAGGCGCAGAATATTACCACTATTGCCGGCACCGGTGTTTATGGCTATAGTGGCGATGGTGGCCCTGCCACTGCCGCACTGCTGGAATATGCCTGGTATAACGCGGTAGACCAGTCCGGTAACGTTTACTTTACAGATAATGCCAATCACAGGGTAAGAAAGATAAGTACCACAGGTACTATCACTACTATAGCGGGTAATGGTATACCCGGATTTACCGGAGATGGTGGTGCCGCAACCGCAGCTGAACTGTCGGGTCCATCGGGTGTAGCTGTGGATGTAGCGGGTAATGTATACATAGCTGATGTGACCACGCGCAGGGTACGTAAAATAAATACCGGCGGAATAATAACCACTATAGCCGGAACAGGTATAGCAGGGTCTGCCGGCGATGGCGGGCCGGCAACAGCCGCCCAGCTAAATACACCGTATGCAGTAATGGCCGATGCAGCCGGCAATATTTATATAGCGGATGTAGGCAGCAACAAGATACGTAAGATAGACGCGACGGGTAATATTACTACGGTAGCGGGTAATGGCACTGCGGGCTTTAGCGGTGATGGCGGCCCCGCAACCGCGGCAAAGCTTTCATCGCCCGGCAGCATAGCACTGGACGCGACAGGTAAACTGTACATAGCAGACATAACCAATAACAGGATACGCGTAGTGAATACATCGGGCAATATCAGCACCATGGCAGGTAATGGTACGGCAGGCTACCTGGGAGACGGCGGCGCCGCAACAGCAGCAGAGCTGAACCAACCACTGTGTGTGGCCGCAGATGCCGCAGGCAACATTTATATTTCAGACCAGTGGAATAACCGTATCAGAAGGGTTGATCCTTCAGGAACTATTGTAACTATTGCGGGCACGGGCCTTGCTGCCTATGGCGGTGATGGCGGGCCTGCTACCGCCGCAGATATCAGGCAGCCATACGGTATTGCGCTTGATACAACCGGAGACCTGTACCTGTGTGACAAAGGTAACTTTCGTGTGCGCAGGATAAACTATCACAATCATGTGCCTTTCTTTACAGCGGGAGTAGCAGACAGCGTTATATTCTGTGAAGATGACAGCATGGCCATCAATACATTACTGGCAGTAACCGATGCAGATACCGCGCAGGTGCTGACATGGACCCTGCTTTCCGGGCCGGCTCACGGGACTTGTACCAGTACATACTCAGCCCCTTCTACGGCCGGTACAGTTGTACCCTCGGGTTTTGCATATACACCGTTTATCGGCTATTCGGGCCGTGACACCATAAAAGTAAGAGTGGATGACGGACTGTCTGTAGATACTATACTCATCTACGCCATAGTAAAACCCTTACCGAGCATGGCACCTATCACAGGGCCATCGTTTGTGTGCATGGGTACGGCAGACACCCTGCACGATACCGCTACGGGAGGCGTGTGGAGTGCAAGCAATGGCTCTATAGCGGTGTCGTCTACAGGTGTGATAACCGGGGTCTATTACGGAACAGATACCATCAGCTATACACATACACTTGCAGGATGTACAACCTCTGCAAGTAAAATACTCAGTTCATACCCGGTGAAAGATTCTATATCCGGCCCATCGGCAGTATGTATAGGCCTGTATGTGAACTGGACAGGTATCCCCGCGGGAGGTGTGTGGACGGCGAGCAACGGTATAGCCCTGGTGATAGGCGGGCTGGTGGGTGGCATATCGCCGGGTATAGATACTATTACCTATACAGTTACCAACCCATGCGGTACAACCTCGTTTCAAAAAGTGATCACGGTAAATGACCTGATAGCGCCTACTGTGGTGATCTCAGGTACGCCCGGAGCATTTATTACTGCCGGCCAAACCGATACCCTGAAGGCAAATATATACGGGGGAGGCGGCATCTCTTACCAATACCAATGGCAGCTGAACGGGTGGGATATCGCAGGCGCAACCGACAGTACCTATATAAGCAGCACCCTTGCCAACGGTGATTCTGTAACATGCATAGTGACCAACGGACCGTGTTCGGCAGCTTCATTCGCGTGGATATATATTGTATGGGTACGTGAAGGTGTGGCCTATACAGGTATGGCTGGTGATAAGGTGTACCTGGTACCCAATCCGGGTAATACAAGATTCAGCATAGAAGGTATGACCCGGATAGCTGACGCAACTGTAACGCTGGAATTGACTGATATGGTGGGTAATGTAGTGTATAGGGAAGTGAGGCCTGTGACAAACGGAATTATGGATAAAGAAGTGGAACTGGATAGCAGGGTAGCCAGCGGGACGTACCTGTTGCATATCATTACCAGCGAGGGCAGGAAAGTGGTGCGGCTACAGGTAGAAAAGTGAGCTGTAGAATTAGTTTCAAAAATAAAGAGAAGAAGCTGTTCCTTATAGGGCAGCTTCTTCTCTTTCTAAAAAGATGACCAAATTACTTTTTGCGGTAGTAGATCTGGTCGTCGTTGAATTCTGTCATAGCCTGCAGCGGCGCATTGGCCATGCGCTCGTATATGCGGGATATCTCTATCTGCTCTTTGTTCTCGTGCACTTCCTCCAGGTTGTCGCCATGCACGGTAAACTCGTCGAGCTTACGATGCAACTCTTCTTTCATAGTGATCGCCAACTGGTTTGCCCGGCGGGAGATAACCACGATAGATTCGTAGAGGTTGCCTGTTTTTTCCTTCATTGCAATTACATCGCGTGTTTCCACCAGCGGATTAACAGCATTAAGAGATTTTCTACTTGTGTTGCTCATCGCGTATTTTTTTTACGTTATTATTAGCTTCTGTGTACAATTTATCTGCCTCAGTGAGGTACTTTGATTGGGGCCAGGTATCTTTTAATTCCCTGTAGGCGGCTATCGCATTTGCGTAGCGTTCTTCCTGCTTCTCAGGTATACTGGCTTTAGCGTATTTATACATAGCCCGCAATATCATGAACTGGTACTGGTCACTGTTTGGCGAATTAGGGAAATTGCGCATCACGCTCCTATAGGCCACAGTGGCGGCTTTGAACTGGCTTATGTTGAAATATAACTTTGCCGCGCTGGCCTGCTTGGTCTCTAATTTTTTCTGTGACGCGGCAATGTATGAATTAGCCTCGGTTATCCTTTTTGAATCGGGATATCGGTTAGTGTAAGACTGCATAGCCTCCAGCGCCTTTATTGAGTTGGTCTGGTCGAGCGAATATTTAGGCGCATATTTGAACAGGCATACCGCACTCATGAACTCAGCTTCCTCCGCATCTTTACTGGCAGGGAAAGACTCAGTGAAGTTCTTGAAAAAGTAAGAGCCGTCCAGGTAGTCCTTCATATAATAGAATGTGTAGGCGTACTTGAAATAAAGTGCTTCATAATTGCGCGTGCTCTTCATGATAGGCATCAGTTCTTTATACAACTCGCTGGCGTGCTGGTACTGTTTCTTCTCAAAGTATTCGTTGGCCTTTGTAAGCTTATAATTTACATCACTGCTTTTCCTCACCTTTTCGAATCCCCCGCAGGAGCTGAAGAGTACTACGCCAATAAATACATACAATAAATTTCTCAAACGAATGTGCATAAAGGGATGCAAATATATTGAAAAATGGCGGTTTTACGCAATTGTATCTATATGCGAAAAGTTAAAAGCCAGTTTGGCAATACATGTGTGATAAATTTCTATTATGGGCGTGGTGGAGCAGGTGGCAAAGGAGGCCTGGGCGGAGCCGGTGGTGCTGGTAGCTTAGGTGGAGCCGGTGGCTTGGGCGGAGCAGGCAGTTTTCCGGGGTGCGGCGGCATAGGCGGCCGGGGCGGGGCAGGTAGTTTTCCGGGGCGTGGCGGCATAGGTGGCTTGGGTGGTACAGGTAGCCCTTTAGGAATGGGGATCGAAAAGCGGTGGTGGCGCTTATGGTTCTTGTGCTTATGCTGCGGCGCCGCCATGGTGCTCATACCAAAAGCAGCCATCAAAATGATAACCAGTATATATTTCATAGCTATGTTTTTTCCAAATTTCATGCAAGAACCCTGCCACGGCTGTTTTCTAATGTAAATATAGGCTAATGCCTTTGAAGTCTGAGGCTGTGGAAGACCATTTTTTACTCGTATTTGGGTTATGCACACTAATCCACATTAATCCACAGGTAATTAACAGGGAAGGCTGTGATTTATACCTATAAATTGGCTGAAACCCTTTATGGTAGCGGGTCTAGGCTGATATATCATGATGTGGATAAATATGTAGGTTGAAAAATGTGCAAATTTGTGGGAAAATGTGTTATTTTGTGGTAATAATAATCTATTTCAATAATGACAGGCTTTTTGGGTGAATATGAAGTGGCAATTGACGCTAAAGGGCGTTTCCTGCTGCCAATGGCATTCAGGAAGCAATTGCCCGAAGGCGCCGGTGGAAAGTTTGTCATTAACCGGGGAATAGAAAATTGCCTGAGTATATACATGGAGGAAACATGGAATGCGATAAGTGACAAGATCAATCGCCTGAATGATTTCAAACCAAATGTGCGGCTGTTCAAAAGATTATTTCTGAACGGGGCCACCGCAGTAGAGGTAGATACGGCAGACCGCCTGCTAATCCCTAAGCCTTTGCAGGAATATGCAGGTATAAAAAAAGATGCTGTGTTGAGCGCGCAGGGCAATAAACTGGAATTGTGGGATAAAGATACGTATTACAATTATATCAGGGAACATTCAGGAGGATTCAGCAAGCTGGCGGAAGATGTAGCGGACGATTTCGGGAACCCTTTTGAAAACATCTGATATGGGAACACCGGGATTTTACCACACAACAGTTCTTTTACATGAAGCGGTAGATGGGTTGGCAATAAAAGAAGATGGGGTATATGTAGACGCTACGTTTGGCGGGGGTGGACACAGCAGGCTGATATTGGAAAAGCTGGGGCCAAAGGGGAGACTGATAGCGTTTGACCAGGATGCAGACGCATGGACGAATAAACCGGATGATGAGCGGCTGATACCGGTGACAGAAAATTTTAAGTACCTGAAACGTTTTTTGAGACTGCATGGGTGTACGGAGGTAGATGGGATATTGGCAGACCTCGGAGTAAGTTCTTTTCAGTTTGACACAGCAGAGCGGGGGTTTTCAATAAGATACGACGGACCACTGGACATGAGAATGGACAAACGGTCTGAGCTGACTGCGGCCCATGTGCTGAATACATACAATGAGCAGCAATTGCACAGACTGTTTGAGCAGTATGGCGAAGTGCGTAACTCGAAGCAACTGGCAAAGCACATTGTGATGAACAGGAAAGCGATGAACGTGCAGACGATAGAAGCGCTGAAAGCTATGCTGGGACCGGTAATGAGGGGCAATCCGAATAAATACCTGGCACAGGTGTTCCAGGCGCTGAGAATAGAAGTCAATGATGAGTTGGGGGTTTTGAAAGAGTTTTTGCAACAGGCGGCTGAGAGCCTGAAGGTGGGCGGCAGATTGTGTGTTATATCCTTTCACTCGCTGGAAGACAGGATAGTAAAGCAATACATAAAACGCGGCCAGTGGGGTGAGGTAGAGATGTACAGCGAAGTAAAGCCACTGCTGCAACCTGTGAACCAGAAACCAATAGAGCCAACAGAGGAAGAACTGAGAAGCAACCCGAGGGCGAGAAGCGCGAAACTGAGGATTGGAATGAGGGTTGCCGCAAGACAGTAGTGAAAAGAAAAGAAGGGGCCCGATGGGCTGCAAAATATAAATGAGTACCGAGGAGCAGAATATTCAGGATGAGGTAATGACCCCTGCCCAAAGGGTGAGAAACGACTGGCGGTCGTTGGTGGAGAAAGTATCTTATAAAGCAATAGTCAACAATATTCCATTCCTGGCGTTTATCGTTCTCTTATGTGTGCTGTACATCAGCAATAGCCACCGTGCTATTGAGATGCAGCGGGAGCTAAACGCGCAGAATAAAGTACTCAAAGAACTAAGGTGGAAGTACATGGATGTGAAGTCGCAGCTGATGTATGTAAAGACAGAGGCGCAGGTAATGAAGAACGCGGAGCACATAGGATTGAAACCATCGTTAATGCCAGCGTACAAGATAGAAGAGAAGAAATAGCGGTGTGTGACAAGGAACAATAAAAAATAGTAGCAGCAACTGCCTGCGGAAATATAAAGTGAACATAAAAAAGGACATACGGTTTAGGGTGTACATCGCATTTACCTGCATTTGCTTGTTTGGTGGTGCTATCATCTTTAAAGCAGGTATGATCCAGTTTAAAGAAGGCCCCAAACTGAGGGCTATGGCAAGAGAGATGCACACACGCTTTGACACACTGCTTGCCGAGCGTGGGAATATTTATACTGAAGATGGTGTATTGCTGAGCTCATCCATACCGGAGTTTGATGTGCATGTAGACTTGTCGGTAATTGATTCCAACCTTTTCGCGAAGAATATTGATTCCCTTTGTCTTTGTCTGTCGCGGCTTACAAGGGATAAAAGCCCGGAGCAATATAAAGAGGAGCTGGTACGCGCATATGAGGAAGGCAACAAATATTACCCTATTGGCAGAAGGAAGTTCAAGTACTACGAATATGAGGCTATGCGCGGTTTTCCCATTTTCAATAAGGGTAAGGGCTATGGTGGGTTCATTACAGATTCTAAGGAAAAGAGGGTGACCCCTTATGATATGCTGGCGTTCCGCACGATCGGCATATTCCGGGACAATAATAATATGTCGGGGCTGGAGGCAACTTACAACAAGTCCCTGGTAGGTGAAAACGGGCGCAGGGTGGTGCAGAAAAGTACGGGCAATGTGTGGGTGCCTATAGAAGGATCGGAAGTAGAACCTCAGAATGGAAAGGACATTGTGACCACCCTGGACATGAATGTGCAGGATGTGGCCGAGCATGCGTTGATGAGCATCTTGCAAAAGTATGAGTGCCTCTACGGTACCTGTATTGTGATGGAGGTAAAGACGGGAAAGATACGTACCCTGGTGAACCTGGGCCGCCAGGCCGATGGCTCTTACTGGGAGGATTTTAACTATGCCCTGATGCCTACAGAGCCGGGGTCTACGTTTAAGCTTGCCACCCTGCTATCCCTGCTTAACGACAAGAAGATAAATGTTGACCAGATCGTAGATCCGGAAGGAGGTACGATACATTTTGGCAACAGGACCATGAGGGATTCCCATCTGGGCCTGCACCCGATGCCGATATGGGAGGCCTATGCCGAGTCGAGCAATGCCGCGATGGCCAAACTTGCTTTCACTTATTACAATGACAACCCCTCGAAGTTTGTTGATAACCTGTTGACGCTTCGCCTGAATATGCCCACAGGCATAGACCTGCTGGGCGAGCGGAGAACTGTGATCACTAAACCAGGTACACCTGCATGGAGTAATTCGTCTCTGCCCTGGCTGGCTATTGGATATGGGGTGCAGATAACGCCTATGCACACATGCATGCTCTATAACTCAATAGCCAACAACGGCAAGATGATGAAGCCATACCTTGTGAGCGCTGTAAAAGAATATGGCAAGGATATAAAAACCTTTGAGCCAAAAGAGATCATGACGGTAGGCGATCCGGGTGTTATTGCGCAGATCAAGAGGTGTACGAGAGCCGTGGTAACAGAAGGGACTGCTAAAGGAATTGAATCGCCGTATTATACGATGTCCGGCAAAACAGGCACGGCCCAGGTGGCAGACAAGGGGATAAGGTATACCGACGGAGTTTACCAGGGATCATTTGTAGGTTATCTACCCGCGGAGCAGCCGAAGTATACTATTTGCGTTGTGATCCGTACGAAACAACATTCTAAAGCATATTATGGCGGTGCGATAGCCGCCCCGGTTTTCAGGATGGTTGCCGACAAAATATTTTCTGAGAACATAGGCGCCTGGGGAGGCCCGCTGGATAGCCTGGCAAAGACCGGATCACCGTTGATACCGGCAAAATCAGCTACCGGCCGCAGCTATGCTGTATTGCTGCACGCGATCCAGAAACGCTTGCCCATGCCCGGCACCGACATGAACCGCATGATGCAGATAACGGCAGATTCAAACAAGCATGTGGCCATAGCCCCAAAGGCGGTGTACCGGAACATAGTGCCTGATGTGAGCGGCATGGGTCTGAAGGATGCGGTATATATGCTGGAAACATCGGGGCTGCAGGTGCAGGTGCGGGGCAGGGGCAAAGTGATGAACCAATCTATAGCCCCCGGAACTATGGTAAACAAGGGACAAAGTATACTACTACAATTGAGCTGATGAAGATATTGCGCGACATATTGATCAATGTAAATCCTGTTTCGGTACAGGGTAACACAGATATTACTGTTGCCAGCCTTGTAATAGACTCGAGGAAGGTGACACAGGGTGATGTCTTTATCGCGATACGCGGCACAGTAGCAGACGGACATTCGTTTATAGACAAAACCGTGGAACTGGGCGCTGCCGCAATTGTATGCGAAACAATGCCGGCAGATAAGGCAGAAGGTGTGGTGTATGTGCAGGTAAAAGATAGTTCTGTGGCACTGGGCTTAATTGCCGATGCTTATTATGATTTTCCTTCACGGTCAATGAAGGTAATAGGTGTCACCGGTACTAATGGTAAGACCACCGTTGCAACATTGCTGTTCCAACTATTTGAAAAGCTGGGATATAAATGCGGCTTATTGTCTACGGTACGCAATCATATTCATGATAAAATAGTAATAGCCACACATACCACACCGGATGCTATATCTATACAGGCTATGTTGAGGCAAATGGCAGATGCGGGCTGTGCTTATGTTTTTATGGAGGTAAGTTCGCACGCATTGCATCAGCGCAGGGTTGCGGGCTTAAGGTTCGCGGGTGGCGTGTTTACCAACATTACCCACGACCACCTCGATTATCACAAGACATTTGACGAATATATACGTGTGAAGAAAAGCTTTTTCGACGGGCTCCCGTCTTCAGCTTTTGCGCTTACAAACGCGGATGATAAGCGTGGTATGGTGATGCTGCAAAACACAAGCGCCGCCAGGCATACATACAGCCTTAAGGTGCCGGCGAGTATGAAGGGAAAGGTTTTAGAGAACAACCTTACCGGCCTTGTGATGCTGGTAGACGACCAGGAGACCCATTTCCGTATGATCGGCACGTTTAATGCTTACAATCTACTTGCTGTTTATGGTACAGCAATGCTGCTGGGCGAGGATAAAACAAATGTGCTTGCCATACTCAGCGGGTTGCCGGGTGCTGCCGGACGGTTTGAAACATATATGTCGCCAAAAGACAAAATATTGGGTATAGTAGATTATGCGCATACTCCGGACGCGCTGATCAATGTATTGGCCACTATCAACCAGCTGCGCACACAGGGTCAGCAGTTGTTTACGGTTGTAGGCTGTGGTGGTGACAGGGATAAAACCAAGCGGCCGATAATGGCGCAGGCAGCCTGCGAACATAGTGATAAGGCAATACTTACCTCTGATAATCCGAGGAGCGAAGACCCCGAAGTGATACTGAACGAAATGGAAGCTGGCCTCACCGGCCCGCAGAAAAGAAAGAGCCTCCGCATAACAGATCGCAAAGAGGCAATAAAAGTGGCTGTGACCCTGGCGCAGCCTGGCGATGTGGTACTGGTGGCGGGCAAGGGGCATGAAAACTACCAGGATATAAAAGGAGTGAAGCATCATTTTGATGATAAAGAAGCATTGGCAGAAGCATTTGAAACATTAAATAAATAGAGGTACCCATGTTGTATTATTTGTTCACATACCTGCGCGATTCCATCCACCTGTCCGGTGCAGGGGTGTTCAATTATATTACGTTCCGCGCTGCCATGGCTATCATCCTGTCGCTGGTCATATCCATGCTTATGGGCAAGCGGCTGATAAAGTATCTGCAGTTCAAGCAGATTGGCGAAACTGTCCGTGACCTTGGCTTGCAGGGAGAGAAGCAGAAGAAAGGTACCCCAACAATGGGCGGGCTTATTATTATATCTGCCATCCTTATTCCTACGCTGCTTTTCGCGCGTATCGGCAATGTATATATTATACTGATGCTGGTGTCTACCGTATGGCTGGGGGTGGTTGGTTTTATTGATGATTATATCAAGGTGTTCAGAAAAAACAAGGAAGGTCTTGCGGGCCGTTTTAAAATAATGGGCCAGATAGGGCTTGGTATAATAGTGGGCCTTACCATGTACTATAACAATCACGTAGTGATCAGCAGGGAAGTTACCGGCGGTAAAAGCGGTGTGTACAACGCGGCTGAGAAACTTGAAGGCGAAGAGTTTGCGCGTAAGGATGAGAACGGCAAAGAGCAGAGATATGTAAACATAAGGACCGCCACCACCACCATTCCATTTGTAAAGACACATGAATTAAGGTATGAGCGTATAGCCGCGTTGTTTGGCGAGAAGAATGTAGACGTTACCACGCCCATTCTGTATATACTGTTTGTAATTTTTATTATAGTAGCGGTGTCCAATGGCGCTAACATAACAGATGGCGTAGACGGCCTTGCCACCGGTGTTTCTGCCATTATCGGGTTATGCCTTGGTGTCTTTGCCTATGTATCCGGTAACTATGTGTTTGCCGGTTACCTGAACATTATGCATATCCCTAACCTCGGTGAGTTGTCTATTTTCATCGGCGCCTTTGTTGGTGCGTGTGTAGGCTTCCTTTGGTATAATGCCTATCCCGCGCAGGTGTTCATGGGCGATACAGGTAGTCTCGCGCTTGGCGGTATCATTGCTTCGCTGGCTATCATAGTGCGCAAGGAGCTGCTTATTCCCATCATTTGCGGGATATTTTTTGTTGAGAATCTATCGGTAATGATACAGGTGTGGTACTTCAAGCGTACAAAGAAAAAGTATGGCGAGGGCAGGCGTATTTTCCTGATGTCGCCTCTGCACCATCATTATCAGAAATTAGGGTATCATGAGTCAAAGATCGTAACCCGTTTCTGGATCATAGGCATATTATTGGCAATAATGAGTATCGTAACATTAAAACTGCAATAACTAAGTGAGCGCACACACACAAAGGCTAGTAATACTTGGTGCCGCCGAAAGCGGGGTAGGCGCTGCCTTGCTGGGTAAGCAGAAGGGATGGGATGTGTTTGTAAGTGACGGTGGCCCGATCAGGGAGCAGTTTAAGGAAGTATTGGAGCAGAGCGGTATAGCATTTGAAGAGCGCGGGCATACGCTGGATAATATACTGAACGCTGTATGCGTGGTAAAGAGTCCGGGCATCAGTGATAAAGCAGCAGTTGTGAAGGAGATCAGGAACGCGGGTATAGAAGTATGCAGCGAAATAGAATTTGGCTACCGGTACAAAGGCAATAGCCGGATAATAGCTATCACAGGCAGCAACGGGAAAAGCACCACTACTAAGCTTACCTACCACATACTTAAAGAAGCAGACTATGACGTGGCCATGGTGGGCAATATTGGCTACAGTTTCGCGAGGCAGATAGCTGAGCGCCCCTGTGAGTGGTATGTGATGGAAGTAAGCAGTTTTCAACTGGACGATATCCACGAGTTCAGGCCTGATGTGGCTGTGTTGCTCAACATTACCCCAGACCACCTCGACCGTTATGATTATAAATTCGAAAACTA
This sequence comes from uncultured Flavipsychrobacter sp., assembly GCA_964489795.1. Classification (GTDB taxonomy): domain Bacteria; phylum Bacteroidota; class Bacteroidia; order Chitinophagales; family Chitinophagaceae; genus Nemorincola. Next base: position 359,584 of record CAZBAP010000004.1, read on the forward strand.
CATAGCTTCAAAATTCAGAATAACCCAATACCAGGAACCCTCAGACCATTTTATAATAAATGGAGATGACAAGGTTATCAACGATTATCTCACTACCCATTCTATTCATGCTACAAAAATATTCATTACGATGAGCGAAAATAACATAGGAAACGAAGGTGGCCATATTAGCGACGACCATGTCTATTTAATATACGACGGGGAAAGTCTTGATATGTCTATTCATGATCTTGCAATAAAAGGCAAACACAATCAATACAACAGTATGGCTGCAGGAATATCGGCACGTGTTGCCGGGGTTAGAAAAGAGAAGATACGTGAAAGCCTTACCCGTTTTGAAGGCCTGGAACACCGGCTGGAGTTTGTAGCTACTGTAAGAGGTATTGAGTTCATCAATGACAGTAAGGCCACCAACATGAATTCGGTATGGTATGCCCTTGAGAGCATGACCAAGCCTGTGATCCTCATTCTGGGTGGACAGGACAAAGGCAACGACTACTCAGAGATACTAGGCCTTGTGAAAGAGAAGGTAAAAGCAATAGTATGCCTGGGGGTAGACAATAAAGCAATTCACGAGGCATTTGACAATGTAGTGAACAGAATTATAGATACGCAGAGCGCTGCCGATGCCGTGAACGCGTCATACTCATTCGCTGAAAGCGGGGATGTAGTGTTGTTATCACCGGCATGCGCAAGTTTTGACTTATTTAAAAATTATGAAGACCGCGGCAAGCAGTTCAAGGATGCTGTACGCAACCTGTAATAAACAGATACAATGGCAGAAGGAATGAAACAATTGCTAAGCAAAACAAAAGGCGACCATGTTATATGGGGCGTTGTGCTGGTGCTGTCGTTCATCAGCCTGCTGGCGGTGTATAGTTCCACCGGCTCGCTCGCTTATCGCATGGAGAAGAACTCAAGCTATTACCTAGTAAAGCAGGTGATGGTACTGGGGCTCGGCCTGCTCATCATTTATTGGGTGCATAAGATCAACTATTCGAAATTCGCGAAGCTGGCGGTTATATTATACCTGCTCAGCCTTCCGCTGCTGGTATATACTTTATTCTTTGGCACCAGTCTTAATGAGGGGTCCCGCTGGATAAGGCTCCCGGTGATCAACCTCACTTTCCAGACGTCAGACCTCGCAAAGCTGGCATTATTCATGTTCCTGGCACGAGTGTTAAGTATAAAGCAGGCAGATATAAAAGATCTTAAAAAAGGATTTTTCCCTGTTCTGATCCCGGTATTGCTTACCTGTGCCCTTATAGCTCCTGCAAATCTTTCTACGGCATTGATGCTTGGTTTTACCTGCAGCATACTTTTCTTTATAGGCAGGGTACAGGTAAAGCACCTGCTGCTGCTGGTGTTAGTGGGCATGGTAGGTGTAACCGTAATATTCACGGTATCCAAGCTTACAGGTTTTGGCCGCGCGCGCACATGGGAGCAGCGGGTAGAAGATTTCTTTGGCAGCAAGAAAAAGGACGGCAAAGGAGAAGATGTATACCAGGTACAGCAGGCCAAGATAGCTATAGCCAATGGTGGAATAGCCGGCCGGGGGCCGGGGCGCAGCCTGCAGAAGAATTTTTTGCCGCATCCTTATTCCGATTTTATTTTCTCTATAATCATCGAGGAGTACGGATTGATAGGTGGAGCGGTGGTGGTTATGCTTTACCTGTTATTCCTGTGGAGAAGCATCCTTATATTCAAAAGATGCCCGTTTGCTTTCGGCGCGTTCCTTGCTGTGGGCCTAAGCATTACGCTTGTATTCCAGGCAATGCTGAACATGGCCGTGAATGTACACCTTGTACCTGTTACGGGGCTTACCTTGCCAATGATCAGTATGGGCGGTTCGTCTATCTGGTTTACAAGTATAGCCATAGGTATAGTGCTGAGCGTGAGCAAGTATGTGGATGAAATGGAGGGTGGAAAGAAAAGGAAAATTAAAGATACCGAACAGGAGATGGCAGCACCTGCGGAAGAGATTGAAGAAGCTGCTGATGAAGAACCAATAGTAAAAAGAACAAGAAAGAAAAAGGCAGATGGCAATGATCCGTTGCCGGCAATATAGAAATATGAGCGGACTACGTGTAATAATAGCAGGAGGCGGTACAGGGGGGCATATCTTCCCTGCGGTGGCTATCGGGCATGCATTGCTCCGGTTGCGGCCCGGCACGCAGCTGTTGTTTGTGGGCGCAAAGGGTAAAATGGAAATGGAGAAAGTGCCGAAAGAAGGTTTTGAAATAGTAGGCCTTGATATAGCGGGGTTCAGCCGGAGCAATATGCTGAAGAATTTGTCACTACCATACAAGCTGATCAAGACACGTCTCGAATCCAGGAACATTATTAAGCAGTTCAGGCCGGGCGTGATAGTAGGTGTGGGCGGTTATGCGAGTTTTCCGGTATTGCATGCAGGGCAGGGGATGCATATTCCCACGCTTATACAGGAGCAAAACTCTTATGCGGGCAAGAGCAACAAAATACTGGGAAGAAGGGCAAGCGCAATTTGTGTTGCTTACCAGAAGATGGAACAATTCTTTCCGAAATCAAAAATAATACTGACAGGAAACCCGGTGCGTAAAAGCATATCGGAAAACAAGAGGACAACTGAGGAAGGAAAGGCATGGGTGGGCGCAGGGAGTAAAGGGAAAACGATCTTTATTGTAGGTGGCAGCCTTGGGGCGAAGACAATAAATGAAAGCATTGACGGCCAGCTTGCGGAATTGATGAAGGAAGATGTGAACCTGGTGTGGCAGACCGGCAAGCACTACTTCGAGCAGGCGAGGAAAAGCAGTGAGGCGTATGGCAATCGTATCAGGGTGTATGATTTCATACACGAAATGGACTATGCCTATGCCGCCGCTGACATAGTAATATCAAGGGCGGGCGCACTGGCTATTGCTGAGTTGTGCATCGCCGGCAAGCCGGTCATATTTGTGCCCTTGCCACATGCGGCAGAGGATCACCAGACCAGCAATGCTATGGCTCTTGTAGAGCAAGAGGCGGCAATACTGGTTAAAGACAGTGAGGCAAGGACAGAGCTTGTGGCAAAATTAAAGACACTGCTGCATGACAATGCCAGGCAGCAGCATATGTCTGAAAACCTGAGAAAGATGGCAATCAAGGACGCGGATGAAAGGATAGCAAATAAAATTATTGAGATAGCAAACACTGCGCAATGAACGTAAGGGAAATAAAGAGGGTGTATTTCATTGGGATCGGCGGCATCGGTATGAGCGCGCTGGCACGCTTTTTCCTCGAACTGGGCGCCAGCGTAAGCGGCTATGACAAGACCGAGACTGAGCTCACAAAACAGCTGGTGGCCGAAGGCATGAACGTACATTATACAGACGATGTGGCTATGCTGGATAAAGAGGCCAGGCTAATCGTGTATACGCCCGCTATCCCTAAAGATCATGCAGAGCTGAACTGGTATATTAATGAGCACTATTCAGTGTTCAAGCGTAGTGATGTACTGCAGTCTATAACTAACGCAATGTATGCCGTAACTGTGGCCGGTACACATGGCAAAACCACCATATCAACCATGATAGCCTACCTGCTCCGCGAAACAGGGTATGGGTGTAATGCATTTCTTGGAGGTATATCTGTGAACTATGGCCGCAATTACTGGAGCAGCAAGAATGATACCGCTGTAATTGAAGCAGACGAATATGACCGCAGTTTCCTGAAACTGCATCCGGATATAGCCGTGCTTACAGCCATTGATCCTGATCACCTGGATATATACGGAACAGCGGAAGAAATGGAAGCGGCCTTCATTCAGTACACAAAAAATATTAAGCTTGGCGGTACGCTATTGGTAAAACATGGGCTGCACCGGCAGAATGATCTTAAGGGGCCGGTAACACTTTCTTACAGCCTACAAAATGATGCTGCTGATGTGTATGCCGAAAATATACAGCAAAAAGACGGTGGTTATTTGTTTGATGTAGTGGGTGACGACTGGAAAATTGAGGGGATACACCTGAACGTGGGCGGCATGCATAATGTGGAAAATGCGGTAGCGGCAGTGGCAGTCACTGATCTGCTTGGCATAAAAGGCGACCGTGTGAAGGCCGCATTTGAAGGATTTAAAGGAGTAAGGCGTCGTTTTGAGTATGTGGTAAAAACAAAAGAGGTGGTATACATTGATGATTATGCACACCACCCCGAAGAACTGGCTTCTTTGATCAAGAGCGCGAAGCACTTGTTTGGCGGCCGTAAATGTGTGATATGCTTTCAGCCGCATCTGTACAGCCGCACCAGGGACCTGGCAGAGGGTTTTGCCGAAAGCCTTGATATGGCAGACGAGGTGATCCTTCTGGATATTTATCCCGCTCGTGAGCTGCCTATGGAAGGCGTGACATCGCAGATGATCGCAGACAGGATGGCAAATCGCGCATGTACGATACTGAGTAAGGAGGGACTATTGGAATATGTAAAAGCCGCGTCACTGAGCTTGTTCATAACAGCAGGAGCAGGAGATATAGATAAACTTGTTGAACCGATAAAAAATATTCTGACAAAAAAATAATGGCATCGAAGCGCAAAATATCGATCCGTAAAATATTGCAGGTGGTACTCACGCTGGTGGTTACTACATGCTGTGTTGCAGCCGTACTCAGCGCTTCGAAGATAGAAGGCCAGAAGACGCTGAAGAATATTGTTATTCATTACAATAACTGTAAGAAATACCATTCGGTAGAGGAGAAGGATATTATGGACCTGGCTATTAACAACAGGCATATAGATATCTGGCACATGCCTATGGCGGCGCTTGACATTCATACTATGGAGCGGCTGATAGAGGCAGATCCATGGATCGCAAACGCGCAGGTTTTTGTAGATAATGAGCGGGTATTGCATATGTATGTGACACAGCGCATACCCGTGGTAAGGATATTCCAGCAGGACGGCAGGAGTTTCTACCTTGACACTACAATGAGTATAATGCCCTTGTCAGGAAACTACATTTATTATACAGGTGTTGTAACCAATGTGCCGGTACTGAAGAACGATAGTGGCAGCCAGGCAATGAAAAAAGATATTTTGTCGCTGGTGAGTGCTATACAGGCAGATACTTTCTGGGTCGCGCAGGTGTCACAGATCATAGTAGATGCACCCGGTATGTATGAGCTGGTACCTGTTCTGGGAGACCACCGCATATTATTTGGCGATGTGTCTATGGCTAAAGATAAATTGCGCAACCTGTTCCTCTTTTATAAAAATGTACTTAACAGAATAGGGTGGGACAAGTACGAGGTGCTGGATGTCCGTTTTAATAACCAGGTTGTAGCATCACCTTCATTGCCCTTTGCCGGGCCGGTAGATAAGGCTGTAAATACTATGAACTGGATAACCAGCATGGTAGAGCATGCGGCAATGAACGATAATACAGAGGCACCAGGTGCTGATGAGAAGAAGAATAATGATTATGAGAAAGTGAAGTCTGCCGCAGCGAAAGCTGAGAAGCCGCTGGTTGTGCATAAGCCGGTTGTTAATGCCGCTGCAGGCAATCTGAAAAAGCCTGTTATTGTAAGCCCGAAGAAACAGCAAGCAAAGCAGAATGAAAAACAAAACGTCAAGGACAAAAAGATAGTAACCCCGAAATATACTTATCCAGATAAAAAAGATCATTAATAAGTTTTAAAACTCAACGCAATATGAGCAAGAAAGAACAACCAATTATCGTTGGCCTCGACATAGGCACCACAAAGGTGGTGGCCATCGCGGGCAGAAAAAATGAATTCGGTAAAGTGGAAATTCTCGGTTTAGGCCGTGCTGACTCTGCCGGAGTAAGTCATGGTGTTGTTATGAACATCGAGCAGTGTATCCGCTCTATTGAGCAGGCCATTGAGCGGTGTATCATCTCAAATCCCAATCTCGAGATCAAAGAAGTTTATGTGGGTATTGCCGGCCAGCATATTAAGAGCCTGCAGACACGTGGCGACAGGGTGAGATCGAATGTGGAGACTGAGATAAGCAAAGAAGACATAGATCTGCTGGTACGCGACCAGTACAGAACGTATATACCTGCCGGTGACCAGATCATAGATATCATACCGCAGGATTTCACGGTAGACAGCACTGGCTACGTAGTAGACCCTATAGGTATGAGCGGGGTTAAGATTGGCGCCAATTTCCACATTATTACAGGCGACCGTAATGCTATACGGAATATTAAGCGCTGTGTGGATAAATCAAAGCTGATCACCCGTGATCTTGTGCTTCAACCGCTGGCCTCGGCTGCAGCCGTGATGAACGATGAGGACCTGGAAGCAGGTGTGGCTATCGTAGACATAGGAGGTGGCACAACCGATATGGCAGTATTCTACGACGGTATACTGAAGCATACCGCTGTGATACCATATGCGGGGGTGAACATTACCAACGACATTCGTAACGGCCTCGGCGTATTGCGCGCGCAGGCCGAGCAGATGAAGGTGCAGTTTGGCACTGCACTGGCAGAAGAGGCCAATGGTAATGCATACATTACTATTCCGGGCCTAAGGGGCTTGCCGCCAAAGGAGATCTCAGTAAAGAACCTGGCGCACATAATCCAGGCACGTATGCAGGAGATTCTCGACTATGTCGTATATCACCTCAAGCAAATAGACCTCGACAAGCGTTTGTATGGTGGTATCATTCTAACAGGTGGCGGCGCGCAGCTTAAGCATATTACCCAGCTTACAGAATTTGTTACCGGCCTTGGAGCACGTATAGGCTATCCTAATGAACACCTGGCGGGTGGGCATAAGGAATCGTTGATGAATCCTATGTACTCAACCTGTATCGGTCTCATCTTACGTGGGTACCACGATTTTGAGAACGGGCGCATGCGCTTTGCAGGCGATGGTGGCAATTACATCCATATCCCCGAAGACCAGGTGAGGGAAGTAGTTATCGAAACGCCGGAAGCCATACAGGAAGAAGAGCCGTCACCTAATGCTACACCGGAAGAGCAGGTGGAAATGGCACGACAGAAGGCACGCAAGCGTAACGAGAATGTAAAGCGCCTTTTTGATGGGCTCAAAGGTAAGTTCATGAAAATGTTTGAAGATGTGGAAGACCAGGAAATTGAATAACAAACTCACAACTCTTAATATAAACAAAGAAACACTAACCAAATTATTCACTAACCTACAAATTGATAAAAATGATACATTTTGAGATCCCAAAAAATCAATCGTCTATAATAAAGGTGATAGGCGTTGGTGGCGGTGGAAGCAACGCTGTTAACTACATGCATAACCTCGGCATTGAAGGGGTTGATTTTGTGGTATGTAATACGGATTCGCAGGCGCTGTCGCTTAGTCCTGTTGCCAACAAGGTGCAGTTGGGCCCCCATCTTACCCAGGGCCTGGGTGCAGGCGCTAATCCTGAGATCGGTAAGCAGTCGTGCGAAGAAAGCTTTGAAGACATCTCGAAGATATTAAAGGTCAATACCCGTATGGCGTTCATTACAGCCGGCATGGGTGGTGGCACAGGTACCGGTGGCGCGCCTGTAGTATCCAAGATCTGCCGCGAGCTTGGTATTCTCACAGTTGGTATAGTTACTACGCCTTTTACCTATGAAGGCCGTAAGCGTATGAAGCAGGCGCAGGAAGGGATAGACAAAATGCGCGACCATGTGGACACAATCCTCATCATCTCAAATGATAAGCTGCGCCAGCAGTTTGGTAACCTGCCGTTCACACAGGCATTTGCAAAGGCGGATGATATACTTGCTACTGCCGCAAAATGTATCACTGATGTGATCACAACAACCGGCCAGATTAATGTGGACTTTGCCGATGTATGTACCGTTATGAAGAATGGTGGTGTTGCTATTCTTGGCAGTGCATCTGCAAGTGGTGAGAACCGCGCGCTCATGGCTGTTGAAGAAGCGCTTAACTCACCATTGCTCAATGATAGCGATATCCGGGGCGCCAAGTGGTTATTGCTGAATATTACGTCTGCCGCGGGCGAGTTCGAACATACGATGGATGAAGCGGAAGCTATACAGGCCTATGTGCAGCACCAGGCAGGTGATAACTGTGATGTCATACTCGGTATGGGACACGACCCCAACCTGAACGAGAAAATAGCTGTGACAGTAATAGCTACCGGCTTCGACCATAAGGATATCAAAATGGAATATCCTGTAAAGAACAGCGAGCCGGAGAAGATCATCGTGAAGCTGAGTGAGATCAATACTGCAACAGAAGATAGCCCGGTTGCAAATGCGGCACCTGCTGCAAAGCAGCCGGAGAGCATGGCACCGGTATTAGTAGAGATGGAGCCCGTTGAATACTCAAATCCCTGGCGGCAGAATGAAGTTGTTGCTAAGGTAGAAGAAGAGCCGGCTGCGCAGGCAGAAGAGGAACAGCCTGTTATGGTAGCTGAACCAGAAGTCGTATTCATAGCAGAGGAAAAGAAGCAGGACGAAATCCCAATGCAGTTGGTGGTGAAGAGTGAACCTCCCGCGCAGGAGCCGGTGATGAAAATAGGGGAACGTATCCTTTCTGCCGAGGAAGTGGAGGAAAAGAGAAGATTTGAAGAGCAGAAAAAAGCATTGGAAGACCGCGCTGAACGCCTGCGTCGCATGAGCTTCAACATCAAAGGTGCTGACAGCAGTGATGAGATGGAAGCTGTGCCGGCATATATGCGCAAGAATATGAAGCTTGATAACCAGGTTGCATCTTCTGATTCTTACTACAGTGGATATACAGTAGGGCTGAATGATAATCCTGACAATCCACAGGCGGCAATACAAACTATTAATACTTTTCTTGACGGCAAGAAGCCTGATTAATCTCGTTTCTTTTGTTTATTTATATTGCGTAGGCTCCCGTTTTCTAACGGGAGCTTTTTATTTTCTTTAACTATTCCGCGCGTTTTCTGGCACGCTATGTGAATAGGATACTACAATCAAATCAATGAACACAATTATGAAAAAAATGATTTTCGCGGTAATGATCGCGACAGGATTGATGGCAGCTTCTTCAGCCGACGCGCAAAAGGCAGGCACGAAAACGCCTGTAGACAAAAAGCAGAATGCAACCAAGGCCATGAAGGTAAAAGCCCCGGTAGCAAACGAAGAGAAGGTGGTTACGCCTGCCAGGAAGGCGACTAAAATGAAAAGCAAACCGGAAGGAACAAAAGCTAAGTAAAAGGTTTGCGATTTAAATGTCACTCTCTTTATCGCAGAGCATGTACGAGTTGATGCGGCGCGCGAGGATATTTTCTCGCACGCCGCTTGTGCAAATCAGGAGCATCCACGAAACGAAATAAAGTTTGTTTATTCTTTTTGTTTGGAAATAAGCTGTACATTTATAGTTCACAACTTAAAACGTACAAATTATGCCAGGAGGTAAATCACTTACGCCAGCAAAAAAGGTTGTAGCAAAGAAAGCTGCACCAAAGAAAGCCGCTGCAAAGAAAGCAGCACCGAAGAAGGCCGCTGCAAAGAAAGCTGCACCCAAAAATGCAGCTCCTAAAAAGGCAGCTCCTAAAAAAGCTGCACCAAAGAAAGTTGTAGCAAAGAAAGCTGCACCAAAGAAGGCAGCAGCCAAGAAAGCCGCTGTTAAGAACGCCGCTCCTAAAAAGGTGGTTGCTCCTAAAAAAGTTATGAGAAAAGGTGGTAAAAAGAAATAACCACTTTTTACTAAACAGAGTATAATGCAAGAGGCCTGTAGCTATGCTGCGGGCCTCTTTGCTGTTTATGATTTGCCGGTTTGTTTTCGATAGAATAGCGTGTTGCAGTTACCGGGCTTAAAAACCTGTTTAGCAGTTTCAAGTAAAAAAGATGTTGTCACCGACTGGTAGCGGTTCCATTCTTCATTGATCAGTTCTGCGTCGCCGAGAAGTTCATAGAATGCCAGATTGTTGGCCCGGCTTTGGAGTGGCATGTCCTCAAAAGCGATCATTGCTTCTATTTTGTTTTTAGCCTTTTGCAGCTCGCTTTCAGTTACGCCTTCACTCACCAGTTTTGCTATCTCTTCTTCCACGGCCTCATTTGCTGCTTCAATGGTTTTATCCTCGCGCACCTTGCCTTCTATTACCAGCATGCCGGGATCCAGGCTTCCTGTATGGTAACAATTTATGTTACTGAACAATTGTTTTTCCTTCACCAGTCGCTGATAGAGCCGCGATGAATAGCCACTGCCCATAATTTCCGTTATCAGGTCATTGGCGTAGTAATCGGGTGTCAGTCTTCCGCTGATATGCCAGGCTTTATAAAGGGCGTCGAGTGGTACGTCAGAGTACGTTGTTTCCGTTTTGGCTTTATCCTGTGGGGGCTCTGCGGGCAGGTTGCGAACATATTTTTCGCCTGTGGGTATAGGGCCAAACCATTTTTCCGATAGCTCCCGTACCTGGTCTGATGTAACATTGCCGGCTACACACATTATAGCATTCACAGGACAGTAGTGTTTACCAAAAAATGCTTTTACATCGTCCAGTTGCGCTTCTTCTATCTGTTTCAGGTCTTTACCTATTGTTGGCCACTTATACGGATGCACTGTATAGGCTATTTCCCGTAATTTGTGCCACGCATCGCCATAAGGTTTGTTGAGGTAATGTTCTTTAAATTCTTCGCTTACCACCTTGCGCTGCACATCCAGGCTCTTCTCGCTGAAGGCGAGTGACAGCATCCGGTCGCTCTCGATCCAGAATGCTGTTTCCATATTCTTTAAAGGCAGTTGCAGATGATAGTTGGTAATGTCGTTCGTTGTATAGGCATTGTTTTCACCGCCGGCCATTTGCAGCGGCTCATCATATTCCGGCACATTCACACTGCCGCCAAACATCAGGTGTTCAAACAGATGCGCAAACCCTGTTCTGCCAGGCTCTTCGTCACGTGCCCCTACATCGTAGAGGATATTCATGGCCACCATAGGGGTTGCTTTATCTTCATGTACAATTACTCTCAATCCATTGGCAAGCGTAAAACGATCGAACTTCAGCATAGTATTTTTTTTCGCGCCAAAGGTAGGAATAATGGAGTTAATGCTGTCACAACATCTGTTTCACTGCAAAAGTAAAGCCCCGTGCGGGGCTTTACTTTTGTAAGCAATAATATGATGTACTGTGATTACAGCTATGTCTTATTTTTCAATTACAATATGGAACACCTTGTTTGTGTTTTCTGATCTTACAGACAGCAGGTACATGCCGTTGGCCAGTGTGCCGGCAGGGGTCACCTGCGCGTCCAGCCTGCCGCCTTTGGCCATTACCTGTTCGCGGTACACCTCCTGTCCTATCATATCCGTCAGCTCTATGCTTACCTGCTCATCGCTTAGCCCCACCATGCCACGCACCACGAACGTACCCTTGTTCGGGTTGGGCAGCACCGTGATGTCGCCACCGGCCGTTACCTGGCCTACTCCTACTGTCGTCACCTCTATGTATATCCACTGGTGGCCCGTGGTCACGCAGGTGCCGTTGCTGGTGACCATGCAGGTCACCGAGTCCTGGCCGGGATAGCTGAAGCTGTTGCTGATAAAGGTAGCATTGGTAGCGCCCGTCACAGGGATACCGTTGATATACCACTGGTAGGTCGGTGATTCCGCGTTCACCGATGTGGCAGTAAGGGTGTCGTAGGCGCCCTTGCTCACCACCCAGCCGGGATTGGCGGTGATGGCCACCAGCGGTACCACAGGGGTGTCTACCACTACCGTCACCGTATCACTGGTGTCTATGGTAGACAGCCTGCACGGATAGTTACTGGTCAGGATGCAGTAGAGCTGGTCGCCGTCACCGGGGACAAAGGTGTATACCGGCGCAGTACCCATATCGGCATGGTTCACGATCCAGCGGTACACAGGAGCCATACCCGCAAATACCGCTTCCGGTACCGCATGCACCACCGTACCCTTGCAGACCGTGTCATTGGGGGACAGTGACAGTGTTACCGATGGTACACCGAAGGGCTGCACCGTCATGGTCACCTCGCGGCTCACCGTGGCAGGTACAGGGCAGGCAGCATTGCTGGTCATGGATACCGTTACCAGGTCGCCATCGGCAGGGATAAAGCTGTAGCTGCCGGTCATCGCTACAGGGCTGCCGTTGACACTCCAGTGGTACACAGGGGCTGTGCCGCCATTGACAGGTATGGGCGTAAAGGTGGCCGTAGCGCCGGCGCAGACCGTATCATCAGGGGTCACATTCAGCGTTACCGAAGGGATGACCGTAGGAATGGTGTCTATAACAGCGCTGCCGGACATAAGCACACTACAGGTGGTTGCCGTGCTGGTACCGATGACCGTATAGGTGCCCGGTACCGTATGCAGGCCGAGGTCCATAGCAGTGCCCGTGCCGGGATAAGCTCCCACGGCAGTAGCGCCGAGGTACAGCATATAGTTAACCCCTACCGTGGACCCCGACAGGTACACATGCACACCCGTATCTCCCACGCAGTGGTTGCCGCCGCCACTGACCGCAAACACCAGCGGAAGCGGGTAGACCGTGATCACACGACTCACAAAACAGCCGCCGGATAACTGGTAGACGATAGTGGCGCTGCCCAGCGTGATACCGCTCACCACGCCCGTTACAGGGTCTATGGTGGCTATAGTGGTATTCAGGCTGAACCAGGTGCCGCCGGGGATAGAATCAGTGAGCGTGTCCGTACCGCCAAGGCATACATTGCCCGAGCCAAGGATGGGGCCGGGGGACTGGTTGACCGTAACCACATGGGTGGCAGAGCAGCCATAGCCGTTGCTGTAGCTGATGGTCACCGTGCCGGGGCTTACACCCGTTACATCGCCAAGGGTGTTCACAGAGCCCGTAGCCACATCGCTGCTGCTCCACGAGCCGCCCACAGTGGCATCAAAGAGGGTGATGGCCTGGCCACGGCATACCGTACCGGGGCCGCTGATAGCAGCAGGTACAGGGTTGACCGTTATATCCAACGTCTGTATACAGCCCGCCCCAAGTGTATAGGTGATGGTCACACCTACCGGTACAGTGACACCTGTGGTCACTGCCGTCAGCAGGCCCGAGGGGGATATGGTAGCCGTCAGCGGATCGCTGGTGCTCCACGTACCGCCGGGAACGCCATCGCTATAGCTTGCCGTACTGCCCTGGCACACCTGCGGCGCGCCTGAGACAGGCGTAGGCAGCGGGTTCACCGTTACCGGGAGAACGGAAGGGCATACATAGCCGGGAACAACGTAAGAGATGATGGTGGTACCGGCAGCAAGGCCATAGACCGTGCCCGATACATCCACACTGCCAGTAGCCGGGGCGCTGCTGCTCCACGTGCCGCCAACGGTGGCGTCAGACAACGAAGTCGAAGAACCGATACATACCGTATTGATGCCTGTTATGGGTGACGGGCCGGGGTTGACAACCACCGTATAGGTGGTATAGCAGCCCGTAGACAGCGTATAGCTGATCGTGGCCGTACCTGTTGCGATACCTGTTACCGTGCCGCCCGCGCTGATACCGGCAACGGCGGGGTCACTGCTAGACCAGCTGCCACCGGGGGTGGGATCGGTAAAGAGGTAGGTATTGCCCACACATACATTGGGGCTGCCCGCGATGCCGCCGGGGACCGGGTGAACCGTAAATGTAAAGACAGGGGTAGTGCAACCCGCGCCTAATGAATAGGTAATAGCTGTGGTGCCGGGGGCAAGGCCTGTAACCAGCCCGGTGGCATCGACAGAGGCTACCGAGGGGGTGCCGCTGAGCCAGGTACCACCCGGTGGGGTGGACGACAGCACCGTGCCGGAGCCTACGCAGGCTTCGGGGGTGCCGGTGATGGCCGTGGGAGGAGCTACCACATTGATAACGGTAGTGGTACTGCAGCCCGTACTGTACAGGTTGAAGGTGATGGTGCTGCTGCCGGGGCTGATGCCTGTCACCACGCCGCTGCCGGAACCTATGGTGGCCACGGCAGGCGTGCTGCTGAGCCATGAGCCGGGGCCGCCGGGATCACTGAGGGTGACCGTGCCGCCAACACATACATTGGCAGGGCCGGTGATGGCCGGCGGAAGCGGGTTGACCGTAAAGGTCTTCGTCCGCTGGCAGCCCGTGCCCAGCGTATAAATGATGGTGGTGGTACCCGCCGATAATGCCGTAACCATACCCGTAGCGTCTATGGTGGCGACAGAGGGGGCGCTGCTGCTCCACGTGCCGCCGGTGACCGTATCACTCATGGGCACCAGCTGGCCGATACAGGCCGAGGAAAGCCCCGTGATGACAGAGGGTATGGGGTTGACCGTAACAGTAGTAGTAGCCGTACAGCCCGTAGGCAGCAGGTAGTTGATCACCGCCGTGCCCGCGCTGACGCCGCTAACCAGGCCCGTATAGGTGTTCACCGTAGCCACCGAAGGGCTAAGACTGCTCCACGTACCGCCAAGTGACGTATCTGACAGTGGCGTGGTCTGGCCTACGCATACCGTAAAGGTACCCAGCACCGGCGATACGGGGTTGATGACCACAGGGGTCACTGCAGCGCAGCCTGTAGTACCTAATGTATAAGAGATGATGACCGTACCCGCAGAGATGCCGCTCACCACGCCGCTGGAAGCATCTATAGTACCCAGCGACGGGTTGCCGCTGCTCCATACCCCTCCGGGAGAGGGATCGGTCTTGGTGATCGTCTGGCCTACGCATACACTGCCCGGGCCAACGATAGGTAACGGAGAAGAAATGATAGTTATTGGTGTCGTTACATAGCAGCCGCCAACAGTGTAGGTTATCGTAGCTGTGCCGAACGAAACGCCTGTAACAAGACCTGACGATGGGCTGACTGTAGCTATTGTCGTATTACTACTGCTCCATGTACCGCCGGGAGTAGGATCAGTAAGTAGTACTGTTTGCGCTACACACACACTGGTATATCCTGCTATCGGCAACGGTATCGGGTTAACGGTAACTACTCCTCTTGCAGTACAACCGGTAACAGGAAGTGTATAGATGATTGTATCAGGCCCCGCGCTGATACCGGCTACGATACCGGTAGTGGCGCCTACCGTGCCCGTGGCAGGCGTGGTGGTGCTCCATGTACCGCCGGCAGTGGCATCGCCAAGAGTAGTGGTCTGTCCCACGCAAACATGCATCAACCCTGTGACAGGTGCGGGTACCGGGTTAACAGTTACCGTTGCTGTGATGGTGCAACCTGAGCCAAGGGAATAAGTGATAACAGCAGTGCCCGGAGACATGCCTGTAACTATACCTGTTGAAGAGCCTATCATAGCTATTGCAGGACTACCGCTACTCCACGTACCGCCGGTGACAGCATCACTAAGCGTCGTAGTGGCGCCTACACATGCCTGCAACGATCCTAAAATAGTAGTGGGCAAAGGATTGACCGTAACATCGCGGGTAGAAGAGCAGCCCGAAGGCATCGTATAAGCAATAATAGCGGTGCCGGGGGTAACACCGGTGACAACACCCGTAGTAGCGCCTACCGTGGCTATACCTGTAGCGCTGCTGCCCCACGCGCCGCCTGTGGTGGGATCGGTAAGTGTGGTAGTCATACCCACACATACCTGGGAAGCACCGCTGACAGGGCCCGGGGACGGATTGACCGTAATGGTTCTTGTGACCGTACAGCCTGAACCCAGGGAATAGGTGATCGTTGTTGTACCCACTGTAATTCCTGTAATAACGCCTGTAAGAGAACCTATCATAGCCACACCAGGTGTGCTGCTAGTCCACAATCCGCCGGGTACCGCATCGGTAAGCGTGGTGGTAGTGGAGGCAGTACAAGCTGTAGACGGGCCAAGGATGGGCCCCGGAGTAGGGCTTACCGTTACGGTCTTGCTTATAGAGCAGCCGGTGGAGGTGAGTGTGTATATGATATTGGTAGTACCGGTAGTAATGCCGGTAACAACTCCCGTAGTTGCGCTTATGGTAGCTACACCGGGTGTGGTGCTGCTCCACAGCCCGCCGGGCGTGGCATCCGTAAGGGTGATCGTAGCACCAACGCATACTGCCGAAGGGCCGCCGATAGGCGCCGGAAGTGGGTTGACCGTGATCGTGGCGCTGCCGCTCATTGTGCGGCTGCAGCCCGTAACACTGTTTGTAGCCACTACCGTATAGGTACCCGCGGTGGTCTGCAGACCAAAGTCAAGCAATCCTCCCGTACCCGAAAGCGGTGAGCCGGTGGGTACACCACCTACATACAACTGGTAGGTAATACCCACTGTAGAAGAACTGAGGCTTACATGTACCCCTGCCCCGCCAAAGCAGTAGCTGCCGCCGGTGGAGACGGTCCATAGTGTGGGCAGGCTGTTGACGGTAACCGTAGTGGTCACATAACAGCCCGACGCGATGGTATAGGTAACCGTGGCTATGCCGCCCGATACTCCGGTTACAATACCTGAAGTAGGACCTACGGTGGCTACTGTCGATGGCGAAGCGCTCCAGCTGCCGCCGGCGCTCACATCGGTCATCGTAATATTAGATCCCTGGCAGACTGTTGACGGGCCAGCTATTGGCGACGGCGTAGGGTTAACGGTTATTGTCCTCGTACGGCTACAGCCGGTAGGCAGCGTATAAGTGATAATTGTAGTGCCCGGTATGATACCCGTAACAATACCCGTAAGTGAGCCGATAGTGGCCACTGTGGTGGTACCACTCAACCACGTACCGCCACCACCATCAGTAAGTGTCATTGTGCTGCCCGCGCAAACAGTGCCTGACCCGATGATAGAACCCGGTAAAGGATTAACAGTGATCGTTACTGAAGTGAAGCATCCGGCACCTATTGAGTAAGTAATATTGGCAATACCGGTAGCCACCCCTGTTACAACACCGGTCACGGGATCTACCGTGGCTATAGATGTCGGGGCGCTCGTCCAGGTACCTCCTGATACGGGATCCGTTAATGTTATCGTTGACCCTGCACACACATGGTTAGGCCCGGAAATAGAACTAGGAGACGTATTTACCGTAACAGCAAATGTTCTTGCGCAGCCTGATGGCATCGTGTAGGCAATGGTTGCAGTGCCGGGGCTCACCCCGGTTACAATGCCTGTAGAAGCGCCAACAGAAGCTACAAGCGGGTTGCTGCTGCTCCATGTACCTCCGGAGGTAGGATCGGTGAGGGTTGTTGTAAGGCCCACGCACAATATAGATGTGCCGCTGATAGGTGCGGGTAACGGATTTACTGTAATGACCGCAATGGCAAAGCATCCGGATGACGTGGTATAAGTGATCAGGTCTGTACCTGACGACACCCCGCTAACAACACCGGTAGATGAGCCTATTGTAGCCACACTCGGGGAGCCTGAAGTCCATGTTCCTCCGCCAGTTGCGTTGAACAAGGAAGTAGTGCCACCCACACATACGGTCATAACACCGGTAATAGCACCGGGTGGCGGATCAACAGTCACCGTAAATGTTGCGGAACATCCCGAACTTATAGTGTAAGAGATGGTAGCAGTGCCGAACGAGATACCTGTAACAAGCCCAGTACCGGGATCTACATAACCCACCGTGGGGTCACTGCTGGTCCAGTAGCCGCCCGACGCGGTATCCACGAGTGTTTCGGTAGTACCTACACATAGGCTATGGCTGCCGGATATCGGAGATGGCAGAGGTAATACAGAGATGGGGAAAGTAACATAGCACCCTGTGGGCAGGGTGTATGTGATAACAACAGGGCCGGCAGATACGCCTGTAACCGTACCGGTATAGGTACCTACTGTGGCTATGGCAGTGTTGCTGCTGGTCCATGATCCGCCACCCAGGTCATATAAGGCCATTGACTCGCCCACGCATACGGTTGTAAGACCGGTGATAGGAGAGGGTAGCGGATTAACCGTTACCACGGCCGTCGCCGCACAGCCCGCCAGTGTATACGAGATAAGGCTATAACCCACCAGGACACCGGTAACAACACCGGTACTGGATATGCTGGCAATGCCGGGGAAGGTACTGCTCCATGTGCCGCCGGAGGTGGCGTCGCTGAGAGGTGTAGTGTAACCTACGCAAACGGAAAGGCTACCTGTAATAGGCGCCGGGGATGCGTTTACGGTCACATCCTTGGTTATGAGGCAGCCGGTGGGTAGTGTGTATGTAATTGTTGCTACGCCGGGAGATACACCTGTAACAACACCCGTTGTAGATACAACGGTGGCTATAGAAGTAGCGCCGCTGCTCCATGTACCACCACCTGCATCACTTAGCGTTATTGTAGCGCCTGTGCAAACAGATGACAGCCCTGCTATGGGAGACGGCAATGGATCTACCGTAACTACTTTTGTGGAAGAGCATCCTGATGTTGCTGTATACGATATGGTAGTAGTACCCGCGGAAACACCACTTACGACACCTGTAGAAGAACCTATTGTAGCCACCGATGTAGTGCTGCTGGTCCAGTGGCCGCCGGTTGTAGCATCAGCCATAGTTATCGTAGAACCCACACAAACATCTGAAGGACCCGTGATCGTTCCGGGTGGTGATACTATCGTGACTGTGATAGGGACTCGCGCGCTCAGGCATCCTGCAAGTGTTTGGGACACCCAGTAGGTTGTAGTGCCTATGGTAGCCGTAGATGGTGTAGGCGCCGTCGTGCTGCCTGTGCCGCCGGTAGACGACGTATACCATAGCAGGCCCGTACCTACAGCCGTAAGCGGCACCGCGGTTGCCCCCTGGCAATATGCGGTATCATGTACAATAGGTGTAGGCGTAGCGCCCGGTGGTAATACGGTCAATGAAAAAGTTTTGCTTTCACACATGCCATGGGTAGTATCATAACCTGTAATGGTATATGTGGTCATTGCGGTAAGCCCTATGACCAGGTTGTGTGTGCCGGTAGTAGAATACAGGAATGTGGATGGCGCCCATGTCCATGTGCTGCCCAGCCAATTGTCGGCATCGGCGTTGATGATGTCAACGATCAGCGTATCGCCGGAATAAGAACATGGTGCCACCGTATCGGCAGAGTCTGATACCATGCCCAGTGTCAGCAACTGAGGATCTGCGAGCGCTGTGTCTATTCCATAAAGGCCATTGTAAACGTATGAGTATACCAGGAATGTACTGTCGCCTGCCGCAATTGTACCGAGATTAAACACCAGCCCGATCGCATAGTCACCAACACTTGTTGTACCTGCTGTAGTAATTTCTGTAGAAGCGGTACCGGCATAATAATTAGCCAGTGTGGCGGAACTACCTGCGAATGAAGGCCATGACGGTGCTATAAAACATTTGGCGCGGCAATCTTTTGCAGATAACGAAAGTGTTTGCGTGGTATAATGCGTGCCTGCCGCAGTCACCTGCACCCTGTGGGCATAATCGTTTTGGTAGTCGATAGTATTGGTAGTCGTTGGGCTGCCTCCGGTATAAGAATCATTATCCGGGTCGCAGCTTCTCATGTAATAGACATTTGTAAGGGCAGAACTGCCTGTATTGACCATCTTCACATTAAACTTGACCCAGGAGCCCAGTGTATCTACCGTAGTAGTTTGGGTAATGGTCAGCGCGCCACCTGTAGCGGCAGTGCCATCCCAAACGCCAATAAGTTTGCCTCCGGAATTGCTGTAAGATGAATTTGTCCCAGTAAGGCCTGCTGATGATGAACCCGGATAAGTATCAAAACCTGTAACACCCGATTGATAGTCTGTAAACCATGCATTGCTTCTGTTTCCATTTATTTCCAGGCTCCAACCTTCGAACGGAGTCCCCGGCAGTGTATAGTCGCCAAAGTGAGCAGGTGTGCCTACTGTCCAGCCATCGTGGCCCTGGTCATACATCATGGCCAATAACTGATTTGATCCCACATATGTTGCTGAACCAAGTGCCGGGTCATAAAGTGTAAAACCCGGTGAGGTGGGGTAGTAGCCCGATGGAGCGGCCCTGGTACCACCAAGGCATCCGTTAGGGCCTATGCCAACCTCGACATATGCGCCGGGGAGGAAGATATTATCGCCGACCATCTGGCCCTTAGCAGTGATAAATGATAGAATTGATACGGTTAACAGGAAAACGTAATTTTTTTTCATAAAAAAGGAGTTTAAAATATTTCCCCCACCCGACATCCGCAGATACCGGGCAAGGGTCTTTTAAAGGTAACGATTATTTTACTCAGGCAGGATCTTATGTTATAACTTTTACAATACAATGTGTATTGGCATAAAAGCTATGTAGTAAAAAATAAAAAATGCAGTTATATCACTGCAAGTTTGAGTAGGTTTTCCGCCGTTAAGGTATGAAAAGTAGTATGTTGCGCAAAAGCCGGGGGCGACCTCTTAAAAGACAAAGAAGGCTGCCTGAAGCGGGCAGCCTTCTTAATATCGAAATTAACTGATCAGATCTTGAAGTGAGAGAACGCCTTGTTGGCTTCAGCCATACGGTGCGTATCTTCTTTCTTTTTGAAAGCGCCACCTTCACCTTTTGCCGCTGCCACTATCTCATTGGCCAGTTTGTCGGCGATGGTTTTCCCGTTACGCTCACGAGAGAAGCGGATAAGCCACTTCATGCTGAGTGATATTTTACGATCAGGGCGAACCTCAGAAGGGATCTGGAAGGTAGCACCACCAATACGACGGCTGCGCACTTCTACGGCGGGGGTAACATTTACCAGCGCGCGCTTCCATACTTCGTAGCCATCTTCGCTTGTTATTTTTGATACTTTATCAATAGCATCATAAAACGCGCTTAATACCACAGTTTTGTTGCCACCCAGCATAAGGCAGTTTACAAAACGTGTTACGTTCTTATCGTTGAACCTTGGATCCGGCGCTAACGGAATTTTTTTTGCTTGTGCCTTTCTCATTCTCTGATTGGCTTATATTAGTTGTTATAAAAATTATTTTTTCTTAGCTGCTGCAGCACCTTTTTTATCCCTCTTGGTACCATACTTACTGCGGCTCTGCTTACGGTCTTTTACACCTGCAGTATCCAACGCGCCACGCACGATATGATAACGCACACCCGGAAGGTCTTTAACACGACCACCGCGGATGAGCACTATCGAGTGCTCCTGCAGGTTGTGGCCTTCACCTGGTATATAGGCGATCACCTCTACCTTATTGGTAAGGCGCACTTTCGCTACCTTACGGAGCGCTGAGTTTGGCTTCTTTGGCGTAGTTGTGTACACACGGGTACAAACACCGCGGCGTTGTGGGCAGGAGTCAAGAGCGCGGCTCTTTGATTTGTTCCGCATCTGCTCACGGCCTTTACGTACTAATTGCTGGATAGTTGGCATGCTTGCTTACTAAATTTTTTTAAACGGAGCGCAAAGATAGGGGATTAATTCAAAACTAAAAAGTAAAAAGAAAAATATTTCTTGGTTAAGTATTGATTTATTTCAGACAGGGCGAAACCTGTATACGGTGATATTGTTTTTACGGACAAATTAGTACTGGTTTTGTATTGCAATCAATATATTTGTTTAATCGTTATTAAAATGATCCATTTCTGACTTAGGTATTGTTTATAGCCGTGCAGTTGTACATTATATAACACAGCTTACACCTATAATACGCACATCACTGCTTACCGCACAATGTGCACATAACCTACATTGCTGCCAGAGGTAACCCGGCCTATATATATGCCTGCGGGCAAGGAACTAATATTTATATCGCAGGTGCCGAAGGTAGCTACTGGCTTTGAATTGAGATCGAACAGCTCTACGTAGCAGTTATGCCAGTCTGCAGGCACCTGCAGCGTAAGCATGCCGTTGGCCGCCGGATTAGGTACGGCATTTATCTCTATAATACTATTAGTAACAACAGGTACATCGCTGGCAGTATCTGTAACCGGCATTGCATTATCGCGATACCTGATGGTATTTACGGTCTCTGTGCCACCGGGGCCAAGTGTGCTGGTAACCCACAGTGCGGGATAATGACCACCGCTTACGAGCCATTTATATTCTACAGAATTGCGGGGGAAGCCAATAGCGGGGAATGTGCTGAACTGCACAGAATCTATCTCATGTATCTCTGACCTCACCCTGATACATGCTACTGGCGTAGTATAATATGGTGTGGTAATAGTGCCCCATCCATCAACCCTGGATTTGCGGTAGCCTACCTGCTTGAGGCCACCGAAGCCCGGCAGTGTGATATTGAGTTTATAATTAGCGCTGTCGTTATTGCCATATGCGAGTGGGAAAAAGTACCAAACATCTGGCTGGCTATAGTTAATAGGCGTTGGTATGCCGGCAATATTTGCAGCGAATGCCTGTGCCTGAAAACGGCTGGGACCGGTTTTGGTTTCGAAGAAGGTATATACCTGCTCAATAGATGGCAGGCCCGGAAATGAAATAGGTAAGCTATCAGCAACTTTATAACCATATGCACTTGTGCCGATAGTAATTACATATAACGGGTTTACGGAAAAGGCTGATTTATAAGTGTCTATGGCCTGGCGTATGGGTGCCAGTGTATAGTTCCAGCTCATACTGGTGCCACTGTCGCCGGGACTAATGGTGGTGGCAGTGGGCGAGGCAAAGCTGTAGCGCAGGGTATCACCTGACACGGGCATATCTGCTGAGGATATAGTGATCTGGGCCGATGACTGTAACATAGCTGATATAGCTATTATAGTAAAGAGTATATATTTCATAGAGACAAAAATATATATTATCGAGGAGATTGAAAAGTATATGTAACCAGACTGAGGATAAAATCTTATGAGATTTTTCACCTCCCTTTCATATCATTTTAAATTTTATTTGTTAATGATTATGAATATGTTTTGTTATTTGGTAGTTAACGTATAGTTTTACGGCAAAAGTTGTGGATATGAAGTTAATAACCAGAAAATCTGAATGTAAGCGCGACCGACAAAATGTGCTTATAAAATCGCCGAAAGAGGCTATCAGAAAGACTTTGAGCAACTACCTGATAAAAGACGGACTGATAGTAAAAGCATATTTACCTTCATATGTATCGAAGGATGAAATGGTGTTGAGGAATGTGACAGATGAAGAAGTCTCTGTGAAACTGGGCACCGGTTCTATGATCAATATTCAAAAATAACAATTGTGTATAGGCTTTAATTTTATTTTTCACTTGATAAAACGTTTATGATGCTGCTAATTATGTCTTTTATGCTGATAAAGAAGGTTTTGAGGATAACCTCAAAGACCGCGGCGCTGGTGCCTGTAACCAGCCGTTAGCACGAATCCGACCAATCATATTTACACCTGCAATATATTTGCGGGTTTTTTTGTTTAGAGTGGAGCCCATCTATTGTGTCGTTTCATGGAAAGATTATTCATCTTCGTCAAGGTGTAAAATATTACCCATCACCGGAAAATCTTAAGCAGCACTATGAAAAAATTTATTCAATTACATTGATAGGTATTTTCTAATAGACATTGCCTGAACGTTGAATAGTGAGCATGTGCGGCTGTAAGGACCGCCACAACGTGTGGGGTTTATGCGCATGGGGCAGGTTCATGTATGGTACGGAAAAAGCCGGCGCGCAGAGGTGGGATTTCGTTATCTTTGACAACAGATGCAACTGCTGTTTAACCTTACGCTTGCTTTCAGGGCCATACGTACCAACCGGCTTAGGTCTGTGCTCACGATAGTGATCATAGCACTGGGGATTACCGCACTGGTGGGTATACTGACTTCGATAGAGGTGATGAAGGCAGGGGTGAGTTCTAACTTCAGCAGTATGGGCTCTAATACCTTCCAGATAACGAGTGATGTAATAAAGAAGAAGCGCAAGGGCGGCGGTATGCACATAAGCGTGACGGACGGGCAGGATATTACATATGACGAGGCCAGGGCATTTAAAGAGCGGTTTAAATTTCCGGCTACCATTGGTATCTCTTTTACAGGTACTAGCATAGCCAGCGTGCGGTACCGGTCTGAAAAGACGAACCCGAATGTGCGTGTGGCCGGAGGCGATGAGAATTACCTAGACGTTAAAGATACCAAGCTGGACTATGGGCGGAACTTCTCGGCAATGGAAATAGAATCGGGGGGGTATGTGTGTATACTGGGCAACGGCATAGCCACCAAACTATTTAAGAATAAGATACAAAATGCCATAAATGAGATAGTATCTGTAGGAAATGTGAAATGCAGGGTGATAGGGGTGATGGAAGCAAAGGGGGGCAGTATGATGATGGATGCCGACAATATAGTATTGCTGCCGCTGAACACAGCTCGGGCGGTTTTCGGTGGAGAGAACAGCTACCTGCTGAGCACTAAGGTTCATGACATAAAAATGAAGGACATAGCCGTAGAGGAGGCCGAAGGGCTTTTCAGGGCTATAAGGAGGGTGCCGCTGGGAACGGTGAACAATTTTTCGATAACGCAGAATAATGACCTGATAAGCATCCTGCTGGATGTAACGCGGTACATAAGGTGGGCGGCAGTGGTGATAGGTATAGTAACGCTGCTGGGCTCAGTGATAGGGCTTATGAACATAATGCTGGTATCTGTGGCCGAGCGAACGCGTGAAATAGGGGTAAGCAAGGCGCTGGGGGCGCGGTCGTCTACGATAAAGAACCAGTTTCTGGCGGAGTCTATACTGATAAGCCTGATAGGCGGCGCATCAGGTGTAATATGCGGGATGCTGATAGGTAATATATTCGGAACATTCTTTGGCATAGGCTTTGTAGTACCTTGGTTGTGGATCATTGTGGGCGTGAGCCTGTGCGCAATAGTTGGAGTAATATCGGGCATATACCCTGCCATTAAAGCCTCTAAACTGGACCCGATAGTAGCGCTGCGGTATGAGTAGTTGTGAGACCGGCAACTGTTCATAACCCATGCGTGGTAAATGATGCCCTATGCCGGCAACCTGGCCGACATCTTACGCTAAAATAATATAGTATGGATTTTGTATTCTTTAACGAGGTACTAAGGCCCTCAATGAAGTAAATATATTTTTCATCTGTAAATTGCTGTAAAAAAACATGTTTTGCATTAATGTATAACGCATAAAAAATATAATACAATATAAGTATATTGCCAGTAAACCCTTAACAATATCGTTATGCCTTCCTTAGGGAATAAATCGTTACATTTGTCTCGTATAACAAAAAAAATGGGAGCAATAAAGTCATTTACGGTACTGCCAATATTGCTTTTTTTGTTGTATTTGTTTGTTCCGTTCCAAACATATGCGCAATTAGGCACTATATACTTCAGCGCAGGGTATAATAATGTATGGTATGGTAAGAGCAATATACACCTGGAGCAGGGCGAGCTGGGTAACAGCTATACGATGCTGAAAGTGAAGGGAGACAGCAAAACCGGGGCAGCCATATCGCCGCTGATGCTTAATTACCGGCTCGGATTTTACTTTGGGGAGTTCCAGACGGTAGGTATGGAAATAAGTTATGATCCGTTTAACTACGCCATAAAGGACAACCAGGTAGTAACTGAAAAAGGGACGGTGAATGGGAAGCTAAATGTGACGAAGCCGGTATTGTTCTCGAAAGGGGCGGGCTCATACTACTACTTTAGCGGGGTTAATTTTATCAATGTAAATTTTGTACGGCGGTACCATGTGTTTAACAACAATACCAAGAGCCTGCAATTAGATATAGTAGGAAAGGTGGGTGTGGGCCCGGCCATGCCACACTTCCAGAGCAGCCTGCCGGTGAACCCGGTAGACGGCCCGCAATTTGCGCAGGGTGGCTGGAATACCGGTGCCGAAATAGGATTGAAAGCTACAGTGTACCGCTTTGTGTACCTGGAGATAACCGGAAAGTATGACTACGCGAATTTTAATAACCTGAAGATATACAATGGTACGGCCAACCAGGAGTTGCACACCTATGGGGTAATAGCCAGTGTAGGCGCTACGCTGCCAACGATGAAGCTGAACCCACTGTTTCATAAAGAACACAGGATAACGACCATTCTGCCGTTCTATCAGCACATAGACCAGCTGACCAAAACACCAAGAAAGAAGAAACTGAAGAAGGGAGACGGTACAACTGGTGACAGCCTGTCGGTGAATGGAATGGAAGATATACCTGAGTTTGATGAGATAGTAGAAAAAAAGTACCGGAAGGAGCACCCAATTACGTACAACACCATACCTGATGACAGTATAAGTAAATACATGTTCCTGGAGCTGGACAGCACAGGCAAGATAATAGGGCCTGACAGCATGATAAACCGGGATAGTGTGTTTGAACTGCCCAAGGCTCCTGTGCACCTGAGCAAACGGGAACTCAAGAAACAGAAGAAAGAAGAGCGCAGGGCACGTAAAGAGCAGGCGCGCAAAGAAAAAGAAGGTTTACTGCCCAATGGCACAGAGTCTAAGACAGACTCATCTAAAGCACCTGAGGTGACTACACCGGCGGTAAATGATACCGGCGCGCTTGTGCCCGCAGAGCCCGGCACAAAACCAGAGGAGCCGAAGGCACCGGAACACCTGTCTAAGAAAGAACGCAAGCGCAAGGAAAAAGAAGCGCGTGAAGCCAAGGCAGAAGAAGAGCGTAAGGCCAAAGAAGCACAAAAGGAGGCGCCAAAAACCGAAGAAACCAAGGCCCCCGAGGTGACCGCACCTGAAACTAATGTGCCTGAGCCAAAAACTGAAGAAGTAAAACCTGAGGCGCCGAAAGCCCCCGAAATGTCGAAGAAGGAGCGCAAGCGTAAAGAAAAAGAAGAACGCGAGGCTAAGAAGGAAGAAGAACGTAAGGCCAGGGAAGAAGAAAAGCGCAAGGCTGCAGAACTGAAGGAACAGGAGAAAAAGGCCGAAGAAACCAAAGCTCCGGAGGTAGCGGCACCAGAAATCAAGCCGCCTGAGCAAAAGACAGAAGAGGTAAAACCCGAAGAACCTAAAGCGCCCGAGATGTCTAAGAAGGAACGCAAGCGCATGGAAAAAGAAGCGCGCAAGGCAAAGAAGCAAAAGGAAAAAGAGGCAAAAGACGCTCCTGAAAATACAGACAATAAAAATAAAACAGACGAGGCGCCCCAGCCAAAGCCTTAGTGGCGCATGTAGTGGCCGGATCAGCCGTCGTAGCCTACATCTTCAATAAGGTCCCTGCCATCAGCCGCAGCAGTGGCGAGAATATCGCAGCGGTTATTCCATTTATTATCAGCATGGCCCTTTACCCATACAAACTTAATGTGATGCTTTTTGTATAGGGTAAGGAACAGAGCCCAGAGGTCGGCATTTTTTTTGCCTTTGTAGCCGTTTCGGGCCCAGTTGAACAGCCAGCCTTTTTCTACCGTATTTACGACATAGGCAGAATCGCTGTAGATGGTAATATCGAGGCCATCGCGCTTCAGTAACTGTAGTGCGGCGATAACGGCCCTAAGCTCCATACGGTTGTTGGTAGTGTGCCTGTACCCCTGCGCGATCTCTTTTACAGTATTACCCCAATGCAGGACAGCACCATAGCCGCCGGGGCCGGGATTACCGCGCGCAGCACCATCGGTGTATATAATGAGTTGGGACATTTTTAAGTTAAAAGTAAGAAGTTAAAACCTGAAAGTTGAGGGGCGTGGAAGGGATACATAGGCGTATACTTATAACTTTTCAAGATTTACCCTAGGCAGTTATTCCCACTTAAATAATTTGGCGCTGACGGCATAGATGACAATGCCCCAGACGAGCAGCGCCAGCACATCGTAGCGTACCTCCCAAAGGTTTGCGCCATCGAAGGATATCTTGCGAAGGGCATCATTGAGATACGCCAGTGGCAGCGCCTTGCAGAAAGGCTGCATAAATTTAGGGAAATTGTCTATTGAAAAGAATGTGCCTGCCAGCAGCATCTGAGGTAGTACAATGATGTTTGAGAAAAGCGGAATGACCGCATCGCTTTTGGCAATACCGCTGACAATAAAACCAAAACCCATAAACACCAGCAAGGACAGGGCGCACAGGGAGACCATTTCAGCAAAGGTGATCCAGCCGTTAGCGAGCGTAAAGCCGAACACAAAGTAGCCAATAGTAATGATGACCACTGTGCCGGCCACCTGAAACAACATACGCGCTATGCCCTCGCTGATAACGATAACCTCTTTACGCACGGGCGTAGCGAAGAAGCGCTTTAATACAAGTGTTTGCCTGAGATTGAAGAACACGAACGCTGTACCAAACACACCCGACGCCAGCAGGGAAAAACTAAGTTGGCCGGGCAATATAAAATCGATGGTCTTGTAGTCGCGGACGTGGGTGGTCTCAATTTTTATTTTGGCCAGCTCTTGCTGACGCTTCTGTATCTCAGGGTCCTGCGATTCTATTATGCCGTTGAGTATGCTCTTTAGCTGCTGTGCCTTGTCTATCTCTGTTGAAGCAGCGTTGATGAGTAGCGTGTATTCAGGTTTTACCCCATCGGGCTGTTTTTTTACAGCGATGGTAGCGACGATGTCACCTTGTTTCAGAAGTTTGTTGATGGTGGCTGTATCCTTGTCTACCCATTTAAGCACAGGCACATTGCGTAGTATATTGTATAGCTGGCTGGTGGTGTCGCTGCCGGGAGCCCTGGCCACTGAAATATGAAAATTAGATCCATTGCCCATGAAGCCAAACACCAGGATAAATACCATGGGGAAGGCAATGGTAAAAAATATTGCAGACGGGCTCTTGAAAATACCTTGCAGACTAGCTTTTATTAAGGCGCGCATAGCACGCGCATTGCTGTAATTAGCCATAATTGATAAAGAAACGTAATCGCGAAAAAGCTAAACAAAGGTAATGAACTAAATGACGCCGAGCACCTACTTATTAAACAGTATCTTAAAATAGAAGGAAGGCTTGCTGAGCTGCCCCCTGAGGTCCATATCGGTAAACATACAACTTATGGTATTACGTAATGAGCGGCTTTTGTATGCTTTGTTGACTACGAAATTGAACAGCCATGGGTATTTGCAGAGGCGCTGCAATGTAGCGCTGATCTTCAGCTCGTTGCCGAGACGCTTGTAGACCACATCGTCATATGCCTTTTTGAGGAAGGCAGCCGAAAAGTCGTTTTGCTCTTTAGCTTCTTTTATGGCTGCAGCGGCAAGCATACCACTGTATAGGGCATTGCCAATACCCTCGCCGCTGAAAGGGTCTATAAGGCACGCGGCATCGCCGGTGAGTATGAAGTTATCGCCTGATAGCGGCTGCCGCTCCATGGCCAGCGGCAGGCCCCAGCCCTGTATTTTGTCTACAAGGCGGGCATTGGCAAAACGGGGAGCAATGCGGGGATTGTTTTTTATAGCCGACAACATTTGCTCCCGGAGATTTATTTTCTTTTTCCTGATGCGCTCAGACAAAATACCGACTCCGACGTTGGCCATACCATTGCGTAGGGGAAATATCCACAGGTAGCCGGGCAATACTTCCTCAAGAAAATGCAACTCAATAAAATTATCGTGGTGCATATCTGTGACCCCTTCGTAATAAGCACGAAGGCCTACAGCATATGTTTTCTGTACTACATTCTCATCAAGGAATTTTTTGCGTACAATGCTCTTATCGCCATCAGCACCTATAATGACGGGGGCCGTAATGGTGTATTCATCACCATTATGCGCCATGCTTACAGTTACTGACCCATTGCGCTGAACAATAGCAGATACCGTGGCCTGCTGGAATATAGTGCAATACGGAGAGGGCATTTTACGGAACAAAAAGTTGTCGAAGGTGAGACGGGGTACCGTGAACCCGGGCGCTTTTGTATCGGCAGTGCGACTGGTGGTGAACGGAATATCAAGAGGTTTGCCATTGGGGGCTACGAAGGTAATACCCCATGAGGGCAGGAAGCTGTTTGGGTCTGCCAGTATCTCAGATAGCCATTGAGGATCGGCACGGTTGATGACCAGGGCTGTCTTGCCGCTGCATGCGTCGCCGCAAACTTTATCGCGGGGGAATTGTTCTTTTTCAATAACAATATGCGGGATGCCGTACTTAGTAAGAAAGAAAGAAGTACCCGCGCCTGCCGGGCCTGCGCCAATAATGATAACAGATGTGTTGATACTTGCAGCCGCCATATTGCAGCCAAATATACTGGTAATATTCGGGGGTGTTGATATTTCCAGGTGTGCGTTCTTCGACAGTAATGTGTGAGTGCCCGTATACCGTAAACAGAAGAAAGAGTATTGATGCCACGGAGTAACCTGATGTGCAGGTAAAGGGTTAATTAATGTTAAAAAAATAAAATATTCGAATTGTATTTCGTATATTACATTAAACAAATTCGTGGTTATGGCAACAATATTATTATCAGGCGGTGGCTATAGCGGCAACTGGTTGCCGCTCATAACACCGTTGGCAGTGATCGTAATCATATTTTACGCGGCAGACTTTTTAAGGGGGTATCTTAAACAGCGGAAGCTGCACAAGCAGGCCCTGCCGGCCCACGAGCCCGGATCTCTTGAGGATGCCACCGAACAAACAGATGATGTTACTTCTTAATACAGCGTATATGGCGGCAATTATTTTGGGTGGCGCGCCCGGCGCCAACTGGTTTCCGCTTTTACTACCGTTCATAGGCCTTTTTCTCATTTTTATATTGGGAGAAAGCCTGTTCAAATTCATAAGAGAGAAAATACGGCATCGGTAGGCCCGGTATGTAATGCTGCCAAGTTAAATATTTAGGTTAATTTTGCAGGCTTCATACAAGCCGAATTCAACAATTCTCTTATAATGAGCCGTATTTATTTTGACAATGCTGCCACTACCTCTCTCGATCCGGAAGTGCTGGCGGCAATGATGCCTTTCCTTACTGAAAAATTTGGTAATCCGTCATCCATATATTCATATGGCCGGGAGACAAAGATGGCGATAGAGAATGCGCGCAAATCTGTGGCGCGGATACTAAATGCCAGTCCCGGTGAGATATTCTTTACGTCTGGTGGTACAGAGAGTACGAATACCGCGATAACCGCCGCTATACGTGACCTGGGATGTAAGCATATAATAACCTCACCTATAGAACATCATGCCACCCTGCATACGGTGGAGCAGGTAGCACAATCGGGGCAGGCGACACTTAGCTACGTGAAGCTGGGAGACAAAGGCCATATAGACCTGGCGCATCTTGAAGCGCTGCTGGCAGGCAGCAAAGAAAGGTCGCTGGTGACACTGATGCATGCCAATAACGAGATAGGCAACCTGCTGAAGATAAAAGCTGTAGGCGAGTTGTGCAAGAAATATGATGCCATCTTTCATAGTGACACCGTACAGACGGTAGGACATTATCCTTTTAACCTGAAAGATATTTACGTTCATTTTATTAATGGCGCGGGACATAAATTCCAGGGCCCGAAGGGAGTAGGTATATTGTACGTGAATGAGGACATACGGATCAAGCCGTATATCAACGGCGGATCGCAGGAACGTAATATGCGCGCGGGCACTGAAAACCTGTATGGTATAGTAGGTTTTGCCAAAGCGCTGGAGTTAGCTACTGAACGCTATGAGCAGGACAGCGAGCATATTAAAGGCCTGAAGATGTACATGGCAGACCAGCTGGAAGAAAAATTTCCCGGTATCGTATTCAATGGCGATACCCGTGGCAGCAGCCTTTATACTGTGCTTAATGTATCATTCCCCATGAATGAGCGGTCGGACATGCTGCTGTTTAATCTGGATATGGCAGGTATTTGTGTGAGCGGCGGCAGTGCATGTACCAGCGGCGCCAACTCCGTGAGCCACGTAATAGCGGCATTGTATGACGGCCAGGCTGCCAGTATGGTGCCCATCCGGTTCTCGTTTTGCAGGCATAATACGCGGGAGGAAGTGGATATAGTAGTAAACAAACTGAAAGAACTGGTGTAACTACTATCCCCCCAATCGCCACCACCTTATGAAAATATCCGCTCTTATTCTTTTCTTAATTGCATTGCCCCTGCTTGTCAGCGCGCAGGACAAACAGCCATTGAAATCAGAGTCGCTGAAACTGAACTGGCCTGAAAGTGAGCACTGGAAGACAGGTGATGATCAGCAAAACAGCAGACAACATATTGTGGACCTGATACATGAAGGTGAGAGTGTAGACAAGTGGACGGAACTGGGCAATATGACCACCATAAAAAATGTGACCGGCATGGCGATAGACACGGCCATGATCATTATGTTTTCATCGGCAAGGATATCGGCCCCGGACGCAAAACTGACTTACATAGACAGAGGTGAAGAGCAGGAATGCCAGTGGATATTATTTACCATAGAAGCTCCTTACTTTAATGAGGATACCATGCCCGAATCCCAGTTGTGGTATGTGGTGCAGGGAAAGCAGTCACTGTTTACCAATTTTGTGGCTGTGAAAAAAGCCACGCTGGATGAGGCGTTCAAGACAAAGTGGTCCACATTTTTCAGGAAGGCCCGCCTCGAATATAATTAGCTGAATATCTTGCCACAACACAATTGAAATAAAAATGTTTATTTAACCTTAACGAGCATTTCCGCAAGGCTATGATTATATTTGCCACGCTAAGGGCATGTATGTATCAGGTGGACTGACAACAAAGCCTCGGCAAAGTAAAATGATATGTCACGTAAAACAAAGATAGTTGCTACTGTAGGCCC
Organism: uncultured Flavipsychrobacter sp.; assembly: GCA_964489795.1. GTDB lineage: Bacteria > Bacteroidota > Bacteroidia > Chitinophagales > Chitinophagaceae > Nemorincola. Next base: position 391,972 of record CAZBAP010000004.1, read on the forward strand.
CGCATGTAATACCTACGACAAGATACTGGCGCTGGTAAATGAGGGTGTAAATGTGTTTCGCCTCAATTTCTCACATGGTACGCACGCGCAGCACCGCGAGGTAATGGAGCATATAAGGGCTGTGAACAGAGATTTTCAGCACAATATAGCGATACTTACCGACCTGCAAGGGCCTAAACTAAGAGTAGGCGAGATAAAGGATAATGCCCTGGAACTGAAGAAAGACGATGTCTTCTGGTTTACCAATGAAAAGTGTATCGGTACTCCCGAGAATATTTACATCTCGTATCCGTCTTTTCACAGTGATGTGAAGGTGGGTGAAAAAATTTTGCTGGATGATGGTAAGATAGAAGTGCTGGTAGAAGAGATAGGTGCTGACGGACGTGTGAAAGTAAAAGTACTGGTACCGGGAGTACTGTCATCAAACAAAGGAGTGAACCTGCCGGACACAGCGATATCCCTGCCATCGCTCTCTCAGAAAGACCTGGATGACCTGGATTTTATTATAACACAGGATATAGAATGGATAGCGCTGTCTTTTGTGCGGAAGGCTGAGGATGTAATGCAGCTTCGCGAGATACTGAAGACTAAAAAGAGCAGCGCCAAGATAATTGCAAAGATAGAGAAGCCCGAGGCGCTGGAGCACCTGCGGGAGATAATACTGGCATCTGATGCTATAATGGTAGCCCGTGGCGACCTGGGTGTGGAACTGCCGTTGGAGCAGGTGCCTATGATACAAAAGACCATTGTGCGTAAATGCATACACAGGGCCAAGCCCGTGATCATTGCCACGCAGATGATGGAGAGTATGATCGACCGCACGAGGCCAAACAGGAGCGAGATAACCGACGTTGCCAACGCTGTAATGGAGGGCGCTGACGCGCTGATGCTGAGCGGTGAGACCGCCGTGGGTCATTACCCCGAGCAGGTGATACACACCATGGTGAATATTATTAATGAAGTGGAAAAGCAGGAAACGGTATACAACCGCAATCTTACGCCCAAGCACCACTCGCCGTCATTCCTGAGCGATGCCCTCTGCTACAATGCATGCGAGATAGCCAAAGACGTGAACGCGCATGCGCTTATAGGTATGACTCAGTCGGGTTATACAGCGTTTATGCTGTCCAGCTACAGGCCTCATTCGCCGCTGTTCGTATTTACAAAGACACATGCACTGGTAAACCAGCTAAGTCTTAGCTGGGGAGTAAGAGCCTTTTACTATGACGAGGAAGAAAGTGTAGACGATATGATAGCCGACCAGGCCATGTTTCTGAAAGAGAAGGGCTACCTGAACCCCGGCGACGTGATCGTAAATACCTGTAGCACACCTATACAGGAACACCTGCCAACCAATATGCTGAAGATAAGCAGGGTAGTGTAAGCTCTTATTTTTCACATAGCTTTGTGTGCATATGATGGCGAGAGCAATTCTTTTCATGGCTGTATTATTGTCCCTGTCTCCGGTGGACTGTCATGCACAGGAGTTGTCATTTAAAGACACGATAGCCGCTTACAACAGCTACAGGATAAAGACGAATAAAACCGGAATGAAGGTACTGGGCGGCTGGGGACTGGTGAATATAGCTGCCGGTGGTGTAGGTTATTTCACCTCGGCAGACGATCAGTGGAAATATTTTCACGAAATGAACGCTCTTTGGGGCGCAGTGAATACCGGTATTGCGGCATTGGGGCTGCATGGCGTACGAAAAGAAGTGGCCGCGCAACTTAACTACAGGCAATCATACGGGCACTACCTGGCAGACAAACGGCTGTACTTGATCAACGCTGGCCTTGACGTGCTATACATTGGCGCCGGTGTGGCACTGAATGAATATGGTAACAGTACTAAGCATGACGCAGTCATATACAACGGTTTTGGTAAATCAATAGCGATACAGGGTGTGTTTTTATTGCTCTTTGACAACGTGATGTTTGCCGCGCACCAGCGATATAACAGCAGGTGGTTCAGGCTTATGAACGAGATCAGGTTTTCAGGCAATAGCGTAGGTCTTGTACACACCTTTTAGAAAAAAAAGACGGCCCGCATATGCGGGCCGTCGGTAACAATATTAATCTTTACCGTGCTTATTTGAAGTCACCTGCTTTTACAAAGGTGATCTTACTTGCATTGAGATATTTTTTCATTACTGTATTTATCTGGGCCACGGTAAGCTTTTGCAGCTTATCGTCTATATCCTGGTCCCATGCCATTGGCCTGCCCAGTTCTAGGTAGCTGTTGAGCACCTGTGCCAGGGAAGCATCTTCGGCGCGGCTGCCCTCACGATACTGGACATACCCGGTTTTTGCCTGCTTCAGTTCATCTTCGGTAAAGCCATCCTTCAGCATTTTGTTGAATTCATCTATCCATGCTGCTTCAAGCTTGGCTTTATTGTCGGGGTTGTATATGGCGTAAGATCCGAATGCGCCTGTTTCGTCCCTTGAGTCAACCTGGATATATGAGCCTACGCCATAGCTGATACCTTCTTTCTGACGGATGCGTGTGGCAAGGCGTGAATTGAGGAACCCGCCGCCAAAAATGAAGTTGCCCATTTTGAATGCGGGGAAGTCGGCATTGTCATCGCGCATCTTTATGTTCATACCGCAAACCATCATTGCGTTCTTTTTATCAGGGGTTTTAATCTCCTTGTTCTGTGCGGCCACATCGTCATAAGTGTCTGGCACCCGTGTGTAAGCGGTAGCGGCGTTCCAGTTGCCCAGTATCTTTGTCAGTTGCTGGGTAACGGCAGTTGCATCAAAATCGCCTACAAAGGCTGTAGTGGCGTTGCTGCCACCATAAAAATCCTTATAGAATTTCTTTACATCGTCTATTGTGGCCTTTTTGGTAGCATCCACCTCTTCTTCTACGGTCATGTTGTAGTTGATATGCCCTTTAGGTTTCGGGTTTGTTATGTGGCTGAATTCGCGGAAGGCTATGCTCTGCGGATCTGAGCGCTCCTGCTCCAGGTTGCTGATATTTTCGTTTTTAAAGGTCTTGAATTCATCCTCGTTAAATGTTGGTTCGTGCAGCATTTCGTAAACGAGGTCAAGCGTTTTGTCAAGGTTCGGTTTAGTGCTCTTAATGATCACCAGCACCTGCTGGCCACCGCCATATATGTACACAGAAGACGACAATTTGTCGAGTGTTTCATTGATCTGTGCCATCGTATGCGACTTCGTTCCTTTCTTCAGCATGCCGGCAGTGAGGGAGGCTATGGTGGCCTTATTCTGTAACGTTTTTTCGTCGCCTATACGCAGCGTGATGCGTGCCTCTACGGTATTGCCCCGGGTAGATTTTGTGAGCAGGGCATATTTGGCGCCGCCGGGCAGTGTGCCTTTAACAGTACGTTTGTCTATATTGGCAGGCGAAGGGTCAAACGCCTCGGCCTGTGCCAGGGCTTCCTGTCCTTTATAGTCTTTTACCAGGCTTGCTACATCCGGCTGGGTGGGCAGGGGTGCCCTAACCGGCGCAGCTGTGGGAATGAACTGGCCGGTAGTGCGGTTAGAATTAATTATGTACTGCTTTACGATCCTGTTCACATCGGCGGCGGTAACTTTTTTCAGGTTGTCGCGGTAGAGGAATGCCAGCCGCCAGTCGCCTTGTGAAATAAACTCACTCAGCACCAGGCCGATGTATTCGGAGTTGCGGTAAGTTTCCTCAAAGCCCTTCAATATTTTGTTTTTTGCTTTTTCTACTTCTTTATCGGTTACCGGTTTTGTCAGCAGCTCATCAAGCGTACTATACATAGCCTCTTTGGCTTTGTCGGCTGATTTTTCTTTGAGCACATCAGCATTGATGTAGAAGTAGGTAGGATCTTTAAGCGCCGGATCATCGCAATATACCGATGTAGCCAGTTCAGACTTTACCATACTTTTGTACAGGCGGCCGTTTGGCTGGTTGGTGAGTACATCATTAAGTACATCGAAAGCGGCATAGTCATTATCGGCACCCGCAACTATGTGATAGGCGCATGATACGTTCTGCACATCGCCGACCCTGTTAAGCACCACGCTGCGCTCACCGTCCTGCACGGGCTCTACGGTATAGGTAGGCTCCAGCACACGTGATGGCCGAGGTATCTTTGCAAAATATTTTACCACCAGCGCCAGGGTTTTTGCCTCATCGATTTTGCCCGCTACTAGCAACACAGCATTGTCTGGTTGATAATATTTTTTATAAAAAGCCTGCAGGTTCTTTATCGGCACTTTTTCTATGTCCTCTTTCGAGCCAATGGTAGACTTACCATAGTTGTGCCACAGGTACATTGTAGACAGTACACGCTCTTCGAGGATGGCCGAGGGGTTGTTCTCGCCCGATTCGAATTCGTTTCTTACAACGCTGTATTCACTTTTCAGGTCTTTGTCGGCAACGAATGAATTGACCATACGATCAGACTCAAGGCTCAGTGCCCAGTTCAGATTTTCGTCGCTGCCCTGGAAGGTCTCGAAATAGTTGGTACGATCGTATGAGGTTGTGCCATTGGGGTTAGCTCCGTGCGCGGTCAGTTCGTCCGGTACATGGGGATGCCCGGTGGAACCCTTGAACATCATATGCTCCAGCAGGTGGGCCATGCCGGTTTCGCCATATCCTTCCATGCGCGAACCTACGAGGTAGGTAATATTAACGGTGATCTTGGGCTTTGACGGGTCAGGGAACAGCAGTACATGCAGGCCATTGGGCAGGGCATATTCAGTGATCCCTTCTACCGATGTGATTTTTTTTACACCCGCGGGGAGCGAAGCTGATTTAGCTTTGCCGGCCTTTTGGGCATAAGTGCCGAAGCCTGCGAAAACGGCCGCGGACAGTAGGAGGCATTTTGAGAGGTTATGTGGTTTCATATCGTTTATTTTAACGTGAAGGTTACAAATGTATAAAAACGGGCATTGAATTAATAACTACATGTGATATTAATGGTTAAAAAATGCAAATACCCGCTGTGTAACAGAGATATGGGGGAGGAAAGGGGTGATAATCCGGGAGTATTTCTAAACTTTGTACCTTACGGTAATATAGATCGTTCATGCGCTTTTTTCTTCTGTCTGTTGCAATCTGCTGTTGCGCCATGGTATGTGCGCAGCCTGTTCCCCTCATAAAATACGTGAACCCGCTTATAGGTACTGATCGTATGGGGCATACATATCCGGGGGCCACAGTCCCGTTCGGGTCTGTGCAGCTGAGCCCCGAGACGGATACACTGCCTTATGAGGTGGACGGCCATTATAACAAGGATGTGTATAAGTACTGCGCGGGGTACCAGTACAGGGACAAGACAATAGTGGGGTTTGCGCATACTCACTTCAGCGGCACCGGCCATTCAGATCTTGGTGATTTCCTGGTGATGCCAACAACCGGCAGGCTTCAAATGAACCCCGGCACGGCAGACCACCCCGGGGACGGCTTTCGATCAGGGTTCTCACATGAGAACGAATTTGCCGCGCCCGACTATTACAAGGTGAAGCTGGACCGATACAATATTATGGCGGAACTCACTGCGACAACACGAGTGGGTTTTCACCAGTACACTTTTCCGAAATCAGATAGTGCACACATTATCCTCGACGCAGTATATGGTATCTATAACTACCCGGATAAGAATGTGTGGACATTTATACGGGTAGAAAATGATACGCTTGTTACCGGCTACAGGCAGACAAATGGCTGGGGCCGCACACGGACGGTCTATTTTGCAATGGCGTTCTCAAAACCTATTAAAGACTATGGCTGGCAGAACAACAGTAAGAAAGAAGTGTATAGGGGCTTCTGGCGCAAATGGGACCAAAGCAGGAATTTTCCGGAGATGGCGGGTACACAGGTGAGGGCTTACTTTGATTTCAGCACCCGCGAGGGGGAGCAGATAAAAGTAAAATTAGCGATATCGCCTGTAAGCACTGCCAACGCGCTCGAAAATATGCACAGGGAGATTCCGGGATGGGATTTCCGGCAAGTGAAGAGCGACGGGCAACAGCTATGGGAGCGGGAACTGAGCAAGATAATGATAGAGGCAGACAGTGAGACCAAGGTGAACTTTTATACTGCAGCATACCACGCATACATCAACCCCACGGTGTATATGGACGTGAACGGTGAGTACCGCGGCCTCGATCAGAACACGCATCAGGCGGCAGGATTTACCAACTACACTACTTTCTCGCTGTGGGATACACACAGGGCGCTGCACCCGCTGTTTAATATTATACAGCCCTCGCGGAATAAGGACATGATACGCTCTATGATGGCACACTATGACCAGAGTGTGCATAAGATGCTGCCGGTATGGAGCAATTCGGCAAACGAGAACTGGTGTATGATAGGATATCACAGCGTGTCTGTAATAGCAGACGCTGTGGTGAAGGGGCTGTATAGCGGCGCTGATGCGCTGCGCGCGCTGGATGCATGTATAGCTACAGCAAAGCATAAGAGCTATGACGGGCTGGAATACTACATGAAGATGGGCTATGTGCCCGAAGACAAGAACAGCTCGTCTGTGTCTAAAACGCTGGAATATGCCTACGACGACTGGTGTATAGCACAGATGGCACGGAAGCTGAACCGAACGGATGTGTACAACGAATTTGCCGGCCGCTCAGAAAACTACAGGAACGTATTTGATGTGTCTACCGGCTTTATGCGCCCGAGGATGAGTGACGGTAGTTTTAAGAAAGCATTTGACGTACTCAATACAGATGAACCCGGCTTTATAGAAGGGAATACCTGGAATTACAGCCTTTATGTACCGCACGCCCCGAACGAGATGATAAAGATGATGGGTGGGAAGGCGCGATTTACAAAACATCTCGATTCCCTCTTTACCATGCAGCTACCCGACAGCTTTTTTGCCAATACAGAGGATATTACAAGGGACGGGATTATAGGTAATTATGTACACGGCAACGAACCATCGCACCACGTAGCCTACCTGTATAACTACACAGATGAACCCTGGAAGACCCAGGAACATGTGCGCATGATCATGAACAAAATGTACCGACCCGCCCCCGATGGGCTAAGTGGCAACGATGACTGCGGGCAGATGAGCGCATGGTATATATTCAGTGCTGTGGGTTTTTACCCCGTAGCTCCCGGATCAGATCATTACGACCTGGGCAGCCCGGCGGTGAGCCGTGCAGACCTGCACCTGGAAAACGGCAAAACATTCTCGGTAAGAACACGAAACCAGGGTGACAAAAATGTGTACGTCCAGAAAGTGACACTCAATGGCAAAACATTGGAGCGCACTTATATCAGTCATTCAGAAATTACCGATGGTGGCGAGCTTGTCTTCTATATGGGCCGCACCCATAAATAGCTTCTATCTCCGCCAGCTATTGGGCGCAGTATTCACTTCAGGCAACGTTTTACGCGGCAGTTGCTCACTGCGCATGGCTGTGTTGTAGACAAATGAGGCCATGATAATGGAAGCCTGCATCAGGTCGTTGGCACTGGCGCGGTCGTAAGAGTCCATGTTGGTATGATGCGTGCGGGTGCCGTATTCCAGGCCGTCCTGTATGAACTGGAACCCGGGTATGCCAACCTCATCAAACGATATGTGGTCTGTAGAGCCTGTATTGCGATAAGTAACGGTATTGGCGCCAAGATCGGCAAAAGGTGCCAGCCATGCTTCAAACACGGGTCGCAACTGGTCATTGCCCTGCAGGTATATGCCGCGTATCTTGCCACCGCCGTTATCCAGGTTAAAATAGGCCGATACGCGTGACTGGTCCGGTTTGAGCTTCATGGTAAGCCTGTCGCCAAAGTGTTTCTTTACGTATGCTCTTGAGCCCAGCAGTCCCTGCTCTTCACCGCTCCACAATACTATACGTATGGTACGGCGTGGCTTTATGCCTATTGCCTTCAGTATACGTACCGCCTCCATGCATACTGCAACACCTGTGCCATTGTCTGTAGCGCCGGTAGCCGCATGCCAGCTATCCATATGGCCACCCAGTATTACCAGCTCATCTTTAAGATCTGGATCTGTGCCGGGTATCTCTGCTACAACGTTATTTTCAACAGAGTCGTCGGTGTAGAAAGTTGTTTTTGTATCTAACTCCAGCGACACATCTTTGCCTGCTTCCAGCAGTCTCTGCAACCTGCCGAGGTGCTCACTGCCCATTTCCAGTTCAGGCAGTACGGGCTTGGCATTCCATGCGCGAGAGGCGCCATTTGTAGTAAACACAGTGCCCATGGTGCCACGGCCGCCGCTCAATACAGCCACAGCGCCCTCGCTGATAAGGAAGGAATCTATGGACGAACGTGGGGCGGCAAAATTCTTAGGTGATTTTTTAGGTGCTTGGCTTAGGTTGGTAGCTGCTTCCTCGGTATGAGGATCCATAGCTATTTTTTCAAGGTCTTTGTCGCTGATGCGGCTGGCGTCGGGGTTGAAATTGGGTTTTGTCTCCTCAGACATGGAGGCCATCACTACTATTTTACCTCTCAGCTTACCCACATACTCGTCCATATCATTCATAGTGCCGATCCTGACGAGCACTGCATTGCCGTGTATAAGGCCGTTAGTGCCCGGTGTCCATGCGCGTGGCACGGCTATCAGTTGCTGGTAGTATGGGGCGGTCATAGCCAGGTATGACCTGTTGACTTCCCAACCCTTCCCGAAGCCACCCCATGGCTCAATGGCTACATTTTGAAGCCCCCAGTCCTTTAGCTTTCCCGCGGCCCATTTCTCGGCGCTTTTCATGCCCGGTGAGCCGGTAAGCCTTGGCCCGTTTACGTCGGTCAGTTCAAACAAGGTTTGCATGATCTTCGATTTGCCGAAGCCTTCGTTCTTTATAAGCATAATGGTATGCAGATCAACTCTTTCCGTATTATCTGATTTGAAGGAAACGAGTGCGAATATGAAGGCTGTCAGCAAGACGCCGGTTAATTTTTTCATGAAAAGCTATTTTGGTTGAAAGTAAAAAAAATAACACAAAAAACATGACGGGAAGCAAAATTGCATCAACTCCCGTGCCAGAACGCCGAAATGCGTGTTGAAAAAAATAAAAAATATTTTCCCGTGTTTACACAATATTCAAAGAATTGCACGTTATTTTTATTCCACATCCACATAATTATGACATCCAGCTACCGGCAAACCTTCTTCGTGACAGGTTTCCTCTTTTTGTGCTTCTGCACTGTATTATCCTGCAATACCAAAAGCGACTTGCAGGTTATTTCCCGGAATTTTGAAAGTGAAATAGAGCAACAGCAAAATCTCGTATTCTCGTTCAACAAGGATATTTTTCCTGACAGCTTGCTAAACACATGGGACTCTACAGCTTACATTGAGTTCAGCCCGGCAGTGAAAGGATCGTTCAAATGGAACAGCTCGAACGAGGTGGTGTTTTCACCTGCCCATGGTTTTGCGCCGGGCACGGCCTATACCGCCCGGCTCACCAACCTGCTGGTGAAGCGCAGCCGCAAACATTATACGGTAAGCAGCGACCCGATCAACTTCCACACCGCACCACTCCGTGTTACCGCTACACACTTGTCTTGGACGAGGGGTAAAAGCATGACCAATGTGATGGTGCAAATGGATATGAGCTTTAATTATGAGGTAGATCTGGGGCAGGCCGCCGCAAAGCTGAAACTGAGCAGCGGGGGTAACCCTGTAAGTATCACCACAGCCAATAGCGGTAATGGCAAGGTGTTATCGCTTCAGTTTATGCCGGTGAGCGATAAAGATGAGGAAACACCCCTTAAAATAGATATTGCCAAAGGGATACCCGTAACCGGGTCTGAGTACATTTCAGCTTCCGACACTTCTTTTGTGGCAGGCATTCCGTCCCGCTACAACCTTACGATAACGGCGGCTATAGCCCAGCATACAGGCAATGAAGGTATCATTACCGTCAATACATCGCAGCCTATCCTGGAAAAAGACCTGAAAAGTATGATCACCCTGCAGCCGGCGGTACCATTTGAGGTAACGCTAAATGATGCCGGGTTTACGATCACCAGCCAGCAGTTGTCTGTGACGCAGACCTATGAACTGAATATATCTGCTAGGCTGGAAGGGATATTTGGGGGTAAGCTGAAAAGCGAATATTCAGAGCAATTGACCTTTGGTAAGCTGAAGCCGGCTATAAGCTTCATAAACAGTAAAGGCATGTATCTCTCATCAGCAGGTTATAAGAACCTCGCGGTGAATATTGTGAATGTGCCCGCTGTAGAAGTATCTGTGGTGAAAGTGTACGAGAACAATATTGAACAATTTATGCGCCGGGATAAAAGTTACCGGTACCACTATGACGAAGAGGAGGATGACGGTAGCGATTTTGAGTACTACGATACCGGGGATATGGGGGATGAGATATACCATAAGACCATAGAAACAAGCAAGCTGCCCCGGCAGAATTCGGCACACATACTTCACCTCGATTTCCAGGACAAGATAAAGAACTACAACGGGGTGTACGTGATCAGCGTCAGGTCTAAAGAGCAGAACTGGATACAGCAGTCTAAAGTGCTGTCTGTATCAGATATAGGACTGATAGCAAAGGAGGAAAAGGACGCGGTATATGTCTTTGCCAATTCTATAAAAAATGCCACCCCGCTGCAGGGTGTCAATGTTTCGTTCATCAGTACTAACAACCAGAAACTGGTTACGGTAACTACTGATGGCGATGGTGTGGCGGTATTTAAGAATATCAGTACTCAGTCACCCGGGTTCAAGGTAGGGATGATCACCGCGAAAATGAATGATGAATTCAGCTTCATCACTTTCGACAAGCAGCAGATAGGAACGTCGCGGTTTGATGTGGGTGGCCGCAGGCCTAACGAAACAGGGCAAAACGCCATGATCTATGCAGAACGGAATCTTTACCGCCCCGGTGAGACGATACATGTAAGCACCATAGTGCGGGATGAGCGCTGGGGCATACAGGGTGATGTGCCCGTGAAGATAAAACTGACTATGCCCAATGGCAAGGAGTTTGCTACTGTGCGAAAGATACTCAATGATGAGGGTTCTGCCGAGGCTGCGTTTTCACCCCCGCCTACGGCTATGACCGGTACCTATACCGTGCAGGTATTCACGGGCAATGATGTACTGCTCAACTCCTACGAGATAAGTGTGGAAGATTTTATGCCCGACCGCATGAAGGTAAGCATGAAGCTGGACAAGGAAGACTATAAGCCCGGCGAGAAGATAAATGCGGTGATACAGGCCGATAACCTTTTCGGTACACCGGCGGCGGGCCGCAACTACCAGTGCGAGCTGAATATGACCAAGGCCACTTTTACGGCAGATAAGTTTCCGGAGTATAGCTTCTACCTGCATAACGACTTCCGTTTTGAGACAGATATGCGGGATGGGAAGACAGATGAAAAAGGCGGGGCATCGCAGTCTTATGAATTAAAGGATGTTGCTGATGCAGGTATGATCAATGGTACGGTAATGGGTACAGTATTTGATGAGACCGGCCGGCCTGTGCACCGGTACGCGCATTTCGCGATATATACACAGCCGGTATTTGTGGGTATAAAGTCCAACGATTATTATGTTTCATCGCGCCAGCAGGTAAACATTGGGCTGATAGCTGTGGACAAGCAAGGCGCCGTGCAAAGCGCGGATGCCCGTATTGTGGTGGTACGTAAGGAATGGCATACAGTAATACAGCAGAACGGCAATAGCTTCAGGTATGTATCGCAGAGCGAAGAACGGTTGCTGTCTGAAAACCGGATGCACATATCCGGCACTGATACCCGTTACATAGTGACCCCTCAGGAGAGCGGCGAGTATGAGGTGCGCATTTTTATCAACGGATCCGGCAACTATGTGTCCAAGACGCTTTATGCATATGGCTGGGGTGATACACAATACACTTCATTTGAGGTGAACAATGAAGGTAATGTAGAGATAAAGACCGATAAAAAGGCTTACAGCACCGGCGACAATGTAAATGTGTTGTTTACCACGCCGTTTGAGGGCAGGATGCTGGTAACGCTGGAACGCGACCATGTCCTTAAGTACTACTATGTGGCAACAAAAAACAAGACTGCCTCAATTTCTTTCAGGGCCGGGGAAGACCACATGCCTAATGTATATGTGACGGCAACATTGTTCCGGCCAATGGGCGGCGATGATATGCCCCTGACAGTAGCGCACGGGTTCAGGTCGGTAACGGTAGAGAATAAAGCAGCCGCGCTGCCCGTTGCCATTAATGTAGTTGAGAAGTCGAGGTCCAAGACCACGCAGACCATACATGTAAAGACAGCCCCCGGCGCATACGTGACCATAGCCGCTGTAGACGAAGGTATACTGCAGGTGAAAAACTTTGAAACACCTGACCCATACAAACATTTTTACCAGAAGGTAGCCCTTACCGTAAACAGCTATGATATTTATCCGTGGCTCCTGCCGGAGATAAAATCCACGGTGTCCAGTACAGGTGGCGACGGATCGGATAATTCAAACATGAGGACCAATCCCATGTTTGTGAACAGGGTAAAAAATGTTTCGTTCTGGAGCGGCATATTGCAGGCCGATGGCAGCGGTAATGTGAAATACGATATTGATATCCCACAGTTCTCAGGTGATATTCGTACCATGGTAGCGGCGTATAAGGGCAAGGCATTTGGTAGTGCTGACAGGCACACCAAGGTTGCAGACCCCATTATTATCAGTACCGCGCTGCCGCGCTTCCTCAGCCCGAAGGATGAGGTGGTAATGCCGGTGTCTGTGAGTAATACTACCGGTAAGAACGCCACCGCTGTAATAACTGTAAAGATATCGGGCCCGGCCAGTGTCAAGGGCGCCGAGACACAGACTGTGCAGATACCCGCTAACCGCGAGCAGCGGGCAGTATTTAATATAACTGCTAACCCTGCTATAGGCGCGGCAAAAGTGACGGTGACCGTTAAAGCGCTGAATGAAACATTTGTGAATGAGACCGATATATCAGTAAGGCCGCCTGCCTCGCTGCAAAAGATTACGGGCAGCGGCATGGTGCCTGAGAACGCCACTACGCCGCTTACGTTTGCCAATACGTTTATTGCTTCGTCGGTATCAGGTAAGCTGGTCATCGGCAAGTCACCACTCACACAGTTCAGCAAGCATCTCGACGACCTGGTGCGTTATCCATATGGTTGCGTGGAGCAGACCACTTCGGCTGCGTTTCCGCAGATATACTATGCCGATCTTGTAAAGAGTATGAATGGTATTGGTGATAAAGATCTCAACCCATCGTACAATGTGCAGCAGGCAATAAATAAACTACAGTCTATGCAGCAGAGCGATGGCGGGCTGTCTTACTGGCCCGGCGGAGGTGAAGAAAGCTGGTGGGGCAGTGTGTATGCGGCGCACTTCCTGTTTGAAGCCCACAAGGCTGGATATGATGTGAATGCGGGCACGCTGGACCGTCTATACCAGTATATGAAGTATCGCTTATTCAAAAAAGAAACCGTCACATTCTATTACAATGGTAATGAACGTAAGATAGTGGCGCCGGAAGAAGTGCCATATTCGCTCTACGTGCTGGCGCTGGCAGGTCAGCCGCAGCAGGCTACCATGAACTATTATAAAGCGCATACCGAACTGCTGTCACTGAGCAGTAAATATATGCTTGCCGCTGCTTATGGCCTGTCCGGCCAGCCCTCTCAGGCTAAGGAAGTACTACCTCCTTCTTATTCAGGTGAGGTACCTGTGCGCAGCTTCAGCGGTAGTTTCTATTCCTTTATCCGCGACGAGGCTATGGCACTTAATGTGCTCCTGGATATAGACCCCAACAATCCGCAGGTGGGCGTTATGGCCAAACAATTATCAGACCAACTGGCCCATGAGCGTTACCTGAGCACACAGGAAAATGTATTCAGTATGCTGGCGTTGGGTAAGATAGCCAGGCTGGCTAATAAAACGACTGCTACCGCGAGTGTTCTGTCAAAGGGCAAGGTGGTGGCCTCTACCGCAGGTGAGCCGCTTACGGTCAGTTTGAAGCAGTATATGACTGACGCGCTGAAAGTGCAGGTGAAAGGAAAGGGTGGGTATTATTATTTCTGGGAGGTAGACGGTATTACCGCTGACGGCAGCTTTAAAGAAGAAGACAGCTATATGAAAATACGCAGGACATTCTATGACCGTAATGGTAATGAGATATCCGGCAATTCCTTCCACCAGAATGATCTGATCGTGGTTCGGCTGTCTATAGAGACACAGTATAACACTGATATTGACAACGTAGCCATTACCGATATGCTGCCTGCGGGTTTTGAGATTGAGAACACAAGGCTCAATGAGATGCCTGCATTGAAATGGGTAAAGCAGGAGGCCAAAGCCGACTATGTGGATATTCGCGACGATCGTATCAACATGTTCACCTCAGTGGGGCGTGTGCGTAAAGACTTCTATTATATGGTGCGTGCGGTATCGCCGGGCACCTACAAACTGGGCCCCGTACAGGCCGATGCTATGTATGACGGCAATTATCATTCTTACAACGGGGCGGGCGAGGTACGTATCAGCGAACGATAAGCGATGAAGATGAAAGAATGGATCAAAAGAGCGGTGAAGAAAGTGCTGTACGGCTTGCTGGGCGCAACATTGTTGTTCCTGCTGCTGGACCGGATCACACCCGTCGATACAAACATAGCGTTTGCCCCCGTGGTAGAGGCTAGGGACGGTACTGTGCTCCATGCCTTTATAGCATCTGACCAGCAGTGGCGTATTAAAGCCCGGCTCGATGAGATAACACCGGAATTGAAGAAGGCTATCGTCTTCAAGGAAGACAAACATTTTTATCATCATCCCGGTATCAATATTGCGGCCATTGGCAGGGCTTTAGTTAATAACATCTTTCACCTCCGGCGTACTTCCGGCGCGTCTACCATTACCATGCAGGTAGCGCGTATGCTGGAGCCCAAGCCGCGTACGTATCTCAATAAGTGTATAGAGATGTTCCGTTCGCTGCAACTGGAGTTGCACTATAGCAAGGAAGAGATACTGCAACTGTACCTTAACCTTGTTCCTTACGGCTCTAACATCCAGGGTGTAAAAGCTGCTTCGCTGCTGTACTTTAACAAGACACCTGATCACTTGTCGCTGGCGGAGATAACAGCATTGAGTATTATCCCTAACCGGCCCAACTCATTGGTGATGGGCAAAGATAATGACCGGATCGTAAAGGAACGGAACAAATGGCTGTCACGGTTCCGGGAGGCAGGCCTGTTTCCGCAGACAGTTATTAATGACGCGCTGGCAGAGCCGCTGACGGCATACCGGCACAACGCGCCTGATGCCGTACCCCAGTTTGCCTGGCGCATGCGCAGGGAGCACCCCGTGCAAATCGAACTGCGCACCACGCTCAATACAAAAATGCAGCGCGATGCGGAAAATATAGTGACACAATATGTGAACCAGCTGAAACTGCATAATATAAATAATGCCGCTGTACTGGTAATAGACAACAAAACCCGGCAGGTACTCACCTATATCGGCTCATCAGACTTTGGCGACCGCTTCCACTTCGGGCAGGTGGATGGTGTTACCGCACTGCGCTCGCCTGGCAGTACGCTCAAACCCCTGCTGTACGGGCTCTCGTTCGACAAAGGATATATAACGCCCAAAAGTGTGATAGCCGATGTGCCGATCAGCATAAAGGGATATTCCCCGGAGAATTATGACCGATTGTTTCATGGGAATGTGACCATAGAATACGCATTGAGTAATTCGCTGAACATACCCGCGGTGAAGTTGCTGGATAAGGAAGGGGTAGGGGATTTCATCAGCTCACTTAATCATGCAGGGCTTGAATCGGTTTTCAAGATGAGGAAGAAAATGGGATTGTCGCTGATATTGGGTGGCTGCGGCGTGCGCCTTGATGAGCTTACGGCACTCTATGCGTCTTTTGCCAACAATGGCAGGTATGGCGCTATACAGTTTGTGCTGCCAACCGACGGGCCTAAGCAGGCGGCTCACCAGCCCGATCCCGGTTTCGCATTGTTATCGCCCGGCGCTGATTATATGCTCACGCGTATCTTATCAGAGCTACACCGGCCCGACCTGCCCAATGCCTATGACGAGGCGCAGGGCATACCGCGCATCGCATGGAAGACAGGCACCTCATACGGCCGCAAAGATGCGTGGAGTGTGGGTTATAACAGGCGTTACACCATAGGTGTATGGCTGGGAAATTTTTCAGGGGCGGGTGTGCAGGAGCTGAGCGGGGCCGCCACGGCCACGCCACTGCTCTTTAAATTATTTAACACGTTGGATTATGACGCAGCCAATGAATGGCTGGAGCCACCATCGCAGATCGCTTTCAGGTTGGTATGTGCCGAGACCGGCAAGGTACCGGAAGAGTTTTGCCATAACCAGGTGATGGATTACTACATACCCGGTGTGTCTGATAACTCCCGTTGTGATCATTATAAAGAAGTATGGCTCTCGGCCAATGAGCAGTTTTGTTATTGCACTTCCTGCCTGCCCCCGAACGGTTATAAAACAAAAATGCTGCCCAATATAGCCCCTGAACTGGCTTCGTATTATGACGCGGGCAATGTGCCTTATCCCAAGCTGCCGCCCCACAATCCGGCCTGTACCAGGGTGTTCAGAGAGCAGGCGCCTGTTATTACATCACTCACTAACGGCATGACCTACCTTGTAGAGAATAAGGAACAGCAGAAACTGCAACTATCATGCCGGGCAGCAAATGATGTACACAAAGTATACTGGTATATCAACAATAAATTTTTTGTCGCTACCAAGGCCAATGAAAAAATGTTCTTCAGCGCGCCGGCCCCCCTGCTAAAAATATCCTGCACCGACGATAAAGGCCGGAATACGAATATTGAAATTAAGGTACGTTTTATCTGAGTTACAGCGTATTATATGTTGTACAACCTTCTGTTTAGATCATCTCCAAAGACCGGCTCACAAATTGTGTGAGGTCAGCTCCGGTAAGCATTCCCTGCGACAGCATGGCCAGGTCAAAGGCCTGTTTGGCCAGTTGTTTCTGTTCGTCTTCATTGGCTGCCTTTAGTATGCGGCCCACCAGTTTGTGGTTGCCGTTGATGGCTACTTTGTAATTGTCGGGAAATGCGCCGAACATATTCATGCCGCCACCGCCCATGGCTGCCATATCCTTCATGCGGCGCATGAATTCATCCATGGTCACGGTTACCGGCAGTTCATCGGGGTTTAGCCCTTCCACTTCCACTTTCATATCCGTGCGGTTAATAGCCTGCTCGAAAATGGTCTTCACCTTTTCTTTTTCTGAATCGGTGAGCACGGAATCTATCGTTTCTTCTTTTTCTATTATTTTATCGGCCACATCGGCATCTACACGCTTTATGGATGTTTTTTCCAGCTTGCGTTCCAGGTGGCTGATGAAGTGGCCGTCGAGCGGCGAGTTCATCATCAGCACATCATAACTTTTTTTGTTTGCCGATTGTATGAAGGAGTCCTGTTTTGCGGGGTCGTTGGTATACAGGTACACCACGGTTCCGTTCTTATCGGTTTGGAGTGTGGCCACTTTGTCTTTGTACTCGCCCAGCGTAAAATATTCTTTTTTCGTATTGCCCAGCAGCGCGAAATCTTTGGCTTTGTCGTAAAATTTATCTTCGCTTATCATGCCGTACTTTACAAAGATGCCAATGTCGCCCCATTTTTCTTCAAAGCCTTTCCGGTCGTTCTTAAACAGTTCGGCAAGCTTATCAGCCACCTTGCGGGTTATGTAGCTGTTTATCTTTTTCACATTGCTGTCTGCTTGCAGGAAGCTGCGCGATACATTGAGCGGTATATCCGGTGAGTCTATCACACCGTGCAGCAACATCAGAAATTCAGGTACAATATCCTTTACTTCATCGGTAATAAATACCTGGCGGCTAAACAGTTTTATTTTATTGCGCTGAAACTCTATATCGTTCTTCACTTTAGGGAAGTAAAGAACACCGGTAAGGTTGAACGGATAATCCACATTGAGGTGTATCCAGAATAACGGGTCTTCGCCCATAGGGTACAGCTCGCGGTAGAAGTTCAGGTAGTCCTCATCCTTAAGGTCTGTGGGGGTCTTTGTCCATATAGGTGTAGTGTTGTTGATGAAGTTGTCTGTGTCAATTTCCTTTCTTTTGGTTTTACCTTCTTCATCTACGCCATCATCCACATACTCTTTTTTTGTACCAAAGCGTACAGGCACGGGCAGGAAGCGGCAATACTTTTCCAGTATCCCTTCCAGTTTATATTTATCCAGGAACTCTTCCGAGTCCGCGTTTACATGCAGTATTATATCAGTGCCGCGCGTGGTACGGCTGCCTTCTGTTATTTCAAACTCGGTGCTGCCATCGCATATCCAGCGGGCTGGTTCAGCGCCATCCTGGTAGCTCAGTGTCTGTATCTCTACCTGGTCTGCCACCATAAAGGCCGAATAGAAACCCAGGCCGAACTTGCCGATAAGTTCATTGGCGTCTTTCGCGTCCTTGAATTTCTCTACAAATTCTTCAGCGCCCGAAAAGGCGATCTGGTTGATATATTTTTTTATCTCTTCGGCGGTCATACCCAGGCCGTTGTCAGAGATGGTAATGGTCTTCTTTTCAGCATCAAAAGCCACGTCCACCATGGGCTCACCTATTTCGCCATTGTACTGGCCAAGCGCCGCCAGGCGTTTGATCTTTTGTACCGCATCTACGGCGTTAGACACCAGCTCACGAAGAAATATCTCGTTGTCTGAGTATAGAAACTTCTTGATAATAGGAAAAATGTTCTCGGTGTGGATCGATATGTTACCTTTTTCTTGCATAAAGTATAAGAATTTTAGATTTGTTTGTGTATTTACTTGTACCAACCCTATCAATTAATATTCCAAAAGCGGGTATTTGTCAAAATGACAGAAAACCGGGCAATTATTGCAGGGTTGATCATACTGAATTAAAATATGTTGCTATGCGTCTGCAAATACTGCAAACCGCACTATAGTAAAATGATTGGGAATAGCTGCGGGTTTACCTTAGCTCCGGAGCCAGTGTATCATTTTGGGGTAATCACCGGGTACCGGAACAGTGCCGATTTTTGTTTCGCGGGCCATTCCCAGCCAATCCAGCATAGGCACGCCCAGGTACCTGCCGGCAGAAAAATTTTCAATCAGGTTGGCAGAACCGTCTTTATACCCGCCATCATGAAAAACGACCTCCGGGGCAAGGCCCATATGCTGCGCCGCTGCCCACGACCAGGCTATGGTTGTCATCTCTGCGCCGGGCGCGCTGAGGTCACCGGCCATGTTGTCCCCGTTGGCTGTCTGTCGGTATTCGGGTGGCAGTATTGCCATATGCCCCGCCTCATGTACCAGGTCGCCGGGGTATTTGAGCATTGTGGTATCATATATTATAACACCATTTCTTATCTCTATGCCGGGCAGGAAGGTAGGCCCGTCAACAACGCCCTCCCGGCAAGGTATGCCTATGCTGTTAATAAAGGCAACTATTGTGTCAACGCATGAAAATGCCGTGGTGGTCTGGTTCATAAAGCGGCTAAAAATAATGAAGTTTAAGAAATATGCTATCTGTAAGTATACTGCTAATGCCTTTACGCATGGTTTGCGTATCAGTCATTTTAACCTTCTATTCACGGTTACGCCTCATCGGCTATCGGAAAAATAGGTAACTTACGGTGTTTATTACGCTAATGATAAAGATGAAAACCCGGTTGCTGTGCACAGTATTGGTGAGCCTTTTTTCCACCGTAGCTTTTGCTTCAAAATTATTCATTCCCATGGATGCGGATGCGCAGCGCAACCATCTCAAAGCATATGGGGTGGCTTATGCTGCGCTGAAGCTGAATGTGCAGGTAGACTGGCTGCTGAATTACAAAGGTGGCAGCTTTTGCATGGATGATATAGAAACACTGGAACGTATGTGTAAACTGCGCGGCGTGACGTTTGATGTTATCAGCGACGCGCAATACAGCGGTATACTGAATGAGATAGCCAATCCTGATTTTAATGGCGACCTGATAAAGCTGGAAAAAGCACCCAAAATAGCCGTGTATACGCCGTCTAATAAGGAACCATGGGATGACGCGGTGACCATGGTGCTCACCTACGCAGAAATACCTTTTGATAAAGTGTATGACGATGAGGTACTGGCTGACGACCTGCCCAAATACGACTGGCTGCACCTGCACCATGAGGACTTTACCGGTCAGTATGGCAAATTCTGGGCGCAATTCAGGGGTACACCCTGGTATCAAAACGACCAGAAGGCGGCAGAGGCTATGGCTACCAAGCATGGCTTTGGTAAGGTATCTCAACTGAAACTGGCCGTAGCAAAAAAGATACGTGATTTTGTGGCCGGGGGTGGATATATGTTTGCGATGTGCTCCGCTACAGACAGCTATGATATAGCGCTGGCAGCAGATGGTGTTGATATCTGTGATGTTCCATTCGATGGTGACCCTATGGACCCCAACGCCCAGAGCAAGATCAACTACAACAATTGTTTCGCTTTTAAAGATTTTCAACTGGTCACTAATCCATACGAATACGAATACTCAAATATTGACAATACCAATTTCAGGCATGTACCTATGAACATTGATTATTTTACATTGTTCACATTCTCTGCCAAATTCGACCCCGTGCCCAGCATGCTCACGCAGGATCATACCACTACCATAAAAGGCTTCATGGGCCAGACCACATCTTTCCGTAAGGAGGTACTTAAATCCAGTGTACTGGTAATGGGTGAGAACAAAGCTGCTAATGAAGCACGTTATATACATGGCGAATATGGCAAGGGCACCTGGACCTTCTACGGTGGCCACGATCCTGAAGACTACCAGCACATGATATACGACCCGCCAACAGACCTGGATATGCACCCGAATTCGCCGGGATATCGCCTTATACTGAACAATGTGCTTTTTCCCGCTGCCAAAAAGAAGCCACGTAAGACATAGCTATATACATTCCGGTGAAACTATTGTAAAATCTATATCTGCCAAAAAACGCAGGCCGGTCTGAAGCCATGCATTATTAAATCGTTCAAAATCAATTAAATTTGCATCATGTCTTCCGATTCAAAAACGCCCGCGCTGGTGGCCATGTTTACCATGAAATGCCCCAGTTGCAGAAAAAGCAGGGTCTTCGTGAATAAAAGTATGTTTCCTCTGGACAAATGCCTGGCGCTTAAAGATGAATGCGAGGTATGCGGTGAGGTACTGAAGTCCGAAAAGAACAATGGCGGGGGTATCAATTACGCGCTTACCATGATACTTTTCTTCCTCAACCTGCTCTGGTACTGGCCGGTATTCGCAAACTCACCCACCTTCGGGCTGTCTTATAAGAACAACAGTGTATTCTACTACCTGGGCATCAGCACGCTGGTTGTAGTGCTGGCACAGCCATACCTTATGCGGCTTTCGCGCATGATCTATCTTTACTTGTATATCGGTTTTGGCCATTCCAGGCGGGTGACCACAGACGACAATACGGCCGAAGCAAAGTAAACCGGGGAGTCCCCGCCCTGCTGTATAGGGGCAGAATGATCAGGCCGGTACGTTATTCAGCGCTTCTTCTATCGTAGCCCGTGCTTTCTCGCTCAGCCCGTCTATTTCTGTGTTAAGCAATGCCCTGAGGTCGTCTATCGTACTGGTGGTATTATGTCCCAGCTTCCGCAGTTTCCTGTTCCATTTACCGGCTTTTTCTTTGGCCTTTTCTTCCAGTTTTTCCCTCATGGTCCTTGCCCGTTCCGATGTCAGCATCATAACCGCTGCGGCACCCAGTGCCCCGAAAATCAAAATCTTTGCTCGCATAAAAAAGTAGTTTAAAAAGTTTGTACTAAATATGCCTGAAGAATCGTGCCAACAGGGTTAACCTAATTTAACAATCATTTATTCACCGCTAAATAGATGCTGTTCGCCGAATCGTTATTTTTGAGTAGAAGATGGCATGATATTTTTACTCCACGTTTTTAATAAAAACCATAAGACTATGGCACGTACCATCAAAACCAACAACGACATCTTTAGTTATGCCTTTATCGGCTCATTATTGTTCGTAGCGGCATTCGCCTACACAATGGCCAATCTTTCCAATATAGTAATGCTGCAGTTATCTTATACCTTAATTGCGGTTACCCTTACCGTGTCATCTATATCGCTTCTTTACCGGGCGGTAAAGCATGATAAAGACAGGTCAGGGCAGATATGAACATCCTTTCTCTTTCAGATAATCATGTACCATGTTTATCTCTTTGATACCTGTCTTCATGGTGCGGAATACCGCTATATACCGGGTGATAAAGTAAAAGCATGCAAAGGCCGCAATGGCGGAAAGCACAAGCAGCGCCTTGCCATGGTGGTGGCCGCCGCACTGAGGCAGCAATGATATGGCCAGCATCAGTGTGATATAGTCGTTGTAAATTATTGTCTGCGCTATTGTGCTTTTTCTTTTTATCAATCTGAATTGTTTCATCATCAGCAGTTGCGTGCTCATTAAGGCCGCGTAAATGATAAAGCAGAAAACATTTGTGTCCCACACTATGGTGTGTGTGTCTCCCCACCGGAAACCAAAATAAAACAAGACGGAAACAATAGCCGCCGGTATAACATACAATGGGTCGGTAAGTATCTTATTGCGTTCAGCACGGTACAGGTTCCTGTACTTCGTTTTCGTATTCCGCTGATATGAAGCCAGTAATGGGTAAAAGCCCAGCGCGCCAAATTGGTCATGCGCCAGTTGCATTGCATCGTTTAGTGTCAGCGTTGGATCGTTGGTCATGGCTTCCTCCACCTTGCAGGCAAAGTGGTCCAGTATGTCTACGATAACCTCGGGTTCATGAAAGCCCCTTCTGTCTATAAAGCCGACCAGTTCGCTTAGCTGGTCATCATTGAGATGTACGTTATCCATTGCCGGGAATTGAGTTAAGTATAAGTTGCAGCGAGCCCAGGGCTTCTTTAAGCATATTTATTTTTACCACTGTTTCTTTCCTGCCTTTTTTTGTCAGTGAGTAGTACTTGCGCATACGGCCATCTGCCAGTTCGCTGGTTGTCTCTAAGAGGTCATCTGCCAGCAGTTTGTGCAAGGCGGGGTACAGGGCTGCCTCTGTGATATCCATGCGGTTATTGGTCAGCTGGCGTACGGCCCTGGTCATTTCATAGCCATACATCCTGCCGTTTTCTTCCAGCAGCTTCAGTATTATAGTGGTGAGGCTTCCTTTTATTACCGGGTTAGGCTCCATAATTCGTATATGCCTAACAAAATTAGGTATATACGCGAAATAACAAAATCCCGCGTATATTTTTTACTGAAAGATCAGGTGTGTTTATTGGGGTTGTTTCTAGAATGGCACATCTTCATCAGGTGCCTGGGGCTTTCTGAAGGGTGCGCTGCCGGGTATATCGTCATCATCCCAGTTTACATCATTGGCTTTTGAAGGTAGCGTCTGGAAGTTGCCCGGTATGTATAGTTTTGAACCACCGAATTCGCTGGCATCGCGGCGTATACCTGCCATTGGATTGTCTTTGGGGCCGGAAGGGCCGTTAAAGCCACCGCCGCCGTTAAAACCGCCACCACCGCCAAAACCGCCACTGTTGAAGCGGTTATCCTCCATATCCACAAATTTCTGGTACTCTTTTATAAACCGTACCTTCTCCATACCGGTGCTGCCATTACGGTGCTTGGCTATGTGTATCTGTGTTTCTCCTTCTATTGTCTCGCCCATGGCATCATTATTGATACCATGGTATTCAGGCCTGTACAGGAACATAACAAGGTCAGCATCCTGCTCTATAGCGCCCGATTCGCGGAGGTCACTCAGCTGCGGCACCTTTGATTCCTTTCTTGTTTCTACCGAACGGTTGAGCTGCGAGAGCGCTATTATAGGCACTTCCAGCTCCTTAGCCAGTGCTTTCAGGTCGCGCGATATCTTGCTTATTTCCTGCTCACGGTTGCCGCCTTTATCCACGCTGGCCTGCATCAGCTGCAGGTAGTCTATCAGTATCAGTTCTATGTTGTGCTTTTGTTTCAGCCTCCTTGCCTTGGCGCGAAGCTCAAAGATGTTGAGCGCAGCCTGGTCATCCAGGAATATCTGCGCCTGCGATAGTTTGGCCATACGCTGCGTGAGCTGAACGAATTCATGGTCGGCCATCTTACCGCGGGTTATGCTTTCCATGCTTACTTCTGTTACGGCGCTCAGCATCCTTTTTACTATCTGTCCCGCGCCCATTTCCAGTGAGAAAACAGCAACCGGGAATTGCCGTCCTGCATTCATCGCTGCATTCATCGCAAGGTTCAGCGCGAAGGCGGTTTTACCCACAGACGGCCTTGCCGCAAGTATAATAAGGTCGGTCTTCTGCCAGCCTGCCGTAAGCCTGTCCAGGCTGGCGAAGCCTGAGGGCACACCGGTAATATCGTCAGTCTTTTTCCTGTTATCTTCTATCTCACCTACGGTCTTTACAAGTACGTCTTTCAGGCTTTTGAAGTTCTTGCGCAGATGTTTGTCTGTTATCTCGTACAGCCCTGATTCTGCTTTGTCCAGCAGGTCAAAAACGTCAGTGCTGTCTTCGTATGCGTCGCCTATTACCGCGCCACTGATACGTATCAGCTCGCGCTGTATGAATTTCTCCATCACTATGCGCGCGTGTGCTTCCACATGTGCGCTCGACAGCACACTCATCGTGAGCCGGGTGAGGTAATATGCCCCGCCTATCAGTTCCAGTTCATTTGTTTTTCGTAGTTCCTCTGTGATCGTCAGCAGGTCTACCGGGGTACCCTTGTCAAATAAACGGCGCATGGCCGAATAGATCTTTTGGTGAGCGTCCATATAAAAACACTCCTCGCTCTGGATGATCTCCAGTACCTGCGCGAAAGTGTCTTTTTCCAGCATGCATGCCCCTAGTACAGCTTCTTCCAGTTCGGGCGCCTGGGGTGGCACTTTTCCGTAAACAAGCGTTGTGAGGTCTGGTTTGCGGTTTCTTGTGCTGCCAAAATCTTTTTTAATATTTACTGCCATTCCGGGTTAATATCTTATATAGTGAGTTGTAATATTTGTCGTTTTCCCGCCTGTTTTTGCCTGCTTTATCACCGTTTTTCATGGGTTTTTAAGCAATTTTCATTGTGTCCATACTGTTAAGCCATCATTAAGCGAAGGTTAAAAACCGGTGGGGGAGGACTAATGTAGAAAGGAAAATCAGAGCGAAAAGTCTTATTTTATTACTTGTTTTCCACACATCCCTTAAGGCTTTATTCACCGGGTGCTAACAGCTTATGCACACATCGTCTTCTATAAAACAAGTTTATTAACATCAATGCACAAATTTAACTGTAAAAAATGGTTTTGTTAATGGTTTTTTTGAGACCATACTTTTTGCTATAATGATAGGTTATCTTTGCCAAAATTCAGGTTTTAAATGATCATTTCGTATCAATGGCTGCTGGAATACCTTCCGGAAGCCTTGCCGGTAAACGAATTAAGCGATATCCTCACCTCTATAGGCCTGGAAGTTGAGGCTGTAGAACCCATGGAGCGTATTCCCGGGGGCCTTGAGGGCCTTGTAATAGGGGAGGTACTGACCTGCGCGAAACATCCTAATGCCGATAAATTAAGCATAACCACCGTAGACATAGGTGGCCCCGAAGCCCTGCATATAGTATGCGGCGCGCCCAATGTGGCCGCCGGCCAGAAGGTGATCGTAGCCCCGCCGGGTACCACGGTACACCCCACAGAAGGCACACCGTTCCTGATAAAGAAGGCTAAAATACGCGGTGAAGAAAGTTCGGGAATGATATGCGCGGAGGATGAAGTAGGCCTTGGCAAAAGCCATGCGGGCATCATGATACTGCCCGCTGAAGCCGCAGTGGGCACGGCCGCTAAAGTTTATTTCAATCTTCCCGAACCCGATTTTGCGGTACACATAGGCCTTACGCCAAACCGCTCTGATGCTAACAGCCATATAGGTGTGGCGCGCGATGTATGCGCATACCTCACGCATCACAAAGGTGGAAAGCATACTGTTAAAGTTCCCGGCGCCGATATCATGCCGCCGCAGGGAAGTGCGCTGATAAAGGTGAACATAGCATCACCCGAAGCATGCCCGCGTTATACAGGCATCAGTATAAAGAATATTAAGGTTGGCGCGTCACCAGAATGGTTGCAGCAAAGGTTGCAGGCTATAGGCCTGCGCAGCATCAATAATATTGTAGACATCACTAATTATGTGCTGCATGAATACGGGCAGCCGCTGCATGCTTTTGACGCGGATAAAATAAACGGCCATGAGATCAATGTGCGTTTCATGCCCGCGGGTACTGTGTTCACAACACTTGACGAGAAGGAAAGGAAGCTGCAGGCAAACGACCTGGTAATTTGCGACGCCAATGGCCCGGTAGCCATGGGCGGAGTATTCGGTGGGTTGCACAGCGGCATCACAGATGCTACAACCAATGTTTTTCTTGAGAGCGCTTATTTCGATCCGAAACATATCCGTCGCACATCGTTGCATCACGGATTGCGTACCGACGCTGCCACGCATTTTGAAAAAGGGGTAGACATCAACAATGTAATACCCGCGCTGAAACGGGCCGCGGCGCTGATAACTGACATAGCGGGTGGTGAAATAGCCTCGCCCGTTACCGACGAATATCCGGTGCCATTGCAACCGGTGAGCGTAACTGTTTCGTATGCTTATATTCACAAGCTGAGCGGGAAAACGTATGGCCAACTGGCCATAAAGGAATTGCTTACCGCGTCGGGATTTAAGATAACAGGCGAGACTAATGAAACGCTGACTCTGGAAGTGCCGTCAAACAAAACAGATGTAGCGCATCCGGCCGATATCGTGGAAGAAATTCTGCGCATAGACGGGCTCGACAACATCCGTATACCCGATAAGCTGAATATACCGCTTACAAGATCCATACCCGGTGACCGCGCCGCGCGCGATCGCTACGCTGCACTGCTGTGCGGTATGGGCTTTCATGAGATACTCACTAACTCTATTGTCAACAGCAAATACTATCCCGGCCGGGCAGACCTGGTGAAGATGATCAACAGCCTGAGCAGCGAGCTGGACGTAATGCGCCCGTCGATGAACGAAGGTGGACTGGAAGTAATACAATATAACTGCAACCGCAAAAGCAGTGACCTCTGCCTGTTTGAGTATGGCGACGTATATACCACGCACGAAGGAAAGTATATACAAGAGCCGCGGCTGGCGCTGTGGATGACCGGTAACATAAACGGTACTCACTGGAGTGAGAAGGTAAAGAAGGGAAACATCTTTCACCTGAAAGGGGTGATCACTAGTCTGCTGCAATACAGCGGTGTGAAAAATGCGGTACTATCTTATGAAGATAATGAAGGAGATACAGCGGTAGTATGGAAATGGAAGAACGCAATACTATGCTCAGCCACGCAGGTTTCCGCAAAGAGGCTCCATGAGTTCGATATCAAACAAGACGTATTTTTTGCGGAGATACATTGGGATAAATGGCTGAAAGCAAGCGCCGCTAATAAGATCGTGTATAAAGAAGTGCCGCGTTATCCGGCAGTGCAGCGTGACATAGCTATAGTTATAGACAGCTCGGTAACCTACCGGCAGGTGCAGCATACCACCGAACAGCTGAAGCTGGATGCCTTGCAATCTTATGACCTGTTTGATGTGTTTGAAAGCGAAAAACTGGGCGCCGGCAAAAAATCTTTGGCATTAAGTTATACATTTCAGTTGCAAGACCGTACTTTAACAGATGCGGAAATAGAACAGCTGATGAAACAACTGATGGAGGTTTATAAAAATAAACTGAGTGCGCAAATTCGTGAATAATGGAAGCACTGGACAGACTTAATAAAAAACTGGACTCGCTGCTCAAAAAGCATGCGGCACTGGAGGCGGAAAATAAACGCCTCAGGGATACCATTGCCAAAGAAATTAAAACCAACGAAAAGCTGAATAAAAAACTTGCCGCTATGGACCAGGATATGGTCAGCGTGCACCTTGATAAAACAGTGGGTGACGAAGAAGAACGGGAGCATATGCGCCGCCAGTTGGACACCGTGATAGCAGACATAGACAAAATACTGAACACGCTGAATGATTAAGCTTAATTATCTACGGGCCATAATACTTGCATTGTGTGTGTGTGGCGTGCTTGCCTGCAGCCAGCAACGTCAGGCCTGCCTTACCCCTAAGATCGCAACGCTCAGCATAAGCGCTATACATTACAACTCAGACACAGCTACTGTAGCAGTAGATACCGCCATACCTGCCGCCGTTTTTTCGCCACTCACGGGTGCGGCCAATGTCTATACCATTTACCCGCAGCAATCGTCTTTTACCGTATCCCTTTCGCCGGATACTACGTTTTGCCGCTGGCAGTTTACCACCGACTCATTCCTCTATCAGCCGGACACAATTTCTTTTTATTACAGGCGCCACCTGCAGTTTCTCTC
Organism: uncultured Flavipsychrobacter sp.; assembly: GCA_964489795.1. Classification (GTDB taxonomy): domain Bacteria; phylum Bacteroidota; class Bacteroidia; order Chitinophagales; family Chitinophagaceae; genus Nemorincola. Next base: position 420,344 of record CAZBAP010000004.1, read on the forward strand.
TAACGCATGCGGCTTCACCTACTTTTATGATATTGATTCGGTAAAGACTACGCACCTCATTATTGATTCGGTGCATATACTCAATACAAGCGTTACAAATAATGTCAACACAAAGCATCTGCAGGTATATATACATCGCAATTTTTAGCCTCGGGGCTATCTGCTGCGGTCTGCCTGCATATGCGCAGGCAGACACTACCGGCGTAGACACCGCCGCGGTGGGTAAAATAAAACGCCCCGACTCTGCAGGTCACCAGCTATGTATAGGCATAGACGCGGTGCACCTGGCGTCCAATTCTTTTTATTCAGACAGGTTTGGTTATGAATTGGAAGCTGATTACTACTTGCATAATGAATATTATCTGGCTGCTGAAGGCGGGTGGGGAGGATCGGATGTGAACTATACCGACCTGAAATATAAAACAACAAACAGTTTTATCAGGTTCGGGTTCAATAAATGCATACTTACCCGCGACAGGCCAAACGACTGGGATATGATGTTTCTGGGCCTCAGGGCAGGCTTTGCTGAGGTGAACCGGGGAACAGTGAGCTATTCGGTCATAGACAGCCTGTGGGGCAATACACCCTATCAGACAGTAGCCGGCAAGAGTTTCCCTGCTGTATGGGCCGAACTGACTGGTGGTATGCGTGTGGAAATTGTGAGCGGACTCTATGCGGGTTGGAATGTCAGGGGCAGGTTTATTCTCAATGGTAAATCGTTCAAGGACCTGGCTCCGCTGTATATCGCCGGTTATGGTAAGGGCGACAAGACCTCCAACTTCGATTTCAATTTGTATATCAGCTACGGCATCAGGTGGAAACGGAAAGCCGCTGTGAAATCTGGCAAATAAGATAAACTGTCATTACTTAGGGCGCCAATCTGTGCCGCTCCCAGCTACCATCGGTATTTTTTGTGAAGACAATGCGGTCATGCATACGGCTGGCGCGGCCCTGCCAGAACTCTATATGGTCGGGTATCACCCGGTACCCACCCCAGTGCGGCGGACGGGGAATATCTATGCCGGAAAATTCTGACTCATACCTGGCATAGTTGAGGTCCAGTATATTGCGGTGCCCTATCTTCCTGCTTTGCGGCGATGCCCATGCACCCAGCCTGCTGCCTGCCGGCCTTGACCTGAAGTAGTCGTCGCTTTCTTCCGCGGCCACCTTCTCTATGGTTCCCTCTATCCGTACCTGGCGCTCCAGTTCTTTCCAGAAAAAGACCAGTGCCGCGTGCGGATTGGCAGCTATTTCTGCGCCCTTTGCGCTATCATAATTGGTAAAGAAAACAAAGCCGTTGTCGTCCAGCCCCTTCAGCAATACTATGCGGGCATGTGGCCGTGCCTGGGCATCAACGGTAGCCAGTGACATAGCGTTGATCTCTGTGATCTGCGCTGCCTCGGCTTCAGAAAACCATGTGTGAAAGAAATGGATAGGATCATCGCCTGCTACCTGCTCATCCAGTTCTTTGAGCATATATTCCGACCTTATGCCGGCAATATTTGTTGGTAAGGCAGACAAATTTTTATTTTTTCTCGTCTATAGATCCGTCGGTGTATTTGATCATCACATAGATCAGTTCTATGATCATCAGCAGGAAAAATACCCACATCAGGGTTGGGCCTACATTTTTATTAACGTTGTCGTAAAACGCACCAAGTATTAAGTGATTCATGAGTATCAATTTGCGCTGCAAGATACAGATTTAGTTGAAAACTCAGGTGTTTTGCGGGTCAGTAATTGTATGTTATAGTCCATATTTTGTCATTTTATGCTTATCTGACCTCATAAATAAATTATATACAACATTAAATAATTTTTAACCTATAGTTAAGCAAACTTGTGGTTTGGGTTAATTCTGTTTACTTTCAAATCCTAATTTCAGGTGAGGATGTTACTGAGGCATGTACCATTTTTAAAATCTGTGTTCCTTTATTCGTTCACCGCGTTCGGTGGTCCGCATGGGCACATGGGTATGATGGTAAAGACCTTTGTACAAAAACGGAAAGATGTCACAGAGGATGAATTATTGGAATATAACGCCTTCTGCCAGATGCTTCCCGGCCCCTCTTCTACCCAAACGGTGATGCTCATAGCGCTCAAAAGAGGTGGCGTGCCACTGGCGGTCATCACCTTATTGTTGTGGGTATTTCCGGCAGCCTTTATTATGGGTATGCTGTCCTTTTTTGTCTATTCGTTCGACAAGGGTGGTGTTAAAGGCAATAAAATGATACCCCTCAACCTGTTCTCATACATTGTTCCCATGTCGGTAGGCTTCGTGTTCTTTGCGGCGGCGCGTATGATGAAGAACAGTGTAAAATATATAGCCACGGCGGGTATCATGCTGGGCAGCCTCATAGCGTCCCTGTTTGTCCCCTCCCCCTGGATCATCCCTACCTTGCTGGTGGCCGCGGGTATAGTCAGCAATTTCAGTAATCGGCGTATCCCAGATCCTTTGCATAAACCAAAGCGTATCAACTGGATGCACCTTTGGTTGTTCGCCCTTATCTTCATTGTGGCTGGTGTACTCAGCGAGTTGGCCGGCAGCCAGCATTGGGCTAATGGGCGCATATACCACCTCTTCGAAAACTTTTACCGGTTCGGCGCCATAGTCTTCGGTGGCGGCCAGGCGCTGATGCCTATGCTGCTGTACCAGTACGTCAGCAGGCCTCATTCACAGCTGCTTACCACAGATCAGTTGCTCACGGGTTTTGGTATGGTGCAGGCGGTGCCGGGCCCTGTGTTCTCGGTCTGTTCGTTTATCGGTGGTATGGCTATGAGCACCTACGGCCCTTTCTGGCAGGTGGTAGGTTGTTTTGTGGCTACTACGGCTGTGTTCCTGCCCAGTACATTGCTGCTGTTCTTCCTGTTTCCTATATACGAAAACCTGAAACATCACGTTATCATCTACCGTGCGTTAGAGGGTTTTAACGCGGCTATTGTGGGTATCATTATTGCGTCGGGCATGGTGCTGTTCAAGACCATCGCGTTCGACAAAAGCCTGGCATTTGAGTGGAGTAACCTCGTGGTGGTGATCATCACCTACTGCATGCTGTATTATACCAAGATCCCGGCGCCGCTGATAGTGCTCGGCTGGCTCCTGCTCGGCTGGACGCTGCATTGAGGCACTTCGCGCCGCGTGGGCCACTATTGGCCTGTTGTCTTTTCTTTAAGGAGTGTGTTGATGTCTGCGATCAGCTTTGTGATACTGGCATCGTCAAGCCCGTCATAAAACCCGCGGATACGGCCATAACCATCTACAAGGGCATAATGCTTATCGTGTATGAAATCTTTATCAATGCTTATGCCTGCGGTATCATCGTCAGCGCTGATCAGGTAACTGTATCGCGCCATATCATACAGCTGTTTTTTGTCGCCCGTGAGGAACATCCATTGCTGAGGGTCTGCGTCAAACCTCAGGCTATATGCCTTTAATGCCTGTGCTGTATCGCGCAGCGGGTCTACCGTATGTGATAGTATCAGTACTTGTTTATTCCCCCTGAATGCCTTGTACACCTTTTCCATGTGCTCGTTCATTCTCGGGCACATACCCTTGCATGTGGCAAAGAAATATTCCACTACGCATATCTTACCCTTTATATCCTCATTGGTAATGGTCTTGCCATCCTGGTTGATGAAAGAGAAGGGTGCAACATGGTGGTTCTGGTCATTGCCTATGATAGGCAGCTGGGGCTGCTTTTGCTGGTTCTCTTGTATCTTGGGAAATATATAGCCAATGAAAGATATGGCCAGCAGCATGAAGAAGGATATGAGAAAAATGGTCGTCTTTTTACTTTTCATGGTGCAAAGGTAACCCCCTGCGGCCTAAAACCCCAAAACCGGTCTGCCGGCAGCCGGTGCCTGGGGCAGCTTTCTCATTTTTTTTGGCTAAACTTTGTGATTAGCATCATAGCTGGCAAAATCATCCTCGCCGGCACTTGCCCGGAAACATAAAAAAACGTAATGCTTTTATTATTACCCGCGCGTTACACTACCACATTGATCATCTTACCCTTTACATAGATGAATTTCCTGGGTGGTTTACCCTCCATCCATTTTTGTATTGTGGCATCTGCCAACACTTCTTTTTCCACGGCCGCCGGTTCGGCATCAAGCGCAAATTCCATTTCCACCCTTGTTTTGCCATTTACAGCCACCGGATATTTTTTTGAGTTATCGGTCACATACTGCTCCAGGTATTTTGGGAAAGCTGCATCAACTACGGTTGTGGTATTACCCAGCCTATGCCACAGTTCCTCCGCTATATGCGGCGCAAAGGGGCAAATGGCCACGGCCAGAGGCTCCAGTATATCCCGCTTGTGGCAGTTGAGCCCGCCCAGTTCGTTTACGCAGATCATCAATTGGCTTACAGATGTATTGAAAGAGAAACGCTCAATATCATCACCTATTTTCTTTATGGTCTTGTGCAGTATGCGCAGCTCGGCCTCTGTAGCTTTTTCATCAGTTACTATCCATCCCTTCTGCTCATCGGCATACAGGCGCCACATTTTTTTCAGAAAACGGTGTACACCCTCAATACCCTTGGTATCCCAGGGTTTGCTTACATCTATAGGGCCAAGGAACATCTCGTACATACGGAAAGTATCTGCGCCATACTGCTCTACAATGTCATCAGGATTGATCACATTGTATTTAGACTTGGACATTTTCTCAACTTCCGCTCCGCAGATGTACTTGCCATCTTCCAGTTCAAATTCAGCGTTTGCATATTCTGGCCGCCATTTTTTAAATGCTTCAATATCCATTTCCACACCGTCTACAATGTTTACATCCACACGGACGTCATCAACCGGCGTTTTGCCTTTCAGTCCTGCCGATACAAATTTGTTTGTGCCGCTGACACGGTATGCAAACCGCGAGCTACCCTGTATCATCCCTTGATTCAACAGTTTCTTAAACGGCTCATCAAAACCTATATGACCCAGGTCGTACAGGGCCTTTGTCCACATGCGGCTGTAGAGCAGATGGCCTACGGCATGCTCGGTCCCGCCTATGTACAGGTCTACCTGGTTCCAGTAATCGGTTGCGGCACGCCCGGCAAATTCTGCATCATTACCGGGGTCCATATACCTCAGGAAGTACCAGCTGCTGCCTGCGTATCCTGGCATGGTATTGGTCTCACGTTCTCCTGCTTCGGTCGTCACCCAGTCTGTTATGTTGGCTAGTGGCCCCTGTCCGTCTGGGCCGGGCTTATAGCTTTCCACATAAGGCAGTTCTACGGGCAGCTGTCCCAGTACATGGTCATGCTGTATCACCGGTTCGTCAGTGGCATATGGCACATCGTCCAGGTATATTATCGGGAATGGCTCCCCCCAGTAGCGCTGGCGGCTGAAACCGGCGTCACGAAACTTATAGTTGATCTTTCGCTTTCCTAAGCCCTGGTCTGCTATAGCATTTATGGCAGCCTCTGTAGCCTCGGCAATATTCATTCCGGACAGGAAGCCGCTGTTTTCTATTGTACCTTTTTTGTCGCTGTACGCGGCATCGCCTTTGTACTGTTCACCAAATATGTTGGTGATAGGTATGCTGAAGTGTCTGGCAAAAGCATGGTCGCGTTCGTCACCGCTGGGCACTGCCATAATTGCTCCGGTACCGTAGCCTGCCAGCACATATTCTGATATCCATATCGGTACCTGTTTCCTGGTAAATGGATGTATTGCATAGGCTCCGGTAAAGCAACCTGTCACCTGTTTTACTTCTGCCATCCGCTCCCGCTCAGAGCGGCTCTTTGTATATTGCAGGTACTCATCTACGGCCTTCATCTGGTCAGCCGTGGTGATACGCGCCACCAGGTCATGCTCCGGTGCCAGTACCATAAAGTCAACCCCGAAAATAGTATCAGGTCGGGTAGTGAATACGGTAAATCCATGGCTGGCGCCGTCTGCAGACGCTATCTCAAAAGTTATCTCCGCTCCGTTGCTTTTTCCTATCCAGTTGCGCTGCATTTCTTTCATGGCCTCGCTCCACTCCAGGTTGTTAAGGCTATCCAGCAGCCTGTCGGCATACTCGGTGATCCTCAGGAACCACTGGCGCATGTTCTTCCGCTCTACGGGATGTCCCCCACGTTCAGATACTCCATTCACTACTTCATCATTTGCCAGCACTGTGCCCAGGGCTTCGCACCACCATACCTGTGCGTAGCCCTGGTAGGCCACCCTGTAGTGCATGATATGCTCACGCTGTTCTTTTTCAGAATAGTTTTTCCATGCGGCTGCGTCAAACCGGATCGTTTCATTGCCGGGGCATGCATGATTTATGTTGCCTTCTTTTTCAAAGATGGCGACCAGTTCTTTTATGGGTCTTGTCTTGTTTTGTGTCCTGTCGTACCAGCTATGAAATAGTTGCAGGAATATCCATTGTGTCCACTTATAATAGTTGGGTTCGCTGGTACGCACTTCACGGTCCCAGTCGTAGCAAAACCCGATATTGTCCAGTTGCTCGCGGTAGCGGGCTATATTCTTTTCCGTTGTCACTGCCGGATGCTGGCCGGTTTCTATCGCGTATTGTTCGGCAGGCAGGCCGAACGAATCATAACCCATAGGGTGCAATACATTATAGCCGCAGAGCCTTTTGTAGCGCGCGTATATATCTGAGGCAATATAGCCCAGCGGATGCCCCACATGCAGGCCGGCCCCGCTGGGGTAGGGAAACATGTCCAGCACATAACACTTAGGCTTATCTGTGCGGTTGGTCACGTGATAAACCTTATTGTCGTTCCAGTATTTCTTCCAATCTTGTTCTATTTTCTTAAAAGCGTAATCCATGTATCAAAAACCAATAAAGTAAATAAAGTGTAAAGATAAACGGTTACCTCGGCGTACAACAGGAAGCCGGGTTAAAGCTTCTTCAAATGCTACGTCAGGTAACCGAAAAAATATGCTCTGGAGTATCGGGGCAATGCGCCTCAGATCTTCCATTTTTTGATGTCAAAATCGTCGTCGGTAAGCGTAGCATGATGGCTTAGCGCAAACTCGATCTTCGATTTTGCCTGGCTCTCTGCTATGGCCCACAGGTCCTGGCCGGGTGTATAATCGCGCAGCGCTTCATTCACCGTTTTTACATTTCTCGCCGCTATTATCTGGTTCGCGTCAGATTTGAAGTTACTGTCGGCCTTTTTTATCTGCTGCAGCACAGCATAGGTCCAGCCGCCCGCGCTGCAGGCCCAGTCAGGGAATGCCGATGCTTTTTGCTCCGCAATCAATTTGCAAATGTCGCTCAGTTCTTCAACAAGGAACAGGTTATTGGCTCCCCCCGCGAATATCTTCACGCCGGCTTTTAAAAGGTTCTTTACCTCATTAATACCCACCGTATCACCCACACCGTTGTTCACCCATATATCGTACGTGGATTCACTAACATTCAGCGTATCATAAAACGGGTTGGCAAAACTGTTGATCACGTTTATACCGTATGTTTTAGCTTTCTCACATTTTTCCGCATCGGGGTCTATCACTGTTATGTTGGCTGCAGGCACCTTATGCTCGTTAATGAAAAACTTTACAGCATTCTCACCCACACCGCCAAAGCCTTCCATCAGGAAATGCTTGGATGCGAAATCTGACTTGTTCAGGATGCCGTCACTCAGAGCTTTTACTGCGGCTACAACCCCATAAGCGGTTGGTATTGCCGAGTTCATTCCTGCTTCAAAATTGTCGCAGGTCATGTACCTGTGGTCTACGCTGTTTCCTTTCCAGTAGTCAGTGTAGTTTTCCCAGCGCGCGCCTGTGAATACATCGGGTGAAAGGCTGTCCGGCGCTATTGGTGCATCGTTTGGTTTTATTACCTCATTCAGGAACCTGATGCCGATGGGCATGATCAGTTTGGATATTTCAAATATCGCGTCACCCGCCAGGTGAATTTCCCTGTTTTGCTCCTCAGGCGTTAAGGCCGAATTAGGTTTGAAAGAAATGCTTTTTTCATTCGAATCTATGATGCCGAATTCACCTTTCTTGCCACCGGTAAGCGCTGGTATATCGGTAAAAATAAGACTTGATTTTTTCAGCATCCCCTCGGCAAGGTCTTTTGTGCGTACCAGCATTGAGCGAAAATCAGGGCGCTCAGAACGGTAACAGTCACCACCTACAGATATGAGCCTCGGATTACCTCCTGTCATATGACTGATCACATACACCAGCCATGCGTCCGAATGTATTTGGTTGAACCGGTTAATGAATTCGATCACCGCTCCTGCATGCTCCTGGCCGCCCATCCTTGTCCGGTCCAGCCGGTTCAAAAACGATTGTAGCGGATAGCAAACGATCGTTATGGAATTTACTTTGTTTTCACTTATGAATTTAGATAATTTATGATCGATCAGTGATCCCGGAATGGACTCAAATGTCTGCTTATAAAAATCTACTTTGTCCTTGGTAGCGTAAACTATATATGGGAAGGGATTTGTTCCTGGGGGGCGAGGCAGCCAATTATTTTTTTCCATGGTATTTTTTTTATTTTCCACCACTTTTTCTTCAACATTTATTATGGTTTCCATGAGATTACGATTTTAATAAGTCACAACTTTCTTCTTCAGCGTTATGGGCGTAGTCATTTCAAAGTTATACTATTAACGACAATTCCCTGCTATGTAATTCGAAAAATAATTTTTGCCAAAAGCGAAACTAACCACAATAATTTAACGGCCATATTATGAAATAATTGTATTATTTTTTATATTTTCAGAAAAATAACCTTAAAAAGTATTATCGCGAATCAAAGTAACGTAGGCCTGATAGAGCATACCTTTTAAACCCATGGATAATGGCTCAAAACTCCAGCGCCAGCCCGTCATAGGCAAGGTGCATGCCGGATGGCAGGTCAGCGTCAACTACATCGTGCAGGCCTAGCTGGTGACTGATGTGTGTGAAATAAGTATCCGCGCCGGCTACGCTTTTTGCTACTTCCATAGCTTCTGCCAATGTGTAGTGGGATATGTGCGGCTCATGGCGAAGAGCGTTCAGCACCATGGCCTTGCTTCCATTTGCTTTTTCCAGTTCTTCGGGTTCTATAAAGTTGGCGTCTGTGATGTACGTAAAATCCCCGATCCTGAAACCAAGAACCTCTAACTTATAATGCAGCACACGTATAGGTGTTATTTTCAGCCCGTTTATTTCAAATGGAACGGACGGCTCTATCGTGTTCATGATGATCTGTGGTATACCCGGATAACTGGCATTGTTGAAGATGTAGCTAAACTCCCGCTTTATAGTTTCCTGCGTTTCCTCTGTGGCGTATATACCTACTGGCTTACCCGATATAAAATTGTAAGCACGTATATCGTCCATGCCGGCAATATGGTCTTTGTGCCCGTGGGTGAAAACGATTGCATCCAGCTTGCGTACATTGGCCCGCAGCATCTGGTACCTGAAGTCTGGCCCGCTGTCTATTACTATGCTTGCCTCCGGTGTTTCTATCCACACCGATGTGCGCAGCCGGTTATCTTTCCTGTTGCCGGATGTGCACACAGGGCATTCGCATCCAATAAGCGGAATACCCTGCGAGGTGCCGGTGCCAAGGAAAGTTATCTTCACGGTTACATGTCCATTTGTGATTGTACAGACTGGTCCTCACCCAATGACGGCTCCGACTTTATTTGTTTATACCACTTCAGTGTTTCTCCGCTCAGGTCGGCCTCGGGTACATTTATGCTCGGCAGTATTTCCAACAGCGCGTTGATACGGCCTTCAATGCTGAAGAATTTATTGATCACTACTACTTTCCGATCCTCAAGTATGCAATACCCGCTGTTGAAATTTCCCTTCTCATAGCGGATGATATAGCCTGACTCCTCGTACAGCTCTTCCAGTTTTTTTAGCGTGTTTGGCGTATATTTGAAACTCATTAGTCGTTATTGAACATGTTTTTTCGGTCCTTCCAAAGATTAGTTGCTGTTTTTTCGTCTATTGGGTATCAGAACACTTACTTTTCAATGATTAAAAGTAGAAAATTCGCCGCACTTCTCGTCACTACAATTATTTTTAGCATGTTTGCCGGTATAGCTGTTGCCCAGGAGGAGGAAGACGAAGAGGGGCACGGGCTATATATAGAACAACCCAAAATATTCTCTGTAGGCGCCGTTATTGGTTCTAATTTTTCCCAGGTAGATGGTGACTACTATGCAGGGTACCGCAAAACGGGGCTTAATGTAGGCGGCATAGCCTATGCACGGATAGCTAAGCATGTTTCGCTGAGCTTCGAGATACTGTATTCACAAAAAGGCAGCACCAGCAATGGTGGCCAGTTCTCCCCGGCCAATAAATCACTGCTGGTACTTCAGTACCACATCAACAATAACTACGCCGAGATACCTGTCATGATCAACTTCTACGACAAGCGCAAAAGTCATTTTGGTGTGGGGTTCTCTTATGGCAGGCTCATCAGCAGCAATGAGATGATCCATACTGTGCAAACCGATTCATCCAACTTTTACCGGAATGTAGACTTGTCGGCCTATCCGTTCAAAAAAGACGCCTTCGACCTGCTGGCCGGCGCACAGCTCCACTTGTGGAAAGGGCTGTTTTTCAATGTCAGGTTCCAGTATTCACTGCTGCCCATACGTACAGAGCTGCCTCCATCCGAATATGCCAGGGCCAAACAGTATAATAATATGTGGGTGGTGCGCCTAATGTACCTGCTGCACTAGGCACTTCGGCTATTTAACCTGCTCTATGGCGTCTATATATACAATACCGCATGGGCTCGGTGGGTCACCTTCCCAATGCCAGTTTAGCCTTACATGTACCGGAAAAGTAGCTGTAGTAAGGTCCAGTGTGCTGCCCGCGGGTAGCTTGGTAAATCTTATTGGCCCCGAGACACCGTCTATGGTTATCAGGTATCCCCCGCTGCATACGGTCATTGTAAGGTCCGGGCCGGTAATGGTGGCTGTGTACTTATAGCTTACACTGTTGCTTTTACTGCATGAGGCAAAAAATGTTGCTACTGCGATCAATAAAATAAGCGGGTATCTCATAGATACATTTTTGTTATTGCAAGTTAACGAATATTATAGTCCGTACCGTATTTTTACATAATGGATGAGTACCCGGTAAAGCTGTCATTGAGAATAGACTGGAGCGAGATGGACCTGTTTGGCCATGTAAATAATGTTGCTTACTTCAAATACATACAGGCTTCCAGGGTCAATTACTGGGAACTTACCGGCACCGCAGCCACCTTCGAACAAACGAAAATAGGCCCCATTTTATTGTCTACGTCATGCAATTTTATTCAGCCGCTCTACTATCCTGGTATCATCACTATAGCGGCCGGCATAGAGTTCATCAAAAATACCAGTTTCGGCATCCACCATCGCATACTCAATGAGAATAACGAAGTGGCGGCTGAGGCACATGATGTTATTGTTAATTTCGACTTCAACACCAATAAGAAAACGCGTATTTCCGATGATTTCCGTAAAGCCGTTGCGGCCCTGGAGGGAAGAAATTTCTGAGATTTTCGCCCACGGTCTTTGAGAACTGTAAAATACATTACTTTAGCGTCCATAAGCCACCCTTTCTGATCTTATTACACCATAACACATAAGTAACTAAAAAGCGCATCAGTCCATATGCACATCAGGATCGTACTCCCTGCTTATAATGAAGAAGAGTCTTTGCCTCCTTTGCTTCAGAAGATCAATGAGGCATATAACTATTATAAGTGGGATGCCAGCGTGCTTGTGGTAAACGACGGCAGCAAGGATAACACCCTTGCGGTTGCGCAGAACTTTAAGGCCGATATTGCTATTGATGTACTTGATATTCAGCCCAACAGCGGCCTGGCCAGTGCCATCAATTCGGGCATGCGCAAGGCCATCACGGGTCTTAAAGACACCGATATCGTTGTTACCCTCGATGCCGATGACAGCCAGAACCCCTTTCTCATACAGCGCATGGCGCAGCAGGTGGCAGAGGGCAGCGACCTTGTGATCGCCTCACGATACCAGCCGGGTGCCCGCATCAAGGGCCTCAAGCGCTCACGTACCTTCTTTAGCTGGGCGGCTGGCTTTCTGTTCCGGGTCATGGTGGGGTTTGAGGGCATCAGGGACTATACCTGCGGATTCAGGGCATACCGTGTAGATATGCTGCGCAAAACAATTAATGTGTATGGCGATAAGTTCATAACGCAGAAGGGGTTTGGGTGTATGGTAGAGGTGCTGCTCAAAGTTGCCGGCCAGAGTGCTACTATGAACGAAGTGCCTATGATACTGCGCTATGACCTCAAGCAGGGCGAATCGAAGATGAATGTGAATAAGACCATGAAGCAGACCCTGCGGCTGCTGCTCGATTACAAAACAGGCAAACTAAAACCATAAATGGTTGCATCTGGTATCATCCCCGGTAATGGATTGGCTAGGCGGATAAATATTTTTTGCCTGGTCATGGCCGTTATCGCTGTGCTGGTACTGCCGCTCAAAAAAGAAATATGGTATGATGAGACCGTGAGCATATTATGCAGCAGGGGGATCAGCCATGATACCCCTGCTCAGTTTGCGGGTGCCACTTCTGTTAGTTCTGCGCAGATTAACAGCCTCAACACTTCAGCAAACGTCTTTCGGGCCACCGTTATTGATAACGCCAATAGCTTCCTGTATAACTACAAGCTGCATTGTTTTACAATTATGTTTGGCAATAGTGTGGAGACATACATGCTGCTGTCTAAGCTCTGCTCTATAATTACCCTTATAGCATTCTTCTTCCTGTGCAGGCAGCTCTTCAACGGTTCACTGTTCACCGGGCTGTCGGTAGTGCTGCTGGCGTGCGATATGAATTTTATCAGTATGAGCCACGAGATAAGGGCCTATGCTATGGGGGCTATGTTCGTGGTATTGGCTGCTGTTTTCTTTTTTAGATACCTGTGGCAGCAGCAGCGGCCCCTGTACCTGTTTCTCGTTTCTTTTTTCTCGGTATGCGCGCTGCTGTGCCACTTTCTCGCTGTTTATATCGTTGTGGTATTCCTGGCGGCGCTGATCGTTGCTAAAGGCAAAAACCTGTTTTCCTGGCCCAATGTATTGGCTGTGCTTATACCCGTAATACCCCTGGCGCTGTTCGTTCTCTTCGCCCTCCCGGGCCTGCGTGTTATGAATACACAGAGCAAAGCTATAGAAGAGGGATATGCCAATTACGGCTTCCATCTCTCAGAGGTTTTCCTGCGCACCATGAAGTACACTGCTATGAATTTCAAGTTGATCTTCCCGGCAATAAGGGCAAATGCCATGGTCACCATCTGCTCATTTTTGTTTGTAATATTCTTCTATGGCGCTGGCATCCGCGCGGCCGCCGACAAACGTGAAAGGGGTACGGTACATCTGTTATTCATCACCGGCATTAGCAGTAGCGTCCTGCTTATGCTGCTCAGCATCAGGGCGCACCACTATGCATCCCTGTATTTCCGTTACCACTCGTTTGCTATCCCATTCAGTACATTGTTCATCGGCTATGTATTATACCTGGTGTACAAGGGTGCTGCTGTAAGGCCGCTTTTGCGCAAAAGCCTACCATTCTTGTTCCTGCTCCCTTGCCTGGCTTTTTTTACGGTAGGTATATTGGCGGTACCGCTAAAACCTACGCCATATGGGGCTTTCGTTTACCGCGCCGCGGATATTGTCAGCAACAAACGGTCTTCTGTAACCGTCTCCGGTTGGGAAGAGGCGTTTCTTATCCAGTCTGTTTTACCACAAGGTTATAAAATAGACTATTTTCGTGCCCGTTAACGGCTATCAATTCATGCAGAAGGTCATTATCTTTTTTGGCACACGCCCCGAGGCTATAAAGCTGGCCCCGTTAGTAGAGGTTTTATCGGGCAATCCGGGTTTCAACACCATTGTCTGCTCCACGGGCCAGCATAAGGAAATGCTCCGGCAGGTCATTGATTTTTTCAGCATACCCATACATATATCGCTAGATGTGATGGAGCCAGATCAGCAGCTTGCTGGTCTTACCGCAAAACTCATCAACAGCATCACCGGGGTACTGCTCGCCGAAAAGCCGGACCTCGTTATTGTGCAGGGCGATACCACCACTACTTTTGCGGCATCGCTGGCGGCCTTTTATCAAAAAATAAAGATACTGCATGTCGAGGCGGGCCTCCGTACATTCAATAAGTTTTCACCCTTTCCCGAAGAGATGAACAGGGTACTTACCACCCGGTTGGCGCATTTTCATTTCCCGCCTACTGAGCAGGCGCTTGAAAACCTGCTGGCAGACGGGGTCGATTTTAACCAGGCGCTCATCACCGGCAACACAGGTATAGACGCGCTTTTCCTTGGCCTGGCTAAGATAGAAGGCAGCGTTCCGGCAGAGGTCACAGCTCATGGCCTCGCCGATATTAAAGACTACATACTTGTTACAATGCACCGCCGCGAGAATCATGGCGATGGTATTCGAAATATATCCCTTGCTATAAAACGAATAGCTGAGGACACACAAACGCCGGTTATCTTTCCGGTACACCTCAACCCCAATGTCAAAGATGTTGTTGAGGAGCTGCTTGGCGGGCACCCGCTCATACATCTTACCCCTCCCTTTGCTTATCCTGGTTTTTTATGGCTTATGAACAATGCCCGGCTCATACTCACCGATAGCGGGGGCGTGCAGGAGGAGGCTCCCTCGCTTGGCAAGCCTGTACTGCTGCTGCGCGACACCACCGAACGCCCCGAGGCTATAGAGGCAGGTACGGTACTCAAGGTGGGCAGCGACCCGGCACTGCTCTATAAGGAGGCCATCACACTGCTCACGGATACGGTCGCTTACCAGGCCATGGCCGCGCGTTCTAATCCTTATGGCGATGGCAATGCCGCCAAACGCATAGTTGAGGCTATGGAAGATATGCGTTGATCTTCCCGGCTTTTGCGCTGCTTCCCATACTTACTCCGTTTAGGCATCGTATAAGGGCATCACCTGCCCCGCCGCCACCCATACTTACCAACAAAATATTCCCAAAAACGGCCTGCAACCCGCTACTGTATTGGTTTGTATGAGTTCTAAAAATTGTGGATATCTTCTTTTTGAAAATGAAAATCGTGTGTTTTTTTCTGCTACTTTTGGTAAAAGTTTTAAGCGATAAAATAACAAGTATATGGCAGACGACAAATTAAAGGTTTTGAAACTGGCGCTCGACAAGATCGAGAAAGACTACGGCAAAGGATCGGTAATGATGCTTGGCGAAAAGCAGAATGAAAAGATGGACGTCATCAGCACAGGCTCTATAGGCCTCGATGTGGCGCTCGGTGTGGGTGGGCTGCCCGTTGGCCGTATTGTAGAGATATATGGCCCCGAGTCCTCCGGTAAAACCACCATCGCTATACATACTATAGCGCAGGCGCAGAAAAAAGGAGGCATATGTGCTATTATAGATGCGGAGCATGCCTTCGATGCCAGCTACGCCCGCAAGCTGGGTGTGGATGTAGACAACCTCATCATTTCCCAGCCCGACTATGGTGAGCAGGGCCTTGAGATAGCAGACCGCCTCATATCATCCGGCGCGGTCGATGTGGTGGTGATAGACTCTGTGGCCGCCCTTGTGCCTAAGGGCGAGCTTGAGGGCGAGATGGGCGAGAGCAAGATGGGCCTCCAGGCGCGCCTCATGAGCCAGGCCCTGCGCAAGCTCACAGCTACTATCTCCCGTACAGGCTGCTGCTGCATATTCATCAACCAGCTCCGTGAAAAGATAGGCGTGATGTTTGGCAACCCCGAGACCACTACCGGTGGTAACGCCCTCAAGTTCTACGCCTCTGTGCGGTTAGATATCCGCCGTATCAGCCAGATCAAGGATGGCGATGTGGCCAGCGGCAACCGTACCCGTGTTAAGGTGGTGAAGAACAAAGTGGCGCCGCCATTCCGCCAGGTCGAGTTTGATATCATCTTTGGTGAGGGTATCAGCAAGGTGGGCGAGATCATAGATATGGGCGTGGAGCTGGGCATACTGCAGAAGAGCGGTTCATGGTTCAGCTACAACGACAGCAAGATAGGCCAGGGCCGCGATGCCGTAAAACAATTCCTTGCCGACAATCCCGAGGTAAGCGATGCCATCGAAAAGAGGATCCGCGAATCCCTCATGGTATAACTACAGCTTTTAAGATCCGGATAGGGTTAGTAACCAGCGCCCCCGCCCCGCGGGGGCGTTTCTATTCACCATGCCATCGCAAGGAGTGGTGAGCATAATCGAACCAGCAACCCCACCTAACACAAAACAGATTTGTCATGGTGAGCAACGTCGAACCAGCAGCCCACCTAACACAAAACAGATTTGTCATGGTGAGCCGTGTCGAACCATTGTTGAGCCACGAACCATTGCCGAGGATTAGGAGACAGCTCAATCAAAGAACCGGGCATAATCCCCCTTGCGGATTTGTCATGGTGAGCCGAGTCGAACCATTGCCTGGGATTAGGAGACAGCTCAATCAAAAAACTAGGCGTAATTCCCGTTCCGGATTTGTCATGGTGAGCCGAGTCGAACCATTGCCTAAGATTAGGAGACAGCTCAATCAAAAAACCAAACGTAATCCCCGTTCCGGATTTGTCATGGTGAGCCGAGTCGAACCATTGCTGAGGATTAGGAGACAGCTCAATCAAAGAACCGAACGTAATTCCCGTTCCAGATTTGTCATGGTGAGCCGCGCCGAACCAGCAACCCACCTAACACAAAACAGATTTGTCATGGTGAGCCGAGTCGAACCATTGCCTAGGATTAGGAGACAGCTCAATCAAAGAACCGGGCATAATCCCCCTTGCGGATTTGTCATGGTGAGCCGAGTCGAACCATTGCCTGGGATTAGGAGACAACTCAATCAAAGAACCGAACGTAATTCCCCTTGCAGGTTGTCATAGTGAGCCATGTCAAACTACGTGGTGGCCGAAAGGGGGCACGGGGGATGTCTGCACAGTCCATGCTCTGCAGTCTGGCGCTATTACACTTTCTTAATTACCTCATCATCATTAACATATCAGAAACTAAATACCGTTTTTTAACGGTGATATTGTGGAAAATTATTGTTTAGGTTTGTTCAGAGTCCGTGATAATTTAAATACTATAAAATGGTAACAGTTTCTTTTATTAATATGAAAGGTGGCGTTGGAAAAACAACGTCAGTAGTGGAAATTGCAACTTTGCTTGCTACAGAACATAATAAAAAAGTTCTGGTAATTGATTTAGACCCTCAGACAAATGCTACATTATCATTTATTACATTGGATGAATGGGAAGAAATAAAAGATACGGCGACAATTTCAGACGTTCTTGGAATGAATAGAGGCGCATCTTCTAGAGATGATGAATTTAATATTGAGGATGCTATTATTCAAAACGCGGGAGGTATTGAAAACTTAGATTTGATACCGTCCCATTTGGAATTGACTTTCCTAGATTTAGATTTAGTTTCTGTTCCTGCCCGAGAAAGTGTTTTAAAGAATCAAATTGACAAAGCGGAATTGGACTATGACTATGTTTTAATCGATTGCCCACCAAATTTAACATTAGCACCTCAAAATGCATTGATTGTAAGTGATTATATTATTGTCCCTGTTGTGCCTGAGATTTTCCCTGCTATTGGCCTACCTCTGCTTGTAAATCGCATAAATAAATGGAGAAAAAGTTTTAAGGGATGTAACGTGGAATTCTTAGGAATGGTATTTACAAAAGTTGACAACAGATACTCAACCATCCATGCACCGCAAATGGATGCGCTGAGAAGGAAAAATGTGATTCATTGCTTCTCAACCGTTATACCACAAAATGCGGATATAACCAAAGCTGTCGCCAAAAGCCAACCGGCCACGATTATTTATCCCAATTCTGCAGGTGTGCAGTCATATAGAACCCTAGTTAAGGAAATTATTCGTAAAATTGAAGAATAATGGAGAATAGTACACTAAAAATATTAGAAGATTCTTTGAAAGAATTAAGTCATTTTGAAAAAAAAGGGCTTGATACATCTTCATTGAAAATTTTTATAAAAAATTTCAAAGAATTTCTTAAGTTGAATACGCAACCTAATTTATTTGGGGAAGAAGAACTAACATTTGAGAATAAGTTGGAAATAATAAAATCTTTCTTAGAGGACAAGAAAGCTTTCCCCACTATAAATGAAGTTATTTATTTCGCAAACAATAGATTGCAACTAGATTTCAAGGATCAGAAAGAATCGAGGAAGACCACTATTGATCGAATTATCTCAAGGATTAAATCTAAGCCTGAGTTAAAAGACCAATTAAAAATGGCTGTATTATCAATCCGTAACGAGATGGTACATAAGAGTCGATCTTCAAAGTCAAAAAGACAAATTATTAGCGCCGAAACATTTAGTAAATGGGCTGATATTATTAAAAACATTTAACGTTATGGATAGTCAATTGCTGATTAAGGCAAAACGAGATATCCCACTATATTTTCGAGACTTTAAATCGTTTTGGGATTCTACGACTGTAGAATATACAGATAAGGAATTGATAGCATGTTATGGAACCAGCGTCCTTTTTAAGAATTGGCTTTTATGTTTAGACCATATCGGTGTAAAAAATCTTGACGGTATACTCAAGGAAATTCACGAAGATATTAATGCATCATTTTTTCATTCTTATTTCGGACATTATCGCTCAGCACACATGCATTTGAGAAGTGTGATAGAGTTAGCATTACAACTTATTTATTTTTATCAACACGAAGTTGAATATCAACAATGGAAAAATGCAGAATTTAGAATTAAACATGAAGAATTAACGTCTTATTTAAAGAAACATCCAAGATTAAAACAGCGCACGACCGTAAATTTAATTACAGATATTACCAGTAATTGGAAAAAATTTTCGAAATATATACATGCAGAGGCGCCTAATTATTTTCAATCAACTTTACAATCATCACAGTCAAAAGCAATTTCAAAAGCTGAATTCAATATTTGGAAGAGTAATTATAAAAAAACAGGATTCCTAATAAATAAATTATTTCTGTTTTTTTTTCGTGGTCAATTAAATTCTTTCCCTACAAACCCAAAGGAGATATTATTGTTCAATATGAAAAAAAAGGATTTACTAGAACTTGGATTTGCTGTATAAACTACGCGTAGATATACGTACTATTCAAAAGTATTAAGCCCGCTAGTCGAAGGGTCTCCCTTCGTCCCCGCTAGTCGAAGGGTCTCCCTTCGTCTATATCCTCGGCAAGCGTCCCGCTTGCGATAAATCCTCTGTAGTAGCTTGGGCATATGGCTCCTTAAAGTAGAAATAATTTTAAAATGGGCTGTTTTCGCATCATCAAAAAACACCATTTTGCAATACGCCGCAAAAAAGTTCTTTTCACCCTCAAACCCGCGCCCATAGCGTAAACCTTTTTTTATGACAGACAGTATACTGTCTATCATACTACGAAAAGTGTAGTATCATAAAACCTTTTTTTCATCAACCCACAATGCTGAGGTACCTTTATCAGTGGCTGTATGATATTTTTATTTGCGGGCAGTGCAAAGTCGATGAACCTGTGCGTAACGCAATCCCGGGGTCAACTCAAATCAGGATTATCTGACCAACCCTGCTAAAATCAGGGCGATACAGCTAAAGGCCATTCGCCCCATAGACATTTTCTATGGGGCAATGATGGGGCAATGATTTTGTGTAAATAATTGATTTTCAATAAAAACATGGGGCAATGATTTATTTGTGGGGCATGGGGCATGCCACGGTCCATGTGCAGTTCGGGGGTATCGTCAGCAAATTATTAAACAGCTAAATAAAAATAAATCTGAACTATGCATGAACTAATAAAAAAAGCGCCGCTGTCATTTTCCGGTTGTCAGTAGAGCTCCCGCTAGTCGAAGGGTCTCCCTTCGTCTATATCCTCGGCAAGCGTCCCGCTTGCGATAAATCCTCTTTAGTAGCTTGGGCATATGGCCCCTAGCTGGTCCTCATTTGTAACGAGGATCAAACGGTGTAGCGTTTGAAACGCGAGTCCACATGTTCTACAAAATCGCCTCGACCTCAGCATGAAAAAAATCCGTGTGATCTGAGTAATCCTTTAAATCTGTGATTCAGACGAAAAAGTACAAAAAATAACCATCTGCCGCCACTTTATAGCGTAGCTTATATACCTGGCACTTGTCTGCACCATCCACACGGTTTGCAACCGGCATACAAGGCACGACTGGCAAATTATATACTCGTGCATTCTGCCAATCCTATAATCCTGAAAATCCTGATCTTAGACGTTTCTTTTTTATCCTTACTTTTACCCTTTATTTTTTACATTTTACTTTTTATGATGTCTCCCGAACAGTTCTTTGAACTGCTGCTTAAAGAATTGGAAGTGCATACCGAAATGCAGCCCTATTACAAATTCCTTGGTAAGAAGTCTTCCTGGCATTTCCGGAAGAACTACTTCCTGGAGCGGCTCAGGTACATCAAGGCTCACCTTGTTGATGCGCCCGATGCCGACAAGTACCGCCGCGAGCTCGCCATATGGGATTGCGGCTGCGGCTACGGCACCACATGCCTCTTCCTGGCTATGAATGGCATCCGCACATTCGGCACCACGCTCGAGTTTTATTTTGAGACGGTGAATAAGCGCAAAGAATACTGGGCCCAATACGGCGATACATCACTCTTTACCTGCACCTACGAAAACCTCTTCGACAATCGTCCCGCTCCCGGCAGCTACGACTGGATCATAGTACAGGACACGCTGCACCACCTCGAGCCTATTGACGATGCCCTGCAGATATTTAAAGACAGCCTCAGAAAGGGTGGCTGCATACTCAGTGTGGAAGAGAACGGCAACAATATCATACAGCGCATCAAGCTCTACAAATACAGGGGCAATAAACGCATCATCACCTTTTGGGACGAGAAGCTGCAAAAAGAGATACTCATAGGCAATGAGAATATCCGCAGCCTTAAAAGCTGGGAGGCGCTGTGCGAGCGCAATGGGTTTCATATACCCCCCGCCACCGTGCAGTATGTGCGTTATTACCTGCCCTTCTGGTACCGCGTTTCAGACCCCGGAAAGCTGCTGGAGGCAGAGCGGCGCATACAAAAAAGTAAGGGCCTGCGCAGGGAGTATTTCTTCTTTGGCCTTAACTTTATTGCTGAAAAAAATTAAACAATACACCTTATGACAAAGACCCTCATCGGCACCTTATGCCTCATTGCGCTCGTCGCCTTATTACGTTGCTCACCGCATAATAGTACCCCGCCCAATAATGCTACCTGCAAGACCTGTGGCACCGCGCCCGTGGCATACCTTGCCGATACCGATGGTATGTTTTACTTCATGCCCACCGCCTTCACCCCCAATGGCGATGGCATTAACGATGTCTTCAGTGTCATCTACAACAAGCTCGATACAGACAGCTCCGTAATTACCATATGGAATACCGCGGGCACAGAAGTATTTACCGGCAAGCTCACTAAAAGGTGGGAGGGCAGGGATCTTGCAGGCAAGGTATGTGCCGCCGGTCAGTACCCCGTCTATCTCGATCTCAGGACATCCGCCGGGCAAAAGGTGCAGTTGTGCGCCTGTGTGCACCTGCTTAAGTATTCCGGCAGTTGCATTGCCACAGACGGTATCACATACTACTTCCCTGATCAGCTCGATTTTGCATCAGGCTTTGTATATGCCACGCAAGAGCAGCTTTGTCCGTAGCCGTTAGCGCTATATAGGATTATGCTTATGCGGCCGTTGATATCAGGTTATACTTCTACGTTGGTAAACTCAAATTTACCGCCGTCGAAAAGGCCCTTATCACTCAGCTTCAGCGATGGTATCACTAACAGCGCCATGAAAGAGAGCGTCATGTATGGCGCATGCAGCGTGGCGCCCAGTTCTTTTGCCATTGTGTCCAGGCGGGTATATTCAGCGGCCACGGTATGCCCGTCCCGTACCGACATAAGGCCGGCCACCTCCAGCGGCATAAAGGATACATTGTCGCCATCGGCGGTCACGGCTATGCCGCCCTTGCAGGCTATCAGTTGGTTCACTACCGCGCATAGCGATGTGTCGTCAGCGCCCACTGCTATAATGTTGTGGCAGTCGTGCGCCACCGTAGATGCCAGCGCGCCCCGCTGCAGCCCGAAGTTCTTTACAAAGCCCACCGCCACCGGCGCGTCCGGTTCGTACCGGTTTACCACGGCTATTTTCAGTATGTCGCGCCCGGTATCACTTACTATGTGGCCATCCGCTACGGTTGCGGGTAGTTCCAGGCAGTGGGTAACTAATTGCCCCTCTATAGCCTCTATCACCCGTATGGTAGGTTCGGGGGTATGCGCGGGCACTTTAAACGCCGATACCTCCTTAGCCGCCGCCCTGAAGTTGTTGATGGGCGCTACGGGCACACCGGGTATCAAAGACTTACCTCCTTCGGCCACCAACTCGCCGTTGATGTACGTCTTAAGAATGTCAAACCGCTCCGTGTCGTTGATCACAATAAAGTCGGCGGGGTGGTGTACCTTCAGTAGCCCCACCGGCAGGTCGTAATGGTATACGGGGTTCAGGCAGGCGGCGCGCAGCACATCAAAGAGGTCATAACCTTTCTCCAGTGAGCGTTTCACCAGTTGGTTAATATGGTGCAGCACTAATTCGTCAGGGTGTTTGTCATCGCTGCACAGCATTACTTTGTCGGGGTGCAGTTGCAGCAGGGTGTGCAGCGCCTCATAGTTTTTGGCGGCGCTCCCTTCGCGTATAATGATCTGCATGCCGGCGGCTATTTTGTCCAGGGCTTCCTCCAGCGTGAAGCACTCATGGTCGGTATCAATACCGGCGGCGGCATATGCGGCGGCGTCTGCGCCGCGCAGGCCGGGGGCATGTCCGTCTACAGGTTTACCTGCCCGTTTGGCGGCGGCTATTTTGGCCAGTACGCCGGGGTCGCTATGCAGCACACCTGGATAGTTCATCATCTCAGAGAGGTAGCGTATATCGGGGTTTTGCAGCAGTGTTTCCACCGCGGCGGCATCCAGTGTGGCCCCTGCTGTTTCAAAGGTAGTGGCAGGCACGCACGATGGCGCCCCGAAGAAGAATTTGAAGGGCGACAGCTTGCTGTTATCTATCATATACTGCACGCCTTCCATGCCGTTTACATTGGCTATCTCGTGCGGGTCAGATACCGTAGCTACCGTGCCGTGCACCACGGCCATCTGCGCAAATGCAGTGGGTACCAGCATAGAGCTTTCTATGTGTATGTGGGCATCCACAAAGCCCGGTAGTATGTATTGGTCGGCTGCGGTGTCTGTCTCTGTTATGGCTGCAATGGTGCCGTTGATCACTTCTATCTGCGCGTTGTATATCCGCCGTTCGAAAAGGTCAATGAGTTTGCCGGAAATAGTGAAAGTATTCATAGTTGATAAAAATGGAGTGCCGGATTTTCCGGTCACAACCGCAAATTTAACCTTTATACGATTACACTTATTTGACGGAACCGCCTGTAACCGCTAATTTTGCGTTAATGAATGTGACAGGTGAGAAAAGAAAAGTGCGCCTTTCACAGTTGCCGGTAGGTACCCGCGCTGTGATAGAAAGCCACGATGAAAGTGACTTCCAGCTCACATTAATGGAGATGGGCTGTATACCGGGTGAGCCTGTATGGGTAGAGATGATAGCCCCCATGGGTGACCCCCTGGCGATACAGATCGCGGGCTACTACCTCAGTATACGCAAGAAAGACGCGGATAAGGTATGGGTGACAGCCGCGGATTAGATACGTGCCGTTTTGCTGCATATAGCAAGCACCGGGAAACCGGTGCCTGCAAGTTGAACCATTTATGATTGGCATTAATGATGGTGCCGCTCAAAATCACAGTGGTGATGTCTGTGTTCCAGGTTATCAATGATCATATGGTATAGTGTTATGTTGCTGTTTGCCGATATCATTATCGTGCCTGATGTCAGTTGCGCGTTAAGCAGCATATCTGCGGTAATACCCGCGGTGAGTGTAGACAGGTCCAGTGTGGTTACGGCGGTGTACACGCTGTCGTTAAATACGGTCACATCGTGCTGCTCTGTCTGTAACTCTACAGATTGTGTGATATCAATAGTTACCGGCAGTACTACTAAACCGGATGTCACTTTGCCGCTCAGTGTCAGTATTGGCAGATCGCCCATACGGTCCAGGTCTATCTTCAGTGATAGCTCGTCATAAGTGCCCGGTGGTATCGTAAAGCCGCCGAATGTAGTGGCTACTGAGGCCATGAGGTCTATAGGCCCGTTGTTTTTTGATTTGAATTCAACCTCGGTATTATCTTGTTTTGCTTCAAACTTTATTACATCGGGGTAGGCAATCGCAGATGTCCACACAATGTCTGCCCCCGCCGTTGTGCGTGCGGTGGCATAGTTGGTATTGGTAGCCTTCATCTGGTAGTTGATCATTGGCTGGCCCGTATATGTATTATTGTCGCTCTTCTTGCATGAGCCTATTAATAACCCGATCAATAAGCCCGATAACACAATAGTCTTTTTCATAGCAGTAACATTTGTTTCAGTTCAAGGTTAAAAAATCGGGCCATGGCCCAATTGTTTTGATTTTTGTTAACACTACCGGACGTTAATAATGCTGAATTGTGAACCCTGGAACAATGAATATGAATAAATTGCGCGGGGCGTGGTTTTAATACTAGTAAAACGATATGGTATGAATACAGGAAAGACACTTTTTTGGGTCACTTTTTTCAGCATCGCTATGGGTTTCCTGGAGTCTGCGGTGGTTATTTACCTGCGTCATATATATTATCCCGGCGGCTTCAATTTTCCCCTCGCCGCCATGGACCGTGATGTGATAGTGGTGGAAATATGGCGAGAGGCAGCTACCGTAGTCATGCTCATAGCCATAGGTATGCTTGCCGGCCGCGGCAGGTCTGAGCGGTTTGCGTGGTTCATTTACTCCTTCGCGGTGTGGGATATCTTCTATTATGTTTTCCTGTGGGTGTTCCTCGGCTGGCCGCAGTCGCTGATGACATGGGATATTCTTTTCCTCATACCCATACCATGGGTGGGCCCGGTATTGAGCCCCGTTATCATTGCCCTCACCATGATATTGTACTCCATGACCATAGTCAGCTATACCGGCAAGGGAGCGGATGTAACCATGCGGATGCGGGAGCGTGTGCTGTTGTATACCGGTTGCCTCGTAACCATCATCGCATTCACCGAGGACTATGCCCGGCAGAACGGGGCTATGCTGCTCAGGAATCTCGGGCAGGGCGGCTCCCCGGTCACAGGCCTTGCGAATTACATCCCTGCTACATTTCACTGGGCCACCTTCTGGATAGGGGAGGCGGCCATACTGGCGGCATGGGTACTATACACGAGGAGGGTGCGAGCCGGTAAGCCTGCGGTAAAATGACAACGGCGCTTTTTCTCTTTTGTAAGTTCATTCATCATTCATTTTTTTTTATTTAGCTGTTTAATAATTTACGGATGAGACCCCCTTGAATGCTCCCGGACCGGGGCATGCCCCATGCCCCACAAATAAATCATTGCCCCATGTTTTTATTGAAAATCAATTATTTATGCTAAAACATTGCCCCATCATTGCCCCATAGAAAATCCTTATGGGGCGAATTGTCGCGTCCTGATTTTGGTTGACACGGTTGGTTAGATAATCCTGATTTGAGTTGACCCCGGGATTGTGTTATGCACAGATCCTTCGACTTTACTCTGCCAGCAAATAAGAATATTGCTCAGCCACTGATAAAGGTACCTCAGTATTGTGGGTTGATGAAAAAGAGGTTTTATGATACTACGCTTTTCGTAGTATGATAGACAGTATACTGTCTGTCATAAAAAATTGTTTACGCTGTGGGTGCGGGTTTGAGGGTGAAAAAGACCTTTTTTGAGGGGCATTGCAAAATGGTGTTTTTTGATGATGCGATAACAGCCCATCTTAAAATTATTTTTACTTTAAGGAGCCATATGCCCAAGCTATAACAGAGGATTTATCGCAAGCGGGACGCTTGCCGAGGATATAGACGAAGGGAGACCCTTCGACTAGCGGGGCAGATGGATATTTTTTTTGTGCTTTTTCGTCTGAATCACAGATTTAAAGGATTACCCAGATTACACGGATTTTTTTTCATGTTGGGGTCAAGGCAACTTTGTAGAACATGTGGACTCGCGTTTCAAACGCTACACCATTTGATCCTCGTTGAAAACGAGGACCAGTGTGGGATACAGACGAAGCAGACAAGTGCCAGCCATATATGCAACGCTATAAAGTAGCGGCAGATGGTTATTTTTTGTGCTTTTTTCGTCTGAATCACAGATTTAAAGGATTACCCAGATTACACGGATTTTTTTTCATGTTGGGGTCAAGGCAACTTTGTAGAACATGTGGACTCGCGTTTCAAACGCTACACCATTTGATCCTCGTTGAAAACGAGGACCAGCGAGTCTTATGTCATTCAGGCATCCGCTTGCAAGCCCTCTGAAAAAATATCCGTATATTCGTAAAAAAGGAAGCCATGGATGTGGTAGTGATAGATAAAAAATCTTACGTGGTGGTGCCGGTAGAAAGTTATGAAGCGCTGCAAAAAAAAGCCGCTCTCAAAACCAGACCTGAAAAGCTGTTTACCATTGAAGATGCAAGGGCACATAGCAAAAAGCTGATCAGAAAGTGGGCCGGCGCGAAGTAACCGTAAAAGAATCGGCAGCCGAAAACATAGCGGCAATAGCGTGGTATATCGAGTCGAAAGGCTTGGTTGCCACTGCGGAAAAGTTTGTGGATGATGTGTATGACTTTTTGATCAGGCTATCAGATTCCCGCAGGACCCACGCCCTGTGCCGCGATCCGGAGCGAGCTTTTCTTGGTTATAAATGCATCTCATACAAAAAGAAATACACAATCGTATTCCTGGAGGCGACCAGCGAGCTCACCATTTGTGAGTTTCTTCCGTCAAAAAATATTCATTGGTAATATTCGTGATTAACTCTTTGTTTTGTGAGGTGCATTTGCGTTTCAAACGCTACGCCATTTGATACTCATTGAAAACGAGGACCGGCGAGGATCTATCGCAAGCGGGACGCTTACCGAAGATATAGACGAAGGGAGACCCTTCGACTAGCGGGGATACGCTACAATGTAACGGCGGATGGTTATTTTTTTGTGCTTTTTCGTCTGAATCACAGATTTAAAGGATTACCCAGATTACACGGATTTTTTTTCATGTTGGGGTCAAGGCAACTTTGTAGAACATGTGGACTCGCGTTTCAAACGCTACACCATTTGATCCTCGTTGAAAACGAGGACCAGCGAGGGATAAATATAACTGGCTGATTTAAACTATCTTTAAAACTAAAATTAAAACGCCTTTATGAACAGGTACTTCTATAATAATTCTATCTCAACGTTTTTAAAAGAAACTAACGAAGAAATTATAGGTACGTTGTCAATTAACAATCAATTCGATTTAGATAAAACGCAAAAAGATGCTTGGCTAAAGCAGATTTACATTCTTAAGGAAGCATTAATTCCATTCCAAGGACAGATTTTATTTGAATTTTCAATACCTAGGATGGGGCGAAGAATTGATGCTATTCTTATTATTCAAAATGTAATTTTTATAGTTGAGTTTAAAGTTGGGGAAAAAGAATTTCTCTCATCTGCAATGGATCAGGTTTGGGATTATGCTCTCGATTTGAAAAACTTTCACGAGACAAGCCATAACCGATTAATCGCTCCATTGTTAGTCGCAACTGAAGCAAAAAGTCAAATTTCAAATATTGCAACAACTCCACACAATGATAATTTATTATTTCCAGTAAAAGTTGATGTAGCCAACTTAGGAAGTGTGATAAATAGTATTCTATCTTTTGCAGACTCGTCTGATAACATAGATGTAGAAATGTGGTCGGCTGGGAAATATCATCCTACCCCTACTATCATAGAGGCAGCGATGGCCCTATATAATAATCATAGCGTTGCAGATATTTCAAGAAAGGATGCTGATGCAATTAACCTTACACATACAAGTAACGCAGTTGCAAACGTGATTGAGCGTGCAAAAAGGAATAATGAGAAAATAATTTGTTTTGTTACAGGGGTTCCAGGTGCAGGAAAAACACTAGTCGGGTTGAATATTGCAACGAGCAATCTTAATAAAGAAAGTGGTTGGGCGAGTGTATTCCTTTCAGGCAATGGGCCGCTTGTTGCGGTTCTAAGAGAGGCTTTGACGCGTGATAAAGTACAAAGACAAAAAGAAAAAGGAATTAAAATAAAAAAAGGAGAAGTCGCCAGAGAAGTGAAAATGTTTATACAAAATGTTCACAATTTTCGTGACGAGTGTCTAATAGATACTGCTCCTCCATTTGATCATGTTGCCATTTTTGATGAGGCACAAAGAGCATGGAACCATACGCAAACAGCCAATTTTATGCTGCGGAAAAAAAATACTCCTAATTTTTCGTACTCGGAACCTGAGTTTTTAATCTCCTGCTTAGACAGGCATAATGATTGGGCTGTTATTGTGTGTCTCGTCGGAGGCGGGCAGGAAATAAATACTGGAGAAGCAGGCATAGGTGAGTGGATTGCCTCTCTCAATCGTTCTTTTCCCCATTGGCATATTTATATTTCTTCAAGGTTAAGCGACAATGAGTATGCTGCTGGGAAAACACTTGAATTAATAAAAGGAAGAAAAGATATCTTCATAAAGGATGAATTACATTTATCAGTTTCGATGCGTTCGTTTCGTGCAGAGCATCTATCTTCATTAATAAAATATCTTTTAGATATAGACGTAGACAATGCAAGAAAATCTTTAATTCAAATAAGGGAGAAATATCCTATTGTAATAACCCGGGACCTATTTAAGGCAAAGAAATGGCTTAAGCAGAAAGCTCGAGGCAATGAGCGTTATGGAATTGTAGTTTCTTCACAAGCGCAACGCCTGAAGCCCCATGCAATTGATGTAAAATCACCAATGGACCCTATACATTGGTTCTTGGATTCTAAAGAGGATGTCCGTTCTTCCTATTATCTGGAAGACGTTGCGACAGAGTTTCATGTGCAGGGTTTAGAGTTGGATTGGACTTGTGTTACATGGGATGCGGATTTTCGATATTCAAATGATGGTTGGCAATCCTTTTCTTTTGTTGGCGATAAATGGCATAATATACACAAGGATGAGCGAAAGCAATATTTAAAAAATGCATACAGGGTTTTGCTGACGAGAGCTAGGCAAGGTATGGTGGTGGTTGTGCCATTGGGAGACAGCGAAGACCTAACAAGAAGAAGTGAATACTATGATTGCACGTTTAATTATTTAAAAGGGATTGGTTTTGAAATAATAAGTTAACGAATTTAAGCACTCTAACTTCCGTCCCGTGGGGGGGCTTCGCCGGTGCACTTTTCTTTCACGCAAATGGGTTTACGCCCGGCTCTTTGATTGAGCTGTCTCCTAATCCTCAACAATGGTTCGGCGCGGCTCACCATGACAACCCGCAGGGAGTTACGCCCGGTTCTTTGATTGAGCTGTCTCCTAATCCTCGGCAATGGTTCGGCACGGCTCACCATGACAAATCTGGAATGGGAATTACGTTCGGTTCTTTGATTGAGCTGTCTCCTAATCCTGGGCAATGGTTCGGCGCGGCTCACCATGACAAATCTGGAACGGGAATTACGTTCGGTTCTTTGATTGAGCTGTCTCCTAATCCTCGGCAATGGTTCGACTCGGCTCACCATGACAAATCTGTTTTGTGTTAGGTGGGGGTTGCTGGTTTGGCGCGGCTCACCATGGCAAAATCTGGAACGGGAATTACGCCCGGCTCTTTGATTGAGCTGTCTCCTAATCCTCAACAATGGTTCGGCGCGGCTCACCATGACAACCCGCAGGG
>CAZBAP010000005.1:0-393768 GCA_964489795.1 uncultured Flavipsychrobacter sp.
TCACATCGCCCAGTGAGGTGGACGTGCCGATGCAAATACCCGCCGTACCCGTAATTGGTGCGGGGGACGCGCTCACCGTTATAGCTTTAACGACCGTACAGCCGGTGCCAAGAGAATAGGTAATGGTAGCGGTACCCACCGCTATGCCGGTGATGTCACCGGTCAGCGATCCCACGGAGGCAACGGAAGGGCTGCTGCTCAGCCAGGCGCCGCCGCCGACAGCATCGGTATACAGCGTGGACGCGCCGGAGCAAACGGACGAGGCCCCGGTAATAGGCAATGGCGATACAGCCACCGTCACCGTGGTGCCCGCAGCACATCCCGTAGGCAGGAAGTAACTGATGACCGTGGTGCCGGTAGCAACGCCGGTAACGATACCCGTGGTCAAACCTATGGTAGCAACGGATGGAGTGCTGCTCGTCCAGGTACCGCCGCCCGGATCGGTCTCGGTGATGGTGGCCGAAACACAGACGGCCGTAGGGCCGGTGATGGCGGAGGGTAAGGGATTAACTGTGACCGTGGTGGTGCGCGGGCAACCGGCCCCAACAGTATAGCTGATGAGTGCCGTACCCGCGGAAACACCGGTAAGGTCGCCGGTGGTACTGCCGATGGTGGCCGTGGAGGACGAGGTGCTCCACGTACCGCCGGGCGTGGCATCAGATAAGGTGATCAGCGAGCCCTGGCATACTGCCGCGGGGCCTGCTATAACAGATGGTAAGGAACTGACCGTAACCGGCCTGGTAGCCGTACAACCGGTGGGCAGCGTATAGGTGATGACCGTACTGCCCGGGACTACGCCCGTAACAATACCGGTGGTAAAACCGATACCCGCCACAGAGGGCGCGCTGCTGGTCCAGGTGCCCCCGGCCGATGCATCGCTAAGCGTGATCGTGCCCGCAGGACAAACAGTTGAGGGACCTGAGATGGCTACAGGCAAGGGATTGACCGTAACATTGGCCGTGCGGATACAACCCGTACCCAATGTATAGGTAACAGGCGCTACCCCGGCAGCCGCACCCGTAACGATGCCCGTGGTGAGCCCTACCGTAGCGGAAGGGCCCGAGGCCGTCCAGGTGCCGCCCGAAGAAAGGTCACTGAGCGTAGTGGTAGAGCCCACACATACGCTGAGCGAGCCCGTAATACCCAGCGGGAGCGGGTTGACCGTAACCACAGTGGATATGGAACAGCCGGCCCCGAGAGAATAAGTGATGGTGGTAGTGCCCGTGGTGAGCGGGCTGACAACACCTGTGGTACTGCCGATACCCGCCACAGAAGTAGTACTGCTCGTCCATACCCCGCCGCTAATGGCGTCACTGAGCGTGGGCGTGGTACCGATACATACAGAGGGCGAACCTATGATACTGCCGGGGGAAGAATTGACCGTCATCGTAAATGTAGTGAAGCAACCGCCGGTAGCCGTATAGGTGATCACCGACGTACCCGATGCCACACCGGTGACGACACCTGAACTGCTTACCGTGGCCACCGTGGGGGTACCACTGCTCCACGACCCTCCCGGTGTAGCGTCTGACAGTGACGTGGTAAGGCCCACGCAGACATTATGGCTGCCCGTGATACCCGAGGGATTGGTATTGACCGTGACGGCCCTGGTGGCGTAACACCCACCCACCGAATAGGTAATGGTAGCGGTGCCGGACGAAATACCGGAGATGATACCGCTGGTACTGCCAACCGTTGCTATGGCGGTATTACTGCTGCTCCACGTGCCGCTGCCGGTATCTGAGAAAACAGTGGTCTGACCGATACATACCGATGGGGTACCCGTAATAGCCGCCGGGGCAGCATTGACCGTAACAAAATAACCGGCCGCGCAACCCGTACTGGGCATGGTATAATCAATTATGGAAATACCCGATGCCACACCGGTAACAACGCCGCTGAAGGAACCTACCGTGGTACTCATACCAACGCCTGTAGAAGTCCACAGGCCGCCATAGGTAGTATCTATGAGTGTCATGGTCTGTCCCACACATACCGTAGTGGGACCGTAGATGGCCGACGGCAATGCGTTGATGACAACGGGAAGCGAACTGGCCGTAGTGGTAAAACAGCCCGTAGGCAAGGTAAACGTAATTATAGGAGACCCCGCGGATATGCCGTACACTACACCATATACCGGGTCAACGGAACCTATGGCAGGGTTGCTGCTGCTCCATGTACCGCCGCTGACATCAAATAAGGTGGTGGTCTCCCCCACGCATATGGTGGTGACCCCCGTGATCAGCGGAGGGGTGGGGTTAACAGTAGCGGACTTTGTGACAAAGCAACCGCCCTGTGTGTAGGTAATGATGGTGGTACCCAGCGCCACGGGGGTGACTATGCCCGAAGAGGAACCGATGGTGGCGATAGCTGTATTACTGCTCGCCCAGGTACCGCCCGTGGACGCATCGGTATAGGTGAGGGGGTAGCCCATGCACACACTGGCGGAACCCGAAATGGGTGCAGGCGCAGCGGTAACGGTCACTGCCCTGGTAACGGAACAACTGGCGCCGGGCGCGTAGGTAATGGTGGCAACACCCGCGGCAACACCCGTAACAAGGCCGCCCGCGCTGACGGTAGCTATGCTGGGGTCACTGCTGCTCCACGTACCCGTACCGGCCGTATCGACATACAAAGTTGTAGCGCCGACACAGACGTTGGGCGTACCCGTGATGGCCGAAGGCGGCGGATTGACGATCATATGTATGACCGTAGTATCGGCAGCGCCCGAACAATCCAGTATCCTGATCATGAATGAGTCGGTACCCACATAACCGATGGACGGTGTATAGGACAGGCCAACCGGTATGACCGTGCCGCCAGATGACGTACCTGAGTATGCGGCGACAAGCGTACCGTGCGCGGCATTGACGACCACGCTCCACGACTCGCCCTGCTGGTAATCGGCATCGGTGATCGCAAGGATAGCGTTGATGGAGTCGACTGAGTTCTGGCACATGGTCCGCAGCTGGCTGTGCCCGCCGTTGAATATCGGCGCGTGGTTGCTGCTTATCCTGCGTACCCTGTTGTTGCCCCCGTCAGCGATATATACGTTACCGGCAGCATCTGTGCAGATACCCCAGTGGTTATTTACCTGGCTCGCCGTAGGCGTGCAGCCGTCCCCGCTAAAGCCAGCCGTGCCCGTACCGGCAAGCGTGGCGATGACACCGGAGGTGTTCACCTTGCGGATACGCTGGTTGCCATGATCGCCGATATATAGGTTACCGAACGCATCAACGGCTATGCCCCAGGGGTCGTTGAGCGTGGCTGCCGTAGCCGCGCCGCCATCGCCGCCATAACCGGCAGAGCCGTTACCCGCAACGCTGGTGATGATGCCTGATGTGTTCACTTTACGGATATACCTGTTCAGCTGGTCGGCAATAAAAATGTTTCCCGTGGCATCGGCAACAACGGATACGGGATTATGCAGCAGCGCCGCCGTGGCGGGGCCGCCGTCGCCGCCAAAACCCGCCGTGCCCGTGCCCGCGAAGGTGGAGATGATACCTGCTGTGTTCACCTTACGGACCCGTGTCCCGTCGGCGCAGATATAGAGGTTACCGGACCCGTCGAACGCAAGGCCCGAGGCTGCACCTATGCCCGCGGCGGTAGCGGCGCTGCCATCACCGCTATAAGTACCGCTGCCATTGCCGGCAATAGTGCTGATCGTACCGGACGTGCTGATCTTACGGATACGGTTATTGCCGTTGTCGGCGATATACACATTACCGGAACCGTCGACGGCCACATCATACGGATGGTTGAGCAGGGCTGCCGTGGCAGCGCTGCCGTCACCGCTGAAACCGGCAGCGCCAGTACCCGCGATAGTGATGATAACACCCGTCAGCCCTACCTTCCTTACCCGGTTATTGGCCTCGTCGGCGATGTATATGTTGCCGGCGGCATCCACTGCCGTGCCCCACGGAACGTTCAGCTGCGCGGCTGTTGCCGCAGATCCGTCTCCGCTGTAGCCCGCGCTGCCGTTACCCGCTACCGTGGAGATAAGCTGGCCCGCATTACCAAAAACATTGACCGTCGTCGTTTTGATACAACCGGTCACCGGCAGGGTATAAGTGATCACGGCAGAACCCACGGAGGCACCCGTGACCGTACCCGTGGTACCGCCCACACCGGCAACGACAGTGCTGCTGCTGCTCCAGGTACCGCCCGAAGGCCCCGAACTCAGGGTAGAATAAGACCCTACGCTCAGCGAGGTGGCGCCCACTATGGCTGATGGTGTGGGGTTGACCGTAACATAAACAGTGGTAGTGTCTGAAGCGTATCCGTCACTTACTTTTATCTTAAAAGTGTCCGGTCCGCTATAGCCGGGAGTAGGCGTATAGAACAAGCCATGTGGTGTGAGCACACCTCCGGTTGTTAGTGTGGAATAAGTACCCGCAATGGTACCATGGGACGGCCCCGAAACAATAGACCAGCTCTCAGTCTCCCAGTTGTCGGAATCTATGACCGAAAGGATGGCGTTGGTGGAATCGAAACTCGTATTGGCGCAAACGGTAAAAGGAATACTATGGCCGCCGGTAAACAGCGGGGGGTGATTGTTGCCCAGTATCATGCGCACACGCGCATTATAAAAGTCACTGATATACACATTGGCGGAACCATCGGTTGCCACGTTAAAAACACTATTAAATTTAGCAGCTGTGGCTGGGCCGCCATCACCGCTATAACCGGTAGCACCGGTCCCTGCCATAGTAGTAACAATACCGGACGGGTTTATCCTGCGCACCCGGTTATTACCCCAGTCTGCAACATATAAATTATTCGATGGGTCCACGGCAATACCATATAAATAACCAAACTGGGCGGCTGTGGCAGGACCGCCATCACCGCTGAAACCAAGCGTACCGGTACCGGCATAGGCCGTTATTATACCCGATCCGTCCACCCTGCGTATACGCCCGGCAAGGAAATCTCCTATATATATGTTGCCGGACCCGTCTGCAGCCAGGCCATAGGGCGTTTCGATGTCTGCGGCTGTGGCGGGGCCTCCGTCTCCGCTATACCCCAAAGTACCCGTACCTGCAAACGTAGAGATGATGCCGGATGTATTGATCTTACGAACACGGCTACTATTATGGTCGTCGAAATATACATTCCCCGAAGGGTCTACTGCTATTCCCCAGCCAGCACCTATCTGCGCCGCGGTAGCAGGGCCGCCATCGCCGCTAAAGCCCAATGTACCGGTACCGGCTATGGTAGTAATGATACCGGCAGTATCTATCTTGCGAATGTAACAGTAGGAGTCAGAGAAATAAATATTGCCAATAGCATCTGTAGTGATAGCATAAGGTGCATATATCTGCGCTGCTGTGGCAGGGCCGCCATCGCCGCTATGCCCCCCAACGCCTGTGCCCGCAATTGTGGTGATGATACCTGATGAATTGACCTTACGGATACGGTTACTAGCATAGTCACCGATAAACAAATTACCATAGGTATCTTTGGCAAGGCCTTCTGGGTAGTAAATGGAAGCGGCCGTAGCAGGGCCACCATCACCCGAAAAACTTACAGATCCGTTTCCGGCAACTGTAGTGATCAATTGCGCATGGGCATTGACCGTAAACCCTGCGGACAGAATTACAAAAAGGATAAGATGCCAAAAGGTGATATAGCGGTTTTTCAATTAGAAGAATTTATACTAAAATACAGAATTTATATTATTTAGGCGATTTTATAATAATTATTTATTGCCATACAAAAAATAGCCGCCTAAAAAATACTTAACTGCATATGGTCTTGTATGAGATTAATCTTACTTTTTTAACAGTTATCATCTGCCCCGGATTAATTTTACCTGATTTTTTCCCTTACTTTTACTTCTTATTCCTGAAACTATATGAAGAAGATCATTACTACATTAGCACTATCGTTAACAACGCTGTTTTCTGTAAACGCGCAGTATGAGAATACTAAGATACACGTAGGCCAAAAGGCCCCGGACCTGGCATTGACATCGCCTGACGGCAAATCGTTGAAACTGTCACAGATCAGTAAAGGCCGCTATGTGCTGCTTGACTTCTGGGCATCGTGGTGCGGCCCGTGCCGCAGGGCAAACCCGGGGCTGGTGCGCATGTACAAAGAATATTCGGATAAGAAATTCAAAGGCGCCAAAAACGGTTTTACCGTGGTAAGCGTATCTATGGACAAGAATAAGGATGCCTGGGTAAATGCCATAAAACAAGATGGCCTTTTATGGCCATATCATATGAGCGACCTCGTAGACTGGAATACCGGTAAATGTGTTCCTGCCGTTACATATGGTATTCAATACATACCACAGGGCTTTCTGATAGACCCACAAGGGAAAATTGTAGGCAAGTATATGGCCGCAGAGGAAGCAGAAAATGATATAAAGAAGTTTATTGAATAATATTTGGGGTTGAAGGTATTTTTTTATACCTTTGCGCCCTTGTTTCACGCATGGCAAAATCCATGCATTAAAATTCATAAAAATGAAAAAAGGTATCCATCCGGAAAATTACCGCCTGGTTGTTTTCAAAGATACATCTAACGAAAACATGTTCCTTACCCGGTCTGCTGCCCCTACAAAGGAAACAGTAATGTGGGAAGACGGTAAAGAATACCCGGTGATCAAAGTGGAAATTTCAAATACGTCGCATCCGTTTTACACAGGCAAATCTATGTTTGTGGATACAGCGGGCCGTATCGAGAAGTTCAAAAAGCGTTACGAAAAGAAAGCATAATCTTTGCAGCTTTATTGTATTTGGCATTTAAAATCCTGACCTTTGTTGGGATTTTTTATTTCCCCATACCGAAATGAATTACGTACTTTTTGATGATGCCGCTCATGCAGGCATGCTGCCATTCACACACACACGCCCGGTGGCCGATGTGCGATGCGGCATACTGACCATGCGTGAAAGATGGGAAATGATGCTGCGGCAGGCGACCGGTTCGCTCACACTCCCCTACCTTCAGAAAGTATTCCCGTTTGCAGAAGCTGAAGAAAGCTGTATTATTAACGGATCTGTTTTTGCAACCCCTGCCCTTGTGGCTGCAATAGTTAACCTGCAGGCCGGCGAACAATTGGTTAAAGGCGATCTTATGATCGCCGCGCGCATAGAAGGAAAAGGATTATGGCACTCAGACATAAAGCATAAGACAGCAGGCCTTACCGCCCGCACGTTCGACGGTGAAGTCCGGTCGCTGGTGAACGCGTGGGATATATTTACGCTGAATGACTACGCCATCCGCGCGGATTTTGCGATGATGACTGCCGGAAGAACCAGCGCACCGGTACCAGTATCGGTAACCGTTTCGGGATCAGAACAATTGTTTATTGAAGAAGGGGCGAATATCTATCCCGGTTGTATCATCAATGCTTCCACGGGCCCGGTGTATATAGCCGGGAAAGCAGAAGTGCTGGAAGGAACAATGATGCGGGGCCCGGTGGCTATAGGCACTGAGGCTGTAATAAAGATGGGAGCGAAGATATACGGGGCCACAACCATAGGCCCCGGATGCAAAGCAGGTGGCGAACTGAATAATGTGGTCTTCTTTGACAACAGCAACAAGGCACATGACGGATACCTGGGCAACGCGGTAATAGGGGCATGG
Organism: uncultured Flavipsychrobacter sp.; assembly: GCA_964489795.1. Lineage (GTDB taxonomy): Bacteria > Bacteroidota > Bacteroidia > Chitinophagales > Chitinophagaceae > Nemorincola. The sequence continues at coordinate 7,597 of CAZBAP010000005.1, forward strand.
TGTAACCTGGGCGCAGATACCAACTGCTCTAACCTGAAGAACAACTATGCAGAGGTAAAAGTATGGAGCGAGGCCATAGGCAAGTCAGTAAATACCGGACTGACGTTTTGTGGCCTGATGATGGGCGACCACTCAAAATGCGGTATCAATACAATGTTTAATACCGGTACAATAGTAGGGGTATCGTGCAATATTTTTGGCGGCGGCTTCCCCGAAAAATTTGTTCGCTCATTCTCATGGGGCGGCAGCGAGGGTGTTTCTGTCTATGATTTTAACCGTGCCATGGAAACAGCCGGACGCATGATGGCGAGGCGTGGCAGGAAACTAACCGGCGAGGAAACAGAAATGTACCGTTACATCTTTGATAATGCCCGCGCCGGCATATAATAAGTGAATTGAACTATTCAAAATTTTAAAAAAATAAATGGCTTATGCGTAAAAAAATAGTAGCAGGCAACTGGAAAATGAACCTGAACCTGAATGAAGGCGCACAACTGGTGAATGACATTTTTAAAGGTTTGGCTGAATTAAATACAAACAAACAGGTAGTAATAGCCCCCCCTTACCTGCATATAACCCAGACGGCATCCCAGATAGCAGGCATGAATGATGTGTACCTTGGCGCTCAGAACTGCCATCACGAAGCATCGGGCGCCTACACCGGCGAGGTGGCTGCATCTATGCTGAAGAGTGCTGAGGTTACATACGTGATCATAGGCCACTCCGAGAGAAGGGAATACCAGAAAGAAACCGATGCCATACTGGCAAAAAAAGTAAACCAGGCCCTGATCAACGAGATGCAGGTGATCTTTTGCTGCGGCGAGCCGCTGGAAATAAGGGATGCTGACACCCAAAACAAGTATGTGGAAGACCAGATAAAGGCAGGATTGTTTCACCTGAGCACAGACCAGTTCCGGAATATTGTGATCGCCTACGAACCTATCTGGGCTATTGGCACCGGCCGCACAGCGTCTACGGCGCAGGCGCAAGACATGCACGCGCACATCCGTAGCGTAGTGGCTGCCCAGTATGGTGCGGAAACAGCTGACGAAACCTCTATTTTATACGGCGGAAGCTGCAAGCCTTCAAATGCACCTGAATTGTTTGCCTGTCCCGACGTGGATGGCGGCCTGATAGGCGGTGCGGCCCTGAAAGCAGCCGATTTTCTCGGTATTATAGAAGCGATGTGATAAAATTTTGCTGAACAAAAAATGTTATGTACATTTGCATCCCCAAACACCACCGAAAGTGGTTTTCGGAAATGGAATGGCGCGTTGGTCAATCGGCTAAGACGCCTCCCTTTCACGGAGGAATGACGGGTTCGATTCCCGTACGTGCTACCAAAGAGGGAACATGCAATTCAAAATGCAGTTCCCTCTTTTCTTTATCCCCTAAAACCCTTGCCAAGCCTGCAATGTAGCGGAATGCTTCATTTACCTTTTGGGTTCGACACTCGTCTTTTTTTCGATTGTAGTATATTCCTTCCGGAAAGACCATGTACTGAAGCTCTTGTCTGTCGTTGTAATCGGCGGAAGCCCACTCTGGAGCGAGTTTAGAGGATGTTCTAAAGGCGGTGTCTATGTATAAATCAAGGTTCGACACCCTATTCCCAAATTTTGCCCGTTCCTTTTCAATATCCTCCTTTTCCTTAGTGAATTTTGTCTTGAATTTATCGAACATATCCTTGGTTATTTCTTCCAAAACATATCGTTCCTCAAGCCGTTCCAACTTCTTATCTACCTCCGCTAATTGTTTTTCGATGTTCTGAAGATTCTCTTCTTTTTGCTCGTTCGACTTATTGTATTCCACGATCATCTGTTCCTTTATTGGAGAATACCATAACTAAAAAAGTTAGTGGAAGACCTGAGAATCTTTTTACAGTAATACGAGCTAAAATTATCCTGGCTGCATTAGGATACTTCAGAGTAAACTTCCTGGTGATTTCACTAGACAGTATATATCTGTATAATTTTGAGCCAATATTTCGCATACTAAAATCCCATTTACTCCTTTGATACTTTTTTCGTTGCTTTAACCTCACCTATAAGAAAACCAAAAGGCTGCAATTCAGGTATATTATCACAAATAATTTTTACTGTCCCTAGCAGCGGGATGGCCAATATCATACCCGGTATGCCCCATAGCATCTCCCCTGCTACTATCACTACGATTGTACAAAGTGGATTGATACTTACCCGTGCGCCCACCACCAGTGGTTCCAGTAAATAGGTTTGCGTAAACTGCACAATAGCATATACTGCCAGAACCCACAAGGCCATACTTCCACCGCCTTGTGTAAAGGCCATAATTGCAGTAATAGATGAACCTGTCAGGTTTCCCGCATAAGGTACTATTTCCAGCAACCCGCACAGAATTGCAAAGAACAACGCGTGTTTAATGCCGATAATAGAAAATCCAATCCCATACATAATCCATAATACAACTATCATTATTCCCAGCCCGGAAATATACTTTTGTGCTACCTGCCCAATTGAATCCATTATCTTCTCTGTCACTTCTCTATTAGCAGCAGTAACCATTTTTAGCACAAAGCTGCTGAGGTGTTTACGATAAAAAATAAAGAGAAACGTATAGATAAGCACCAATAGAGATTTGCCAAGGAGCGCGACAGTTGAACCTGCAGCCAACACTATCTTGTCGCCTGCCTTTAGGGTGAAACTGGAACTCTGTTCTTTGATAAAGACAATTTGCTTTTCTACCGGGAAACCAAGCGAATGATCGAAATATTCCTGGACCATGCCGGGGATCTTATTTATTTGGATCATGATCTGGTCGGCGTCATCGGCAATTCCTGCAACTTGCCATGACAAGAGAACTACAATGCCGCATCCAAATATTACAAGCAACAAGGTGCATAATAATGCCGACAGTCCCTTCCACAAACCTTTGGCCTCCATCCATCGCGATAAAGGTATGAGCAGCATTGCGAGCATGAACCCAAATGTCAAAGGCACTAAAAATGCTTTTGCCATATACAACCCTCCGCACAATAGAAAAATCAAGACCAGGCTTCGTATAAGGCTGCCGGTGACCGAATTTGAATGTTTTCGCAAATTATCCATAATAAAAGTATAAATAGCAAATGATGAAGGCTGCTATCGGGCACGTATCCTGGCAATCCACTTTTTAAACTCGATTAACCAAAAAACAACACTCGATGCAACTATTGTGATACATAATTCAAAGAAACTTAGTGGCTGAGTATGAAATACGTCATTCATAAACGGCACATAGATTACGGCCAATTGCAGCAAAAAGGTCACTAACAAAGCCCCGATCATTGGCTTGTTGCTAAATACGCCTATTTTAAATAAGGATTGCCACTCCGAACGGATTGCCATGATATGCCCCATTTGAACAAGGCATAGCACGTTAAAAGCCATTGTTTGCCAATGTAATATCCCAGATCGTATGGACCATGCCTGCATTGCGATTGTAGCGGCACCCATTAATGCGCCTACGAAAAGAATATGGAATATCATCCCTTTTGTAAAAATCGCTTCACCCGGTTTTCGGGGAGGACGCTTCATAATGTTCGCCTCCGCAGGTTCTGAGGCGAGAGCCAGACCAGGTAGCCCATCGGTGATAAGATTGATCCACAATATATGGATTGCGAGAAATGGTATAGGCAGGCCGAAAGCCGGAGCAATAACCATCGCCAATAACTCCCCGGCGTTCCCGGCCATGATGTATTTAATAAATTTCAGGATGTTATCAAATATTTTTCTGCCGAAACTTATGGCGTTGACAATTGTTGCGAAATTGTCATCCAGCAAGATCATATGAGCCGCCTCTTTTGAGACTTCTGTTCCACTGATACCCATTGCAATACCAATGTCGGCATTTTTAAGAGCCGGTGCATCGTTCACGCCATCCCCTGTCATTGCAACAAATTGCTGCTTATCCTGCAAGGCTTTAATGATTTTTAGTTTTTGTTCAGGATTCACCCTAGCATATACTCTGATCTTTTCAACAATCTTCTCAAATTCGACCTGAGTCAGCTTAGACAGATCAGCGCCATTTATAGCCAGATCATCATCGGATTTAATTATACCTATAGTCTTCGCTAGGGCCTTGGCTGTTAGGATGTGGTCGCCCGTAATCATTATCGGAATAATCCCGGCTTCCCTACATTGCGTTATTGCATCTTTTGCTTCTTCACGAGGTGGATCAATCATGCCGACAAACCCGATAAAAAGCAGAGAACGCTCAACCGTATCCGAGTTCAGTTTTTCAGGAGGGGAACTAAGTATTTTTACAGCATATCCTAATACACGAAATCCCTTCTCTGCCATTTCGTTAGCTTTAGCTTCAAATTCGCGTATAAGTGTCTTCTGGCTGTCGTCCAATTTTTGTAGGAGCACATCAACAGCACCTTTCGTAACTGAAATAACTACGTCTCCTGCCTGATGAATTGTTGTCATGCACTTTCTATGGGCATCAAATGGTAACTCTGCAATTCGTGGGAATTTATTTTTAGCCTCGGAACGTAAGACCTGCTGGTCAATAGCATATTGGACCAATGCAACCTCTGTAGAGTCACCGAGCCATTTGTCATCTTCACTTTTTGAAACATCGTTGTTCAGGGCCATGGCATAAAGCAATGCACTTCTTTCGGGAAAGACTGAGGCCGCATTGCTGTCAGTAACCTCAAAAACTTCCTGAACGGTCATTATATTCTGAGTCAGCGTTCCTGTCTTATCGGAACAGATGTAGGTAATTGAACCCAGTGTTTCTACTGCGGGTAGCTTCCTGATTAGTGCATTGCTTTTAACTAATCGCTTTGCGCCAAAAGCCAATGCGATTGTAATAACTATAGGTAAGGCCTCTGGTATTGCTGCGACAGCCAATGAAATAGATGTAATGAGCATAGTTAAAGCGGTACCACCTCGTAACCAGCCAACAAAAAAGTATAACGCACAGAGCAACAGAATAACTATCGACAACTTTTTTCCAAAACCAGATAACCTTTTCTGTAAAGGGGTTAATGACTCTTCAGTTTGCACTAGTTTGGCAATCAATGCCAGTTCTGTATTCATCCCCGTTGTTACCACATAAGCAACGCCTCTGCCATTCGTAACAATAGTCCCTTTAAATCCCATGTTAGATCTGTCACCAAGGGAATATTCACCCTCCGGTAACTGATCAGCATTCTTCTCCGAATTGTGAGATTCACCGGTAAGGCTTGACTCATCAACTTTAACTTGATGGGTTTCAATAAAACGAACATCAGCCGGAATAATATTCCCTGCTTCAAGTAAAACAACGTCACCTGGCACCAAATCAGAAGCTGCAATATCAATTGGATTGCCTTCACGTAACACCCTTGCTTTAATAGCTGCCAAACTATTCAATGCCTCCATTGCCTTCCCAACCTTGTATTCCTGTATAAATCCAACAACGGCATTGATTAAAACAATAGCAAGTATAATGATCGTATCCTTTGTGTCGCCTAAAATGCCAGATACTACTGCTGCTACAATAAGTATGAGGATCATAAAATCGGTAAACTGGTGAAATATCACCTGTAAGACTGTAGTCTTTTTTTTAGCCTCAATTACATTTTTTCCATATTCAGCAAGGCGTTGATTTCCGGCAATATCATCAATTCCAGATGGTGTTGTACTCAGCAACTGCGCAATATCGGATACAGGAAGCAAGTGCCAGTTCATCAAATTAAATTTTAGTTGTCATGATCACCGACCAAATTACGCTCACTGTTAAACAAAAATCCTAAACGCTAAACAATTCATTCAATTTAGGGATGGTTACAGGCCAGTTGTAGACTTCCGCTATTTTATCTTTCATTGCCTGCAAAGCGTCTTCCTCTCCATGCACTAAGAAAATATTTGACGGAGTAGTCGTCAATTCGGATAGCCAACTTATCAATTCTGTCTGGTCTGCATGAGAGGATAGTCCTGTAATATTTTCAATATTAGCCTTAACCGGAAAATACTTTCCAAAGATCTTGATTTCTTTTGCGCCATCCAGCAAATCCCGCCCTCTTGTCCCAGCGGCCTGATAGCCTGCAAGCAATATTGTTGCGGTCGGGTTGCCTATATATTGAATGAAGTAAGTCAGCACACGACCGCCTGAAGCCATACCACTGCCTGCAATGATTATTTTCGGTGTTTCAGACTTGGCTAAAGTATAAGTTTCCTGGATGCTTTGAATTAATTTAATCTCTCTGCACATCTCTATACACTGCTCTATAGTAAGTTTATGCCACGACAAATTGTTTCGAAATACTTCTAAAACGTTTGTTCCCATAGGGCTGTCCATATATACCGGAATATCAGGTATTGCACCCTTTTCCCTTAATTTCCATAGCAGATACATTAATGTTTGTGTTCGCTCAACTGCAAAGCTGGGAATAATGATAATTCCGTTTGTCTTTGAGCTATTGTTTATTATTCTTGTAAGCTCTTCCTCAGCATCTTTGGGATGGAAGCGATTTCCATAAGTACACTCTATCAGCACGACATCGGCACTTTTCGGCTTTTGGGGCGGGTACATCAGAAAGTCGTTCACCCGTCCAATATCCCCTGAAAAAACCATAGTCTTTTCTCCGATCTTCAACTCAATAAATGATGCACCGATAATGTGACCGTTATAACTGAACCGACACTCAATATCGGCATCAATCTTTATCCATTGGTCAGGTTGCTGCGGGCAGAAGTTTGGCAGCGTCTTTTCCACATCAGCCATATCGTATAATGGTACTGCCGGATGATGTTTTGAGAATCCTTTTTCGTTAGCTCTTTTTGCATCTTCCTCCTGTATTCTGGCACTATCTTCCAGTATGATCTTTGTTATCTGAAGTGTGGGTGCTGTTCCCCATATCTGTCCGTTAAAACCGTCTTTTACCAACCGGGGCAAGTACCCGGTATGGTCAAGATGCCCGTGGGTAAGCAGCGCTATGTCTATTTTTGAAACATCAACAGGCAATTTGCTCCAATTTAGCAATCGCAACTCTTTAAGTCCCTGAAATAAACCACAATCAACTAATATCTGCTTGCCTACGGTTTGGATTAGAAATTTCGATCCGGTAACCGCACCGGCGGCTCCCAGGAATTGTATTGTTACTTTCGATGTGTTAGACATTACTTCCTTCTCCATATTTCTAAGATTTATCGACCATTTTATTCTGATGTTTTCATCTTTCCGTTCAAATGTTTACAAAGTTGCTTCGCCTCCTGCATTACAATTTCAATTCTAGCCAGGCTTATTCGCATTTGTTCCAACAAAAACTGATTATTAATGAGTTCAAAGCAGAGTACAATCTTTTTTTCAAGCAACAATTTTTTCTCATGCTTGGTCAATGAGGTAAGACAAGTGATTGGGTAAAGCCCCAACGTGTCTATCATGTTTTTCAGACTACCCTTTGCAGGATAATCCCAACCTATTAATTTCAATCCAGCACAAGTTCCATATTGAATGGCATCGTCAGAAAATCTCGTATTAGTAACCACCCATCCCTGGTAGGAAGTGGCATTGTTTTTTGAGGATTTTAGCCACTGAGCTTCAACATCTTTAAACCTGGAATGTATGTATAGCGGTATCTTTACGTCACAAATAGTTCCAGGCAAATTGTGGTATTTACATTCGATCATAAGTTGCAAATGATCCACAACAGCAATAACATCTACCTCATGCTGTACACATTTCCCTTGAACAAATTCACCAACTTTGACATTGTACCCTTGGTGCCGAAGAATCTCACCAACATATTTTTCGAATGGAAACCCTGACGGGCCGAGTTCCATTATGGCATGTTTTAAATTATACTTTGCCGCTAAGGGACGTGATCTTCCCTGTAACAGCTTATATGCCATTTTGTATATTTCCTTTGTCGAGATACCCGGATATAACTTGTCTGAAATACCCTCAACTACATTGTCTATTTGCTCATTTGAAGCCCCTGAATGCTGCAATGAACTTCGCAATTTGCTCTCAGAGAACTCTTCAGATTTTCCGGACGCTTTTGTTATTATTAAATTGTTATTCATGTAGTAATACGGTCAAAACGAAGAGGGATCCTTCGTATAGCAACTAAATGGAAAGTTTATATTAACGCAAATATATTTCATTAGTTCTTGGGCACTTATGAGCAACATCAATGATAATCCTGATGTAAGTCATATATATGGCAATATGGGAAGGCTAAATTTGCCTTATACTGGGTTTCTTATTTGATAGCATAGTTGATTTTGATAACATTGGATTAATTCTATTGGCAAGCGATACATAATATGTTAAATATAATAAACATAAATAGCGACGTCGCTGTTAGAAAGATAAATTTCAATTCCTCCGGCCTAAATTGTGTTGCTGATTTTTATACTCCTTCGAAAGCAAATGGCAAACTTACTTGTGTTATTATGGGACATGGTTTCACGGGTACCAAAGATCAACTTTCTCACTATGCTATGAAATTTGCTGGGGCTGGAATGGCCGTGTTAGCATTCGATTATCGGTATTTTGGAGAAAGTGATGGAGTACCTCGTCAAATAATAAACATTAATAAACAAACAGAAGATTGGAAAGCAGCAATAAGTTTAGCCCGGTCATTGGAGAGCGTTGATCCTAATCGTATTGCTCTTTGGGGTAGTTCGCTTTCGGGTGGATATGTAATTAATCTTGGGGCAGAAGATTCGAGTATTTTTGCGATTGTAGCACAGGTTCCAGCTATAGACAAAAGCACAAAAGGTATGTCTAAAGAGGCAACGGCTAAGATGAAACGTGAGGGCATTTCATTATTTACATTAATTATGATTTCGCTAAAATCTATCGCAGCCGGAATTTACGACGCAATTAGGGGGCTGCTTGGCTTGCCTCCATATTATATACCTGTTTTCGGAAGGCCCGGTTCCGTAGCCGCCTTTACAGACCCTGATTGGGAAAATTATTTACAACAATTTATAAACGCAGGCCCATCTTGGCGAAATGAATTTGCACCTCGTTTTTTATTTGGAGTTCCAAAATATAAACAAGGGACCGCAGAAAGAATCAAAATGCCCTTATTGATTTGTGTTGCAGAAAAAGATACTGAAGCCAACCCTGAAATGGCAATTGATATCGCCACGAAAGCGCCGCGTGGTGAAGTTAAAGTTTATCGAGTAACGCACTTTGAAGTATATTTCGGTCAAACGTTTGACCAGATGGTTTCAGACCAAATTGATTTCTTGCTACGTTGTTGATTATGAGTGCTTGATCATTCTGTTTTTCCGGAAGAGATCGAAACTCCCATATTGGCACATACTTCATTCAAATGTAACGAGATAGAAACAAAGAAACACTAACAACCTAGCTAGCTCTCACAACCCTAGTTTCACTATAAATTTAGCTTCTTCGCCACCTGATAAATTTTAATCAAATCATCCCATATCTGGTTCGACATTTCCCCTGTCGAGCCTACACTTTACAAAGCCCTTGCCGTGCAAGGGTTTTGTTTTTCCGGTTATATTAGAAAAACAAACCTTTTCACGTAAATTTGTAAGGTAATACCTGAAATTATGAAAGCAACAAAGGTAAAAGCAATTGGCGATTATAGAATAAGTGTTGCTTTTGATGATGGCGTTAGTGGCACTGTAGATTTAAGTTATCTAACGCAAAAAGGTATCTTTCAGGAACTAAGAGATCCTTCTTTATTTGCAAAAGTATACACCACCGGCGAAGCAATTGCATGGAATGATGAGCTTGAAATTGATGCACTTAATATTTACGCCAAAATTGTGAATAAGTCTCCTGTAGAATTGGCCGAAAAATATTTCGCACATGCCGCAGATTAGCATCTTTCTCGAAATTATTATCCGTATGTATTACGATGACCATAACCCTCCTCATTTCATGCCGCATATGCAGAACGCCAGGCCATTATTGACATTCAGAGAATGGAATTGTGGAGCGGATATCTACCTCCCAGGGTTTTAGGACTTGTCATTGAGTGGGCTGCTATTCATCAAACTGAGCTAATGGACAATTGGGATAAAGCGATGAAGCAGGAAAAACTCCAGCCAATAGAGCCTCTTGTGTGATACTTGTTTTCCTTTGTAGAAATATTTAGAAAAATTTGCCGGGGGAATTATTGCATAAAGTCTGACTCCATGGCCTGGTGCTCTTCGCGGGCTACCCTGCCACAACCGGCATAGCGCCTGTGCCAGTATTTGCTATTAAGGCTGCTGATCATCACGCCGTGAGATCGTGACGCATGCACAAAATACCCATTTGCCAGGTATACGCCAACATGCGATATCCGTATCCGGTGTATCCTGAAAAAGATAAGGTCACCTTCATTGGCATCAATGTAGTGTTTTACAAAGGTACTATTCCGTCTTTGCTGCTTGGAAGTACGGCTAAGGTCAGTACCGTAGATCTCACCATATAGTTTCTGAGAGAACGCCGAGCAGTCGATACCTTTAAGGTCATTACCTCCCCACTTATACCTTGTTCCGTACCATTTATCTATAAAACGGTACAGCGGATAATTGGAAATATCCTCCGGCTCCACACTGATCATTTCTGCGTATTTATTAATAATAGGGTCTACCTCCTCTATTACCGGTATTCCTGTATATTCATCATTATTTGCCTTTTCCGCGTTTATCTCAGCAACAGTAGCCGCGCTGATCTCAACTACCTGCGGAGATGACGTTGTGCCAGATGATATGGCCTCAACCTTATTGGGCGCGGGACTGTTCTTTTTTATAAGATAGTTGATAAGTTCTTCAGGAGTTTTTTTTTCACCCATTGGCTTTGTTGCCTTCTCGGCCATTTTGTATGGCTCTATGATATGCTCTATGATAGCAGCTTTCTCATGCAGGTCCATGATCAATCCTACCATAAATTCAGGTTGCCCGGAAACCACACCAGCCACAACCTGCTGGCAATAAGCTAAGGGCGCTGCCTCACCACAAATGAATAATGTAGTAAGCAGGATACATGAGGCTTTCAATAAAAATATTTTTGCCCTCATAAAAAACTTTGTCTATAAAAGTAAAATACATTACCAGATATGGAAATACTTTTAGTGCCTCAAAGCATATTTTTTATTCCGGTACATAAACCAAAGTAAATGGCATCACCCCATATTTTCAGGCAGATACTATACTTTGCTTTCTTTAAGTAACCGGCAATAACACAATGATTAATATACACTTATGCTTTTTGCCGATGAAGTAATGCCCCTGCCTATCATATAAAATGCTGCCGGTGATAATACCGGCAGCATTTTATAGAATCAAATATATTTATTTTGCACTCTTTATCAGTCGGGCCGCAGCCTTACCTGACGTATTTTCCGCGCTTACCATGTACACACCCGGAACAAGCCTGGATATATCCATGGATACGGAAGCTCCGCTGATCACATTGATAGGCTGCTGTGCCACTACCTGGCCAAGCATATTATATATATAAACAGTAGCCTTCCCTTCGAACGATGACATTACGATCCTGATCTCATCATTTGCGGGGTTCGGTGAAATATCCAGGTGACTTGGCTTATTAGTACGGCTATTTACCATTATCGGTTTCGATGTAGCTATACGTTCTGCCCCCTTATGCTGTATCACATGAGTTAGCTTGGTGAAAGTCCATTCGCTACCCGTATCTATCACATCAAACTGTACTGCGTTAACTATGCTATCTGTAACACTTGTAGACAGTTCTGTTGGCGGATCTGTATAGAAGCCATATGGCGGGTCTGCTGCTACTGATACACTCCAATCACCTTCCACAGATTCATATACAACCGGCAGATACGCGATAGAATCAGAGAAGTCAAGGGCCAAAGGCGAAACTACGAGCATCAGAGAGCCATGTTCCTGATGCGTATCGGCTTCTGTACATTTTCCGTTCTGATCCTTTAATATAGAATGGAACCTCACTTTTGTGTCCGCACATGCATTCATGTCATCATCATCATCGTCATCATGGTCATGGCCATCGCCGTCCACATCATCATGCCCGCCTACTTTCTTACCTGTATATATTGTGCAAGTCGTACCGCCGCACCTTGTAGATGCAACTTCCGACTTACCGATTACCAGGTAATGGCCTGCTGCCGGCACCACAATTGTATACCTGTATGCAGGGCCACCGCCCATGGACACTGTCTCAGGACTGCTTATGGATATATTTGTTACCTGTCCGGTAGTACCACTCCAGGTGGATGCATAGTGGCTCTGGTTGGCATCCCTGCCACCTGCCGTGTGCCTGTTGTATACTTTTAAGTCTGCAGCAAGCGCCGACTTAGTAACACCAGGGTGATGCCCGCTACCTACTGTATAAAGTGATGAATATACCGTGATTGTAGCGCTGGGCGATACAGTTACGGTCTTGGTGCTGGTGCTTGTACACCCGCCCGAATTGCTAACATTAAGCGTAACTGTATAAACTGTAGCTGCACAAGGCGCTACAATGTTTACACTGGATCCGGTGGCTGACCCTGATATATAAGGGCTGTCGTAATGCTGGTGATTGCAATGGTGGCCACTGTTATGATGACAGGCTGTTGTACAGGCATGTCCGTAATGATCACAGGTTGAGTCACAAGTGTGGCCGCTATTATGATGGCAATAGATATTACAGTGGTGATCACCAGTATGATTATTAGAGCAGGTATGGCCACTGTAATGATGACATGCAGACGTACAGGCATGGCCATAATGGTCACAACCGGGCCCGCAACTATGGGCGCTGTTATGATGGCACTGCGCATCACAAATGTGGTTACCACCACTCACTGACCAGCTATAAGAAGACATTCCTGATGGCCCTGTAAATGTGCTCACCAATGATCCGAGGGCAGATGTACTTCCTGTTATTGTGCTGCTGATAGTAGTTGATGTGCCCACTGTAGCAGATGCCGTGGCAGTGCAGCTATTGGCATCAGTAACCGTTACGCTATAGGTACCCGCTGCAAGTCCTGTATTTGTAGCATTTGTCTGGGAATTGCTCCATAAGTAAGTATAGCCGCTTGTGCCACCACTCACCGATGTAGCCACATTTCCATTTGCGCCGGAGCAGGACACATCTGTTGGTGTCGTGCTTACGGTCAGCGCAGAAGGCTGTCCTACAGTAGCTGTAGCTGTAGAGGTACAACTGTTGCCATCAGTTACAGTAACTGAATACGTTCCGGTAGAAAGTCCGCTTGGATTGGCTCCGCTTGCTCCCCCACTCCATGAATAGGTGTAAGAACCGGTACCGCCGCTCACCGTAGTGGCTATGCTGCCATTACTATGGTTTCCGCTGGTGGCAGAATTACAAGATACGTTGGTTGGCGTTACACTTACATTGATAGCACCGGGCGCGCTCACTGTTACAGAACCTGTAGTTGTACAACCGTTGGCATCAGTAACAGTAACACTATATGTGCCGGCCGAAAGCGCTGTGGGATTAGCGTCTGTAGCTCCACCGGTCCATGAATAGGAATAAGAACCTGTTCCGCCTGTCACAGAAGTTGATATACTGCCATTGGAATGTGTACCTCCGTTTGCCGAGTTACAGGAAACACCTGTAGCAGTAATTGAAGATATTGTCAATGCGTCTGGGGCCGTAACTGTACCTGATGTACTGGCCGTGCAACCATTGGCATCTGTCACCGTGTAACTGAATGATCCGGCGCTGAGATTATTGAAAGTTCCTGTACCAGTATATGGCGTTGTTCCGCCTGCCCCGGCAATTGTTACGCTACCCGTATTGCCTGCGTAACACAGCGCATTGGTCACAGTAGATGAGGCCGACAGTGCCGTAGCAGGCTCGGTAACAGTTGCTGAAGCAGTTGCGGTACAGCCGTTTGCATCAGTAACGGTATAGCTGTATGTGCCGGCTACCTTGCCTGTAAATGTACCTACTCCTGTATAACCTGTGGTACCACCTGTAGCGCTAACCGTTACAGTACCTGTATTACCACCGTTGCAGAGCACATTAGTTACGCTTGCCGAAGCAGAAAGTGCAGCTGATGGCTGGCTAACTGTTGCAGTTGCAGTTGCGCTGCAACCATTGGCATCTGTTACAGTATAACTATATGAACCCGCCGTCTTGCCACTGTATGTGCCTGTACCGGTATACCCTGTTGTACCACCTGTAGCAGATATTGTGATGCTTCCGTTGTTGCCGCCATTGCAAAGCACGTCAGTAACCGAAGCGGACACTGAAAGAGCAGCTGATGGCTCACCCACTACCGCAGATGTTGTCGCAGAACAGCCATTAGCATCTGTTATTGTATAACTGTAAGTGCCTGCAACCTTACCGCTAAAGGTACCTGTACCTGTATAGCTTCCGGCTCCGCCGTTTCCCGAAATTGTTACACTCCCGGTATTGCCACCGTTACAAAGCACATCGGTTACAGAAGAAGTAGCTGTGAGCGCAGAAGGCTCGCCAACTGTTGCAGATGTTGTAGCAGTACAGCCATTGGCATCTGTTACCGTATAGCTATAAGTACCGGCTGCCTTGCCAGAGAAAGTGCCGGTGCCGGTATACCCTGTAGTACCACCTGTAGCGCTAACCGTTACTGTACCCGTATTACCACCGTTACAAAGCACATCGGTTACACTCGCCGAAGCATTCAACGCAGATGGCTGACCAACTGTCGCAGATGTTGTAGCAGTACAGCCATTGGCATCAGTAACAGTATAGCTGTAAGTACCTGCTGCCTTGCCGCTGAATGTTCCGGTGCCGGTATACCCGGTTGTGCCACCGGTAGCTGCTATAGTTACAGTACCTGTATTGCCGCCGTTACAAAGCGCATCAGTAACGCTTGAAGAAGCCGACAATGCTGCCGAAGGCTGACCCACAGTAGCAGATGTTGACGCTGTGCATCCGTTTGCGTCAGTTACCACATAGTTGTAAGTACCTGCTGCAAGACCTGTAGTAGCGTCGCCGCTTACTGTATATGATGGGGTACCACCCGAACCGGTAACTGTTACCGAACCTGTAGCCTGGCCATAACATGATACATCCGTAGCTGATGCGGATGCAGAAGGCACTGAGTTAACTGTTGCGGTAACTGCTGTCCTTGAAGACACGCAGCTTGCATCAGTTGCTTCTACATAATAAGTTGTTGTTGCGGTCACATTAGGGGTGTAGGTGCCACCTGTCTGCAATGATGTACCGCCTGTGCTGCTCGCGTACCAGTTAAGGGTGCCGGCGCTCGCAGACGCGCTCAGCGACACAGTACCGGATCCGCATACAGACCCTCCTGTTGCAGAGGTTATTGAAGGCGTTGTACAATCTGGCGCAAAAGTTGCGGCGATTGTGTGTGAACCTGTTACATTAGAAATTGTGAAAGGTGGTGTATTACCGATACTTGTGCCATCAACGGCTACATCCTCTATATGATAGCCTGCATCGGGAGTAACTGTATATGTTTTATCAGTACCTGAACATACATTTGTTGAGCCTGTCTCAGATATCGTACCATTAGTTCCGGCAGATGCGGTAACAGGGTATTCAGGCAATACAGTTACAGTAACTGATGCAGAATTGTTACAATTACCACTATGCGCGGTCACTATATATGTAGTTGTAGTTGTCGGATTAGCAGTTACTGTGGAGCCGGTTGTAGGCGAAAGAGCCGTACCAGGGTTCCAGTCATATGTGCTTCCTCCCGAACATGTCAGTGTAGCGGAAGACCCATTACAAATTGTAATACTACCACTTGTTGTTACAGTCACAGAGTTAGTAACTACTGAGATAGTGGACGTAGTACCTACTCCCACACATCCATGACTATCCGTTGCTATAACTGTATACACACCCGCGCAGGCGGATGTGGCATCGTTTACTCCGGGATTTTCACCGGTAGAAGAAAACCCGTTGGGGCCGGTCCATGAGTAAGTCGCAAACCCGCTTCCTCCGCTGTTAAAGCCTGATGAAAGAGATAATATATTACCTGTGCATACCGGGTTTGGTGTACCTACAACGTCCAGTGTAGGATTTGAATAAACAGATACCAGCGCGCTGGAAGTACCTGTACATCCGTTTGCGTCAGTTACTGTAACACCATAAAAACCAGCTCCGTCGATAGTTAACGGAGCAGTGCTGGCGTTGGGCGAAGAATTAGAAGCTGATGCAAAACCATCAGGCCCTGTCCATGAATAAGTGTATGGTGTAGTGCCTCCGCTTGCTGTAGCAGTCAGCGACAGTACATTACCAACACATGCCGTACCTGTACTGGCAGTAGCAGTAGCAGTAGGCTTCTCATTTACAGTCGCTACCACAGCTGTGCGCTCTGTAGATACACAACCCGCATCCGATGCCTCTACATAAAAGGTTGTTGTTGACGAAACAAAAGTCGGGAACGAATTACCCGAATGCAGCGACGTGCCACCTGAACTCGTCAGGTACCAGTTCACAGTTCCTGAACTGGCGGTTGCATTCAACGTAATGTCTCCAAATCCACATACCGATACAGGCGTTGTCGAAGTTATTGTTGGCGGTGTACATGGTAGAAAACCGGCCCGCGCATGGGTATTTGCGGCGAGCACAACTGCGACAAATAAAAACAGCGTCCTTGCCACCGTTTTTACAATTGGATGACCCGAAACCTTCGCCCGGGCCCCCAATGGCTCATTTAATTTCTGTTTCATTTTTTTTGTGTGTGTTTTTGTTAAGAATCATTTTCGATGTAGTTTATCTTAATTGTTAAGGACTGGTTAATAATCATATTTGGATGCGAATATATAAACACATCATTAACATTTCACAATAAAATCAGTTGTTAATTTAGATATTTATTTTCAAAATCTCTTTTATATTTATTATTACTATTTTATGAAAGTAATTAATCAATAATGTTAATAAAATTTACAATTTGATAAAGACATCCTAGGAAATATAATGAATATATCTTTTGTAAATAATTATCTATCAAATTCATTAACAAATCATAAACGAAATAACTGGCCAGAAAAAACCAAAGAGTAACCGGGGGACATTGCCGCAATGGTTTGGAAAGTAATAATATGATTACAAATTCGGCCCTTTATACCTGAAGAAAATAGGTAGTAATGAATAAACAAGGCAGAAAACTACAAGTAGCTTTCAAATACAAAAAAAACGCCAAAATGATTGATTGATTATCAATCACTATATCCAACAACGAACTTATATTCCCGGGCGTTAGTCCGGATATCTGATATGGACTTCACAAAGGAACGCTACTTACAGGCAAGCCTGTTACCGAAGAAAAAAAATCCATTTCGGCATGAGCAGGAGGCGGGAGAGCGAATATATTTAGCGGTATGTGTTTAATACGTTTTACACTACTTTATCTCAATTTCACCGGAATCAGAAAACATGTCTGAGTTCTTATAGAAACTCCTGACTTTATAAACGTATTTAACACCGTATTCTACTGTCTTGTCAGTAAAACTATCCCTGGAGATAACCGGTGATACCGCGCTGAATCTGTCACCTTCCGGCTCTTTACGATATACGATATACCCTCGTATGTCTGTAGCAGCACTCATCCACGATACCGATACTGAAGAATCTCTTATACTGTACTCTGCCTTCAAATTCTGCGCAGCGATCGTTGCTGTGGTGTCCGCTTCGATAAAAACACTGCGTTTGTCCGACTTAGACGACAAATTACCTGCATTGTCGCGTGCTACCACATAATAATAATACGCTTGCCCCTTTCTGCTAATGGGGTCAACATACTTTCGCTCTCTTACAGGAGCGGTGTTGATCTTTCTGTAAGCAAGACTGGCAGCAGAATCTTCGCTTCTGAATACATCAAATGAAGTTGCGTCATTGTCCTTAACCAGCCATTCCAATGCTACGTCCCTGCCATTAAAATAAATGCTCCTAATAAAAGGTGCACCGGGCGCAGTGGTATCAGGTAAAACGGCTATCACCGTGTCAGACGGCTCACCGGTATTATAACTTTTGTCTACTGCCTGCACATAATATACAAATTCATTCTTCGCCAATCCCGGCAGTGTGTCAATAAAAGAGTTCTGTGTAATTGGCTCTTTATAAAGCATACTAAAATATTCTTTATCCCTGTTGTTGGCACGGTATATATAATAACCCTTCAGATCTGCTTCTTTATTTATATCCCATGTAAGAAGTACTACACCTGGTTTGGTCACGGCCTTTAACCCCATAGGTTTTCCGGGTGGGGTCTTGTCCGGGAAAAATACTTTTACCGGCCTGCTCCTTGCCACGTTTCCTACCTCATCCACACTTTCTACTATATATCCATATGCATCTCCCTCATTTACAGATTTATCGGTATAGCTTTCTATCGTGGCTGCCAGCAATAGACTATTTACTTTTTTGTAGGCAGTATCTGCGTGACTGTTGCGGTATATATTATAACCTTTCAGGTCTTTGTTTTTTGCGCCTTTCCACTTGAGCACAGCATAGCCGTTTTCTTTCGCGGGCTTCAGGTTTTTCACCACATCAGGGGCTATCATATCCCTGATCTCAATTTCCACAGCAGCAGAGGGTCTTGACTCGTTGCCCAACACATCTATACCGGTCAGTTCATAATACACCGTGGTGCCTGCAGGCAGTGCGGTATCAATAAATTTAATGTCGTCTATATTTTTCACGTCTTTCCCCGAGGCTTTACCCGGTATTATCCCGTCTTCATTGATTCGGTTCCCTTTGCCTTCGGGTGTGGTTTTACGGTAAATATTATAGGCAAGAAAGGCACTGCCCCGTTCCCAGTTAATATTCACATTCTGTAATTTCTGCGTGAGCGTCACTTTGTCCACCAGAGGCAGATAATTCTCTTTGACTAAGAAAGACGCTGATACTGCAATTTCCTTATCCCCACCTGCCGCATCTGTAAGCCTATACTGATAGGTTTCCCCGGCTATAGCGGTAACATCTTCATAATAACAACCGGCATACCTGGCCAGGTTATTATTGTCCAGTATCATGATCCCCACTATAGCCAGGGCATTATTCTCATCCTCTGCGTTAGCTGCCGGTTTCCGCTTCATAAAGCTTACATAATTCTTATAGTCCTCATCGGTATAGCTTTCAGACAAAGATGCTTTTACAATCGGCTTTGCCGTTATCTTTTCCCAGTTGGCAGACGAGGCCGCCTTCCTGAAGATATTGACACTATAGCCTGATATTATTTTATCCGGAAACAGGAATTTTATCTGAACAACAAGCTTGCCCAAATTGTCGGGCCGGCACCCCACTGCCACAGATGCCTTCTGGGCAAAGGCTGCCGCAGTCATTGATATAAGTAAGATAACCAAAAATGTCTTTTTCATTTTATATACTTTAAAAACATGATCCCCAGAAAATACTTCCATTCCTGATACCTGCCCCAAGTGTGAAGTCTTTCAACGGCGTTGAAATATCTATACCTGCGCTCACACAGGTGGGGCTCGGGAACATGACCTGCGCCCCCAGGTTTACATGAAATGTCTTATGCAATTTGCATCCTGCCACTTTAAGCGTACCGTATAAGGAACCCGAACCTTTGAACAGGAAAGGACTATAGTTGATATAAGCATCCATATATACCCCGGATTTCAAAGTAACTGATGGCTCACAAATCCCAAAGTCCCAGCTCTTATCAATATTGACCAGGTAGTAATTACCCCATATATTGATATTGTCCTGCGTAAGGTCCATACCAAAATCCCCGCACTTAAAGAGTTTGCTCGAAAACAGGTATGCCTCACCACCGGCCCATAAATGAAACACATCACTGGTAACATCAAATCCCGCGTCCACATCTACAGAAAGCGCTCCTACAAAATTGCCGCTAACATTGAATTCCCCGTATAACTCTTTTACAGGCGCCCAATAGAAATCAAGTTCACAGTCCTTCGCGCCTACCATGCCGTTACTGCCCACACCAGTGCTTATAAACTGCCCACCACCGCGGTACTTAATGCTTTCCAGCCCCGATTTATTTGTTAATAATTCGAAACTTACATCGCCCCAGAATTTTATACCGTTATCAGTAAGTGTCTTTAGTTTGGTCAATCCGTATATCCCAATGAATTTGTTTTTGTCCGGCACATAATCATCCTTACTGATGTTGTTTCCCGCATGGTTCATTTTATAATAGACACGCCCGGTAAACCCGTATATCCCCAGGTCCAATACCCCTGTAGGTATTTGCACCACATTTTCCTGCCCTGCCTCAAAGAACCAGTAATTAAACCCTTCAGGCGCCCTGGCTACTATCATCTTTGCGTGCACCTGCATCAGCTCGGGTTGCTGTATACCGAAATAGTCGTCTGATAAAAAGCCTTTGCCATATACAGGATCGTTATTAAAGTATTTGAACTTAACCCCGAAATCTACCGCTGCATCGTGTCTACCTCCCGATACATCACTTGAACTGAAGCTTACCTCCTGGTCAGGCTGCGGCCCTCCACCTTTTATTTTAGAAGCGTCAAAATCTACCGATGCATTGAAATTCGGGAGCTTCGTATCACTTGACAGGTTGTCTGCGAGTACCAGCATACCGTTCATTGATATCCTGTATTTACTGCCCGTCGTCTTCTTTATGTTCATTTCACTGGCCGAGAATTTGAATCCATTATACTTACCTGCCACTTGGTACGGCACAGTGCCCCCACTCAATGAGCCATTCTCTATTCCTACATCGCCATTAGCTTTTATATAAAAATCAGGTGTCTGCTGGTTTACAATATTAAAATTCTGCTCGCTGCCATTCAGGTTACTAAAGGAGAGCAAGCCGCTCATTACCAGCCTGTCAGATTGGAATATACCCGAGTTAGGCTCCAGTAGGCACTTATCACCGGCCATATTCTGATACAAAATCGTTTTCTTTCCGAGATCAAAGCTGACACCGGCCTTCTGTATTCCTTCCTCAGACGCGTAAAATATAACGTCCGCCTTTTGCTTTATAAAGGGTATCTCAAAATCGCCTTCAATATTCAACTCGAACAACTTCGATTGTACCAGGCTGATCTTTGAGTTTTTAAGACCAACATCAAAGCCGGCAATGTTAATAGCTCCGTTTGTAAGTTTGTTTTCTTTACAATAAAGTCCATCTGTGGCAGTAAAGAAGGCTTTGGTAAAATTGAAGGTATACGACTTACTGCCCTGCGCAAATTTCATGTTCAGCTGCGGGATCTTTATGTAAGGGGTAAAGGCTATGCTAATATTTACATTATCAAAAGAAGCAACTACGCTATTGTCATTGGTCACCGGCACCGAGTAAGAGACATTCTGTGAGAATGACATGGAGCCTTTGTTGGTAAAATTAACGGTGAGACCTGGCTTGCCGTTCTTAAGTTTTGGTATCTCAAAGTAACCTGAGAATTTAAATTTGGGGCTGGTACCCTTGTGGGCTATATATAATACAGGCACAAGGTTTAGTGTTGTGTTCTTTGGCGCGGTAAGCTTCATTGTATTATAGCCATCAGGTGTCTTAAGTTGAAGGTAAAACGGCTCATCTTCCGAAAATGTATTTTCATAATCAAACTTCGCTTCCACATTGTCGGTATATACTGCTGTCTTTTCTTCGCCATTTTCCGCGGCATACAAATAGTCTGTCTCCCATGTAAACGTACCTGATAGCTTTGCGCCATGGCCACCATAAGTCTCTTTTACCACAAAAGCGTCTTTGGTCTTATCAAATTCCGCCTTTATTGCAGCAGTGAGTTCTAGCTGGTCCGCCTTAAACCTTAACTCGCCGTCAATATCGGCAGGCAGTTTATAAAATATTTTGGTGTTGTATAATTTGCCGGATTTAACGCTCCCGCTTACGGCCCGCCAGTCTGTTGATTGTGTATGACTATTGTCCTTACCCGGTATAGGTTTAGACCCGAATGGCTTTATTGAAATATTATCGAAATACAAGGTCACATCCGGGCCGCCGTTATATAACCTGGTCACGCCCACTCCGCTATACATAAATCCACCTTTATCTTTCAGGCTGTTCACCTTTACCGGGTAGCCGCAAAAATCAAAATTTGTAAATGTCTGCTCGGTAATATTATTGTCACCGACGGTAAAAGACCGCACTTCGCTGCTATATGATTTCCCGTCCCCAAATAGCTTCACAACCCATGCGTATGATTTGCCATCCGGGCTACCACTACATGAGAACATGGCTGATTTAGACGGTTCCTTAGTCGAATTCACGCGTTGATTGCTCTTTACCGCCTGTTCCGCTGTCTGGCCGGCTTTGATCTCGTATACAAAGACATCTTCGTTATAGAATTGTTTGCCAGGCACTGTATAGTCCCATTTGAACGAGAAAGCCTGGTTCATACCACCGCCCATGGGCCCGAAAGATGCTTTATCATTTGGGTATAACAGCGTGATCACCGGTTTCGGAGGCTCTGCACTACCATAGGTAAATGCCCTTATCTCACTTGTACCATTATTCTTGTATGCGGTTTTACTTGTACCGGCTATTGCCGTTACCGCCCATGCGTATTTTCTGCCCGGCACTAGTTTAGGTTGTGCCGCGCCATACACAAATACGTTGGCCGGCACTGTGGTCTCAAAAAAAGTGGGGGTGGTAGCACTGTTATACGCGTCATTAATGTTCTTTTTTGCATCCATCATCTCCACCATCCGCAGCTTGTATTGTGTGCCGGGCTGCGCGCCCGCAGGCAGCGTCCATGAGAACACTATTATCTGCGGCTCTATGGCTTTAACTTCCTCCTCTGCCAGGGGTTTTATCGGTATCGGAGGCTCCAGGTTTGCCATCATCAGCATTTTACATCCCTGTGGCGCATCTCCCGATAGTGGTGCATTTGTAGTATAGTCATACGCACGCACACATATGTTGTAGTTCCCCTCCGGCAATCCGTTTTTTTGCGCTATCTGGGTCAGCGTAATCCCGGTCATCTTGTATCGCTCTACAGAAAACAACTCTTGCAGGTAACTGTTATTTGCGTTATACACCTGGAATGGCTGCAACACCACCGGTGTCGATGGCTTTACATTCGGGTCGTTAGACATACTGATCCCGTTATCCCCTGTTATAGACCCACGCAGGTAGATATTTTTCACCTGGTTGGTATTGTTGCGTATGATCAGCAGCATCTTGCCCGGGCTCTCCACATATTCAGTGATACGGGTAGAGTATGGCGGGTTTATATTCAGCGTTATACCGATCTCATTCTGCCCCCTGGTACAAAAGGCAGATAACAACATCATTGTTGCAAACAAGCTTTTGAGAAAAGAATTGTTTTTCATACACATGTTCTGTTAAAGAGTTAAAATATATGCTACCTCAGCAGTATGCTCGGTAAATGCTTTATTGGTTGTGCTTACCTGGTCTGGCGTATTATTCAGCATATTATACCTGATCGAAAACTTATGGTGTTTTGTAACTTCATAACCTGCGGCAAGCCCCCCGTTGAGCACCGTTGCCGCACCAAACTGGTCTGTTCTGCTGTATGATGCGCTCACAGCCAGTTGCAATTTGTTCTTAAGGAAGCCCCTGGAAACACCCAGGTTACCACCATAGCTGTTTACCGTACCCGAGTAAAATGTTGTCTTAGCCATATTAAAGCCCGTGCTGACCGTAAGCCCCGACTTATTCTGAGTGATCGAATAAGTAAAAAATACCACATCCGTATTGATGTTGTTAAATGTACTCGTCTCGGTATTGTGGTCCTCCAGCGTACTTAGATTATAACTGGCAATAATCACATGGGTAAAGTTTTCTTTAGGCAGTATATACCTGGGTGTTACAGAAATGTTGTTAGTGGTTTGCGCCAGCATGTATTTGTTATTTACGCTTACCACGCTGGGAGCGGCATTAGCCGAGAAATTTATGTAAGATCCGTCAATACCCAGTCTGTCCGTTATATCCCACGACAAATTTGCGTTGCCTATTATCCTCGATGTGGTAGCGGTTTTTTGTTGTCTCAGGTTATCGTTTTGAATGCCAAAACTGCCTAAAAACCGTAACCTGCTCTTAAGGGCATTGATGGTCGCTGCCAGCGTATAGCTTTCCACATCATTTTGAAAAAAGTAAGCCCCCATGCTTTGAAATTCAGGATCTACGTGCCGGTATGATGCTTTTACAGACCAGTTCTTTTCTTTGTACCCCACGCTACCCGTATAGGCAAGGTTTATTTGCGTTGTGGCATTTACTATAACGGTACTTGCATTCACACTGACCACATCCTTAAGATAGCCCGCAATATTTTCAGGCTTGCCAATTGGCCCTTGCTTAGACCCCACATTATAGGTGTACACACTCGCCCCGCCGTCTACCTCCACAAAAAGCTTTTTGGCAAATGTGTAAATAGACTTAAGGCTGATAACGGAATTACCTTCCGGTGTCACCGTCCGCAGTGTGTCAGGTATGTTCTTATTCACACTATTACTATCATCCTGCGCTGCCAGGTAGCTTATCTCTATATTCTTATCATCGGTACCATAGCCGGCTTTTACCGCATAGCCCTTTCGGGAAAACGAATATGGTTTCACGATACCTGTAGTTGTATCAATTGCCGTTGCTTTGTTCAACCGGCCATACATAAAGCCGATCCTCAGTTTGCCAGGTGTCAGCTCTACCCCGGCACCAAGCATAGTATAGCCAGCCAACGTATATGGTGAAAAAGTGATGTTCCGGTACCCGAGGTGCAATTGCACCCATTTGTACTTCGGGCTGATACCAAACTGATTGAATGGCTGCCGGATATCCCGTTGCTGATCGCTGACCGTAATTGAAAAAGGAAGGGACACCCCATATATGTTTAGCTCAGCGTTACCATTGAATATATAAGAGAATGGCGAGCGCCGGTTAGCGATACCGTCAGCAGCATACCCTATACCCCTCAGATCAAAGGTGCCGGAATAGGTAACAGGCTTCTTAGGGTCATATCCCTGGTCCAGGTCCTGGGCAGCGAGTTCGGCACAGGTAATACCCGATAGGGTCAAGATCAGTAAAAACGTTGCCAGCCTCATAAATTTATCCTAACTATCTGTTATAGTTACAAAAGTCACCAATGATCCTATTTCCCGCAATCACATCATTTGGGGTTTGCAGGCTTCCGTTTATCAGTTATTTTCACATCATAATTGTGAGCACAATACAAATCCGCTTTCGTCTGGTCCTTTTGGCAGTGGCATATTTATTTTATGCCATGACAGCCTTTGGGCAAAAACTCCCGTTTACTAACTATAATACAGCCAATGGCCTCTCACACAACCGTACGCATACTATCAAACAGGACGGAAAAGGGTTTATCTGGATCGGAACAGACATGGGCATAAACCGTTATGATGGCCGGACATTCAAACATTACCCCTGCCCCGGCAACCCCTATGTGGCTGCCAGGTTTACCACCCGTTATGCCGATTCCGTCATCTTCTCAGTGGACTATTATGGTATTGCTATCTGCTACGGAGATTCTGTCAGGTTTATTAAATTGAACACCCGTAATACCGGGCTCGTAGGCGGGGTGGTGCCTACAGGGAATAACTCGTTCTATACTGTTGATGAGCCACATGGATTGTATAGATTCAAGGAAGGAAAACAAGAGCAAATAGTATTACCCAAGCCAATTGTCAACGAATGGAACTTTTCCGATTTATATAAGGATCGGGCCGGAAGTATTTGGCTCTTGTCCGCCAGCGGACTCATCTTCTTCCGGCATGGGGATATGACCAGGCCGTTGCTTATCCCGTTTTTTGGTAAAAATTATATTAACGTAGTAAGGCAGGATCGTGACGGGAACATATACGTGGCATCTCACGCCGGCGTATTCAGGTACCGCGAGGCACAATGCGATGATATCGCGGCTGCTAAGCCGGAACTGATCCTACCGCCGATCGCGGAAATCAGCGGCATCACTTTTGACAGACACAACAATGTCTGGATGAGCAGCTCTTTCAAAGGGTTGCTTGAATTTGATGTACTCACAAGGTCAGTAAAGAACTATGGTGTAGAAAGCGGGCTGGTAAGTCAGAATACATGGGATGCTTTCTGCGATAATGAAGATAATGTCTGGGTCGCCTCAGAAAACGGAGTTAGTAAGCTATCTACAAAAAACTATTCATGGTACGATCTTACACAAACCAACTACCAGAATGTAAAAAGCACATGTATCTGGAATGACTCAACCCTCCTGTTCAGTAATCTTATCGATCTGTATTCACTCACTAATGGCATCAGCAAGAAAGTAACCGGTTATACAAACCTCCCCGGTTTTCTTGAAGAGGTACTGGCAAAAACACCGGACAACCGGCTGTTGGTAAACATTAATGACCCTAGCCCTATGGGAGCATTTGTCGTTCACACAACCATTTGCGACTTCAAAAACAACGCCCTTATCAACTGTAGAAAACTGAAGGAACTTCCGGGGGCTGTTGGCCTTGTCTACACAAACAGGGGAATGGTATACCGCAACAACGAACTCTGGATGACCGGCCCATCAGGCATATGCTGTTACCAAAATGGCGGGTTCTTACCCGTAAAACAACCGGAGAACGGAATAAGCCCGACCTTCATAGACAAAGCCGCAGATGGCACCTTATGGGCCATAGACAGATACAGAAACCTCGTACACCTGGCAGCCACAGCCGGGGGAACGTCGACATACTCTTATACGCTGACCCAAAAAGAATATATCAGGCAGCAGGACATAGGCGACCAATACTATGCCAAATTATTCGTTGACAGTAAGGGACGTATCTGGCTTTGTGGCCGCCAAAAAGGAATGTGCCTCCTCTTTACCGGGAAGGACGGAAATGTGGCAAAAATCCGGCTACTTGACATCAACACATTTTCAAGCGGATTAATTACCGACATAACTGAAGACGACGAACACAACATCTGGGTCGGTACCGCCGCCGGTCTTGACAAAGTGACTTTCCATGGCGATAGCTTCATTGTTCAGAAGGATGTATACGGCAGCCAGCTGTGTGGAAAATATATCTTCGTAATTAGAAAATTCGCCAACAAACTATATATCGGCACAAGCGGGTGTATGGGTGTGATAAATGTCACTGACGACGACCCAAAAGTACCTCCCTACGTATATATATCAGGTTTGAAGATCAACGAGAAAGACCAGACCCGGTTACTACTCGCTAACCCTGTGCTGCAACCCGGTGAGAATAGTATTGACTTTACATTCCTGGGCTTAAGTTTTAAGGACGAACACCGCATCAGGTACAGCTATAAACTGGAGGGCCTTGATGAAAACTGGAGTACACCCCGACCGGAATATTCCATCACCTACTCGTTGGTGCCGCCGGGCACTTACACCTTTAGGGTAAAGGCATTGTCTGCTACCGGCCTATGGTCGGTACAGCCGGCCAGTTATACATTTACCATAGCGCAACCGTTCTATACCCGTTGGTGGTTCATAACGCTGGTAGCCGTTGCCATACTGGGCATCACTTATTCTGTTTACCGTTATCGTATCAACCAAATACTTCAGATACAACGTATACGGCAGACCATTTCCAAAGACCTGCACGACGACATAGGCGCCACAGTATCCAGTATCAACATATTGGCCAACATGGCTAAAAGCGACCTTGTGTCTGATGGGAAACGAAACCAGTTTCTCGAGACCATACAGGAGGAAAGCAAGCATGTATCAGAATCACTGAATGATATTGTCTGGAGCATAAACCCTAAAAATGACTCTATCGAGATAATCATTGCACGCATGCAACGCTATGCATCAGAATTGTTTGAGGCGCAAAATATCTCTTATGAGATAGAATTGCCCGATGCGCCACCGAGCGAGCTCAGCCTTCAAATGGCCACAAGACAGCAGGTATACCTCATCTTTAAAGAAGCCGTAAACAACCTCGCCAAATACGCAGGCACCACAAAGGCCCGCATAGCACTTGTCGTGACTAAAAATGAATTCTCTATCACTATCACAGACAATGGAAAGGGATTTGACACAGCGCAGACCAATACCGGCAATGGCATCTTTAATATGAAAAAACGAGCCCAGGACATCAACGCAAGCCTGGCAATTATCAGCGCGCCGGGTGAGGGCACAACAGTAACGCTCAGTATCCCATTATAGCCACTTCCCTAATGATGTGATATACATTCCTGTACATTGTTATAATTTTACCTTTTATGATAAGGCTCCTGATATACGAAGACAACGAAAAATTGCGCAAATCACTCCAATTGCTCTTATCCGGCATGCAGGACGTAATGCTCATGGATGCTTTCAGTAACTGCGTACGGGTAAAACAGGACGTACTGGAAAATGAGCCGGATGTAGTATTAATGGACATTGATATGCCCAGGGTAAACGGCATAGACGGCGTACGTATCATAAAAGAAGCAAAGCCGGACATTAATGTGCTCATGCATACCATCTTCGATGATGATGACAAGATATTTCGCTCACTGGCAGCGGGCGCCGATGGATATATCCTGAAAACATCAACCCCCATTGAGTTGTACACCGCAATCAAAGACGTAAACGTAGGCGGCGCGCCAATGTCCCCGGGCGTAGCAAAGAAGGTGTTGGAGTCTTTCCGTAAAAAGGATAAACCCGAGGCAGATGTTGCCGAACTCAGTACCCGGGAAATGGAAATACTGCAAATGCTCACAAAGGGTCATACCTATAAAAGAATATCCTCAGAGTGCAACATCACTATAGATACTACCCGAACCCACATAAAAAACATCTACACCAAGCTACACGTCAATTGCGGCCCTGAGGCTATTGCCAAGGCTATGCGCCTGAAGCTAATCAATTAAGCAAGCTGAAAGGCTCTATCATAATATCGCCATCTCACCGGGATCAATTCATCTTAAAAACAATATCCTCCACACAGTCGGCGCAGAAATGTATCCGCTTGCTTATCTCTTTCAATTGTGCCAGCACTTCCTTATGTTGTAAAATCCGCTTCATGTCGTTGCCACTGAATAGTTTTGTCAGCTGAGATGAATACTCCAGGATAAGAAGGTTGTCCAGGTGGATTATACTATAGACCTTAGCGATAACGCTATCGAATTTTTTCTCCTTCAGCAGGCCCAGGCAAACGGTCATTTCGTTCATCTGCTGCTTAAGGTTGCTGAAGATCGGTTCATACTCTGCCAGGCTGTCTATTTCATATGCTGTTATCTCTACATCCAGGTGCTTGACACTCAGCACTATCCAGTAGAGGTTGGTATACACCCTGCTGATAGCCTCCTTGTCCACCGGGGTTATCAATACGCCATTCAGCTCCATTGCGTTATCTGTCCGCATCTGCTTGGCCGCGTTTATCAGTTTACGGATATTTTCATCCTGCCCGGTTTTAGCAACATACATCTCGTAAAGTTCAGCAACAATATTTTCGCTGATCTTACTCTGGGCTTCGAGATTACCAAAAAAATCTACCTCCTTTGGCAGTATATAACCCGATAATTTCTTCAGCAGACCCATAACAAATGATTATGACGTTAAATGAATAAGCACGTAACAAAACGCCGCCCCCAGCAGTATGCAGACCGGGATATTCATGACCCAGCCGGTAACTATGCTTTTAGCCATCATCCACCGCACGTGCCGTGGCCGCTCCCCTGCACCCACGCCCATCAAAGTAGTGGTAACTACCTGTGTGGTAGAGGTAGGCGCCCCTATCATTGATGATGATAAAATAATAAATGCCGAGCCAAGCTGATCTGCGATAGAATGAACAAGACGAACTTTGTATATTCCGAAACCGACCGTTTTTATAATGTTCCAGCCACCGAACAGGGTGCCGACGGTAATGGAGCCCGCGCACAACAATATCACCCACACCGGCACATGAAAAACGGGATACACCCCACTGGCAAAAAGCAGCATAGCCATAACACCCATACCATTCTGCGCATCGTTAGTGCCATGGCTGAGCGCCAGCCAGGATACAGTGATGTATTGCGTGGCTACGAGCAATTTTTTTGATCTGATGGTAAGCCGCTTAAGTATACTAAGCAAAAACCTGATCATGAGGAAGCCCACCAACAAACCGGCAAGAGGTGAAAAAACCATACCTGCCACTATCTTCATAAAACCCTCCAGGTGCCCGTGCCCCAGTTCGCTGATGCCCCAATGGATGCGGCTGTTGCCGACAGCGTAAAGGCCGGCCCCCACCAGCCCGCTGGTAAGCGATGTGGATGACGAACTGGGCAGCCCCAGTTTCCAGGTAATGAGATTGAACGAGATTGCGGAAAAAATAGCCGCAATAGTGACACTTTGTGCCACATGCACCGGCTGGCCGGTCACCTTTACAAATTCACCAATTGTATCTGCCACAGCCACACCACCCACAAAAGGGCCCACGAACGTAAATATTGTAACGATAACAATAGCTGCCCTGGGTGTCATGGTCATAGAGGCCAGGGCGGTGGCCACCATATCAGCTGCATCATGAAAACCATTTGTGAAATCGTAAAGCATCACCGCCCCGATCCCTATGAACAACATTATATGGGTAAGATCCATTTGCTATTTCTATTTGCCCGCCATGAAACAGGCAATCCGAAATTAGACATTTTCTTCCTGACCAAGGCTACGAAATTAAAATAGCATTGCCGGGCCTGAGTGGTATTTCCTCATTTTTTACGAAAAAAACACATTTTCACTAATCAATTCATTATCAATCTATTGCAATAAAAATGTGGATAAGAATTCCCCAAAAATTCCCCATTTCTTTCCCATGTACCTGAGGGCCGGGTCCGAAATTTGGGTTTGGGAGGCACAAAGGTGGGACAGTTTTTGGGTTCGGCAAAAAGAAAGTTTTATGATAGTACGGATTCCGGTCTATGACAGAAAAAAGTTTGCGGCTTTAAGCGCGTGCCAGGTGTGGGAAAGGGCTTTTTTGAGTGGCTTATAAGCTATAACTCCGTAATATATTTTTATCACTGTTTTCTCTAAACGATTGAACAGGCTGCCATACAACAATAAATAGAAGCTGCCCATGACAGGATACACATGGCAACACCTGCCGAACCGGACTACCATACTGAGCCTATGAAGGATTGTTGAAGTTTTGCAAACTTTGGGTGGAAAATGCCTGCTTATAAAGCAAAAGGGTTGCCGCTATTTTCTACTTGCAGACAAGAAAAACCCTACTGCCCACCTAAGGTTAATTCGAACCAATTTGCGCCATAAGACCTGGCACATCTACAATACCCCAGTGTTCCTTAAACTTTCCGTCTGCTAACTTTATGATATCGATAACGTCAATAACCACCTGCCTGTTGGTAGCAGGTACACCAAAAAATGTTCCTTTGTGTGTAGCGTGAAATGATTTACGTGTTGTTACAAATTCACCTTCGGCTACCTGGTCGTGTATTACAACCCTGATATCAGGAAACGCAGGGCGCATAATGTTATCGAAGAACCATATGATAGCCTGCGGGCCACGTGGTGAATCTGCCGGGGCAGTATGGTTAATAAAGTCAGCAGCAAGCACTTCGTATGCTATGCTTTCATCACGGCCTTCTATGTATTCTTTGTTGACGCGCGCTACAAGCGCCTTATTCTGTTCTGTAGTCATAAAATGTTTTTTGTACCGCAAATCTCAGCAATTGCATGTGGCTGAACATGGTACAAATACTGCTTTGTGTGGTCTTATTTCGACTCGCGGAACTCCATAGGTGTTACCCCTGTGAGTTTTTTAAAGAATTTATTAAAATGAGAAGGATCAGTAAATTCAAGCTGGTAAGCTATTTCAGCTACCGATGAAGATGTTTGCATTAGTAAGGCTTTAGCCTCCATCAACACCATTTCGTCTATGAGTTCGTGCGCTGTTTTATCACACTGCGACCTGATAATACGGTTCAGGTGATTGGGGCTAACACAGAGCATTTTCGCGTAATCGGCAACCTTTTTGTGGATAAGAAAATGCTGCCCCACGAGTTTAATAAACCGCTTGAACAGCGCGTTGTTACTGGTAGAAGCTACCTGTTTTGACAATTGCTGTCGCCGGTAGCTGCGATGCGCTTTTAGTAATATCAGTTGCACATAAAGTTCTATTGACGCGACCATGTCAGCATCATTTCTCTTTATCTCTACATCTATTTTATGTATCAGGTCCTCAACCTCCAGCCCTTCGTCTTCTTCCAGTTCAAAACCCTGGACACCGGTATAGCTCATAAACGGAAATTCGCGAATGCCTTTAAGTACTGCCGAATGTGTCACGAAGTCTTCTCTGAAAAGTATGTAATACGCATAAAATCCGGGGCTCTTATTCCATAACGAAAATATTTGCCCCGGGAAGCCAAATACCAGCGTATTGCGTTTCGGATGAAAGGATTCAAGACCTAATTTCACATTGACATCCCCCTGGCGGGTAAAGGCGATCCTGTAAAATTCAGTTTTTATAGGACCAATACCGGCAACCATATTAGCAGTAGAATATAAGCCAAAGCCACCACCCAGCAGATCGCCCGAATTATCAAGCCCGAAATTATTTTCCGCAATACCCGATTTCTGCATTTTATAAAATGCAGCCCCCAATTGCACTTTTATCACAGGATGGTTCTTTTTCATCGCATATAAAAATATTGCTATTTGCCGGCTAAATCAATAGTTTCCTGTAAAATAAATTTCCCGGATCATAGCCGGTCTGCAACCTTTTCTGATAATTACCGTACACCTGCATGTCCTCATGGTCTTGTCTCGGCCAGAGAAGGCAATTAATTTAACCCACCTGCTTAGTGCCAAAAGACAATACCCTTATTGAATACACACCACCACCCTGTTCTTATTAACAGGTACGGCACCACTTGCCTGCCGGGATAGCCCGATATGCAAATACCTCCATTCGGCAGATGATGATATATTTACCCCTGAAAACAATATCTGTACCGGTTTTGCGTTCCCTTAGCTATCACAAATGCCATATGCCAGCAAAAATAATCGCGGTAATACTGTGTTGCCTGCTTGCCCTTAGCTCTTGTCGCAATAAAGAAAAGCATCCCGCAATAACAGGCGCACCGGCCACCGGAAATGTAAAAATAAAGATACCAAATGACTGGATAGACCGGATATATAAATACAATAACAGCGATGATAACAATGATGCCGGCGATAAAATACTTGCTGACTTTGCACATTTTATAGCCCCCGACACACTGACCGGCTCATCGGGAAATAATATACATGGTACCTTTAACCCCATATTTGTAAACCTGGATGAAGAGCCCGGTGAGGAGCTGATATGCCTTTGCAGCTACATACCCGAAACGGATATGGTTATGGCAGTATTTAAAAAAACCGGCACCGACTGGTACCTGATCTATACCGAGCATTTCAACACATTTTACAATCAGCCCGATCTGTATATTGCCAATAACAATGCCAGGAACAAAACGTTCTATCACCGCAGCATGAGCGTGAGGGGCTCAGGCATCTATTCAGACAGCTATATATTTTACAAACTGATAAAAAACAAGGTATACCGGTGCCTTGAATTGGTAAACGAAGCACACATCTCAGGCTGGGGCCTGTATCTCAACCAATCTGCCGAAACAAAGTTCCGGTTTAACAGCATAGGTTATGACGGGCTGGACGTTACATTCGACTATGAATTTTATACATGCGGTATCTATAGCGATTCTGCAACAGAGCATATGGAAGATGAGTATAACACCACGTTAGTAAAAGAAAAAACGGAGGTGTACTACAAATGGAATGACACGAGCTATACCTACGAACCCGAGAACAACCAGGATTCAAGCGCACTCACACCGCTTAAAATAGCCAGCATAAGTACTTTGGGCGACGACAGCCTTTTTATTCAAGCCTTTGGTTACGAGCTGCACCATATACTGACCGACAGCCCACTGGTAAAGAAAAATATAGTGCGCCAATACCTGGCCATAGCAGATACCCAAAACCATGTAACAAACCCCAACGGGGCACTGGAAGAAAAAGCCGATATAGGCGGCATGAAATTCTACGGGCCCAAAACAGGAAAATAATATATAGCCGGATTGTGTGAAGCCACAGCACACTACCTGCTTCAATGCATATTATTGCAGCCCGCATACCTGCTTCCTGAAAAAATCAATCACTTTTAAATAAGAATCATTATCTTTACGGAATAATTGTTAATAAAGCGTGGAACAAATATTCAGGACCAAATTGCAAGAAAAAGGACTGAAGGTGACCCCTCAACGGGTGGCTATATACGATGCTATCCTGCAACTGGACAACCATCCTACCGCAGACGATATCATAGCCTTCATCAAATCAAACCATCCTAACATTTCGGTGGGTACCGTGTATAAAGTACTGGATACACTGGTAGAGAACAACCTGCTGAAAAAAGTAAAAACGGAAAAGGACATAATGCGCTATGACGCTGTTATGTCGAACCACCATCATCTGTACTGCGACGAAACAGACCGCATAGAGGATTATGAAAATGACGAACTGAACAAGCTGATCAATGACTACTTTAAGAAAAACGAAATAAAGAACTTCAAGATAGAAGACATAAAACTGCAAATAACAGGCAAATTCAAAAAATAGAAAAACTTAAACACATGAGCACTCCAAACGAAAGCAAATGCCCTTTTCCACATGGACAAAAAGTACCCGTAGGCGGCATGGGAACCTCTAACAAAGACTGGTGGCCAAACCGGCTGAACCTGGGCATTCTCAGGCAGCATTCATCACTCTCAGACCCGATGGATAAAGGCTTTAACTATGCCGAAGAATTCAAAAAGCTGGACCTGAAGGCAGTGAAGGAAGATATCTATAAACTAATGACCACATCGCAGGACTGGTGGCCGGCAGATTATGGCCACTACGGCCCCCTGTTCATACGTATGGCATGGCATAGTGCGGGTACGTACCGTATATCCGACGGCCGTGGCGGCGCCGGCACAGGCAACCAGCGTTTTGCACCCGTAAACAGCTGGCCCGATAACGGCAACCTGGATAAAGCCAGGCTGCTGCTGTGGCCGGTAAAACAGAAATACG
Source organism: uncultured Flavipsychrobacter sp. (assembly GCA_964489795.1). Classification (GTDB taxonomy): domain Bacteria; phylum Bacteroidota; class Bacteroidia; order Chitinophagales; family Chitinophagaceae; genus Nemorincola. Next base: position 42,495 of record CAZBAP010000005.1, read on the forward strand.
GCAGGAAAATATCGTGGGCTGACCTGATGATACTGGCGGGCAACTGCGCGCTGGAGTCTATGGGCTTCAAGACCTTTGGCTTTGCCGGCGGCCGCGAAGATATATGGGAGCCTGAGCAAGATATATACTGGGGCAATGAGACCGAGTGGCTGGGCGACAAACGCTATACCGGCGACAGGGCCCTGGACAACCCACTGGCAGCCGTGCAGATGGGACTGATCTATGTGAACCCCGAAGGCCCTAACGGCAATCCTGACCCGGTAGCATCGGGCAGGGATATCCGCGAGACCTTTGCGCGCATGGCCATGAATGACGAAGAAACCGTGGCGCTGGTAGCGGGCGGGCATACGTTTGGCAAGGCACACGGCGCCGCAAGCGCTACCAACGTGGGGCGTGAGCCGGAGGGCGCAAGCATAGAAGAGCAAGGGCTGGGCTGGAAGAACAGCTATGGCACCGGAAAGGGCGGCGATGCCATAACCAGCGGCATAGAGGGCGCATGGAAACCTAACCCCACAACATGGGATAACGGCTACTTTGACACACTGTTCAAATACGAATGGAAGCTAACCAAAAGCCCGGCCGGCGCCAACCAGTGGACGCCAACAGACGAGTCTGCGGCAACACAGGTGGCAGACGCGCACGACCCCAACAAGCGCCACGCGCCTATGATGACAACGGCAGACATGGCACTGAAAATGGACCCGGTATACGCGCCGATCTCTAAGAAATTTCATGAAAATTTTGATGCCTTTGCCGATGCTTTCGCCAGGGCATGGTATAAACTCACACACAGGGACATGGGCCCCATAACCGGCTACCTGGGTGCTGAAGTGCCCACGGAGGTATTGATATGGCAAGACCCTGTACCGGCCGCGGACCATGAATTGATTAATGACGCAGATGTGGCAGCGCTGAAAGCCAAACTGACCGCCTCGGGACTTTCAGTGGCCGAATTGGTGACCACAGCATGGGCTTCGGCAGCTACTTTCCGCGGATCAGACAAACGCGGAGGCACCAACGGCGCCCGCATTCGTCTTGCACCGCAAAACAACTGGGAGGTAAACAATCCCGCACAACTGAAAAAAGTATTAGCTAAGCTGGAAGCCATTCAAACAGAATTCAACAGCGGGCAGACAGGGAATAAGAAGATATCCCTGGCCGATATAATAGTACTGGGAGGCTGTGCAGCCATAGAAAAAGCAGCCAAAGACGGCGGGCATAATATAACCGTACCCTTTACCCCGGGCCGCACAGATGCCACAGCCGAGCAGACAGACGTGGACTCGTTTGCGGTACTGGAACCCAAAGCCGATGGCTTCAGAAATTACAAGAGCGCGGCGATGGCAAGCATACCTGCCGAAACCTTATTGGTAGACAAGGCGCAACTGCTGAAGCTGACGGCACCTGAAATGACGGTGCTGGTAGGCGGCATGAGAGCACTGGACGCAAATTACAATGGATCTAAACATGGTATTTTTACCAGCAGCCCGCAAACGCTTACCAACGACTTCTTTACAAACCTGCTGAACATGGACACTACCTGGAAAGCACTGTCTGAAACAGGTGACCTGTTTGAAGGCTCAAGCCGCACCACCGGCAAGGCCAAATGGACAGCCACAAGGGCAGACCTCATATTTGGCTCTAACTCAGAGCTGAGAGCTATAGCGGAAGTCTATGCCTGCGCCGACAGCGGGGAAAAATTTGTAAACGATTTTGTAGCTGCCTGGAGCAAAGTAATGAACCTTGGTTGCTAAGCCTGATCAGCATCTATCTTATACCATAAAAAAAACCTCCCGATGGGAGGTTTTTTTTATGCCGGCAACGCAGGAATATGGAGCGCAATGATTCGCCCCCGATGGGCACAGCCGCTTGAGCTTGCAAACAACAACGCATATAACAATACGACGCATGAAAACGACCGGAGAAAAAATCAGCATCCGGTATAAGGGCGTAGAATAAAACGCAAGGACAAAGAGAAGCTATAAAAGCTTTAATTCTATTTATGAATCAACAGTGAGACTGTTCTCCATTTGGCAGTAGCAGGATTGATAATCTCTACTAAATACATTCCTGAGTTTAGTGAATTTAAATTCAATACTTGAATATCATTAACAATAATTGTGTTAATAACTTCCTTACCAACTTGATCATATATGGCTACCTTGTAATTCGCAGCTCCTTTTATCGTTATTTCATTCACTGCAGGATTTGGATAGAGTAGTGTTTCTTCGATATTCGGATCATTTACGTTCAACTGCGGATTGTACACCTTCCTTATTCTATTATTGTCTACGTCAGCAATATACATTGTTCCAGCAGCATCTAAAAATATATCCGCACATCGCAGTCTTGCATTCTCCGGAGTTCCACCATCGCCCGAATATCCGGGAATTCCTGTACCTACAACTGTTGAAATCAGTCCTTCAGTATCTATTTTCCTGATGACTCCATTTCTATATTCGGCAATGTATACATTGTTTTTACTGTCTATAAATACACCAGCAGGCTCATGTAGAAGAGCGTTTACGGCAGGACCTCCATTACCCGAATACCCCGGAATGCCTTTTCCCGCGATAGTAGAAATAATACCCGTTTCAACACTTACTTTACGAACCGCATGGTTCCATTGGTCGCATATATAAATATTATCTTCCGTGTCAACCGCAATCTGTATCGGGCCATTCAAACTTGCCAATATTGCAGACCCACCATCACCAGAATATCCTGCAACTCCATTACCGGCAACTGTGGTAATCACGCCTGCTGTATCTACTTTGCGAATTCTGTTGTTGGAATAATCTGCTACATAAATATTTCCTTTGTTGTCTATACAAACTCCCGTTGGAACATTTAGCGTAGCCATCGTTGCCGGTCCACCATCGCCGCTATAACTTCCACTTCCCGTAGAACCGCTACCTATTATCGTATTAATCTCCTGTGTTAAAATATTTATCTTACGAATACGATTATTTCCCGCATCTGCGACATATACATTCCCAAGGGCATCGGTACACACTGCTTCCGGTACAAAAAATTCAGCATTTGCGGCGGGCCCGCCATCACCCGAGAAACCAGTATTTCCATTCCCTGCAATTGACGTAATAATTTTTTCACCTAAATTGACTTTACGTATCCTATTATTAAATCCATCTGCGATATACAAATTACCCTTGTTATCAAGGCATATACCCTCAGGGTAATTTATTTTTGCATGGGCGGCATCTCCGCCATCACCCGAATATCCAGCAGTTCCGTTACCGGCCATTGTTACAATAATATCTGCCTGAGCGTATGCGAAAGCGCATGCCGACGAAAATATTATTAATAATAATACTCGTTTCATTTTGCGACAAATTTAAATGTAAAAACGTTATGTTGTGAGTCCTGTAATGATAAAAAATACAAAGAAGGCGGTATTTGAAGCTTGATTTGCCATTTTTTTTGATCAAATATCGTATTTTCACTATGTATTTTACGTCCCAAGGCATCCCAGATAGTTATCTGTACAGGCTTGTCATCGGCTATATTTTGCTGCAAAGTGAAGGTCCCAGCATTCGGATTTGGATATAACGAATAAAACTGTCCTGTTTTTTTGTTGTCGTGAGACACAATAGGCCCGTGACTGTATTTCTCGGCAATATAACTTGTGTCCACGTCGAGACAGCTGTCATCATTGAACACAGACAAGTCTCTGTATATTTCACTATACATGGCCCGTGCCTGGTATACGACCGTGCCATTTATTTCAGGGCATAGCTGACCGAGTGCCAGAATTGCAAGACTGTCACTTCCATTCAGCATGCCCCTCATATATTTTATATAGAGAGAAAAGAAAGCCTGGTAATTCTCAACAATAAAATCAGTTGAGGTATTGTCTGCCATCTGCACTTGCGTTACTGTATCCCAACTTGCATTGGCCATGCTGTCTATGTCCCATCCCAGCATCACGGTCACGCTATCATAGTTGCCTTCAGCCAGCAGCCCTTCCATATCCGTTACATATTTATAACGGCTGTTTCGTGATAGACTGTCAAAGACAGCAATAGTAACAGAAGAGTCTATCATGGTGCTGTCAGCGAGTACTGATTTCCACAATTCATATTGTCCGATCCAATTACGGGATATCCAGGCATAGGGATAGTCTATATGCTCTCGTGCGATGAGTTCATATAGCTGGGCTGAACCTGCGCCATACCAGACAACAGGCCCACCGGGACATGGAGACTCATGGATCAACCCAGACATTAAATGAATGCTCCCTAAACCAGTAGAATATCGAAACAAAGTTGGAATACCATCATTGAATACGGGATTGGTTGTTGCGGAACTCGTCACATACAGAGTATCATTTATTGAATTAGCTCCATGATAGACGTAAGTTTGAGGGTGGAGAGTATCCCATGAGCTGGTTGTCCAGATATTGTTTGATGGGTTGCCTCCAAATTTTTGCGTGCCAATCACACCACCATTGAGTGTCAGACCTTTGATGTTGTTCGTGAGGTAGTTATCATGCCACGCAGCAGCATAGTTGTTGAGAAAAAACTCATAACCCCTGCCGGTATTTTCCTCTACATTGCAGCCAATATTGATACCCGTATTACTGGCTGCGTAATATGCCCTCATTGAGTCCCCTGCGGCAGACGCACCCAGTGAACTGGCGATGTAGTTATTATAAATGAGTGTCTTGAAACTCGATGTATGGTTGATGCCATATTGCAAACTCTTAGCATTCCATGGCCTTACATAGATGCTGTTGCTGTTGCTCATGGCCATCTGCCGCTGAAAATTATTAATATAGATGCCATTATAGGCATCGTTGATAATATTGTTATTCACATAGACAGAGTCTTTGGTGCGGCCTAAATAAAACCTGTAACTGGAAACGATATTTTGTACGGCTATCGCAAGATCCACGGATTGGCTCATGCCGCTGTAATAGCCAACCGGATTTGCCTGTATCAGGTTACTATCAATCATCAACCTGCCGGTATATTGCGAGATGGAAGGATAAAGTCCCGCCCAGTCTGTTGTCGCCCAGAAGGCTATGCCATTCCGCACGTTATTAATCGTGTCATATCGGATTTCTACACTGTCATATTTACTGGATTTGACCACATACCCGAACTTCCCTGTCGGTGGCGCAAGAGCGCCAGCCGGCTGGGTGCTCGTCATAAAGGTGTGCTGCCCAATAAAGCGAAAATAGTTGTAGCATTCTACTCCGTTCAAGCAGTTGTAAAATCGGTTATTGTATATTGTACTGTCACCCTCAGGCACGTAAACCCTCAACCTGTTCTGGTTCGTGATATCGTTTGTTGTATGGGCATATATGCCCGTGCCACCCGTTGATCCTGTTGTGCCGGTTGTCGCAGTGGTAATATTCTGGTTCATATGCATGAACAGATTATTCTCACAACTGAGGTTGCTGTTGGTTGCATATATTCCGTATACGAGATTGTCAAACATATTCATGTGCATGTTGTCAGCCGACCCTGATGCATCACCTATTACGATGTCCGCATAGTAGTTCGGGATTCCAATGGGCAAATCTTCGCCATGGGCTTGCAGGGTATCTGCACCCACACTATCTATTTTGATGCCGATATATGCCGTGCCTCCATTTTTCAACGTGGAACTTCCATAAGCCCCCCAGCCTGATCCGTTACTGCTGTCGATATTGAATTGCGGAGTGAACGGATATCCCGCGATATAACAGGATGTTTTAAGCCCATGCGGCCCCATGGTATTCGGCCTAAAATAAGGCGTACCGAAAATCACGTTGGAAAGATGTCTACTTGTAAAAACCGTGTTGCGAACAAGAAAAGGATAAGATCTGTCAAGCGAATTGTAATGCTCGATATCGACGCCTATTCTATTTAGGTTGAAGATCGCGCCGTCACTATACAGAGTGTATCCTGAATCCGACGGCGTTACCGGCCGGTCAATAAAGACTCCAGTAAAAGCATCCTCAATCATCGTTTGTTTTCGCAGTGCCAGCCTGGCTGAATGGGTGACGCCGGGTCTCAGAACAATACCCCGCCAGAGATCGCATGCGCTGAATATGTGGCAACTGTCAAGCGTGAGGGAAGCCGAGGAGTCCACAAACAATGTATCCCCCGGCGCGATCATGATAATGGCGTTGGTGAATGTATCGGCTCCATATATCGTCAGATTATTGGCAATATAATAGTTGCCATGGGTTAGGTTCCCCGAGAAAGAGCCAGACAGACCAAGCGGCGTAAAATCATTGCCGAACGCATTACAGGGGCTACAAGAAGTATCGTAGACTTTCAAAACAACGGACGAAAGGCAGCCAGTCGAAAGCTTGTAAATGATTGTGTCTATTCCTGCCAAAAGGCCACTAACGATGCCTGTCAGGGAATCAACTGTTGCAGTTGTCGTCGGGCTGCTAAACCATTTCCCCCCAGTTGTAGCGTCAAACAGGGTATCATGCCCTGCAAGGCATACCTTTCTATTTCCGACAATCGTATCAGGAAGCGGGTTAATCGTTACTGATTTTGTAACATAACAGCCTGCGCTCAAAGTGTAAGAGATCGTCGCAACACCAGCAGAAACTCCTGTCACTACTCCTGCGCTTACAGTCGCTACTGATGTGCTGCTTGAACTCCAACCACCACCAACGACTGAATCCGTAAGGGACATGGTCGATCCTTCGCAGATTTGCGAAGGCCCGTAGAGAGAAGAGGGAATAGGGTCTACGACCAACGTTGCTGTATCAAAGCAACCTGATGGCATCGTATACGAAATGACTGCCGTACCGTGCAATACGCCTGTGACAATCCCCGTACCCGTGCCAATTAGCGCAATTCCTGGCGCCCCGCTGCTCCAGCTCCCCCCACTGGTCGTATCGACAAGCGTTGCCGCTGTGCCCTGACAAATATGCGACAAGCCAGTGATTGGACCTGGGCTCTGATTGACAGTCACAGGATGAGTCGTAAAACAGCCATCGGGCAAGACATAAGTAATCGTCGCCGTTCCGGCAGACACTCCTGTCATCGTTCCAATTGTGGTGCCAATGGTAACGACAGCTGTATTACTGCTTGTAAAGGTGCCGCCGGTGACAGAGTCACTCAGCGTGGTCGTTGTACCCGAGCAGAAAGAGAAAATACCTGCCAATGGCGGGGGCTGTATGTACACATGGAAAGATATTGTTGCCCTACAGGTGCCGAGCGAGTAGCTGATGGTCGTTGATCCCAGCATGACACCTGTCACTATGCCTGTGGAAGATCCTATTGTCGCTATTGCGGTAGTACCGCTACTCCATATGCCGCCGCTGGTAGCGTCTGTCAAAGTCGTTGTAAGCCCGGCGCATACGCCTGCGGCACCGCTAATGGCAGCGGGCGTTGGCGCAACAGACATTGACTTGGTAGCGATGCAACCTGCGATGGTCGAATAAGTGATCGTCACGATTCCTGATGAGACACCCGTCACGACTCCAGACAGGGCAGCCACCGTAGCAATAGAAGTATTGCTGCTAGTCCAGGTACCACCCATAGTTCCGTCCGTCAGGGTGATCGTCGACCCTGCACAAACAGAAGACGGGCCTGAAATAGAGAAAGGTGAAACATTGACCGTTAACGCTTTCGTTACCATGCAACTACCTATACTATAGGTAATTGTTACCGAACCGCCGCCAACGCCCGTAACGATACCAGATCCGGCACCTACTGTGGCCCTAGCCGTATTGCTGCTGCTCCATGTGCCCCCGACAACAATGTCTGTCAAAGTAATCGATGAACCGGTACAGACTGCCGATAGACCACCAATGGTAGCCGGAGCCGTGTTTACTGTAATTGTCTTTGTTGAAGCGCAACCTGTATAAGTCAGGGCATACGAAATGATCGCTGTACCTGCGGCTATACCCGTCACGATACCTGAAGTAATTCCAGCAGTAGCTACCGTTGGGTTGCTGCTGCTCCACGTACCGCCCCCAGTCGTGTCGATGAAGGCCGTGCTCGTACCTTCACACAGGCTGGATAAACCCGTAATTGCAGCGGGAGATGTGTAAATATTCACAGAAACTGTAGTAATGGAAGTGCCGCAACTGTTGGTCAGTGAATAAGTAACAATAGCCGTACCCGCTGAAACCCCATGCAGAACCATATGGTAGGTCCCTGTACTTAAAGATACAATCTGCGCAATTGACGTATCATTGACCGTCCAGTTACCATGCGCCGAAATTGACGTATCTTCAGCGAAGAGACCATAAGGATAGAAAACATTGATATCCATTCCTACGCAGCCATGGGTAGACCCCAACAAAGAGATATAACCCACATTCGGCGTTGTATTGACACTGACTATTGCCGTCGCAAAACAACCGATACCCGTCGAATAAGTAATAACCACAACGCCACCCGACAAGCCTGTCACGATACCGCTCCCCAACCCAATATCCGCAATAGACGGACTTGCGCTGCTCCAGATGCCGCCCATTGTAGTGTCGGTCAAGGTCATTGTAGACCCGACACAAAGAGAACCCGGGCCTGATATCGCCGTAGGCGGCGCATTGACAGTGATTGCATAGGTTACGTAGGAAGAGCAATAAGATGTATAAGTTATAATGGCTGTCCCCGCCGATACCCCCGTCACGACGCCTGTACTGATATTCACAGTCGCTACACCTGTATTGCTACTGCTCCATACGCCGCCCGAAACGGTATCGGCCAAAGTAATAGTTCCGCCCGTGCAAAGATTAGAGGGACCCGATATAGGCCCTGGAGGTGTAAGCGATATTGAAAAAGTCATCGCACTGTCACGGCAGCCGTCATGAACATTAACTGTATATGTATGGGGAACATCGCTGGCGACAGTATCTTTGGCGGATACACGGCTCGATGCGTCTGTCGCATCCCACAGATAAGAAACCGAACAGGCTGGATGAGCGACATGAACGGTCAGTTCGTCACGGCAGCCAGATGTACCTGTATCGGTGATAGATACAATAAGCGGTGGTGGGGCAGACGTGTCGGTCGTCAACGACAAGTTGTCGATAGCTATACCCGCTTCAAAATAAGCCCCCAGATCGGCAAGGGTAAGGATGTGCGAAGTATGAGAACCGCAATACCAGAATGAAATATTGAACCTGTTCCATGTCGTCGGGCTGACTGCATGAAGCGTGTCGATAAATAGCTGCGTGAAAGTCGGGGAAAGGAAACTTGATGTATCGTCTTTAAATCCGACAACCACGGGTATGTCTGTTGCGGTGGCATGGGTTGTATAAGCATCGAACGCAAGAGCATATCTTTGGCAGGCTTGCAGTGTATCTGACAGGTAATAATAACTTAATGCATCGGAACCGTAGAACGATTGATACCTTACGCCTGTATCGACGCATAACAGGGTGTTGGAAAACGAAGGAATTGTAATACTTGGAGAACCTTGACTATATCCGGCGAGATTACTGCCGCAGTAAAGCAAGCTGCTACTCACCGCTATTCCCGAACCGTAAGGTGACCAGAGATTTGTGAACTGACTGAAAGGGTGTCCGTCGGAAAGGCTCAAACCCTGCCATTTGCCCTCATGCATCCCATCCTCGTCGGCTACCGTATAGGGAATATTCTCCATTCCAACCACTTTCATTTCCGTTCCATTTTCGAAACCCGGATTGAGGATCATATTACCGCCAGGTACATGAGGTGGATAAAGTCCTTGAAGAACATCAACCGTGATAACGAAATAAGAACCCGACTCTTTTCCGTCACTCAGATCAAAACCCATCTGCGCCCGTCCGTAAAAGTCATGACGAGGGGTATAACTGATTATCCTATTGCCGCTACTGACGGCGAGACGATCATGATTGTTGCCGTCACCGCAGCCTCGCATATTAGACAAGGTGTTTGTATCGATGCGAATGGAGTCCCCATCGCCATCAACGAGCTCACCGGAAGCTTCGAAGGAAGCTAAATCAATAGTCAGGGTACCGCCGTTGTTTACGAAGACATAGTCGGCGGTGACGGTATCAGCGCACAACCCTCCGTCATCAAGGCTCAACCGCGCCATTTTCTTTGAAAAAGGCCGATGATTTCCCAGCTTTACCGCAGAATCTGCTCCGATATATTTGTAGCCAAGAATCGAGCAAAAAGTCTGAATTTCTCCCTTCGAGAATTCTCTTCTTCTGACGCCATGGATACCATACGGACCAATAACATATTCATCTCTGTTCCCGGGAGAGATATGCTCCCTTCGTAGATAGCTCTCCTGCTGGTCATCCAGATGCGAGACAAAGGAGGCCATCACGCCGGGGTTGCCATCATGCTTTCCGACACCTGAAAAAACGGGATAATTATTCGGCGCAGGCAGGTTATTAATCCAGTAATTGTTGTTACAATTGATAAGTGGGCTCGGGTTGATGTAGAGCGACGCTCCGGGCGAACCCAGAATCATTTTATGCAGAACCGTATCGGGAAAAACGATTCCAACTTGAATGGCCGAATCAATTTTTGTAAAGGTGTTTGTCGAGGTTACCGCATAAGGATGGATATTGTTCATCGCATCACCGCCAAGCGTGTAAATCGAGTCTATCGGAGGAGGGAGAAAAGCAACGAATGAAAGCCAGCCCATCGCATGAGACATTTCGTGGAGCAATGTTGAAAACAAATCCGTGCGGCATCCCTCGAAAGCACTTGTATCGCTATTCTGATAATTAATCAGTCCAAGCATGGTTGAATCGAAATTGACGGTTACCTCCGCATGGAAACTATAAGCCGTATCAACGCCGGACAAAACATAGTCGTTGAAATATCCGCCGATATATCTGTTTGGCGGCAAGCCATAGACCGGTTGCGCTTTTGCAAGAAATACAGCACCAGGTGGCGCGTAATAACCCGGAATATGTGCATAGGACTGCTTGACATGTATCTTTAGCAAGTCGGAGCTGCTGATAAGGCTGAAATCAAATACACTCTGTATATAAGCAAGCACGTTGTGAAAAGTTTGTCTTCTGATCTGACCCAATGTTAACCCTCCTTCATGAGTCGTGTCATCAAATCCCATTTTTGTTGAGAGGTTCTGGTCATCGTAGTAGACAGCGATTTTACCACAGATATCTATGGCAGATGGCGCATAACCTGAAACTGACGATACCGGCCCAGAGGGCTCGTAGTCACTGCTATCAACCGATTCAAGCAGGGAAAAATTGTCGAAACTACAGACAAACTGAGGCACAGTGGCCGAAATATGATTAGGCGTAGGGTGAAAGACCTGTGATTTTGTCTTGGTAATGGGCAACAGAATGGAAAGCAGAAATAATCTGAGGCAATATTTAATCATTTAATACTAGTTAAAAGCATGGTGATCTAAAACTCTCTTCCCTAAGCCTCGTTTGCAGGGGAAAAATACATTTCGAATCTTAAAATCCATAGGAAATACAGTTCTACGTCGGAAAAACCGTTTTTTAACGTGGTGACAATACCGTTGAATAACAGTAAGACGGTATGAATATTACCGCTAAATAACGGTAATATTCATACCGTTATTCAGCGCACCCTATCTTGTAACTTGTAAGAAAACACCATTTACAAGTTTACTGGCAATACTGCCGAAGGAAAAAAATGGTCATACACAACGGCGGCTAAAAGAAAAGAGCAGAAACCTTACGCACTGTTTCTGCGCACTGTTTCTGCCTTTGTGATCCGGATTGGATTCGAACCAATGACCCCCAGCTTAGAAGGCTGGTGCTCTATCCAGCTGAGCTACCGGACCGGTCACTCAGTTATACTAAAAAGTGCGCAAATTTAATGAAAACTATCTAATCAGCCGTAAATACTAATTCTGATCAGGCGGGGCCTCCCCGTTCTTCAGTATGGTTATGGGTATCAGGTCCTGCAGGTAGGTCCATGTCTCATTCACCCATCTCAGCCCGTCGTACCCTCCACTGGGCGCAAAGGTGTATTTGCGGCCGGGGTCGTTAGTGAGCGATACCAGTCTGTCAAATATGATCACGTTACGCTCACTGTCCCAGTTCATAGACGCCTGCACGTTCTTCTTATACTCCAGTATAAACCTGTTTACCCTCTTGCGTGGATTAGACGCTGATGCCACCCCAAAGATGGGCGCCCCAAACCGCACGCCATGCGCGTCAAATGTCATTGGGTCCAGCACCTTGCGGTCGGTAAGCTGGGCTGAGCAGTTCTTGCCAAAAAGTGTATATACCTTTTGCCCCTGTACCTCATGCAGCATAATACGGTAATACAGCGCGCCAAACCATTTGCCCCCTGTAAGTATGCTATCCTCTGCCCCCTTGCCTATCTGCTCAGAGTAGTCGAGCAGCCCGTACAGTTTCAGTTGCTCGCCCGGCATCTGTATGGCGCCATAGTAGCGCCGGGTAATATTACTCGGCGTAATCTCCCAGTTAAATATCCTGAAAGCGTTATCCTCGGGATACATAATATTGATCTGCTTCTTCAGCGAGTCAAAAGGGTAATAATAAGAACCCGGTATCTTCAGCGCCCTTACCAGTTGCCGCACAAACCGCTCTGAGTATTGCAGCCGCGTATCAGGGATAAACGCGTCGTACATGGAATCGGAAGTAGCCACCAGCGAATCTTCCATTATCTGCAGCTTCTCAAGGTTTTCGGGCGATACGCTCTGCGCCTGCACCCTTGTGCCAATGAAAAATATGAAAACAAGCATGGCAAACCCTGCGTATACAGGCGGGGTAACGAACTGTTTCATGATCTTTATTTTTTTCATTACATCAAACCTAAACATTTTTTTGTTAAAAACACATCAAAACGAGGCCTGTCGCAGGGGCTCATTTCTCTTTTTTGCCGCCGCGCTGCTATGTTTTTCCCTAAAACCGATTAATTTCGGGGCATAATTGCTTCCCTGATGCATCTTGCACAACAGATACTTTTTATATTATTAGCGATAGCCGCCATATATATATTTTACAGGAAGATCAGTGAAATGAGGCGCAACATACTGCTGGGCAGGGATGAAGACCTTAGCGACAACAGCGGCCAGCGATGGAAGAACATGGTGCTACTGGCGCTGGGCCAGAAAAAAATGTTCAAAAAGCCTGTTCCAGCGTTCCTGCACCTTGCGGTATATGCAGGGTTCATCATCATCAACATAGAGATACTTGAAATATTTCTTGATGGCGTACTGGGCATGCACCGGCTGTTTGCACCCATACTCGGCGATCTGTATGCCTACCTCATTGGCTTCTTTGAGGTGCTTGCCGTGCTGGTACTTGTTGCCTGTGTCGTATTCCTGGTAAGGAGAAACATACTCAGGGTGCGCCGGCTGAGCATGAAAGAGCTGAATGGCTGGCCCAAAGAAGATGCCAACCTTATATTGATCACTGAAATAGTGCTTATGTCGCTGTTCCTGATCATGAACACAGCAGACAAATCGCTGCAGGCGCTGAATGCCGAGCACTACACAGCTACCGCGCCTTTCTGGGTTACCAGCCACCTTACCGGCATGTTTTCGGGCATGTCTGCGGGCTCATTGGTAATTGTGGAACGGAGCTGCTGGTGGTTGCATATTATAGGCGTCTTCTTCTTCCTCAATTATCTGCCTTACTCCAAGCATTTTCATATACTGCTGGCCTTCCCCAATGCCTACTATTCAAAGCTGGTACCGCAGGGCGAGGTAAAGAATATGCCCGATATACAGAACGAAGTGCTGTATATGATGGAGCCTGACAAAGCCCCGGCGGCCGGCGCGGAGCAGGACCATAAACGCTTTGGCGCAAAGGATGTAACCGACCTCAGCTGGAAGAATCTGCTGGACGCATATTCATGCACCGAGTGCGGGCGATGCACTTCGGCATGCCCGGCAAACATCACCGGCAAAAAACTCTCACCCCGCAAGATAATGATGGATACCCGCGACAGGCTGGAGGAAGTAGGAAAGAATATTAACGCTAATAAAGAATTCAAGGACGATGGAAAGACCCTGCTAAACGACTATATAACCGTTGAAGAACTGCGCGCCTGCACTACCTGCCAGGCATGTGTGGAGGCCTGCCCTGTGATGATAGACCCCTTGTCTATTATCATGCAGCTGCGCCGCAACCTGGTGATGGAAGAAAGTAACGCACCGCAGGAATGGAACCTCATGTTTGGAAATATAGAGAATAATATGGCGCCATGGAAGTTCAGCCCCGATGACAGGGACGCATGGACGAATGATGTAGCCTAAAACATAAAAGTATATGCCGATTAAATCAATGGCTGAATACGCAGCGAATGGTGAAAGCCCCGAGATATTGTTTTGGGTGGGCTGTGCCGGCAGTTTCGATCAGCGCGCTCAGAAGATAACAAAAGCCTTCACGCAGATACTGGATAAAGTGGGCATAAAATTTGCCATACTGGGCAAGGAAGAAATGTGTACCGGCGACCCCGCACGCAGGGCCGGCAACGAGTTCATGTTCCAGATGATGGCATATAACAATATCCATACCCTCAACGGATACGGCATTAAGAAAGTAGTGACCATATGCCCTCACTGTTTTAATATTTTCAAAAACGAATACCCTGCACTTGGCGGCAACTACGAAGTGATACACCACACCACCTTCCTCCAGCAACTCATCAACGAAGGCAAAATAAAGCTGAAAGACGGCGGCGCTTTCAAAGGGAAACGCATCACTTATCATGATAGCTGCTACCTGGGCCGTGGCAATGGCATTTACGAAGCCCCCCGCGAGGTGCTTGAGGCTTTTGACAACGAACTAATAGAGATGAAGCGCTGCCGCAGCAATGGGCTGTGCTGTGGCGCGGGTGGCGCGCAGATGTTTAAAGAAGAGGAGGCCGGCACCACACGCATTAATTTTGACCGCGCCGCAGAAGCGCTGGAAACAGGCGCTACCATTATAGCATCAAACTGCCCGTTCTGTATGACCATGCTTACAGACGGCGTAAAAAACAAAGAAAAGGAAGACTCGGTAAAAGTGCTGGATATAGCAGAGATGGTGGCGATGTCTCTATAAGTCAAAAGGGAAAAGTTAAAACCTAAAAGTGAAGCCTTTTATTGCCCCGCATTCGTAAGTATGGAACTTATATGCTTTAGGTAACGCCTGGCCAACACCTCCCTGTCAAAGTTATCCTTTGCGTATTTATAACCGTTCTCGCCCTCGGTTCTTATCCTGTCCGGGTCATTAAGATACTCACGAATGACCCTGTTGTATTCGCTTACATTTTCCGGCTCCACATAACTTCCGGCTTTGGCATCCTCCAGCAACTCCCGCGATACCCCGTCTATAGCCATCAGTATCGGTTTCTTGCAAGACATATAATCAAAGGTCTTATTAGAATATACGGTCTTAAAAGTATCAACGCGTTTCAATACAGATGCCCCCATCTCTGAGGCCAGTATATACCTGAACACTTCTGCCTTGGGCACGGAATCCAGGAACCGTACATTAGTTATCCGCCGTTCGGCCGCCAGTTTTTTCAGCCTGTCCTTCTCCATGCCCTGCCCTATCAGCAGAAAAAGTACATTGGTATCTTTCAGGGCCTCACCCGCGTCCAGTACCTGCTCCAGGTGATTGGCCACGCCATGCGCCCCTACATAAGTGATCACAAACTTCCCGTCAAGCTCATGCTCTTTCCTGAAAGAATCCCGGTCAAAATCATGTAACAGTTTTTCAGACAAACTAAAATCGGCGGCATTGGATATCTGTATCAGCTTACGTTCAGAGATACCTTTTTTATCCCTAAGCACTTTATAAAATGCCGGGGTCAGTACATTCACCAGTTTCGCTCTCTTATATATGAAAGCTTCCACCCAATACGCCAGTTTTATCACCATTTTATTGGTAAGTACTCCGGTATCTATCGCCGATTCCGGCCATAGGTCGCGCACCTCAAATACGAACGGCATGCGCCGCAGCCTGGAAATAAGATAGCCGCTCACGCCCACGAACAGTGGCGGCGAAGTAACAATAACCACATCAAACTTTCCCTTTGCCTTAAAAAGGCCGGCATATAACGATGAGAACATGAACGAAAAATAGCCCCGCAGCCTGCCTACAAAATGCTTATTGTATGCCTCAGATACATGGCAGCGCCATACCGTTACCGCCCCCTGCTGCTTTCTTACAAAATACCTGCCTTTATACTCGGCTATCTTTTCCTTACCATTATAATGCATCATACCCCCCAGCACCGTCACCGTATGCCCCATGCCTGTCCACACACGGGTAAACTCATTCCACCGGGAGCCCCCCGGATCATCTTCTTCCAAAAAATACTGGTGTATCAGTAAAATGTTCATTACTATGCTTCTATCCTTATTGTTGTCTCTATCACTGCCCCCTCCTCACTAAAAATAAGTTCTTTTGCTTTTTCCTTTTGTCCGTACAACGATGAATACCAGCCATCCTGCTCCTTGGCCTGCAACTCCATCCCCCCGGTATTTTTTGCCGTGATACTCACTTTGTTTTTCATCAATAACGGCATATGCCATAGTTGGCGCATGCGCATTCCTCCAGGAGCCCCGGTTATCTCATCCTTCACATGCCATACGGGTACCCCTCTCTGTTTTATCACAGTTCGTTTATGCTCAATATTATTCCTGATATACGAGAAAGCATTGATAGTGCCTGTAAAAGTAAACGACTTTTCCTCCTCCTTCAATTCCGCGTCTACCGCCTGCGACCAGTGATACCAGATAAACCGTCCACCTTTTTCCATCTGGTCATTATCATCCAGCATTACTGTGTTGTGCGACCGGGTACCACTGAAGTACCGCATCGTCTTCTCATCAGTATTGTATTTGTAGCTGCCTGCATCAGGCAATATGTTTTCGCCTTTATACCATATATCTATGTGCAGGTTATCGGCATGCGAAGGCCTGTCTTTGAAACTACCACACTTAATGAATGTAAGCGTGTCCTTCTCACGGATCACATAATACCCGCCCCCCGGAAAACTGTAGGTATCCTGCTCTATCATTATTATCGCCCTTTCATTCCTTATGCCATACCACCCGGCATCTTCACACGGGTCCACCCCAATATCTATACCCAGCACAGCGCCCAGCGCCTGTAGTTGCGGCCTGTGGTCCCTGAAGTGGGCGCTGCTGAATTTAAAGAACAGTGCGCCGTCATTTGCGCCATAGTTAGGCAACCAGCCATTTTCCCGCACCATACATGCCCGCAGGAACAGTAGCGACGAGGCCGCATGTTTGTACACCACCCTACCAAACTTTTCACCATTTTTCTCGGCAAGGGTTATTCCCCATGTCAGCAACTGTACCACAATACGATGGTAGTTCATGGAGTATTGCAGAAAAGTACCATCCTCGTATACCTGGTACGCTATCTCTTCCTCAAACCACTCCTTCCCCTTTTGCTTCCACTCAGCCGCCCCCGGCAGTGAGGGATAGAATAAACCGGCCAGGTACAGCGCCAGTGTCTCGGTAATCGCATGATTATTACGTACTGCTATCCTCGAAAAATTTATATTCTTGTACACATGGTGCATATGCCAGTATATGGCATACTGCACCTGGTTAAACACCTCATCAGTGAGAACAGTAGAGTTGCGGTAGTAATGCAATACAAACGTCCAGTTAAGCACTCTCAGCGACATCTCCTGGCTACAACGGTAGTTAGGGCCGCAATTCACGGGGTTGGCTTTTATCCAGGAAAGTATCTCGCTGAATACAAAATCAGCGCAATCTTCGTTGAAATGATGATCGTACCTGATAACGTCATACAGATATGAAAACCGCGACTTCTCCCACACAAATTTTATGTCCCCCGCCTCTTTAGAATAATCAGCTATTTCGGTCCAGTGCTTTTTTATATCGTATTTAAACCCCGAATCCGGATTGGTCACCCAGTCATATTCCTTACCAAGATCTGTAAACAGGCTGCTAAACAGAAGAAATTTGCCATTCCTGATGTTGTCGTAAACTTCCTTTACTTCAGGGTCGGGTTTCCGGTCAAGTTTAAGTGACTCCTTGCCGGCAAAGAAGAATTTTGCATCCTGCTTTTTCCAGTCACTAAGGGTCAAATATTGTTTGAACGGGGGCGCTGATGGAAATTTGCCTTTTAGCAGCCCGCTTCTTCTCAGCAGTTCATAGCGCGCCCTGAAACTGACATATCGCCAGCCCATATTACGCGCCAGATTCACTATTTTTTTTATACTCACTGCCATCCGGTACTATCAAAGGGTTACAACAAACACACTACCTTCATTTATCCTGCTCTCTACAGCTATGGTGCCACCCAACGATTCCACCTGTGTCTTGGTGAGGTACAGCCCGAAACCTTTACTGTCTTGCCCCGAATGAAATACCTGGTTCAATTTAAACATCTTTTCTCCATGCCGTTCCATATCTATTCCCAACCCATTGTCTTTTACAGATAATTGCACCTTATCACCATTTTGTGATGTAGTTATTTTTATGTCCGGTGGTACCCCCGGCTTATTATATTTAAGCGCGTTACTGATAAAATTATACAGGATGCTTTCCAGGTATGCTTTGGGATAATGTATTACATCCACTTCAAGCTCCAGTTTTATGACCGCCTGTTTTTCATATATCGCACTCTGTAGTTGTGTTGTCACCTCGTTCACCACTGCCCGCACATCACATTCATTCACCGGTACATTTTTATTCAGCTTAATCTCAGCTATCTTCATCAGCGACGAAAGGCTGTTCATCAATGAAGTGCTGGCCTCACTGATATACGTCAGGCCTTCTTCGGTGGTAAAGGCGCCGCTAAGTTTCCCACTGTCGTTTTTAGCTAAAAGTGCTTCTGTCAGCAATTTAATATTTCCCGCCGGCCCGCGCAGGTTATGTGCTATAAGATAACTTAATTCCTCCAGTTGATTGACCTTGTTGAGCAAATGGCCTTTTGCAGCCTCCAGTTCAGCGTTTTTCCGCGCATTCTCCAGCTCCAGGTCTTTCATTTTGGTAATATCTACTGCCTGCGCGATGAAAAATTTCGGATGTTCGTCCTTACTCCATACCAGCGACAACGTAAACAACGCGTAAACTATTTTTCCTTGTTTTGAAATATACCGCCGCTCCAGGGTATAGCTGGTCAGTTCCCTCCTCAGCATCTTCTTCACCAGTTCTTTGTTGGCTGTCCTATCATCCGGATGTGTTATATCCCGCAAGTGCAGGTTCATGAGTTCCTCCCTCGCATATCCGGTCATCTCACATATTACCTCATTTACATCAAGCCATTTGCCATCGGGGCTCAGCATAGCCATACCTATACCCGAGTCGCGAAACGCACTTTCAAAAACGTCTTTACTCATCTTCAACTCTTCCTGCACAGCTATCATCTCGGTTACATTCATCGAATAGCCGATAATAATATCAAGATTGCCTTTATCATCAAATATGGGGTATATTCTCCGCAGCATATGCACGATCTCACCCAGCAACCCCACCGACTTCTCCACCCATTCTATCACCCGCCGCTCATTGCGCGCGGCCTCATACATGCTTTTACGGCGCTCGGCTACGTTCAGCGGCTTATTCCGGAATGCAAAAAAATCTTCGTCTGTCTTGCCTATCAGCCATTTGCGCGTTTCTTCGTCCCTGATGCTCGACGGATTTATGTATACGAACCGATACTGATTATCCAGTACCACTATGTCTGCGGAAATACTATTCAGAATATGCTCGTGAAACACCGGATGCGGCGCATCCGGCCTGTCTTGTTCAGCCTGGTTTGTACCCTTTTCTTTCAGCTGTTCGCATACCACAAAAAGCCTGCTTTTGTCAGGATGTATAGGCAATACCCTTACGCCATAAAGACATACGATACCATTAATTTTCACGGCTTGCTCCAGGCAGGTATTTTTCCCGGTACGAAAGCTTTCAGCGATCGCTTTGCCGCAATAACTAAGCACATCATCATTGCCCAGCTCTTTTACTTTCCTACCCACATAGTCTTCACTCCCTCCTCCCAGGCCATCCGTTTTTTCCCATATACCGCAGATAACCTCGTCGCCTGACACCTCCACAACCCGATCCCCCACCTGCAGCAGGGTGTTTACGATTGTTTCAATAACGGTCGAAACGCTGTTTTCCATAATAGCTATCAACTATTTAACGCTAAATATACTTATAATATATTTAACTATGCGCATTGCTGTTTTACCATCCCACATTTCCGGTATTGCTCCTTTTTTCCATTGGCCTTTAAACAACGTATTGAATGCCGGAGCTATGTTTCCCGGGTCGGTGCCCAGCAGTTCGTTAGTTCCCACAGTGCAGGTCTCCGGGCGCTCGGTGCTATTGCGCAGCGTCATACAGGGTATACCCATTACCGTAGCTTCTTCCGTTATCCCTCCCGAGTCTGTTATGACTGCTTTCGCGTGCTGTACAAGGTAGTTAAACTCAAGGTAACCCATGGGCTCTGCCAGGTGCAGATTGGTCGCTGTTATCCCGGTAGTTTCCAGCATTTTCGCTGTTCGGGGATGCACAGGGAAGATGATAGGCATCCCCTTTGAAGCGCTCACTATTTCTGCCACCAGTTCGCGCAGCGTATCCGCTGAATCCACATTATTGGGCCTGTGCAGGGTCATTACTATGTAGCCTTTGTCTGCCAGCCCGTACCTGCCCCATACATCAGGCTGCCTGAACCTCGGCATCTGCTTATACAGGGTATCTATCATTGTGTTGCCCACAAAGAATATTCTATCATCTGTTATCCCGGCCTTCTTCAGATTATTGTTTGCCACCTCTGAGGTAGTAAAGAAATAATCGGTGATAGAGTCTGTCACTATCCGGTTTATCTCCTCGGGCATTGTCCAGTCTCCCGATCTTATGCCACCTTCCACATGCGCCACCTTGATATTATTTACCTTCTTTGCGGCTATAGAGCAGGCCATGGTAGAGGTAACATCACCTACTACAATACACAGGTCACATGGGGTTTCCATCAATAGCTTTTCATAGCCCATCATTATTTTACCAGCCTGTTCGGCTTGTGTGCCTGAGCCAACTTCCAGGTTATGATGCGGCGCGGGTATATTGAGTTGCTCAAAAAAATCCCCGCTCATTTTCTTATCATAGTGCTGCCCCGTATGCACCAGCCGGTAATGAATATTCACTCCGGCTTTTTCCTGCGCTTCAATGGCATCAATGATAGGCGCTATCTTAATAAAATTTGGTCTTGCCCCTGCTATTATATCTATTAACATATACCTCAACCCCTAAAGGGCCTCCGCTTTTATTTACTTGCTAGTTTACAAAAAAACACAGATCCGGCCTGCTTATCATACGTCTACCCATCGGCCATGCATCAGACTATCCACTGCTGCAAAAGACGCCAGAGTTGTATTCACCAGATCATCCATCGGTATAAGGGCGCTACCGCCACTCTTTACACGTGCCACCAGCATCTTAAACTGTGCCGCGTGTCCCTTATCCATGCTGGTCTTTAATTTTGACGCCCCCTTGGTACCAAAACCTTCGGTCGTGCAAAAATTATTGGTTACAAATGTCCGCTCCTGCGTGTATACTTCTATGCGCTCCTTCTGGTATGCCTTAGATCCGTTCGCAAAATAATTGATCACGCCGGTACTGCCGTTTTCGTACCGCAGCAGTATCGAGGCATTATCTGTATCTGCCTGCGGGCTCATGCCCATGGCGTTCATACATACCGCCTTTACCTTGCTCCCGGTAAGGTAGGTAATGAGGTCTATGTAATGACATGCCTCACCTATAATACGGCCGCCGCCCACCTTCATATCATGCACCCACGAGTTACCCGGTATACTGCCGGCATTCATTGTTGCTATCACATTCATCAACCCGTTACCCGCCTCTTGCTTCACCCTTACCATGTGTGGCGAGAAACGACGGTTAAAGCCTACAGTCAGTGTTTTACTGCCGTCATAGGCGACAAGAATATCCTCAAGTTCTCCACGGTTCAGCGCCAACGGCTTTTCTACAAACACATGCTTACCCGCTTTCAGCGCCTCTGCCGCCATACGGGCATGCTCATTATGTCTTGTAGTAATAATTACCAGGTCTATATTCGTATCGTTCAGTATGCTTTTATAGTCGCTGGTGCTCTTTCCTATTTTATATTTTTTTGCCAGCGCAGTGCCAGTCACCCCGCCAGCGCTGGCTATAGAGTACAGGGGGGCGTTTATGGCTGCAAGCACGGGCAGCATGGTCATGCTCGTAAAATTACCCGCGCCTATTATTCCTATTCCACCTCTGCCCGGTGCAAACGAGCCGCTGGTCACCGCCACCGTATCCGCGTCACTACTGTCTTCGGGGTATTCCAGTATGCTGGCTATACTGCCACTACCGCTTATATTGTTATATATTTTTCCATAGTCCGCCAGCGGCACCCGTTCCGTTATTAGTGACGCTACCTCCAGTTTACCCGCTGCTATAGTCTGCAGTATGGCCTGGAAATTCCGTTGCTCGGTCCACCGTACAAAAGGCAACGGATAGTCCGCTCCTCCCCGCTCATAGCTGTCGTCATAGCGCCCCGGCCCATACGAGCAAGATACCTGAAAGGATAGTTCTTTTTCGTAAAAATCCGCCCTGTTTATGTTCAGTCCTGTTACACCAACCAATATGATACGCCCGCGTTTGCGGCTCATTTTTGCCGCCTGCGCTATCAGTTCATCCCCCTTGGCCGATGCCGTGATGATCACACCATCTGCCCCTACATTGGCAGTAAGTTCCATCACATGCTTTACCACATCCGCGCCCTCTTTCGGGTTTATGGCTATGATGCCTTTTTTTCCGGCTATAGTGTTCTTTTGTTCGTCCGGGTCTATGCCTATCACCCTGCATCCATTGGCAGTCAGCAGTTCGGCAGTTATCAGGCCTATCAGTCCCAGCCCCACCACTACTATAGTTTCGCCCAGCTGCGGCTCACATAGCCTTATACCCTGTAGCCCTATAGAACCTATTGCTGTAAAAGCCGCATCCTCATCACTAACACTGTCCGGCACCCGGGCACACAGGTTCTTAGGCACACATACATATTCTGCGTGCGGCCCGTTAGATACTACCCTGTCCCCGGTCTTGAACTCATGCACGCCCTCTCCCACCGCTATCACCCTGCCCGCATTGCAGTAACCCAGTGGCAGCGGCTGCCCCAGTTTATTACGCACCGCATCCAGGGTGGGTTTCAGACCGTCAGTTTTTATCTTGCCCAGCACCTGTTTTACACGCTCCGGCTGCTGCATTGCCTTCTGTAGCAGGCTCGCCCGCCCAAACTCCACAAGCATCCGCTCCGTGCCCAGGCTTACAAGGCTACGTGTGGTCTTGATGAGTACGTGCCCGCGTTTCACCTTAGGTGCCGGCACCTCTTCCAAAACAGTTTCACCAGTCTTAAACGATTGAATGATTTGCTTCAATGTATAATGGGTTAAAATAATAAGGATAGTCGCTCCCTATTTGCATACAAATATAATTATTAATCCCGCACGGGATACCCATTTATACTATTTACAGGCATACGATCCCCCACCTGTGCGTTATCTGTAGTATTCTATCGTTCTTGCCACAAAATAGTTTTCCGTCACATTCCCCTTTATACTTTCCCTCAGCCAGTTGCCGTATTTGTCAAAGCTGCCATAGCTCTCTATGGTCTGCTTTGAATAATCGCCTGTGTAAGTGGTCTTTTCTATCAGCCAGCCCAGTGTATCCAGTGTCCTGAATACATGAGTGCGCACGCCTTCTATATGTTTTTCGCAGTGTACCCATTCATCGCCTGCCAGGTAATTATAATCAAACTCCATAGCTACTTTTCCCGCCTTATTATACGACCTGGTACCGGATACCCTGCCCCTACTGTCGTAGACATGCTCTGTGCGATATAGCAAATCTCCACCCGTAAAAATTTCCTCTTTCACTTTATTGCCAATGCTGTCGTAATAATATATGGTGGTACGGATCACATCTCCGCCATCAAAGTTGCTATGCACTAAGGTCTTTGCGGGCCGAGCGAGGCTGTCATAGAGGTATTCGGTAGCCCTTACCAGCTTACCCGAATCATTAAATTCGCTACGTTTCACAACATTGCCCTCGCTATTTGTGTCATACTTAAAGTACTTCCTGAAGTTCAGCCGCAGCATAATATCGTTATGCAACTCCTCCGTGAGGTTGCCACGCATATCATACTTATCTATGGTCTTCATGAACGGCCGCCGCATTCCCTCGTCCAGGTATTGTGTTTCTGTTATTGTTTTCACCCTCCCTCTCACGCCATCACCGGCAAGGTCGTTTACCTGCGCAGCTTTCCTTTGCGGTGAGCATAATAGAAGTATGGCAAAAAGAAGTGCCTTCATGTAACCGGGAATTGCTGCCATACAGCGCCAAATTTAGACAAAATATGCCTTACCTTTTATCTTATAAAAATATCCGGCATGATCTTAGGCGGGATAAAACAATTAGCAAAGGAAGGCACCTGTGCGAAAAACAGAACAGACAGTTTTGAATAAAAATAGCTGATGATGGTAAAAGGTCGCTCTCCGACACAACTGGTATACGGCATAATCCGGTAAATCTCCTTAATGCAGTATAACTGTATCCGCCGGGTTTTCGCCGGCCGGCACATTAGGGTATATCGTGTAGTAACTGCTTATCGTATGCACGCCCATATTGGTAGCAGGTACCAGCGTATAGTAACCCAGGTCGTAGCCTTCGCCGTAAGTACCAGAAAGAGGCACAGGTATCGTTAACGGCGAGGAAGATCCGGTAGTTTGTATGACCACACTTACGATCTGAAGGTGTGAATTATTAACGACCCTCAGATAGCAATTCCCTTCGCCCGCATTCAGATATACATTCTTTGAGCCC
Source organism: uncultured Flavipsychrobacter sp. (assembly GCA_964489795.1). Classification (GTDB taxonomy): domain Bacteria; phylum Bacteroidota; class Bacteroidia; order Chitinophagales; family Chitinophagaceae; genus Nemorincola. The sequence goes on from CAZBAP010000005.1 coordinate 67,266, forward strand.
GACTGCGGATAAAGTTCGCTGAGGTTCCATACTATTTTTTGACCTTTCTGTGCGCCGCCCATATCTGTCCAATAGGTTTCAGCTGTGGCTTTTGCAGTGTCGCCGTAGTTCCCCGATACAGTGAATGACGCTCCCGGCGCAATAGTGTCTGTAGTTCCGTTTTTTGTAAAAAAAACAGGGGTAAAGGTCTTATTTACAAAAGCAAGTTCCGTCTTTGCGGAGCTGCTCTTTTTACAGGCACTAAATGAGGCCGCTAACATCACTATCAACACGGTAACTGTACGGTATATACGCTGCATAATAAAACTGGTTTCGCACAAAATAACAAATATAGACTTGCAGACCAAAAACGATTACCCCACCCGGCACAGTAGAAACATGGCACCGGGTGGGGCAAACAAATGTTCATTGAATAAGCACCTATATGCTCATGGATCTATGGTTACGGTAATATCGTCGCCATCATTACATGTAGATACGGTCCAGGTCACATGCTCTGCTGAAGGGCATATATAAAATGGATTGCTAAAACCTAGTATGCCGCATCCGGGATTAGAAGCCCCTCCGGTAACATTGGCACAAGATGATCCGGAAAGGATCACCCGGGCATCCTTCCACACCAGGGTTTGTGGCGACACATAACTGGGATAAGTACCCGGTGTAGTTATGGCCCAGCCCCAGAATGTGGTAGTTGTATTTACATCTGTCCCCAGCCAGCTATTTGGTGGTACTGTGATCGTATTTGACCGCACATATGATCTGGCGCCAAAATAAGTATCATCAGTGCCACTCAATACTACGTAGGCCGTATAGCCTGTATTGTTTTTTATTGTAGCTACACTGTTTTGCCCATATGCATGCCAGCCCAGCAGGGCCAGCAGCAGACTTAAAATTTTTCTTTTCATGTCTTTTGTTTTAAAGGTTAAGGAAGGGTGTTTCTACCAATACAAAATAACACCCCATTAACAACATTTTTAACCGCTCATCAACGGTATTTAATATCGTTTTAAACCCCGTGCATATAACCCGTAAAACAGAAAGTATAGTCTTCCGCGATGCAAGAGAAAGACTGTATGTCATTAACTATCAGGCGCTGAAATACCGTTAAACAACGGTATTATAAGAATCCGGTACACCATACCTTGTTCGTTAATATTTCGGTATGACTATTTATGTTTATTGACCTGTTAATATAAGCATTGGTGTCATTGACCAAAACCTTTTACAGTGCTATAGAATATATCAAAATGGCACTAGAACCAGAATAAGATTCCAATCTCTATACGAATACCTGCTGCTAATACGCATCTTAGTTTTTCACCCCTATCACCGGTATCCGCTTCTCATAGATCATACGGTTAAATACACCTACCTCTTCATCAATTGTCTTCTTCAGTTCATTAAGCTGTACATCCGTCTCAGCGCTCAGGCTGGTAAAGGCCTCCGTCACCTGCTTTGTAGGCGGGTTATTGCCACTGGCTGCAACATTATAGAGCCCGGCCATCCGGTCGTTGAGCCTCATCGGGTAGTTAAGTATGTCTTCGCCCGCTTTGGCTTTGGTCTGGTACAGGGCCTCTTCCACCCTGGTCAGTTTTTTATTGATACTGTCTGCCAGCACTTTCATATCCTTATCTTTTACCGAGTCTGTTTTGGCTATAAGTTCATTCACCTGGTTACGCAGGCTCCGTATATTCTTTATAGCACGTTGTATATCGTTGAATTTATCCCTCACTTTCAGCAGAAAGTCTACCTGCTGCTTGTACTCCTCATCAGTTATTTTGTAGTTGGTATCACTTTTTATCACGAAGGCTACATCCGCCGAATCCGCGTCATACCTTATTCTCGCCATATACCTGCCAGGCGCTGCCTTGGGGCCGCCGGGTGTGCCGTTCCATAGCACCATACCTTCCATTTTTTCAGCCGGCTCGTACTGCATATCCCATACAAACCGGTTCATACCGGTAGTATATGTGAGCTTGCCGTCTTTTTGTTTGCTGTCTTTTGAAAACGTATTGATCACCTTGTTCCTGTCGTCAAAGATCGTCACAGATACCTTCGATGAATCAGTCACATTTTTGAGAAAGTAATTGATGATCACGCCATTGGGCGGGTTCATACCCCCATTCCTGATATTGGAATCCACCGAACCGTTCATGCGGTAGGCATCACTCACCGGCAATACTGATAGTTTTTTACCAAGGCACTCATCTTCATTTCCCTGTACTATACCCAGATCGTCCAGTACCCAAAATGCACGCCCCTGTGTGGCTACTACCAGGTCGTTGTTCTTTATTGTCATATCAGTGATGGGTACCATGGGCAGGTTTAGCTGAAACTTCTTCCAGTGCGCGCCATAGTCGTAGCTGATGTACATGCCATATTCTGTGCCGGCATATAGCAAGCCCGGGCGTTTATGGTCGGCACGCACCACCCTTGCAAAATGCGTTCGGTCTATCCCGTCTGTTATCAGCTTCCAGTTCCTGCCATAGTCTTCGGTCATAAAGATATAGGGTGCCAGGTCATCCGATTTGTACTTAGTCCCTACAAAGTAGGCAGTACCTTTTTTAAACGGATCTGTCTCCACGCAGTTCCACATCATCCACTTGCCCGCCGCGGGTGGCGTTACATTTTCCCAGTCTTTACCGCCGTTGCGGCTTACGTTTACCAGGCCGTCATCGCTTCCTGCCCACAGCAGGTCACGCTCCAGCGGCGACTCTGTGGCTGTAAATATCGTACAGTAATATTCGGCTGTCGTGTTATCCTTTGTTATAGGGCCACCGCTCGCCACCTGCCTGCTCTTATCGTTGGTGGTAAGGTCGGGGCTTATCATATCCCAGCTTTGCCCTTCATTTTCTGATTTAAAAAGGTGGTTGCCCGCCGCGTATATCCTTTTGGGGTTATGCGGCGAAAAGAAGATCGGGAAATTCCACTGAAAGCGGTATTTCTGCGCGTCTGCCCCTACCCCTATCGGCACGTCGGGCCACACACTTATGGCACGGTTCTCGCCGGTCTTATGGTTCAGCCTGGACAGGTAACCCGCATAGTTGCCTCCATACACTATATCCGGGTTCAGCGGGTCGGCCACCACGTAACCACTTTCAAAGCCGGCCGTAGAGCTCCAGTTCCTATCGGTGATACCACCGCCATAGGTGCGGCTTTCTATACGTATAGTAGTATTGTCCTGCTGCGCGCCCAGTATATGGTACGGAAACGCATTATCTGCAGACACCCTGTATATCTGCGCCGTGGGCTGGTTGTGATAGCTGCTCCAGTTGGAGCCACCGTCAAAGCTCACCTGTGCGCCACCATCATCTGCCAGTATCATCCGCTGGCCGTCCTCAGGGTCTATCCACATATCATGGTGGTCGCCATGCGGTGTGCGCATGCCATGAAATGTTTTCCCCCCATCGGTACTTTTCATCATTCCCACATTAGGGCAATAAACAAGATTTTCATCTTTCGGGTCCACGAATATCCTGTTGAAGTACCACGCCCGCTGCCTGATCTCATTATCCTGCGATACCAGCGCCCATGTCTTGCCCGCGTTCTTACTTACAAACAGCCCACCCTTTGCATTTTCTATCAGCGCGTACACCTTATCTGCGTCAGATGGGGCTACCGCTATATTCACCACTCCCCACACACCATTGGGCAGCCCTTCATTGGCAGTGATATTCTGCCATGTCTCGCCATCGTCTGTGCTTTTATAAAGGCCGCTGCCTGCGCCGCCGCTCTCCATGCTGTAAGGTGTGCGTATCACATGCCACATGCCCGCGTACAGCACATGAGGGTTGCCCGGCTCCATTACTATATCGCTGCAGCCCGTCTGGTCGTTTACGTATAGCACACGCCGCCATGTCTTACCTCCGTCGGTGGTTTTATAGATACCCCGTGTATCGTTGGGGCCAAACAGGTGGCCCATTACCGCTACCCATACTATATCGGGGTTTCGCGGGTGTACTACTATGCGCACTATGTGCCGGCTGTCAGCCAGCCCTATGTTCTTCCAGCTGCGCCCCGCATCATCACTGCGCCACATGCCACCCAGCCCTTCAGATACATTGCTCCTCAGCGTGCTCTCACCTTCCCCCGCGTATACTATAGCTTCATCACCGGGCGCTACGGCTACCGCACCTATACTCCCGCCAAAATATTTATCCGAAACATTTTTCCAGTTGCTGCCGCCATCCTCGGTTTTCCATACACCACCACCTGTGGCGCCAAAATAAAACTCATTCTTCCGCTTATAACTGCCGGCTACCGTACCGCTGCGCCCACCCCTGAACGGCCCTACAAGCCGGAAACCGGTAGTGGAAAAATACACCGAATCAGCGTGGCTGAACGCATTGCTCGCAGGCGGGTCCGTTTTCTTCTTTGCAAATGACGGTGCCACGATAAATATCAAAAGTGTTGCAAACCAGCAGATCCTGTTCATACCTAATACGGTTTTGAGATCAAATGTAACAACCGGTAACTTCTGAATCAATCAGAAAAAAATATATTACACTTAATACATGCATTTTTTTCTCAAAACACAAATACACTTTTAAAAAAAATGCGTTCGTTTCCATCTGGTTTTTATTACTATTACCCCCATAATTCTACCAATGAGAAATATATCCGGACCTATTCCTTTTGTTGCTTGTTATCATCGCCGCAGCCTGCAAAAAATCAGGCTCCTCATTATTCCGGCAATCTGCAGCTCTATGGTCTTGCCGCAATAAAATATCAAGCCGGGTACGGACAACAGGCATTAGCCCCGGCCACTAATTATCGCGCTGCACCATGCAGCCCAGCAGAGTGAGGGATACGGCAGAGCATGTTTGATCGCTGAAGTTTAAGAGCTTGAGATGTTTGAGGTATGTGAGCGAGGGCATTATACCCTCGCGGGTTAGCGATAGCTCGCTTGCAAGCTGACCGGTGCTTACAGCAGGGCGCGGGCGTACGTCGCGGGCGCTTATTTCTTTTATTTTACGGAAGACAATATTTTCGGCAGACATAACCTTTTTTTTAACCGGGCGATTAGATAACTCCTCGGCTTAACTTGTTGAGCAGCGTCACATATGCCGCGCGGGCCCCCACTGGCAAGGCTGTGATTATGGCCGGCTGAATGGTAGGATATAGTTTGTTATCATGCCACTCAATTTTGCCGTCCCACTTGGCTTTCAACTCCGGCGCCACACGTGCCATTAGTTTATGGAATGACGAATCGAACCGGTTTCTTAACTCTGTGGTTAGCATGCTTTTAGCGGTGGAATGAAGCGTGAGGAAAAGGAATTGAAATGAAGTTAGACTTATTATACCCCGCCACCTAATATTTTATCACAAAAAAATATAAAAATTTTTCTTAAAATAAATGTGTACTTTTGCCTTTTATAATTTAACAATTAAATGTAATGCAAGAAGGAACAGTAAAGTTTTTCAATAACACCAAAGGATTTGGTTTTATTACGCCGCAAACAGGTGGCGAAGATGTTTTTGTACATGTAAGCGGCCTGCGCGATGAGATCCGTGACAATGACAAGGTATCTTTTGACGTAGAGAATGGTAAAAAAGGTTTAAATGCAGTTAACGTAAAGGTTATCTAAACTTATTCATATTTCATCATTGAAGCCCCTCTTACGAGGGGCTTTTTTTATTGCTTATAAGAGTACCCGGTTGCAAACGAGGAGCGAGTGCGGGGGCATGCTCGCTATACTGGATTTTTACCGGGCCCTGCGTTTTTTCCTATTACCACGCAATTGAAAATAAAGCGCAATACCCAGCAAAACACCCATTACCAACGCCACTACTCCCGCGCCGGTATTCGAATTAGCTTCTTTACAATAGTCAGCCAGCGACAGGTACGCTACGCCCTTGCTCCTCAGTGCGTATACGGCCACAGGCATCATTCTTTCAGGCACACGCTCCCTTTCTATGCTGTTTTTATTATCCTCAGCTGATACCTCCATCTGCACCTCATCGCCCGCATTTACGTCTTCGGTCAGTGGCACCCATTTCGTGGCATTATATGCATCCCCATCTATATTAAAACTACGGTTAGGATATTCGGTAAGCAGCAGCCTTATGTATCTGTCCCTTCCATAGCTATGCACCTCAGGCTTAACTTCGAGGGTGCCTGATACGCCTGCAACCGCTATATCACTTTCCGTAACCGGCGGACTAAAAATAGTCACAAGCCCGGCCACTATCAGCAGAATAATGAATAACACCAGGAAAGCGTTTGCGGTCAACCTGCCTGCCGACGACAATATTTTTCTTATTCCGGGCATAAGCCAAAAATACACGGTCAGCACCGCATTATTATACTTACGGTCACCCTTCTTATTATTTCTTTAACGTCTGCGGGAATGGTTTTTACTCCGTATACATGAAAGATATTGAGAACGATAAAAACAGAACAATATGAAAAAGATCATAATGGCGCTGGCCATGGCAGGCATCCTGTTTGCCGGCGCGGAGGCCCAGGTAAAGAAAAAGAACACAAAAGAGACGACACAGTGCGTGCTGCCATATCAGGCCGCGGCTAAGGTTAAACCCGCTGCAGCCCCGCACCCCAAACGTGCTCCCAAAACCGCAACCAGGGTACACCAGTACCAGGTTTGCAGGAACAGGGGTGGCTATTACACCTGCTGTGTTTATAAAAACACGCGTACCACACGACCGGCATACTGAGTTATTGTTAACCTTAAAAACTTGCTACAATGAAAAAGATACTATTGGCTATGGCAATAATGATATTTGCCGGCTACGGCGCGCAGGCACAGTGTAAATGCCCGCCAAACAAGAAGACCGCCACGCGCAGGCACAGAACCACAACCCATGCTGCGGCTGTAAAAACAGATGTGACGAAAAAAGAGTTATGCCGCGTAGTACCCTATACTACATGCAAGATAATGCCCGGCAGAAAAACTGTAAGCTGTTATAAAACTACAGACCTCGAAAGCTTTACACCGCTTAATGATGAGGTAACTTACTTTGGCCCGCAGGGGCGTATGCCCAATGAGGTATACAAACCCACCATCAAGACCTATGTGGTCACAGGCCCCGGCACTGCCGACAATTGTAAAAAGAACATCGCCGGCAAGACTACCGTTTGCAGCTATAGCGGCGTACGCTTCTACCGCGACATGTATGGCAATTACAGCTACAGGGACGATCACAAATACACCGCCGCCAGGTAACAGACAAAGCATATCTGTGTACGAAAAGGCCCGCCTGGCACGGGTCTTTTCCTGTTTCATTATTGAAGCCCCTTGGAAGAGGGGCTTTTTTATTGTTTATAAGAGTACGATGTTGCAAATGAGGGAGAGAGCATGGTAAAAGGCATGTGCAAATTGATCTACCCGAGACGCAAGCATTGTATCACTGCCATGCAGCAGAGGTATCATTTGCCGTAGAATTTATCAGATCCCCAATTTGCAGGGTTCTTAATAATGTAATCTCTTATACGAATGTAGGAATCATAATTCCTGATGATGTGGTCATGAAACCGTTCCTGCCATCCAAAATGTTCATTAATGCACAATGCGCGCCTTGTTATTGCTGATTTGTATCCCCGAATGACCGATGATACATTTTTTGTTTGCGGACCGAATTTATTTCTCGTCTGCTGTGCGGGACACGGACGCAAGCTTTGCGTATCTACTGGCGTATTGTATTGGTTTGCATCGATAAAAAAGATGGCATGAAAATGATTAGGCATAACAACAAATTCATCCAATTCCAGGTTCATATCAGGCCTGATACCGGGCGTTTTTAACCATTCATCCTGCGCAATAATTCCGATGTCATTCAATATCATTTCACCACCATCTACTTTTCCGAAAAAATGTTCACGGCCCTTTGTGCAAATCGTAATAAAATATGCGCTGGCGGCGCTATAGTCCCAGCCCGGTAATCGTGCGGATTCTACCCGGTATTTATTTTTATAAAGTGTCATTTTTAGAATAAATCAGAAAAATAAGAAATAATATTTACCTACGTACAGACGCAATGCTTGCGTCTCAGCCCAATCATGCGGTAAATGCGGTGGATTATTCATAATCCCCATTCAATTTATATGTAACGGTTTCTACACACGTAGAGACGCAATGCTTGCGTCTCTACCCAATCACGCGGTAAATGCAATAGATAATTCATAATGCCAATTCAATTTATGTGTAACCGTTTCTGCACACGTATAAGACGCAAGCATTGCGTCTCTACACGGTTGTGATTTCATGAAAAAATATTCAAATATTACTGTATCTAAATACTCCTTAAAATCGCTACCTTTGCACCCTCTAAAAAATATATGCAAAACATTCGCAATTTCTGTATCATCGCCCATATAGACCATGGTAAAAGTACCCTGGCCGACCGCCTGCTCGAATTTACCAAAACCATATCCAGCCGTGATATGCAGGCGCAGGTACTGGATGATATGGACCTGGAGCGTGAAAAGGGTATCACTATCAAGAGCCACGCCATACAAATGGACTATGACTGGCAGGGGCAGAAATATACGCTGAACCTGATAGATACCCCCGGCCACGTAGACTTCAGTTATGAGGTGAGCCGTGCGCTGGCCGCCTGCGAGGGCGCGCTGCTGCTCGTAGATGCCTCGCAGGGCATACAGGCGCAGACCATCAGCAATCTCTACCTCGCCCTTGAGAATGATCTTGAGATCATACCGGTTATCAATAAGATAGACATGGACGGCGCCATGATACCCGAGGTTACAGACCAGATCGTGGATCTCATAGGCTGCAAGCCTGAGGATATAATACTGGCCAGTGGCAAGAGCGGTATAGGTATCGAAGAGATACTTGCCGCCGTCATCGCACGTATACCCGCTCCCAAAGGCAACCCCGATGCGCCCTTGCAGGCTGTTATCTTCGATAGTGTGTTTAACTCCTTCCGTGGTATCATAGCATACTTCCGTGTGTTCAACGGTACGCTGCGCAAAAACGATAAGATCAAATTTATACATACAGATGCCGAGTACAATGCCGATGAAGTAGGCATCATGAAACTGTCACTTACCCCTAAGAATGAGGTGAGCGTAGGCAATGTGGGCTACATCATCACCGGCATTAAAAATGCCCGCGAGGTGAAAGTGGGCGATACTATTACCACCATCGCCAACCCCACGACAGATGTGGTTCGTGGCTTCCAGGAAGTTAAGCCCATGGTGTTCGCCGGCATCTTCCCTGTAAATACAGATGATTTTGAAGACCTCCGCGACTGCATGGAAAAACTGCAGCTTAACGATGCTTCCCTCACCTTCGAGCCCGAGACCAGCCAGGCGCTCGGCTTCGGTTTCCGTTGCGGCTTCCTTGGTATGCTCCATATGGAGATCATCCAGGAGCGGCTGGAGCGCGAGTTCAACCAGACCGTTATCACTACCGTACCAAACGTTAGTTTCCTCGCCTACAAAACACGGGATAAGAATAAAGCCATTGTGGTCAACAACCCCAGCGAGATGCCTGAGCCCAGCAGCATAGACCGTGTAGAAGAGCCCTTTATCCGCGCGCAGATCATCACCCTGCCCGATTATATCGGCAATATCATGAGCCTTTGCCTCGGCAAGCGTGGCCTGCTCATCAACCAGCACTACCTCACCCCCACCCGTGTAGAGCTTATCTTCGAGATGCCGCTCACCGAGATCGTCTTCGACTTCTACGACAAGCTAAAGTCTTGCACCCGTGGTTATGCCTCTTTTGATTACAACCCGCTCGACTACCGCGAAAGCGATATAGCCAAAATGGATATCCTCCTCAATGGCGATAATGTAGATGCTCTCAGCGCGCTCATCCACCGCAGCCGCGCCCAGGACTTTGGCCGCAAGTTATGCTCTAAGCTCAAAGACCTGTTGCCAAAGCAGCAGTTCGTTATAGCCATACAAGCAGCCATCGGTGCCAAGATCATCGCCCGTGAGACCATCAGCGCCATGCGTAAAGATGTTACCGCCAAATGCTATGGTGGCGACATCAGTCGTAAGCGCAAGCTGCTGGAAAAACAGAAAGAAGGCAAGAAGCGTATGCGCCAGATAGGCAACGTAGATGTACCGCAGGAGGCCTTCCTGGCAGTACTGAAGCTGGATTAACTTTTCTAAGTTAAAAGGGAAAAGTTAAAAGGGAAAAGTGAGTGGCGTACTTTAGTTTTATCGCCGCCTGTGTGTTGGGTACCCTGTGTAGGTGCCGGTGTAGTCTCCGTTCCCACAGCCCCCTGTTTCCTGGCGTATTTGTACGGTGAGTGAATCTCTGGATAACCTGAGTTTATAGGCATCATATCTGTCCTTCAACCATTGCACGTAAAAAGAGGCAGCAAAAGTATCTGCATTAGTACGCCCCGGTATATCTATCCTGGTTGTTTGTGCAATAGTATCATCATGGCTCCTGTACTGCGCCGGGCGGCCAATCCCAATGGAATCGGACTTGATGTCTATAGTGTCCTTGTCTATGTGCCATACAAAGACGCGTGAATGTCCGCTCATGTAATACATTTGGTCGATATTCTCATTGTAAGCGCCGTAAAAAGTATCACAGTAAGGATACAAGGGTTTCAACACTTGGGTGATCATTGTATTTGCGGTGTCTTCCGGAGATGTCGCTACAGCGTTAAGCTTCTGCTTGTGGCAGGCAGCGAGCAGGCATTGCGCCAGCAATAAGGCCGGGATAAGGTATTTGTTCATAGACATATACTAATAACGGTAGTTTGTAAAAATTAGTATATAACGCAAAAAAAAAGCAGTCCGGGCATATCCTACTAAAGTAGTATTTCCGTCCCTGTAGAGATATGCTACCTTTATAAAAACCGAATTTATGAAACGACTGACAGGACTGTTCCTTGCGCTGATGGCGCTTACGGCATCAGCAAAGACCAATAAAACTTCACCCCTGCTCCAATATTCATCCGAATGGGGTGACGCCAAATACCAGGTCTGCAATACGGCCGCCAATGCTCAATACCTCACTACCGCTGAGAAAGAGCTGATCTGCATACTCAACCTTGCCCGCGTGAATCCGCAGCTGTTTTGCAAAACGGTGGTATCGCAGGCGCACAAAATATCATCTTTTATAGATACCTCCTCAGAGGTCTATTACAAAACGCTGGTCAATGATCTGATGCAGCAGGCTCCTCTGCCACTGCTCCGGCCCGATTCTCTCTGCTTCGTAAGCGCGCATTGCCATGCCGCATCATCAGGCCCCAAAGGCTATGTAGGCCACACCCGGCAATCAGCAGATTGCCGCAAAAAGCAGCATTTTGCCGGTGAGTGCTGCCAGTACGGCATAACCGATCCGCTGGAGATAGTTTTGTCATTGCTCGTAGACCAGGATGTGGAATCTTTGGGACACCGCCAGATCTGCCTGGGCAGATATACTAAAATGAGCCCGTCTATGGCCGCACACAAAACATATGGTTCCATTGCCGTGCTCGATTTTGAATACTAAACCACATCCCGCTATGAGACTTACATATTGTGTTGCCTTTATTATGCTGCTGGCGCAGCATGCCACCGCCAAAGGGCCTGTAACCCGGTCGCCGCTGGCGGCTTACTCACCTGAGTGGAACAATCCTAAATACAAAGTGTGCAACACTGCGGCTAATGCTGCATATCTCTCAGACTCAGAGAAAGTACTGATCTATATGCTCAACCTGGCCCGTATGGACCCAAAGCTGTTTTGCAAAACTGTATTGAAAGAATATGGCGAAGAACATTTTGTAAACCCCAACGACGAGCAATATTATAAAACACTGGTGAAGGAGCTAATGACTATAAAGCCGCTGCCGCTGCTCATGCCCGATTCGCTATGCTATGTAAGTGCCACCTGCCACGCTACCACATCCTCATCCACCGGCTATGTGGGCCACGACCGCCAGACCCCCGAGTGTAAAGAATTGGAACATTTCTACGCCGAGTGCTGCCAGTACAACCTGGATCGCCCGCTGGACATTATTGTATCCCTGATGGTAGATCAGAACGTAGCATCGCTGGGGCATCGCCGCACTTTACTAAGCAGCTATACCAGGCTCGGGGTATCCATAATAGCCCACCCCGAAAAAAAGATAGTGGCCGTGCTGGATTTTTATCATTAATGCGGAATCAGCTTTGCAGCAGGGCAATACATTCCTCCGGGCTAAGTAATTTTTGGTCACCGGTGGTAAAATTTTTAACACCTACTTTACCGTTTTTACGCTCATCATCACCCGGCAATAGCACATAAGCAAATCCACGTTTATTCGCGTACTTCATCTGCTTATCAAATTTCGCCGCATCAGGATACAGTTCAGCGGCTATGCCCGCGGCTCTCAGTTGTTGCAATATGTGCAGCGCGTATGTTTCATTGTCACCACCAAAATTCACCAGCATCACTTTTGCTCCTTCAGCCAGTTGCTCAGGAAATACGTTCAGTTCATCCATCACATCATATATCCTGTCTATGCCAAAAGACACCCCCACCCCCGATAAATTCTTTAACCCGAAAAGTCCGGTAAGATCATCATACCTGCCGCCGCCGCCTATGCTTCCCATCTTCACATCGGGGTGGCTGCACACTACCTCAGCTATTACCCCGGTATAGTAGTTAAGCCCGCGGGCCAGGCTTATATCTACCTCCACCACTTTTCCCTCTTCATCATTCGCTGTACCCAGTTCTTTATAATATGCCAGCGTTTTGCTCAGTTCATTGATCCCTTCTATCCCCATACTGCTATGCTGCATCATCTCAGAAAACGCCGCCAGTTTTTCGTCATTGTTTCCTTTCACATTGATCACTTTTTCTATCTGCCATATGCCGTCTTCACTTATACCTCTTTCTTTCAATTCATTTGCCACGCCTATCCACCCTATCTTATCCAGCTTGTCCATGGCTACGGTTATGTCCGTCATTTTATCAGGCATCCCGCACAGTTCTGCCAGTGCGGCCAGCAGCTTTCTGCTGTTTATTTTTATACTTACCGGTATCTTCAGTTGCCTGAAAGCAGACTGGTATATACGCAGCAGCTCCGCTTCATTGATCAGCGATGTACTACCCACTATGTCACAATCGCACTGCCAAAATTCCCGGTACCTGCCCTTCTGCGGCCGGTCTGCACGCCACACAGGCTGCATCTGGTACCTCCTAAACGGGAACGCCAGGTCATTCTGATGCATCACCACGTACCGGGCGAACGGTATGGTAAGATCATAGCGCAGCGCGCGCTCTGTCACCACCGGCGACGAATAAGGCCTACTCAACACCTTATCCCATTCTTCGTTCAGTTTATTCTTGTCGTCATCTTTTTTCTCATGCAGCCCGTTATTCAGTATCTTAAATATCAGTCGATCACCCTCTTCGCCATACTTGCCTGTAAGCGTAGTCAGGTTTTCCATAGCCGGTGTCTCCAGCGGCTGAAAACCGTACAACTCAAATATTGCGCGAAGGGTATTGAATATATATTGACGTTTGCGCACCTCGGCCGGCGAAAAATCACGCGTGCCCTGCGGAATGGATGGTTTAGACATATACCTCTTTGTATTTTTTTATTATTGCGTCACACGTTTTATTTATCATGTCATACACTGTTTTATAGCCTTCTTCCGCGCCATAGTATGGATCAGGCACGGAAGCATTGCTCCCCTCATGCAGCTCATTCAGGAAGAAGTCTACCTTACTCATATCTGCTCTCACGCCGCCGGTTTGCCTTATCTCGCGGTACACATCATCGGCAAAGGCGTATATTTTGTCGTACCGGTCAAAATCATCAACAGTAAACTTTGCTGCCCGAAAGTGCGAAATATCTATGCCATGCTTCATGCATATCTTCTGCGAATGCCGGTGCGGTGGTTCCCCTATATGATATGACTCCGTACCGGCAGATTCCACCACCCACATCAGCCCGTGCTGTTTTACCTTGTGTCGCATAACCCCTTCGGCTATGGGCGAGCGGCAAATATTCCCCAGGCAAACCATCAATATACGCATAGCCTGCAAAACTAAGAAAACCAACGCTATCCTTTCTAATTAAAATAGTTCCTATTTTTACCCATCACCCGGTTTTTATGCCCCACCTTAAAGAACAACTTTATACGCTTTGCGACAGATACATCCGGAGCCACGAAGAAGAAATAACAAAGATCATTACCGAAGTACGCGAAGCGGCAAATAACGAAACAAAAAGCAGCGCCGGCGACAAATATGAAACAGGCCGCGAAACCATGCAGCAGGAGATTGATCTTAACCTTACCCGGCTCAATGAGTTGAAAAAACTGAAGGCTGTTATGGAACGTATTACCCCCACGCAAACCGGGATGGCGACCATGCCGGGCTCCGTTGTTTATACCGATCGCGGCAACTATTATATAGCTATCAGCGCCGGGCTGCTTAAAGTTGATGGTATACCATACTATGCTATATCTGCTGCCTCACCCATTGGCTCCATACTAATGGGGCAGAAAGCGGGTGATAGCTTTACTTTTAATGGCAAAAAATATTTAATAGAAAAGGTTGCCTGATCCGGAAAATTTTCTTTCTTAAAGTATTCCCAAATTGTGGCTTATTTATCTTCCGATTCATTCTCGAACGTAGCTTTACGCCATATCCGTATGGCTTGAAATATTTTACGTACATCTTTTTACTGTTTCCCATTGTGTCCCGCGCTCAGACACTGCAAGGCATCGTTACCGATGCACGCACCGGCAAACCACTATTCCCGGTGACAGTGGTAAATGTGTTTACACAAAAAGCCACATCTACAGATGACAGGGGGCTGTATTCAATATCGGCCAACAACGGTGACGTTATTGCCTTTACATACATCGGCTATAAGCCGGTAAAGAAAACAAAACCGAATTCGGTTATCGTGGCCACCGAAGATGTAAAAATGGAGCCTACAGAATATCAGTTGAAGGAATTCAGTTTCAGGCCCGGCAATCTCAACCAATACCAGATGGATTCGGCCGAACGGGCAAGTACCTACAAAGTTGCGCTGCGACAGCACCACCCTTCACCATTCATGAGCCCGGTGTCCGCGCTTGCCGAGAAGTTCTCTAAGTCCGCAAAACAGGTGTATAAATTCCAGAAGAATTTTGCTGCCGGTGAGATCGAAAAATTCCTTGATACCCGCTATACCGCTGACCTTGTCAATTCAATAACCGGCCTTACCGGCGACAGTATAGGCCACTTCATGTATGCATATCCGCTGCCCTATGACTACGCGCGCACCGCTACCGATCTTGAACTAAAAATGTGGATCCGCGATAATTACAGGGACTGGTTAAAACGAACGACACATAATACGCTACAGGTCATACACAGATAAAGCCGCCCTCAGGCGGCTTTATCATGTATCGTTTTAACTGTTGTTACTGCATCTTCACAAACTTCGTGGTCAGCAGCAGTTCTTTGCTGTCGTCATATACCTTCAGCAGGTATACCCCGTCGGCCAGTGCGCCCACATTCAGCTCCCTGGCATCCTGCTGACGCATCACTTCCCTGCCGTCAGCGCTCATCACTACTACTTCCACGCGCACCGGCGCCGTGATATACACTACCGTACTCGCCGGGTTGGGATATACCCTGATCTCGTCAGCTCCGCTCACACTGCCCACCTCCGTATGGCACTGCCCTACCGACAGTACCGTCATCGGATGACCGGTACTCCTGCTGCCGCAGCTGTTGCTCACCGTATAGCTGATGCTCACACCGCCCGGCGCTATGCCCGTCACCACGCCGCCGCCGCTCACCGTGGCTACCGAGGCGTTGCTGCTGCTCCATGCGCCGCCCGTAGCGCCGCCACTCACCGAGAGGCCCGCCACACTGCCCGCGCATACCGTAGCTGCACCCGTGATCGTACCCGCAGAAGGGGTCGTTATCACAGTCACTCCATGGGCCGCGCTTACACTGCCGCACATATTGCTCACCGTATACACGATCGTATCCATGCCCGTATTCACACCCGTTACCATGCCCGTGCCGCTAACAGTCGCATTCGTATTCGATGCGCTCCACACACCGCCGCCTATAGTATCGGACAGCGTCACCGTTGCTCCCTTGCACAATATTGTCGCTCCGCTGATCGTACCCGCCGTAGCCGGTAAGGTCATCACCGTTATGATATGGCTGGCCGTAGCGCTGCCGCACAGGCCCGTTACCGTATACAGTATCGTATCCGTGCCCGTAGTCATACCCGTGATCATACCCGTAGTGTCGGCCACCGCATTGCCGTTCGTGGCCGACCATACCCCGCCGGGGCTGATCGTATCCGTAAGCATCGTGCTGCCGCCCACGCACAGGTTAGAGGCTCCGCTGATAGCCCCCGCAAAAGGAAGAGGGTCTATCATCAGCGACAGCCATACCGACGTACTGCCGCAGGTGCCCGTTACCGTATACATCGCCGTATCCATGCCCGTGATCACACCCGTTACCACGCCCGTACCGCTGATCGTCGCATTGCCGTTGCTCAGGCTCCATACGCCGCCGGGGATACTGTCCGTTAAGGTGATGGCAGCGCCGGGGCACACATGGCCCGGGCCGCTGATAGCCCACACAACAGGGGGACCGTTAACCGTATCCGTAATACCCGTAGTGGTCGTACAGCCCGAGCCGTTGGTCACACTGTAGTTGATCGTGGCTGTGCCCGCGGCCACGCCCGTTACCACGCCCGTACTGCTCACCGTAGCCGTCAGCGGTGACGAGCTGCTCCATACGCCGCCGGGGGTGGCGTCGGTAAGAGTGGTCGTACCGCCTATACATTCGCTGGCCACACCCGCGACAGGTGACACCACCGGCGACGCAACCACCGTATCAGGGGTAAATATCACTGCCGTGCAACCGAACGCGCCGGTATAGATATAATTGATCGTGGTGATGCCGGGGCTGATGCCCGTTACTATACCGCTGACGCTGTCCACAACGGCTACCGAGGTATTGTTGCTCACCCATATGCCGCCGGCCGTAGCATCCGTAAGCAGCGACGACGCGCCCACGCACTGGTGGCGGGTGCCGGCGATTGCAGATACCACAGGAAGGCTGTGTACCGTCTCTGTCCTCGTTACCGAAGAGGTGCCGCAACTGTTGGTTATCGTATAGGTGATTGTAGACACGCCCGCCGTAATGCCCGTAACTACGCCGGTTGTCGCGTCTATGCCCGCTACCGCAGGGGCCGAGCTGCTCCACGTGCCACCGCCCATGGCATTACTCAGCGGCACCGATGAGCCCGCGCAGACATCCGCGCTGCCCAGTATAGGGCCGGGAGCAGGCATCGTGTTGATCGTATCCTGCGCCGTTACACTCGTAGGGCAGCCGAAGCTGTTGGTAACCGTATAGGTGATCGTGGCCACCCCTGTACTTACACCCGTAACTACGCCGCTAAGCACGCCTACTGTGGCAATAAGCGGGTTGCTGCTCGTCCATACCCCGCCGCCAACAGCGTCGGTAAGTGTTCCCGTCGTTCCCACGCACTGGCTCGTAGACCCGCTGACAGGGGTAACTACAGGTACAGGGTTGATCGTGATGATCCTGCTCGTCGTGCTGATGCTGCACGCATTGCCTACTATATAGAAGATCGTGTCTATGCCTACGGTAACTCCGTCTATGATGCCGGGGCCCGCCACTACCGCGTTGCCGTTGCTCGTAGCCCATGTGCCGCCACCGATACCGTCCGTAAGCGTGATACCCGAACCCGCGCAGACCATCGCGGGACCAGTGATCGTACCAGACGTAGGGAACGACACGATCGTCACGATATGCACCGCCACTGCCGTGCCGCAGCCGTTGGTAACGCTGTAGCTGACCGGCGTAGTGCCCGCGCTGACGCCCGTAACGATACCGCCGCTCACAGTAGCATTGCCATTGCCAGCGCTCCACGTGCCGCCGCCCGTACTGTTCAATAATGTTATCGATGATCCCGTACATACGCTGTCGGGGCCCGTGATCGTGCCCGCATCTGGTAAGGGGTTGATGCTGATGGGCGCCGTAACGCTCACCGTCCCGCAGCCCGTAGTCACCGTATAGATCACCGTATCCGGGCCCGCGCTCACCCCGTTGACGATACCCGTTGTGCTGCCCGCGGTAGCATGGCCGTTGCTCACACTCCACGCGCCGCCGGGAGTACCGTCGGTATAGAGTACCGCAGCGCCCACGCACACGCCTGATGGGCCGGTGATGGGGCCCGCAGAGGGCAGCATGCTGATGTTGATGATCTTTGTCGCCATACCCGAGCCGCAGGCGCTGACCACAGAGTAGGTGATCGTATCCGTACCGGGGGTGATGCCCGTCACTACGCCGCCGGTGGTGATCGTAGCAGTGCCGTTGCTCGCGCCCCACGCACCACCGGGGGTCGCGTCACTGAGGATGATCAGGGAGCCTACACAAACTGCCGAAGGGCCGGTGATGGCGCTGATGCCGCCGGAGGAGGCGACACTGACCGTATAGGTAGCAGTAGCGCTGCCGCAGCCGCCGCTCACCGTATAGCTGATAGTGGCTGTGCCCGCTGTTATCCCCGTAACGATACCCGTGCTGCCCACGGTCGCCACTGCTGTATTGCTGCTGCTCCAGGTGCCGCCGCCGGTGCCGTCGGTAAGCGTGATCGTACTGCCCGCGCACACGCTGCCGGGGCCGCTGATCGTGCCCGCGCCAACACCCGTAAGTATCGTTACTGCATGCAGCGCGCTGGCGCTGCCGCACGCCGTTGTTACCGTATAGTATATCGTATCCGTGCCGGGGGCGATAGCCGTTACTACGCCGCCGCCGCTAACCGTGGCCAAAGATGTATTGCTGCTGCTCCACACGCCGCCGCTGCCCGTGGTCGTATACAGCGTGAAGGTGCCCGCGCACATCACCGTGCTGCCGCTGATCGTGCCGGCTACAGCGCTAAGGCCTACCGTCATCGCATAGGTCGCCGTAGCTGTGCCGCAGCTGCCGCTCACCATATAGCTGATCGTGGCAGTACCCGCGCTTACGCCCGTCACTACGCCCGTGCTGCCTACAGTAGCCACAGACGTATTGCTGCTGCTCCATGTGCCGCCGCCCGTAGCGTCGCTAAGCGTCACCGTGCTGCCAGCGCAGACAGCCGTCGGGCCGCTGATCGTCCCCGCCGTAGCCG
The DNA here is from genome assembly GCA_964489795.1 of uncultured Flavipsychrobacter sp. Lineage (GTDB taxonomy): Bacteria > Bacteroidota > Bacteroidia > Chitinophagales > Chitinophagaceae > Nemorincola. The sequence continues at coordinate 86,337 of CAZBAP010000005.1, forward strand.
TGCTCCCTATAGTAACGGTAAACACAGCCATCGCTGTGCCGCAGCTGTTCGTAACGCTGTATAATATCGTATCCGTGCCCGCGCTGACTGCCGTAAGCAGGCCGCCGCCGCTGATAGTGGCATGGCTGTTCGTCACACTCCACGTACCACCCGAAGCGCCGTCCGTATAGGTGGCGCTGCCGCCCGTACACAGGCTGCCGGGGCCGCTGATCGTACCCGCGTCGGGAAGTGGGTTGACCGTAACGCCCGCTGTCGCCGTAGCGCTGCCGCAAGAGCTCGTTACCGTATAGCTGATCGTAGCACTGCCCGCTGTTATGCCGGTAACGATACCCGTGCTGCCCACCGTGGCTACCGCTGTATTGCTGCTGCTCCACGTTCCGCCGGCCGTGCCGTCGGTAAGGGTTACCGTACTGCCCGCGCACAAAGTACCGGGGCCGCTCACCGTACCCGCGGTAAGGAAAGCCCCGATCGTGACCACTTTAGTGGCCGTAGCGGTACCACAGCTGTTGGTAACAGTATATCTTATCGTATCTGTGCCGGGGCTGATGGCCGTAACCACGCCCGTGCTGCTGATAGTGGCGATAGTCGTATTGCTCAAGCTCCACACGCCGCCGGGAACCGTCTCTGTATAAATACCTATTGTTCCCGCGCACATCGTGGCGCTGCCGCTGATGCCGCCCGCGTCAGGCAGCGGGTTAACAGTAACAGGGTGCTGCGCAACAGCGCTGCCGCAGCTCGCCGTAACCGTATACAGGATCGTATCTACGCCCCCGCCGGTACCCGTAACCACGCCGCCGCTGCTAACCGTAGCCACTGACGTATTGCTGCTGCTCCATACGCCGCCGGGCGCAGGGTCCGTAACCGTGATCGTACTGCCGACGCATACCACCGATGGGCCGCTGATCGTGGCCGCCGTAAGGTAGGGGCCGATGGTCACTGACTTTGTCGTCGAAAAGGTCCCGCACACATTGGTGACCGTATATCTTATCGTATCCGTGCCGGGGGTGATTCCCGTGAGAAGGCCCGTGCCGGTGATCGTGGCGTTCGCATTGCTGACGCTCCACGTGCCGCCGCCCGTGGCGTCGCTGTAAGTTGTGAACGTGCCCGCGCAGATCGTCGACAGGCCCGTAATGGGTTGTACACCGGGGGAGGTGACCGTAACAGTGGCCGTAGCCGAAACAGGCCCGCACGTATTGATAACCGTATAGCTGATCGTCGCCGTCCCCGCGCTGACGCCAGTGACAATGCCCGTGCTGCCTACTGTGGCTACCGCTGTATTACTGCTGCTCCACGTGCCGCCGGGAGCCCCGTCGGTAAGCGTGATCGTGCTGCCCGTGCACACAGCCGTGGGGCCGCTGACAGTACCGGCGCTGGCTGCGATGCTCACCGTAACCGTAGACGTAGTGCTGCAACTGCCGATGGCGTAGCTGATCGTTACCGTACCTGCTGTGATACCGCTCACTACGCCGCTCGACGAGCCGATGGTCGCTACAGACGTATTGCTGCTCGTCCAGGTGCCGCCAAGGCTGCCGTTGGTCAGTGTGAGGGTCCCGCCGACGCACACATTGCCAGACAACGGGCTGATGACCGTGGGCGTAGCGCCTACCGTAACGTCTTTCGTGGCCGAGCAGCCGCTCGCGTTTGTATATGAGATAGTAGTAACGCCCGCAGACACTGCCGTAACAGTGCCCGTGCTGCCGATGGTGGCCACAGACGTATTGCTGCTGCTCCATGTGCCGCCGGGGCTGCCGTCGCTTAAGGTCGTTGTTGTGCCCACGCACAGGATAACGGGTGTGCCGGGGCTGATTGCCGAGGGGTTGGCGTTGACAGTGGCCGCGGCGGTAACGCTGCAGCTCCCCAGCGCGTACGTGATCGTTACCGTGCCGGGGGCGATGCCTGTAAACAGGCCCGTGGCTGCGTCTATGCTGCCCGTGGACGGGTCGCTGCTCGTCCATGTGCCGCCGACGGTGCCATCCGTAAACGTTACCGTGGCCCCTGCGCATACCTGCGCCGTAGCGGGGCTGATAGCTACAGGCATCGTATTGATCGTGATGGGCTTGACGGCCGTACAGCCGCTGCCCGTAGTGTAGGTGATCGTGGCCGTACCCGCGGATATGCCCGTAACAATGCCTGTGCTGCCCACGGTGGCTACAGCGGTATTGCTGCTGCTCCACGTGCCGCCGGGGGTGCCGTCGCTTAATGTTGTTGTCGTGCCCGCGCAGATAGCAACAGGCGTGCCGGGGCTGATAGCGGCGGGGTTGGCGTTGACTGTGAGCGTTGCCAGAACAAAACAGCTGCCCACAGAGTAGCTGATAGTAGCGGTGCCCGCGCTGACGCCCGTGGCGATGCCCATACTGCCGATAGTGGCTATCGCCGTATTGCTGCTGCTCCACGTGCCGCCGCCCGTGGCGTCGGTATACGTGGCCGTATTCCCCGCGCAGACAGCCGCTGAAGCAGGTGTAATACCCGCAACGGTAGCTATAACCGTCACGATCTTGCTCGCAGCGCAGCTGCCGATAGTATACGAAATGATTGTAACGCCTACACTCACGCCCGTAACAACGCCGCTCGTACCCACAGTGGCCACGCTCGTAGCCGTGCTCGTCCAGGTTCCGCCGGGTGTAGCGTCGCTCAATGATGTCGTAGTTCCTACGCACACACTCACAGGACCTGACGGACTGATCGAAACAGGGGTAGGCTGAACAGTAACAATTGCAATTGCAATACAACTGCCACCTGTTGAATAAGTGATAGTAGCAGTACCGGCCGACACACCGATAACAACGCCGGATGTTGAACCGATAGTAGCTACGCCGGTATTGCTGCTGCTCCATGTGCCGCCGCCGGTGGCGTCTGTCAGCGCGACAGAACTACCCACACAAACAGATGGTGAAGCGGGGCTGATGGCAGCCGGACCAGGATTGACAGTCACCGTCTTTATCGCAAAGCAACTGCCTATTGAATAACTTATGGTTACTACGCCGGCAGACACACCCGTTACCAGGCCGCCCGCGCTAACTGTAGCCACAGCAGTATTGCTGCTGCTCCATGTGCCGCCGCTTGTAGCGTCGGCAAGTAATAAAGTTGATGCAACACAAACGATTGCCGCACCGGGCGGCGTTATCGCGGCAGGCGCGGTATTCACTGTAACAGCCGCGGTAACAAAGCAGGAACCGATCGCGTAGCTGATAGTAACGGCCCCGGCAGTTACTCCGGTCACTACACCGCCTGACACAGTAGCTATCGCAGGATTGCCGCTGGTCCAGATACCACCGCCTACCGATTCTGTAAGTGTTACCGTACTGCCGGCGCATACTACTGCCGAAGACGGAGATATGGGTGCAGGCGTTGCCAGCACAGAGACCGTAGCGGTCGCGGAGCAACTACCCACGTTATAAGAAATAATTGCTGTACCTAAAGCAACACCGGTAACAACTCCGCTGGACACAGTAGCAACACCGGTGGAACTACTGCTCCACGTACCTCCTCCAGTAGCATCAGTCAGAGTAGTTGTTCCACCTACGCATACAGACGCCGATGAGGGTGATATAGCCGATGGGCCGGCATTTACTGTCACTGTGGCTGTTACAAAACAACTTCCCAATGAGTAGGTAATTATGGCCACACCGGTGGATACACCTGTAACAACTCCACTCGTGCCTACAGTAGCCACACCGGTGGAGCCGCTTGTCCAGGAACCACCGGGCGATGAATCCGTCAATGTCACAGTACTACCGACACAGACCGTTGTGCTTGCAGGCGAAATAGCCGCGGGCGCGGCCGTAACAGTAACAATTGCGACCACGGTACACCCTGCCCCAAGTGAATAGGTTATAGCAGCGGTACCAATGGAAACCCCTGTGACAATACCTGATGAAGACCCTACTGTAGCCACACCTGTAGAACCACTTGTCCATGTACCACCGGTAACAACATCAGAAAGTGTTGTTGTGCCCCCTACACATGTGGTCAAAGACCCTGTTATCGGCGAAGGTGTGCTTACCACCGTGACCACCTTGGTCACAAAACAACCACCGATCGTATACCGTATCGTATCAACACCTGCCGACACGCCGATGACTATCCCAGACGACGAACCTACCGTGGCAACCGTAGTATTCGTGCTGGTCCATACTCCCCCGCTTGTAGAATCAGACAATATAGCCGATGTGCCGATACAAATAGTGAGCGGTCCCGTGGGTTGTATCGGGGATATACCCGGTATGACCGTAATGATCTTGCTCACCGTATCTGTGCCGCACGAATTAGTTACGATATACAGGATCGTATCAGTACCTACTGATACACCTGTTACGACACCCGTGGTAGACCCTACTGAAGCATTAGAGTTCTGGCTGTGCCATGTTCCGCCCAGTGTATCGTCTGTAAGTGTTATCGTAGAACCAACACATACATTCGACGGCCCCGAAATGGAATCAGGATTAGGTGTACCCCGCACATTGATCAATATTTTTGTAGAGTCTACAGATATACCATCATTTACCCTTACTACAAATGAATCGGCACCTACATAACCGACAGCAGGAACATAACTTATTCCGGAAGTAGTCACAACACCACCGGTAGACGTGGCGGTATACAAAGTAGACCCCGTTGTCGCCGCCGATGCGCCCACATATATAGTACCATGCAGCGGTGCAATGTACAATGTCCAGTTAAGTGTCTGACCTATATCTGAGTCCGTTACCGGTAGTTTGTAATCGATGGACACTGAAGTATTCAAACATAATCCCTGCCGCTGCACATGACCGCTGTCGAATAAAGGCTGATGATTGTTTCTGTCAATTTTTCTTATTTTATGATTGTTAAAGTCGCTTATATACACATTACCAGCAAGGTCAAGTACCACTCCGCTCGGAGTATTCAGTTGCGCTGTTGCCGGCGAACCGCCATCACCACCACTGCCTGCCACGCCGGTACCTGCATACGTTGTAACTATCCCGGAGGCAAGATCTATTTTGCGTATCTTATTGTTACGTGTGTCCGCCACATAAAGATTGCCTGCATCGGCCACTATGCCATCCGGCTGAAAGAATTGCGCCGCTGTAGCAGGGCCGCCGTCACCTCCGCTGCCTGCCACACCATTTCCTCCTACTAGGGTAATGATACCGGTCGTAAGGTCAAGCACACGCAGACGGTTATTATATTCATCAGAGATGTAAAGATGATTTGAAAGGTCAAGAGATACGCTATAAGGATGGTTAAGCTGTGCTGCGGTTGCCATTCCCCCGTCACCTCCGTAGGTCGCTACACCCGTACCGGCAATAGTTGTAATGATACCCGCGGTACTCACTTTCCTGATCACACTGTTTCCCCAGTCTGCTATATAAATATTGCCTGCCGCGTCTATCACACAGTTACCCGGTGTATTCAGTTTGGCAAGTGTAGCCGCAGAACCGTCGCCGGTATAACCCGACGAACCCGTTCCGGCTACTGTTGTAATAATACCTGTTGTACTGATCTTTCTTACACGATGCCCGCCCTGCTCAGCCACATACAGATTTCCCACGGCATCAAAAGCAACGCCGTTTGGCAGATTCAACAACGCCAGTGTTGCCGCAGCCCCGTCACCACCATAACCCGCAGTACCTGTACCTGCTATGGTTGTGATAATACCGGATGTATTTATCTTTCGCACACGATGGTTGCCCCAGTCGGCTATGTATACATTACCCGCCCCGTCAACAGCAGAAGTTGTAGGGTTGTGCAATGCCGAGGTTGTGGCGGGAACCCCATCGCTGGTGTAGGTGCCCACACCTGTACCGGCAATAGTGTTGATGATCTGCGCGTTCGTACCGGCAGATAACGCCATCAGGAAAACAAGGAAAATAGCAGGGTATGTGTACTTAGTCATGATACAGATTTTATCTATTAAGTTCAGTTATAACTTATGTATTTTAAAATAATCAAAATTGCTATAGCCTTTCAGCTAAACCGGCATTTCCGCTTACTAAATCAAAACCAATTCAATCCCTGCCGGAACAGTTTTCAATATCCTGGTAAAACCGCCCTCAGGCGGCTTTATCATGTATCGTTTTAACTGTTGTTACTGCATCTTCACAAACTTCGTGGTCAGCAGCAGTTCTTTGCTGTCGTCATATACCTTCAGCAGGTATACCCCGTCGGCCAGTGCGCCCACATTCAGCTCCCTGGCATCCTGCTGACGCATCACTTCCCTGCCGTCAGCGCTCATCACTACTACTTCCACGCGCACCGGCGCCGTGATATACACTACCGTACTCGCCGGGTTGGGATATACCCTGATCTCGTCAGCTCCGCTCACACTGCCCACCTCCGTATGGCACTGCCCTACCGACAGTACCGTCATCGGATGACCGGTACTCCTGCTGCCGCAGCTGTTGCTCACCGTATAGCTGATGCTCACACCGCCCGGCGCTATGCCCGTCACCACGCCGCCGCCGCTCACCGTGGCTACCGAGGCGTTGCTGCTGCTCCACGCGCCGCCGGTAGCGCCACCACTTACAGAGAGGCCCGCCACACTGCCCGCGCATACCGTAGCAGCACCCGTGATCGTGCCCGCTGAAGGGGTCGTTATCACAGTCACTCCATGGGCAGCGCTTACACTGCCGCACATATTGCTCACCGTATACAGTATCGTATCCATGCCCGTATTCACACCCGTAACCATGCCGGTGCCGCTAACCGTAGCATTCGTATTCGATGCGCTCCACACACCGCCGCCTATCGTATCGGACAGCGTCACCGTTGCTCCCTTGCACAATATTGCCGCTCCCGTGATCGTACCCGCCGTAGCCGGTAAGGTGATCACCGTTATGATATGGCTGACCGTAGCGCTGCCGCACAGGCCCGTCACCGTATACAGTATCGTATCCGTGCCCGTAGTCATACCCGTGATCATACCCATCGTGTCGGCCACCGCATTGCCGTTCGTGGCCGACCATACCCCGCCGGGGCTGATCGTATCCGTAAGCATCGTGCTGCCGCCCACGCACAGGTTAGAGGCTCCGCTGATAGCCCCCGCAAAAGGAAGAGGGTCTATCATCAGCGACAGCCATACCGACGTACTGCCGCAGGTGCCCGTTACCGTATACATCGCCGTATCCATGCCCGTGATCACACCCGTTACCACGCCCGTACCGCTGATCGTCGCATTGCCGTTGCTCAGGCTCCATACGCCGCCGGGGATACTGTCCGTTAAGGTGATGGCAGCGCCGGGGCACACATGGCCCGGGCCGCTGATAGCCCACACAACAGGGGGACCGTTAACCGTATCCGTAATACCCGTAGTGGTCGTACAGCCCGAGCCGTTGGTCACACTGTAGTTGATCGTGGCTGTGCCCGCGGCCACGCCCGTTACCACGCCCGTACTGCTCACCGTAGCCGTCAGCGGTGACGAGCTGCTCCATACGCCGCCGGGGGTGGCGTCGGTAAGAGTGGTCGTACCGCCTATACATTCGCTGGCCACACCCGCGACAGGTGACACCACCGGCGACGCAACCACCGTATCAGGGGTAAATATCACTGCCGTGCAACCGAACGCGCCGGTATAGATATAATTGATCGTGGTGATGCCGGGGCTGATGCCCGTTACTATACCGCTGACGCTGTCCACAACGGCTACCGAGGTATTGTTGCTCACCCATATGCCGCCGGCCGTAGCATCCGTAAGCAGCGACGACGCGCCCACGCACTGGTGGCGGGTGCCGGCGATTGCAGATACCACAGGAAGGCTGTGTACCGTCTCTGTCCTCGTTACCGAAGAGGTGCCGCAACTGTTGGTTATCGTATAGGTGATTGTAGACACGCCCGCCGTAATGCCCGTAACTACGCCGGTTGTCGCGTCTATGCCCGCTACCGCAGGGGCCGAGCTGCTCCACGTGCCACCGCCCATGGCATTACTCAGCGGCACCGATGAGCCCGCGCAGACATCCGCGCTGCCCAGTATAGGGCCGGGAGCAGGCATCGTGTTGATCGTATCCTGCGCCGTTACACTCGTAGGGCAGCCGAAGCTGTTGGTAACCGTATAGGTGATCGTGGCCACCCCTGTACTTACACCCGTAACTACGCCGCTAAGCACGCCTACTGTGGCAATAAGCGGGTTGCTGCTCGTCCATACCCCGCCGCCAACAGCGTCGGTAAGTGTTCCCGTCGTTCCCACGCACTGGCTCGTAGACCCGCTGACAGGGGTAACTACAGGTACAGGGTTGATCGTGATGATCCTGCTCGTCGTGCTGATGCTGCACGCATTGCCTACTATATAGAAGATCGTGTCTATGCCTACGGTAACTCCGTCTATGATGCCGGGGCCCGCCACTACCGCGTTGCCGTTGCTCGTAGCCCATGTGCCGCCACCGATACCGTCCGTAAGCGTGATACCCGAACCCGCGCAGACCATCGCGGGACCAGTGATCGTACCAGACGTAGGGAACGACACGATCGTCACGATATGCACCGCCACTGCCGTGCCGCAGCCGTTGGTAACGCTGTAGCTGACCGGCGTAGTGCCCGCGCTGACGCCCGTAACGATACCGCCGCTCACAGTAGCATTGCCATTGCCAGCGCTCCACGTGCCGCCGCCCGTACTGTTCAATAATGTTATCGATGATCCCGTACATACGCTGTCGGGGCCCGTGATCGTGCCCGCATCTGGTAAGGGGTTGATGCTGATGGGCGCCGTAACGCTCACCGTCCCGCAGCCCGTAGTCACCGTATAGATCACCGTATCCGGGCCCGCGCTCACCCCGTTGACGATACCCGTTGTGCTGCCCGCGGTAGCATGGCCGTTGCTCACACTCCACGCGCCGCCGGGAGTACCGTCGGTATAGAGTACCGCAGCGCCCACGCACACGCCTGATGGGCCGGTGATGGGGCCCGCAGAGGGCAGCATGCTGATGTTGATGATCTTTGTCGCCATACCCGAGCCGCAGGCGCTGACCACAGAGTAGGTGATCGTATCCGTACCGGGGGTGATGCCCGTCACTACGCCGCCGGTGGTGATCGTAGCAGTGCCGTTGCTCGCGCCCCACGCACCACCGGGGGTCGCGTCACTGAGGATGATCAGGGAGCCTACACAAACTGCCGAAGGGCCGGTGATGGCGCTGATGCCGCCGGAGGAGGCGACACTGACCGTATAGGTAGCAGTAGCGCTGCCGCAGCCGCCGCTCACCGTATAGCTGATAGTGGCTGTGCCCGCTGTTATCCCCGTAACGATACCCGTGCTGCCCACGGTCGCCACTGCTGTATTGCTGCTGCTCCAGGTGCCGCCGCCGGTGCCGTCGGTAAGCGTGATCGTACTGCCCGCGCACACGCTGCCGGGGCCGCTGATCGTGCCCGCGCCAACACCCGTAAGTATCGTTACTGCATGCAGCGCGCTGGCGCTGCCGCACGCCGTTGTTACCGTATAGTATATCGTATCCGTGCCGGGGGCGATAGCCGTTACTACGCCGCCGCCGCTAACCGTGGCCAAAGATGTATTGCTGCTGCTCCACACGCCGCCGCTGCCCGTGGTCGTATACAGCGTGAAGGTGCCCGCGCACATCACCGTGCTGCCGCTGATCGTGCCGGCTACAGCGCTAAGGCCTACCGTCATCGCATAGGTCGCCGTAGCTGTGCCGCAGCTGCCGCTCACCATATAGCTGATCGTGGCAGTACCCGCGCTTACGCCCGTCACTACGCCCGTGCTGCCTACAGTAGCCACAGACGTATTGCTGCTGCTCCATGTGCCGCCGCCCGTAGCGTCGCTAAGCGTCACCGTGCTGCCAGCGCAGACAGCCGTCGGGCCGCTGATCGTCCCCGCCGTAGCCGTGCTCCCTATAGTAACGGTAAACACAGCCATCGCTGTGCCGCAGCTGTTCGTAACGCTGTATAATATCGTATCCGTGCCCGCGCTGACTGCCGTAAGCAGGCCGCCGCCGCTGATAGTGGCATGGCTGTTCGTCACACTCCACGTACCACCCGAAGCGCCGTCCGTATAGGTGGCGCTGCCGCCCGTACACAGGCTGCCGGGGCCGCTGATCGTACCCGCGTCGGGAAGTGGGTTGACCGTAACGCCCGCTGTCGCCGTAGCGCTGCCGCAAGAGCTCGTTACCGTATAGCTGATCGTAGCACTGCCCGCTGTTATGCCGGTAACGATACCCGTGCTGCCCACCGTGGCTACCGCTGTATTGCTGCTGCTCCACGTTCCGCCGGCCGTGCCGTCGGTAAGGGTTACCGTACTGCCCGCGCACAAAGTACCGGGGCCGCTCACCGTACCCGCGGTAAGGAAAGCCCCGATCGTGACCACTTTAGTGGCCGTAGCGGTACCACAGCTGTTGGTAACAGTATATCTTATCGTATCTGTGCCGGGGCTGATGGCCGTAACCACGCCCGTGCTGCTGATAGTGGCGATAGTCGTATTGCTCAAGCTCCACACGCCGCCGGGAACCGTCTCTGTATAAATACCTATTGTTCCCGCGCACATCGTGGCGCTGCCGCTGATGCCGCCCGCGTCAGGCAGCGGGTTAACAGTAACAGGGTGCTGCGCAACAGCGCTGCCGCAGCTCGCCGTAACCGTATACAGGATCGTATCTACGCCCCCGCCGGTACCCGTAACCACGCCGCCGCTGCTAACCGTAGCCACTGACGTATTGCTGCTGCTCCATACGCCGCCGGGCGCAGGGTCCGTAACCGTGATCGTACTGCCGACGCATACCACCGATGGGCCGCTGATCGTGGCCGCCGTAAGGTAGGGGCCGATGGTCACTGACTTTGTCGTCGAAAAGGTCCCGCACACATTGGTGACCGTATATCTTATCGTATCCGTGCCGGGGGTGATTCCCGTGAGAAGGCCCGTGCCGGTGATCGTGGCGTTCGCATTGCTGACGCTCCACGTGCCGCCGCCCGTGGCGTCGCTGTAAGTTGTGAACGTGCCCGCGCAGATCGTCGACAGGCCCGTAATGGGTTGTACACCGGGGGAGGTGACCGTAACAGTGGCCGTAGCCGAAACAGGCCCGCACGTATTGATAACCGTATAGCTGATCGTCGCCGTCCCCGCGCTGACGCCAGTGACAATGCCCGTGCTGCCTACTGTGGCTACCGCTGTATTACTGCTGCTCCACGTGCCGCCGGGAGCCCCGTCGGTAAGCGTGATCGTGCTGCCCGTGCACACAGCCGTGGGGCCGCTGACAGTACCGGCGCTGGCTGCGATGCTCACCGTAACCGTAGACGTAGTGCTGCAACTGCCGATGGCGTAGCTGATCGTTACCGTACCTGCTGTGATACCGCTCACTACGCCGCTCGACGAGCCGATGGTCGCTACAGACGTATTGCTGCTCGTCCAGGTGCCGCCAAGGCTGCCGTTGGTCAGTGTGAGGGTCCCGCCGACGCACACATTGCCAGACAACGGGCTGATGACCGTGGGCGTAGCGCCTACCGTAACGTCTTTCGTGGCCGAGCAGCCGCTCGCGTTTGTATATGAGATAGTAGTAACGCCCGCAGACACTGCCGTAACAGTGCCCGTGCTGCCGATGGTGGCCACAGACGTATTGCTGCTGCTCCATGTGCCGCCGGGGCTGCCGTCGCTTAAGGTCGTTGTTGTGCCCACGCACAGGATAACGGGTGTGCCGGGGCTGATAGCCGAGGGGTTGGCGTTGACCGTGGCTGCGGCGGTAACGCTGCAGCTCCCCAGCGCGTAGGTGATCGTTACCGTGCCGGGGGCGATGCCCGTAAACAGGCCGGTGGCAGCGTCTATGCTGCCCGTGGACGGGTCGCTGCTCGTCCACGTACCGCCGCCCGTGCCATCCGTAAACGTTACCGTGGCCCCTGCGCATACCTGCGCCGTAGCAGGGCTGATAGCCACAGGCATCGTATTGATCGTGATGGGCTTGACGGCCGTACAGCCGCTGCCCGTAGTGTAGGTGATCGTGGCCGTACCCGCGGATATGCCCGTAACAATGCCTGTGCTGCCCACGGTGGCTACAGCGGTATTGCTGCTGCTCCACGTGCCGCCGGGGGTGCCGTCGCTTAATGTTGTTGTCGTGCCCGCGCAGATAGCAACAGGCGTGCCGGGGCTGATAGCGGCGGGGTTGGCGTTGACTGTGAGCGTTGCCAGAACAAAACAGCTGCCCACAGAGTAGCTGATAGTAGCGGTGCCCGCGCTGACGCCCGTGGCGATGCCCATACTGCCGATAGTGGCTATCGCCGTATTGCTGCTGCTCCACGTGCCGCCGCCCGTGGCGTCGGTATACGTGGCCGTATTCCCCGCGCAGACAGCCGCTGAAGCAGGTGTAATACCCGCAACGGTAGCTATAACCGTCACGATCTTGCTCGCAGCGCAGCTGCCGATAGTATAGGAGATGATCGTAACGCCTACACTCACACCCGTAACAACGCCGCTCGTACCCACTGTAGCCACGCTCGTAGCCGTACTCGTCCAGGTACCGCCGGGTGTAGCGTCACTCAGCGATGTCGTAGTTCCTACACACACACTTACAGGCCCTGATGGACTGATTGAAACAGGGGTAACATTCACGGTTATGCCGATAGTAGCAGTACACGTACCTATAGCATAAGTTATCGTGGCGGTACCGGCCGAAACGCCGATAACAACACCGGTAGAACCAACCGTTGCAACTCCAGTATTACTGCTGCTCCACGTGCCGCCGGAAACCGGATCGGTAAGTGTGGTCGCGCTACCGGCGCAGAAAGCCAGTGGACCGGTAGGCACTATTGCAGTAGGTGCGGTATTCACTGTAACCGTGGCCGTAGTAAAACACGGGCCGAGCGAATAAGTTATTGTGGCCACGCCCGAGGATATAGCTGTAACAAGACCGGACGACCCTACTGTAGCCACAGCAGTATTACTGCTGCTCCACGTACCGCCAACAGTTACGTCAGTCATAGTAGTAGTAGTGGTCTGGCATAACGTTACCGATGCGGGTGATATTGCCGCAGGCATCGGGTTTACCGTTACTGAGGTAGTACCTACACCCGACGTACAGGAGCCGATAGTTGCGGTTACTGAATATATGCCTGAAGCCGAAACCGGGGCACTTGTTATCGTTGGATTTTGCAACGTCGACGCGAAAGCCGACGGGCCCGACCATGAATACGCAGAGCCTACCGTAGAGGTGGCAAACAGGTTCACCGTACTGCCCTCACATACCGGACTGCTATTGCTTGCGGTCGGTGTAACAGGCGTTGGCTTTGACGGATTGATGTACATGTACAAAGTGTCAGGTGTACCTACACAGCTGCCTGTACCTATTGCCCTCAATATGATGAGGCTGCTGCCAGTGGTTACCTGGGTAGATACACCGGTGCTGGTAGATAATGTTTCACCGGTGATTGCGGTCCAGCTCCATGTATAGCTTCCCGGGTTGGATATGGCAACTGTGGTAAGGGTACTCTGGCATACACGCGCCGTGTCGCCGCTGGCATGCGCCGATGCGGTATCACCCGTTGCGGTCCAGTCTGGTAAGGTAGACTGCAGCGCAAGGAAAAGATCAGATGCTTTTAACACATAAGCATATGAGAACGTAACACTGTCTCCTGCGGCTATATTGCCCAGGCTGAATACAAGACCTATACCGGCATCATTGGTCTGCGTTCCTGAATAGTTTACAGTCGTCGTTGTCTGGTTGTACAATGAATCACAACTTACAGTTGGCTTCAGCGTAGCAGTATTAATGTAAAAACACTTGGCCCTGCAGTCAAGTGTACCGAGACCGAGATAGGCCCCGGAATAAGCTGTACCGGTTGCAGATACAAGCGTAGCGTTGATCAGGTTGGGCAATTGGTATTCTACTTTATTGATGGTAACAAAACCTCCGCCCGGCAACTGTTGGTCATTGTCCGGATCTACCGTGCGCATGTAGTAAATATTGTTTTTGGTAGAACCCGAATTATTTTTCAGTGTCACCTTTACAGTGAAGAACACATTGGCTGTGTCCAGGTAGGTTGTTTGCTTGATACTTATGTTATCGCCATTCACACCCTGCCATGTTGTAGACCGTTGCGAACCGGTGCTTGAATACGATATGTTGCTGCCCGATAGCGTGCCGGTAAACAAACTCGACGAACCGCACTGCCCGTTGGTATTCCACGAATTGCTTTGCAGGCCGTTTACCTCCAGGCTCCATCCTTCCTGCGGGTCACCCGGCAGAAAATAATCGCCATAGTAGCCCGGCGTTCCTACCGTCCATCCATCCTTATCAGGGTCTGCCACAAAACCAAGAGCGGTTCCCACCGGCGGACATGATGAGGTACACGTATTCTGCAACTGGGAAGAACCCGGCCGCACATGGTAGCCGCTCGGCGCCGATTCACTGGTACCATAGGCCCCGGTAATGTTCACCCCCACTTCTATGTAATTCCCTTGCAGGAACACATTACAGTTCACAAGTTGCCCGTAGGTTGCATTTACTGCACCACACAAGCAAATCGCTAAAATAATCTTAGTAAAATTGTTACACTTCATGATCACTTCTATTAAACCTTAATGACTTTATTTCTCTTTTTGGAAAGTAATACTGTACGGAATCGCCTCATTCAGTTCGGAATAGATATCCAGTTTGTAGGTTCCGGGTACCAATTGCGAAAAGTTTAGCGTTTCATTGTATAAATGGCTTTTAGCTGCGGGTTGCCAATGCATAACCTTTGCACCATTGGCGTCGGTTATATCAGCATGAAACATGGTGGGATTTGCTGTGTTCAGCACAATGTTCATTACCTGCCTGAAGGGGGCCGCTGACAGCGCGTAGTTTACATTGATATGCTCGGTTACACCCTTTGCTTTATTTACCTTTTCTATTTCATAGTGCCCGCTGATCACTGCCGGGTCACCGGCCAACGTATTACCTTTACTGCCAACAGGCCGCTGCGATTCCTGGCCGTGCGCGTACCCAAAACACAACAAAGCAAGAAGAGCTACTGCAAAAAACTTCTTCATAAATTCAGTATATATTTAAGCAATTAAATAAGACGCATTCTATTATAAGAAATTATAATAGAATATAAGCCTTAAAATTACCTATTTTATACCATGAATTTTCTATAAAAACGGGATATTTTTTATAACCATACAAATAAATAATTTTTATTAACTAAAAATTATTAAATGAGTGTAATAGTTATTGTATATGAAATTGACATACAAACAAGGGCACCTAAATGTGCTGCTTAAAATATTCAAGTGTGCGCTTAAGTCCCTCATGTCTGTCCACTTTCGGCTCCCAGCCCAGTATGTTCATCGCCTTGGTAATATTTGGCTGGCGCTGTTTCGGGTCGTCCTGCGGTAGCGGCTCATAAACGATCTTCGACTTCGATCCCGTAAGTGCCAGTACTTCTTCGGCAAATTGTAACAGTGTTATCTCAGACGGATTGCCTATGTTCACGGGCTTGCTGTAGTCAGAAAGTAAGAGGCGGTAAATGCCTTCTACCAGGTCATCTACATAGCAAAACGAACGGGTCTGTGATCCGTCGCCATATACGGTAATGTCCTCACCTCTCAGGGCCTGGCTCATGAATGTGGGCAGCGCGCGGCCGTCATCAAGTCGCATGCGTGGGCCATAGGTGTTAAAGATGCGAATGATACGCGTCTCCACGCTATGAAAGGTATGATAGGCCATGGTAATGCTCTCCATAAACCTCTTCGCCTCATCGTATACACCGCGAGGCCCTACAGGGTTTACATTGCCCCAGTACTCTTCCGTTTGCGGATGTTCCAGCGGATCGCCATACACTTCCGATGTAGACGCCACAAGTATCCTTGATCCTTTTGACTTAGCAAGGCCAAGCAGGTTATGCGTACCCAGGGCGCCCACTTTCAGGGTCTGTATCGGCATCTTCAGATAGTCTATCGGGCTGGCCGGCGACGCAAAATGAAGTATATAATCTATATCACCCGGCACATGCACAAACTTGGTCACATCATGATGATAAAATTGGAATTCCCGCTTCGGAAATAAATGTTCAATGTTCTTGATATTCCCGGTAAGCAGGTTATCCATGCCTATCACATCATACCCTTCTTTTAAAAAACGGTCACAAAGATGAGAACCAAGAAATCCGGCCGCCCCGGTTATTAATATTCGTTTTGCCATGTCAGTTTGTTAGAATCGATCTGTAAAATAAAAAAAGGATCCGCAGGGTCAAAATTAATCGTATACGCCGCGGTCCCTGATGCCGGTGCTCGCCGGCGTAGCCAGCGTATCATGCACATGAGCGTGGACAACTTTCCTGCCTATACTTTCATAATAGAAGCTCAGTTCCTCCATCCGGTCCAGCGAATACACATTTCGCCCGTCAAAAATAGCAGGGTGCTTCATGGACGAATAGATACGCTCAAAATCAGGGTTCCTGAACTCGCTCCATTCTGTGACTACTATTATAGCGCTTGCACCGTTCACGGCATCATACTGGTCAGTCGCGTAGTATATCGTGTCACCGAAAAGCTGCTTGATATTGCTCATCGCCTCGGGGTCAAATACCCTGAGTTGCGCTCCGGCGCTCACCAGTTCATCTATAAGGTCCAGGGCGGGCGCGTCGCGTATATCATCGGTTTCAGGTTTGAAAGCAAGTCCCCATAATGCAAAGGTGTATCCCTCCAGTTCACTCCCGAAATAATTTTTTACCTTATTGCCCAGCACACGTTTCTGCCGCTCATTTACCTTCATCACCGTATGCACCAGTTGGTAATCATAATCCTGCTCAAGTGCGGTGTATGCCAGCGCTTTCACGTCTTTCGGAAAGCAACTTCCGCCATATCCTATGCCGGGAAAAAGGAAACGCTTGCCTATGCGGCTGTCTGCGCCCATACCTATTCGTACCCAATCCACATTGGCGCCTGTCTTCTCACACAGGTTGGCCATTTCATTCATAAAAGATATGCGCATGGCCAGGTAAGAATTGGCGGCATACTTCGTCATTTCCGATGAACGCTCATCCATAAAATAGATGGGGTTGCCCTGCCTCAGGTATGGCTGGTACAGTTCGTCCATCACCTTTTTCGCCTTGTCAGACGAAGTGCCTATCACCACCCTGTCAGGCTTCAGAAAGTCTTCAACTGCTACCCCCTCCCTCAAAAATTCAGGGTTGGAAACAACATCAAACAGGCTTTCATCAAGTTGCTGCGCCAGTACATTGCGTACCTTCTCCGCTGTACCCACGGGCACAGTGCTTTTATTTACGATTACGGTGTATTTGGTAATTATCTTGCTCAATGACCTCGATACGTCCAGTACATATTGCAGGTCTGCGGACCCGTCTTTACCCGGTGGAGTAGGCAATGCCAGGAAAACAACTTTTGCATCCTTGATACCGTCGGCCAGGTTGGTAGTAAAATGAAGCCGTTTTTCTTTTATGTTTCGCTCCAGCAGCACGTCAAGCCCCGGCTCATAAATGGGCGACTTCCCCTGCCTTAAATTAGCTATCTTCTTTTCATCTATATCTATGCAGATGACATTATTGCCCGTCTCCGCAAAACAAGTGCCGGTTACCAATCCCACATATCCGGTACCAATTATCGCTATTTGCATTTTTGCTATATTAAATATGGGGCAAATGTAATTATAATTTTACCGCCGCCGAAATAACAACATGCTTTTTTAGCTTATTTCCGGCACACCGCAAATGCACCTATATTTTGAACGATTTCAGCCTCGGGTTTTCCTGCACATTGCCGGTCCTTTTCAGCACGCCCCAGCTCTGTAACTGTCCCTTCAAGGCGCGCCGTATTGCCTTATACAAAACGTACAGCATCAGCCAGCGATATACTATGCGCTGCGGCACAAACCACGCAAGCTTCAGCAAACGTTCTTTCTCAAACAAAAAGGCCATGATACCCACCATCAGGTCTATAAGCATAAATATGCCGTAATACATAAGGATCACGGCCCAGTTTCCGGTAAACAGGCCTATCAGCATCAGCACATCGGCCAGCGGTGCCACCAGCGGTATCAGTACCTGGAAGATAAGTATGTTTGGCAGCGCCACCCACCCCAGTGCTCCATACTCACTGTTAAACAGTGCATCCCTGTTTTTCCAGAATGACTGCATCACGCCAAAGCTCCACCTGAACCGTTGTTTCAAAAACTGCCGCAGTTGCTCGGGCGCCTCTGTAAGCGCTATCGCCTCATTCTCGTTTTTGATCGTATAGCCCGCCCGCAGCATCCTTATCGTCAGGTCACAATCTTCGGCAAAGGTATCACTCGTAAACCCGCCCGATGCCTCTATCGCCTCTTTCCTGAATGCCCCTATCGCGCCCGGCACTACCGTTATGGCGTTCAGGCGCGCAAATGCGTTACGGTCAAAGTTCTGCCCGGTTACATATTCTATACTCTGCCATCTCGTCAGCAGGTTTACTTCATTGCCCACTTTCACATTACCGGCTACGGCGCCCACGGTTTCATCTGCAAAATGACGCACCAGCAGTTCGGGCGCGTCAGGCGCCAGGTTTGTATCGGCATCTATACACAATACATAAGCGGCGTCTGTCTGCGCTATACCATAGTTCAGTGCAGATGCCTTGCCACCGTTCGCGCGCGTAAATACTTTTACCTTGGGGTTGTCGGAGAATGCCGCCGCTACCCGCTCATAAGTAGTATCCTTGCTGCCATCGTCTACAAAAATGATATTAAAATTCGGGTAGGTGCAGCGCAGCAGGTTGTTCACAGATTTCACCGCGTTCACTTCCTCATTATATGCCGGAACAATAATGCTCACCAGGGGTGAGCCCTCCAGTGGCGACAACTTCCGTTTCCTTTCTGCACTGAACTCCTTTATTGCAAAATACGCCAGCAGTAATATCCGGCCTACCGATAAAACGATGCAGGTAACGAACAGGTAAAAAAGAAAATTACCACTCCAGTACCCAAACTCAGCCATGTAGTAACTAAACTGGATAAAATAATAACTGTTATTCTTGGGCACTGCCGGCATCAGCTTCGCCCGGGGCTCACCCACCAGGTCAGCCACCGTAGTGAAGGTATATCCGTTTTGCTTAAAATACGCAATGATACGGGGCAGGGCCGCTATGGTCGCCTCCCGGTTGCCGCCTGCGTCATGCAGCAATACTATGCTCCCCAACTGCGACTGCCGTACTACACGGTTGTATATACTGTCGGCATTTACACCTTTTTCCCAGTCGTTCGGGTCTATAGACTCCCCTACCGTCAGGTAATTATTATCCTTGGCAAATGACACCGGCTCCAGTTCCTGCATTGTCTCAGGCTCCGAATCTGCGTTGTATGGCGCGCGAAACAATACTGTAGAATGACCGGTAATGCTTTCTATCAGCAGGCGGGTACTGTTCAGCTCCAGCAGCGCGCGCTTCTTGCTCACCTCAGCTATATTCGGATGTGTGAATGTGTGGTTCCCTATCTCGAAACCCTCTCTGTATATCCGCTTTACAATAGGGATATTGTTCAATGCGTTATACCCTACCATAAAGAATACTGCGGGCACATGCTCCCTGCTCAGTATGTCCAGTATCCTCGGTGTATATTTTTCATCAGGCCCGTCGTCAAATGAGAGGATCACTTTTTTAGGCTTCTTACCGTACTTTTTAATGACGAATATGGATGGCATGCGCTCATAATCTTCCCCGGTGATAAGGTCCTCGGCTGTGTCTGTTACTATGTTTATTTTACCTGCCTTTGGGGTGCTGATCACATCCAGTATCTCGCCTTCGCCTATATAGTCTACATCATAGCTTGCGTTCACATTACTTAGTATGTCGTACCTGAACGAATCTACCGCGTCATCACTGAGGTCTTTGTTATAAAAACGCCACAGCCTGCTGTCCGCCGATCCCAGGCGCCACAGGCCTATCCCGCCCAGCCCATACTCAGACGCAAAACGCATGGTATTATAATTAGTGGCCGCGTCTGTAAAGTATACTGTATGCGCCACATTATTTTCATCAGTATACCTGTAGGTCAGATTGTAGGTTGCGCTGTCAAACACCACCTTCGCGTCAGACTCCGATGCTATGCTCAGCGCCTCTGCGTAAGTAATATCGCTGCCTTTATCCCCCTGCGGCCAGTCGTATCCGTAGCCGGCTATGGCCAGTATCAGTTTATTTTCCGGCACTTTATCCACAGCCTCGTCCAGCGCCGCCTGTATCCATTTCTGTGAGCATATCGGGCCCGGCGCACTCCCGCTGTTATACTCATCATACGCCATCAGGAAAATGTAATCATTGTACTTCGCCAGGTTAGCCAGGTCATAATCCGGGTTAAAGGGGGCTACATCCTGCGTCACCATCAGGTGCAGCGGGTGCATGCGCTCATACAGCTCTTTCATAAACAGCACCAGTGGCTCATCAGACCGCTCTTCCAGTTCTTCAAAGTCTATATTAACTCCTGCAAAATGGTTCCGCTGCACTTCACTTACTATGTCTGTGATCAGCCGCTCCTTTTTCGTTTTATCTGATAATATCCTGTGCAGCGCCGCGCCGTTAAAATCCTCCCCCGTAAAATTCGATATCACCGCAACCACAGGTACGCCCGATGCCTTGATGATCTCATGGCCGCGCATCTCACGGTTTGCCACCATAGTATCACCCGTTTCGTCTATAGTCATCCATAGCGGCAGCAGCATATTCAGGTCAGAGATGTTGTTCTTCAGCGAAAAATATGCCTGCTCATCAGTAGCGTCATAAAATGCGGCGCGAACAGGTGCTGTTATCGCGCGCATGCTGTCTGCCTTGCTCACATACCTGATATGCTTCAGTTGCGCCGCCTTCCCCGTTATATACTTGCCAAACCCCTCGTACTTTTTATCCAGCACTTTTATTGCCTCATTCTTGCCCTTGTTCAGTATACTTTTATACTGTCCGTTATCGGGCTTCAGTTGCGGCATATCGGGGGTGAACAGCGTCTTCATTACGGCCGTACCCAGTATACCCAGAAGCACCACAGATACCAGCAGCAATATCCTGAACGTCCATTTGAATCGTTGCCAGCGGGTGGGCGACTGGGTGAGAAATACCTGCTTATGGTGTTCTGTCATCCTCACAAAGTTAACTTTCAGTCACACTCATATCGTTGCTCAGCTTTATCTTACATATTAATTAACACACCCAGCCCTTAACTCAAAAAAATATTATTTTTATCGGCAGTATCATGAAAAACATCGGCAGGTCATTCCTCTTTCATCTCATCCTTGTATTGCTGGTGATCCTTGCCATTTACATTATTTTCTTTTTTTCACTCCACCAGTTCACAAAGCACGGCGAAGAATATATTCTTCCGGGTTATGTAGGTATGAACGTCACACAGGCCGTGTCCCGCCTCGATTACCTTGGCTTCACCGCCGTTGTGGATTCGGTCTACGAACCCACTGCCAGACCACTCACCGTTCTGCGCCAGTCCCCCGACTCTGGTGCCCTCGTTAAGGAAGGCAGGCTGGTATTCCTCACCGTCAATATGGTCAGCCCGCCATCCATCCCCATGCCGGCTCTTGTAGGGCTGTCCTTCGGCAGCGCCCGTATGCTGCTGCGCACCAACAAGCTCTTTATTGGCGATACCATCCACAAACCGTTCATAAAATCCGGGGTGATACTCGAGCAATTATACCGTGGCTACCCCATAAAAGAAGGTCAGTTCATTGCGCAGGGCAGTAAGATTACCCTGCAGGTAGGCGATGGTATGGGCAATACAGAGCACCGGATGCCCGATGTAATGAATATTAATTGCGAAATGGCGCTCGCCATTTTATCCCAGATCAACCTGCAGGTACGTATAAAACCCCAAAACGAATCGGTAAGGATACCCGACACTATGCGCACCCTTGTCACCGGGCAGGTTCCGGGGCCGGATGCAGCCATAAAGGAGGGCGACACAATTTTACTGCTGGTAGAATGAAAAATTGACTTTTGAATCCATCTTCTTTCTTATTTTTGCCATATGAACAGTGAAAACGAAATATTTTCCATAACTAAATGGAAACCATCCGAGAGAGAGGATACTGATGTGCTCAGCCAGGAGTTGCATAACCTCATCGTATGGAACGACGATGTCAATACATTCGATTGGGTCATAGAATCATTAGTGGACATCTGCGGGCACGAAGCTATTCAGGCCGAGCAGTGTGCGCTCATCATTCATCATAAAGGAAAGTGTGGAGTAAAGAAAGGTAGCTTTGACGACCTGCGCCCGCAGGCCGAGGCACTCATAGACCGTGGCATACAAGCCACTATTGATTATTAATACAGACAGTAATCCACCGGCTTCCGGTCCCTCAAGAAGAGCCGCAGCATTTTATCCTGGCCGGCAGCTAAGATTAACTGATATCCATAGCAGATTCAACCCACTTGCCTCAGTATCTCCCTGTGCGAGCTTACTACATGCTCTTTAAACCGCATATACCAGTTCGCCCATTCAGCCTTGCCCATTTCCGTGGCTATTGTTTTTTCATACTCCTCCAGCGACCCGAAACCTTGCTCCAGTATCAGCCGGTAAGCATCGCCCGTAAAATCGGTCAGCACTCTGTTGGTTGGGTGCTCAGCAAACATCTTTTTGCTGGCCGCCTCATCCATCAGGGCTTTTACATCCCTGTAATGCCCGAACTTTAATTGGAAAATATCTCTTACTATGTACATAGCCCTAGATTTTTAGTTATACCAAATATAAGCAATTGATTACTAAAGCGGAAATGATGGAATACGTACACCTACGTTTACACATGCCCTCTCTGATGCACGGCCACAATTCAACGACGTTTTCTCATAGTTGACCCATCACCGGCTTATTCCGAAATTATACCCTGGCGCCCAGAGATCATAAAGGAAAGTGCGGGGTAAAAAAAGGTAGTTTTGACGCCTTGCGCCCGCAGGCCCAGGCCTTCATAGACCGCGGCATACAAGCCACTATAGATTATTAATACAGGCAGTAATCCACCAGCTTCCGGTCCCTGAAGAAGAGCCGCAGCATTTTATCCTGGAAAGCATAATACACTTCCTGCTTGGATGCCCATATGGTCATATCCTTGGGCGTACCTAATATATGTATTGCCTGTGCCAGGTTGGTCTTGCCCGATTGCAACTGCCGCGAAAGGCTCCTGCTGAACGCATTGCTCGCCTCACGGTCAGATGTAAAAGAAAATTTATCGGGCATCATTGTCTTTTTGTTCCAGCTGATAACCATTGTGGTTGCGCCCTTGCTATAGTACCACCATACTCGCTTCTTGCTCTCCTCTATTCTCGTCGGCGTCCCAAGCACATCTGTTACCTTCACCTGGGTAGCGCTCATCCCCGACACGCTGATTATAGACAGGAAGGCATCCTCATCATGCTCTTTCGCACCGCACGCACCACTTATCGTAAGGATCAGGGCAACTAATATTGACAACACTTTATTCATATTCACACAGAAATTTGAATTCTTATTAGTTTGTTAACAACGTTTATTTTCTAAACTTATTGCATAATTCTCAAAAAACCAAATAGATATAAAATTATATCATTAAAAATAAGCACCATTTATGCAAGCAGTATTATTTACAACTGCTCATCTGGTATACTATTACTAATTTCATGCCACAAATTGCAGGCCGCCTTCGGCCTGCTTCAAATAACAGCAGAAAACAGGAAAAATGGAAAGACAGCATAACTACTCGGCTACCATCACATGGACAGGCAACCGGGGCAAGGGTACATCGGGTTATAAAGACTACGACCGAAACCACACTATATCTGTCAATGGCAAACCCGACATCGCCGGCTCATCCGATACTCCATTCATGGGCGATGCTACCCGCCACAATCCCGAGGATATGCTTGTTGCATCATTATCCACCTGCCACATGCTTTGGTACCTCCACCTGTGCGCAGACGCAGGCATCATCGTCACCGCATATACCGACGAGGCCCACGGTATTATGCAGGAGTCAGCCACAGGTGGCGGCAGGTTCTCAGAGGTCACTTTGCACCCTGTTGTTACCATCATAGACCCCGCCATGACAGACAAGGCCAACGCCCTGCACGACAAAGCACATGAGAAATGTTTCATCGCCAATTCAGTGAATTTCCCGGTCCGTCATGAGCCGTCTTGCTCCGTCGCATGACCCCGGCGCTGCCTTATGTGCAGTGAGTCTGGCATGCAGATATTACTTTTACAACCTCTAATACTTAATTATGCGTAAATTTTTATGGTTATCCGCTACATTGCTTTGTTCACAGTTGCTATACGCCCAGGGCACAAAGCAGATAACACTGGACGACATCTGGACTAATAATACCTTTAAGGTAAAAGACGTACCGGGCTTCAAAGCCATGAAGGATGGTAAACACTATACTCAGATAGATCATGACGGCGGCAAACTGGTGATACGCATGTATGACCTCGAAACCGGCAAACCCGTGAAAGATCTGTTCGAAAGCTCAATGATCGACTACGGTAAAAAGAAAGTAGTGGTCGAAGATTATGAATTCAGCAGCGATGAAAAAACAATGCTCCTTTTTGCCAATGGCGAAAACATATACAGGCATTCAAGGCTGTATTACGTCTTTCTTTTCGACATAGAGAAAAAAGTAGCCCAGTTCGTTGACTTCGGAAAAATGATGCACGCCACATTCTCCCCCGATGGCAAAAAGATAGCCTTTGTAAGAGCTGATAACAACCTTTATTATAAAGACATTGACGCGCACAGCGTAGATGTAATTGCCGGCGATGGTGAGAAGAACAATATCATCAACGGCAACTGCGATTGGGTATATGAAGAAGAATTCAGCTTCACGCGCGCCTACCAGTGGTCACCCGATGGCAGGTATATCGCATGGTACCGCTTCGATGAAAGCAAGGTTCCCGAATATACCATTGCTAAGTACAATAACCTCTATCCCGAACAGTATAAATACAAATACCCTAAGGCCGGTGAGCCCAATTCTGTGGTACAGATAAAAATATACGACTTCCAGAAGAAAGTTACCGTTACTGCCGATATCGGGCAGGTGACAGACCAGTACATCCCGCGCATAAAATGGACCAACGATCCCGGTAAATTGTGTATCTACCGCATGAACAGGTTACAGAATAAACTGGAGTTGCTGCTCGCAGACGCAGCCACGCGCGCCACAACAGTCATCTATACCGATACCAACAAATACTACATAAATATCAATGACGAGATCACCTTCCTGCCGGACGGGCATTCCATGATACTGAGCAGTGAGCGAAACGGCTATTCACATTTATATAATTACGACTGGCAACAGAAAAAAATGACAGACCTTACAGAAGGCAATTACGATGTAGACGCCCTTACCGGCGTAGACCTCGGCAGAAAGCTGGTCTATTACACGTCGGCAGAATCATCGCCGCTGGAAAGAAAGCTCTACTCGGTAGACTGGAACGGTAAAAATAAAAAATGCCTTACACCCGAGCCCGGCATGCATGCTATTACTACATGCACCGGCTACAATTATTTTGTAGACAAAAATTCCCGCGTCAGCAGCGTGCCTGTTTATACCCTGCGCAACGCGAAGGGCGAAGCAAAACGGGTGCTCGAAGACAACAAAGCACTGGAAGCTACTATGAAGGAATATGCCTTTGGCAATGTACGCCTTATGCAGATAAAAGGCAGCACTGATATGCTCAACGCGTGGATGATTACTCCACCCGGTTTCGACAGTTCAAAAAAATATCCCGTACTCATGTATCAGTACAGCGGCCCCGGCTCGCAAGAGGTAGCAGACCGCTTTCCTCTTGGCAACTATTGGTGGCACCAGATGCTGGCAGAGAAGGGCTATATCGTTGTTTGCGCAGATGGCACCGGCACCGGTTTCCGTGGCGAGGAGTTCCGTAAAAAAACATACCTCCGCCTCGGCAGCCTCGAAAGTGACGACCAGATAGCTGTGGCACGTAGCCTCGGCAATATGCCTTATGTGGATAAGAACCGTATAGGCATCTGGGGCTGGAGCTATGGCGGCTTTATGAGCAGCACATGTATCCTCAAAGGCGCAGACGTATTTAAGTCAGCTATCGCTATAGCACCGGTCACTAACTGGCGATATTATGACAACATCTATACCGAACGCTACATGCGCACACCACGGGAAAATCCCGGCGGCTACGACGAAAATGCACCCGAAAAAATGGCCGATAAGTTGAAAGGAAAATTCCTGCTCGTACATGGCACTGCCGACGACAATGTGCATTTTCAAAACTCAGTAATGTTTGCAAATGCCCTCATACAAGCCGGTAAGCAGTTCGAGGGCGAATATTATCCCGATAAAACACACGGTATTTCCGGTGGCAATACCCGCCTGCACCTTTATACACGCATGACCAATTTCATTCTGGGCAACTTATAACTCCGTATTAATACGTAGATAAAATTACCGCCCGGTACGGATTGTATCGGTCTGTTACTCATTTTACTTTTGTTGTACTAAAATCAAACAAAATGAGATACAGCATCTTTACACTTGCGTTCATGCTTGTTGTTGCAGGCCATCACACCACTTTGGCTCAGGATCCAGGCGACGCCGACGCTATCAAGATAAGCACCGGCGGGTCTTTTGCGAAGCTCAAGATCACGACACACCTCGAAAAGCTGGGCATAGCACAGCTAACCGTCAACTACAAACTCACCAGCACTGCCCGAAACGCGGGCAAAGACAAATCCAGCGGCAAAGTGGCCGCCGCCAAACTGACGGCATACCTCGAAACAACCGACGGCGAACTTACCGATGATGATTTTCAGGAGGTTACAGATTATTGCTACGCATACTTCCAGAAAAAGCTCAAGGAAAACGGTATCGATACCGTAGCATGGAGTGCCATAACAGCTACCGACTTTTACAAAGCCGCCGATGAGCGCACCGAATCAAATGATGAAGAAAAAGGCAACGGCCAGGTATGGGTCACTTACAATGCCCATAAGGGCAACATACTCTATGCGGGCAAGACCGCCTTTGCATTTGGCAAAATAAAGAAAGCATCCCGCTTCTGCGGCGATATCGACGCACCCGCCGGCTTCTTCCACATCACCCTCGACTTTGCCGACCTTATGGTAAACGTTGATATCAAATCCAGCGAGCCCAGTTATCCTTCAGGTTATTTTCCATATACCCGCACCACTACATTTAAGTATAGCGCTGCCACAAAGCCCGTCATGAGGATAGTACCTTCCACACTTGGCATGTCTATGCTATGGAATGAAAAATCTCAGAATGAATCTGTTGTGGTGTCCGGCAATATCGATTGTGATATGCCCTACCATACCGCCCTCAACCAGGATCCCTCGCGCATAAAGAACAGAGCATTCGCCTTTGCCAAGTCAATGGATCCTGTAGTGGTAGAGACCACAAGGGCTCAATACAAGGCCGCCGCCAAAAAAGCACTGGAAAAATACGTTGATGCCTACATAGCCAAAGTAATAGAACTTAAGAAGGGTTAAATAAGCTGGCGTCTGATGCCCGCCGCAACAAACATACAAAATCAACATAAGTCCCCGTAGGTCTGCTTCGGGGGCTTTTGCTTTTTGCTCCGGTCACGCGCAAAAAATTATCAACATTTTTTAGCTGAAAACTCCCGCTGCGCGTTGCTGCTCAATCCCTTGGCCACACTGCATTTTTGTGGATATCTTTAGTTGTCTTTTAATTGCCGCCGCCGTACCTTTATACCGCATTTCACTCCAGCTCCATATGGCTGCTTATGGCCTTGTTTCGGCCCCCCCTCCCCCTGAAGCATATCCCGGGGAACTACACCAATAAAGCACAAAACATAAAACACAACTAAATATGACACGCTATATCCTCCTTTCATTAACCGATTGTGGCTCGTTCCGCACCAAGAAGATCAACCAAATTCAAGACGCGACAACACGACGTCTAAATTCCCCACTGGGTAGAAAATGGGGAATTTTTGGGGAATTTTTATCCACAAAACTGCCACAATGCATTGATTATCAATAACAGGCTGTGAAATAGCTTTTTTATTCAAAAAAAGGGGAATTTTCGTTTTTAGCCACATTTTGCGCATAGCATCCAAGACTTTACTTTTGAACACCCAATGCCCGGACCACAGATCAACATTCATAAAACAAGCACCGCCCGCTATGTCTTTCGCAAAGCGCACCGGGTAATACTGCCCGGTCTCAACGGCGCTTCTCTTTTTGAAGTTGGCAAGTTCTTCCTCCGGGAAATAAAGAAGCTCAAGTTGCAGGAGCGGGCCGCCGCGGTCACCTATAATTTTCTTATGGCCATGCCGCCTACCTTCCTGTTCCTTTTCTCACTGGTACCCTACCTGCCCCTGCGCAATGTGGAGCAGACGATCCTCAATACCATTAAGCTGCTTTCGCCCAATCAGAACATTTACCACAATGTGTACAACGTGGTCAGCGACTTTATGAACAAGCAGCACCGCGATGCCCTGTCTTATGGTATCGTGCTGGTGCTCTTCTTCTCTTCCAATGGGGTCATGGGCCTCATGCGCAGTTTCGATAACAGTCTCTCGCTCTATGTAAAACGTACCGGGTTGCAGCGCAGGTGGGCTGCTATCAAGCTTACAGTTACCCTCATCGGCATAATATTGGCCGGCCTGGCAGTATTAATATTCCAGAGCAAGGATCTGAACCCTTATATCAAAAAGACATTTCATAGCCTCATTGCGGTCAAGGCGGTCAGCTTCGTTATACTGGCGCTGCTGGTGTTTATTGCCATTTCCGTTATATACACTTATGGCCCGTCGCTTAGGCACAGGTTCAGGTTTGTATCGGCAGGTTCGGTTTTTGCCACACTGGCGTCTGTGCTGGCCACTTCCGTATTCTTCTTCCTTGTAAATCATTTTATCAATTACAATAAGATATATGGCTCCATTGGCACGCTCATAGCCTTCATGGTTTGGGTGTGGCTCAATACCATTATTATCCTGCTTGGCTACGAATTGAATGTAAGTATCCTGCTTGGCAAACTGTCAAAAGAAGAAAACGATGAGGAAATATAAGATCGCTGTCGTATTGTCTTCCCTGCTGCTGGCTGCCGCCTGCGGCAGCAGCGATAGCATACCGTCTAATGTTACCTATACCGAACAGGTAGCCAATATCATACATACCAATTGCACCATCTGTCACAGGCCGGGCGGCACCGCTCACTTTTCTATTGTTACCTATGCCGATGCAAGGAAATATGGCGGGGCTACTGCGTATGTGGTCAAAGAACGTATCATGCCCCCATGGCCGGCAGACCCGCACTATACTCAGTTTGCCGGCCAGCGTATCATGTCAGACCGCGACATAAAAATATTGGAAAAATGGGTCGATGAGGGCATGCCTGAGGGGCCGGCAGACAAGTTACCCCCTCTGCCTGATTATCCTACAGGCTCCACTATAGGCACGCCGGATATGCGCATACCGGTACAGCCCGTATTCTTAAAAGGCAATGGCTTCGATAAGTTCCTCCTGGTAAAGGTTCCGTTCGAGCTGCCGGCAGATACCTTCGCGGCGCTCATAGAGTTTATGCCCGGCAACCACAATGTGGTACACCACGTAAACGGCGATATGGTAAAGTATGCTTTCGACAGGAAAAGCTCGGTCTTCGGTGGCGAACGTGTGGTGGATATGGTAGAGGATACCGGCTCACTGCTCAAAGCCTTCCAGCGGCTGGACCTGCCTAATGACGATGGATCCTATCCCGTGCTCCAAAAGTCGGTGGTCAATTACCTGCCGGGCGTATCGGGCCAGTTGTACCCCGATGGGATTGGCGGCTATATTCTGCCACGCAAAGGTGTATTCCTCCTTAATGACCTGCACTATGGCTTCACAAAAAAAGATGACATCACCGATAGCTCCTATATAAATATCTTTTTCGCCAAAGGCCCGCCCGAGAGGCCGGTGCAGGAATTCCAGTTGGGCACGCTCGGCGTGTCACCCGTTGAGCCTGATCTCATCATCCAGCCTAACACCATAAAGCATGTAAGCAGCAGGTTCACAACACCCTACGACATATCTATTCTCACCGTCAACCCGCATATGCATTTATTGGGCAAAAGTTTCAAAGCATATGCGCTTAGCCCTTCGGGCGATACCATCAGGTTAATATCTATCCCCCGGTGGGACTTTAACTGGCAGTACTTTTACACCTTCAAAAAAATGGTGAAGATACCCAAGGGCAGCACTATCGTGGCTGAGGGTGTGTATGACAACACAAGACAAAACCTCAACAATCCTTACAGCCCGCCACGCCTCGTCCGCGACCGCGACGGCAGTATGAAATCTACCGACGAGATGTTCCAGTTTATTATCACATACCTCCCCTACCGGCCCGGCGATGAGAATATCAGCCTCGAAACCGGCAAACAACCCCGAAAATGAAAGCAATCGGATAAAGCCTTATTTTTACAAAAAAAACGAAAATGAAAACGATCATTATGGCCCTGGCCCTCGCTACCGTAACAGCTTTTACCGCACAGGCCCAATTAAACCCCGGTGACAACCTGCCCGCGTCAGATGTTATGAAGAATGCCATCGGCAACCCTACAACGCTCAAGGGCGCTGCCGGCGACAACGGGCTGCTCGTAATGTTCTCTTGCAATACATGCCCTTTTGTGCTCAAAAATGCTTCTGTCACTAAACGGACAATGGAATATGCTAAGTCACACAAAGTTGGAATGATCATTATCAACTCAAACGAAGCAAAACGGGGCGATGAAGATTCTTACCAGGCCATGGCCACCTTTGCCAAGGCACAGCAGTACATGGTGCCCTACGTTATTGATGAGAACTCAAAGCTTGCAGACATATTCGGGGCCAACCATACTCCCGAAATATACCTTTTCGATAAAGCGGGCAAGATGGTCTACAAGGGTGCTATGAACGATAATCCAGGTAACCCCGCCGAAGCTAAGAAAATGTACATCCAGGATGCGATTGACGCAATGATAGCAGGTAAAGAAATTAACCCAAACACCACAAAGTCTGTAGGCTGTAGTATCAAACGTAAGGCCTGATCACCGGCCACAGTTTTCTGCGCTACACCTTTCCCCGCGGCACCACAGTTTTCCGAAAGGGGGATACTAACGAAATAAGCATTAAGTCATACAATATATATTGTATACCTGCGTTTGTTATTTCGGTTAATGCTTCCCTCCTCTTCACTATTCCTTTTTGCGCTTAACATTTTTATTGATCTAAAAACACAGCAGATCTTATGAGCACACAAAAGTTTAGTAGCGCCATCATCTCAGTCCTGATGCTGGCATCAGCTGTTGCCCCGGCACAGAAAACCGCAACCCATAATGACACCTGGAAAAAGATTGTCGCACGGGAAGTGAATATCTCGGAAAAGCCTGACGAAAAACAACATCATTTCCACAGCCCCGGAACAGATACCGGCATCACTGAGCTCATCTACGATGCGGTCCGTTCCGGCAAGGTAATCGCTTATAACGCTTTCGATACACGGCTTGTTGAGAAACTGACAACAAAAGAGATTGAAAACCCTTTTTCAATTCCGCCCGACACCCAGGTGATCGTTGACCCCATCACTGGCATCGGAAAAATAACAATAACACATGCCGACATCGATTATGACAGATTCTATAAGTACCGTATACTCGAAGAGTGGACATTCGACCGTGCTGCGGGTAATATCGGCATCAATATTATTGCCGTTGCCCCTATGATGGATGTTTACGGCGCATCAGGGGACTCCAGGGGTTCAAAGATGGTTTTCTGGGTGAAGTATAGCGAAATAGCCGGGCTGCTGAAGAAGTATGAGCAGTCACATCCCGGCAAATCTCTGGCCAATTATATCTGGGACGACTACTTCCTCAGCGACGTAAAACCTGCCGAACAAAAGTAGCCCCGGCTTATACGTCTGTTATTATATCCACCTTTCAACATATCAGTGTAACTTGCAGCCCTGATGGTAAAAGTTGGCGAATACAATACACTGAAAGTGATAAAAGAGGTAGACTTCGGGATGTACCTCGATGGCGGTGATGATGCGGAAATACTGCTGCCCAAACGTTATGTGCCCACCGGGCTCAAACCCGATGACGAGATCAATGTCTTCATATACCACGACAATGAAGGCCGCCTCATAGCCACTACCGACAAACCGGTTGCCGCCGTAGGTGAGATAGCTATGATGGAAGTGGCTGATGCTAACCCCTCAGGGGCTTTCGTAAAATGGGGCATTATGAAGGACGTGTTCGTTCCCATCGCCAACCAGGAAAAAAGAATGCGCCCCGGCGACCGCAGGCTGGTTAGACTGTATATTGATGAGCGCACCGGCCGTGTTACCGGCACTGAGAAAATAGATAAGTTCCTCAGCAATTATGAGCTGACCATAAAAGAACTTGACCCGGTAGACATTGTTATCTATCAGCGAACAGACATTGGCTACAAGGTCATCATCAACAGCAGGCACCTTGGCGTGCTGCATTACAACGAGGTCTTTCGCGAGTTGGAAATAGGTGAAAAAGTAAAAGGTTTTGTAAAGAACATAAGAGAGTACAATAAAATAGACGTGGCGCTGGGAGCAAAGGGCTACGCCAAAGTACCCGAAGAAGAAGAAAAAATACTGGGCCTGCTGCGCGACAACAACGGATACTTGCCATACAACGATAAGAGCTCACCTGAAGATATATCGGCGTTTTTTGGCCTCAGCAAGAAGACGTTTAAAATGACACTCGGGGCGCTGTATAAAAAAAGAATGATCTCATTCACGCAAACCGGCACAAAACTTGAGGAAAGTTAAAAGTGCTGTAGCCGGGCCAGGCAGCTATAGGCCCGAATAATAATCATAACCACGCTCTGCCCAGTAGTCGGGCGGCTTGCTGTTACTGAAGTACATGGTACCTATGCGTTTTATGTGCTTGATACCGTACTTCACCGGTATGATCAGTCTCAGCGGGTATCCTTGCTCCTGTGGCAGCGGGCGCCCGTTCATTTCATAGCAGAGTATGGTTTGTGGTTGCAGCATGCTGGCCATATCGTTGCCCACATAGTAAGCGCCATCAGGGGTTATCATACCCACATAGTTCATGGCGGTCTGCTGCACGAGGTTATATTTTTTAAGAAAGTCGCTGAAGCGTACGCCACCCCACCAGGTTACCTGGCTCCACCCTTCCACGCACTTAAAATCAAATACCACCTCGGTTTTGGGCAGCGCTTTGATATCATTAAGGGTCAGTACCAGTGTATCGCCGGGGGCACGGGCTACTCTTAGCCTCCAGGTTGTGGTGTCAAGGTTACCGTCCATACCTGCGTCGCCATTTACACGCACCTGCCGGGCAGCCTCCGTTTTTTTGAATGGCTTTGCTTCACGGCTTTTGCTGTAAAACAAGCTGAAGACGCGCTCATTGGCTTCAAGGCCTTTTCGCAATGTGGGCTGCAAGCCATCAGCCTGCTCAGGTTGATGATAGAGCCATACCCAGCCGGCGCAGGCAAGGGCAAAGCACAAAACAAAGACCGAGAAGGAAAATATGGTCTTCCTTCTTATCTGCTGTTGCACCGTACGCTGGTTGTTGTCGCTCATGTGTCCGGGGTTTCGGTTGGTTCAGGTGTTATATTTTTTTCTACTTCAAATCCGGTCACCATGGCCTGGAAGTTATTCCAGCCCGCCAGCGCCACCTGTATGATGTGAATAAGGAAAAAAAGCACATAGCCTATAGTAAGAATAAAATGCTCTATACGGGCGGCCTCATAGCCACCGCACAGCGCGCATAACCAGTATAGTTGTATAGGTTTGTAAATTGCCAGCCCGGTAAGCAGGGAGCAAAAGCCCATCACCACTATAGCCGAATATGCGATACGCTGCGCAGCATTGTATTTTTTTTGCGGCGGTAAGGTCTTGCGGATATGCAGGTCATGCAGCACCACCTGCCAGGCTTCTTTAAATGAATGCCGGTTGGGCAACAACAGCCGCCACTCGCCGGATAGCACAGTATAAAGTACATATAGCGCGCCATTAAGAAAGAAGAACCACATGAAGAAAAAGTGAAACCCCATGCCGCGCGAAAGGTGAGAAGAAATATCCAGCGCGTCATAAAAAGACTGCGGGAAGAATTTGACCAGCGTCTTATCGCCCCAGCCAAGCCTGTAGACGTCATTGGCCCAGTAGATCAGCAGCCCGCTCCATATCATTATGGCCAGCACCGGAAAATTGATCCAGTGAAACCAGCGGATGGCAAGCGGGTGCTTCTTTACGATTCGCTTCATTATTCAGTATCGCGGTTAAAGTATAAAATTACGCATCATAGCTGTAATAACTTCAACTTTAACCGCGATACCCAAAACCGGTTAGCGCCAGTGTCCACGTATCCATACCCAGCCACGAGGCCTGTGTACCCAGTGTCCGGCTATCCATACGGCACGGGGGCGCGGAGGTTCTACCCACCGGCCACCTACGAATACATAGGTACCGCCCCGTGGCTCCCAGTCTTCCTCCACCCATATGTGGCGCGGACCGGGAGCTGCCCTCCGCTCGTAATGCGGCCTTGCCGGCCTTACTTTAATATATACCTGCGCGCTGCTGTCAAACGCGGCGCCGAGAATAAAAATGGCTAGTATGAACCATAATTTCCTGATATTTTTCATAGTTGCTGTTTTAGTTATCAGTAAGACATAAAAACTCGTGCCGTGGTTTAACGGTAAAAATGATAAAATATTTATAACGGGCAGAAAATGAATCAACTTATCCGCTAACTTAGCACGCCATGCGTGCAGCCAAAAAAAATAAACGGGGCGGACTACGTTATGTGCTCCTTATTATACTCGCGATACTTGCTATATCCGTATACAAAGTATTCGGGCCCAATACCGGCATATTCACACAGGGCGAGTATCTGTACATACATACCGGCAGTGACTACGAAAAAGTAAAGACAGCCCTCACCGATGGTGGCTTTGTGGCAGATATGTTCACCTTCGATCTCGTAGCGCAACGCGCAGGGTTGCCCACGCACATCCACCCAGGCAAATACAAGATCAGCAAGCGTATGAGTATTTATGAAATGCTGCGTATGCTGCGAAACGGCAGACAAACCCCGGTAAAGCTGGTCATCAAAAAACTGCGGCGCCGGCAGGATTTTATTAACCTGGTTTCGTCAAATCTTGAAGCAGACTCCACCACACTGAAGCAAATGATGCATGACCCCGTTTATCTCGCTCAGTTTGGCCTGGATACCAATACAGTAATGTGCGGGATCATACCGGACAATTATGAATTCTACTGGAACGTGACCGCCGATAAAGTATTCCGGAAAATACAGAAGAACTATGTAAGGTTCTGGGATGAGGCACGTGTACGGCAGGCGCAGGCACAAGGGCTCACACCTACAAAGGCCATAGTGATCGCCTCTATTGTAGAAGAAGAAACAAATATTGCAGACGATAAACCGAAGATAGCAAGTGTGTATATCAACCGGCTGAAAAAAGGCATGAGGCTACAGGCAGATCCCACTGTAAAATTTGCCATCGGCGATTTCACTATCCGCCGTGTCACGGGCGCTATGTTGCAGACCAACTCGCCATACAACACTTACCAGAACGATGGGCTGCCACCCGGCCCTATATGCACACCCTCTACCGGCACGGTGCAGGCAGTACTTGATGCACCGCAGACTACTTACCTGTACTTCTGCGCCAGCGCTGACCTCAACGGCACCTCAAATTTCGCAAGCACTATGCAGGAGCATGATAAGAATGCCAAAGCATACCAAAAAGCGCTTAACGAGCGAGGTATTCATTAAGGTGCTGCGCCCTCTCTTTTTCCTGGTCTTTGCGGAAAAAAAATATATAATAGACAAGCAGCAACAAGATGCCAATTATAAAAATGACAACAGCATATTTCTTATATTCTTTGTCTACATTTAAGAACTCACTGACCATCCATACCGAGTTGGCCATGATCCAGAGGCACACTGCCAGGTTGTGAAAAAACTCAGACCGTATGCCCCGTGAGCGCCATAAAATATAAAATGCCACAGATAGTGTAGGGAAGATCATAATGATGCCTCCCGGCCGCCACACAAGCGCCCAGCAGGTATCTTTCAGCAGCCACAGGAAAATATGACCATTTTCTACCCAGCGATGGACAGGAGCAATTTCCCTGGCTTTAACGGAACCGGTATTATACGACATAGTGTGAAAATTACTTTAAAAATTCATTTACGCAACGATACAAACTTCAATTCAATGCACAACATATTCACATCAGCCGAATGTGACTTTGGAATTTAAGTATGGTACCCGTACCTTTGCGCCACATTTAAAAAAAACGTTCTTTAATTAATCTCATAAAATGAATACAGTAAAAGTAGCCATCAATGGTTTTGGCCGTATCGGCCGCCTCGCTTTCCGCCAGATATACAACATGGAAGGCATAGAAGTAGTTGCGATCAACGATCTGACAAAGCCAAATGTACTGGCACACCTGCTGAAATATGACACCGCGCAGGGTCGTTTTGGCCAGGAAGTAACCCACACAGACAATTCTATTATAGTAAATGGTAAGTCTATTACTATTTACGCGCAGAAAGATCCGTCGCAGATACCATGGGGGTCACATGGCGTAGACGTGGTACTGGAGTGTACCGGCTTCTTTACAGACAAAGAAAAAGCAGAAGGCCATATCAAAGCCGGCGCAAAGCGTGTAGTAATATCGGCACCTGCCACCGGCGACATGAAAACAGTTGTTTTTAACGTGAACCACGGCATCCTCGATGGCAGCGAAACTGTTATCAGCTGCGCGTCCTGTACTACCAACTGCCTGGCGCCAATGGCTAAAGTAATGAACGACTCTTTTGGTATCGTTACCGGCCTTATGCTTACTGTTCACGCATATACAAACGACCAGAATACGCTGGACGCGCCACACCCTAAGGGCGACCTTCGCAGGGCACGCGCCGCAGCAGAAAATATCGTACCTAACTCTACCGGTGCCGCAAAAGCTATCGGGCTGGTACTGCCTGAACTGAAAGGCAAACTGGATGGTTCGGCACAGCGTGTACCTACAGTTACAGGTTCGCTTACAGAGCTTACTACCATATTAACAAAGAAAACCAGCGCTGAAGAGATCAACGCGGCGATGAAAGCAGCTGCAAACGAAAGCTTTGGCTATACCGAAGATGAGATAGTGAGCAGCGATATCATTGGTACATCTTACGGTTCATTATTTGATGCTACCCAGACAAAAGTAATGACCATGGGCGACGTTCAGCTTGTGAAGACTGTAAGCTGGTACGACAACGAAATGAGCTATGTAAGCCAACTGGTACGTACGGTTAAGTATTTTGCCGGGCTTATAAGTAAATAAATAAATAATACATCTCATTAACAAGACCTGCATTGTTTCGATGCAGGTTTTGTTATTTTTACAGAAATATTTGAACAACCAGACTTATGTCCACTTTTTCCGGTCACAATTTCGCAAACGAAAAAGCGCTGATACGCGTTGACTTTAATGTACCCATAAAAAACGGTACTATCACTGACGATAACCGCATCCGCGCGGCCTTACCTACTATAAAAAAAGTGCTGGCCGATGGTGGCAGTGTAATATTAATGAGCCACTGGGGCAGGCCGCTCAAAGACATAGAAAAGAAACCGCACCTTACGCTTGCTGACTTTTCGCTGAAACCCATAGTAGCGCATCTCTCGGATCTATTAGGTACAGAAGTGCAATTTGCCAATGACTGCATAGGCGACGATGCAGTTAACAAGGCAGCAACGCTGAAGCCGGGACAGGTATTGCTGCTCGAGAACCTGCGCTATTACAAGCAGGAAGAAAAAGGTGACAAAGACTTTGCTGAAAAACTGTCAAAACTCGGTACCGTATATGTAAACGACGCTTTTGGTACAGCTCACCGCGCCCATGCGTCTACCGCTGTTATCGCGCAATTCTTCCCTGGTGACAAGAAGATGTTTGGCCTGCTGATGGAAGGTGAGGTGAAGGCTGCCGAAAATGTACTGCACAACAACAAGAAACCATTTACCGCTATTATTGGCGGCGCAAAGGTATCTGACAAGATACTGATCATAGAGAACCTGCTTGAGAAAGCAACCGACATCATCATTGGTGGTGGCATGGCCTATACTTTCTTCAAAGCAGAAGGCGGCATAATAGGTAATTCGCTTTGTGAAGACGATCGCCTGGATATGGCACTCGACCTGATTGAAAAAGCCAACGCCAAGGGTGTTTGCATACACCTGCCGGCTGATAGTATCATTGCCGATAAATTTGCCGCAGATGCCACAACATCATCCGCCCTCAGTTCAGAGGTTCCAGATGGCTGGATGGCGCTGGATATAGGCACCATGGCCATAGAACATTTTAAAAAGATCATCAGCCAGTCACAGACCATATTATGGAACGGCCCGATGGGTGTTTTTGAAATGGATAAATTTCAGCACGGCACCAAAGCCATTGCCGATGCCGTAGTAGCCGCTACTAAAAACGGCGCCTATTCATTGGTAGGTGGCGGCGACAGTGTGGCAGCGGTCAATAAATTCGGTTATGCCAACGATGTAAGTTATGTATCTACCGGCGGTGGTGCCATGCTCGAGTATTTTGAAGGGAAAGAATTACCCGGCATAGCTGCAATAAAAAATTAAGCACCTAAAAAATATCCGTATGCGTTTCCCCATATTGCTTACCGGCTTCAGCATATTATGCCTTTCTTCCGTTGCACAAATAAAAGCCGTAACAGACAAAGGAGAAGAAGTAGTACTGAATAATGACGGCACCTGGAGGTACGCGGCTGTGACACCCAGCTACGAAACCCGGCTCGATACGCCGTCACTGACAAAAAGCAGCAGCAACAGTTTTCTGCTTAAAGGCGCAAGAGTAAAGTATGGCATTTGGCTTGACCCAAAGAAATGGTCATTTAAAAGCGTGACAGACGATGACAACAGCCCTATAGAATACAGGCTATCACAGAAACATGAAAGCAGTTACTGCATGATCATTCCTGAGGCCATAGAACTGAGCCTGGACGTACTGGAAACAGCAGCACTCTCAAATGCAAAATCAGTAGCCCCCGATGTAAAAATAGTGCGGGAAGAAACCAGGCTGGTGAACGGCAACCTGGTAAAGCACCTGGAACTGAGGGGCACTGTGGATGGCATAAAATTTGTTTATTTCGGCTACTACTACACAGGGGCTATAGGCACGGTACAACTGGTGTGCTACACTTCCGAATCGTTGTTTGCCAAGTATAAAGCAGATATGGAGTCGTTGCTTAACGGCTTTACAATTAATCCTTAAAACCGCCGCGGAATTTCATAGACAGAGGTCACCTGATCAGGGTTACTGTACCGGTAAAGTGTTTTAGCTTGCCCGAGGGAGCACTAAGTACGATGTTGTAGTTGTAAACACCCATATCCTGCGGTACACCGTTGAATTTACCATCCCATCCCTGCGCGGGATCTGTTGTATTGTGATAGATCAACTGCCCCCAGCGGTTAAACACGCTGAAATCCACCAGCCTGTCATACTTAATATTTTCAATCCTGAACACATCGTTCTTACCATCATCATTTGGAGTGAACGCACTGGGCACATTATCATTTACGTTCTGATCCACAGTTATCGTCACCGCGGCAGTATCCATACATCCCCACACATTCATTACACGCACGCTGTATACAGTTGTCTGCGCCGGCGTAGCCATAGTACTGTCCATATTTGGCGCGCTCAGGCTGCCATCGTTCGGCATCCATGTATAGAATCTTCCACCTTCTGCTTTGAGTCCTATTGTGGCACCAAGCGGTATGATCTGATCGGGTGTGATGTAAGTGATAACAACCGGAGGATAAATGACTACTGTTTCAGAAGCCACAGTCGGGCAGTTGCGGTACCTGATGGTGAGCGTGTACACGCCTGAATCAGCCTGTGTTACAGATGGTATTTCCGGGTTGCGGTCAGCAGATGTAAATCCGTTTGGCCCTACCCATTCATAAGTCAATCCCGACAAATCATCGGTAGCGTCCAATGTAAGGGTTTTGCCCGCGCATATTGGGCTATTGCTATATAACGTTGGAGCAGGCGGAGGATTCGGATCTTTCAGCGTTACCGGGCCAACCTCGTTAGAAACACAGCTATAAGAGCTGGCACTAAACCCGGAATAAATACCTGCGGTAAGGCCGGTGATAATAACATCGCCTGATGCATCTGCAATAACAACAACCGAAGCAGGAGCGCTGTTAAAGGTATAAGTAACTGTATAAGATATACCTGGGGTAAGGCCATGAAGTCTTACAGTACCCTCGGTACCCTCGCACGTAGAAGGATTGGTATACGTGAACCCTGCTATAACCGGCACCGGATGAATAACCACAACGGTGGTAGCCGAGGCTGATACACAACCAAGTTTGGTAGCCGTCACGGTGTAGGTACCCGCCTGGTTAAGTACAGTAGGGCTGATAACCGGGTTCTGCAACACTGAAGTAAACCCAACAGGGCCGGTCCATGAATAGGTCACGCCGGATACAGCATCAGTAGCTGTAAGGTTCAGCGGATCACCTTCACAAAGAGGTGTATTGCTTGCGGCTACAGGCGCCGGGGGCGCAGCCGGTAACACCAGCACAACCGGGCCTGCAACGATATTTGAGGTACAGCCTAAGGAAGTAGTAACACTAAAGTTGCTGTATGTACCTGCGGCAAGACCGCTGATAATTACCTGGCCGGCACCACTGGCCGTAACTGCCGAAGTAATGACGGTGGAGCCTGCGCTGTAGGTAAGTGTATAGGTCTCACCGGGATGAAGCCCGAGCAATGTGATCGTACCGTCATTGGTCACGCAGGTGGTTGGGCCGGTAGAAGTCACGCTGTTGATAACAGGAGTAGGGTTAACTGTTACCACTATAAACGCGGAACAACCCGAAGGGGTGATGTAGGTAACATTGGTTATACCTGCGCCAATACCGGTCATCACACCAGACGAAGCCGCCATGGTGGCAATGGCAGGGTTGGCACTGTACCACAATCCGCCCGGGAGAGAATTGTGTAATGTAGTACCCGCACCCTCACACACCACAGGCGTGCCTGTGATGGCACCGGGCAGCGGATTGACAACAAACGGAGCAATGGAGGTACAACCTTCGGGTGTGGTATATTTTATAATAGCCGAACCGGCAGACAGGCCACTGACAATGCCAGATAAAGAACCCACCGGGGCTATGGCTGTTGCCGTAGAACTCCAGGTGCCTCCGGCTGTTGCATCGGCAAGGGTAGAAGTCTGGCCCTGGCATATGGACGTAATGCCGGTGATAGCCGCCGGAAGCGGATTGACCGTAATAATAATTGTAACAAAACAACCCGCAGAAGAAGTATACTTAACTGTTACCGTATCGGCGGAAACTCCATAGGCAATGCCTGTACCTGCGCCGATAGTGGCTACAGCAGGACTACTTACGCTCCACACCCCACCACTGAGTGTATTGGTAAGTACCGTCGTACTGCCTGCGCATACTTTAGGGATACCACCTATA
The DNA here is from genome assembly GCA_964489795.1 of uncultured Flavipsychrobacter sp. Lineage (GTDB taxonomy): Bacteria > Bacteroidota > Bacteroidia > Chitinophagales > Chitinophagaceae > Nemorincola. The sequence goes on from CAZBAP010000005.1 coordinate 127,755, forward strand.
GCAGACGGAAGCGGATTAACTGTTTCATTGAAGCTGGCAACACAACCAAGGCTTGTAGTATATTTTATAACAGTAACTCCGCCTGATATACCATTAACAACACCCGTCGACGGATCAATAGTAGCTATAGCAGGTAATGTACTGCTCCATGTGCCGCCCGGCACAGCATCGTTCAGCGCAGTGCTGCTGCCCGCACATACTGCAGGGCTGCCTGTAACAGGTGCCAGTGGATTGACCGTAACAGAAGACGATGCTACGCAGCCTGCGGCCGTAGTATAATTGATGACTACGACGCCTGATGCGATACCGGTAACAATACCTGATGAAGTGCCTACGGATGCTATCGAAAGATCTGCGCTGCTAAAGGTTCCGCCCGGCACAGCATCACTAAGCAGTGTAGTGTTACCCTGGCACACAGTTGGTATACCTGTTACAGGCAGCAGCGGATAAACCGTAATGATGACCGATGCCACACAACCGGTAGTGGTCGTATACTTAACAGTAGTACTACCCGAAGACACACCGGTAACGACACCGGAAGAAGGATCGACGGTGGCAACTGCGGGATTTAAGCTGCTCCATGTACCACCGGGCTGCGGATAGCTAAGCGCGGTAGTAGTTCCCTGGCACACTGAAGGCACACCGGAAATACTGGCCAACGGATTAACCGTGAGTAACACAGTAGTATAACAACCTCCGGATAATGTATATGTTATGGTTACAGTACCCGGGCCAATCCCGGTAACGAGGCCGGTTGTTGGACCTACAGAAGCTATGGACGGATTACTGCTGCTCCACAGGCCACCACCTACTGCATCACTTAACGTTGTAGTAGTACACACCAGTGTGCTGCCTGTAATAGGCGCCGGGGCATAATTTACAATTACTACAGCAGAAGCCACACAACCCGCGGGCGTTGTATAATCTATTATTGTAGAACCTCCCCCTACTCCCGTCAGCAAACCCGAGGTTGCATCAATAGTAGCTACTGAGGGGTTAATACTGCTCCACGTGCCACCCGGTGTGGCATCAGCGAGAAGGGATGTATTGCCCTGGCATAAACTAGTGGTTCCTGTAACTGGAGAAATGGGATTCACGGTAACAGATGCGGTAGCGTTGCAGCCACCGGCAGTATTATAGCTGATAATCACTGTACCGCCCGATACTCCCGAAACAAGCCCTGTGGAAGACCCAACGGAAGCAATAGATGAATTGCTGCTGCTCCATGTACCACCCGGCGCAGCATTGCTGAGCAATGTGGTACTGCCCTGGCATACCGCGGGGGTACCCGTTATAGGCGAGGGCACGTTAACAGTTACCACAACAGATGTTGTGCATCCGGCGGGCGTGGTATAAGTTATACTTGCAGAACCCGTAGAGAGGGCACTGACAATACCAGATAATGAACCTACCACCGCAACGGACGGTGTCGCAGAAGTCCAAGTGCCGCCTGCGGCAGCACTACTCAAAGTGATGGTACTGCCCACGCAAATAGCTGCCGCGCCGGTTATAGGCGGGTTAGCATTAATGGTAACCGTGGTCGTAACCACGCATCCCGACGGAGTAGTATAAGAGATGACTGTATTACCGCCGCTCACGCCGGATAACAAACCGGATGAAGCGTTGATAGAAGCAATGGCCGGGTTAGCGCTAGACCATGAGCCGCCCGTAGTAGAATTGCTGAGTGTAGAGGACCCGCCCTGGCATATTACCGTTGTGCCCGTGATAGGGGTGGGCAGTCCTACATTTACCGCGACATAAGCTGTGCATCCTGCCGCTGAAGTATAAGTGACATTAGCGGTACCCACCGAAACGCCCGTAACAATACCCGAGGAAGCGCCGATGGACGCAACTGAAGGGTTGCTACTGCTCCATGTACCGGCACCCGCCGGATTGCTGAGTGACGTTGTGCCACCGACACATACGGTAGTAGTACCGGATATTGCACCAATGGGATTGACCGTAAAACCGGCAGTTGCAAAACAGCCCCCCGGAATGGTATATGTAATAGTAGTAGCTCCTGCCGCCGCACCGGAAACAAGGCCGGAAGATGAACCTATCGAGGCAATAGAAGGATTAGCACTAGACCATGAGCCACCACTTGCAGCATCATTTAGTGTTGTTGTGTTGCCCTGGCATACATGTGTCGTTCCTGTTATAGGGCTGAGTAGGTTCACTGCTACCGATGTAGTAACTATACAGCCTGAAGGCGTAGTATAGGTCATGGTCACGGTTCCGGCAGACACACCATATACCACACCGCTTGACGCACCGATAGTAGCAATAGTAGTATTGCCACTCGTCCACGAGCCGCCCGGTACACTATTGGCAAGCGTGGTATTACCTCCAACACATATCGTAGTTGTACCGGTGATAGGAGCAGTAGCATTGACACTAAGCGTAGCAGTAGAATAACAACCCGCGCCTGATGTGGCATAGGTAACAACCGCAATCCCTCCTGACACACCCATAGCCACGCCAGTGGTGGAGCCTACTGTCCCCACAGATGTATTTCCGCTGCTCCATGTACCACCCGGGGTGGCATCACTGAGTGAGGTGGTACTACCTTGGCAAACTACGAGGTAGCCCGATATCGGTGCAACGGGTACTGTAACATTGACAGTTGTCGTTGCATAGCAACCTGACGACATGGTGTATGTAATAGTGGCGCTACCCAGGCCGATGCCCGAAACAGTGCCACTTGAAGACCCTACAGACGCAACAGATGGATTACTGCTGCTCCATGTGCCGCCGGAAGGTGAACATGTAAGTGTGGAAGAACCGCCGGCGCATATGGTCGTCTGTCCACCGATCGGACCTACGGTATTTACATTGATCGTTTTGGTAGCACTCGTTGTATTGCCGCAGGCATCGGTAGAGGTAACTGTATATGTAGTAGTGACCATGGGGCTTACCGTATCTGATGAGCCTACAGTACCGCCGGGAGTCCAAACATAGGTATAAGGCGGTACCCCATATAATGATGAAGCAATAAGAATAGTAGTTTGTCCGGGGCAGATATTTGACGCTGTCGCCACCACGGCGTTTGACTCTATTGTATGTCCGAATACTGTGATGGTTAGCGGAGTACCCGCGGCAATATAAGTAGGACTGCATCCGGAAGTTGACGCATAGTTCTGGTAGAACTCCATTGTGAGGTTAAGATCATATGCCGTACACTGCGGCGCGGGAATACATGGAGCTATCTGCCCTAAGAAAATAGACGCGCCAACGGCATCGCAGGTACCCGGCAGGCCGCTGCTGCAATTCCAGAACAGTGATGTAGGCGCTGGGCTGCGGCAAGCGCCTAATTTAAAATCGTATGCGCCGTTATTGGTCAGCGCGCCGCCACTGGCCACATATTGAAAAGTGAACTGTACATCTGTCACAGTTACCTTGGCAGGTACTGTAGCCGGGTTAATGTAAGAACAACCAGTCGTCCACGCAGAACTGTATTGGGAACCTGTAATGCCTGTACTCGTAGATGCCGATACCAGCGGGTCTATGATCACAGGATAAGCTGATGCCGCTCTGTTGAGGAAATTACCAGGCAGCACAATATCAATATCATTGCCGTTGATATGATAAGGTATCAGGCGAAGCGACCCTCTGCCCGCGGCCTTCTCAAAGGCATTGGCTGCTGAAATGGCATAAATGGTTTGTCCTCCTGCTTTCTTTATTTCCAGGTTACCGATATGATCGTGCTTGTTCTCATCCGGCACATACAGTACCATACCATCTGATAAAAACAGATGATCACGAACAATAAGGCTGCCAGCCGCATAAGCCGGCATAGCATGTTTTATCAGAAAGTTTGTTTTTATCGCGCCACGTACTACCAGCATCTCTATATCAATGCCGGGCCATGCATCAGTTATATACACCCCATCATCGCCGGCGGTGTAATGACTGTAGTCTGCCGCGCCCAGTTGCTGTTGTGTGCCATCAGGCTTTGCGTACAGTAGTTCCAGGTTGCGGTTGAATTGCAGCAAGCTGTTATCGCTGCCCAATGATGAGAATTTGTTTGCAGTATTGATCTCTACCTGCGTTTTCTGTGCTGTGGCGGCAAATACGCCATTGTGTTGCCCGTCGGGCCGCAGTATCGATTTGATCGTAAGCCATTCGCCATTCGGGCCCTTGTAATGCAGCGGGCCTGAAGCGGTCTGGTGCATGATATCCCTGCCACCTGTGCCATTCTTTACAAAGGTCTTGGTATTCTCTGTGCGGTCACCGATAAGCTCGTAACAATCTTTACACGGAGCCCCGGGGAAAAGCATCCCCAACTCCGGGTGCGACTCATAACCCTTATTACCAGCAACGACCTCGTCTGTAATCGACTTACTAAAAGCAGTGAATGTCTGATAATTACCGTGGCCCGCACCCAGCGAATATACCTGCTGTGAGGTAGGCTGCTGACCATATAGCCTAATGCCATTAAGAGAAAAAAAGAGAAATACTAATAGACCTGCCCTGATAAGGAAATACTTCATAATTATACGATCATCAATATACCCCTGTGTCCCACTTTTAATCTTAAAAAATGGCTATGCGTACACGAGGTGATACCTAAGCATCAAATATAATAAAAATATGGGAGAAACCGGCTATATGCCAAAAAATATTTATATCGACATTTTACCTCATGAAAATGGCCCACCGGCGTGAATTGTGTGGTAACCATAACCACTAAAAAAAGGGGGTATTACAATATTAGAAAACCCGCCCAAAAAATTACCCAAAGATTAAGCGCGTGCCGTATATCCAACCTGCAATACTCCCCTTATATTTAAACTAACATCGAACCCAAATGTAGGATTAACGCCCGACAAATAATACCGTTAAAACACGGTAAATAAATACCGTTGTTTAACGGTATTTATTCTGACATTTTTTTCGTATTGGGCTTATTTATTTTCCATCTTCATTTCTGTCACCACGCTGCGCTTGCCCGTTTGGGTGATAACGATTGTTTTCAATACCATTGTTTTCCGGGCCGGAACGATCAGCTGGAACGGGGCTGTATATGCAAGGTCTGTCTCGCGGGGATTGTACCCGTCAAGTGTATAATACACCTTAGCGCCCTCTACCGATGGCGCAAGCTCTATATTGAATTTCGCTCCTTTCACGACGGTATCTGCTGCGCCTATGGCCACAGGCACGCGGAAGTTGTAACCGTCGGTTTCAAGACGGGCCAGGCGGTGTGGAATGCGCTGTTCAGAAAAGTCTTTGTAGTTTTTGTTGGCAAGCGGGCTCCATGCGTCTTCAGACAGTGCCAGCATACGGGGCAGCAGCATATACTCTGCCTTGGCAGGCGTAGCTATATATTCGGTCCAGAGATTGGCTTGCACACCTATAATGTGTTGCTGTTGTTCTTTGGTCAGAACCGCCGGCACGGGGTCATAACCGTAAGTCTTGGATAGCGGCGCATTACCTCCGATAGAAAGCGGCTCCTGCGGTGATTTTAGCTGCGTATGATCAAAGTACAACCCTCCGCTGCTGGGTGTCATTATTACATCGTGCCCCTGCTGGGCTGCGGCAATACCGCCAGACTCGCCCTGCCAGCTCATAACGGTAGCATTGGGCGCAAGACCTCCCTCCAGTATCTCATCCCACCCTATTATCTGCCTGCCCATCGCGTTTACCACCTTTTCTATACGGCTGATAAAATAACTCTGCAATCCTTTTTCATCTTTCAGCTCTTTGTCTGCGATAAGCTGCTGGCACATCACCGATTTTTTCCACGCATCTTTCTGGCATTCATCACCGCCTATATGAATGTACTTGCCCGGAAACAGATCTATCACTTCCCGAAGTATGTCTGTAAGCATGGTAAAGGTTTCTTCACCCGGACAAAAAACATCTTTATATACGCCCCAGTTCTCGCCCACCTTATATGACTTCGACGGGTCGCAGCTCAGCTCGGGATATGCTGCTATTGCAGCCAGCGAATGGCCCGGCATTTCTATCTCAGGTATAATGGTGATAAAACGTGCCTGCGCGTAGGCCACAACCTCTCTTATCTGGTCTTGTGTATAATAACCTTCATAGGGCATATTATCATAGAGGCTGTCTGTCTCGCCTCCAGATGCCCGGCCTATCTTGGTCTGCGCGCGCTTGCTGCCTATTTCAGTAAGCTTCGGATACTTCTTAATCTCTATACGCCAGCCCTGATCGTCGGTAAGGTGCCAGTGAAAGGTATTGAGCTTGTATGCCGCCATTACATCTATATACTTTTTAACAAAATCCACATCAAAGAAATGACGGCAAACATCAAGGTGCATACCGCGATATGAAAACCGCGGATAGTCTTTGATGGAAGTACAGGGTATCGTAGCATTACCCAAACTCTTGCTTTCTATAAGTTGTATCAGCGTCTGCACACCGTAGAAGAGGCCCGCTCCCCGGCCATTGATAGTTACCCTGTCCGGCTCTACCTGTAGCTCATAACCTTCAGGTGGCAGATCGTCTTTAAAATTTACTTTAAGCGTTATAGAATTCTTTATATTCTTACGCTTGTCATCAAGGTAGGTCATATCTGTAACACTGCCGCCCAGTTGCGATTTCCGGAGGTAATCAGCGAAAAATTTTACCGCCTTATGGCTCGGCGAATCCGTGAGAATGATGGTCTCTGCGGTGAGTTTGAACTCGCCCTTCATCTTCTTCACAGATACGGGTGCAGGAATGATACCCATGTAAGGGTCGCGCTGCGCGTAAGTGGCGGCAGGCATTGCCAGCAATAATATGATCAGTAATTTCTTCATTGTCCGTGTTGTATCTCAATAAATTGTTCTTCTATGTTCCAGCCTTCAATATTGATCATCGGCACAACATTTTTCCGGGGTGTATAGTCTGTCTGTATGACCTTCTTCTGGCCAGGGAGCACCGAAATATAGTTATTATTACAGAAAGCAGGTAATATACGGTCGTACGTACTGGTATCGATCAAAGATACACGCATAAAAAACGCCACCGGCCCGTTTGCAGGATTGCTGATCGTAACGGCAACCCTGCCATTGTCTGTCATCTTTGCCGATGCCGATATATCCGCGTCCTGAATCTTTGCCAGGCCGGAGTATTTCCCGCGGCTATCAGGCAACCAGTATACGTTCTCGTCTACCATCGTACCGCGTTCGGCATCCGCAAGTGTAAGTACAAGAAATGCCCCCTCTTTCTTACGTAAAGAATCCAGCTCGTTCCTAAAATAAAAAAAAGTTTTAGGCTTATCGGCATTATTTGACACCGCGCCGGATTGTATATCCTGCCGCTGGCTGAACTGTTCCTTTCCCTGCATATCATATACACGTATATCCAGTCTTAGCGCATCATCTGCCTTAAGATGATTATTTACGATCATCACACCTTGCTTTACAGGATCAAACATTACATGCAGTGGTTTCGCACCTTCCTGCGTGCCATACAGGCAGGCATTGGCATCCAGGTACACATCATACATCTGGCCTACCATGGCTGTCCACGGGTTTTGTGTTTTCCAGATGATCACTCCTGTATACCAGTCCCACATATGCGCTGAGTATCCCTCCATCAGCGCCCGGTACTGGTTGTAGTTGACTAACTGTGCCCTCGTCACAAATTCCTTAATGTCTTTAGGATGCCCATATGCCTCTATGACAGAGTCATACCCTATGTACTTGTGGTATTGCCATACCGTGTCCACTTTCCATTTCTTAGCTGCACGGTCATAAACCGGTGGCACAAGATCTTTCTTCGGGATAAACCGCTCCAGCGATTCCATATCGCCGATCCCTACCGACCCCACTTCCGAATTAAAAGGGAACGACCTATGTGTCCAGAAAAACGTATCAGGTTGTATCGTATAAGGCCCGTCACCACTATGCAGTGACATGCTGTCATCGTTAGAATATTCAAAGAAGAATCTCGTTCCGTCAAGCGTGGGCAGCAGCGAATCTCGCATCACGCGGAGGATATCGGCAGGTGGCCGTATCTCGTTACCTCCGCACCACACGGCAAGAGACGGATGATTACGCAGCATCATCACCTGGTCTTCAACCGATCTGATAAACAGGCCATGATCGTCAGGGTACTTTCTTCGTGCCAGCGTATCATCCAGTTTCAACGGGTCATACCAGCGTCCGTTACAGTCGCCAGATACCCAGAAATCCTGCATCACCAACAGTCCGTATTTATCACATGCGTCATAAAATTCAGGCCGCTCAGTAATGCCCCCTCCCCATACCCTGATGAGGTTGAGGTTCATGTCGTGGTGATAGCGTATCTCTGCATCATATCGCTCTTTAGACAACCGCAGCATAGCATCAGATACGATCCAATTACCGCCCTTAATAAATATCTTCTGGCCATTCACACGCAGTTCCCTGCTGTTAGTATGCTTGTTCCATACCGCCTTCAACTGCCGGATACCAAATGTTACTTCCTCCTCATCAGACTGCTGCTTGCCATTTACAAACACACGCACCTTGGCGGTATACAGCTCCTGCGTCCCATAGCCATTGGGCCACCATAGCCTGGGGTTATCTATAGTAAGCGGCGGAAATTCAACAAACTCAGAATTCCCCGGTTCTACATTTATTTTCACTGAGCTCTTCTTCCCTTCTATTTCGTACTGCACTATTCCGTCTATTGCCTCCGCGCCGTCAGGGTTCTCTACTTCGGTAGTTATTTTTATAGTAGCCGGACCCTGCTTGCCGCCAGGTGTTCGCCTGCCCGGCACCAGTGTTACAATATGTGTATTTTCTACGTGCAGTTGTTTGGTTTTCTTTATCTGCACCTTATCCCATATACCCGTATTGCGGTCACGCACTGGCTGTATCCAGTCCCACCCCGCGGTGTATTGATTGGTAATACTGTGCGCTATAGTGCCGTCGCCGCCCTGTCCGCCATTCGGGTTACCTACCGGATCCGGCGGGTATACAATAACGGCTATCCTGTTATGCCCGTCTGTTGCCATGTAGGGCGTAATATCATAGCTTTCACGCATGTACATGCCTTTGTCGGCATGGTCGTTCAGCTTATGACCGTTGAAGTACACATAGTTGCTGTAATTTATTCCTCTGAACATCAGCCATACTTTTTCCCCTGCCTTCGGATACGGTTCAGAAAGGTCGCGCGCAAACCAATAAGTGTAGTACTCAGCACCGGTCTCATATATATCGGGTATCTGCTTATTATTCATCCCATAAAAAGGGTCAGGCAACTGCTTGTTGTATAGCAGTGTGGTAAGCACAGTACCCGGCACCACGGCAGGCATCCACCCCTTCAGCGAAAAAGCAGCTGACGATATTTCTTCCCCCGTTTTGTCTGTCATACCGGCACGTTTACATTTCCAGCCCGAATTCAATTCATATTGCTGGGCAGAAATCGTATACGCAAAAAAGAGAACGAGGGTCATTAACCCTGTCCTCTTTACGCAGACCTTATTGAGTATATATTCTATCATTAATTGCTCACAGACGATGGCCAGTCTTTCGGGTTGGCACCCCACTTTTTGTTAGGTTTATCCCCCATCACAAACTCCAGCACGCCGCCCTGCAGCAGGGTCGCGTGGTCTATGTATGTTTTCGTATATGGTTTGTTGTTCAGTTTCACGCTCTGTATGTACATATCCCCCGGCCCGCCACTCTTTGTCCGTACCTGGAACACAACGCCACCCGGCAGTCTCATGGTTACCTGGTCAAACATAGGACTGCCAAAAACATACTCACCGCTCGCCGGGTTAGCCGGGTAGAACCCTATCATGCTCCATACAGCCCATGCGCTCATCTGTCCGCAGTCCTCGTTGCCGGCGTATCCTTCCGGCTTGCTGTGATACATGGAATCCATGATCATTCGCACCATCTGCTGCGTTTTCCACGCCTGCCCTATATAAGTATACATATAGGCTATGTGGTGGCTCGGCTCATTACCATGCGCGTACTGCCCTATCAGCCCGCTTACGTCAGGCGGCGCGCTTTCCCCTTTTATGTCTGATGATACCGAGAACAGCGAATCCAGCTTTTGCGAAAACCGGTTGTATCCGCCATACTGCTCAGCCAGTCCCCTGATGTCGTGGGGTACAAAAAAGGTGTACTGCCATGCGTTGCCTTCTTCATACATGGATTTACCCTCGGTGGATGTAGCATAAGGATCAAAAGGTGTTACCCACGACCCATCTGAATTCTTACCCCTGATAAAACCTGTGTTTTTATCAAATAGCAGTTTGTACGCTTCTGCCCTTTTCATAAACAGGTTGTAGTCGTCCATCTTCCCCAACTTCTTTGCCACCTGTGCTATACACCAGTCATCGTAGGCATATTCCAGCGTTATCGTTACGCTATAGCTGCCTTTGTCCTGCGGCAGATAACCGTATTTTATATAATCGGGCGTGCCGCGTATCTCCTGGAAGGCGCTCTTACGCATTGCCGTATATGCCCTGTACGCGTCGAGGCCGGGAGTATTCTTTAATATAGCGTCTGCCAGCACCGGCACAGCATGATAGCCACTCATACAGCCGGTCTCCCAGGTACTCAGGTCCCATACCGGCAGCAGCCCGTTCTCGTCATAAAATGCCAGCATACTGTTTAGTATATCTGTATTCCGTTGTGGCTGCGTCAGTGTGAACAATGGATTAAGTCCCCTGAAGGTATCCCATAGTGAGAACACCGTATAACGCTGCCCGCTCTTCATCCGCAGCACCCGGTCTTTTGCGTTCCTGTATTCGCCGTCCTGGTCAGAATATGTTGTTGGCGCAAGACAGGTATGGTACAGGGCTGTGTAAAATATCCGCTTCAGGTTATCCTGCGGGCTCTCTACCTCTATTTTATCCAGCTCCGATTGCCATTGGTTGTTCGTGCTCTTTACAATACGCTTAAGGTTCCACCCGGGCATTTCACCCAATGCCTCCAGCGCCTTGTCCGTGCTTACGCTCGAAAGCGCTACTTTCATCATTACAGGCTGCCCGTTCATTTCAGGAAAAACTAACTGCCCGTTCTCTACATTCCCCCTGCCTCCGCTCGCGTCTTTGAAGTGCGCCACATTATAGCTGTGCAGTTCTGTGAACGGCACCTTTGTTCGTGCGGCAAAATACACACGCTGCACATTGGCCCAGCCGGTAGAATAACGATAACCCACCACTGTAGAATCATTGACCCTGGTAATAGACGTGGCGGTAGCACTATCATAATTGATCATATACGCCAGGTTAAAGCAGATCACCGGTTTACTCCCCTTGGGGTACAGATACGCATGATACCCTACACGCTGCGAGGCCGCCAGGTACACCCTTATCCCATTATCCAGTATCACGCTATAGTAGCCGCAGCGCGATACCTCATTATCATGACTGAACTTAACGCGGTAGTTAGTTGCGGTATCCGGTATCAGGCCTATACTGGGCATCACAGATATATCACACCAGTCGCCGCAGCCAGTGCCGCTGAGGTGCATATGGCTGAATCCCGCTATTGTTGAGTCGCCATAATTATACCCGCTGCACCAGTCCCAACCCTGTGTTCCGTTATCAGGGCTTAGCTGCACCATACCAAAGGGGGCACTCACACCCGGAAACGTATGCCCATGTCCTCCCGTACCAATGTAAGGATCCACATAGCCGGTTACCAGTTGCTGCGCGCCGGCTAAATAGCCCGCACCAACCAAGCATAAGGCCGCTATTAAACTTTTTCTCATGATCGTATAATATGCAACGAAGATAATAATGCAAATGAAAAGCAGCTACTCATTCGCGAAACAGGTATACATTATTAAGCATAAATTAATAGATTTACGCTATATATATCAGGGTATCAGTAACTATACGATCATGGACAGAAGAAAATTCGTCATTAATACATCAATGGCCACTACAGCGTTGCTGTTATCCCGTTATACATCGGCATGGGCCGGCGACAGCAGCTTCCCAGTGGTACGCGTGCCTGAAGATCAGCGCAATTTCAAGAGCCCGGCAGTGGAAAAACTGATCGCTGAGATCAAGGGCAATATCGGCAACAAGGAACTGGCCTGGATGTTTGGAAATTGTTTCCCAAATACGCTTGATACCACTGTGGACTTCGAAATGACCGATGGCCGCCCCGATACCTATGTGATCACCGGAGATATCGATGCCATGTGGCTCAGGGATTCATCGGCACAGGTGTGGCCTTACCTGCCCCTGTGCAAGGAAGATGAAAACCTGAAACAACTGATAAAGGGGGTGATCAACCGCCAGACAAAATGTATTCTTAAAGACCCCTATGCCAATGCGTTTTATAAAAACGAACACAAGCAAAGCCCCTGGCGCCATGACATTACAACCATGCAGCGGGGCATTCACGAGCGCAAATGGGAGGTAGACAGCCTTTGCTATCCTATAAGGCTGGCACATGGCTACTGGAAAGAGACCGGTGACCTGTCGCCTTTCGACGCGCAATGGGTGGAAGCCATGAAACTGGTGGTAAAAACATTTAAAGAGCAGCAACGGCAGGAAGGCAAAGGGCCATATAGCTTTATGCGCAAGACCGGGTTTGCTACAGACACTTTGCCGCTTAACGGCTATGGCTACCCTGCCAGGGCCAATGGTATGATCTTTTCCATGTTCCGCCCCAGCGACGATGCCACCATCTATCCCTTGCTCGTTGCCAGCAACCTCTTTGCCTTTTCTGCGCTCGGCCAGTTGGAGGAATTGTCGGCCGCAGTGAAGACCGACATAGACAACAATATCACCGAAGACCTGATGAAGCAGATAGTGACCGGACTGGACAATGACGCAAAAACAGAAACCAAAAAATTCGGTAAGATATTCGCCTATGAAGTAAACGGCTTCGGAAGCCAGAACCTCATGGACGATGCCAATGTGCCATCGTTGCTTTCTATTGGCTACCTGGTGCCGGAGATGCGCAACGACAGTGTGTATAAGAATACAAGAAAGTTCGTTCTGTCTGCCGATAATCCTTTCTTCTTCAAAGGCAAGGCGGCCGAAGGTATAGGCGGCCCGCATGCCGGTATGGACAGGATATGGCCGCTCAGCATCATTATGCGGGGCCTCACCAGCACCGATGATAAGGAAATAAAAATGTGCCTTGACACGCTCCAGCATACCCATGCCGGTACGGGCTTCATGCACGAATCCTTCCACAAAGACGACGCGGCAACATATTCCCGCCCATGGTTTGCATGGGCCAATACATTGTTCGGCGAGTTTGTATGGAAAGTGTATCGCGAAAGGCCGGGGCTGCTGGCCTGATGTTTTTTTCTTCGTGACTTTTAACCTAACCCTGCCATACCAGCGCGCTCGCTCTCAGTATAGCTGCGTCAGCGTCAGGTAATGCAGAGTGTATAAGGGCTACTTTGTTCTTGTATATTTCCAGCAGGTTTGCCTCCATGTATTTGCGCAGTGGCGTTAGTAATAGTTTATCTGCTTTGGCCAGTCCTCCAAAAAAGAAGATCGCCTGCGGCGAGGTTACGGCTACCATGTCAGCGAGTGTCTGCCCCAGTATCCTGGCGGTATATTCAAATAGTTCGAGCGCAAATGCATCGCCATTGTCTGCCGCTTCGTGTATCATTCGGGCGGTTATCGCTCCGCTATTGGCACGTAGCGTCGTTTCATCGCTACGGGTAGCCAGCCACTCCTCGGCTGTTATTACTATACCGGTTGCTGAGGCGTAGCGTTCCAGGCATCCGTTCCGGCCACAGTTGCACTTGCGCCCGTCGCGTACTGCTATTACGTGGCCCATTTCACCGGCAAAGCCATCATGCCCGTATATCAGTTGCCCGTTTGCCACAAACCCACTGCCCAGGCCGGTGCCAAGTGTCACCAGTATAAAATCCTTCATACCTTTTGCCGCGCCGTAGGTCATTTCGCCTATGGCAGCAGCGTTGGCATCATTGGTCACCTTCGCGGGTACACCCAGTGCCTCGCTCACCAGTTGCGCCAGTGGCACTACCCCCTTCCACGGCAGATTGGGGGCAAACACTATCTCACCGGTAAAAAAGTTGCCGTTGGGGGCGCCTATACCGGCACCGGCAATATTTTCTCTGCCGGCCTCATCCATCATAGGTGCCAGTTCACGCTTCAAGACAGCTATATAATTGTTTATGTTAGTGTCAGCGCCTGTATGCATCGACCCTTTGGAGTGGATGCGCCCCCGGTTATCCACTATCCCGAATGAAGTATTTGTGCCACCTATGTCTATCCCTATCGCTAACTTTTCAGTCATTACTAAACACTTTTCATTAGAATGTTATCAATAAGCCTTATGTCCCCAATCCTTGCCGCTATCAGCGCCGCCATAGGTATCCGCTGGTCATAGTCTGCCAGCAGTTCCATGGTGTCAGCATTTACAAGCGCTACATATTCTGTCTCAAAACCTTTTGCCGCCAGCAGGTCTTCGCACTCTTTCCTTACTATTCCGAAATTCGTGCTACCCTGCTGCGACTCAATGGATACGAGACACTGGTATATGGTACCTGCCACAGCCCGCTGCGACTCAGTAAGCCTGCGGTTGCGGGAACTCATTGCCAGCCCATCGGCCTCACGCACCGTAGGGCAAATCACGATCCGCAGTTGATCCAGCCCCATCATACCCGCAAGTTTTTTGATCACCATACATTGCTGCAAGTCTTTTTGCCCCAGGTAAAGACTATCGGGCTCTACTATTTCCAGCAATCTGCCTACCACCTGCCCCACCCCGTGAAAATGCCCCGGCCGGTGCGCGCCTTCCAATATTCCCTCCAGCTCACCAAAATCATACCCCCTTACCGATGCTGTTCCACCAGGATATATCTCATCTACAGAGGGCAGAAACAAAACATCGCATCCGGCATTTATCAGCATTTCCACATCATCTGCTGTAGACACCGGGTACTTTTCAAAGTCGTTTTTATCGTTAAATTGGGTTGGATTTACAAAAATACTGCATATAACAAAGCCACAATCTGACTTCGCTTTTGCCACTAAAGATACATGGCCTTCGTGCAGCGCGCCCATGGTAGGAACAAAGCCAGGCTTATGTCCCAGCCCTTTTTTTTCTATTATGTATTTTTTTATATCTTGTGCATGCTTAAAGATGACCATACAACTAATTTAGCCTTTCTGGGCTGCAAAGTACGGTTGGAATTCAATATTTTCGTAATTTTGCAGACTATTTCAATTTATTCGTTCCAATAACTAATTCTTACCAAATGTCTGTTGACACCAAGAAACGTGTTTTAATCATTGCCAACGAACTATCACCTTATACTGAGTTTACTGATTTTGCCCAGATACTCAACAAATTGGCGATCAAGACTTTCGACTCCGGCCTGGAAGTAAGGGTTATCATGCCCCGGTTCGGCGTTATTAATGAGCGCCGCCACCGCCTGCACGAGGTAGTGCGCCTTTCGGGTATAAATGTAATTATAGACAAAGACGATTACCCCCTGATCATAAAAGTAGCTTCCCTACCTAATGCGCGCCTGCAGGTATATTTCATGGATAATGAAGACTATTTCAAGCGCAAGTCAGTTTTCCGCGATGACCAGGACAACTTCCATGATGATAATGGCGAGCGCATGATATTCTTCTGCAAAAGCGCCCTGGAAACAGTTAAGAAATTCGGATGGCCGCCGCATGTCATTCACTGCCACGGCTGGATGACATCATTGGTACCGCTTTACCTGAAAACTACGTACAAGAAAGAACCGGTTTTCGGCTATTCAAAGATCATTTATACAGCACAGTCCAGCCAGTTTAAAGAGAAACTGAACCCGAATTTCATGAAAAAAGCAATCATCAGCAACGAAATAAAGGAAAAAGACCTTGAATCGTTCAAAGATGGCAGCAATTCTTCATTGACCATTGGTGGCGGCAAAAGCGCCGATGTGGTGATATTCGGTTCTGAGAAAATTGAAAAAAAGGTTGCTGACGAACTGAAACCCAGCCGGTACAAAAAAGTGCTCAAATATGAGCCAAGTTGGAAGGAAGATGTAACCCCGCTCCTGGACCTGTACAAAAGCTTAACAGAGTCTTAGTATTTCTTTTGCCAACTTAGCCTTTAAATAATTATAAATAGTGAAGCATTGTTTCTATAGCCGTCAGGCATTTATAACGGTAATTCTGGTAGCGCTCATTACCCTCGTTGGGTGCAAAGAGAATACGATCATCAACTCTAAAATATCCCCTTCCAGCAATGCCATTGGTGTTTTTGACACCTCGCTCAACTGTATTACGCATACCTACTACGGTGATACTTCCATAACCAGTACCAACATCAGCGGACTATCTGTATACCAGGTTGTTGGTAACTACCTCGATCCGTTCTTTGGCTCCATGAGCGGTAGTACCTTCTTCCAGGTAGTACCATTAGATGTAAACTCTACCTTGCTGGACAGTGTTATTGTAGACTCGGTAGTAATGGTCTTACCATACAGCGGGTTCACTTATGGAGATACAGCCAGCCAAACCGCCACACAAACCTACCAGGTGTTTTACATGGCAGAGCCTATAGCGTACGATTCCACCTACTACTCATTTACCACCAAAGCCGTAGATGCCACCTTCCCGCTCAGCGATCCGGTTACGATCAATGTTCATGCGTTAAGGGATTCATTTGGGTATACCGTAGTCCCGGCAAACTATCCGGGGCTGAGGATAAAACTGAAACCCAATTATATCAACAGCCTGCTTAAAAAAGCACAGCAGTCTCTTGCGGGCAGCACTGACCCGCTGAATACGTTCATCAGTAAATTCAACGGCATTTGTGTACGCCCGGCCGATACACGGACTAATGGCGCGGCCATACCCTACTTTCAGCTCGATGGGTCTACGATTTATTCCGAGGCGGGATTGTTGGTATATTACCGCAACTCCACCACCGATACCAGCCATATAGAACCATATTATTTCAGCCAGGCCAGTTGCGGCCATTTTAATAACATAGCCCAGTCATACAGCCACTACCCGGTTAACAGCCTGTACACGTCAAGATCCGCCAACGACGATATAATAGCATTGCAAAACCTGCCGGGCGCCGCCATAGATGTGGTAATACCCGGCATCAGTCATTTACCCACAGGCATTATTTGTAAGGCAGAACTGCAACTTGTGGTATTGCCGGGATATGGCAACAGTTATAGCATTGGTTCTGATTCCGCATCGCTCATTCCGCAGAAGATATATCCCCAAGGCATCGGTATCAATAACTATCCCGCCGGTATTATTTCGGGCCTTGAATACAACCTCGCTGATTACTATCCGCTTGGCAGCACTTCGCCGCTCGGCGTGCTGGATGGCTATGTTCACCCTATTACCCGTAACGGCACTACTGTCTATGCATTCACCATCGATATTCCGCGCGAGGTAATGGCATCTGCCAAAGCAGGTAACGATACCCTGCATATGCATGTAAACGGCACTTTTGAATATTATGCGGCATACCACCTCGTGGCAGGTGGGGCCACCTACCCTGACGCCTTATACCGCCCCAAATTATTTGTTGTATATTCGAAGTTGAGTAACTAATACCATAACTATGTGTGGCATTGTAGGCTATATCGGGAATAAGGAAGCATATCCCGTTATTATAAAAGGTCTGAAAAGGCTGGAATATCGTGGTTACGACAGCGCAGGTATAGCGTTGCTCAATGGCGCAATGACCGTATACAAAAAAGCCGGTAAGGTCAGCGACCTCGAGCAGATCGTGGAGGGCAAAAGCGTTACTGCCAATATTGGCATAGGCCATACGCGCTGGGCTACCCACGGCGAGCCGAATGACACCAACGCGCACCCGCACATATCCCAGTCCGGCAACATCGCTATCATACACAATGGTATCATAGAGAACTATGCTGCTATTAAAGAAGAACTTACCAAACGTGGATATACCTTTCATACCGACACAGATACCGAGGTACTCGTAAACCTGATAGAGGAAGTACAGAAAAAAGAAAATACCACGCTGGATAACGCAGTGCGCATAGCGCTGAATGAAGTCGTAGGAGCGTACGCAATAGTGATACTGAATAAGAACAACCCCGATCAGCTTATAGCTGCCCGAAAAGGCAGCCCGCTGGTAATAGGCATTGGCGACGACGAGTTTTATATTGCCTCTGATGCCTCGCCTATAATAGAGTATACCCAGAATGTATTGTACCTCGAAGAGCAGGAATATGCCGTCATTAACCGCGATGGGCAATATACCATTCGCACACTCGGTAATGTGGAAAAATCGCATGAGATCAAGAAACTCGAGTTTTCTCTCGAAATGATAGAGAAAGGCGGATTCGAACATTTCATGCTGAAAGAGATCTACGAACAGCCAAAGGCCATTGAGGACTCGCTGCGTGGCCGTATGAATGCTCAGCAGGGCTGGATAAAACTGGGTGGGCTGAACGAATACATCAATCGGATAGACAAGGCAGAAAGATTTATTATTACTGCCTGCGGTACTTCATGGCACTCCGGCCTTATAGGTGAATACCTTATAGAAGACCTGGCCAGGGTACCTGTGGAAGTAGAATATGCATCTGAATTTCGTTACCGCAACCCCATCATTGGTGAGAATGATGTAGTTATTGCCATATCCCAGTCCGGCGAAACAGCCGACACGCTGGCGGCGATCAACCTTGCCAAAGACAGGCGCTCACTGATATATGGTATCTGTAATGTCATCGGGTCGTCTATTGCCCGCGCCGCGCATGCAGGCTCCTATACCCATGCCGGACCCGAAATAGGCGTAGCTTCCACCAAGGCCTTTTCCACACAAATATCTCTTATCACACTGATAGCGCTGCAGATAGCAATGGTCAAAGGGACCATTCGTACATCTAAACTACGCGAAATACTCTATGAACTTGAAAACATACCCAGGAAGATAGAAGAGACTCTGACGCTTGATGCCCAGGTCAAAGAAATTGCCGCTA
Source organism: uncultured Flavipsychrobacter sp. (assembly GCA_964489795.1). Taxonomy (GTDB): domain Bacteria; phylum Bacteroidota; class Bacteroidia; order Chitinophagales; family Chitinophagaceae; genus Nemorincola. Next base: position 146,622 of record CAZBAP010000005.1, read on the forward strand.
TATATAAAGACGCTACCAATTTCCTTTACCTCGGCCGCGGTTACAATTTTCCTGTAGCCCTGGAGGGTGCGCTGAAGCTAAAAGAGATATCCTACATACATGCCGAGGGCTACCCTGCCGCAGAAATGAAGCACGGCCCTATAGCGCTTATAGACGAGAATATGCCCGTAGTGTTCCTGGCTACCAACAAGAGCGCTTACGAAAAGATCGTATCTAATGTGCAGGAGGTAAAAGCCCGTAAAGGAAAGATAATAGCTGTAGTGCATAAAGGCGACACTCAGATCAGGGCCCTGGCAGATCATATTATCGAGGTACCTGAAACCGAAGAGATATTATCACCGCTCATCACCATCGTTCCGCTTCAGTTGCTTGCTTATCACATTGCCATTATGCGTGGTTGCAATGTAGACCAGCCAAGAAACCTCGCCAAGTCTGTGACTGTGGAATAGTGTTTCCCCTCTGTTGTTTCAACGAACTATATCTATTCAGGGGCAAACTGTGCTTACACCGTTCAGTCCTTCTGATGTAGTATCACGTGTGGCATTTTTCGTTCCGGCATTGGTTATGATCCAGATACTGTCAAAATCATCATCCGGCCAGGACGGTACATTCTTTACACCCATTGCCGTGGCAATATCCTTAATATTTTTATGCTCCCATACAATGAGAATAGTGCCGTGAGTACCCTTTGTCCCTAACTTTCCGGTTACAGCTTTTGCAAGGTCCTTCGTATCTGATTTACCGTGCTTGCTGTTGATGGTAAGATTGTATTGTACCGCAAAGGGTGTTACCGTCTGAAACATCCGTGAATGTTTGGTTGCCTTGCCACAATCCAGGCTGGGTACATAAACATATGAGGGTATGCTGAACTTACTGCTCAGTACCGCGGGTATACCCAACGATCTGTTGAAGCCCATACAATTAAGATTATCACCATCCGCCGGCTTTTCTCCATGCCGGATAATGATCACTGAATCCTGCGCGTAAATGTTAGCGGCTAAGAACGATGCCAATGCAATAGTAATTGCGGCGAATACAATTATCTTTTTCATGGTTGGTGAGATTTTGAATGACTGTAATATTATTTAATATAATCTATAGAATCATGTAAAACAGAATTATTTTTTCAATAATTAAGCTGACTTTCCGGCACTTGTAAAATACCTGATCTTCAATTTGTGCAGGTATTATATAATAGTTCATACAACCAATATAAATTTAATTATCTTTATAATGCATAAAATATTCCATTATGGCTAAATACATACTAACCATCACAATACTCCTGTGCACAGTCTATTTTTGCCAGGCCATAGATCACCATCGCTGGGCAATAAAAACAACACCACTGCATACAGCGAGAGCACATAAATTTACGTTTGATGAAATAGTAGGCCTGCAGGACCCACCGGGTGTATCTATGAATGACAGCAGGTATGAGGCAAAAAGAATACCGGCATTCAGCAATTCACTCAATGTAAAGGAGGGCGACCTGGTAAGAGTAGAAGGCTATATGTTCCTCGTGGCATATGAAGACAATGATGATGAATACCACATCCAGATATCAGGGAATAAAGAATCAGGCGAGAATTGCCTGATAGTAGAAGTGCCCGACCCAAAGAACGTAGACGACCCGGCGTTAAAAGCCAGGTACGAGAACGTAAGGTCTTTTATCCGCAAGAATATACTTAAGGGTAAAGAACCCAGTAAAACCGGAAACCTAATAGGTGGCCGCGCCTATGTATCGGTAACCGGGCAGCTTTTTTATGATGATGCCCACAACCATAACCAGGTAAGGGGCAAGAAAGGTATGCCCTCTCATTGCCTATGGGAAATACACCCCATAATAGACATGAAATTTGCCCCTAAACCCCGATAGGTATCCCGGTGCTTTTATAGATGAGTAGGCGCTTTATTAACATTATCCGTTAATACAAATTTGATATACCACCAAACAATTCCTAAATTGCGCCCTATTCTCTAAATTAAAAAAATCAATAATTAAAAATGCCGTATCTTTTTACATCAGAATCAGTATCTGAAGGACATCCGGATAAAGTGGCCGACCAGATATCGGACGCGCTTGTTGATAACTTCCTTGCGTGGGATCCCCAGGCCAAAATAGCCTGCGAAACACTGGTAACCACCGGGCAGGTGGTACTGGCAGGCGAGGTGAAATGCAACACTTACATAGATGTACAAACCATAGCGCGTGATGTAATTGCCAAAATAGGCTACACAAAGAGCGAGTATATGTTTGAAGCGCATTCCTGTGGCGTGTTGAGCGCTATACACGAGCAGAGCGCCGATATTAACCAGGGCGTAGAGCGCAAAAAGAAAGAAGACCAGGGAGCAGGCGACCAGGGTATGATGTTTGGGTACGCTACCAACGAAACAGATAATTATATGCCGCTGGCGCTGGACCTCGCGCACAACTTGCTGCTGCAATTATCTGCTATCCGTAAAGAAGGCAAACAAATGAAATACCTGCGTCCCGATGCCAAAAGCCAGGTGACACTGGAATACAGCGACGATAACAAACCTGTGCGCATTGACGCCATTGTGATCAGCACACAACATGATGAGAACGCTACTCAGGAGCGTATCATGAAGGATGTAAAAAACATACTTATACCACGCGTGCTGAAAAGCTATCCGCAACATGAGCATCTGTTCAACAACAAAATAAAATATCACGTAAACCCTACCGGCAAATTTGTGATAGGTGGCCCGCATGGCGATACCGGCCTTACCGGGCGTAAAATAATTGTGGACACCTATGGTGGCAAAGGCGCGCACGGCGGTGGCGCTTTCAGCGGTAAAGATCCAAGCAAGGTAGACAGGAGCGCGGCTTATGCCACACGGCATATAGCCAAAAACCTGGTAGCCGCAGGTGTATGTGATGAAGTACTGGTGCAGGTTTCTTACGCTATTGGCGTAGCACAACCAATGGGTATTTACGTAAATACTTATGGCAGCGCCAAAGTAAACATGACCGATGGCCAGATAGCCAAGATAGTAAGCAGCGTATTTGATATGCGTCCTTATTTCATAGAGCAGCGCCTGAAACTGCGCACACCTATGTATAGCGAGGCTGCGGCATACGGTCACATGGGCCGCAAATCAGAGACAGTAAGCAAAACTTTCAAGAGCGCCGATGGTAAATCAAAAACCATGAAGGTGGAATTGTTTACCTGGGAAAAGCTTGATTTTGTGCCCCAGGTAAAGAAAGCTTTTAAGATCAAATAATGGCCTGATTCGAAAATGCGAATCATTCACGATCCAACAAAAAAAGCCCCATGCGGGGCTTTTTTTGTTGGATCTGTATCAAATAACAATGCCCCGTATAGAGCAGGGCATTGTTAGATCGATCTCATTAACTGATCAGGTAGTAACCAGTGTATCCAGCACCTTGTTCATGCTGCGCACAGCCTCAGCCGATTTATTGAAAGCTTCCTGCTCTTCAGCATTCAGTTTGTAATCAATGATCGTTTCCCATCCATTCTTGCCTATCACCACAGGCACACCCATACATATATCAGACTGGCCATATTCACCTTCAAGATAAACACAACACGGAAATACTTTGCGCTCATTGCGTATGATAGACTCCACAAGTTCGGCTGCTGCCGCACCCGGTGCATACCATGCCGATGTACCCAGCAGTTTGGTAAGTGTGGCGCCGCCCACCATAGTATCAGCGGCTACCTGCTTCAACTGATCGGCAGAAAGCATATTAGACACAGGTGTTCCGTTCACGGTAGCAAGGCGTGTAAGCGGTATCATGGTAGTATCGCCATGCCCGCCTATTACTACAGCGTGCAGGTCGTTTTGTGAGCAGTTAAGTTCTTTCTGCAGGTATGTTTTGAAACGCGCGCTGTCCAGTATGCCTCCCATACCTATGATACGGTTCTTGGCCAGCCCTGTAGACTTCAGCGCCAGGTAGGTCATTGTATCCATCGGGTTAGAGATGATCACAATGATCGCGTTAGGCGAATGTTGTAATATATTCTTGCACACGTCTTCCACTATACGGGCGTTAGTGCCTATAAGTTCTTCACGGGTCATACCGGGCTTGCGTGGTATACCTGATGTTACCACTACCACATCTGAGTTCGCGGTCTTCGTATAGTCGTTTGTAACACCGGTAACACGGGTATCAAACCCGGTCAGTGACGATGTCTGAGTAATATCAAGGGCTTTACCTTCAGCAAAACCTTCTTTAATATCTAGCAGAACCAGTTCTTCGGCCAGCTCCCTGCGGGCAATGTTGTCGGCACAGGTTGCTCCTACAGCTCCGGCACCCACTACGGTAATTTTCATTTAATCTATTTTTTGAAGTTAACTTATTAGAAATTTACGCCGCAAAGGTAAGAAAATGTAACCTTAGCAAAGTGCTAATATTCCTGATTTTCATCAGCCTCAATTTATATAGTAATTATTCTTTTGTAACATGGTATATCACATTCCGTTGCTTTAAGTATTGCATGATAAAATCAAAACAATTTCCATGCTTCCCCACGAGTTCAGGCGGGAAAACGCCCTTTTCAGTAAATAACTTATCTATTATCAGGTGCAATGAGGCAGTACAGGTATACCCGGTAGTGCGGCTCATAGACGACAGACCGGATTGCTCGTCGTAAGTATCATACAAATCATAGGCGTAGGTGGAAACAGTACCCTCTTCAAGGCCGCTTACTTTTATATTCATCAACGTAAATTCCGGTTCTCCGGGCATCAGCTTCCACTGGTCTATAAGCAGCGCCGAAGAGAACTCCAACGGCGATACCTTTATCCCTTTGATATCTATTGGCCGTGTGTCAAAAAATCCTCCTTTTATCATAGCTTTTATAAGGTCTATATGGCCGGGATAGCGTAAGGTCTTTTCCTTCATATTGGGTATATGACCCATCGTGAACAAAATAGACCGCAGCCCATCGGTATTAAACGACTCAAGTGTGCCCACCTGCCCGAAGTCTATGAGTTCCGGCTCGCTGAGCGCCGGCTTTGTAACTATTTGTCCGTTCTCCATCAGCCTTGCGGGGCGGGTATATTCTTCTATCACATCTATAGGTGAGAATGGCGCCTTGTATTCAAATGGCTTCACGCGGTGTTTTGGCAAGCCTCCTACCATACACTCAAACGAAGTAACCTTCATTCTTGCGTTGTGGTAGCCCAGCACATAGTTGCTCATACCGGGCGCCACACCACAATCAACGATTGCGGTAACATTGTGCTCCCTGGCCAGGGCATCTAGTGTAAGCGCATCTTCCGGAAAAAACGAGATGTCAGCCACATTTTTGCCCGCCTTTATAACAGCCTCAAGTGTTTTATACCCCATAAAACCAGGTACAGCTGTTATCACAAAATCGAAACCCTTAAGCAATGTGTCATAACTACCGTAGTTACTAAGGTCAGCATTTACCGTGCTTACAGATGGTTCCTTTGTCTTCAGCACAGCCAACGACTGCTCACTGACATCGAAAGAGGTAACATCATATTTATTGCATAAGTCTATCGCCATGGTACGGCCCACCATTCCGGCGCCCAGTATTGCTATCTTCATACAGTCGAAATTTATACTCATTATCTATAACAGAATAAGGTTATAGATTTGCAAGCGGTGCGCAAAATACAAATTGAAAGGTCATTTGGAAATTAAAATACTTTTTTATTTATCTTTAAAAATCCAATAAACACTGTTTCAAAAGATCAGCATAAGTACATAACTGAATGTCGAAGAAAAAAACTAACCAGAATAGAAATACCAGCGGCCAGCCGGCAAAAGCACCTGCACCTCGTGCCGCGCAAACTACTGCCAGGCCACACACCGCCGCCGCTACTACCGGAACCGGGTTCTTTGACAAATACAGCAAAGTAGTGATACCTGCATGCATTGCGGTGATCACTTTCCTCTTTCTGAGAACATGCATAGATAATAAACTTACCAACTGGGATGACTTGGGCTACATCATATCCAATCCCCTTATCAAAGACAGTTCGGCCCAGGGCATAAAAAATATTTTTTCGGTAGACCACCCGGTAATGGGCAATTATCATCCGCTCACTATTTTATTATATGCCATTGAATATAGCTACGTAGGGCTCCAGCCATGGCTGTATCATCTGGATAGTGTATTGCTTCATGTTCTGGTTACAGTGGCTGTGTATTTTTTTACGAAGAAGCTTACAGGCCGGCCGGTGGCAGCAACTATTGCGGCACTGCTCTTTGGCTTGCACCCTATGCATGTGGAATCAATAGCCTGGGCCGCCGGACGTAAAGATGTGCTCTACGGCCTCTTCTTCGTACTCTGCATGACTTCCTACATAAATTATCTAAGGTCATCCGGCTCCAAACGTACGCTATGGTATATAAGTGGTCTTATTCTCTTCGCGTTATCACTGCTGGCCAAATCTGTAGCCGTAACCCTTCCCGTTACTTTGTTCCTTATAGACTACTTCGAAAAAAGGCCTTTGTTTATTCAGCATAAAGTTATGTCTGCCGGTTCAAATGATAGTACCGACCCTGCCGGTAAGTCAAAACTGAACCTGTGGCTGTTTCTTGAAAAAGTTCCCTTTTTCGGGCTTTCGCTGCTCTTTGGCTTGTTATCCATCCAGGCACAGAAAGATGTTGGCGCCCTGGGCAGCCTCGATGCGCATTTCAATGTGCTGGAGCGCATCGCGCTGGGTTGTTACGCTCTTGTAAATTACTTATGGAAGGTGGTCGTGCCGGTAGGTTTGAGCAATTTCTACCCCTACCCCCTCAAGATCGCCGATGCGCTGCCTGCCGTTTACTATGTCTATCCGGCTATCATTCTTATACTTGCATTTGTGGTGTGGCGCTATGGCAGAAAGAACATGGCAGTGATTTTCGGGCTTGGTTTTTTCCTCATCAATATCGTGCTGTTGCTGCAATTTGTTCCTGTTGGCGGCGCCATCATGTCAGATCGTTATGGCTATATCCCATACCTCGGCTTGTTCTTTATACTCGCATGGATCGTATCCGGGTATTTTGAAGACAAGGCCAAAGAAAGTACGGGCAAAATACTACTGGGCATAACCCTCGTTTATAGCCTGGTGCTGGGTTTCGTAAGCAACAACCGCTGCAAAGACTGGTACGATGCCGTAAGCCTGTGGCAGGATGATATTGAGAAACATCCCGAAGCGCCGGTAGGATACTTCTACCTTGGCCAGGAGTATTATACGAGGTATGAAGAAGAGGCCAACCCAAACAGGAAGAAGATGCTGGGCGACTCAAGCCTGCTGATGTTCAATATGTCTATCCAGCGCAAACCCGATTATATAAATCCCATCATCTGCGTGGCAGAGCTGCAACGCAATTACGGCCAGATAGATGAAGCTAAGAATACGTATTACAAGGCGATGAAGATCAATCCGAAAAACGAAAGTGTGTACTCGGGCCTTGGAGTGGTATTTGCCATTAAACACCAGTACGATTCGGCGGAATATGCGTTTACTACTTCGCTGAAGTTAAAACCCTTTTCACCCGAGGCGCATAGCAACTACGCCAACTTCCTTGATATTACCGGCCGGCTCGATTCCTCGCTCAAGGAATATGCTATAGCAATAGCGCAAAACCAGGACGCATACATCCCATATATGAACAGGGCCCGCATTTACCAGCGGCAAAATAAACTGGACGAAGCGCTCAAAGATTATAATATGGCAGTGGAAAAAAGCCCCGAGACCGGCGATGTATATATGGCAAGGTCCCACTGCTATTTTGCCAGAGGGAATAAAGCGCTGGCCCTCCAGGATGCACAGAAGGCCATTGAACTGGGTATACAGGCAGACCCTGCTTATATGAGCCAGTTGAAATAGCTGCTAACCTTTTTTCTTCTCTTCATGCAGTTTCAATACCCGCAGCATCGGCGCGGCAAACCATGTAATACCCACAACCACTATTGTAAGGCAGCCCCCCATCAGCACAGCGGGCACCGTACCCATCCACTTGGCAGTGATACCGCTTTCCATAGCACCCAGTTCGTTTGATGAGCTGATGAACATCGTATTCACCGCCGCTACCCTTCCCCGCATGGCGTCAGGCGTATGTATCTGTAATATAGTATGGCGTATCACCACATTCACTGCGTCAAACATGCCACCCAGCAACAGCATCCAGAAGGCCACCAGGAAGCCCCACGATATACCAAAACCCGAGATAGAAAAAAGCTTACCCGTACCGAAATAACCGGAATAGGCGAATACAATGGTGGTAACACCAAAGGCCGCTATACTGAACATCAGCTTATGGCCCGGTTTCTTTTTCAGTGGAACAAATGAAAGAATAATAAGCGCGAGCACAGACCCAATACCCGGTGCCGCGCGCATCCATCCAAAACCGACCTCGCCCACTTTAAGTATATCATCGGCATATACGGGCAGCAGCGCCACGGCACCGCCAAACAGTACAGCAAACATATCCAGCGACAGCACTGCCAGTATTAGTTGTGACCGAAAAACAAACCGTAGCCCTTCGCTCAGGCTTTTCATTATCGGCTCTTTCTCTTTCTTCATTATCTGCTGCTTAGGTATCCTCAACAATGCAATAAGTGACACGATCTCAATAATACCGACCCATATCAGGCTCACATGAAAGCCGAACAGGATCATAAACCCACCCAGCAAAGGGCCAAAAACCGCGCCCAGCTGCCAGGACGCGCTGCTCCATGTAGTGGCATTGGGGTAATGCTCCCTGGGCGTCAGCATTCCTTGCAGCGAGAAGGAAGACGGGCCTAGAAAAGATCTTAGCGCGCCCCCCGCAAATATCCCTGCGTAAAGCAACCACGCTATTGCCGGCACAGATAAACGTGTTTGAATACCCGGCCATGCCAACACCACAAAAAAACCTGAAAGAAGTATATATCCTGCAATACACTGCGCCATCAGTGACCGCTTTTCTTTAAGGTCCACAAAATGTCCGGAAAACAACGAGAACCCCACGGCGGGTATCACCTCCCATAGGCCTATCATACCCAGCGCCAGCTTATCATGAGTGAGTTTGTATATGTAATAGCTCACTATCGCCGCCTGCATATTTAACGACAATATGATGGCTAAACGCACCAGCAGGAAATACCTGAATAAGGGATAGCGAAGGGCTCTGTTTTTAATAAGGAAAGAGGTAGCCGCGCGCACGCAGTATCAGTTTTGTTTGCGCAAAAATATTGCATAAAGCAGATATTAACCGCTAAATTTGCAAAACAATGAATAATGTTTCGCAGATAATTGGTACAAGTACTGTCCAGGCCTTCCTTGAGCTGAAGGCCAATAAGCTGCGTACATTTCTCTCGCTGATGGGCATAACCTTTGGCATTTTCTGCGTTATCGGTGTTTTTACCGTGCTTGGCAGCCTTAAAGAAAACATACAGAAGGACATGGCTACCCTGGGCAGCGATGTACTATACATAGGCAGGTGGCCATGGATGGATGAAGGCGGGGAGTATAAATGGTGGGAATACTGGCGCCGGCCAAGTATGACCCCGGTTGAAGCAAAAGCTATAGAATCACAGATACCTGATGTAGAGGTGGCGGCAATATGTCTCAGCACTCACCGCATGACAGTTAAATATAACGACCTTGATGCAAGCAGTATTGAAGGCTATGCCGTAACATCCGGGTTTGATAAGTTGCAGAATATTGACATCGTAGACGGCCGCTACCTCAGTAGCCCCGAACTGGATGGTGGCAGCTATTCTGTAGTGCTGGGGTACGAGGTTTTCCGGTCTATCTTTCCGGGCAGCGTCAGCCCGCTGGGAAAGAATATTGGTTTTCAGGGTAAGAAGTTCAACGTGGTAGGGGTAATGAAAAAATCAGGACAGAATATGGCAGGCTTCGATTTTGATAATTCTGTCATTTTCCCGTACAATGCCGCCGCAAATTTTCTCGAGGTGCGATCGCTCAACTATGACCCTATGCTGGCTGTAAAAGCCGTGCACGGCAAGAACCCCGAAGATGTAAAATATGAGGTGGAAGGCGTGCTGCGCCGTGTGCGCAAAGTGCGGCCCGGACAAGCCAACAATTTTGCCATCAACCAGCTCAGCCAGGTATCTAACCGTATCGACAGCATGTTCGGGTTTATTGATGTGGTAGCGCTGATAATAGGTATTCTTTCTATGTTGGTAGGCGCGTTCGGTATCGCCAACATTATGTTCGTGACTGTAAAAGAACGAACAAAGATCATAGGCCTTAAAAAGGCCATCGGCGCCAAAAGATCATCCATATTGCTTGAATTTCTGCTGGAGGCTATTGTTCTTAGCCTTATTGGTGGCGCCGTGGGTATATTTTTTGTAGTGATATTAAGTCTTGTGCTTACTTATGCCGCCGATTTTCATATCACTATGTCGCTTACCATGTTCTTTATTGGTATTTTTGTCTCTATATTAGTGGGGGTATTATCAGGCATAATACCTGCATGGTCGGCAGCAAAGATGGACCCCGTGGTAGCAATAAGATCAAATTAACATGGCAGCAAAAAAGAAACGGGTACTGGTACTCGACAAAGAACATATTTCGTACAAACTGCGCCGTATGGCTTACGAAATATGGGAGCATAACTGCGACGAGCAGGATATCATCCTGATAGGTATAGAGCACGGTGGCAAAATACTGGCAGATAATCTTTCTGCCATTCTGAAAAAGATCAGCCCGCTGAAAGTAAAAACCATATCACTGACCATCAATAAGAAGAAGCCATTGAACAACGCCTTCGGATTTTCAGAGAACCTTACCGGGCGCTCCGTAGTACTCGTAGATGATGTCGTGAACTCCGGCAAGACTATCATGTACTCGCTGAATACCATCCTGTCTTATGACCTTAAAAAACTCATGGTAGCCGTGCTGGTAGACCGTAAGCACAAAAACTTCCCCATTGCGTCTGATATTGTGGGCCATACTATTGCTACAACAGTACAAGAACACATAGAAGTAGAAACGGAAGGAAAGGAGATCATTGCCGTTTACCTCGAATAACTATGGATCAAACAACAAGCTCTTCTGATTATTAACTTTTAACTTTCTCATTCAGTCCGAATGCCTTTTACATTAGTGATACACGGCGGGGCAGGTAATATTACACCTGCCATAATGAACTCAGATCTGGAGCAGCAATACACCGCTGCCCTCAAAGACGCGCTGGATAGCGGCTATGATGTACTTCGTAAAGGTGGTGCGGCAATGGATGCCGTAGTGGCCGCGATAGTCACTATGGAAGATAATCCTTTATTCAATGCCGGAAGGGGATCTGTATTTACCAAAAAAGGCCTCAACGAGATGGATGCTTCTCTGATGAATGGCAGCAACCTTATGGCCGGGGCCATAGCCGGTGTGCGCAACATCAAAAATCCCATCACCCTCGCCCGCGAAGTGATGCTTCAGTCCGGCCATGTATTTCTTGGCGGCGAAGGCGCGTCCGAATTCGCGTTAAGCCATGGTATAGAAATGGCGCCGGATGAGTATTTTTTCAACCAGTCCCGTTACGATCAATGGCTGGAAATAAGGCATACGGATTATACACAACTGGACCATAAAGGGGACAACCTCAAAACACACTTACCTAATACTGATTATAAATTTGGTACAGTAGGTGCCGTAGCATGTGACGGACAAGGAAATCTTGCTGCAGGCACCTCCACCGGAGGCATGACCAATAAGCGCTTCGGGCGTATAGGCGACAGCCCTGTTGTGGGCGCCGGTACATACGCCAATAATAAGACATGCGCCATATCCTGCACCGGCCATGGTGAGCATTTTATACGTGCGGTTGTTGCATACGATATATCTTGCCTTATGGAGTATAAGGGCCTCTCCCTTCAAGACGCATGTGATACCGTTATCAAGGACAAACTCGTGAAGATCGGCGGTGAGGGTGGCCTCATAGCCGTAGACGCAAAGGGAAATTATGATTTCTGCTTCAACTCTGCCGGTATGTATAGGGGTATGAGAAACAGTGACGGAAAGGAAGTAGTTGCGTATTATGGGGAATAATAGAACTTCTTTGTAAATCCCTTAAATTTGTACAGGAGTATTTATGGCAGAGAAGAAAACGAGCGCGAAAACCACTAAGAAGAAAGAAACAGTTTCCACTCAGCATAGCGTTAAACATATTGAAGGTATTTCCGGGCCGGAGGTTGAGCACCATACAGATGGCGAACCAACTACACCCGGCATGCATGATGCCATATTCATAAAGGGTGCGCGTATGCACAACCTGAAGAATGTAGATGTAGCCATACCCCGCAATAAACTTGTAGTAGTAACGGGCGTTAGCGGCAGCGGTAAGTCTTCATTAACAATGGATACTTTGTTTGCTGAGGGTCAGCGCCGCTATGCCGAAAGCCTTAGTGCCTACGCCCGCCAGTTCCTTATGCGCATGGACAAGCCCGATGTTGACTACATTCGCGGCATATGCCCCGCAATAGCCATAGAGCAGAAAGTCACCACGCGCACACCACGCAGCACTGTCGGCAGCATGACGGAGATATATGATTACCTGCGGCTCATGTTCGCGCGCATAGGCAAAACATATTCACCGGTTAGCGGCAAAGAAGTAAAGAAAGATACAGTTAGTGACGTGGTGGCATTTGTACAGACCTTGCCTAAGGGAGCCAAAGTTCAATTCATTGTGCCGGTAATACTCCGCTATAAGCGCAGCCTTGAAGAAGAGTTGAATATACTGATGCAAAAAGGTTTCAGCCGTATATACGTACCGGCATTGGATGAAAAACCTATAAGGATCGAAGATGTGCTCAGTAAAACCATAAGCATTGGTAAGGCCAAAGCAAACCTGCTTATAGACCGTATAGTAGTTAAAGATCAGTTTGACGAAGATGACCTGCACCGCCTCGCCGATAGTATCCAAACCGCTTTTTATGAAAGCGAAGGTGAATGCCACGTGGAGGTGGATGGCAGACAAATACACACATTCAATAATCGCTTTGAAGCAGATGGAATAATTTTTGACGAACCTTCCCCCAATTTATTTTCCTTCAACAACCCATATGGGGCATGCCCCACCTGCGAGGGTTTCGGGCAGGTGCTGGGTATCGATGACGCACTGGTAATACCGGACAGAAGGCTCAGCGTGTATGAAGGCGCCGTAGCCTGCTGGCGCGGCGAGAAAATGGCGGAATGGCAGCATGCGTTCATCAGAACATCCGCAAAATATGACTTCCCTATCCATAAGGCCATTGACGAGCTTACCGATGCAGAGTACAAATTGCTGTGGGACGGCAACGACCGGGTAAACGGCATCGCCGATTTCTTCGCTATGGTTGAGCAGAATCTCTACAAGGTGCAATACCGTGTTATGCAGGCACGCTACCGGGGGCGCACAGTATGCCATACCTGCAAAGGATCGCGGCTGCGCAAAGAAGCGCTCTATGTAAAAGTGAACAACGCCACCATAGCAGACCTCATGTTCCTCCCCGCCGATGAGTTATACACGTGGCTGCAGCACATTAAACTCAATGAACACGACCGCGCCATCGCAAAACGAATACTCCTTGAGGTAAATCAGCGCATGAAAACGCTGCTTGATGTGGGGCTCAATTATCTTTCGCTTAGTCGCCTGGCCAATACCCTGTCGGGGGGCGAAAGCCAGCGTATACAACTCACCAAATTCCTCGGCAGCAATCTCACAGATTCGCTTTACATCCTTGATGAACCAAGTATAGGCCTGCACAGCAGGGACACAGAGCGGCTTATCGGCGTACTGAAATCATTACGCGACCTTGGCAATACCGTAGTCGTGGTAGAGCATGATGAGATGATGATGCGTGAGGCAGACCATATCATTGATATGGGACCGCTGGCCAGCCACCTCGGTGGCGAGGTGGTAGCTACAGGCACATACAAAGAACTGATAAAGAACAAGGATAGCCTTACGGGCAAATACCTGGGCGGCATATTGAAGATAGAGCCACCCGCTGTGTGCAGAAAACCGGGGGCCCGCATCCGCATAGAAGGTTGCAGGCAAAACAATCTGAAAAATATTTCCGTCGATTTCCCCCTCAATATGCTGTGCGTGGTCACGGGCGTAAGCGGCAGCGGCAAGACAACACTTGTAAAACAAACCCTATACCCTGCCCTGCAAAAACACTACGGAGAAAGCGCGGACAGGCCCGGCACCTTCAAAGAACTAACCGGCGACCTGAAGGCCATAACACATATAGAGCAGGTAGACCAGAACCCTATCGGCAAATCCTCGCGCAGCAATCCCGTTACATATATCAAGGCATATGATGAGATACGCAAACTATACGCAAAACAGCCTTTGTCAAAAATGCGTGGTTTTGCCGAAAAACATTTTTCTTTTAACACAGACGGCGGCAGGTGCGATACCTGCAAAGGCGAGGGCGAGGTAATTGTAGAGATGCAGTTCCTCGCCGATGTCCACCTGCTGTGCGAGGTATGTAAGGGTAAGCGCTTCAAAGATGAAGTACTGGAGGTAACATACAGGGGGAAGAGCGTTTATGATGTACTGGAACTCAGTGTAGATCAGGCCATAGAATTTTTCTCTGACGAAAAACGCCTTGCGCAGGCTTTACAGCCATTGAGTGATGTTGGCCTTGGGTACATCAAGCTCGGGCAAAGCAGCGACACACTCAGCGGCGGCGAGGCACAGCGGGTAAAGCTGGCTTCCTTCCTGGGTAAGGGAAAAGTAAAAGACAAAGTACTGTTCATTTTCGACGAGCCTACAACGGGCCTGCATATGCATGATATTAAGAAGCTCCTTCAGTCATTTGACGCACTCATAGAGCAGGGGCACTCTATTATCGTGGTCGAGCACAACAGCGATGTAATAAAAAGCGCCGACTGGGTCATTGACCTGGGGCCCGAAGGTGGTATAGGCGGCGGCAACCTGCTCTACGAAGGGCCGCCCGCAGGCCTCAGTAAAGTTAAAGAGAGCTATACCGGCAGGTACATATGATCCCGGCCTTTACTAAATGGGGTATATCCGTTTATTGTTGACGGATACAAATATGTGTTGAGGCGGGCATTCTTTACCTTTATTAAAAGCCATTTTATGAAAAGATCATCGTTTTTCATAGTCTTACTGCTAATCGCTCATCTATGTACTATTGCGCAGAACGTTGATAATAAATCATTTGTTTTAAGACTTGGTAAAATTGCACTTTACCATGCGGCGGGCCAAAAGACCCCGCTGCCTAAAATAACCCTCGCAGACCTGAAAGCTAATAACACGTTGATCATAGAAGGGTCTTGCAAGGTAGAAGAGTTTTCGTTCAGCGTGCTGCCTAAAGGCAGGGATTTCATTGGACCTTATACTGTTAAAGGCTCCGCTGAGTTCAGCGGTGCCATCAAAGATGTTATATCATCCCTCGGAAACACCGGTGGAAGAGTATTTATTGAGAATATTAAAGTAAATTGCGGAGGGGTTGTTCGAACCGTAGCTCCGATATTATTTACTTACCAATAACATGAGAAAATTAGTCCTTTTACTTTTACTCGCTTTGCCGGCATCATCTTTCGCCCAGCATAAACACAAGCACAAGCATGATAAAGAAGCTGATGCGCCTCCCCCCCCCCGTGTTTGGGTAGGCAATATACATACTTACTATACCACCCGCGATTCCATTCTGGCGCACCCTCAATTGAATACCGACTCAGTGGGCTGCAGGGTTTCGGGCTTTACTATTTCACTGCAGGCACCCGGCCATCCGTTTTACGGACCGCTGTATGCTGTGGGCTGGGAGTTTACAAAGGTGCAGAAAGATGTTATCCAGCAGTGGGACTATCCCGAAGTTACTTTTTATGTACAGGACATCCACCTCAACTGTCACGAGAAGGATGCTACCTCCCCTCCATTCCAGATGAGGTTCGACCATTGATCCGTAATACCATATTTATAAACCAAAAGAGCCGGGAAGCATATCTTCCCGGCTCTTTTATTAGTTGAGTTGACTTATATACCTATGCTCAGGCTGCCTATCTCTTTCAGCCTTCTTTCTGCCATTTGCATGGCTGCCAATTGGGTATGCATATGCTCCTTTTCAGCCATGTCAAATATATCCAGTGTGCGCTGGTATATTTTGGCCACTGTATTTATCGCACGCTCCTTGTTATAGCCATCCAGCTCAATGCTGATATTG
Organism: uncultured Flavipsychrobacter sp.; assembly: GCA_964489795.1. Lineage (GTDB taxonomy): Bacteria > Bacteroidota > Bacteroidia > Chitinophagales > Chitinophagaceae > Nemorincola. Next base: position 162,755 of record CAZBAP010000005.1, read on the forward strand.
ATGATACCACCCGCGTTGATCAGGAAATCAGGCGCGTATAATATGCCTTTTTCCACAAGCATTGGGCCATGTACGTTTTCATCCGCCAATTGGTTGTTGGCAGCGCCGGCTATTATCTGGCACTTCATTTTGCTTATTGTCTCAGTATTCACGGTAGCACCCAGCGCGCAAGGGGCGTAGATATCCACATCAAGGTCAAAGATGTTCGTATTAGGTATCACTTCTATTACCGGGTACTTTTGTTTCGCCTGTTTCAGTTTGGCTTCACTTATGTCGCACACATACACCTGCGCGCGTTCTTCCACCAGGTGGCCTATCAGGTACTGGCCTACGTTGCCGGCGCCCTGCACCAGTATTTTTCTATCGGTAAGGCTGTCATTTCCCCAGGCTTTCTTGGCAGACGCCTTCATGCCCACATACACACCATAGGCGGTTAGTGGAGATGGGTCACCGCTGCCACCCATATATTCAGGCTTGCCGGTCACATGCTTCGTCTCCATACCTATATATTCCATATCGGCTGCCGATGTGTTTACGTCTTCAGCAGTAATGTATTTACCGTTCAGGCTGTTTACAAACTTACCATAGGTCCTCCAGTACACCTCAGATTTCAGCTTGGAGGCATCGCCTATCAGCACTGCCTTGCCACCACCCAGGTTCAGCCCGCTTATCGCCGATTTATAGGTCATACCACGGCTCAGGCGTAGTGCGTCTACCAACGCCTCCTCATGGCTGTTATAGTGCCACAGGCGGGTACCTCCCAGCGATGGCCCTAATGTTGTATTATGTATGGCTATGATGGCATTAAGCCCCGAATAGGGATCGTTGCAAAATACGACCTGCTCGTGGCCCATCTGCTGCATTTGCTCCAATACTGATTGCTGCATCTTCTGATTTTTTTTGAGGCTGCAAACCTAAGTAATTTGTATCGAAGTTTATAGGATTGTGCTTATCTGCCAAATTATTAACTGTTTAAATAATAACATTTTCTACTGAATATAACAATAAGCAAACCCCGCCGAAGCGGGGGTCTGCTCATCATATAACACAAACACTATCTTAATATGAATTTGATCGGAAGTGTGAATATCACCTTTACCGGCATACCGTTTTGTTTACCGGGTTTCCATTTGGGCATTCCGTTCACCATGCGCAGTGCTTCTTCATCGCATCCGCCCCCTATGCCCTTCACTACTACGGCATCAGACACAGTACTGTCTTCATTCACCACAAATTGTATGATCACCCTTCCTTCTATATTGCTTTCCCGTGCCGCCTCGGGATAGCGAAGGTGACTATTTATATAGGCATCCCTGTCTCCTATGAAGGCCGGCATTTGTTCCACATACACCAGTGGCTTTGTACTGCCGCTATGCTCCGGCGCAACTACGCCCGTTCCCACCTTGCCCGGCCCCGATGGCACTATACCGGGAGCATCGCCATCACTGTTCCTGGGGCCCGGTGCGGCATTATCCAGGTCACTGTTTTTTGTCATTTGCTGGTCCGGCTTTATCGGGTCAGCCGTAACTACCGGATCTGTAAATAGCTGCGTTTTCACCTTCTTAGGCGGCTCCACTGGCCGCTCCGGTAATATCTTAGGCTTGGGCACCGATGGCACCAGATTGTCAATGATCCGGGGTTGCACAACAACAGTATTGCCATGTGGCACTACATTGCTTTCTCGCCTCACCAGCGAAAAACTGCTCAGCGCCACTACACCTACCAGCAGGAAAACCATGCCGGTCAGCAACCGCTTACGGTAGTTTGTTCGCAATTCATAACTACCATATTTTTTGTTACGCTTGTCAAAGATGATGTCAAGATAATCAGCCTGTAATAGTTTCTGGGTTTCCATATAGCTTGTTTATAGTAAGAAGCGCCGCGCATATTTTTCCATAAAACTTTCCAATGATTTTTTTCGGCATTACCGCATCATCTTTTCTATCCAGTCAACTTCCTGCTGAGTTATATCCACAAGCGCGTATGCAGAAACATCTGTTATTGCCATTTCATCAAACAGGGCCACAAGGTCTTCATACTTACTATCATCGTTGGGTTTTAGTAATACATGCAGCCTGTGGGCATCCGCTGAAAAGGATGCAGGCAGCGCCGCGGCAGCTTTCTTCTTCTGTATCAGTATTTCCCTTACGCCTTGCATAGATGTTTCCCTTAATTGCGATGGCATTTGCAGTAAACCACAATAGTAGAACACCCGGTGATCTTTTACAGGCATCAGCGTTATTGTACTTTCCTCAACAAATACAGTCGGCTCCGGTACATGCTCATTCGATGGCATCCTCACGTCTATGACATTGGGCGTAGCTATCGTGGTGGTATAAATAAAGAAAGTGATGAGGATAAACCCAAGGTCTACCATAGAGGTCAGATCCTGCCGTGGCGGCATGGTGCGCCCCCTGCCGCCTTTTTGTGAAATAACTTCAGCCATAACGCATGTTTCTATACAGACGCTAGCACCGGCTTATTCCATAAATTTTTAAGAAAGTTCAAACACAGTTATCTCAGGCATCACCCCCAGCCTCCCCGGATAGCCCAGGAAGCCAAAGCCGCGGTTTACGTAAAGATGCTGTTCACCATCTGTATAAAGGCCTGCCCACTCATTGTACATATACTGCACAGGGCTCCATTTCAGCCACTTACTCTCTACACCAAACTGCATACCATGTGTGTGCCCGCTCAGTGTAAGCTGCACATCTTTGTACTCAGGCACCACCTGCGCGTGCCAGTGTGATGGGTCGTGCGACAGCAATATTTTGTATGGGATATTTTTTTCATTCAGCCCGGTATATGCCTTGCTCATATCACCATACTTCGGGAAGTTGGCTTTCGCGCTCCAGTTTTCAATGCCTATCAGCGCTATTTTTGCGCCGCCTTTCTCCAATACCACATGCTCATTCATCAGCAGCCGCCAGCCCATGGCAGCGTGTATGCCTTTCAGCCTATCCAGGTTATCCTTTTTCGCCTGTACTGATGGCCATTGCACATAATCGCCATAGTCATGGTTACCAAGTGTGGAGTATACTCCCAGCGGTGCCCTCAGGCGTGAGAATATCTCCATGTACTTGCTGTCTACCTCCTCCGCATGGTTATTCACCAGGTCTCCGGTAAATAGTATAATGTCTGCTCCCTGGTCCATCACCCGCTGTATACCATGTGCCACTGCGTTATGATTGTCAAAGCTGCCTGTATGTATATCTGATACCTGTACAATACGCAGCCCCCTGAACTCCTCGGGTAGCGACGACGAACTCAGTTTCACCTTACGCACACGGTATTTATACCGGTTGGTGATTCCCCATGTAAACCCAAGTATTGAAAACCCGCCCAGCACCAGCGCGGTGCGTTTCAGAAATTCTGATCGTTGTATCCCGCCGCCCGCGCTGGTATCAGTGGCTGTTGTATTACCATAGGCAAGTGATGTTATAAGCCAGGTGAACAGCCTGCGTATATCATCCACCAGCATGATCAGCAGCACTATTATTTTCCCTACCATAAAACCCAGCACGAACGCTATATACACATTCCGCAGCAGGTGTGGCACATTGGCCCAGTTCACTTGCCTGAAGAAAATAAAGCCCAGCCATGTGATAGCAGTAAAGAAAATGTAAGCCGACAGCAGTGATATACGCCATACCGCGGGCATACTGCTCACCGTAGAGCGAACTACCACAAAACTGTAGCACTCAGCCAGTATCAAAATACCAAGAATTATAAAGAACCGCATAGCGTTGTTTTAAAATTTAATGAATAGTTCTATCTGCTCCCTAATCGCTTTTTCAGTTTGCGGTTTCAGCAGGGTGCCATCTTTGTCTATCTCCTCGTTTATCTTAGACAGTAATAGTTTATTGTACAGCACATTCACTTTCATATAGTGCAGTATAGATGTCATGTGCTCGGTGCCGCGCAGATTACCCGCGCGCCCGTCTGATAAGCCCACCAGCATTGCCTTCTTATGCCACCAGCATTTTTTAATATCGCTGTTGTCTATCATCAGCTTCAGTATACCCGGGAAACTGGCGTTGTATTCGGGCATAACAAAAACAAATTTCTCCGCCGGTATAAGCAACTCCTGCTCTGTTTTCATCATCGCTGCCCTATCCCATACAGGGAGGTGCTCCAGCGATAAGAGATGCACATTGTCGGTATGCTCAGAGAATAATTGATGGTAGAGCTTGGCGGTCCGTAAGGTCATGCTGTCGGCACGGTTTGTGCCGGATACTATTGTGATCATTTGTGGGATCAAAGTTGGGTACTATTTGCCATAAAAAACAATCCCGTACAATGTTTTCACACAATTTATATTTATCGGCAAATAACGAATGCTTATAGTCTGTGCCATACCACCGGCCGTAAAACAGCGATGCCACCCTGGGGTGGCATCGCTCTGTCAGAATACAATAATTATTTTGCGGGAGTTCCTTCTTCTATCACATATACATCTTCACCGTCGTGTTTCATGCGGTAACTTTCCCTGGCATACTTTTCCAATTTGGACGGGTTGGTCAGCAGATCGTTACGTTCAGTGTTCATTCGTGCTATCTCCCCGTTCAGGTAGGCGATATTATCTTTCACACCGTTCAGCTCCTTCTGCCGCTGGTGCATGGTCATCCAGTCGTTCTGGTCAAAAAATATCGTCCACACTGCAAAGGCCACAACAGTGATCAGGTATTTATTCGTAGCTATCTTTATAAGCCTCTTCATACCGGAAAATTACATAAAATATGAACATTGCGCCCTCGCATACTTATCAACATATCCACAGCACTGCTTACTTACCGAATTTCAGTGCCTTTCCGGGAAAGTATGCGTTGTCGCCCAGTTCGCCTTCTATCCTCAGCAGCTGGTTATACTTGGCCATACGGTCACTGCGGCTGGCAGACCCAGTTTTTATCTGGCCGCAGTTCAGCGCTACCGCCAGGTCTGCTATGGTTGCGTCCTCGGTCTCACCGCTGCGGTGGCTCATTATGGTGTTGTAGCGGTTATGTTGCGCCATGGTCACCGCCTCTATCGTTTCGGTGAGCGTTCCTATCTGGTTCACTTTTACCAGCAGGCCATTGGCTATATTTTCCTTTATCCCTTTTTCCAGCCGCAGCACATTGGTCACAAACAGATCATCACCTACCAGCTGCACTTTCGATCCCAGTGCCTCCGTGAGCTTCTTCCATCCTTTCCAGTCATCTTCCGCCATACCGTCTTCTATGCTTACTATCGGGTATTTTTTACACCACTTTACCCAGTATTCCACCAGTTCATCACTGCTCATCTTCTTTCCGTCGCTCTTATGAAAGTGGTATTTCTTGTCTTTATCGTTATACAGCTCGCTGTTGGCGGCATCCATAGCTATATTCACCTGCACTCCCGGTTTGTAGCCGGCTTTCTCTATAGCTTTCAGCACGGTCTCTATGGCCTCTTCATTGCTTTGTATGTTTGGCGCAAAACCACCTTCATCACCTACATTGGTGCTGTAGCCTTTTTCTTTCAGCACTGTTTTCAGTGAGTGAAATATCTCTACACCCCAGCGCAGCCCTTCACTGAATGTTGCCGCGCCCGTAGGCACCACCATGAACTCCTGGAAATCTATTTTGTTGTCTGCATGTGCGCCGCCATTCAGAATGTTCATCATTGGCACCGGCAGGGTCTTTGCGTTTGCGCCGCCTATATAGCGGTATAGCGGCAGTCCCACTGCCTGTGCTGCGGCCTTTGCAGCTGCCATACTCACGGCCAGTATCGCGTTCGCGCCCAGCTTTGCTTTATTGCTTGTCCCGTCTATATCGGTCATTGCCTTGTCCAGTCCGGCCTGGTCGGTAACTTCCCAGCCGTAAAGGTCCTCCGCTATTATGTCGTTGATATTGCTTACAGCCTTCAGCACACCCTTGCCCAGGTATTTTTTCTTGTCGCCGTCCCGCAGTTCTACTGCTTCGTGTTTACCTGTGCTGGCACCACTCGGCACCGCCGCACGGCCCATAAAACCATCGCTCGTGTGTACGTCTGCCTCTACTGTTGGATTACCCCTGCTGTCCAGCACCTGGCGTGCTATAATATCTGTAATAAAACTCATGAGATGTGCTTTGTTTTGCGGTGCAAAAATAAAATTTAATCGGTGATTTGCTTAAAAATTAACATTGACTAACCTAAAACACTCACGCTGCCGGAATGTTTTCGCTCTTATCCAACGATTTCAATGCTCAAATCGCCCGTGAGCGCAACTATTACCCAAATTCATTTTTTTCTGTTTACGTTATCAGCTAATATAATTTTTAGCACAATATCAACCCAGTCTTATTACCTAATACGTAACTTAGTTGCCTCAAATTGCATTGTAAATGGCACAACTGATAAGGAAAGAGGATGCACTGGAATATCATGAAAAGGGGCGGCCCGGAAAAATAGAAGTAGTACCAACCAAAGAAACAAAAACCCAGCGCGACCTTGCGCTGGCATATTCCCCCGGCGTGGCAGAGCCATGTATGGAAATTCACGCAAACCGTGAAAATGTCTATAAGTACACCGCCAAAGGCAACCTTGTGGCTGTTATCAGCAATGGTACAGCCGTGCTTGGCCTCGGTGATATCGGCCCGGAAGCATCCAAACCGGTAATGGAAGGGAAAGGGCTGCTGTTCAAGATATACGCTGACATTGACGTTTTTGATATTGAACTGAATGTCAGGGAAATAGATGAGTTTGTAAAGGTCGTTAAAGCGCTGGAGCCAACCTTTGGCGGTATCAACCTGGAAGATATAAAGGCGCCCGAATGTTTCGAGATAGAACGCCGCCTAAAAGAAGAATTGAGCATCCCTATCATGCACGACGACCAGCACGGCACGGCTATCATCAGCGGTGCGGCACTGCTCAATGCGCTCGACATCGTAAAGAAAGACATCGGCTCGGTTAAGATAGTGGTCAGCGGGGCCGGGGCGTCTGCCATATCGTGCTGCAAGATATACCTTGCGCTCGGCGCCAGCGTCAACAACATTTTCATGTTCGATAGCAAGGGGCTCATCGTAAAAAGCCGTACCGACCTGGACCAGTACAAAACGCAGTTTGCTAAAGACACTGCTTCTGTAGATCTGCAGACGGCAATGAAAGGTGCCGACGTTTTTATCGGCCTGTCAAAGGCCAATGTGGTATCACAGGATATGGTGAAAGGAATGGCAAAGAATCCCATTGTCTTCGCGCTCGCTAACCCCAATCCCGAGATCACTTACGATGATGCTATGGCTGCCCGCCCGGATGTTATCATGGCTACCGGCCGCAGCGACTACCCCAACCAGGTGAACAATGTTCTGGGTTTCCCGTACATATTCCGCGGTGCGCTCGATGTAAGGGCACACTCCATCAATGAAGAAATGAAACTGGCTGCTGTAAAGGCGCTTGCTGCGCTCGCAAAGCAACCCGTGCCGGAAATTGTAAATGTGGCTTACAATGACGCTGTACTTAAATACGGTCCCGATTATATCATACCCAAACCTCTGGACCCCAGGTTATTGGTCTCTGTTTCTACCGCCGTAGCTAAGGCAGCTATAGAAAGTGGTGTAGCGCAAAGGGTTATCACCGACTGGGATGCATACGAATCTGAATTACACCGCCGCCTTGGCAGTGATGACAACCTGTTGAAGTTTATTACCAATAAGGCCCGCCAGAACCCCAAACGTGTAGTATTTACCGAAGCCGAGAATATCAAGATCCTTAAGGCCGCGCAAATTGCCAAAGATGAAGGTGTGGCTATACCCATACTGCTGGGCAACGAAGAGAAGATTCGGGCACTCATTGAAGAGAACAACCTGCATCTCGAAGGTGTTCAGATTATCAACCCCAAAAGTGATGAATCAGAAAAGAAGCGGAATGAATACGGCCAGCTGTTCTTTGAGAAAAGGCAGCGCAGGGGATATAACCTTTATGAGGCAAAGAAAGTCATGCGGGAGCGCACCTTCTTTGGCTGTATGATGGTCAATACAGGCGAGGCCGATGCAATGATATCGGGCCTCACCCGAAAATATACAGATACCATCCGCCCTGCGTTAGAGATCATCGGCATTTCAGAAGGCACCAAGCGTGTCGCCGGCATGTACATAATGCTCACTAAGAAAGGGCCCTTGTTCTTTGCCGATACTACGCTCAACTTTAACCCCACGGAAGATGAGCTTATTGACATTACCCTCCTTACCGCCGATGTAATTAACAGCTTCAATATTAAACCCCGTGTGGCCATGCTATCCTATTCCAACTTTGGCAGCAGCATGTCGCCTGAAGCTAATCTCGTGCGCAATGCGGTAGAGCGCATAAAACACAAACGCCCCGACCTGGTGATAGATGGCGAGGTACAGGCGGGCGTCGCGTTCAACAAAGACCTGCTGAAGGAAAACTATCCCTTCTCAGATCTGGTCAACGAATCACCCAATGTTCTTATTTTCCCAAACCTTGCCGCAGGTAATATTGCATACCATCTGCTGCAGGAAGTAGGTAGCGCCGAGGCTGTAGGACCTATACTCCTCGGCCTGCGCAAGCCCGTATATGTTTTGCAGTTGGGCAGCTCCGTCAGGCAGATCGTGAATATTATTGCCCTGTCTGTTGTTGAGGCACAGGTAAAGGGACATGATAAATGAAAATAGCCATTATAGGCGCGGGCGCTGCCGGCTGTTTTGCAGCTGCAAATATGCCATTCCGCGAAGGGGTGGAAGTAGCAGTTTTCGAAAAGACCGGCAAGGCAATGCAGAAGGTTAAAGCATCAGGGGGTGGCAGATGTAATGTAACACATCAGTGCCACGACATACCGGGGCTCATTGCCTGTTATCCGCGTGGCAGACAACTTTTAAAAAAATCACTATACCGTTTCCCGCCGGCAAGCACGGTGGAATGGTTTGAGAAAAAAGGGGTAAAGCTCAAAGCCGAAGAAGATGGTCGTATGTTCCCCGTCACTGATGATTCACAGACCATCATAGACTGCATCTGGCAGCAGATGATGCAGAATAAAGTACAGGTATATTATCATAAGAGTGTACAGACAATAGAACAATCCCCCTCAGGGGGCTGGGTACTGGCCTTTGCAGACGGCTTTACATACCAGGCAGATAAAATATTGATTGCGGTCGGGGGCTTCCCTAAACCGGATCAATATGGCTGGATAGAGGCGCTCGGGCACACTGTACAGCCGCCCGTTCCTTCATTATTCACATTCAATATGCCAAAGCACCCTATCACCGGACTCATGGGTGTTAGTGTGCCTTGCGCCACAATAAAGATCGCCGGCACAAAGATCTCACAACAAGGTGCTCTCCTTATTACCCATTGGGGCATGAGCGGCCCTGCGGTACTCAAAACGTCGGCTGTTGGTGCCCGTGAGCTGGCAGACCGCGATTATAACTTCCAGGTCGTGGTCAACTGGCTCCATGATGTTACTGATACTGATCTGCGGGAAATGTTGTCGCAATTAAGAAAAGAACAGGGCAAGCAATTGGTACAGAACAAAAATCCGTTCGCCCTTCCAAGGCGGCTATGGGAATACCTGCTACAACAGTCCGGCATAAAAGAGGATACCCGCTGGGGCGAGCTCCCCGCCACCGCGCAGAATAAACTTACCGAGCACCTGCTCAGGGACTTATACACGGTAAAAGGCAAGACCACATTCAAAGAAGAATTTGTAACCTGTGGCGGCATTACCATCTCTGAAATAGACCCGCAAACTATGGAAAGCCGTAAGGCCCCGGGCATATATTTCGCGGGCGAGATCCTCGACGCAGACGGCATCACCGGCGGCTACAATTTCCAGCACGCATGGAGCAGCGGATGGATAGCGGCTTGTAATATGACGGGGGAAGCCAAAAGTTAAAAGTCAAAACCCAAAAGTTTCATTGTTCTGAAAATTACTGTTATTACCTTCGTGGCAGACTAGTCCACATACGCACTTTTGGATTTTGACTTTTAATTGTTCACTTAAGAATGAAAATAGCACTGATAGGATACGGTAAGATGGGCCACACAATAGAGCAGGCCGCTATAAAACGCGGGCATGAGATCGTGCTGCGCATCACTTCTGCCAACAAACATGAAATGGATGCTGCCCACCTCCGGCAGGCTGATGTGGCTATAGAATTCACCCGCCCCGAATCAGGTAAGGAAAATGTGCTCCGCTGCCTCGCCGCGGGCGTCAATGTGGTCAGTGGCACCACCGGCTGGAACGAATCCCTGCCCGAAGCATATGAAGCCACAGGCAAACATAACGTAGCCTTCCTGCATGCGTCCAATTTCAGTATCGGAGTGAATATCTTTTTTGAGATAAATAAGTTGTTGGCGGTGCTGATGAATGGTCACACCGAATACACCCCCTCCATAGAGGAAACACACCATACGCAGAAAAAAGATGCCCCCAGCGGCACTGCCATTACTATAGCAGAACAGATGCTTCAGGGCCTGCATGATAAAACGAAATGGGTTTTGGACAACTCCAATGACCCGGGTGCTATCCCTATCATTGCACACCGCGTAGAAAATGTGCCGGGCACGCACAAGGTCTCCTATTCCTCACCTATAGATACCATAGACATCATACACACCGCGCACAACCGGGATGGCTTTGCGCTGGGTGCCGTATTGGCTGCCGAATACATACTCGGCAGGAAAGGTGTGTTTGGCATGAAAGATGTTTTGGGGATAAAATAATTTAGTACTTTACAAATCAACAATACGTGCGCACCCGCAAAGTGTGCCGCACATAAAACAACGGTCTTTTATGAAAAAACTTCTGATCATCCCCGTTCTTATGGTGTTCTTGGCACAATTCTCTTGCGACGAAGTGAACGAAAACGATGGCAAGACACGTATCATTCAGGATAGCCTGGTCAATGTATTACCCACATGGCAGGCATTAAAAATTACAGTTAATAAAGACAGGACAAATATTTCTGTGGTAGTAGGCGACGCTACTTTCTACAAGGCATCACCGGAAAAGAAAACCGAAAAAGCTGCCGAATTAGGCAAAATGATCCTGCGGATATACGGGAAGGACTGCCTCCTCAGAACCGGGGACCTTGTTGTTACCGCAGACATCACAAACAGGTCCTTCGCCCCGCCTGATGGCATCAGCACTCCTATTGATCTTCAAGGTTTGAAGAAAGTTGTTTATCCAGAATAAGTATCGCCACCATCGATGCGGTCATTTCCAGCACCGCCAGTATATTAAAGCCCACTACAAGACCCTTACCCATAGCACTCAGATTGGCAAAATGCCCGTGCACCACTACATCTATGCCCGCCGTCACCAATGAGAAGAAAACAGACCCCACGATCTGTGCCTTCCGTTTAAAGATCCCTTTCAGCAGAAACCAGGTAACATAAGTGAACAAAAAGACCAATATACCTGATATCACCAATATCACTACCCCTGCAATTATAGAGGCCAGCCGGTTGTCTTTACTCAGATCAGTATCAGTAAGCGACTGATACGTTAGTATTCCACCCGTGAAGCCGGTCGCCACAATTGTTGCTATATTCAGCAGCAATAACAATCCGGGCTTGCGTTCGCTTTGGCTCATTATTATTTCAGGTATAGATCAAAGTAATCACTGATCTTCTGCATCAGGTGCACCCTGTCTTTGCCTCTCACATTGTGCTCATAGCCCGGGTACACAAAATAGTCTACCTGCACGCCTTCATCCACGCATTTCTTCAGAAAGTCTATGCTGTGCTGCCACACCACCACATTATCCTGTGTGCCGTGTATCAGCAGCAGCTTGCCTTTTAAATTCTTCACCTTATCCAGCAGATCGGCATTTGCGTACCCCTGTGGGTTGTCCTGTGGCATATCCATATACCGTTCGGTATACATCACCTCATACATTTTCCAGTCCATTACAGGCCCGCCTGCTACCGCGCACTTAAACACATCAGGATGTTTCAGCATCAGCGATGTGGTCATAAAACCACCAAAACTCCAGCCATGCACACCCATTCTGTTTACATCCACATATGGCAGTGACTTGAGGTATTCTACGCCCTTCATCTGGTCTTCCATTTCTACATCCCCCAGCCGCCTGAAGGTTGCCTGCTCAAAATCAATTCCCCTGTTCCAGCTGCCGCGTCCATCCATGGTAAATACGATATAGCCATGCTGTGCCATATACTCGTACCATAGGTTACCACTCTCCGGAAACGAATTATGTATCAGTTGCACATTAGGCCCGTTGTACAGGTACACGATCACGGGGTACTTCTTATGCTTATCAAAATTTGTAGGCAGTATCAGTTTACCATATAGCGGCGTCCTGCCATCTGCCGCGGTTATCGTCACGTCTTTTATTTCTGGGCGGTCATAGTTCACCAGCGTATTGGTTGCCTTTATCAGCTCCTGTTCATATCCACCGTTGGTTGCCCTTACATAGCTATTCTTAGGTATCCCGGCGCCGCTGTATACGTCCAGCACATACTTACCATCCTGGCTGCATAATGCGCTGTGCATCCCCGCGCCCTTGTCTATGCGCGTTATATCGCCATTGTCCGTATTCACCGCGTAAATGTGTTTTTCCAGCGGCGACTCCTTCGATGCAGTTATGATCACCTTTGTGCCACTCATATCCATACCTGCTATTTCATTCACCACCCATTTACCCTTCGTCACCTGCCGTATTAGTTTGCCCTGGGTATTGTAGAGGTACAGGTGCTCATATCCGTCACGCTCGCTCCACCACAAAAACATGTTTTTTTGCTTCGCCATAAATGTCAGCGGATGTGTAGGGTGTACATACTTCGCGTCTGTTTCTTCAAAGAGTGTAGCCACTTTCGCGCCGGTCTGCGCGTCATACTTATTCAGCCACAGATGGTTCTGCCCCCTGTTCAGTATGGCTACGTAAATATGTTTTTCGTCCGGGCCCCAGGTTACTGATGTGAGGTAGTGGTCTTTATTCTTCGTCCCGGTATGCAGGGTCACTGTCTTGCCCGTTGCAGGGTTATAAACACACAGTGTCACTTCATGCGATGTTCCTCCCGCCATAGGATACTTGATCAGGTCCACGGTTGCAGGTGTTACATCCCATTTTATGATCGGGTAATCATTCACCATCGTCTGGTCCATCCGGTAGTAGGCCAGGTAATTACCCTTCGGCGAAAAGAAAATACCACCGTTTATCCCAAATTCATCACGGTGCACCGACTGCCCGCAAACCACATTTTTATCTTTTTCACTGGTTACTGCCACCAGGCCTTTTTCCGGGCTCCACAGCCATAGATTGTTATCTACAGTATAGGCCACCTTCTTGCTCTTATCCACCGTTACATGGTCTGCGTGCTCCGGCAGGCTCATCAGCTTGGTCATGCTCCACCCGTCGGTGGCTTTTTCAGGGCGTGCCAGCATCACGTCTTTGTCCTTCATGTACCACACGTCGTCCTCGTCCAGCCATTTCATAGACGCTCCCGGCCCCGCGGCTACTGTCGTTTTGGCGGCATTATGCGCGTAGTCCGTCACCACCCATTTTTCTGTACCGTTTTTTTTATCCGTCTGCCATAATTTATCTGTTCCGGGTTGCCACATCGGGTTCTTTACGCCCTCAGGTGCCAGCGTCGTAGCCATCCCCAGTGTCGCTTCCGTTATCGTAAATTGTTTTTTCTGCGCATACAAATCTGCCGTCAGCATACTCGCCGCGACCAAAACCAGTACAATTCTTTTATTCATACCTATTATTTATTGGAACAAACATAATCTAAAAATTACCGCCCGGCTACCCCCTTGTATTCACCCTGCCGTAACCAGATAAAAAAGCCCCGAATCCGGGGCTTTTTCTAACTATTTATTAATATATTTTATAGCTGGTCATAGATCGGCGCGTCTACGCTCCTGTATACACCATAGTACTGGTATGTCTTATGATGGTATCCTTTCTTCAGGTACACATCTGTATCTATGTCTTCAGGTATTGTCACCCACGAGTGGCGCTTGCTCAACAGCCAGCGATATACACATACAGTATTGGCACCACGGCGTGTTAGGGCATAAAACTGGAGGTGTTTCTGAGTATAACCGTTCTTCAGCATCTGGTCATCTGTAAATTCATCTTCGCAAACACTAATATGTGCGCGGCTCACCGGGTTGTACCAGCCATTTACTGCTACTCTGCCTGGCCCCGGGTTGCGGTATCCCCAAAATATCAGCGTCTTATCTGACCAACCCCAATTGATCAACTGTCCGTCCTGGTATTCACCATCTGCCACAGTACAATATTGCTGGTCTTCTGGTATATACCAGCGAAAGATCCTCACAAGGTCTTCCTGCGCAAAGCTCCGGTTTCCAAATAATAATGCGGTCAGTACGGTAAAAACTACGATTATGGTTCTTTTCATGTTCGGTCTTATTTTCAAAATTGCACCCAAAATACATAAAAATTTCGTTGCCCTGCAAATTATTACACTAAATTTTTTTTTTATTACTGCAATTCAGCGCACGCGCACGCGCTATCTGCCCCTGTTGATGCGGGTTTCGCCCATTATTGCGCTATCATACGCCACACACTCACAGGCTGCCTTGTTTATCCCAAAACACCACTTTTCCACCTCATCCTGCTATGCAACCCTCCCCTCAACCCATCAAAACAAAAATTACTTAATACATAAGATCAAACATATTTTTTTGCATATAACTGGCAAATAATCGCTTAGCCCATCCCCACTGCGGCTGTTGTCCAAATCCCTCCTTTGGCGTAACTTCGCAACCCTTTTGCCATCATGTCAGTTAATGGACTGATAGCATGGTTTTTGATACGCTTAAAAGACATTTTAGTCCCGGTAGTTATCGGGGTGACTCTTAACTTATAAATTATAATGATAGGATTTCTTTCAAAAATATTTGGTGGCAGCAAGTCTGATAAAGATGTTAAACGTATCCAGCCCCTCATTAGCGAGATAAACGCGTATTACGAGCAGTATAAATCATTGTCCAATGACGAGCTTCGTAACAAAACCCACGAATTCCGCAGGCGCATAAAAGAGCACTTGCAGGACATAGACAACCAGTTAGCAGCAAAAAAGGCCGAGTCAGAATCTGCCGACGCCGCAGATATTCAATCTCGCGAGGCTATATACAATGAGGTAGACAAGCTGGTAAAAAAACGTGACGAGCAGATAGAAGAAATTCTTCGCATCATATTACCCGAGGCATTCGCTGTCGTAAAAGAAACCGCCTGTCGTTTTAAGGACAATAAAGAGATGGTTTCTGCCGCTACCGATCTCGACAGGGAATTTGCAACCCATAAAAAGCACATTACCATAGATGGCAACAATGCCATTTACCAGAATACCTGGGATGCCGCGGGCAGCCCGGTCACTTGGAATATGCTGCATTATGATGTGCAGCTTATCGGTGGTATAGTACTCCATGAAGGTAAAATTTCCGAGATGGCTACCGGTGAGGGTAAGACGCTTGTATCCACACTACCCGCGTACCTCAATGCGCTGGCAGGCGAAGGGGTGCATATCGTTACCGTCAATGATTATCTCGCCCGTCGTGACCAGGAGTGGAACGGCCCCCTATTTGAATGGCTCGGGCTACGCACTGATTGTATCGACAAACACGAACCCAACTCCGAAGACCGCCGTCGTGCCTACCTCGCCGATATCACCTATGGTACCAACAACGAATTCGGTTTCGACTACCTCCGCGATAACATGGTGCACCACCCCGAGGAAATGGTGCAGCGCAAGCACCACTATGCCATGGTCGATGAGGTCGATAGCGTACTGATAGATGATGCACGTACACCACTCATCATTTCCGGCCCTATACCCAAGGGCGACGAACAGCAGTTCCATACCCTCAAGCCGCGCATAGAGCGCCTGCTCGAAGCCCAGCGCAAGGTGACTAACCAGAGTCTTATCGAAGCCAAAAGGTTGATAGCCGAAGGTAAAACAGATAAGGAAACAGGTGGTATGCACCTCTTCCGCTCCTACCGTGGCCTGCCTAAGAATAACGCGCTTATCAAGTTCCTCAGCGAGGAAGGAAACAAACAGATACTCCAGAAGACCGAGAACTACTACATAGGCGAGCAGCAGCGCAATATGCCCAAGGTAGACGCTGAACTTTACTTCGCCATTGATGAAAAGAATAACAGCGTAGATCTTACCGAGAAAGGCATCGCCCTCATTACAGGCGCCGGTGAAGACCCCAACTTCTTTATCCTTCCCGATATCGGCAGCGAAATGGCCGAAATGGAAAAAAAGGAGGTTACACCCGAAGAAAAAGTACAGCTTAAAGACGCCCTCCTGCAAGACTATGCCATCAAAGCCGATCGCATACACTCCGTACAGCAGTTGCTCAAAGCCTACACGCTTTTTGACAAAGACATTGAGTATGTGGTAATGGATGGCAAGGTAAAGATAGTCGATGAGCAGACCGGCCGTATTCTCGAAGGCCGCCGCTACAGCGATGGGCTGCACCAGGCTATCGAGGCTAAGGAAAACGTACAGGTGGAAGCCGCTACGCAAACCTTCGCCACCGTCACTCTGCAAAACTACTTCCGTATGTTCCACAAGCTTGCCGGTATGACCGGTACAGCCGAAACGGAAGCAGGTGAGTTCTGGACTATTTACAAACTCGATGTGGTCACCATACCCACCAACCTGCCCATTGTTCGTAAAGACCAGCAGGATCTCGTATACAAGACCAAACGTGAAAAATATAAAGCCGCTATAGACGAGATCGAGGCGCTCCGTGCTATCGGCAGGCCCGCCCTCGTCGGTACCACCTCTGTCGAAGTATCAGAGCTGCTCAGCCGTATGCTGCAGCAGAAGAAGATACCGCACAATGTACTTAATGCCAAGCAGCACGCCAGAGAGGCGCAGATCGTAGCAGAAGCCGGTCTGCCGGGTGCCGTTACCATTGCCACCAACATGGCCGGCCGTGGTACAGATATCAAGCTCGGGCCCGGTGTCAAAGAAGCGGGCGGCCTCGCTATTATTGGTACAGAGCGTCATGAAAGCCGCCGTGTAGACCGCCAGTTGCGTGGTCGTGCCGGCCGCCAGGGCGATCCCGGTAGTTCGCAGTTCTTCGTATCCCTTGAAGATGATCTTATGCGCCTCTTCGGCTCCGAACGTATCGCCGGCCTCATGGACAAGATGGGCCATAAAGATGGTGAGGTACTGCAGCACAGCATGATATCCAAGTCTATCGAACGGGCTCAGCGAAAGGTCGAGGAAAACAACTTCGGCATGCGTAAGAACCTGCTTGAGTATGACGACGTAATGAACTCTCAGCGCGATGTTATTTACAAGCGCCGCAGGCATGCGTTGTTCGGCGAGCGCCTGGCTATAGATCTGGACAATGCTATGTTCTCAGTTTGTATCGGCCTCGCCGAGCAGTACGCAGAGAATAAAGATAAAGAAGCCTTCAAACTCGAGGTGATGAAACATCTCGTCATAGAGCCTGAAGTAGACGATGAGACCATGCAGAAGGCCGATCCTAACGTCATCGGCGAAACACTCTACAACCAGGTAAGGGATTTCTACCACCGCAAGATGAACGCGCTGCGTGAGCAGATGATGCCTACCCTGTCGCAGATACTCGCAGACAATGGCGATCGTGTAGATAATATTGTAGTGCCGTTTACAGATGGCATACGTGGCATGCAGGTATATGTGCAGCTTAAAGAAGCTGTAGATCAGCGCGCTGCACCGGTCGTACAGTCACTCGAGAAGAATATTACACTCGGCATGATAGATGATGCGTGGAAAAACCACCTCCGTGCCATGGACGATCTTCGTACTTCTGTGCGCATGGCATCATACGAGCAGAAAGATCCACTGTTGATTTACAAGTTTGAAGCCTTCAACCTCTTCAAGCAAATGCTTGTTGAGACCAATCGCACCATTATATCCTTCCTCCTGCGCGCAGGTATACCTGTGCAGGAGCCGCCGCCACATGCGGCAAGGGTACCCGAGCCGCATACCGATATGAGCCGCATGCGGGTCAACAAAGCAGAAATTGATGCTCGCGGACAGGCATATGCCGCCGATGAAGAAGACTACTATACCGAGACACCCGATGCGCCGCCAGTAAAGCGTGCGCCCGTTCAGGCAGGCCCTAAAATAGGCCGAAACGACCCTTGCCCCTGCGGCAGTGGCAAGAAATATAAAGCCTGCCACGGCAAAGGATTAGCCGGGTGATCATAGACATTGATGATCGTAAAAAACGCCTCCATCCGGAGGCGTTTTTTTGTTAAGATCATACGACGTCTTTTATCAGCTCACAGCGGTGCCACTATGGCACCACAGAAACATCCCTAATCCCGTACTATACCCTGGAGGCATGGTGAGTTTTCGTCCAATCAGGCCACCTTACAATCACTCATGTGAGGCCACTACCAACTTTAGCCTCAGCAGTAAATTCGCGCTGAACAAAATATTCAACGTTTTCTATACAAAATGAAATGTCAATGACTGAATCTGGTAACACGGTAACAAACACATCATTCGTCCTCACCCATTTTGAACAGGTTTGTAGAGGACGACTGCACAATACAAACTTTGATACCTAAAATAACATCAAACAAAATTTATCTCAAAATGGCACTGTTTAATCAAAATTAAAGAGCAGGGTACTACTGCTTATTGCTCAAGGTAAATGCCTACATTTCTTAAGGCCTTGTGATCCCCGCGACAGAAGTATTTACAACAACTGAAATATCGAAAGACTCAATTTATCACTCATTTTACCGTTAAAAAACGATAAAATAATACCGTCGAAAAACGGTTTTTTTTATTTTACTGAGTGCATCGATACTTTTTTTTTGGAAATGCGCAAAGTGACACTGTAACTTACACATACATTGTCTTACTTAGTTTGAGTAAGAGAAAAAAAAACCTTTTTATGAAAAAATCACCATGGGCAATCATTGCGATTGCAACCTTCTTAGCATCAAATGTTGTTAAGGCAGAAAAAGTAACCACCACAATTACTGTCCCCGGAAAAGCGAAATCCGTAACAACATCTACACCACCGGGTGGTGCCACGGTTACAACAGTCGATTGTGATCCAAATGGTCCGACATGTTATACGTCAACTACAACTACGGAATCAGCGTCACAACAACTTAATCCTGGCGACAGGGTGGAAATTTCAGGAGTAACTGATCAAAACGAGGCTTTCGACATTGTGGGTGGTTACATCAACATTTTTGAACAATCGGCTGCCGACGGATCGACAAACTATACCTACATACTTTCCCCCAACTGGAACCAATAACTGAAATGCCTTACACAGAATGCAGTAAATGCAGCATACAAATTTTATACATTATCCTTACTTAGTTTGAGTATGGAAAAAACTAAAAAACTTAACATCATGAAAAAAACAATCATTGCAATCTTTGCTATTGCAGCCCTCGTAACATCTACATCCGTTAGAGCAGACAAAGTAACAACTACTATTAATGTTCCCGGATCACCAAAATCAGTAGCCACAGTAGGTCATACTACCAGGGTTGATTGTGATCCGAATGGTCAATCCTGCTATACACAAACCACGACTACGGAATCAGAGTCACAACAACTTAATCCTGGTGACAAAGTGGAAATTTCAGGAGTGACTGATCAAAACCAGGCTTTCGACATCGTAGGTGGTTACATCAACATTTCTGAACAACTGCAAGCAGATGGAACGACAACATACTTTTACCTGCTTTCGGAAAATTGGAATCAATAATTATTTGCAGTAGACAAAACACTGCTTTAAGACGTGTTCCATTTACTAAGTTACAATTCATCATTTTTTTTGAGAAAAGTACATTTTTAAAAATTCATCACCGCCCTTACTTAGTTTGAGTAAGGAAAAACTAAAACGTTTATATCATGAAAAAAACAGTCTTTGCAATCTTTGCTATTGCAGCCCTCGCAACCTCTAACTGTGTTAGAGCCGACAAAGTAACAACTACTATTACTGTTCCAGGAACAGCGAAGTCAGTAACTACCACAGGTCATACAACCAAAGTTGATTGTGACCCAAATGGGCCAAACTGCTACACCTCAACTACAACTACAGAATCAGAGTCACAACAACTTAATCTTGGTGACAGGGTAGAAATCTCGGGAGTTACTGACCAAAATCAGGTTTTCGATATTGTTGGTGGTTATGTCAGCATTTCTGACGAACTGGCTGCTGATGGGTCTACAATCTATACTTACGTTCTTTCACCAAACTGGAATCAATAATTTTTGTGCATTAAATAGACTGCTGTAATGCAGCAGTCTATTTTAAATTACATTATCCTTACTTAGTTTGAGTATAGGAAAAATCAAAACTTCATATCATGAAAAAAAAAGCTTTTGCAATTTTTGCTATTGCAACACTGGTAACCTCTGCCTCGGTATGGGCTGAGAAGGTAACTACCACTGTAACCGTTCCCGGAACCGCCAAATCAGTGACTACTACTACTCCCCCTGGCGGTGGTACTCATACTGTAGTTGATTGTGATGCGCCTGGTCAATGCTGTTATACACAAACTACTACTACAGAATCACAGTCCCAGCAACTTAATCCTGGTGACAAGGTAGAAATTTCAGGAGTCACTGACCAAAACGAGTTTTTCGACATCGTAGGTGGCTACATCAATATTTCTGAGCAACAGAATGCAGATGGTACGACAAAGTACTTCTACATACTTTCTGAAAACTGGAATCAATAATCTAGATGAAGGCTCTTACAAATAAAAAGCTGCCTTTGTTTGGCAGCTTTTTATTTAAAGCTTTCAATAGATTAAAATATCTTCTTAATATTTGCACCATAATAAGAAACGTATAAACAGAGAATTATGAAAACTATACAAAAATATTATACAGCGACAATCATATTTTCATTCATATCAAGCTTACTTTTTGCTCAGGAACCAAAGATTATTAAAGCACCATTTATACAAAAGCCCTATTATATTTTATCCTTGCCCTCAACCGAATGTACTAATTGCAAAGCATCAGCCTCAGACATAGTAAGGTATTTTGCAGAAAGAAAAGGTATAGATAGCCTCATTGTTATTACTGACAATGATGCAGGAGCGTATTATATTGAAAACAACCCGAACATTGGTAAGTATTACAATATCATTATTGATAGCGCGTTATCAAAACAAGTATCATCTAACGGCAAGGCAACATTATGTTACAGAGAACGTGATATAATTAAAACCGAAGAAATCAATTCGCCTGTAACAAGTCTGTTGAAAAACCTCAACCATAATTCTTCTGATAGCAAATATGACCGAATGTCGCCATTCAGGATCGATTCTGTAAAGCTTAAGTATAACATATTCGGATCTTTCGCAAACTCAATTATTCAAACTAGGGATAACAATATTCTTATTTTCTCGAAAAAGGATAATGCTGGATGCTTTCTTTTACCTGATGCCAGGGATTCTATTTCTTCCCTTAAGCAGGCATCATTATCAAACCATGATTATGATAGATTTATTGACATTTTTAAAGCGAAACCACACTCAAATGTGCCTCAAAAAAAAATACGCGATTTTACGTCTCACTCTAACATATCTTTTGCGCGTATTTATCAGATAGTACAATCGCAATCTCATAGCCTTGCATATTTTAGCTTTTTTACAGCACATTCAGATACTATACGTAAGGACAGCGTGTCCATGCAGCTAATTTATAACATCGGTGTCGCTAAAAGCGACGGCATCTCGGCAGAAAATCCATTAAGCATAGGCAGCTATCCTGATATAATGCCAATTGAACCATTTTTGCTTAATGGTTTATCATACAAGTTGCCAACAATAATACCTGCAATGGTTGTAACTGACGATTATTTTTACCTCCCATGTTCACCGGCTGAAAAAGATAAAGATGTTGTCGACAGCATATTTTTTCTGGCAAAATTTAAATTTACTCCTGGCCAGGTAGGTAAGCCTATCGAAGTGATAAAGTATAAGTATGGTAATTTCTCTGAAGAGTGTTTGGCTAGGGGCGCATCAGGAACTACGCCGGTTGTTCTAAATAAAGTTCGCAATATTTTTGATTTTGGCTCCTCTAGCCCATCAATTGATCTGAACAATATCGCCCTGCCACTCGCAAATGACACTATCAAGTATGTTTTTGATTATCGTCCATTAAAGGATGGGAAAATAAAATTAATTGCATTAACAAAGAAAAATAAAACTATTGCTGCAGTATTAAATAGTCGAAAAATTGAAGCAATTACTGTTTTAGATGAATTAAATGAGCCAATTGCTTGTATGATTTTGGCTGACGAGCGATTAATAAAAATCGATAGCAAAGGCAAATATGTAATAACAAGTCAATATAAATCCTTATTTTCACAGAAATAATAAAAAAACGCATCACATCCCCCCGCAAGTGTGGCCTTTCGGCTTGCATTCACCTCATCCATAGCACAACTTTTTTCTATGACAGACCGAAATCCGTACTATCATAAAACTTTCTTTTGGCAAAACCACAAACCTGTCACACCTTTGTATCACAAAGGCTACCGGCTCACTAAGTCATATCATGGCACACAGCCGCTCCCCATTTTGCGATAGTCATATTGCAAGTTTATCGGGTATTATTAGGGTCATAAAGGCCATATAAGCATTTCCTATTCACCCCATAGACATTTTCTATGGGGCAATGATGGGGCAATGATTTTGCATAAGTAATTGATTTTCAATAAAAACATGGGGCAATGATTTTTTTCTGGGGCATGGGGCTATACTTAGCGTACCCGTTCTGGATATGTATCCCATACTGCCAATAAAACCCTGACGATACCTTCGGTCAACCAACATAAGGACGTGACAGTTCCTTTTTTCCACAGGAAACCCCGCTTTCACCCAATTTAATATCCGCGGTTCCGCCGCCTGTTTCAATAACCCGTACCTTCGCCACGCCGATAAATAATACATATTTAAAATGATTAATAAATTCCTTATAGCTCTTTTGTTCCTGGTGCCTGCAGTAAGCCCGGTTTTTGCCCAGTATCCTTGCGGTACAGACGATCAATACCACCGGCTGGTACAGCAGTACCCGCAGATAAAAGAATTTGAAAAGCAGCTCAATGATGGGTTAAAAGACCGGTTCGCTATGCGCACCACGGGTGTGGTGGATACCGGCATATACGACGTTCCTGTCGTGGTCCATGTCATTCACGATTATGAGAACGATTATGTGGCCGACAATACCATTTTCAACGCTGTTGCCCACTGGGCTGCCGTTTTCCTCAAAGAGAACAGCGATACGATCAATGTCATACCCCCTTACAAGCAATACGTTGGCAATCCGCGCATACGGTTGCATCTCGCCACTATTGATCCCAATGGCAAGCCCACAAAAGGCATCGTACGCACGCAGTCATACCTTTCACTCAGCGCCGATGACCAGGCCAAATACAATCCATGGCCCAATAACCAATACCTCAATATATGGCTGATAGGTTCGTTCACATCTTCTTTTTCAAGTGCCGCGGCCTACGCCTACTATCCTTCATCAGCCGCTGCTATGCCCTACTACGATGGGGTGATATGCCGTTACGACTATCTCGATGTGCAGAAGACCATCCCTCACGAGATAGGTCACGCGCTTAATCTGCAGCATACATGGGGCAGTACCAATAATCCCGGTGTGGCTTGTGGCGATGATGGCGTTGATGATACCCCACCCACGTTGGGCCACTCACCCGGCTGTTCAGCTGCTTCGGTTTACGATGTTACATGTGCGGGGGGGTACGCTGTTACATACACATCCTCTTCCGGCATAGCAGATTCTGTGGTAGACTATCCCGATACCGTGAACGCGCAGAACATTATGGACTATACCTACTGCGAGCTCATGTTCACCAAAGGGCAGGCAGTACGTATGCGTGCCGCGCTCACCTCGCCCGTTGCCGGCCGCAACAATCTCTATAGCCCCGCCAATCTCGCCGCTACAGGTGCCCTGGCGCCTCGGCCCGAGCTGAAACCAATAGCAGATTTCACCTTAAGGGGGGCTGCCGGCACCGGCTCTGTTACAGATAAGCGCACTTATTTCCTCTCACTCGGTAATCCCGGTAGTTTTTGGTTTGCAAACATGAGCTGGAACGATACTATTACAGATGTACAATGGAACTTCTCTAATGGCGCAGCCATTCCTTCTTCTACTGAGATGTACTATGTTATGAATAAGTTCTCGGTGCCTGGCTGGGTCACTGTTTCGCTCACCGCCAATTCTAATGCGGGCAGTGATACCTTGATAAACACCCATGCGGTATATGTTGCCGATACCGTGCCGGCAGGTGGCGTGGGCTATACGCAGTTGTTCTCAGGTGCTGCTTCCATAGCCAATTGGCCTATGTTCAATTATTATAACAACCAGTTCAAATGGGAGCTCTTTTCCGGCGCCGGCTACAACGATAATTCATGCATCCGCTACCGCTCCTACGATACTTCAGGCCGCATCTTTGGCACACCTGTGGGCGACTATGACGATGTCTTTACCCCTGCCTTCGATCTCACCGGCACCACCGATAATCTCTACCTCAATTTCTATACATCTGGCGCATATGCCAGTGGTCCCGGCGGATGGACACCCTCCGTCAACGATGTTCTGGAAGTTGACGCCAGCACTACAGGGGGTATAAGGTGGTACAAGATCGATGAGTTCACCGGCTCCGACCTCGCTAACAATGGCTTCCTGGGTACAGAGTTTACACCCACCGCGCCCGCCCAGTGGGTCCCTCGCTCTGTAAGCGTACCGGCCGCATACCGCACGCGCAATACATACTTCAGGTTCAGGTACAGGCCCGGCAATACCGGCAACAACCTCTATCTCGATAACTTTTACATTTATCCGTATCCCACAGGCGTTAAGGAAGCCATGGCCGCCAACAGCGAGTTTAATATTTACCCAAACCCGTCTTCAGGCGATTGCAACATCGTATTCAAAACCGGTACATCCGGCATTGTCAGCTATTCGGTTAAGGATCTTGCCGGTAAAACCGTTTATGAAGTGGCACGTACATTTGCGCCCGGCGTCGTGCAGCACCAGCTTATACCGCGCGCGGCTATCCCTGCTGCCGGCATGTACTTCGTTAATGTGCTTATAGACGGTAACAGCGCTACCCAAAAGCTGGTAGTGTACTAAGAGCCTGCCACAGTTGCCCATTCGCATACACTCGGTCGGTCGTATGAGGGGCACTTACTGCACCGGTCGGTAAAAAAGTTCCCGCAGGTAGCTCAAAATGAAAGATTTGGCACGAAATTTTCTTATATACCTGTAAGAGGTAGTTCGTAAGACTATCGTAAAAAAGAGGAGGTAAGTTATGTGTGCGTTGATCCTTGTATTTGCCCTTATAATGTCCCTGATCATCAACTTCGCAGAAGGTCTGATCATCAGGCATAACGACGAAATGGCAAAGAATGAAACAGCCGAAGCCCTGGTTACAGACCGGCATGAATAGCACATCAGGCGGTATTACCCGCGCTTGATCGTTGTATTACAAAATGTGAGGATTATTTTCCTTTCTTGGCTGGAGCGCTTTTCTGCTGTATGGCCTTCCCGGTATTATCCATACCCTGTGGCTTCTGGAAAAACATCACCGAAATGATACAAAGGCCGGCAATTGCGGATATCATTACCCACGTGCCTTTTTCCATTACATCAGTAGACTGTTTAACGCCCATTACCGCAGAGCTCATGCTGCCAAATGTGCCTGAAAGTCCACCACCCTTGGGGTTCTGTATCAGTATAAAAAATGCCAGTACCACGCAGGCCAAAAGTATCAGTATAGTAAGTAACGGTATCATGATTGTTTATCCTTTAATGCTTCTTCTATTTTGCGGGCAAAGTAAACGCTTTTTTGAGGATTTCGCAAACTTAATTTACGGTACATCTCTATAGCTTTATCATATTTGCCTTGTTTTATATGTATTTCCGCCAGTGTTTCACTCACTAATCCTTCTTCCTTACTTATGGAGTTTACAGCCATCTCAAACACCGTTTCAGGTATTTCCTCGTTTTCCTCCTCCATGGCGGCAGCCAGTTTTTCCTTTTGCCACATGGTTTTCAGCGCCTTCTGGTCTTTGCTCTCCTCTTTTTGCCGCTCTGCCGAGTTCTTGAAGTGCAGCAGCCACTCAGAGAAGCTCATCACCACCATCAGCGACTTATCCTCCTCACTCAGTCCACCGGCATCCCGCAGCTCGTTGATCTCCAAAGGTATCTCTTCCGATATCTTCTCTCCCTGCTGCAGGAAATAGTCTTTGGTATATATAGGAAATATTAGCTGGTCATGCTCCTTATCATCGTTCAGCGCCTCAGCCACATTATCGTCTGTGTCGGTTACTATTTCCAGGGCGTCATTGATCTCAGAGGTTGCTTCAGCAGGCACATAATGCTGCTCTTGTTCAGCCCATGCCCGCGCGAACGCCGATTCCTCTACCGCGTCTTTGAATACTTCCACAGGTGTGGGTTCCGCAGCAGGTATATCCAAATCCACGGACGCTGTATCATGAGGCTCGGTATATGGCTCCTCTGTTACAGGCATGTAAGTCGCCACCACTGCTTCAGGCTCATCGGCTACCGGCAGCACCTCAGCTACAACAACAGGCACTTCTTCCTGCACTGCCCCGGTTACCTCCGCTATTACTTCAGGCTGGGGCTCCACCGCCATAATAGGTTGCGTGTCGGTTGCAGGGGGCGTTACTTCCTCCGTTGCAATGGTCGAAGCTGCCGGTATCACGGGCGTATGCTGTACTGCTTCTGTTATTTTAGGCAGTTCCTCAATAGCAGGTACCACTGTGGCTGCAACCTCCGGCGGTGCCTCGGGGAATGTTTCCTGAACTGCTGCAATCACTGGCTCCGGTACCGGTACCAGTTCATCAGCATGATGCGCGGGGACTTCTGGTTGGACGGGTGGTTGCTCTTGTTTTATCGGGTTAATGACCGGTATTGGCGGCATTTCATCTACAACAGCGATTACCGGCGCAAACGCAAAAGGATCAACTTCTGCCTCAGTTACCGCTGGTGCAGGCTCGGTTGGTATAGACTCAATGGTTGTATTTACTACGGGTATGTCTTCCTTAGGTATCGCCACCGGCACGGGGGCGGGTGTCACTACGGGAGCTGCCTGCACACCCGGCGACTCCATATTTTTTTTATCTGCCACTTTGTTAATGGTAGCTGGTCGCTCGGTTGGTGGTCTGCGGCCTGCCTCCAGGAAGTCGCAAAACAGTACCCAGTCCCCCATATAGGGCTGTATGGCTGACAGCATTTGCGGCGTGTATTCGGCCTTTTTATGAGCCTCCAGGGCTATCAGGTAGCGCACGGGCACAAAGTACGGAAAGGTCTGCCTGAACAGTGCCACACTGCTCTGGTCCCCTTCCGAAATGGTCTCCGGCCTTTCCAGCAAGGCAGATATATAGTTTATGGAGGTTTGATTCGTCATTTGCTAAACCGCTACCAATTTACGAAAGCTTTATTAAATATATCATCTGCCAGCTGATTACCTATGTCTTCTATAAGTGCGCCTTCTACAGATTGTAATATCTGGGATGCGTCAAAGTCGGCAAAACGGGTAAAGGTTTGCGAAAAACTGGCTTTATCGTTCTTCCGGTTCTTGAAGTTCACCTGTATGCTTATGGTCAGGCGGTTCTTGGACGCCACCTGCGCCCCAGACACACTGGTTACTGATACAGCATAGGTGGTAATGGCACCGGTCATATCGTAGTCCGCATCGTCCTTATTCACCGGCGACAGCCCCGTCTGCGATAAGATACGGCTCCTCAGCTTTTCAGTAAGTGTAGACGACAGGCTCGGAACGATGTTTGGCGCTTTGTTATCTAATTGGTGGATGTTGATGTTCTTTCCTTCTATCGTGGCACCCGAAAAGCTGTATACCCCACACCCGGTAGCGGATAGCAGGATAAATGATGCAAATATGAGAAGGATAACTCTAGCAGGCATTGTCTGTAAAAATAAGTGAATAAGGGTACAAACTAACCATCATTCTTTGATATCATATTCTTTTATTTTGCGGTATAGTGTCCTTTCAGATATACCCAGTTCAGCGGCGGCATCACGGCGGCGGCTCTTATGCTTTTTCAGCGCCTTGGTGATCAGTTCTTTTTCACGATCAGCAAGGAAGAGTGTCTCTTCCACTTCTTCATGATGGTCATTTGCATCAAGCAGAATAGGGGTATTGGCGGCATAGACCGGTGCCACGGGCACCTCCGTTTCATTGTATACCGGGAGCAGTGTATTGGACGTTGGATCGGCGGGTGTGTATCCCTGGTGATGCGCCACATCAAAGATCATCTGCTTGAGGTCGTTCATATCCTTCTTAAGGTCAAAGATGATCTTGTACAGGATATCACGCTCAGACTTAAAATCTGAAGCCGCGACATTTCCGCCTCCTGCCGAATTTGATATCACTGCCAGGCTTTGCGACACCGAACGGTGCGGCAGGAAACGCTGTAATACTTCCGCGGTTATCTGCTTGTCTGTAGAGAGTACAGATATTTGCTCGGCAATATTCTTCAGTTCACGTACGTTGCCCGGCCAGTGATAGTTTACCAGCATTTGCTGCGCCAGCGCGTCCAGTTGTACAGATTGTGTTTTGTATCGCTCGGCAAAATCAGCGGCAAACTTCCTGAACAGCAGCGGTATGTCTTCTTTCCTGTCGCGCAGTGAGGGTACACGTATCGGCACAGTACTCAACCTGTAATAAAGGTCTTGCCTGAAGTCGCCCTGGTGGGTATACTCCAGCAGGTCCCTGTTAGTGGCGGCTATCACCCGCACATCTGTTTTCTGCACCTTAGATGAGCCTACCCTTATGAACTCACCCGTTTCCAATACCCTAAGCAGGCGTGCCTGCGTGCCCAGCGGCATCTCACCTATCTCGTCAAGGAAAATAGTACCACCATTCACCGTTTCAAAATAACCCTTACGGCTATCTACCGCACCTGTAAACGAACCTTTCTCATGTCCGAACAGTTCACTGTCTATCGTACCTTCCGGTATCGCGCCACAGTTCACGGCTATGAACGGATTATGCTTCCTTGGTGACAGCGCGTGAATGATCATGGAAAATACTTCCTTGCCCACTCCGCTTTCACCTACTATCAGCACAGACAGGTCAGTATTGGCCACCTGTACGGCTGTATTTAACGCATGGTTCAGCCCCGGTGAATTACCAATGATACCAAACCTATTCTTTATACTTTGAATATCCATTTATGTCTTTATATCAAATGCAGCTACGCACGAACAAAATAAGATCAGCCACAGTTCCCTGTTCAATAAGGTTTCAATTTCTCTTTTCAGAATAACCAAATACTTTCGCCAGGTCATCTGTATTGCGGGCGCTTACCAAGGCACGCTGTAATTGTTGCTTACTAACGGCATTAAACCATTTCCCCTATTAATGTAGCGGAGGTGGCCCTGAGCACTTTTACATGCACATAATCCCCCTTCTTCAGGTCCCTATCTCCTTTCGGGAATATGACCACTTTGTTTTGAGAATTCCGGCCGCTCCAATCATGCTCGCTTCGTTTGCTCGTGGCCTCTATCAGCACCTCATAGGTATTACCTATATCCTGCTGATAGTTCTGTCGCGACAGATTATTTTGAAGGTTGATGATCTCTTCAAGCCTTCTTTTTTTAACCTCCGCGGGTATATCATCCGTATAGCGCCTTGCAGCCAATGTACCGGGCCGCTCGCTGTAAGAGAACATATAGGCCATATCAAACCTGCTTAGCTCCATTACCGACAGTGTATCCTGGTGGTCTTCTTCTGTTTCTGTACAAAACCCCGATATAACATCAGTGCTCAGTCCGCAGTCTGGCATTATCTCCCTGATACGCTTTACCTTATTCAGGTACCACTCACGGGTATAGGTACGGTTCATCAGTTGCAATATGCGCGTATTACCGCTTTGCACCGGCAGGTGTATGTACTTGCAGATGTTGGGATACTTTGCCATCGTATACAATACATCATCGGTAATATCCTTGGGGTGCGATGTGCTGAAACGCACACGCAATAACGGCGATACAGCGGCCACACGTTCCAGCAGGTCTGCAAAGGTCACAGCTATGCCGTTTTCCGGCGTGTAATAATAACTGTCTACGTTCTGCCCCAGCAAAGTCACTTCCCTGAAGCCGTTTTCAAAAAGCCCTTTGCATTCCGCCACTATACTTTCCGCATCGCGGCTACGCTCACGCCCCCTGGTAAATGGCACCACGCAAAACGTACACATATTATTGCATCCTCGCATGATGCTTACAAATGCGGTGACACCATTGCTATCCAGTCTTACGGGTGAAATATCGGCATAGGTCTCATCCCTGCTCAGCAGCACATTCACACTTTTCTGCCCGCCTTCTGCTTCCGTCACCAGGCCGGGTAATGTACGATAGGCATCGGGGCCCACGACCAAGTCTACCAACTTCTCTTCTTCCAGGAATTTGGCTTTAAGTCTTTCTGCCATGCAACCGAGCACACCTATCAACATACCCGGCTTCCGTTCTTTTATCTTACGGAATGCCTGCAGCCGGTTACGCACCGTCTGCTCCGCTTTCTCTCGTATAGAGCAGGTATTGAGCAGCACTAAATCAGCGTCCTCAAAGTTGCCGGTAGCGCCAAAACCTTCGTCATGCAGTATAGAAGCTACTATCTCACTATCGCTGAAATTCATCTGGCAACCATAGCTCTCTATATAGAATTTTTTATTAAATGTATTAGGGTCGTCATAGAAAGGCAAGTATGCTTCTCCCTGGCGCGACTCTTCTACCACTTTTTGCAGTATCTCTGCCATAATTTCCGATTTCGGTAGATGCAAAGGTAAAGCTTTGTAATGTGAAATGTACTTCATGAACCGTTAAAATGAATAACGTTGAAGACGCCACTATACTGCTTTTTAGGAATTATAAATAATAGCTGTAAATTTGGTTTTCTCCATCTACAGATCAAACCATACTTTTGAATATATCAGGCGTGAACTGCGTACTTTGATGAAAATGATGAATAAAAAAATATTACTCCTGACTTTAGTTCACCCGGATTTTCTTCCACCAGTTTATGCAGTAGGCCAGGTTTTAAGAGACTTAGGATTAGAGATCCATATATTAACATTTGATTCATTTGTACCCGCAGAACTTGATCTGGGCGATAATATCACTATAGAATCGGTAGGTAAGCACTATAGTGCCCAACTGATGGAAAGAATCTCATTAAGAAAAAAATTTATAAAAAGAGCCGGTGAACTTGTTGACGAAGGTCCCGCATTTATCATCAGTTTTTGTCCTTTCTCATTTACGAGCGGGCTGAGGATCAAGAAAAATATTCCGCTTGCATATATTGTCTTAGAAATTGCAGACTTTATACTGCCTGTGTTTTTTAACTCGCCGCTCTCTAATCTCAGAAACCTGCAAGCGTTAAAAAATATCCATAAGGCCGATTTTGTGGCAACGCCGTCCATCCAGCGATCTGCATGGCTGGCCGGCAGGTGTCACCTCAAATTTATGCCACACACGATTCTGAATACCGCATACCTGCCACCAGTGAAAAAGGAAGACGACTCTTTCAGTACATATAAAGAGCTGGTGCCTGCCGCATACCTGGACAAAAGAATAGTGTTATATACCGGCGCGGTGAATGACGAACATTGCATACTCGAACTTGTCAGAGCATTCGACCTTGTAAATGACGAAACAAGCGCATTGATCATTACCGGTATTAAGGATAACGAGTATTGTGGCCGCATAAAAAAGGTAGTTAGTAAAAGCAATAGCGAAGACAGAATATTACTGCTGCCCTATGTAACACGGGCCCAGATGCTGGCACTGCAGGCAAATGCGGACATAGGCGTATGCCTCTCAAAAGAACACCAGAACAATGTAAGAACTAAGATGATAGCCCCCAACAAAGTGGGAGAATACCTTTATAAGAACCTATATATACTGGGACTTACAAGTGAATACCTGAAGCCGTTGGAAATGAAAGGTATTGCCGCGCTATCTGAATCCAGTACTCCGGTGGAGATCAGCAGGGCCATAAGGAAAGGATTAGCCGCAGTAACCAGCGATGATGTGAAACAGAGGATAAGGACTTTTGTAGAGGAATACTACTGTATGCAACAGCAGTTAAAACCACTGATCTATTATTTGAATGAAGTGATCAGCCTGCATTGACGATCAATGATGGCTGAACGATATATAAAGCTGAACTTATCATAGAACACTATGTGTGGAATTGCCTGCTATTTAGGCGGAAATAAAGAAGCGAGGCAACAATTCGGAGCCTGTGCCAGGTCGCTGTTACATCACAGAGGACCTGATGACAGCGGTATATACAGCGACGACCATGTAACCCTTGTTCATAACCGACTTTCTATTCTGGAACTCTCTGAACTCGGGCACCAGCCTATGTATTCCTCCTGCGGCAGGTACGTGATCATATACAACGGAGAGATCTATAACCACCTGGATCTGCGAAAGCGATTTCTACCAAACTATCCGTTCAAAGGCCATTCAGACACGGAAACAATAATTGAACTTTTCAGGCTGAAACAGGAACAGATGCTTAAGGAAATGGTGGGCATGTGGTCGCTCATTATCTGGGACAAAGAAGAAAGGAAGCTATTAATATCCCGCTCCCGCCTTGGGCAAAAACCATTGTATATACGCAAAAGGGACGGCGCATGGCTGCTATCAAGTGAAATCAGGCCACTGCTACGAGACAATGAGAAATCCGAATATGACCCCACCGCGGTTGTAGAATACCTGGCGCTGGGCAACTATGGCCACCTGGGCACCCATACATTCTTCAGAGATATACAACTATTCCCTGAGGGCTGCTATGCATGGTTAACGACAAGCGGGGCGCAGCCAGACATAAAACAATTCTGGACTTTGCCAGACATAAGGCCGAAAGACAAAGTTCCGTTTGATAAGAAGGTAGAGAACGAACTACATGATATTGTAGTAGAAGCTATATTGTCTGTTACGCTTTCTGATGTGCCTATTGGTCTCACGCTATCAGGCGGTGTAGACTCATCCATTATTGCAGGCATACTGGCCAGTTATTATGATAAAGACATCCATATATTCACCGCGCAGTCACCACACAGCAAGTTTGACGAAACAAGGTATGTGGACGCAGTGATCAATAAATACCCGCGCAGTAATTTTATTGTACACAGAAAAAACCTTGACGAAGTAAGCATCAAGGATACACTGGAGCAGTATATAAAAATACAGGAAGAGCCGTTTGGCGACCCCTCAATAATTGCCCATGGATTCTTAATGAACATGGCCGCAGATACCGGAATAAAAGTAATACTGAACGGACAGGGCGCAGATGAGCTGTTTTACGGCTATAATAATATGGCGCAGGCAATACTGTCATACCAGTTCAGATCGTTACAGCTCGGCAAATTCCAGAAGAACCTTAGCGCTATGAAACTGGGAAAGGGATACACGCTGCGAACTTTTCTGAAAACAGTGTTCCCGTCATTGGAATACAATCTAAGGAAAAGATCACGCATCAACCGGCGGGAGATCATCCGGTCGGGTCTGTTAGACAATGTAAACAATGACCTGATAGCACTATACAAATACAACAATATATACGATGTATGGCGGGAATCACTTTATGGCGTACACCTGCCCCACCTTGTACACTATGACGACCGTAACGCCATGGCAAAAAGTATTGAAGGGCGAATGCCTTTCCTCGATCACAGGATAGTAGAGTTTGTCGCCACCATCAGGCCGGACGATTTCCTGAAGAAAGGCATGCGGAAATACATACTCAGGGAGTCATGCAAACAATATCTGCCCGATATTATCTATAACAGGAAGGACAAGATAGGTTTTTACACACCCCTTATCAATATGCTGGATAATGACGCCCAATGGATATCAGAAAAACTAAAAAATAACGTATCGCTCACCGAAAGCTATACGGCCGGGTTATTACAGAAGCTATCTCAAAAGAAATTAAATGTGAACGAAGCGCTCCAGATATGGAGAAGTATTTCGGTGAACATCTGGAAAAAAGAATTTAATATTGAAAACTGATGCCGGGAAATTTTCATAAAGAATTAAGCAAGCTTTCGCGAGCGAAAAAGATCATTTCTATTTTGCCACAACGGGCAAGGTTCAGAGTGGCCAAATCGCTTTATGATTATGAGTCTGATGAAATACATGGCATAGACATAGTAACACCGCTGCAGCAAGACGGGCTGGTATGCTTTGTCAGTACAAAAGATCTGATAGGGTGGAAGATATTCTTCTTTGGCGAGTATGAGACAGGCACCAATAAAATACTGGCCAGCTATCTGAAACCGGGTGATACCGTAATTGAAGCCGGGGCAAATATGGGTAGCGAGACATTGCTGATCAGCAGGTTAGTAGGCCCCGGCCATGTGTATGCCTTTGAACCGAATCCGTATACTTTTGAACGACTGAAAATAAATATTTCTATAAATGAACTGCGCAATGTTACGGCCTCAGACGTAGCCCTGGGAGAAAGCAATTCGAATATACAATTTAATATATACCCCAGGGACTTTTGCAACTCGGGCATGTCGAGTAAGTATATGGAAACGTCAAAGACGAGGAAAATAGATGTAGTTCAAAAAACACTGGATACCTTTGTACTTGAAAACGGCATCAATAGTATTGATTTTATTAAGATGGACATACAGGGTGCCGAGATGGATATGATAACGGGAGCCGCAGAAACATTAGCCCGTTTCAAACCTACGATATTTACAGAGGCCTGCGAGCCCTATAATGACACACGGCAACTGTTTGAAACGCTAAAGGGTTATGGTTATGAAATATACCTGATAGGGGAAAATGCTACAACACTTATGAGCACAGTATCTGATGTAAAAGACGGAAACTGGCTTGGGAAGTACAAACAATGACCTAATTGAACAGGGCAACAAGGTAAAGAACAAATGCTGAACATCGTTTTCTTAGTGATATACGCCATATCCTCCGGATTTTTTTCGGGGTTTCAGCTCTTCCTTTTACTTACCGTTCATTTTTCCATTGCAGCTTTCAAACACCTTAGGGCAAAAGAAATAACAATAACACCCATTTTCCTGTTTTATATAGGTGTTATTATAGTAAACCTGGCCAATATGAGCCTCATAAACCAGGTAGAAGCACACAACATAAGAACATATACCTATATCATACCGCGATACATTGATGACGCAGCTCTGATATGGTGTATATCCAGCACCATGTGTGTTATAGGCTATAACCTGATAGCAGATAAGAGCATGCCTGTCATCCGGTTTGACCTGAAGGGGAAACACCTGCTCAAGAATCTGTTCTGGATACTGCTTATAGCCAACCTGCTGTCCATAATAGGGTATGGTGCCAGTATGAAGGGAAACCAGTTAGCCAAGGTGTTCGGACTATTAAACACCATTGGCATCCTGTTCTTCGCGAGGATATGGGCCAAAGAAGATAACAAGACCTTCAGGATGTATGCCATAGTTCTTTTCGTTATCGAAACGTATATAGCACTCATATCATCATACCTGAGGTTTGAGCTTATACTCCCCACATTTTATCTCGCGGCAGGTTACTTCATAGGCAAAGGAAGTATCAAGACCATTTTCAGTTTCCGCTCTATCCCTTTTCTGCTCATCATACTGCTATATGCCAGTGTTTTTCCCACGCTGCAACATAACCGGTCCAACTTTATATCTGTCTTTACCCAGGAAGACGATGATGGCATAGAACGACCCAGCGACAATACAGGCGGCGGCCTGATGGACAGGAGCGCAAACCTGGCACAGATAACTAATGTGGTAAACCTTGTAGAACGTAACGGTTTTTATCAAGGCGCCGCGTCAGCACCTATTATTACGGCCCTCGTACCCCGAATACTGTGGCCTGAAAAACCACTGATCCAGATAGGGGCCTGGTTCGCCCTGGAAATAGGGGTAGGCAGTAAGACATCACTGGGTACGGCAAACAATTCCATCAACATGACCGTAGGCGGCGAATTGTACCTTGACTTTGGATGGATAGGTGTGGTGCTGGGCAGTCTGCTCTTTGGCGCTTTCCTGGCCCTGCTTTGGAACTCGACCCGGTTTTACGCATCGCAATACAATATTACCGGCACCATATTTGGCGGCTACCTGTTCATCATCTCTATAGGTGGTTATGCCGATCTACAGGTTGTGATCACACTGCTATCAACCTACATTATGTTCTACATCATCAAAAAAATAGCAACACACTATGAGAATCCTGGCTATAGGCCCGTTATGGAGAGGCAGTAATGCCGGCGGACTTTTCAGGGCCCTCAGCAGGGCAGGATGCCTTATTGAGGTGATGGACGAATTTTATTACCTGAGCCTGCAGACGAAAACAAAGTCTACGAAAATACTGGAACGGCTTATAAGGCCACTCCAGGAAAACGAATTCAACAACGCGATAAGAAAAAAAACAGTACTCTTCTCACCAGATATAGTACTGGTATACAAAGGCGCTTTCGTGCAACCCGACACCTTATCTTTTGCAAAACAACACGGCTGCAAAATCGCTCTTTTCTACCCCGATGTAAGCATGACTTTTCACGGGTCTAATATCCCACGGTCCATACCATTATATGATCTCATTTTTACCACAAAAACATTTGGCATAAAGGATATGGAGGCCATGCACGGTGTACGCAACGCGCAATTCATTCCTCATGGCTTTGACCCTGAGATACACAGAAAACTGGACATAAGCAATGCAGACAGGAATAGGTTTGGGTGCGATGTATCCTTTATTGGCACATGGTCGCCCAAAAAAGAACAATGGTTGTCTGTGCTCAAACAAAAATGCCCCGGCATTGATCTTAAAGTATGGGGCGAACAATGGTACAAAGCAGGATCGGAAATACTGAAGCCAAGCATACAATATACCGGTGTGGTGGGTGACCTTTACGCCGTTGCTATTCAATGCTCTAAAATAAACCTTGGCATATTGTCTGAGAAAGTTTCAGGCGCATCGTCCGGCGACCTTATCACCTCGCGTACTTTTCATATCCCGGGCTCTTCGGGTTTTATGCTGCATGAGCGAAACGAGGAATCTGTTTTGTATTTCAAAGAAAATGAAGAAGCAGGGTTCTTTGCCGACGCTGATGAAATGGCCGACAAAGTAATGTACTACCTGTCTGACGATACAATGCGAAACAGCGTGCGTGAGGCAGGATACCAAAGAGCGCTGAAAGACCATTCCCTCGATCAGCGCGCGGCAATAGTTTCGGGCTACCTGAAAGACCTGTTAGCCCGTTCTCACTAAAGATTACCTGAAATTGACTACCAGCCCCAGCCCGGCGCCATTGGGTGTAGGCACAGGCAATACGCGCATGGATATGTCGCGGGATATGTCAAAGTTCTTAAGATGCGCGGAAGTGATGGCATCTATTACCTGCAAGGCGTACCCTATGGTACTGAACAGCACAGTAAGGTCAAGATATTTATTATAGTCGTTCTGCAACTGCTGCAACTGATCATTGGTATAGATACCTACATATTTGTCGGTAGGATACGGATTATTTACCCTGCCTATATATGCCTTACGGTAAGACTGGTAATTATCCAGGTTATGAAAAAAGAAATAACCTGCCACGCCTATCCCCACGTATATTACCGGCACTTTCCAGTACTCACGGTTATATGCCTGCCCCAGGCCCGGCACGATAGACGAATACAGTCCGGCCTTCTTCGGGTTGGGCTGAAAGCGGACTTTCTTACCTGCCTCGGTCGCTTTATCTGCTGATGCCGTTTCCTGGCCTGTTGTGGTATCCACGATTGCCTGGGCGGTGCATACTTGCGTATGCAGCAGTACACACGCTGACAGCAAAATGAGAACTAACCGATGTACCGACCTGCCCAAGGATAAATTTTTAAAATGCAAAGTTAATTGAATTGACGCAATCATCATTACTTACATCGCCAGCCAGTACTTACGCAGCAACCACTCGCCCGTGGCCAGCAACAGGATAATGAAGAAATACCATTTCCGGTCTACCAGCGGTACGGTTTCAGTATTGGTCTGTATAACGGGCTTTATATGCTCGTTCTTTACAATACTATCATACAAAGATGATACATTGCGGGCGGGCACAAAGCTGCCATCATATTTGCGCGCAAGCGCAAAAAGCAACGGATAATCGGCGCCGGATTCCATAAGCTCCAGGGGCATGCTTTCTACCACAAAACTGCCGGAAACCGTATAATTTTTATTGTTGAAGGTAGCCTGGGCGGTATAAGTGTATGTACCCCCGGCCCATATGCCTATATTCAGACTGTACGCACTGCCCGACCGCTCAAATGAAAAATCATGTTTCCTGCCGGCTGTGTCCGCGATCGTGATCTTAGCATCAGCGGTATTTACCTGCTCGTTATTGGCATTCAGCAGGTAGGCACTCATAGATATGGGCTCCTGGTCGCTCCATACATACTTGGGTAGCGATACTGTAAATGGCTTTTCGCTGTTATTAGCTGCCAGGAAAGTGATCGTCTGCCTGATGCATTCATCCACAACAGTATGATCGTTGAAGTTTTTGTATTCATAGAGCCGCCAGCGCCACAATCCTTCACCCATCAGCATGGCTACGGGTACGCTGCCTTGCTGCAGTGTCCACATAGGTATGGACTGCCCGCCGGCAGCATGCTGTGAAAACAATACCGCCGCGCCGGGTGGCGCGTAGACATTGCTCACTACCGATAAAAGCGGCGGCAGTTTGTCAGCAACCGAGCGAATGTTTAGCGGTAACGTAAACGTATTGAACGATGGCTCATACGCGCAGGTAACATCATGCGCCGGCGCCGGAATGAGATTGGTGTGGGTGAGCTGTTGTATGCTGTTCAGTGCCGTAATATCCGTCTGGCTGCTGAGTATGAACCATACAGGTTTCTTAGCGGCAAGTATCTGTGCCGCAACCTTGCTGCGCACAGAAGGCAGGCCATGCAGTATGATCACATTGTAATTGCTAAGTGATGCCGGAATATTATCAGGCGATGCAATGGTGATCTCGTAGCTACCGGCACCGGCAAGCGCGTCCCTGATGGCATTTATGTCAGGATGCGGCGCGGCTGACAGGATGATCATTTTCTTCTTTTCATCAACCACGTCCACAAATACGTCTTTCCGGTTATTCGTTACGTTCTTTTCCCCCGCTGCCTCAGGCAGTGTGATCACATAATGATGCATCCCTGCCTTCACCGCCTTGAGGGTAAATGACACGGAGCGATCATATTTATCGGTATTCACGGTAACAGGTGATGTGCCGATACTCTCTGTTCCTTCTTTTATGGAAATATTATTGTCGTATCCCTTACACAGGTCAGCAATGATATCTGCGCGTACTTCAAAACTGCTGTTGATGGTAATGGTCTTGTTTGCGTATACATGCGTTATGCGCGCGTCCTTTTGCCTGGTACTGTCGCCAATAGCCACAGTATACAGCGGACTGTGCAATGAAAGCTGCTGGTACATGGGGTTAAGTCCCTGGTTAAAACGGCCATCGGTGGCCAGTATCACTGTACCAAGGTTTTGCATACCAAAGTACTCCTGGGCACGCGCCAGGGCTGCCGAGATATCGGTAGCGGGCCGCTGATAACGAAACAGCGTATCATTTTCTACCGTATTGCCAAATGCCCACTTCACTACCTTGTATTTCTCTGAAAGCCGACCGGCGAGGTCTTCAACATTCCTGCGATAAGCAGCGGAATCCGGCCCTAGCGCCTCGGCTATACTGCGTGAATCGTCCTGCAGCAGCAGCACAATAGGTTTTTCCTCCACATTTTTGGTGATAACTATGGTAGGGACAAGTATAAGCAACAATGTAAAAAATACTACAAGGCTACGCAGCAATGATGTAAGCACAGGATAAGGCACCGCCCGCCGTTTGTCGGCGACATATACCCAAAAACCTGCCCCTAACGATAATATTATAGCTATGACCCAAAGAATCCACTGCATTGGACGGCAAGCTAAAGAAAAAAAGCTATTGATTACAGGCTATCGGAAACATGAAATCGGAAAATATTGTGAAAATTTGACCAATTACGCGCAAAAAGAGAACTTTGGCGCAGTTTGCAGCGCCTGTATTATCTTCAAGTCCGCAAACGAGGCGTAAAAAAACATAATGGGGTTACTCGCAATACTAAAATATATTATCGCCCATCCCTTAAACCGGGATAATAAGTTTGGGGCCGTGTTAAGGTTCATGAAATGGCAGTTGAATACCCGCCTCAACCCCTACCCCATTATATACCCGTTTACAGACAAAGCGCTGCTTGTTGTAAAAAAAGGCATGTATGGCGCCACCGGTAATTTATATTGCGGCCTGCATGAATTCACAGATATGGGTTTCCTGCTCCACTTCCTGCGGGCCGATGATCTTTTTGTGGATATAGGGGCAAACATAGGCAGCTACACAGCCCTGGCAGCCGGGCACGTAAAGGCGCATACCATTTCTTTTGAGCCAGTGCCGGCCACATTCGCCCACCTGAAAAGGAATATTTACATAAACCAGGCGCATGATATTGCTACGCCATATAATATGGCGCTGGGCGCGCAAAAAGGGACAATAGAGTTTACCAGCACCCTCGACTCCATGAACCATGTGGCCACTAAAGACGATACAGACACAATAAAAGTAGCCGTAAACACCCTTGATGATATGCTGGAAGATAAGGCGCCATCATTGTTAAAGATAGATGTGGAAGGTTTTGAAACGGAAGTGATCAGAGGTGCAAAGAATACACTTGATAAGAAACAATTAAAGGCAATAATTATAGAATTGAATAACTCAGGCGCAAGATATGGCTATGACGAAAAAAAGATACATGAGTCCTTCCTCGGTGCCGGTTTTGAACCATACATCTACGATCCGTTGATGCGCAGACTTACCAAAGCTGCCACATTCGGATTTCATAACACCATCTATATAAGAGACCTGTCCTTTGTAGAGAACCGCCTTCAAAATGCAGAGGCATTCAAAGTACTGAACAAAACAATATAAATTATTGTATACAAAGTCCTCAACTCAATTTTAAAAACTCATTACATTTGTGCCATTCTAAAAATAATCACTTTAATATAAACACACATGGTTAAGATCAAAGTAGCAAACCCGGTAGTAGAACTTGATGGCGATGAAATGACACGCATCATATGGAAGTACATAAAGGAAAAACTGATACTCCCTTACCTCGATATAGATATCAAATATTATGACCTTGGCGTGGAGCACCGCGACGCAACCAACGACCAGGTAACCGTTGACGCGGCAAATGCAATCAAAGAATGTGGCGTGGGTATAAAATGTGCAACCATTACGCCAGACGAAGCCCGCGTAACAGAATTTAACCTGAAGCAAATGTGGAAAAGCCCGAACGGCACCATACGCAATATACTGGATGGAACTGTATTCCGCGAGCCTATTGTGATGAGCAACATACCACGCCTTGTGCCAAACTGGACCGCGCCGATATGTATTGGCCGCCACGCGTTCGGTGACCAGTACCGCGCTACCGATTTTGTGACAAAAGGCAAAGGCAAACTCACTATAAAATTTGAGGGTGAGAACGGCACTATTGAGCATGTAGTGTATGACTTCAAAGGTGACGGTGTGGCACTGGCTATGTACAATACCGATGAATCTATTATGGGTTTTGCACGCGCCTGTTTTAATATGGCGCTGTCAAAACAATGGCCGCTCTACCTTTCTACCAAGAATACCATTCTCAAAAAGTACGATGGCCGATTCAAGGATATTTTTGAAAAAATATACAACGAGGAATTCAAAGCAGAATTTGACAAGAACAATATAGTATATGAGCACCGCCTGATAGACGACATGGTAGCCAGCGCGCTGAAGTGGAACGGAAATTTTGTGTGGGCATGCAAGAACTATGACGGCGACGTGCAGAGCGATACGGTGGCGCAGGGCTTTGGCTCGCTGGGCCTTATGACATCGGTATTGATAACACCCGATGGAAATACAATGGAGGCCGAGGCAGCCCATGGCACAGTAACCCGCCATTACCGCGAGCATCAGAAAGGAAGGCCTACATCAACCAACCCGATAGCCTCTATCTTCGCATGGACAAGGGGCCTGGCCTTCCGTGGCAAATTAGACAACAACCAGCCGCTTATTGATTTTTCCCATGCGCTGGAGCAGGTGTGTATAGAAACCGTAGAGGGTGGTAAAATGACCAAGGACCTGGCGGTATGCATACACGGCAATAAAGTGAACCATGGCGAACACTACCTCTACACAGAGGAGTTCCTTGATGCACTGAACGAAGGACTGAAAAGCAAGCTCGGATAGTTCCGCAGTTAATAATAGTGAAAGGCTTTAACCAAAGAAGATAAAAGCTTAAATTTGGTTAAAGCCTTTTCTTATGATCATAGGTGTTGCAGGGCCATATTCAGCGCCGACAGAGGAACAACGAAACAAAAACTTCGAAGCAATGAATATTGCTGCTGCCAAAGTGTATGAGAAAGGCCATATACCATTCATTGGTCTGAATATGGCATTACCTATAGTTGACAAAACGGATTTTTACGGCGACGACTATGCTGTTATTATGGATATATCTCTCGCCGTAATGGACAAGTGTGACGCTATACTTATGCTGGGCGAGAGCCCCGGAGCAAACAGGGAACGGGATATGATCCTGGCAAAAGGTTTACCTGTTTATTATTCAATTGATGAAATACCAAACAACTGATTTATGCGCAAAATAAACTTCCCACCCGACTATCAGCAGGTAATGCCTTACCTCATCATCAAAGATGCCGCAGGCTTTATGCAGTTCTTAAAGGACGTATTCGAGGCCAAAGAAAAATCAATGCATATGCGCGATGAAAAAACAGTAATGCACGGCGAGGCACTGATAGGCGAAAGCGTGATCATGTTTGCGGATGCCACGCCGCAATTTGGTGAGAAGACAAGTGGCCTGTTTGTCTATGTGAAGGACGCAGATATCACGTACATGCATGCAATGGTAGCGGGGGCTAAACCTATAATGCCGGTATCAGATATGCCCTACGGCCGCAGCGGCGGCGTAACAGATCCATGGGGTAACCAGTGGTGGATAACGACCCATGTTACGCAGTAGAAGTTAAAAGGTAAAAGTGTGTAGTTTAGATTTCCAATAAAGCCTTCACAGGGTCTTTGCCTATTAGAAGTAATTCCGGGTTTTCCAGCAACTCCTTCACCCTTACCAGGAAGCCTACCGACTCGCGACCATCAATGATGCGGTGGTCGTAACTTACCGCTACATACATCATCGGCCTCACTTCCACTTTTCCGTTTACAGCTATAGGCCGCTCCTGTATCTTGTGCATACCCAGTATTGCTGATTGAGGGATATTAAGAATAGGCGTAGACATCAGCGAACCAAACACTCCACCGTTGGTGATGGTGAACGTGCCACCCGCCATTTCATCAGGGCTCAGCTTATTATCGCGTGCCTTGGTAGCCAGTGCCACAACAGCTTTTTCCACATCTGCCATGCCAAGGCTTTCGGCATTGCGTATTACCGGTACCACAAGCCCCTTGGGCGCGGATACGGCTATTGATATGTCACAGTAATCGTGGTACACAATGGCGTCACCGTCTATGTAGGCGTTAACCGCAGGCCACTCCTGCAGCGCAGTGCAGCATGCCTTTACAAAGAATGACATAAAACCCAGGTTCACACCGTGCGACTCTTTGAACGTGTCTTTATATTGCTTGCGTATCTCCATGATACGCGTCATATCCACCTCGTTGAAGGTGGTAAGCATTGCCGTGCTGTTCTTGGCTTCTACCAGCCTGCGCGCAACAGTCTTGCGCAGGTTGCTCATCTTCTCCCTGCGTACCTCACGGCTAAAGGCCTCATCCCCCCCCTTGCGTGCCGGATGCGCTATGGCTTCCAGCACATCTTGCTTCATGATCCTGCCCTTTGTGCCTGAGCCTTTTACCTCCGCGGGCTTCACCTGCTTATCAGTCATTATTGCCTGTGCCACCGGTGTGGCCTTTACGTCGGTCTTGGGCGTATCTTTTACTACGGCTGCTTTTTCTTCCTTTTTGGGGGCAGCGGCCTTGGCGGCTGTGGCTGCCTTTTCAGGGGTACCTGCGGGCCTGGCCGCAGTTTCATCTATCCTGCATACGAGGTCGCCTATCTGTAGTGTAGCACCCTCCTGGGCTACTATTTGCAATATACCCGCCTGTTCGGCATTCAGCTCAAAAGTGGCCTTTTCCGATTCCAGTTCGCAGATCACCTCGTCCCTGTTCACATATTCACCTTCTTTCTTCAGCCATTTTACCAAAGAAACTTCACTTATAGACTCTCCTACGGTGGGCACTACAATATCTATCATGATAAAATTCAGTTACGTTACGGGCTGCAAAATTACCAAACAACCCCCTATAAATCAAAAAAGAAGAGAAAGCGCCACTTAGGCGGCCAGCCACATGCCCAGCCTGCATAACAGCAGCCCTGCCAGCAGGCTCGCGGCCATATATACAAAAGCCGTTATTGATTGACCCTTCTGCATCAGGTCGGCATTATCCAGCGCA
This sequence comes from uncultured Flavipsychrobacter sp., assembly GCA_964489795.1. Lineage (GTDB taxonomy): Bacteria > Bacteroidota > Bacteroidia > Chitinophagales > Chitinophagaceae > Nemorincola. Next base: position 207,321 of record CAZBAP010000005.1, read on the forward strand.
AAGGTGGAAAAAGTGGTAAACCCACCGCAAAACCCCGATGCCAGCAGCAGCATACCACCGTCCTGCAGCCACTGGTTGCGGCCTACCATCCCGAACAGCACACCTATGAGCAGGGATCCCAGTATATTCACAAGAAAAGTACCCAGTGGAAACGTAAAATGTCCGTTCCTGCTTAGCAGATAACCCACACCATAGCGTGCCATACTGCCTACAGCACCTCCTGTACCTACCAATAAAAGATTTCGGAACATCATCTGCCAGTAGTTTCGGTTACAAATTACAAATTAATTCGTAAGCGCCCTATTTCCCGAATTTACTCTTCAGCATACTCAGCGCGTCCGTCATACTCACTTCGCGTTCTGCTTCTTTAGGTTTTCCTGCTCCCTTAGGCTTATGTTGCTTGTCCCTGGCGGCCGGCGGTTCTTGTGCCTGCTTAATAGACAGGGCAATGCGCTTCCTGGCTATGTCTACTTCAGTCACTAATACCGTCACCTTCTGATTGAGTTTCAGCACTTCGTTAGGGTCTGTGATATACTTATGCGCTATCTCAGATACATGCACCAGCCCGTCCTGCTTCACCCCAATATCCACAAACGCGCCAAAGCGGGTGATATTCGTTACAGAGCCGGGCACTATCATACCCACCTTCACATCTTCTATGCTGTAAATATTGGCAAACTCAAACTGCTGCACCTCGCTGCGCGGATCCAGTCCGGGTTTTTTCAACTCATTGACAATATCCTTCAGCGTGTGCTCACCCGTTTCTTTTGTGATGTACTTTTTTATGTCCAGCTTCTTCACCAGCTCTTCACTGCCTATAAGCGCCTTTACATCGGCGCCTATATCGGCGGCCATAGCAGACACTACTTTGTATGCCTCAGGGTGTACCGCGCTGGCATCTAACGGGTCTTCCCCATCTTTAATGCGCAGAAAACCCGCACACTGCTCAAACGCCTTTGCACCCAGCCTCGGCACCTTCATCAGTTGTTTCCTTGACGTGAATTTACCCAGTTCATTGCGGTATGCCACAATGTTCTCCGCAATAGACGGGCCTATGCCGCTCACATAGCTTAGCAGGTGCTTGCTGGCGGTATTCAGGTTCACCCCTACCGTGTTCACACAACTGATCACCGTCTGGTCCAGGCGCTCTTTAAGGCGCACCTGGTTCACATCGTGCTGGTACTGCCCTACCCCTATACTCTTGGGGTCTATTTTCACCAGCTCAGCCAGCGGGTCCATCAGGCGGCGGCCTATGCTCACGGCGCCACGTATCGTTATATCCTCGTTCGGGAATTCCTCTCTCGCGGTCTCTGACGCTGAATATATAGATGCCCCGTCCTCATTAACAAGGAATACCGGTAAGCCAAGGTTGAGCTTCTTAATAAATTGTTCTGTCTCTCTGCCTGCTGTGCCATCGCCCACAGAAATGGCCTGTATTTTATACTCGTGCACCAGCCCGCGTATCTTATGCTCAGCGTCTGCAAGCCTGCCCGGCTCGTGTATATATATCAGCCCGGTCTTCACCAGCGCGCCCTGCTCGTCAAGACATACCACCTTACACCCCGTGCGATATCCCGGGTCTACCGCTAATATACGTTTGCTGCCCAATGGCGAGCTCAGCAGCAGCTGCCGCAGATTTTCGGCAAACACATTAATAGCTTCCTCATCAGCCTTTGTTTTCAAAGATGCCCTGAATTCACTTTCAAGCCCGGGCAGCAGCAGCCTACGCCACGAATCTTTTACGGCTTTCTTCACCTGCTCGCCCGCTTCATTACCGGATTTTACAAACGTATCTTCAATCAATACCAACGCTTCCTCTTCGGCAGGCGATATAGCCATACGCAGCACTCCTTCCATAAACCCGCGCATGATGGCAAGCAGCCTGTGGGAGGGTATTTTTGAAATGGGTTCAGAGAAATCGTAGTAGTCTTTATACTTGATAGCCTCTTGTTCTTTATCGGCAAGCACCTTGCTTTGCACAGTGGCTTTCTGCTCAAACAATTTACGCATTCCTGTACGCACATTGGTGTCTTCGTTCACCATCTCGGCAATAATATCACGCGCACCTTGCAATGCCTCCTCATATGTCTTTGCCTGCTCATTGATATAAGCACCTGCTTCTTTTACCACATCAATATTGCCTTGTTCCAATATAAGAAGCGCCAGCGGTTCCAGCCCGTTCTCTCTTGCAGCCTGTGCTTTTGTTTTTCGTTTTGGCTTGTATGGCAGGTAGATATCTTCAAGTGCAGCAATAGTGGCAGCCTTATCCAGCTTATCCTGCAGCTCTTCTGTCATCTTACCCTGTTCGGTAATTGTCTTTTCTATAAAAGCTTTCCGCTCTGCAAATTCTTTCTGGAAGTTTGCTTCATCCTGTATCTGCTGCACCTGTACTTCATCCAGTGCGCCTGTTTTATCCTTACGGTAGCGGGCAATAAAAGGAATCGTTGCCCCTTCAGCCAGCAGTTCCATCACCGCGTTTACATCCTGTTGTCTTAAATTCAGTTTGGCAGCTACACTGCCTGCGTAATCCATCATACTTTCTTTATTCGGACTGCGAATGTAACCATGAGAAAGCAATCAGAAAAAGAAAATCTTTAGTAATGTTAAGGAGTATTACAAGCAACTAATGCCAAAACAGTCCCTCTGCAGAAACATTTTGTGATAGCGGGCAATAATGTCAGTATATCCGCTGTTGCGCACATGCTTCACGTCTGAAAAAAAATGTTTGGGCTAATAATAACAGCTTCCTTAATCCACCCAATCACAGATAAACACATTCGTATCGTGCCCGCCGCCGTTGTTGCGGTTAGAACTAAAGATCAGCTTCTTCCCATTAGGTGAGAACATAGGGAAAGCATCAAAACTGCCATCGTGCGATATACGTTCCAGCCAGGTACCATCAATATCGGTTAAGTAGAGGTTAAACGGGAACCCTCTTTCATACTCATAGTTAGAGGCAAAAATAATTTTCTTCCCGTCGGGCGTAAAAGCCGGTGCCCAGTTGGCCTTACCCAGGCGGGTTACCTGGTGCACATTACTGCCATCGGCATTGGCAACAAATATTTCCATCCGGGTGGGCATCACCAGCCCTTTAGCCAGCAGGTCTTTATATTCTTTTATATCTTCATCGGTCTGTGGCCTTGAAGCGCGCCACACTATCTTCTTACCATCGGGCGAGAAGCATGCGCCACCGTCGTAGCCCAGCGTATTTGTTATCTGCTTTACATGTGTGCCATCAATATCCATGGTGTACAGGTCTATGTCGCCGTTGCGCATGCTGGTAAAGATGATCTTATCACCCTTGGGGGATATAGTTGCCTCGGCATCATAGCCCGGGGTATTCGTAAGTTGTTTGGTGATCTTTCCATTAAGGTCAGCCACATAAATATCGTAGCTGTCATAAATAGGCCATACGTACTTCTTTATCTTATTCCTGTCTGGTGTAGGCGGGCAGGTATCGGCTGCCTTATGCGTAGACGCATACAGAAAATGTTTTTTGTCCGGCATCAGATAGGCGCAGGTAGTACGCCCCTTGCCTGTGCTTACCAATTTATAATTGAATTTTTCTTTTGCTGTCTTAGGTATAGTACCGTAAAATATCTGGTCGCACATCAGCCCCTCGTTGGGGTTTGTACGCTGAAAAGTCACATGCTCATTGTCAAACCCGAAATATGCCTCTGCGTTATCGCCACCGGTAGTCAGTTGGCGCATATTTTTAAAATGTTTTTCGTCGGGATAGGAAAGTTTGTTTTGCTCCTGCGCTTTTGCGCAGAAACCGATAAACAATAATACAGAAACAGTTATTTGAGGTAAACGGCAAGTCATTTGTAAAAAAAAATTTATGAACGGCAAAACTAACTGAACAAAAAAGAATAAAACATGAGCAAATACCGTGAATTGTCAGTGAAATGTCAAAGATGAGGTATTCATACCCTATTTCCGCATTAATCATGCACCCCGGCAGAAATCTTCTCCAGTTTGGCCAGCAGATCCTTTACTGCGGATAACTGCCGCGCATTTTCCTTAATGTCGAATGCACGGCTGTCTGCTATCTTCTTTTCCTCGAGTTTTTTCCGCCGGTCTTCTATCTTCACCATATACTCAGATATCTTCACCTGCCGCTTTCCCAGCTTCTCGAGGTATGCAAACAGCTTCCGGTTACCGCTCACGTATGCTGCATATGCTTCAAGGTCTTTGGTATAAAACTCAATACACTCTTTATACCCGTTTACAAACCCGGCATATACAGCAAAGACCGAAGTGTCTTTACTGTTCCATTTGGCGTACTGCTCCAGGCTGCTGATATTTTTTTTGTACAGCTCCATTTCGGCTACCTGCATTTTTTGCCGCTGCTCATGCATTGCTGTTATCGAATCAAAACCGATGAGGTAATATTTCTGAAGTGTATCTGCTTTATGGTATTTAAGGTTGTTGTACGCGGCGCTTAGGGCTTTGACCTCATCATCATAGTTATCATGCATATTTATCCTGGCAATAGCCTCCTGCACCAGCAGTGAGTCTGTAAGCGCCATGCTGGTAGCCAGCGAGTCAAGGAGGTCACTGTTCTCTTTTTGTTTTATCCTTATCTGTTCCGCCTTCTCTGTCAGCGCTATCTTTATCGCCCCTATCCTTTCGTTCCTTGCCGTTACTGAATCTTTTATAGCCGCCAGCTCAGGTGCGCCTTCCTTCTTCTGCACTTTTGCCGCTACCTGTTTCATTATTTTCCCCTCGTCTGCCCCTTTCATTCTTTTAATGGCCGCGTTTTCCTTAGCCTTTAGTCGTTCCTGCTTGCCACCTGCGGTCCGTTGGTACCTTTTGCATTCAGTTATTAATTTCTTGTTGTCAGCGTTCACCTGCCGCATATCCTTTTTTGTCTCCTGGCTTTTCCGGGTATTTTTCTTTTTCAGATTGCTATAGGCAGCCGGGAACCCTTTTTTCTGCTCTTCTATATACGTCTGCGACTTCCGCAAGCCGTCTTCGGCATCCTTTATCAGCAACATCCCATCCTGTACAGTGCTATCTGTAAATGCTTTGATCACCTGCGATTCAGCACGATAGGTCTGCTTCAGCGCCAGCACTACGGGGAACCTATTGTTGTAACCGTACGCCCTGTCTGCAAACTCAAAAAGCTTTTGTTTTTCATCCAGCTCACTGATCCTTACCAGTTGCGGATCATCCTGCATAGGCTTACTGTACTTTTCATTAAATTCCTTCACGGTGCTGTCGCCCCCTTCAAAATACCACATCGGCATCACGGTATCTGTGAGTTGCCATACAGGGTCGGTAGGCAGGTGCCTGAACCTGAACGCCTCAGGGTCTTCCATAAAATACTGCGGATCATATTTATACCTGAATTTGAGGCGCTTTGCGTAGCCCACATTCTGGTGCATTATCTTATTCATCATTCTGCGCCAGAAACCCGGCGCCTGCACCAGCCCACCCGCGCCCCACGTCGGGTCAGTAAGCCACCACTTACCATCTATCATTACCGCGGCCCACATATGCCTTGGTATATACAAGCTGTCGCCATTGTCAAATGTCCAGTCCCGCGCGTAGCCCTCAATATTTACCGCCTTCAGCCCGGCCTCACGGCACATCTCCGTAAACAGCATACTGTATCCCTCACAAAGCGCTTTCCTGTTCCGGAATGCTTTTTCCGCTTTCTTATCGGTAGTAAATTGTTTCTTTGTAAATGCTTTTACATCGTACTCTATATTGTGTGTGACCCAGTTATAGATCGCATTTGCCTTATCCTTTTCAGCGGTAAGGGTGTCGCATAACAGATGCGCCATTTCGTGCAGATCTTTCGCATTACCGGCATGTGTACCTATTATCGTATCTACCTGCCCCTTACCGGCAATAGGGATCAGCAACCACAACAGTACGATAGTTACAAGCCTGTTCATTAAATGCAAAAATTTAGATTTTACTTACAAGAATATAATTTTTAACTGAATAAATTCATTTCCCGCCCAAATTCATTTATTACACAATATAATTGCCCGCAACCGCGCCAATTACCACCCGGTAATATCGAATATGCGGTGATCGCTTATTTATGGGCAGCAATCAATTTATCAAACTACCTTTGCAGCCGTTTATGCATTACGTTTCAGCAGAGAATATCAGTAAATCCTATGGCATTAAGCCACTGTTCACAAATATTACCTTTCACATCAGTGAGGGCGACAAGATCGCGCTCATAGCCCGCAATGGCAGCGGAAAAAGCACGCTGTTAAAAATACTTGCCGGCCAGGACACTGTAGACGAAGGCACCCTGTGGGTACATAAAGATGTTACCGTGGCCCTCTTCGAACAGGATCCGAAGTTTAACGAAGAGGATACCGTACTGGACAACATATTCCATTACAGGCATCCTGTGGCCGAGGCCATGCGCAATTACGAAAAGATACTGTCGGCAGGCTCTAAAGATCCGGTAGAATTATCGGCTGCGCTGGCGCGGATAGATGAGCTGGGCGCATGGGACTTTGAAGCCAAAGTACACCAGATACTCAATAAGCTCAATATCCGCAACCTTCACCAACAGGTTAAAACACTGTCCGGCGGCCAGCGCAAACGGGTTGCCCTGGCGCAGGTGCTCATTGATATTGGTTTTGAGCATAAGCATGTACTGCTGATCATGGATGAACCTACCAACCACCTAGATGTGGCCATGGTAGAGTGGCTGGAAAATTACCTTAACCACGAAAATGTTACGCTGCTCATGGTTACCCACGACCGTTACTTCCTTGAGGATGTCTGCGATGTGATCTGGGAAATGGACAACGAACAGTTATTTACCTATCGCGGCGACTACCAGGATTACCTCGAAAAAAAAGCCGCACGCATAGAAAACACTATCGCCAATATAGACAAGGCCCGCAACCAATACCGGAAAGAACTGGAGTGGATGCGCAAGCAACCAAAGGCGCGTACCACAAAATCGAAGAGCAGGCAGGACAATTTTTACGAAATAGAAGGAAAGGCTAAACAGAAGGTCATAGATACACAGGTGGAGCTGCAGATGAAAATGAGCAGGCTGGGCGGTAAAGTAGCTGAGATGAAGAAGGTCTACAAAAGCTTCGGCAATAAAGTTATTCTCAAGGGTTTCGACTACACCTTTAAGAAGGGCGAACGCATAGGCATTGTGGGTGAGAACGGCGCAGGTAAAAGTACTTTTCTGCAAATGCTGCAAGGCATAGAGCCACAGGATAGTGGTAAGATAAATATTGGTGACACCGTAGTTTTTGGTAATTTCTCGCAGCAGGGGCTTGAGATTAAAGAAGATATGCGGCTGATAGAATATGTGAAGAATATAGCGGAAAACTTTCCGCTGGCATCTGGCGGCACACTTAGCGCTTCCCAGTTCCTCACATTATTCCTTTTCCCGCCTGAGCAGCAATATACTTACCTCTCTAAACTGAGCGGAGGCGAAAAGAAGAGGCTCCAATTGCTCACGATACTTTTCCGCAACCCCAACTTCCTGATCCTCGACGAACCTACCAACGACCTCGACCTCCCTACCCTCTCTGTACTTGAGAATTTTCTGAGCGAGTATCCCGGCTGTCTCATTATTGTATCGCACGACAGGTACTTTATGGATCGCCTCGTAGACCACCTTTTTGTGTTTGAAGGTAATGGCGTGGTACGCGACTTCCCGGGCAACTACAGCAGCTACCGGCTGGAAGAGCGCGCGAAAGATAAAAACAAGGACTACGCAAAAAAAACCGAACCGGAGGCCGCCAGACCGGCCACTGTGGCAGCGGCACCCGAAAAAAGGAAATTTTCGTATAAAGAGAAACGCGAATTCGAGCAACTGGAAAAAGAAATTCCCGCCCTTGAGGAAGAAAAAAAGACGATAACCGAAAAAATGATGAACCCGGACATCAACTACGATGAAATGCAGCAGTTGAGCAACCGGATCGTCTACATCACGCAGCAGCTGGAAGAAAAAGAAATGCGTTGGTTACAGCTCAGCGAATACACTAATTGATATTAAAAATAAATTTTCACTATAGTGACTCTAAGCAGCGTATTTCGCCTTACATTTGCGACTTATATATTATCAAACATCACAATTATATGAAGTTACTGAAACTATCGCTGGTCGCTGCCGCACTCTTAGCAGGCAATATCGCGGCCACTGCACAGAATGCAGATGAGATAATGAGCAAACACGTAGCTGCCGTAGGCGGTATTGATAACTGGAACAAGATCAAGACCATCAAACTTACCGGCACTATGAACCAGGGGGGTTATGATATAAGCATTACCCAAACGGTAGAAGTGGGAAAAGCTTTGAGGATGGACATCAGCGCCGGCGGTATGACCGGCTTCCAGATCGTTACTACCACTCAGGGATGGATGTATATGCCTTTTATGGGAGCTACAAAGATAGACACCATGAAACCTGAGATGGTCAAAGCAGCTCAGAAACAACTGGATGTAAAAGGCAGCCAGATGCTTGATTACAAAGCTAATGGCATCAAAGCTGACTATGAGGGTAAAGATTCTGTGAGCGGCACAGCATGCTACAAAATAAAAATAGTGGATAAAGAAGGTAACGAGTCTATGTCTTACTTTGACTGCGGAACTTATTACCTGTTGCGCACGGAAAGCAAAGTAAAACAGGACGACCAGGAGCAGGAAGTATCTGTGCAGTATAATAATTACAAAAAACTGGACGAGGGAATAGTGCTGCCCGGCTCTATTGTAGCACAGGGTGCGGAAATAACCTTTAAAACAATGGAAATAAACAAACCTATTGACCCCAGTACGTTTGTGCCTTCCATCGATAAAAAATAATCTGACCTTTATTCTATATAGAGGCTGCACCACCACGGGCAGCCTCTTTTGTTTTTAAACGATGGAACATAAAATCATTATTTTCGCAGCAAACGATCTCTTATCAGCTATATTGACATTTCCGCACTGAGGTCCGGCGACCGGAATGCATACAGGCTACTGGTGGAGGAATACCAATCTAAAGTATTCAATACCGCCATCAGCATGGTACAGGACAGCGGTATGGCTGAAGATATCGCACAAGAGGTTTTTGTCACCGTCTTCCGGTCCGTTCTCAGCTTCAACGAAAGGTCTGCTATAGCCACCTGGATCTACCGTATTACGGTGAATAAATGCCTTGATCACTTGCGTGCCAAAAACAGGCAAAAAAAAGCAGGTATGCTGGGTAGCCTGTTCTATCGCGACTCCGGCGAAATATTACATGACCGCCCCGCCTTCGACCACCCCGGCATATTGCTGGAACAGCGGGAAAACGCACGTTACCTGTTCAAAGCTATAGAAACCCTGCCTGACAGTCAGAAAACAGCCTTTATTCTTGCCCATATAGAAGATTTACCACAAAAAGACATTGCAGAAATCATGGACATCTCAATAAAAGCCGTAGAATCTCTGCTACAGCGGGCGAAAATAAACCTCAGAAAGAAATTATCCGGTATCTACCCGAAGGAAAAATGATCGTAAAACGTCAAAACATATGTTATGAACAATAACACAAATAAAGAAAAATGGATAGATGATGTACTTGGCAGTACAAAAGGCGCTTTAAGGGCACAACCTGCCAATGGCCTCACTGACAGGGTATTTAACCGGCTGAGCGAAAAACGCCCTGAACCGGTGGTCATTATCAATGTAAAACGCTGGGCCGCTGCAGCGGTATTGCTCATAGCCCTTAATGTGGGCTCGGTGATCTATTTCTCCGGCAAAACATCCGGTCAGGCTACCGGTAATGGCAGTAGTCCTTTGTCAATGGAATTACAGACTATATCCACCTACAATTATTAAGTCATGAACGGAATAAAGGGAATGAGGATATTGCAATGGATCATAGGTGTACTGGTGCTGTGTAACATCGGGCTGATGTCATTCATTTGGCTTAGGCCCCATGCAGGCGGGCCGCCACCCGGCGAGACACCACGCGACTACGTGATCAGGAGCTTAGGTTTTACGGCCGACCAGGTGAAAAAATATGACGCCCTGATAAAAGACCATCATAGCCGGATGCAGCAGCTAAAACATGAGGCCGATGGATACCGCCATGCTCTTTTCGCCAACCTGAATACAGCGCAACCCGGCAATACAGCGGACTCTCTGAGTACCCTTATTGGCAATACACAGAAGACAATAGAAAAGGTAACTTACGATCACTTTGCGCAAGTAAGGGCGTTATGTACGGAAGCCCAGCAAAAAGAGTTTGATAACATTATAGAAGACCTTACGAAAAGAATGAGTGGCCCGCCTCACCCACCGCGGGGTGGCAGGCCAGGCCACCCGGGAGGACCTCCGCCACTACCGGGTGATGACGGCCCACCTCCCCCTGATGGCCCGCAAAATCCTTAATTTAGTGCCATGAAATATTGCACCTGGTTTTGCTGCGTATTTATGCTACTGTTGCTGCCTGCACTCAGTTTCAGCCAATCGGTAAATTCCGGCGATTGGGTACTCTCTCCACGCGATACCGATAAAGTTGAAATAGACATAAGGGCCATAGTCAGGGGCGTGCCGCTGCAATTGGCCACACAGCCCTATGTAAGCCCGCACGGTGATACATTCTTTGTAGACGGCTTCAGATGCTACATATCCGGTATTAGCTTCATCGGCAACCGTACCGCCACGCTGACCAACTATCACCTGTTTGATATCTCCGACACAAATACATGGTCTTTCATTGTTACCAATGTGCCACCCGGCATTTATACCCATATCAGTTTTACAATAGGGGTAGACAGCGCTACCAATACTTCAGGCGCCTATCCCGGCGACCTGGACCCTACAAAGGGTATGTACTGGGCTTGGAACAGCGGCTACATTATGGCCAAACTGGAGGGGAGGTCTGGTGCATGCAAAACACCGCACCACAATTTTGAATTCCACATTGGTGGCTATATGCCGCCATACAATACTGCCCGTTCTGTAACCTTGAAAATACCTGAATATTTCCAGGTGGGCAGGCCCAGCCTGCCCGGCATATCGCTTACCGCGGATGTGGGCACGTGGTTTGCCGGAGGCCTTGACCTCGCCAAAACCAACAGCATAGTAACACCGGGCAAAGAAGCGGCCGCAATGGCCGACAATTACGCAAAAATGTTTTTTGTGGAAGATGTTTCATTTACCCCCTTGCTTAAATAGTGTTCATTTCCCATATCCTCCCCGCATACCATACTTTTCCTTTCCTGCGCGAATAAAAAACGTAAATTCACACTTCAGTAAATGAACAACAATCTATTCATAGCGCTTGAGGGTATAGACGGCAGCGGCAAAAGCAGCCAGGCAAAGCTCCTCACTGAAAAACTGGAACTTGCGGGCCACAAGGTTCATTGCACACTGGAGCCCACCAATGGTTACATAGGGTCTATTCTTATAGACATACTCAAAGGCAAAAGAAAGGCCGATCACCGGATCATAGCATCTCTGTTTGCCGCTGACCGGCTGGAACACCTGCTCAACGAACAGGACGGCATACTCAAAAAACTAGACGAAGGTTTTACAGTGATCACAGACCGGTACTACTTTTCTTCTTACGCCTACAATGGTACCTATTCTGATATGGATTGGGTCATCAGCATGAACAAAATGAGCGCGCAACTGCTTCGTGCCCGCACTAATATATTTATTGATGTACCGCCGGAGGTATGCATGCAGCGTATCAACACTAACCGTGGCACCACCGAATTATTTGAAAAACTGGATACGCTGCGCAATGTACGCGCGAAATATTTTGAAGCCTTTGATATCTTAAAGCACGAGGAAAATATTTTCATTACTGACGGCAACAGACCCATAGATGCTATCTCTAAAGATATCTGGGCGCATGTTTCCGCATTGCTTACACCTGCTCAGTAATTGTTTAACAGATCAAAATAAATAAGCGCCCCGAAAGGCGCTTATTTATTTTGACAAATATTGTCTATTCACTAAGTACCATGTGGTAGACCACATGGTCTTCGCCGGATGTAATACTAACCATATACATACCCCGTGCTATTGATTTACTCAGCGATAACTGCTCATGCAGCTTCCCGTTTCGGGCTGTGGCTGTGTGGCTGTATACTGCCTGGCCCAGCATATCTGTGATAACTATATTGACCTTACTGTCCGCTCCTCCGCGCAGTATACCATCTATGGTAAATTCTCCCTTGTTAGGGTTAGGCACCAGCGTGAAGTTACTGCCGCTGTTTGACACTTCGTGTACACCCACTCCCCATACTCTTACCACGAGGCCTGAACTCAGCTCGGTGCGAGGGAACACGCATGGATTACTGCTGGTCACTTCGCAGCTCACTACCATACTGTCCATAAGCGAGGTAGTAATGAACATTGCGTTCGTTGCCCCGGGCACAGGCGCTCCGTTTATGCGCCACTGGTATACCGGTGAAGTACCGCCATAAGGGGCCACCGCCACAAATGTGTCAGACGCTCCCGGCGCAATGCTTATATTGCTGGCATAGATATTTATCGAGTTGGGTATCGTAGACTGTACATGTACGGTGTACGCTATACTTGCAGCCGTGCTTGTCACAAGACAGGGATAATTGCTGGTCATAGTACAGATCAGGATATCGCCCTCCGCTGGCACATAAGTGTAAGCCGCTCCTCCCCATACATTCACACCGTTCAGCGTCCAGTTATATGACGGCGAGGACCCGCCAAATACAGGTACAGCAGTAAACGTCGCAGATTCGCCATGGCATATTATAGGGCTGCTCGCCGTAATGGTCACTGACGGTGTCTGCATTGCGCTTACTGTTATCGTCTCAGAATGAGATACTGTAGTCGGGAATGCGCATGTGGCATTGCTCGTCAGCTCACACTTCACAATGTCGCCTGCTGTTGGTGTATAGCTGTAAAGACCTCCTGACCCAACTACTGCGCCATTTACATACCATTGGTATATCGGCGCCGAACCGCCGTTCGTAGAGCTGGCTATAAATGTTGCTGGTGAGGTGGCAAGACAGAAGATCGTACCCGGCGATGCCGAGAATCCTACCGATGGCACAACTATAGAGCCCGATGTAACAGTTACACTCACAGGCGCGGTCAATGTATTGCATCCGCCCGGAGCGGTTATCAGCACGGTATAAAGACCTGTTGTGTTAGCCACATACGAAGCAGATACCGCTCCCGCTATATTCGCGCCGTTCTTCTTCCATTGATAAGTATAGCCGGATCCGGTCGTTGCGTTAAGCAGTACATTACCTCCGGTGCAGAAGGTTGTTGCACCTGCCGGGGATATTGCCGCGCTAAACGTTGACGACACATTGAATACAGCCGTGCTGCTGGTTACACAGCCCGAAAGGCTGGTTACACTATACGAGATGTTACTAACACCTATACTTATCGCGTTGACAATACCCGACGATGTGCCTACGGTCGCCACTGCAGGATTACTGCTGGTCCAAACACCACCAGGTGTTACGTCACTCAATACAGTTGTACCACCGGGGCAAACAGTCAACGCTCCAAGAATTGGACCTACCGCCGTACCTACACTCACGCTTATTGACCTGGTAGTAGTAGCTATGCCACACATATTGCTCACCGTATACGACATCACCACTACACCTGCCGACAATCCTGTTACCACACCTGATGAGTTAATCGTTGCTATAGCCGGATTGCTGCTTGACCATGAACCACCCGTAGTGGCGTCAGCAAGAGTGATCGTTTGACCTATACATACCGCCGATGGGCCGGTAATAGTACCCGCCGAAGCCGACAGAGCCGTCACCGCTACCGATGGCGAGGTGACCACACAGGCGCCAAGCGATACAATAACCGCGTAACCTCCTGTGGCTGATGCGGTAAAAGAAGATGCAACCGCACCCGGTATATCCACACCACCTAACTGCCATTGATAAGTAATCCCCGGCCCGGTATTGGCATTGAGTACCACGCTGCCAGGCACGCAGAATGTAGTGGGCCCGGCAGGCGTTATAGTTGCGCCCGGACCGGGATTAACCGTTACTGTTGTTGCTGAAGATGTAGTACTGCAGCCGGTAGAATTTGTCACAATAACGGTATAGCTACCGCCTGTCGAGGCTGTGTAAGACGAGGCCGTGGCGCCCACTATTGGGCTCGCGCCAAGCTGCCACTGGTAAGTCAGCCCCACACCGGTATTCGCATTCAGCACCACACTGCCGCCTGTACAGAACACGGTAGGTCCTGCGGGTGTAATAGTTGCTGTTGGCGAAGTACCTATAGTTACTGTTGTGATCACAGATGTGGAATTACAGCCAAATGGGCTGGAAACAGTCACTGTATAATTACCCGCGGACGAAGCAAGCAGTGAGAAATTGGTCGCCCCGCTTATAGGTGAGCCACCAAGGAACCACTGGTAGGTATACCCTGCGCCGGTATTTGCGTTTAGTACCACACTGCCGCCGGAGCATATAGTGGTAGTACCTACCGCAGTGATAGTAGCACCGGGTAGCGGATTGACAGTAACATCTTTCAATGCCGGGCAACCAGATACCAGGTAAGATATCGTAGCCGAGCCGGTACTTACACCGCTCACAATTCCGGTTGACGCACCTACAGTAGCAATAGCGGTATTGCTGCTGCTCCATGAACCACCAAACGTACCATCACCCAGTGTTGTTGTTCCGCCCTGGCAGATATTTATCGCGCCGGGAGGCGTTATTGGGCCGGGCGATGTGTTGATGGTAACAGTCGCCGTAGCAAAACAGGCCCCTATGGTATAGGTGATGGTGGTTGTTCCCGCGCTCACGCCAGTTACCACCCCGCTGGATGCGTTAACTGTTGCTATTGCCGTATTTGCGCTGCTCCACACACCACCGCTCCATACATCGGTCAGTGTATTGCTCAGGCCGGCGCAAAACGAAGAACTTGACGGGGATATAGCAATACTGGTATTCACCGGGAATGGATCAGACGCAATACCGTTAGCTACCACTTCAAGCGTATAAGACCCTACAGGCAACCCCGCAGGCAGTACAAATGTTGTTGTATCCGGCGACGACCCTCTCATCACACCGGTGCTGTTCCAGTTAGTGGTGCGGGCATAATATACGTTCGCGCCCGACTTCAGCCGAATGATCGGATAATTAGAGTTCATCTGCCAGTCATCGCCATAAGACGCTCCTTCTGATATGCCGTTGAAAAGCGTGCCGGTAGCCATGAACGTATCACAATCCACCCTGAAAATATTGGCTACGGTTGGCTTGCCCGATGTAAGCGGACTACCGGACGGCACATACTGGTAATACTGGTCATCGCCCTGGTTGCAAAACAGCACCGTACCATCGGGTAGGTCAAGCATATTCGTTATGTAGCAACTGTTGGCCATCGAAAAACCTCCGCTTGGTGCGCCTACCAGTGTTATGGTATTGCTTACATAATCATATTCGTAGAAAGCTGTAGGCGGAGGAAAATGGTCGGCCGAGGTAGGTACAGGCGACACGGCAAACAAAACTTTACCATTGACCATCATAGCCGATGCGGCGTCCGGCGCACCTTGCGCGCCCGGTGTGGCCGGTGCAGTGGCCCATGTACCCGGACTGGCAGAACCTGATGGAGTATACAAAGCATTTGATCCGTATGCGCCAATATAAAAGGCCCTGCCGTCAGGCAACAGGAAAGCACCACCCATTTCAGACCCGAACGGATCATAAAGGCTTACCGGCACTGTGCCATCATGCACCCATGAATTTGTAGACGGAATATATCTTTCAGAGTTGGTAGAACTGATGTCTACAAACAGTATGCTGTTATCCGGTAGCTTAGCCCATGCAGATTCATTGCTGCTGCCAAAAGAACTAGGGCCTGTTGTATAAGTGTTGGTAGCGGGGTGATAGAAATATATATGCCTCGATCCGCTGCCTACTACGGCCTGCATCACAGTACCGTCATCCATTATTTCAGAGTTGGCGTCAGATATTACCTCACCGCCCGACAAGGTCGGGCACATGGTCCATGTATCTGTCAATGGGTCATATACTTCACTCTTCGATCCGCCTGAACCATATTCACCGCCAGCCACATATACACGCCCGTCTTTCAGCACCTGTGATGAGAAATAAAGCCTGTCGTCATTCATCGCCGCCAGCGTAGTCCATGTACCATTGCGGTAACTTCCGTTAATATCCGGCGTCAGCTTATCCCACCTGGTACCTTGCCCCGAACCACCTGATGAAGTTTTACACATAACCGTACCATCTGTAAGCAATAGCATTACACCAGCGTTATAGTGCGGGGCCAGATGGTTCAATGTATGCCACGTGCCCTGCCCACTGCTGCACAAACTCGCTATTAGACCCACTCCCAGAAGTAACGACCTGATCTTCAAAGCCCTGTTAGTATAAAACCTCATATTATCCGTATTAGATGAAAGATTTGATTTTGGACGTAAATTAAATAAATTCCGCTATATATAATAAATATAATTTCACATCTATGAATTATGACATCACTTCCTTATACCGTGGCTTCTTTCTCATTTTTCGTAGTTTTGAAACCGGTGAAGAAAGTATGGGTAATATTATTTATTGTTGTTCTTGCCAGTTCGTTTTGCATTAAGAGCGAACAACCATATTACAAAAACACATACACCTCCATGCTGTCCGGGTTCAGGACACAGCAGGCATCCATGCTCGATAAAATTAATTCCACAGACATCAGCAACCCCAACGGGGTAACTGAACTGAAACAGGTGATTGAATCCGCCCGGCTGAAACTAAAACCCATCGATTTCTGGCTTCGCTATTTTGAACCTATTGCCTACAAAAAGATTAACGGGCCGCTACCGGTAGAATGGGAAAATGAGGTTTTTGAAAAATATGAACCCGCCTACAAAAGGGAGGGTGCGGGGCTGTCGCTCGCCGAAATATACCTGGATCAAAAACACCCCTCAAAAGACTCTGTCGCATCTCTTATCCGTGCCTCTATCAAGGCCATCAACACATTCACAGCAGATTCCATAACCCGGCAATTAGATACTTTCGACCATTTTTTCCTCTGCAACAGGCTTTACTTACTCAACCTCGCCGCCATATACACCACGGGCTTTGAGTGCCCGGACAACCAAAACATTCTGCCAGAGTTAAAAGCCATGCTGGCCGGCGTGAAAACCATTTACACAGCATACGATCTCAGCTTTCCGGCTACACCACTGTCTGCCGATTTTCTCGCCCTTTACGACAGAACTATTGATTTTGTTGCGCACCAGCCTTCTGCGTACGAGCAGTTCGATCATTTTACCTTTATCAAAGACTACATCAATCCCCTGTTCGCCATCAATCAAAAACTGATCACCAGGTATGGCGTTATGTCAAATAACTTCAACGACTATACCCTTACCAATACCGCCACTTCTATTTTCGACAAATCACTGTATACACCCCAAAACACGCGTGGCATTTATTCATTGATAGATGATACCGCCGTACTCAGCGAGATAAAGGCGGTAGGCAAAATGCTTTTCTACGATCCTATTTTATCCGGCAACAATGCCCGCAGTTGTGTCTCTTGCCACAAGCCAAAAGAATATTTTACCGACACATCTTTCGCCACCAACCTGCAGTTCAACAGGACAGAACGCCTCCCACGCAATACACCCTCACTCATTAACGTTATCTACAATCACCTCATCATGCTGGATGGCAAGCTGTTTTCACTGCAGTCGCAGGGAAAGGTAGTGATGAAAAACCCTATCGAAATGGGCGGTGATGAAAAAGATATTCTTCGAAAAGTACTAAGCTGTAAAGACTATAAAAAAGCTTTCAAAAAATTTCTTTCCTATACACCCGAAGAGCATGAGATCACATTCGACCACATCATATCGGCTGTTACGCTTTACTACCGAGGTTTCAGTGATTACTATTCGCCATTCGATGATGCCATGGATCACAACCGGCCGGTAGCCAGGGAAACCATTGATGGCTTCAATCTCTTTATGGGCAAAGCCCGCTGCGCCACCTGCCATTATGTACCCCAGTTCAACGGTGTACCACCGCCCTATATCGGCTCAGAATTCGAGGTTATCGGTGTGCCGGCCGACACCAATTATACCCGCATCAGCGACGACAAAGGCCGTTACCTTGTCAACCCCGCGCCTGAGACAATGCATGCATTCCGTACTGCCACTGTACGAAATGCGGAACACACAATGCCCTATATGCACAATGGCGTGTTTCGTAGCATCAACGATGTGATCAGTTTTTATGATGCCGGGGGCGGGGCCGGTCGAAATCTGTCAGTACCGAACCAGACGCTCCCCACAGACTCCCTCAAACTCACCGTTTCAGAAAAAAATGAACTAATTTCATTTATCCATTCGCTCAATGAGGCGATCATTTTTGAGGACCCACCCGCAAAACTGCCTTCATCTTCTGTTAAGAAACTGAACCAGCGCAAAGTAGGCGGCGAATATTAATAACAGGCTATGAAGCAACCGTTAATTCTATTGATACTACTATTCACATCGCTGTTTCTTCAGTGCGCTACAAGTAACAGGATCACCTATAATATACCCGACAATTACCCCGATGCCCGCAGAAAGCAGATACTGGAAATATGTGCAAAAGGCAAGGAATTGTACAAAGCCCATTGTACCGAATGCCACGGCGTGTTCACGAAAGGGAAAGACAAGATCCCCGATTTTACAAATACCCAGCTCGACAATTATTCATCCCGCTTCATCCGGCGCGATCCTAAAAATCACGCAGCCGCCATACAAATGAGCGAGGACCAGCTCAATTATGTCATTACATTCCTTCGTTTCAAAAACCCGCAGAACAAAGACACCATCATTGCCCGGAAAAACCGGGGATTGTGACCATTTGCCTCATTTGTTCATTATTATGCATATGCAACAAAGCACTATGTTTGCTGGTCTAAAATAAATCCGCTACTTTTAACATCGTAAAATATTAATTTATGAGATTGTTGTTCACTGCTTTTCTGAGTGTTTTCTTCTTTTGTTCGAATGCCCAGGATGCTGTTCCCGGAAGTATATATGGCTTTCATATAGCAGCTGCCAATGGGGGTACCATTGACCTTTCCGCCTACAAAGGCAAGAAAATACTGATCGTCAATACACCTATCGAACTGGACAATGCCCGCCAGTACTCTGAGCTCGAAGAACTTTACCAGAAGAACAAGGACAGGCTTGTTATCATCGGCGTATTAGCCAATGATTTCGAAATAGAACCGGGCTCCAACAAGGGTAGCCTGGCGCACCGTGAGAAAAACTACCGCGTGACCTTCCCCCTTGCGTCCAAACTGCTGATCAGGGGCCCTGAAATGGCACCTTTGTACAAATGGCTCACCGAGATGAAGTATAACAACCTTAAAGACACCGAAATAAAATGGGATTTCCAGAAATACCTGATCAACGAAAGCGGTAAACTTGTTGCCGTTTTTGATCCCAAGATCAAAGCAAACAGCCCTGAAATAGCTGCCGCCCTAAGCAATTAACTTACTTTCTGATATTCAAATAATAACGGCACCCAAGGGTGCCGTTATTATTTTATCCTTTCTATTCTTACTTATTCAATGCCATATGGAACACTACCTTGTCTGCACCAGATACAACGTATACCAGGTACACCCCATCGGCCAGCGACTTGTCCAGTGTTATATGGTGCTGTAGCGCACCATTGTCCACACTCACATTTTCGCGGTACACGGCCTGGCCCAATATATCTGTAACAGTGATGCTCACCTGCTGGTTGCCCCCTGCTTTCAGTTTACCGCTTATCGTAAACGATCCTTTGTTAGGGTTTGGCAGCAACATATACTCGCTTCCGTTACCGGTTACTTCATGCACACCTGTGCCCCACACCCTTACCACCAGTCCTGAGCTCAGCTCTGTACGGGGATACACACAGGGATTGCTGCTGGTCACCTCACAACTTACCACCATGCTGTCTATAAGAGCAGATGTAATGAACATGGAATTAGTAGCACCGGGTACGGGCGCCCCGTTGATGCGCCACTGGTATACCGGTGCAGTACCACCATAAGGCGCTACCGCCACAAATGTATCCGGCACACCGGGAGCAATGCTAACGTTGCTGGCGTAAATATTTATGGAGTTTGGTATTGTAGATTGCACATGCACGGTATAAGCGGCACTGGCTGCGGTAGTGGTAAGCAGGCAGGGGTAATTGCTGGTCATTGTACATACAAGTACATCACCATTGGCCGGCACATAGGAGTAAGATGCCCCACCCCATACACTGATACCATTCAGTGTCCAGTTATAAGACGGTGACGTACCGCCGAATACAGGTGCCGCCGTGAAAGTAGCCAAATCGCCCTGGCAAACTATCGGGGTGCTGCCGGTAATACTTACAGACGGTGTCTGCATGGGGCTTACTGTTATCACATCCGTATGTGACACTGTTGCCGGAAAAGCACATGCTTCACTGCTGGTCATTACACATTTCACCGTATCGCCCGCGGTAGGCGTGTAGCTGTAGAAATTGCCAGCGCCAACCACTGTACCATTCACATACCACTGGTAGCTCGGCGTCAAACCTTCATTGGTACCTGTAGCAAGGAACGAAGCCGGAGTAGTAGCAAGGCAGAACGTAGTACCCGGCGTAGCAGCAACGCTTACCGTGGGCACCACAATCGATCCGGTATTTACAGTCACTGTTACCGGTGCCGACAATGAGTTACAACCAGATGGCGCAGTTTCTAATATAGTATAGTTACCAGTGGTTGTTGCTACATAGCCGGGGCTTGTGGCCCCTGTAATGTCCACACCATTCTTTTTCCACTGGTAGCTTACACCCGAACCCGAACTGGCTGTGAGCAGGACACTGGCACCGGAGCAGAACGTGGTAGGCCCCGAAGCCGCAATAGTAGCGGTAAAGGGAGAGAACACATTGAACACTACCGCCGACGATGAGCTACAACCATATACATTGGTATAGGTATACAATATGTTTGACGTACCGGGTACTATAGCGCTCACCAGGCCGAATGAATTGATGGTAGCTACCGATGGTGTGCCACTGCTCCATATACCACCTGATGTGGCATCGCTGAGCGTTGTTGTAGTACCGCTGCATATAGTCGTTGTGCCGGTTATAGCGGCTACTACCGGCAGGGCGTTTACAGTGAGTGTTGTTATTGCATAAGCTGTGCCGCAACCATTGGTTACTGTGTAGGATATGATAGCCATACCTACAGACACACCCGATACCACACCTGTAGAACTGATGGTAGCAACAGATGGCGCGCCACTGGACCATACGCCTCCCGGCGTAGCGTCAGTTAAGGTTATTGTTTGTCCCAGGCATACAGCAGGCACACCACCTATCGGGGCGGCGGTTACTGTATTCACCGTTACGGGCCTGCTGATGAGGCATCCGGTAGGTAGTGTGTAAGTAATGGCAGCAATACCCGCGCTGACACCGGATACAACTCCGGTACCCGGCGCCACTGTGGCTATACCTGTAGCGCCGCTACTCCATGTGCCGCCTGCCGATCCGTTGCTGAGCGTTGTGGTAGCGCCCGTGCATACCGTCGCTGTTCCGGTAATAGCCGGTGGCAGCGGGTTCACCGTTACCGGCAGGGTTACAAAACATCCCGCACCCATAGTATAGGTAATATTTGCCGATCCTGTTGAAACGCCTGTCACTGTGCCGGTCACATCCACAGGGGCTATTGCAGGACTGCTGCTGCTCCAGGTACCGCCGGGTACGCCATCACTAAGCGTCGTCGTTGTTCCGGGGCACAAATTGGCAGACCCTGCGATTGGGGTCGGAAATGCGTTTACAGTTACAGTAGAAGATATAAGACAACCAGTGCCTAATGTATAAGTGATATCGGCCGTACCCGCAGCTACACCGGTAACTACTCCCGTAGTTGGCGCCACGGTAGCAATGCCCGTGCTTCCGCTGCTCCATGTACCACCACCCGAGGCATCGCTTAAGGTTGTTGTGAGGGATACACACAACAAACCGATACCTGTGATGGTAGCCGGCAGCGGATTTACTACCACGGCGGTAACCGCAGATGTAGTATTACATCCGGATATATTGAATACAATTACCGTATAGTTGCCGCCTACACTGGCGGTATAAGATGCTGTTGTGGCCCCGACAATCGGTATACCGTCCAGCACCCATTGGTATGACAAGCCGGCACCTGTATTGGCATTGAGTACCACACTGCCACCTATACAAAATGTGGTAGACGATGCCGCAGTGATCGTGGCCGGAGGTGGGGCTACGCCATTCACCGTGGTAGCTGATGATGTGGTAGAACAGCCTGCAGGGCTTATCACATCTACTGTATAATTGCCAGTCGCTGTTGCTGAGTAGGTCATATTGGTAGCGCCTGGTATAGTTCCCGCGCCAAGGTGCCACTGGTAGGTATATCCCGCTCCGGCAGTAGCTGTCAGTATCACGCTGCTGCCTATGCACAGCGTAGCTGTGGGCGCGGGTGATATTGTTGCCACAGGGAATGCATCCACTGTAAGCAGCATTTTAGCGTCACATCCCGCCCCTATGGTGTAAATGATGGTATCTACCCCTGCGGTAACACCTGTAACCAGGCCACCGGACGATACCGTGGCTATGGCAGGAAAGCTGCTTATCCATGTGCCACCGGGGGTGGCGTCAGTAAGCGCCGTTGTAGCACCCACGCATATGTTGTTGGAGCCGGCAATATTAGCCGGGTAGGCCACATATGCAGCACCCACCCCTACGGCGTACCACGCATTGGTCACAGTCACTTCCTCCGGCGAACATGGCCCGTAAAGCGCCACGGCCGTAGCAATAGATGTAGTGCGCATGAGGGCATAGTCGGCGGTAGATGAAAGCGCAAGCTCTGTCTGGTACAGTATATTGGCCCCTTCTGTAAAACCTATTCCCGTAACACTATAAGCATTGCTCAGGTCGTTTGTACCTGATCCGCCCGCAACTACCAGGTAGTACCATTTATTCATTACGCCGCTATTGGTATGCACACCACACTCATCGTTGCCGCTGCTGGGTATACACCCTACCTGGTTTACCCAGTTAGTGCCGCCATATGTATCAGGATCTCCTTTCAGTTTAGGAAAATCCATCCTTCTCAGCGGATTGCCGCACTTTATTTCCTCGCCTATCATCCACGTGCTCTTAGGTACCAGATCTGTCTCATGCGGATCTGCCCAAAATTCTATTGTCGCTCCCCAGCAGTCGCTGAAAGACTCATTCATTGCTCCGGATTCCTGTGAATAAACAAGGTTTGCGGTATACTCGCATACCCCATGCCCTATTTCATGGCCTGTTACGTCCAGGCTGGTAAGAGGTGTAAACCCGCTGCCACAGCCTGTTCCATCGCCATAGGTCATTTCTGTCCCATCCCAGAAGGCATTATTGTATCCGGACTGATAATGAACATACTGCAGCAGTATACCATCCGCATTATCATAACTGAGCCTGCCCTGCACTATCTTCCAGTAATCATAAACCATCTCACCGCCCCAGTGCGCGTCCAGCGCTATAGAATCAGCAGGCAGCAACGGCCATGTATTTGTAACACTGGTATATTCTGTAGATGCGCCATAGCTGCTGCCGTTGTTCATATTCAGGGTGTGCACTCCGCTACCTCTTGTAGAATCAAACAGCTCAAAGGTAGCCCCCAGGTCACTTGTCTGAAACGGCACCACGCCGCTATACCTCGTATGGCCGCTTGCCGCTGTGTGTTTTATCAGTGAGTTAGATAGCAGCACTTTACCGGTAGCTGCATCTATATATACCTCCTGCCTGCTCAGGGGCTCCTGCGCGTATATATTGAACAGGTAAGCAAGATGCAGTTTCCTGTCGTTGTTTCCGCTTCTGAAGTCTTCTATCAGTGTCAGCACACCGCGGGGCTTGAAGGTAGTATCCGGTTTATTGTACAGTTTTTTTATCCTTTGCTCTTCCAGCGGGTCCTGCCACATATATTTATCTGCCCCCACAAATGTCAGCGCCTTTGCAAAGGCATCACTTTCGCTTATTGCCGGGGTTGTGGTCATTGCGTTATCTACCGGGTAATAATTGCCGGTCATAAACGATACCACTCCGTTTTTACACGTAAGTGTATAGCTGCCATAAGCAACCTTTACTCCCTTGTAATATTCGTTAAAACGCTTTGCGGTCACCTGGCTTTTGGTGGTAGTACTATATACCGGTACCATGGTAACATTTACACCATCTATGCCCAGGTATTTTTTAAACAGTTCCGTGCTTTCCTGGTCACTCACATTGGCACCTGCTGCAAAGGTGATGAAGGTAGGGGTATTGTCCACCTTATTCCGTTCTGTCTTATAAACCGATCTATCCGTCTGCTGTGCATTTACACCTACGCCCGAAAGGAGCGCAAGCACAAAAAGCACTATCCCCTTATTTCTTGCTTTTGAGAAATAAAAATTCATACTTACAATAGTTTTATATCTGAATGAGTAGTTAACTGCAAATTACGGATTTTTAGCGGCATTTATACATTAAACACACCAACTACTTTACGCTCACATAACACACATTCACGCAAGACAAATGACAAAACCACACAACAGAGAAAACTTACAATGACCAGCATGTACTTCCATAACTTTCCCCATAATTTCGCATAAATAGGCTATTTTATTTAATCAACTCATTATCAATTGTTTACGCGAAAATTGTGGATAAGAATTCCCCAAAAATTCCCCATTTCTTACCCAGTGGGGAATTTGTGATTTTGGCAAAAGGTGAAAAAGAGCACTGAAAAAAGCTATCACCACGTGATAAGTAAGTGATGGCGGCACAAAGGTGAGGCGGGTTTTTGTCTCTGCAAAAAGAAAGTTTTATGATAGTACGGATTTCTGTCTGTCATAAAAATTCCCCATCATTATATGCGCCAGGCAAATGACCTTAAGGTTAAGTTTCATAGGCCCGCAGACGAGACCAGCAAAATAGAAACCACGAAAATAAAAATCCTGCTTGTAACAATGCACAATAGATATTATTTTTAAAGTAGTAAAACGATAAACTTCAATCATTGTGGACCCGATCAAATTTTCCCTGTTTTTTGTCTTCACCGGATTACTGTTTGTAGTACTGGGAATTCCTCTTTACCTCAAGAAAGTTAAGCCGAATGATATGTATGGTTTCCGTACTCCGAAAACCATGTCTGACCCCGAAATCTGGTATGCCATAAATAGCAGGGGTGGCTTTGACTTTTGCATAGCGGGGGTGGTTGTCATGCTGGGCGCGTTACTATTCCGGATACTTCTCAGATCGTACCCGCCACAAGCTATTTTACTTGCCAACGGGGGCTTGCTTATCCTTGCGCTGGTAGTAGTAATTATCCGTTTTGTTATTGCGCTGAAACGCTATTGAATTGCTGCGGCCCACGGTATTCACTCAACCGCACGGGCTCTCGCAAATAAGAAAATGTGTTTGTTTGCCAACGATAGCACCGGCAGACGCAGGTAAATTACCTCAGCAGGTTCGAAAGTTTATGCTCGTCTGTTATGATCACTTTGCCATTCCTTATATCAACAAGATGCTCAGACTTAAAATCACTCAACGTCCGTATCAGTGACTCGGTTGCAGTCCCGGCAATTGTGGCCAGCTCCTCGCGGCTGATATCAATGGAAAAGGGCTCCTTTTTGTTGGTGTGGTATTTCCGTTGCATAGTTATCAGCGCCTCCGCTACTTTTTTGCGCAGCGTATTATAAGCAATACCCAGTAGCTGGGTTTCCTTCGCGGCTATATTTTTTGCCAGGAGTGATATAAGTTTCTGAGCTATTGCGGGATTGCTATTCAGCACCGCCTCAAAATCCATCCTTGGTATCATGGCCAGCTCAGTATCTTCTATAGCCTCCGCGGTCTCTTTATATGCCACGTTTTCCAGCAGCGCGGTGTAACCAAAAAAATCGCCTTTATTATACAGATCTATGACCAGGTCTTTACCATCTTCGTGGGTTTTAAACGTCTTCACCTTGCCGCTCATTATATAAAACAGGTAGTGTGCTTTATGCCCTTGCTTATATATGACCTGTTTCTTCTTATAGTCGTTCAGCGTGCTTTCTTTCGTAAGATCTTCAAGGGTTTTGGTATTACCGGTTGCCATACGGAGCTCGTTAAGCCCTTCCAGATCGGCAGAGAGGGTCTTTTTCAATATAGCAGTCTTTCTCAACCTGCTTTCTATAGCGTTAAGCAACTCATTACCGGCAAAGGGCTTGGTAATATAATCATCTGCGCCCATCTCCATAGCCGCCCTAAAATCACTCCTTTCACTTTTCGACGTAAGAAAGATGAACGGGATATGCTGCGTAGCCGGCTCTTTATGCAGTACATGTAACACGCCATAGCCATCCACACCAGGCATCATTATATCACAGATAATGAGATCGGGCATATGCTTCTGTGCCGCTTCTATTCCCTCCTTGCCATTGGCTGCCATCACTACGTTATAGTCCGATAATGTCAGTATCTCAGCCACATTCTCCCTGATGTCCTCGTTATCCTCAATGATAAGAATTGTTTTCATTACTATTAAAATTAACTGTTTACAAAAGTGATCCTGAATTGTGTACCCTCACCGATTTTGCTCTCACAATCTATCTTACCGTTCATCAGCTCTGTATACTTGCTTACTATATGCAGCCCTAACCCGGTACCCTGTATGTTAGTAACATTCGAAGATCTGAAGAACCGCTTGTACAGGTTTTTGATATCTTCCTCCGGTATACCCAGGCCATTGTCTTTAACAGTGATGGTAGTGGTCTTACCCGTACACTTTGTGGCGAGCTCGATATCACTGCCGTCATTTGAAAATTTCACCGCGTTCGACAACAGGTTGGTAACTATATGCTTCATCATAGAAGGATCCAGGCGCACAACAGACACCTTACCCGTATGCTTGTAATTTATATGCTGCCCGCTCTTCAGCAGGTGGTGTACTTCCTGCATCACCTCTTCCATCTGGCCCTTTATATCATACTCGCTGTAGTTGGCGTTTATATTGCCTTCTTCAATCTTACCCACAGACAGGAAGTCATTAAGTATCTCGGTAAGTGAGGTCACTGAAGCGACAATGCGTTGTATGTGCTTCTCCCGTTGCGGCTGCTCTTCGGTTTTCACATATTTAGAAAGCAGGTACGCAGATGAAAGCACCGCGCTCAGCGGCGTTCTGAATTCATGCGATGCCATGGACACAAACCTTGATTTCAACTCATTCAGTTCCTTCTCTTTATCCAGCGCTGCCAGCAATTCGGTTTCAGCACTCTTCTTCTCAGATATATCAATAGCGATGCCCAGGTAACCGGATATGTTGCCCGATGTATCTTTCAGCGGAGTAACATTTAATGAGACAAAGAATGTAGTGCCGTCCTTACGCTTGTAATGCCACTCCTGGTTATTCACGGTGCCCCTTTCTGTCTCAGCAACGAAAACACCAAAACCCGGCGCTATCTGCTTTCCTGTTTCGCTGCTCAATTCAAGAGCCTTACGACCAAGCTCTTCCCGCACATGAAAACTGCTTACGTTCATTTTATTCACCACCTCAGCGGCACTATAACCCAGCCACTGCTCGGCAGCAGGGTTAAAGAACTGCACAAGCCCATCCTGGTCACAAACAAATATTATAGCACCCGCATGATTCCATATGTTATTCAGAAACGTATTTACACGCTCCAGTTCGGCATCTTTCCTCTCGGTTTCCTTTATCTGGCTGCCCAGCTGCTCCACAGTTATGGCCAGCGAGTGTGAGCCCTCCTTTACCTTCTCTTCCAGGTGGGCATTTAGTTTTATGATCGCCTGCTCTGTTTCCTTCCGTTGTGTAATGTCATTTATGAATGCCAGCGAATAATTATCATCCCCGATCTTATAATGACCAAGGCTCACCTCCACCGGAAATTCACTACCATTTTTCTTAAGCCCCCATAGCTCCATGCCCAGCCCCATGGGCCTGCTATGCGGGTTATCGCTAAAGTGCTCCCTATGCTTTACATGCTTTTTGCTATATCGTGGGGGGATGAGCATTTCTACCTTCTTCCCGATAAGGGCATCATGGTCATAACCAAACTGCTGCTCCACATACTTATTAGCCATTTGTATCTCCCCCGAGGCATTAGTAATAAGTATACCTATACTGGCATAGTTAAACAACGCCTGGAAAGTGTCATTATTTAATGTAGTAAATGGCATGTTCAAAAATAAGCCATTTATAAATTCCCCGGGTTGAGGCATACTATTTTTTTCTGTTTTTGGCATACATTTCTTAAACTTATGCATTACCCTGAAATGAATGTATGATTTTCGTCAGGCAGTAGCGGCCTGGTCATTTTTTATGACAGCAGGAGTGTATCTGGTGCCCTGCCACCACCACCTTGGGGCTCAAATACGGAATGCCCAGGTTTAGCCCACGAAGCATGAAAAGACAGCCGAAAAAAAACACTGTTGCCGGCACAAGCTTCTTTAACTGCCCCGACTGTAAAAAACGGGCCCGTTGTTTCAGCAAGGTAATACTTACCAACATAGGTAGCGTACCTGCCCCGAATATATACATAAACAATGCCGCCTGCGCCTCCCCCGGCAGTGTAACGGATGCAGACAGTGCCATGTATACCAGCCCGCAGGGCAGCAGGCCATTAAGCATACCGGCGGCGGCTATTGTCCCCAGGCCCGGCTTGCCGATAACTTTACCCAACTGCTTTTTCACAAACCCGCCCCATGGCAAATTGATGTGTACGCTCCCCGATAAAAACGATAATATACCTGCCAACAGCAACATACCCCCCAACACAATAGAAATATACTGCTGTATCCTGGGATCGAACAGGCTGCGGAAAGAATGCAGCATCAACGCCATAAGCGCATAGACCGATATACGCGCCATATGATAAGCTCCGATAGCTACGGCCTTTTTTACACCTCCAAACGCCTGGAAAGGCATTACCCACACGATAGGCCCACACATGCCCGCGCAATGCAGGCTGCCTGTAAAACCCATCAGCAGGGCCATTATAAAAACAGAGGTACTCATCAGTTATGTAAAGCGAGCTCAGATTCCTGGTAATATTTTTTCCCGTCAACCTCACAGTTTATCTTCACCTTATACACTGTGTTATGCAACAATGCCCTGGGTATATCAGCAACATTGTTTGCGGCCGCTATCTTCACATCCTTATCCCATGCAGCGTTTACGGGTGAATAAAACAGTATACTACCTGTAATTGTTTTACCCGTAAAATCATTTGGAAACTCCACAACCACCGAATGCCCGTTAGCGTGTATGGCCACAGGGCTGCTAAGGCCGGCCCCGTTCTTTGCCGCGTCCATCACATTCTGATAGGCTATCTCATCTTTGTAATAGTCTTTAGACACAAGATCAAACTTCTGCCGGCTGCTGGCTATTACCAGTGTTATCATAGACACCGCAAAAACGGTGTACAATAGCGCGATTTTCCATCCCCATCCTATTTTCATAACTATCGTTTTATTTGATCACTACTTACCATCAAAGGGCCCCAGGAAAGACGTATTGATGGTGCTTATTTTCTTACCGTGCTCATATACGCCTATTGATATAGGTGTTTTCCGACCTTTCATGTCTGTCTTGTCAAGGTATATGAACATGGTTCCTGATACTATACCATTGCCGGGTATCTTTAATTTCGTTTCGCCCACCGGTTTTATCGCACCTTTGAAATTCTCGGGCACAAGTTCTACTTCTTTGTCCTTAAAGGTCTTATTCAGCATCTTGTAATTATACAGATTGCTCATCTGGTTGTTCGGCTGTTCCTGGTATAACTGCCCGGGTGTACGCAGCAGTGTTATACCTACATCGGTACGGCTGGCCAGCAACCAGGTCAGCACACCCAAGAGAATACACATCACCAGCGTATATGCCTTCATGCGCAATGTAAATACCCATGGCCGGTTCTTTGCTATATTATTCTCAGAGGCATAACGTATCAGCCCCCTGGGCAGCCCCACGGCATCCATCATGTTATTACAGGCGTCTATACAGGCAGTACAGTTCACACATTCCAGCTGGGTACCGTTGCGTATGTCTATACCGGTTGGGCATACCTTTACGCACTGTGCGCAATCAATACAATCACCAATGGTCCTTTCCTCGTTCTTATGAAACTTTCCGCGCTCCTCCCCTCTTTTATAATCGTATGCCACTATCACAGAATTGCGGTCCAGCAATACACCCTGCATACGGCCGTAAGGACATATAACGGTACATACCTGCTCCCGCAGCCAGAGGTAAACAAAAAAGAATACCGTGGTAAATATGGCCAGCGCTACAAACGTGCCGACATTCTTTGAAAACGGCTCGCGGATCATTTTACCGAGCTCATCAACACCAATAACATACGCAAGAAATGTATTGGCGATAATAAAGCTCATTATCCAGAACAAGGTCCACTTGCTCGTCTTCCTCAGTATCTTGTCTGTGTTCCATGGCGCCTTCTTCAGCAGTTTCTGTTGTGCCGCGTTACCTTCGGTAAGATATTCTATTCTGCGGAAGACCATTTCCATAAAAATGGTCTGAGGGCAGGCCCAGCCACAGAAGACCCTGCCAAACACAACAGTGAACAGGGCTACGAAAACGATAAACACGATCATGCCTATCGCGAAGATGAAAAAATCCTGCGGCCAGAAAATCTGCCCGAACAAAATAAATCTGCGCTCCAATACATTTATCAGAAATACCGGATGCCCGTTCACACTTACAAACGGCAGGCCAAAAAACACGATCAGGTAAAAGATCGTAGCCAGCTTTCTCAGGTTGTATAACTTACCTTCTGGCTGCTGCGGAAACATCCACACCCGCTTGCCTGCCTTATCTACCGTTGCTACCTTATCCCTGTACGAATCGTGATGGGTGCTATTATCGTTCATCATTGTTTTACTGCCACGCTATCTTTCTTTGCCGCGTCCGCACTTTGCACTGCTTCTATATATAATTCACCCTGCGGAGCCTTGGGCACTGCGGGCTTGGTCCCTTTCAATGACTTTACAAAACTTGCCAGCTCCTGTATTTGCTTCGGGGAGAAATCATCCTTCCAACTCTTCATCCCTTTATCTTGCCAGCCGTATTTTATTGACTTAAAAACGTCTTTTATACCACCGCCATGCAGCCAGTAATCATCTGTAAGGTTAGGACCTACATTACCACCGCCATCGGCCAGGTGACATGCAGCACATGTCTTTACAAATATATCCTTCCCTTCTGCCAGCGATGCCGCATCTGTTTGCAGGACTACTGTGTTTTCATCAACATTATTAGCAGACTGGGCCAGGTACGCCGCCTTATCTTCTTCGCCTTTCTTCATTTCAGCCGCGTATTCCTCCTGCTGACTGAGCCCTTCATGCGATATGTGGAACCTGTAAATGTATATACAGGCCACAACTATCGTCAGGTAGAAACCATATTTCCACCATGGTGGCAGGCTGTTGTCCAGCTCCTGTATGCCGTCATAATTATGATCCAGCAAAATGTCCTTTTCCTTTTCAATAGATGCTGCCTTATTGAACTTATCCCAGAACCAGCTCTTTTCCACAACCTTGGCCGCTTTCTCCTGCATCTCCGGCGATCTGCGAATAATACCAAGCAGAATATTAATGTAGATTGTCAAAGCAAAGATGACCAGCAATTCCAGGCAGATAACCCCTACCATCAGATAAAAGTCATCGGCAGGGATACCACCAATGAACTCAGCAGGATGCGGCACTGCCTCAGTACCGGCGGCCAAGGCCCGCGAAACCGGAATCAGGGACAGAAGCAACAAAAGTGTCTTTACCACAGAGCCGCTGCTCTTTTCTTTTCTTATCTTGTCCCTCACCACAAACGACAGTTGCTTCAACGTGCCTGCCAGCATCCCTATTACAAAAAGAAGGATGATGATGAGACTCATGAGGGTGAGCAGCGTGACATTGTAATTGGCGCTCTTATCGCCCTGCCCGGCATCTGCCGCCTGGGAAAGCACAGGTGAAAGCAGGATCATAACGGAAGTAAAAAAGGTTTTCTTATTGAATCGCATATTCATGCTTTTTTTAGATTAGATCAAATTATTGGTTACCATTTTCAGGAAATGGGATCTGTTTCATTTTGTTGATGTATTTCTTATCAGCTTTCAGCGACCAGGTGGTGACCACTGCAAAAAACAGGAAGAATATGGCCAGCGAAGCGAGTGGATATATACCAACTCCGGTTATCGACTCCAGGTAGTTTATGAATTTCATTTTATCCCGTTTTATCAGTTAGTATTAGAAGTTGTTTTCTGTTCCAGTTTTATATCGGTACCCACGCGTTGCAGGTAAGCAATAAGCGCCACTATTTCCTTATTACTCTTAATGGTGATCTTATCCTTCGCAAGGCTTTCCACGATCTTATTTTCCTGCTTTACCACATCCTGGTTGGCTACTTTATCGTAGTCTTTATCATATGGCACACCTAAGGTTATCATGGCCCTGATCTTAGCTCCGGTAAGCGAGGTGTCAATATCTGAAGTGAATAACCAGGGATAGTTAGGCATTACCGTTCCGGGTGAGATACTCGATGGCTCATACATATGGTTGAAGTGCCAGCTATCCGGATATTTGCCGCCTATCCTCGCCAGGTCGGGGCCGGTGCGCTTACTACCCCATTGGAATGGATGATCATACACAAACTCACCCGCTTTAGAATATTCGCCATACCGTACAACTTCACTCCTGAACGGCCTGATCATCTGGCTGTGACATAAGTAGCACCCCTCTCTCACATATATATCCCTGCCATGAAGTTCAAGTGGGGTATATGGTTTCACACTTGATATGGTTGGTATATTCGACTTCACCATAAATGTGGGTATCATTTCTATCAGGCCGCCGATCGCTACTATCACCAGGCTCCACACCAGCATCTGTACCGGGCGGCGCTCTATCCACCTATGCCAGTGCTGGCTGCCATGGGGCACATATTCTTTCGACAATGGCGCTGCTTCCGCTGGTTCTTCATTAAGGACGTTACCTGCTTTTACAGTTTTGTAAAGGTTATAGCACATCATCAAAGCTCCTATCAGAAACAACACACCACCTATGCCGCGCATAGCGTAGAAAGGCTGCATCTGCTTTACTGTATCCAGGAACTGGTATTTCAGGGTACCCTCTGGCGTAAATTCCTTCCATGCAAGACTTTGCATAAAACCCGCCCAATACATAGGCACTACATAAAATATAATACCCAGCGTGCCTATCCAGAAGTGGCGATTAGCCAGTTGCACAGAATACAGCTTTGTACGGAATATCTTAGGAATGAGATAATAAAGGATGCCAAAAGTGAGGAAGCCGTTCCAACCCAGCGCGCCAACATGAACGTGGGCTATGGTCCAATCTGTGAAGTGGCTAATAGCGTTTACGCTTTTCAGGCTAAGCATTGGCCCTTCAAACGTTGCCATACCATAAGCGGTCACTGCCACTACCATGAATTTCAATACCGGATCCTCCCTTACGCGGTCCCATGCACCCCTCAGTGTCAACAAGCCGTTAAGCATACCACCCCACGACGGAGCTATGAGCATAATAGAGAAGACCGTACCTAATGATTGGGCCCAGTCGGGAAGAGCGGTATAAAGCAGGTGGTGAGGCCCTGCCCATATGTAAATAAATATGAGTGCCCAGAAGTGGATAATAGACAAGCGATATGAGTAAACCGGCCTGTTGGCAGCCTTGGGCAGGAAATAATACATCAGGCCCAGGTAAGGCGTAGTAAGGAAGAAGGCAACGGCATTATGACCATACCACCACTGCACCAGCGCGTCCTGCACACCCGCATACCATGAGTAAGACTTGAGCATGGAAAAAGGTATCTCAACAGAGTTTACGATATGCAGCATAGCTACGGTAACAAACGTGGCGATATAAAACCACACGGCAACATATAAGTGCCGCTCACGCCTTTTGAGGATGGTGCCAAACATATTCCAGCCAAACGCTACCCATACCACCGCTATCAGAATGTCTATAGGCCATTCCAGCTCGGCGTATTCCTTACCTGTTGTATAGCCGGCCAGCAAGGTTACCGCAGCCAGAACTATAATAGACTGCCAGCCCCAGAAATGGAATTTGCTCAGCTTATCGCTGAACATCCGGGTTTTACAAAGGCGCTGTAAGGAATAGTATACACCCATGAAAATACCGTTGCCCACAAACGCAAAAATGACCGCGTTGGTATGCACCGGCCTTACCCTGCCAAATGTTGTGGCGGCCATTCCCATGTTCAATGCGGGATAAACCAACTGGAAGGCTGCCAATATGCCCGCAAGCATACCTACTACACCCCAGAATATCGTGGCATACGCAAACCATTTTACGATTTTGTTATCATAAAAGAATTTATCGGTTTGTACCGTTAATTGCGCTTGATCCGGACTTGTATTCATACTTTATTTGTGTTTTATTTTTAGGCTTATTTCGTTAGTTCATCATCAAGCAGCATTCTGCGTGCCGCACCTTCCCTGTCTTCGTACTGATCTGTGCTTACACTCCAGATGAACGCACCCAGAAAAAGGCCCGCAACCACTATACTTACAATAACCAATACGAACAATGCACTCATATGACCTGCTTATGACACAAAACTACTTTCGCGCAAAAAGCATATTCATGACCACACTCAACCCTAAACCTGATTGTCGTCATGTATTAAATTGATCACTACCATGAAAAGCTGTATAAAGCGGCGACTGCACTACTGACCACTATTTCCAGATCTTGAAGCTGAATCTGAATTTATTATATATAAGTAGGGAACGCCAGTCTATCCCTAGAAAGCCAATAATAATAACAAGCCCTAATATAACACCGGATATGCTCTGCCACGTCACTACCCCTTCAACAATGCTTACGGCGTTGCGGGCAGCATAGTCGCCGCTGAGCACCATCAGCATATCGCTGATAAATTTGCCCACAATAAAGGAGGGAACAATATTAATAGCTTTGATCCTGGCCATGCCCGCGGCGGTAAACAATGGAGTTGACGGTAACGGAAGCATTGTATATAACAACACAAATAACTTCACCTGCCAAGTGCTGTTGGCCAATTTATTCCCGATAAACTCGATGTCTTCTTTTTTACGGTCGTTAATAACTTTGCCTGACAAATACGGTATATACTTGCTGAGTATGTACCTGCCAATGGTGCACCCGGTAACCCCAAAAATCAATACGGCCCATATGTTCAGGCCATATTTCATCTGAAAAAACACCATTACTATCCAGGCGGGTGGTCCAAAAAAGGGTACCGCATCTACCAATAGCGAGGCCACAAATACGTACAGATAATACAACATTCGATGATGAAATTAATCAATTAGGGCACCAAAAAAAACTACGGCGGGAATTCATACCAATTGCTCCAGATATTGCTTTAGTTTCCGCTCTCCCAGTATGCGCAATGGTGTAAAAGTTCTCTTCTTTTTCAGGCCAAAGCCTTCAATTGCGTACTTGCGGATATGGGCTATAGCTTCCTCTATAGAATCAGTAAACAAGTAGAGGTCAGCGTCTTCCGGGCTGATCGTCTTTTCTTCGATCATGCGCTCTATGTGGCCGGCAAGCTCTGTATGATAGCTCTTGCCCATCAATATTACCGGAAACCTACATAGCTTCCCGGTTTGCATCATAGTGATCGCTTCAAAAAATTCATCAAGCGTGCCGTACCCCCCGGGCATTACCACAAATGCGTATGAATACTTTGTAAGCAATACTTTTCTCACAAAGAAATAATCAATATTCACCCATCTGTCGAGGTATTTATTGGGGCGTTGCTCCCTGGGCAGTACAATATTACAACCCACCGATCTTCCGTTTGCTTCTTTCGCGCCCCTGTTGGCGGCCTCCATTATCCCCGGCCCGCCGCCGGTTATCACTGTGAACCCCAATTTTACTACCTCTTGCCCCATGCGCCGCGCAAGCTGGTAATACGGATGTGTTTCGGGAAATCTTGCCGAGCCAAATATGGTTACACAAGGCCCTATGAAATGGAACTTTCTGAAACCATGAATAAATTCACGCATCACGTCAATAATAAAAACAAACTCCCGCCACCTGGAGTGAGGCCCCTCCAGGAAATACTGCTCACGAGCAGATCCGGCCTGTGCTGATAACATTGTTGCCGGCTCGCTCACGCTGTTTTTGCTTTTATCAGTTCCTGCACCTGAAACGGGCAATAATGTACCTCTTCTTTGCCATTGCTGTTCTTGGCAAACCAAATACAATCAATCATATTTTCACTGTATTCGTTAGCTAAAACATCGTAGTGAGGACCTCTCACCGTCATCACAGGGCCACCGGAAACCAGGCATACTTTGTCTCCCGGTACAAATTGAACTTCCATATCCTTTTTTTTTCAAAAATACCCCCCTCGCAACGGCCGTCCATTGACGGCTATCATAATCAAAAATGTTTTTCATCAGCATGCTCCTTGCCATGCATGATCTATATCATGTTTTACACAATGCCATTCGGGTATCTTCGCAAAAAAAAATTCATGAACAAAGTAAGCATCAAGCACCTCGACAACCAGCACAACCAATGGCTGAGATCTTTGAATTTCTACAAAACCGAAATAGCCATTTTAAAAGGCATACTCACAGAGATCGCCGGCAAAAACACCGGAACAGACGCAATGAAAGATGTGGAGCATTTTGAGAATCAGTTCAAAGTACAGAACGAACAGATAGACACGTTAGCACACGACATCCATGTAAACGTTGACGCAATAGGCACGCAGGCACAACTGCCTAATGCCAGCTATGTAGACGGCCCCTTACTGACCAAACACCACAAACTTGGTGAGCAGTTTGATATAACTGAACAGGTGATCAGGGAACTGATACAATCTTTCAGGCGCTTTGCTGAAAAGTGGATGTAGGGAAATCAAGACATTCCTTAGCATAAGAGAGCCCGGAAAAACCGGGCTCTTTCTCTGCGCACTATAACCACCTAAACATTATCAGTAATGCGAAGACCCTTGCGCCATGCCATAAGCGTAGTAACACCGCTGGTTATTACTACTATGCTCAGTGTGCTGCACGGCATCAGTATGGCGGCTGCCACGGGCCGCAACGCGCCATGCATAGCATACCACAGCCCGGCCACGTTATATACAACAGATATTACAAAGCTAGCCTTTATCACCCATCCGGATGCAGCGGCAAGATCAAGGAGTGCCGGAAGCTGCGAAATATTCTTCGCATTGAAGATGGCATCGCAGGCAGGGGTAAAATTGTTCACATCATCTGTGAGCGTCACTCCCACATTGCTTTGCTGTAATGCACCCGCATCATTGAGCCCATCACCTATCATCATCACCTTTTTGCCTCGCTGCTGCAGCGCTTCTATATAAGCCAGCTTATCTACAGGCTTTTGCCTGAATAACAACTCGCTTTTTGTCCCGAAAAATTTACGCAGCACAGGCTCCTGCCTGCTGTTATCGCCGGACAGAAGTGAAAGGGTGTATTTATCACTTAGCTTTTTCACAACATCGTCCATATGCTGCCTGAACACCGGAGACAGATGAAACGTGCTTATCTGATCGTTGATCCTAACGTACACCGCGGCGTGATCAGTCTCATCATCAGCGGCACCTATAAAAGACGCTGAGCCCACCCGCACAACGGCACCGCCCGCCAAAGCCCTTATACCCTTACCGGGCACCTCTTCCCAACCGTGCATCGCAGACACACCGCGTACACCCAGCCATTTGGCAAGCGCCTTGCTGTAGGGGTGATTACTGCCCCGCACCACCGTGTACAATATATCTTTTTCGCTATCGGTAAGCTGATGCCCGGTACACCGAACATCTGTGCTACCCGCCTCCGTAAGTGTGCCTGTCTTATCAAATACTACCTGGTCTATATCAGCTATCTGCTCAATGACCGTTGCATCCCTGAGGAACAAGCCGTTGTTACTGAATATACGCAGCACATTGCCGTTTGTAAACGTAGCCGATAGCAGCAGGGCGCAGGGGCACGCCACTATTAGCATGGCAGTGACACTGGTGATGATACGCGCAGGATCATGGAAGTACCAATAAGCCGCCGTAGCCAATGCCAGCGCAAACAATATGAACGTAAAATACCTGCTCAGCGTATGGATCACACTTTTATTATCGTTGCTTTCGGCTTTGTCTTTTCTGAAGGCGTAGTGGTTCCATAACGAAGTGAGGTAGCTGCCTGCCACAGGCTTTACCACCTGCAACACCAGCTCGCCTCCCGTTTGCTTGCCGCCGGCATACACTATCTCATTCTGCGCCACCTTTACCGGCTCAGCCTCACCGGTCACAAAGCTGTAATCTATCCTGGCATTGTCATTAAGCACTATGGCATCGGCGGGTATTATCTCATCATTGCGCAGCACTACCACGTCTTTTACTTTAAGGTCTTCTAGCTGCCTGCTTTCCACACCATCATGCGTTCTCACATTTACCGCTATCGGGAAATACGATTTGTAGTCGCGGGTGAAAGACAACGACCTGTATGTACGGTCCTGCACAGCCCGCCCTACCAGCATAAAAAATACTATGCCGCTCATGCTGTCCAGGTAGCCGGCCCCGGTGCCTGTAGTGATCTCATAGATGCTCCTGCCAAAGGTAATGATGAGCGCCAGCGCAATGGGCGCGTCTATATTCAGCATCTTCTGTTTCAGCCCTTTCCACGACGCAATAAAAAATTCAGAGCCACTGTAGAAGAATACCGGTATGGCCAGCAACAGGTTCAGGTACCTGAACAGGTATGCATACTGCCTCTCTATACCCACCACCCCCGACAGATACTCGGGAAAACTCATCATCATAATGTTGCCGAAACAAAAACCGGCCACACCCAGTTTTATGATCCGGGTCTTATTGATCTTCTTCGATGTTTTTGCGCCGACATCATCCAGGCTTATGTAAGGCTCATAACCAATAGCGGCAAGCAATTCAGCTATTTTTCGCAAGCTGGTCTTCTTAGCCGAAAAATGAATTGTTACCTCTTTGGTGGTAAAATTGAGCCTGCTTTCGCTGATACCATCAGACAACCGGCCCAGGTGCTCCAGCAGCCACATACACGAACTGCAATGTATGGACGGGATGTACAGGGTGACTATAGTAAGGTCACCATTTGTGAACTTGTAGAGTTTGCCGGCTATCGCCTCATTATCCAGGTAAGCAAACTTATCACTACGGGCTACTTTGATCTGCGACAGGCCGGGATGCGATTGTATCTTGTAGTAATCGCAAAGCCCGTTTTCATTGATGATCTCATACACCAGCTCACAACCCTCGCAACAGAAATACTTATCGCCTATGGCGATATTGCCTGACATACACTCTGCCCCGCAGTGGTAACATAAATGAGTGGTATGCTGCAGTTTCTCTTTCGCATTACCGGTAATTTCAGCTATTGCCTGCATTAATAATTCTTTGGGCTGCTCTTATCTTGGGAAAAAGAACGTCGTTTTCCAGTAATATCAGCTCGGTAAGATTAATCCCTATCAGGGTCATCTGGCTGCGCAGGAGCCTGTATTCATCGGGGTACATGGTCTCTGTGTAGAGCGGCAGCGAGGCCATCTGCAGCCTGCTGTTCATGTTCTTCATCGCATTGTTTGACGCCTGCAATTCTATGAGCTGCATATCATGATTCAGCTTACAACCACCGGAGCAGTTGCTACAGTCATGCTTGTTAGTTACCTTCCCCGAAAGCTCTTCTATATAGGGCAGATATTTCTCTTTTATATTTTTAATGTGCTGCGCGGTTTCCGTTATCAGGTTGTTACAGACCAGTATATACTGAGACGCGGCATTGCCGGTTTCCAGGCGCTCTACCTTGTCTACCTGCTTTTTGGCAATGGCACAGAGACGCTCAATAGTTTCGTAATACTCTACTTTCAACCGCTCTACCAATGGCAATAGAGCCTCGTTAGCATACTTATCATATATTCTTGTCATTACCGCCATATTTACAAATGTATACGCGCCCTACCGGCAAAAAAATGATTTTGGTCAGGATAAGAATATTTGTTGAACGCCGGTTTATTCCATTTCCATTTCTATGAGTTCGGGGTTTTCTCGGCGTACCACCGCTATGCCCCCCTCTACGCCTGCCACAAACCGGAAGCCTTTGGACTTGAGGAATGATGCCGCTATCATAGACCTGTAGCCACCGGCGCAGTAAATAAGCCAGTTGGCATCGGGCTCCAGGGCGGTGTACTTATTCTTCAGCTCATTCAGCGCTATGTGCCACGAACCGGCAATCCTGTCTTTTGCCACCTCGGTACGGTTTCTTACATCCAGCATGCGGTAGGTGCCATTTGCGGCCTGCTCTGCCACCTCGCTGCTGCCAAAGGTCATGACCCTGTCATAGTCATTGTGTTTTGCAAACCACGTATGCATACCACCGCCCAGGTAGCCGGCTACGGTGTCGTAGCCCACGCGCGCCAGGCGCTCAATCGCTTCTTTTTCCCTGCCATGGTCTGTTACCAGCAATATCCGGGCGTCGGGTGCAATGAATGTGCCCACCCATACCGCAAAGTCGCCATTGAGACCTATGTTTAAGGCGCCGGGTATGAAGCCTGCCGCAAAATCCATTGGGTCGCGGGTATCCAGTACCATGTATCCTTTGTCTTTGAGCGCTGTAAATTCTTCATAACCCAGCGGGCGCAGCGACTTGCCCAGCACTTCGTCAAAACTGTCGTAACCCGTTTTGTTGATGCCGGCGTCTTTAAAGAAATAAGCAGGAGCCTCAGGCAGGCCCGTGGTCACCGCTTCTATAAAGTCCTGTTTGTCGCTTATGCTCATCGCATAGTTGAACAGCATCTCGCGGCCAATGGTAGACGATGACTCCGTGCCAATATTCTTACCGCATGCCGAGCCTGCGCCATGGCCCGGATAGACTACCACATAATCCGGCAGGGTCTTTATTTTATTTTGCAGCGACTCATACATCATTGCCGCCAGTTCTTCCTTGCTGAGGTTACCGCTCAGCAGATCGGGGCGGCCCACATCGCCCACAAACAACGTATCACCTGTGAACACACATTGCTTCTCGCCCTTCTCGTCATAGAGCAGGTAGCATGCAGACTCTATGGTGTGCCCCGGTGTATGCAGCACTTCTATTTTCACATCGCCTATATGCAGTTGCTCACCATCTTCGGCAATATATGCCTTGTAACCCGGCGTAGCCCCCGGCCCGAAGACTATGGTAGCCCCTGTCTGATTGGCAAGATCTATATGTCCAGAGACAAAATCTGCATGAAAATGTGTTTCCAACACGTACTTTATCACGGCTCCCCTTTCCTTTGCCAGGTCAATGTATGGCGCGGGGTTGCGCAGCGGGTCTATTACCACGGCCTCGTTGCCGGACTCTATATAATATGCCGCATGCGCCAGGCAATTTGTGTACATCTGCTTAATAAACATATACCAAAAGTTTTTGTGACTGAATTTTTCACAAATAGCGGTCTTTTCAACACATTTTCACAGGACTGCCGTCATTGGGGCAAATGATCTTTATCAGGAAAACTGAAGCTACTGCCGGGGACAAACAGCAGCCCATGTGCATGGGCTAAAATTGCATTTTCCCCATTTTTATGCAGAAATTGCACTAAAAATTCAATTAATTCATTATCAATGCATTATAGCAAAATTGTGGATAAGAATTCCCCATTCTTTACCAGTGGGGATTATAAATCCCACTTAACCTTTTGCATCCTAGTAGCAACCCTTTTCAACGTATTAATTAATTCTTCTTCTGCCGGTAAATCTCCTACTACCAAATCTTTGAATGTCGTTTTGTATACTGTCCTTATTCTCGTCCATGTATCCGAGGGATTGCGAAATATTACCGCATCCTTCGGATGTTTTTTTAACCACGCATTATTATTTTTGAAGCTAATAATGTCATCCTTGCCTACGATCAACAATAGTTTGTCGAATTCAGGACTATCAAAGAAATTTGAAATACCTACATCTTTTAGCATCATATGAATATCATAAATGTGCCTGATCTTATTTGATAAATCAGTGAACGGATTTTCCGTTTGGGAGAAGCGTACTA
This sequence comes from uncultured Flavipsychrobacter sp., assembly GCA_964489795.1. GTDB lineage: Bacteria > Bacteroidota > Bacteroidia > Chitinophagales > Chitinophagaceae > Nemorincola. Next base: position 249,364 of record CAZBAP010000005.1, read on the forward strand.
GGCTCATGATCTTTTCGCAAAACGTTCTTTCTTTACTCAAAACCTTTATCGCAAACGGCGTCAGCTTGTACTCTCCAATCATTGCAGCTTGCCCGGTAGACAACATCATGTCAACAATGTAACAGCTTACCTCTGCCATTGTATAAGGCTCAGAACTGCCCAGCCATGTCGCTTCAAGAATAATATGTTCCCTTACTTGCCCAAATACGCCCTCTAAATTCTCCCGACTATATTGGTGTGCCGTTTTACGAATTTGCCCCAACTTGTTCGTAATACCAGGTATTACTATTTCAGGCATTATAGCATTTACCACCTCAGTGATCGCTTTTAGTTTCGCTTTTAATTTGTTTGCTGAATCCTCTTCATTATGAAGCACGACTATATCTATATCCTCAGAAAAACGCTCAACTAATTTGTAACATTTAGATAATGCTGTACCGCCCTTAAATACAGCCTGTTCGGCAATTTCCGAGTGAAATATTGCGTACAGCGCTACTGTCACCCAATAATCCTTTTCAATATAAATCTCCGGAATATTGTATCGCTGAGATGCGGCGGCAATAGCGTCCCGAAAGAGTTCCTTGTTTTTATGTAGATTCATTCTATTGGATATTCCAGTTATCAATTGTTGGCAACTGCTTAGATGTAATTTTGAATTTGTAACTAGTTAATGGATTGATGCTTTTCTTTAATTCTTGCAAAAGATCGGTGGGATATAATTGACTAAATAATGCACCCACTAAAGCCCTGACTCTTGGCGGATATTTAAGCGCTATTCTAATTATTCTTTCCTTTTCTTTTCCTTTAAGCTTGCCAAATTTATTTAGTAAGAATTTTATTGTTTGGGCCTTGTCCGCGTCTGGTATAGTTTTAAAATCCTTTATTACATCTAGTAACTCCAGTAAATAACAATTCTCATTGGTCACGTCTACATAACTTTTTACTGATTTGACGACCATATTACCTACTTTGGTAATAATGCGTTTATCTCTACTTGCTAACTTTATGTTTTTAGGAACTTGTGTTGTTATGCCCATCTTATTATAAAGGGCGATGCCCGTGATATATGCGGTTCGTTGATTGCCGTCGAAAAGGTAAGGTTTTAAAAGCTCTTCTTCTCTTGGCTTAATATTGCCAAACGCAGTTTGTTTTGGTATGTAAAACAATCCTGTAGAAGCTCTTTTAATTACATCCTTTTTTATTAACCGTTCAATCGCTTTGGTTGCTGCACCATACTCTTCCGGGGCAATACCTAGTTCTTGATATTTGAAAGTATTGCCCGGGGGCATTTCAAGTATTTTCTTTTCTATCTTTTCAGTCACTCTCATAAGTGCAAAGATAGTTAATTATTTCAAATGTCAAGTATTGTGCGCAATTTACTTGACATTTATACCTATTAAGGTTGTCGCCTATTCGGTATTTTGCATAATTTTAGAATATAGATTGGAAAATTTGAACGGAAAAAACATATTATTATTTATTTTTAAATAACATCAATTTTAGCTGGTAGAAAATAGTCTGTTTAAATGAGTTAGATCACAAAGCTGATTACCTTAGCAATAAATGCTATATTTATCATGTTTGGAATTAAACCTATGATTACGTCTATTAAAAGCCTTTCGTGTGAATTGTTTTGGATTACTATCAAAGACACTCACATTTCATTTGGGACAAAAGAACTGCCAGACGGTGTGCATATAACAATCTCCTTTCACCCAAATGATAAATTTATAAACCTCCATCTAACGCGAAATGGAAAAAGTATTGACACCTCCAACAAGCCTAAAATAACTATTGTCAAAATCAACAAAAAAGAGCTTGAAGATTTGTTTCCTTTTATAGCTAAACTAATGTTAAACATTTTGCTTCGCCGGGTTGAAGATGGAGAATTTAGAAAGCAATTCAGGCGTTTAATATTCATTCATGGTAACGCTAAACGAAATAAAAGTTATCCGGCTATTGAGAGAAGAACAATCAACGTTTTCAAGAAATTTTCCAAGTTAACAAGACATAAAACTAAGATTGAAATAAAGGGCGATATAGATACCGTTTTTGAGAGAATCGAAGATAGTGAGGCATTTCACAATTGGGCTTTCCCCAGATTGCAAATGAGTGCTGGCCTACAGAAAAAATATAGCTCTGGCGTAATAGCAATAGCAGATGGGTCAACTCAATTTTTGAAAATCAATAGAAGCTGGTATCAGCTTAATAATTCGTCTTTCCGAGATATTTTATTAGCTATTTTACCCAAACAGCTTGGGGATAGTATTATTTCGCATTATGAAAATGCAATAGAGAAAATTCAGCTTTGTAGTAATTATGACGATAGTAAAGAATTTGATAGCCCTATTATTCTGTATAAGTCGCCAGTATGATCGTTTTGAAGTAGAAATTGAGATTCCATGAAAAAAGCAAATAAAGCAACTTCTCAAAAGTCGAAAGAAATGGAAGCAGAAGAAATGTTGAGAAATGTAATGTTCTTACAAGATCACGAAACCCTTACTTCCTTTCTTTCAAATCCGTACAGTAAAATTGATTCGTACACCAATGAATATTTAGATTCTTGGCAAGAAAAGATCAATCCATTCCCCAATGCACCACGAGTTATTAGGCTATTTTCCTTTGCCATGCCTTTGATTCTTTTATCCAGTGCATTATACGAAATTCAAAATTCAACCGAAGATGCAGAAATAAAAGCAAATAGCGACAAGCTTAGGAAAAAAATTAGCGAGTGCATTATCCATGAACTTAGCCCGATTATTGTTAGCTTTTTCAAATGGGATTTCACCCGAAGAACTTGGAAACATCCCAGTGATGAGTACAGGATCAGTTTTCTCGAAAACGCAATTTCTGAAATTGACAAAGAGCTAAAGGGTCAAAAAACTGAAATAGTTGGTAAATATGTGAGCCTATTGCTGGATTTCATTATCGAAGTCTATGATAATGCTCTGTCAAATTTTGATGAGTTTGAAGAATACAACCTTGACCGGAATGAATCTTTTAATATTCTCAATAAACTCAAAAATGTAGCAGACAATAAGAAATATAAAGAAATACTTGACGAAGATGCAGAAGATTCTTTTTTGAGTATTTATAAACCGATTGCGCAAAACTATATAGAAGGGTTGCTCATTAACAAAAATGAATTCGACTATCTCATATTTGCTTTTGTTGAGGCACAAAATGACTATAAAATATTTCTCCAAAATATTTTGTCGCATGTCTGTAATGCCGAAAAGAATTATCACCATGAAATTAAACGTCTTCTTCAAACTAAAGACATAGACGGAGTCATAGGAATTCTCCGATCAATTTTCTCTTCTATCCCGTATCAGTTGCTATTATCGGCTAATGAAGCGCACTATCATAGTATTTTTCACATTGTTTTCAAATTGCTTGGTTGTGATATTTATTCAGAAGTGCTTACAAATAATGGGCGGATTGACGCAGTGATTGAATTTGAGGATGTTGTTTACATTATCGAGTTTAAGATGAACAATAGTAGTGAAGCTATTGAGCAAATCGTCAGGAAGAAGTACTTTGAGCAGTACCAATTAAAAAATAAGGAGATTGTATTATTGGGGCTTTCCTTTTCTAAAGAGCAAAGAAACATAGATGCTACTTTTAAAATGGATATACTTAAAAATGTCAATAAAGTTAACGAACGAACGATACTACTTTAAAGCCAATTTGGCACACAGTAATTAAACTATCACCATGCCTAATGAACAGAAATTAATTGATGAGCTGTATGCAAATCCTTTTAGTGAAGAATTTGATTCCGAACAAATAGTGCAAAAATTGGACTCAAGTAAAGATGAAAACGAAAGTGATCTTTTTGAAGTTCTACATATATGCAATATCCATTTTACAGAGCTAAAGAAGCGAGTACTCGCTATTTTTGATAAGCTAAATTTAAGCCTTAATGACCTACAAGAATTCCTGTTTCTCGCAACAAACAAATACTATTTAGATTTCAGTCCTCAAATTATTGAGCAAATGCATAAAGGCATTTCTCTTGAAACTGAAACTGTAGTATTCTCGAAGTTTACAAGTCCAAACGGTGTTGAAACAAATTCTCAATTGGTAATAGAAATCGGTGGAGATATTTTATCTGAATTATTAGTAATAACGCAAGAATGGAAACCGATTAAGCAACCATCTGACACAATTACAAGCTTAGATATTGAAAATGCAGGTATCTTATTTCATCAACTTTTCGTTTGTACAAATATCATATTGAGCCTAAAGCATGTATATCATATTCTACGGTATGAACATGGCACAATTTCTATACGAAATAATAATTTAGAAATAAAAATAGAAAGTAAGCAAAAGTTTATAAAGTTTTTAAAAGATGCTGGATTAATCCGAACAAATAATAACGTTCAAGAACATTTCTTTCCTTCATTTCCTTTTTACCAAAAGCAATTTGCTAACAGGGTTGGAATTTCAGGATATGAAATTCAGAACAATACTGTTATACCTTCTAAAGGCAAATCAGATTTAGGTAAAAAGGCACATGCTGACGCAAGTGTATTTATTTTCTATCCACACTTTTTAGAGGAGAAGCTTAATTATTTTGATGATCTGCGGCTGATTGATCTTTTAGATTTACTTGTTACTATAGAAGAATGCGTTGACAAATTAAGCCGTGATAATATCGAGAATTATTCAGAAAGACAACTAACAGACACACCAGTTAGGTTTCTTGAGTCTACTTTAATTGATATTTTGTGTGAGGTAACCGGATACGCAAAGCAAACAGTTCAAAAATTTATTGATTCAATATCCACAGATGTTAATAGCCCTTATTTTTGGAGAGAGCCATTCTTTAAAGAAAATGGGTTTCTGTATTTTTCGTTGGCGGCCTTAGTAGCTCCCAATCATGTTCTTTATTTTGACAAATGGACTGCTTTAAGCGGATATACTTTATCAAGAAGGGAACAGATGTTTACCAAATTTGTACACAATGACCTGACAACTGAAAATCATAAGTATGAGTTTAGAGCCGTTGATTTGAATGCATTTAATGTAGATGCAGAAGCATTTGCTAACAGTATTTTATTTGAAACAGCTTCTCTGTATATTTTGCTTGAAGTAAAAGTATTTGATTATCCTATTGAATCCAATGAAGTAGCTAATTCATTAGATAGGCTTGGTAAAGCAACAATCAGTATTTCAGAAAAAGTAAAGCAGTTCAAGAGCAAGTTGAATGGCGAAAAAGAACTAATACAAATCATTTTAACGAACTATAATAATTTCAGCGGATTGACAATAAATGATGTTTATGTAGCTGATCTTACATTGTTTAATAACTATGTGTTTACCGGGGCATTTAAAAGGGTGGCAGTGGCAATGAGTGGAGATAAATACCCAATTAGCGATGGATACAAAATTTCCTACTATAACAATGAAGTTGAGTTTAACAGTAATCTCAAAGGTTTTTTTTCTGATCCCTTTCCTGTTCAATTTATAATAAACCGATTGTTTTTAAAAGAAACTCAAATTACTCCCGATTTTGTTAAGCCAAAGTTTTTCATTGATACTGTAGATCATCTGCCGGAAGAAAGCATAATGAATTCTCGAATAGAGAATTTGAAGGAGTTACTTAACTATGAATATTTTGGTGACCCAGAATCTAATATCCAAACAGCATTGCATGAATCAATAGTTTATTCTTTATTCGAGATTTTTAGCCAACTTTCATTTGCTACCTATGAATCTTATAAAAGCCGAATTGAATTATACCATAGTATAAGTAAGGCAAAAGTCTTAGGGTTTGTTCATTTAGCTACTTACATACTTAAATATCTTGAGAAACTAAATGGGAAAATAGTTAAAAAGAGTAAACGTTTTGAAAGTATTGACTATGATTCTGATGAAGTCATAAATCTAATCAATAGATATAATTTCACTCAAGTTGTGCGGCTGTCAGAGTTCTCTATTGACGAAAGTAGTTACACAGAGCTTGAGGAGAAAAAGATCATATCCTTCTGCATTGACTATTTTTCCGGCATTGTGCATGAGAGTTATAATAACGATATATTAGAATCGTTTGTTTTACCGCTTGCATTTCTTCAAGCATTAAGTAAGAAATATGAAATTGAAATAGAGTTCTATTCCGCTTGCAGCAATGTTATTGATGCATTAAACTACATCCATAAATACCAAGTAGCAAGAGATTTATGTGAAGAAATATTGCTATCGGCAATCAAAAAAAATCAGCATTATTATGGATGGAACGTTATGTTCAAATGTTACACCAGCCAAAAGATAATTTTCGATGCGTCAATCTTTGGTTGCTTGTTTCTTACCTCAATTTCCATATTGCCGGAGATTTCGGATTTTTTGATTGTCGAGGCTTTATATGAGTCGCTAAAATACTTTAGAAACAATGGGTTTACAGAGTATGCAACATTTGCGTATAAAAATATCCAGCAATTAGATTTGAATGAATACGACAAACAGAAAATAGCACTTAGCTACTTTAATACAATCTTTCAAAACATAGACGAGAACAGGCCTGATTTATTAGATCAAGTGTACTCGTATATTGAAACTAAAATTGAGGAAATAATTAGATTTAAAAAGCATGGAATTCTCCCGTGGCTTGCATTCTTCTATAACTTAGAAAGGCTACAATCATTAAAGCACATAAAATATAAAGGCGACTTCGCAAAATACATTCAAATATTGGAGAATAATGTAGATGAGGGAAGTGCTCATGCTATGAAAACTAAGATTCTTGGTGATATAGCAACCGCAAAAGTAAAATTCATATCAGCGGTACAGAACATTTTTGAAACAAGGAGCGTAAGTGATTTTATTTATGAAGCGAGACACTTGGGCATTATCGCAAGTAATTTATTGCAACAGTCAATTTTAAAAGAGGATATTGATGGAGTTTTGTTAGCAGGCTTAGCTATGAATGACCAGAGCTTTACATTTCAAAATGTATGGGTTCAACCGGGTTCAATTACTCCGTTTACTAAACCAGTAAGTGAGGATTTAGTTTTTCAACTAAATAATTATAAGCACTATTTGCTAAGTAAAGTTCAGCTTACGGAGAAACAATTATTTATTTGGCTATTTGAAGATTTGGGAAAGACATATTGTTTGATGCTTGATTCTACTAAAGAGTTTAACTTAAATTATTTACCACATTGGAATACTGCAAGAATGAAGTCTTGGTTAGAGGATATAAGCAAGTTCTACTTTAATGCAAAAAAAGATGCCGATGGCGTAACAATTAATAGATTCAGCAATCCGAAAGGGGAAGCTGACTATAATAACCTTATTCAAGAAGAAGATTATAGGAATTTGCTCAAAGAGCTTTCGTTTTCAAATATCGTGCTTCAAGCGGATGTTGATGAAATATTTGTTTGTTCGAGTATCAATTTATCTGCTTTTCCACACAATTTAATTGAATTGAATAATGACTTTCTCGCTTCCCAAAAGCCAGTATGCAATGTTATTTCTATCGAGCGTTTTTTGGAACATCATAAAAGAATACTGTTAAATCAGGGTTATTCGATGAGCGCATGGATTCCTGTTGATGATAAACAATTTGTTATTGAAATGGGGTATGAGCTTCTTAAACCCATTTTAGACAGCAACAAAGCGGCAATTTACACTTCAATGTATCCAGAAAATAGAGTAACGACTGATTTGAATATTTTCTTAGCTCATGGAATTACTGACAGTACAGGATTTAAGGCTGTATATTCTAACCCAGAAGAAAAGAAAGCTATTGTTTATCCTTTTGAAGTTTTTGGGACTGGAAAGGTTGCTATCTTATTCATATGTAATTCGGGTTCATCAAAAGAGGAATTATTTGCAAATAGTACTGTTTCATTTAGTGGAGAACTTTTAAAAGACGGATATGACGCCGTAATTGCGCCGTTTTGGCCTTTTGATATATCTATGTCAAAGATTTGGTTGGAGAGCTTCTTGGCAACATTTAACTCAAAGCATTCGATTAACGAAGCTGTTTGGTTGGCAAATAAACAACTTTCAAAGTATGACGAAGAATCTGCAAATATGTTTTATGCTCCGGCTGGCTGTTTAGCAATGCATTTATATGGTAATCCAAATATTTATGTTCTCTAATAGCACTACCAGAGATTTCTACCAAGTGCGACAATGCTGTTGAAACATAGCGTTTGGTCAAATAACCAGTAAAAGCAGAATGCCTTATTAGTATCAAACGATCAGAACGGAATTAAAGCATTTTTACCAAAATACATCTAACTGTACCGGAAAGTGTACCGCAAATAAAAATACCGAATTGCAACTGATTGATTTGCAATTCGGTATGAAAAATTGATGAGGTCGAAAGCGGATTCGAACCGCTGTAGCAGCTTTTGCAGAGCTGAGCCTAGCCACTCGGCCATCCGACCACGGCTGCAAATGTAGTGAAATTTCCTGTTCGTACAACAGCCGCATTGCCACATTTTAAAGCAGCGTATTCAAAATCTCCTAATAAAGCGTTACTATTTCCAAATTGCTTTAACCAATCAACCAATCAACCTACATTTGCATTCATGTATCCCGATTTTCAGTATTTACTACAAGCGCTTTTCGGAACAGAAATGCCACAGTGGCTCAGCCTGTTCAAAACTTTTGGTTTGCTGGTCGCCCTATCGTTCATTGGCGCAGCATGGGCTACTTCAGAAGAATTGAAAAGGAAGGAAAAACAAGGTTTGCTACAACCGGAAGTAATTACAGTTGCCACTTATAGCAATATCACATTGTTTGAGGTATTAATTTCCGCGATGATTGGCTTTTTAGGCGGATCAAAAATCGGAGGTTTTTTTACCTTGGATTTCAAAGAAATTTCTCCTGACCCAATGGGATATTTGTTATCGTTGAAAGGTAGTCTTATAGGGGGTCTCATCGGAGCAGCTTATTTGGGTATCCTACAATACACAAAAAAACTAAAAAAGGACAACCTAAAAAAAAACGAAGAACACCCAGCAACGAGGCAGATCAATGTATACCCGCACGAGCGTATGACCGAGATAGTGGTGATAGCCGCGGTAGGCGGGCTGGCCGGCGCCAAACTATTTAACGCCTTTGAGACCTGGGACGACTTTGTACAAGACCCCATACACAACCTCACCTCATCCAGCGGGCTCACTTTTCTTGGCGGCCTTATAGTGGCCACTATATCGTTTTACTTTTACGCCCGCAAGCATAATATCCCTTTCAGGCACCTATGCGACGCTACCGCTCCCGGCATTATGCTGGCCTATGGCCTGGGCAGGCTGGGCTGCCAGTTTGCCGGCGATGGCGACTGGGGTATCTATAATACCGCATACATATCGCAGCACGATGGCACACTGCGCGCCGCTACCACTGCCGCCGATAACCAACAAGCCATGCAGATGATAGCCAACGCGCCACATGCTTACTTTCCCGCCCCAGCGGGGCTGCCCCGCTGGCTCTTTGCCATGAACTATCCGCATAATGTAGGCCACGAGGGTATGCCCATACACGGCTGCACAGGTGAGTACTGCAGCGTATTGCCGGTAGGTGTGTTTCCCACACCTATATACGAGGCTATTACATGCATCATCCTCTTCTTTGTGCTGTGGATGCTGCGCAGGCGTTTTACGCGCACACTGCAGATGTTTGGCACCTACCTGATAATGGTGGGCGTGGAGCGTTTCCTGGTTGAACTGATAAGGGTCAACTATAAGTACGACCTTGGATTCATACATCCTACCCAGGCCGAGCTGCTATCTGTAGTGCTGGTGCTGCTGGGCACGGGCCTGCTGGTGTTCTATAAAGACAAGGCAACCATACAGCCGGCCACAGAGACCACGCAGTAGGGGGCCGTTTCCTTTTTGTTGAAAAAATAATAACTTTATAAAAATCAACCAAGGAACCGGTTTTTATGAACAGCAGCCAGATAAATTACCTCAACATAGGCCTGATGATCGTATCCTGCGTTGTGGCGTTCATTATACCTTTTGAGCTGTTCCTTTTTTCTTATGCCATACTGGGGCCGCTGCACTATCTTACCGAGATATCGTGGCTACATAAGCGCAACTGCTTCAGCCCCGGCAAAAGGGACTTCATGATACTGGGCATCTTCGCGCTGCTGATCACGATACCCAACATACTACCCCACTTTTATACCATGTGGGGCCCCAAGGATGAGAACGGCAACCTGATAGTGACCGAAGACGTAGACAACTTTCTAAGAACGATAGGTAGGGCCGTACCGGCGCTTATATTCACGGCTTTCGCGGGATCGGCGCTGATGATACTGGCCAAAGACACGCTGAAGCGGGTAATAGGATTTGTGCTTATAGCCTTTGTGGGCTTTATCTTTCATACCGAAAAAATGATGTTCATGGCTTTCTCGGTATTTCTGCCCACGCTGGTGCATGTATTCGTGTTCACCGGGGCTTTTATACTGGTGGGCGCGCTGAAGAGCAGGAGCATATCGGGCATACTGTCGCTGGTAGTGTTTGTAGGCTGTGCGGCCAGCCTGTTCATACTGTTTCCGCATGCCATAACCTCGCCATCGTCTTATGCCGAGCGCACCTACGATGCTACTTTCTTCAACTACAGCCAGCAATTATTTGACGCATTCACGCACAAAGCCGCTGACAAAAGCATGATCTATACTTCTTCATTCGGGATTATGCTGGCACGGTTCGTGGCCTTCGCGTATACCTATCATTATCTGAACTGGTTCAGTAAAACATCTGTTATCAAGTGGCACCAGGTGCCGCGCAAATCGCTGGCTATTATCGTGATCATATGGGCTCTATCGCTGGTGCTCTACTTCACCGACTACCGTACCGGCATTATGGCATTGTACTTCCTCAGTTACCTCCACGTAACTTTTGAGTTCCCGCTTAATTTCCGGTCATTTGGCGAGATAGGCACACAGTTCAGGTTGATGCTAAAACCGGGTACAACAAGGTAGCAGAAAGAGTAAAAGCCCAAAAGGGAAACGGGGTATCAGCCCTTAAGACTATTCACCAGTGCCACATACTGATTCATAGCATCGGCTGAAGCAAGGCCGTTCAGCTTTTCCCAGGCGTTGTGTTTTGCCATGGCTATAAAATCAAAAGGATTCAAAGGACGTTCGTCCGGCGCGTCACCTTCGGTGGCTTGTTTATAAAGGCTGTAGAGCTTCAGCAGCGTATCGTTGTCAGGCCTGGATGTAAGCAGCTTGCTGTCTACTACTGCCTGCTCAAATAATTCTTTTATTTCCATGAGGGGGGGATTTATACTGTTGCCACCTGCGCGTAATAGCTGCTGTTCAGCTCGGCATTAGCCTGCTCGGCAGCCTCTATAGGCGCAAAACTGGATAATGTCTCACCTTTGCTGATACGCACCGCGGTTGTATGTTCGAAGTGAGCGGAAGGCTTGCCGTCGAGCGTTACTACGGTCCATCCGTCCTTCAGGGTCTGCACATCACGCGTGCCAAGGTTTATCATGGGCTCTATGGCCAGCACCATACCTTCTCTCAGTTTCTTGCCGTCTCCGCGCCTGCCAAAGTTAGGCACCTGCGGGTCTTCGTGCAGGTGCTTGCCTACGCCATGCCCTACAAGCTCCCTTACCACGCCATAGCCATGCTCCTTACTTGTAAAATGCTCCACGGCATACGAGATATCACCCACCCTGTTGTTCTGCCTGGCTTCCGCCACACCTCTGAATACAGATTCTTTAGTGACCTTAAGCAGCTGCAGCACCTCAGGCTTCACATTGCCTATAGCAAAAGTATATGCGGAATCGCCGTGGTAGCCATTCATGTACACACCACAATCAACGGATACAATATCGCCGTCTTTAAGTTCGTATTCACCGGGAAACCCATGTACAACTACTTCATTAACGGAGATACAAAGCGAGTATTTAAACCCGTTATAGCCTTTAAAAGACGGTACGCCGCCATGGTCGCGGATAAAAGTCTCGGCCATCTTGTCTAATGTGATGGTAGCAATGCCGGGCTTTAATAATTTCGCCACTTCTGTAAGGGTGGCAGAAACCATTAAGGCGCTTTTCCTCATTACTTCTATCTCGTCATTGCTCCGGATGTGTATCACACTACAAATTTAAAAAAGAAAACCCTGCCTGCATTGCAGGCAGGGTACAAAAATGAGTTAAATTATACAGATGCCTTTGCCGCTGCACGTCCCGTTATACGGCCGGCCTTCATCAGACCATCGTAGTGGTTCATGAGGAGGTAGCTTTCTACCTGCTGCAGCGTGTCCAGGATTACACCTACACCTATCAGCATTGAAGTACCACCAAAGAACGAAGCAAAACCGGAGGTAACACCAAGCAAAGCGGCTACTCCCGGAAGGATACCTGCTATGGCCAGGAAAAACGCACCCGGTAATGTGATACGGTCCATGATAGTAGCAATGTAATTTGCTGTTGGCTCACCGGGTTTCACTCCTGGTATAAAGCTGTTGTTACGCTTCAGGTTATCAGCCATTTCTGTAGGGTTGAATATCAACGCTGTATAGAAATATGTGAACGCGATAACCATGATAGCATAGATAAGGTTATACCACAGCGAGCGGTTGTCTGACAATGCATGTACAAAGCCCGCAGCCTTTTCGTTGGTAGCAAAGCCTGTAAAAATGGTAGGTATGAACATCATAGCCTGCGCAAAGATGATAGGCATTACACCAGCCGAGTTAACTTTCAACGGGATGAAATCGCGGGATCCGGTTACTTCTTTAGCCGCATTGCTACTGCCTATGATACGACGGGCAAAGTTAAGCGGTATCTTACGCACACCCTGTGTAAGCAATATAAGACCGATGATAACAGCGATGAATATAGCCAGCTCCACAAGGAATATCAACAGGCCGCCACCGCCGCCTATGTTCTTCTGTGTAAACTCCTGTATAATAGAGTGCGGGAAACGAGCAAGGATACCCACCATGATGATGAGTGATGTACCATTGCCTATACCACGGTCTGTTATCTTCTCGCCTATCCACATTACAAACAATGTACCTGAAGTAAGCACAATGATAGTAGACAACCAGAACATGAACGGACTGTAATCGGGCGCCAACGCGGCAAGATACGAGGGAGAGCGAAGATAGGCCACATAAGCGCTTGCCTGGAAAGCAGTAACTACTACTGTAAGGTAACGGGTGTAAACATTGATCTTCCTTCTGCCACTGTCTTCTTTCTGCATCTTTGCCACCTGGGGTATAACAATACCTGCCAACTGCATAAAGATAGAGGCAGATATATAAGGCATTACACCTAACGCAAAAATGGAAGCACGACTGAACGCACCTCCCGCAAACATGTTAAGAATACCCAGCAAACCACCGGGACCGTTTGAATCGCTTAACTTAGCAGGGTTGATACCTGGTAAAGCAATGTAACAACCAACGCGGTAAGCCAATACCAGTACTATAGTGTACAGTATACGCTTGCGTAGTTCGTCTATGCTCCAGATATTCTTAAGTTTATCAATAAATTTCTTCACGAGAACTGTTGTTAATCAAAAATGAAATGCGAATAAACGATAAAAGACGCATTTCACCAAAAAATGCGCCTGTTATGTTAAATAATCTCTATGGTTGCTCCGGCAGCCGCTATGGTTTCTTTAGCCTTTGCGCTGGCAGCGTTCACCTTGAACGGGATCGTAGCCTTCAGCTCACCGTTACCTAATATCTTTACGAGGTCGGTACGGTTGATCAACCCATTGACGTAAAGCACATCAGGAGTAAATTCTTTAATGTCATATTTTTCGATGAGGAAATCGAGCTGGCCAAGGTTGAACACCTTGTAGTCTACGCGGAACGGGTTTTTGAAACCACGTTTTGGCATACGGCGCTGGATTGGCATCTGGCCGCCTTCGTGGCCTATTTTAGTTTTAGCACCGGTACGTGACTGCTGGCCTTTAGTACCTTTTGTAGCGGTACCGCCATGTCCGCTACCTTCACCACGGCCAATACGTTTTGTCTTCTTTACTGCGCCTTTTGCAGGCTTAAGATTATGCAGTTGCATATTTACAATTTTTGAACTTGCGCGGAATGTATAACCGCTCGCAAATCAGGTTAAAAAATTATTTTACTTCTTCTACTTTCACCAGGTGGTGCACAGCCTTAACCATACCCATTATCTGCGGAGTTGCCTCAACCTCTACTGAGTGAAGCATTTTGCGCAGGCCCAGCGCCTTCAGCGTACGCTTCTGGCGCTCCATACGGTCAATGCCGCTTTTTACCTGTGTAATCTTTATCTTAGACATAAACTAAAAATTCTTAATTGAAACAAAAAGAAGCCCCGTTGCAGGGCTTTGAATTATCCGTTAAATACCTTCTTCAGGTTTATGTTACGATCTTTTGCCACTTTGATAGGCTCACGGAGCTGTGCAAGGGCAGAGAACGTAGCCTTAACCACGTTGTGCGGATTAGCAGAACCCAGTGACTTAGAAAGAACGTCAGTGATACCCGCTGCTTCCAGTACAGCACGCATGCTGCCTCCGGCTATTACACCGGTACCATGCGCTGCCGGCCTGATCATCACCTTAGCCGCACCCTCTTTTGCCAGTTGCTCATGAGGTATTGTTCCTTTCATTACAGGCACCCTGATAAGGTTCTTCTTAGCGTCATCGATACCCTTAGTGATCGCTTCCTGTACTTCCTTGGCCTTGCCAAGTCCGTGACCAACCACACCGTTTCCGTTGCCTACCACTACAAGCGCAGAAAAGCTGAATGCACGACCACCCTTAGTTGTCTTCACAACACGGTTGATAGCCACCACTTTTTCGTGAAGTTCGAGGTCTCCGCCTTTTATCCTGGTAATTTGTTGCTTAGCCATTTTCTTTTTTTGTTAGCTGATGTGATGAGCTGCTGATAGCCGAAACCACATTTGTAAATTTTATTTTTATAACATCAGCGGCAGCCGTTAAGCTACCTGCTGAAAATTTAGAACTTCATTCCACCCTCACGCGCGCCGTCGGCAATAGCCTTTACACGGCCGTGGTACAGGTAACCTCCGCGGTCAAATACACAGGTCTCGATGCCGAGCGCCTTGGCTTTGCCGGCAAGAGACTTGCCTACGTTGGCAGACCTTTCTACTTTATTACCGCCCTGCGCAACAATTTCCTTCTCACGTGAGCTTGCAGCCGCAAGTGTAGTGCCGGTATTGTCGTCTATGAGCTGCGCGTATATGTCTTTATTGCTACGAAACACGGACAGCCTGGGCTTCTGGGCAGTGCCATGAAGCTTTGTGCGTATGCGCCAGCGTAACTTCTGACGGCGGATTACTTTTGGATCTTGTGACATTTTATCTCTGTTTTTACGGGCTTCCCGTTGCCAGGAGCTACCGGAGTTTACCCCGAAGGGTGAATTATTATTTTACTTCTGAATTCTTACCTGTTTATTACTTACCTGCAGACTTACCAGCCTTACGACGAACCACCTCATCTGAGTAGCGAACACCTTTACCTTTGTATGGTTCGGGTTTACGCAGGCTGCGCAGCTTAGAAGCCACCTGGCCAAGCAACTGCTTGTCATTAGACTCCAGGATGATCCTTGGATTCTGGCCTTTCTCAGCTATAGCGGATGCTTTAATTTCCTTAGGTAATTCGAATATGATATTATGCGAAAAACCCAAAGCAAGATCTATCTGCTGGCCCTGAACCGCGGCACGATAACCCACACCTACCAGTTCCAGTTCCCTTTTGAACCCTGTAGTAACGCCGGTCATCATGTTGGCGATGAGCGAGCGGTACAAACCATGCAAAGCGCGATGGCGTATCTGGTCTGTAGGGCGCTCAACGAGGATAGTATCACCTTCGATCTTTATCTTGATATCGCGGTCTATAGCCTGCCTCATTTCGCCTTTAGGGCCTTTCAATACGATCTCATTTGCCGGGGTAACAGATGCTGTTACACCGCTTGCAATGGTTACCGGTTTCTTACCTATACGTGACATAATTTCTTGTTTTTAAAAATTTTTATTTTATACTTCGCCGTGTTCAGTTACCGTATAGAGAACTTAATATTATCGGCTGTTATTATTATATGCTGTGTTACCAGCGTTAAATACTACCAAATGCTGCACATTACCTCACCACCTACATTCTGCACACGCGCTTCTTTATCTGTCATTACACCTTTAGATGTAGAAACGATAGCTATACCAAGGCCATTCTGTACACGACGTATTTCAGATGGTTTCGCGTACTGACGAAGACCCGGACGGCTGATACGCTCTAAGGATTTGATCGCCGGCTCTTTTGTCTGCGCGTCATACTTCAAAGCTATCTTTATCACACCCTGCTTGTTATCTTCCTCAAACTTATACTTCATGATGTAACCTTTTTCATAAAGTATCTCTGTGATGCGCTTCTTTACTTTTGATGCGGGTATCTCTACAATACGATGACGCGCCATTTGTGCGTTACGGATACGGGTCAGGAAGTCTGCTACTGGATCTGTTACCATTTTTCTAATTGAGTTTTGTAAATAATTTTGTTACGAGTATCAGTACCGGACTACCGGTGCCGACTTTGAAACGTTCTCTTTCCGCCAGGAAAGAATATTACCAACTGGATTTAGTTACACCCGGTATTTTGCCTTCAAGCGCCATATCGCGAAAAACGAGGCGGCATATACCAAAGTGACGCAAATACCCCCTTGGGCGGCCGGTAAGCTGGCAACGGTTCCTGAGGCGTACAGCTGAAGAATTTTTCGGAAGTTTGTCTAAACCTGCGTAATCTCCGGCTGCTTTCAGGGCTGCGCGTTTTGCGGCGTACTTAGCCACCATTTCTTCGCGTTTGCGCTGGCGGGCTTTTACTGATTCTTTTGCCATAGTTTATTTTTATTTGATCGTAAGTATAAAGTAGTAAGTTGTTTTCTATTCTCGTTTTACGTTACCGCTTTATACCTTCTATCTGCTTTCTACTAGTTATTACCTGTTTTTTCCATGTTGGTAAATGGCATACCCATTTCTTTCAACAGCTCGTATGCTTCTTCGTTTGTCTTGGCAGTAGTCACAAAAGTGATGTCCATACCGCTGATGCGTGCTATCTTGTCAATGTTGATCTCAGGGTAGATGATCTGCTCTGTGATACCCATTGTGTAGTTGCCACGACCGTCAAAAGATTTTTCGCTGATGCCTTTAAAGTCACGCACACGTGGTAGTGATACGGAAATAAAGCGGTCCAGGAATTCATACATCTTCACATGGCGCAGCGTTACACGGCAGCCAATAGGCATGTTCTTACGCAGCTTAAAGTTGGATATATCCTTCTTAGACAATGTAGGTACTGCTTTCTGGCCTGTAACCAGTGTCATTTCAGCAACTGCCTCATCTATCACTTTCTTATCTGCGGTAGAGCCTTTCACACCTTGGTTAAGGCATATTTTTACCAGGCGGGGACACTGCATAATAGACGTGTACCCGAATTTTTTCATAAGTGCCGGTACCACTTCGTCCCTGTACTTGTTAAGTAACCTCGGGCTGTATGTTGTAGTGTTTGCCATTATTTGATCGCCTCCCCTGATTTTTTAGAAATACGTACAAAACCGCTGTCTGTGCGCTCACGTTTTACGCGTACCGGAGCTTTGGCTTTAGCATCCCACAACATCACGTTAGAGATGCTGATAAGCGCTTCTTCCTTTACTATCCCGCCCTGCGGATTCTGGGCGTTAGGCTTCAGGTGTTTGGTTACGAGGTTCACACCTTCTACCAGCACACGGCCTTCGGATGGTACTACAGAAAGGACCTTGCGCGGCTGTGTACGATCTTTGTCGTCACCGGCAATAACAACTACGTTGTCGCCTTTCTTGATATTGAACTTTGGTTTAAATCTCTTGTTCACTTGACTATGAATTTAGCGTTGACTATGCCGCCTTTTTTCAAACGGGCTGCAAATGTACAACAATTTTACAATACTTCGGGTGCCAGGGATACGATTTTCATATATCCTTTATCGCGCAGTTCGCGGGCCACGGGGCCAAATATACGTGTGCCACGTGGGTCGTCAGCTGCGTTCAGCAGTACTACGGCGTTATCGTCAAAGCTGATGTAGGAACCATCCTTACGACGGAGCTTGTTCTTGGTCCTTACGATCACGGCTTTGGATACCGTACCTTTTTTTACACCACCACCAGGCAGTGCGTCCTTTACGGTTACCACGATCTTGTCACCTATGTGAGCATAATCTTGGCCCGAATTGCCTAACACACGTATGCAAAGAACTTCTTTGGCACCGCTGTTGTCGGCTACGTTGAGCCGGGATTCTTGTTGTATCATCTTAAAAAGTTACTTAGCTTTTTCAATAATTTCTACCAGGCGCCAGCGTTTAGTTTTGCTAAGCGGGCGAGTTTCCATGATGCGCACTACGTCACCGATACCGGCGTTGTTCTGCTCATCATGAGCGTGAAAACTGGACGTTTTCTTCAGAAACTTACCATAAATGGGGTGTTTCACTTTACGCTCCACAGAAACAGTGATGGTTTTGGTCATCTTGTTGCTGCTTACGACCCCTATACGGGTTTTCCTGCTTTTTCTCTCAATGGTCATAATATATACTTTATTAGAAACCTAATTGTCTTTTACGCTGTTCAGTTTTCATGCGTGCTATTTCGCGGCGCTGCGCCTTGATAGCAAGCGGATTTTCTATCGGGTTCACTGCATGGCTGAACTTTGTTTTTTTCAGGCGCATTTCTTCGTCACCGATCTTCTGATTCAGTGCTTCATTATCCAGCGAGCGATAATCATCAGCTTTCGCTTTTTGTGCTTTTGCCATTTTTATTATTTTTTATTTAAACCTCCGGGCAATGTGCAGTGTTAACTGCGGTACTCTTTGGCCTTTACTTATAACTTTCTACTATTATTACGCTCCGTCGTAGTCATGACGCACCACGAACTTAGTACGGATCGGCAGCTTCTGTGCGGCAAGCAGTAATGCTTCCTGGGCCACTTTCAAAGGCACACCATCCAGTTCAAACATGATCAGTCCCGGCTTCACTACGGCAGCCCAGAATTCCAGGTTACCTTTACCTTTACCCATACGCACCTCGGCAGGTTTACGCGTTATCGGCTTATCCGGGAATATGCGGATCCAAACGTTACCTTCACGCTTCATATGGCGGGTCATTGCCTGGCGTGCAGCCTCTATCTGGCGGTTAGTGATCCATTTTGGCTCCATAGCCTTGAGGCCGAATGAACCAAATGATATCATAGCTCCGCGTTGAGCATTACCCCTGATCCTGCCTTTATGCGCTTTACGATGTTTCGATTTTTTTGGTTGTAACATTGTTACAATTTTTTATTAAACTGGTCTAAACAATATTATTTCTTACGGCCACCTGCTGCACTTCCTGTGCGGCCACCGCCTGTGCCACCACGGCGTTCGCCGCCACGGTCTCCACCGCGTTCGCCGCCACGGCCACCCCTGTCACCACCACGGTCACGGCCACCACGATCACGGTCTCCACCCCTTCCTTCTGCTCCGGCAAAGCCACCCGCAGGGCGGTTGCCACGGCTGTCAGAGTTAGCTGAGAAGTTAGGATTCAGATCACGCTTGCCCAGTACTTCACCTTTACAAATCCACACTTTCAGGCCTATTTTACCATATACGGTCATTGCGTATACCGAAGCGTAGTCAATATCCATACGGTAAGTATGCAATGGCGTACGGCCTTGTTTGAATTCTTCAGAACGTGCTATTTCAGCTCCGTTAAGACGGCCACCGGCTTTGATCTTGATGCCTTCAGCACCCATACGCATAGCGGTAGATATTGCCATCTTTACGGCACGCTTGTAGCTAACGCGGCCTTCGATCTGGCGGGCAATGGTCTCGCCAACTATCATCGCGTCAAGCTCTGGGCGGCGGATCTCCATAATGTTGATCTGCACATCTTCCTTCTTGGTGAGTTTCTTCAACTCTTCCTTGATACGGTCAACTTCTGTACCGCCTTTACCTATGATGATACCAGGCTTGGAAGTATGGATGGTGACGATGAGCTTGCCCAAAGTACGCTCAATAACGATACGGGAAATTCCGCCCTTGCTGATACGCGCGTTGAGGTAGTTGCGGATCTTATGGTCTTCTACCAGTTTCTGGCCGAAGTCCTTTTTCTCACCATACCACATTGAGTCCCATCCGCGGATGATGCCCAACCTGTTACCTATAGGATTACATTTTTGACCCATTACAATTTATATTAAGCTTGAATGTTTTGTGTTTCTGAATTAGTGTTCTCTACTACTGCGTTGCGGCTATCCACTATTATGGTTATGTGGTTGCTGCGCTTGCGCACACGGTATGCGCGGCCTTGTGGCGCCGGGCGCATCCGCTTCAATACGCGGCCACCATCTACGAATATCGTCTTCACATACAGGTTGGCCTCAGCCACGTCCACACCTTCATTTTTCACCCTCCAGTTAGCTACCGCGCTAAGCAACAGCTTTTCCATTGGCACTGAAGGATCTTTTGAACTGAATTTTAAAGTATTCAGCGCATTTTCTACCTCCATGCCACGGATCAGATCTGCCAGAAGGCGCATCTTGCGTGGTGAGGTCGGATAATTTCGTAAGCGAGCAACAGCTTCCATTTTTTTCGTTTTTTTTGTTGATGACAGCGCCACCAACTAAATTTTTAACCTATTAACTTATTTATCTTTTACTGTTTAGAACCACTGTGGCCTTTGAAGTTACGGGTAGGCGAAAACTCACCGAGCTTGTGCCCTACCATATACTCGGTAACATATACCGGTATGAACTTGTTGCCATTGTGTACCGCAAACGTCTGTCCTACAAAGTCAGGCGTGATAGTGCTGCGGCGGCTCCAGGTCTTAATAACACCCTTCTTCGCTTTGCCGTCGTTTATCGCCATTACCTTTTTGTCCAGGTTAGCATCTACGTAAGGTCCTTTTCTTATTGAACGAGCCATTTTCTTGACTTATTTTTTGTTTTATGAAAAGATCGCAATCAGTACAATCTTCTGATCAAAATCCTGTTTTATTTAAATTTACCTGACAATTTCTTGCCGTTCCTGCGCTGGATGATCAGCTTGTTAGACGCCTTAGACGTGTTACGTGTGATCTCACCTTTAGCATATTTACCAGAGCGGCTGCGTGGGTGCCCACCTGATGAGCGGCCCTCACCACCACCCATCGGGTGATCTACAGGGTTCATCGCTACACCACGGTTGCGTGGGCGGATACCTTTCCAGCGGTTGCGGCCTGCCTTACCCATTGACTGGAGCGCGTGGTCGCTGTTAGATACGATACCTACGGTAGCCATACAAGTGCTCAGCACTTTACGAAGCTCACCACTTGGCATTTTCAGTACACAATACTTTTCTTCTTTCGCGTTAAGCTGGGCATAAGTACCTGCCGAACGGGCAAGCGCGCCACCTTTACCCGGCTGCAGTTCTATGTTGTGAACAACAGTACCAAGCGGCATGTTCTTCAGCAATAACGCATTACCAACTTCCGGGGCCACGGCAGCACCACTCACTATCACCGCACCTACTTCCAGCCCCTGCGGAGCTATGATGTAACGCTTCTCACCATCTATATAATGCAGCAGCGCGATGAACGCTGTACGGTTCGGATCGTATTCGATAGACTTTACGGTAGCCTTGATATCGCTCTTGTTGCGCTTAAAGTCCACTATACGGTACTTGGTCTTGTTACCTCCACCCATGTAGCGCATAGCACGACGGCCCTGAACGTTACGGCCACCTGTGCTCTTCTGAGCCTCAAGCAGGCTCTTTTCAGGCACATTGGTAGTAACCTCCGCGTAAGCGTTTCCTATTCTCCAGCGTGTACCGGCTGTGACCGGTTTGTATTTACGTAATGCCATTTTATTTCCTTTTTAAACCCCGCCCTTAAAGGACTTTCTTTGGTCTATGTATTAAATAACTCTCTTTCAATTTTTTACTGCCGGGCTTTTCTTACAAGTGCCCGATATACTATGCGAACAGGTCTATTGTATCGCCTGCCGCCAGTGTTACCACTGCTTTCTTGTAAGAAGGCTTCCTGCCTGCCAGCAAACCTGCTTTTGTAAAGCGGCTCTTGCTTTTTGCCGGTACCACCACTGTATTCACATCAGCTACCTTCACACCATAAAATTCCTCTACAGCTTTCTTTATTTCCAGCTTATTGGCCTGCTTGCCTACTACAAATGTGTAGCGGCCATTGCGCTCCATCTGGCGATTTACCTTTTCTGTGATCACCGGCCTTACCAACACTTCTGATAGTTTCATTGTTCTGCTTTTTAATGTTTTGTTTTTTTACTTTTTGCTTTCACTACTACCCGCCCCAGCCGGTAGTTTATGCTGCTGTCTCTTCTACAGATACCTCGTTGAACATTTTTGCCGCTGACTCTGTGAATATCAGGACCTGCGCGTTGGTAAGGTCATAAGTATTCATATCGCTCAGTACAATAGTTTTGTTATCGCTCAGGTTACGGCCGCTCAGGTATACGTTATCGTTATACTCAGGCAGTATCACCATGCTCTTCCTGTTGTCGCCGCGCAATGTATCCAGAATGGCAGAAAACTCTTTTGTCTTTGGGGTATCCATAGCCAGGTCCTCTACTATCACTATCTTGTTCTCACGGGCTTTGTACACCAGGGCAGATATTTTTGCCAGGTCCTTCACCTTGCGGTTCAGCTTAAAGCTGTACAGGTGCGGCAGTGGTCCGTTTACAGTACCACCACCCTTATACAATGGGTTACGGATGTTACCCTTACGAGAGCCACCGGTACCTTTCTGCTTGTGCAGCTTCTTTGAAGAACCCTTCACTTCCGCGCGGGTCTTTGTCTTGTGCGTTCCCTGGCGCTGAGCGGCGAGGTATTGTTTTACAGCGAGGTAAATACAATGATCGTTTGGCTCAACATTGAATATATCGTCCGGTAACTCTACCGAGCGGCCTGTCTTAGCACCTTTAGTATTTAAAACGTCAACTTGCATGACTATAATTAATTCTGAATTAAAACAATAGATCCGTTATGACCCGGTACCGAACCACTAATCAATATGTAGTTCTGCTCGGGGAATATTTTTACTACGCGCAGCGCCTTGATCTTAACGCGGTCAGTTCCCATACGGCCGGCCATGCGCATTCCTTTGAATACACGGCTTGGGTATGATGAACCACCCACGGAACCCGGCGCGCGCTGACGGTCGTGCTGGCCATGGGTAGCTTCACCCACACCGCTAAAACCATGACGACGCACAACGCCCTGGAAACCTTTACCCTTGGTAGTGCCTATAACACTTACCTTTTCACCTTCGGTAAATATTTCACAGGTGATGTTTTCACCTACATTCTTATCAATGGAACAATTACGTATTTCTTTTACAACACTCTTGGGAGTAGTGTTAGCTTTCGCGAAGTGATTGATCATAGCCTGCGGAGTGTTTTTCTCCTTGGCTTCGCCAAAAGCAATCTGCAGCGAGTCATAACCGTCGGTATTCACGGTTTTCTTTTGAGTAACCACACATGGGCCAGCTTCGATGATGGTACAAGCAGTTTGCTTGCCATTCGGTTCAAAAATGCTGGTCATACCGATTTTTTTACCAATAATACCTTTCATTATTATTATATTTTAGCTAAGCGCCCGGCTCTGACCTGGTGACTACCAGGGGTGTGGGACGGGATTAGCTGTTTTTTCAATTTTTTTAAAGAACTGCTCTTTGTTGCCACCTTAGCACTGCTGCGGTGGTTTTCATCATGCTTTTATCTCTACTTCCACGCCGCTGGGCAGATCGAGCTTTGAAAGCGCGTCAACCGTGCGGGAAGAAGAAGTGTATATATCCAGTAAGCGCTTGTGGGTGCAAAGCTGGAATTGTTCACGCGCTTTCTTGTTTACGTGCGGCGAACGCAATACGGTAAAGATCTTCTTCTCTGTTGGCAACGGAATAGGGCCTGTAACCACTGCTCCCGTGTTGCGCACAGTCTTAACGATTTTATCTGCTGATTTATCCACCAGGTTATGGTCGTAAGATTTTAGCTTTATTCTGATACGCTGTGACATAACTTATTATGAACTTTGTCCCTCAAAATTTTGGGACTGCAAAGGTAATGAGTTGTTTTGGAATAGAAAAATTATTTTGAAGAAAATTTTAATCCGGTAAAAATCAGCACCAAACCGTTGCCTGATACCGGTTTACAAATCTCCAACCCGCATTTCCCGCATGCCCCGACACCGTCATTTTTGCCGTTTTTGGGACAAATACCTCCATCCGCCGGGGCTGGTATGCCATCCAAGGGCCTGCAAAGATACGACCACAGCGATGAAAATGCAGTTTGCTACTGCCTTTATATTAAATAATATAAATTTTACAATTGTTATCGGCCACGGATATATAATATACATTTGTGTGATACCTTTGAATATGAAATCCGGCTTATAGCGCTTTAGTAACGGTATTTATATGAACACAGGCCTGCTCCTCAAAGAACTCCAATCCAAAGCTACCTTTCCAAACGAGGACTTTCCCCGCTTTCTTGAGCTATTTGAGCCACTATGCCTTAAAAAGAAAAGCCACCTCTACCGGTCGGGTGAAATAGTAAAATATGCAGCTTTTATACTCAAAGGCTGCCTCAGACATTACTATATCAACGAGGACGGTAAAGAACGTACCACCATTTTTGCTGAAGAAAACTGGTGGATAGGCGACCTCGTCAGCTTTCGCAACCGCACCCCTACCAGCCTCAGCCTCCAGGCCATTGAAGATTGCGACCTGCTGCTCTTCACCAAGAACAACTTCGAATTGGCCCTGAACGACTTCCCCGGATTCTACGAATATTATAACAAGGGAGTACAACGCACTTATACCAAATTACAGGAACAGGTAGGCCAGTCTATGGCAGACTCTGCCGAGACCAGGTACCGCCGCCTGCTGAAAGAGCGCCCCACGCTGATACAGCGGGTGCCGCAGCACTATATAGCGGATTACCTTGGTCTTACCCCCGAAACACTAAGCCGGGTAAGAAAAAACATTACCGTCCGCTAATTTCTTGATCTATATCAATGACTCCGGCCTTAGCCGCATTGTAGCTTTGCCCTATTAATTTATTATTCACTTTTAAAAATTCTACTACAATGGCAACAATGATCGTAAAACACAAAGTAGCTGATTTCAGCACATGGAAAACCGCTTTTGACGGAATGCAGCAGACCCGCCTGGAGCATGGCTGGATAGGCCATGAGGTATTCAGGGATGCGGCAGACAGTAACCTGGTAACCATAGTTAATAAAGTAAAAAGCCTTGACCAGGCGAAAGAATATGGTAAATCGCCTGAACTTAAAACTGCAATGCAGCATGGTGGCGTTATAAGCGCCCCCGAGATCCAGTTTCTAACTGATGAAGAAATAAAGAGTTACTAAGCATTAGGCGTATCCTGTGCACGGATCAGCAGCATAAAAATGATCGTCGGGTAATACTTTTGATTCGTGCTAAGGGGCCTTCACTTTTCCGGTGGAGGCCTTTTTGCTTTCTACCGCATGTCATAGGTAATACCGCACCATAGGCCTGCTTTTGGATGTTCGGTCCACGATCTTAAAACCAGCCCGTTCAAACGACTTATACAGTCCTATCCATGCAAACGAATCGGGGAGCCGCTCCTGCGTAGGGATAGTAGGGTACGCCTCTATGATCTTTATCTTCTGCTTACGGGCAATACCGATAAGCCCCTGCAGCATGGCCACAGACACCCCCATACCCCTGAACTGCTTATCAACAAAAAAACAAGTGACAGACCACACAGGTTCATCATCTATGGGTTTATGCACCCTGGATCTGCTGAGCTTCAGGTATTCAGTTCTCGGGGCAAAAGCACACCACCCTATAGCTTTGCCCTCATAAAGACAAAGCATTCCTGTAGGTTTGTTATCCCACACAAGTGCCTTCATGCGGTCTTTGTTACCATCGTCCGTCTTGCCGGCCACAAATTCGTCCTTAGTCAGCCTGAAATACATGCACCAGCAGTTGCCGCAAGCGCCCCGCTCGCCAAACAATGCTACAAACTGCGTCCAGTTTTTCTTTGACAGCAGTTCAAACGTCAGTTCACTGACTATATCGGTCTCTTGTACCACGGGGGTCTTTTTCATACCGGTTTTCTATTTACTTTCTGTACTTAATACAAGTGTTCCCACTACCCTGTCATGCAGTGTCTGCCTTTTACCACTCCACAACATCATAAAATAACCAACGAACACAGTACCTACCGATAAGAGCCGCGCCAGGTGCCTGGCCAGTGCCCGACCCACCCCTATCGGCTCGCCGTCCATGTCGGTCACCTTGATGTTTAACCCCGTCTTGCCAAGCGTGGCCTGGCCTGAGCTGCCTTCCATCAGCGGATAATACAGCAGCAGTATCAGCAGGTTTATCAGCCCGCCCGTGGCACTGCCGCCCAGTATAGACACCACAATAAACCACGCCACCAATACCAACACCCCATCTATCACCGCGGCCCACAGCCGAGCCGCAAAGGTGGCATACACTATTTTTCGCTCAGGGAAAATAGATATTTCTTCCGGGGTATCCTGCCGCATAACTGTCTTTTTATAAACTTACTAAAAACACATCATTTCCTGAAATCCTGCGGGATGCTGATTATTCGTTATTTTTAATGCTGTGAGGCATGCATTTCTCTTTCTGATCGTAGCTGCGTTTGCAGGCCATATGCCGCTATGCCATGGGCAGTGCCCGTCAAACAGGTCGCAGTTCGAGATAACGGCAAGCTATGGCCTTATCAGGGGCAGCCAGTTCACAGATAACCTCAGCTCCTCAGGCACATCCGGAGGAAAGACAATAACGTCCGCATCAGGCAATGCTTTTCTATCAGGCAGGTATTTTCTGTTCAACCGGCTCGCGCTTGGCTTCAGCGGCGGCACGGCCACCGAGAAGGGACATTATACCGACCGCACCGACCCCAGCATAATTTCAAGCACCTACAGCACTACTTACACAACCGTAGCTATGGAGCTATATTACATCTACTACTTCCGTAAATATCTCGAGGTGTATACCCTGGCAGGCTTCGGGCCCACGTTCACATCTGTCAATACGATTACTGACCATACCCCCAACCCAAGCACTACCGTCACCACACGACAGGACAAGGTAACCGCGCAATACACGCCGGCCGGCATTCGCATAGGTGGCAGACTGGCCGGTTTTATTGAGTTGGGCATCGGGTACAAAGGCCTGATAAACGGTGGCATATCCTACAAATTCGGCAGCCCCTGCTGGTGGAGGCAATAATGATCAGGAATGAAGCAGTTTTTCCAATAAGGCTTGTACATGCTTACTGCCCCCGGTACCGTATATAAAGCGGTGCCCGCCACTTTCCACAGACTCAAAGTGCCAGCCGGGCGCCTCGCCCTTATGCTGCTCGTAGATACCATGCACCTCGCCAAAAGAAAAACCCTGATCGTCTTTTGCGTTCATTGAGTATAATGGCCTGGAACGGGTTATATTACCAAAGCGTATCGGCTCATCAAGCCTGGGCATTGCGGAAAAAGTGTAAAATCCGGCAAACAATTCGGGGTGATGATCTATGAACCAGAATGTGGCAATACCACCCATAGAAATACCTCCGATATAAACCTTTTTCTTATCTACATTATAACGCTCACCCGTCTGCCCTATCATTTTCACTATGTTCTCATATACCGGCGACTGCCCCGACCACCTCAGATCAGACCTGCCAAACGGAAATATCACGATCGTGTTCAGCACATCTGCCACAGAAAATATCGGTTCATTCGCTATCGTAGGTTCCTTGTACTGGAAACTGTCCCTTGCCAGTATAGCGCCGTGCAGAAAAACCACCACCGGTGCCGGCCGAGAAGGGTCATAACTACGGGGCACGTACACCAGGTACGGCTCGTTGATGTTGCCCACCTGTGAATAATACAGTGCGAATCCGGGCGTGGCATGGCGGAAGCCTTTTTGCTGTTGCTCCCCTGCAAGGGTATTGCTTGTTATAGTATGCAGCCACTTTGCCGCATCAGCTTGTCCGTAAGCGCTTGCCGAAAACAGAATGAACCCGGCAGCATATAAGAAGAGAAGTCGCATAGTATAGATCAGTACATGCAAATTAATACATCTTACTGAGCGTTGCAGAATTCCTTATAATATTTTTTGTTTCGTCTTGCCAGTTCCCCGCTGAGGTCTATTATGTCTTTCTGCCATTGCTTCTTCCCGGCAAGCTTTCTGAGTTCATCAGCGGTAGATGCACCCAGGTGTCCGCTGCTGCGTATCTGCGCGTAGCCCATCAGCACGGCCATTTCCATCGCGGCCTCTGTAAGCGACCCGAAGTCGTCTTTAAAATCAACAGCATTCATCCGGTCTTCCTCACGCTGCATCTCTTTCACCACAAACCACTTATCCTTTATTTTTACCGACGATGTGAATGCCGGAGTATTGAATTCCATCAGGTAGCCTATGCTTCTTACACGCTCAGCCTCATTGCGAAACGCCGGCTGCTTTGTTTTCACCAGGCCGTCATAACACGAATGCCTTGCCTGCTTTATATCCATCATATAGTGCCGCCCCTTCTTTTTGTTGTAGCAAAGCACACAATACCGCTCCAGGCCCAGGCTGCCGGTACCCGCGATCCTGAAGGCCGCATCCTCAAACACAAAATGTTCAAAACCGCTATTCCGCATCAGCGGGCCTAACCCATTGTATATCTGTGTCTTTTGCGCTGCTTCAAGGTGCATATAATGCGTATCGTCTGCCTGCAGCAGCAACGAGCCCTTCTGTTTATAGGTATGCTTGTGTATAAACGCTTCCCTGTCCAGGGTATTCAACCGCTCAAAATATTCTTTGAATACGCCCTTGGCCACGGCCTGCTCCATCATCAGGGCCTTGCTCCCCAGCAGCGTGCCGGTATATGCGGCCATTATATCATGCAGGGCTTTATGCAGTGTAAGCGGCGCCACCTTCATACCTGCCGCTATAACTATGATAGATGTAAGGAAGCGGGCTACTTCAGGCTCAGGGCCGGCAAGAAGGCCTTCGTCAAAATCATTAATGTCAAAGTACACTATTCTGTTCTCACCCTTGTATGATCCGAAGTTCTCAAAATGCAGGTCACCGCATATCCAGCTTTTTACCTTAGGCTTGTACTTATACAGTTTTACAAAGTCAGCCGCAAACAAATGACAAGTGCCCCGGTAAAACCTGAACGGGCTTTCCCGCAATGCCTTCCATTTCAATTGGTGCAGCGCGGCGGGCATACCGGCATTATACTGGCTTATTCTCTTAAGAGCTGATGCCATACTATATCTTTTTGGTGATCTTACTGTTTCATCTATCCCCGGTACTACGAAACGGACAGATACGCGAAGGGCATTCCGTGCTTATTTGCCTTTAATATTACACACCATTTATGAACTCAATATTAATTTATCATGCCCGCACCAATAAGATATTCATATTTGTGGTCAGTCTGCCCGTGTCCATGTGGTACTTCGGCCTATAAATGAGAACCCTATATATCCTCTCACAAAAAGCTTATCGCCATCCAGCGTCATTTTGCAGCTATAGGTTTTCCCGTTCTTCGGGTCGTAGATGGTTCCGTCTTCGTAAATATTATCGCCTGTCTTATTGAATTTCTTAAGTATCAGCATACCCATCACCGGGTCATTGCGCCTTGCCTTGTCGGTATTATTAATGTCCAGTTTTGGTTTGCCGTCGCGGTCAGGCTCCTTCAGCCATGTTATCTTACCATAAAACTTTCCGTCTACGGCTTTATACACCTGTATCTTTGCTGATTGTTCTTCATTGTACCAGAGGTGCGCTATCGGGTCGGCCTGGGCCATCGCCATAGTGCCCATACCCAGTACTATAACGAATAAAAAAGTATACCTGCTGAATAGAGACAACATAAAATACTATTTACAGTAAATATAACAAATATCCTGCCATTCTTCATCAGGTATCTGCAATATTTACTGAGATCTAAATATGATTTTTATGCCCGGCTAATTGGCATCAGAGATGGTGCCCGCGCCCGATACTTCTTTTGAGATCACCGGGTGCCCTTTGTAATTTATGGTTCCGGCCCCGCTTATATCAGAGGTAAGTTTTCCGGTGGCGGTAATATTGCAGGTACCTGCCCCTGATATGGAAGCTATGGCCTCATTTGCCTGCAGCGGGAATGCTTTTACATCACCGGCGCCATTGATCTCAAACGAGGCCTTTTTTACCGTGCCGCCATTGATTACCACATCTGCGGCGCCGGATACGTCCAGCGAGAAATTATCCGTGTTCACACTGTCCATCTTTACAGAGCTGGCGCCCGAGATATCCAGTTTAAATTCATTACCGGTAACATTTCCATGCACCTCGGCATCAGGGGCGCCACTCAGTGTCAGCGATGCCAGGGCCGGTAATGTTATCTGCGCTGCCACATCGCCGCTTTCCATGGTCCATGTCGCATCAAGATCAGAATATATGCGCAGCTTGTTATTTTCCACCACTGCCTTTATGTGTTTCAGCAGGTTTTCATATCCGCTGAATGTTACCCCGGCCACAGCGCCCTGCTGTATGGTCAGCACCGCCTTTAGCGACAGGTCTATCTCTACCGCGTTAAATGATCCTACGGCGGGAGTATTGGTGGTCTTATTCCCTTCCCCTTTCATCACATTCATCCTGCACGATACCGTGCATATTATTACAGCAATAAAAACCGGGATAAGAAAATAATACTTCATAAGCAGAAGTTTTTTTGAACACGATAAATACCTGGTTTACTCAGGAAGTTTTCTGCCTGTTATACTGCCACCATATCAGGCCCACAGTACCCATAAGACACAGCGGCAATACCGCCAGGTATATTATACCACCGTTCAGCCCCCTGGCACTATGGTCATCCAGTCCGGCGGCTGTCTTGGTGCATACGCTGCAGCCCTGGGCCATAACCGCAGGCGACAACATCATCAGCAACAACCCTGTCAGCACGTACTTTTTCATATCATAAAGTTACTTTACTATTCCCATTATTCAAAAAGAGGCGCCGCTGCACTATAGGTGCGGCACATAGTAAGGGCTTATGAGCAGGTATACCAATACACCTGTGACACTTACATACAGCCATAATGGCCATGTGTACCTTGCCAGTTTTTTATGTTTCGCGTAATCGCCGGACAAGGAGCGGTAAGCGGTAAACAGGATGAACGGTAAAATAATAGTGGCAAGGGCAATGTGTGTAATAAGGATGAACAGGTAGAAATAGTACAGTCCGTTATGCACTCCTCCGTACTTTGTCTCTCCCGATAACAGGTGGTGCCCTATATAAGACACCAGGAACAATGACGACAGCACTATGGCCACCAGCATCAGTTTCTTATGCAGCACCAGTTTGCGGCTCTTCACTGCCACAAACGCCCATACCAGCAGCACAGATACTGTAGCATTGATCACCGCATTGAACAGCGCCAGCACATGCACGTTAAATCCAAGGTCCAGGTCCTGCAGCGGCTTAAAATTGGTCAGGAACGCTACCGCACCAAAGACCACGATAGAAATGATCCATATAATAAGGCCTGCTTGTTTGTCATTCCTCTTTAGTACCGGTTGCAACATAATTTACGCTTCTTTTAAAATCAGTTTCAGCAATTATTTTGTGTGTTTGTTTTCCATGCTCAGCAGCACTATATCGTCGGCGCATTTTCTAACTTCCTTTTCATCCATCCCGTCATAATAGCCGCGCACATACCTGTCTTTGTCCAGCAGGGCAAAGACCTCCGGATGGATAAAATCTTCCGCACTGCCATCGCCCGGGCCTACAGCAAGCTGCAGGTCTTTACGCGCAAAATCATAAATGGTCTTTTTATCACCGGTAAGGAACCACCAGTTATCGTGGTTCACGCCAAAATGATCGGCATAGGCACGCAATACCTGGAAGGTATCATGCTTTGGGTCTATGGTTATGGATACGAAGTACACAATCGAATCCAGCGTACCTTCTTTCTTAGGGTCTTTTCTGAAACTGTTTTGCAACATCTTCATATTTCTCGTCAGCCGGGGGCAGGTAGATGTACAGGTAGAAAAAAAGAAATCAACAACCACTATTTTACTCTTCAGGTCATTATTCAGCGATACCTGGTGCCCAAACTGGTTTGTAAGTACAAGGTCTGAAACCGGCCGGTAAGTAGTATCGCCACGCTCTATTTTGTCTACAACATAATAGCCGGGCATTTTTACTTTACCCTTAGACATTTCGTTCACCACAAGGTAGCACAGCACCGGTACAATAACGGCGACCGATATCCCTAAGAGAAACTTGCTATTTGACCTTTTTTTGTCCACTGACTGTAAAACACTTAAAAACAAACCTCACCGGCCTTGATATACTTACCTGTGTAGCGGCGCGCAAAGTTCGTTCATGAGTACAGCGAAAACAAATTTATTTTCCGTCATGAAAGCGCTAATAACCCTATGGGTATTCGTTCTCTTACCGTAATCAACTTTACGATGTGTTAATTCACCACTCCCG
Source organism: uncultured Flavipsychrobacter sp. (assembly GCA_964489795.1). Classification (GTDB taxonomy): domain Bacteria; phylum Bacteroidota; class Bacteroidia; order Chitinophagales; family Chitinophagaceae; genus Nemorincola. The sequence goes on from CAZBAP010000005.1 coordinate 281,848, forward strand.
GCCTCACTTTTTTCTCGATACAGGCAATGAATGACAAAAAAAAGTCCCGCACCGTTAAGTGCGGGACCTGTAACATCTTATTTATATACCTGACTGACTTATTTCATTACGTGCTCTATGGTCTGGCGGGAAGGCGATCCGTCATTCATGTGCAGCCAGAAACCACCGTCTGCCAGGAACGCTATTATAAACCAAACAAACAGGAACAGAGGTATGAGTACAGTAACAATAAAGCCCTTAAACTCATCACCAAGGTGCATAAATACCGATACAATGTAGCCGGCCTTGAGAATAGTAAGCGCCAGGAAGAAGAATGCCTTTACAGGGCCAGGTAAGTGGTGGCTGAAAAACATACCCACAATTACTTCGGCAATAGTGATAACCAGCAGTATCCAGAATATTTTCCAGATGCGTTTTACCTGTGCTTTGCTTTCCACAGAATTAATATCTGTATGATGCTGCATAACACCAGAGTAAAGCTTAGACTGGTCGCCCTCGTAAAGATGCTGTATGCTGTTTGTATTAGAATGTCCTGACATTTTTTGAGTTTTATACTTTTTAGTTTTTTAACAGTTTGATTGTGACTCGCCGTGCGGCTTACTTCTTATTATCTGCCGAAGTTTGAACGAAGGCAGGACTATAACAAATAGAAGCAGGTGAACACGAATACCCACACCAGGTCTACAAAGTGCCAGTAAAGGCCTATTTTTTCCACCATCTCATAATGTCCCCTGCGCTCATAAACACCATTTACCGTGTTTACAAGTATCAGTATATTAAAGATAACACCCGAGGTTACGTGGCCACCATGGAAACCGGTGATCGTAAAGAAGTAGTTAAAGAAGTTGTGCGTAGACTGCATAGCCACAAGCGGGTTCGCGTCTACAAAGGCCAGCGACTTCTGACCGAAGAAATGCCTGAACTCGTGTACCGGTGTGTTAGGATCTGTAAATGCACCCCACAGGGCTCCGCACTCACCATGAAGGTGTGTCCACTCCCACGCCTGGCAGGCCAGGAAGCATATACCGCCTATGATCGTCCAGAGCAGCCACTTGGCCACGTTTTTCTTATCACCATAGTGGCCGGCATGCACAGCAAGTACCATGGTCACAGAGCTCATGATAAGAATAAAGGTCATAAGGCTCACAAACAGCAGTGGCAGGTTATGCTCGCCCATGAAGGGGAAAGATTTGAACACTTCGTTCGCGTCTGGCCATACTGCGCTGAAAAAACGCGTGGTACCATACGAGATAAGAAAGGCGCCAAAAGTAAGAGCATCTGATAACAGGAAAAACCAGGTCATCATTTTACCATAGCTCACATTGTAGGGTGAGCGCCCACCGGCCCACAATTTTGGTTCCGGTGCTGTTGTTACTACTGTTGATTGTGACATATACGTTTTTAAGTAAGCTCCCGATACTACCGGGATTAAATTTTGTGCGAATTTCGAAACAATTTTATTGATTTACCAGAAAGAATACAAATAAATATATCCACAATGCATCCACAAAGTGCCAATAAGTGGCGGTTATCTCTAAACCTGTAGCATTGTAAGTTTTTACATGCGTCCTAAAAGTGCGGAAAAATACAACTATTAATGCAATTATTCCACCCAAAAGATGCGCAAGGTGCAGTCCGGCTATAATAAATAAAAATGATTCACTCGGGTTGCCGTCCACACGTACTGTGGCAGACTCTGCCAGTACCTGCCCGTTGATACGCACCTGCTGCAACTGGTGATATAACTGGTAAAACCCGCCGAACTGCATAGCACCAAACGCCAGGCCCAGCAACAGGGTAATGGTGATCAGCATTTTGAACTTAGGCATTTCCCTGTTCTTAAACGCTCTTACTCCCATTATCATGGTAATACTGCTTATGGCTATCACCACCGTAGAATAGATGAACAGGTGGGGCATAGTATAATACCTCCAGTTGCCCTGCGCCTCACGCACCATATACCCGCTCGTAAGGCCCGCGAAAGCCATACTCATACTGGCCATTGCCACCCACATCATAAATTTCTGCGGATGTATCTTTCTTCTTTGTCTTGCCGGCTGCACTGTAGTAGTACTCATTATTGCTCTGTATTCAAAAATCAAAAAAATATTCCCTCCCTTACGCCTTATCTATTACCAGCGCCAGTAATACAGCCGGCAGATATATAAATGACGCAAACATTACGCGCTTGGCTGATTTATGATCGTTCTTTAAATAAAACAGCACCGATGCCACAAAATACATGATACCTGCCCCCACGCATACCCACATACCCACGTAGTCTGTAAGGCCCAGCGCATGGGGCACCATGGCCATAGGTATCAGTACCAGGCTGTACATCATACATTGTATACCTGTAAAACGGGTCTCTTTCTCACGTGTGGGCAGCATACGTATACCTGCCTTATTATAATCGTCAAATGCCACCCATGCAATGGCCCAGAAATGCGGGAACTGCCAGAAAAACTGTAGCGTAAACAACACAATACCACCTGCCTCCACACCACCGGTGGCGGCCACCCACCCTATCAGCGGCGGCAAGGCTCCCGGTATAGCGCCTATCAGCACGGCCACAGGGTGTACCTTCTTCATGGGAGTATAGGCAAACGCATATAAAAGTAACGATGAGAAACTAAGTATACCGGCTAGCACATTGAAGTAATAGCTGAGTAACAGAGCGCCGCCTATGCCTGTAATTAACGCAAATACCCAGGCCTCATAATGGTGCATCCTGCCATCCGGCATGGGCCGCAGGCGGGTGCGCTGCATCAGCGCGTCGCTGTCGCGCTCCAGTATCTGGTTGATGGTATTGGCGCCACCGGTCACCAGCATACCACCGGCAAAAAGGGTAATGATCTGGCGCCAGAGCACCATATCATTCCACACAAAGTGGATACCGGGCGCCATCAGGTAGCCTATCACGCTGCTGAACACCACCATGCCGCTAAGATTTGGTTTTAGCAACTGGTTATAGTCACGCACACGTGCCAGCACGGATACGGGTCCTCTTGCCTTTATTTGCTCCTGCTGCAGCATTAAAATTTTACGAGAATAGATTTCAGGGCGCAAAAGTACAATTTTTTACGCGTTCCCGGGAAGGAAAAACCTATGACTTTTATTTGAATTTATAAGCCCCTCAGGTATGCCGTAGCATGGGATCAGGAATGCCCTTATATACACAGCAGCAATTCGCTTTCCTTTCTCAGTTTATCTTTTTTAATAGATACTACACCCACCTCTTCGCATACAAGGCCGCCCGCAAGATTGGATATTTCGGCCATCAGGTTCACATCCTTTGTAATGGCGTATACCATCGATGCTGTGGCTATTACCGTATCACCCGCGCCCGATACATCTGCTATATTCCTTATCCTAGATGGTATTATGGAGGCGGTAAACCCGTTATTATAAAACACGCCCTTCTCAGAGAGGGTAATGAATGTCACCTCGTGGTGCAGTGCCTCATATAGCTTATGATGTACCTCACTCATTTCTTCATCATCTGCATGCTCTACCTGCAGGTTCAGCCCCTCGCGCACCTCTTTCAGGTTGGGCTTGAATATGGTCACACCCCGGTACTCAAGAAAATTCTTTTTCTTCGGGTCTACTGATATTACTATTCCCAGTTCCTTGCAATGCGCCGTGATACGGCCGATAACATTGCTTTTCAGCACACCTTTGTTATAGTCCTCAAATATCAGCACCTGCGGTTTTACCCGCTGCAGAAATTTCAATACCACATCTATGAACGGATGTTCCTCATCCGTATGCAGCTCATCGGTCACCTCGTCGTCTATCCGCAGCATCTGTTGATTACGGCTTATCACCCGGGTCTTGGTAGTGGTGGGCCTGCGCCAGCTTTGCGATATAAGGCTAGTATCTATTCCGGCTTCTGTGGCCAGCTTTATCAATGTATTCCCCTCACTGTCGTCGCCCACTACACTGGCCAGTGTCACCTTTGCGCCCAGCGCCCTGCAGTTGAGGGCCACATTCGCCGCGCCGCCCAGCCTGCTTTCACGCCGTGAAAGCGCCACTATGGGAACAGGCCCTTCCGGTGATATACGGTCTACATTGCCCCACCAGTAGTTATCCAGCATCACATCCCCCACTACTACCACGTGGAGGCTGTCCATATCATCAAATACTTTCTTTAGTTCTTCTTTGTTCATTTGTTTATGCTTAACACCTTACCGCGCCGTTATCTAGCCTTGTTCCTTTTTTCAAGGGCAAAGTATATAGGTATACCTATGAGTACTATTATAAGGCCCGGCCATGTGTATGTGGGTTTGTAAAATAGCAGCACTACGCAAATTATCGCCGCGAGAATTATATATATAGCCGGTATCAGCGGGTAGCCCCATGCCTTATAAGGCCGGGGCATATCAGGCTGCGTCCTGCGCAGCTTAAATATGCCGGCGATAGTAAGAATATAAAAAAGCAGCACCGTGAAAATGATAAAGTCCAGCAGATCGCCATACTTACCACTCAGGCACAGCACCGATGCCCACACAAACTGCATCCAGAGCGCGGGGCCGGGTACACCTTTGTTATTTAATTTACTCGCCTTCTCAAAGAACAGGCCATCATGCGCCATAGTATGGTATACCCTGGCGCCAGACAGTATCAGCCCGTTGTTGCACCCGAAGGTAGACACCATGATCATCAGGGCTATAATTATCGTACCCTCAGACCCGAATATCTTCAGCGCCGCGGCCAGTGCCACCCTATCATTGGGCGCGCTGCCTATTTCCTGCATGCTCATCACATTCAGGTACATCAGGTTCATGGATATATAAATGATGGTGACAATAAACGTACCCATAAACAGGCTCAGCCCTATATTACGCTCCGGGCGTTTTATCTCACCGGCTATAAAAGTCACATTATTCCATGCGTCGCTCGAAAAAAGCGCGCCCACCATAGCCGCGCACAGTGGCCCAATGATAGCAAGCCCCGTCAGGCTTTCATGATTGATCACATCACCGGTTTTGGTCACCGTCATCGCCTGCCACGCGTTTGCCCAGTTGCCATGCCATATGCTGCCGTCTTTAAACAGTATAAACCCAAAGATGATCAGCGCGGCCATAGCTCCCAGCTTCGCGAAGGTGAACAGGAACTGCAGCCACTTCCCGCTTTTTACCCCCAGGGTATTAATGAAAGTAAGCAGGAAAATAATGCCTATGCCTACAAGCTGCGATGCCTTGATCTTAAAACCTATATCGGTAGTGAAAAGTATATTATCATCCCCCAGCGAGGGCACTATATACCCCAGGAACTTACCAAACGCCACGCCCACAGCCGCAATAGTGCCTGTCTGTATCACCGCAAAGAACGACCAGCCGTAAAGGAAGCCATACAGTTTGCCAAATGCCTCCCTAAGGTACACATACTGTCCGCCCGCCTTGGGATACATACCACTGAGCTCGCCATAGCTCAGCGCCGCGGATAATGTAATAAATCCCGACAGCAGCCATACTGCTATCAGCCATCCCGCGCTTCCCAGTTGCCTGGATATATCAGCGCTCACAATAAAGATACCGGAGCCTATCATGGAGCCCGCCACCAGCAGCACTCCGTCAAGTAATGAGAGCGATCTCAGAAAACCGCCGCCTTCAGAAGAATTAGTTACATTATTTTCCAAATGAGCATATTTTCAGAAAAATACTATTTATTTTTCTAATTACTTACCCTTCTTCTCATCTTTGGCTGCGGCGTTCATACCATCTACCACATCCTTTGTAATATCCAGTTGCTTGTTTACATACAGCAGCGGCGACCCTGTATAGGAGTAAGAAAGTATGTAATCGTAATTCTTTGTCTTGTTATATTCCTCCAGGAAGGCGTCCAGCTTCGTCTTCAGGTCACGGTTAAATTCATCCTGGTCCTTCATCAACTGGTCTGTCAGAGACTGCTTCCTCGATTCCAGGCTCTTTTGCATCTGGTACAGGCGTTTCTGCGCGGCTTCATATTCGGCCTGTGTCAGTGTATTGGCCTCGGCCTTTTTCTGCACCTCCTGCGCGTCAGTCTGCATTTGCTGGTACGACCGCTGCAGCTCACTTTCCATTTGGTCCTGCCTCCTCTTGAAGTCTTCCCGTTTCGCCTTCAGCACTTCATACTTTGCCTCCAGCGTATCGGTATTCACATAGGCTATTTTATTGGCCCCGCCGGCTACAGTAGCCACAGGTATGCTCCCGGTCACAGGCTTGTTCTTCGAATGAGAGGAATCACAACCCGTCAGCACCTGTGCGCATACAACTGAGCATATAGCAAGAATAATAGTAGCCTTTTTCATCTATAAATAGTTTTTCGATTATTGCTTCAAAAGTAATATCTAATACATAATGTTGGGCTTATTATCTTTCATAAAGTTGTCTTAATAAAACAACAAGTATATAATATATCAATATCTGCGGGAGTGTTCCGGAATATTCACTTTATTCCCCGGGAGCGGCATCGCTGTCTTTCTCTTTCTCCGCTTCCCGTATATCAAATTCTAAGGCCGGATCAATATTTTTACTCCCCAGAATCCGCTCTTTTTCCAGCAGTTCGGCGCGGTGGGCTTTCAGGTAGGCCAGGCGTTTCTTTCCATACGCCATCCTGGATATCATCACAAACAGTACCGGTACAATAAATATTGCCAGCAATGTGGCTGCAAGCATCCCGCCCAGCACCGTCACGCCTATGGTCCTCCTTGCGTTAGCCCCCGCGCCCGATGCCAGCACCAGCGGCATCACCCCGAAGATGAACGCCAGCGAGGTCATTATGATTGGCCGCAAACGCAGCTTCACTGCCTCCAGTGTAGACTGCAGCAGGTCTTCACCCTTGTCTACACGTTCCTTGGCAAACTCTACTATCAGTATCGCGTTCTTGGCAGCAAGGCCTATCAGCGTTATCAGCCCTATCTGCGCGTATATATTATTGCTCAGTTTACTGGACATTGTCAGCGCCAGTATCGCCCCAAAGGCGCCTATAGGCACCGCCAGTATCACCGAGAATGGCACCGACCAGCTCTCATACAGTGCCGCCAGGAACAGGAATACAAACAGCACCGACAGCATGAATATATATATCGTCTTCGATCCTGCCTGCAGTTGCTCATAACTCAGACCAGAGAATTCGATACCATATCCGTCAGGCAGATTTTTTGCGGCCACTTCTTGCAGCGCCTCCAGTGCCTGGCCGCTGCTGTAACCTTTATTCGGCGACCCGTTTACCTCGGCAGACCTGAATATATTAAAGTGAGAGATCAGCGGCGCTGTCTCTATAGGCTGGTAACTGATCAGCGTGCCCAGCGGTAACATCTGCCCGCTTTGGTTGCGCACATAATACTTATCCATGTCCGATATCATCGAACGGAAATTCGTATCTGCCTGCACCATTACATGGAAATTCCTGTTGTAAATAGAAATATCATTGACATAGTAACTGCCCATGTATGTCTGTATGGTATTGAACACCTCCGACAATGACACGCCCATGCGCTTGCACTTATCCCTGTCTACCGTTACGTTGTAGCCCGGCGTATGCGCGCCATAATACGAGAACGCGCTGCCTATAACGGGGTTCTTTGTTGCCGCCGATATAAAATTATGCACTACCCGTTCAAAATCACGTACATCATCTGTCGTCTGCCGCTGTTCTACCTGCACACTGAATCCGCCTGTCTGCCCCACGCCCGGCAGCGGCGGCGGTGTCAGTACCCTCACCTCTGCCTGCTTTACGCCGGCGGCGGCAATATTTTTTTTCAGCACATCCAGTATGCCCGGCTCCTGCTGCCGCACCTGCTCCTCAGGTTTTGTACGCTCAGCCCAAGGCTTCAATTGGCAGAAAATAGTTCCTCCATTAGGCTTCGATGAGAAAGTTACCACGTTCAGCCCGCCCAGCGCGGCAAAGTGCCCCACGCCCGGCGTCTTTCTCACAGCCTCCATCAGTTTATTCAGCACCTCCAGCGACCGGGTCGTAGACGATGCCTCCGGCAACTCATAGGTAATGTATATCCTGCCTTCGTCCTCAGAGGGAATAAAATCTGTAGGCTTCTTGCTGAACAACAGCACAGTACCCGCCATGATGCACACTAACAGTATCACCACATACCTGGAGCCCGCTATGCACTTCCGCACACCTACAGCATATTTCCCAGATATCCGCTCAAACCATAAATTGAATTTCAGGAATGCTTTGTCCAGGCCCGTCGCGTCTTTATCGGCCTTACTCGGTTTTAACAGCAACGAGCATAGCGCCGGTGTCAGCGACAATGCCACAAATGCCGACAGCGAAACAGATATGGCTATCGTTATCGCAAACTGCTGGTACAGCCGCCCCACAATACCCGGGATGAAACCTACCGGCACAAATACCGATGCCAGTATCAGCGCTATCGCCACCACCGGCCCCGATATATCCTGCATGGCATGGTATACCGCTTCTTTGGCAGACATGTGCTGCTTGTCTATGTAGTGCTGTGTGGCCTCCACCACTATGATAGCGTCATCCACCACTATACCGATCGCCAGCACAAAACCGAACATCGTCAGCGTATTGATCGTAAACCCAAGCGGTATGAAAAAGATGAAAGTACCTATAATGGATACCGGTATCGCGAGCAGCGGTATCAATGTAGCCCGCCAGTTTTGCAGAAACAGAAAGACCACGACAGCCACTAACCCCAGTGCTTCCAGCAGCGTCAGCACCACTTCATGCATGGACACCTTCACTACCGTCACCGACTCAAACGGTACATTGTAGTCTATATCTGATGGAAAGGTTTTCTTCAGTTCATTCAGTGTTTTTACCACTTCTTTTTCTATCTCCAGCGCGTTGCTGCCCGGTGCCTGGTATAGTATCAGGTACGATGCCCTGTTGCCGTCCACAAACGAATTACTGGAATAAGAAAATTTGCCAAGGGACACCCGTGCCACATCTTTCAGAAATACCTGGGCGCCTGTAGCAGTATTGGTCTTCACCACTACATTCTCAAACTGGGTCACGGTATTTATACGCCCGTTGACCAGCAGGTTATATTCAAATGCCTGTGCCCCGGGCTGCGGCGGCGCACCTACCGCCCCTGCCGATACCTGCACGTTCTGCTCTGCCAGTGCCGCTATCACATCACTTGTAGACAGGCCGTATACCGCCAGCTTGTCAGGCTTCAGCCACACACGCATACTGAAGTCGTCTGTACGGGTTTTTATATCGCCCACTCCCGGCAATCGCAACAGGGCGTCCTTCACAAAGATATTTGTGTAGTTATCTACAAACGTCACGTCATGGGTGCCTTTAGGCGAGTATAGCGCCACCAGCATCAGCAGGCTGGGATTCTTATTCCGCACCGTCAGCCCCAGCCGCTTCACCACATCGGGCAACTGCGGCGTGGCTATGCTCACCCTGTTCTGCACATCCAGCGTTGCCACCTTTATGTCTGTACCTATATTGAAGGTGGCGTTAATGGTCATTGCGCCATTGCCGGTACTGTTACTCTGCATGAACTGCATCCCCGGCGATCCGTTCACCTGGCTTTCTACAGGTGTGGTCATGGTCTGCTCCACGGTGAGCGCGTCAGCGCCCGTGTATTGCCCGGTTATCTGCACCACCGGTGGTGTTATCTCAGGGTACTGCCCTACCGGCAGGTTCACGATACAAATAATGCCCACCAATACCAGCACTATGGATATAACCATTGCGGTAACAGGTCTCTTAATAAATGTATTCGCTATCATCGTGCTAACCCAGGTTTATGATTCACCACTATTTATGCGTGCTTTATTTCTTACCGCTTTCTGTGTTTATTTCCGATCCGTTATGCAGCTTCTGCACCCCGTCTACTACTATTTGCTCACCCGCTTCCAGGCCACTCCGTACAATCACTTTATCCGCTATCGCCTGCCCCAGTTGCACTTTCCGTTGCAGCGCGTGCGGCCCGGGCTTATCGCTGCCTTTCACTTTCGCGTCGGCGGGGGCCTTTATCACCGTATCTTTTACTATATACACAAAGTATTCGCCCATCTGCTCCGTTACCGCCTTCAGCGGTATCATCATCTGCCGGGCGGTATCATCGTTTTTCACTTTTACCACACAGCTCATGCCCGCGCGCAACATCATTTTCCCGTTCGGGAATACCAGTCGCACTATTATGGTTCCTGTCTGCGGGTTCACGCCCCGGTCTATGGTTTGTATATGGCCCGGCTGGCTGTAGGTGCTGTTGTCGGGCATCACCAGCGTAAATATCGAATCGCTTTTCGAAGGCGCCTTCTGTTGCAGCGCTATGAACTTCGGTATCTCTTTTTCATTGATCACTATGTCTACCGCCATAGGGTCGGTGGTAGATATGGTGTTCAGTATCGTTTGCCCCGGCACCACGGTATTCCCCAGCTTCACCTGCGATATCCCTATCGTTCCGTCAAACGGCGCCCTTATAGTTGAATACCCCAGGTCGGTCTGCGTCCTTGCCATATCCTGCCTTGCGGCTGCCAGTTGCTGCGTTGCGTTCTGCAGTGTGGTCATGGCATGGTCCAGTACCTGCTTGGCCACTGCTTCATGCTGGTCCAGGTATTTATAGCGGTCTGCGTCTTTTTGTGCCTGTGCCAGGTTGGCCTCTGCTACTTTTACATTGGCGCTGGCCTGGTTGTATATGGCCTGGTATTTTCTGTCATCAATAGTGTACAGCTTCTGCCCCTTGGTTACACGTGTTCCTTCGGTAAAGTATATACCCGTCACATATCCTTCTGCTTCGGCCCTTATGTCTACCTGCATCATGGCCACCACATTTCCCGGAAACTGCTCATAATACGTAGCCTGCTCCTGCTGCACGGTATACAGGTTCACCGCCACAGGGGGCGCGGGCGCGGCGCCCTTCTTTTTATCACCGCATGATGCCAATACCATTGCCATCATCGTTAGTACGGTAAGTGATATCAAAGGCCTGTTCATGGTCTGATTTTTTTTATTGGTTAAATATCCGATGGGAGTTCGCCCATCGCGCGCTCCAGGTCTATCTTGCTTTCCAGCAGGTGAAACAATGCGTTAAGGTAATTGATCTCGCTCGTCTGCAGGTCCGATTCCGCCACTATTACATCCAGGTATGCCTTTATGCCTTCACTGTATTGCAGCCTCACTATATTATATACCTCCCGGGCCATATCCACATTCTCGCCTTGCGACCGCAGATAGTATAGGTTGCTTTTATAATTTGCAAGCGCCTGCTTGTATTCCGCGTATATCGCCAGCTTCACATCCACTTCGTCCCAGTCCGTTTTTTGCTGTTCCAGTTCTGCCTTACGCACATTTTCCAGCCGCTTGAATCCCGAAAAAATGGGAATGCTCAGTTGCAGCCCCGCCGATGAGTATGGATAACCCTGTTTATATAGGTCAGAGAATTTATTGTTCTCATATTCATGTACGTAGTTGTAAAATCCCGATAGCGAGGGTAAGAAACTCAGCCGGTAATACATCGTCGTTTCACGCTGAATCCGCTTCATGGTCTGCAACTGCTGGTATTCTATCCGCTGTTCAAATTTCAGCCGGGCCAGCGTATCGGTATATATTTCCTGCATCATCCGCGCTGTGTCAAACTGCACGGTAAATGTCTTTTCTGTCGGGTACCCCATCAGTTGTTGCAGCACAGCGTACTTGGCGGTAATATTCTCTGTTGCGTTCTTCAGTTGCGACAGCGAGTTGTTGAGTGTTATCGTTGCTTGTTTATAATCCACCTTGTCTGCCACACCACTTATGTAGCGGTTGTAAGCGTCGGCCTGGTTCTTCTTTAGCCTGCCTGTATCTTCTTTATATACTTCTATCTGCTCCAGCGACAGCAGCAGGTCATAAAACGCCTTGCTCACCGCAGATACCAGCGCTATTTTCACACTCGTAGTACGCTGCCTCCATTGCTCTATATTCAGTTTAGATGCTTTTAACGCCAGCACAGCATCCGGGCTGAAAACCGTTTGTGTAGCATTGATCTGTGGCAGCGAATAGTTGTACACACCCGAATTTACCAGGGTACCGGTAGTACCCGAAAATACCGTTGGCAGTTGAAAATAGTGCTGGAGGTTGGCATTGGCGCTTACCTGTGGCAGCCATGCCGAGGTAGCTATGGCTTTGTCTTTGCGGGCTATTTGCTCATCAATACTTGATTTGTTGACAAGCGGTTGGTTTTTCAGCGCGTACCTGATACAGTCCTCCAGGGTCAGTCTGTTGTTATCAGCCTGCTTGCCTGCCTGTGCGTATGCCTCACCGGATAATAATGGAAATATCAGGGCTAATAAAACAATTCGATACACCATAAGGTCTTTCTGCTTGCGCTAAAACACTACTCTTTTTATTCAAAAAACGATTTCAGTAACATCTCCCCGGCCCACCGCGCACCGCCATATTGCTACGCAAAGGTATTGCTTGCGATCATAACAGGTGTAGCTACCTCTATTGTTTTTATTGATGGTTAATTAGCTAAAAAGCCGGTAAAGAAAGATGATGTGGTAACGTACTGATTACTATAGAATAATAAATACATGTGCCTCGTATCATTACTAATACGTGGTGCACGTCCATATCTCGCCCGCTACATCTGTGTCGTGGGCGCTGCACGTTTTTGCCGCATTATCCTTGGTCTGGTTACCTAAGTCGAAGCTCGCCACCAGTTGGTTATTATATACACAATGACAATGGTACGCCTTCTTACACGAGAAAAAAGAAACTAAACAAGCTATTATGATGATACTGATACCGGTATACGTCGCTTTCTTCATTGCAGGTAGTTTGGTCGTTGAAAAGCGAATTTAGTTTATTTATCTTTGAACTGGAAATCATTTTCCGTTTTTTATTGGATTTATAGTGCCTTTTTTGTTAATGCAAATCAACCTTTCTGCCGGTCATTCATCAACTTTTATCACATTATGCTATCCATAAAAAACGCCACCGTCGCCGACATCCCCCTTATCCGCCACCTTACTATGGAGGTATGGCCGCAAACGTATACGCCTATTATTGGCGCTGAGCAGGTTGCATATATGATCGGGTTGTTCTATGCCCCTGAGGCCCTGCAAAAACAGATGGAAATAAACCATCACTCTTTCATCCTGTGCTACGACAATGAGACCCCTGTGGGCTTTGCCTCGTATTCCGATACCGGAGAGGGCAATTTCAAACTGCATAAGCTATACGTGCTCCCGGTCTGCCAGGGCAAGGGTGCCGGCAAATTCATGATAGACCATATAGTCCTCGATATAAAAAACAAAGGGGGCGTTGCCCTCATTCTCAATGTCAATCGCTTCAACGCCGCCGCTATCGCTTTTTACAAAAAAGTCGGGTTCCGGCTTGTGGTCAATGAAGACATAGATATCGGCGACGGCTATTTCATGAACGACCATATCTTCGGCCTGGCAGTATGATACCACAGTTCCCCCGGGCATTTTGGCAGTCACGTATTTCTATCCACAATTTTCTAAAACTACAGGATGCTTGCCCTGCCTATGTTTCAGCCGTATCGCCCTTCGGTTTTGTTGGTAACTTCCTTTGGGTTGGCACCGTATTTGACATTATAACGGCAATAGGTATAGTGGCAGTATGGCCGGGTCATTTTAGAAAAGTTATACATTATCTGTTTAAAATATTTTCAAAAAATACAGTGTGATCGCGTAACCTTTTTGTAACCTTTTTGAAACCTTTTTGTAACCTTTTCATCATCTATTAAATTGATTATCAACAAAATGAACAAAAAATATTTTTTTCGTAACATTTTTGCTTTTTTCACCGCATTAAGATAATGCCAATTTGTAATTGTCAGGTAGCGCTGTTTTAGGTACCGGCTTACAATTTTTGATTTCTGTAAATTGCAGTTAAGATGAGTACCGAACTTATGGATAATGGAAGAGACGCCGGAACAATAGAAGTACAGGGTGCGCGTGTGCACAACCTCAAAAATATTGATGTAAGTATTCCTAAAAATAAACTGGTGGTTATCACCGGTATCAGTGGCAGCGGCAAATCGTCACTTGCGTTCGATACTATTTTTGCCGAGGGCCAGCGCCGCTACATGGAAAGCTTTGCCGCCTACGCCCGCCAGTTCATGGGTGACCTGGACCGCCCCGATGTGGATAAGATCAGCGGCCTCTCTCCGGTTATTTCTATCGAGCAAAAAACCACCAACCGCAATCCTCGCTCCACCGTAGGCACAGTTACAGAGGTATATGACTTTATGCGCCTGCTCTTTGCCCGTGTGGCAGAGGCCTACTCTTACAATACCGGTAAGAAAATGGTAAAGTTCAGCGAAGAAGAGATCATAGCACACATGCAGCAGCACTTCGCCGGTAAAAAAATAATGTTGCTGGCGCCTATAGTGCGCGGCCGTAAAGGTCACTACCGCGAATTGTTTGAACAACTACGCAAACAGGGGTATGTGAGGGTACGTATAGATGGCGAGGTTACCGAACTAAAAGAGCGCATGCAACTGGACCGGTACAAGATCCATGAAATAGAACTGGTAGTTGACCGCCTCGCGGTAAGCAGCAGCGATCAGACCCGGCTTAGCCAGAGTGTGCAGAAATCCCTGCAGATGGGTAAGGGCCTCATGTTCATAGCCGATGCAGATACCGGTGCCATTACCCAATACAGCAAGACACTGATGTGCCTTGATACAGGCATTTCCTACGAAGAACCGTCACCAAATACTTTTTCTTTCAACTCGCCTTATGGGGCATGTCCCAAATGCCGTGGCCTCGGCAGTGTATACGAGGTCAATATGCAGGAGGTGTTGCCTGATATGTCCAAAAGCATTTCAGAAGGTGGCATAGCTCCCCTCGGTGGCGAGCGCGATGCGTGGGCCTTCCAGGCCGCAACCATCCTGGCAAGGAAAAACAAAATACCGCTGGATAAACCGCTGAAGACAATTTCCGAAAAACAATTGAACATACTCCTCTACGGCAACGAGGAAGGTGTTATAACATATAGCAACGACGATTCAGGCACTTACCACGAGCAGGTGGTGCAGCACAACTACGAGGGCATTGTAAACATGGTCTTGCGCTGGTTCAGCGAAACCACATCTGAGGGCGTGCGCTCATGGGCGGAGAAGTTTATGATGCTCACCAATTGTCCTGAATGCAACGGCGCGCGTTTGAAAAAGGAAAGCCTTTACTTCAAACTGGACAATAAAAATATCGCCGAGCTGGCAGCGAAATCGCTGCAGGAAATGAGCAACTGGTTTACAGGCATCGAGTCGCGCCTCAGCAGCAAGCAGAACACTATCGCCAAAGACATTCTTAAAGAGATCCGCGACCGTCTTCATTTCCTGCTCGATGTTGGTTTGCATTACCTTACCGTAGATCGTCCTACACGTACACTCAGCGGCGGCGAGTCGCAGCGCATCAGGCTGGCCACGCAGATAGGTTCGCAGCTCACCGGTATTACATATATACTCGATGAGCCCAGCATAGGCCTCCATCAGCGCGATAACCAGCGGCTCATAAAAGCACTCAAGAACCTTCGCGATGGCGGTAACTCCGTTCTTGTCGTGGAGCATGATAAAGACATCATGCTCGCCTCAGATCACCTGATAGACATAGGCCCTGCCGCGGGCATGCATGGTGGTCGCGTGGTCAGCGCAGGCACACCACAGCAGGTATTGCTGCAAAAAACAACCACCTCTGCATATCTCAATCATACCTTGCAGATAGAGGTGCCTAAAGAAAGGCGAAAAGGTAACGGTAGCAAGCTGGTACTGGATGGCGCCACCGGCAACAATCTTAAAAATGTTTCCGTCAAGCTGCCGCTGGGCACATTCATTTGCGTCAGCGGTGTCTCCGGCAGTGGCAAGAGTACACTCATCAACGAAACACTGTATCCCATACTGGGCAATCATTGCTACCACAATTTCAAGCAGGTGCCCATGCCCTATAAAAAAGTACAGGGGTTAGAGCATATAGATAAGGTGATAGAAATAGACCAGAGCCCCATTGGCCGCACCCCGCGCAGCAACCCCGCCACATACTGCGGCTTTTTCAATGAGATCAGGCAGCTCTTTTCACAGGTGCCGGAGGCCAAGATCAGGGGTTATACCGCAGGCAGGTTTTCTTTCAACGTTAAGAGTGGCCGCTGCGAGGCATGCGAAGGCGGAGGCATGCGTGTTATAGAAATGAACTTCCTGCCTGATGTATATGTGCAGTGCGAAAAATGTAATGGCAGGCGCTACAACCGCGAAACCCTTGAGATACGATACAAAGGCAAGTCAATATCTGATGTGCTCAATATGACTGTAGACGAGGCTGTAGAGTTTTTTGTAAATGTCCCTTACCTGCACCGCAAGATAAAAACCTTGCAGGATGTGGGCCTTGGCTACGTCACCCTCGGGCAGAGCGCTGTTACGCTTAGCGGCGGCGAGGCCCAGCGTGTAAAGCTGGCCACCGAATTATCCAAACGCGATACAGGGCAGACTATATATATCCTCGACGAGCCCACCACAGGCCTCCACTTTGAGGACATTAAGCACCTCCTGCTCGTGCTCAACAGGCTGGTAGACCGTGGCAATACTATCCTTGTTATAGAACACAATATGGATGTGATAAAAGTTGCGGACTATGTAATAGATATTGGCCCTGAGGGTGGCAGCGGCGGCGGCAGGGTAGTAGCCGCGGGCACGCCGGAAGTTGTGGCTGCCGCCAAAGAAAGTTTCACCGGCCTGTTCCTTAAAGACGAATTGGCTGCCGCCGATGTGGTGCGTAATTCGTAACTTTAATAACAGAAGATAAAGGAGTGCAGATATGTTAGGCTATAATTTTTCAAAATTCGACCCCGGCGCTAATGACAAATCACCATTTGAAAAGCTCCTGGATGTCTTTACCGAATTACTGCAGTACACCAGCGGCGATGCCTCAGAAGCACTCCACTGGCTTTCCCAGCTCGATAAGGAATACCGGCTTACAAATAATGATTACGGCATCGGCGATTTCATCGAAGACCTCAAAGCAAATGGTTACCTTAAAGAAGATGAGCGTGATGGCTCTTTCAAAATAACACCCAAGACCGAACAGTCTATCCGCAAGCGCTCGCTCGAAGAGATATTCGGCAAAATGAAAAAAGCCCGGCAGGGCAATCACCGCACCTTCAAAAGTGGCCGTGGCGATGAACCTGCGCCCGAGATACGGCCGTACGAATTTGGCGACGCGCCCGAAAATATTGATTATACCGGCAGTCTAAAAAACGCATTCATCAATCATGGCGTAGACAGCCTGTCGCTGCGCGAGGGCGACCTGGAGATACACGAAACCGAATTCAAGGCGCAGACCTCCACGGTGCTCATGATCGATATTTCCCATTCCATGATCCTCTATGGCGAGGATCGCATCACCCCGGCAAAACGCGTGGCTATGGCCCTCAGCGAGCTCATCACTACACGTTACCCAAAGGATACACTGGACATAGTGGTGTTTGGCAATGACGCATGGCAGATAGAAATGAAAGACCTCCCCTACCTGCAGGTAGGCCCGTATCACACCAATACCGTTGCCGGTCTCGAACTGTCTATGGAACTCCTGCGCCGCCGCAAGAACCCCAATAAGCAGATCTTCATGATAACGGATGGCAAGCCTACATGCCTTAAAATTGGCGGCAGGTATTATAAAAACAGCTTCGGGATAGATAGCAAAATACTGAACCGCACGCTCAACCTCGCCGGCCAGCTGCGCAGGCTCAAGATACCGGTCATCACATTCATGATAGCCCAGGACCCTTACCTGCAGGCATTTGTGCGCAACTTCACAGAGGTAAATAATGGTAAAGCATTCTACTCCTCGCTCGATGGGTTAGGTAACTACATCTTTGAAGACTATGAAAGGAACAAACGAAAAACCGTAAGGTAGCGCATTAGCTTACCAGGGTACCTACCGGCTTGCCCGTCACTACCCTTAGCAGGTTATCGGGGCTGTTCATATCAAATACAATTATGGGCAGGTTATTTTCCTGGCACAGTGTAAAGGCAGTCATATCCATTACTTTCAGGTTCTTACTGATCACCTCGGTAAAACTTAGCGTCTCAAATCGTGTTGCGCTGCTGTCTTTCTCGGGGTCCGCTGTATAGATACCGTCTACACGGGTACCTTTCAGTATTACATCCGCATTGATCTCTATAGCACGCAGTGATCCCGCTGTATCCGTAGTAAAATAGGGGTTGCCTGTTCCCGCGCCAAAGATCACCACACGGCCTTTCTCAAGGTGGCGTATGGCACGGCGGCGGATATATGGCTCGGCTACCTGCTCCATTTTTATGGCGCTTTGCAGGCGCGTCTTTACGCCCTCCTTCTCCAGTGCCGATTGCAGTGCCATCCCATTTATCACGGTGGCCAGCATACCCATATAGTCTCCCTGGGCACGCTCTATTCCCGTATCTGCTTCATTCATCCCGCGATAAATGTTACCCCCACCTATTACTATGGCTACCTGCACACCTATATGCGTTATCTTTTGTATCTCCTTGGCATATTGCTCAAGCATCTTGGGGTCTATACCAAAATTACGCTCACCCATCAGCGACTCACCTGAAAGTTTAAGAAGAACACGATTGTACTTTGGTAGCATACGTTACGTTATTAGGCTTTATTTCACTGAAAAGAAAGAAAAAAATATTGCGCTTATTGAAAGTTCACTTCGTTGCCTTACACGCCTACAGAAATGGTATCTTCACCACCTGTGCCTTCACTGCCTTATCACGTATCATCACGTATATCTCGCTGCCCGGCGCGGCATGCTCCTTCGCCACATAGCCCAGCCCTATCGCCTTGCCCAGGCTTGGCGACTGGGTACCGGAGGTAACAACACCTATCTCTTTACCATCAGCGTTCTGCAGCACATGGCCGTGGCGGGGTATGCCCCTGTCCACCATTTCCAGGCCCACAAGTTTACGCGTCACGCCGTCGGTTTTCTGCTTCTCTATAGCCGCCCTCGACGTAAAATCCTTGGTGAATTTTGTTATCCAGCCCAGTCCCGCTTCTATGGGGCTGGTAGTGTCATCAATGTCATTACCATAAAGGCAGAAGCCTTTTTCCAGGCGCAGTGTGTCACGCGCTGCCAGGCCCACCGGCTTCATACCGTTTGGCGTGCCCACCCTGAAAACCTCATTCCATATTTTAGCGGCATCACCGTCTTTATCTTCAAAGTATATTTCCACACCACCGGCACCGGTATAGCCTGTAGCGCTCACCAATACATTGTCCACACCGGCGAATTTCCCTTTGGCAAATGTATAATACTGCAGGTTGGTGATATCCATATCAGTAAGCTGCTGCATATACTCTGTAGCTTTAGGTCCTTGTACCGCCAGCAAAGCTGTTTTATCAGAAATGTTGTGCATTTCCACACCCTTGGTATTGTGCTTGCTGATCCAGTTCCAGTCTTTTTCTATGTTAGATGCGTTCACTACCAGCATATAGGTCTTGTTCTGCTCTATGCAATATACCAGCAGATCATCCACTATACCCGCATTGTCATTTGGCAGGCAGGAGTATTGTGCTTTCCCGTCTGTCAGTTTGCTGGCGTCATTGCTCGTTACACGCTGTATCAGGTCCAGCGCGTCAGGCCCTTTCAGTATGAACTCGCCCATATGGCTTACGTCAAACACACCTGCGTTATTACGCACACAATTATGCTCTTCGTTGATACCGGTATACGATATCGGCATGTTATAGCCGGCAAACTCTGCCATCTTGGCCCCTAATGATATATGTGTCTGTGTAAACGGTGTGTTTTTCATATCGTGTTTTAAGTGGGCGTAAAAATAAGCCATGGGATTCGTTTTTACCCCTTATTCCTCCTATTTTTTACTTCATATTTGTTTGTAACGGTATAAGACCGGTCATCTTACCCGGTAAAGATAGGTATCCCCCGCGCCCACACTGTCTATGATCTTATAATTATCTCTCATAAACCTCATGATCGTTTCGTCAAACCACGGAAGAATATAAGAAACCTTAAGATCGTCAAATTTTCGCTTATTGTTCTCTGGTGTTTCTTTATATGCATATACCACAGCCTTTTTGCCGGTGTACAATGTCAGCAACCTTGGTTTAAGGAACACAACCACATCCGAGTCATGCATTGTCTGCCGCACCTGCGCAAACATTGCCGATGGCATAGGGCCCGGCACACAGCCATTACATTCGTTACGGCTGTATTTCCGGTATGTATCGTAGCCGGCAGCCAGGTACAAGACTGTCATTACCACCCCGGCCGCAACCAGCCTGAATTTAAATACGATATGCGCGATACGGCTCACAGAAGTATAGCTATATAATATATAAACAGGAAAGATGGCAAACAGGATACGCACACCCTGGTGTACGGGCACGAGCAGCACCATCAGGCATCCCATAAGAAACACAAGGTCATCTACCCTCACCTTTTTAATAAGCGACATTACCAATCCGAGGGCGGCGGATATATATACGCTGTACTCCACCAATGTGGTAAAGCGTTGGCTCCAGGGCCCCGATGCGGGAACATGCACAAGTTCGAAAAACAGGGTATTGAGGTAATCCCAATTGGTACGCAGCAGGTCTCTGAACCCTACTGTTCTGTGTGTAGACATGGTCACATAGTAACCGAATGTACCCACCGGCGTGCTGAAGATGATATTATTGACCACTACGAACAGAACGACCGTACCAATGGTTACCTGTACCGAAACATGGTTAAATATCTGCCGCATCGTAAACTGCCTTGCCCGTATCCATCGCACACAATCTGCCATAAAAAGGATACCCTCAGCGGCAAGCAGTATTATTCCCTGCGACCTGGTGAGTATGGCCATCACCGCAGTACAGATCAGCAGCAGCACCCTGCGTTTTGAATAAGATTCCGAATTTCTTAGTAACAGGTAAAGTAATACAAACAGCATAAAAGGCACATCAGACAGTATGTTCCCCTTTGCGTCCAGCATTGTGTTGCTGTATACAATGATCAACGAAAGACAGACAGCGATAACCGTATTCGCATATCTTCGGAAGTAGGCATACAATGCAAGCAGTAAGCCTGTGAAAATGATACAATTAAGGTACAGCATAGGCCTGATCGCTATCCCGAACATACTGACAACCGGTGCCAGCAGTATAGGATAGCCCACCGGGTATTGTGGCGGCGCATACTCTTTGTCTATATCATTATATATATAATTCGATCTGTAGTAGGGCTGGCCATGGCTTATGTTCTGCGCTTCTTTTATATACTGGGCAAAATCATCACCCAGCCCATGCGCGTCCGGCACATTAAGAAAAAAAAGCGGCAGAGACAGCACCACCAGGAATATGTATGGAAGATATTTTTTCAGCTGAATTGTCTTTAGCTCACAATAAAACCAACGCCTGTATATTTTTCTCTAAAATTATAAAACTATTTTGCAGCACGGGTTTTCGCCCATACTTTTTATCCCCACCATAAAGGCAATATAATATTATGCATACGTTATACGCACCCGGGTTTACGCAATTGTCTTCGCATTTATTGTCAAAAATGGCAAACCCTGGTATACAAATTGAGACAAACCTCATTTTTATATGCCTTAATGGCACTATCTTTATCATGGTTTAGAATTTGCATAATAAACACAAACAG
This sequence comes from uncultured Flavipsychrobacter sp., assembly GCA_964489795.1. GTDB lineage: Bacteria > Bacteroidota > Bacteroidia > Chitinophagales > Chitinophagaceae > Nemorincola. The sequence goes on from CAZBAP010000005.1 coordinate 303,436, forward strand.
AAATAACCAATGGATAAAAATGAATTTCGCAAATATGCCATTAAACATCATGGCATCAGTAGTCTCACTGTAGACAGTTATACTTCTTCTCTTGTGAAGACCCCCGTAGGACTTACTCCTTACATCATAGAAGAGCGCCCCATGAATGTGGCCTCTATGGACGTATTCTCACGCCTTATGATGGACCGTATCATATTCCTCGGAGAGGGTATTAATGACTATGTGGCCAATATTGTTACCGCACAGCTGCTGTTTCTTGAGAGCACAGATCGCGCCCGTGACATACAGATGTACCTGAACAGCCCCGGTGGCAGTGTGTATGCCGGCCTTGGTATCTATGACACCATGCAGATCATTAACCCTGATGTATCTACTATATGCACAGGTATAGCAGCATCTATGGCCGCTGTACTGATGTGCGCGGGTAGTAAGGGTAAAAGGACCGCGCTGAAACACAGCCGGATAATGATACACCAGCCACTTGGCGGTGCCGAAGGACAGGCAAGTGACATAGAGATCACAGCCCGCGAGATAGGTAAGCTGAAGAAAGAGCTTTATGAGATCATATCCTACCATTCGGGCCAGAAGCTGACCAAGGTGGAAAAAGACAGCGACCGTGACTACTGGATGACCGCAAATGAAGCAAAAGACTACGGCATGATAGATGAAGTGCTGGACCGCAACCAGCGCAAAGCATTAGACGCAGATAACAAATAGTTTCCCAAACAGCACTCCCGCACAGGAGTGCAGCAAATAATAAAGCCACCAGGATATCCTGGTGGCTTTATTTATCAATATCCTCTTTAGCGTATCAGCGTAACAGTGCCTTTGTAGACTTTATTGGTGCCATCTACATGGCCTACGATTATTACCCAATTATACGAGCCGATATCCTGTGGCACTCCTTCGTAAGTACCATCCCAGCCCTTATCCTTATTATTGGTAACAAATATCTCCTGGCCCCAGCGGTTGTATACAGCAAAGCTAACAAGGTTTTGGAAAGTGAGTTTGCTGATCTTGAACACATCATTCAGGCCATCACCGTTAGGAGTGAAGGCAGTAGGAATACCTTCAGGCATATCGTTGTCGAGTTTTACAACAATATTCGCCGAGTCAACACATCCCCAAAGATTCATACCATAGACAGTATAGATAGTAAGGGAATCGTGAGGAGTAGCTACGGGATTATTGATGTTGTTATCGCTCAGTGATCCGTTGTCGGGTTTCCAGGTATAATATACCGCGCCCAATGCGTTAAGCTGAATACTGCTTCCGTAAGGAATGGTTGATGGGCTTGGGGTAAGGTTGGTCAATGTCACCGGTGGATAAGAATTTACCCGCTCCGTATCCGAACCGCTACAACCCATAGGGTTCAATACCAGCGGTGGAGTAGTCACTGTAATAGTGTATACATAGGTGCCAATTCCCATGAAATTTGTAGTTGGCCCGTCTGTTGCTCCAATGTTATTTACATCAGCCCAGGTATATGTGTACGGTATGTATTCAGGAATAACTTTCACAAAGGCACGCATACCCATTGAGTCAACAAGACATACCGAAGTATCATGAACCGAGGTCCTGACATCGACACTGATCACATTGAATGTATCTGTAGCTACAGCCTGACAACCTATGGTATCGGTAACTGTAAATGTTACGGTGAAGTGCCCGGCATTAAGGAATGTATAGTCAATAGGATTTACCTTCTGTGTTGGTGCGCCATCACCAAAATACCATTCAAATGTTGGCTCATTATTGCTTACAGTAGTACCATCAAAATGTATCGGCATACCAAGACATACCTCTTGCGCATCTGTTGTGAAATGCGCGTCTATAGGGTGCAGCAGCGGTATAGATATTATTGTATCAATAGAGCATCCATATATGGTAGCGTAAGTAAGTTTTACAGAATAAACACCCTGGGCGGTATACAAGTGCACAGGGCTCACAGCATTGCTTGTGGAACCATCACCAAAATCCCATGTAGTTGTAAACGCCGCGCCAACAGGGGTTGACAGGTTCTGGAAAGCTACATAATCACCATGACAACCAAGGGTCACATCGTACTTAAGGTCCAGGTGCAATGCTGGTGCAGACAGTACTACCGGGCCTACGGTATTTGAAGGGCAATCACCTACTTTGACATAAAAGTAATCGTAGGTATTTGCACATAAGCCATCAAGGTGTATGGTACTGTCCAGCGCGGCTGAATCTACCCTGATAGGTTGCGGAACTCCGCCTATTGAGTAAAATATAGAATCGATCTGGTGTGGTTTCAAACCATGCAGCACAATAGATCCGTTGCAATTACCACAAATGTCGGGATTGGTAGATGTTACCGCGCTGATATGTGGCAGGCCGCCAATAGTAAGGCCTGTAGGCGGGTTTACATGTATAAATGCTTTTGTAGTATCGTTACAACCCAGTACAGCAGCTTCATATGTTGTTGCAACTGTAGGCGCTACAGTAAGATCGGGTCCTGAGCCAAGATAAGCGTGTGTAGCGCTATCATACCAATAAACTGCCGAAGCCGCGTATGGGATGGGGGCATAAGGAATGGATGCAACCGAATAGCTAGGCCCGGCTATAGGAGTAAAGGCCCACGACTCATTAGTACAGGTCCATACGGTGGGGAAATCACGTCCCGGAGCAACTGTGGAAACCGTACCCGCAGAGTTTTTCACACCTACTATGGCGTGGCTGCCATTCCAGCCTGTAGAACATACTGTCCTATGCCCGATATGAACTTCTGCCAGGCCGCTTGTTTCATAGATCACGATCTGTGTTGTCAGCCACTCGGTAGTACATGAATACATGCGGGTACCACACCATGTAACCGCGAAGTTCCTGTTGGGCGCTATGCCCTGGGTAGAATATTCAATGGTACCACCGGCCGGGATATACACATCGCACCATGGGCCACATATTACATTACGAATATCTGTAGCCCCAGTGGTAGCCAAAGTAGCACCAATGGGCCACGTATTGTATGCACCTGCTGACGCAATATTAAAACCTAAACAGCCATTAGACCCGATAATACATTGTGTATATGGTACACCATAAAAATTATATGTAAACCCGATCGGAATAACCCCTGACCACCCATCATCTGTAGTGATGCCGGATGAGGTAGGTATAAGACCACCTGTAACCTCGGCATGAAGTACGTGATTAAAACAATGCGGGGTGTCCGCAACCGTGATCTGGCTATAGGAACTGTAGCTAAAAGCAATAGCTAAAAGTGATAGAAAATATTTCATAAAATCTGCAATTATATGTACTTATATTCCTTTGCTAAATTATGCAATTTATTTAGAATTATAAAACTCCTAAATAAACTCATTATTATAGACACACCGCTCAAAGAAAAGGTTGGGGAATATTTTCATTGTAACATAAAAATAATTACACACCATGACCATAATACATTTGATTAATATAAATGTATTGAATTGACATTAAATTGAATATTTAAAATAAAATCAAACAAATTAACATCAAATTAATATATCTCTTTCAAATGACTATTTAACAACAATAAAATAAATCAGCATGCGTTTTGCAGGAATAAAAAAACCTAACTTAGTAAAAATTTTTACCTCTGAAAAAGAAAGTCTTATCATTCCTCTGCCCTGTATTTGTATTTCTCTTTGCGCACCCGTCACAAGCCCAGGTAGTGATCAATACGATAGCAGGGGATGGCACCGCTGCTTACAGCGGCGACCTGGGCCCGGCTACTGCTGCTGAGATCAACACCCCGTATGGAGTAGCGGCAGATGCCGCAGGCAACGTTTATTTCACCGATTATGGCAATAACCGCATACGTAAAATTGACACCGGGGGAATAATAAAAACCATTGCGGGCACCGGCGTAGGTGGTTTTAGCGGTGATGGCGGCGCTGCTACCGCCGCAAAAATAAATGCGCCGAGGGGTATAGCTGTTGATGCGGCAGGCAATGTCTATTTCTCTGACTATGGCAATAACCGCATACGTAAGATAAACACATCAGGTGTTATTACAACCATTGCCGGTAATGGCCTGGCAGGCTTTAGCGGCGACGGCGGGCCTGCGGCATCGGCTTCACTCAACTTCCCATGGGGAGTGGCTGTAGATGGTACGGGCAATATTTATATTGCAGACCAGTCGAACTGCCGGGTACGTAAAATAAATTCTTCGGGTACAATATCTACTATAGCCGGCACCGGCAGTTGCTTTATAGGTGGCGATGGCGGCCCTGCGGTGTCCGCGCTGGTGCAGTATCCGCTGGGGGTGGCCTGCGATGGGTCGGGCAATGTATATATCGCAGACTATGGCAATAACCGGATACGTAAAATCAATAGTTCGGGCATCATATCTACCATAGCCGGCTCACCTACTTATGGCTTCGCAGGTGATGGCGGGCCATCTACCGCATCGAAATTATACTATCCTGAAGGGATAGCTGCCGATGCCGCAGGCAACGTCTATATATGCGATGTAAACAACAACCGTATCCGCATGATCAACTCGTCGGGCATCATCAACACGCTTACCGGTACCGGAGTAGCGGCATACAGCGGTGACGGCGGGCCTCCTTTTTTTGCGGAAATAAACCGGTCAACGGGTGTGGCAATAGGTGTGGGCGGTAAGATATACATATCTGACAACGAGAACCACCGCATAAGGGTGATACAGATACCCACACATGCGCCATATTTCGTTCATGGCCATAGCTTTGACACTGCGTTTTGTCCTATAGAGAGTATAGGCCTTGACAGCGTACTGGCTGCATTTGACGTGGATGCCGGCCAAACAGAGATATGGAGCCTTATTTCGGGGCCATACAATGGTACAGTGATGGGCGCAGATACTGTTATATCTACAGGAGGTGTTGTGTACCCGTCTGGTACAAATTATGCTGCCTCGCCGGGATATATAGGTACCGACTCTTTCAAAATAAGGATCTCAGACGGCGGCCTTGCCGACACTATTACTGTGCACATAACAGTGCTGCATACGCCCGACCCCGGCACTATTGTGGGCGCGGACACCCTGTGCCCCGGTGATACCGTTACATTTACGGATACCGTGGCAGGAGGTACATGGAGCTCATACAATCCCGCGGTGGCTTCGGTCTCACCCGCTGGTCTTGTAACCGGCGTATCTGCGGGGATAACCCTGATATCGTACGCGGTGACCAATACCTGTGGTACTGTATGGGTCTCGTTCCCGATACGCATCAGTTCTGAATGCCCGGTAAGCGTACATGAGACCCCACCGGCAAAAACTGAGCGCATTATCGTCTACCCTAACCCCGCGAAAGAAAAACTGACCATAACAGCATCTTCGTATAAAGATGAGGATGTGCGCTTTGTTATAACGGACATGATGGGCAAAAAAGTGTTTACGCTCACCGCGCGTACCAACGAGCAGGTGGCAATACAGCCGGGCGTGCCCCCCGGTGTTTATTTTATTTCTGCTGCCACAGACCATAACTTGTCTGTGAGTAAGATCATTATTGAGAAATAATTATTATTATTTTCGAAAATACTGTTTGTCAGCGCTATTCACCACCCGGTTGATTTTGTCACGATCAATAATTAACGCAGTTTTGCCGCATAATTTCACTTACGTACTTTTAGAAGACATTATCTAAACATGCAGGATCTGAGATCATTTTTTGAACCAAAACATTTTATCGAAACACATAAGGCAGATAGCTACCACCCGCTGCAGTGGGGAGGGAATATTGTCTGCGCCACCCAAAGATCATTTAACTGGGAAGACGCGGATATAGTTATTGTAGGATGCGGCGAGTGGCGCGGCGCTAATGCAAAGTATGACTATGGCAGTGGCCCGGATGCCATACGTGAGCAGCTATACGCCATGTATCATTGGCATACCGGTATAAAGATAGCAGACGCGGGCAATATAGCCAGGGGCGCAACCCTTGGTGACACACGCGCGGCGCTGCAGGCAGTACTACAAGAAATACACAAAGCCGGAAAGATAGCCCTTGTACTGGGTGGCTCACACGATCTAACCCTGCAGCAATACGATGTGTTCAAAAACGCAGAGCAGATGGTGATAGCCTCTGTAGCTGATATGCTCATAGACCTGGACGAAACCGAAGACATAAACCATCACAGCTTTTTGCTGGATATGCTCACAGGCACTCCTAATTTTGTTACGCATTACAGCCACATAGCGTTTCAGAGTTATTACGCCCACCCGCGTATGCTTGAGACACTGGACAAGCTACGCTTTGACTTTTACCGGCTGGGGAAAGTAAGGGAAAATATAGACGACATGGAGCCTGTACTAAGAACCAGTAACCTGTTCAGCTTTGATATGTCATCGGTCCGTTATAGCGACGCGCCTGCTAATATTAACGGCTCGCCAAACGGCCTGTCTGGCGAAGAGGCCTGCCAGCTTACCCGCTATGCCGGCATGAGCGACGCGCTCACTTCGTTTGGTATATACGGCTATGACGACAAGGACGATGTGCATGGCATGACCGCAAAGCTTATATCCCAAATGATATGGTATTTTACCGATGGCTACCTGGTACGCAAAACCGAGGCCATGCTTACTGAACGCGAAGAATTCAATGTATTTAATGTTGCCTTTACAGATAACGATACTACTTTTCTGAAAAGCAAACGAACCAACAGGTGGTGGATGAAACTCCCCGACCAGTCTTTTGTACCATGCTCTTATAACGACTACCTGGTAGCCAGTAACGACCAGATACCTGAGCGGTGGCTGAGAGAACAGGAGCGCCTGTTATGATAAATTAAGCAGTGGAAGAAAAACCTCTGCCACACAAAAATTTTTTTTGCAATTAACTTTTGAATTTCTATAGTGCTCGATAAGAACAATAAAATACAAAACGAAGAAAAAGCGGTGCTTGTGGGACTGGTGCATAAGGAGCAATCAGAAACGCTGGTGAACGAATACCTTACAGAGTTGGCCTTCCTGGCTGAAACTGCGGGAGCTACAACCGTGAAAAATTTCATTCAGAAACTTCCCCACCCCGATAGCAAAACATTTGTGGGCAAAGGAAAGCTGGCGGAAATAAAAGAGTATGTAAAAGCAAAAGGAGTAACCCTCGTAATATTTGACGACGAGCTCACAGGGTCACAGATAGGTAACATTACCGATGAACTAGGTGTAAAGACCATAGACCGCAGCGACCTTATACTGGATATTTTCGCAAGCCGCGCAAAAACAGCACAAGCAAAAGTACAGGTGGAGCTGGCTCAATACCAATACATACTGCCCAGGCTGAAAGGCATGTGGAAACACCTGGAGCGCCAGGGCGGAGGCATAGGCAGCCGCGGGCCGGGTGAAACGGAAATAGAAACCGACAGGCGAATAGTTAAAGATAAAATATCGCTGCTGAGGAAGAAGCTGGCAGAAATAGATAAGCAGGCTTTTACGCAGCGTAAGGAAAGAGGTGAATATATTCGGGTAGCGTTAGTTGGCTACACTAATGTGGGCAAAAGCACGATAATGAACGCGCTGAGCAAGGCTGATGTATTTGCTGAAAATAAGTTATTCGCAACACTGGATACCACGACCCGCAAGGTGGTTTATGAGCAGACACCGTTTTTGCTCAGCGATACGGTGGGCTTCATCAGGAAGTTACCACACCATCTTGTTGAGAGCTTTAAGAGTACGCTCGATGAGGTGAGAGAAGCAGACTGCCTGCTGCACGTGGTAGATATATCGCACCCCGCATACGAAGACCAGATGGGCGTAGTGAATAAGACATTGCAAGACATTGGCGGCTTTGACAAACCTACCATCACTGTATTCAACAAGATGGACCTTTATGAGCAAACGGTATTTGACGAATGGCTGGAGGAAGATGTAAAACGCGAAATGCTTACCCAACTTGAAACCCGCTGGCAGCAACAAACAAATAACTCCGCGATATTCGTGTCAGCAATAGAACGCCGTAACCTCGACGGATTAAGGAATACAATACTTGCCAAAGTGAAGAAACTCTACGAAGAGCGATATCCTTATCTTACAAAGTTTTACTGATCGCGATTTTATTTGCATTCTAATTGCAACAATATATCAGGTCAGCACTGATTTGAATAATGTTGCTGATTGGGGTAAAAACTTATCCACATATTCTTTTTTGCTATTCCACAAGCAAAAAAATTGTTTACTTTTCCTAAAGTAAATTTTCGGTTCCGCATAAACATTCATTTATGAAACCACAGGTACGTGAATTATTAGTGACAGCGAAGGTGGCACAAAACTGGCAGGGGCATTTTAATGAGAAGGTAGAAGAGCTCATGGAAATAGTGAATAAAGTGGACAACGACAAGCAGGTACTCCAGGCCGGCGAATTACTTGATGTTTATCATAAGACCAAACAAAAACCCGCAAAGGCCCGCAAAAAGAAACAGAGTGACTGCTGCGAGAAGCCGTTTGAATTTTTGGTCTTCCGCAACTAATCGGCTGATCTGTTCAGAAAATCTATGAAGGGCTTCATTACCCCGAACACTTCCAGTGTTTTTTTAGCCAATACTTTACCGCTTATCTCGGCATCTGTAAGATTGCACGATACTGTATAGCTTTTCATTTTAAGGTATTCTATTGCGGGATTATCTTCTTTATATCCCTGGGGTAATTTTATAAGTTGCTCTCCTTCGGGCTTCCCAAAGAATTTTTTGAACCGCTTGTCTTCTATTATCTTTTTAAAGTCTTTAAAGTTATAGTCTATTTCCTGGCGTACTGCCTTCAGCATTGGCGCTTCAGGCATCCACAGGCCACCACCTGCAAAGCTCTTCCCGCCGGGCTCTATGTGCAGATAGTAACCGGCACCCGGGTATTTACGCCCCCCCTTACTGAAAAAAGCCCCGAAGTGCGCTTTGTAGGGTGTCTTGTCTTTAGAAAAACGGACATCCCTGAATATCCTGAAAATGCAATCTTTCGCTTTCTGCTCTTTGAACCATGGTTCTGAGGCCGAAAGTCCATCCAGTATATTGGCCACTAATGCTTCATGATCCTCCTTAGCAGCAGCATATTGGTCCCTATGGTCGTCAAACCATTGCTTGTTGTTGTTCTTGGATAGCTGTTTCAGAAAAGTGATGGTGGCTGTTTGTAACATATTGCCGGATTTTGAGCACATAAAATTAAAGCTAAAAACAGGAATAACTGCACTTTTTTTAATGTAATTTTATCATCCTTCAACCATCGTCTTATGTTCATCACTTCGTTATACAATCTCAAAGGGGGTGTAGGCAAAACTGCTTCATGCGTCAACTTTTCATACATGGCCGCCAGAGATGGCTTTAAGACTTTGCTGTGGGACCTTGATCCGCAAGGCGCATCGAGCTACTACTATAAGGCGCACGCGGCGGTGAAGGCCAGCACGAAAAAAATAATTGAACATGATCTGTCACTTACAGACGCCATAATGCATACCGAATATGAGAACCTTGATATAATACCCGCCGATATTTCCGCGCGCAAACTGGATGTACTGCTGGAGGCAAGGCACAATACGAAGAAATATTTCAAAACACTGCTCAAAGAGGTTGCATCTACCTACGACTTTGTGTTCATTGATTGCCCGCCGGGTTTTTCTAACCTGGCCGACAATCTATTTTACGCATCTGATGCCGTACTGATGCCTGTGATACCTACCACACTGTCTATCCGCACCTACGACCAGGTGAAACAGTATTTTGAAAGCAAAGAAATAGACCTGGGCAAGATGATATGCTTCTTCTCCATGGTGGATATACGGAAGAATATGCACAAAGAGACCATGCAGCAACTTTATAAAGACAAACGATTTTTTGAGCACTATATACCGGCCCTGTCAGAAATAGAAAAAATGGGCATAAAGAACGCGCCCGTAGAAGTATTTGCCCCATCAGGGTACGCCACCACGTGCTACCGCGCGTTATGGAACGAGATAAAAGAAGGTGTATTGGAGTAATACTTTTATCTTTAAGTCGTATATAATTGTTTACAGCACTCGTTCGGGGCGGTTTTATGGATTCTGTCAATTCTGCATTGAAAAAGGTTTCGGTCGTATCTGTTATAGCACTGTCTGTGCTGTTTCTGATGAGTATCTTTTTCTATAAAGAGCGCATTTTCTTCTCAGACGCGGCATACATTCTCTTCAACATCATCAACACCAAAAGCCTGTATATCCAGGAGCACAGGTATGGCTCTGTGATAACCCAGGTAGTACCCTACCTCGGCGAAAAGCTCCATCTTCCGCTAAAAGCTATTGTTATAGGCTATGCTGTCAGTTTCAATTTGTTTTACCTGCTGGTAGTTGCCATTTTGTACCGCTGCCGGCAGTACGCGTTTGCGCTGTTAACCGGCTTCTTCTATTTACTGCTCATCAGTAGTTCTTATTTCTGGATCTGCAACGAGATCAACCAGGCGGTTGCCTGGATGTTCCTGATGTTTGGTCTCACCTTATATCATGGCAACAAGAAAACAAACCTGCTCACCCTTGCATTAGTATTTACTCCCCTTGCACTGACCACCATTTATACGCACCTCGTAGTGGTCATCCCTACCGTATTTATATGGGTATACCTCATCCTGGAAAAGAAGAACTGGCCATTTACCAAACGGGACACATTGGTGCTCAGCAGCATACTAGTATTGGCCATAGTCATTAAGTATGTTGATGCTAATGCCCGCGCCCAGTCTTATGACAGCATGCACCTGCACGGCATCAGAACACTGTCGCTGAGTGACATCATTGCCGCATTTGACACACCTGTTATCAGCGTGTTTCTGAGCAACTGCCTCACCAACTATTGGCTGGCGGTTATTGTGTTCGTATGTGGTATTGTGGCCCTGTTCAGAAATAAGCAGGTATGGCCTGCTATATGGACCATCATCTCTGTGCTGGGCTACTTCATACTCATGGGCATTGTTTACGGCGATCTTGATGAACACTTTCAGCAGTTCCATATAGAAAGCGAATGGGCAAGTATCGGCATACTTACGGCCATGGGTTTCGTATTTTCCTTTCTCCCATCTCTAAAAACGAAATATGCTTTACTGATCGTTGCGCTCATCTTTATGGTGAGGATAGGATATATCTGCTCCGCATCCCGTCCGTTTACGCTGAGAAACCGTGTAAACCTGGAGCTTGCTGACAAGGCAAAGAAAAAAGGCATTAATAAACTGGCACTTATCAATGATTCCGGGCTTATGTCCATTAATATGCTATACTGGGGCCTGCCGTACGAAATACTGATGCAGTCAGCAATAAAAGGCGAAACACCGCAGCAAACACTTTTTTTCGTTAACAATGATGATAAAAAAACAAAGGAGGCAGTTTCAAATACCAACGGTTTTTATAACTCTTTCATCTTATTGGGCGCTCAGGATATGAATACATTTTATTTTAAAATAGACACTACGCATCCGTATACTATTATGACCTATCAGCAGCTTTCTCAATAAAACATTGTGGAAATAGCGAAAAATAAAATTAATTTGTACTGAAGATCATCACAGAATATGTCTAAAGCACCGCGGGGAAAATTGTCAAAGTATGTCTACGTGTTTTGCGTGGTGCTTATGAGTTATGCTTCATTTGTTTTTTTCCCCAGGTGGGAGCATGTCAGTTCTGAGGCTACTATTTCATGGGATGTATCAGGGTACTATTGGTATCTGCCATCGGTCTTTATTTACCATGATCTGAAGCACCAGTCTTTTAAAGACGGTATTCTGAAAAAATATAACCCAACAAGAACAAGCACCGATTTTCAACAGGCAATAAGGCTTGATAACGGGAATTATGTGATGAAGTATTCATCCGGGATGGCGGTTATGTTCCTTCCGTTCTTTACGGTTGCCCACTTTCTTGCGGGCCCGCTTGGCTATCCGCGCGATGGATTCTCTACACCCTACCAGCTGGCCATACAACTTGGCGGGCTGCTGGTATCCTTGCTTGGGCTATGGTATCTCAGAAAACTGCTGCTTATCTTTTACAATGATAAAGTGGTAGCTATAACGCTACTGTTGCTTGTGGTGGGCACAAACTATCTCAATTATTCAACCATAGACTGCGGCATGTCTCACTGCTGGTTATTTACTATCTATGTCTTTCTCATCCTGAACACGCACTACTTTTATGACACTTTCAAAATCAAGTACGCCATAAGGATCGGGCTGCTGGTGGGGTTGGCCACACTTACACGCCCCAGCGACCTCATATCTGTGCTGATACCCCTGCTGTGGGGCATGAACAACCTATCGATAAAATCAATAACAAACCAGTTTTCGCTCTATCTGAAAAATTACAGGTCACTGCTGGTAGCAGTTGTTGCAGCGACGTGTGTCATTTTCATACAGCTTATTTACTGGAAATATGCCACGGGCCATTGGATACATTACAGCTACGAACAAAACCAACATTTATATTTCAGATCGCCCAATTTTTTTAACTATACGCTCAGTTACCGCACGGGCTGGCTGACGTACTGCCCCCTTATGATACTACCCTTCATCGGCATCATCCCGTTCCTGAAAAATGGCCGGAACCGTGTTGCGATAGTTGCGTTCTTCCTGCTCTACTATTACATGGTGTGCGCATGGAATATATGGTGGTATGGCGGCAGGGCCATGGTGCAGAGCTATCCTATACTCATGTTCCCGCTTGCGGCACTGATAGAAGCCGCGGCAGGCAGAAAGTTCATGTTCTGGATATTTGGCTTTATTGCGGCCTTTCTTGCCTATTTCAATATCTGGTCTACCTACTTCTATCATAACGGCATATTGTATGACCCTGAGATCACATCATCAGCCTATTTCTGGAGGATCATAGGCCGCTGGGATGTACCCGAATATGTGGCACTGCTGAAGGAAAACCCCGACCTATACGAGGGCGAACCCCGGAACAGCAAAATAGTTTACACCAACCATTTTGATGTAGACACAGGCGGGCAATACCAGATAAATCCCCGCGAAAAACATACAGCCTTGCTGCTGACAAAGGAACATCAAAACAGCCCGGTCTATAAATTTCCATTCTCTGACAAAAGCGTGAAATGGCTCAAGGTCACCGCAAACTTCCGCTGTTCTGGCAGGGAAGGCAATGTATGGAATATGGCACAGTTCATTGTAAAGCTTACAAATAAAGGCGCCACCGTGAAGCAAAACATGATACGGGTACACCGTGTATTATATGATTGGGACACCAAGGACGTGACGCTGTTCATGCTCTTACCAAAATCTGATTACGATACTGTAGAAGTATTTTTCTGGAACGGCAACAGCGAGAGATCACTATGGATAAACAGCATTGAAGCAACCTCATTTAATGAGCAGATCAACCGTTAATGGCCGGGATAAAAGTAGCTGTACATCTGCTCGGTAAATGAACCTACATAACTGAAACCCTTGATATTGGCGGGTGTATACAACAGTACAAGACAATCCGTACCCGCGAGGTAACTCTTCCAGTCAAATTCGTCCATGTGGCGCATCGGCTCTTGCCCGGACAATGCTTTATCAGACCAGGCTTCGTTGAAGTAGTACCATATCTGGAAATCACTGCTGGTATTACGCATCAGGCCATTATCTATAAGCATCCATAAAAAGCTGTCACCGATATATATAGACTTAAGCTTTTTAGCACTGCTGTCGGTGGTGTAAAAATAACGAGGGTAGGCGAACCGTTCCTTTTTAAAATGTGAGATCAGGTTCAGGCCTACTGCCAGATCGTTATCGGTGCGTCTTGGAGTATCGGTATGCTCTACATCGTTCCACCTCAGTTCCGGCATACGGATGCCTCTTTGCCGCTCTATATACTTAATAATGCTGTCTGTTGCTTTCAGGGAGCCATAGACCGTCCAGTGAGTGCCCAGGTTTGAGAAAAGCAGCTCTTTAGAAGTGTCTTTCATGCCGGTAAACCATGCATTGAAATCAAGCAGGTGCAGCGAACGCTCCGCGGCTATCTTTTTAAAAGTGGCATAGTTGGTAGTATGCTCACCCGCTTTGCCCCCATCTGATTCGGGCAGCTTTTCAGGAAAGTAATATGCTTTTGATGGGGCCATGATGAATACGAATGTCTTTCCCAGTCGCTCCATTGTGTCCTGCACCTTCCTGAGTTTTGTCACTTCATTCAGTATAGAATCATACCCGGCAAAATCTTTGCCATAGTATTCATCGATATAAAATTGCTCGTACAAACACTCATCCTTACCTACCACTACCCCATTTGCATGCACTTTATTGAACAGCCAGTAGTCCAGTTGGTTGTTCAGTCTCACCAGGTCTGCACGGAAACCGGTGCTGTCATTCAGAAACAGGTTTTTGTGCTTTTGGTACGCTCCAGACCACCAGCCATCCCATGTAAAAGACGAATCGGCAACAGGCACAACGGCGCCATTCAGCGGGCCGGTTGTAAAAAACGACAAACCATGCTGCAGAAAGGGGAACGCAACAATAAGCATCAGTAAAAAGAACAACCTACCTCTCGCCGTTTTTACTTCCATAACCTAAAATCTAAAATAGATGAACGGATTAAATGATGATGTAGTGATACGCGCGGCAGACAACACAAACAATACCACAAAAGCAACCGCCATAATACTGTGCCTCCTCATTGTATAGTCCTGGTGAAAGACTTTCTGCTGTATCCATTCACCTGCCCTGGGTATGGTGAAGAATGAGAAAAAAGCAGCCACGGTAAGGGCGGTATAATACAACCCATCGGCATGCCATGGCGCAGTACCGGAGTGCCAAACAAACATGCGCCTGAGATAACCCATGGCCGGATGCACATATTCCGCACGGAAGAACACCCAGCCTACAAGCACTACGGGAAAGGTGTATAGAAACGACAGCTTGCCCAACTTACCCAGCCACTTGCCCAGGAACAGCCGCTCAATGACAAGGAAAAAACCATGGTACGCGCCCCATATAATAAACCCCCACGCGGCGCCATGCCACAGCCCTGAGGCAAGAAACACCAGCCAAAGATTGAAGTACAGCCGCCATTTACTACTCACCCTGTTGCCGCCAAGGGGTATGTACAGATAATTGCGCATCCAGTTGCCAAGCGTGATGTGCCACCTGCGCCAGAAGTCTGTAACAGAGGTAGCAGTATATGGGTTATTGAAATTTTCAGGAAACCTGAAACCCATCATCATGCCAAGACCGATGGCCATATCTGAATAGCCCGAGAAATCGAAGTATATCTGGAAGGTATAGCTCAGTGCGCCAAACCATGCGGCCACAGTACCCAGGTCCTGGTGCGGCATACTGAAAACCTGGTCGGCTACGGTGCCTACCGCATTGGCGATGAGCACCTTCTTACCCAGGCCTATCGCAAACCTATACAGCCCCCTCAGCTTATTCTCAGAAGTCTCATAGTCGGTATGGTCATATACCTGCCCCGCAAAATCGTGATAGCGGATAATAGGCCCGGCTATCAGTTTAGGGAACAGGATGATATACATCTGGTAATCCCAGAAATTGCGCAGGGGCTTATGCACGCCCCGGTACACATCCACCACATACGTAAGCGTCTCAAATGTATAGAACGATATGCCTATAGGCAAAACAAGCCTTTCCCATGTAAGCGGCCGCATACCCGCGTGCTGCAGCACATGACTGAGATTCTCTACAAAAAAGTTACTGTACTTAAAGTAAAACAGCAACCCGAGATTTATAGCCAGCGAGACACACAACAGCAGTGTTCGCAGGTGCCTGCGAACAGACGAAGCCATGAGGAGCACCACGTAAAAATCGACGATGGTAGTGCCCAGGATGACAAAAATGAACTTAGGCGCCCCCCACGAATAAAAGAGTATACTACCGCACAGTATTACCGCATTTTTATATCTCTTATCAGCTAAATAATAAAAGAAGAAAAATAATGGCAGAAAATAAAATAAGAAAGTAATACTGCTGAATACCATACTTCCCGGTTACAAATGCATCTCAAGATGAGAAAAAAAACGACCTAAAACAAATTTGCAAGCAAAGTATTTATAACTTTAAACTATGCAATTCATGCTTACGCCGGATGTTCCTCAGCTGCCAAAACCGATCACTTACAGAGACCGTATATTGCTTATCGGGTCTTGTTTTACCGAACACATATCAGACCGGCTGGAGCAGCATAAGTTTAAAGTGATGGCTAACCCGCACGGCATCCTGTTCAACCCACTGAGTGTAGCAGACAGCGTAAACAGCTATCTTAGCGCGCGTACGTACGGCAGCGACGACCTCTTTTACCTTAACGAGCTGTGGAACAGCTGGGACCATCACACCCGCTTCTCACACATAGACCAGGCCGCCGCGCTGGATACGATAAACAAATCGCAGGCGACAGCGACAGCTTTTATCCATAATGCCGACTGGGTGATCATCACACTTGGCTCAGCATTCCAGTACTATCTGAAAGAAAGCGGTAAAGCTGTAGCCAATAATCACCGGGCACCGGCGCAATGGTTTGAAAAGCGGCTGCTATCTATTGAGGACATTACAGGCGCACTCAGCAGCATGATCCAAAAACTGTACGCCACAAACCCTTTTTGCAATGTGCTCTTTACCATAAGCCCTGTACGCCACATACGCGACGGGGTGATACAAAACAACCGGAGCAAGGCACGGCTTATAGAATCGGTACATACACTGTGCGAGCAGTTTCAAAACGCTTTCTACTTCCCTGCCTACGAGCTGGTAATAGACATACTGCGCGATCACCGCTACTACGATGTAGACCTCGTACATCCAAACTACCCCGCTACAAACTATGTATGGGAGCAGTTTGCCGCTTCGTGTATCTCCGCGGCAGACAATGACCTGATGCAGCAGGTACAGGATATTATGACCGCCAGATGGCACCGCCCGCGCTTCCCCGAAACTGATGCCCATAGAAAGTTTATGGACAGCTACGCAGAAAAATCGAAGGCTTTAATGAACAAATATCCGGACCTGGACCTGACGGCAGAAATCGACTATTTCTCGATCAGGTAATGGCTATGTTAGCCTCCTCATCGGAACTCTTCTTGTCGAGGATGATGAGCATGGCCAGGGGAATATAGAATAATGCCGCCACCTTATGCGTCTCAATGAGCTCAGAGAAGAAGTTATTGATAAAACCGACGGCCAAAGTCATGGCGAGGCCTATGGTGACCAAACGATAAAACCTGTCTTTGAACCTGTGGTATATAAGCTGCGCCTTGGCAAACATGACATAGAGGAGCAGCGCGTAAAGCAGCATAGCAGGCCAACCCTGCTCGACGAGCATATACAGAAAGTAATTGTGCGTGGTGGAATGCTCGGGATTGCGGCTTACATATGTCTGGAACGAAGTAACGGCGTAGGGCTTGTAGTAATAGTAAAAAGCGCGCGGCCCATAGCCCGTTACCGGCCGGTCGCGGCTCATTCTGATGGCTGCTATCCACCTGTACAGACGCTCCATAGACGACATATCCTTGCCACGGAAAGTAGCGATGAGATGGTCTGCAAAATTTTTGTGCATGAAGGTCTTGTTATAATCGGGGCGGAACTCAATGTATTTATTATTGGGCACCATGTAGCACATGAGCAGAATAATGAGCGCGTAAATACCCGGCATAACAAAATTGACGAGGCGCATACGAATGGCCGCACCTACCACAAGGGCAAATGCTACGCCTACCACGGCGGCCCTGGCATAAGAGAACGCAATACCGGCAATGAACAGCAGTATGATAATCAATAACGGCCCTTTGGTAAGTATACCCCTGCCCTTAGACAACGGCCAGGCTATAAGCAGCAGGGGGAAAAACATGGATATGACGGTAGAATAGTCTACGTGATTGTAGTACAGGCCACTCATGGATTTCTGCACTTTATCAAAACTGAAGTGCAGCATGGCATGGTGTATGAGAATAACAATAACCGTGATGAGCATAGGCACCAGCAGTATAAAGAATCCCTTGATGAAATCTTTCTTTTCCCTGAACACCCAAACCGGCAGCACAAAAAAGCAGACGAGCAGCCAGGTCTTTGCCAACAAAAATTTGATGGAAAAGAAAAGCATTTTGGAAAAAATGACCGCTACTACTGTCCATATCAACTGGAGGACGACGACAAACACAAGTCCATCCTTCCACCACCACTCAGGCAGTGTGCGGGGATTACGGGCAAACACCACAACGCCCAGCAACAGGAAGACCCACATCAGCGGCTCATCGGGCAATGTTATTGCCATTGTATCACTTGAGAAGTTGATCTGTATGGACGCAGGAATAGTGAACAGGAATATCCAATAAGCGAGTTTCCAATTGACGCCGAGGAGCACAATATATAAAAACGCTATAGGCGCCAGTAAAATGAAATAGTTGCCGGTCCAGGCGAAAGCCATGACCGATGCCATAAGCAGCGAAAATGCCGCAATACTAAACCAATTATTTTTTACCGAGGCTATCATTCTTTAATCGCAGCATTCAGCTTACGGAAGTAAGCCATCATCAAAACATAAATAACACTAAAAAACAAACCCAATGAGCCTGTAACCATCAAGACCATTATAAGCCCGGGCCCTGACGGCGCGGTAGGCGGTACAGCACGGGTAATAACTTTGAGGTACTGAATAGAGTCTGACGTGGCAGCTGAAAATTCGTTAAGCAAAGAAATATAATGCGCCCTGTCACTGACCAACTGGTCTTTGATAGACTCCACATTCTGTATTTCCTCTACAGCTTTACCATAACCTTTACCCCCACCCTTCAGATCACCACTAATAATATTCTGACGACCGGGGCTAATGATGCTGTATATACCCGACCTGTCGCGCATATTGGCAAGAGAGTCTGTATAATAAATAATGTCGCTGTCGAGCTGGGCAAGCTTATTCCTTACAGACGCAGCCATGCCTATCTTCATAGCAGTATAGTAATGACGGTAAGATTCTTCCAGCACCTTTACAAACATATTGGTAACGCCGGCCGCCGTAACAGGATCGTAAGCGATGTAGGAAACAACAAGATCTTTATACTCAGTACGTTTGAGGTTGAAATTTTTGCTGAATACAGCCATATACATGGCATGAGCTGTATCATTATTCATATCACCAAACTTGTAGATCTTGTCGAAATCGCAGTTGCGTACTACCCTGTCCCGCACGGTATCTGAATAACTTAAAGCAGTAACCTTATCTATGTCATCATCGCCACCGAAATAATCGACATAGCGGGTTTCCAAAGAGCGGAACAAAGTATGACGATCGCCGTACAAAGGATTATTTACGAGGAAGCGGGCTTCCGCGCGATATTTTTTCTTTTTCACTACCATGAACAACCCACCCACGCACATGGCAAGGATAGTAATGACCAGAATAAAAATCCTTTTCTTTTGTATGGTCCTGATCGATTCGATCAAATCAAATGTGGGTGCAGCCATTTTCGAATACCGTTAGTTAAATTCAATTATATATACTGTCTATACAATGATCTTATTATTCCTTGCTTCTAAACGTGACTCACAAACCCTGCTCCTTAAGGCTATCCATAAATACCATAAATATGGTGCTGAAGAAAAAACCTACAAAAGCACAAGCCAGCACCATGTACATGCCACCAATACCCTTAGGACTTACAGGAGGTTTTGCCACGGTAACGACTTTGAGCAGCGGAAGCTGATCTATTTTATTACCGGTTTTATATTGGTTCACCAGTGTTGTTTGCCTGGCGCGGGTAGTCACCAGTTCGTCTTTTAAGGACTCAATATTCTGAACGATCTCCAGGCCACGGGCGTAGTTTTTATGCGTGCCCTCTTTTACACCGCTCATCATGAGATTGTACCTTGCCGGGTTGACGATATCATACACGCCGTATTCTTCACGAATCTTAACGAGGCTGTCTGTAAGCACATTTACCACGCTGTCTTCTTCACTGATCTTATCGAGGAGGGAGGTATACATGCCTTTCCTCATTTCTTTATAGTATTCGTTGTATGCATTTTCCAGAACACTTACACATTCATTGGCAACAGCCGCTGCCCTGTCTGCGTCAACATCGGTATAAGCGAGTAACAGGCTCTTATACTCTGTGCGTGTAATATTATAGCTTTTACTGAATTTGCGCGATAGCTGCTCCGCCCCTTTCCTATTAGACACATCAATGCCATATGCCTGGCCGAGATTCATATTAGCGATGACCTTTCCCTGAACGATGTCAGCCTCTGACATGAGCATGACACGATCTATATCATCTTCATTGGCAAAATAATCTATCAGTTTGGTATCAGCGTTATAAATAAAGTTGCGGTCGGCATACATAGGGTTCCTTACCACAAATTCGGTTTTTGCTTCATACTTTTTAGGCCCGGCGATATGGAAAACCGCACCTGCTACCGCTGCCGCAACAGACATAAATATTATCACTGTCTTATGCTTACGTATGCTTTTTATTACATCGGTAATTCTCAAACCCTGATCAGACATCGTTCAAAACTTATTTTTAAGGACTTAAACTTATGAAATTTATGCCAAAAGAACGCCCATTGGCCATTAATATTATATTACAGTCTCACCAGCCTGCATTTTCTCGGCATTTTCGGCAAACTGGAGCGCATCGGCCATTTCCTGGATATTGCCATTCATGAAGTCGTCGAGGTTATAAATGGTCATATTGATGCGGTGGTCAGTAACCCGGCCCTGGGGGTAGTTGTAGGTACGTATCTTGGCAGACCTGTCGCCGGTGCTTACGAGGCTTTTACGGCGGCGGCTTATCTCGTCTTCCTGCTTACGCACCTGCTCTTCGTAGAGGCGTGTGCGCATCATATTCATAGCCTTTTCCCTGTTGCCCAGCTGCGACCGCTCTGTCTGGCACATTACCACAGTACCGGTAGGAATGTGGGTGAGGATCACTTTTGTTTCAACCTTGTTCACATTCTGGCCACCGGCACCACCGCTGCGCGCTGTTTCCATCTTCACATCACTGTCCTTTAGCTCAAAATCTATTTCTTCTGCCTCCGGCATCACCGCAACGGTAGCCGCAGATGTGTGTACCCTGCCGCTGGCCTCTGTGGCCGGAACCCGCTGCACACGGTGCACCCCGCTTTCGAACTTGAGCGTACCATACACATCATCGCCAATAACCTCTAACTGTACCTCTTTGAAGCCCCCTACTGTTCCTTCTGTTTCAGACACTATGGCCACCTTCCAGCCCCTGCGCTCGCAATAGCGGGTGTACATACGCAAAAGGTCACCGGCAAATATGCTGGCCTCATCGCCACCCGTGCCGGCACGAATCTCCACGATAGCATTTTTCTCATCCTGCGGATCTTTAGGGATGAGGAGGTCCCGTATGGTTGTTTCCAGCTCTTCTTTCTGCACCTCCAACTTTTCAAGGTCTTCTTTGGCCATGTCTCGCAGGTCTTCATCATTCTCTGTATCCAGCACCTCGCGCGCAAAATCGGCACTATCGAGGCAGGCACGGTATATCTTATATACGGACACTATTTTTTCCAGCTTACGGTACTCCTTACTGATCTGCGAAAATTTTTTGTTATCGCTCACAATTTCAGGGTTAGTAAGGGCTACACCAAGGTCATCGAACCTTGCGCTAATGGCCTCCAGCTTTTCTATTACAGAACTCATTTTATATTATTCTTTATCCGATGACCCGAGGCCAGGAATTACCCACTTTTTTTTGAAAAAAATATTTTTTTATTAACTTACTGATAATCAACTATTTAACATCATAAAAGGTTACGAAAAGGTTACAAAAAGGTGTCAAAAATGTTACACTTTCTACCCGCGGATAAAGCCACCCAAGCCTTGCCGGGCAAAAATGGGAAATTTCACGTATTAAATTGAAAATTAATCAATTGTAACTCAATCAACCCAATAGCTCAAGAAGATACCCACGTAATATAAAATAAACCTTCTATAAGCGACTTTTGGTATTAACCATATAATGCGGCACAAAGGTAAGATAGGAATTGATATGAATATTGTAAAAATACCCACAATTTTAGCTGAGGGAAATACATCAGACAGAAAAAACAGGGAGCACACAATATGAGTGAAATATGACAATAAATACTACAGACTTACGCCTTTCTATTTACTATTTATTATTCCTGCTACTATTGAATAATATAAACAGACAACCTATTTTTACCAACTATATCAAATTAATATAAGACAAAAGATAATTATGAGGAAATTACTCTTAACAGTTATTTGTATCGTTGCCGCCTGTAACCTTGCAATATGCCAGTCAAAAACGATCATCGGAATCGTACCTTTCAGAAGCGCAGAACAGAAAACCAATTATTATAACAGACAGTCGAATACCACAGAATGGATAACGGCGATACAGGACGCGGTTACGGAAGCCTTCCTGGGGACCAAGCGGTTCGCACTTGTGGAGCGTGAAAAAATGGACCAGATAAACGGGGAAAAGAACCTACAGAAAGGTGAAGACTTTATAGACGGGCAGGTAATAGAACAATCCAAGTCGCTGGGCGCGCAATATATAGTGATGGGTAATGTGACCAAAGCCGAGCTAGTAACCAGCCAGACCACAGCCCCTTTTGCAGGGACCATTACATCCAGAACGGGGGAAATAGCTTTCAGTATTAAAGTAGTAGATGTGACCACCGGCCTGATAGCAGCCACCCAGAGCTTCTCAGGATCGGGCAGGGGTAAGAATGCGATAGAAAATGCCCTTGAAAAGATAAAACCGGATATAGAGCAATTTGTGCGTGAGAATTTCAAGGTGATCGTGAGTGTGGCCTCTGTAGAAGAGAAAAACAGCCAGGGAGACGCGGTAAAAGTGCTTATATCGGGCGGGTCGTCACTGGGTATGAAGCCGGGAGACGTGCTGAAGGTGTACGAACAATCTGAACTGATGGTAGACGGAAAGAAGCTGGCACGCAAAGTAACACTGGGGAAGATAACAGTGGCGAAAGTAGAAGATGAGAACTTCTCGGTATGCGGTGTAACTGAGGGAGGCGCGGATATAGCCAAAAAAGTAGCTGCCGGGGCAAAAGTAAAATGCGAAATCATACAAGAATAAACTTATGAAAAATATCCTGCTACTGCTTATATGCGCCCTGACCACGGTATCTGGCCATGCCCAGGGACTGAACACGCAGCCTAAGATAATGGTAGTGCCATTTACAAAGGATGGCGAAGATATAAGAACAGTGCTGGACAATGATGTGAACAGGAGGATGGCCATTACGAAAGTAAAAGAGGGCTTTGATAACAAGGGCTATACGACCGTGGACTTTGTAGGTAAATTAAAAGCTGCACGCGACAACCAGGTATTTACATCTGACAATCAGACCGACATAAAGACGAAGATAATTGAGATGTCCGGCTGCGATATTTATGTGATCGTAGAGGTAGACCCGGAAGTGGACAATTCAGGATCGAGCGTGAACGTGATATTGTCGTCGTACGAAGTATCAACCGGTAATTCGCTGGCCAACAAGACAGGGAGCTCGGGCAAATTTTACACGAACGATGTAGGCAAGCTCACAGCCAAAGCTGTAGAAAAATGCATTGACGACTTTGTGGCAGTGATGAACCAGCGGTTTGCAGATATACAGAAGGACGGACATGCGGTACTGGTAGACCTTTCTTTTGCAGAAGGATCGGCAAAAAATATGAAGACAGAGATACCCCAGTACAGCAAACTTCCCCTGTCTGATGTGCTGGAAGAGTGGTTCTCTAAAAACTCTATTAACGGAGTATATCATATTCAAGGCACAACCACGCTGAAAATGATAGTGGACGAAGTGCGGATACCGCTCACAGACCATAACGGAAATAAATACAGCGCCAACAAATACGCGCTGGACCTTTATAAGTTCCTGGTGTCTATAGGTTTTTCTGTAAATAAAGACATTAAGGGTAATTCAATTTACATCACCATTAACTAACAGTATGAGACTGATACCCACCCTGGCGCTATGCTGCCTTGCCACATTTCAGTGTATAGCACAGTCCACAACATTTACTATCGGCGTGCTGATGCCTGACGCGCAAAGCACAACCAACCAGGTAGATGAGGCCCAGATGCAAAAATTAGAATCGAAGATCGTGGAAATGGTCAACAATTCGAACGAGGCAACTTTCGGGTACAGCAATGACTTTGTGATCTGTCCGAAACTGTCTGTTGAAGAGACAGGCAGAGTAGAAGGCGGCATGCAAAATATAATGGTGACTACCGTATCGCTGACCCTGATGGTGAAGCAGATCAGCTCTAACACAGTATACAATGCCGTGAGCAGGAAAATAAAAGGCAGCGGCAATACAAAAGAACAATCAATAAGCAGCGCGATAAGCACGATCAATCCTTCTGACAATTTTTACACACAGTTCATCACCCTGTCTAAAGAAAAGATAATTGCCTACTACAGGGATAACTGCCAGCGCATAATGCAGGAGGCTAAGGCCTGCGAAACCAGGAAAGATTATGAACAGGCCATAAGCCTGCTGCAATCGATACCGGAGCAGGCACCCTGCTATAAAGAAGCCAGCAAGAAGGCCGTGGACCTCTATATCAAGTATAAGAATGTGCTATGCTCACAGTTCGTGACACTGGCGAAATCTGAAATGGCACTTAAGAACTATGAAATGGCACTGGTAGCACTGAACCTATCTGATCCTACATCGAACTGCAGCGGCGAGGTGAAAAAACTTATCTCTGAAATATCTGCCAGGACAGACAAACAGGAACAGCGGGAATACAACCTGGAAGTAATGCGGATCAACGCCGTAAAGGAAATAGGCAAGGCATATTTTGCACACGAGGCGTCATCAAGATCAAGGAGGCGCAGGTAGTTTACTCTTTGACTTTACACAAAGACTGGCATTGGCAATAAAACAGGCCGGCAACCCCTGCCGATAAAGCAGCCGCGCGTGAGCGAGCAATAAGGCCAGTGCCGTTATCCAATACTGTAAATCTGCGGGAGTAACCTGAAAGTATACAAAAAAAGGGGCTGCTCTTTCAGGAAGCAGCCCCGGGATCTTATCGTATCAATGTAATATTACCCTGATGATGTTCTTTCTGCCCATCATGGAACCTGGCGTCTATAACGTAGACATATACGCCCTCCGGCTGATCCACATCGTTGAATTTACCATCCCAGCCGGAGCCGTTGAGTGATGTAGTCTCAAACAGTAACTGCCCCCAACGGTTATAAATACTCATCTTAAATGAAGTGAGTCCCTTGGTGAGGTATTGGCGGGGATAGAAATAATCATTCATACCATCACCATTAGGAGAGAACACATTGGGTATGTTCATATAGCAATCGTTTGCGACCCAGATAGAATCTGTGGCATCACAACCATCTATGGTTACTTTAACAATGTAGTTGCCCGGAGCAGTAACGGTAATAGCAGAAGTCGTCTGCCCGGTATTCCATTTCCATTTCGCGAGCGCGTTTGTGGCATTATTAGCATCCCTGAGGATAAGCGACTCGCTACCCGGGCATATTGTAGTATCTGGCCCGAGATATACACTAGGCGCTGGATAGAGCTTAACTACGCGGCTAACAGTAGTATCGCGACACGCCCGGAAATGAGCCGTAGCAGACACGGTGAACGTACCCACAGCATCATACGCATGCGACACCGGATTTAGGTTCTTTATGCTGTCACCATCGCCAAAGTCCCATGTGATACCGGTATTACCAATGGTGGTATAATCACCGAGGAAAGTAACATAAGTACTCTTACACAACACACTGTCTGACAGACCGAGGGAAAGCGGGCTGAGCGAATCTACCTGTATGACAGCAGTGGCGCTGGCAGAGCAGGGTACAAAGTCTGTAATAATGAGCTGCGTAGTATATACCCCCGTATTATTGAAAGTATAAACAGGGTTTTGCGAGTAGGCAACATCCCCATTACCGAACAGCCAATGATAGCTAAGACCTGTGCCGATAGAGGCATCGGTATAAGTAACCGGCGCACCCTGGCAAAGAATATCGGGTGTGGCAGTAAATATGGCATTCAGCGGATGAAGTAGTGAATCCTTGATCTTAGCACTGTCTGAGCAGAAATGATTTGTAGCAATAAGCGTAACCGTATATACACCGGGCGCAAAAATGTGCATCGGATCTTTGGCGGAATCGGTGCTGCCATCGCCGAACTTCCAGGTGTAATACAACGCGCCTGTAGACGTAGAGGCATTGGTATAAAATACTGTATCCCCGTTGCAGCCATAATGGATAGCATCGGTAAATGACGCTATGAGCGGAGGATCGGAAAGCGTAGCTGTACCCAATACCGGCGACAGGCAAGGACCTACCTTAACGGTAAAGCCTGTATAGTTGCCGGCGCACATACCTATCATGTGCAGCGAGCTATCGGGCAGAGCAACCACCACAGCGGGCGACTGGGGAATACCATTGCGTGAGTAATAAATAGTATCTACAGATGATGGGGGAACCGCGCGCAATATAATAGTACCATCGCAATAACCGCACTGAGACGGACTTGTAGAACCAACCACATTGAATATAGGCGCGGCAGGCGCATTGACAGTATAAGGCCCTACCGGAGGAGTAACGCATGAACTATATGAAGCAATGATATTATCATAAATACCGGCGCAAAGACCAGTAAGCGTTACCGTACCGGTGCCGCTGCTGGTAGTGAGTACGGGTGTCTGCGGCACACCATTAAAACGATAATTGATGGTGAACACATGGCCGGGATAAAGGCCGTGGAGTACAAGCTTGCCATCGCATACACCGCATGCCGTAGCATCGGTAGTAGTAACACTACTGATAGAAATAGGCGGATCGGTAAGCGTATATGCGCCAACAGGCGGTGTAATACAACTACCAAAGGAAGCCACTATATTATCGTAGACACCGGCGCAAAGCCCTGTAAGTGTGAACGTACCCGCGCCTGATGTAGTGCCGGTAACAGGGGCAGCAGGTGCACCGTTAAAGTTATAATTGACCGTAAAAGTATGACTGGGATAAAGCCCGTGCAGCACAAGGATACCATCGCATACACCACAACGGGTGGGATTAGCCGTAGTAACGCTGCTGATAGCGATAGGCGGATCGGAAAGAGTGACCGGCCCCGCGGGCAAGGAAGAACAGACCCCTTGTGTTGCTATAATGTTGCTATAAACATCCGCGCACAACCCGGTGATGGTAATAGTACCGCCACCGGATACAGTAGCGATAAACGGGGGCTGGGGCACACCGGCACGATCGTAATGAATGGTATCGCTGAGCCCGGCTGTCAACCCGTGTACAGTAATAGTGCCATCACAGGCACCGCACTGAGTAGGGTCTGTAGTTGTTAATGAAATAGACAGGAACGGGGAAGGAGTAACTGTATAATATCCCCAGGTCGTATCGGCATCGCAGCCTATAGCGCCTACCTTGTATGTAGTAGACACAGTAGGGCATACGCGCAGGGTATCGCCAGACCCCAGGAAAGCACCGGTACCGGCATCATACCACCTGAGCACCGAAGCGGCATATGGTACAGGCGCATATGGTATCGAAGCCACCGTATAGGATGTATATGAAGTATCGGGGGTGAAGCGCCAAGCCTCATCGGTAGCGGTCCATGTAGAAGGGTAATCCCTGCCGGGGGCTACGGTGGCGGCAGTACCTGTGGCATTCTGCACACCTACAATGGCATTACCGCTGTTCCACGCACATGATGTGTGGTGAGCAATGTGTACTTCCGCGATGTTGGTGGTTTCGTATATAATGATCTGTGTAGTTATCCATTCGCTGGTACAAGAGAACATTGCCGTATGACACCATGTTACCGCAAATTTGCGGTTAGGCGCCACACCGTCGGTTGAATATGTAATGGTACCACCCGCGGGGACAAATATGTCGCACCAGGGGCCGCATATGTTATTGAATTTGCTGGCGTTGCCCAGCAATACAGCCGTAATAGGCCATGGATCATATGCGGTGGCAAGGGTTGTATCAAAGCAAAGAGTACCATTAGCACCTATAAGCAGGCTCGAATATATATTACTGTAAAATTTAAAAGAGAATCCTATAGGATGCACGATAGAGTATACGTCGTCTACAGTGATAAGCGCATCGGTAGGCAGATCACCGATCAAATGTGCCGTGAGGGTTGTGCAGGTGGTTGTACAACCGAGGGAGTCGCTGCTGGTAATGGTGACCTGGGCAGTGCCGTTAACCCCATGAAATAAGAATGCGCTGATAAGGAACGCAAATAAGTAATTATACAATTTCATATAACAAAAAATAAGTGGTGCAACCCTATAAGACAGCAAAAACCATCCAATGGGTTAGTAAATTTATCGATTTTTTGTAAAAAAACACATATATAAAATAAACGGTGATTTATTTATGTGTATATACCCGCTTATTTCGTGGATTCTTTCTCTTTCTGGAGGCGGAAGAGGTCGTCCCTGAGTCGGGCAGCCTCCATGAAATCAAGGTCTTTTGCTGCCTTGTCCATTTGTTTTTTGGTTTGAGCAATAAGCTTTTCGAGCTGGGCAGGTGTCTTGTAGATGGCACCGGGCTCCGCAGCAACGGGTAGTAACTCATCCCGCACGGCATAGGCATTGCTCTCGTCATAACCTTTAATGTCCAGAACGGAGCCCTGCAGCATGATATCCTGCACCGATTTTTTGATGGTCTGTGGCGTTATACCATGATCCATATTGTATTTCAGCTGCTTCTCACGGCGGCGCGTGGTCTCATCGATAGTGCGGCGCATGCTGTCTGTTATCTTGTCTGCGTAGAAGATAACGAGGCCGTCAACATTACGTGCCGCACGGCCTGCCATTTGTGTAAGTGAGCGCTCATCACGAAGAAAGCCTTCTTTATCAGCATCCAGTATTGCCATCAGGGATACCTCGGGCAGGTCCAGGCCCTCCCTTAGCAGGTTGACGCCAACCAAAACGTCTATATTGCCGAGGCGCAGGTCGCGTAATATCTCTACCCGTTCCAGTGTGTCTACCTCAGAATGGATATATTTTGAGTTTACATTGATGCGCTTCAGGTATTTGTCCAGTTCTTCGGCCATACGCTTGGTGAGTGTGGTCACAAGCACACGATCACCTTTTTTTACCCGCCTGTCTATTTCATCAAGCAGGTCATCAACCTGATTGATGCTGGGGCGGATCTCTATGGGTGGCTCCAACAGGCCTGTGGGCCTTACTATCTGCTCTACCACTACCCCACCGCACTGTTCAAGTTCGTATTTGCCGGGAGTAGCGCTGATAAACAGCACCTGTGACAGCTTTGTTTCAAACTCGTAGAAATTGAGCGGGCGGTTGTCGAGCGCAGACGGGAGGCGGAAGCCAAAATCCACGAGCGTCATCTTACGGGAGCGGTCGCCGCCATACATGCCACTGATCTGCGGTATGGTAACATGGCTCTCATCTACCACCATAAGGAAATCGTCAGGGAAATAATCGAGGAGGCAGAACGGCCGGGCACCGGGTTTGCGGCGGTCCAGGAAGCGGGAGTAGTTTTCTATGCCGCTGCAATATCCCAGTTCCTGTATCATTTCCAGGTCATAGCTTACACGTTCTTTTATGCGCTGGGCCTCGATGAATTTGCCCATGCTTTTAAAGTACTCGGCCTGGGCAGTCATTTCGTCCTGTATCTCATATATGATCTGCGACATCTGGTCGCGCGGGGCTATGTACAGGTTTGCCGGGAAAATAGCAGCCGTGTCCATAGTACCTATGCGCTTGCCCGTATCCGGCTCAAAGCTTTCTATCTCTTCCACCTCATCACCAAAGAAAGTGATCCGGTAGCCATAGTCTACGTAGGGCAGGTTAATATCCACAGTATCACCATTGACACGGAATGTACCCCTTGCAAAATCCCCCTGGCTGCGGTTATACAGTGAATTGACCAACTGGTGCAGAAAGTGGTTGCGGCCTATGCTGTCATTCTTTTTGAACCTGATGATGCTGTTGGCATATTCGGCGGGGTTACCAATACCATATATACACGATACCGATGCCACAACAATAATATCGCTCCTGCCGCTAAGGAGGTTTGAGGTGGCGCGCAGCCGCAGTTTCTCCAGCTCTTCGTTTATCGAAAGGTCTTTCTCAATGTAGGTATTGGACACAGGCATATAAGCCTCCGGCTGATAATAATCGTAGTAGGATACAAAGTACTCTACGGCATTATCAGGAAAGAACTGGCGCAGCTCACCATAGAGCTGGGCCACAAGAGTTTTGTTATGCGTGAGTACTAGCGTAGGCTTCTGTACTGCCTGTATCACATTGGCAACAGTAAATGTCTTTCCCGATCCGGTGACACCAAGCAGGGTCTGGAACTTCTCGCCATGCTCTATGCCTTCTGCCAATTGGCGAATGGCTTCGGGCTGGTCACCAGCAGGCTCGTATGGACGATGTATCCGGAAATTCAATTCAAATCAAAAATTAAAAGTGATCACCCAAAAGATGAAGCGTTAAATTACTGCCCGTAAAGTTCCGTATTTTAGGGTAAAGTTGCTCGCTTAAAATATTTGACAGCGGATATTTAGCATTTTCCTTAAGTGGCTGCAAAGGTTGTACAAAAGTTACATCCGGCAAACTTTACCGCAGTAAGGTCACATTCCCTTTATGGCTTTCCTTCTGGCCGTCTTTGAAGGTGCCTTCGATGATGTATACATAGACCCCTTCGGGCTGGGCTACGTCGTTGAATTTGCCATCCCAGCCCCTGCCATCGAGATTGGTGGTAGAGAATATCTGCTGGCCCCAGCGATTAAATATCTGCATGCTAAAGGTGCTGAGCCCTCTTGTGAGCAGGTTGCGGGGGAAGAAGTAATCATTCATACCATCGCCATTAGGGGTAAAGGCATTGGGGATATCCATGTAGCAGTCTTTGGCCACATTTACGGTATCTGATCCCTCACAGCCGTCTACATTGACGGTCACATAGTACTCGCCGGGCTCTACCACCTGTATGGAGGAGCCAGTCTGCCCTGTGTTCCACCGCCATGTGGCCGCCGGATTGCCGGCATTGATATCATCAGAAAGGCGCAACGCAACACTACCGATACAGATAGAAGTATCTGCCCCAAGATAAACAGCCGGATGATCGAACACGCGTATATATCGGCCCGCGCTTGTGTCGGGGCATGCCCTGTAAAGCGCCTGCAGCAGCACCTTATAATAACCACCATGGTCGAACTGGTGTGTCACAGGGTTTACGTTGCTGATAGAATCCCCCACATTAAAACTCCAGATAGCCCTTGTAAGGCCCTGTGTGGCATAAACACCGGTGCAGGTAATGCCGGTACCGGCACATATAACACTATCTGTAACACTGATACTGATAGCGCTGTTAGAGTCTACCGCCACATACTTAACAGCGGTGTCGTAGCATGGCACATAATTGGTAACAGCCAGTATTATTTTGTAGTTGCCGCTATTGGGGTAAATGTGTACCGTATTGGTATCTGTGCTGCTGCCTCCATCACCAAAGAACCAGTTGTAAGAAAGCTGTGTGCCCAACGACGTGTTGGTAAATGTGACGGGGTTGCCCTGGCACAGGAAACTATCCGGTACCATTGTGAAGCCCGCATTGATAAGGTTATTCAGCGTAGTTGTTTTTGTAAGGCTGTCAAAGCATTTTGTGTTGGTAATGACCAGCTTGATATTGAAAGTACCGGGGCTATAATAGATATGTACGGGGTTGGTAGCGGTACTGGTACCGCCATCGCCAAAGTCCCATTTATAGGTAAGATCAGAAGCCGGCCACGACGCATTGGTGCATATAAGGGTATCGCCACCGCAGCCCTCATGCACCACGAAAGAAAAATCGGGGATGATGGGCGGTGCCTTAAGCGTTACCGGGCCCAGGGCATTGGAAACACATACGCCACCTGTCTTTGCAACGATATTAGAATACACCCCCTCGCACAGCCCGGATAAAATAAACGTACTATCAATACCTATAAGGAAGCTGCGGGGTGGCTGCGGCACACCGTTAAAATCATAAGTAACAGTG
Source organism: uncultured Flavipsychrobacter sp. (assembly GCA_964489795.1). Classification (GTDB taxonomy): domain Bacteria; phylum Bacteroidota; class Bacteroidia; order Chitinophagales; family Chitinophagaceae; genus Nemorincola. The sequence goes on from CAZBAP010000005.1 coordinate 335,384, forward strand.
TCTGTCTGGCCGGGATGGGCGCCATACACCTTAATGATGCCATCGCAGAAACCACACTTGGTGGGGTTAGTGAACGTAAGCGCGCGTATAGTGAAGGGCGGCACAACAAGATCGACCGGGCCAAGTGTATTAGAGATACATATACCGGCAGTATGTGTGATGAAATTATCGTAATGCCCGGCGCAAAGCCCCGTAATGACCACGGTGCTATCAAGTGGTACGACACTAACGAAGGGCGGCTGTGGCACACCGCCGGCAGTATAGTTGATAGTATCCGTCTGGCCTGGATGCAGGCCGTATATGGTTATTGTACCATTGCAGATACCACAATAATCGGGATCGGTATGACTGAGGGCACGCTGTGTAAACGGCGGCACAGTAAGTGTAACCGGACCAAGCGTATTGGACACGCACACACCGGCAGTACGGGCTACAAAACCGGCATATGTACCCGCACACAGGCCCGTGAGTACCACCTGGCTATCGGCACCTATGAGGCGCACTACAACGGGCTGGGGTACGCCGCCCAGTGTGTATGAAATACTATCTGTCTGACCGGGATGCAAGCCGTAGAGTGTTATGGTGCCGTTGCAAATACCACAGTAGTCAGGATTTGTGAAGCTGATGGCGCGCATAGTGAACGGAGGAACCGTAAGCGTTACCGGCCCAAGGGTATTAGAAACACACAGACCCGCCGTGCGCGCAACGAAACCTGCATAAGTGCCGGCACACAAGCCGGTGATGACCACCTGGCTATCGGCACCTATAAGGCGCACGATAACCGGCTGCGGTACGCCACCCAGCGTGTATGAAATACTATCTGTCTGGCCGGGATGCAAACCATAAAGTGTTATAGTACCATTGCAGATGCCGCAGTAATCAGGATTTGTGAAACTGATGGCACGCATAGTGAAGGGTGGCACCGTAAGTGTAACAGGCCCTAATGTATTAGACACACAACTGGAGCCGGCATGCGCCACGAAGTTATCATATACGCCCTGGCACAGGCCTGTAATAGTGACCGTGCTATCTGAACCAATAAGCGCCACTACCGGAGGCTGAGACACACCACCTTTTGTATAATTGATCGTATCCAGTCCGCCGGGATGAAGACCATACAGAGTGACCGTACCATCGCAAACGCCACAATAAGAAGGATTGGTGAAGCTGATGGCACGCATGGTAAAGGGCGGCACGGAAAGTGTCACCGGCCCCAATGTATTGGACACGCAAACACCGGCAGTATGCGCCACAAAATTGTCATATACACCCGCGCACAGTCCTGTAATGGTCACAGTGCTGTCTGACGGAATAAGACGGATAACCGGCGGCTGGAAAACACCGCCCAGCGTATAGGATATGGTATCGGTCTGCCCGGGGCGAAGGCCATATAATGTAATAGAACCATTGCACACACCACACCATACCGGATCTACGTGAGAAAGCGCGCGCATAGTGAACGGAGGATTGACCAACGTAACCGGCCCCGCTACAAGCGAAACACAATAACCATAGGTAGCAGTGATACCCGTGTACACCCCCGCAAGCAAGCCGGTAAGTGTAATGGTGCTATCAAAAGCCACAACACGCACCACAGGCGGCTGTACCACGCTATTGTATGTATACTTAATAGTGTCAGTGGCACCCGGAACGAGGTGATATAATTTTATAGTACCATCATTTGCGCCACAGTAAGAAGGATTGGTAGATGTAGGCGTGAGCGCTACAGGTGCCGGTGCGGTAATGGTTATAGAAGTGCCTGCATTGCAACTCAAAGCCGCCGCGGAGAAAACAGTAATGGTATAAGTGCCGGGCGGTATGCTATCCAGGAAAGCAGCGGTAACACCCGTAAACCTTTGTATAGTATCACCGGGATGAGATAAAGTAACGATCCAGGGACTGCCACCACCACCGGGCGTAATGGTAACCGCAGCTTTCTTCACACAATTGGCCGTAGACACAATGGAATAGGCGACAGTAGGTGGATAAACGATAGTGACGGTGTAGGCAATTGTCTGCGTACCGGCAAGTGGACAGTTATTGTCGGTATAAGTAACGTAAAAAGTGTAGACACCGGGAGCCACGCCGGTAGATGTCCATGAGAAAGTGCAATGCGGATGGGGCGTACCATTGGCGGTAGTAGTAAAGGTGGCCCCGGTGGGTAGACCTGTTACAGACACGGTAATGTTATTGGTGGTGTCTACTTCCGTGGGGTTCATGAATATGGAAAACGCGCCGGAGTTCTGGCAAATATGGAAGTGGGTGCCATTGTCTACAGTACCATTAGAGGCCCCGCTGAACGCACCTGTGGGAGGTACATTGGTACAGGTCTGTACCAGGAAGGTCATCTCCCGCTGGCTTGTACCCATGAAGGCACCCGCACGGTACTCCCTGATGTTATAGACGACCAGCGACCGCTGCAGAATATTGGGATGAAACGCAATCTGCCCGGTAAAAGGATCGAATGACATGGAGGTGACCCCCAGCGGCGAAGTAGCAGAATATCCCGGCAGGTATGTGACCGTACCACCCGGCAAGTGGCCGGTGGTGCCATTCTTACCGGGAACAAGCGAAAATATCAGGCTGTCGCCATCGGCATCAATAGCACCGGGATTGTAGTTATCATCGTTGTCCAGACAAAAGAACGGGGTCGGCACGTTTGACAGTATGGGACTGGAGTTGTGCGACACAGAATTGTTCAGCGTGTCCACAAGTTCTATATATGTTACAGGTGATACCGAAATATTGGTGATGGTCAAAGCACGCCCGGCTATAAACGATGATGATAATGAACCTGTAAACAGGAACCGCCATACCGAAGAGGTAGCTGGCAGGGTATAAGTAGCGCTGTATACGAATTTTTTTATCCCGGGAATGGCAAAGGATACATCAGTGCATTGCGTAAGGGCAGCATCGGCCGGGCACACAGGCGTTATTTCTACCCCTGCCGACGGCGGCTGAATAGTAAGCAGGATAGAATCTGTGAGGGTGGCGCCATTATAAATATAAATTTTTGGGGTGTTGGTAGACAAGGCGGAAAAGGCGCTGGTAGTAGCTGCGGAACCACAATCTCCGTAGGCGATCAATGTTATCTTATAAGTATTACCGCTGACGTAAGTATAAAACAGGTCCATGCCTACCAAGTGGTTGGCATACGCACCAAAACCCGCTAAAACCAAAAGCAGTGAGCACGAAAAATAGCGCAGATAGGAGGGTAGCTTATTCATCAGGCATGTTCAGCAATACTATAACGATAAATTTCTGAGATAATCAATTCAAAACACAACGAAAACACTTAAAAAAAATATCTATAAAGTTATTCCAGTTTTCCCGCAACGCAAAACACAAAACCAGTGGTCACAAAAAATTAATACAAGTACGGGGCATCAAAATTACCGAGGTATCCCATCAGCAACACAAACACAGTGGCGATTTACTACTTTCCTGTGGCGTTTATTATTCAGACGTATAAACTACCCCAGTCCTTTGGTTTCCCTATATATTTTTAATAAATAAAACCGTTCTAAATATTAAGATAGAACGGTTTTATGTCATTTATATGTTAGATATTTTATCTTAATAAAGTCACATTGCCCTCATGGTGCTCTACCTGGCCGTCTTTGAATTTGGCTTCGATCATGTAAACATACACTCCGGCCGGCTGCGGCTTATCATTAAATTTACCATCCCAACCAACGCCGTCTATGAGCGTAGTCTCATATATTTCTTGCCCCCAACGGTTAAATATGTTCATTTTGAAGGAAATGAGCCCCTTTGTCAGTAGCTGCCTCGGGTAGAAATAATCGTTCACCCCGTCGCCATTCGGCGAGAATACATTCGGAACATCCATATAACAATCCTTCTTTACCCAGATGGTATCGGATGACGAGCATCCATCAACAGTAACTACTGCTGAATAATACCCCGGCTTGGAAACGGTTATCTGTGAGGTTGTCTCACCATTGCTCCACTGCCATTTTTCTTTAGGGTCCGGAACCCGGCGGGCATCTGATAAGATGAGCGGTGCGCCACCGGGGCAGATAGACGTATCGGGGCCAAGGTATACATCGGGATAGCCATAAACCCTGACGCTATGACTGCTTGTGGTCTCGGGACAGGCACGGTACTTAACATTGATAGTTACAGCAAATGTACCCGTCTCATCAAACGAATGCTGAATAGGATCCACACCCACGGTATTATTACCATCGCCAAAGCCCCATGATACCATGGTATCGCCTACATGGTAGTAAGCACCGGTGAAAGTGATAGCCTGGCCGCGACAAATAACGCTATCTGTAGCCAGTATGGAAATACCACTGATAGAGTCTACTGTGATGCTGTGCACCACTGTGTCGTAACACGGACTAAAGAATGCCGGCGTGGGCAATACATGGTCTGCGGTAACAAGGGTAACCTTGTATGTACCCGAGTTAGTGAATACGTGTGTAGGATCAGGTGATATGTCAGTGACCCCATCACCGAAGTCCCAAAGGTAGCTGATGTTGGTGCCGGTAGCTGAATTGGTAAATGTTACAACGCTGTCCTGGCATACAAACGGATCGGGGGCAAAAGAGAAGCCGGAATGAACAAAGTTATCCAGCGTAATGGTCTGCACATTACTGTCAATGCATATTCCGTTTGATATGATCAGTTTTACGTTGTAAGTAGTATTGCTCGTATTCCTGAATACGTGCTTCGGATTTGTTGCCGTATCGGTATATCCATCGCCAAAGAACCATCTGTACGTAAGCTCGGAAGCCGGGGCAGAAAGGTTGGTAAATACTACTGTATCACCATTACAACCATAGTGTATCTGATAATTGTAATTGGCAGTAATAGGCGGCTGCGCAATTACGAACGGACCAGGGATTGTATATGTGCATACACCGGCTGTATTGACAATAAAACTTGTATAGCTGCCCGCGCACAGGCCTGATATGATAACCATACTGTCTGCGGTAATATAATGACTGATGGTAGAGGTAACAGAAGTAACCGAACCAACGGGAGTGAATGTATATGTGATAGTATCTATCTGCCCCGGGTGCAGGCCAAATAAAGTATCGATACCATCGCAGAAACATTTCTTACTGGCGTTTCGGGTGGTCACTGTGCGCCATGTAAACGGAGGATTGATGAGTGTAAGCGGACCGGCCGGATTAGTAAAGCAGAAACCTTCCTGCACAATAATATTGGAATAGGTACCTGCAAGCAAATTGATAATAGTATCGGTACCTACCGGCGTGGAGTAGAATGGCAACGGTGGCTGCGCCACACCATTGTATATGTACCGCACCGTATCGAACTTGCCGGGGTTAAGGTCATGCAATACTATGGAGCCATCTGCGGCGCCACAGTAGGTAGGATCTGTTGTAGTACCGGTAATATCAAAGTGCGGGGTAGGCACGGAAAAAGTATCGGATACGGCGCATTGATTGCTGATGCTGGTAAATATAGTCATATAATACCGGCCCGGTGGCAGGGAGTCTACAACCATAGTGGTGTCATACATAAATGTATGAATAGTATCACCCACACCCAGTGGCGGATCATGCGATATCTTGATATTCCAGGGCTTGCCGGTGCCGCCGGGTATGTAGCCAATAGTGGCCTTATCCGAACAGGTGGCACTGGTAAGCAGTGAATCACGGATAGTGGGTACCGGCAGGATATCGACCGCGAACGCATATGTTTTACTGCCTACAAGCGGGCAGTGGTTATCAATAAATGTAAGGTAGAATACGTAATTGCCCGGTGTGATCACAGAAGTGTTGCCGGTAACAGTAACATGCGGCGAACTTGTATTGTTGCCCACCACAGAAAATGTAAAGCCGGCAGACAGACCCGTGGCCGTAACCGATATATGCAAGGATGTATCAGGCTCTGTAGGGTTGACATACAGGGCAAACGAACCCGAATTGGCACAGCTGTAATAATGATGTCCGTTGATGGTATCACCCGCACCAGCAAAGGAGTCTATCCTTCCAATAGGCGTAGTGTAGGTACATGTCTTGACAAGGAATGTCATTTCACGCTGCATAGTGCCCACCATCACCTTGTTGACCACACCCGGTGAAACGGTATCATCGCGGTATTCCTCAATATTATATACTACAACAGAACGCTGGTTGATCGGGTAAAAACATAATTGCCCCGTAGTATAATCAAATGAGAAACTTGTGGGCAGACAGTCTACAAGTGATAAAGGACTACTCCCTGATGTGGTAGGCCCGCCGGGGCATACAGTGCTGATATAGGTAGCAGGCCCGCCAACGGTACCGCAGGTGCCTGTACCATTGGTGGCAGGTATCAACTGAAATACAAGACTATCTCCCGCGGGCTGGCTGGGGCTTACATCATCAATATCTACAGCACCGGGGTTATAACAATCCTCCGTAAGGCCGCAAAAATAAGGAGTAGGCTCAACCGTAAGCAAAGGACTGGAATTATGCCCCCTGGTGTTAGTAACACTGTTATTGAGTGTATCAATAAGTTGTATCTCAGCCGCTCCGCCGAGTGTAGCAATGTTACTGATCACAACAGAGCGTCCGGATAAGTTAGAAACGTTGTTCCCGTCATAAATAAAACGCCACACAGCCGATGTAGAAGGTAATGTGACAGTGCCGGTGCACACAAATTTTTTAACCCCGGGAATGGTATATGAAAGACTGGTACATTGCGTATAAGCCAACGAATCCGGACAGACCGGGCTAACTTCCGTACCTGTCGATGGAATAGGTGTGCCAAGAAGAATAGTGGTATACAATGTACTGCCATTGTATATACATACCTGTGGAGTTGATGACGGTAACAATGAAAATGAACCAGATGTAGAGCCACAGTCGCCATACAGGTAAACGCTCACCTGGTACGTAAGGCCGCTTATCCATTTATATCGCAACTCCGCGCCAACTATGTGGGTGGCGTAGGAGCTGACGCTCAATGTTAAAAGAACGGCCGACAGGATGACCGTGCGCAAATAACCTTGTAGACCTTTTTTCATATATAGTGAACTGCAGTAAAAAAATAAATATTATCCTGTAAAACAGACAGCAAAAAAACTGAAACAGTTTGCAAACCACACAAAATTAATAAAATACCTCCTTCTCTAAAAAACACAATCTATTTAAAATTAATAAATAACATCTTATAATTTGTAAAGGCTGCGTATGCTATTCACTAAAATGAAAATATTTTATACGAAAAACATAATATGCGAACCAATGATCTGGAGTATCCGGTATATGTGTCACTACCTGGTTTACTAAATACAGCATGCGCATTTGGATAATTAAATGCATAGCAGTATTTTTCACGAATAATACTTTTTTATGGTAATGAAAGATTTTCGCCTGGAAGTACCGGGCCATGGTAAGGTAGATGTGGAATTCCGGTTGCATTTTGACAGTGGAGCTGTATCTGTAGGCGAGATAAAGGTGCATTCAGATTTTGAATGCGGTATACCACACAAAGTACAGTTGAAACATGATGGCAGCATGTGGAAATTGTTCTCAGACCACCCAAAAAATGAAAATGGCCAGGTAGTTGTGGAGCCCCAATTCCTTGAAGATGAGCTGAGCATGACCATAGCCCGGCGTATCACTATGATGAGAGATGCCGAGGCATAAGCCTATATATTATTTTTTCATTATTATTCATATCCCATAAATAATATTTCATATAGCAGAATAAAACCCCATACGAGTATTTGCATTTAAAAAGGGCATATACCTGTTTGTTTTTAAAATTTATTACCTGATATTTGCATATTATAAAATTATTGGAAAGTACCTCAGCTTAAACTGTAACAACATTTTAGTACAGGAAAACATATGCCAAATATATTAGTAATAGATGATGACGACATAATGCTCAAGGCCATTAAAAACATTCTTAACAAGGATGGGTTTAATGTAGTGACCGCTACCGATGGCAAAGAGGCATTTGAACTGCTGGACCATACGGTCTATGATATCGTGATCACCGACCTGATGTTGCCCCACGCCAATGGGCTGGAGGTGGTGGGCAAACTGCGCCACAATACCGCCAACAGGAATGTGGGTATAATAGTGGTATCGTCTGTGGGCAACGAAGAGACCATCACAGAAGCGTTCAGGCTGGGAGCTGACGATTACCTGAAGAAACCGATCATGGCAGGTGAGCTGCTGATGCGTATCAGGAAACTCATTACAAACAAGAATAGTAAAACTCAGTTCGTTACCAAAAAAAAATAGATCTGCGATATGTGGAATGACCTGGCTAATCTCTTATTTCTTGCTTATGAGCAATTCAGCCTGCTCCCACTATTTATTGAAATAGCATTAATTTTTATATTCCTGGCCATAATGGCCACGATCATTGCATATATCTCTATCCTTTTCCGCAGGTATAATAGCTATGTATACCAGAAAAGGCTATCGCACCTCAGCCCTATTATAGAAGACCTGATAACAGAGCAGGTACTGCTGAACGAAAACCTGGGCAAGGACATACCTATCGAAGAAATAGAATTTGACCAGCAGGCCATCACCAATAAAATATTCAGGAAGCCCGCAGTAAGGCAGATACTTATAGATACCCTGATCAGGTACCGAAAGAATTTCAGGGGCGAAGTAGGCGAACTGCTCCGCAAGCTGTACATAGACATGAACCTGGTAGAGGACTCATTTGCAAAACTGAGGACCTTTAAGTGGGAAACCAAGATAAAAGCGCTTGTGGAGCTGACACAGATGGATATTCCGATATCTGACTCCATGCTGCTGCCGCTTACCAACAGCCAGAACCCTACCCTGCGCGCAGCCTCCCGTAATGCCTATATACAATTGAGTAAGAACGAGCCGTTCAAGTTTTTTGACGTGGCTACCGAGCCTATACTGCCGTGGGACCAGCTGGAAATGTTCAAGATTATTACCACAACAAAAGACATTACGATACCTAACTTCTCACGGTGGGTGAGCTACTCCAATAATAAGAGCATCGTTACTTTTTGCCTTAAGCTCATAGCGCATTATGACCAGCAGAGCGCTATACCGGCCATTATTGACCTGCTGCAAACACGGGACCACCAATTCAGGGCGCATGCCATCAACTGCCTCGGCAAACTTTCTGCCGAAGTGGCCGAAGAAAAACTGGTAACCTTTTATACCAGCCAGCCTGTAAACTGCCAGATAGAGATATTGAAAGCGCTGGGACGGATAGCATCCGGCAGGCACCTTGAGTTTCTGAAGCAGGAGTTTTTATTTTCCAGCAACTTTGAAGTACAAATGAACGCGGCACGGGCGATAATCAGGCACAATTCACAACACTCCCGCCTGATGCTCAACGAGATAATGGAAACAACTACGGAAGAAAACCAACTGATCATTAAACATTGTCAAAACCCATTAATAAAGTACTAAAATTACAAACTAATTATAATTTGTATATTATTGTTAAACAATAATATACCGGACGAATCAATACAAAAAACTATTCGTTTATGGCAGTTAGGCCGGCCAAAACTGAATAATCGTGAAAAAAAAGCTATTTTTGCCGTAAGGACCCTGAAAAGTAAAGAGTAATATAGAACTGTGTATCGGTAGGAAGGCAGGTACTTAACTAACTCAACAATGAAGGTCATTATTGATTTTTTTTCTCGGGGAACTTTTTGGGATATCCTCGGCATATTTTTTCAGTATGCCGTATTCCTTTATGGTACCTCCCTGCTGATGGCCTACGGGATACTGGCGATACTCTCGCTCAACTCCATCCGGAGGTACATGAAAAAAAATGCCTCGGTAGATTACAACATCATTATAGAATCACCATTGGCGCCCGGTATATCGGTTATAGCGCCTGCCTTTAACGAGGGCGTTACCATTATAGCCAACGTACGCTCCCTGCTTACATTCAATTATCCGAAGTACGAAGTTATCCTTATCAATGACGGAAGTACCGATGATACGTTGGAAAAACTGGTCACGGAATTTGAACTGGTGCAGGTAGACTATGCTTACCGCGAGAAACTGCTGAGCAAGCCGGTAAAAAGAATATTCAAATCTACCAACCCGGCCTATGATAAGCTGGTGGTGATAGATAAGATAAATGGTAAAAGTAAGGCCGATGCCTCTAATGCCGGTATCAATATTGCCGCCTTCGACTACTTCCTGTGTACAGACGTGGATTGTATCCTGGACAAGGATACACTGATAAAACTGATCAAGCCTTTTATGGACGCTGAAACCAGTACCACAAAGGAAGTGAACGGCGATGTGCAGATACAGGAAGATTATAAAAGGGTAATAGCATGCGGCGCTACGCTACGCATGGTAAATTCGTGCGACGTGGATGAGGGCCTGATGATACGTGTGCGCCCGCCACGCAGGATATTGCCCCGTTTCCAGGAAATGGAGTATGTGCGCGCGTTCGTGCTGGGTAAAATGGGCTGGGACCGTATCAATTCCGTGCCGAACGTATCGGGCGGTCTGGGTATGTTTGATAAAGATATCGCTATCAAGGCCGGGGGCTATGATTCGCTTTCGCTGGCTGAGGATATGGACCTGATAACCCGTATGGGGGCATTTATGACCGATAACAATAAAAAATATTCGGTTAAATATGTTCCGATTACCCTATGCTGGACGGAAGGCCCTACTACGCTAAAAGTATTCGGTCGTCAGCGATCCAGGTGGGGACGTGGTCTTGCGCAGTTAATGAGCACTCATAGGAAAATTTTATTTAATCCGAGGTATGGGCGCATGGGGCTGATCGTATTCCCATATCACTTTTTTTATGAATTATTGGCCCCTATTATTGAGTTTTTAGGGATTCTTTTCTATATTTACCTGATAATTACGCGCCAGATCAACTGGCCATATGCAATAATTTTAATAGTTTTTGTGTATACATATTCCGTGATGATCACAACCATCGCGTTATTATGGGACCAAATAACATTTAAATATTACCGAACGTGGGGCGAAACGATAGGTCTGTGCCTTATGGCATTTATCGAACCGTTCATTTATCATCCGTTGATAATGTTCTTCGCCCTTAAAGGATATTTTAATTTCTTAATCGGCAGAAAACACGTGTGGGGCAATATGCAACGCCAAGGGTTTTCGGCACCAAAAAAACGTAGTACCGTCAAAGCAGGCTGACAACTTGAAACTAAACCATTACTAACAACCATTAAATACAACTTAAAATGACATCAACTGTAAAGTCAGTACTCACTGTGCTGCTTTTCATGCTGTGTGCGAGTGCAAATGCGCAATGGCTGAAAAAAACGGAGTCGTCGGATGATCTATATAAAGAAGCAAAAAAAGAGATCGAAGCCAAACACTATCAAAGGGCTGTTTCTCTGCTTGATCAGGCGGTAGATATTTCCCCACGTAACCTTGATATACATCTTTTATTGGGTAAGGCCTTTGGTCTTGCCGGTAAAGTAGACAGCGCCCGCCGGGAGCTGAACTATGTTATTGAGAAAAATCCCAAATATAAGGACGCTTATATATACCTCGTAAACCTGGAAACCGTTGCGTGTAACTACCTGCAGGCCCTGGAATACGCGGATATGGGTTTAAAGCAATTTCCCAACGACAGGGACCTGCTGCTCAAAAAACTGGATATATACAGTAAGGAAGGTGACTGGATAGAAAGCACCAAGCTGGCAGACTACCTTTTTGAGCGCTATTCTACCGACTCATATATACGCAGCGTATACCTCGATTATAAGCTTACACTCGCGCGCCAGTATTCGCACAGGGGATACATAGAAATAGCCAAGCGTGCCTATGAGGCCGTGCTGGAGCAAGACCCGCTGAACAAAGAAGCATTACAGGCCGTTTTCTCTCTCGATGTAAGATCCGGTAATTACGAAAGCTCGCTGGCCTATACCAACAGGGCGCTGCAGTCTTCGCCAAACTCATATGAGTTCCTGATGAAGAAGATCAGTATACTGGAAGCAATGTCGCGCTACGTGGAGGCAATAGGTGTGGTGGAAAAACTGATGAAGCTCTACCCTTCTAACAGCGAAGTACAGAAACTGAATGTATACCTGCGCATGGAAGCGGGCAGGTACTATATGAAGACCGATCCTTACCTGCAATTCCAGTCGGTACTGGAAAAAGAACCGGCGAACAGGGAAGCGCTTAACTACTGTACCAATATAGCAATAAGCAGGGGATTACTTACCGAAGCACTGGGATGGGCTAATAATGGCCTGAAGCGGTACCCGAACGACCGCGACCTGCTGACGAAGAAAATGGCGATACTGGAAAACATGAAACGCTATGACCTGGCCTCAGCAATAGCTGAAAAGCTGTACAGGAACAGTCCGTCATCGGCCCACAAATCTAATTTCCTGGAGCTGAGGACACTCAGTGCCAAGCAATTTCTCAATGACCAGGAGTATGACAGCGCTGAAATAGCACTGAAATCAGTACTGTTTTATGACCACTCCAATAAAACAGCGATCAACTACCTCATCAATACATACTCACAGCAGAAACGCTATGACGACGCCCTGCATACCATAGACGAGGCACTTACTTATTATCCCGGCAACGAAGATTACCTGTTCCGCAAGGCCGCTACGCTGGAAGCATACCAGCATTACTCAGAAGCCGCGGACGTATCGAAAGAACTGCTGGCCAAATACCCTAACAACAAACGTTATGTATCGGCATTTATAGAACAGTCGCTGGCCGCCAGCCGACAGTCTATGCAATATGACGACTACTATGGTACAATAACCATACTGCAGGAAATACTGGATAAGCAGCCCGATAACGGAGACGCGCTTAACTACATGATCAATATCAACGCCGCGAATAAAAATTATGACTCGGCGCTGCTATACGCAGACCAGGCTTTGCAGTACTACCCGGAGAACAAGGATTTCAAATTGAAGAAGTCTTCTGTACTTGCGGAAGCACAACGCTATGACGAGGCTACTGCTATATCGGGCGAACTTTACAACAACTACCCCTACAATATCAAGTACCGCAACACTTATGTAGATCAGTTGTGCGCATGGGGCAAGCAAGACCTGGCCAATAACGACAAGGATAACGCCCTTACCCAGTTCAATAAAGCGCTTGAAGTATCGCCGAAAGATACGCTGCCGCTTTACTACAACATAAACCTGCTGATGGATATGACAAGGTATGACGATGCGCTGAACCTGATAGCCAGGGGCAGGTCGCTGTACCCAAACAATTCATTCTTCCTGCAAAAGAGGGCGCAGATCTATGAGAACCAGGGCAAGTGGGATGACGCATGGAAATCGGCCGATACGCTGGTGCGTATGAACCCCACAGATATGGTATTGCTTGATTACAGCGAATACCTGTTCAGCAAGCGCCTGAAAAATGAGATCGGGTTTGGATACCTGCACACCAAAATACTGGACACCAACGCATCGCATGTAAACCACATAGCTACCGTACAATATACCCGCTTCTTTAAGAACGGATCTATTACCGGCCGTGTAAATTACGCGGGCAGATACTTTGGTACCGGTTACCAGTTTGAAGCCGAAGGAAGCTATACATTCGCAAAGCTGGTAGGTCTGAACCTGAGCGCTGCCTATTCTCCCGACAACGGTATATTCCCGCTGTACCGCTTTGGCGGCGCGCTATCCCTGATATTGAAGAGAGGGTGGATAGTAGAGGCAGGAGCCCGCTACCTCAAAGCTGACAGCGGTATACTTAACTCGGGTCAGTTCGTAGCAGGTATGCTGGGTGTGTCTAAAGAGCACAAAGACCTTTACTTCGGTCTGCGTGGCTATGTGACACAATATACCAATACCTTCAACCAGGTAAGTACATTCTTCTCGGCGGTACTTACATCGCGTTTCTTCCTGAACAAGCACTCTGATTATTTCTCTACGATACTTGGTTACGGAACAATACCTGATGACTTTAGCCGTGTTTATAACCTGTCTTCATCGTTTGGCACAACTGCCGAATATAAGACGGTGAGCGCCGGCGCGGGGTATATGAAGCAGTTCCATTACCGCACCTCGCTGGGTATATTCGGAACATGGTATAACATTAAAACAGGGGTGGATGCCGCAAATGTGCCGGTCCACATCAACCAGTTTGATGTGTTTGTAACATTGCTAAGAAGATTTTAATGAAAACCATATTAAAAAAATCCCTCCGACGAAAACCCGGAGGGATTTTTTTATTGGCTAATATCAATTATCTTTTTATTAAGAATAAATCACGTGTACATACACATGCTTTTGTATATCTTTGTTAAAACAGGCACTGATGAATAAATTACTGTACAATGTACTGGTAGCTATGCTCATCATACTTAACTCATGCAAAGGCAGTGCCCAGGAGATCGTGCTGGCAGACGGCAATCGTTCGGACTACCAGTTAGTGGTACCTGAAAAACCGACAAAACAAGAAATGCAGGCGGCTAAAGTATTGCAGCATTATGTGCAATCCGCGTCGGGCACACAATTATCTATAGCCACCGATGGAAAGCAAACCGGGAAACAGGCGATATATATTGGCAACACATCTAAAGCATACAAGATAAGCCCCGGCAAAAGGAAGCCCGAAAGTTATGAAGTACGGACACTGGGCAAAGACCTGGTAATACTGGCCGGAAATGGCAGAGGGCTGATGTATGGCACCTACTATTTTATAGAAAAATACCTGCATTGTAAAAAAATAAGCAACGACCCCGCTATAGTGCCGGATAACGCCAGGCTGACCATACCCGGAAGAATCGATGACGAAGGCAAACCACAATTCATGTACCGCGAATGCTACTACCCTGCGTCTGGTGATGCTGAATACCTGGAGTGGAATCAATTGCAGCGCCTGGACGACCTGTGGGGACTGTGGGGACACTCATACAACAAACTGGTACCCGCGCAGGTTTATTTTAAAACCCATCCCGAATATTTTGCGTTGGTAAAAGGCAAACGGCAGGCCACACAGCTGTGCCTGAGCAATGACGATGTTTTTAAGATAGTAGTGAGTGAGCTGAAGAAGCGGATGGAAAAGAACCCTGATGCCATGTACTGGTCTGTAAGCCCGAATGATGACAATTACTACTGCACCTGCGACAAATGCCGTGCAACAGACAACGCGCAAGGCGGCCCATCGGGCACGCTCATCAGCTTTGTGAACAAGGTAGCTGCTCAATTCCCGGATAAGACCATAACAACACTTGCCTATGGATACACCCACAAAGCGCCTAAAAGCATTAAGCCGGCAGACAATGTTTATGTGTTTCTGAGTGACATAGATGCTTACCGTGATAAACCACTGGAGCAGGAAGGTACTGCGGCTACATTCCGCAACGACCTCAAGGCATGGAGGGCTATCACCAAAAACATTTTCGTGTGGGATTATGTCACAGAGTTTACCAACTACCTTGCCCCCTTCCCTAACTTCAATACGCTGCAACCGAATATGCAGTACTTTAAAGAAAACGGTGTGAAAGGAGTTTTTGCGCAGGGAAGCGGGGATACCTACAGTGAGTGGGCCGAGCTGAGAAGCTATGTGATTGCGAAACTTTTTGAAGACGATAAGGCAAATGTAAATGAGCTTGTCTCGGATTTTTTTAATGACTACTATGGTAAAGCCGCTCCATACATACAGCAATATTTTGATCTGCTGCAACAGAAAGCAACGGAATCAAAACGCAAGCTGGATATTTACGGCAACCCCATTAACGAATGGAAGTCATATCTATCGCCCGAAATGCTGGACCGGTACAGTACCATCCTGGACAAGGCCGCCGGCGCGGTAGAAGGCAATGGGCTGTTTTCTGAGCGTGTTATGCGTGCCAGGCTACCACTGGAGTACACGGTACTGCAGCAGGCGCGTTTTTTTGGTATTGAAAAGTATGGCTTTATAGTACGGGACAACCAGAGAAGGTTTCCGAGGCCTGTATTTATAACGAAGGTGAAAGATTTTGTTGCCAATTGTAAAAAGGCGCATGTTACGGAGCTGTCTGAAGGTGGACTGACCCCGGACCAGTACCAGGCTGAATGGGATGCCATCTTTGCCGCAGGTTATACCCCTACCAAGGCACTCGACGCTACAGTGACCCTTCAATACCCATTTGCCGAAGATTATCCCGCAAAAGGCAACAGGACATTGGTGGACGGAAATCCTGGGTACAAAGATTTCAGCTACAACTGGCTATGCTTTTATGGCACACCCATGGTGGCCACAGTAGACCTTGGCAAAACAGAAACCGTATCCGCCATTAAGATGCATTTCCTTGATGATCCCCGTCACTGGATATTCCTGCCGGAAAAGATTACCGTAGAAATCTCTGCTGATGGTGAGCGCTATCATACATTCGGCAATATGCTGCCACCACGTAATGATGAGCATTATGAAGTGACCGTAAAGGAATTTGCAACACAGCATGCCGCAGAAAAAGCAAGATACATAAGGGTAACAGCCCGGAACCTTAATGCCCTGCCCGAATGGAGGACCCGGGAAAATAAAAAGCCAATGATAGCATGCGATGAAATATATGTCCAATGATAAATTATTGACAGTTGATAATTAGTGAATTAAAATACAAAACAATAGTTAGTCCTCAATTAAAACCGCAAATGAAGCACAATACTGAGCGAATACTAAGCACAATGCTCGAAAAAGATAACTTCAGTAAATGGCTTGGCATTATTATTGCGGAGTATAAAGAAGGGTACTGTAGGTTGCAGTATACTATAAGAGAAGAAATGCTGAACGGTTTTGGTATAGTGCATGGTGGTATCATTTTTTCGGGCGCTGACAGCGCCTTTGCATTTGCATGCAACTCTCATGGCCTGATCAGTGTGGCACTGGACGTGCATATCAGTTTTATTAACGCAGCAAGAGCCGGTGACGTGATGACCGTAGAAGCAAAAGAAATACATACGGGCAACAAAACAAGTTTTTATGATGTTACAACAACTCACAGCGACGGAACCGTAGTCTCTGTTTTTAAAGGTACGGCCTACCGTACCGGGAAAAAAGTGTACGATACCTGAGATAAATCTACATTAAAGGCATTGACCACAACCATAAACCACCCTTCTTAGTTAGTCATTATTTATCTGTAAATTCTATTGTATGTTCAAGAAAATATTGATTGCCATTCTTCTGCTTATACTTATAGGCGCCGCTACCGGTACATATCTGTGGTTTAAGCCCCACAAGAAAGTAGAAGACGCCAAAGGTATAGCCATTACCGCGGAAGCCCTGTCGAAGGAATATAATACCGACGAAAAAGCAGCAGACAACAAATACCTCAACAAAGCCATAGAGGTATCCGGAACAATAAGTGAGGTCAATAAGAACCAGGATGGTGGGCTGATGATAGTACTGAAAACAGCTGACCCCATGGCTGGTGTACAGTGCGCGCTGCGTGGCAAAGACGATGCAGCCTCACATCTGGCCGCCGGGCAGCAGATAACCATAAAAGGGTTTTGCTCCGGCAATGGCATCACGGGGGTATCGCTCACAGACTGTGTAATAAAATAAAGTAATTTGCATCCTGTTAATAAAATAAAACACCAAATACCACATGAAGAAACTAATGATCGTCGCCGGCTTACTGTTAGCGCTCAGCAGTTGCTATAACGACAAATACGACAAACTCTATCCTGCTATCACCACCACATCGTGCGATACCACTACCATTACGTACGCGCACGATATTGCCCCCATCATATCAGCAAGCTGTTACAGCCCCGGCAATGGCTGCCATGATGCCGCAGGGGCCAGTGTCAGCGGATACGACTATCAGACGTCTATAACCGCGATACAAAACAATGCTTTATCAGGCGCACTGTTAGGCGATATCAACTGGCTGCCACGGCATAATAACATGCCGAAGAACGGTACAAAACTCTCTGACTGCGACATCAACAAGATCACACGCTGGGTAAACCTCGGCGCACAAAACAATTAAATAACCGAATCATAACTACGATGAAAAAAACAATGCTTTCACTGGCGCTTGTCATTTCCTGCGCCGCTGCCTCTTTTGGCCAGAACTACATGACCCGCACGGGCAAAATATTTTTTAACGCTACAACCAAGTCTTCACCCGAGAAGATAGAAGCAAAAAATAATGAGGTGGCTACCATACTGGATGGTAAAACAGGCGACCTCCGCTTCCAGGTGCTCATAAAGAGTTTCAAATTTGAGCGCGAACTGATGCAGGAGCACTTTAACGAGAACTACATGGAAAGCGATAAGTTCCCTAAGTCTGATTTTAAAGGGAGTATCACTAACCTTAATGATGTTAATCTCGGTAAAGATGGCACCTACAATGTAAAAGTAACCGGCAAGCTAACCATACATGGCGTAACCAATGACGTTTCTGTGCCCGGTACATTAGTGGTAAAAGGCAATACCGTGGAATTAAACGCGAAATTTGCCGTGAAGATGGCAGACTACAAAATATCTGTGCCTGCAGTCGTTGCCGATAAGGTAGATAAAATGGCTACTATCACTATTGAAAGCTTACTTAACAAGATATAACCAAAAACTCATCAAATCTGTATATGCGTAGGATAATCACACTCACTTTTTTGTTTTCTGTTATAGCTACCATGGCGCATGCCCAGGCCGATAGCCTTATGGATATGCTGAACAGCGGCACTTCGGGCTCTAAGAAAGAATACGTTTCCGCTACATTTAAAGCCACCCGCATCATCAACGGCAGCAGTGTAGAAAACCTGGGCGCCGGCGTACTGGACTTCCGCATATCGCACCGTTTTGGGAGGCTGGACCAGGGGGCTGAAAATTTCTTTGGTCTTGATAACGCCACCACCAGAATAGGACTGGACTACGGCATCACGTCATGGCTGATGGTGGGCCTGGGCCATAGTACCTTGAACAAAGAAGATGACGGCTCGCTGAAATTAAAACTGCTGCGCCAGCAAAAACATGGCATGCCGATATCACTAAGCTACGCAGGCTCCATTTCTGTACAGACAACTAAAGCACCCACCCTGCCGGCCGGCGACAGTTCAAAATGGTATTTCAGCAACAGGCTGTGTTATACCAATCAACTGCTGATAGCGCGTAAATTCAGCGACCGCTTGTCGCTGCAACTGATGCCTACCATAGTGCATTATAACCTGGTAGACAGTTCTAAATTCTCTAACAACACATTTGCCATAGGCATCGGTGGCCGGTTTAAAGTAAGCAACCGTGTGGCCATCACCTGCGAGTATTACTATCGTGCTACCAACGCAGACCTGCTATACGCGGGCCAGCAAACGTTCGACGCCTTATCTATTGGTGTGGATATAGAAACAGGCGGCCACGTATTCCAGTTGATGCTTACTAACTCTCAGGGACTTACCGATCGCACCTTCATAGGCCAGACCACTGAAAGCTGGGACAAAGGCGCGTTGCATTTCGGGTTCAACATCTCGCGTGTTTTCACCGTTGTAAAACCTAAAGAATTCAGGAAAAGCGGAGGCAAAGGCTGGTAAGCTACAGATCAGCAGACAAGCTGGCGAGGTTCAATATTTTGGCTGCGACATTCACGTCGTTTGCGTCAAACCATGTGATCTCTTTATCTTTTTTAAACCATGTAAGCTGGCGCTTTGCATAGTTGCGGCTGTGCTGTTTTATTTTTTCTATGGCAGTTTCCAATGTCCATTTACCTTCTATGAAGGCAAACAGTTCTTCGTAGCCCACAGTCTGCAGATTCTTATTGCCACGGTATGCATACAGCGATTCTGCTTCTGCCATCAGCCCGTCGGCTATCATCATGTCTGCGCGCTCATTTATACGCGCGTACAGTTGCTCACGTGGTAATTCCAGGCCAGCTTTAATGATCCTGAACGGCCTTTCTTTTTTACCTGCCGTGCGGTACTTCAGTATGCTCTCGCCCGTACCGCGCACAAACGACAACGCGCGCAGAAGACGGGCAGGGTTGTGTATCTCACCGCTCTTATAAAATTCACTATCCTCATCCCGCACAGCCTTTTGCAGCCACTCAAGCCCGTAGAGTCTGTATTGCTGATCCACAGCGGTTGTGATGGCAGCGCTTACCGCAGGCATAGTATCCAGGCCTTCACACAAGGCTTTTATATACAAGCCGGTACCACCGCATACTATTGCGGTGTTTTTTGTTGTGAATATTTCATCGAGATAACCAAGCGCCAGTGATTCAAAATCTGCGGCAGTGAGCAGGTCAGTGACCGGGAACTCATCAATAAAATAATGCTTTACGGCGTGTAGCTGCCCTTCAGAAGGTTTGGCGGTGCCAATGGTCATTTGCTTATAACACTGCCTGCTGTCGGCAGATATGATGGCAGTATTCAACAGCTGTGCCATCTGTATCGCCACCGCCGTTTTTCCTACTCCCGTAGGCCCTGCCACTATATATACTGTGGGGATCAAATTAATCAAATCCGCCCCCGGTATCTTCCGATCCGGTGCTTTCGCTTTCTGTTACGTCTGAGCCGTCTTCACCTTCATTGCCAAAACCATCGGCCATTTCCTCAGCGCCAAGGTCATATTTCTCCTCTATCTCCATTATCTTATCCGGGTTCACTCCTTTTATACCGTACTGAGCCGGTGCTATACCCTCTTTGCGCAGCACAAACGGGTAGGTGCGGCGTGGTGTTTCATCTTTGCTTACACCTATCAGCTCCACCAGGAAGGTCCACCCCTTGGCCGGGTCATATACATATACAAATTTCTGGTCTGGCTTGGCTACTAAAGCGGATACCGGTGTTTTGAGCATAGACAGCGCCGGAGCGTCTTTCTTATTTACCAGCACCTCAGAGTTTATTTCCCGTTCGCGGCCCCATTTATCATTACTTTCGTAAAAAGACGCAGAATGCTTGCCGTCAAACTCATAGGAGGCAAGGATAGCTTTATGGAAATCTAAAAATGTCTGATTTCCCAATATTTCAATGTCCCTGTAGGTCTGGTCGTCGTCTTCCCAATATATTCTGAACCGGAGTATAGCCATGCTTATTGATCGTTATCAGCGGTAAAAATAGGAAATGAATCGGGGAATTGCACTTGTTTTATATAGTTAATTTATAAAATAAGATCGTTTTTGATGTAATAAAATAAAATACCTAAACTTTTTTATCTGTAATGAAATTTTATTACCTTTGCCATCCCAAATTAAAGAGTTATGCCAAAAGTGAAGACGCATTCCCGTGCAAAAAAGACATTTAACGTTACAGGAACCGGTAAAGTACGCAGGTATAAAGCGTTTAAAAGCCACCTGCTGACAAAGAAATCAAAGACACGTAAGCGTCACTTACGCCAGCATGGTCTTGTGCACCCTGCAAATATGAGCCTGGTAAAACGTATGTTGGGCCTTAAAGGTTAGTATTTTAGTATAGTAGCAGCAATAGTTTTTTAAATAAGAATCATCATATCCCGCGTGTTAAAGCGCCGGTATCTGAAAGGAGCCAGGGATCTAAAAAGTTTAAGTTATGCCACGTTCGGTAAATGCAGTAGCATCACGCGCGAGAAGAAAGAAAATACTGAAAGAAGCAAAAGGCTTCTATGGTAAACGTAAAAACGTCTATACCGTCGCTAAGAACGTCCTCGAGAAAGGACAAGGTTATAAGTTCGTAGGCCGCAAGCTGAAAAAGCGCGACTACCGTTCTTTATGGATCGTTCGTATCAACGCGGCGGTACGTGAAGAAGGTATGAACTACTCACAGTTCATCAACAAACTTGCTGTTAAAGGCATCAACCTTAACCGTAAAGTTCTTGCTGACCTGGCGATGAATGAGCCTGCGTCTTTCAAAGAACTGGTTGCACAGGTAAAATAGTTCTGATTAAGATCAATAAAAGTATAGCCGGTACCTAATGGTGCCGGCTAATTTTATTTATTGCAAATGCGGGGCCACAAAGACAACAGGGTCACAATTCTCTACACACCAACAGTGTCTTTATTAACGGCTGTTTTATACTCAGCCAGCCATGTGCCCAGGTCTGCCTGTAGCAGTTCATGCTCATCAACTACCGACCGGCCTATTACCAGCACATCAAAAAGCAGGCCTTTATATTCCTGGGCCAGGGCTTTTTCAGCATTATTGAATAGGAAATAAAAGATCAGGAAACGCTTCCTGCTCATCTCATCATAGGGAGCTATGATAACATTTTCTATTACCGCAGCGTTCCCGGCGGAAAAAGCCTGCCCGCAAAGGTATTGATACTCTGCACACAAATTTTGCGCCTCAGTTAATGAATATGGTGCTTGTCTCATGACAAAGGGATTTTTGCACCAATATATGGTATGACGATGTAACTTAAAGTGAAATAACAGTCTGATAACAGGCAGATAACTACCTGTGCAAAATTAGTCGTTATTCATTGCATAGCTGGCCGGCAGCGGATAACCAAGGTCCTCCATTATCAGTTCCAGGTAAGGTTCCTGCTCAGGGTCGTACTTCCTGTTGAGGTCTATACCATGCAGCCGGGCCCACCCTTGCCACTTCATGGCTGTCAGCGGATTTTTAAATTCCTTCAGTATCTTATAAATGTTTAGGTCTGTTTGCCTGGCTATCAGTTTTACAAGCAGCACACCCTGCGTTACATTCAGGTCTTTGATCTTGTCCTCAAATCTGTCACGCATATCATCTTCTTTCTGGTTCACATAAGCCTTGCGCTCCTTGTGCGTAATACCCGGCTCATGCACCTTATGATCCAGATCGGTAAACAGTTGTGTGGCGGCATTCAGATATGGCAGTATGGTAGTAACATAATAGCGCATCTGGTTATAATGATAACGCTCTGTATCGTTTTTCCAGCGCGCTTTTACTTTTACCTCGGTCAGCTGCACGGCATACATAGTGTCATCTGTATTGGCAGTCTGCGCACCGGCAGCAAGCCCCGAAAAAAGAACGATCAGTAATAAGCTAATTCTCGTCATGACTAAGGGTATTACAACTTACATACCAACATTTTGCTGCGCTGTTATACAAAACTAATAATACGGAAATTTTAACTTTTAACGAAGGGGCCCTGGGTACTCATAAAAACAGCAA
This sequence comes from uncultured Flavipsychrobacter sp., assembly GCA_964489795.1. Lineage (GTDB taxonomy): Bacteria > Bacteroidota > Bacteroidia > Chitinophagales > Chitinophagaceae > Nemorincola. The sequence continues at coordinate 358,380 of CAZBAP010000005.1, forward strand.
AGCCCCGACTAATGCCGAAGCCTTGCTTACACCTTATGAAAAATATACCCACTACAAATATAGCACATTTAGGGGTTAGAATTTGTCATGAAATCTCAATATTCGCGCCTGACGGCACAAAATAACGTTAAAAAGGATGATCTCTAAGGTCATACCTAACGCATGATACTACGTACTGCCAAAAATTAATGGAAGAAACCGGGACACTTGGTCTTCAGGTATTCCCTCGGGTTACCGAAGGCGCGGAAGTAAACTGTAGCGGTAATGTTGCAGAACCAGAACCAGTCATTGGATTTGCTGTCACCACGCTGAAAGCCATAATTAGGATTGTTGTGATCCCATCCCGGTACTGTATTACCCCTGTACGACAGGTTACGGGCCACTATACCCTTATAAGCCTGTAAAGTGTCAAGGTTCACGTAAGATTTGCTCACATCATCAAGATAATCGGTATTGGTATACCTGAGCCCCAGCTCACCGGTGAGCATGAGCTTCTGCCCTATGAAAAACTTCATACCACCACCAAACGGAAATGCCATATTGATGAGGCTGTACTGCTTACGGTCAGGATACATGGGAAGCCCTTGACCTTCTGTGCTGAGTGCCCTTAAAAACACTTTATTGCCGTTTGCATCTTCGGTGTAAGGGTTAAAGTAAAAAGCAGAAATTCCACCGAATATGTATGGTGTAGCCTTGTTTTTCAAAATTTCTATCGGCAACAGGTTAAGCTCAAGCGCTGTATGCAATTCAAAAAGGTGTGTTGCAAAACTCAGGTTACGAAGCCTGTTCACTTGAATAGTGCTGTTACTGTCTGCCGCAGAAAGACTTGTATAAGAGGCCCCTACACGTATACCTACACGGGGGTTCATAAAATATTTATATACGATGCCGCCCACGGGATGATAACCATAGCTGCCAAAAAACTTACTTTGAAGGTCGCCGTAATAATTTGATACCCCAGCCATCACACCTATTTCGTGATGTTCCTGGGCCTGCAGGCAGAAGGGCAGAAACAGTGCTATTGATAATAAAAGTCTTTTCAACGCTTGATATATTTTAACGAAAATGTACCGAAAGGTAGAAAGATTTTTCGTAAAAATGAAACAAAATACGTTTCTGATCGCCTGCCTGCCAAAAAATAAAAAATATCAGGTTAAATATAATTATAATTCAATATGCGGGTTAGCAATAACCTAAACATTATTTTTGCCTTGATTTTTATAAAATGGCTTTGATGAACTTAATTGCAGACCTGCGCGAAAGGAACATACTACAGGATATAATACCCGGCACAGAAGAACAACTATTGAAGGAAATGACATCTGGCTACGTAGGCTTTGACCCTACAGCCGACAGCCTGCATGTAGGCAACCTGGTGCCTATAACATTGCTTATGCGCCTGCAACGAGCCGGCCACAAGCCTTATGCACTCCTTGGTGGCGCCACTGGCATGATAGGCGATCCATCTGGTAAATCGGCCGAACGCAACCTGCTGAGCCTCGAAACCATACAATACAACATAGACTGTCAGAAAAAACAACTGGAAAAATTCATCAACTTCTCTGATTCAGTACCCAATGCCGCCGTACTGGTTAACAACTACGACTGGTTCAAGAACTTTTCTTTCCTTGAATTTATCCGGGATATAGGAAAACACATTTCGGTAAGCTACATGATGGCCAAAGATTCTGTGAAGAATCGCCTCGAGACAGGCATGTCATTCACAGAATTCTCTTACCAGCTCATACAGGGCTACGACTTCTACCACCTGCATAAAACAAACAATGTGCTGCTGCAGATGGGCGGCTCTGACCAATGGGGCAATATAGTTACCGGCACCGAATTGATACGTCGTAAAGACGGCGGTGATGCTTTTGCCTTCACCTGCAAACTCATCACAAAGAGCGACGGCAGCAAGTTTGGCAAATCAGAGAGCGGCAACGTATGGCTGGACCGGGACAAAACATCGCCCTACCAGTTCTACCAGTTCTGGATGAAGATGGCCGATGCCGATGCCGCTAAGATGTCGCTCGTATTTTCATTCCGCCCTGTGGAAGAGCTCAAAGCATTGATAGCAGAACATGAAACTACCCCGCATCTGCGCAAACTTCAAAAAGCCCTGGCCGATGAACTCACCATCCTCGTACACAGCGAAGAAGACCTTGCCTTTGCAAAACAAGCCTCTGAGATATTGTTCGGGCAATCGTCTGTAGAGGTGCTGCGGTCGCTCACCGAAAAACAATTGCTGGAAGTAATGGACGGCGTGCCACAGGTAACCGGCAACAAGAGCGCAATATCAGAAGGACTTGATCTTATTACCTTCCTTGCCGAAAGTGGTGTATTTGCATCCAAAGGCGAAGCCAAAAAAATGCTGCAAAACGGCGGCGTCAGCATCAACAAAGAGAAAGTTACAACCCTCGATTTTAAAATAACAACCGATCACCTGCTTAATGGTCAGTACATGCTGATACAGAAAGGGAAATCTAACTATACATTGGCAATATTTAGTTAAATAGATATTCTTGTTCCGATGTAAGGAGGGATTTCTATCCGGTTAGCGCGGGATTGCACAAACAGACCTGGTAGAACCCGGCCGTGTGTTTTAACGAGCCTGTTATGTGCAATATCCCGGCAGACAAATGTCCGGGGCATAGGCGTCTATCCATCAAATTACACCCTTTTGCTCTCACAGACAATTTACGTTATTTTTGAGATCCATGTCGTCCCGCTTCCTGCGCATAATATTATTGGCAATTGCTTCACTCGCAATAACCACTCCTGTATTCTTTTGCGGCAGCCCGGCGCAGAAAAGCGGGGATGCCCCGGGCCCCACTTCCCTCTGGAAAAATGTCTATGACACCGCCGCGCATTACGTAGGCATGCAGACCTGCCGCACATGCCACGAGAGCGTTTACCAGACTTTCATACAAACGGGCATGGGCCAGTCTTTCGGCATAGCAACAAAGCAAAAATCTGCCGCTGATTTTTCCCCCGCGCATGCGCTGGTATATGATTCGGCACTGGACTACTACTACAAGCCCTACTGGACAAACGACACCTTTTATATCATGGAGTTTCGCCTGGAGGGTGGGGATACAGTACACAAGCGTATACAACAGGTCAATTATGTTGTGGGCTCGGGCCAGCATACCAACTCGCACATCTTCAATATCAACGGCTACCTGTTCCAGGCGCCTATCACCTTTTATACCCAGAAGCACCGGTGGGACCTTGCCCCAGGCTTCGAGAAGGGTGCCAGCAGCCGTTTTCAGCGCCTGATACAGATAGAGTGCATGAGCTGCCACAATGGATATCCTGAGTTTGTAATCAACAGTGAGAACAAATACACTAATATAAAAACAGGCATAGACTGCGAGCGTTGCCATGGCCCCGGCAGCCTGCACGTATATGACCGGCAAAACAACCCACTGGTAGATACATCTAAAGGCCCCGACTATACTATTGTAAACCCACGCAGGCTGCCCACCGAGTTGCAGAATAATGTATGCCAGCGCTGCCACCTGCAGGGCATAGCTGTGCTGAACGACGGAAAAACTTTTTTCGATTTCCACCCGGGCATGAAACTTTCCGAGGTAATGAATGTATTCATGCCTGAGTACGAAGGCGCGCAGGACAAAATGATCATGGCAAGCCATGTGGAACGCATGAAGAAAAGCCAATGCTACCTGCAAAGCGGCAAAATGAGCTGTATCACTTGCCACAACCCACATGTAAGTGTAAAGTTCACGCCACGCTCGCAATACCTCAATGCCTGCCAGTCATGCCATGGCACTGCCGGCGGGCAGCATCAGTGTACGCAATCAGCACAGGCGCGTGCAGTAAAAAATAACGACTGTGTTACCTGCCACATGCCGCACAACAGTGCTATAGACATACCCCATGTGGCCGTTACCGATCACTACATCCGCAAACGCCCCATTGATGATACCATGGCAAAAAAGATCACCGCGTTCCTGGGTCTGAAGTGTTTTAACAATGATGCCCCCGATGCTATTACCAAAGCCCGCGGCTATATGGAGTTTTATGAACGCTATGCGCAAAACAGGCCTTTACTGGACTCGGCATTACTTTACCTTGGCAAGCAAAACGATGTAGAAGCCAACCAAAAACAAAACCGGGATTATATACGTGCTTACTACCTGCTCAATGATTTTCAGAAGGTAGCATCATACGCGCCGCAACTGCAACCTGCCGCCGTAACAGACGCATGGACAGCCTACCGCATGGGCGAGGCGTTGTTCCAGTTGGGCAAACCCGGAGAGGCGCTGCCATGGTACCTGCGTGCCACAGAGATATGGAAATACAGCCTGGACTTCCAGAATAAGTATGGCACATGCCTGCTGGCCCTTAATAAGCTTACTGAGGCGCAACAGGTGTTTACGTTCGTGCTTGCCGAAAATCCAAACCACATCAGCGCTAACACTAACCTGGGATATGTATACATGCAGCAAGGCAATAATGCTATGGCTTATGATTATATGCAACGGGCAAATCAACTTGACCCTGATCACGAACAAAACCTGATCAACCTGGCGGTGTGGTACCATAACAATAACCAGCCGGCCAAAACTAGGAAATGCCTTGAACACCTGCTGAGAAAGCACCCTGATAACGCACAGGCAAGGGCCATGCTGCAGGATACAGGATCGTGAGTACAGCTGATCAAAAAAACCTTTCTGTTAAAATTCGGTTCAGAATTTGCCCCTTTAGCGCTATACATTAATTTTACACGCTTTACGTATATACAAATAACAATACCCTTTCGAAAAATTATGACTATGCGAAAAATCACAATGGCGCTGCTGATATCACTGGTAAGTACATACACTTTTGCGCAGGACAATGCTGATGAGCCACCAAAGAAGACTACAAAGTCCAGAGTGGCTATATTAAGACCAAAAAAATGCCCTAAGGCTTACATCACTACCAGCACCGGCATCAATAACAATACCGGCCTCGTTGGGTTCAACTTTGACATCCCGTTTGCCGGCACTTACGCCATAGATGCGGGTGCGGGAATAAGCTCCTGGGGCTACAAAATGGCTATTGCGGGTAAGTACTATTTCTCACCTTGCCAGCGCGGGTGGGCTATAGGACTGGGCTTTACCCAGAATACCGGTATTGATAAATACACCGGTAGTATGGAAACAGTATCCGGTACTACTGAGCAGGTGCAGGTAGACCTGCATCCGCAAACCAACCTCTTCCTGTCGGCATACCATTACTGGAACCTTGGCAAGCGCTACAACCGTTTCTATACACAATTTGGTTGGTCGATACCTTTGTCCGGTGGCGACAGGTACAAGCAGGTAGGTGGCAATCCTATTAGTGAATCGTCGCGTAATACACTCGATCTGCTGGCACCTCATGGCCTGATTGCCGCCGTAGGTTTTTCATTCGGCATATACTGATAAAAAAATCCGGCGCTGGTTTAAGGCGCCGGATGTGTTTTTATACTTTCTGCTATATTATCGCGCGGCCTTATACCGTGCGTCCACAGCATCCCAGTTGATCACATTCCATATTGCTTTCAGATAGTCCGGGCGCTTGTTCTGGTATTTCAGGTAGTAAGCGTGTTCCCATACATCAATACCCAGTATAGGGTGACCCTTTACCTCAGCTATATCCATCAGCGGGTTGTCCTGGTTGGGCGTAGAGCAAACGTCCAGTTTACCGTCCTTCACTATAAGCCATGCCCAGCCACTGCCAAAACGCGTAGCCCCAGCTGTGTTCATTTTTTCCTTCAGGGCATCCAGCGAGCCGAATGACTCATTGATAGCCGTAGCCAGGTCACCTGTTGGTGCGCCGCCATTGGCACCCAATACAGACCAGAACAATGAATGGTTGTAGTGGCCGCCACCATTGTTGCGCACAGCGGCCGGATAGCCCGAGATACCGGCCATCAACTCTTCCAGTGTCTTGTCTGCACCCGGAGTACCTGCCAGCGCTTTGTTCAGGTTATCTACATATGCCTGGTGATGTTTATCATGATGTATTTGCATTGTCTGCGCGTCTATATGTGGTTCCAGCGCGTCAAACGAATACGGTAATGCGGGAAGTAAATGTTCCATGATCGTTATTTTTATTGTTAACAATATCCTATGTCAAAGGTACGCCAATCAAAAATGAAAACAGAACGAACAGAATAAGAAATTAAGATATGCCTATAAACGAAAATGCGGCAACCTTCGTCGCCGCATTTTGTGGTAACTATATTTTTCTTAGTATACTTCTATTTTTTCTCTGTCAGTCTTGTCACCGGACACCACTTTTAATATATAACTGCCGGGTGCCAACTCATTGAAAGTTAAAACAATGTGCTGTGTTTTTGTTGCCTCCGTAGTTTTTGTATCCGCAGTCCTGCCCAGTACATCGGTGATAGTGATAACTGACGCGCTGCCAGTGGCCGGTAACGCAACATGCACAGACCCATGCGAAGGATTTGGATAAATTTTTATACCTGCTTCGGTAGAAGTATTGTTTGTGCCGGTAAAAGCCTGAACCACACGGATCACATTGTTGTCATAATCAGCTATGAATAAACGATTAAGCGCGTCTATTGCTATTCCTTTAGGCGAACTCAGGTGTGCCAGTGCTGCCAATCCGCCGTCTCCCGAGTAGCCGTTCGTATATCCGCCGGCCACTGTGGTAATAATACCCGCGCTGTTCACTAAGCGCACTGCGTTGTTTCCCTGGTCTGCAATATATACCGGCCCGAAACCAAATACAGATACACCTGATGGTGAATGCAGCCCGGCTGCTGTAGCCTGTCCGCCATCACCGCTATACCCTATGGTGATATTGCCCGCAAATGTGGTAATAATACCAAAGGTGTCTATCTTTCTTACTACATTATTGAAATAGTCGGCTATATATACCTGGCCATAAGGATCTACAGCTACTGCCGCGGGGCCGCTGAGCATAGCCGACGTAGCAAAGGTTCCATCGCCGGTATACCCGCTGGACCCGGTACCCGCAATAGTGCTTATACCGCCTGAAGGGTCCACTTTTCTCACCGTGCTGGTATTGGCATCGGCAATATACAGATAACCCAATGAGTCTACCGCTATGCCCTGCGGGCCGCTGAGACGGGCTCCTGTGGCAGGCCCCAGGTCACCGGAATAACCCGATGTTCCGGTACCCGCATAAGTAGTTATAACTCCCGACGTGTTTACTTTACGTATCACATGGTTGCCATAGTCAGCAATATATACATTGCCCGCTATGTCTGCAGCTACACTATACGGCTGATTCAGTTTTGCGCTTACGGCACTACCATGGTCGCCGCTGTAGCCTGCAGTGCCGGTGCCAGCGAACGTGGTGATAACACCGTTCACCCCTACCCTGCGCACTACATTATTGCCTTTGTCTGCTATATAAATATTGCCCGCGCCATCATAGGCAACACCAGTGCAGGCGGTAAGCTCAGCGTTTTTTGCCGGGCCGTAATCGCCCGTATAGCCACCCGTGCCTGTGCTGGCACCAAAGCCGTTACCGGCAAAAGTATAGATATACTGCGCCTTAGCGTTGCCGGCAATAAGCGCAATAAACAGCACACTAAAAAAGGTAAACCTTGATATCATATAATATATAAATTAGTAAACGATTCTGTTTGAAAAGATAGTCACAATTATTCAGAAAACAAATTTAGACAAAATTTCCGGCAATCCATATCGCAGAAGCCCCTGCCGTTCAGTCATTTAGCCATGTTATCATCATAAAAAAGGCCGGGAGCACCTTGTTACAGGATGCTCCCGGCCGCTATCTTACACCCGGTAAAGTAACAATTACCAGATCACGATCTTCTGCCTGTAGGTATCGTTGCCCGCGCTCACCTTTATCAGGTAACTGCCGGCCGCTGCATTGCCTATGCTTATCGTCACGCTCCGCTCATTGGCAGCCACCCGTTTAACCATAATTGTCTTGCCCAGTATGTCAGAGACAGTAACGGTTGCGGCTTCTTTTCTCACCGGCAGTTCTACTGTAAATGTACCGTTTGATGGATTGGGGTACACTTTGTAACCATCAGCAGCAGCTACTGTGTGTATGCCTACATTGCAATCAGCATGCGATCTTACATTCATCACCAGCGATACTGACGCTACACCGCATATTGTGGTCACTGTGTAATGCACCGTATCTGTACCCGCCGTTACACCGGTTACCACACCGCTGGCATCCACTGTCGCGTTGCCAAGGGATGTAGACCATACACCACCTGTAACCAGGTCGCCCAGGTGCACGGTATCGCCTTCACACACACTATCGGTACCTACGATCGTTCCGGCGGTTGGCAGGGCTACGATAGTATCTATTGCTATGGCCGTTGCCGTGCCGCACACATTGGTTACACTATACGATATTGTGTCCAGGCCTGGTGCCACGCCTGTTACCACACCTGCTGTACTCACAGTGGCAATGGTAGTGTTGGCACTTGTCCAGGTACCACCGGTAACTGCGTCGGCAAGAGTACCTGTAGACCCCACACATACCACCGACGCGCCTGTAATGGTGCCGGCATCCGGCAGCGGGTTTACGGTGACTGCATGCATAGCTATTGCCGATCCGCATATGTTGGTCACCGTATACTTAATAGTATCCACACCTGCCGCTACACCGGTAACAATACCTGTAGACCCTACGGTAGCAAGCGTTGTATTGGCGCTGCTCCATGCGCCGCCTGTGGTGGCATCTGCCAGCATTATCGTATCGCCTGCGCATACCGACGACCCGCCCGTAATGCTTCCTGCCACCGGCAAAGCGTTAACCGTTATCGGCGCGCTGATGAGGCATCCTGTGGGTAATGTATATGTGATCGTATCAAGGCCGGCCAGCACTCCGGATACTACACCGGTAGAAGAACCAACAACTGCGATCGTTGTCAGGCTGCTGCTCCATGTGCCGCCTGAGGGTGTTGAGCTCAGTGTTACTGTGGCACCGGCGCATACATGGGTAGTACCCGTAATTGCCGATGGCAAAGGATTTACCGTAACTACCGCGGTAGCACGGCATCCTGATGACAACGCGTAAGTGATGGTAGCAGTACCTGCTGCCACACCCGATACCACGCCGGTAGACGAGCCAATGGTTGCTATTGTTGTAGGTGTACTGCTCCATGTACCGCCGCCGGTTGCGTCAGCCAGCGTAGTAGTGGCTCCTGCGCATAACGACATTGTACCGGTAATGCCCGCTGGCGAAGCATTGACCGTTACGGCCGTTGTCACTAAGCTGGTACATCCGGCGCTGTTAGTCACGGTATAAGTAATGGTAGCTGTTCCGGTAGCCACGCCTGCTACCACACCTGTGAGCGAGCCTATTGATGCTACTGAAGGGTTGCTACTGGTCCATACACCACCGCTTGTTACATCTGTAAGTGTGCTTGTAGTGCCTGTACAGAGACTTGTAGACCCGCTTATTGAGGCTACCACGGGCAGTGCGCTCACAGTAGCTGTTATTGTCCTTGTACATCCTGATGCCGAAGTATAGGATATCAGTGTAGTACCCGCAGATACCCCGGCTACCACGCCTGTTGTGGCGCCTACGGTAGCAATGGAAGGATTACTGCTGCTCCATGTACCTCCTGTTGTAGCATCTGTAAGCGTTACTACCGCGCCTACGCATACGATCGGGGTTCCGGATATGGTACTCGGCAGCGGATTTACCGTTACAGTAGTAGTGGTCCTGCAGCCGGTGCTTGATAATGTATAACTAACTGTGGCTACGCCGGACGATACACCAAGTAAATTACCCGATGTGGCGCCGATGCTGGCCACTGTTGTAGGGATAACACTCCATGTGCCGCCACCGGTTATGTCGGTCAGCGTTATTACCGATCCTATGCACACACTCGTCGCCCCCGATATAGTCGCAGGCACTGCGTTCACGGTTATTGTTCTTGTAACGCTGCAACCGGCGCTGGATGTATAGGTGATCACTGCTGTGCCTGCGGATATACCGGTCACTATACCTGTGGTTGCCCCCACGCTTGCATTAGAGCTGGTTGTGCTCCATGTGCCACCGGAGGTTGGGTCGGTGAGTGTTATAGTAGATCCTTCGCACACAACTGAAAATCCACCGATGGATGACGGTAACGGATTTACGCTCATAGGCGTTGTCACTGTACAGCCGGTGCCCAGCGAATAAGTTATGGTGGCAACTCCTACGGTCACACCTGTAACGATACCTGTCGAAGCCCCCACATTGGCTATGCTGGGGTTACTGCTGCTCCATACACCACCACCTGCGTCCGTTAATACTGTTGTACCCGCGATACATACGTGGTTGGGACCGGTAATAGGCGATGGTGATGATATCACCGTCATGGTGCGCGTAGCCGCGCAGCCTGTAGGCAATGTATAAGTTATGTCTGTTGTGCCGTTTGTGAGCGCGTTCACAAATCCTGTAGACGAGCCTATGGTGGCAACAGCGGTATTGCTGCTGCTCCATGTACCGCCACCGGTAGCATCTGTGAGTGTAGTGGTATTGCCCGCGCACAATGAGCTGAGGCCGGATATGGCCGACAGCGGGTTTACAGTGAGCACTACTGTAGCAAAACATCCGCCCGGCACTGTATAAGTAATAACCGGTGTACCCGATACGATACCTGTTACCACACCTGTGGTGGCGCCCACCGTTGCCTGCGCGGGGTTGCTGCTGCTCCACGAGCCGCCGCCGGTAGCATCACTGAGTGTTGTTGTTTGCCCCACACATACCACGGCAGTACCTGATATGGCAGCGGGGGTAGTATTTACTGTAAATGTCGCCGTACGGAAACATCCTGTACCTAATGTGTACGTGATGGTCACGGTACCTGCGGCCACACCGGTCACTATACCTGATGATGACCCTACTGTAGCCGTAAATACATCGCTGCTGCTCCATGTGCCGCCACTGGTAGCGTCGGTAAGTGTCCTTGTCAGCCCTTCACACACACTCAGTGTGCCGCCTATTGCGGCAGGCAATGCGTTTACAGAAACCGTTACTGTCGCAGATCCGGTACAGCCTGCGCTGTTCGCTCCCAGCACAGTATATGTTGTATTGGTTGTAGGGCTGGCTGTGGGGTTAGCACATGTAGTGCACGATAGCCCCGTAGCAGGTGACCATGAATAGGTAACACCGCCCGACGCCAGTAATGATGTGGAAGAACCGCTGCATATGGCCACTCCCGCTCCCGCGCTGATGGTAGGCAGTGCGTTTACCGTCATTGCTTTCGTAGCAGTACAGCCGGTGCTTGTAAGTGTAAAGGTAATGGTCAGCGCTCCCGCACTGATGCCGGTTACTACGCCCGTCGTAGAACCCACTGTAGCCAGCGAGGGGTCACTGCTCGTCCAAGAACCCGCTCCCGACGCATCGGTGAGTGTGGTAGACGACCCTATACACACCTGGCTCGTACCACCAATACCCGCAGGCAGTGCATTTACGGTGATTGTCCTGGTTACCGAACATCCTGCGCCTGATGAATAGGTAATGAATGCTACACCTGCTGATACTCCGGTTACCAAACCTCCGCTGGTTATGGTAGCTATGGATGTGGGGGTGATGCTAAAAGTACCTCCGGTAAGGGCGTCGGCTACTGTTATTGTTGATCCCACACAGACTGTGGAAGGTCCCGTGATAGGCGGAGGTGTGGTATTGACCGTCACGATAGTGCTTATGGTACAGCCCGTAGACGTCAATGTAAATGTTATCGGTGCCACGCCTGCTGATGCGCCGGTTACTACACCCGTCGTGCTGCCCACTGTGGCTACGGCAGTGTTGCCGCTAACCCATGTTCCGGCACCTGAGGCATCTGACAGCGTAGTTGTGGTACCTGTGCACAAGGCCGTGCTGCCACTTATAGCAGAGGGCATCGGATTGACTGTTGCTACCACTGTAGCAAAGCCTGTACAACCTGAGCTGGTAACGCTATAAGTAATTGTTGAAGTGCCCGCGGCTATCCCCGTTACCAGCCCGGTGGTAGAACCAATGGTGGCAATAGATGGCGCGCTGCTGCTCCAGGTGCCGCCGCCGGTGCCATCACTCAATATTGTTGTGGTGCCGATACAAGCCCGTGCGGTACCTGTTATCGCAGACACTACCGGCACTGCGTTTACGGTCACCGGCATGGTCACAAAGCAACCCGCTGACGAGCTGTACGTGATAGTAGCCGTACCCGCTGATACGCCGGTCACCACACCAAACGCGTCTATGAACGCTGTACCCGGAGCGCTCGATGACCAGGTGCCGCCGATGGTGGCATCGGTCAATGTTGTTGTTGTGCCGATACACACAGTTGAAGACCCACTGATAGCAAAGGGCAGCGGCTGAACATTCACCGTGGTGGATGAAGAACAGCCTGTAGATGATAGTGTAAATGTTATAGGGGCTGTGCCCAGTGCCATTCCGGTTACGATACCGGACGAGACACCGACTGTTGCAATTGATGGGGCGCCGCTGCTCCATGAACCCGAACCCGAGCCGTCGGTCAACGTGATCGTTGAACCAAGGCATACGTCCGAAAGGCCTGAAGGCGGCACAGGTACGGGCAGTACATTCACGGTTACTACTGCCGCGCAACCCGATGATATGGTATAACTAACTACTGACGTACCTGCCGATACACCTGTAACGGTAGCTGTTGTTCCCGCTGATACTATCGAGGCTACACCCGTGCTGCTGCTGGTCCAGGTGCCGCCTGCTGTCGGGTCTGTTAGCGTTATGGTCGAGCCCTGGCATACATTGGGTATACCGGATATTGGCGCGGGTGATGTATTAACGGTAACCGTTGCAGATCGCAGACAGCCCGTAGACAAGGTATAATCTATTACAGACGTTCCGCCGCTCACACCGGTTACCACTCCCGAACTGCTGCCCACCGTGGCTACACCTGTGGTGCCGCTGGTCCATGTACCGCCCGATGGAGTGGAACTCAGGGCGGTGGTTGCCCCGCCGCATAACAACAGCGTGCCGGATATTGCCGTCGGCAATGAGTTTACCGTTACTGTTTTGGTTGCGGCGCATCCCGTGCTTGATAATGTATAACTGATCACCGAGGTACCGCTGGCTACACCACTCACTATGCCGCTTGATGAGCCTACAGTAGCAAAGGCGGTGCTCACACTGGACCACGTACCACCCGGGTCACCGTCGGCCAGCGTGGTGGTGCTGCCCACGCATACTGTGGCAGTACCCGTAATAGGTGCCGGCGCTGCTACTACACTAACAGTTCGTGTCGCAATACCCGATGCTCCCGCGTCATAAGATATCAGGGCTGTTCCCGCGCTTACGCCGGTTACTATACCTGTAGACCCCACCGTGGCTACGCCCGAGCTGGCACTGCTCCATGTACCGCCCGTAGGTGTGCAGGTATAGGTAGTGGTAGCCCCTACACATAAAGAGGTAGTGCCGCCGCCTATGGTGCCCACAGCCTCTGGTATGGTTATATTCCCATTGTTCCATTTGTCCCCGGCATCGTCAGTACCGTTATTGTTTACGGCATTGATCACACCATATATTTTCACAGTCCCTGTTCCGGTTGCGGGTGCCGTCCAGGTAATACTGGATACATATGTTGTACCTGCGCCACCGGATCCCGAGCTTGGGGATGTAGCTGTAGTATGCTCAAATATGCTTAGACTGCCAAAAGTATAAATATGCGTGCCGCTCGGCGGGCTGGAAAAACTCCCTGCCTGCACAGCGCCCGAAGTGCCCGCACCACTGTTTTTCACAGTAGATATCTGGAAGCCATATTTAGGCAGCGAAAACGAACTGCTGGTCTGTGTGCCCGTGATGCGTATCGTATACGTATTACCTCCTACATAGGTAGACACCGGTGTAGACCCACTCAGTAACTCCAGGGTCACGGTAGTACTTGATGTAGACGAAGGATTATGGCAGCTACAACCATTTACACCCGATGATCCGGTACCATTGGTGCCGCTGAACTGAGCGGGCCCTGAAGCGGAACTCGATAAAATAACGTAAATGAACGCTCCGATAAGGGGTAAGAGAATAAAATTCTTTTTCATGTTCTGTTTTGTTTATTAAAAATGTTTTTCAAGCGATAAAGTAATTCCATCAAAAAAATTATGACCGAAATAACTAATGCTATTTCAGTCAGTTAATGAGATTGTACTGATTGCAAAAATGAGAGTATATACAGGTATGTGGTATAAAGGCGTATATCCTGCACTAAATGTTAGTACACTTTTTGCATTTATGTTTTTACCATCTCTTACCGGCTGAATAGCAACAACTATCGTCTTCATCATCCGTAAAAATACCGATAACTCATTTAAAAACAATCGTTTATGCCTCCCCCAAAAAGGGGGATATAAGTACCGGGTGGTACTTCTCAGATCAAAAAAAATATACCCAAAGCCTTGTTAGGGATCAGCCGTTAGTCGCCCGGCTCCAGTGTAAAAATATCGTTCACGCTTTTGCCAAACAGCCTGGCTATCTTCATGGCCAGCACAGCCGAAGGCACATATTTCGCCGCCTCTATGGCATTTATCGTTTGCCGCGATACGTCCACTTGTGCTGCCAGCTCGGCCTGCGTCATATTCATTATCGCCCGCTCTACTTTGATCGTGTTCTTCATATGGCCTTTGATTGAGACATACGTGGCATAATGTATAACTTGAAATTGAACACAATAATGAACAATAAAAGTATGGTGGCGATATTATAGAACAACACAGACAAATAATTCAACCCGTACAATGTGAAAGTAAGCATGATAAAAATTGCGTAGTTCACATAAACCCCTATCTGCAGCGATTGTAGCCTTATAAACCTCGTGTATTCATCTTCATGCTTCAGCCTCGAAAACGCAATAAAGAATAAAGAGACTATTGCGCCTGTAATGGCAAATTCATCTGTAAGATTATAATTGCCGCCGGCAAAAGGGTCGGTGCCCGGAGCCGGCGCGGGTGTATTTAAAAATGAGAACTGAAAATCGTAATTACTGCTTGCTATAAAAAGCGCAATAGAGGGCAGCAGCATGATCAGGCCTGCGATCCGGAAGTTACGGGGCAACAATAGTGTGTTTTTCATGACAAGTTATTTTTACCAAAAGTAAAGTATTTTTTACATTTAGTAAAGCTATATTGTCTTTTAGGCTTAGTTTAACAAATTCTTTCATGTCTTTGGAATCTGGCCATCACGCGTTCTGTGTGGCAGTATAGTAGTTATAATCCCGCAATAGCTGCTCCAGAAAATCCCTCGGCTGTAGCTCCGTCTCTATGGTCAGCACTGTCTTTATCTTCTCTACCACCTGCAGCATATACGCTTCATTCCCTTTTCCCTGCCGCTTCGCGTCCAGCAGGTTGCGTATGCCGTTTATGTCGCGGTCGGTGAGGCGCATCACCTGCGGAAACAGCGGATGGTATTCCTTTTTCTCTATGTCCAGGTATATGGTCTCATTGATGTTTGCCCTGTATCGCTTGTCTATGACCACGGTACCTGCTGCAAAATCGCCCAGCCGCTGCGACTTTGCCGATATCACTACCGAAAGAAAATCGGGCAGGTACAGCACCAGGAAAAACAAAAGCGCTGCCGGGCTGGTGATGATCATATATGGTATTACATACACAAACAGGTTACCGATACACAATACCCACCGCAGTATGTACTGGCTCCAGCCGGGCTCCTTGCCTTCCATATCTATTACGGCTATGCCCATTAGTTTCTTACCTATTGTCTGCCCGTTAAGGAACAGCTCAAAAATAAGCTGGTACAGCAGCACGGGAATTATTACCACAAATAGTATGGCCCCCGTGGCTATGGCATCCCCTTTATTCAGCAGCGGGTATATGAAGCGCAGCATCACGTAAAAATAAATGCTGATGATAACTATGTCTATCAGCCATGCACTGAACCGCTTCCCGAACGGGGCTATCCTGAACTCAAGATCAATATTAAAGGGGGTACCTATGGTAATGGCAGGCATAGATGCGTGAAAATACGGAAATCAGGTAATATAATAAAAATCACCCTCTTCCTGCCTTCCGTTTTAACTTTTGCGCGCCATCTATGTATCAACTAAATCCCTACCTTTGTCCGCTTCTTAATAAATATATAGGTAAAAAATGAAACGTCTTATTTTCCCCTTCATTGTGCTTATCACATTGCTGGCGTCAGGTTGTTCAGAGAAATTCAAGATAGCCGCGCCATACAAAAATATCACCGTAGTATACGCCTTCCTCGATCTGTCGGACACCGCGCACTACATACGCATAGAGAAGGGTTTTCTGGACGAAAATAAGAGCGCCCTTTCTATGGCCAAGGATCCCGATTCCAGCTTCTATGCCAATATCAACGTGCGTATTGAGCGGCTCAACTTTGCTACCCTCACTGTTCACGATACTATCCACCTCAACCGCGTAGACCTTGGCCTGGAAGGCTACCCCAAAGATTCGGGCCAGTTTTTCAATACCCCCAACTACGCCTACAAATTCACTGACAAGCTCGATCCGCTGTACATTTACCGCCTGAAGATCACCAACCTTACCACCGGCAATGTAGACTCTGCCGATGCGCCCATCATTGATGACAGCAACCCGGCAAAATTTGAAATAGACGCGCTCGACTCTTCGCTGCACATACCCTTTGACTTCAGTTCTACAGCGCACAACAAATATCTCAGCCTCGACGGTTCTATATCTGCGCCCCCCGGCTACAACTACATGGGGTATTCCAATCCTGCCACTATCGGCAACATGTATATCAGGTTCAACTGGGACGATTCTGATGTGACCACCAAGGTGCATACGCATCACCACTACGATTACAATGCAGGCTATACCACTATTGCTAATGGCGTATTCTACTTCAAGGTATATAATACAGACATCTACTCAGCGCTGGCTTCCGTTTCTGGCATGGGCGTGGCCCCACAAAACCAGGTGCGCCTCATGGACCGCTGCGATGTAAGCGTATACGTTTCCACACCCGACTATGCTACCTACCAGCAGGCCAGCCTCTCGCAGGGCCTCGGCCTTACCGGCACGGAGATAGAGCCTATATATACCAATATCAAGGGTGCCAACGTACTCGGTCTGTATACCTCACGCGGCTTCCGCACAGGTAAGGTTACCATATCATCCGCCACCATAGATTCTATGATCAGCGGCACTGTACTGTCTAAAGCCATTATCCGGGGCACTGTATATCATTAATTTTTTTACAATATTATCATAGCCCCCCGCCATAAATGCAGGGGGCTTTTTTTATATATACATCAGCGTTGTCTTATCCAATACCTATCGTCAGCCCAAACTGACAAAGTCTGCCAATATTTCAGAAAACCACCCGTTGGCATATATATTGAGTACGATATACCGTAGCCATGGCCGCAAGGCGGTGGCGCTATGAAAAATAAACTTTAAATAATAAGAATTTTACTATGGGAAAGATCATTGGAATTGACTTAGGAACAACAAACTCGTGCGTTTCTGTAATGGAAGGCAGCGAGCCGGTAGTTATCGCTAACGATGAGGGACGTCGTACCACACCTTCGGTTGTGGCTTTTCTGAAAAACGGTGAGCGTAAAGTAGGTGACCCTGCCAAGCGCCAGGCTATCACAAACCCGCATAACACTATCCAGTCTATTAAGCGTTTTATGGGCCGCCGTTTCGACGAGGTGACCAACGAAATATCGCACTTTACTTATAAAGTGATAAAAGGTGATAACAACACACCACGTGTGGACATTGACGGGCGTATGTACACGCCGCAGGAGTTATCGGCTATGATACTTCAGAAAATGAAGAAGACAGCCGAAGATTTTCTGGGCCAGGAGGTAAAGGAGGCGGTGATCACCGTACCTGCTTACTTCAACGACGCCCAGCGTCAGGCCACTAAAGAGGCCGGTGAGATAGCAGGCCTCAATGTGCGCCGTATCATCAACGAGCCTACAGCGGCAGCGCTCGCTTACGGCCTCGACAAGCAGCACAAAGACAGCAAGATCGCTGTATTTGACCTCGGCGGTGGTACGTTCGACGTATCCGTTCTCGAACTCGGTGATGGCGTATTCGAAGTAAAATCTACTAACGGTGATACTCACCTGGGTGGCGACGACTTTGATAAGGTTATCATGGACTGGCTTACAGAAGAGTTCAAAAAAGACGAATCTATGGACCTCCGCAAGGACCCTATGGCATGGCAGCGCCTCAAAGAAGCGTCTGAAAAAGCTAAAATAGAATTGTCTTCGTCACAGGAAACCGAAATTAACCTGCCATACATCACGGCTATAGACGGCGCGCCAAAACACCTGGTACGCAAGCTCAGCCGCGCTAAGTTCGAGCAGCTTTCAGACAAACTCGTGGAGCGTACGCTCGAACCCTGCCGTAAGGCGCTGAAAGATGCCGGAATACAGGCATCAGAAATTGACGAGGTGATACTGGTAGGTGGTTCTACACGTATACCCAAGGTGCAGGAAGTGGTAGAAAAATTCTTTGGCAAGAAACCGCATAAAGGCGTAAACCCCGATGAAGTAGTGGCGATAGGCGCCGCTATACAGGGTGGTGTACTTACCGGCGATGTTAAAGATGTACTCCTGCTGGACGTTACCCCGCTCTCTCTGGGTATCGAAACAATGGGTGGTGTAATGACCAGGCTCATAGAGTCTAATACCACTATCCCTACCAAGAAAAGCGAAACATTCTCTACTGCCAGCGACAGCCAGCCAAGCGTTGAGATCAACGTACTGCAGGGTGAGCGCCCCATGGCAAAAGACAACAAGAACCTGGGCCGCTTTATACTGGATGGCATTCCACCGGCGCCGCGCGGCGTACCACAGATCGAGGTGATCTTTGATATAGACGCAAACGGTATGCTGCATGTAACAGCTAAAGATAAGGGTACCGGCAAGCAGCAGAACATACGTATTGAAGCGGGCAGCGGCCTCAACAAAGAGGAAGTAGAACGCATGAAGAACGAGGCTAAAGCAAACGAAGATGCCGACAAGCAGGTACGTGAGCGCGTGGAAAAACTCAACAAAGCAGACGGCCTCATATTCAATACCGAAAAGCAATTAAAAGAGTATGGCGACAAGATACCTGCCGACAAAAAAGCAAATATCGAAGCCGCTATGGAAAAACTGAAGGTTGCGCATAAAGCCGAAGACCTTAACGGTATAGACAAGAGCGAAGAAGAGCTGAACGCCGCATGGATGGCCGCAAGCGAAGATATGTACAAGGCAGGGCAGCAGCCACCGGCCGGCGACGCCGGAGCGGCTAATGGCCAGGCAGAACATGCCGGTGCCGCCGATGGGGCCGTAGCCGATGCTGAATACGAAGAAGTGAAGTAACTATTATATAACATGCGATGGTTTAAAAGAGCAAAGCCGCTGCCATAGCGGCTTTGCTCTTTTATCACGCTACCGGGCATCACAAAAAATTAGGCCGGGCAAAAATATTTTTTTGTTTTAATGTAACTAAAGCCTACCTTTGTAAAGACAAATGGCCATCTGCCTTTGCTTTTTCTGATCTGTAATAGTTTATACTTTCTCCTCAGTCTTCGCGTTTCCGGTAGCCATACTTTTTTAAAAAAATAGTGGTCGGTTGCTGTATGACCTGCTGCTTATACTTTTAACAGCGTCATTTTTTCGCCGTTACGATACAAAGCAAAAAACAATAATTTACAATATGGGCGAAACATTTGCTAAGAAAGAAAAAGAAAAGAAAAAAGCTAAGAACAAACAAGACAAGGCCGAACGCATGAAAGAGCGTAAAGCCAACGCAAGCAAAGGGAAATCTCTGGAAGATATGATGGCCTACCTCGATGAGAATGGCAACATTTCATCTACACCTCCCGACCCAAGGAAGAAAAAAGATATTAACCTCGATGATATTCAGTTAGGAGCGTCCAGAAACGTAGCCGAACCCGAAGACCTGATCAGGAAAGGTACCATAGCCTTCTTTAACGAAGCAAAAGGATATGGATTTATAACTGACGATCAGAACAGGGAAAATGTTTTTGTACACATCAACCAGCTGATGCAACCGGTAAAAGAAAGAGACAAAGTAACATTTGAAACAGAAAGAACAGTAAAAGGATTAAGCGCCGTCAGGGTAAAAAAAATATAAGCGCTTTGCCATATTGTCTTTCCACAAAACAATATTTTTCACGATCAGGAGTTTTTTTAACAATTAAACAATAAACAATTACAATGCAAGAAGGTACAGTTAAGTTTTTCAATGCAACTAAAGGATTTGGTTTCATTACCCCATCAGCCGGTGGGCAGGACATCTTCGTTCACGTATCTGGTCTTTATGACGAGATCCGCGAAAACGACAAAGTTGTCTTCGAAGTACAGAATGGTAAAAAAGGTTTAAATGCAGTGAACGTAAAACTTCTCTGATATACTATTAATCCCATTGAAAGAAAGTCCCTTGCGGACTTTTTTTTATGCCCCCTCAGTTTGCCGATCTGATCACCTTCAGCTTCTCGGCTGTCATTATATCTGCGTATGCCTGGTCTATGAATAGCGATGTCGCCATGTTCTTACTATTGTTCACCTCGTTGAACAGCGGCACATAACCATTCTTCTCTCTGATAGACAGCATTTCAAATTTCCTTAGCTGAAGCCATGCCGGAAACTTGGCATCGGCCACGCTGCATGCTATGGTCTGCAGGTTTTCCACGGTCTCTATCGAATATGTGATCCGGATCTGAAGCGGGATATCTCCCGAACAAAATACTGTAACTGATCGCCCCATGATAATATATTTTTTAAATCTAACTGACTACATGATAGTCACTGCGGCGGTCACGCCCGCTGCAGCTTAATAATGCGCATCCACGCAAACAACCTGATAACAGGATACAATGGGTCTATCTCGTGCCAGCGCGTGCCAAAATTTATTGATGACGGATACTTGTGGTGGTTGTTATGATAAGACTCACCCAGCATCAGTATGTCTATAAAAAACAGGTTCATGGAAGTGTTCTTCAGTTTAAAATTGATGTACCCGTACTTATGCGCAAACCAGTTGATGATAGCGCCATGAAACGCGCCCATAGACACTACTATGGGCAGCAGCAGGTACTGGTAAGGATTAGTGGCGAAGAAAACGAAGAACAGGATGTATAATACCACCCACATAATTCTCGAGAACGCCCCGTTGGCAAATTTGTCAAACGATTTCCACTCGGGCAGCGCCTGTGTGAATTTATCCTCTACATCCATACGGTTATGGATAATATCCTGGTAAAAGCC
Source organism: uncultured Flavipsychrobacter sp. (assembly GCA_964489795.1). Lineage (GTDB taxonomy): Bacteria > Bacteroidota > Bacteroidia > Chitinophagales > Chitinophagaceae > Nemorincola. The sequence goes on from CAZBAP010000005.1 coordinate 379,600, forward strand.
GCGTGTGCGCCACATCATCTGGAAGATATTTGCGGAAAACGATGGCGAATGCGGATCCCGCTCTGTATCAGTATATGCGTGGTGTAGCCGGTGCATGATAGCATAGGCGCGCGGACTCATATAAGACGATCCCTGTGTGATATACGCTACTATAAAAAAGAAACGCTCCCAGCCCTTGCTCATCTTGAACGCGCAATGCGCCGCGTAACGATGCTGAAAAAACGACTGTGAGAACAATGACAAATACCATAACGAAATAAAAAAGAACACAATTATCATAAAAGGAGTGTTTGTATAGATAATTGCGGAAAAATAGAACCTCACCAGATCCTGTAAGTTAACAGGGGGACGAAATGAAAATTGAACAGATACGCTATTACTATGATTTCTATAAAGTTAATCATTTATTCCGCAGAATACAAACTTGTGCGGAAAATAGTTATATTGCCCGCTGCTTACCTCACCCGGTATTTGTGCCGTGGCTCAAAACAGATCTGCATACTATGTGTTTTTCCCCCGCTGCCAGCTTTAGTTCTGCCGCCATACTATCCGTTGCGGGGACGGTTTCATTGGCCTCCTCACGCACAGCGCCACAGCGTATATTGTCTGGCATACCCCTTGTATTCGCTATGCAGCAAGCCACAGAAGGTGTCTTATGGCTTGCGCTTAAGCTACCGGGCTGGGCCACATGGCAGACATCTGCCACATATGCGTTTCTTGTCTTTGCACAGATGGTGTGGCCGGTATACATACCATTGGCTATGCTGGCGTATGAGCAGGTACCCTGGCGAAAGAAGATCATCACTGCGCTGCTGCTCATCGGCATCGGGCTCTCTGCCTATATCGGCTACTGCCTGTATCGCAATCCTGTATCCGCCGTCCCGGCAGATCATCATATCAGGTACGATCAGGGCTTCCCCCTTGCATATGCGTGGTATTATGGCCTTTTGTATTTTTTGCCTACAGTGCTGTCCTCGGTTATCTCGGGCACAAAACGACTGCGGTGGCTGGGCTACCTGTTTCTTATATCTTACGTGGTAGCCAGGACTTTATTTCACTATTACGAAATATCGGTCTGGTGTTTCTTTGGCTCTGTCATTAGTTTTATCATAGTGCTGCTTATCAGGCCACATACCCCTACGGCTGCTGCGTAGCAGCCTGTGCTTACTTCTTCCTTGCGTAGGCTATAAAATCAGTACCTGGTATTTCCTGCGCCCCCGCCTGTCGCAGCATGGTCACCATTTGCCCCCTGTGGTAGGTGGAATGGTTGAATACATGCTGCAGCACCTGGAACACTGGCGTCTTATGCGCGTTCTTTTTCTGGTCATAATATTGCACCATATGGGTAAACGAGTTATCATCAAATTGTTTCTGTGCAAACCGCAGCAGCTCGCCCGATGCTTTCTGCCACTCACCGCATGCGTCACCAAACGTACCGGTAAAATCAGCAGCCACCCACACAGGCCTTTCAGCCAGCAGCAGGCGCTGCAGCCATATGTACTCGGCAGCCCAGGTGTGGTATACCGTCTTCCTTATAGACGGAAAACTGCTTACCAATTCCATATCCACCTGTGCGTCACTTAGTTTCATCATTGCGTCGGCTATCAGTTTATTGGCCCATATATTGTATCCGGCGTATTGTAGCAGTATTTCTTTCATCCTGTGTTATCTTTGCTTCAAAATTAAGTTATAAAATGATTGATAAACATAGTACCATGGGGTTCGATAGTCTTTGTGTTCGTGGCGGTCATACACCCGAGAGCAACAGGGCACATCTTACGCCTGTATACGCTTCCAGCACCTACACTTTCGACAGCGCCGAGCAATCGATAGATGTGTTCAAAGGCAGTGAAAAAGGTTATATCTATGGCCGCTGGGGCAATCCTACCATCAGCGAAGCAGAAGAAAAAATAGCCCTGCTCGAGGCCTTTGGCCTTACAGATGCCGCGGGCGCTCCCCTGCAGCTTAAAGCTATACTGCATGCTTCAGGCATGGCTGCTATATGCACTATGCTCTTCGGCAATATGAAAGCAGGCCAGAAGATCATCACGCACTATTCATTATACGGCGGCACGCATGAGCTCGTCGAAAAAATATTACCGGGCCTTGGTATAGAAGCAGTCATTGTTGACTTTCACGACCTCAATAGGGTCGAAGAAACTATTAAAGCAGACAGCTCCATTGCGCTCATGTACATTGAAACACCGGCCAACCCTACCCTGCAATGCGTCGACCTTGATGCGCTCTCATCACTGGGCAGGCAGCATAGCCTCACCGTATGCGTAGACAATACATTTGCCACACCTTACCTGCAGCAGCCATTTAAGTATGCGGTAGATTATGTGATGCACTCCACAACCAAATTCCTTAACGGTCATGGCACAGCCATAGGGGGCATATTGCTGGGCAGGGACATAGAGCAGATGAGCAAGGGAATAACCAAGATGCACCGCCTGCTGGGGGGCAACAGCAATGCCTTCGATGCATTCCTGCTCACCAATGGGCTCCGCACTTTCGGCCTGCGTATGGAGCGCCATTGCGCCAACGCGGCTGCCGTGGCTGCCAGCCTTGCGCAAAACCCCGGTGTGGCGCACGTAAATTATCTCGGCCTCGAAGCCCATCCCGATCACAACACAGCGAAAAAACAAATGAAACATGCCGGCGCAATGCTTAGCTTTGAGCTCAAAGGGGGCTTTGACGCGGGTGTACGGTTCATCAACCGGTTAAAGATGTGTACTAATGCGGTTTCGCTTGGCACCTGCGATACCCTTGTATCTCATGCGGCATCCACTACCCATCTCGGTGTCAGCAGGGAGCAGCGCCTGCAGTTCGGCATCACAGACGGGCTTATACGCATGAGCGTCGGGATCGAGAATATAGAAGACATTTTAAACGATTTAGAACAAGCGATCAAATAATATGAAACCTCTTCTTTTGTCTGCAGCGCTTTTGCTTTCCTTCTTCGCCTCGCCCGCGCAGGATTGCGATTGCCCGTCCGGCGCCCCCGAAGGTGGCCAGGTTATGAAAACATATACGCTCGGCAATGGCATCCGGCTGGGTATATGCGGCTACAGCACCGTGGAGGCCGATGATACCACATACACAAAGTTCGTCCTGTTTCGTTGCGGCGAAGACAGGATCATCGAGCAATGGACAGTGAACATCAGTTGCAAACTGGAGCAGACAAAAGACGCGCTAATGGTAGAAGAGATGTACAACCTGCCCGTAGGCCAGAATTTCAGCACCCTGTGGCGGCCCTTTTATGTACACAAATATACTTTTAGAGCCGGCAGCTATACAGAGACAGAATACTACGACAAGCGCCTGCCCAAATACAACCAGGCGCAGATTGCGGAAGTCATAAAACAATATAAAGACCTCCCCGAAACCGTAAGTCAGCAGACCCTCACTGTCGCCAATATGCTGTTTTGGGCCACAGTGTCCGGCAGCAAGGAGGCGGAAGGATACCTGAAGACCATACCCGATAAATTCGGGCCGTTCGGCAGCCCGTTCAACGAAGAATGGAACGATGTGAACACCCGCTACGAACAGTGGGTACGTAACAAAAAATAACCCGCTATCCGGCGAGCTTACGCTAACCCACTTTCAGGTTTTGACTTTTTAACTTTTAACTTAATGAAGATAGATATACACACCCACATCATGCCGGAGCACGTACCTAACTGGTTTCAGAAGTTCGGCTACGGCGAATTCATACACCTGGAACACCACAAGCCATGCTGCGCCCGCATGATCAAAGGCGACAAGGTTTTTCGCGAGATCGAACAAAACTGCTGGGATCCTAATGTACGCATGAAAGAAATGGATATGACCGAGGTAAGCATGCAGGTGCTGTCTACCATTCCGGTATTATTCAACTATTTCGCTAAGCCCGAACATGCCCTCGAAACATCCCGCTTCTTTAACGACCACATTGCGCAGTGCGTAGACCTGCACCCCACCCGCTTCATTGGTATAGGCACCGTGCCTATGCAGGATGTAGATACAGCAATAAAAGAAATGGAACGCTGCGTAACAGAGCTTAAAATGCCGGGCATAGAGATAGGCTCAAACATCAACGCGCTCAACCTCAGCGATCCGTCTTTCGCCCCCTTCTGGCAGGCCGCTGAGCAGCTCGGTTGCTGCATATTTGTACACCCCTGGGAGATGATGGGCGAGAAAGATATGCAGCGCTACTGGCTTCCCTGGCTGGTGGGCATGCCTGCAGAGACCAGCCGCGCTATCTGCTCTATGATATTCGGCGGCGTCTTTGAAAAATACCCCAAACTTCGTGTGGCCTTTGCCCACGGCGGGGGCAGCTTCCCCATCACCATCGGCCGCGTAGAGCATGGCTTCAATGTCCGCCCCGATCTCTGCGCCATAGACAATAAAGTAAATCCCCGCGACTATATCGGCAGGTTCTGGATAGACGCGCTCGTTCACGATCCTAAGGCCCTCGACTTTATCATAGACGTTATCGGTGGCGACAAAATTTGCATGGGCAGCGATTACCCCTTCCCCCTGGGCGAGCATCATCCCGGTAAGCTTATTGAAAGCATGGGTTACACTCCCCGGCTTAAGGAGCAACTACTGTACAAAAATGCGATGAACTGGCTCGGCAGGTAATACTTGCCCGCTATGTGTTTATGGCCCTTTATAGCAGCCAATATCAGGCGTGCCCCCCCAGGCATTGCCCTCAAGGTCTTTAGTACCGGTGGCAGGAAATAAGCCCCCCTTCCCTATCGCCGGCGAGCCGGCACCCAAATGAAAATCACCGGTTGTCTCATCTTTGAACAGGGGGTCTTCGTTGAATATGGTACTCGTAAAGTTGATGAACGGCTCCCGCACATCACCCATCCGCAGCAGGCAGTTGTTCACGCGCAGCCGTGCCCCCGCGTTCACAGATGTATCGCAGATAAGCTCACTATCCAGCGATCCGTATATGATGCAGTTTTGCAGCACGGCGTCCAGGTCACCGTAGTACACCTCCGTCTGGCTCACCCTGAAGTAGTTGAGAATAGCTACTGTCGGTTCACTGTTATGGCTCAGCGCCGGTGTGCCATAGTTCGCAAACGTGCAATTGGTTATCGAGTCATACCCGCCCTTCACTATCGCCAGCGCCTCTGCGCCCGTCGTATGCACCAGGCAGTTAGATGCTACTACCAGCCCGCGCATACTTAGTATGCCGTAGCCTATGCAGTTCTCTATCTTGCTGTGATCTATCACCAGTAGTGCCGAGTCGTCAACCTCTATCGCCGCCGGCTGTATGCCATAGTTGTAATAAGCGGTAGATCCGCCGCAGTTTTTTATCACGGCATTGGTCATTACCCCCGCGCTGCCACTCACAAAATAAAACCCGCCCCACTCACCAGGGTACCCTATATACCCAAAGTATGCCCGGTCCAGCCTGTCGCCCTGAAATACCACACTATCCTGTCCCGGCACGCCGCTGCTGTCCACGCGCAGCAGGCCGTACACAAACATTCGTGAGTTCTGGTGCATATACACGCGGCACCCGCCCGGTATGTTCAGCGTGGCGCCCGGCCCTACCGCCAGTTTATTGATCACCACATAAGGCTTGTCCGTAAGCCATTTATTATAGCCCGAAAGACTGTCATTGACTATATAATGCGCGTTCTGCCCATATGCCGTAAATGGTATACTGAAATCTTTGCCGTTCATCGTAGCCACCAGGTAGTCGGTCACTAAAAACGGCGTAAGCGTGTCATTAGGGTCTATGTTCACCGTCGCAAAGACATACACACTATCATGCGCCGCTATTTTTATGTTGGATACGTTATTCCCCTGAAACCCATCCACATTCAGGTGAAAATAAGAATTGGCGCCATTCTGCATCCGCACCGAGCTCAGCATTACAGCCTCGCTTTGCGGGTTATAGATAAGCACCCCCGTAGTATAGCTGCCCGCGGCGGTAAATACCGTGTCAAACTTCAGTGTGTCATCAGAGAATTTTATCGTTCCGCCCGATGTCAGCAACTGCTGCTCCTTCCTGCACGATCCCCCTATCAGCATCAGCAATCCTATCACTATTGTTACAATATAACTCCCCTTGATACTCATATTAGCCGTAGTAGTATTTTATGATGGTATGGCTGTAAAAATAATGAAGTCCATTGATAACGAGCGAAAAACTAAATTATTGTCCCGGCACTACCGCTCTCCCCACCACCCACGGCGTTAGCACCCTTGTACGCCGTAGCTACTATGGGCAATATATGTGCGAAGGTGTACTTGTACGCCGTAGCTACTATGGGCAATATATGTGCGAAGGTGTACTTGTTCGCCGTAACTACTATGGGCAATATATGTGCGAAGGTGTACTTGTACGCCGTAGCTATTATCGGCAATGTATATAGCGAAGGTGTACTTGTACGCCATAGCTGCTATCGGCAATGTATGTGCGAAGGTGTACTTGTACGCCATAGCTGCTATCGGCAATGTATATAGCGAAGGAGTACCTGTACGCCGTAGCTGCTATCGGCAATATATGTGCGAAGGTGTACTTGTACGCCGTAGCTACTATCGGCTATGTATATAGCGAAGGAGTACTTGTACGCCGTAGCTACTATCGGCAATATATGTGCGAAGGTGTACTTGTACGCCGTAGCTACTATCGGCTATGTATATAGCGAAGGAGTACTTGTACGCCGTAGCTACTATCGGCAATGTATGTGCGAAGGAGTATTTGTTCGTTTTCGCAGCTATCGGCAATACTCCGGGTGTGCTTTACTCCACCACCAGCCTTATGGCCTGCCGCTGCATGGTGTCCCCGCTCATGATCTCGGTGATATACACCCCCGGCACCAGCCGCCGTATGTCTATGGCCTGCCGGTCTGTGGTTACCGCCGCCTCCATCACCTGCTGCCCCTGTATGCTGTAGATCCGCAGCCTGCTGCCCGCGGCATTCCACAGCACCACCTCGTCCCTGGCCGGGTTGGGCTCCAGGCGCGCCTCCCGCGCCACCGCCGCCACGCCCAGTACCGGGCACAGCGCCAGCGGTATCACTACTATTACTTTCCTCGTGGCCGCGCTGCACAGCGTCGCCGTATCCGTTACTGTATATACCAGCGTGTCCGTGCCGCCGCTCACTCCTGTCACTGCCCCGCTCGCGCTGTTCACCGCTGCCGCCCCCGTCACCGTGCTCCACACCCCGCCGCCTGAACTTGTAGTGAGCACCGCCGAACTACCCACGCATATGCTGTCCCTGCCCGTTATCGTACCCGCCGCCGGTAAGGCGTTCACCGTTATCCCCTTCACCGCCACCGCCGTGCCGCATATGTTACTTACCGTATAGCGTATCGTATCCGTGCCCGCCGCCACTCCTGTTACTGTGCCGCTCGCGCTGTTCACTGTCGCCACCGCCGATGTGCTGCTCCATACTCCGCCGCCTGAGCTTGTAGTGAGCACCGCCGAACTACCCAGGCATATACCCGCCGCTCCCGTTATCGTCCCCGCCACCGGCATCGTGCTCACCGTTATTACCGTATCTGTCTTACAGCCCGTGGGCAGCGTATAGGCTATGATGGCCGTACCCGCCGCCACGCCTGTCACCATCCCTGTCGTGCTGTTCACCGTGGCTATCGCTGTGGCGCCGCTGCTCCACAGCCCGCCGCCCGGGCCGGCACTCAGCCCCGCCGAACTGCCCGCGCACAGGTCCGTAGCCCCCGTTATCACGCCCGGTAAGGGGTTTATCGTCACCACCGTCGTCAGGCTGCAGCCCGATGGCAGCGTATAGGTCACCGTTCCCGTGCCGGGCGTATTGGCTGTCACCCTGCCACGGCCCCCGCCCAGGTTCAGTATCGTCACTCCCGTGCTGCTGTATGATCCGGCCGTGTCCGTATTGCTTACCGTCATCGTATCACCCCACGCGCACAGGGCATGTACCCCGCTCAGCGCCGGCACCGCTATCACGCTTACCATATAGGTGGCCGCGCAGCCCGTGGGCAGCGTATAGCTGATGGTGGCCATGCCGCCGCTCACCCCTGTTACTATCCCCGTGGTGCTGTTCACTGTCGCCGTTCCCGTGGCGCCGCTGCTCCACACCCCACCGCCTGAGCTTGTAGTGAGCACCGTCGAACTACCCACGCAGGCATGCGCCGTACCCGTGATGCCCGGCGGCAGCGGGTTGATGGTCACCATGGCAGTGGTACTGCAGCCCGGCCCCAGCGAATAAGTTATTGCCGCCGTCCCCGCGCTCACTCCTGTTACTGTTCCGCTCGCACTGTTCACTGTCGCCGTACCCGTGGCGCCGCTGCTCCACGTACCGCCGCCCACCGCGTCACTCAGCGTGGTCGCCGTACCCGGACAAGCCATCAGTACCCCCGTTATCGCCGATGGCGGCGGGCTCACCGTTACTGTCTTTGTCGCCGCGCAGCCCGTAGGCAGCGTATAGCTTATCGTTGCTGTACCCGCGCTCACTCCCGTTACTGTTCCTGTTGTGCTGTTCACTGTCGCGGTGCCCGTGCTGCCGCTGCTCCACGTACCGCCGCCTGTGCCTGTAGTCAGCGTTGTCGTACTACCCACGCAGAGCAGGCCGCCGCCGCTCACCGGTAGTGGCAGCGGGTCTGTTGTCATTACTTTTGTGGCCGTGCAGCCTGTCCCCAGCGTATAGGTGATGGTGGCCGTGCCCACGCTCACGCCTGTTACTGTTCCGCTCGCACTGTTCACTGTCGCTGTGCCTGTGCTGCTGCTGCTCCATATCCCGCCGCCCGTGCTCACGGTCAGCGTGGTGGCACTACCTGTGCACACATGGCCCGCCCCGCTTATGGTGCCCGGCCCTGCCGATACCGTTACTGTCTTTGTGCCGTAGCAGCCCGTAGGCAGCGTATAGCTTATCGTCGCCGTGCCTGCGCTCACTCCTGTTACTGCTCCTGTTGTGCTGTTCACTGTCGCTGTGCCTGTGCTGCTGCTGCTCCAGGTGCCGCCGCTGCCGCCGCTCACCGTCAGTATTACCGTACTACCCGCGCAGACACCTCCACCGCCGCCGCTTACCACCGGTATCGTATTCACCGTTATCACCCTCGTGCTGTGGCAGCCCGTGGGCAGCGTATAGCTGATCGTGGCCGTACCCGCGCTCACTCCTGTTACTGTTCCTGTTGTGCTGTTCACTGTCGCCGTGCCTGTGCTGCCGCTGCTCCACATACCCCAGCCTGAGCTTGTAGTGAGCACCGCCGTGCTACCCGCGCACACGCTGCCCGCGCCCGTTATGGTCCCGGGATTGGCGTTTACCGTCACCACTGCCTCGGCCGTGCATCCGCCCCAGCTATAGCTGATCGTAGCCGTGCCCGCGCTAATACCTGTTACTGTTCCTGTTGTGCTGTTCACTGTCGCCGTGCCTGTGCTGCTGCTACTCCACATACCCCCGCCTGAGCTTGTAGTGAGCACCGCCGAACTACCCTCGCATACGCTCAGCGTACCCGTTATCGCTCCCGGACCCGGCTGCACCGTCATCGTCATCATCACTATGCAGCCGCTGCCCAGCGAATACGTGATCACCGATGTCCCCGCGCTCACCCCACTCACCACGCCGCTGCTGCTGCCTATGGTGGCTACCGCAGGCGTTGCCGCTATCCATACCCCGCCGCTCACGCCGTCGCTCAGCGTCGCGCTGCTACCCGCGCATACCGTCGCAGGGCCGCTGATCGCCGTGGGCGATGGGCTTACACTCACTAATTTGGTCGTATAGCAGCCCCCGGGCGCCGTATAGGTGATCACCGTGCTGCCTATGGCCACGCCCGTCACCACGCCGGTGGTGCTGTTTATCGTGGCTACTCCAGGTGTGCCGCTGCTCCATGCGCCACCGCCTGAGCTTGTAGTGAGCACCGCCGAACTACCCACGCATACCGCCGAAGGCCCGCCTATTGGAGGTGGCGGGGGCATTACCGCTATCACCACGCTGCCGCTCATCGCTGCCGTGCAGCCTGCCGCGCCCGTGGCCATTACCGTATAGGTGCCCGGCGCTGTCTGTAGCCCGAAGTCCAGCGGGCTGCCCGTGCCGCCCAGCGCCGTGCCCGTCGGCGAGCCGCCCACGTACAGCAGGTAGGTGGTACCTGCCGCGGAGCCCCCGAGGCTGATGTGCAGCCCCGTGCCGCCGCTGCAGTAGCTGCCGCCGCCGCTCACCGTATAGGGGGTAAGCAGCGGGTTCACCGTTACAATGGCCGTGCTCACGCAGCCGCTCACAGGGCTGTAGCTGATCGTGGCCATGCCCGCGCTCACGCCTGTTACTGTTCCGCTCGCACTGTTCACTGTCGCCATCGGAGACGCGCTGCTCCACGTGCCGCCACCTGAGCTTGTAGTGAGCACCGTCGAACTACCCACGCATACGCTCAGCGTGCCGCTGATGCCGCCGCTGCCGGTATTTACCGTTATCGTCCTGGTCGTATAGCAGCCGCCCGGCAGCGTATACGTTATCGTTGTTGTGCCCGCGCTGATGCCCGTTACCACGCCCGTGGTGCCGCCTATCGTCACATTGGTATTGCTCCTGGTCCAGGTGCCCCCACCCGGGCTTGTAGTGAGCACCACCGAACTACCCGCGCACACACTACCCGGCCCCGTTATGGCCCCGGGCATTGCGTCTACCGTCAGCCCACGACTACTGTAGCAGCCCGTGGGCAGCGTATAGCTGATGGTGGCGGCGCCCGCGCTTACCCCTGTTACTGTTCCGCTCGTGCTGTTCACTGTCGCTATCGGCAATGCGCTGCTCCACAGCCCCCCGCCTGAGCTTGTAGTGAGCACCGCCGAACTACCTGTGCATACATGCAGGGCCCCGCTTATCGCGCCGGGATTAGGGTTCACCGTTATCGTGGCCGTGCGCCGGCAGCCCGTAGGCAGCGTATAGCTTATCGTCGCAGTACCCGCACTCACTCCTGTTACTGTTCCGCTGCTGCCTATAGCCGCTATCGTGCCGGTGCTGCTGCTCCACAGCCCGCCCGCGGTGGTATCGCCCAGCACCGCCGAACTACCCACGCATACGTTCAGTGTCCCCGTTATCGTGCCCGGAAGGGGGTTTACCGTTATTGTAAAAATACTCTGGCAGCCGGCGCCCATGCTGTAGCTCATCACTGCCGTGCCGTCGCTCACTCCCGTATATGTGCCGCTGCTGCTGCCTATAGTGGCTACCGCCGTATTGCTGCTGCTCCACACTCCGCCGCTCACGCCGTCGCTCAGCGTAGCGCTGCCACCGGCGCATACCGTCGCCACTCCCGTCACCGCCGTGGGGCTAAGGTTCACCGTTACCATTTTTACCGCGTAGCAGCTTGCCGTAGTATATAAGATCATTGCCGTACCCGTGCCCGTGCCCGTCACTATGCCTGTTGCAGACCCCACCGTGGCTATACCCGGCGATACAGAGCTCCAGGTGCCCCCGCTTGTGGTATCCGCCAGTGTTGTTGTCGTACCTACACATACCGCGGCTATGCCCGTTACCGGCGCGGGGGCTGCGTGTACCGTCACCGCCAGGCTGTCGGCACAGCTGCCGCCCATCGTGTACACGATCTGCACCGTGCCCGTAGCCACTCCCGTCACATAGCCTGTACTGCTGTCTGCCGTCGCTATCGCGGGGTTACGGCTCAGCCATACCCCGCCGCCGGTGCCGTCATACAGCACCGTAGCGCTGCCCGGGCATACATCCGCGGGGCCGCTTACTGCCGTCGGTACCGGGTATATCGTTACCGTGGTCCAGGCACGGCAGCCCGTAGGCAGTGTGTATGTTATTGCCGCCGTGCCCGCGCTCACGCCTGTTACCGACCCGCTGCCGCTGCCCACCGTAGCTACGGCAGGTATACTGCTGCTCCACGCTCCGCCGCCTGGGCCGGTAGTCAGCACAGCCGAACCACCCACACATAGTGTGGCAGTACCCGTTATCGCTCCCGGCAAGGGGTTGATCGTTACCACCGCTGTTGTATAGCAGCCTGTGGGCAGCGTATAGCTTATCGTCGCCGTGCCCGCGCTAACCCCTGTTACTGTTCCGCTCGCACTGTTCACTGTCGCCATCGGCGACGCACTGCTCCACACACCGCCGCTTGAGCCCGTAATCAGCGTGACCGAACTACCCGCACATAGCGTGAACACACCCGTTATTGTTGCGGGCAACGGGTTTACCGTCACACCCCTCGTGGTCAGCGACATGCCGCAGCTCGCCGTCATGGTATAGCTTATCGTCGCCGTGCCCGCACTCACCCCGGTCACCACGCCGCTGCCGCTGCCTACCGTCACAGTCCCCGGCACGCTGCTCCACACGCCGCCGCCCACGCTGTCACTCAGGGTTATGCTGCTGCCAGCGCACACACTGCCCGGCCCGGTTATGGTCAGCGGCAGGTTGGCAACAGTTACATAAATGGTTATCGTATCAGACAGTTGGCCGTCTGTTACACGTACTTTAAAAGTATCATTGCCCACATAGCCCGTATAGGGCTGGTAGTAGGTATGGTGCGGTGTGCATAGTATACCCCCATAGGCCCCCGAGTCATCCAGCACCGCCGTGCCGTGCGCGGGCGCGCTCAGCACACTCCAGTGTTCTTCACTGCCCACGTCCGAGTCTATCACAGCCAGCACTGTGCCCAGGGAGTCCGCCAGACCGTTCTCACATACCGTTATGCTCTGCCATGCACCACCCGTAAAATAGGGCGCGCTGTTGCGGCCTATCTTACAGATATTGGTACAGTTAGAAATATAAATATTGTCAAAAGTATCTATGCATAAAGCATTAATGCCCGGCAAGGGTGCCGCAGTGGCAGGCATCACATCATAATAGAAACATCCCCCATAATTGTTGCCGGCAATCGCAACAACAATGCCCGCAGTGTCTATTTTCCTGAGGTGCGCGTCAAACGTCAAACCCACAATCAGATTGCCTTTGCGATCAAATGCGAGACTCATAGGTGCACCCATCCTGGCAGCAGTTGCGGGCATGCTGTCGGATATGGTACCGGGATAGGGAACTCCTGCTATGTGTCTCAAGGTGCCGGTGCCGTCTACCTTCAATATGTATCCCCAGTTCAGACCAAGACTGATATAAGCATTTCCTGTTGCATCAAAGGCAATATCGGTGGGATAGTCCAGACTAGCTGCTGTTGCCGGCATACCAATTTCACCGAGACCGAACCCAGGCCCACTTACACTACCAGCATATGTGGTGATGGTGCCTGCCCCATCTACCTTCCGCACAACATTTACACTCCAATCAACTATATAAAGATTACCGGCGCCATCGAATCTCACATTATATACCGACTGCAGCAGTGCAGCAGTGGCAGGCCCACCATCACCCGAATAACCAGAAACTCCCGTTCCCGCTACAGTACTGATAATGCCGGCCGTATTTACTTTTCTGACTTTAGTTCCTTCTCCAAAGTACAAATTGCCGACGGCATCAAATGCTAATCCCTGGCAGGCACCTATAGAAGCATCGGTTGCAGGGCCTCCATCGCCGCTGGAGCCCGGCACACCGTTTCCGGCCACTGTTGTTATTACCCCGGCTGTATTAACCTTCCTAATGCGGTTATTGCCATAGTCGCAAAAGAAAATATTTCCGGCTGTATCCATCACCATTCCCCTGGTAGATCCGCCAACCAATGCTGACAGCGCAGGTCCGCCATCGCCCGCATACCCCGTAACACCTGCACTTCCTGCTATACGCGAGATAATTTGAGCCTGTACAGGTTCAATACAGATGAAGACAATACAATAGAGCAATAATATGGCTATTACCTTTTGCAAATGGTGATTCCGTTTATATACTTAAATAAAATTAATTGTTTTTAGTTGCATTTTGGTGTATTTATTACTATTTTTTGTAAAAACTGTGCCACACATCCGTCCCAGCCGGGTCTCCTAAAGCGGAGCCAGTGCGCCGGCAGGGACCCGGCGGCAATCAAGGGACTAAAGCCTCGCTCTTTCACATTTGCAATCTGAAAGCAACCGGTCGGGGATTTGCAATCCCCGTAGCTGTTGCGAAGGAGATCCATCGGTCGCCGTAGATGTTGCGAAGGAGATCCTTTGGTCGCCGTAGCTTCAGCGAAGGAGATCCATCGGTCGCCGTAGCTTCAGCGAAGGAGATCCATCGGTCGCCGTAGCTTTAGCGAAGGAGATCCATCGGTCGCCGTAGCTTTAGCGAAGGAGATCCTTGGTCGCCGTAGCTTCAGCGAAGGA
>CAZBAP010000006.1:0-320339 GCA_964489795.1 uncultured Flavipsychrobacter sp.
ACTAAATTTCATAAATACATGACAATCATAAAATTGCGAGTCAGTTATACAGAATATGTATCCGGAACTGCCAATAAAACCCCTTCTACCACTGAACTACTATTTTTATGTTCATCTCCATTATTTTGGCGTAGAGCCATCTTTTGCTGTGAAGGTATTCAACGAACAATAGCTGATCTACAGTACAGCACTCACCCACAAACTATTTTCTATGATAGACCGAAATCCGTACTATCATAAAACTTTCTTTTGCAAAAACCGCATACGCATACGACCTTTGTTACGCAATAAACACGATAGGTAACTAATAATCGCAGTTGCTACCCCTCAGTAAAACCGGACGCTACCTAAGGTCAACTCAAATCAGGATTATCTAACCAAAACTCTACCAAAATCAGAACGCGACAGGACGATACAAGATGCCCCATAAGCATTTTCTATGGGGCAATGATGGGGCAATGATTTTTCATAAGTAATTGATTATCAAGAAAAACATGGGGCAATGTTTTATTTTCTGGGGCATGGGGCAACACTTACTGTGGTCGCCGTAGCCATTGCGAAGGAGACTCGCACCGCGATATGAAGGCAATCAATCGTTCAGCCGGCTTTTCAGATCCATTCTGCTATGCAGTAATCTTAATATTAATATTTTATCTGCTTCTACCGTATAAAAAATAATGTGTTGATATGCTTTATAACCCAATAAAAACGGATGAACGCTGTCATACTTTTTCCCAAGTTCGGGCTTTTTCGCTAGTTCTTTACAAGTATCCAGCAGCATTGAATAATATTTATCTGCTTGTTTTTCTGACCATGTATCAAAAGTATAATTCCATATGTCCGACAAGTCGGCAACCGCTTTATTAGACAGATAATAATTAGTCATTGGATTTTTTCTTCGCTGCTTTCAACCCTTTCAGATGTTTATGAGAATCAAAGTCGCTTGCTATACCGCTACTAATCCCCTCCGCGATCGCATTGCTAAGCAGTGTAATCCGGTTTTCTTCTTCTTCCAGCAGTCTCAGTCCTGCGCGTATTACTTCGCTCGTATTTTGATACCTGCCCTTGGTCACCTTTTCTTCAATAAAGCTCTCGAAATGCTGCCCCAGGGATACCGATGTATTTCGTCCCATGATATTGAATTTTATTCAAAGTTACCAATATTTGGTAACAATATAGTGCTTTACACAGAATTCGACTCCGTCAGTAGAGAGCGAAGAAATAGGCAGGACTGGAGGGAAAAAGACAGCGGGAGGGCATCGCTCTTCGCTTACCGCTCCCGCTCTCATTTTTGTAGTCCGACCTGGATTCGAACCAAGACAAACAGAGTCAGAGTCTGTTGTGCTACCGTTACACAATCGGACTATTGGTTACGGGAGCGCAAAAATAGGGTTTTATGCGCAAAAAAGGAACATAAAACCTAATCTTTTGTGGCAGCGCAAATACAAGCAGCAGAGAATTATATACCTTTAAAGCAGTAATGGTACCGATGCAAATACCCGTAAAATGGCGGCTAAGGCTCCGCGCTTTATACCTGCTGGCGGCATTGGCATTTTTTATTTCCATATTCCTGTGCTGCTGCTTATATATATATTCCGGCCATCATGCGCTTGCCGGTTGGTACCTGCACCTCAACGGTTGCTTCTACCATAGCGGCACCTGGGGCACAGATTTTTTTACCCCCGGCATCAAGTCAGACGGGAATATGTACTGCGTCATCGGCATGGGCATCGCTGCCACCGGTGCTGCCTCTGTGCTCAGGCGCCTTTGGGCCCGGCCTGCGGTTTCAGCGCTCACTCTCGGGCTCAGAAACACCCACCTACTGCCCCTGCTTATATGCCTGGCCGTGGCGGTGGGGGCATGGCAGTGGGGCAATGGGCTGTCCCTGCCTGCATTTGATGAGGTATTCTCTGCGCAGAATGCCGCGGGTATACACCCCTTCCAGTGTGCGTCATATTATATGCTGCCAAACAACCACCTGCTCTACAACCTTATCAACAGCCTGCTGTTTCATTTTGCTGATGATAAGGTAGTCACCGGGCGCCTGCTCTCACTTGGGGCATACGTGGCATTTATGGTCACCGTATACGGCATCATGTACAGGTGGCTTCACAGCAGGTGGCTTGCTTTACTCACGGCTATTGCGCTTTCTCTGCAGTTCTTTACGTGGGGGTTTAGTTTCCAGGCGCGGGGGTACGAGCTATACCTGCTGGCGCAGTGGGGCCTGCTCATAGCCGCTGTAAGCTACGCTATGGCCCCGGCCCGGCAATGGCTCCGATTGTCTGCGCTGTGCATAGTGGTCGGTTATTTCTGTATGCCGTCCTTCATGTATTTTCATGCGGCGCTGTTAGTGTTCATGCTGGTGGTACAGGTACGGTATAAGACGCGCGATCTCGTTTTCTGGCAGTACCAGGCTATAGCCGTAGCGCTCACTTTTGTCTGCTACCTGCCTGCCTTGTGCTTCTCAGGCCTGGAGTCCATAACCCACAACAGTTATGTGGCCCCCATGTCCCACACCGAGACCTTTAGCGCGCTGTGGCATAAGATATGGCCGTTTCTGCAGGTCTATGTGTCCCATATCTTTTCCGGTGCGGGTTTTGGTGCCGTACACCTGGGCTGGCTGTTGTTTTGCCTGCCGCTGGTACTGCTTTTCAGCAGAAAGGATAAGCTCAGCTTCCTGCTTGGCCTGTTTTACGTGTCTATGTGGGCCATGTGCCTGCTCATGATCATTGTCATGAAGCGGCTCCCGTTCGAGCGCAATCTTATAGGCCAGTACAGTGTCACGCTTGCGGCAGCCCTGTGGGTCATATATGTGTATACCGGCATAGCGGCGGGCGGCAGGCCTCTGTTAAGGGCGTTGGTTTATGCGGCTGCCCCGGTGCTGTTCATTGTTCATTTCATCAACACCAATACGGTCTACCTGAAAGATACACTGTATGAGATCGAAACGAACAGTATTTATACTAACAAAGTGAAATGGCTGGGCATCATACCCAAAAACAGTACCATAGCCTTCTCCGATGCGGAATTTTACCCCCTTTATATCTGCAAAAAAGAAGGTTACACGGTAAGCAAATGCCCTGCGGGTAATGAAGATTATTATGTAAAACAGGGCTTTGAGCCCATGCCCGCGGCCATGACCGGCAACTACGTGCTGCTCACAGCATCGGGTGGCTATGAGATATACAAGCGCAGATGAGCGGTCAGCCGGCGAAGATCCGCTCCATGGCCCATGCCTTCAGCCGCATTTCTTCCCATTCCATTTCTGCGTTGCTGTCGTAGGTTATGGCTCCGCCGGTCTGGTAAGATAGATAATGTGTCACGGCATTGTAGAATAGCGATCTGATAACCACGTTCAGATCAAAATTGCCCTCGGGGTCTATATAACCCACAGTGCCGGCAAACAATCCCCTGGCGCATGGCTCGTATGCATCTATCAGTTGCATTACCTTGTACTTGGGTGCTCCTGTCATACTGCCCATCGGAAACGAATAACGAATGGCATTGGTAAAAGCCTCCGGCTCTTTGAGCCTGCCACTTACCGTAGACACCATCTGGTGCACCTGCGGAAAAGAGTATATACCAAAGAGCTCGTCGACCGCAACACTGCCCGCCTCGCAGCTACGGGCTATGTCGTTGCGCACAAGGTCTACGATCATTACGTTCTCCGCGCGCTCTTTCAGGTTGGCCTTCAGTGCCTCTCTGATAGCCTCGTCTTTAGCGGGGTCGGCATCACGCCGCGCGGTGCCCTTCATAGGCTGCGACAATATCGTATCGCCCCGCCGCTGCAGGTAGCGCTCAGGGCTGGCACACATAAGGTAGCTGTGCCCAAGACGGTAATAAGCCGCAAACGGGGCCGGCGACAACCGGTTGAGCGCCCTGAACACGTCTGCCGGTTCTATATCAGCGCCAGCGCAAAACCCTTCGGTGCAGAAGTTGATCTCGTAGCAATCACCGGCGGCTATATGCTGCCGCAGTTTTGAGATAATACCGAGGTATGTTGCTTTGTCCATACCACCGCTAAACTTCAGGCAGGGGATATCGGCAAAAGAAAGTTCGGTACTGCGGATAGCTGCATAAATGGCATGCGGATCAGTATAGGATTCTATTGTTATAGCGCTACCCTCGCTGTTAATGTGACATACCGTATCCGGCACGAAGAACTGAAGATGGGGAAAGCCTGTTTTATCGGTATGGGATGAAGACAAACCGGGCTCCAGTTCGTTTTTATGATCGTAAGCTATATGCCCGAAGAGCCAGTCTTTCTTACGGTCATGTAACTGCTGAACTTCAGAAAGCGATGTGGCAATATCACCGCCCCCGGCGGATACAGCCAGCAGGCTCTCGTACTTCCCGTATGGTGTGTGGTAGCTGTTACTATCCAGAAAACAAAGGATGCTGAACTGTTTAGCCCAATCCAGCATCCTTTGTTTGATTATCATCACTTCGCCTTCGCCAAGTGGATATGTAGCTTTATGTCGTTGCAATTGCGGCAAAATTAACGCTGCTGATGCTACAACTAACGGGATCAGAAATCGTCGTCATCGTCGTCGTAGCCCCCACCAGACCCTTCGCTAAAAAAGCCCAGGTCCTTAAATTCATCATCTACATCAAAATCATCGTCCTTAGAAGACTTTTTCTTGCCGGCAGACTTTGTCTTTGATTTCGGAAGATCGAACTCCTCAAACTCTTTGTCCAGGTCATAATCGTCGTCCTCATCTTTTCCATAATCATCATCATCGTCCATGTCATCATCGTCGTCATCATCATCATCATCGTCCGACTTACTTTTTTTGCCTGTCGATTTTTTAGCGGCTGTTTTCTTCTTCGGGGTCACCTCTTCATCATCGTCATCATCGTCGTCGTCATCGCTGGCCTTCTTCTTTGTATCGGCTTTGGTTGCTTTCTTAGGCGCGGCCTTCTTAGCGCTTGCCGGCATCTCATCATCAAGGTCATCATCCTCAACATCGGCCTTCTTCGATTTCGGGGCGGCCTTTTTAGCCGCAGGTGTAGCATTAAGTTGTGAACCTTTTTTGCTATCAGATTTTTTGTCTGTATTTGATTTCATAACACTATTACTTGACGCCGTAAAATTTTAATAGTTTGGTGAAATTGCCAAATTTTTTTTTGCTTAAAAAAATATAATTTTTTTTTTAAGAAATAGGCAGCAACTGGTCCCTGCCTGTTCCGTTAGAAATATACGCGATCTTTGTTCCCAGATATTTCTCTACAAAGCTACAGTAATCTTTAAAAGCCTGTGGCGCGCTGTCAAAACTGGTGCAGGAACTTATTGGCTGCCCCCACCCTTCAAACGACCGGTATACAGGTTCTATCTTGGCATCACAGAGATCGTAAGGCAGTTCTTTCGTCTCTTTACCATCGGCAATGTAAGCAACGGCTACATTCACAGGATTGAAATTATCAAGCACATCTGCCTTGGTAATGATCAACTTGGTAACACCACTGAGCATTACGGTATATCGCAGCGCTACCAGGTCTATCCAGCCGCACCTGCGCGATCTGCCGGTCACCGCGCCAAACTCGTTTCCGGTCTTACGCAATTCTTCACCGGTCTCGTCATCAAGCTCGGTAGGGAATGGCCCGCTGCCTACCCTGGTACAGTAAGCCTTGGTAATACCATACACCTCGCCAATGGCTGAGGGGGGCACACCCAGTCCGTTACATACACCCGATGCTATGGTATTGGACGAGGTAACAAACGGATATGTGCCATAGTCTATGTCCAGCATACTGCCCTGGGCGCCTTCTGCCAGTACTTTTTTACCATTCTGCAGGTGGTCATGCAGCCAGTATTCGGCATTCACTATCTGCAGCGTGCGAATAAAATCGCAGGCTTTAAAGAAGGGTTCCTCCCACTGCTGCCAGTCTATCTGCTGATCGTATTGTTTTAATATCTGTTTATGCTTCTGGGTAAGCTTGTCGTACTTGCTACGGAAGTCCTTACTGAGGATATCACCGATACGCAGCCCGTTTCTGCCGGTCTTATCCATGTAAGCAGGCCCTATACCTTTTAGCGTGGAGCCTATCTTGTCAGCGCCTTTGGCCGTTTCAGATGCGGCATCAAGGGCGCGGTGCGTGGGTAATATGAGATGCGCGCGGTGAGCTATGAATAACCGGGGCATTACATCAGGCCGTATGCTCACAAGCTGCTCTATCTCACCCTGCAACGATACCGGGTCTATCACTACACCGTTACCTATAAGGTTGAGGCAATGATCGTGAAAAACACCGGAAGGTATGGTACGCAATACAAACTTCTTACCATCAACATATAGTGTATGCCCGGCATTAGGTCCGCCCTGGAACCTCGCAATAATATCGTACTTACCGGCAAGGTAATCTACTATCTTCCCCTTGCCCTCATCGCCCCACTGCAACCCCAACAAAACGTCAATCATGAAAATTTCTTTAAGCGCGTAAAATTAATACGCAATTCACACAAAATTCAAAAAACTATTTGCCAGGCAGTATAGTTTTAAAAAGACAATGTTAATTACTTTTTCAGATTATTCTTCGCCGGGTCAAAACCCTGTAGCGTAGACATCAGTTCCTGCATCGTACGCTGGTAATTGTTACTGGAGCCGTCAAGAAATATTGTATTACCCTTGCCATATTCGGCAAAATGCTTAACTGCGTCGGTCCACATTGAGAATAAAATATATGAGGCATCCAGGTTTGCTGTTTCCATTTCCCTTGCGGCTGTAGCCATCCCTTTGGCCACCTCCTCACGAAACAGTGCTACACCCTGGCCACGCATCTGCGCCGCCTGCCGCTCGGCCTCAGCCGATATCTTGATAGCGTTACCCTCAGCCTCAGCAGCCTTGGTCTTTGTGATCAGTAATGCCTGGCCCTCATTTTCAGCGGCGGCTTTCAGGTTATTGGATGCCACTACCTGCGCCATAGACTTTACGATCACCTCGTCAAAAGTGATATCATTGATCTGCAGGTCCAGCAGATGATACCCCCACCCTTCCAATTGTATGTCCAACTGCTCTTTTACATGCAGTATGATCTCTGTGCGCAGCTGCAATATCTCGGACTGTTTTTTGGTAGCCACAAAAGCACGCACCGCGCCCTCGATAGAACGTATCAGCGCTTGCATGAAATTGCGGTCGTCCATAAATTTGAAAGCTACGTTCTCTATCGTTTTGCTATCCTGGTTAAGCACAGAATATAATAGCATGGCGGTAAAATAGACATTGGCCTGGTCAAGCGTGATAGCCTGGAACTTCAGTTCCATAGAACGGTTCTGGTAAGATATACGCCTGAATATCTGTTCTATGAACGGGACCCTCATATTCAGCCCCGGCCGCATGATACGCCTGAACTTACCAAAAACTGTAGTGACCGCAACCGTACCCTGCTGTACGGAAACAAAACTCATCATGAGCAGTAAAAAAATGATACCGAGTAAAATCATTCCGGGTGCCATAGTATGATAATTTAATTGGAAATATACAATTGTCTGGTCAAATGTACCAAGTAATGAATTACCAAAAGCACATTACTTAATGATAAATCGGGCACAGACCAAAAGATTTTTTATTTTTGGGTAATATGGCAAAACTGGTATTGGATATGGCCGCCATGCAGGAAGACTTCTTTGCCGATGTGGCCATGCTGGGTATTGTAACCGCAGTTCCGGGATACCACTTGTGCTGGCTGCTCAACCGGTACTTTGACATCAACTTTGTACGGGAACCCGACCAAAACCTTCCCCTCCAGAAAAAGAAGAATCAATATTATTTTCCGATATATCAGTACGACTTCCCGAACAGTAATTATAAATACCTTCTGTATAAACTGAAAAACGGCAGTGAGTCACTGCTGCCCGAAACACGCCAGCTAGACTACCTGTGGCTAATTCAAACAGCAAACCCCGATGAGGACGCAGATAAAATAGCTGCCGAGTTAAAGAACATACAGGAAATACAACTTGCGCAGTTGCTCATACCTGGCCAGTTGAAAAGTCTTAACAACCTGCTGCTGTAATATTCCCGGCAAATCAGATAAGGTGAAAACACAAATGTTTGCACCGTGAAGCGCTGTGCGCCTTTCCCATTAACCATTTTTAACTTCGTTCCCATCAAAAAAAAATTGTGAACTCACAACTTTTGCTATTTTTGTCACCTATCAGATAACGTATCATGAATTTTCGCAAAATCAACAACCTAACGGGTTGGATCACAGGAGGAATAGCATTTATAGTTTACTTAAAAACAATGGAACCCACCGTCAGCTTCTGGGATTGTGGCGAGTTCCTGTCCTGTGCGTACAAGCTAGAGGTAGGCCACTCACCCGGCGCCCCTTTCTTCATGTTGTTACAGAGGATCTTCGCTTTATTTTCAGGCGGGGCAGCCGCAACCGGCGGAGCCTCAGTGAGCACACTGGGCACCATAGGCGCAGCTACAATGATCAACTCGCTCTCAGCATTGACCAGCGCGTTATGTATATTATTCCTCTTCTGGACTATCACTCACTTTGGCCGTAAGTTAATGACCACCGGCAATGCCGAGCCCGACAAAACCCAGACGATCCTGATAATGGGAGCGGGCCTTGTAGGGGCGTTTGCATGTACGTTCTCTGATACCTTCTGGTTCTCAGCTGTTGAAGCGGAAGTTTACGCTACATCTTCTTTCTTCACAGCAGTTACCTTCTGGGCTATCCTGAAATGGGAGCATGTGGCAGACCAAAAGCATGCAGACAGGTGGATCATTCTTATTGCTTACCTCATAGGTTTGTCAGTATGTGTGCACCTGCTCAACCTGCTTACTATACCTGCTATAGCTATGGTATATTATTACCGCCGTTACGAAGCTTCCAACCGTGGCGCTATCCTTGCGTTCATTGCCGGGTGCGTGGTACTGGCGTTCGTACAGTTTGGCGTGATACAATACATACCCCGTATAGCATCATGGTTCGATATTACCTTTACCAATGGCTTCGGATCAAGTTTCGATACAGGTGCTATTGTGTTCCTGGTGCTTTTAATAGCGTTGCTTGTATTCCTGTTGTTTTTTGCAAAAAAGAAGAATTTCCACGCATTGCATACCGCAGTGCTGTGTGTGATGTTCATTATCATAGGTTACTCCAGCTATTTCTCAGCTATCGTTCGTTCGCGCGCGGATGTGCCTATTGATATGACCAACCCCGACAATCCGATCTCGTTCCTTGACTATGTGAACCGCGAGCAGTTCGGGCAGCAGCCATTGCTGTTCGGCCCGTACTTTACCAGTACATGGACCGGGCTGGATACATCCGGTAAGCTATATGCCCAAACTAAGGTTGACGGCAAAGACAAGTACGAAATAGTAGGTAAGAAATTTGTGCCACTTTATGGCAAAGACCAGAATGGTGTAGACCAAAGCCATTTCTTCCCCCGTATATATGATAATAACGAAGCAAACCATATCAACTTCTACCGCCAGTTCCTGAACCTGGGGCCGGATGACGAGCCTACCGGGATGGACAATATGCGCTACTTTGTAGGCTACCAGATGAACTGGATGTGGTGGCGCTTCTTTATGTGGAACTTTGCGGGCCGGGAAAACGATGTGGAAGGCCAGGGTGACCCAAAGAACGGCAACTGGATATCCGGTATCACATTCGTAGACAAAATGTTTGGACGCGGGGATACGGATAAAATGGGCTCCGGTTTCAGTGACAATGCCGCGCACAACAAGCTGTATTTCCTGCCATTTATACTGGGCATTCTCGGGTTGATATTCCAGTTCAACAAGAATAAGAAAGATGGGGTCGTAGTACTGACACTGTTCTTCTTTACAGGGGCAGCGATAGGTATTTACCTGAACATGCCACCTGTACAGCCGCGCGAACGTGACTATGCCTTTGCCGGGTGTACCTATACATTTACCATATGGATAGGGCTTGGTGTGATGATGGTATATGACCTTATAAAACGAATGATGCAGGGCCCCGCGGCAGCATTCGGGGCAGTAGGCCTCTCGCTGTTAGCGGTACCGGTGCTTATGGCAAATGTGGAGTGGAAAGACCATGACCGCTCCAAGAAAACCCTGGCCCGTGCAGTAGCATACAATACCCTGTCTTGCTGTGCCCCTAACGCGGTCTTGTTTACATTCGGTGATAACCAGACATATCCGCTATGGTACATACAGGAGATAGAAGGTTTCAGACGAGATGTACGTATCATTAACACCAGCCTGCTGGGTATAGACTGGTACATAGACCAGCTCAACTATAAAATTAATGATGCCGACGCGGTGCCGATGATGTGGAAACGGAAAGACTACATAGGCGATCACCACAATTACATTTCTTACTCAAAGAACCCCCAGATACCGGAAGATAAATTCTTTAACCTCGCTGATATCTGCAACTTTATGAACAGTGACGACCCTGCCAATAAAGGAGGGGGACGCGGTGAGCCTATGAATTACATGCCATCTAAAAACTTCTTTACGCCGTCATTGTCTAAAGAAGAACTGGTGCAACGCGGCATGGCAAAAGCTGAGGATACGGGTCGTATCAACAACGAGATGAGGTTCGTATACCCCAAGAACATGCCGTATAAAAGCGACCTGGCAATACTGAATATCATAGCAGCGGTAGCTAACGAGGGTTGGAAACGCCCCTTGTACTTTGATGCCGGCCTGCGCTCAGGCGACTATGGTGGCACAGGTGATTACCTGCACATGGAAGGCCTTGTATACCGCCTCATGCCGTTTAAATACAATGACGCGCCCAAGGTGAACCAGCAAGTACTGGGTACAATAAATACAGATAAGAGCTACGACCTGTTCATGAACAAATTTATATGGGGAGGCGGCGAACGCACGGACGTTTATTTTGACGAGCCCAACCGTCATGAATTTGTTACGTACCGTATGGACGCATCGTTTGTGGCCAACCAACTGGTGTCAGAAGGCAAGAAAGACAAAGCCATACAGGTGCTGGACAAGGTGATGAGCGGCATTACAGAGCAGTCTTACTGCTATGATTATACAGCTTACTTCATTGCGGCAGGTTATTACAGGGCAGGAGCGCTAAAGAAAGCCAATGACCTTGCAGACAAGATCATCCGTAATGCGGAAGATGATGTGAACTGGGTGGCATCGCTGAGCGATGACGGCAAGGCATCCCTCGCCGATGATGTGAAACAACAGTTCCAGATCATGCAATCGCTGGCGAGCACAGCCTACCAGGCTGGTGACTCAGTACGGGCAAAACACATCTTTGATAAGATGCAGGGGCTGGGGCCTAAAGTGAAAGATCTGCTCCAGACCAGAGAAGCCCCGGGTGCCGGTGACGAACAATAATCCATGTATAATATCAATAAACAATGCCCCGCGTTCGGGGCATTGTTTATTTAAAGAACATCCGGCCCATGCTTATCAATCTCATTAATGATATTTGAATTCATTGAGTTTATTTATCCTCTGCTCATTTTAGTATCTTAGCGCAACTTTTTACACACAAACACTTTTTTCAGCAGAATATGCACGTTCAGTTATTCATACCTTGTTTTGTAGACCAGCTATACCCGCAAACGGGCATGAATATGGTAAAGGTGTTGGAAAAACTGGGCTGTGATGTGGCGTACAATACCAAACAAACCTGCTGCGGACAGCCTGCCTTTAACGCCGGATACCGCGAAGAGGCAAAGTCTGTAGCTACCAAATTTCTGCATGATTTTAAAGAAGACTCATATATAGTGGGCCCCAGCGGGTCTTGTACCGGGTATGTACGCAACTACTACGATAAAATGTTTGCAGACAGCGCAAACCATATACTGTGCAACAAGGTAAGCGGCAATATGTATGAGTTCACCGAGTTCCTTACAAAGGTGCTGAAGGTTGAAGACATAGGCGCTGAACTGGAAGGCAAGGCTACCTACCACGATGCCTGTGGGGCGCTGCGGGAGTGCGGCATAAAGGAGGGGCCACGACAGTTGCTGAGTAATGTAAGAGGGCTGGAAATGATAGAAATGAAAGAATGTGAGACCTGCTGTGGCTTTGGTGGAACATTCGCAGTAAAGTTTGAGCCTATCTCACTCGGAATGGCGCAGGTGAAAGTAAAAAGCGCACTGGATACAGGTGCAAAGTATATGATAACGACCGATGTATCGTGCATGATGCACATACAAGGTTATATTAATGAAAACAACTTCCCGATACAGACCATGCACATTGCAGATGTTTTAGCCTCCGGCTGGTAGTTGTCTAAGTTAAAAGTGATAAGTTAAAACCTAAAAGTGCAAATAGGATAAAATATGTCTAACAGTAATCTATATAATGAGGATAGCATAAAATCATTAGACTGGCGCGAGCATATACGCCTGCGCCCCGGTATGTACATAGGTAAGCTGGGCGATGGAAGCAGTGTGGACGATGGCATATACGTGCTGGTAAAGGAAGTGATGGACAACTGTATAGACGAGTTTGCCATGGGCCAGGGAAAACGCATAGAACTTACTATAGCAGATGGCGGGGTAACGGTACGTGACTTCGGGCGGGGCATACCGCTGGGCAAGGTGGTAGATGTGGTGAGTAAAATAAATACTGGTGCCAAATACGACAGTAAAGCCTTTCAGAAATCAGTAGGGCTGAATGGCGTGGGTACCAAGGCCGTAAATGCGCTGAGCAAATATTTTAAGGTATCATCGTTCAGGGAAGGACGGGTTAAAGTTGCCGAGTTTGAAAGGGGCATACTGATAAAAGAACATAAGGAAACAAACACCACCGAGCCAAACGGTACGCTGGTGGAGTTCAGGCCCGACGATACGGTATTCAAGCATTACAAATTCCTGCACGAATACCTCGAAAACCAGGTATGGAACTATTGCTTTCTTAATGCCGGCCTGCTTATTCATTTTAATGGCCGCAACTACGTATCTAAGAACGGCCTGCTGGACCTGCTGACCCGGAAGTCGAACCCCGACAGCCTGCGCTACCCTATCATACACCTGAAGGCAGATGATATAGAAGTAGCCATAACACATACCGGCGATTATGGCGAGGATATCTATTCTTTTGTCAATGGCCAGCATACCACCCAGGGTGGCACCCACCAGGGCGCCTTCCGCGAGGCATTTGTAAAGACCATCCGCGAATTTTATAAAAAAGATTACGATGCATCCGATGTGCGCCAGAGTATCTGCGCGGCAGTATCTGTAAGGGTGCAGGAGCCGGTCTTTGAATCGCAGACAAAAACAAAGCTGGGATCGCAGAATGTGTACGAAGGCGGCCCGTCTATGAAAGCCTTTGTAGCTGACTTCCTGGGCAAGCACCTCGACGATTTCCTGCACAAAAACCCCGCTGTGGCCGAGGCGCTAAAGAAACGTATAGAGCAGAGTGAGCGTGAGCGTAAAGAACTGTCGGGCATACGCAAGCTGGCAAATGAGCGTGCCAAGAAAGCCAACCTGCATAATAAAAAGCTCCGCGACTGCCGCATACATCTCAACGACGAGCCACCGAATAAAGGCCGCGATGAGTACAACCAGAAACAACTGGAATCTACCATCTTCATCACCGAGGGCGACTCTGCGAGTGGTTCTATCACCAAGAGCCGCAATGTGGAGACACAGGCGGTATTCAGCCTGCGTGGCAAGCCGCTAAACTGTTATGGCCTTACCAAGAAGGTAGTGTATGAGAATGAGGAATTCAACCTGCTGCAACATGCGCTGAACATAGAAGAAGGGCTCGAAGGGCTGCGGTACAACAACATAGTGATAGCCACCGATGCCGATGTGGACGGTATGCACATACGCCTGCTCATCATGACATTCTTCCTCCAGTTCTTCCCCGACCTGGTGCGCGGCAACCATATATACATACTGCAAACACCACTCTTCAGGGTGCGCAACAAGCAAAAGACCATCTACTGCTACAGCGATGAGGAGCGCCAGCGTGCCATAGCAGAGATAGGCACTAAGGCAGAGATAACACGCTTCAAAGGCCTGGGCGAGATAAGCCCCGAAGAGTTTGCGCAATTCATAGGTGATGATATACGCAAAGACCCTGTGCTACTGAGCCAGGACGCACAGATACAAAAGCTCCTTGAATACTACATGGGCAAGAACACCCCCGACAGGCAGGTTTTCATCATCAACAACCTAAGAGTAGAAAAAGATCTGGCCGAGGAATTGGGGGTTGAGGTGGGGTGATTTGTTTAGTATCCTTAAGTCTAGGGTTACCACAAAATAACACTGGTCGCAGAGACGCTCATTCTCTCTTATCGGGCTGGCATGCTCATGCAAAAAAATCATGTATATATTTCTTAACTTTACCCTATGGACGTCCGCGAGCCCGTTGTAGCATACGGCAACCGAAAATATACGATTGAAGAATACCTGGAACTGGAAAATGCTGCCACCGAAAAGCATGAATACTACCATGGTGAGATCTTTGCTATGTCCGGGGCTAAGCTGCAACACAACGCCATTTGTGGAAACCTATACTTTCAGCTGAGGCAAAAGCTTGATGGAAAAGGTTGCCGGCCATTCAATAGCGACACAAGAATTCACATAAAGAAGAATACCCTCTTCACATATCCCGATATATCGGTTGTCTGCGGTGAAATCGAAACGCTTGACAACGATGATATGAATGTGCTTAATCCGTCAATAATTTTCGAAGTACTATCTCCATCCACGAGAAATTATGACAGGGAAGCGAAATTCATACTATACCGCGATATACCTACCCTTAAAGAATATATAACTATTGACCCTGCATCAGTAAGGGTCGAAGCATGGCACATCAACGCCAATGGCAATTGGGAACTAAAAGAATATAAAGCCATCGAAGAAATTTTACGATTGCCAACGATAGACGTATCACTTAGCCTGGCAGATGTTTACGAAGGGTTGTCTTTTTAGTAGCACGCTCACCACAGGTCTTAACTCAATTTCCTCGCTTTGCTCAAACTACGCTGCACCTACGGATATTTCAAGCTACACATTTTTTTATGACAGACAGTAATCCGTACTATCATAAAACTTCCTTTTGGCAAGGCCGAAAACCTGCCCGACCTTTGTACCACCAAGACTTATTTTTTAAGACGATGCCCCCGGCCATGGGTAAGAAATGGGGAATTTTTGGGGAATAGTTATCCACAAAAATCGCGTAAATAACTGACTATCAACACAAATGTGCGCAAATCGTTTTTTTGGCGAAAAAAGGGGAATTGTTGATAAAATATGGGGGGTAAAATAAAATATTAATTAGAAGTAGAGGTAAAAAAAGTGCGAAAAATGCACGAAACATGCGCTGGTAGCGGGGTTTGCGGGTATGGTAGTGTTACCTTTGCGGGCAAAATCATTTATTAACTTCTTTAATTTGCTTGAATCTGAGTTAAATTATTTGCCCATAAAGCAACAAAATTTTTACATTGTGTTGAATTTATAATATGTATTTGCCCGCCGTAAGCCTTTACTGTAGCGTATTTTAACCGATTTTGAATACAGGCTTACCCACTCCCCCAGCGATCTATGCCTGCCTGCTTGCCTGTTATACTTATGGCCTTATAAACACCATTTAAACGCTGATTAATGATAAAATGAAAGTACAGCACTACAAGCTCACATGCCGCAAACC
The DNA here is from genome assembly GCA_964489795.1 of uncultured Flavipsychrobacter sp. Lineage (GTDB taxonomy): Bacteria > Bacteroidota > Bacteroidia > Chitinophagales > Chitinophagaceae > Nemorincola. The sequence goes on from CAZBAP010000006.1 coordinate 15,597, forward strand.
ATTGATAATAAAAGCTTTCAGGTTGGCACAACTAATATTTACTTACTTGTGCCATCGTTGTGCCAAAAAGTTGTGCCAAAAAATACTGTCACAGTTTGGCACAAAAAAGTGTAAAAAACGGTTTTTTCGTATGTATTCTATATTTTTAGATAGAATTGATAATCAATAGATAACGCATTAATATTACAAAATAAAAATTGAAAAAGTGTAGAGATAACAGGGGGATAAAGGCTCATACAGTGCAAAAATGACCCATTTTTTGTGCTATAAGAGGGGGGGTATTGCCACTTTATGCACCTATTTATTTTTAACATGATTGCAGTATTAATTATTACTATTTAAATAATAATTAAATGCGATAAGGCTATTTTTAATCACGCAGCAATGATCGTACATTCTTCTGTAAAGCCCGTGAATACTGCATTTGCAGCCATTAACCTGCCTGAAATACGGGATTTATAATAGTGCAATAAAATACCATACAAGTGCGAAATACTTACTAAAATAATCAGGTAAAAGGGTTATATCTTTGCGTTTGAAACGCAAGAAATGAAAAAAGCGCAAAACAATAATGATAAAATGTGGCTGGAGCTAAAGGAATACGGCATTACTACTAAGATTTTAGCTGATATTGCAGGCAGCAAGGAAAGGAACATACAGCACATACTTGCCGGTAACAGCAAAGGCTATAGCGCAGCCGCCCAGCGGGTGAACCTGGCTATTATGAATTTACACAGTGCCCTGCAAACGGAAATGAAAAGGCGGGTTGATAAGATTTCAGACAGCGTATTACAGGTAAAAGCGGAATTAATAGAAAATGAACAGGCAAGCGCCAAAAGGTGGCACACAAGGTAGCCTTACACGGGAATAGCCCTAAAAACAGCCCCGGAACGGGCAAAGAATTGAAAATAATTGAGCCAACGGTGGTCGGAGCGGGCTTTATGGGGCGCCTCCGGGGCATTGGCTCAATCATAACAAAGATATGGTATTATTTTCGCTTTGGTAGTTTTATTTCATTGTATTTATCTAAACCTCTGTGTTTTGCTACATCTAAGAAATACCAGATTTCAGATCGAAGGTTAATGAAACTTATTTTGTGTTTAGACAAAGAATTAATATAATTCTTCATGTTTTCTTCGTAAGCGCCTTTATTAAAAAGTTTGCCCACTTTTTCTACATCGTTAGCATTTTCACCCGGCGCCCATGCTGCGCCTATTGACGATAGGCTTTCCAGTGTATCTAAGTCGTACATTTCAATGAAAGCTTTTAATTGATTTACAAGTTCTGGCAAGTCTTGCATTGCATTAATTAGATCGCGGTCGTCTTTTTTCAGTGTTTCCAAAAACGTTTCTTTCCGTAAGCTGCTAATCTTCTCATATCGCGCCTTTGCTGATTCAACTAATGAATTTAGTTTACTATAAAATTCACTTTTTGAATCAAACAAATCCTTTAGCTCAGGAAATTTATCGGTGATTTTAGTTATAAACTTATTCGTTAATGGCCTTCTACCATTTTCTACATCTGAATAGTAAGATGGCTTTACACCAACCTTTTCAGCCATGTCCTTTTGGCTAATTTCAAGAGATAAGCGAATGTTTTTTAATGACGGTTTAATTACATTTTTCATAAAAACGAAAAGTAAATAAAAAGTAAATAAAATTTTGGAAAGTAAATATTTAGTGTATTTTTACACTTTATTCACGCCCGTTAGTAGGGTAAAAATAGTAAATTTTTTATGATAGACAGAAAAGAATTGCGAAAAAAAGTCCCCCACGGCTATATGAAAAAAATAGCGGAACGGGCAGGCGTTAATCAGGTTTCGGTATCTGAATATTTCGGCTATAAGAACAACAGCGAAAAAATTGAAAACGCCGTGCTTGAAGTGCTGGTAGAACTGAGCGAAAAGAAAAAGAAGCTGCTGGCCTTAATTCTCTAACCCCGTAAATACTTTCTAATGTACGCATCTACCATACCAACAGGAAACCTTGCCACGGTTGCAAAAACAAAGCCTACATGGGTAGATTATAACTATTTGTGCAAAGTAGCTGGTAACATATCGGATTACAACGCCCGCCATTTTAAGAGCCGTGAACGCTGGCAGTTCAACAACAAAGGGGAAGTAAACCTTTGCAGCATACCGGCTGCCGACAGGGAAACTTACATTATACCCACCGACAACAGCAAGATAGTAGAACTGATAGCCATTCTGCAAAAAGAGGAAAAGGCACAGCGGCTGGCCGCCAACCAAAAGGACATAGATAGCCAAGCGCATGAGCTGTATTTACAACTGCTGGCAGAAAGCAGCAAATACCCGGAATACTACAACAGGCTAAAAGAACTATACAAGCTGGAAACGGAAAAATACACCCTTGCCGCAAAGCGCTGGGCGGTTTACGCATGGATGGTAACAAACTATAGCCGTTTTTCAAACTGTCTTGAAATTTCCTTTGCTGCCTACAGTAAAGTATTTCCCGACCATTTCGACGACAAGATCAGCCTTAAAACCTACCTGAACAGGCATTTAATAGGCGGTGAACCGATAGAGGAAATTGTAGTGAATAAAAAATGGTGGAAAAAGGTAGCAGACAGGCGATCACCATTGCAAATGGCATTTGCACATACGGCATACATGCAGGGCAGGAAAATAAAGGTAGCCGAAGCCCACCGGAAGCTAATAGCCTATTGCGCTACGATAGGCGAAAAGCCAATGAGCCACAGTAATCTGAAAATTATCTTCCGTGAGTTTGCCAAGAATGTGGATATGTATAAAGCGAGATATGGCCACAGCGAAGCCCGTAAGAAAATACCATATGCTACCTTTTTGCCAGCAGGGCACAAGAACAGCCAATGGCAGGGCGATGGCAAGACCTCAAGTTTTGTGATACAGGGCGCAAATGGGGGTGAAAGATGGTCGGTGTTTCTTGTTCAGGATAACCACAGCCGCAAATACGTGGGCTATGCGATCGGCAGGACAGAAAATAGCGAACTGATATTAGAGGCACTAAACAATGCAGTAGACAATACAGGGGTTTGGCCTTATGAAATGATAATGGACAAGCACAGCTTTACAAGAACGGCAACTGCCGCAATGCTAATTGCTGAAATAGAAAAAAGGGGTGGCACAATTACGGCCACTACCGACCCACAGGCAAAGGCAATGGTGGAACGGGATAATCAAAACATAGATGCCTTTTGGAAAGATTTTTCCGACAACCTGGGCGGGGGCGTAAAATCTAAAAGCCCAGATGCCCGACCCAGCGAAGAAACCATAAACGAAATATGGGGCCACCCTGCAAACTATAAGACACCCGATGAATTTAAGGCCCTTGTGGTGTATGCAATAGAAAAATGCAATAATACTCCCCGAACAACTTTAGATGGTCTAACGCCCAACCAGAAATATGAACAAAGTGAGGATAAATATTCAATTAAGATAAGCGAAGAAGAACGTATAACGCTATTCCGGCCTGTAAAGGTATACAAGATAACAAGGGGGCAGATCACTATAAAGGTTGGTATGGTAAAACATGAATTTCAGCTACCAGCCCACCTTTTTGAAGCGTATAACGATGAAACGGTAGAAGTGCGCTACGAAGACCTGAAAACGGGGATATACCTATACAACATACAGAACGGGGAATATATTACAGACCTGGCACCCAAGTACAAAATACATGGCGCGAAGGCTGATCAGACAGACGAAGACCGCCGCCGCCTGAACCAGCTTGCCGGGCGCAAAAAAGGGACTGCCAACCAAGCCCGCAAAAAGCAGCAGCAAATAATTGCCGATACCCTTAAGAACAACCCTGAGGAAATAGACAATATTAACTATGCCCTGCTGACAAAGGACATAAGGCAGGAAATAGAGAATGACAGGGATTTGAAACGTGCTATGGCTGTGCAAGGCGTAAATGTCAATAATATCCCCGCAAGGCAAAGGAAGCTACCAATACCCCCCACAACACAACAAGGCGGCAATACAGCCAAGAAACAGCCCTTTACCCCTGAAAACCACCAGATACGCCCTTTAACCCTTAAAGATATACTGGGCACCAGAATAGAAGAATAAAAAAAAGCAAGGTGCGGAAACACCTTGCCTCATTTCGATAACTAAAACTAAATAACATGACAAATCTACAAAAAGAATGCTTACAAAAGGCTATACCCGCCTTTCTGACTGCGAAGGATATCAGCGCCAACCAGCTTGCGCTGAAATGCAAAGTATCTGCCGCCACGATCAGCAACATGAGAAACGGCAAATTTCAGGATATAGACAATGCCCTATGCCTGAAAGTGTGGAACGTGGTAAACCCTAATATACTGAGCGGGCTACACCAGACAAACGATTTTCAAACGGTGTTTAACGCCTGTGAAAGCGCCATAAATAACCGTTTTATGATAGGGCTAACTGGTGATACCGGAATGGGCAAAACAACGGCCTGCAAAGCCTTTGCCATGCGGCCTAATGTGTTCTATGTGTATATAGACGCAACCGTGAACCCGAAAGTATTTTTAAAAGACCTGCTGCGTAATATGGCAGTGCCATTTGAAGGGACTATAAACGCCATGCTGAACCGGGTAGCCGAACACCTGAACACCGTTACCAACCCTCTCTTAATAATAGACGAATGCGGCAAACTAAACCAGAAAATGATACTGACCCTGCACAGCCTGCGCGATAAGACCATGAATAATGCCGGGCTGCTGCTGGCGGGTATGCCTGACTTTAAAAATATGCTGATACGGCAAAAAACAGCCGGTATAATGGGCTACGCTGAATTTTTCAGGCGCATAAACTTATGGCAGGAACTGACCGGGCTAACCGCTGATGAAATTACCTACATTCTGCAAAGCAACGGAATAACCGAAAAGACTTTACAGCGTGAGTTCAAAAAATATAACCTGTTTGGCGACCTGATGAATGAAGTAACCCTTTATAAAACCGTAAACCCAACAGCATAGGCCATGGCACAAACATTTGACGTAACCGACCCACGCAATATTGAGAAAATGATATTCGGGTTTTTGTACGAGGGTAGAAAAAAAACAGTTATCGCAAGGCAAATGAATGTAACCGTTTCCTTTATAGATACACTGCTAAAAAATAACCCACAGATAGCCAGCCAGATAACCGCCGCAACCGGAGCAGTAACAAACTACAAGTATTATAAGGCAATGGAAATGCTGAGAAAGCGCCAGTCGCACTATAAAATATGCAAGTACCTGAAGATAGATAAAAAGACTTTGCGGGACTGGATAAACCGCCCGCCGCAAATCGTTACATTTTTCAAGTGCGACCAGCCCGGCAGCGTGTACTCATTTTTGCAGTGGGTAAGAAAGAACAAGCCGGAAGCTTATGCGGAATTTAATAGGACTTTTGAAGACTACCTAAAATACTGGTAATACCATGAGCGACACATCACCCATACGGTTTGAAAATGATGCACAACTACAAATAGCCCTGCGTTACCTGCTGGTAGACCGCATTTGCAACTATGAAAATGCGGCTAAGCTGCTGGGTATATCGGTGGCTACCATTGTGCGCAAGGTGCGCCTGTTTAAGCTAAAACCCGCCATTACTGCCGCCCACAGGAATGCTATTAAAAGCCCCGGCACACACGATTATAGTATGACCCAATTCAGAATTAAAGTAAAAATGTACTCACATCAGCAAAGCACAGCCTTTGAGGAACTGTATAAGCAGGTAACCGAAAAAGACATATTAGATGCCGCAAACCTGCTGATAAGAAAAGGACACAAACACTATTTATAAACAATTTAAAGCCCGTTTTTATGTTGCCTGCCACATCAATAACAAAGCCGCAAATACAGAAAATCCACGTCCTACTAACAGAATTGGGGATGATGGAAGAGAAAGCAGACCTGATATTCAACTTTACCAACTGCAAAAAATCCAGCGTTAAAGAACTAAGCAAAAATGAGGCCGCTATTCTGATCAAGCTACTTGCGGACAGAAGCCCTAAAGACAAGCAAAAGAAAGCCGTTGTGCATCTTGCCTATTTAGCCGGTATTATTTACGGTGAAAGCGAAGCCGACCATAAGATAAACAAGGCAAAGCTTGACCTGTTTTTAATACAGCGGGGGACGGTGAAAAAAGCACTGGACGAAATGACCACTGAAGAGCTGAGGCAGACACATAGGCAGTTTGAAGCCATTGTAAACAACACCCGCCGAGCCACCAACTATAAAGAGGCAAAGCGCCTTACTTCCGACCTTTTAAAAGAATTGAATTTAACCGTTAAATAGCATACTTATGAACGACACAATATATCAGGCATCTGTAGCAGCCACAGCCGTAGATAAAAACGGCAACAAAAGAAAAGTAGCCCTTATCTACAATATTAACGACAACTGGCCCACCGACAGCGGCAGCCTGCATTATGGCTTCATGTACAACGGGCTTTCGAGTATGCTGGAGCAGGATAAAGAGATAGTGGGTTATCAGGGCGACTATTACGAATTGGTAAATAACCTGTGGGTTAAAAAGTCGTCTTTTTATCCTGTACTGGCCGGATAACATATTTACAACGGAGCAAGCAAAAGTAACCCCTGCCAAAAGCGGGGGTTACTTTTTATATAACAAATAGAAATGTGCAAATGATTTGCAGTTAAAGAAAAAAGGCATTGTCACTTAGTTACTTTGTATAGCATAGACAATGGTTTTAAATGAGGTTAATAATTTGGTTTATGGAGCATATACACCTACCGGCACCCGGTTGAATGTTACTTTTTTTCCGGAGTGTTATTTTTATTTGGATTGTGCCAGCCTGCCCGCAGGTTGGCTTTTTTTATTTAATAGCAAATACTCAATATGACGAGAGGAAAAAGAATACATGACGCCCTGCAAAAAGAAACGAATAACCCGGCCTATAAGGTTACGGTAAAAAGGCCCATAATAGAAAAGAAAATAGAGGCAATGATGTACCGTTACTATTACTATTCACGGTTGCAAAAACTGAGGTACACCGAGATAACGAAACACCTGGAACTTGATTTTTTTATCAGTGATGCCCGCGTGAGCGACCTCCTTAGCAAATACGCAAACGACATAAAGCGTATATGCGAAGAGGGCTTAACCGTTAAACAACTGGCCGAAAAATTTCCTAACTACAATTGGCCTAAACCACTTACAGGCAAAAAAGCATCTGTAGTATTTATAAACGTTGAAGATTTTCGATAACTAAAAAACAAAAACAAAAATGGAAAAAGTACTGTTTTATCACGACAAAAATTTGAATGAACAAAACCGCCGCGCATGGGAAATGCAGAAAGCCGCCCTGCAAAAAATAATTGACATTTACAATAAAAACCTCCCAGCCCTTGCGTGTGGTGAATTGCACCCACTGTTTAACGACACTGTAAATTTCCTTTACAACAAGCTGACAAATGGCGATACGGCGCACTTGACAATGGGAACCGGCGCTGATCGTACGCACTTGCCTGTGAACAAAAAGGCGGCAATGGATTTAATAGCGAAACCCGCTGCATGGGAAGAAATGACTGCCGCAATACGTGAATTTTCAAGTTCCTGCATTGCAGGGTATAAAGGACGTCATACCTCATCGCTTGCAAAGTTTTATATAAACAGCGTGAGCAAATTTTTTATGATTGACGCAAGCGGGAATTTGCAGTACACAGAAAATTGCCAAAAAGAGATAGACGATTTCGGCAATCGATACCTAACAAATCCCGGAGCTATTGCGGGGCACACATTTGTAAAGGAATGTGTAGAATCTTATTTCAGAAACGGGCTGCACAATATAGATCGTTTCAAACGGTCGGAACTGGGGTTTAATTCAATTTTTGAGGATGTTTTAAACAGAATAGACATACCTAACAAAACATTTAGTGCCAAAGAAGGGTACCAGACTGTAGACAATCACTTTAACGACCTGGGCATATATTTAAACGGAGTAAAAAAAGACTAATCAGCAAAAAAAAGAAAGCATGGGAAACAATTTTGTAGTTAATCAATTATCGGGCGGCGTAGCAGAAATACTAATTTACGGGGATATATACCCTTATGAAAATTGTATCCGGGCTATTGATGTGGTAACGAAGATAAAGGAACTTGAAAAAACCTCCACTAAAATAAATGTTCGGATAAACAGCAATGGCGGCGCTGCTTATGAAGGTATTGCAATATTTAACGCCATCAGGAACTGCGCCTGTGATATTGATACTTACATTGACGGCATAGCGGCAAGCATAGCCAGTGTAATATTCTTTGCCGGGAATAAGCTATATATGAGCCAATACGCCCGCCTTATGACCCACAAGCCAAGCGGCGGGGCTTTTGGTTTGGCTGCGGAACTTCGCAAAACAGCCGATGAAATAGACGCATGCGAAGAAACGCTGAACGCTATTTATGTGGCAAGAACCGGGTTAACGTCTGCTGAGGTATCGGAAAAATTCCTGAACGGAAAGGATAATTATTTTACTGCTCAGGCTGCGCTTTCGGAAAAGCTTATTGATGACATTTACGATGGTGAAAAAGTTGAAGTGCCGGCCACAATAACCAATACAAAGGACGTTTGGAGCATCTATAATAAACATTTGCAAAATAGAATTTCACCTGTTGAAAACGATGCCCCGGAATTTATGATTTTATGCAATGAAGTGTATCGAATTGAGCATGAGAATGGCAAAGAAAAATACATACGGGTTAACGCAGCAAACAAGGACGAAGGGAAAAGCAAATACAAATATTCAGGAACCGTTCCTGAAGAGCTGTGGCAAAGCTGGGATAGCCTTTATGAAAGCGGAAAGATAGACACTATAAAAAAAGAAAACCTTTCGCTTTATGCCGCAATATACTTTCATGAATTTGGCTGCGACACCCCGGATATAAAGGGCAAATGGCCTGTTGATTACCCCGACTATGAATATTTCAAAGCGCTGTTAAACGGGACAATTTACCCCGATGACAGCGATTTAATTGAACAGGCAAAGATAGGTGCATACCCCAAAGAACTTTTCGCAGAATGGGATAAAAACGCCGCTAATAACAATATCAACGCTATAAAGAACTGCAATTTTACATTATACGCGGTTCTTTATAAAGATGAATTTGGCGAATATCCGAAGGACACTAAAATAAATGCTGGCACAGGTTCCGGCGACAATGTGAAGATTTCTAAAACCATAAACACTGAATTGGCGGCATTGTATGAAAAGGCTTTGAGTGATTTTAAAGCCGCCATGAAAGAAAAAATATTGTCTGAATAAAATACACTCACCAGCTAAAAAAAACCTTGCATGAGCAAACAAACCGCCGATTTCGGCATATTCCATGACTTAACAGAAAACAACAATAATGGCAAAGGTATCATTCAGTATAATAGACTTACTGAACCTGCAAGCAGGTAATGAGAACGACCTGGACCCGCAATTTAACCCGGTAACGGATGATACAGGCAACAGGGATGGAGGATTAGTAAGGAAGGAAAATGGCAATGTGGCGGGGAGCCCATTTTACGCAACTGATCCGGTGACGGGCAGGGAATATTATATGCCGGTGGCAATATCTTTCCCGGATAATGGGGGCGCAGCTACGGCGGATATACCGAATAAAGTCGGCGGAACAACAACTACAGGGCCTGCGCCCATAAGGCCGTTAAAGAAATGGTACCTGCCGCACCCCACTGTAAGCATAGGCAGTAAGAAGACTATAGTGGAAACGCCGCTGACGGAAAGGCGCGGCACGGTGAAGGAGTTAATAAACATACAGGACTATGAGATAATAGTGCGGGGCAAAATCATTAATAAAACGAATGAGTTGCCTGAGACAACAATGCAGCAGATGGCAGGCATTTATGAGGTGAATATACCCGTGTATCTGAGCAGCCCACTTACGGACATATTTCTTGTGCGGCCAGACCGGGGCGGCAGCGACCAGGTTATACTTAAAGAAGTACGTGTGCCGGAAGTAGTGGGAGTGAAAAGTGTGCGGCCTTATGAGCTGGTATTTGTATCTGATGAACCATTTAACCTAATAAAAATTATATAATGGCCTTTTTTGTACTGAATAGTGATATAACCATAGACGGCATTCGGCTGAGCGGTGTACACAATGTTGAGGTGAGGCGCAGCATGCATAGTATAAGCGATACAGCTATAATACAGATACCAAGAAAAGCAAAGATGCAGGAGGGGAAAATGCAGGAGGATGGTACGATAAAGATATTGCCGCATACTGCCACTGAGGTGATACCGGGCAAACTGTTTACGGATGGGGCCGCTGTAACGATACGGCTGGGCTACAATGGCGATCTGCGGGAAGAGTTTAAGGGGTTTATACGGCGGCGCACGCTGAGCATGCCCTTAGAGATTGAGTGTGAGGGGTATGCCCGGCAGATGCGGCAGAATGTGACCGTGAACGGAATGCTTAAATCTACAACGGTGCTGGAAATGATGGAGCTGGCCGTTGGGATAAAGGAAATAAAGGATAACAAGTCGGTGAAAGTAAAAAAGCCCAAAACGGATATAACGATAATATGCCAGGATGATATACCGATGCATAATATACAGTTTACAGCGTTCAATGGCGTACAAGTCACCGAGGAGATAAAAAAGCTGACATTGGGCACTATAAGTATTTTTTTTATAACGCCTACAGTGTTATGGTGCGGTTTTACCTATACGCCATATGTAGACAAGAATGACCCGTTTGGGAATGGTGAGGTGAATTACCGGCTGGGCTGGAATTGCATAAAAGATAATGGACTGAGGGAGCGTATAGTGGATGAGCCGGTACAGGTGATACTGAACAACACACTGGCGACAGGGCATGTAGTACAGAGCAAAAGCGCCGCCGAATATGCCACGAAAAAGGAGAAAGCGGTACTGAACAGCATACAGGATAAGGAATGGATGAGGAAAATGGCCAACGAGAAACAGTACCAGATGAACTATGCCGGGTATGAGGGGTATATAACAGGATTTTTACAGCCATACTGCCTGCCTGGCTATAAGGCAAACGTGCGTGAAACGGACTATAGCGAGCGTGATGGCACTTATATGGTAGAGAGTACGAAGGTAATATATGGTATCGGTGGCGCGCGGCGTGTGGTGGAGTTGGGGCCGCGCATAGGTTTTAACCCTAAAAATATTGTAACGCGCTGAGCCAAACAGGAAGGGGGAAATACTGCTGTGCATGATACAAGGAGCAGCAAATTCCATATAAAGTAATAATAAACTTTATGCCCGCCCAGCGAAATAGCAGTTTAATGTATATTTGCAAAAATAGCCGTTCGGTTCTGTAGGCGCCCGCTAAAGCCCGCTACAGCAAAGCCAGCGGCTATTTTCATGCCTTTTAAATGCTGTTTAAATGCCTGATCAGCGTACAATTCTAAAAGCGGGTAACCAAATTAATAAATGATTTTGCCCGATTTTATTTTTAGGTGAAAAAGCGTCTTTTTAGGTTAATAAATGATTTTACCCGATATTAATAATTGATTTTGGCGTTTATAAAAATGCTGGCGGCCTTTTGTCGATCACCAAAAATATTGCACGGTTATACATATTCGGCCATAATTATTTATTTTTATGAAACGCATCTGTTAACAGCTATTTAAGAACAATGGTTGCTTTCTAAAACGAATGGTGCGCTGTATCCGAAAAATAATTTTCTGATAATATTACCAGTGCATATTTGCAAACCTTTAATTTTTAATATGCAAAAGCATAATACATATATCCCGTCAAGGCTTATAGTTGTAGTACTCGCTGCTTTACTACAGCTATTGAACAGTGTAGCTCCCGCCCAGCAGTTCACTGCGGGGCGCCTGGTAGTAGAGCGTGTAGGTACGGGTGTGGCGCAGTCCAGTGCCGGTACACCTGTATTCCTTGATGAGTATACCATTACAGGGGCTTCCGGCATATCATTGCCACTGCCTACAGTTAATGCATCCCCCGTAAACAGGACAGTGGAAAGCGGTACTGCCACATCAGACGGTATGATAACCCGCACCACAGACGGGAAGTACCTGGCAGTGCCCGGCTACGATGCGGCCGTGGGAACAGCCGCTATTGTAAGCTCCGCGCTCAACAAAGTAGTAACACGTGTAGACGGCAACGGCAATTTTGCCAGTACTGTTGTTTCCAACGCCACTGCTTTTCCCGGCAACAACTACCGCAGTGTGGTCACCGCAGACGGCAGCGGGTATTGGTTATCTGGCGCAGGCACGGGGCCGGTATATGTTGCCCATACAGGCAGTACCACTGCGGTAGCGGGTACACAAGTATCATCGACCAGCACCAATAACCGCAACATACTAATATTCGGCGGCCAGCTATACGCGAGTACAGGCACGGGGTCCAATACCGGCGTTTACAGTGTAGGCACGGGCTTACCCACAGGCACCGGTAATACCATGACCGTTAACGCGAATCTTGGCAGTTCAGGCGATCCCTATTCGTTCGTGATCCTGGACTACGGTGGCACCAGCGTGATGTATATTACTGATTTCACTGCAAAACTGCTCTACAAATATTACCGGAGTGCGGGTATATGGATCGCATCCGGCTCTGCTGCCATCACCGTGGCAGGCACACCAACCGGGTTCTATGCTATAACAGGTAATGTAGCAGGTGGTATCGTTTATCTGTATGCTACCACCACCAGCGGCTCCGGCTCGGCCAGCCGCATTGTTTCGTTTACAGATCCCACCGTTCCTACAGCAGCATTGTCGGGTAGTATTGCCTCCACCACTATTGTGGGCCCTACTACCAATACTGCTTTTCATGGCATTACATTTACCCCGTTTACTGTTACTGGCATTGCGGCTACTTCGCCTTCGGTATGCACAGGTTCAGGTACCACTATTACTATTTCAGGTAACCCCAATACATCTGTAACCTACCAGCTGAACGGAATCACTCAGCCCGATGTTACAATATCCGGCGGCGGCACATACTCCTTCAGCACAGGGCCATTGACCGCCGGCGCCACTTACTCTGTTATCTCTGCTACAGACGGTATCACTACACAGCCTTTGGCATTGTCGGTTACTGTGTCCGTCAATCCACTGCCCACTGTAAGCGCCGGGCCGGGTATGGCTATCTGTGCGGGTTCGTCTGCGACTTTAATGGCTACCGGCGCCGTTACTTATACATGGACTCCGGCCACAGGCCTGTCGGCTACCACCGGTGGCACCATATCAGCCAGCCCCATCACAACTACAGTTTATTCTGTAACAGGCACTGATGCCAATGGGTGTATGAATACAGCCACTACAGCAGTAACAGTAAATGCATTACCGGCTGTGAGCGCAGGATCAAACGTAGCTATCTGTTCCGGCTCTTCTGCACCACTCACCGCTTCCGGCGCTGTCACTTACACCTGGGCGCCTGCTGCCGGTCTGTCGGCTACTACAGGCAGCACGGTTATTGCCACTCCTGTAGCAACTACCATCTATACGGTAACCGGCAATGACGGATGCGTCAATACAGCAATGGTTACGGTGTCCGTCAATCCGCTGCCCACCGTAAGCACCGGGCCCGGCATGGCTATCTGTGCGGGTACGTCTGCCACCTTAGCGGCTACCGGCGCTGTTACTTATACATGGACTCCGTCAGCAGGCCTGTCGGCTACCACCGGTGGCACCATATCAGCCAGCCCCATCACAACTACAACTTATACTGTAACAGGCACCGATGCCAATGGGTGCATGAATACAGCCTCTATAGCAGTAACAGTAAATGCATTACCGGCAGTGAGCGCAGGGCCAAACATAGCTATCTGTAGTGGCTCGGCCACAGCACTTACAGCCACCGGCGGCGTTACTTATTCATGGGCGCCTGCCACGGGTCTTTCGGCTACTACGGGCAGCGCGGTTACCGCCAGCCCGGGCACAACAACTACATATACTGTTACCGGCAGCAATGGCCTGGGTTGTAGCAATACCGCTATGGTAACCGTCACGGTAAACCCACTGCCCATTGTAAGCGCGGGCCCGGGTGTGTCTGTCTGTATAGGTTCATTTGTTGCGCTTACCGCTACCGGCGCTGCTACATATACATGGTCACCAGCTTCCGGCCTATCATCTACCGTAGGCAGTACAGTTACTGCCAGTCCCACTGTAACGGTTGCCTACATTGTCACTGGTACAGATACCAATGGCTGCAGCAGTAGCGCCTCAGTAATAGTTACGGTAAATCCCTCACCCACTATCAGCGCCGGCCCCGATGTTGTAATATGCAGTGGCTCATCAGCTACGCTTACCGTTAGCGGGGCCTCATCTTATACGTGGTTCCCGGCTACAGGGCTATCCGTTACCACAGGCAGCACAGTCATAGCCAGCCCCACCGTTACCACCACTTATGAGATTACCGGCACCAATAGCCTTGGCTGCACCAATATTACATCTGTAACCGTATCGGTAAATCCTGTTCCTTCCCTGGTTGCGGGGCCGGGCTCCGTGGTCTGTGCCGGATCTGCTGCTGTACTTACGGTCAGCGGCGCCACTACTTATACATGGTCTCCCGGCGCGGGTCTTTCTGCTACCACAGGCAGTAGTGTTACCGCCACTCCCCTGGCTACGGTCACATACACCATTACCGGCTCCGATGGCCTTGGCTGTAACAGTGTTGCTACAATAACAGTAACCGTCAACCCGCTGCCTGTGATAAGCGGCGGATCCGGCGTTGGTATATGTATCGGCTCTTCTGCCACACTTACAGCTACAGGGGCAGCAACATATACATGGTTGCCGGCCACAGGGCTTTCCTCTACAGTTGGCAGCAGTGTTACCGCTAGTCCCACGGTTACTACTATTTATACCATCACCGGCACAGATGCCAACGGCTGTGTGAACAGGTCCAGCGTCAACGTCATCGTCAACCCGCTTCCCGTGGTCACTACCGGGCCGGGTGGCGCCATATGCAGCGGTGCTCCTATAGTACTTACCGCGGGCGGTGCCACATCTTATGTATGGTCGCCGGGTACAGGCTTATCTGTTTCCACGGGCGGTATTGTTATCGCCAGTCCTACTGTCACTACTACTTATACCATCACAGGCACATCAGCCGGCTGCGTGGGTACTGCTACCGTAACTGTTACCGTAAATACCGTCCCCGATACTTTTACTGTTACCGGCGGTGGTAGCTTTTGTGGCGGCGGCACAGGTGTTCCTGTCGGGCTTTCAGGCTCGCAGCCTGGTTTCCATTACCGCTTATATTGCAGTTCTGTGCCTGTAGGCACTTTTGTAAGCGGCACAGGTAGTGCATTCAGTTTTGGCCCGCAGGTCATCAGCGGCTTATATACCGTTGTCGCCACAGATCCTGCCACAGGATGCACCCGCAATATGGCGGGTAGCGCGCTGCTTACCATCACTGCAGGCCCGGCTATTGTTACTGTCACGGGTGGTGGCCCGTTTTGCACTGGCGGTCCTGGGTCCCATGTTGGCCTTACGGGTTCTGCTATCGGGGTAGATTACCAGTTGTACCGTGATACAGTGGCTGTGGGCGCACCTGTACCGGGCCCGGGCTTCGCGCTCGATTTTGGCCCCCAGTCAGTACCCGGCATATATAAGGTGATAGGCACTTTTGCGGGCACTTCATGCAGCAGCAATATGGCGGGCACAGCCACAGTTAGCATCAACAGCCTGCCTTCTGTTTTCAATGTTACAGGCGGAGGCGACTATTGTAAATATGGCACCGGTGTGCATATCGGGTTAGACGGGTCTCAGATAGGTGTACACTACCAGGCATGGATGGCAGGCACGCCCATGGGTGGTTCGGTGATAGGGCTGGCTACCCCGCTCGATCTGGGATTGTTCACCACTGCGGGAACCTATTCCGTTACCGGCACATTCTCAGCTACAGGTTGCGTAAGTAATATGGCCGGCAGTGCGTTGGTCGTTATTGATTCTTTGCCTGTCATCTCGGGGCCACGCTACGTGGTATCCCCGGGCAATACCACCATTCTTACCGGCACACCTGCTGGCGGCACCTGGACAAGCCATGACCCTGCCTTTGTAGCCATAGACTCATCATCGGGTGTGGTTACAGGCGTGGCATTGGGCACTGTAGATGTTACCTACACCCTGCCTACAGGCTGCTTTACCACGCATAGCATTTCTGTTACACCTTATGGCGGACTTTCTGCGCCCGGCCTTAATGCCGTGACAGGAGCCAGTTTCATTCTTGCGCCAAACCCCAACAACGGTGTATTTACCCTATCCGGCACTTTTGCCGATAATACACACAAAGACGTACAGGTACAGATCACAGATATGGTGGGCAAAGTTGTCTATGCAAAAGGCACTACAGCCACTAACGGTAAAATGAATGAACCAGTAGCACTGCCCGGCATAGCCGCCGGTATTTACTTTCTCTCGCTGCGCACAGCCACAGAAAATATAGTGCTGCGTTTCACGATAGACCGGTAACAGGCGCTGCTTATTGTTTAATTACCTGCTATAGGTTCTGCAATTGGGGCTACTTATCGCTATACTTATTGAATTATCTTTGCGCCAATGTCCACAACTGCAGATATTGAAGACGTATGGGATGATGAGGATCCCGAAGAAGAGGTAGCTGAGGCCGGCTACGAGCCGGTGGAACGAATGCGTATAGTTACTACCGGCCGGCAGGAACCCCTTCGCATAGACAAATTCCTCATGAACCGTATGGAAGGTGCCACCCGAAACAAAATTCAGCAAGCACTGGAAAAGGGGTTCATCATCGTAAACAATGAGACGGTAAAGCCAAACTACAAGGTTAAGGCCAACGATACTATAATCGTATACGAAACTCGTCGGCCGGAAAGCCAGGAGGTGATACCGGAGCAGATGCCGTTGAATATTGTGTACGAAGATGATGACCTTATGATCATCAATAAGCCCTTTGGCATGGTGGTACATCCCGGTTGCGGCAACTATTCCGGTACGCTGGTCAATGGCCTGTCGTGGTACCTGCAGCAGGGGCATGTAGACATTACTAACCTCCAGCGGGTAGGCCTCGTGCACCGCATTGATAAAGACACCAGCGGCCTGGTGGTCATTGCCAAAACAGAAAAAGCTATGACCCTGCTGGCTGCCCAGTTTAAAAAGCATACGGTACACCGCAGGTATATAGCCCTCGTTTGGGGCGACCTGGAAGAAGACGAGGGCACGATAGAGGTAAACATAGGCCGCAACCTGAGGTTCAGGAAGGTAATGGACGCATTCCCGGATAGCGACCATGGCAAGGAGGCTATTACACACTACAAAGTACTGGAACGGTTCAATTACGTGACACTAACCGAACTGCGACTGGAAACAGGGCGAACACACCAGATAAGGGTACACATGAAATACATTGGCCACCCTTTATTTAACGATGCCACCTACGGCGGCGACCGTATAGTTAAAGGCACTGTGTTCAACAAGTACAAGCAGTTTATAGACAACTGTTTTACTATACTTACCCGCCAGGCGCTGCATGCCAAAGAACTGGGTTTCACACACCCTACTACCGGCAAGTGGATACAGTTCGATTCTGAACTGCCGGAGGATATGGCAGCCGTAATAGAGAAGTGGCGAACTTATACCGGAGGCGTAGCGGCTGCTAAAAAAGCAACAGGCTCGTAAATTGCAATGACAATTTTCTAATTAAAAAATAACTATAAATAAGAATTGCAAAATATTGAAAATCAATTTTTTAAAAAAATTATTTAAAATACGATTTCGTTAAAAATATTAAACCGTATATGGTCTTAGCAAGACGTTCAAAAGCTTCTATCGTGCCGTAGCTATTGGTCTCGCAAGATGGCTATACTTCTAACATTAACAAGAAGATCTACGAACCCAAATATGACAAATAATAAAAATACACATGTTAATAAGTACCTGTTAAAATATGAGATTGTTACTAAATAGACCGTTCTTATTACCATGTATTTTGTTACCTTTGCATAACTCCTATTTGAGTATTTCTTAATAATTTATTAAAAACTGATAGTATGTCTGTAGTGAATCTGAATCCGCAATTGCTTTCGATAATGCCGAGCCCGGGAGAAGGAATGGTCATATTACTGATCATTATCGTGATGTTTGGCGGTAAGAAAATACCAGAACTGGCACGTGGTCTTGGTAAGGGTATTCGTGAGTTTAACGAAGCAAAAGACGGTATTAAGAACGAGATCGAGAACGGTGGTAAAGACAAGGACAATATCCAGTCTCCCAAATAATGTGGTGATCTGACACCGCACTCCAAATCCCTCTTACTCTTTTTTTAGATCAGGAAATTACAGGCGTATGCATAGCAGGCTTAGCTATAATTTTTTTATTGGCTTCAGGTTTACCATCTTTTTACTGATGGCTTGCGTAGTGCTGCCCGCTTATGCGCAGCACGCAGGCAAAAAGAATGATACTGTTGTAATAATAACCAATCCGGCACCCAAGGCTACTACTCCTTTAATAGCGAGTAATGTACCTGCAAGCAACACCACAGCCACAAAAGATAATAAGAAAGGTGGTTACAGCCACGTACCACTGGCAGGAGAAAAATCTTACTTCGGTGAAAAAAACGATTACGTAAACGAGTTTGTACGTAAATACCTGGAGTTGCATTACAACACGCTGGGCAACGTACAGGATAAAAGTTCTACCCCGTTCTCTATCATTGATGACGAACTGGAAAAAAAGAACATGCCCAAGGAATTGAAATACCTTGCGGTAATAGAGTCAGCACTCAATCATAATGCAGTATCCCATGCGGGCGCAGTTGGCCCCTGGCAATTGATGGCTACAACAGCCCGAATGATGGGCCTGTCTGTAAACCGTCACCAGGACGACCGCCGCGACTATTATAAATCCACTGCCGCTGCCACAAAGTATCTTGAGCTACTGTACAGCCAGCTCAACGACTGGCTGCTGGTAATAGCCGCTTACAACAGCGGCCCTACGCCGGTACAAAAGGCCATTGAGCGTACCGGCAGCCACAACTTCTGGGACATTAAACAATACCTGCCCCGCGAAACACAGGGACACGTGCTTGCCTTCATAGCCACAGCCAGTATCTTTGAAAATCTCAGCAAGTTCATCAGCCTTGGCAGCATACCGGTAGATTTTAAGTTTGGCAAGGAGGATGAACCCGCCCCCGCGCCGCCGCCCCCGGCCAATATAGCTAAAGACCCTACAGGCAAACCCATTGCGGCTGCCCCCGGCTCATCATTTGTAAAAAAATCGCCTTACACAGAAGAAGAGCTGAAACACATGATCATTGTGCGTATCACAGAGCCGCTGTATATAGACCTTGTGGCCCAGGAAATTGGTGTGGACAAAGCCCTCCTCACCCGCTGGAATGCAGATTATGATATGTTTATTTATAATACATACCCTACCCCATTCTATAACTTCCGTATCCCTAAAGAGAAACAGGACATTTTCCTCAAAAAGAAAGAGTCCCTGACCAAGCGGTCTACGGTCTATTTTAATGCGAATAAGTAGTTTAAATTTTTTTTGATAAATACAATATTTACTTTACCTTTGCAGTCCTTAAAAAACTAAGTTTAATGGCAAATCATAAGTCGACCAAAAAAGATATCCGTCAAAGTGAGACCCGCAGGGAGCGTAACCGTTACTATGGCAAAACTACCCGTAATGCGATCCGCACGCTGCTGGCATCTACTGATAAAGCTGCTACAACAGAAGAGTTGAAGAAAGTGATATCTATGATAGACAAGCTGGCAAAGCGCAACGTTATTCATAAAAATAAAGCAAGCAACCTGAAATCAGGTATTGTAAAGAGGGTTAATGCTATGGCATAATTCTATTCAACGTTCTTCATACGGTCCCGGCTATATATGCCGGGATTTTTTTTTGCCGGCGGGCCCGGCTATGTATACCATCTCCTTCAAAAGGATACTTTGTATGTTTGTAACCGAAATACCAACCAATGACATACAATATCCTGGGTATACTGTTCATTATGCTGCTGTGCGGCAGCCTGCGCGCGCAGGTGCTCCCTGCCGAAGGCAGCACGCTCAGCTACCGGGTCATCGGTTTTGCGATACAAGGCGCAGGCACGGGCAAGTACCGTTTGGATATAGCACCCGGCGATTACAATAATACCGACTCGTTTGAAAAGCATATCATCAAACGTATAGAGCGCGACTCCTGCCGTATTATAGCTGAGGTACCCTCATTTGGCAGTGCATATACATGGCGGATGCTGCCGCTGACCACCGGGGCAGCAGGCACAATACTGCACCACTTCAGTATCACGGCGCTACCCGATGCCGATACATCCAGGCTGCGACTGAGGATAATAGAACAGGCAAAAGCCTATAAAGGGGGTTATGTGTTCCTGGATGGTAACCGGGCCTTATATGACATGAATGGCAACCCGGTATGGATGCTGCCGGACAAAGAGAACTTCAGAAATGAACGCATGGAACTGCGCGACCTGAAGATGACGCCGCAGGGCACCATAACCTTTCTGCTAGTAGACAAGGCCTATGAGATCAGCTATAGAGGCGATATACTGTGGCGCGGCCCCGATAAAGGCACTGTGAGTGGTGATACGTCAGAGCATTACCATCACGAGCTGACACGGCTGCAAAACGGCAACTATATGGTGCTGGGCATGGAGTATATGCTTTGGCGATATACTACCAAGGGAAGAGATAGCAGCTGGACTTTTGTACCCTATACAAGGCAGCGAAAGGACAGTTTCAATATCTATCACTTTGCGCCACTGGGCACCATAATAGAGTATGACCACAACAACAACGTAGTGTGGAGCTGGAAATCCTCTTCATACGTTGCGGGGTCTGATATTTTCTACCATCTGACACGGGATATACCCGATGCAGCCATACATCAAAATGCTTTTAGCTTTGATGAACAGAATAAAGTGATCTATACCGGCTTCAGGAATGTAAGCCGTATACTGAAAATAAAATACCCCGAGGGCAAAGTACTGGCGACATACGGCGAGACCTACAAACACGGAATGCCGGAAAAAGGAAACGGGCTTTTTTGCCGGCAACATTGCAGCGCATTATCGCAGCAGGGGTATTTATACCTCTTCAACAACAACAACTGTAACCCTGAGTCTACGCCTACCCTGCTGATGATGCAGCAACCCGGCACGAAGGGTGGCACTCTCAAAAAAGTATGGGAATATGACTGCCCCATAGAGGGTGTAAGCTCAAAAAAGCAGCGGCTCTACCAGTTTCCTACGGGAGGGAATATGCTGGAACTGCCGGACAAGTCGATATTTGCGTGCATGGGAGGTACGTACAGCAAAGTAATGATACTAAACCGGGATAAGAAAGTACTGTGGAGCGCGCTACCCGAAAAATGGAATGAGGCAGAGAAAAAATGGAAGATCATGTACTCCTACAGGGCCAGTATGGTCACCGGCCCCGAAGAAATGGCCCGCCTGGTATGGGGTACCGCCCGCTGACGGCATGTTTATTAGCAGAGCCGGATTACTTAGCCAACCTTATTCCGGTATAATGCCAGCGATGATGCGGCTCAAGAAAATGCCGTGAACTGACCCTGCCATGACCGGCGGCTGTAAGCTCTGAAGCGCCACGTAACACCATCTGGCCGGGCCGGAACCTACTGCTGAATTCGGCAATGGGCCCCTGCAAATTCTGATAGCCGGGGTACAGAGATGCATGGCTGTTTGTCCACTCACGACGCAGCCCCCAGTCAAGTTCATTGGCGGCAGCCTCCCATTCGAACTCTGTAGGCAACCGCATTCCTTTCCATTTGGCAAAGGCAGTCGCCTCATGAAAACTAACGTGGCATAAAGTGTCGCTCATTTCAACCGGTTTTACCCCGTTCATGGTGTAATGATACCACACACCATCTAACTGGCGCCAATACATGGGGGCCGCAATACTGTTGTCCTTTGCCCACTCAAACCCTTCGGCAGTCCAGAACCGTTGCGCGGAGTATCCTCCATCGTTAATAAACTCAATGTACTCCTCGTTCGTAACCGGCTGCCAGGCGATCTTAAAGCGCTGGAGGTAGACCTTATGGCGGCCAAGCTCATTATCGAAACAGAAATCCTTACCATCATATCCCACATCATACAGGCCCTCGGGTACGGCTATAAATTCATTCACGTATTCCCTTATCAGTGCCTTTCGCTTAGATACTTTATCATTATAGGCAGGCAACAGAAAATTGTGCCCCAGAATATATTTTATGTCGGCCATGAGTAACTCCTGGGCCTGTTCTTCAAGTGCCAGCCCAAGCAGTACCAGGTCTTCCAATTCTTTTGGCAGGTCTCTGTCCAGTAGATGCAGCATAGCGTCATCCACACGGGCGCGGTATTTATACACATCAATAATAGCCGGCCGGCTCAAATTAGCCCGGTTGTTATACCCTGTTCCGGCCCTGAAAGCCATATGACACCCCGTATCAAAAATATTATATGGTGTGAGGTTAGATACCAGTATATGATTTTCGAAAAACCATGTTGTATGGCCGAGGTGCCACTTAGGTGGGCTAACTTCATTTGCCGGATGCACTACATAATCTTCAGCATTCAATGGCTTGCATATATCCTCGCTGCGGCTACGCACAGCCTTATATCGTTCCGACAACTTAACCTTCTTTGTAAATGTAATTGACATAAACCTAAAAAGTAACGGTGATGATAGAATTAACGATCTAAAAAATCTTTTAATAACCCTGCCAATGCATTGATATTTGACTGCTCCAGGGAATGTGGTGTAGCCGGCAACATGCCCATGCACGCATTGGGCAATGCTTTGTACACTGCGAGCGTTTCGTCAAGGCTCACCATTTTATCACGATCACCGAGCAAAAGCATAGCCTGAGTACTGATCAGTGGATAGTCTGCAGGTTTCAGGGGGCTGTCGTTGCCGAGAGCTGTCATCATTGCGGCTGTTTTATGGAGTAGCTGTTTCCAGTCGCCTGGGAGGTGCATGGTACGCAAACTTTCAGCAAAAGCCGGTATCTTCTGCTCTATTTTAGCCGGTTCAAGCATTTGCACTTCCCTGGCTGCTATAGCACCATCCCACAGGTATTTGGTAGCTAATGTTACCAGCTTATCCACCTTTTCAGGATGATGCCTGGCGAGGTACATGCCTATATAGCCCCCCATGCTGTAACCAAACACCGACACCTGTCCGATGCCCTCCTGCTCTATAAAACGAAGCACATCAGCGGCAAAAAGTTCAATTGAAAATGGCTGGTCTGTTCCGGGCAAACCGCCATGGCCGGTAAAACCCGGAGTATATACTTTATAATAAGGTTTCAACAGCTCTGCCAGAGGGTGTAACTGAGTGGCCGAACCGATAGCGCCATGCAGCAGAATTAACGATCTCATGATAAAAGGCAAAATAAATTCAAAACTATTACTATCCTACTAAATATTAAAAATATATTCTTCTCTGAGAGAGCTTGTGGTGACCATGCCTGCGAAAGCAAATAAATACATTTTTTAATTAAGACATAGAAAAATGGCGGCAAAAGTTTACATTTGCGCTGTATAAAATACTATTATGAGTCACGATACTAACCACGGCCAGCCGAAAGAAAATAAAAGCATTATCTCTTTCAAAAACTCATTCTGGCTGGTAATTATTATAGTAGGCCTGTTCATTGCCGCGCTCAACTTCATTAAAGCAGAGAGCACCGGCGAAGAAGGTGAGGGCAAGGAAAAAACAGAACAAGCTAAGGGCAACCACGAAGAACACATGGAAAAGAAGGAAGAAGCCCCCAAAGCTGCTGAAACCGCGCCTGCAGATACTGCTGCCAAGGCAGAACACTAAAAGGCCGGTGTACCGCAACATAGCGCTACACATCAGAACCTGATCTTTTATTTATGCAAAGAAGCGACGTAATAGTGGTAACCGGGGCTGCGGGCTTCATAGGCAGCTATCTTACCGGCTATTTAAATCAGCTTGGGTTTCATCAGTTGGTATTGGTTGATGATTTCTCTAACGAAAAGAAAACAGCCAACCTCGCCGGCAAGAAATATCTTCACAAAGTACACAGAGAGCAATTCTTTGAATGGTCACAGAACCATCCGGGATTGATCAACCGTGTATTTCATCTCGGGGCACGAACAGATACTACCGAAATGGATTACGCAGTACATAAAAAATGGAACCTGGACTATTCTAAGTTCATGTGGCTATATTGTGCCGGTAATAACATACCGCTGGTATATGCTTCGTCGGCAGCTACTTACGGCAACGGAGAACTGGGATATAATGATGACCATACAATTGTATCAGACCTGCAGCCATTGAACCCTTATGGCGTATCTAAGAATGAATTTGACATATGGGCATTGGAACAAAAGACAATGCCCCCATTCTGGGCTGGCCTAAAATTCTTCAATGTATATGGCCCCAACGAATACCACAAGGGCAGAATGGCATCGGTGATCTTTCACGCATACAACCAGATAAAGGATAAGGGCGAGGTAAAACTATTCCGCTCGCATAATCCCTACTACCAAGACGGGGAGCAGATGCGTGATTTTATTTACGTGCAGGATGTGGTTGATATATGCATATGGCTGATGGAAAACACACCCGCCAACGGCCTGTACAATACAGGTACCGGCACTGCCAGAACCTTTAAAGACCTTGTAAAAGCGATATTCAGCACCCTGCAAGTGCCAGAGCAAATTGTATATATAGATACTCCCGAAGACATACGCGATAAATACCAGTACTTTACTGAGGCGAATATGACTAAGCTGCTAAAAGCAGGATATGACCAGCCTTTCTACTCGTTGGAGGCAGGTATAAAGCAGTATGTAAGCGAATACCTGAGCAAGGCAAAATACTTCTGAGCCCGCGAAGGCCGCAAATCTCTTAGCGCAATACAGTAAACTTCTTATAGTACCTGGATACCCCATCCCGCAGGACGCATACATACATACCCGGCGCTAATGCAGATAACGATAGCTGCGCGCGAGCCAACCCAGAAACTACCTTAGTGCTGTATAATACCTGCCCGGCCATATTAATGAAACTGACTTCAAGATAAGGGCCGGATGTACCTGCCCAGGATATGTTAAGCACATCAGACGCAGGATTTGGGTAAACCAATACAGTAGCACGGTCGTCTACTTTGCCCACACCGGTATGATCAACAACCGGGATGTACGGTTTCAGCCGATACAGATCGATCCCCCCTTTATTATTACCAACGAGCATGTAATAATTACCGTCATTGTTTATATCCGCAACCGTAACAGCCGTACGGAGCCCGTCATATATGCCATGTCCGTCTGAGGGATGATTATATTGGTTGCACAGAGAATCGATGTAAGAATAATGCGCGTCCAACATTGTATAGCGGGCTGTGGTATCGCCCGACTGGAATCCGGTAAACTGGTAAATGTTGCCTGAATTGCTGCCCAGCAGCAAATACTCTATGCCACTACTATCTATTTTACCAATAAACGGAGTACTGTTGATGCCATAAACATGCGTACTGTCTGCCTTGGCAAAGCCCAGCTTAGTGTTGATAAGCCTCAGCCTTATGGTGCCCGGCACAGTACTTACATTCTGATAATACTGGATGGTACCCAATATATTGCCAATAATGAGGTCTTTTTTACCATCATGGTCCATATCATAAATAAACGGAGCGGCCTGACCACCCACATTTATGGTATCACCATTTTCGTCTATGAGTACTAACTCCTGCAAGGTCCAGTTTGGCACAACAGAATCGCCCGAGGCCATATTCTTATAGTAAGAAAGGGTACCATCGGTATGACCAAGCACCATGTCGGCAATAGTGTCACCATCTATGTCGCCAAAAGCGGGAGCAGCACCTTTAAAGTTAAGTGCGTTGATATTCAGAAAATCGGTTGTCTGCAACGTAAAGGAAGGAGCACCGGGAGTGCTGGTATTACGATAATAAGATATCCTGCTGCGCAACCCTCCGCCACCGGACTGGTAGTACCCCGCCGAACCAACAAACAGATCTGGCTTGCCGTCCTTATCATAGTCAAAAAACATAGGGTAAGACGAAGAGCCGAGGTCTATAGTATTGTCTGTAAGGAAGGAATCTGATTGGAACCGCCAATCTGGGGAACCGGGTGTGGAGTAATTCTTATAATACCATATGCACTTATAATTTTCGGAATTCGATCCGCCTGCATTTGGGGCTATTAGCAAATCTTTCTTACCATCCTGGTCAACATCAATGTTAAAAGCCGCGGGGAAAGTTGGCAGATGAATCTGTTTGCCACCCGACTGCCAAAGAGTATCCTGCATGACCATAGAATCGGGGCCGGAAGGAGCATACTCCAATCTTCCGTTCTTAAGAAATGTCATTTCATCAAACGAAACGCTGCCGTCAAGGTAATCATAATCGCCATCCATATCCCAATCGAACAGGCATGGCGTATTGCCCGAATGGGTACGTTTGCCCCCATCCAGCGGTGTCTTATGCAGATGCGACTCATCGCATGAATACTGCAGCGTATGAGCGCGATAAAAGCCCTGATATACACGCCCCCAGCACCTGTCTTCAAGAATTATATGGATACTGTCGCATGGCAGCCCCATTTCCATACGCATATTTTTATAGAAGTTGATCTTACCCCCCGAAATGTCATAAGTGATAAAATCAAGGTCCCCATCGCCATCCACATCCACTATAGAAGGGATATCGCCCGGATTGTTGAACGCATTGGCCGCTACTCCGATATAAGTATCATTATCATAAAAAAGGTCTTTGTAAAAAGCAAAACATAACTGGCTGAGCCCATTGTAATAGCCCCTGTACACCTCAAAACCAGTAGTACCCTGATGAAAAAGATCGGGAATACCGTCACAGTTATAATCGGCAAGAATTAGAAAATCATATACCGGCGGAAACTTTAACGCATATTCAGGCTCATACTTATATACAGGATGCCCGGCCGTGCCATGATTAATGAATGTGCGCACACTGTTCCATGGCTCAAATACAACCAGGTCTTCAAGGCCATCATGATTGAGATCGCCCATTGTAAACTGGGGATTATTAAAACCTCCGCACCATGCCAGTGTCTGCTCCTGAGAATAAGCATAAACCTTTACACCTGTATCATGCTGATACAGTTTTACCTGCGCCGGAGCAAGAAAAGGGATAAGAATCAGAAAGACGGGAACAATAGTTTTGAGCAGCGACAGCATAGGTATTTTATCTATGATAAAGTTACCGAAAAAATACGTCACAGAAACAGCAACAACTTATTAACCAACGGCTAATAAGCGATACCTACTTTTTATATTTATTGAGTGGCGAGCCCGGCTCTTTAAGAAAATGTTTGTACACTAAACTGTCGGCCAGTGAGGGCAGCAACTTGTTGATCCATATAGTTAACTTTCCCTGGGTGGTCATAACGATGGTCCGTTTTCTTTTTTCAACACCATCCAATATGAGACCAGCACATACTTCTGCACTCATCAGCTTACTTTCATCAAGGGGTGTCTCTGCCTGCGAAGTGCCGACACTGGTACGAGCTACGTTGCGGATATTGGAAGAAGTAAAACCGGGGGATATCCACATAACATGCGCTCCTGTGTGCAATAATTCTGTTTTTAATGCCTCGAGGAAGCCCTGTAAAGCAAACTTGGAGGCTGAATAGCCGGTGCGACCGGGCAAGCCCCTGTGCCCAGCAATAGAGGATATGCCCACTACAACCCCTTTTTGCTTTATAATAAACGGCAGCGCAAACTTGGTACAATATACAGCTCCCCAAAAATTGATGTCCATCAACTCGCGAATGACAGCAAGGTCAACTTCATCAAACAATGCCCTCATACTTATCCCGGCATTATTGATCAGCACATCCACCCCACCCCATTTCTGTATCACAGCATCGATGAAGGCCTTACAATCGGATTCGATGCTCACATCAGCGCGCACACACAGCAATGCGTCAGATGGAGGAAACATAGAACGCAGTTTCGCCTGGTCGCGGCCGCAGACAGCTACATTGGCACCCCGGGCGAGAGCAACCTCGGCAAGCGCCTTACCTATACCGGAAGAGCCACCGGTAATTACAACAACTTTATTTTTTAATGATGACAACGGTATGAGTGAATATACAGGTAAAGATATGGCTAATTTGAAAAATCAGTTTAAAATTGAGCGGCCTCATTTATAAGCCTTCTTTACAAGGTAATAATAAGGATCAAATAAATGATGCCTAAAAATGTTATCCCCGGTATCGGGAAACATCTTATAATAGGTAGAATCGGGTTCCAGCACGATTTGTGTACCTGCAGGCATATAGTTGCAACTATGCGCGTAAGCAGGCTTCCCTAGGTCTTTCATATATTTTCTTACCTGCTTGTACATCACCCTGCCCAGGTACTTTTCATATTTGCGCTGTGCCTTCAGTGAAGCTTTCTCCATAGACCGGTACATGTGCCGTATATAGTACCTGACCAGCAGTTTCTGCTTTTTGAGTAACTGCCGGGTATTACCAAACGGGTTATCATTCAGGTCATTCTTTGTCTGGACTGTAATGGGCGTTTCCGGAACCCAGTCTTTCGCGTTTACGACGGTAAAAGCCCAGCCGCCCCTGTTGATATAATCGAAATCATAGGCGTAGTATAGATTACCCGGCTTTGGCGCCGCGCTACAGTATGTTTTGATAACCAGGTCGTCCGGCAGTTTGCCATCAGCCACCTGGTAACGGAGCCAGGAACATAATAGGAACGCCAGGGCACCGCCCTGACTATGCCCTTCTATTAATATCTGCCTGACACCCCTGGAATACCAAAGTTTAATAGCCGCAGTAATATCCGGCAACATGCTGCAAACGCCCAGCGCCCACCCCACATGCACCATTGCACGGGAATCGGCAGCAAACTTATACGTAAACGGAGCCCCGCCAAAATCGAAGGAGCCGGAAGCCGGAACCATAGCCGAATAAAGATTTTCCAGCCAGCTATCAATATTTGATGTGGTACCCCGGAGATCTATCGCTATTTGTTTATGGTCTTTCCTGAGCCAGAGATCATACCTGTTATGCAGCCCCAGCACGGGCGACCTGTACACCCTTGTATACATTGTATCAGCCGGAGTATGCCCTCTGTAAGATGAATCGACCTGCATGGCGCAACGATGCAACACATGGATATATTCGTCTGCATCAAAACCACTCTTGAGATCCTGGCCATAGACGGCAGCACAACAAAGCAATAAAGCAGCAAGAAAAGCACCTCTTATAGGTGAATAACAGGAACGCATAACAGCTCAAAAATACGCAGAGAAAGGCAAACAACCCCTGTGGGGTTATTCAAATATATCCTTCATTTTACCTTTATTTTCCTTCATAATTTCAGGATCGGTCTCTGCGTCAACCATCTTCTGAAGTATAGGCATTAAAATATCGTAACGCTTCTTTGCCGATGCTGCCTCGTCTTTGTCGGCGGATTTAAGGTTCCCCTTCAGTTCGTCGCCTACCTGGAACAAGAATCCTCCTAACATGGACCTGTAAGTCTTCATGCCCTCGGTGGTAACCATTGTTGCGTACACCTCTGCCGCACGCCTGTAGGATTCATCGCTTTTTACATTTTTCATGTAGCTGCTGAGCGATGACGCAAAACTGAAACGCCGGGTACCTAACACCCATGGCGCATGCCTTTCTATCAGCTTTATGTCTTCATCAGCCGCGTTTTTGCATATAATGGACCATACAGCGCTTTCGAGACTGGTTTTAGGATTACTATCCACCATTATCTTAGCCATAATGTATGCTGTGTCTTTGTCAATTTTTGCAAGGCCCTCCAGCGCAGCGCCGGCAATGGCATATGAGCTATAGCTAACCGCCTTGACCATCAGTTCTTTTGCTGCTGAGACTTTCCAGTCGCCAAGCACATAAAACGCCTCGGCACGCACCAGCTTATCACTATCATATTTGGCTACCGACATTATATAATCGGACCAACGCCTGCGATATTTATCGTTTGATGTTGTCCGTATCTGGGACAAAGCAAACCGCCTGATGGGGTGAATAACATCGGCCATTGCCATATCGATTATGGCCTGCGAATTGGTATCTGATAACAATCTTGAAGCGGCGTGTACCGCTACGCGTTTGTTTATATAATCATCTGAATGTTTGTATTGCTCTTTCCATTCGGGCATCTTTTTCACATCTTTTATTTCACCGGGCAGGATGCGTGTATAGTCGGGAATGAAAACAGGCCGCTGGCCGTTTTTGTATGCAAAGGTCAGGGAATCTTTCCTTTTATCCACCGTCCAGTCCATTACCGTTTTATCATCGCCATAGATGAGGGCAGCCTTCAATGGCAGCTTATACATAAATGTGCTGTCTGACTGCACCTGGCTGAATACAACAGTAAGCTTCTGAGCTGCATCATCATAAGAATAGGTTATCTTAACCTCAGGATGTCCGGCATGGTAATACCATTCGTTAAAGAACCAGTTCCAGTCTTGCCCCGTGGCTTCTTCTACCGCCAGGCGCCATTGATGAGCTTCGGCCGAATGCAACGCATTCTTCGTGAGGTAGATATTCATAGCCTTATCAAAAGCCTCATCGCCCATCAGGTTATTGAGATACCTCAGAACTGCGCCACCCTTGTTGTAAGAGACTGCGTCAAAGACCTCTTCGCGGTTGTCATAATGAAACCTTACCAGTTGCGGATCAGTGAATGAAGAGGAACCTATGTAACCCATCAGGTCGTTATAGGCCAATTCATCGCCCGAAGCCTTGCCATACCTGAAAGTCCGCCATAGCTGCTCGCTGTAGTTCGCAAAAGATTCGTTGACCGTAATGTTGCTCCACGATTCACAAGTAACGTAATCGCCAAACCACTGGTGAAACAACTCATGCGACACCACATCTTCCGAATTGCGATCTGCCACCTCGCGGGCATTCTGGTTCATGAATTCGCCAAAAAGCGATGCAGTAGTGTTTTCCATGGCACCCGATACATAATCACGAACAACAACCTGGCTGTATTTGTTCCAAGGATATGGTACACCGGTACGTTTTGAAAAGAACTCCATCATGTCGCGCGTATGATTAAACATGAGGTAGGCATACTGCTCGTATTCAGGCTCTACATAATAACTAACTTCCTTTCCATGCCAGTTATTCTTGTCGATCTTAAATTTGCCTATAGCAAACATCACCGCGTATGCCTGAATGGGCTGATCCATCTTCCAGATATCCGTACGGAGGCCCTTTGCCGCCTTTACCTGTTTTATAAGGGCGCCATTGCCCAGCGTAACAAATGTGTCGGGCACAGTAAGTTCTACCTGCGTGGTAAACCGTGTATTGGGCTTATCAATTGTTATCATCCAATGCGAATTGGATTCCGTTTCGCCCTGTGTCCATATCTGAACAGGTTTATGAGGAACAGCCCCATCGGCATTGATAAAATACAGCCCCCTGTCATCTCTTATAGCCCCGCTGCCACCGGTTTGCGCGGCATAAGGCATTGCGGTGTATTTGAAGTAGAGTTCTACATTTTCGGAACTTTTGAATTGCTTGTTAAAACGAATTTTGAGCACATCATTGGCATAAGTATACCGCAACGCGGTTTTAGATTTGCCGCTTATCATCATTACACTGTCTATACGCATACCTTTGGCATCCAGTTCCAAAGTATCCGTTGGATAGAAATAAGGATGCAGGGTAACCCATTCGCTGGCAGAGGCCGTGCGCTCGTGATAATTAAAGGAAAGAGCGATACGCGTATTCCTTATATCCCACACCCGTGGTGCAGACCCCTGGTATGGCGGAGGCCCCGGAGGCGCGCTTACAGTCATGGAATCAAGGGTAATATGTTGAATAGAGTCCTTATGAGATGCTTGAGCAGAAGACGCAGCAGCAAGCAATATAAATACGGCAAACAGCGAAAAGCCTTTCATTAATTTTAATGTTTTATAAACAGTGGGCAAAGGTAATGTTAATGTATAAGATATTAATACCCCTTATAAAGGGATGAAAGCTTAGTAGAATGCCTCCTCAAAGTGCTTTACCTCTTTTATTGAATCACCATCCATTATAACACCTATTATATCAAATCTAATATTAATGTAACCCGGGTGCTGGTCAGCAAAGTCTATAGCTGCCGACTTCAGCAACTCTTGCTTATGGCGGGTAACTGCCTCTTCAGGAAATAGCAAATCGCTACCGGTACGGGTCTTTATTTCTACTATTGCTAATATGTCATTTTTGACAGCTATAATGTCAATTTCCTTCTTTCCGCTGCGCCAGTTGCGATATAAAATATTATAACCTTTATTTAGCAAATAGTCAGCAGCAATTTGTTCGCCCTTTATACCAATTTTGTTATGTTTGGACATTAAAAGTCTGATATAGCAATGAAAAAGTTAGTACTTGATTTCCCGATACAATTACAAGAGGCAATAATAATAGGAAAAAATCACCGTTTTATTGCCGGTGCCAAAGAATTTAGCAATGTGGTGGTAACGGGATTAGGTGGTAGCGGCATAGGAGGTTCCATCGTTCAGAACTATGTTTTCGACAAACTAAAGGTCCCATTCAACGTAAATAAAGACTACTTTATACCCGCTTATGTAAACAGGAAATCACTGGTGATCGTGTGCTCTTATTCGGGCAATACCGAAGAGACACTGATGGCTATGAAACAGGCCATAAAGAAGCGGGCTACGATAGTATGTATCACATCGGGCGGGGAGGTATCCGTGATTGCCAATAATAAGCGCCTGGACTGTATATTGGTACCCGCAGGCATGCCACCGCGCTCGTGCCTCGGGTATTCGCTGGTGCAAATACTTTATGTGCTGGCCCATTTCGGGCTTATAGGCTACCAGTTCGAACGGGAAATAAAGAGCGCTATCAAGGCAATGAAAGAAGGTGAGCATGATACACAGAAGAAGGCGCTGGCAATAGCTAAGAAAATATACGGCAAACTGCCGATCATCTATTCATCAAATAACCTGGATGGTGTAGCAGTACGCTTCAGACAACAACTGAACGAAAACAGCAAGATGCTGGCGTGGCACCATGTAATACCCGAAATGAACCACAATGAGCTGGTGGGCTGGCGCGATGACGCATCGGACAAAGTGGTGATAATACTAAAGAGCAAGGATGATTTCAACCGGGTGCAGGTGAGAATGGACATCAACAAAAAAGTGATCAGGAAACACAACGCAACCATTATTGAGATAGACGCAGAAGGTAAAACCTACTGGGAACAGGCCTTTTATCTTATACACCTTACAGACTGGGTATCTGTGGCCCTGGCAGACATGCGCGAACTGGATGCTACCGAAGTAAAGGTGATAGACTTCCTTAAGAAATCGCTGGCGAAAGTGGAGTTGTAGACCGTAAAAAAAAGGGCGATGCGCTACCATTGATAGCGCATCGCCCTTTTTAATCAAACTAATTACAATAAAGCCAGGCTTTCCTCCAGCGTTTTTATTTTAGCCTCGGCATCTGACCTTTTTTTACGCTCATTTTCTATTACTTCCGGCTTTGCGTTCTGCACAAATTTCTCATTATCGAGTTTTTTGTTCAGGCTTACTATGAAACCTTTAAGGTAATCGATGTCTTTCTCCATCTGCTGCTTCTGAACAGAAGTATCTATTGCCGCAGCCGTCGCCTCGATATACAACTTATCGGTCTGGACAACAAGAGAAATGCAACCTTGCTTCGGCTCATTTGTAAACCCAATATACTCTGCGTTCACCTGCCGGCGCAGTATATCCAATACCGATTCATAGAACGCATGATGAGGTGTATCTATCCAGAGTTTTATCTTATCCTTTGGTTTAAGCTGATTTTTGTTGCGTGTATCCCTTACTGCTGTTATCATTTCCTGCAGCATTACCCCACCCTTCAGCGTACCCGCATCGGGCGAATGATAAACGGGCAATTGCTTAACGATCAGGTCGTCGCCTGTGCTACGCTCCCGCAGAATATGATAGATGTCTTCTGTAATAAACGGAAGGTATGGGTGCAGTAACTGGAGTAGTTGCTCATATATGTTGACGGTGTGCTGATAAACCCGGGCGGATATAGGCTGGTCCATAGCAGGTTTTACCCACTCCAGGTACCATGAGCAGAAGTCGTTCCAGATGAGCGAATATATGGTCTTAAGGCCTTCGCTAAGCCTGAACTCACCGATCATTTCAGTGACCTGTTGTGAAACCTCGGCCAATCTCGCATCCATCCAGTCGAGCGCAAAGGCGACATTTGAGTCGTCCATACCCTCTACACAACGGCTTTCCCAGCTTTTTACAAGCTTCATTGCGTTCCACATCTTGTTACTGAAATTGCGGCCCTGCTCCAGTTGCGCATCATCAAACAACAGGTCATTACCTGCCGGCGATGTGATCACTACGCTGAAACGTACCGTGTCGGCCCCATAATCCTCTATCATTTGCAGCAGGTCGGGCGAATTGCCCAAAGACTTGCTCATCTTACGCCCTTGTTTATCCCGCACGATACCGGTAAAGTATACCTTATCAAAGGGCTTCCTGCCCATAAACTCATAACCGGCCATGATCATACGCGCCACCCAGAAGAATATGATCTCAGGTGCCGTAACCAATGTGCTGCCGGGATAGTAATATTCAAGGTCTTTGTTACCGGGGTTATTATTCCAGTCAAACACCTCCATAGGCCACAGCCAACTACTGAACCATGTATCCAGCACATCGTCATCTTGTCTCAGCACGGGATTTTTCGCAGCCAGGTCGGGCTTTTTAGCCTCATATTGCTTATGGGCATCCTCGCTGGTCTTAGCTACATAAACGCCTCCTTCAGTATCATACCAGGCCGGTATACGCTGCCCCCACCACAACTGGCGACTGATACACCAATCCTTTATATTACCCATCCAGTGCCGGTAGGTGTTCTTGAATTTGGCGGGGTGAAACTCCACCTCGTCGTTCATTACAGCATCCAGTGCGGGCTGCGCCAAATCCTGCATTTTACACCACCACTGCATACTGAGCCGTGGCTCTATCACCTCATTGGTCCGTTCGCTGTACCCTACCTGGTTTACGTAATCCTCTTCTTTTACTACCGCATCAATAGCTTTCAGATCTTCGATTATCTTTTTACGCACCACGAATCTGTCCATCCCGACATATAGCTGCGCTGCCTCGCTCATGGTTCCATCCTCATTCAGCGTATCTACAACAGGCAGGTTATGTTTTATGCCGAGGTTGTAGTCATTGATATCGTGTGCGGGAGTTACTTTAAGCGCCCCGGTACCAAATTCTTTTTCAATATAATCATCAAAAATAATGGGCACCCGACGGTTGATAAGAGGTACATAGCAGAATTTGCCCGCAAGGTGGGCATAACGTTCGTCTTCAGGGTGTACACATACGGCTGTATCGCCCAATATGGTTTCCGGCCTAACGGTTGCAATAGTAATATATTCTTTTGTGTCACTGTCTATCTTATAACGCACATAATACAACTTCGAATTGGTCTGGCGGTGGTTTACCTCTTCGTCGCTGAGTGCGGTCTTTGCCTTTGGGTCCCAATTGATCATCTTAACACCACGGTATATCAGGCCTTTATCGTAAAGCTCTGTAAATACCCTAATTACAGCCGCGTAATATCCATCGTCCATAGTGAAAGAAGTACGATCCCAATCCAGCGCGCAGCCCAGCTTCTCTAATTGTTTCAGTATGATACCGCCGTACTTTTCTTTCCACTCCCATGCATATTTTAAGAACTCCTCACGGGACATTTTGTTCTTATCTATGCCACGCTCTTTAAGCATATTCACCACCTTAGCCTCAGTAGCTATAGATGCATGATCGGTACCGGGTACCCAGCATGTGTTATAACCGAGCATCTTTGCGCGGCGAATAAGAATGTCCTGCACAGTATCATTGAGTGCATGCCCCATGTGCAATACACCGGTTACATTAGGCGGGGGTATAACTATAGTATACGGCGGGCGATCGTCGGGTGTACTTTTAAAATAACCGGATCCATTCCAGTGCGCGTACCATTTCTGTTCGGCTTCGTTGTGCTGAAAATTCTTACTGAGTTCCATAATTGAAACGGCAAATATAAGAAGGGTAATGCGAAAAAGCGGAAAACAGGATATGTGCCCATCAAATCAAACATTTCACCATAAAACAGCAAAAATCCCCAGGGTATGGGCACCTTTTAAATGTATTGTTATTATATTTGTTTTAACTACCTCAATGAACTTTGAACCATGAACAATACCGATGAACTAATAGATCAGTCAAATGATTTTTGCAAAGACGGTCACTACGGTGAGGTGATAAACCTGCTGAAAGATGAAGTGATACTTGCGGCAGACAATGATGCCAATAAAGCTAAACTATACGTTAACAGGGGTGTAGCCCGCTTTTACTCAAAAGACACTGATAACGCGATATCAGACTACAGTGCAGCGTTGGACCTACTGCCGGGATATGAACTCGCGTTAAAAAACAGGGGCCTTGCTTACCGGGAAAAAAAGGACTACGACAAGGCAATAACGGATTTTGAAACAATATTGAATATAAGCCCAAATGACGCTGACGCATATTGTGACATAGGTGTTATCTATCACGACAAACAAGACAATAAGAAAGCTATCGAATATTATAGCAAATGTATTGACGCAGACCCCAAGCATATACTCGCCCTCGAGAACCGCGCGAAAGCCTGGCGAAAAGAAAACGCCAACGATAAAGCACTTACAGACCTTACTACCATATTAGACCTGGAACCCCGAAACGCAAACATATTCGAAAGACGCGGTAATGTGTACCTGGATATCAATGAGTACGACAAAGCAATAGAAGACTTCGATAAGGCCATAGAAATTGACCGCAGTTATGCAGATGCTTTTTGCGACAAGGGCGTAGCGTACTATTACAAAAAAGACCTGGACAGGGCTATAGAAGAATATACCAAAGCAATAGATATAAAGCCCGGGTTCGTGCTGGCCTTATCAAACCGCGCAAATGCCTTTGTAGAACAAAAGAAATATGAGGATGCTATCCGCGACTATACTACCATACTTGATGCCGGCCCCGACAACAGTATATTCAAAAGCAGGGGTAACGCATATATTGATATCAAAAACTACGACGAAGCATTAGACGACTTTGGTAAGATACTGGAAACCGAACCTAACAACACAGAAGCATTTTATTCCAGTGCCTATATCTGGTATCAGCTAAAAAACATTGACAAAGCATTTGAAGCATACAATAAGATACTGGGTATAGATGATAACGACAGCGGAGCATATAACGGACGTGGCGTAATGTATTATGAGCGAAAAGATTTTGATGCAGCGTTGAAAGATTTTAACCGATCTATAGATATATTTAAATCAGACGCACTGGCATATAATAACAGGTGTATACTATACTACGATACGGGCAAGTATTGTGAATGTCTTAACGACTACCGCGAAGCTATAAGGATAAATAAAGACGATGTAGAGGAGTACAAATATGTGAGCCTCCTCAACAATTTTTATACAGAAATAGGGGAAGAGATAAAGACCGAGGTAAAAGATAAGATACTTGCCGTATTTGGAAAAATGATGGCGGAGATCATATACAATATCCGGCAAATAGCACTGGACCACGATGGGAAACAAATAGCCCACTATACCAAACTGAATGTGGCAGACCTGATGATCTATGACCAGGCAGACCAGCCCGCAAAAGGTAAAAAATTGCGGTACTACAATGCGGTATATATGAACGACCCGCAGGAAGGAATGATACTGCTGGAATACCTGAAAAGCATAGCAGGAGCGCAATACGAAACAATAGAGGCGGCCTTTAATACCGGTAAAGTGGACGATAACAATGTATACCTGGGCAGTTTTCTGCCTGAGGATCACAAAGACGACCTCGTAATGTGGCGCACTTATGGCAAGGACGAGAAAGGCGTGGAAGGCGGCGGATGCAGTATAGTTATAGATACTGACTTCTTCGACGCAAGCGATGTTAATGAATCATTGCAGCAACTATCTTTCAGCGCCAACCGCCAGGCATCGGCGACTAAGGTGACCCGCCAGCCACTGTATCGTGTACTTTATTACAACAGGCGCAAGAATGAATTTATAACTGACATCAATGAAAAAAGCAAAAAAGACAATGACGACCTGAAAAAGCATCTGAAGCTGCTGGTAGATGAAATTATAAGCTTACTAACCTTTAAAGAGGCTGAACAATCGCCCATAAACAGCACAATAGACAAGATCATTTATTATGCGCTCTCTGAGTTGAGATACTTCTTTAAATCTGCCGATTACTCCTTCGAGAACGAATACAGGGTAATAGTAAATGCCAAATCTACTGACGACACAGTAAAAGTGGACGAAGGAAGTACCCCCCGGCGGTTGTACATAGAGTCAAACAAACACATTCAGAATGTAGCGTCCGGTGAAGAGAAAAAGAACTATATAAAGGAGGTTACTCTTGGCCCAAAGGTGCCGAATCCTGAAAGATGGCTGTACCTGGACGCGTCTATGAAAAAGAAAGGTTTTAATGATTTTCAGTTGAAGCGGTCTGAATGCAGGTATCAATAGGCCATTTTGCCCGGAATCGGATATGATTGGCAAGCTGTTTTCTACACTTTGCCAAATTTCCATATTATTTTCACACTACAAAACCAGCTATGGCTCAGCAGGTGGCAAAAGTGGTGGTCTTTATCGTGTTGCTTTTTAGCTTTGGCTACAGCCATGCCCAGGCTACACAAGCCCGAAGCTACTTTACCCCCATGGAGCGGGTAGTCTTTGAAGATGATTTCGCGAATGATGCCACAGGCGCATTTCCCGCCAAATGGGATCCGGGCCCGTCTGAAAATGGCATCTCGCCCAGGGCATGGTTCAGGGTGGAGCGAAACGAGCGCGGCACATTCTTATCTGCCGGCCCCGCAGGCTACCAGAGAGAAAACTGCTCGGTAGAGCCGCACATGCACGACCTTGCCTATCTACCGGACAGCTTCACATTAGAGCTCGATTTCTTTCTTGAAAACCCCGGGGCGAGCATTGATGTGGATTTTTACTCCTCCTCAGTGGAAGACCCTTTTAAACTTATCTTTCATACAGTGGTTAAGAAGGCTCCCAAAAAGGGATATATGTTTGAATATTGCCGCTGGTACAGGTCTTATGCCAAGGAGGAACTGAAACTCCCCGCTACCTTCACCGCGAACGCATGGCACCACCTGGCACTATCATTCATTAATAAAAAGCTGGACTGCTACCTCGACGATAACAGGATACTGGCAATGCCGGGCAGCGATTACAGCGCAACCGCTTTTTTCATCAGTTTTATTACGCCTGTGGCCATAAAGAATGTAAGCCTGAATACCGGGAAAGACAAATCAGCCACCATAGCCAAAGTGCCCCCCGCTGCACCAAAACCAATTCCGGCAACTGCTACAAACCCGCTAAACAAGATCATTACTGAGAAAAGATTTGTAACCCACGCTATCAATTTTGATGTAAACAAGTCTGAAATAAAACCGGAAAGCATGGGGTTTGTGGGGCAACTGGCCACTTTCCTGAAAACAAATCCCACCATCAGGCTGGAAATAGACGGACATACTGATAATGACGGGGACGATGAAAAGAACCTGAAACTGTCTAAAGACCGGGCAGAAGAAGTAAAAAAACAGCTTATGTTGCTGGGTATCAGCGGCAGCCGGCTCATAGCAAGAGGATATGGGGCAACCAAGCCTTTGAAACCTAATACTACCCCTGAGGGAAAAGCTGAGAACAGACGGGTGGAATTTGTGAAATTATAGCCCGCCAGGGTGCGCGA
The DNA here is from genome assembly GCA_964489795.1 of uncultured Flavipsychrobacter sp. Taxonomy (GTDB): domain Bacteria; phylum Bacteroidota; class Bacteroidia; order Chitinophagales; family Chitinophagaceae; genus Nemorincola. Next base: position 55,352 of record CAZBAP010000006.1, read on the forward strand.
AACACGATTGTAGATTTGTAATTTTACGTACATTCGCATTTTATTCTACATAATGCATTAATCACCACTACATTTTATTAACATTGCGAACCTTTTTGCATAAATACTCGTATAAATTAACATGATCCCAGCCCCAAAAACAGCAAATGAACAGCAAAGGATAGCTGCACTTTATGATTATGACCTTTTGGACACACTGCCGGAAAAAGTTTATGACGATGTGACCAGGATAGCGGCAGATGTTTGTGGTGTACCTATTTCGCTGATATCGTTAATTGACAATGACCGCCAGTGGTTTAAGTCTAAAGTGGGCCTTGACGTTACCGAAACTCACAGGGACCTCGCCTTTTGTGCGCATGCCATACTCACCCCTGAGGAAATGTTTGTAGTAGACAATCCTGCTGAGGATAAACGATTCCACGATAATCCCCTGGTAACGGGAGCGCCGCACATTGCGTTTTACGCAGGCGTACCGTTGGTTACCAATTCAGGTGACGCATTGGGCACATTATGCGTCATAGACAACAAGCCAAACCAACTATCTAAAGAACAAAGAGAGACGCTTAAAGCGTTGGCAAGGCAGATCATCGCTTACTTTGAAGTACGCAGAATGAATACAATGCTAAACATACAAAAAGCTGAAATAGAAGAGCTCAACAACGATCTCTCACAGTTTGTTTATGTTGCCGCGCACGATATGAAATCGCCATGCAACAGCCTGGCAATGTCTGCAACCTACCTCAAAGATAACTATGCCGATGTGCTGGATGATGAAGGAAAGCAGTTCTTAACAATGATGGAGGAAACAGCCTACGCTGCCACCAACATGATAAACGGCATACTACAGCATACCCAAACCGTTAATAAAACTGAAGTTGACAAAGAAAATTTCACTTTCTTGTCCCTTACAGATGAAGTAAGGAAGATGCTGATCATACCCGATGGATTTTCATTCACTGTAGAAAATGGTGACCTTCAGCTTTTTGCCGGAAAATATATACTGGTACAGGTATTGCTGAACTTATGCAACAACGCCATTAAGTACAACCATCGCCACGATGGTTGCATACTACTCTCAGCAACCGATAATGGAGCTTATTACACGTTCTCTGTAACAGACAACGGCCCCGGTATAAAACCGGATGACCAGCTGCGCATATTTGATATGTTCCGTACACTGGGAAAACGGGACAGGTATAATAAGACCGGCACAGGAATTGGGTTGTCTACCGTAAAACGTATCGTGGAAAAACTGAACGGCAGCATAAGCGTTTTTTCTGAACCGGGTAACGGTTCGCGGTTTGAATTTACTATCGGCAAATAGCAGCATAACAGCCTTAATTTAACTGCTTCACACGTCTTCAGGGTATTGACTCGGCAATGGTTTAACATAGGCTGAGGCGACTACAGCATTACAATTTCCTCACACATTCCGAAGGCAATCAAGATCGCAAAAAAAATGACCGCCCGGTACAGGCGGCCATCATTCAAAAATGCAAGACTATATTATTAACCGTTATTCTCCTCTGTGCTTTCTGTTTCAGATGCTGCTTCGGGGGCTGTGTCAGCAACCTCTTCAGTGGCAACTTCTGCAGCGGCTGCGGGAGCCTGCTCTGTAGTAGTTGTTTTCTTTGCACCTGTGCTCCTGCGGCTACGACGTGTTTTCTTGGCCGCTGCTGCTTCCATATCCTTGCCGTAGATCTCATTAAAGTCCACCAGTTCTATCATAGCCATATCTGCGGCATCACCCATACGACGTGGCAACTTAATGATACGTGTGTAACCACCGGGGCGGTTAGCCACTTTGTCACCTATTACACCAAACAATTCTTTGATAGCTTCTTTATCCTGCAGGTGGCTGAATACCGTACGACGGTTGTGCATATTGTCCACTTTGCTGCGGGTAATAATTGGTTCAGCATATACGCGCAATGCCTTAGCTTTTGCTAATGTAGTATTGATACGTTTGTGCTCGATGAGCTGGCATGTAAGGTTTGCCATAAGGGCGGCACGATGCTGATAAGTGCGGCCTAAATTTTTGATCTTGTCTCCGTGACGCATGACATTTGTTTTTATTCCCCCATACCGAGTCAGGAATTATGGGGTACTTTGTTAAGTTAAAAAATGATAAGTCAAAAGTTATAAGTTAGTAACCAGCGACTGCATTATAAAAAAAAAGTGCGAAGTAAACACTTTGAGGTATTCACTTCTCACTTTTAACTTACTAATCTTCTCCTCTGCGGAATTTGTTGATATCCATTCCGAAATGCAGGCCACGCTCGTGGAGCACCTGCTCTATCTCAGACAGTGATTTCTGTCCGAAATTGCGGAACTTCATCAACTCTTCCTGGGTGTATTGTACCAGTTCACTGAGTGAATTGATCTTGGCTGCTTTCAGGCAGTTAAATGCACGAACCGAAAGTTCAAGATCCTCAAGTGGTGTATTCAATACCTTACGAACAAGCAATGTTTCTTCATCAACAATAGTCTCTTTCTCTTCGCGTTTGCTGTCCAGCGATATGTTCTCATCAGTGATGATCATAAGGTGCTGGATAAGTATACGTGAAGCTTCTTTCACAGCTTCTTCAGGATGTATAGTACCATCGGTAACTACTTCCATTATCAGCTTTTCGAAGTCTGTACGCTGCTCTACGCGGGTATTTTCAATAGTGTATTTAACGTTTTTGATGGGCGTGTAAATAGAGTCTATGGCTATCAGTCCTAAAGGAGCCTCTTCAGGGCGGTTCTCTTCAGCCGGTACATAGCCACGGCCTTTACCTATGTGCAATTCCATCTGGAAACTTGCACCGGGGTGAAGATTACAGATAACAAGGTCCGGGTTCATTACCTGGAAGTTAGGAATTGCTTCCCCTATCATTCCTGCGGTAAACACTTCCTTTCCTTTAATATTCAGGTCAACTTTTTCACCGGTAAAATCACTCATATCGCCAACCGCCTTGATGCGCACCTGCTTCAGGTTCAGGATGATTTCGGTCACGTCTTCAAGCACACCTTTCAGTGTAGCGAATTCGTGATCTGCACCCGGTATCCTGATAGCTGTAAACGCATATCCTTCCAGTGATGAAAGGAGTACACGGCGCAGAGCATTACCAATAGTAACACCATAGCCTGGCTCCAGAGGACGGAAATCGAATTGTGCTTCGAAATCTGTGGTTTTCTGAAGAGCTATCTTATCCGGTTTTTGAAAATTCAATATGGCCATATTGATATTTATTTAGAATTTAAATTTTTATAAAATAATACAAAGGGCCGGCAGGGCCAGCCCGTACAATTACTTAGAATACAATTCCACAATGAGCTGCTCCTTGATATTCTCAGGAACTGATTCACGCTCAGGATGTGCCATGTAAGTACCCTTAAGATCTTTTTCATTCCACTCAAGCCAGTTGATCTTCATGTTCTTGCCACGGATCATACCTAACACGGTAACGTTGGCTTTACTTTTGGGCTTCAGTTCTATCACATCACCTGGTTTCAGGCTGTATGAAGGAATATTCACTACTTCACCATTTACCATGATATGCTTGTGCGACACGAGCTGGCGGGCAGCTGGTCGCGTAGGAGCAACACCAAGGCGGTAGATAGTATTGTCAAGACGGGCTTCGAGCAGCTTGATAAGGTTTTCACCGGTAGCGCCCTTTAGCCTTGCAGCCTCAACATAAGTGTTTGCGAATTGCTTTTCGAGCAGGCCGTAAGTGTATTTGGCTTTCTGCTTTTCTTTTAACTGAACAGCATATTCGCTCGGTGCTTTACGCTTGCGCGTAGGGCCATGCTGGCCTGGAGGATTGCTGTTTTTTGCGAGGCTTTTGCCTGATCCGAGGATCGGTTCGCCGAAAATACGGCAGATCCTGTTTTTTGGTCCTGTATAACGTGCCATGACGATTTTTGTTTTAGCTGCTCCGTCTCCTATAAAAATCGTAAAATCCGATCCGGAACAGCTTTCTTGTTATTATTAAAAAATTGTTTACTGATACTAAATTTGAAAGGCGCGCAATGCTATGCATCAGGCGCACTTAATTATACCCTACGCTTCTTGGGAGGGCGGCAGCCGTTATGCGGCATTGGGGTAACGTCTTTAATAGAAGTTACTTCAATACCATTCTGGGCGAGTGAACGTATAGCACCTTCGCGGCCAGAACCCGGGCCTTTTACAAAAACATCAGCACGCTTCATGCCTGCGTCTGTTGCCACTTTAGCACAATCCTGTGCCGCCATCTGTGCGGCGTAAGGAGTGTTTTTCTTAGAACCACGGAAGCCCATCTTACCAGCAGATGACCATGATATAACCTGGCCGCTCTTGTTGGTGATACTTACGATGATGTTGTTAAACGATGCGTTGATATGCACATCTCCATGTGTATCAACTTTTACGATTCGCTTTTTAGCGACGGTCTTTGCAGATGCTTGTTGCGCTTTTGCCATTTTACTTTTTAAATAGGTAATCAATGATCATTAAAGCCGGTATTCACCGGCCCAGTGCCTCCCCTCCCCGCGCACCACGGATCCGGCGTCGGCACTATTTATTATTTCTTAGGTGCTTTCTTCTTACCTGCAACTGTCTTACGCTTACCTTTACGTGTACGGCTGTTAGTACGGGTACGCTGGCCACGAAGAGGTAACCCCTTACGATGACGAACACCACGATAGCAGGCGATGTCCATGAGACGTTTGATGTTCATCTGAACTTCAGAACGTAACTGGCCTTCAACCTTGAATTCAGCATTGATGACGTTACGGATATGAGTCTGCTCATCATCGTTCCAGTCAACTGCTTTTTTGTCATAACTAACACCTGCCTTATCAAGGATATAGCGGGCAGTGCTGTTGCCAATACCATAAATGTAGGTGAGCGCTATCTCACCACGTTTGTTCTTCGGAAGATCAATACCAGCTATACGAGCCATTAATATTGAGAGTTTTAAATTTTTGAATTAATAATTATTATCCCTGCCTCTGCTTAAAACGAGGATTCTTTTTGTTGATGATGAACAACTTTCCTTTGCGGCGAACGATCTTGCAATCAACGCTACGTTTTTTTATTGATGCTCTTACTTTCATGACTTGTGTTTTGCTTTATCTAAAAACTGTTATTACTTGTACCTGTATATTATCCTTCCACGGCTAAGATCGTATGGGCTCATTTCCAATCCTACTTTATCACCGGTAAGGATACGTATGTAGTGCATGCGCATTTTACCGGATATGGTAGCAAGAATTTCATGACCATTCTCCAAACGAACCCGGAACATAGCATTAGACAATGCTTCAACTATCGTTCCATCTTGTTTAATCAGAGACTGTTTAGCCATATTTTTTTAAGGACTGCAAAGGTATGGAAAACTTTTTATTAAAAAAATTCTATCAAAAAGAAAGTTTTGCCATAAAATGGACTGCAAATATATGTAATAATTTTAAAATTTCGCACCTCTTCACTAATTCAAAATTAGCGGCATCATATAACCACAGAATATAATACTAAATTAAATTATAGATACAATAATATGCTTTCGGCTTTATAGAAAAAATGTCTACCTGTTTCCGCCTGTCATGGCTTTATAACAATTGTCCAGGTTTATTGAGGCCGGCTGAAAATCAGGTTTTTCTTTAAGCGCAGCAATAAAGCACGATGCCGCCTCTTTATATTTCCCCATCAGAAACAAGGCATAACCTTTATAATTCAACAAAAGAAAGTTATCAGGTATGTGTTGCAGGCCCTTGTCAAGTACTTTTATTTCAGATAAATAATCTTTTTGCTCAAAGTAACATTCGGCAAGGCCAAGGTAACTATTCCTGCCAAAAGGGTTAATGGCAATTGCTTTATTGTACGCTTCTATGGAAACCGGATAATTTTGTCTCATCAGGCATGCATACCCCTTTGAATTGAGAATGTCAGCATTGCCCGGAATAATCTTTAGTGCCGTATCAGCAGTTTTCTCGGCATTCTCGTAATCTTTAATAGCTATGTAAGCATTTACCAGATTGACGTAGGCAAACGCATATGTGGGCCTTATAGCTATAGCCTTTGCAAACAAATCAATGGCAGCCTGGCTATTGCCATGTGAATGCATTATAAATCCTGAATTATTTAAAGCAACAGCTTCATTCGGGTACTTTGCAAGGATGTCTGCCGCCATAGTGTCTTCATCTTTCCATACTCCGCAGCGGTTATTTGCGGCATACACACACATAGCAGAAAAAACAAAGATCAAAGCGCCCAGGTATTTTCCATAAATCCTCAACTTGCTGTCCTGGCTATTGAACCACTTTTCAAACACCATCGCAATGATAAAAAACAAACCTATATATGACATATAGGTATAATGGTCTGCTATCAGGGACATACCACCCGATATAACTTGTAGCACAAGTACCATATTTATAAAAAAGAATAAAAATCCAAATGCTATAAAGCGGTCGTGCTTCAATGTTTTATAGACGCCATAGAACATTGCTAACACCACAAAAGGTGCCAGGTAAAATAAAAATGCAGTGTGTCCGTTTACTAATTTCGGGTAGGGATAATAAATGGAAAGATCAAAGGGTAATATCAGCTTCCAAAAATATTCGAGAAAAGCAAAGGACGCAAAAACCACACGCTGCACAATGGTATATGAATCATGCATGAGCGGGTAAGTAGACTGCCCCGACAAGGTAATAAAACCAATAACCACAGCAACCGCTATGAAAGGCAATTTTTCGATCCAAACCCGGATATCGAACCTGCGCTGTAAATAAAAATCAAGCAACAACAAAACAACCGGAAACGTTACGGCAGCAGGCTTTGAAAGCACCGAGAGCAGGAAGAGCACAAATGTTAAAACAAGAAAGAGGAACAGCCTTTTTCCATCGGGCGACCCAATATTCCGGGCGGAAATGTACTTATAGTAGCATATGAGCCCCGCAAGAAAAAACGCGGTATACAAAACATCCTTCAACTCTGCCACCCATGCTACAGACTCTACGTGCATAGGGTGAATACCAAACAGAAGGGAAACGATAACAGCAACCCATATCTTTCTCTGGCTAAGCAGGTAGATGAACCAAAAAACCAAAAGTACATTTACAAGGTGAAATGTGATGCTGACCATATGATAAGCAGCCGGATCAGTACCCGCCATATGAAACACCATAGTAAAAACACTCATCGTAACGGGGGTATAGCCTCCCAGCACATAGTGCGCCTGGAAATAGTATTTTATCGCTACAGACAATGGCCTGCCGATCTGGTCATTCTCGAAAACATATGCGTTGTCATCCCAGTTGATAAAACTATTCCCATGAATACTGATCAGTGTAAGCAAAGTAATCAAAGCAACAGCACAGGCTGCCAGTATTAGTTTCCATCGGCCATCTACCTGATCTTTGATATCCTCCTGTTTGCTTTGGGGTGTGCCTGCTTTCTTTTGCTTCATATCGTTTGTTGTACTGCTACGGTTTTATCAATGTTGCAGGTGCCCTAAAATTAACAACTCAGCGATATATTTCACATCAAATTTATCCGGCGGCAGAAAAAGCAAACAGATGCCACAGAAAATGACAATATCTCTATATTACTATTGCAGTAAAAGGATAACAGAAAAAAGTGGTATAGCCTACCCTACAAGTTCGGCAGGAATAAGTCTTGTGGCCCAGGCATGTAATGAGCTGTATTGCTCGTCAATGAGATCGTGTGGCAATGTGAACGGCTCATGCTTTGTGGTAAGGAAAACAGTATGCATAGAAAGACGTTTACCAAACTCCATGTCGCTGAGACTATTGCCAATCATTACACTGCGTTTAAAATCTATTGTGGGAAAATCTTCCTGCGCCTGTAGGGCCATACCTGTATTGGGCTTACGGTTATGATCTTCATCAATAACTGCTGTGGCAGCGTATATTTTATCAATGCGCCCACCGCAATCGGCAACAGCCTCACTCATATTGGTGCTGATCTCCTTTAGTGAGTCCATGCTCATTATACCACGGCCAACACCCCTTTGATTGGATACAACAATTATCTTACCAAATAAGCGGCTCAGCGACCGAAGCGAATCAAGCACACCTTCGTGAAACGTAAATTCTTCCCATGTTGTAATATAAGAACCTACTGATTCTATATTAATCACTCCGTCCCTGTCCAGGAACAGCGTCCAGTTTTTATCAAATTCAGGTTTACTGTTAAGCGTTTTCATAATCAACTAATTTTAAACAATCGTTCTTCCACAAGCTGGCAAATAATATGTCCGATCATAATGTGCGATTCCTGTATCCTTGGTGTATCTGTACTGGGTACATTAATAAGATAATCGCATGTGTTTTTCATTTTACCTCCACCCTCTCCTGATAGTCCTACATTAATCATACCAATTTTTTTCGCCTCTTCGATGGCGTTGATAATATTAACAGAATTACCTGACGTACTCAGCGATACCAAAACATCTCCGGGCTTACCCATGCCTTTTACCATACGGCTGTACACCACATCATATCCAAAATCATTGGCAACCGCAGTTATATACGAAGAATTACAGTGCAGGGCTTCTGACGGAAGAGGATCTCTGTCTGAATAAAATCTTCCGCTGAACTCAGCGGCAAGATGCTGAGCATCAGCGGCGCTACCTCCATTGCCGCAAAAAAGCACCTTATTGCCGGCAGCAAAAGCCGCAGCTATTACATTTGTTACCTGTTCTATTTTCCCGGTTAATTCAGCATCAGAAAGAATTCCTTGCTTTACATCAATTGAGGCTTGAATGATGTCCTTGATTTCCTGTTGCATGTCTATTTTGTCAAAAATACACGCTAATGCCCAAATCCAAAACAAATTTTAGTTCGATGAAATAAGTAATGCACATTTATTTAACAATGCTATGATAACCCCGCAAATTGAGTATTTTATCAACGATGTTCTACACCTATATATATTAACTGATAATTGAAAGAAAAATTGTATTGCTTATAAAGATAATTCTCATAAAAAAAGCGCACAAAATGTGCGCTTTTGAATTACTATAACTCAATAAATATTAATCAATTATCAGCATGGCGTCTCCGTAGCTGAAGAACCTGTATTTCTCTTTTATTGCCGTTTCATAAGCAGTCATCATAAGGTCGTAACCGGCAAATGCACACGCCATGATCATAAGGCTGGTCTTAGGCAAGTGGAAATTAGTGATCAGAGAGTCGGCAATAGAGAAGTTATAAGGCGGGTGGATAAAGATATTGGTCCAGCCCTCTTCAGGCTTTAACAGCCCCTGGGCAGTTACCGAGCTCTCCAGTGCGCGCATGGTGGTTGTACCTATTGAGCATATATGACGCTTATCCATCTTAGCGCGGTTCACAATATTCGCTGCATACTCGTCTACTTTGAAATACTCCGCGTCCATTTTATGCTTAGAAAGATCTTCAACCTCTATCGGGCGGAAAGTACCCAACCCGGTATGCAGGGTGGCTTCCGCAAATTTTACCCCAATGATCTCCAACCTCTTTATCAGTTCGCGGCTGAAGTGCATTCCTGCTGTAGGCGCGGCAACCGCACCTTCGTACTTGGCGTAAACCGTCTGGTAGCGTTCTTTATCATCTTCCTCAGGCTTGCGTTTTATGTATTTTGGCAAGGGTGTCTCTCCCAGCAGGTCCAGCATACCCCTGAACTCCTGTTCATTGCCATCAAAAAGAAAACGAATGGTACGCCCGCGGGATGTGGTGTTGTCAATTACCTCCGCTACAAGTTCATCATTATCACCAAAATATAACTTATTACCTACGCGTATTTTACGGGCGGGGTCAACAATAACGTCCCAAAGATGGTTTGGTTTATTCAGCTCCCTGAGCAGGAAAACTTCTATCTTGGCCCCGGTCTTTTCCTTTCGGCCATACAAGCGGGCAGGAAATACTTTTGTATTATTTACGATCATTACATCCTTGTCATGAAAGAAACCAAGGATGTCTTTAAAAACTTTGTGTTCTATTTTGCCTGTTTTACGATGGATAACCATGAGGCGGCTATCTTCACGCTTTTTAGCAGGATGTTGCGCTATGAGATTTAGTGGTAAGTCGAACTTAAATTGCGACAACTTCATATATAGAAGAGATGTTTAAAAGGGTGCGAAGTTACGAAAATGTATTTAAAAAGGATTGGATTTTAATATTTATTATACTAAATAGTATTTGTGATGATTATATGAAAGATAAGCATATAAATATACCTGCAAGTGTTTATGTTGATTTTTTTGAATTTTTTTGTAAAAAAAATCAGTAATTTTATAGCAAATCAAAAAAATATGAAAGCAATAAAACTTACACTTTTGTTAGTGGGGTCTGGTCTCTACGCAGGTGCGCAGATGCAGACAATGGAAAGCGGCAAAGAAAAAAGTGACGTGTCGAAGGAAATGCTGAAGGGAAAAGTAAAAACGGTAGCGATAACTGCTTATACTGTAGTAAGAAAAGAAGGTAAACTGAAGAAAGGAAGAGAGATACATACCGCCACAAAGAAATATAACGACAACGGCTACCTGCTTGAGTATGTTTCCTCGGAAGGTGATGACACGGTGGCAGAACATTATATCCATTTCAAGGCCGTGAGAAATACTTTTAAATATGATGATAATGGGGTGCTTGTAGGCAACAACGAGTATAACGGCAATGGGGTGCTTATTGACTCATCTTCGTACACGGTAGACAGCAGGGGTAATAAAACAGATAAGGCAAAATACAAAGGCGATGGCACCCTGGAGTGGAACAACAATAGTGAATATGACAGTAAGGGCAACCTGGTAGAAAATAACGAATTCTTCAGAGGGAAACTTAAAAGCCGCCATACTTATAAATATGATGACAACAACAACATCATAGAAGAGAATCTGTATGATGGCGAAGGCAGGCTAAAGCTTAAAGAAGTATTAAGCTACGATGCGAAGAAGCATCTTACGCAGGTTATTGACTACAACCAAAACGGTAATTTCCAGTCAAGGTTTACCTATAAGTACGATGATAAAGGCAACCAACTGGAAGAAAGAGAGTATACATCTGAAAACAGCAACAGGTACAAAAAGATCGTAAACAAATTTGACAAAGACGGCAATATTGTAGAAGCAAGCCAATACTACGAAAATGGCAAACTGGCCTATAACTGCAAGCTGGATAAACTGGGAAATCACATATCTGATGTCACATATTCATGGGACGGTAAACTACAGGAAAAGATAACTCAGAAATACAAGTATGATGAAAAAGGCAACCAGGTAGAAAACATAAGGTATAACGCCAATGGCAAACCCGCTGTCAAAAACAAATACATTTACACATACGATACAGAAAAGAACTGGTTTATTAAAATATGCTATGAGAATGATAAGCCCACCCGTATCACGGAGCGCATCATAGACTATTACGAATAGGCATTTACCAACTCTTTTTATCCAACCATATCTTAACCTGATGAGACCGGGATTACTTTTTATTGCTTTTATGCTCCTGTATGGCACGGTAGCTTATTCGCAACCTTTGTATTCACCTGAAATACGCGCTGAGCGTGAGACAACCTGGATGCATGACAGCCTTAAGCTGCCCGAAACAACGCTAAAAAAAGTCCACGACATATCCCTCACCTACTACAAGAAGAAAGACAGTGTTAACGACGCAGGTGGCAAATATGCTGACAAGCACAAAGTGAAGCTGGAACGGGGCAAAGACGAAGCTATCCGCAAATTGCTTACCAAAGCGCAATATAAGCAGTATTGTAAAAGAGAAAAGATGATCCGCCTTACCGAAAAAAGGAAATATAAAGGCCGGCAGCCCTACTGATCAGTAGCAGCCGGGGGCCTTTAACTTTTCTGCGGTTGCGCGCTCCCACTCTTCTTCTTTATCCCGTATCAGGCCATGGTTGGTTTCCGTGTCAAAAAGAGCCTCTACTTTGTTCGTCTCCTCAGCGTTCTTATTCATCATAGACTGTATCTCCGCCTCATAGCTCTCTTTTGAAAATGAGGCATTATTGAGTTTATTTACGAGTTCACAGGCCTTAATCGCTGTAATATCAAAATGAGTTTGCTCGTGTGCCAGCACCCGTGAGTTCTTCCCTTCAGACCTGAACCACGATCCAGATTTGCTGAAATATGGTGTGAGCAATATGGTAAGCACTATTTGCCCGTTCTCTGTCACTGCCGATGACTCCAGGCCTATGCCACTCAGGGTAGCGGCCATCTCTTGTATATTGTTTTCAGGCGCTCCTTCAAAGTCAGCTATGGCCAGCGGCCTCGACTTTGAATAAACGATACAGTTAGGCCTGCCTGCCTTGTTACCCAATTTAGCTATTACTTTCACTTTATGCGACGTAGGTACTCGCTTGCCATTCGCTTGCCACCACGTATCAAATTTTTTGAGGTCACTCTCTAACACCCGTCTTATGAACTCGTCAACGTAATACAACGGGTCCTCATCGCCTTGCTTCTGCCCTTTGCTGCCCAGGTCTACAAGCTTTGTATCGCCGGCATAGTAAGCCATGCTTATGTCCGCATCAGTAGTCCATGCGCCATTTACCTTCTTCATCTCAAAGTTGAGCCGGGTAATATGGATTGTGATCATTTGTTTTGTCCTGTCCTGCGTTACATACTTTGTAATGAATTCAGTTAGGGCATGTGCGGCGCCGTTCTTCAGGTCCACCTTTACTATCTTACCACTGTTATTCATCCTGCCCGCCAGGGTATTGTCTTTGCGGTCTTCTACCACATTGCCTACGTAATAAGCCGTTGGCGAATAGGCAAGATGCTGTGCCTTCAATTCCACAAGTCGCTGACTCTGTGCATGCAGGGTCAGAATATGACAGCAACACATCAGCATTACAAACCCGAATTTCATAGACATATATTTACATAAAGATAAGGGCACTAATATTAAACAAAACAAAACCCGCCTCAAAAAAGCGCTTCAACAGTTCCGGCACAGAGTATTGCAATATTTCTATGTAACGCATATACCGGGTAAATAGTATCTGACCACTCTTTACCAAAATTTGTTTTGCCGAAATTTGACCCAAATCTAAAGACAACCCTAAAAAACTTACCTTAACTTTACTGTGATCAATAACAGATTTGCATGAATACAGCATATATAGTAGCGGGCTACCGGACGGCAGTAGGAAAGTCAAAGCGCGGCGGGTTCCGTTTTTACCGACCCGATGACCTGGCGGTAGATGTGATAAAAGGATTGCTGGCCAGCATGCCGCAGCTGGACCCAAAACTGGTGGATGATGTGATAGTGGGTAACGCTGTGCCGGAGGCCGAGCAGGGACTACAGGTAGGGCGCATTATAGCTAATAAGGCCATAGGCGAATGGGCCGCTGGTTTTACCATCAACCGCTATTGTGGCTCGGGACTGGAAGCTATCGCGCTGGCCACAGCCAAGATACAGAGTGGAATGGCAGACTGTATCATAGCGGGCGGTACCGAAAGCATGAGCCTTGTACCTACGGCCGGGTGGCGCACTATGCCTAACTATGAATATGCCAAGGCAAACGGCGACTACTACCTGAGCATGGGCCTTACTGCCGAGCAGGTAGCCGGCGATTATAAAATAACCCGCGAAGACCAGGACGCCTTCGCGCTGCGCTCACACCAGCGCGCCCTTAATGCTATCAAAGAAGGTTATTTCAAAGAAGGGATACTGCCCATAACGGTGAAGGAGGTGTATGTAAATGAAAAGAACAAAAAGACCGAGCGGGAAGTGGTCATAGATACTGATGAGGGTCCGCGCGCGGATACATCGCTTGCCGCACTGGCTAAGCTGCCGGCGGTGTTTGCCGCTGGGGGAAGTGTCACGGCGGGCAATTCGTCACAGACATCCGACGGGGCAGCCTTCACCATAGTAATGAGTGAAAAGCTAATGAATCAGCTTGGGCTGAAACCAATGGGAAGACTGGTAAACTGCGCCAGTGCAGGTGTAGATCCCCGCATAATGGGCATAGGGCCTATAAAAGCAGTACCCAAAGTGCTGAAGCAGGCGGGTCTTACCCTGAATGATATTGACCTCATAGAACTAAATGAAGCTTTTGCGTCGCAGTCGCTTGCGGTAATACGTGAGTTAGGCCTGAACCCTGATATAGTTAACATCAATGGTGGGGCCATCTCTCTCGGCCACCCTCTTGGCTGCACCGGCGCAAAGCTTACCATACAAATACTTGGCGACCTGAAACGCCTGAATAAGAAGTATGGTATAGTTACGGCCTGTATTGGTGGCGGACAAGGAATAGCGGGGGTGATAGAGCGGTTCTGAATAATCCCCCTTTTTATATTCCTCATCAGCGCTATCTTTACCCCTCACAATCAATATTCATGCGCATTACTCACATAGTTACAGGCTTATTTCTATTGGCGCTACCTTTCCTGGCAGCGGCCAAAGAGGAAAAGAAAAAAGATGAAAAAAAGAAATGGGATGTAAACAATCCCGGTGGGCCCGGAAAGGACATAACCTTTTCTACAAATGAAGGCACCTGGATAAACCTCGATGTTTCACCCGATGGGAAAGACATAGTTTTTGACATTCTGGGTGATATATACATCATGCCGGCCGCGGGCGGCGAGGCAAAACCGCTGCGGCAGGGACTGGCCATGGAAGTGCAGCCGAGGTTCAGCCCGGATGGGAAGAAGATACTTTTTACTTCTGATGCCGGCGGCGGCGATAATGAATGGGTAATGGACCGCGATGGCAGCCATGCACGACAAATAACCAAAGAAAATTTCAGGCTGCTGAATAATGGTGTATGGATAGACGCCAACTACATTGTTGCCCGTAAGCACTTCACCTCTACCCGCTCACTCGGCGCGGGCGAACTGTGGATGTACCACATAAACGGCGGCGCGGGACTGCAACTGACACCCCGAAAAAATGACCAGCAGGACCTGAATGAACCTTCGGTGTCTAAAGACGGACGCTATATTTATTATAGCGAAGACATGTACCCCGGCGGTGCGTTCGAGTACAATAAAGACCCCAATAACCAGATATTTGTTATAAAGCGCTTCGACCGCGAAAAAGGAATAAGCGAAACGGTGACGGGCGGCCCCGGCGGCGCTATGCGGCCGGAAATATCGCACAGCGGTAAGCTGCTGGCATTTGTAAAACGTGTACGCACCAAAACAGTACTATACCTGCGCAACACAGAAACAGACGAAGAATGGCCTGTGTACGACAAGCTTTGTAAGGACCAGGCAGAGGCATGGACAATTTTTGGCGTATATACCGGCTTTGCCTGGACACCCGATGATAAGTATATAGTGATATGGGCAGGAGGTAAAATAATGAAGGTGGATGTAAATGGCCAGAATGCTGCATCGGAAATACCATTTACCTGCAATGTGAAGCAGCATATAACAGACGCTGTGCGGTTCAAACAAGACCTGAACCAGGATCAGTTTAACGTAAATGTTATCCGCCACGCCGTTACCTCGCCCGATGGAAAAACATTAGTGTTTAATGCCCTTGGGCACCTGTACAAAAAAACACTGCCTGACGGCAAGCCTGAGCGTCTCACACAAAGCAAAGAGCTGGAATTTGAGCCATCTTTCTCGCCCGATGGGCATACATTGGTGTATGTAACATGGACTGATGATACCAAAGGCAGCATAGTAACATATGGCATGGGCAATAACCCTTCAATGGCAAGGCTCACCTTCACCAAAGGCATATATCGCACGCCCTCATTTTCACCCGACGGCAAATGGATCACGTTTTCAAAGGAAGGCAGCAACGATATCATGGGCAACTCATTTACTACAAAACCGGGCATCTACATTATGCCGGCGGAGGGCGGTAAAGAAGAGTTCGTTACCGACAAGGGCGAATACCCAAATTTTGATAATACCGGCAAAAGGATATACTACCAGGTAGGCGGCAACCTGTTCGGCTCACTGGATAAATCATTTCACAGCTGCTTGCTGGATGGCTTCGACGACAGAACCATCTTTAAAGGAAAATATACTAATCAGTATACTGTATCGCCCGATGGCAACTGGGTAGCATTTGTTGACCTTCACGAGGTGTATGTGGCGCCATTCCCGCATACCGGCAAAGAGATAACACTCAGCCACGACTCTACAGACTTCCCGGTAAGAAAGGTATCAAGGGATGCCGGGATAAACCTGAATTGGAGCAGTGACAATAAGCAACTGCACTACACACTTGGCGACCAGTACTATACCATTAACCTTGATGAGCGCTTTGGCTTTATTGATGGCAAACCTGACTCTTTATTCAAGATACCCGACCATGGTATCAGTATTGGCCTGTCCGCTAAAACAGATAAGCCCAAAGGCTACATGGCCCTTACCAATGCACGCATAATAACCATGAAGGGTGATGAAGTAATAGAGAACGGCACAATAGTAATAGAAGACAACCTCATAAAGTCAATCGGGAAAACCGGCGAGGTGACCGTTCCGTTTGGTATCAAAACGATAGACTGCAGCGGCAAGACCATTACACCCGGATTTATTGACGCCCATGCGCATGGCAATCATTTCAGGTACGGCCTCACGCCAAATCAGCACTGGCCATATTATGCCAACCTCGCCTATGGGGTCACTACAATGCACGACCCGTCAGCCAATAGCGAAATGGTATTTGCGCAAAGTGAAATGGTAAAAGCAGGATTGATGGTGGGGCCGCGCATATTCTCCACCGGCACCATATTATACGGCGCCGATGGCGATTTCAAGGCCGTCATTAACTCGCTCGACGATGCAAAGAGCGCATTGCGCCGCAGCAGGGCATATGGCGCCTTTAGCGTAAAAAGCTACAACCAGCCACGCCGCGAGCAAAGGCAGATGGTAATAGAAGCCGCCCGCGAACTGAAAATGGAAGTGGTACCCGAGGGCGGCTCCTTCTTCTTCCACAACCTAAGCATGATCATGGACGGACATACAACCATAGAACATAATTTGCCGGTTGCGCCCCTGTACAACGATGTTATCCAGTTATGGAAAAACGCCGAAACTGGCTACACCCCTACCCTTATCGTTTGCTACGGTGCCCCAAGTGGTGAAAACTATTGGTACCAGCACGGCAACATCTGGGAAAAAGAAAGACTGCTCAAATACACGCCAAGGGCCGTAATAGACACAAGAAGCCGCCACCGCACCATGGCACCGGAAGAAGAATATGAGAACGGGCATATACTGGTATCTAAAAGTGTAAAGAAATTATCTGACGCAGGCGTAAAAGTAGATATGGGCGCGCATGGCCAGATACAAGGCATAGGCGCGCACTGGGAAATATGGATGATGGCCCAGGGAGGTATGACACCAATGGAAGCATTACGAACTGCAACCTATAATCCCGCAGTAGTACTTGGCCTTGACAACTGGATTGGCTCACTGCAACCCGGCAAACTCGCTGACCTGCTGATAATGGACAAAAACCCACTCGACGACATACACAACACCGAAAGCCTGAAGTATACAATGATAAACGGCAGGCTGTATGATTGTGAAACCATGAACGAAATTGGTAACTATGACCGCAAGCGTGGCAAATTTTTCTGGGAAATGGGCAAGGATGGCGCTACATTCGACTGGCATGAGCAAACCGAAGAAATCGGAGACTAATTCACAAAAGAACATAACATAAAAATATATAAATGGGCTAACCTAACAGATAGCCCATTTTTTACGCCTTATTTTTAGGACAATTATTTTTCTATTTGTTTTTTGTATTATATTTATATTTCCTAAAACAAACCTGCTTATGAAAAAATCTATTTCCCTGATAGCCATACTGGCATTTAGCGTCCTGTCAGCCAAACATTCATTTGCTCAAAACGGAATTATTACTACCATAGCCGGTACCGGGGTTGCCGGATATTCGGGCGATGGCGGACCTGCCACTGCGGCAATGATCAGTTCGGGTTCAAACGGTGTTGCCGTTGACAATGCAGGCAACATTTATTACGTAGACACTTACCATCATGTTATACGCAAGATCAATAGCACCGGCATCATTACTACAATAGCCGGTACAGGGGTAAGCGGGTATAGCGGCGATGGTGGCCAGGCCACAGATGCCCAGCTATTCAGCCCCGGAGACCTGGCAATTGACAATGCCGGCAATATTTACATATCAGACGGAAATAATTTCAGGGTACGCAAAATAAACACAGCAGGTGTTATCAGCACGCTAGCCGGCAATGGAGTAGCAGGCTCTTCAGGAGACGGTGGCCCAGCCACAGCCGCCGCTGTTTGGCCGGCTCGTGTGTGCACCGACAATGCCGGGAATGTATACGTTGTGGATGGTGTACATGTGGTTATCCGTAAGATAGATGCCGCAGGCATTATTACAACTTTTGCAGGTAATGGCACCCATGGATTTTCAGGAGATGGCGGACCCGCCACTGCTGCCCAGATCGACGGCCCGGGTGGCGTAGCTGCCGACGCGGCAGGTAATGTTTACATTGCCGATGGGGCAAACTACAGGATACGTAAGGTGAACACTTCCGGCATTATTACAACCTTCGCAGGTAATGGCGTTGCGGGTTACAGCGGAGATGGCGGGCCTGCTCTTGCAGCAAACATTTCATCCCCATATGATATATATGTAGATGATGTGGGAAATTTATTGCTGGCAGAAGGTGATGACAATGTGATCCGGAAAATATCTGTTACGGGCATCATCAGCACTGTGGCTGGTAATGGCTCTCCCGGGTGTTCAGGTGTTGAGAATGTCTCAGCGCTGTCGCAGCCTATCCGTCAGCCGGTTGCAATCTGCGCCGACCACCTGGGAAGGCTATTGATCTTAGACTATTACTGCAACAGGTTAAGAATGGTCAGCAACCCTCCTGATGTTGTCGCTGATAGCTTCTCAGTGTATTATTCAACATTTTGCGCGGGCCCCGAGTTTACGGTTTCCATTACTCCCGTCACTTCGGGCTACAGTATAAAAACATATTATGGCGATGGCACTAATACTACATCAGCCATATCCGGAGGATATGCGCACTTCATGCATAACTACCTATCATCCGGCAACTACAACGTAAAGCATATTTTGTATAACGGTACAACAGCGATTGATTCTGTACACTACAATTATGAATACACGCTGTGCAACTCATTCCCTATCTCATTTTTTTATGACGGCAACAATAATTGCGTTAAAGACTCAACAGATGAACCTTATGTAAACCTGCCGATACTTACCGCTGTAGATTCTAACGGAATAGCCATTGACACTTTTTCCGCTACCAACGGCTCGTATTATAACGCATACGGCAACCCAAATGATGTTTATACATTTCATGTCATTTCAGTCCCTGCCGGGCTGCAATTTTCCTGTAGCGGTACCGGTATTGTAACGGACACCATAAAACCAACCACCTACAATAACCCGTCCAAGAATATAGGGTTCCAATGTATATCTGCTGTTTCCACTTTCGACATAGAGGAACATATGACAACATGGACAGGCAAGCATATGCAAAGCGGACTGATCATCCTCGGCAACAACTATTGCAACCCTAAAGACGCCACAGTTACAGTAACATTTAGCGACAAATATGCATTTGGGTCGTCTTCAATACTTCCGCTCTCTGTGGCCGGCAATGTGGTAACATGGAGCATGCCCGCTCTCGCTGCGTATAACTCTCATCAGCATAATATTCAGTATGAATTGGATGTGCCATCCACATGGCTGCTACCCGGCGATACCGTACACTCATACGTTGTTGCAGACCCCATAGCCGGCGACGCAGACGGATCGAATAATACAGAAATAAAGATCGATACGGTCCGCTCGTCATATGACCCCAATGAAATGATCGTGGCTCCTGAAGGCATTATCAAGTCAGGAACTCAGTTAAAATATACCGTAAATTTTGAGAACACCGGTAATGACACTGCTCATAATATATACGTTATGGACACACTATCAGATAATGTCATTCCTACTTCACTCCGTATCATTGCGGCATCTGCCGAAATGAAGACCAGCGTACTCAAAGCTGGCGGGCATAATATTATCAGGTTTGATTTTCCAAACATCAACCTGCTCGACAGCTCACATCACATCGGGTGCATCGGAACAGTGATGTTTACGATAAATACTAAATCAGGACTGCCTGACGGAACACTTATTCTTAACCATGCGGGTATATTCTTCGACGATAATCCGGTAGTTATGACCAATACGGCTATGGACATTATCGGCATACCCACTTCGGCCGATAACCTGAACCGGAATACAAATATTTCACTCTACCCCAACCCGGTAACTGACCAGCTGACCATTAAAACGGCTAATACCGGCTATGACACTTATTTGATCACCAATGCCGTGGGTCAGACTACCATGCAAGGTCAATTGACAGGAGCGCGGACTACGCTAATCACCGCAGCATTGCCGGCAGGCGTTTACTACATCACCTTTAAAGGTGACAATGGAGTAAAGGTGCAGAAATTTGTCAAACAATAAATGATTGGTTAAAGTCTTAAACAAAGGGTTCACTATCTGTGAACCCTTTGTTTATTTGACCGTTATCACTTCAGACAGCGCACGCTGTTTAATCTTTTGCCCATCCCTCACCTCGTAATTGCCGTTTATTATCACCTCATCCCCATTGCCCAGGCTACAGAATATCTCTGTCGAATCCTTACCCTGGTTGCCCTCAGAAACGTCTACCCACTTGGTCTTATTATTCTGAAGGGCTATTACATACTTACGCTCTGTTGTGGTTACAACGCTTGTCTTGGGTACAATAAAAGCATTGGCGCTGCCACTCGTTGGCAATACTACTTCTGCGTACATCCCGGGCTTAAACAAACCTTCATCGTTTGCTACATCTATTTCTATGGTTTCAGCCCTGAAGTTGCTGCTGAGGCTTTGAGACGACCGGGTTACGATACCGGTAAAATCCTTACCCGGCTGGGCGTTTATGGTGTAGTGCACACCTCCCCCCTCTGATACCTGCATGGCATATTGCTCAGGCACATCTACAACAAGCCTGAGTTTGGAAACCTGCTGCAAAACCAGCATGGGCCTGGCATTCTGTGCTCCGGGGCCCACAAGCGCCCCTGGATGTACGTTCCGTTCAGTTATCACCCCATCAAAAGGGGCGGTAACGGTCAGATATCCCATCATGGTTTCCTGGGCCTTGTAGTTGGCGTAGGTGCCTTGCGCGGTGGCACTATCGCCCTGCATCTTAGACCTTGCCGCCTCCAGGTCATATGAAGACACAGTACCTGGTGTGTTACTCGTTTCCAGTAGCCTCCGGTAGCGGTCTTTACTGGTAACATAAGTTGCCTGCGCCTGGGAATACTTCAGCTTGGCTGCTGCCACCTGTTCTTCTATTTCCGGCGCTTCGAGCTTTATAAGCACCTGTCCTTTTTTCACAACAGAGCCTCGGTCTACAGAAACGCTTTTCACAAAGCCGCTCAGTTTTGGGTAGAGGCTAACGAATTCAAAAGGCTGCATCACGCCGGGAAGTTGCACATTCCCCGACATTTGCCTATGCTGCAGGCGCATAGTTTTGTAGGCTTGCGATCCGCCGCTGGCATCTTCTTTTTTAGATACCTTCTTTTCACCACACGATACGATGACCATCGCGGATAAGATCACTGTGATCAGTTTTGATAAGTTGTTCATATACTCAGGTTGATTGTTACGGTAATAATGATTTTGATTTTAATGTTGCCTTCTGCTGTAACCATGCGTAGCATTGGGGTACTATATACAAAGCCGCAAATGTTGAAGCTACAAGCCCGCCTATCACCGCGCGCCCTAATGGCGCCGTCTGATCTCCTGCTTCGCCCATCCCGCTTGCCATAGGTATCATACCGGCTATCATTGCCATGCTGGTCATTAATATGGGGCGCAGACGTATAGACGCACTTATTGCCGCGGCTTTTACGGCATCGTTATTGTATTGTGGCCGTAGTTTTTCGGCATTGGTCACAATCAGTATCGCATTGGCTACAGACACACCTGTAGACATGATAATACCCATGTACGACTGGAGGTTGAGCGTGCAGCCCGTAAGCAATAACATAACCAATGCGCCTAATAAAACCGCGGGAATGGTACATAATACTGCCAGCGACAGGCGGAAGGACTGATAATTGGCGGCCAAAAGCAAGAATATAACCATAATGGCCAGCAGAAGGCCACCCTGAAGGCTATCAAGAGTCTCGGTAAGTAATGCGGACATGCCCTTCACATCTGTGACAAGGCCCTTGGGAGGCGCCCCCAATGATTTGATCACCTTGTTTACTTCATCAGTTGCGCGCTGCAGGTCTTTTTTATAAATATTAGCGTTTACGGTCACATACCGCCTGGGGCCTGTTCTGTCAAACTCCCCTTCCATAGTGTCAATATGAAAATCAGCTACATCTTGTAATGCCAGGCTCGACTGTCCGGGCATCAACGGTATTTCCTTCAGTTCTGCCAGGCTGTTCATGGCGTATTCAGGTACCTGCGCCTGCACCTGGAAGGTGTATGCTGTCTTTTCATCCAACCATTGGTTTTTCTGTGTGAACCGGCTCGACGAGGTCACTGCCGATACACTGCGGGCTATGCCGGCCATCGTCAATCCCATCTGGGCAGCCTTCTGCCGGTCTACCGTTATCCTGATAACCGGGAATTTTAACGGCTGTTGTATTTGTACGTCCCTGAGGAATGGCACCTGCTTCAACCCCGCAATAAGCCTGTCGGCATAGTGGCTGATCTCGGTCATATTCTTGCCCGCAACCCGCACCTCTATGGGTGTTGCCGCACCCTGGCTCATCGTTTTTTCCGTAAGGTCTATTGGTTCGAACGAAACTCTTACATCCGGCAGCTTTCTGTGTATCACATCTCTCAGTTTATCCTCAAATTCATCTTTGTCTACCTTGAAATCTTCGTCAAGCTGTAATTGCAGTGTGGCTTCGTGGGTACCGCTATTGAACACGTACAGGTTGAGCGTACCATATGTGCTGGGTACGAGGCCTACATATGCCGAACTGATGGCAATATGATTGTCGGTCATGCTGTCCAGGAGGTATAACACATCATGTATCATGGCCTCCGACCGTTCCAGCCGGGTCCCGTCAGGCAAGCGAAGTCTGAGCTGGTATTGACCGTTATTGGTTTTAGGCAGCAGGTCCTTACCTATCATAAAAAAGCAAACACCGGTCAGTGCCAGTACCGGTATCAGGTACAACAGAACATTCCTTTTCTTCTTCTTTATCATCTTCTGAACGGATGACAGAAAACGAACCTTGATCCGTTCAAAAAAATCGTTTTTCTCTGGTTCAGACAACTCTTTGCTCAGGTGTTCTTCTACTCCCGCTATCTCCTGCGCATCCAGTGCCTGCCCGGCATGTGCATGTGGTTTACCGTGGTGGTATTCGTACATGCTTTCCTTAAGCATCCAGTTGGCAAGAATAGGCACAATACTCTGCGCCAGGATAAAAGATACGATCATCGCAAAGCCGATGGATAACGACAGCGGCAGAAACAGTGCCTTGGGCACCCCATGCATGATAAGCGATGGGGCAAAGACCGCGATAACGCATAGCAGTATGAGCAGCAGCGGGAAAGCGATCTCTTCGCATGCCTCATAAATTGCCCGGCTTTTCGACTTGCCCATTTCCAGGTGCTGGTGAATGTTTTCGATCGTTACTGTGGCCTGGTCTACAAGAATACCGATTGCCAGGGCAAGCCCGCTCAGGGTCATCATATTGATGGTTTGACCCGCCAGTTTAAGCAACAGCACAGCGGAAAGAATGGATAACGGTATCGTTATCACAACTACTATGCAGCTTCGCCAGTCACGAAGAAATAATAAGACCACCAGCCCGGTCAATATAGCGCCCAATACACCCTCGGTAACCAGGCTCTTAACGGCATTGATAACGAATGTAGACTGGTCAAATTCATACGAGATCTTTATGTCGTCAGGCAAGAGGCTCTGCATCTCGGGTATCTTCGCCTTTAGCCGCTGAACCACATCCCAGGTCGATGCCGACCCTGTTTTCACAATTGGTATGTACACAGAGCGCTTCCCGTTTACCAATGCATAACCCACAGTAACATCTGCCGCGTCCTGTACGGTTGCCACATCTTTTACCGATACTACGTTGGCGGGGTCTGCCCTCAGTGGTATATTGCCAAAATCTTCCACTTCTTTCTCCAGCGAGTTAAGGGTGGTCATGTAAATGGTATTACCGATACGGGTGTTTCCGGAAGGGGTGATCGCGTTGTTTTTTGCAACTGCTTCTACCACCTCATCAGGCGTCAGGTTGTAACTCCTCATTTTAGATGGGTCTATATTCACCACCACAGTTCGGGAGTTAGAGCCCACAGGCGGAGGCGCCGATAGGCCCGGAACAGTAGAGAATAATGGCCGCACCCGCGTTACGGCAAGGTCATGAATATCTTCCAATGTCTTATCCGGGCTACTGAACACCATTTCCCCCACCGGCAAAGACGAGGCATCAAAACGGATCACCTGCGGCGGCAATGCCCCCGGCGGGAAGAATTTCATTGCCCTGTTTACCTGCAAGGCTACTTCCGCCGATGCCTCAGCCATGTCTGCCGTTTCAAAGAAGGTAAGTTTTACTATGGTCAATCCCTGTATATTCTTGCTGGATATGTTCTTTATGCCATCTACATAAAGAAACTGATCTTGAAGTCTCGTGGCAAAAAAACCTTCCATCTGCTGTGGTGTCATGCCCCCATAGGGTTCTATGACGTATATAACCGGAAGATTGAGTGTGGGGAATATGTCTATCGGAATGGTTCTGATCACCAGCAATGAGCTGATAAACACAGCCGACACGATCACCAACACGGATATTGGCCTTTTTAGTGATGCTGACACTAAGCTCATATACTATCGTTTAAAGTTTTGCAAATAGTTATCTAACTGTCCGGCTAATCCGGCCCTTATGAACATCAGCTGCAAAAGGGCATCCTGGGTGATCACATAGTTTGTTTCGGCCTGCAGCAGGGCATATTGGGCATTGGTCACTTCAAGCAATGTATTGAGGCCTGCACGGTACAAGGCCAGTTGCTGTCCGTACACCTGCTTCAGTGCAGCTACCTGTACCGGCAGTTCATTAAGCTCCTCAACCGTTGTCTTATATGTAGCATTGGCCTGCTGCATCATCTCGTTCAGAGATAGCTGCTCTGTTTGTAATTCGTAGGCCTTTGCATCGGCTTTCAGTCTGCCCTCAGCCACGTCATCATGCCGGTGTTTCAGATCAAATAGATTGTATGTGAGCGTAAGCCCAACGAGGTAATTATCCTTACTGTACGGCATCCCATCTGTGAGCTGCTCAGGGTATGCCCCTGTCGGCGATATGCCTGAATTGCGAACCCATGCAGCACCCTCCAGCCCAAACTTAGGCAGGTACTTTCTTGACACGGCATTGTTTTCAGCCAGTTGTAGCTCATATCTTTTACGAAAGAATTCCAGCATAGGATGCCCTGCGTCCACACTATCTGTTACATGCTGTAACAAAGCATTGCTTACAGGCGGGTATAGGATAGACGTATCAGGGATATCATCATCTGCACCCCACCCGGTATACATGGCAATGGCTATCCGTTGGTTCTTATAATTGTCCAGTGCCTGCAGATAACTGATGCGCGCGTCTGCATAGGTTGCGCTTGCCATACTGCTGTCTACTCCGGGCTTAAGGCCGCTTAATACTGTAGCCCGTATAGCCCCAAGTATAATTTTTGCACGCTGCAGGTTCTCGTCCTGTATTTGCAGCAAGCGGTATTTCTTCAGCCAATCCAGGTATAACGCTATTGTATTTTCCGTAACCACATAACGGTCTTTGTTTAATATGGCATTACTAACACCTGCCTGCGACCTCGCTTCCCGCTGCTGCGCGTTATAATATCCGAAGGTGTAGAAATCCCATTTCAGAAATGATATGGCAATATTCCCTGTATTTGGGTTGCCATGAACATTGGTATAACTACCCGGTGTAGACGGCACCATGCCTAAAGAAAAATAAGCGCCCTGTAATGAGTTATCCGTACCCAGGGTCACTTGGTCTTGCAAGACCAGCGAGGGCAGCCGGTTACCTGACACTGTAGTAATATGCGCTTTCGCCGCGGCGGCCTCAGACTTGCGTTGTTGCAGCAACGGATAATTATTCACCGCTGCACTCACGGCATCATTAAGTGAAAGCACCTGCGCGCGGGAAGTAACCGGAATAATGCAGGCACTATACACAACGAATAGCAACACGCTTATGCGTTTGCAAAATATTTTGGTCATAGAAAAAGAAGGGACTCTTAGTTAGCAGATCATGTGAAATACAAAAACCACTATGCCGCAGGGGGCCCCCTTAACGAATTGCCGAAAAAAAGAAAGGAACGAAAATGGCAGAAATATCCGCCATAACAAACGCTTTGATGGCATACAAAAGAAAGTGAATTGAAATAGCAGTCAGTAAAATATGCGGCACCGGCATCATCCAATGCCTTGGTACGGATGTGATCGAAACACTTGTCAGGCTTACCTGCCCGTAAAACTGCGGATATGTTTACCGAACCCTTTGCAATCTTAGGGGCTACAAGCAGGTCAGCCGACAATCTTGAAGTTCCGGAAGCCACCACGCCCTTGCTGTTCATAAAAAACAGCAAAGCAAAAAAGGCGGCAAGAATAAGACGGAATTTCATGTTTGTATTGCGCGGCAAATTTAGATAATCAACGGAAAAAATAAACACAGAATAAAACTTTATTAGAATATTAACTAAGCGGAAATAAATAACACTAACTAATAATATTTATATCACTACCTAGTATACTACCGCGTATAGTATCTTTGACCGGTATCTCCGGATATAAAACCAGATTATGAAATCAACGTTGATCAAAATACCCGATGCCTACCGCCAGCTCATTTTCATCTTGTGTATCATCGCATGCGCTGTCTTCCTCGACCCTCCGTTTGCTTTGCTTACAGGCCTTGCAATAGCTATTGTCGTTGGGCATCCTTTCATCAAATTCAACAAAAAAGCCACCACGCTGCTGTTGCAGGTATCAGTTGTATGCCTCGGCTTCAATATGAATTTTGAACATGCCATGCAGGCAGGCAAACAAGGATTTCTGTTTACAGTAGCCACCATCGGTATTACATTGGTTGCAGGTTATTTTATAGGCAAGCGCCTTAAAATAGACAAAAACACATCCCTGCTTATATCCAACGGCACCGCCATTTGCGGTGGCAGTGCCATAGCCGCGGTTGCACCTGTGATAAAGGCTAATGATGAGCAGATAAGTGTTTCACTGGGTACTATTTTTATCCTCAACTCCATTGCGCTGCTTATTTTTCCCGTACTCGGGCATTACCTGAACATGACTGACCAACAGTTTGGCACCTGGTGTGCTATTGCCATTCACGACACTAGTTCGGTTGTAGGAGCGGCAAGCAAGTATAGTGAAAAAGCTTTGCAGGTAGCCACCACCGTAAAACTGGAGCGGGCATTGTGGATCATCCCTATAACACTGGCTACGGCTTATTTCCAGCACAACACTGGTAAAATAAAGATCCCTTATTTCATTTTTTACTTTGTTATCGCCATACTGGTATCCACATACCTTCCTACTTATTTCGGTGCACTTAATAACAACCTGGAAGGCCACACACTTTTCCAGTGGGCATACCTGTTTGGCAAGAAAGGATTGGTGGTTACCTTGTTTCTTATCGGGTCGGGACTTTCACTAAATACCATTCGCCAGGTAGGCTGGCGGCCCATTTTGCAGGGCGTACTGCTTTGGGCCATCATAGGCAGCTTATCGCTTGTGGTAATAAAAGGGATCATATAAAAGAGCTACCTGATTACAAAACGCGACAACTGATTTTCACATTACCACATTAACCACATCATCACACTATCACATTACCGCATTGTCGCATTATCGCACTACCGCATTAACCACATTATCGCATTAACCACATTATCGCATTACCCACATTGTCGCGTTACCCACATTGTCGCATTACCGCATTATCGCATTACCTCCTCCCCGGCATCATGCCCGGCATACCCATGCCCATTCCTCCGCCCTTCATCTTATTCATCATACCCATCATTTGCTTCATCTGCTCAAACTGCTTCATAAAAGCATTTACCTCATTAATATCCTTACCGCTTCCTTTGGCTATTCGCTTCCTCCGGCTGCCATCTATCACATCCGGATTGCTGCGTTCATAAGGCGTCATGGAGTTGATCATGGCCTCTATGCCTTTAAATGCGTCATCTGATATGTCTATGTCTTTGATGGCCTTCCCTACCCCCGGTATCATGGCCAGCAGGTCTTTGATGTTGCCCATTTTCTTTATCTGGCCCAACTGCTCTTTAAAGTCTTCGAAATCGAATTTATTGGCGCGTATCTTCTTCTCTAATTTCTTCGCCTGCACCTCATCAAATTGCGCCTGGGCACGCTCCACGAGTGTTGTAATATCACCCATGCCCAATATACGCTGGGCCATACGCTCAGGGTAGAAAACATCAAGGGCATCCAGTTTCTCACCCATGCTCACAAACTTGATGGGCTTGTCTACTGTGTACTTGATAGATAAAGCCGCGCCGCCACGCGTATCACCATCCAGCTTTGTCAATACCACCCCTGTAAAGTCGAGACGGTCATTGAATGCTTTTGCGGTATTGACTGCGTCCTGGCCGGTCATGGAATCCACGACAAACAGTATTTCCTGGGGGCCTACCGCAGCTTTAATATCCGCCACCTCCTGCATCATCACCTCGTCTATTGCCAGGCGGCCTGCGGTATCTATGATCACTATATTGTTGCCATTTGCCTTTGCATGGGCTATGGCATTCTGCGCTATGGATACGGCACTCTTATTTTCTGTCTCAATAAACACCGGCACTTTTATCTGCTCACCCAGCACACGCAACTGCTCCATGGCCGCGGGCCGGTATATATCTGCCGCTACCAGCAATGGCTGGCGGCCTTTTTTCGATTTGAGGAAGTTGGCCAGTTTACCCGAAAAAGTTGTTTTACCTGATCCCTGCAAGCCGGCTATAAGTATCACGGTTGGCTTACCCAGCAGGCTTAGTTCTTCTTCTTTGCCACCCATCAATTCAGCCAGCTCGTCCTTTACTATCTTTACCATCAACTGGCCGGGGCTTACCGATGTGATCACCTTTTCGCCCATGGCCTTTTCCTTCACCTTGTCGGTAAACTCCTTGGCTATCTTATAGTTCACATCCGCATCTACCAGCGCACGACGGATCTCTTTTACGGTAGCGGCAACGTTTATCTCATTGATGCGGCCTTCACCCTTTAACTGCTTAAACGCGGACTCAAGCCGCTCACTCAGATTATCAAACATAACAACATTTATATAGATAAATACCCTTTGGAGGAGTGCGAAGTTAATCCAAAAATTAAAATTAAATGGCTCGTACCATCTTCAAATTCGAATGCAATAGATAAAGGAAATACAAATACATGTAAAAATACAACATTTATTAATGCTAATATACCCCTAGATATGGGGCATGTCCTAATTTTCATTTGATCACATACCCCATGAAAATGATGTTTCTTCTCTTCACCTGCGCCATTCCTGCATCGTGGTGTGCATGCACTGTAGTATGCTCTATTCTATGAAACAACAGTGAAAAAGTGCTAAGAGCCCTTGCGCACATACCCCTTTCCCTGGCAGCGCTTACAATACTCTACGACATTGGCCACCTTGGTACCATTTACCTTGCGTTCCTTTACAAAGGCATTTGTGGCGGACGTATGCCATTCATCATCTGCTACAACGCCTTTGTGCGAGCTTACAAAGTGGCCATGGCATACGGGGCACATCTCGAATGGCCCTTTAGCCTTTCTCAGCCAATCAGACGGGTTTGGGTTGCGGACAGTATTATCCGGCCCTATCGCAAGAAATGTGTGTGTAGAGCACTCTATATCGTAAAGATAAAACTCACCTATATGCCCACGTGGGTAAATAACGTCGCCCACTTTAAACTGGGCATCGTACAGGGTGGCTTGCTTTACCCAGCGGTCGCAGTCCTCTTGTTCTTTTGCCGGGTCTTTGGGCGCAGGTGGCGCCTTAGCCACCCTGCCGCCCCACGGCTCGCCGGCCGCGGGCAACCCTACCGGATAGTTTGGGTCTTTTGTGTCGTACTTCTCGCTATGGTACCACTTCCTGAATTTGGCCAGGCCATCCTGCTGGTCTTGCGGCAGGCCATCACGCATTTTCTTGTCCAGCTCAGTGCAGCGGGGTATGTTGTACAACGCAAACCCAACTGCGGCAAAGTCGATATCTATTACTTCTTTAACAACCTCAAAAGACCTGTCGATACGCTCATCGCGTGTAGCAGATGATTGTACATAGGCCAGCATTGCCTTGGTGCGTGCTTCTGATGGGTTTGCAGCAGTGTTTGCGGCGCTAAGCGCAGCCTCAAAAGTCTTCTTATCGGCAGACTGCCCCCATGCCAAACCGCCTATGAGGAGCGCGCAAAAAGTCATTAACAGGTACGTACGACTACGAAGCATAGTATTTTCAGATTGGTGATAACAAAAATAAGCAAATAGTTGCCGGTAATAAATTTTGCCGGAAATTTTAGGGGCTTTATATCTTTACCGCTATATGACAGCAGGCAAACAATATATATCCCCTTATTTTTTAGGGCTCCTGCTATTCATACTTTCACTTGCCGTTGCCATTTTTACTTTCCGGGATTACGGTATGTCGTGGGACGAATATATCCAGCGTGGCCTTGGAAATATTAGCTACGATTATGTCACTAAGGGCGACACACTGCTAAAGCATTACGAAGATCGGGCATATGGCTCCGCATTTGAGATGCTCCTCATAAAAGCCGAACAGCAATTTCACCTTACCGACACACGCCAGGTATTCTTTATGCGGCATTTTATCACCCACCTGCTGTTCCTGCTCAGTGCGTTTTGCGGCTTTGTATTGATTCAGCGATTATTTAAGAACGGTGCCCTCTCATGCCTGGGTTTTATTTTACTGGTGTACCATCCGCGTTTATATGCGCAGTCATTCTTTAATACCAAGGATATCCCATTCCTGTCCTTTGTACTTATCTCTATGCTGCTGGCCCATATTGCGTTCGCTAAGAATAAGGCAGGTTGGTTTGCCCTGCTGGGTATTGCCTGCGGCTGCGCCACAGGTACCCGTATCATGGGAATATTACCCGCTGCCATCTTCAGCGTATTTCTTGTAGCGGATATTATCGGTGCGGCCATTGCAAGAAAGTCGCTTCCCGTTTCGATACTGAATTTTTTAGTGTTCACGGTATTTGCCTGGGGTACTACTTACGCCATCTGGCCTATTCTGTGGGAAGCACCCTTGCAGAATTTTGTAAGCAGCTTTAATTATCTCTCCCATTTCCCATGGACAGGTGAATTGCTGTTTAACGGCCATGTATATCAAAGCAAGGCCCTGCCATGGTTTTACCTGCCCGGCTGGTTCTCGGTTACCACACCCGTTCTCTGGCTTTTCTGCGGCTTTGCAGGCATTGTTATGGTGCTGGTCTCGTTTATTCGTAAGCCATTGACCTACCTGGCTAACACACCCGAAAGGAATTACCTGTTATACGGGCTGTTTATTTTCACACCTGTACTTTCGGTCATTATCCTGCATTCTGTGGTCTACGACGACTGGCGGCATATCTATTTCACGTACCCCTCTTTTGTAATACTGGCTTTGTACTGCATTAACAAACTGATCAGTTCCCGGGCCAGGATCGCGACATACTTTTTTTGCACTGCCCAGCTATTGGTCACAGGTATTTTCATAGTAGAGAGCCACCCGTTCCAGCAGGTCTACTTTAACGAACTTGTATCTCACAAAGACCAGTATCTGAGAAAACACTACGACCTCGATTACTGGGGCTGTGCCTACAGGCAGGGCCTCGAGTATATCCTTGCGCACGACACGGCTTCCTCCATCAAAGTTTTGTGTTCGCTTTTACCCGTTGAGAATAACCTTAAAATGCTTTTACCGGAGCAGCGCAAACGAATTGAACTCGTAGGCAAGGCGGGAAACCCGCAATACTTCATCACTAATTTCCGCACTCATCCGCAAGACTATGACTATCCCGTCATCTTCTATGAGATAAAGGTGGAGAACAGCACAATCATGAGGGTGTACAAACTAAGATAGGTCCCACATCACCATTCTTCAATAAGCTAATACTCACCACAGTCGCATAAATGGCATTATTCTTGCCCCTAAAAGAAGAAAATAAGACATAATGTCCTTTGATAATTATAAAATATGCCACAATGGCTTATTTTTTCAAATGGTACTTGGTTTGTTCATGCTAAGACAAACCAAACAATAAAAACTAAACATTATGTACACTAAAAGAAGTTTCGCAGTAACACCCCGCTCACTCGGTGGATTTTTTGAAGATGTTTTAAACACAGGATGGAATTTTAACGACGAGGCGCGTTCGTTCTCTGTACCTGTGAACATCCAGGATACTGACAAAAGCTATGAGCTGCACCTGGTAGCCCCGGGTTTGAAAAAAGAAGATTTTAAGCTGAACCTTGACCGGGACATCCTTACTATCTCGTTCGAGCACAAAGAAGAAAACAAAGAAGGGCAGGAAGGCAAATGGATCAGGAATGAGTATACGGTGAAATCCTTCAAAAGAAGCTTTACAATGAACGATAAAGTAGATGCCCGCAACATTTCAGCGAAATACGCAGATGGCATCCTGGTTGTGACACTCCCTAAAAAAGAGCCGGTAGAACCAACCACTCAGGAAATAGCAGTTAACTAAGGCTGAAAGAAGGTGAAATGAAAATGTGATGATCGGAATATAGTAATGGCGGTGCTGAGACACCGCCATACTATTTTCTGAAAAAACTACAAAACCTGTAAGCCGGATTCTGTTCTTCCCTTATAGGAAAGAGGCTATCATTTATCTGGGATACTGTTCACACAATACCTCAAGCTGCCAACCCACAGACAACCGGACGAGCCACCCTAAGGTCTGCTTATTTGGCATTTCAGCACGCAAGGTTTACCCATATAAGCTGTCACCAGCCCAAATCGTAGTCTCTTACACTACATTTTCACCCTTACCGCTGCCGTGTTACCGGCAGGGCGGTTATTTTCTGTGGCACTTTCTGTCCCCCGAAACGGGAGCCTACCCGTTAGGTAGTGCGCTGCTCTTTGCTGTCCGGACTTTCCTCCCCGATATTATCGGGGCGATAACCCGGTCTTGTAGCACCGCAAAATTACATTATACTTTGATCATATTTTCAATACTTTCCCGTTTCATATAGTCAATCGCATACCTTTATACAATGAAAAAGACAATATCACTGATCACAGCCTTATTGACCCTTATCATCAGCCTGGGTACTACCGCCCAGCCCAAAAGTAACCCGGCCGATAAATCGCTACTGTGGCGTATTACAGGCAAAAAACTTACCAAACCCTCTTACCTGTTTGGTACCATGCACCTTATTTGCCGTGGCGATTATGTGTGGACAGAGAAAATGAAAGAGAGCCTGGCCAAAAGTGAACAGGTATGCTTCGAAATGAACCTCAACGACCCCAATGTTATCTCTGAAGCGTCAATCGGGCTCGTACAGGCACTCCTCGCAAAAATGCAGAAAGATTTGGGTGGCGAAGAACTGAAAATGATCGAAAGCTTCCTTAAAGACAGCATGGGCCATACCGATCTGTCGGGCAAGACCAGCCCAATGGGCCTGTCTGCCTTATCAGGCGCCGCGGGCCTCAGTTGCGATGATCCCGTCTCTTACGAAGACAGCATCATGACCTTGGCATTGGCAGACTCAAAGAAAATAACCGGTCTGGAAGAACCAAAGGAACAGATTGACGTGCTGATGAGTTTACCTCTTGACTCGCTCATGAATATGCTGATGACCGGCACCATGCCTGATGACTCAAAAGGCGGCGAAAACGCAGAACTGACAAAGGCATACAAAAACCAGGACCTGCCCGCGCTCTACGAGCTGATAGCCGGCAATAAAGAACCCGGCTTTGACCTTAGCGCATTCCTCGACAAAAGAAATATAAAATGGATCCCGCGCATGTCGGACAAAATGAACCTGGCTTCTGTATTTTTTGCCGTTGGCGCGGGGCATCTATATGGCCCCAACGGGGTTATCAACCTGCTAAGAAAGGCCGGCTACACCGTGGAGCCCATAAAATAGCGGTTTTAAAAGAAGTAGATAAACCTGAGGTTAAACAGGTTATTGAACTGGCCGATATTACCCCATATATACCCCACGGGTATACGCTCAGGCGGGCGAATGGAAGTTAACGAATACTGGAATCTGATATTGGCGTGCAGGTTCTTGTATATCTTCCCGCCCAGCCCCAGGATCATGTCTACATCAGATGTGTTGAAACGGTTCTTATCGGGGTCTATTGATACCGGCTGGTCAGATTCTATCGACTCTCTTGCCTTTATCAGGCGGGCGTATGATGCCCCGGCCTCCACATCCAGTTTATGTGCTATCACATGCAGCGTCACTGGCACTTCGGCATAGTTTAGGTCCATAAAATACTTTGCTACATAAGTACCTATAGCCGGCGACTCCAGCACAGACTCTCCCCTGCTCCCTTTCTGCGAATAAATGAGTTCTATACTTGCCCCGAATATCTTGTTGAAGTGTACATAGACCACCCCACCCGCATTGAGGCCTACCTTGTTATACCCGAAATACGAATCCCCGTCCACCTGTGCGAAATTTGCCCCCAGTAACAGCCCTCCGTCAAACACCTTCGGCTCCACCTCATAATAAGAAGATTGCGCCCGCAGTATGGCCGGCGCCACCAGCGCCAAACAAAAAAACAAGCCCGCAAATCGACTTAACATAAGCACAAAATTACGCACAAATAGCCATGGCGGTACAATTTTTATGCGTTAAATACCAAACACAACACACAATGGAACAAGACGAATTACAAAGCCGCTGGCCCGAACTGAAGAAAAAGTTAATGCAAAAATATCCGCATCTTACCGCCGATGAGCTGGCCTGCGAAATAGGAAAAGAAGGCGAAGTATTAAAGAAACTTCAGAAAAAACTGGGAGAAAACTGGAAAGACATAAAAGAGGTACTCAGCCTGCTGGGTTAAAGGTCTTCCTTTTTATCAAGGTCGCCGTTCTCAAGATAATATTGCCAGTGTCCTGTTTTTACGGCATTCAGTGTATTACGGGGAGCTAATTTCTTTACCTGCTTTCCCGATACCGGGTCATCAACTTCAAAAGTGTCGTATACAGTTTTTAATTCGGCGCTGTAAAAGCCATTTGTTTTCAGCGCTCCCGACGAATAAAATTCCTGGTAGCTGCCCGACAGGCAGGTATTGATCTCCCCCTTACTGCCAAAAATACCATAGTTGCTGATACGCTTTGGCTTCCCGCTCGAATAAAACTCTTCCCATGTGCCTACAGGCAGGCCCTTTTGATAGTTACCCGTGCGTTTTGTTCTGCCATTGCCGTATCGCTCCGTCCATTTTCCATCCTGCAGGTACTTATCACCTTCTGTCACAAAATTACCTTCGGCAATTACCTTATGTTCTTTATTCAGCAATTTATATACAGACCCCTCATCATCTATGCATACCGTATTTGCCGTATCGCCGGTGGCCACATAATACTTAAATGAATCATCTTCCTTTATCAGCGTATTTTCATCTTCAGACGTAAAAGCAAACGGAATAACGAACTGCGCGTTGCTGCGTCCCTGGTGCAATAGCAATATCGCCAATAAACAAAATACCCTCATCATTTTTTGTTCTTTTTTGTCTTATACACCAGTTCGTACGAATGGTCTATTAATTCTTTCAACTGCTTTTTCGTAAGGGTATTATCTGTTATTATCGTGTTCCAATGCCGCTTGTTCATGTGATAGCCC
Organism: uncultured Flavipsychrobacter sp.; assembly: GCA_964489795.1. GTDB lineage: Bacteria > Bacteroidota > Bacteroidia > Chitinophagales > Chitinophagaceae > Nemorincola. The sequence continues at coordinate 91,236 of CAZBAP010000006.1, forward strand.
GGAATGATACAATCATATTGCTCCCTTAGTTCCGCCGCACGTTCCGGGTCACATTTAGCGTTAAATTGCAACGGGTTGCTGCTAAGGCTTACCAGTAAAAACATTTTACCATTCACCTTGAACACCAGGGTATCTTCACCAAATGGGAACCCTTCCTCCACAGCGTCCTTTGCCATGCAATATTCCCTGATATCCTCGATGTTCATTGTGCAAAGGTAAAATTATATATCACCTGTAAAAACACCCCCTGGCAAATAGCATTAGCTGCAATTTATCTGCCGCCGGATACTGTACTCCTGCTTTACAATATGTCCAGAATGTTATTTCACAATTAACTTTCCTCCTGTTCACATTATGGTCATATGCTGCAAATATATTGTGTCAAAATTCATTTCTAAACAGCTAAAACAACAAAAAATGGAAAACACAATTATTGACGAAACACAACCGCTGCCGGTTGCCGAAACTTCAGAAAACGAAACACTTGACGAGACCAACGAACTTAACGTTGAAGAAACTTCTGATGAAGAAGTCGAATCCGATGAAGAAGGCGATGAAGTTAGCGATGAAGACACTGACGATATCACCGACGAGACAGAAGAGATCACTGACGAAGAAGACGGGGAAGTAAGTGACGATACCGATGAGGCTTAATTGTTTCAAGGGTTAGCAAAAACTATAGCTCCGTTTCCGGGGCTATTTTTGTTTTCAGAAAATGATTAATTTTATAGTATAACTGTACTTATGGAAGATCAGGAAATTTCAATATTCCCCGAATATACGGTAGTATACGCCGGTTTTTGGCAGCGGTTTGCGGCAGCATTTCTCGACGGCTTGATTTTGCTCATCCCCAATTATATCATTGGCAGGTTCATTGGCGGACAAAACTTTTACAAGGAGCTGATCTCTTGGGATGTACATACGTCCAGCGTCATTGGCAATCTGTTACAGACGCTGCTCGGACTTATATATTTTGCCGCTATGGAGTCGGGGCCGGCAAGGGCCACGGTCGGTAAGCAGGCGATTCGGCTCCAGGTTACCACCCTGTCCGGCGAACAGGAATCCTTCGCCCGGGCATTTGGCAGAAACTTTGGCAAGAATCTCTCTACCTTACTTATCCTGCTTGGTTATTTCATGATGCTCTGGGATGACAAAAACCAGACCCTTCATGATAAAATGGCCGGAACCGTTGTCATACAAAGACCGCCTGGCGCATAGGCTACTTCAGCTTCAGTAATTCCGGTAGAAAGCTGGTGATCAATGGTGACAACACTGTGAATGTCAGCTTCAGCGTATCAAAGGCCGAGTTCTTATCGTTTATAACACCGTCTATTTCTTTCACCCATTTGTCATCCGTGGCCGGTGCCCCCTTTACCAGTCGCGCCAGGTCATCTCGCAATCCGTTCGCGAGCTGCTTCAGCAGCATATACACAGGTACATAGATTATTGCCAGGAACGACGAAAAGTAAATACCATACACATAACTCTCCTGCTTCGGAAAAACATCAAAATCCGGTATGTAGATGGTAGCCCTGATCGTCTCCCGCAATGTACCCGATGTGAGTACCGAGAAAACCACCACTACGGCCAGTGTCTGCAATGCGGAGGTAAGTATTTTATTGAGGCTTTGCAGTTGTTGTGTGCTGTTTTCTATCTGTTCGCGGGTATTGTTATGCCTGGCTATCTTATCAGATGCCGGTACCAGCAAAAAAATCACAGACATCACCGGCAGCACAAACAACAACGTCACGCCTACCACTATAGGAGGTACATTCGGGTTCGAAAACAGTATCTTAAACTTTTCGATCACCTTATCAGGCAGGTACAGCTTGTCACTTAAGGATGGGATGACCCCCAAAATGATACAAAGAAACAAAGACAGCCCTAAAGCCGTAAATACATGCCCACTATTAAGTTTGTATTCCTCCGTAATATGCTTTGCCTGCCACCAGAATACAAGACCCGCTCCCAACGCCAGGCTCACCATGATCAGTATCAGTTGCATCCACACCAGGAATACCGGGTTCCGGTTAAACACCCCACCCTCTATCTCCAATCCAGGCTTTGCCGCGGCAGGCGTATTTTTCAGCAGTATTGAATCGGCGGGGTACACCGGCAGGTTATATGTAGCGCCATCTATCTTATATACAACATTGGTATAGGCTGGTCGCCTGTCGCTGATCACAGAGGTAAGCATAAAGTATGCCGCCACATAACATCCTACCATCGCCAGTATGATCACAAATATTCGGCTGCTGTTCATAGTTTTTTGTTAAACAGCCTAAAATAGGAATTATTATTTATACTTACAGAACATATTTGTCTGCACCGGTTCAATACTGGTAAATCACAATCAACTAATCAACTTATCTTCGCATAAATGATCTCCCCCGCCTCTATACAGGAAGTTATGAACCGCGCCGACATAATTGATGTCATAGGCCAGTTCGTGCGCCTTAAAAAGCGGGGGGCAAACTACCAGGCAAATTGCCCGTTTCACAACGAGAAAACACCCTCCTTCAATGTATCACCGGCTAAAGGCATATACAAATGCTTCGGCTGCGGCAAGGCGGGTAACGTGGTCACTTTCCTGCAGGAGCACGAAAAACTCACTTATCCCGAAGCTATAAGGTGGCTGGCCGACTACTATAAAATTACCATAGAAGAAACCGAGCGTACACCCGAGCAGCAGCAAAAACAACTGGCCGAGGAAGGTTTACGTATCCTCAATGAATATGCCGCAAACTATTTCCACGACACCCTGCTGAATACCGAAGAAGGCCAGCTCATCGGCTTATCCTATTTCAAACAGCGGGGATTCCGTAAAGATATTATTGAGCGGTTCCGGCTGGGCTACAATCCCGAACACAACGATACATTTTATAAAACCGCCATTGGCAAGGGCTATCAGGCAGATATGCTGGAGCGTGCCGGTCTCGTTAAGAACCGAAACGGCATTTACCACGATGTCTACCGAAACAGGGTAATATTCCCCATACAAAGCATGACCGGGCGCATATTGGGCTTTGGCGCGCGTATTCTCAAAAGCAATGAGAAAGCGCCGAAGTACATTAATACGCCGGAGAATGAATTGTACGTCAAAAGCAAAGTGCTCTATGGCATGTACCAGGGCAGGCAGGCTATCGGCAAGCTGGATGAATGTCTGCTCGTTGAAGGCTATACCGACGTAATATCACTGCACCAGGGCGGTGTGGAAAATGTAGTATCCAGCAGTGGTACTTCGCTTACAGAAGACCAGTTGCGCCTCATCGGCCAGCTTACTAAGAATCTCACCATACTCTATGACGGCGACTCTGCGGGTATTAAAGCTGCCCTTCGCGGGCTGGATATGGCCTTATCCCAGAGCTTTAATGTCCAGTTGGTGTTGCTGCCGGAAGGCGAAGACCCCGACAGCTATGTACAGAAAGCAGGGGCCGAAAAATTCCGCGCGTATATTAAGGAGCACAAGCAGGATGTCATCAGTTTCCGCCTGCAGGTAGGGCTCAACGAGGCCGGCACAGACCCCGTAAAACGCTCAAAACTCGTACAGGAGATAGCAGAAAGTATTTCCCGCATCAACAAGGCCGAGGACTTTTCTCTTCAGTCGCACTATACCAGGGAGGCCGCGCGAAAGCTGGATGTAGATGAAGCCGGCCTGATAAACCTCATCAACAAGTACATCCGCGACCGGATAGAGACCGAGCAGCGCCATGTACGCCGGGAAGAAGCGCTTCCTCCGCCCGAAACACTATCTGCCGGGCAGGAACAGGAAATAAAAGTACCCGCTACAGATGAGTTACAGGAATGGCAACTACTACGGGTGCTGATCGAGTATGGCCATTTGCCTTACGATGGCTATCCGTCGGTTGCCGGCCTCATAGAAGATCGTATCAGCCCTGATATAATAGAGCATCAACTGGTCAATAAACTGTTCCTCGAATATTTCGACCACTGCCGGCATTTCGGCGCCACACCCGAACTGCATTATTTTATCAACCACCCTGACAAGTCCATCCGCGATAAGATGGCGTCACTCCTCCATCCGCGGCAGGATATCAGCATTAAATGGAGCGATAAATACGGCATAGAAACGCCCACAGGCGCCCTTACATACGTCAATGACGTTGATAGCACACTCTCTTACTTTGAGCTAAAAAAAATACTCAACTTTCAGGACGACCTGACCGCCAAACTTAGATCGGTGAGCGACCCTATCGCGCTAAGGGTAATGCAGGAAAAATTTATCGAACTGAGGGTTATGGAGCGCGAGATATTAAAACGCCACGGCACCGTAGTTTTCAAGTCACATAAATACAAATAAAACAATCGTGGCACGAATACTCGCATTAGATTATGGCAAGAAGCGTACCGGTATAGCCGTAAGCGACCCACTGCAGATAATCGCGTCCGCGCTCGAAACTGTAGACTCCGGCGAATTGATCGGCTTTCTCAAAAAATATATCGCCGCAGAGCCTGTTGAAAAAATACTGATAGGTTATCCGCTCAACTTCGATAACTCCCCCACCCACGCCACACCATTGGTTGAGAAATTTATTGTCAAATTCGGCAATGTATTCCCGCAAATGCCCATAGAGAAAATAGACGAACGCATGACCTCCAGCATGGCATCAAAGGCCATTGCAGAGATGGGATTGAAGAAAAAAGATCGGGAAAGAAAAGAACTGATAGACGCCGTAAGCGCGGTCATGATGTTGCAGGAATATCTGCAACATCACTCCTGACCCTCAGTTAAACTAATATTATTTTATCGGTCTTTGATCAGAACTTAAGGCCTATCGTCCACGCCAGGTTGTTCAATGCATAACTTATTTTCGCTGTAGGCACCGTTGCCGCTGGCCCCGATACTACGCCGCTGTAGTCAACTGCGTAAGGCTGCTCATAGCCTTGGTACATGCTGTGCACAAATCCCAGGTCGGTAAAGAAGTACCTGAATCGAAACCCTACGCCCAGACTCACATCTATACGCTGTGTAGTATAGGCCGCCGGCATAGCAGACTTTCCATACGAAGTATATGGGTCACCGTAATACCCAAATCCGGCGCGCACCATAAACTGTTTGTTTATCCTGCCTTCCCCACCCAGTCTGAAGTTAGATACACCCGTGTAGGTCTTTTTGATCTCACGGTTAATGAAGTCAGCCGCTTGCTGATAACTCTGCCCATAATTATCTACACCGGCCGGAAAATGATACCGTGTGCTGCTATAGTCTACATACTCATAGTCAGCCGTAATAAAACCAAATTTGTTCAGCATGATCGTAGCGCTCAGTATAGTTTTCCATGGCGTGCTTATATGATAGTCAAACTGCTGTTCCTGGAGCCAGTTGTCCACCGTCAGCACAGAATTATATCCCTGGGCGGTAGCTGATATAAGCGGATCAAAATAATCGCTGATGCTATAATAAGTAGGTGTGTGGAAAGCAATACCTGCGCGAAACAGATCGGAGAATTTATATATCGCGCCCAGTTTAGCATTCACCCCATTGCCCGATATCTTCAATCCGGACCCATAAGTAAATGTACTGAAAGCGTCCGGGTTGTTCTTATTGCCCGGATCTACAGTTTCAGTATAGTACGAATTGCGGGTGTACTCCACCGACGGTATACCTATGGTGGCGCCCAGCATCAGTTTTTCCTTATAATTTCCGGCCAAAGACAATACATATTCATTGATGCTGCCCCTTTCCTGTACACTCTTTACCTGGTTAATGCCACCTGCAAATGGTACTACTGTAGAAAAAACACCATTCTTATCCTGGTTCAGCAGGTACGATTGATAACCGAGATAACCGGCCGTGTTCTGTATCGTATCATCACCGGGATAAAGGTTTGCGTCTGACTCAAACACCTGTGACGCTGAACTCGTGTTATTATGTCCCGAATAAGTATAATTCCTGTTGAAATCGGCAACCCTGTTCATTCCAAATGCGAACGACACCGTTTTCCAGTCTCTTTTGTCATAACGCTTACCCTTGGGAGCGTTGGTTAGCACTATAGCAAACTGGTTCACGCCAAACCGTGTATTGTTATCAGATGCGCTCGTACCGGCATAGTCCCCCGTGGCCGAATTGATCTTTAATGCCGGCGTAAACGACAGTTCCGAACTGCGGTATACTCCCAGCCCCGCCGGGTTCACACTCAGCGAGCTGAAATCTCCGCCTACAGACCCCAGGGTATTGCCAAATCCCATAGAGCGCGCCGTGCCCTGCGTAGTAAGGTTAGAAAGGTTATATGCCTCGGTAATATCCTGTGCCGATACCGCAAACGACCCTATGATCATTACCGGCAATATCATTAATGGTATGCGCATGTTTTTTATTTTTAGACCCGTCATTTGCAGGAACGTTTAATATAAATTGTATGATACTTTATTGCAAAAATAATGCCTGCGACCTCTGTGTAACGTAAAAGGCATCATTACTTGTGGGTAACAATGCCTTTTTATAATATTCTTAACGATTGCGTTACCTGCGTCCTCCTCCCGAATGGCCGCCTCCGCCACTGCTGCGACTGCCGCCTCCACCTGAGTGCCCGCCTCCACCGCCAAAACTACGGTTGCCGCCACCCGAACTACCTCCGCCGCCAAAGCTGCGGATCACATTGCCGGCGCCACCGTTATTGAAAAAGTTGCTCCGGCGTCCGTTACTATTTCCATTACTGTATGAGCGGGTAGCCTGGTTTCTGGTGCCTCCGTTACCAAAGAATCCACCTCTCCGGGTACCATTATTGTAGCTGCCGTTATTAGTTCCCTGGTTACGATTGCCTCCAAAGAAATTACGGAAACCGTTACCACGGTTGTCGTTCGTATTACCTTGCCTGCCATAGCCATTCCTGGCCGTACCGTTCTCAGTCACATTGCTTCTTACAGCGTTACCGTTGTATGCATTACGTACATTATTATTACCGTGTGCTGCGTATGCGAGTGGTGCGTTCCGCAGGCCTATTCCATTCGATCCTGTCCTCACGCCTCCGTTACCTGCCGTACGATAACCTATCCTGTTTCCTATGCTGGTCTGGCGTGGGCCATAACTTGCAGACCTGTAATAATTATTGCCATGATGGTTTTCCACACCGGCATAATAACTATTCCAATATCCCGAATAACAATTGCCATACCATCCGCCTGCGTACAACGGATAGTTCCAGCAACTATAAAAGCCCGGGTATCCAAACCAACTGTTCCAGCCCCAGGCCGAACTCCAGTACGGGCCAAAACCATACCCGAAACTCACACCGAAAGAAAGCCTGCTGCCCCAGAATGGGTCCCCGCACCAAAACGGATCATACCAGTATGGATTATAAAAGGTAGTATAATAACCCATATTGTAAAAAGGATAATCAAACCTGTTGATACGTGTGGCATATGAATAGTCATCATCATAATCCACATAATCATCCGGGTTGTTATAGTCAAGATAGTTATCGGGTGCATAGGCATTCGCGTCATTAGCTGATGCAGTGCCCGGATTCTGGTTATCCTGCTTCCCTTCCGTCGCGGAGCTGCTGTTATCCGTACGCCCCCCGTTCCTTTGGTCTGCACCGGTAGCATATATATCATCGGTCTGGGCATATGACATCATGCCCGTACCTGCGATCAATAAACACACTAAAATGAACCGTTTCATCGCGAATTGTTTTTTACGTAAAATGCATAGTGAAATTACTACATTTGCACAACTTCACCAATTATACAGACTGCAAAAAGCGTGCAAGGTTCAATATGGCAAAAATTTTAACAAATCAGAAGGAAGATTACTCCCAGTGGTATAACGATATCGTTTTAAAGTCAGGGCTGGCCGACTATTCGGCCGTCAAAGGATGCATGGTCATCAAGCCGCATGGTTATGCGCTTTGGGAAAACATGCGCGACCAGTTAGATAGGATGTTTAAGGAAACAGGTCATCAGAATGCCTATTTTCCGCTGTTCATACCCAAGAGCTTTTTAAGTAAAGAAGCGGCTCACGTAGAGGGCTTCGCGAAAGAATGCGCCGTGGTCACACACTACCGCCTTAAGAACGACCCAAACGGCGGCGGCGTTATTGTTGACCCCGAAGCAAAGCTGGAAGAAGAACTCATCGTTCGCCCTACATCAGAAACTATTATCTGGAATACTTATAAAGACTGGATACAGTCTTACCGCGATCTTCCACTGCTCATCAACCAGTGGGCCAATGTTGTACGGTGGGAAATGCGCACGCGCCTTTTCCTGCGTACTACCGAGTTTCTTTGGCAGGAGGGGCACACTGCCCACGCCACACGGGAAGAAGCCATAGATGAAACAAAGAAAATGCTGGAGGTCTATGCCACTTTTGCGGAGGAGTATATGGCAGTACCGGTGGTACGTGGCGTTAAGACCGCCAACGAGCGTTTTGCCGGTGCCGAGGATACTTATTGTATCGAGGCACTGATGCAGGATGGCAAGGCATTGCAGGCAGGCACATCACACTTCCTTGGTCAGAATTTTGCAAAAGCATTTGATGTAAAATTCCAGGATAAAAACAATAATTACGATTATGTCTGGGCCACTTCCTGGGGCGTATCTACACGCCTCGTAGGGGCCCTGGTCATGGCGCACAGCGACGACGAAGGCCTGGTACTCCCACCAAAATTAGCGCCCGTACAGGTTGTTATTGTACCCATATTCAATAAAGATCCTGAAGCTAAGGCTAAGATCAGCGCGCTTGCTGCCGAACTCGTGTCCACACTGAAGCAGAATAACATCAGGGTAAAATTTGATGACGACGACAACGCGCGCCCGGGCTGGAAATTCGCTGAATATGAATTGAAAGGCGTACCGGTGAGGGTTGCCCTCGGTGCCCGCGATATAGAAAATGGCATTGCAGAAGTAGCCCGCAGGGACACAAAAGAAAAAGCAGGGGTACCGTTAGATGGTCTTGCTGCGCATGTCATGCAGTTGCTTACGGATATTCAAAGTAACATGTACCGCAAAGCACTCGATTTCAGAACAGCGAATACAACAAGGGTGGATACCTGGGACGACTTTGTAAAAGTACTCGACGAGAAAGCTGGTTTTGTATCCGCGCATTGGGACGGCACCGGCGAAACGGAGGAAAAAATAAAGGAACTTACAAAAGCTACGATTCGCTGCATACCGTTGAATAACGAACAGGAAGACGGCAAATGTATCCTTACCGGCAAACCGTCTAAGGAAAGGGTGCTCTTCGCGCGCGCATACTAAGCACTGCCCCGCCCGCTATGTTGGGCTGGTGTTAATATCACGTAAAATGTTACGCGAATATGGATTTGTGTATATATTTGACCAAAAATTAGACAATGGAACAATTTGATCGCAAGGCAGATATTTTCTCAATGGAAATTGACGAATCAGTCAAAGCTACTTTCCTGGAAATGACCCGGTGGACCAAATTCATGTCCATTGTCGGTTTTATTGTTATCAGCCTTATGGTGCTTGGTGGGATAATTTTCGGCCTCATTGCCAGTAATTTAAGCATTTACAACAACATGCTTGGGGGATACGCGTCTGTGGTGATCATTGCCTATGTCGTAATTGCTGCGGCAATAAACTTCTACCCCATCTACGCCCTGCTTAAATACTCTACGGGTATGAAAACTGCCATGCTCAGCAACGATAAGAGCAAGTTCAATGAATCGGTAGCCTACCTCAAGAATATGTTCAAGTATATCGGCATACTCATGATCATTGTTCTGGCACTATACGGCCTGCTCATTATCATCGGCATTCTCGGCGCGTTTGGCAGGTAGTATTACTCGGCATAAAGGGCCTCTATCTCGTTGCTGTATTTCTGCTCTATTACCTTTCGCTTTATCTTCAGCGATGGGGTCAGTTCTCCGCTATCTATCGTCCACTCATCGGCCAGCAGTGCGAATTTCTTTACCTGCTCCGGGTGGCTGAAGAGGGAGTTATATTTATCCAGTTGTTTCTGCATCAGCCCCTGTACTTCCTGTAGCTTTATCAGTTCACTGTTATTATCCGGTATTGTTTGTTTAGGGGCATTGTCTCGCAGGTATTTCCTTATTTGTATAAAGCTGGGTATGATCAGCGCGCTCACAAACTTCCGGTTAGCGCCTATCACCATCATCTGCTCTATATAAGGGCTCTCCTTCATCTTATTTTCTATCACCTGCGGCGCCACATACTTACCGCCCGATGTTTTGAATATCTCCTTCTTCCGGTCAGTTATCTTCAAAAATCTGCCTTCCACCCATTGACCTATATCCCCCGTATGAAACCACCCGTCCTGCATCGCGGCGGCCGTTAGATCAGGGTGCTTATAATAACCCGTCATTACGTTAGGCCCCTTTATCAGCATCTCTCCGTCTTCGGCTATCTTCACCTCTACATGGTCTATCAGCGGCCCTATCGTCCCCACCCTCCTGTTCTCGCTCTCAAACCTGTTTACCGATACCACCGGCGACGTTTCTGTAAGCCCATACCCTTCCATTATCACAATATTGGCAGACGTGAATATCCGCACCAGTCTTTCCTGGCAGGCCGCCGAGCCTACTACTATCGCCTTTACATTGCCGCCCAGCGCCGCCCTCCATTTGTTGAAAATGATCCTGTTGGCACACCATAGCTGAAAACGGTACCATGGGTTGCCTTTCTTTATGTTATCATATCGCTTGCCTAGGTTCAGCGCCCAGAAAAACAGGATTCGGGCTATGCCTTTTAATTCCATACCCGTGTTCATGATCCGTTCATAAACCTTCTCCAGCAGGCGTGGCACGGTAGTAAAGACCAGTGGTTTTACTTCTTTCAGGTTTAGCCCTATGGTATCCATGCTCTCGGCATAATAAATAGAAACACCCGATTGGATATATACATAGGTCACCATCCGCTCAAATATGTGGTTCAGCGGCAGAAAACTGAGCGCCCTGCTGTTCTTCCCCGCAAACGTAAACGCAGGCATTGAGTCCTGTACATTACTCACTATATTTCGGTGGGTCAGCATTACCCCCTTAGGGTTCCCGGTAGTACCCGATGTGTAAATGATGGTGGCCAGCGTATCTGCATCTATCCGCTCTATCACCCCTTGGTCTGCGGGCAGCTTTTGAGCGGCCAACTCCTTCCAGTTAGCTACCCCGTCCAGCACATCAAACGAATAAACGTGTTTCAATGTTGTGATCTCTTTAAAAGCATCCCTGAAACGTTCATATATTTCCGCGTTCGCCACAAATATGATCTGCACCTCAGCTTCATTCATTATATACACCAGCTCAGATGGGCTTATCGTCGGGTATACAGGTGTCAGTACGGCGCCGGTAAGTTGCACCGCTATATCGGTCATCATCCATTCGGGCCGGTTTGGCGATATGATCGCTATTTTTTCCTGCCGGTCCGGCTCCAGCACTGCATTGGCTATACCCAGCGACAGCAATCCCCCCGCCATATAGTTGGCAGTTTCCCATACTTCGCTGGTGCTGTACGTCCGCCATTCACCGTTTTCCTTGGCAGCCAGCAATACGGAATTGGGTGCGTTTGTATTTCGCTGTGCTACTATATCAAAAAGACGTTGGACCATATCAAATTGTTGAAAGAAGTTGTTTTACCTGTATGCAGTTTCCATCTATATCCTTTACTAAAGGCACCTATTTCGCTATCGCCAGCGTTAGGGTATATATGTTGTTTACCGCCGAATAGTCTGCCGTCAGTCTTACCGTTCCATGCCGGTTCGGATCAGCATCACCGGGCTTTACATAAACCACAAGCGGGCACTCACTCAGTTTCTTCTCATCGCCAGACACTTCCAGCGTTGTATATTTCTGTTCCCGCAGGCATTCACTAAGCTGGCGTTTATAATTCCCGTATACTTCCTTTAATTCCTTTACAGATACCCCCTGGTATAATATCCCTTCATATCTCACTACAGAGTCACTGATTATGCTCGACATTGTTGTTCCCGGCATTCCCTTCTGCACGCTATAGGTTATGCTGCTACTCGTACTTTCCGTTTCCTTCCCTTTTATCTGCCCAAACCCGCTGCTGGCATCAGCTATAAACTGCATCATCGCTTCACAAAACCCATCGCTCACAGTACTTTTCTTTGGCTGTACTTGCTTGGTTTGCCCCGGCGCGCTTATTGATATCAAAAGACAAAAAACAGCTATAATATATTTTCCTGGCATAAAAATGTCCTGTTATAAAGATATTTAACTATTCCCAATTAATATAGCCTGCGCACCATCATGGTTAGTTAATTTAGCTTTACCATTATGGCCGCTCATTCCTCATGTTTGATTTTTATATGCTAATAACAATTAATAAATAAACGTTATGAAAATATGGGCGTTAGGGCTCTTTCTAACCGAAAATATTTTTTGTTATTATCATGCCGCATACTACATTTGTGAAAAATCACACAAAATGAAAAAAATCTTCACACTGGTTGCAGCCCTCTGCGTGATGGGCAGCGTAACTTTCGCTCAGGACGCCGCTCCTAAGAAAGCATCTGACAAAAAAGCTCCAAAGAAAACTGAAGCTACTGCTCCTGATGCTAAGAAAAATGACAAGAAAATGGATGGCAAAAAAAGCGGCAAGAAAATGGACGCTAAAAAAGAAGATAAAAAAATGGACAAGAAATAATATTTCTTTTCATTTCTTCAAAACAGGGATGCCGCTTCAAAAACAATTTTTGGAGCGGCATCTCTGCTTTTTGTCATAGCGACCATATAGATCGCGCTATAGACGACTATTCGTCAACAACCATTTTGAAAACCCTTGCCTCCTTCCCCGAGGTCAGTCTAACCATATAAGTGCCGCTGGCTAAGTTACTGAGCGCTACCCTCCCGTTCAGTATACCCGATACGATCGGCATATCTCCTTTATAAACCAATTGCCCCAGCATATTGGTCACATAAACAGACACCTGTCCTCCACTGTTGTTAACCGCACCATTGATTGTGAATGTGCCGTTATTGGGGTTGGGTATCAGCCTCAGGCCATTTAAGTCAGTAACAACGTTATTAACACCAACACCCTGCACCGACATGACCGCAAACGCGCTCACTGTTACCGTACCGCATGCCCCTGATTAGAGAGTACCTGATAGAACAAGCGGGTGCGTATGCCACGAAGATGAAACAAGCTTTGAGACTAATGAATATCCGTCTTGATGTGGCTATAAGGGATATTACAGGAGAATCCGGCAAAGCAATTGTCAATGCAATCCTTCAAGGCCAGAGAGACCCTGTAGCGTTGGCATCGTTGGCAAACCTCAGGGTAAAGAAGAGATTGCATCTTCGTTAGAAGGAAATTGGAAAGAAGAGTATCTTTTTGAACTCAAGTTAAGCCGTGAGCTTTTCGATGTCTTTCAGCAAAAAATTGCAGAATGCGACAAACAAATAGACCAATTATTAAAGAAGCATTTGCAGGAAAAATCAGCTGTTCCATCGGCAAATGCCAGTGTAACTCTTGTAAAAAAGAAGATCAACAAAAATGCGCCCAGGCTACCATTACAACAGTTAAGCATACAATTGACTGGAGGGGTCAACCTGTATGAGATAGAGGGTGTTTCTGATACCACTGTTTTAGCTATACTATCAGAGACTGGTTTTGACTTAAGTAAGTTTCCAACAGCAAAACACTTTTCAAGTTGGATGGCCTTATCACCCAACAATAAAGTATCTGGTGGCAAAATCCTTAATAGTCATGTGGCTCATCACAACAACAAGCTGGCTCAAGCTCTGCGTAGAGCCGCCAATGCTATTGGCAATATGAAGACGGGAAAACTAAACCAGTTCTTTAAGAGAATCGCATTTAAATATGGGAGAATGGCGGCAATCACAGCTACCGCAAGAAAATTATCGGTAATCATCTGGAATATGCTTACCAAAAAAGAGCCTTATCGCTACGAAGAAACAACGATTTATGTAGCAAGATTGCGCAGGCTACAGCTAAAAAGCATACAACGAAAAATTCAAGCACTCAACATTCAACCAAACGAACTAAATTTCATAAATACATGACAATCATAAAATTGCGAGTCAGTTATACAGAATGTTACGCAAGGCATCTCGAATCAATAATAAAACTCCGTTTCCGTCGGCTTTCCTATTAGCGAAGCTAAATATTTTCCCGCCATTGTTGATATTCTTCACCAACAACCTCGCGCCGTAGCTTTAGCCTAGGAGACCCTTGGTCGCCGTAGCTTTAGCGAAGGAGACACAAACTATTTTCTATGATAGACCGAAATCCGTACTATCATAAAACTTTCTTTTGGCAAAGCCACAAACCTGTCACACCTTTGTACCATAAAAGCTACCGGCTCACTAAGCCATATCATGGCACACGACCGCTCCCCATTTTATGATAGTCATATTGCAGGCTTACCGGGGTATTATTAAGGTCGCAAAGGATGTATAAGCATTATCTATTCGCCCCATAGGCATTCTCTATGGGGCAATGATGGGGCAATGTTTTAGCATAAGTAATTGATTTTCAATAAAAACATGGGGCAATGATTTTTTTGTGGGGCATGGGGCAGTACTTAAAGTGCCACCTATATAGCGCATGCCACTCCTGTTGTTCAGGATGCCCGCAGCGCATCCCCTGGTTAATGATAAAACTTATTCCCTTTTGCCAAGGTATCCTCTTGCTACCCTACCCGGCAGGTAGGTACTTACACCTTGGCCATAAGTGCCCGGTAGATTAAGGTGCGCATAATATTCTTACTGGTTTGTGGTCCGAAAAACAACGAAATTTTACCTATTCTTTTTTAGCTTCGATTATATTTATTAGTTTTAGGTTTCAAATGCATAATAAATGAAGAAATACCTCATCCTTACTTTATCTTTGGTCTCTATCATAGCGGCATGTAGTAAAAAAGCCACTACTACCGATAACAGGGAAAATATGCTCCGCAACGGTAAATGGAGCATTTCCAGCGGTACTATTACCCTTAGGCTGCCCGATGGAAGGGATACTGTCCTTAACTACCTCAATTTTTTACCTGAGTGTCATAAAGATGACTACCTGGTCTTTCATAGTGGCACAGATGCTGCTTATTTCAGCGGCAGCGTTGTATGCTCACCTTCAGACCCCGATTCTACTACTTTTAAATGGGGCTTCGCTAATAACCAGAACAATCTTTCATTATATAACGGGTTCGATTTCATCACTACTGTCACTGAGCGCATCAACCCGTTTGCCTACGATACTATTTCACAGTCGCCGCTGGTTCTCGATACGCTGCACGGCGTTAATGATACGCTTGAGGGCTTTACCCGCTCAGTGATCGTATTGGATACTTTCTGGAAAGTGGTTTTTGACCAGACAGCCATCAACCATCCAAATATTTCCAATGGCACCATCAGCAGCTTTTCTCAGAGCTCATTCACCATCAACTTCTGGATAGTATCCACCTACCCCGATTCCACGGGCCACCATACCGGGGCTATAATCAGGTGGGACGCCTCGCCGGTTGATACACTCGATTTTGACCCCATCATCAGGCCAGACACACTAAAATATTCACTTACGTACCGCAATTATTAAGACATAGATCATAGTAGTCTGCCACCGGCCGCTACAGCCGGTGGTTTTTACATGGTTTCATTCGTACATTTGCAACTCATTTTACAATACAGTATGATACACATTACATTACCGGATGGCTCAGTGAGAGAATACCAGCAGGGCACAAGCGCGGCAGACATAGCCAAATCCATAAGCGAAGGGCTCGCGCGCAAAGTGCTGGCTGCAGAAGTAAATGGTGAAGTATGGGATTCTTCCAGGCCTATAAACAATGATGCCAGCCTTAAGCTGCTTACCTGGGATGATAAAAATGCAAAATCCACTTTCTGGCATTCGTCGGCACACCTCATGGCCGAGGCCCTGGAAGCGCTATATCCGGGTGTAAAGCTGGGTATCGGCCCGCCCATCGAAAACGGTTTCTATTACGATATAGATCTCGGCGACCGCTCTATCAGCGATGAAGATCTCAAGAAAATAGAAGACAAAATGAAAGAGCTGGCAAAAACAAACAGCACTTACATAAGGAAAGATGTCTCTAAGGCTGATGCCATTGCTTATTTCACCGAAAAGCAGGACCAGTACAAGCTCGAGCTCATAGACGGCCTTGCCGATGGCTCTATCACCTTCTATACCCAGGGTGGTTTTACCGATCTCTGCCGTGGCCCGCATATTCCTTCTACCGGCCCTATCAAAGCCATTAAGCTCACCAGTATAGCAGGGGCTTACTGGCGTGGCAATGAGAAAAACAAAATGCTTACCCGCATATACGGCATCACCTTCCCCGCTCAGAAAGAACTGGACGAATACCTGGCGTTGCTGGAAGAAGCGAAAAAACGCGATCACCGCAGACTGGGTAAGGAACTCGAATTATTTACTTTCTCAGAAAAGGTGGGCAGTGGCCTGCCGTTGTGGTTGCCCAAAGGCGCCATGCTGCGCGAGCGGCTGCAGCAATTTTTGCAGAAAGCACAGATAGAAACCGGTTACCTGCCGGTCATCACACCGCACATCGGCAGTAAGCAGTTGTATGTTACCTCCGGGCATTGGGAAAAGTATGGAAAGGATAGTTTCCGCCCTATTACCACCCCGCAGGAGGGCGAAGAGTTCATGCTTAAACCTATGAACTGCCCGCACCATTGCGAGATATACAAGTCATCCCCCAGGTCTTACAAAGATCTTCCGCTGCGCCTTGCCGAATTCGGCACGGTGTATCGCTACGAGCAGTCGGGCGAGTTGCATGGCCTTACCCGTGTTAGAGGGTTTACGCAAGACGATGCCCATCTCTTCTGCATGCCGGAGCAGGTAAATAACGAGTTTAAAAAGGTCATAGACCTGGTGTTGTATGTGTTCGAATCCCTTGGTTTTACAGAATACACAGCGCAGGTATCACTCCGCGATCAGGAAGACCGCAGCAAGTATATAGGCAGTGAAGAGAATTGGCAGATAGCCGAGCAGGCCATCATAGATGCCGCAGCCGAGAAAGGATTGAAAACCGTAGTAGAATATGGCGAGGCCGCCTTCTACGGCCCTAAACTGGATTTCATGGTCCGCGATGCCCTTGGCCGCCGCTGGCAGCTAGGTACCATACAGGTAGACTATAACCTGCCTGAGCGTTTCGAACTGGAGTATGTAGATTCAGACAATAGCCGTAAACGCCCGGTAATGATACACCGTGCGCCATTCGGCTCCATGGAGCGGTTTATAGCCGTACTGTTGGAGCACTGCGGCGGCAACCTACCCTTGTGGCTCGCCCCGCTCCAGGTAAAGATCCTGCCCATCAGCGATAAATACAGCGAATACGCCCACAAGATTGCGGCAGACCTTAAAAAGGCCGATATCAGGGCTGAAGTAGACGACCGTAGCGAAAAAATAGGCCGCAAAATTCGGGACACAGAGCTTATGAAAACCCCTTACATGCTCATTGTAGGCGAAAAAGAAATGGCAGATAATACCGTATCCGTGCGCAAGCATGGCGAGGGCGACAAAGGTGCGGTATCGCTTGGCGAATTCAGCACAGAGATAAGTGAGCTTGTTAAAGAACAGATAAAGGGCAAAACAAATTGATTTGGGGTTTTATAAAAAAATATACATTATCTGACTAATTGATAAGCAAATATTTTATTTTTGCCAATAATCATTAAAAACCATTGATGCAGAAAAGACCAAAGAGTAAACCATTTTTCAGACCCAGGGTGCCGCAAAATGAGCACCGCCTGAACAGCGAAATTACCGCGCCCGAAGTAAGGGTAATAGGCGAAGATATGGAGCCGGGCGTTTATCCTATAGCAGAGGCCATAAAAATGGCAGTAGCCCGCGAAGTAGACCTGGTAGAAATTTCACCAAACGCTGTTCCACCGGTATGCCGCCTTATCGACTACAAAAAGTTTCTTTACGAAAAAAAGAAAAAAGATAAAGAGCAGAAGGCCAAGGCAAAACAATCGGAAGTAAAAGAGATACGCTTCACACCAAACACTGACGATCATGACTTTGACTTCAAAGCCAAGCATGCCGAGAAGTTTTTGCAGGATGGCAATAAAGTAAAGTGTTACGTTCAGTTCAAAGGTAGGGCTATCATGTTCCAGGAGCGTGGAGAGCTCCTACTCCTGAAATTTGCCGAGCGTATGGCCGAGTACGGCGCCCTCGAGTCCATGCCAAAAATGGAAGGAAGAAGGATGTTGGCCATGTTTTCACCAAAGAAGAAAAAATAAATTCAATAACAGCTGAATATCAGCATTTTGTAATTTTTTGTTATTAACAAGTAAACGTGGATAAAAAATTTTGCAGAAACCTGAAAGGATACGTACCTTTGTTAAAAGTTAATAGAAAAATAACTGCAACTTAGCATAAAGAGGTTTTCATGGTGATAGGGTTTATAGGGGCTGGCCTGTTCTCAGGCTGGCTTTTCTTTTTCTACGCTCCCCCACCCAAAATGAGCTTGCTATAAAAAAGTTAAAGTTTTTTTTGTTTTTCATAACATAGTTTATAGCTTTGTAAAAGTTTTCATAGTGATAGGGTTTATAGGGGCTGGCCTGTTCTCAGGCTGGCTTTTTTATTTAATAATCCCTATATTCACAAAAAATCCTACAGTATGCGATTAACATTGCTGTGCCTGCTTGTCATTTTATCAAATGCTATTAGCTCTGTAGCCCAGCCCCTTGCAGCCTTTGTCGATATCCAGAATCAATTAATGGTGTGGGACAAGGGTTATATACATAAAGCAGATTTCATGCCGCCTACCACAATGAAAATAGGCCGCTCTGCTATCCCTTTTTTAGACAATTCCCGGTCATTCAAGATATATTACAACGGCAGTGTGCGACCGGTGAACAATGGCTTCACCAATGCCTTTTATGCTACAGACAATCTTGTAGCTTATCTCAATCAAAAATCGCTGTATGTATACGACCGGGGTACTTCTAAAAACCTGACCGGGGTATGCGACCAGGTGTTTGTTGCAGACAGTCTTGTGCTGTTTATGGATAGCTACAAAAGTGAGTACAAAGCTTATTACAATGGTCAGATTTATTCTGTAGAGTCTTATGTGCCCGATAGTACTTTATCACACCTGAAGGTGACAGACAATATCATCGCGTTCGACAACTTTGCCAACCTGTTCAGGATATTTTATCGTGGGCAGCTTATCGCTCAGGAAGACTTCCCGGTATACAGTTTTGACGCCGGCAGAAATACAGTTGCCTATGTAGATGTAGACCGCAAGTTCAAGATATTTCATAGCGGCCAGACATACGTAATAGATGATTACCCGCCACAGTCCTACAAAGCGGGCGACAACATGGTTGCGTTTGTTTCTAACGATGGTTACTTCAAAGTATTTTATTCAGACAGCCTGCGCACTATAGGCTTTATGAATCCCACCTACCAGGTAACCGACAATATACTCGCTTATAAAGACCCGGGAGGGATGCTAAAGATATTTTATAAAGGTGACATCACCGAAATGGAAAGTTACTACCCTACCAATCTTACCATTCAATACAACTCCGTGGCTTACATCAATTCGGCAAATACCTTGCGCCTGTTTACAGAGGGCGAAGTATACGATGTAACCAATGCTGAATTAGCTAACTGGTCGCTAAACTATGATGTGATCACATACCAGATAGGACAAGGGATATTCAAAGTATACTATAAAGGCATGGAGTATTGACCAAACTCAACGAGTTCATCTTAAAAGTATTCTTTTAAACAACTTGCTTTAAACTCCTATTTAGTATTTCTGGTAAAGTCCGATATGATCAGTTGTATTCTTCCCGCGCCGTCCTTGGCTTTGTAAGAACAGGCATAATCAGTGGGTATTGAATAAGTAGACGGCACCCCAAGGCC
This sequence comes from uncultured Flavipsychrobacter sp., assembly GCA_964489795.1. Classification (GTDB taxonomy): domain Bacteria; phylum Bacteroidota; class Bacteroidia; order Chitinophagales; family Chitinophagaceae; genus Nemorincola. The sequence goes on from CAZBAP010000006.1 coordinate 111,072, forward strand.
CTCATCGCTCGGATGATTGAAAGGGTAACCACCGGTAAAAACATAGTTCCCACCCGAGCCGCTGCCCTCAAAACCAAACGACACAGCCTGGTCATAGTTTACAGTAATAGTAAGCCTGGTAAAAGTGCCTCCGGCTGTGTCTGTATTTTGATAAAAGTCAAATATAGCCGGCGCACCGGTACTACCCGTCTGGCATACACCTGTTCCGGAGCATCCCTGTCCACCACCCGTATACGCGCCGAATTTGATCTTACCCGACCCCGCAAATACCAATGAAGACCCAAGCATAAATGCAACTACAAAAAATGAAAAGAAAAAAAGCTTTTGGTTTTTCATATTTTATTTTTAGTTTGTTAGCAAATGGATTTTTATAGATAAAAAATGGCGGCAGGTTAATGATTGCCTTTAAATGTACAATTTTCAAAAAAGTCGGCACAGGCTTTTACAGCTGATAACATACCAATAACATGAGAAAATCACAGCTATTATTATGCTTTATTTATTCAATGTTAGCTAATCTGCTATGCAACACCTGTGTGCATGCCCAAAAAACCTACAGGCACAATATAGACTCACTTAAAACCGAATTAGGTAAGCAACACCCCGACACAGTAAGATTACAATTACTGGAAACACTCTTTCTCGACATCTTTTGCAATGACACAACATCCAGTATCGGCTATATAGGTGAATACATTGGTATCGCCAATAAACTGAACCGAACCAGCAGCATAGTAAAGGCGCAGATGTGCCTGGGGGGTATCTATAACGAGTGCGCGAAAAACTATCCCCTGGCCCTTTATTGGTATGATACTGCGGCGCACCTTTCAAGGATAACAGGTGATAAAAAACAGGAAGCGCTGATCATTTCCATACTGGCCAGCATCTATGAAAAAAACCTGAACCACGTAAAAGCCATAGAGTATTATCATACCAGCATAGAACTTGATCCGGATCCGGATAAGAAGAAAGGTATCTTCGGTGACATTGGCACTATATATCTGAATATAGGAGACTACCCCAATGCGGTAAAATATTTTGAGGAGGCGTACAACATTCAGAACAGGGAACTCCTGGCAGGCAAAAACTGCACATTAAATGATACGCTAAACCTCATGGCCCTGCTCATAAGTCTTGGCGACGTAGATTATTCTCTTTCTCAATTCGATAAAGCATTAAAAAACTATCACATTGCCGAAGACTACAACCAGGCCGTCAAGGATAAATTTATAGATCTGCTGATCTACCAGGGCCTCGGTAAATGCTTCCAAAGTAAAAAAGACTATGCCCTGGCCATACAAAACTATGATACGGCATTGCAAATAAGCATAGTACTTAAAAACGACGAGAATGAGACCGATATACTAAATAAGATAGGTAACATATACCTTATCACCGGCAAACTGGATAAAGCAATCGCATATGCCAGGCACTCGCTGGATATAAATGCCAATAACGAAAACGCATCAAGTCTGCCGGGCACCTATTTGCTGCTGGGTAAAATAGCCACAATACAAGGAAATGGTAAAGAAGCTGTGACATGGTTTAATAAAGCCATCAGCCTGTTCAACAAAGCAAGGAAAATAGATGAAGAGAGCGCTGCATGGTATGAATTAAGTAATGCCTACGAGCAAATGAACAACATCCGCGCCTCATTTGACGCATACAAGCATTATATCCGGCTCCGGGACAGTGTTTTTAACCTGGACAAGACAAGACAGATCACCAGTACCGAGATGCAGGCCGGCTTTGCCCGCAAACAGGATTCCGCCAGCCTGGTACAGGCAAAAAAAGACGCAGCGATCAGGTTTCACATGCAGAGACAGCAAAGCCTGATGTACGGAGGATTTGCGGGGCTGATAATGGTACTGCTCGTTGCTTTCTTCATTTACAGGAATTACAGTTTGCAGAAAAAAGCCAATGTCATTATCACACATACCAACAAAGCCCTGAATACCGAAAAGCAGGTATCCGAAACGCTGTTGCTCAACATATTGCCTGCAGATGTGGCTGAAGAACTCAAATCCAACGGCAAAATAAAAGCCCGGTTATTTGATAATGTAACTGTGCTCATGACGGACTTCGTTGGTTTTACACTGGCCGGTGAGCAATTGTCACCTGAGGCACTGGTAGAAGAACTGCATACTTGCTTTGAAGCGTTCGATAATATTATAGGCAAGTACAAGATCGAAAAAATAAAAACAGTTGGTGACTCTTACGTAGCGGTATCCGGCTTGCCAAACGCAAACCCGCATCATGCCCGCGATATTGCCATGGCAGCTATAGACATTATCAATTACATAGAGCAGCGAAAACTTGAAAAAGGAAAGGGCGCGTTCAGCATACGCATAGGTATCAATTCGGGCAAGCTGATAGCGGGTATTGTAGGAGTTAAAAAATTCGCCTATGACATATGGGGGGATACTGTAAACACTGCGGCCCGGATGGAGCAAAACGGCGAAGCCGGCAAGATCAATATCGCGCATGCCACATACGCACTAATCAAAGACGAATTTTCGTGCACATACAGGGGCGAGATAGACGCCAAAAACAAGGGAAAACTAAAAATGTATTTTGTGGAGGGCAGAAAACATTCCTAACTCGGTTTGCCGTACAGATTGCTTTTTATGATCCCCCATTTATGAAGCCGGTGCGTCAGCGAAACCCTGAGCACTCCCCTGCCATACTTCATACTACGGCTGAAATTGATGCTGGAGGCCTCCTCAAAGTATTTTGTGGGGCAGGTAACCTCTGCTATCTCGTAGCCATTCATAAATATCTGTGAGATCATCTCATTGTCGAAAACAAAATCGTCACTATTATGCGTGAAATCAATAGACCTGATCACATCAGCGCTAAAGGCGCGGTAACCGGTATGATACTCACTCAGCTTCTGGCTCAGCATAATATTCTCAAACAAGGTAAGGCAGCGGTTGAAGATAAATTTGTACAACGGCATACCTCCGCGCAACGCGCCATTGCCCAGTATGCGTGATGCCAGCACCACCGGGTATACGTCCATAGCTATGATAGACGCTACAGCATGTATAAGTTTAGGTGTGTACTGGTAATCCGGGTGCAGCATTATCACTATGTCAGCCCCCAGGTCCAGCGCTTTTTTATAACAGCTTTTCTGGTTGCCGCCATAGCCTTTATTTACCTCATGTTTTATGATGTGCCTGATCCCCAGGCGCTCACCTACCGCCACAGTATCATCACGGCTGTTGTCATCCACAAGCACTACCTCATCGACAATATCGAATGGTATTTCATTATATGTTTGTTCCAAGGTACGCGCGGCATTGTAGGCAGGCAGTACTACAGCTATTTTCTTACCGTTGAGCATAAAGGGCAAAAATAATATTAATCCCCGTAAATGGGTACAATGTCAGAAAATTGATCAGGGGGCCAATACTGAGAACGAACCATTGGTTACAACTGTACTGTCGGCGCAGGTAAACGAAAAAGTGCCGGCTATATCCGGTGTCAGCGACGTAATAGTTACACTGCCTGATGTGGCATATGTGTATGAAGTAGTGCTGCCACCCGGATAATAATAAGCGGCGGCGTTGCCCGTTCCTATCTGTATTGTACCGGTACCTGAGTTGTCAATGAGCACTATCCTGATCTTTTTACCATTAGCATCCTCGCCTGATATGTATATATAATCAATACCACCCGACGACGATGTAGAACAAAAAGCCTGGCTGGTACCGGACACCGAAAAAGTGGTGGTTCCTGTTGTAGCCTTCATAAAGGGTGCTGGTGTGGAACTACTCTTATTGCATCCTGTACAAAATAAGTTAGCGATCAGCACAACAAATAAAATTTTCAAAATATTATTCATATAACGTTTTTAAACCTAATTATAATCCATATGGGTAACAATAAGATTGCTGTTTGCGCGTGCCAGAATCCTGCCATTCATATCATATACATGACATTCCACATTTATGATCTTTTTACCCACCCTCAGCACTTTTGAATCTGCACGCAACCTTTCACCCTCTTTTATGGCATAAAGAAAATCAAGATTAAGGGTAAGCGAGGTATAATGCTGTTCGGCGTCAAGACTTACCACAGCCCAGCCTATAGACTCATCTATCACCAGGCTCATCATGCCGCCATGTATATTACCGTAGGGATTCGTCATTTCCGGCCGCACAAGCATAGAAATAACAGCATGCCCCTTTTCTATCTGCTCTAAAGTAATGCCAAGCCAGTTGCCCGCTGCCGACCGGGAGTCTTTTACTTCCTTACCCTCGTAGTTTTCCTTTATCCACTGCAGCACGCCACCCTGAGGTATCCCTTTATATCCCATAATTGCCGCAAAGGTCAAATTCAAAAGCGCAAATTCCAAATCCGGTAGCCCGAATGGGCTGAAATGGGCGAAATAACAGCGGTGCACTATTATGCCACCCACCTTTAAATGACATATTTAAAATATCCGTTAACAACGGTATGAAAATTCCGACTTATTTTGGAATATTACATCACATATGATAACAGCATTTGCGGTAAATGCTGTTACTAAGATCCTGCTACCCATGATACCTAATACGCGATTAATAGTCATATTGCTTATCGTCCTTTCCTTACCGGTTAACCTGTTTGCCGGGAAAAAGATCACTTTCCGTTTCAGGAAAAGTGTACCGCTAAGGCTTACCACCGATAAAATGATGGCTTACTGCCTGGACGATAATATATTGTATTACTCATCCACTTCGTTTGACGCGGAACTGGAGTATAATAAAAACAGCACCGATAGCGTAGGCCATTGGGTATATACCTACAATTTTAGCACAGCTAATGAAGACAGCATATGGCTTGTTTTTCCAAAAGATACCCAGATGATAAAGTACTCAATGCACAACATCTCGGTAAATAAAGATTATATCGCGTTGACGTTTGACAAGATCTATGTTTTCACAAAACCAGCAATTCGGTTTCACGGATCGATACCGGGCTACAATAACACAGGAATCAAATTGCTGGACAGAGGCATTCTTTTCATTTATAAAAACTATAGCAACCACCCCATGGACGATTCCATAGACACTAAACTGATATTATACAACATTGAAAAAAACAAAGAAATCAAATATCAGAAACCATTCTTCAATTATATCGGCTATAGCCACCTGGTCAATAATTTTATTGATTGTACTGACGATGAATTCGCATTCGCGCAAACTATTCCGTACAGTATATCCATATATTCGGCTAACGACCTAAAGAAAAATACAACAATTACAGGCGGGCAATTTGCAAACGACAGCCGATATATGCGGGTGCTTGATAGTGTGCACCGAAATGCGAAAAATGGAAGTGGCATAAAAGAAATGATGTATGCCTTAAGAAAAATGGATTCACTCACGCGCATAGAGAAAATTACCTTCTTAAACCGGCATACCATTATGGTAAGTAAAACAATACCAAACGGGAAATGGCTAAAAAGATCTCTTGACCTATGGGAAAAGAAAGGAAATAAATGGCTTCGCACAGTTACAGACCAGCTATACGAAACCGAAAAAAATTATGACTATCACATCTGCGACACGTCGCTACCACTAGACCTTACGTTTTCCGACAAACTAGTAGCCTCAGATGGCGTCATTCATTTGATCAATACAAAAATAAGCCCGGTGATGGGCATAAGTAAATCGGACTATCAAAAAGAAATGGATGTATTTTATACGACCCATCCTCTAAACTATTATTTATGGGAGTATACCTGGGAAACAAAATAGTAAACTGCGTTATTGTCTGTTTGTTACTTTCATCTGCATGGTCATATGCGCAGCCCCTGGATGTACCTGTATACAATATCGACAATAAATTATGGCGTACCGACAGCACAAGGAATTATGTAATGATATTGAAGAGCCATAAAAGTTGTGAAAAATGCTTCGCGGAGCTCAACAATTACTTGCAGTCTACCCGCTTTAAAAATGACATTTTCTGCATTTCCATTGTTGACTCATCCGTTTTTGCGAAACGAAGTGAACTCAAGGCGGTAATGAAACTGATGCCCGGAATAAGGGAGGTACTATTCAACTACTATGATAATACAAACTGGGCCTTTTCAGATAACACGACTAAAACCTCCATATTTTCCCGGTACAAGATTGATATAACCCCCGGCGATACTTTTTATAACCCGCAATAATGTGAATGTCATTCCTTTCGACAGCCTGTACTCAGGTGGCAATATCAATGAGCAGTTCATGAACAACACGTTCTCAACGCACGACTCAAGTATAAGTCATAAAAAATAAATTGTCTTTAGCTTTGCTACGGGTTGCCCGGGTATGCCAGTACCCCCTTTCTACTATAGTTACTTTTGACCATAGCGATGCCGGGTAAACAACGGTAAAAAATTACCGTTGTTTACCCGTAAAAAAGTTTATAAATATTTATAATCTTTACGGCCTTCCTAAAAACGTTTTAGCCATCAATTTTTTCACACTAAGAAATCCAAAACCACAAAAAACAATAGTTTATGAAAAAAAGATCCACACTTTATTTGCTTGCTGCTATCGCGGTCAGCATCATTTTTTTCTGGGGTTGTGGTCCTAACGAGACCAAGACAGAAACCACATCCGGCGCCCCTAACGGCGGCGGCTTGCCGCAGGATGTAAAAGTCAGCTGCACCGTATCGCAATCTGCTTTCGACTCCTTCTTCGTAGGCGGTAAAGTTACCGAGAATGGAAAGGCGCTGCCGGCAAACAGTGTTACTTTCCAGCCAAACAACAATTGCAGTTTCTACACCTGGTCAGAACAAATGTTCCTTTGGATCACATCGCCCACGACCAGCGGAAAATATGTACCCGGGAATACAGTGCTGGAGTCGCCTGTTTTCTATGACGTTACTACACTGAATAACAATCAGAGGAAACTTACCCAGCACGACGGCAAGCTGCTGCGTGTTTCGGCACACATTTCTCAGAACGGGCCCAACGACCTTCCCCTCGTAACGGTAGAGAACGGAATGGTGTTTGAGGTAGAAGGCCGCAACCAACCGGAGCAAAACCAACCTATGTTACAGAGCGAAAAAGGAGGCACAGCTATGGTGGCAACCATAGAGCAGGACGCAAATGGCAACAAGGTGCTGTACGACAAAAAACACCAGGCCATCCATCCAAAGCCGTTATTCAGGCACAAAGCGGGCCAGATAGGCTTACTTGCAGAGATAAAACGAAACGGGATATCAGTACTCGTAGACTCTACCGGCGCGCAGCACACAGAAGTAGGCCAGGCTACGCAAGATGTGTTGATGGCGCAGAATGGCTCACTGGTTTATTATCTGCTGATGGTCAATGATGTCTACGCATACTTTATGACAGGATGTAAAAACGGCGCTATTGACTCCACCCGTTTCCCTACTACAGATACGGAAAGGAACAAGATATGCAGCTACGCGCGGCAGTTTAGCGGTGCTACGCTTTCTGACTCCAACGCGCTTGCCATGGAACTGAAAACCGCATGGGTTGAAACCAATAACCTGCCAAATCTATCCAGCTACATAGTGGTAAACGCAGAGGTACCGGAATACGACACAACCGACCATAAGAAATGGGTACCCACCGGCAAGTACAGAAGAACGCAGCTGGCGCTGATAGGCATGCACATTGTGGGCAGCCTCACAAACCACCCCGAGATGTCATGGGCTACATTTGAACATGTAAATAACGCGCCTAATGCGGCTTACCAGTACCTGAACACTAAAGGGGATACCATAACAGTACCACCTGACACAGGCAAGGCTTACCTGCTGAGCAGCAAAAATGCTACCACCTTCAACGCATCGCATATGAAGAACCTGAGCGGTGACACTATTACGGGTTATAACGGCAATACCGTTAGTGCCAGCAATACCCAGCTTGTATTTCCTTTTGGCAGCCAGATGAATACAGTTACAAATCCGGAAGACAAAAGCTCTGCGGCGGCGAACAGTGAGATCATAGGAATGAACAATGCCGTAATGAAAATGCTTATGGGCAATGATGTACGCAAAAACTACCTGCTGATAGGGGCCACATGGACCAGCGGCGGAACATCGCCAAATGGCAAAAGTTATAGCGTTGATACCAGCAAGGGCTCGGCCATAGGCGCCGATATGCTGGCTAACAGCACCATGGAAACCTATTTCCAGAAACCGGGAAAATCGTGCTTTACCTGCCACAACCAACTACCTCCTACTAAACTAAGCCACATTTTCAAAAACCTGCAGGCACTGCCAGCGGTACCAAAGTCTATGAAATAATAAAGGGTTAGTAAGCCTGGGGCATACTTACGGATTACCTGTAAGTATGCCCTTTTTTCGTACAGGCTATGCCTTCCCTCACACCAGATATTTTTTTCATTTGCTGTAAAAACCCTTATTTTTATAAATTAAACTTGTCGCATGATAAAAAAGATACTGCTTGCCGGTGTTTTCGGCTTATTTATTACCAATGCTATAGCCCAGACTCCCGATTGGGCAACAAAGGTGGCTCCAATACTGTACAACCATTGTACTACCTGCCATCACGACGGCGGTATTGCGCCATTTTCACTGATCACCTATGCCGATGCAGTGAGTAACGCACACTCTATCAAGTCTGACGTGCAAAACAGGATCATGCCGCCATGGCCACCGGACCCAACCTATGCACGTCTCTCACACGAGCGCATACTTTCAGCCGAAGATGTAGCGACCTTAACCGCATGGGTAGACGGCGGTACACCACAAGGCACGCCCTCGCTGGCACCACCGCCACCTGTGTATACTAATACAGGCATGATACAGGGTACACCCGACCTTACTGTAAAGATTCCCACTTACACTTCTACAGCCGCGTCAGGCGACGTGTACCAGTGCTTTGTTATTCCCAGCGGCTTACTCACCGACAAATACATAAGGGCGTTTGAAGCCATTCCCGGCAACCCGGCCTGCGTGCACCATGTGCTCGTTTTTGCCGATACTACTCATAAATGCGCGGCACTTGACGCAGCATATCCCGGCCCCGGCTACCCCGATTTTGGAGGTGTAGGCACCGACAGCGCCACTATGCTGGGCGTATGGGTTCCGGGCAGTGACCCTATGAGCTACCCGAGCGGTTTTGGATTGAAAATACCACATGGGGCAGATATTGTAGTGCAGGTGCACTACCCTGCCGGTACTGCCGGAATGGTAGATAGTACTGAGGTGCGATTCTTCTTTGCGCCCACAGCGGGGGTAAGGGAGGTGTTTATGCAGCCTGTACTCTATCATGATTTCGACCTGATAGGCGGCCCGCTGCATATTCCTGCAGACTCCATCAAGACGTTCGAAGAAGAATTCCCCACCATATACCTTGCATTCCTGGGCGATATATCACTGCTGGGGGCTTTCCCGCACATGCACCTACTGGGCAAATCAATAAAGAGCTACGGCATACTACCCTCCGGCGATACTGATAAATATATCCAGATCAATAAGTGGGACTTCCACTGGCAGGGTTTCTATATGTTCAGAAAACTTAAAAAAGTGCCTGTGGGTACAAGGGTACGCGCGGAGGCTACCTACGACAACACATCTGCCAACCCTGAAAACCCACATAGTCCGCCACAGGATGTGAATGTAGGCGAGGCCACAACTGATGAAATGATGATCGTATTTTTCGTGTATACACAGTACCATGCCGGCGATGAGAACATAGTTGCAGACAGTTCATTGTTGGCTGTCCCCTGGACGCAGACAAACTACTACCACGGCCAGCAGCTACTGGACGTATGCCCTAATCCCGCATCAAGCGACATAACCATAAAATGCTTTATGGAAGACCCCGACAAGGCGAGCATACAACTTATGGATATGCAGGGCAAAGTAGTGCGTGAGTTCAGAAACCCAGCGCCGGTCACTGCCGGTTACAGCGTATTTACGTATTCGGTATCAGGGCTGCCTCCGGGCTCCTACACGCTTATTATGAAAACAACACAACAGATACTGACCAAAAAACTAATCGTAGTGCAATAATTATAAATGGGATTTTATTCTAAAAGTGCCACTTCCGCAGGGAGTGGCACTTTTAGTTAAATCGTATTACTTTAGCCTCATGGAAGTAAACGCCGCCAATATACCCACGGTAAGATCATCTAAATCGCTGCACAGGGCATGGGCTATGTACGACTGGGCCAACTCGGCATACAACCTCGTCATTACTTCCACCATATTTCCGGCTTATTACAATGCCATAACCACCGTTACAAAGGATGGGAAGGTGATAAACGATAAAGTATCTTTCTTTGGGTTAACAGTAAAAAACAGTTCCCTGTTCGATTACTCCATAGCGGTCGCGTACCTTATTATCGCGTTTAGTTCGCCCATACTCTCATCAATTGCAGACTACAAAGGAAATAAGAAAAGGTTCATGCAATTGTTCTGTTATGTAGGGGCTGCCGCGTGCTGCTGCCTGTATTTCTTTAACGCCAATACGCTGGAACTGGGCATCATCTGCTCGGCCATAGCCGCGCTGGGCTATTGCGGCAGCCTGGTATTCTATAATGCCTATCTGCCCGAGATAGCCCTTGAGGCAGAACGGGACCATGTCAGCGCCCAGGGGTTTGCTTATGGTTATGTGGGTAGTGTATTGTTGCAGATCATTTGCTTTGTATTCGTGCTGAAACCGGAATGGTTTGGTATCACAGATAGTTCGTTTGCGCCCAGGCTGTCTTTTTTGTTGGTAGGGCTATGGTGGGCGGGCTTCTCACAGGTCACTTTCCTTAAATTGCCTGCGGGGAAGCCACTTCCGGAAAAATCGCAACACAATGTATTTTATAATGGCTTTCATGAGCTGAGATCTGTCTGGAAGCAGATAAAAGAGCATCCTGTTCTAAAAACATATCTCGGGGCATTTTTTTTCTACAGCATGGGCGTGCAAACGGTAATGCTGGCGGCCACCATATTCGGCAGCAAGGAATTACAGCTTAACTCAAAACAGCTTATTGCTGTGATATTGGTCATTCAGTTGGTGGCTATTGCCGGTGCTTTTATCATGGCCAAACTATCCGCTATCTTCGGTAATCTGCAGGTTTTGTTGTTTGTTGTGTTCATATGGATCGGTGTATGCATTGCCGCTTATTATACGCAAACTGCCGTGCAGTTTTATATGCTGGCAGTCATAGTGGGACTGGTAATGGGGGGCATACAGTCTTTAAGCCGGTCTACTTATTCCAAGCTGATGCCACCCACTCACGACACAGCATCTTTCTTCAGTTTTTATGACGTCACAGAGAAATTTGCTATTGTTATCGGCATGCTATCCTTTGGGTTTATAGACAGTATTATGAATATGCGCAGTGCCATAATAGCGCTGATCGTTTTTTTTGCAGCAGGGGCATTGATTTTGTACAAAACAATTAACCGGGGGAGCTTATTAGCGAAAGGGGCATAAACCCTACCGGCAAATGGGCAATTTCATGACCGATAACAGAGCATAATATTATTGTATTTTTGCCCAAGGAAAAAGGAAGTATATATAAGACTTAACATGAGACTATTTTCAATAAACGCGGGATATTTCAAGCTGGATGGCGGCGCTATGCATGGTGTAGTGCCCAAAAGTATGTGGAATAAAGTAAACCCCGCCGACGATAATAATATGTGCAGCTGGGCCATGCGCTGCCTGCTGATAGAACACGGCAACTACCGTATACTTGTAGACAACGGTATGGGAAACAAACAGGACGCAAAGTTCTTTGGCCACTACTACCCTCACGGCAACGACAGTATTGAGAAAGGGTTAGCCGCTCATGGTTTTACCATGGACGATATTACCGATGTATTCCTCACACATTTGCATTTCGACCACTGCGGCGGATCTATAGTAAGGGATGGCGATAAACTCGTACCTGCGTTTAAGAACGCGCAATACTGGACCAATCACACACATTGGAAAGCAGCCCTGGCGCCTAACGAGCGCGAGCGGGCTTCATTTCTTAAAGAAAATATACTGCCCATAGAGGAAAGCGGGCAGCTCCGCTTCATAGAAACGCCTGATGGTGAGGAATGGCTGCAGGATATCCGGATATATTATGTGAACGGACATACCGAATCTATGATGTTGCCATGTGTGAAGTACAACGACACTACAGTACTTTTTTGTGCCGACCTCGTGCCCAGTGCTGCGCATGTGTCTATGCCATGGGTCATGGCGTATGATATGCGCCCGCTGGAAACGCTTAACGAAAAACACAAACTACTGGGTCAGGCTGCAGCTAATAACTGGGTGCTTTTTTTCGAGCACGACCCCAAAACCGAATGTTGCACACTTCAGCAGGCTGATGGACGGATCAGGATCAAAGAATCATTTCCGCTTAGCGATATAGCCGGCAAAGTACTATAGGTGTACAACAAAGGCTTTCTGGCTTTTGTTTTTGTACACCAGTGATACAAAGTACATTTCGCCCTTGCTCAGCCTGCCCAGGTCTATGTAGTTTATAGTGGGTGTAACCCGTTTTTGGGTCACTACTTCCCCGTTTACATCTGTTACTATAGCCCACGTTTGCTTCGGAAGGTCGGGCAGGTCAGAAAATGTGACAATTTTGTGGGTTACAGACATCTCTGTACCGGTAAATTCATTGGCTTCCTCCGTATGCGCCCTGCTCTTGTTATGGCTGTTTTCTTCCCATTTACCGTGGCTCATCGCCGACTGCGCCCTGCCGGCAGAAACCGCCGCCATCATTAGTAAAGTGATCATTATTTTTTTCATACAGGATTTGTTTAGTGAACGAACATAGATTCCATTGGTCGCAATGTATCCTATATTCTGCCTGCATGCTTACCACATAAGGGGTGATTTGGCTTTTTTGAGCATTAAAAACAGGGTGAAAAAAGGGGGATGCACCGGGTCTCTGCCGGGAAGATGCTATATAATTCGCTTATTGGCTACCATTACGAATAATGCCAAACTTCAGGTGCTTATAATCTATTACGATCACTTTATCCCAAAACAAAGCATTACCGGCTATAGCATCATATTGTTCAGTTTTCACCGTATCATCCTGGTCCGCGTATACCATTATGTTCTGCGTATCCAGCCCCGCTATCACCACCTTGTCTTTTTGGGGCCTGCCCGCAAAATAATGTATTGCTCCCCAAGCATTTGCCGCAATGGTGTCTACGTCTTTTTCGGATGAGAAAAGGTCCACCTTACCCGGCGCGGCCAATAGCGGAAAAATACTTGACCCATTATCAAACAGTACCCGGTAATTCGCCCCTTTTTGCCACATAGGCAGTATGGCACGCCCGTACTTATCCAGCGTTATATCTACAGTACTCGTAGCATATACTGCGGGTACCGAATCGCATATAGAGAATCGCTGACGCGGATAATCAATGATCAGCACCTTATTTTGAAAAAGGTCACTGCCTACCGTTCCAATGCGCATATTTCTGTTTTCACCTGTCTGGCCTGGTTCCAGTGGCGCCCCATAGTCGGCCTTTATATAGCAATTCGCTGTTGTGGCCAGGAAGTCACCAAATTCCAGCGATGGCTTATTTATATCGGTACCGGGATGCAGGGCCATCAATGATTTTGCGCCTTCACCATATAATTGAGTCATGTTGGCGCCAAGGTCAAACTGCATTGTCAGATCATATGGCAGGCCATTGACGCGTACCGGGATCACCATTGCGCATTTGTCATAAAATTTGCCTCCCAATGTGTCCCCTTCCCAATAAAATCCTGCCCATGGTATGCCCGCAGGTTTCACCATCGATACAACATTCCATTTTCCATATTCGGCATTTGGCCTGCATGCCGGTAAGAATATGAAAAGAACACCTGCAAGCAGGATGTTGAACGACCGAAAACTGTACATGAAATTCATGGATAAGGCAGTTAAAGTGTGATGTAAATTTAAACGACATAAACAACAATTTCCCCCATACAATACTTAGTAGAATATATCCACATACAAAATATCTTTGCGTTACCGTATTTTGCGTGCGACATTTTGTCCCGAACTGACATTTGGCAAAATAATTGCACTATACGCACAGACCATGTTTTTTAAAAAAAAGAGGACTATGACTGATAAAAAAACACATAATAAAAATATGAGTAATGAGAATACCGACAACATGTCACAAAATGAACAAGTAGAAGAAGCGTTATCCAGTGTATTGAATGCCGATGAAAGCAGGGCAGGAAGCCAATTATCTGAAAGCAATGACGAAGAAGCGGAAAAATTACAGGCAGAAATAGCAGAGCTTAAAGACAAACATCTGCGCCTCGTGGCCGAATTCGACAACTTCAGGAGGCGCACCGCAAAAGAAAAAATGGAGCTGACCCAGACAGCAGGAAAAGATATTATTCAATCCCTGCTGGTAGTGCTTGACGACGTAGACCGCGCAAATACGCAAATGGAAAAAACCGATGATATTACTTTAGTTAAAGAAGGCATATCATTAGTATTCAATAAATTAAAGACATTATTGCAGCAAAAAGGATTGAAGGTAATGGAGGTGGGTAAAGACGAATTTAACCCCGACCTGCACGAAGCCATTACCGAGATCCCTGCGCCAAATGAAGACATGGTAGGTAAAGTAATAGATGTGGTGGAGCCGGGATATTACCTCAATGACAAACTGATCAGGCACGCCAAAGTAGTAGTAGGAAAATAAGCCTGCCACTGAAATAAAGCCCTTGGGCATACATTAAAAAAATATTCATTAAATTTTTCACCACTCATTGTTGTTTAACTGTGGGTAAAGTCCCAAACGGGGTTAGGTATGACAAAAAGAGATTATTACGAAATACTTGGAGTTGCTAAAGGCTCCTCTGCCGACGAAATAAAAAAGGCCTATCGTAAAATAGCGATGCAGCACCACCCGGATAAAAACCCGGGCAACAAGGATGCCGAAGAGAAATTCAAGGAAGCGGCCGAAGCATATGAGATACTCAGCAACACCGATAAACGTGCCCAGTACGATCGGTTTGGCCATGCCGGTGTGGGTGGTAATAGTGGGTTTGGCGGCCAGGGGCCGGGCGGTATGCGCATGGAAGACATCTTCCAGAACTTTGGTGACATTTTTGGCAATGATATGTTTGGCGGCATGTTTGGTGGAGGTGGCGGCGGCGGCCGCAGGCAGGGCACACGTGGCGCTAACCTCCGTATAAAGCTGAAAATGGACTTTACCGAGATCGCCAATGGCGCCAACAAAAAGATCAAGGTAAAAAAACATATTACCTGCAACCAATGCAGCGGCAGCGGGGCAAAGGATAAAGGGTCTGTACAGCAGTGCGGCACCTGTGGCGGTTCGGGGCAGGTGCGCCGCGTCACAAACACCTTCCTGGGCCAGATGCAAACAGTAACTACCTGCCCTACCTGCAATGGTGAGGGCAGCACTATTACCCAGAAGTGTGGCAACTGCAAAGGTGAAGGGCGGGTGTATGGCGAAGAAACACTGAGCCTGGACATACCGGCAGGCGTGCAGGAGGGTATGCAGCTAAGCATGAGCGGCAGGGGCAATGCCGGCGAACGTGGCGGCCCTCCGGGCGATCTGCTACTGCTGATAGAAGAAGAAAAACACGAATCGCTATCCCGCCACGACCTGGATGTGGTATACCAGCTCCATATCTCGTTCCCCGAGGCAGTTTTGGGCATGCATGCTGAAGTACCCACTATAGATGGCAAGGCCAAGATAAAGATACCGGCAGGCACCCAGAGCGGCAAAATATTCAGGCTCAAAGGAAAAGGCTTCCCGGCCTTCCAGTCGTCTTATGAAAAAGGCGATGAGCTGATAGAGGTAAATGTATGGTCGCCCCAGCACCTTACCAGCGAAGAGAGAGACCTGCTCGAGAAACTGAAGAATTCACCCAACTTCAGGCCGGGGCCTGAGGCCAAACGGGAGCGAGAAGAAAGAGGCTTTTTTGATAAGATCAAGGACGTTTTCGGAAGTTGATGAACCGGGGCGGTATGATATCCGCCAAAATATGTTCTGATTTCGGTAAGCAGGGCTAATAATCTTCCGCATTTTCCTGTGGAATTTTGATAAGTTTGCAGCATGAGCGCAAGGGCGATAAAGTATTTATCACTTCTTTTGGTTGTCGTGTTTTCGGCCGGGTGTAACGACCACAAGGCCAAGGAAACCCAATCCCCCACCCCCATATTCAATACAAACCCCAGGCTGAAGGAAATAACCGACCGTATCAGCAGCAGCCCCAAAGATGCGGGCCTCTACTTTGAGCGTGGTGAAATGCTGCACAAACTGGGCGTTGACACCCTTGCCATAAAAGACTACAAAATGGCTGCCACGCTGGATAGCAGCAAGGCCGAATATTTCAGTGCCGTTGGCAATCTCCTTTTCGACCATAAAGACGTAACCGGCTCTATAGAATGGCTGCAAAAGGCCATAGCCAAGAACCCCAAAGACCAGAAAACACATCTTAAAATAGCCAAGCTGTTCCTCTATATGCGGGAGCATGCCAAAGGCTTTGAAGAGATAAATATTGTACTGCGGCAGAATGTTTACAATCCCGAAGCCTACTTCCTTAAGGGGATGATGTATAAAGACATGAACGACACCGCTCATGCCATATCTAATTTCCAGACAGCCGTGCAGGTAGCCCCCGATTACAGGGATGCCGTCATACAACTAGGCCTGCTGTACAGCGCCCGGAAAGACCCGCTCGCGCTTAAGTACCTCGAGAACGCCTACCAGATGGACAGCCTTGATGTGTTCCCGCTGTTTGCCAGGGGCGTATACTACCAGGAAAATAAAGATTTTGAGGCGGCAAAGGCAGAATACAAAAGATGCATCATCCGCAACAACCACTATGTTGACGCTTATTTCAATATGGGATCCATCTATTTGCAGCAAGATTCGTTTGCGAAGGCATATCACCAGTACGATCTTGCTACAAAAACAGATCCGGCAAATCCTACAGCGTATTATAACAGGGGTGTATGCAGCGAGCTGATGGATAGCATTAAAAATGCCGTTGAAGATTACAAGCAGGCCCTGGCCCTGGACACCAGCTATAAGAGCCCTAAAGAAGCCCTAAAGAAGCTGGGGGTAAAATAATATGGCTTTTGTATACGGCCGGCTGATACCCGGTATTAGTTTGTCATTGACCTTTATAACTTTTGAATAGAAATAAACATGCCGATAATAGCGCCATCAATGCTCTCAGCAGACTTCCTTAACCTCGGGGCAGAAGTAGACATGATCAACCAAAGTGAGGCCGACTGGTTTCATCTTGATGTTATGGACGGTAGCTTTGTACCCAACATCAGTTATGGTATGCCTATCATCAGCCAGATGCGCAAGCGCGCCACCAAGGTCTTCGATGTGCACCTGATGGTGGTGGAGCCGCAGAGGTACCTCGAAGATTTTAAAAAGGCAGGGGCCGATTACCTGACGGTACACTACGAAACAGGCTACCACCTGCACCGCACACTTACCTCTATCAGGGCACTGGGCATGAAAGCCGGCCTGTCTATCAATCCTCATACCCCCGTGGCCATGGTAAAGGATATCATACATGAGATAGACCTGCTGCTGGTCATGAGCATCAACCCCGGCTTTGGCGGCCAGAAGTTCCTGCCGCTTACCTATCAGAAAATAAAAGAGGCCAGGGAGCTCATCACCGCTGCCGGCGCAGCCACACTGATAGAAATAGACGGAGGGGTAACACTGGAAAATGCTGCCGATATTGTAGCTGCCGGGGCAGATGTGCTTGTGGCCGGCAACACCGTTTTTTCATCACCGGATCCTAAAGATGCCATCAAAAGATTGAAGCAGGTCGGAAAATAAAGTTACATTCATAGCGTTTAATAGCGGATATGCTTCAGAAGCGGGTATTTTCATTTATTCTATTATTACTTATATCGTGCGGCGCGTATGCGCAGAAGGCAGTAATTACAGGTATTGTGCGCGACGAGCAAGGAAGGCCCCTGGACCAGGCCGTAGTAGCAGATGAAGATAGCCACCTGGGCACCTATACCAATGCAAAAGGCTTTTACTCACTGGAGGTACCTGCGCAGAAAAATGTAAAGGTCGTTTTTCACTTCTCAGGCTATACTGCCTTTCACAAAATAATCAACCTCATTTCGGGCGAAACACGCACCATTGATGTGGCGCTAAAAGAAAGCGCCACCCAACTCAAAGAATTTACAAAGACCAGCGAACATAAACGTACCGAGGCCGGTTCCGTTTACCTCGACCTCAGCAAGGTCGACTTCAATCCCGGGCCCACATCGGGTATAGAAGGCCTCATAAAACTGGCCGTGGGCTCGCACAACGAGCTCACATCGCAGTACAGCGTGCGTGGCGGCAACTACGATGAGAACCTTGTTTATGTCAATGATTTTGAGATATACCGCCCGTTCCTGGTAAAGGCCGGCCAGCAGGAAGGGCTCAGCTTCGTAAATACAGACCTCGTATCAAACGTTACTTTTTCGGTAGGTGGCTTCCAGTCAAAGTATGGCGACAAAATGAGCAGCGTGCTGGATGTATCCTACAAGCGGCCCACAAAGTTTGCCGGCTCTGCCAGCCTCAGTATGCTGGGGGCAAGCATGCACCTTGAGGGGGCATCTAAAAATCAAAAACTCACCTACCTGGTAGGGCTGCGGCAGAAAAGCAACCAGTACCTGCTGCAGGCACAGCCTACAAAGGGCGTATACAACCCCTCGTTTACAGACGTGCAGGCCCTTATCAATTACAAGATCAGTAAAAACTGGGACCTGGAGGCCATAGGCAACTATGCCCGCAACAGGTTCACATTTTTTCCCGAGAGCCAGGTATCCAGCTTCGGTGTCCTCAACCAGGCTTACCAGCTTGATGTATTTTACAACGGCAGCGAGTTAGACCAGTTCGACTCTAAGTTTGGCGGTATATCCCTGGCTTTCCACCCCGATTCGTCAAAGTTCAAATTGAAGTTACTGGCATCCGGCTTTCAGACCAACGAATATGAAACATACGACATTGCCGGCGAATACCTCTTCGGTGAGCTGCAGACAGACCTTAGCAAAAAAGATTTCGGCCAGATAAAAACGTACCTCGGCACAGGCCTCATCCACGACTTTGCCCGCAACTACCTCGATGTAAATGTAGCCGACGTGGGTCTGCGCGGGTCTTACGATGCCAAAAACAACTTTATACAGTTTGGCGCTAACACCACCAGCACCGATATCACCGATAACCTGCACGAATGGAAGCGCCTGGACTCTGCCGCCTTCAACCAGCCTTATGACCCTTACGCGCTCAACCTCGCTTATTTCTACCACTCCACGGCCAGCTTCAATTATACACGCGTCAGCGGCTTTGTGCAGGATAACATCCGTTTCGGCAGCTCAAACAAGTTTACCGCTACCGCCGGCGTACGTGCCAATTACAGCTTCCTCAATAGCGAGGCTATCATTAGCCCACGCGTCCAGCTGTCGTACAGGCCGGGCCGTAAGAAAGATATTGTCTATAAATTTGCCACCGGCCTGTATGCCCAACCGCCCTTCTACCGCGAGATGCGCGACCTTACCGGCGGCATAAATAAAGACCTCAAAGCACAGAAATCGTTCCAGGCAGTGCTGGGCCTCGATTACAACTTTAAAATGTATAAACGCCCGTTCAAGGTTACGGCGGAGACATACTACAAAGACCTCTGGGACCTTGACCCCTATATATATGACAACGTACGCATCAGGTACACCGGTAAGAACGATGCCATAGGCCATATATACGGCGGCGAGGTGCGCCTCTATGGCGATCTTGTAGAGGATGCCACCTCGTGGATAAGCATAGGCATCCTGCGTGCCGAGCAGAAGATAACAGACAGCGGCAGCATAGCCGGCTACAACAGCTTCTTCCCCCTGCCCACAGACCAGCATTTCATGCTCGGCATGTACTTCGAGGATTACCTGCCCAGTAACAAGAACTTCAAGGTACACATTAACCTTACCTATGCCACCGGCCTGCCTGTGGGCTCACCTTACGGCCACCTGTACCAGGATGTGCTGCGTATACCCGACTACAAGCGTGTAGACATTGGTTTCTCTGCCCTGCTGCTTGATGCCTCCCGCAAAGAGCACCCCGCGCATAGCTACTTCAGCAATATAAAAAGCATATGGGCCAGCCTCGAGGTCTTTAACCTGCTCAGCATCCAGAATACCCTCTCCTACACCTGGATACAGGACTGGAGCAGCCAGCTAAGGTTTGCCGTGCCCAACCGCCTCACATCAAGGCTCCTGAACCTGAAAGTGCTTATTAATTTTTAAATAAATATTGTTTATATCTTTCAAAACCCTTGTCAGCAGAGGATTTCCACAGTGTTAATAACTTTGTTTTAAAAAGATTTTGTTGAAAACGGTATATCCTTATCTTTGCGCTCCGAAACACGGGTAAAACAGTGTTTTTTTAGTTCTTATTTTATGATCTCGTAGCTCAGTTGGTAGAGCAATACACTTTTAATGTATGGGTCTTGGGTTCGAGTCCCAACGGGATCACAGTTGAAAACAGAGAAGGCTTGGCTGGCAACAGTTTCAAGCCTTTTTCTTTTATTGGTTTACACATGGTTTACACAAGTGGCTTAATGCCTTTAGAGGTAGGAAGGGTGGGAAGATTAGCTCATTACTAAACTGGCTAATTAGATCAATTAACCACCACACATTATACAGCTATCCCGATTATCATCACTGGAATATCAATGTTTGCTGTCCCCCTTTTATCTAAGTCCCATACAAACTGCTCAAAATAAGATACCCCTGTTGACATCTCATCAGCTAGTTCTTTCACAGGCACAATCTCAACACCTGCTACTATATGCCCTAGGTTTCTGAATATTGTCATCTTGGCGCATACGTTGTACACCATAAAAGAATATTTACCAAACTGCACCTCTACCCCAAGTTTGTTCTTTACAAAGTCCATATCCCTGAAGGGGTACTTTTTCTTTTTGTTTTGGTTCTCATAGCCTTCAACATAGTACTTTTCGGAGTACTCACATACCTCCTTAACGTTAGCCCATCCAATAGGGAACAACCTTTCCTTAAATGCAGAATTTAACCCAACTGGGCTGTAAAGCATTTTACCAACCATAGTTTTCTCCTCACTTTCCTTTGTCTTGTAGTCTTCTGCGTTGATTGAACCGATTGCCTTCTTCAGTTCATCAAGTTCATGTGGGAACCTTTCAGTAACAAATTCTTGCCCTCCATTAAACGAGTATATTCCAGCTATTCTCATATATTATTTAACGGAACTATCCCTTGCAGGACAAATAAAAAGTAGTATCTTTGTGTAGTCAAACATGGACACTACCACTGTTAATGTTCGCCACAAAATGATTTTTATGGGTAGGGGTTTGAGCCTTCATCAAATTATAGTACCACATAAGATAGGCAAATCCATCTTCAGTATGCGCCTCGCTTACATATATGTGGGGGGGGGTATATAAAATACCAGGTATATACTTTTCACCTTAACAGTTGCGGCAGGATCGTCAATAATGTGATACAGCTCTTGGACTTTTTATAATCACATCTAAACGATAAAGGATCGTAGCTCTTTTTTATTTCTTATCCCAATACGCTTGCCATCTGTTTTGATCCACCCGGATGCTATCCACTCCGTGAATATCTTGAACACGGTTTCATAAGTAGTCCCCGCATAAGCCGCGATATCCTGCCTGGAAAGGGTTATCTGCAAAAAATGATCCTTCCCCTCGCCAAATGTATCATGAAGCATAAGCAGCGTTTCTGCTAAACGGCCCTTTACATCTCTATGAGCCAGATTACTCATGCGTTGTTCCGCATTATTGAGCTCAGTCGCATAGAACTGCATCAATTTATACGATAATCCAGGGTTGATACGTAGGCTGGCCTGTAAATGTTCGTCAGGGATAAAACAAGCCATTG
Organism: uncultured Flavipsychrobacter sp.; assembly: GCA_964489795.1. GTDB lineage: Bacteria > Bacteroidota > Bacteroidia > Chitinophagales > Chitinophagaceae > Nemorincola. The sequence continues at coordinate 132,948 of CAZBAP010000006.1, forward strand.
TCTCTTCCAGGGTAGTTGCAGAAATACGATAAACGGTATCACCAAACCCTCGTATACCCAAAATATCACCCTTCCTTGCAAAACGGATGATCAGTTCTCTATCATCTCCCCACTTTTTATGCACTTTCACGGCTCCCGAAAGCATGAAATACATGCCTGTTACAGCTGCGCCTTCAATTAGCAACCGTTCACTTTTCTTCAACAGGAATGTCTGCTTTTTAAGTTGAGTAAGTTGCAGCCACTCCTTTGAGCACCCTTGACAAAAAAAGCAAGAATTCAAGTTACAATCCGTTTTTTTCATTAAAATATTGTTTTTGATATATTAATTTACATAAAAATGTAAAATATTTTCCAAAAATATTGCATTTGCAATATTTTTGCATCTTAAATTTAGTAAATGAAACATCGAGACGAAAGTATCCCTTTAGCGCCATCTTTAGATACAATTCAAAGAAAAAAAGAAACAAGCCATGCAGCCGGGGTGAATAGACGAATTGTATTTCTTACTGTTCAGGCAATAATAAACGCATTCGTCATAGGCTTGATAGCCAAAGTATTGGTTTATCTGATAGAATTAATCACCAATCTTGCTTTTTATGGAAAATTTTCCATCCGGCCTGCAAGCCCCACAGGTAATCATCTCGGAGTAGCCGTGATCGCGGTTCCCATTATCGGCAGTATCCTGGTAGGACTTATGGCAAGGTTTGGCTCTAAAGCTATTCGTGGTCACGGTATCCCCGAGGCGATGGAAAAGATCATTCTTGACCAAAGCAAGATACCACCCCTAATAACCTTGTTGAAACCATTATCTGCGGCAATATCGATCGGTACAGGTGGGCCATTCGGCGCAGAAGGCCCGATTATCGCCACTGGTGGCGCTTTCGGCTCTTTTACGGGGCAGATTATGCATATCTCGGCGACAGAAAGAAAGATCATGCTGAGTGCAGGCGCTTGTGCTGGCATGTCTGCGATATTCGGTAGTCCTTTAGCTGCTGTAATGCTGGCTATTGAATTGCTCCTGTTTGAGTTTTCGGCACGCTCCATTATTCCTGTTACCTTAGCCTGTGTTACCGGGGCAGAAATGCATATCTGGCTGTTTGGCAGCACACCTGTTTTTGCTATGGGTAATATCCCAGTTCCTTCTGGTGCAGATTTGGCAGTTTATACCGGCATTGGTCTATTCATTGGTATCGTTGCGTCATTGGTATCCAGATCTGTATATGCCGTGGAAGACCTTTTTGAAAAATTGCCTGTACACTGGATGTGGTGGCCTGCCATCGGAGCAATAGCAGTCGGCATCGTAGGTTATTTCGCACCCTACACTATGGGCGTAGGCTATGATAATATCCAGCACTTGCTCACCGGAAAATTACAATTGACTGTCTTGTTTTCCCTCTGCCTGCTTAAATATATCTCATGGGTTATCTCGCTGGGGAGCGGTACATCAGGTGGCACCCTTGCACCTTTATTTACTATTGGCGGGGCATTTGGTGCATTAACTGGAACAGCACTCTTATTTTTCTTTCCCTCATTAGGTATTGATCTTGCTACTGCTGCGCTGATTGGTATGGCTGCCATGTTTGCCGGTGCGTCAAGAGCTTTACTTACCTCAATCATATTTGCCTTCGAAACGACAGGTCAACCCAATGGACTATTACCGCTGGTAGCTGCCTGCGTCGCCGCTTATTTTGTGTCGTTCTTTTTAATGGAAGGAAGCATCATGACCGAAAAAATCCGCAGAAGAGGTATAACCACACCTGATTCTTATCATCCCGATCTGCTCATGCATGCGCATGTAAAAGATTTGTTACAACCGGTTACGGATGAAGAGCAATATCCTTCTATCTGTGAGCATGAAGCCCTGGACGTTTGTATACAGTTGATGGGAAAACTCGGTGTTGAGTGTTTGCTGGTTACCGATAGTGATACTCTTGTAAAAGGAAAGATTACCGCTATGGATATTGTGAAATATTACAGCGCAAGTAAAGAGAACGACCAGAAATTCAGTGGGCCTTTACGCACTAGGAGGTGGATGGTTTATACCAGACAGGTCATCAAACGCCGTAAGTAACAGCTTTAAACATTATCAGGAATAACGATCGTACAATCATGCAAAAATACACATATAATATATATTTATACATGTGTGTGGGGGGGGCTGCACACATCTGAAGTAATGAACGCCGCCCGGCATGTATATGAGAGCCTTGGGTTTGAAGTCTTTAAGGAAATAGATAAGATATTTGGTGTGCGCTACTGGCTTTACAAAATGAACCTGTAACTGATTTTCTGTTATTGGATCAAGCCATTTTATGGAGGGCTCACCTTGCCTTTGCCTCCCCTCATTTCCCATTTGCTACGCCCCCACCATCAAGCTAAAGCAAAATGAATACCGTCAGAGACGGGGTTTTATTAGGAGCTCCGGGTATCCCTTCGGAAGACTCGGAACAACAGGGAATACGGCGTTTTTACAATATGAAAGTTATCCTTGGTTCTAAAATAAATGAATAATATTGCAGGATGGATCGGCTCTTTGTCAACCTTCTCTTTGTACATGCGATCTTACCCTTTTCGCTTTTTGCCCAAATAGGTAAACAACTGCCGGTTTCCGCGTCTCATAGCCAGGGTCTTAATCCTTCTTTTGTTAAAAAAGTATGTGTTGAAACCAGCCATCAGATACCGAGCCTTGGTGCTTTTTTAGTATGGAGAAAAGATACAATGATTTATGAAGGGTATTTTCACGGACAATCACATAACACAGCTTTTAATATAAAATCAGCAACTAAGAGTTTTCTTTCAGCTATTGCCGGGGCGGCTATTATGCGTGGTTATTTAACAAACCTTGATACCTCGGTATTAAATATCCTGCCTGAGTATGAACCAAATATTTATCCTCTCTTGGATTCCGACGAGCAGGAAAAAAGGAAAGAAATTGATTCCTTAGTTCATTCTGTTACCATGCGGCATTTGCTTACTATGCAGGCAGGCTTCTCCTGGGATGAATCTACGCCCATTGTAAGCGCCTATTCTTATTCTTCTGACCGAGTACGTTTTGTGCTTGAGTTACCTTTTTCCACTGATCCCGGAGAACAGTTTGTTTATTCAACAGGTGCAGCACATGTATTCGGAGCCGCATTGTCACGGTTAATAAAAACTGATCTAAAGACTTTTGCCGATTCTACATTATTTAAGCCTGCAGGTATTACAGTGCAAAAATGGGCCACAGATACCAAAGGCAGGTATAATGGCGGCTCCGAAATGTATCTGACAGCACAAGACATGATGCGCTTTGGCATTCTTTATTTAAAAAAGGGAAAGTTGAGCGGACATCAAATACTGCAAGAAAAATGGGTAAATGAATCTTTGGCTGAGCACATACAATTAAATAAATGGGATGTGTTGCCGGGTGCTAATGGCTATGGCTATTATTGGTGGCGACGCTTATCGCATGGTCACCAGGTATATGTAGCTAGCGGCTATGGAGGGCAATTGATTTGCATCATGCCTGATTTGGATATGGTAATAGTAACAACCTGTACATTAGGCGACAACAACCGTGGACGTTCCGAAATAAAGCGGCTTCATTTACAAATTGATAAAATAATCGAGGCGGCTAAGATGTAAATGTACGAGCCTAAGTTTCTCAAATCTACACAAAACCGGTTCGAGATTTGTACAATAGGGTTCACAAAACTTGAATGGCACTCAACCCCACTCGGCCCTATCTTGCTTTCTAACCCGCTTGCCCACACCCACAAACAATTTTCTATGATAGACAGCTATCCGTACTATCATAAAACTTTCTTTTTGCAGAGCCAAAAACCTGCACCACCTTTGTACCACCTTTATCACTTACGGCACGGGTAAGTGCAAAATTCAAATTCCCCACCGGGCAAGAAATGGGGAATTTTTGGGGAATAGTTATCCACAAAATTCGTGTAAATCGCTGATTATCAATTACTATGTGTGCAAATGGTTTTTTTGCTGAAAAAAGGGGAATTGTGGATAAGTGTATATAGCCGGTAAGGCTATATACCGCTAATTTCTTCACCGGCTACAGCGCGGGCGCATCAGGGTTTGCGGCCGCTTTCATGCAAATAAGATACCGTGGCATAACTTTTGTTCATTATCTATCAGAACCATAAAACCGATCATATATGAAACAGCATCTCATTTTAGCCGTCCTCACTGTAGCCGCGTTCTTTACCGGTTGCAATAAAGTAAAAGACCTCGCCAATATCAATGTAGACCTCCCTTACAGTACCGAGGTCACCGTACCTGAGATCACAGGCTACCCCACCGGCACACCACTCCCCATGGGGGGCATAGATCTGCCGTCTGTTACCGTGTCCTTTGCCACCAACTCTAAAGAGTATATGGCGCAATACGGCACCGCCGCAGATAAGGTAGTGAGTGTGTACCTCAAGAGCCTGGCATTACAGATACAATCACCCCCAGGTGCCAATTTTGATTTCCTTGATAATGTGAAGGTGTTCCTGTCGGCTAAGTCACAGCCCGAGGTATTGGTAGCATCTCAGACCAGTGTACCTAAAGGGGCATCTACCCTTTACCTCACCACTAATACTGATGCCAACCTGAAAAACTATTTTGTGCAGGATACCGTGTATCTCAGGCTGGCGGCACATATCAATGCCGTGCCCCCCGGTGGCGAGGTATTGACCATATCATCGGTGTTTCACATGGTAGCTAACCCGCTAAACTAACAGAAAAGAAATGCCGGGAAAGTTTAAAGGCGTATGCCGGCTTTAATATACCCCTGCAGTATCATAGATAATGCAGTCTCAAAAATATCATTGTTGATACGGCGGTCGTCATACATCACCTGGGTCACATTGAGGCTTGCCTCCATATAAAACCGGCGGCCCAGCGATACATTTACCGAGTTGGTCATCATCAGCCCTAAAACAGTATACTGCCGGTCACCGGCCACCGGGTATCCGTTTTGGTAACGGGTGTCGTACATAGAGTATGGCTCTTTGCCGCTGATAATGTACATATTGCCTCCCAGCGCGTACCTTACAGCATTGCTGCTCCGGTCAGGGTAATACTTAACACCCGGCGCTGCCATCAGTGAGTGATAGCCTGAAGTACGGGCCAGGGGTGTCACATAAAAGTATTCGCTGCTGAAATCGCGCTCAGATGTAAAACTGTACACCAGCGGCAATACCAGCCCAAAGTGGCCGCCCTTGCCTGTTATGCGCTCATAGCAGAGCCCCGCGCCGGCATCGTTCATTGATTTGTGCAGCGGTTCAGCCGTATAAGCCGCGGGGATAATAGTTATAATGTTATTGCCATCGGCCGGCTGCCTGCCCTTATACCTGCCACCGGCACCCTTAGCGCCCCTGGTCGGTTTGAAGAAGTCGGCAGTGCCGTTTTCGTAGACTATCCTGGTGATCATGCTCTTCCGCAGTGTGTCTGTGGGCCCGTCATCATCGCCATAATGAGTGTAAGTTATGTATAGAGCCGCTACGGTTTTTACCTTACCGGCGCACATAGTACCGTCTCTTTTATAAATACGGTCCTGGGCGCTGGCAGCCAGTGTGAGCAGCACAGCTAAAGTCATAAGGTATATTGACTTCATATGGTTGGTTACTTAGTACATCAGCAGCAAATAATGTGCCACTTATGTATAACTGAAGCTACCATACGGACTGTCTATCACCACCTCTTTCTGACCGGCCTGCTCTACATAGCCAGACACCTGCGCGTCTATGTTGAAGCTCCTGGCAATAGCAATGATGCCTTCGGCGGTATCCTTGTCTGTAAATATTTCCAGCCGCTGCCCCATGTTGAAGACCTGGTACATTTCTTTCCAGCCTGTTCCGGCGGCAGCCTGTATCATGGTAAACAGTGGTGGCACCGGCAGCAGGTTATTCTTCACTACCCGGTACGGCTGTGGCAGGTAGTGCAGGCACTTGCCCTGTCCGCCGCCGCTGCAGTGTATGATGCCGTGTATCTTGTCAAAGTGCTCCTGTAGTATCTTCAGTACCACCGGCGCATAAGTACGGGTAGGTGACAGCACCATTTTCCCTACGTCCAGCGGGGTGCCGGTAGGGTCTGTGAGCGCATATTTGCCGTTGTATACTACCTCGTCCGGCAGGTTGGGGTCTACGCTCTCGGGATACCTCGTTGCGTATTCTTTCTTCAGCATTTCATGGCGCGCGCTGGTAAGGCCATTGCTGCCCATGCCGCTGTTGTACTCGTCTTCGTAGGTGGCCTGTCCGTAGCTGGCCAGCGATACCAGTACATCGCCGGGCACCATTTTTTCGGTGGTTACCAGCCGGCTGCGCTCCATGCGGCAGCCCATGGTACCATCTACTATCACAGTGCGCACTACGTCGCCTACGTCGGCGGTCTCGCCACCCAGCAGGTAGCAGTCTATGCCATACTGCCGCAGCCGGTCAAAGTAGTCCTGCGTACCATTTATAATGGCCGATATCACCTCCCCCGGTACCAGGTGCTTATTGCGCCCTATGGTAGATGAGTAGGTAAATGGTCCGGTAGCGCCCACGCACAGCAGGTCGTCAATATTCATTACTATGCTGTCTATAGCTATACCCTTCCACACGCTCATATCGCCGGTCTCTTTCCAATACATATAAGCAAGTATGGATTTGGTACCGGCGCCATCGGCATGCAGCAGGTTACAATATGCCGGGTCATTACCCCAGTAGTCGGGGTATATCTTGCAGAAGGCGTTTGGGAAAAGGCCTTTGTCCAGGCCGGCTACCGCCTTATGCACATCTTCCTTACGGGCAGATACGCCCCTCAGGTTATAACGATCGTTGGTATCTGACATTATTGAAATTAGATGCCCAAAAGTAACACTTTGGGGTGGCATTTTCAGCTACTTTTTCTTGGCACCACGGGTCTTTGGCTTACCGTATTTTTTCATCATTTTATCCTTATAGCTCACTTTTACGTTCACCTTCTTATTCTTTGCCAGCTTCTCATGAAAAGCGCCACCTCCATCATACACCGAGGGCAGTTTTATCAGCACCTCCTTCATCCGTACCTTGGGCATTTCATCATCTGTAAGCACATCAGATATCACCAGGTCTTCAGGCAGCGGCAGCACGGGCACCCGGTAGTTCATAAGTGTCTCTATCTGCTCCATGTACTCCAGTTCCCGTTCGGTAACAAAGGTCACGGCTATCCCCTGCTTATCAGCACGTCCGGTGCGGCCTATTCTATGTATATAAGCTTCGGGCACATCAGGTGTATCAAAATTTACAACATGCGACACCCCCGCTATATCCAGTCCGCGGGCTATGATGTCTGTAGCTATGATAAACCTGTACTCCCCCGCCTGGAACTTATTCACTGTATTGAACCTGTAATTCTGCGACTTGTTAGAGTGCATTACCCCTGCTATATCACCAAAATCGGGCTCCAGTACTTCATAGAGCTGGTCAGCCAGTTGCTTCGTAGCCACAAATATCAATACGCGGTTCATCTCGGCATCCCTGTTCAGCAGCAGTCGCAGCAGGTTGGCTTTTGTATTGAAGTTAGGTACATGGTATACAAACTGATCAATGTTTTCCAGCGGAGTACCTGCCGGCGCCGCCTCTACCCTTTCGGGCGCCACAAAGTAGGCATTCATCAGTTGCTCCACCTCGTCGGTAATGGTGGCGGAGAACATCAGGTTTTGCCGCTTGGGTGGCAGCAGCTCCAGTATACGGGTCAGCTGTGTCCTGAACCCCAGATTCAGCATTTCATCCACCTCATCTATCACCAGCCGTTTTATGCTTTTCAGCCGCAGCGATCCGTCCAGCACCAGGTCCAGCAGGCGGCCCGGGGTAGCTACCACCACATCGCAGCCGTTCTCTACAGCCAGGGCCTGCGGTTTCATATTTACGCCTCCATATACCCCCACCACTTCCAGCGTCAGGTAGGCGCTGAGCTTTTGCACCTCGCTCACTACCTGTGCCACCAACTCCCGTGTAGGCACCAGTACCAGTATCTGCGGTTGCCTGTCTTTAGAGTAATTCCAGAGGCGCAGGCAGGGCAGCAGGTAGGCATATGTTTTACCGGTACCCGTCTGCGCTATACCACATACATCCCTGCCCGACATGATGACGGAAAATATCTTCCGCTGTATGGTGGTAGGATGTTTCAGCGCCATATCATCCAGTGCGTTGAGCAATGGCTTGCTGAGGTTCAGATCGCTGAAATTGGTAACTTCCATAGCTGCGAAGGTAGGTCAAAGTTTGCTGGGACGCTATCCCCGGTGTTTACTTTGGTAAGGGAATTGTTAGCCGCCGCCAAAAAGCGTGTCAAAAAGCAAATACAGGTTCAGCGACAGGATAATAGCGGCTACCACCCAGGCCGTTATTTTGAGCCATGCGGGGTTTACAAAGCGGCCCATCTTTTCTTTGTCGTTGGTAAAAACAATGAGCGGAATGACCGCAAAACTAAGCTGCATGGAAAGAATGACCTGGCTGAGCACCAGCAGGCTGGCTATACCCTTCTCGCCATATACGAAGGTGACAATAAAGGCCGGTACAATAGCTATGAGACGGGTAATAAGCCGGCGCACCCATGGTTTCAGCCTTATGTTCAGGAAACCCTCCATCACTATCTGGCCGGCCAGCGTGCCGGTAAGCGTAGAGTTCTGCCCCGATGCCAGCAGCGCCACCGCAAACAGCGTACCCGCTATACTGGCGCCCAGCAACGGATCAAGCAGTTTGTAGGCAACTGTAATATCGGCCACTTCGTGATGCCCGGTGGTATGAAAGGTAGCCGCCGCCACTATGAGTATTGCTGCGTTGATGAAAAAAGCAAACAGCAGGGACACTGTACTGTCTATCGTAGCAAACCGTATAGCCATTTTCTTACCGGCATCATTCCGCTCATAATTGCGGGTCTGAACAATGCTGGAGTGCAGGTAGAGATTATGCGGCATGACGGTGGCGCCCAGTATACCTATGGCTATATAAAGCATAGACGGGTTGAAGATGATCTCCGGTTTTGGCAGCAGCCCGTTCACCAGCGGGAAAATAGCCGGGTGTGAAACAATGATCTCGTAAATAAAGCAAATAAGAATAATAAGAATGAGCGACGCCACAATGCTTTCTATAAGCCTGAAGCCCTTGTGCTGGAAGTAGAGTATGATCAGTACATCGAAAGCTGTAATGAGCACCCCCCACGTAAGCGGAATGTGGAACAGCAGGTTGAGGGCCAGGGCCGCGCCTATTACCTCTGCCAGGTCGCAGGCGGCTATAGCCACTTCGCACAGCACCCATAACGCAAAGCTCACCGGCCTGGAGTAGTGGTCGTGGCATGCCTGCGCAAGATCTTTTTCAGCGGCAATGCCCAGTTTCAGCGCCAGGTATTGCAGCAGAATGGCAAAACAGTTTGAAATGAGGATAACAGACAACAAGGTATACCCAAACTGCGCGCCACCGGCTATGTCTGTAGCCCAGTTACCCGGATCCATATATCCCACGGCCACCATCAGGCCCGGCCCGGCAAAAGCCATCAGCTTTTTCCAGAAACCGCCACCTTTAGGCACGGATATAGTAGCAAACACCTCAGAAAGACTTTTGCTGGTTCCTTCATTGCGCCACGCCCGGCGCCGCTGCGCTGCCCGTGGTTCTTTAACCTTATGCTCTGTTACTTCGGCCATTTCTAATTTGCGGTGCAAACATACAAAACTAATACGATGTGACAAATTAAAATTATTAGGCAAGACTAATTTTATGCTTTAAGAACATTATTCAATAACTTTATGCCCTGCCTGTATTGATATGCAAACACTTTCCGAAGAAAATTACCTGAAGGTCATTTACCACCTTGAGAAAGAGGGGCTGAAAAAAATTACTCCTACGGCGATAGCCGAGGCGCTGAGCAATAATCCGGCCTCGGTTGTGGATATGATCAAGAAACTGGTGGATAAGAAAATGCTGCAATATGAAAAAACAAAGGGTGTAAAGCTATCAGAAAAAGGCAGGAACATTGCTATATCTGTGGTACGGAAACACCGCCTTTGGGAAGCTTTCCTTGTAGAGCAGCTGGGCTATGGATGGGACCAGGTACACGAAATAGCCGAGCAACTGGAACATGTGCAGCACCCCGAACTGGCCGACAGGCTGGACAAATTCCTTGGTTTTCCACAATATGACCCCCATGGCGACCCTATACCCAAAGCAAACGGGGAAACTGCAATAACTTATAAAACACTGCTGGCAGAAGTAGAAGACGGAAAAACCTGCAAAGTAGTGGCAGTAAAAGATACAAGCCCGGCCTTCCTGCAATACCTGAAAAAGCTCGACATCGGCATTGGCACACGCATCACCCTTGTAGAAAAGATCCCGTTTGATAACTCTATGATCATAATGATCGGGAAAAACAACAGGACTACCGTATCTAAAATATTTGCTGAGAACCTGCTTGTAAACGAGTAATAATACCCATTCAATTCTGGTCCGCACCCTCGTGGTACAGTTTTTTTATGATTCGTAAAAAAACGACTATGCGTATCCTTACTTTAGTGCTTGCCACAATGGTATATCTCGCCGTTACTGCCTTCACCGGCAATAATAACAAACTGGTTGTGACCAGCCCGGCATTTGCCAACAACAGCCCGATACCGATAAGGTACACCTGCAAGGGTGCCGAATTCAGTCCGCCGCTGAATATATCTAACATACCACCCGGAGCCAAATCGCTGGCGATAATCGTCTATGATGCCGAAGCTGTAAACAAAGTGAAGGTAGTGACAACAAAAACGCACGGCAAGAGAACCAAAGGGGGCAGGCAGAAAACAGCGCCTACCGAAACCGTACATGTGACTGACGGGTTCACCTACTGGCTCATATGGAATATAGATGTGGACGGAGGAAAGATCCCTGAAAATTTCAAGAACAGTAATGAGGGTTTAAACGGATCGGGCGACCTTGGCTATAAAGCAATATGCCCACCAAAAGGAACCCACTATTACCATTTCAGGGTTTACGCGCTGGACACCAAATTGAACATTGGGAGCAGACAAACAAACAAAACCACACTTGAAAAGGTGATGCAGGGGCATATACTATCCTGGGGCGAGACAGTAGGTATATTCAATAAAGACTATAAATAATACCGGTTACACGGTTGTTTCAGGCATCATAGCAAAAAGAGTACAATATTCATTTTCGATTTCCCCTCTATAAAAAGTATTTTTGTAGCAAATACATTTTATAGATGACGCTTGCCAGCCAGATAAAACACGCAGCAGAGGATGCTTTCAAGCATCTTTATCCTGATGCTGCCGTTGACATTTCGATGATCTCGGTGAACCAGACAAAGCCCGAATTCAGCGGTGACTATACCGTAGTGCTTTTCCCTTTCCTCAAACTACTGAAGCAAAAGCCCGATGTTATAGGCAAACAATTAGGTGATTTCCTTTTGGAAAAAACAGACCTTTTTTCGGAATATGCTATCGTAAGCGGCTTCCTGAACCTTACAGTGCGGGATACCTACTGGGTTTCTTTTCTGCTCAACCATCTTACAGACACCCGCTTTGGTGATAAATGCAAGGCCGACTGCCGGGTGATGGTAGAATATTCATCACCTAATACCAACAAACCGCTGCATTTCGGGCACCTGCGCAATATCTTCCTGGGGGCAGCTGTATCTGAGATATTGAGGGCAAATGGCAAGCAGGTTGTAAAAGCTAACCTGATCAATGACCGGGGTATTCATATTTGCAAATCTATGGTAGCATGGAAGCAATACGGCAATGGAAACACACCCGAGCAAGCCGGAATAAAAGGTGACCACCTGGTGGGCGACTACTATGTGAAGTTCAATGATGTATACAAAGAGGAAGTGAAAAAGTTAGTAGCCGACGGCATGGATGAAAAGCAGGCAGAAAAAGAAGCCCCCATAATGAAGGAGGCCCAGGATATGCTGCGGGACTGGGAAGCCGGGAAAGCTGATGTACGCGACTTATGGCAGACAATGAACGGCTGGGTATACAAAGGTTTTGACGTAACCTACAAAAAGCTGGGTATCTCGTTCGATAAAATGTATTATGAAAGTGATACGTACCTCTTGGGCAAGAAAATTGTAGAGGACGGCCTGCGTAAAGGTGTACTTTTCAAAAAAGAAGACGGATCAGTGTGGGTAGACCTGAAAGATGACGGACTGGATGAGAAACTGCTGCTACGCGGCGATGGCACATCAGTTTATATGACGCAGGACCTGGGTACCGCCAAACTGAAGTATGATGAGTACAAGCTGAACCAGTCGGTATATGTGATAGCTGACGAACAAAACTATCATATAAGTGTGCTGAAGCTGATCATGAAAAAACTCGGTGAGCCGTGCGCTAATGGCATCTATCACCTCTCATATGGCATGGTGGAACTGCCAACCGGCAGAATGAAAAGCAGGGAAGGTACCGTAGTAGACGCAGACGATATGGCCAACGAGATGATAAGGCTGGCGCAGGAGCAGACAGAACAATCGGGGAAGACAGAAGGTTTTTCGGGCGAAGAATTGGCAAAATTATATGAGATGATCGGGCTTGGGGCTTTGAAATTCTACCTGCTGCGGGTAGACCCTAAAAAGAAAATGATATTCGACCCAAAGGAATCTATTGACCTTCATGGTTTTACCGCCACTTTCATACAGTATGCCCATGCGCGGATATGCTCCATACTGCGCAAAGAAAACCTGCCGGTGATGCCGGATATAACGCGTTTCCAGTCATTTACTCAAAGTGAAGCACTGCTGCCACTGGAAAAGAAGATCATACTTGCATTGGAAGAGTATCCGGCAGTGCTGGCGGATTCAGGCGCAGAGTTCAATCCCTCGTCGTTGTGTAACTACGCATTCCAGCTATCTCAGCTGTTCAATACGTTTTATGATGTGCATAGCATATCAAAGGCTGAAAACGAAGAGAAAAAGCAACTGCGCCTGATGATCATTGTAATGACAGCATCCATTCTGCGTCATTCCATGAACCTGATGGGCATAAAGCTACCGGAAAAAATGTAGGCTCCGCAGCAGGGAAAAGTAAACAATGCATGCGCTACATAAGCCAACATATCACTGCTATTACCGGCACCTTTAAAGGGGATATGCCGCTGGCGCATTTCCTGAAAGGTTATTTCAGGCGACACCCTATTTTGGGCAGCCGCGACAGGAGGATACTTACCACAATGGCCTACAGCTACTACCGTGTGGTAAAAGGCACTGGCCACAACGCCATTATCAGTTACCTTACCGGTCCCTGGCTTGATGAAAAACTCTGGCAAAACAACCCGATTGCGCTTTGGGCCGATAACACAAAACGGGCAATACCATTCAACGCAAACGAGCTGTTTCCTTACGACATCGTATTATCTGAAGGAATAACAAAGGATGAATGGCTGATGTCTATGCTCGTACAACCTAACCTGTTCATACGGATCCGTAAAAACAAGGATAGGATTTTACAACTACTCCGAGACGCAGGCATACCCTGTACGCCCATATCAGACACCTGCCTGTCTTTGCCTAACGGAGCTAAAATAGATGCTCTTTTACCTGCCAATGATTATGTGGTACAGGATGCCTCATCGCAAAGAACCGGCAGCTATCTCAACCCGGCAAAGAACCAACGGTGGTACGACTGCTGCTCAGGTGCCGGCGGCAAATCGCTGCTGCTTAAAGATTTAGAACCGGGAGTATCACTCACCGTAAGCGACAAGAGGGACAGCATCATTCATAATCTTAAACAGCGGTTTAAGTTGTACGGCCACAAAGTACCTGAATCATATATTATCGACGTATCTGATGAGCAGCAATTAAATGCTGTATCCGGTAATGGCATGTACGACAATATTATTTGCGACGCACCGTGCAGTGGCTCCGGCACCTGGGCGCGAACACCTGAGCAGATGTACTTTTTCGACCCGGCCACCCTATCCATGTTCTCATCACTTCAGTATAAAATAGCCGCCAATGCAGCTAAGCTGCTGTTGCCGGGTGGCAGGCTGATATATATTACCTGCTCCGTCTTTCAGCAGGAAAATGACGCCGTGGTACAGCAAATAATTAACTCAACAGACTTAGAGCCCCTGCAAAAGGAACTTATCAATGGCGCAGATATCCGTGCAGACAGTATGTATGTAGCCGTCTTACGCAAGCGAACTTAGCATTGAAGCAGCAGCAGCATTACTTCGCGGCTTTTGCTTTGAATTTGCTGATGGCATTTCGTGTAAAATCGCTAAGCACCAGGCGCCCGCTAATGGCCGCGCGGTCTGCAAGGATCGTATCCCAGTGCTCTGTACCATGCCAGAATATTTTCTTAAGCTGAGCCATAGCCTCCGGGCTGCTGTGTGCCAGTCGCTCGGCCAGCCGGGCTACTGAATCATCAACTTCCTGTATGGTCTTGTGAATCTCTGAATAAAGGCCGTGACGTTTGGCCCATTCGGCAGAACGCCATTCTGTGGCATCGATCGCTAATTGTGAAAAACAAGACAGGCCTACTTTACGCTCTACCGCCGGCCCAACAACGAATGGGCCTATGCCTACAGCAAGCTCACTTAGCTTTACCGACGCATCTTCAACAGCAATCGCATAGTCTGTAGCAGATATGAGCCCTACTCCCCCACCAACAGCCTTGCCCTGCACCCGTCCTATGATGAGTTTATGACACTTGCGCATAGCATTGATCACATGGGCGAAGCCACTGAAAAATCTCTTGCCTTCGGCCTCCGTACTTATAGCTATCAACTCATCAAAAGAGGCTCCGGCACAAAATGCTTTTTCCCCGGCGCTACGTAATATGATCACCCTCACCCGCTCATCAATACCTACGTTATTGACCGTCTTCGCAAGGTCTTCAAGAATAGCAGCAGGCAATGAGTTGCTGGACGGGTGAAAAAATTCGATAGTGGCAATGCCATGTTCTATCTCATGGCTAACGTAACCTTCGGTATGACGCATAGGAGTGGATTTAGGTGCAAATATCTATATAAATCAGCTTAATCAAACTACGAAAAACACGAATATTTACAAAATAGGGTGATAACACGCAAAATGTGCGGCCACTATCGCGAAATAGCGGCCACACATATTAAAGATCAGGCATTGACCACAAGCTTCTCTAACTCTAATTCTCTTAGCTGGCGCTCAAGGTCGGCCCTGATGATGGCATACTCAGGGTCGTACGCCTTATTATGCATTTCGTGCGGATCTTTAACCAGGTCATATAATTCATATTCAGGCATGTAGCTGCCCATGGCATCGAAGTAATAGGTATACTTAAACAAATCTGTACGAATGGTACGCAAGCGGTTAGTGGCCTGCACCATAGATGGTTTGTTGTTTACCCCCGCCTTGGTATCGTCGAAAGCAAAGAGTATACTCTTCTGCACCGGGGTGCCACTCTCTATTACCGGCACCAGGCTCACCCCACGCAGCCCCGCAGGTACAGACTGAACATTTGCGATCTCGGCTATGGTCGGCATCAGGTCTACCAACGAGGCCAGCGCATCTGAGCTCTGAGCGACCTCACCGGGGAATACAACTGGGTTAGATATGACCATAGGCACACGCAGCATTTCTTCATACGCCATAAACATTTTCTGGCGCAGGCCTCCGTGAGAAAGCCCCATTTCGCCATGGTCTGACGTTTGAATTACGAGTGCCTTATCGGCAAGCCGGGTACCGTCTACGTTCTTAGAATAAAGCTCATCGATCACTCTGCTTATCTGCTTATCAGTATACTCAAGCAAGTAGGCGTAGAAGTTTATGTAATTGAGTTTCATCTCGAGGGTAGGCAACGGGCCGATGCCCGCATTTTGTATCATCAATGTCTGAAACTGAACCGGTGGCTTGTTGTTGTCCTGAAGGTTCTCATGCGCAGACAGCGGCACAGGCACCTCCCGGCCGGCCCAGCAGGAAGGATTGTATCCATATTGCTGAGCAGTTTTAGGATAACCTAATACATCGTGAGGGTTAACAATAGACAATATGAGGCAGTAAGGCTGCATGTCGCCCTTAGCCCTTCTTTCTTTCACATGCTTCAGGTATGACAGTGCTTCTTCAAGGTACCGCGCATCGTGGTTAGCAAATCCACCACCGAAATTCAGCGGATTGGCATCTTCGCCTGAATCCGGCGGAAGCCAGCCCATACCGCCATATAGGTTTACATCGGCCGCGGTCAGAGAGTCATAAGTTGTCTTCCCTTTGCTCAGGTGCCACTTGCCACGGTATTGCACATCATACCCCTCACCATGCAGCATATTCATAAGATTATCCGTTGTATTATCCAGTTCGCCCTCTGCAGGTGAATATCGGCCAAGCTCGGTGAGCGTTTGCGTAACGCCATGCTGCGCGGGATAAGTGCCCGTAAACAATGTGGCCCTGCTGGGCGAACACATACAGGTGTTACAAAAAGCACGGTCGAAGCTGAAACCATTCTTTTTGAGAAAATACAGGTTCGGCATGTGTTTTTCCTCGAAGTCCGGGGGGAAGTGCTGTGTGGCCCGTTGCTGGTCTGTGATAATGAGGACAATGTCCGGCTGGTTGCCAATACCGGCAAGATTCTTTTTAAAACTCATGATGAGTGTTTTTATGGTTAATAAAAGAAATAGAATTTGTAATGTAGGTCAATATTTTCAATAATTGAGTAGGGCAAGAATTATTTTCTACCGATCTTTAAAACAAGGAGACATCGATGATTTTAAATACCTGCCGCTGCTACTTTACAGCAAGATGATTAATATTGTAACCAGTATAAACGGGTATGAGACGAGTATGCATATTGATGATTTTTTTGACGACCGCCTATGCGGCTTATTGCCAGCAAGAGCATTGGTACAATACAGACAGCCTCTTAAACGCCTTGTCTAAAAACACAAGAATAAATAAAATACTTACAGAGGCCGGGGTAATTTATGCAAGCACAGGGTTAAATGACAGTAGTATTTCACCCATAGCCTTTAAAGTTGCCTACCTGGAAAAAAGATTGATAGACCAACGCAGGATACATGTCAGGCACAGGCACCTTTATAAAAACAGGGCCATTATCAGCATAGCAGACTACACAAAAACCGGCAACCAACGGCGTTTTGCCACAATAGACGTTGTAAACGGGAAACTGTTGTTTGATACGCTGCTGTCGCAGGGATCAGGGAAAGGGGCACTCAGGAATGATAAATACAAGCTTCCCGTATATTTCAGCAATACCGTAAACAGTGAGTTAAGCAGCCTGGGATTGATAGTGACCAAAAGAGCGAGGCAGCCGGAAAATCCCTGTCATTACTGCAAATATGCTATCAGCCAAAAACATAAATGCTCGGTGATACTTGTGGGAATGGAACGACGCGTCAACAACAATATCAGGAAACGCGACATAGTGATACATACCACGGGCTCTGCCGAACTGGGTAAATCCGCCAGGAAAGAACTGGGCATTACTGACGACAACTACCGTGTAGCGGGCACTGAATGTACATGCTACCGAACGGGAGATGACGGCAAGGTAAAGGGGATAGCCGCTTATGCATCGGCATGTGGCATCAGTGACAATAACGGCTATATGGGCCAAAGCAATGGCTGCCTGGTATTACCGGAAGACGATCACGTAGCTATAATGGGAACCATCAATAAGCGGTCACTGATCTTCATCTACTCTAATGTGATCAGCGAGGGCACCAATTATTTTAAGGACTCCCCGCTGATCAGGAAGATAGCCAGGTATGCCAATAAATAGTCTTACTCCTGGTCTTTCTTCTTCACCATAGTGAGTATGGTAGCAATGGCAACGGTCTCACCTGTTTCGTCATATACATCCACCAGCCATTTTACTATTCCTTTTGCCACATCCTCGGGTGTGCGTTTTTCCTGGGCTACTTTTTCCTTTACGGTAAGCTTCACCCCTATGGTCATACCGGGATAAACAGGCTTAGTAAAGCGGCATTCGTCGATACCGTAGTTCAGCAATACAGGGCCTTTCTTGGCATCCACAAACAGTCCCGCCGCCTTGGATAATATGAAGTACCCGTGCGCCACACGGCGTTCAAAAATTGTCCCTTCCAGCGAGGTAGCATCCATATGGGCATAGAAGTTATCGCCGCTTACGTTGGCAAAGTTGGTAATATCTGTTTCTGTAACTGTATGCCTGGCGGTTACAAGCGTCTCGCCTATTTCCAGGTCTTCAAAATGTTTTTTGAAGGGGTGGATATCTGTTTCGTGCTGTTTTCCTCCCTGCTGATATACATTGGTAATGCGTGTAATAGTGGTAGGTGATCCCTGTATAGCAGTGCGCTGCAGGTAATGCAGTACCCCACGCTTGCCCCCCATCTCTTCGCCGCCACCTGCCCTGCCGGGACCGCCATGTACGAGCAGCGGCATGGGCGAACCATGGCCGGTACTTTCCTTGGCACAATCACTGTTTAGCACTAATATCCTGCCGTGCATGCTGGCCGTTCCCAATACAATTTCACGGGCTATGGCATCGTCAGCGGTTACTACAGAGCTTACCAGAGACCCCTTGCCCATCTTCGAAAGTTCTATCGCATCATCAATTGTATTATATGGAATAATCGTAGATACCGGTCCGAAGGCTTCTACGCTATGGCAATCTGTTTTATTGAACGGGTCGTTGTTCAGAAATATGATAGGCGGAAGGAAGGCACCCTTTTCCTTATCTGCCCCCAGAACTTCAAATTTGTCGATGTTGCCAATGACAATTTCCTGCGATTTTGCCAAAAGCTGAACTTTTTCACGCACCTCGTTGCGCTGTGATATACCAGCCAACGGCCCCATACGTACTTCTTTTACCGATGGGTCGCCCATCGTAGTTCCCTGCAGGCGTTTACCCAGGGCAATCTGCACATCCTCTACCCTGTCTGCAGGTACTATTATCCGGCGTATAGCGGTACACTTCTGACCAGCCTTGGTCGTTACCTCCCGCACCACCTCTTTTATAAACAGGTCGAACTCCGGCATTCCGGGCTGTACATCAGCACCCAAAATGCAGCAATTCAGCGAGTCTGCTTCCATGTTGAATGGTACCGATTCTGATAAAATACGAGGATGGGACTTCAACATCCTACCTGTAGTGGCAGATCCGGTAAATGTCACAACATCCTGTGTTTCAATATTATCTAATATTCCTTTAGCAGATCCACAGATGAGCTGCAAAGACCCTTCCGGCAATATACCGGACTTAATGATCTCTTCAAAAACAGCCTCAGTGAGGTAAGAAGTAAGGGTGGCCGGCTTCACAATTGCAGGTACACCTGCAAACAGATTGACGGCAATTTTTTCCAGCATACCCCATACCGGGAAGTTAAACGCATTGATATGAATCGCCACGCCCTCGCGCGGAACCATAATATGCTGCCCTATAAAAGTATTGTTTTTGGATAGCTTTGCAGTATCCCCGTCTACATAAAAACGCTCATCCGGAAACTGACGCCTTAGGCTGGCATTAGCAAAAAGGTTGCCTATACCGCCTTCTATATCCACCCAGGAATCTGCCCGTGTGGCACCCGTATGTGAGCTTATAGTATAGAAATATTCCTTACGCTCCATGAGATAAAGCGCCAGCGCCTTAAGCATACGCCCCCGCTCCTGGAAGGTGAGTTTACGAAGCGCCGGGCCGCCTACTTTGCGGGCATAATGCATCATAGCCCCGAAATCGAGACCATCGCTGCTGGCGGTATATATGGCATCGCCGGTAACCGCATTATGCAGCGTTTCACCAGTGGTCTTGCCATTTATCCATTTTCCTTCGGCGTAGTTTTTCAGTTGAGTCAGTGACATAAGTAAAGTACAAGTATAATAAGTGAGATACTGTCTAAAAAAGATATGCAAGTTAGAGTTTTTGAGCCGCTTAATAAAGACGGGGACAACCTATCTGAAAATATTGCATTATCTTTATAAGATCCGGCAATATGAAAACGCATTATACCCATTTCATTACAGGCAGAGTAGTTTTAATACCGGACTCCTGAGATCAAAGGCAACTATATGCAAATCGAAATATCTGGTGAAACACACCCGATTTTTATGGAAAAAAGGCATATTTGGCACGTTAATTGTGGTAAATAGTAGTGGACAATTGGTTATTTATGCTAAAAATAACTAATTTTAAATTGACAGGCTGAGCGTAAATTATCCATGCATATATCATACCCTATCACAAATGAAAGGTGGATATAGGCAGGTGTATTTGTATATTAACCAACGAAAAATGAAAAAGACTTTACTTACATTATTGTTGTTGTCATCTGCCGCCATAGGTTTTGGGCAAAAGATCAGCTTTACCGACAACACCAATGTATGGAACGTGCTCTGCACTTACCATAACTCCAGCAACATTGTAACCCAGCTCATCTCTTACTCATATGGCGATGATGTGATAGTAGACAGTGTAGCCTATAAGACACTGGGCACTTATTATGTACGGGAAGACCAGGCGGCAAAAAAAGTTTATATCAGGTACAACGATTCCGACCATGGACTTATTGATAATGAAGACAGGGTGCTTTATGATTATAACCTGAAGGTAAATGACACAGTGACCAGCCACCAGTTCTTCGGCGATTACACATCGTGGGTCACAGATATAGACTCAACAAAAATAAATGGCACATGGCATAAGGTATGGCATTTTACCGGTGCCAAATCGGGCGGTAATGGCTACCTGTTTTACAATGTGATAGAGGGTATTGGCTGCACCAACGGTTTCGATTATCCTGTAAACACCCCTGAACCGGATGGCGCATACCAGTTGGTATGCTTTATGAATAACGGAATAAATCCGGAATTGAGCACAGCGGTGCCTTCGTATGGCATGTACTACGCAAGCGTAGCGGAATTTGACAATAAAGATAACTGCCCGCTGGGTATTGAAGCCATAAATACAAAGACAAATAACTCGGTCATTTTCCCGAACCCTATAGACGAAAGCAGCAAAGTAGTGCTGCCCTATACTATCAAGTCGGGCAGCATGACCATTATTGACCAGTTAGGTAAGGTTATCACCTCCACCTTTGTTCAAAACAAATCTGAAATAACCCTGGGCAATAATATTCATACCTCCGGCGTTTATCTGTACAGGGTAACAGACAACGAAAGTGGCAAGGTTTTTTCGGGCAGATTTGTGTACTAATACCCGGATAATCGCCATTCCGTATCTTTATACAAATAAACCTTTATGAAACCACTCCCCATCCGGTTACTGCTTCTTACGGCTGTAGTGCTTAGTTCATCTATGATCGGTTGTCAGAAACATATACCCGGCAAAACAGAATCATCGGGCGTAGGCTCGCCATATACGGTACTACTGGCTACAACACGCAATTACCATCATATTACCCATACCTCCGGACCAAGTGTTTTCAGAACAGACACCGCTGCTGATACATCCATGAATATCAGGTACATCAACGATGCAGAGGTAATTCTTGGGGGTGATCTGCTGTTCTTCGCCAAAACTTCATCAAGTGACACAATGCTCTTCTTCCGGGTCATTGATAATTCGTTCACGACATCACACCAGTTGACATTTTCCCGGCTCAGTGACAGGGTTGGTATTTCCAACTTCAACCAGCTGGACTCCGGCGGTAGTTTCTTTGAGGAATATACTTCTTTCTGAACGGGCTATTCAAATGCCCCAAACTGCCTGAGATGATGCGTGCTGTGCTTATAGAGCAACTGCACCTGTTTTTCAAAATCAAGGACACCAAAAAATGGATTGGGAATACTTTTACCGGGCTGCTGCTCATAAGCATTGAAAAAATCGTCTATCTCGTGCTGCAGTTCGGCAATAGCATGTTCTTTGTCTGCATGCCTGACTGGTATTGGGCTGTCCGGCATCAGGGAGTTGGGCGTATTTTCGGGGAAGGGTTTTTCGCTTTCCAGAAAGGCCTGCATACGGGGCATACGGTCTTCAGTTGTTACAGTCTGTAATGATGTTTTGCCACTGGCTACGCGCACATAATCACTCATGTGCTCTATCATCTGCTGTACATTCATTTTGCCCCACTTACGAGGCGCGTCAGCCGCCAACTGCGTTAATATCTTTGTATACTGATTTCTTAAAAAGTCAGCTTTCTGGTTTATCTGTTCCATACTTATGGATGATTAAAAGGTTCTACTGTTCACGGTTTCAATAGAGTCATAGACCCTGCATAAAATATTGTATGCTGATGTCAGTAAGGCTAATCAGCCAACATCTATGCTGCATCATCTTACACCCTATACCTCGCCCTGCTTATAACAACTGCTTTATCAGGGATTCCTGTGTTATACCTTCCGCTTCAGCTTTATAATTACGCAGCACACGATGACGCAATACCGGCATGGCCATGGCACGCACATCCTCTATGTCGGGTGAATACTTACCATTTATCAGTGCATGGCATTTGGCGCCAAGCACCAGGTACTGCGATGCACGCGGCCCGGCGCCATATGCAATATATTGCGCTGCAGGCTGTGTCGCATTACCTGATCCGGGCCGGGTACGCTGTACAAGGCCTACCGCATATTCCAGCACGTTGTCCGGAACAGGCACACGTCTTACCAGCTCCTGGAAGTACAGGATATCTTCGCCGGTCATTACTTTATTAAGCTCCGGCACCTGTGCCCCGGTAGTATTGCGCACTATCATTACCTCCTCGGCAAAACTTGGGTAATCCAGCGTTACCTGGAACATAAAACGGTCAAGTTGTGCTTCGGGCAGCGGGTAGGTGCCCTCCTGCTCTATCGGGTTTTGCGTTGCCAGCACAAAGAAAGGAGCAGGTAATTTATATAGCACTCCCGCGGCAGTAACATTACGCTCCTGCATGGCTTCAAGCAAGGCTGCCTGTGTCTTGGGCGGTGTACGGTTTATTTCATCCGCAAGTACAATATTTGCAAACACCGGTCCTTTTATAAACTGGAATTGTCTGCCCTCATTAAGTATCTCGGCGCCTATTATGTCACTTGGCATAAGGTCTGGTGTAAACTGGATACGCTTGAACGAAAGCTCCAGCACATCCGCAATAGTTTTTACCAGCAATGTCTTGGCCAGGCCAGGTACACCTACCAGCAGGCTATGACCATTGCATAAAATGGATATGATCAGTTTCTCTACTACATCATCCTGCCCTACTATTATCTTTCCTATTGCCGCGCGAAGGGTGGCTACCTTACTCTTGAGTGCGTCTGCTGCTTCTATGTCTGTGGCGTATGCGTGCATTGTTTTTCGTACTTTTCCTTATTAAACGTGAAAGTTCTATTATTTTGTGTAAAGAAACAAATACCAAATCTATATAAAAACTTAATTATCGTGGATATTACAATAAAACAGGCGCAAGAGCAGGTTGACGAATGGATAAAGACAGTAGGTGTGCGCTATTTCAACGAGCTAACCAACCTGGGTATACTCATGGAAGAGGTGGGTGAATTGTCAAGGATCATGGTACGCAAATACGGTGAACAGTCGTACAAAGAAAGCGATAAAGAAAGGAACATGGCCGATGAAATGGCTGATGTATTGTGGGTGCTTATGTGCCTTGCCAACCAGACGGGCGTAGACCTTACCGACGCGCTGCAAAAGAATTTTGAGAAAAAGAACATCCGCGATGCCGTGCGTCATAAGGAAAATGAAAAGCTGAAATAACAATTCCGGCAGATATACATAATAAGAGAGGCTCCTGATTCGGAGCCTCTCTTATTATGTATTGAGAAAAAGATTACTGTACTTTCATGAACTTCTCAGCTTTCAGCAGGTTATTATGCTCATCATAAACCATGATCATATACATACCGTCTGCCAATTGACCTACATTAACGCTTACAGCCTCACTGTGGTCTATAAACAGCCTGCCATCGGTAGTGAGCACCGATACAAATACTTTCACAGGAGCATCTATATGTAGTATTGAAGATGCAGGGTTAGGATATACCTTAATGTCGCTACCGTTTATCACAGGGTTAACATTAAGCACTGTAGAACCTCCTACTATCCATACAGCAGATGTATCAGTACAGCCATTGATATCCGATACCACAACAGTATAAATACTGCCTGTCGGGCCCTGCAACACATTGTTGGTAGTTGCGCCGGGGATGGCCACACCATTCAGGTACCACTGATAGGTAACAAACGAACCGGTAAACAACAGGTTAGGCAATGTATCAAGCGATATAACCGGCATAGGCGGATTAACAACGTTTGTAGCGGGCAATATTACCGAACATGAACCATTGCTTACGCTGGCGGTATACATACCTGCTGTTGTAGCAGTATATGTTGAAGATACTTCACCCAGTATTGGCGAACCTGCTACATACCACTGATAAGTAAGGCCACCACCTGTAGTCACAACGCTGAGGTTAACAGGCATACCATGACAAAGTGTTGCCGAACCTACCGGCAGCAATGCGAGAGCCGGCATTGGGCTACCCACAGTCATTGATGTAACTGAGCTTGAAGAGCAACCTGTAGTTCCGGATGTAACTGTGTAAGAAATATTAGCCACACCGGTAGATATCCCCGTCACAACACCTGACGATGTCACGATGGCTATTCCGGGATTGCTTGTACTCCATACACCACCCGGGGTTGCGTCGCTTAAAGTAACTGTGAGGCCCATACAAACATTTGCAGTACCTGTAATAGCAGCTACAACAGGCGCCGGAAGCACGTTTTCGTTGTAAGTAACCGACGTAGAGCAGCCACCTCCATTAGTAACTGTATAAGATATATCAACGGCACCACCGGACACCCCGGTTACCACTCCACCAGAACTTACGGTAGCTATTGTGATATCAGCACTGCTCCATACACCACCCGGAGTTGAATCGGCAAGAGCTATAGTTGTACCCTGACATAAAACAACCGGGCCTGTTATCACATCCACCACCGGATAAGGGCTGACGATAATAACAGATGATCCGCTCATGGTAGCATTACAACCCGTAGCAGTATTTGTGCCAACGATTGTATATGTACCAGCGGCAGTCTGGAATCCGAAGTCAAGCATAGAACCTGTACCCGACATTGCGGCACCTACCGGTACCCCGCTGTTAAACAACTGATAGTCTATACCAGCGTCTGAACTGCTAAGAGTAACATCAAAACCTGCACCACCTACGCAATAGGTACCGCCACCTGCCACCGTATAGGCAACAGGCAATGGATTTACCGCTACTACAGCACTGCTGGCCATAGTGTTGGTACAAGCAGTTGTCGCGTTGGTAGCTACAACAGTATATGTACCCGGTGCGGTCTGCAAGCCAAAGTCAAGAGCAGAACCTGTGCCTGCCAAAGGCAACCCTACTGCAGACGCGCCATTGAACAACTGGTAGTTAACACCGGCGTCTGAGCCGGCAATAGAAACATCAACACCGGCGCCGCCGCTACAGAATGTGCCACCGCCCAATACAACATATGATGTAGGTAATGAGTTAATGCTAACATCAACGCTTCCTGCCATCAGACCTGTACAACCGGTAGAAATGATCATCGCAGAAACAGTATAAGTACCCGGTGTCATTTGTAAGCCAAAGTCAAGTGCTGCTCCGGTACCGGAAAGAGTAGCCCCTACCGGTACGCCGCCTAATAACAGTTGATAATCAACACCCACATCAGACGACGCAAGGCCAACATTAACTCCTGTACCACCTGCACAATATGCACCGCCACCTGTTACAGTATAACCCGTAGGGGCAGGATTTATTGCAACTGTTGCGGTACCTGTCATATTCTCTGAACAAGTTGTTGTAACGTCTGTAGCAATAACACTATAAGTACCTGAACCGGTTATTAAACCAAAGTCAAGAGCTGATCCTGTACCAGGCAATGGAGCACCTACAGGAGACGCACCATTATATAACTGATAGTTAACACCGGAAACCGATCCGGCAAGCCCTATATTAACACCTGTACCACCAGAACAATAGATACCACCACCTGTTATAGCAAATGTAGCAGGCAACGGATTGATGGAAATAACAGTGCTGCCTGCCATAGTATTGATACAGCCGGTAGAAGCATCTGTAGCTACTACTGTATAAGTACCCGGGGCTGATTGTAAGCCAAGGTCAAGAGCAGATCCTGTACCGGCTACCGGTACACCAACAGGCGTAACGCCCATAAACAACTGGTAGTTGGTACCTACATCCGATCCGTCGAGACCAACATGAACACCAGCACCACCGGCGCAATAAGGCCCACCGCCAATAACATTATATACAGTAGGTAACGGAATAATGGTAACCGCTACCCCTCCGGACATATTAGACGTACAGCCGGTGACTGTATTGGTAGCTACTATTGTATAGAACCCTGCAGCAGTCTGCAGCCCAAAACTCAATATACCTCCTGTGCCAATAAGTGGCGCGCCAAGAGGTGCGAACAAGTTGTATAACTGATAGCTGATACCAGCTGTAGACCCCAGCAATGTAACGTTAACCCCTGATCCGCCGGTGCAGTAGCTGCCACCACCTGCCACAGTAAATACTGTAGGCAACGGATCAATTGATACTACCGCACTACCGGTCATATTAGAAGTACAGAGCGAAGTAGCATCTGTAGCTACAACAGTATAAGTGCCTGCCGCTGTGAACAGCCCGAAATCAAGAGCGCTGCCTGTACCTGCCATTGCAGCACCTACCGGGGAAGCACCCAGCATTAACTGGTAATTGATACCTGAAGCCGAGCCACTAAGACCTACACTTACACCGGTACCACCCGAACAATAACTGCCGCCACCCGTAACGGTAAATACACCCGGTAACGGATTAATAGTAACAGTAGCGCTGCCGGTCATTGTATTAACACATCCGGTAGTAGTATTAGTGGCTACCACAGTATAAGTACCCGCTGTAGTCTGTAAACCAAAGTTCAGCGCGCTGCCTGTACCTGCTACCGGCCCGCCTACTGCTGAAGCACCTACGAAGAGCTGGTAGTTAACACCTACCGTAGAATTACCTAATCCTACAACCACTCCGCTGCCACCGGCACAGTAACCACCACCACCTGTTACAGAAAACGCAGTAGGCAATGGATTGATAGTAATAGTAGCGCTGCCAAGCATATTATTGATACAGCCGGTAATAGTATTTGTAGCAGTGGCAGTATAAACACCGGCCCCTGTAAATAAGCCAAAAGTTATAAGGCCACCTGTACCGGCAACTGCCGCACCTATTGGTAACCCGCCGAGCAGCAACTGGTAATTAACACCTACTGCCGAGCCGCTGAGATTTACCAGTACACCTGTACCACCTGAGCAATAGCTGCCACCACCGGTAACAGTAAACTGAGTAGGTAACGGGTTGATAGATACATTTGCTGTACCGGCCATATTTGTATTACATCCGGTTGAAGGGTTTACCGCAACTACAGTGTACGTTCCGGCAATTGTTTGTAAACCGAAATCCAAAGTTGCACCTGTCCCTGCCATAATGGTAACCAAGGTAGCCCCTCTCATAAGGCGGTAATTAATACCGGCATCTGATGAACTCAGTGATACATCAACACCTGTGCCGCCGAGGCAATAACTGCCGCCGCCTAACACATTGTAAACAACAGGCAGAGGATTGATAGTTACACTTACGCTGCTCTCTGGTCCCCAGCAACCCGCCGCTGACTGGGCACGGAAGAAATAAGTGCCTGATGCAGTTATGATCTGTGGAGAACCTCCCATAGTAGTAGATGTACCCCCCGATGTAGAGCCCTGGAAGAATAATGTGCCGGGGCCGCCTAATGTTGCTGAAATACTTGTGCTGAAACAGAAAGTTCCCGCTCCCGAAACCGCTGGGGCTGCAGGCAATGGATTAACAGTGATCACCACTGTGCTCGTAGCTGCCGGACAAGGGCCTGCGCCATCGGGATCGTTGGTGGTCAGTGTAAGTGTTACAGTACCACTCGGGATACTTGGCGTGTACGTTGATGTAAGCGAAGTAACATCTGAAAAAGTACCGCTGCCTGCGCTCCATGTAGAACTTGTTGCGCTGCCACCTATGCTGCCGGCCAGTGTAATAGTGCCGCCGGCACATACTGTTTGTGGTGCACCTGCATTTGCAGTGGCCGGTGTGTTTATCGTAACCGCCGCGCTGCCTTCAGGGCCCCAGCAACCGGCACCAGACTGTGCGCGGAAGTAATAAGTACCTGATGTAGTTATCGTTTGTGGAGTACCGCCAAGAACAGTGGACGTACCACCTGATGTTGTACCCTGGAAGAAGATAGTACCGCTGCCGCCATTGGCTCCGGATAATATAGTGCTGCCACATGCGGCGCCTCCGCCTGTTACAGTTACTACTGTAGGTAATGCATTAACAGTGATGATGACATTGCTTGTTGCCACGGGGCAAGGACCGGCACCATCAGGATCATCTGTGCTTAAAGTAAGGGTAACTGTACCACTGGGTATAGAAGGGGTATAAGTGGATGTCAACGAAGCAGGGTTAGAAAAAGTACCTGACCCGGCACTCCATGAAGAACTTGATGCGCTGCCGCCAATACTGCCGGCGAGTGTTATTGTACCACCGGCACATACAGATTGAGGCACACCCGCATTTGCTGTAGCAGGTGTATTGATGATAACACTCACGCTACCCTCCGCGCCCCAGCAGCCACCGGCGCCCTGTGCCCTGAAGTAATAAGTGCCAGAGGTAGAAATGACTTGTGATGTGGAAGGTGTAGCTGTGGAAGTGCCGCCTGATGTGGTACCCTGGAAATAAACCGTACCGGCTCCTGCCAGCGTGGCATTGATAGTAGTGCTGCCGCAAAAAGTACCGCCCCCTGTTACAGAAACTGGATTAGGAACCGGATTCACCGTCATCGTGATCGTATTTGACGATGCGGTAGCAGGAGAAAAACATCCGCCCGAAGTAGGTATCATCAAAGCATCTACCGCGTCAGCATTAGCCAGTGTACTAGTGGAATAAAATCCGGCAGATCCTACAAATCCGCCGTTTACAAACCAAAGGAACGTAGGAGAAGCCCCGCCATTTACGGGTGATGGTGTAAATGTAACTCCCGTACCTGCGCATATTGGGCCTGAAGGAGAAGCTGAGATCGTAACTGAAGGTGTTACCGCAGGTGTTATTGAGAGTGAGCCAAAATTCGTTCCGGCTGAACCAACTACAATACCTGCAACTCCGAAATCGGAAGAAGCAAATATGTTACCGGCAGCAGCGCCTGTTGTTGTAGCCTGAAACTGGAGGTTAGATATAGTGATCACATCTATGTTCGCAGTACCCGAAGCATTGAAATTAATCGTAAGCGCAGTAGTAGTCATAGAGATGACTCCAATAGTAACATCGCCACCGCTGGCGGAAATGGTTGGTAATGATACTACAAATTGCCAGCCGGCGGGCGGGGCCAACGTGATGGAACTCCCCCCGGTTGGAAAATCAGTCTGCAATCCTTCTGTGATAGTTATCGGGCCAAGTGTATTGGCCGAGGTAGCTACAGTGCTACAGATGTTTGTTCCGCCCGAACCGGGAGTAACAGATACCGCAGCAAAGCCTGAGTAACACAGCAACGAAAAAAAGAGCGACAAACACGCTGTTTTTGATGCCCTCGACAAGCTGCCGGTAAAGGATTGAAACGAATTTAACAATAGTAAAGTTGATCTTTTCATATGCCGGATCTTAAATAAAAAAATATTTTTTCTCAATTAAGGGATAAACATACTAAAAAATCGCCAGAGTCAAAAAATATTTAATTAATATTTTCTTTAAAAATGAAGAAAATAAATAATATAAAAAAATAAATTATTATTGCCCGGAAATTAATAAAATCATATTAGTTTCCACCAACATTTACTCTAAAATACAAATGCACTTGACGGGTCAAGTGCATTTGTATTTTATGCCGGTTTTAAAAACCGTTAACCGGGAATCCTTGCTATGTATTTCGCCATTTCTTTGATTTGCTCTACCACCTGCGCGTTAGTAGCCTTGCATGACTTTGCCTTGTTGAAATATATTTTGGCATTACGGAAATCGCGGCGCTGGATACAAATACTGGATAGCTGCAGGTAGGCCGTTGCTTCATTATCCTTATCAGGCAGGCCTATCTGCACAGCCTTGCGCAGATTTTCATAAGCCTCTTTCGATTTGCCTTTTTTCATGGCAATGGCGCCAAGCTGAAGATAGGCCGTACCTTCATATTCTTTTTCAGGCATACCCGTTTCAAGGCCCTTCCTTAGTTGCGCTTCCGCAGAGTCAAGGTCTTCACCAAGGGTTGAGAAGTTAGCCTGCAGCATGTAATAAGAAGATCTGATGGGCTTATACAGCAACTTCGGAAATTTTACTTTCTCCAACAATTTCTTTGCACCATCCATGTCTCCGTTTTCCATATACCCTTGTATCAGTGTCATTGGTCCTACCAGGAAGTAGGCAACCACCATCAGCACAGCCACCAGGAAAGGTATCCATGCCACCCACCAGCCATGCGGCACCTTAAATCCAATAAGAAACCCGGCAAGCAACAATAAAACAGCAAGCGGAATACGATAAAAAACAATAATACGTCTGAAATTCATAATGTAAATTGGGGCGCAAATATACCTTATTTTTCGGAAGACCACATGTGATAGCATCAGTCCGCAAGCGGTATGCCTAACTGCCGGGCTGTAAATATTATGTTTTATGCTAAAAGCTTTAGTATTTTAGTGATCGTTAACTGCTATTTTTGCACTACACTACAACTCACTACCCCACAGCAACATAATGGATTGGTTCGAAAATTGGTTTGGCTCCCCTTATTATAAAATTCTGTATCAAAACAGGGACGAGATGGAAGCGCAGGAATTTGTAGAGAATCTGCTCTCATACCTGCAGCCCCCTGCCGGCAGCAGAATGCTGGATATAGCCTGTGGCGGCGGACGGTATGCGAGGCAACTTGCCGAACACGGATTTGACGTTACAGGCATTGACATTTCGCAGGAAAGCATAGCATGCGCTAAAACATATGAGAGTGAGCGTCTTCATTTTTTTACACAGGATATGCGGCTGCCGTTCTACATCAATTACTTTGACTATGCCTTCAATTTTTTTACCAGTTTTGGTTATTTCGCTCATGACCGCGACCACGCTCTTGCCGCAAAATCGTTTGCTGCCGCACTAAAAAAAGATGGGATACTGGTTATAGACTACTTAAACTTTGAGTACGTGATGGACAACCTGGTGCCTGAAGAAACCGTGCAGCGCGGCGACTACAGTTTCCATATTACCCGCCGCGCTGAGCGCAACCACATTGTAAAAGACATCAGCTTTACCGACGATAAAAACGAGTTGAAAAAGTTTACGGAAACTGTTGCGGCTTTCAGCCAGGGCGACTTCAATAAAATGTTTAAGAACGCAGACATGTCATTGATCGGCACCTTTGGCGATTACCGCCTTGGCCCTTATCACCCCGTAGACTCACCACGGCTTATAATGATCTTTAAAAAGAAATATGCCTGATAGTATTCACGACCTTGTCATAAAATGGGACCATACTGTTTGGTATTACCTCAATACCCAATGGCATAACTCTTTTCTCGATTTTGTAATTCCCTTTATCAGGAACCAGTATTTCTGGGCACCGCTATACTTCTTCCTGCTGGTTTTTATCCCGTATAAGTTTGGTAAAAAAGGTTGGCTGTGGTGCCTTTTTTATCTCATTGCCTTTGCGCTGTCAGACGAGATCTCAGTAAACGTTATCAAGCCATTTTTTCATCGGGTGAGGCCTTGTAACAACCCATACCTGTCCAGTGTTGTGCACCTGGTGGTAGAGTGCGGCAGCGGATACAGTTTCCCATCAGCGCATGCCGCCAATCATTTTTCCATGGGCCTTTTTATGGCAATAACCCTGGGTAGAAAATGGAAATGGGTTTGGCCTGCGGCAATTGCCTGGGCCTTGCTGGTCTCATACGCGCAGGTATATGTGGGGGTCCATTTTCCGCTGGATATTACCTGCGGCGGAATACTCGGCATTGTCATAGGTATCATAATCGGCAAGATATTTAACCGGTACCTTGACCTTTCAAAACCTGCTACAACCGTGGCGCCCGCTTAGTTCATTTTTGCGAACCAAGGAATTTGTTAAGTTCATCCCTGTATTTCTGGTAAGTCAGTTTTGCGCCCAGGTCAGAGAAATTTTCTTTGTCGGATGTCTTCGTGTAAGCCCATTCCGCAAAATCTACTTTGCTGCTCTCAAACTCAAACCAATTCATAATATCCCCCACCTGCTCACTGGTTACCGTCTCATCTTTCAGCGCGTCTTTCAGCAAATTCATTTTCTCTGTATCTACCTTTTTCGCGCTTACTTTTGTTTTCAGCTTATTCAGTTTGCCGGTGGTAAGTGTTGCGGTAACATCAGGCGGCACAGGTGATGCTACCGGCGACGCCGGCTCTGAATTGTTGCTTTGGTCAGGTGCATTGCTCCTGGTATAGTCTTGTGAGTTGCCTCCTGTTTCCCCATGCCACTCACCGGTAGTTGTCGGCGGATGATCGCGAACATAGTTACTTACGTACTCTTCCTTGGTATCGGGGCGACCAGTGTACGGGTCGTAATAGAAAAGTGTTATCATCCCTTCATATGTCTCTACCCAGCCACGGTATACAACTTCTTCATACGCCCTGCCCCGGCGGGTCTGCTCCATGGCGAATATTTTAAGCATATGCCTGCCATACGGAAGATCGCCTACGGTAACTGATGTACCCGTCTTATTAAAATACCTGCCGTCTATGGACAAATTGATCCGGCGGTTATCTGCCAGCCTCACTTTCAACATAGATTGCGCGCCGGCATCAACAAAAGAAGACACCGCAATAAGCAACATGACCAACATCCTTCTGTTCATCAGGAATAATTTTTTATAAGTCAATATATAATGATTCAACGCTCACAACATCTAAAGCTACTGAATTTTAAGACTATTGTCTTAGCAAAACGATTAATCACACAACACAAAAACCCCTATTTTAACAAGGCAGTAACATGGCACACAGTATCCCGGCCGATACACCTGCATTCAGAGACTCTGCCCCACCCTTACCCGGTATGGTCACATGCCGGGTAGCACATGCCGCCACAGCCTCAGATACCCCCCTCGATTCATTGCCAATAACCAAAATCCCCGACTGCTGTCGCGGTATGTCATATATACTTGTCCCGTTGAGTGTTGCGGCATATACCTGCAACCCAGATGCCGTTAGTACGGATACCAGGTCCGCCTCATAAACGTTTACCCTCAAATGCCCGCCCATAGCGCTTTGCACTACCTTAGGGTTAAAAGCATCCACGCAACCCGGCGAACAGATGACCGACCGTATACCAAACCAGTCGGCTATACGTATGATAGTGCCCATATTGCCGGGGTCTTGCAGATCATCAAGCGCCAGGTACCACTCCTGTTCAAAAGTAATTGGCTTCTTCTCGGGCAGCCGTACCACCAGTATTACCTTGTTGGGTGTGTGCAATGCCGACAATGCTTTTAACTCGCTATCTTTTACTATGATCAATTCAGATTCCGTATGCTTTGATATCACAGCATGCTGCTCTTTTGCCCACTCATCTGTAGCTACTATCATTGCGATATTCCACGCAGAATGAAGCCATTCCAGGCATATCTTTTCACCCTCAGCAATAAATACCTTACTTTCATTGCGGAATTTTTGTTGAGTTAACGACCGAATATATTTATTTTGCGCTTTGGTTAGCATTGCACAAAACTATGCTAATTGTAGTAATCTGATACATGGGCCAAAGACCAATTGACAACACGACATACCATTTTTTTCTGCTCTTGGCGGTACTGTTGTTATTAGGCTCATGCAAAAGCACCAAACACCTTGAACAATCCCAATACCTGCTTGTAAATAATAAAGTGATCATGAGATCGGATCACAAAGTGGCCAACAGGGTGGAGGTACGCGAGAACCTCAATAAGATGATCATTCAGAAGCCCAATACTAACGCTTTTGACTTCCTGCCCTTTAAAACCCCGTTGAAACTATGGCGATATAACCGTCGTTTCTACAGGCTGCATAACAAACCCGACTCCGCCTTGCCTAAGTCAGTTGAGCGGCCTGTGGTGCTGGACACCATGCTGATACAACGCACCGTACAGTTTATGAAAACGGACCTCTTCAACAAGGGATACTATTATGCAATAGTGAAAGATACATATACAGTTGCCCACCAGAAAGCTTCGGTGACCTATGATATTACAATGGGTGAAAATTATGTTATTAACAAAGTGAGATACTATATTGATGACAGCGAGATAGAACAGATAGTTCGCCGCTCGGCAGGCGAAACGATCTTGCAGAAAGGAAAAGAATTCACCTACGGCCTCACCGCCGACGAACGAAGCAGGATAACTACAGAGATCAGGAATAACGGTTACTATAAATTTACCCCGGACAATATAACTTTTGTTGTAGACACCGTAAACAAATCATTGTTCCGGAATATTGATGACCCTTTTACAAGCGCGATAGATTTTGTTTCGGGGCAGGCAGAGGAAAAGAAGAAACGGACGCTAGACCTTGAAGTACATATTCACCTTGTAGACGATACCAACGCATTTACAAAATACAGGATCAACAGCGTTCATGTATATCCGGACTACATCAACCTTAACGACCTGAAGGACACATCGCTAATCACAAAGACAATTGACAGCATTGAATTTCGGTACCACAAAAACTATATTCATCCCCGGGTGTTGTTTGAGCATATTTTTATGGAGCCCGGCACTCCTTATTCGCAATCAGATTATGATAAGACCCAGGCCAAACTTACAGAACTGGGCATATTCCAGTATGTGCGGATTCTGCCGCACGAAACCCGAAGAAACAAGGGCGTTCTAGACTACAACATCGCTTTGTCCAGGGCAAAGAAATATGATTTCTCTACGCTCTACGAATTGTCAAGCGGATCAACGTACGCGCTGGGCCACTCTGTAGGCATCAACTTCAGGGATAAAAACTTTATGAAGGGCGCTAACCTGCTGACTATCGGTGTAAACGGCGGACTGGAATTAGCTTATAACGATAATATAGGACATGGGTTTTTCGAGCATTTCGACAGGCTGACCAATTATTACGGTATTAACGCAAGTTTAGATTTTCCGAAATTCCTGGCCCCTATTGCGTCTTCTCTGTTCACCAACTCCAACCTGCCGCACACCATTATCGGCGGCGGCGATAACGTCATTGACCGGATCAACTATTTCACTCTTGTAAACACCAGCGCCAGTTTCTCCTATAGCTGGCGTGAGTCTCAGACCAAAACATGGACACTTTCGCCGGCATTTATCAATATCATCAACCTGCCGGTAAAGACAGACTCCTTTAAAAATGTCCTTGCCAATAACGACTACCTCAAAAACAGCTACAAAGAAAATTTCATAGAAGGCGAAAATATCTCGTTCACTTTCGACAACCTGGAAAAAAAGCACAGCATCAACTACTCCTATGTTAAACTGGGATTTGAAGAGGCTGGTGCGCTTTTGGCAGGAATCAACCGGTTGGGCGGCGCGCTCAATGACCTGTTCAAATTGCAGTATGCCCAATATACCAAGTTCGACTTTGATACACGGCATTATTTTACACGCCCTAAGTCGGTGTTTGCGTTAAGGTTTTATGGTGGCATAGGCCTGCCTAATGGTCAATCGGCTACACTCCCCTATATCAAGCAATATTTTTCCGGCGGTCCTTACAGCCTGCGTGGCTGGCGGATACGAACTTTAGGACCCGGAAGCTATTACGATACATCCGGCACAAGCACTTCTAACCAGATAGACCGCACCGGTGATATAAAGCTGGAACTTAACGGTGAATTCCGTTTCCCTATTACATTGCTCTTTTCCGGGGCCATAAAGATGAATGGCGCGTTGTTTGCTGACGCGGGTAATATCTGGCTGGCGCATAAGGACCCCGCTTACCCGGGTGGTGAGTTTGAATTCAGTACGCTGGCCAAAACTACTGCCGCAGACATGGGCATCGGTACCCGCTTCGATATTGCGTCCTTCCTCACCCTAAGGGTGGACATAGCTATGCCGGTAAAGAAGCCATATCTTGACGGCGACGGCTGGGTATTCAACCAGATACGGTTCAACAGCAACTCCTGGCGTTCTGATAACCTGATCCTTAATATTTCCATCGGCTATCCGTTCTGATCAATATGCCCGCGCCCGAAATACAGGGTACCAGGCGCTAACAAAGCCCAATTGGTGTATATTTGGGCTTTATGCGCAACATAAAGATCATAGAAGTACGCTCTGAAATAGGCGCCGGTACACGGGGTGCCAGCCTTGGTATAGATGCCGTCAAGATTGCCGCCCTCGACTTCATGAGCAACCTTTTCGTCAACTTTCCGTCTGAGGTGATAGAGAATGAGAACAGGCTGCTGTACGAACCTGTGGCATCGCCATACGCCAAGCGGATACAAGGCATATATACTATGTATGACAGGGTATCAAAATCTGTTTCCGAAACTGTAAAATCAGGCCTGTTCCCAATAGTGCTGGCAGGTGACCACAGTACAGCCGGGGCCACAATAGCCGGGCTGAAGATGGCGCGCCCTAAACGCCGCCTTGGTGTTGTATGGATTGATGCTCATGCCGACCTCCACTCTCCCTACACTACCCCATCGGGTAATATGCATGGCATGCCCCTGGCCATATCGCTTGCGGAAGACAATATAGAGCACCAGGTACACACCCCCGACAGCCAAACCGTGGAACAGTGGCGTAAACTTAAGCAGATAGGAAAGATAGAGCCTAAAATAGGCCCAGACGACATTGTGTTTATTGCCCTCAGGGATATGGAAAAAGAAGAGGAAGCGATAATAAAGAAAAATAACATAAAAGTGATCACTGTGGCTGAGCTCCGCAGGAAAGGAATAGAAAACGTAGTAAGACAAACATTCATGCACCTTACCAACTGCGATGATATTTTCGTATCGTTTGATGTGGACAGCCTGGATAGTTCAATTTCCCGCGGCACGGGCACACCCGTCAGCAATGGACTACGCGAGCGTGAGGCAGAAGATCTTATAGCATCCTTCATGCAGCATCATAAAATATGCTGTTTCGAAATCGCTGAAATAAATCCAACGCTGGATAAGGAAAACATGATGGCTGAGATCGCCTTCAATATACTGCAGCGCAGCGTGAACCTGCTGATGCTGAACTAAGGCTTACTTTGTGATCACAAACTTCATCCCCTTGGCGCCTATCACCAGGGTATCTGTAGCTTTCATGCTTTTATTCAGGTATTTGGCCACCTTTACACGGTCTACATATATGGTATCGCCGGCCTTCACCCGGTCATATATGCTGGCCGCAATATTGCCTGATATAGTATCACCGGGGCAATATTCAAAGTACACATCCGCCATTATCTTAAGGTTACCTATCGAATCTTCATATAGCTCCCGTTCTACATAATTAAAGTCAAAACTCATGACTTTATACTTATTACCCGCAGAATCACGTGACGTAAGCCCCTGCTTCAGTAACCTGTCAAAGTCGTCCTTCCTGATATTGCCGCCCGAATAGTCAGACTTGCCAAGGTATACAGTGGGCAACAATATATTGCTCGTACTTTTCCCTTTACCATCGGCTTTGGCACCGGCTTTCTGCTGCGCCCACAGATTAAGACCAAATGCTACAAGCACTACCAGCAATAGTATTTTTACAGTACGATCCATAATCATTCAAAAATAAAAAAATTAATGTTAAAGCAATCTATTTTTTATAACATGCAAAAACCTTTTCTTTTCATCTATGAATCTATACTTTTGAGCCAATGAACACAGATATATTATCCTTAATACCGCAGCGTCCGCCTTTCATTATGATAGGCGAGCTGACTTATGTAGATGAAACGACCACCAGAACCACCTTCACCATACCTGCCGATAATATTTTTGTACTCAACGGAAAATTCACGGAGGCCGGCCTTGTGGAAAATATGGCGCAGACAGCGGGTGCCGGAACCGGACACAAAATACTACAGAGCGGTGAAGAGATTCACCTGGGCTATATAGCCGCGTTAAAGAACCTGAATGTAATAGAACTGCCCTCGGTAAACGAGACCATAACTACCGAGATCATTTTCAAACAAACACTGCTCAGTTTTCATTTCATTACAGCGAAAGTAACCATCGGCGAAAAAGAGATAGCCAACTGCGAGTTCAAAATATTTGAGCATTTAGACAAACCAGCTTCATAGATTGCC
The DNA here is from genome assembly GCA_964489795.1 of uncultured Flavipsychrobacter sp. Lineage (GTDB taxonomy): Bacteria > Bacteroidota > Bacteroidia > Chitinophagales > Chitinophagaceae > Nemorincola. Next base: position 171,135 of record CAZBAP010000006.1, read on the forward strand.
CCCCGTCTACGCTATAGCATCAAACATAACATCAGGCATTGGTATGGATACCGCTGCTCACTGGCAGGCGGTAACACAAGGCAGGATAAATATCATACGTTTTGAAGACTCGGCTGTTTCGGCTCTGCCATTCATGGCGTCAAGACTGGATGCCGGTCAGTGGCAGGCGCTAAAGGTATTCACCGCAGACTCCGGCAATCTATCGCCATTCGAACAACTCGCCTGCTATTCGGCAAAAAAAGCTATCAACGATCTGGGTGCAGACATTGACCTGACCCATACGGCCTTTGTTCTGTCTACCACTAAAGGAAACATTGAGTTGCTTGGTTCAGTTCCCGATGACCAATTGCTGCTGCACTACTCTGCCCGGCAGATAGCGCGGTATCTCGGCATACCCGGCACACCGTTTGTTGTTTCTCTTGCCTGTGCTTCGGGTATCGTAGCATTGCAGCATGGCATGAGACTATTAACATCCGGCAGATACAAGAATGTCGTTGTTACCGGCTGCGATCGTTTTTCACGGTTCGTGCTCAGCGGCTTTCAATCTTTCCAGGCTGTGTCTGATGAGCCTTGCCGGCCTTTTGATGCCCGGCGTAAAGGCATCTCATTGGGCGAGGCTGCCGCTACAATTGTCTTGTCTTCTGCAAAGCCGTTGAAGTCGCTCGGACAGCTACTGAGCGGTGCTACATCCAATGATGCTAATCATATTTCAGGGCCATCCCGCACAGGACAGGAACTGGCTATGACGATCAACAGGGCACTGAGCAGCGCCGGGATAACCGCCGCCGATATAGGAATGATCTCGGCTCATGGTACCGGCACTATTTTTAATGATGATATGGAGGCCAGGGCATTCCATCTTGCAGGCCTGGCGGCCTGCCCTGTGCATAGCTTTAAAGGCTACACTGGCCACACCCTGGGCGCTGCAGGAGTGCTGGAAAGTGTAATGCTGCTTGAGGGTATGCGGCACCAGGAGCTTATTCCTTCCGCGGGCTTTGAACACCCGGGCGTACCTGAACAAATAAATGTGACCCGGAATTTACAATCGGCACCCATTGCATACGGATTAAAAACAGCATCCGGTTTTGGGGGTTGTAATGCAACGATCATATGGAAAAAGGCAGACTAGGCGTGGCTTGATCAGCCAGCTGTATTTAAGGCATTGACAGCGCACCATGCCATCATACCCATACCTACTTTCATTGAGTTTTCATCTATATCAAAGTGCGCGTTATGCACAGGGGCCTTAAATTTATCACCATTACTTGTTCCGATCCTGAAGAAACAACCCGGCACATGATGTGTATAAAAACTAAAATCTTCAGCAGCCATGCGCATATCTAATTCATGCACATTCCCGGCACCGGCATAAGCCCGTCCCCACTCTTCCGCCCGCGCGGTAAGACCCGGATCGTTGTACAATGAAGGGTATCCCGGGGGAATTTCTATCGTTACTCTGGCACCATAAGCGGCACAGGTATGTTCAGTAAATTCTGTGATCCATTTATGCGCCTCATAGCGCCATGTCTCATCCATAGTACGGAAGGTACCCAGTATCTCTACTTTATCAGGTATTACATTAGTGGCAAACCCACCTGCTATCTTTCCAAAAGTTAATACCGATGGTATAAGCGGATTACTTTTGCGCGACACTACCTGCTGCAATCCCGTTATCAGCAATGCGGCTATCGCTATAGTATCTACTGTCTGGTGCGGCAGCGCGGCATGTCCGCCCTTACCTTCAATGGTTATATATATTTCATCGGCGCTGGCCATGTACTGCCCGCCCCTGAAACCAAGCGTACCTGTGGGTAAATGCGGGTAAACATGTAAAGCAAAAATACCCGATGGCACAGGATTTTCCAGCGCTCCGTCTTTTATCATCAGGCTCGCGCCGCCCGGCTGTTTCTCCTCCCCGGGCTGAAACAGGAACTTCACCGAACCCTCAAAATCATCCTTAAGGTCATTGAGGATCTTAACCGCGCCAAGCAGGCAACTCGAATGCACATCATGCCCGCACGCATGCATTATGCCATCATTTACCGATCGGTAAGATGTTTCATTCATTTCCTGTATCGGCAGCGCGTCCATATCGGCACGCAGTGCCACGCAACTCTTGTCCGGGTTTCTGCCGGCTATAACAGCTACTATACCGGTACCGGCTACACCCCTGGTATGCCTGATACCCATGGCATCCAGCTGAGCGGCAATATATTCTGATGTATTGAATTCCTTAAACGACAATTCCGGGTGCGCGTGTAAATGATGGCGTATAGCCTGCACCTCCGGAAAATATTGCTCAGCTTTTTCTTTTATGCGGTCCAGCATATTCTTTATTGATTAGGTAGTTCTGTCTTGAGATCGGTCATTATGCCTGCAACCCGCCGCTAAACTTACCGACGTTAAAAAGTGCTTATGGTTACAATATCCGGAACAATCATACTTGGATAATATATCGAGTTCGCCTCTTTCCACATACCCACAGCATCGCTGCGATTGCGATAGTCGCCAACCTTTACTCTGAAACTGGGCGACATATAGGTGAGGTAGGTGCGCACTCCGGGAAACGCGCGCATGAATTCCGTTTTTACCAGGATGGCTTTCTGCCGGTCGGGGCCGTTGTATATCTGCACCCTGAACCCCTTACCGGAGTACACCATCTTTGCCTTACGATGCACCGGCGGCGTCCATCCAGCCGCGTGTCCGTTCTCTCCCGGTAGCGGCTGCACTGCAACATTGGTTGTACTTGTTGTCGGAGTCGTAACGACTGTCTTGTTAGCGGCAGGCTCATTCTTGACGCTTGTATTGGAAGCCAGCACTGAACCCGTCCCTTTACTTACCGACTTGTGATGAACAACGGGCGCCGGTGGAGGTGCGTCAACATTATGAGGCTTTTTTATCAATACCGAGAGACGTGGGTCGGCATGCACTACTACATCCCCCTGCGCAATAACTTGCGAGGGTGCGTTCACCAATAGCATTAGCAAAACGAACGTGGTTAGTATATGTGGAGCACGGCTCATCATTTTTCTTCCTCCCTGTATTCTTTCATCAGTTGCATACCGCCGCTGGTACCCAATCTTGTAGCGCCGGCAGCAATAAGCTCCTTCGCGAATGTATACGTACGTATACCTCCCGAAGCCTTTATACCAATACGTTGCGGCAGGTTGGCACGCATCAGTTTTACTGCCTGTACCGTAACACCTTTATCTGCAAAGCCGGTTGACGATTTCATAAAATCAATGTCATATCTGCCATATAATGCGCAGCAGGCAAGCAATTCATTTTGTGTAAGGATACCACTTTCTACTATCACTTTTATCACCTTGCCCGCTGTATACACAGGCTTCAGGCAGCTCTCTATTTCCTCTTCCAGGTGCTTCCAGTCACCGCTCTTCAGCGATCCAAGGTCTATCACCATATCTATCTCATCGGCACCAAGGTGCAATACATGTTCTATCTCTTTTACTTTCGTCTCTATAGTACCGAAGCCCAATGGAAAACCAACTACCGTAGATACTTTTACATTAGACCCATCCAGCAATTTTTTTGCGCCTTGCACATACTTCGGTGGTATACAAACGCCCACAAAATTCTCCATAGACGCCTCAAGGCATATCTTGTCTACTTCGGCAATTGTTGTCGCCTGCTTCAGTATGGTGTGTTCAATGTAGGAAGCAAGATTGAAGGACATAGTGATATTTTTTATTAAGAATACAAATTTAACTTTAAATTATTCAATATTTAAAATTAAAATTTGATCCGAAACCATAAAAAAGCCGAAGCAAGCATCCCATATCCAGTCACTCTGTTACAATACCTCCCTTCAGTATCCTTCACTTTCGCTATTTCCTGAAATTCCTGATCACTTCTTTTGCAAACTCACTCGTCTTCAGCAACGTAGCGTCATGCATAAGATTATAAAAATCTATGGTCACCTTTTTACGCATGAAAGTTACTGAAAGCGCCTCCTCAATATGATTAGCGGCTTCCTGCCAGCCCATGTACTCCAGCATCATAACGCCGCTCAGCAGTAAAGAAGACGGGTTCATGGTATCTGTATTGGCAAATTTTGGCGCGGTACCATGTGTCGCTTCAAACACGGCATGACCGGTCAGGTAGTTTATGTTGGCTCCCGGCGATATACCAATACCACCTACCGAGGCCGCGGCAGCATCAGAGATATAATCGCCATTAAGGTTCAGGGTTGCTACCACCGAGTAGTCGCGGGGGGATATCAGTATCTGCTGCAGGAAATTATCAGCTATTACATCTTTTATTATTAGTTTTCCATGCGCCTCAGCCATCTTCAGTTTAGCATTCGCCGCATCTTCACCCTGTGTCTTCCGTGCTTTCTCCCACTGGCCCCAAGTATACACCTTGTCTTCAAACTCACGCTCAGCCAGTTCATAGCCCCATATCTTGAATCCACCTTCTGTGTACTTCATTATATTTCCCTTGTGCACTATGGTCACAGACGGAAGGCCATTTTCCAGCGCATAGTTGATAGCAGCCCTTATCAGCCGCTCACTACCCTCTTTAGACACAGGCTTGATACCGAATGCCGATGTCTCGGGAAAGCGCACTTTCTTTGCCATCCCTGTCTCGGTATTCAGAAAATCATATAATTTTTTTGCCTCGGGGCTGTCATACGCAAATTCGATTCCCGCATATATATCTTCCGTATTTTCCCTGAAGATTACCATATTCACATTTTCAGGTGCCACCACCGGCGACGGAACACCCTTGTACCATTTTACCGGCCTAAGGCACACAAAAAGATCCAGTTCCTGCCTCAATGCAACATTCAGCGACCGTATACCCCCGCCCACGGGTGTGGTCAGCGGGCCTTTTATAGCCACCAGGTGCTCACGTGCCGAGGCCAGGGTAGCCGCAGGCAGCCACTCACCGGTCTGGTTGAACGCCTTTTCACCGGCCAGCACTTCCTGCCAGGCTATCTGCCTCTTTCCGCCATATACATCGGCTACGGCAGCGTCCAGTACCATTTTACTGGCATTCCATACATCGGGCCCTATACCATCCCCTTCTATGAATGGGATTATTGGATTATCAGGTACATTCAGCGCTCCATTGGCGCCCATAGTTATTTTTTGTGGATTCATCCTGTTTTTCTGCGATTGAGGGCGCAAAGGTAAGGCTTGAAACGGAGCAAGGCAAAACCGTTACCTTAAAATGTTAATTGTCCGCTTTTTTGTTTAGAAAAATCCTAAACGCAAATAATGCCATCAAATCCATCCGGTATACCCTCCTTTTGCATATATCAACGCAATTTTCTATTTTACGGTTTCATCACCGGAAAAAACAAAAATCATGAAAACAAAAAAAATAGCTTCAGTAGCTATATATCCCCCTGTAGGTATAGCGCGCGTAGGCAACTCCACTGAATATTACATCGCATCTGATATCCCCGGCAAGGCCGCTGTTGCACCGGGCGGCTACAAAGATGGTACCGGCCGGGTAAAAAAACAAGTAGCCTTGTTCAGGATATACGGTCTTGATGATAAAGGTGCTGTTGTAAAAGAACTCACAGCCACCGATGGGGCCGAGATCAACTGGCAGGTGCATGTAGCCAATCGAAAAGCGGGCTGGTACCAATTCAACAATGCGCTTGATCTGCCGGGCCAGGCTATTCCCGGTGCTTTCAGAAACGGAACTGTTACAGATCGCAGCCAACTTATCATTGATCCCGGGCCAAGACAAATAAAAGGTGTTAACCAGTCCGGCGAACAATACCGGTTTACCGGCGGCAAATTCTTCGATATGGAGGTACCGCTTGGCGAAGCGCGCACAGATAGTGACGGCCGCCTGATGGTATTTGGAGGCGACGGCCATTCCGCATCGCTGAATAACGCCCAGGCGATAACCTTTGCAAACAATGACGGCTGGCATGATGATGTGTCTGACGGCCCTGTTTGGGCCACGGTTACCTATGAGGGTAATACCTATGAAGCCGAGCCTGCTATGGTGGCCGTAACGCCGCCCAACTTCGGACAGGGCCTTTTCGCCGTCGTTACTATGTACGACGTTGTAACAGATCTCTACATCAGGTCAGGATGGATGAAGGCTCCTAAAAAGATCATATTCTGGGAGCATATTTATCCCATACTGGAGCGCACAGTACAAACGCAATGGGTAAATGGCGGTTTCTATATCCTGTTCGGGCAAAACTCACCAAGCGATTTTACCAATGAAAAAATAATAAAGCTTTTGTCTGACCCCTCAGACAAGGCTAAGAAGAAACGCATGGAGGTGTTTGAATGGTACCGTAAACCGGATGGTGAATTCTACGAACCCGCAAAAATACCTCCGTTCTACGGCGACGCATTTGGCGATTATGAAGCGTTGCCAAACGTAGATCTTCCGCTTACACAAACACAATACCAGTGGATGGAATTGTGGGCCAATGGCAAATTTGAAACGGGAGTACCCATTCCTGATGTGCCGTTCGAATCCCTCACTCCACAGCAACAGACAGAATGCCTGATCAAGGCACCGCTGGAAGAATGCCTCGGCGGGCCGTTTCACCCCGGCATAGAGATCACATGGCCGTTTCGCAACCTGATCACCTGGGATAAACCATTCCGCCTCAAGGTACTTCCGTTTGGTGAAAACCCGAAGGACGACTACGGGCCGTTATTATCAAAACAGATTGCGCTTTCCAAGGGTGGCCCCATAGACGGCAGCGGGCCGGGTTCGCTCACCCGCTGGCTGGGCGTGCCATGGCAGACCGACGAAGCAAGCTGCCTGTCGGGTTATACCACATCATACTACCTTACCTTGCCGTCGTTCTGGTCGGCCAGGGTACCTAATTACATACTTTCGGCAGATAGCTTTGCGCGGCTCACAGATACATCAATGAACATAGCCCAGCGGCTCAAACATTTTGATTACCGGCAAAACTGGCTGCGCGATTTCAGTACGCAAAACATGTCGCGCATTAACTCTATGGTGAGCCGTTGGCACGAGTTGGGCATAATTGTAGAACATCCCCTGCCGGAAAAAAGTGCCAATGAATTCCTGCCTGGTAAATTGTGGGTAGAATCAGACAGGGGGTATTATAATTCCGATGACCCTACTTTCGAACAGGTGAAGATAGCCGAACATGCCAATGCGCCGTTGCTGAGAACTGCTTTCAAAGTACTCAATGAAGTTGCTGGCGTAACAATAATTTCAGCACGGCCAAAACGCGAGCGCCGCACATTCAGACGAGATGAGCTATGACCCAAAGGGCATACAGGTAATAATAGCAGGTGGCGGCCCCTCTGGTGCCGCCACTGCTTTAAGCCTCGCCGCCAGGGGCATACGGTGCACTGTGGTAGAAGCCTCCCGTGGGCACCTGTTTAAGGCAGGCGAGACTATCCCTCCAAATGCGGTGCCGCTGCTGCAAAAACTGGCAATAACTCATTTACTGGACGATCCACAGCACCTGCGCAGCTACGGCAACAGGTCTGCCTGGGGCAACAATACCCCGCACGAAAAATCTTTTTTATCAACATACCACCCTCATGGCTGGCACATAGACCGTACTCACTTTGAGCAGCAGTTAAAAGAAACAGTGGCCAACTCAGGCGTGGAATGGCTTGAAGGCATACGTATTGTAGCCCAGGAATGGCAGAATGACCATTGGCAGCTAACCTTGCAGGATGCGGGCGGTATCAAAAACAGCATTACCTGTCCGTTCATCGTAGATGCCACCGGCAGGGCATCACGCATAGCCCGTAGTACCGGCATAAGCAGGGTGAGAACAGACAATTTATCCGGCATTACCACATGCTTCACTACCACCGGCTACCAATTGCCTTTCTATACATTTATTGAAGCGCAGCACAATGGCTGGTGGTATGCCGCGCCACTCACCCGCAACAGGATCGTATCCACCTTCATGACAGATGCCGATCTGTCAGACCCGCAAATGTCGGATATAGGATACTACCTCGTGAAATTGAAGGAAACTAAGATCATCGGCGGTATGCTTAATGATATTGTCATTACAGATAACACAGCGCCGGTATGGCAACCTGCATCTACAACATATCTGCCGCACAGATACGGACCATCCTGGCTGGCCGTGGGCGACGCGGCATTTTCATACGATCCGCTTTCATCTTATGGCATTATCTCAGCGCTGGAAAGCGGCTATTATGCCGGCCACGCTATAGCAGAACATCTCGCAGGCGACTCCGACGCCCTTACTGCATACGACTGGATACTGTGCAACGCCTTTACGGCATACAAAGAGATGTACACGCACCAGTATTTGCTGGAAACAAGGTGGCCCCATGAAACGTTCTGGAAAAGGAGGCATTCAACGGCAATAATGTGAACGGGTAAGTATGCGGGCTGCATAGGGCATACCGCAGCTGTTATCACATCATTCTTTCAGGTACAGGTCTATCTTACCTCCTATACCCATATCATCGTCATAACACATCCTGATGTCTAACTGGTACTTGCTTTCAGGCAGCTCAGATAAAGCTATCATGTAGACATTACTACCCTCAAACTCATATTCGGCCACCTTGCCTGCGCTGTCATTAACGGTCATATGTCCGTAAGGGCCGCAACTGTATACCACCAGAAACTTATCTGTCTTACGGCTTAGCGTCAATGCCTGTAGTGTCGTTATATTATTCTTGCTCAGGTGGCTTGCGGCTGTGCTGATGTATACATTGTATTTCGCGTCGGCGGCTATAATGCTCACTGTGTCTTCGGGTCTCGGCTGCTCTGCCCGCTGATGGTCTGCGATTCTCAGCCATACGGTATCCCCGGGGCATAATGCCAGTGGAAAATGCGCGGGTTCATATTCATTGAAGTAGAGCTTCAGATTGCTTCCGTAACTAATACCATTAATAAACTGCTCCTTTTTTGCGGTCAGGAATATGGAAATGGTGTCATCTGTACACTTGCTCAGGTCTACATCACCGTGGGGTGCAGCGTCAGATATTACCAGGTCGTTTTGTGGATAATAGTCGTAGGTCAGTTCATGATTAACAAAATGCATCCGGCTGAAAACGCGGTTGCCGGTATAACTGTCGTAATAATTGGAATCCACATCCCTGAAGCTATGGGCATACTGCACTGTATCACCTTTATCGAAAGAGATACTGCTGCCGTATATCCCGTTCCGGTAGATCACCATACCCACCATTGCCCCGTTACTGTCCCTGCTGGCAAAAACACCATCAAGCACCGAAAGAGAATCCCCGTAGTATCCCGATATAGCAATAGACTCAGTAGTAGTATCCCTGCCATTAAAGACACGTGCCTTCAGGTGGTCGTTCCCGTCAAAACTTACAGTATCAAAAAATGAAAAGGGAACGATCTTATAATCACACTCCACCTCACCTACATTCCAATGACCGTATTTCAGGCCATGCTCGTTCGTTTTGTTTTGGGCGGCCCCTCTGTAACATAAGATCACAAAAAGACCGATCAGGTATGACCGTATATAACGCATCGCCAATAAAAGTATTAAAAATTATTGGCTTACACCAATTGCTATGGCTTGGCCTTATCCAGCGTAAAACCGAATGACGAACCGACTCCGGGTTTACTGCGTACATTCACTGTCTGCCCATGGGCTTCCACAATGTGTTTCACAATGGCCAGGCCCAGCCCGGTGCCGCCTATTGTGCGGCTGCGGCTGCGGTCGGCACGGTAGAATCGCTCAAAGATGCGCGGCAGGTGCTCCTCCCCTATGCCGGGGCCATCGTCAGATATTTCTATGTACACATGCTTATCGTCTGTTTCATAGCAGCCTGCTGTTATTGATCCCTGCTCATTGCCGTACTTGATAGCGTTTTCCACCAGGTTTACCAGCACCTGTTTTATCTTCGGTTTGTCGGCAGTAACAAATATCGCCCCTTCGGTACCTTTCTTGAACAGCAGTTGTATGTTTCGCTCCTTCGCCTTCAGCGATAGCTCTTCGTATACATCCTTTATCAGCTCCTGTATACCAAAAGACTCCTGTATCACAGGTATCTTGCCCGACTCCAGTTTAGATATCTCGTCAAGGTCATCTACCAGCCGCACCAACCTGTCTATTCCTTTTGACGCATTGGTAAGAAACTTGCGGTTTACTTCTTCGTCTTCAAGGGCGCCCCCCAGCAATGTATCCACATAGCCCTGTATAGAAAATATCGGTGTACGCAGTTCATGCGCCAGGTTCATCAAAAACTCTTTCCTGAATTGCTCGTTCGCCCGCAGTAGTTCTATTTCATCTTTTCGCTGGGTAGCCCAGCTCTGTACATCATCGCTTACCTCCTCAATAGATTTTTGCGGCAGGATATTCTCATAGAAAAACTCTTCCTTTTTTGTTGCCTTGGTCTGGTAAATAAATTTGTAGATGATCTTTATCTTCCGGTAGATAAAGCGCTGTAGCGTGTAATAATAAAGCCAGTAGATAACAAAAAAAGTAACCCCGAATACAAATATCGGCACATACCACTCCAGCGGCAGCAATAGGCTCAGCAGCGTGTTGGCCGTGGCTATTATCAGCGCTGTAATGAACGAGAGTAGCCTCGGCGACAGATTTTTAGTATCCAGTAAAGACATGGTACTAAGGTAATTGAAAACGGGAAAGGAAAAAACTATCCGGTATTACGCACTTAAAGCTGTATGGGTACCGGACCGGGTCATAAATATGCAATTAAGACATTTCGAATTTATACCCTACCCCTTTTACAGTTGTGATCAGGTCCACGCCTACCTTCTGGCGTATCTTACGGATATGAACATCTATAGTACGGTCTCCTACTATTACGTCGGTACCCCATACACGTTGCAGTATCTCATTACGCAGAAACACCCTGCCCGGTTTGGAAGCCAGCAGTGATAATAATTCAAATTCCTTTTTAGCAAGCAATATCTCTGTGCCTTTGTATGATACGGTGAATTTGGTCTTATTGATCTCCAGGTCGCCGAAGGTCTGCTTCTGCTCTACTTCATCGTCCTTACGGAAGCGACGCAGCGCAGAGCCGATACGGGTAGCCAGCAATTCCGGTTTTATCGGTTTCGATATATAGTCATCAGCGCCTATCTTCAGCCCTTCTATCTCGTACTTCTCATCATTTAGCGCGGTAAGAAAGATAATAGCTGTCTCATCAAACTCATGCATGGTACGCAACTCCTTAATGGTTTCAATACCATCTTTGTTGGGCATCATTATGTCAAGTAAAATGAGATCGGGTCTGAAATCCCTGGCCTTGCGTATGGCCTCCATCCCGTCCTTTGCGGTAGAGATAAGATAACCTTTGCTTTTCAGATTATAACTGATGAACTCTACTATATCCGGTTCATCATCAACGATAAGAATTTTCCCTGGGAATACTTCCATATTTTCTTTAATCGTAAACAAAATTAATACCTCAATGTTAACACAAAAAGAACGCTACATTACCGAATTGTTAAGAGAACATTCTTTTTGCGCTAATCTATTGTTTATTATTCGCAAAAAAGGGTATTGTACCATGGTACAATACCCCCTGTATTATTAAAGTAGCGGGTATTAATTACCTCAGTTCCACACTGCCCCCACCCACTTTATAGCCTTCGTTGTATATCTCAATATTGTAAGTACCTCGTGCATAGTTCCCGTCCTGGTTCCAGTCTACAACCACATTCTTCACAGGTACATTCTGTGTCAGCATTATGTCTTTCAATACAGAATACTTCACCTGTTCGCCCTTGGCAGAGGTCATTACACCCGACGCATTTGATGGCGAACTCATAACGCTACCGTCTGGCGCTACAATACGCAGAAATATCTGCTTGGTGCCGCTCTCTGCTATCCTGTTTTCATCTATATCAAAGGTGATGCGCAGCACATCCACTTTTTTTGCCTTTGTGGTCTCTTTTTCCTTGCCATTCCTGCGTTTATGTATTGCGTCCATCCTTATATTTGATGCGTGCAGTACCGATCCCGCCTTTTTCAGCGCTATGTTGTTCTCAACAGTCGAATCTCGCTCCTTGGTCAGTTGCTTATTCTCACCCGTCAGTTGTGTGTTTTCCTTCTCCAATTCAGCTATTCGGGCTTCGTACGCCTTCGTTTTGTCTGTCAGCATTGTTATCATTTCCCTGGCTTTGTTCAGCTCAGCCTGTGTGGCGTTTTTGTTGCTGAGTATGGTCTTGATCTGCGATTGTAATTTGGCCATTGCCGCTTTGTCACCCTGCAGGGCGCTGTCCAGTTTAGAATTCTGCGACACAAGCTGGTCAATTTTAGCAGATGCGGCATCAAAATCAGACTGCAATGAGGCCCGGTCGGTCTTCACAGAGTCTATTGTCTGCTGCTGTTGCTTTAATGCAAGGTCTTTGTCGGCAGCTAACTTATTTTTGCTCATAAACAGGTAAACGCATCCCGCGAGCAATACCACGATCACCACCCAGTAGATGATCGTATTGTTTTTCTTCCCCTGGTTATTTTGTGGCGTTTGCGAGGTAGTTTGATTATATTGGCTCATAAATTTACTTTTGTTTAGATTGTTGGGATTATAAATCAGCTACAAATGTAATATACATACTCTGGTAAATGCAGCATTTAAACGAAATTTTGTTTATCGATATAGAAACCGTGCCAACAGCTCCGGATTTCGCTTCTTTGAGTGATACCATGCAGGCTGAATGGACGCGAAAGGCGAAATTTGTGAAGAGCACAACCGACGAAATCCCCGATCCGGCCGCGCTTTTTGACGAACGGGCAGGTATTTTTGCCGAATTTGCTAAAATTGTCTGCATAGGCATCGGTAGCCTCTACCACCACGACAACAAATGGGAAATGAGGCTGAAGTCAATAGTAAATGATAACGAAAAATTATTGCTCAAAGAATACGTTTCCATCCTTGAAAAATTTGCCGCACATCACCCCTCTTTCCGGTTCTGCGGCCACAACATCAAGGAGTTTGACATCCCGTTTATGTGCCGCCGTATGGTGATCAACGAAATACAACTGCCTCTTGCCATGGATGTCTCGGGCAAAAAGCCATGGGAGGTGTCGCATATAGATACCATGGACCTCTGGAAGTTTGGCGATCATAAAAACTTTACATCACTCTCATTGCTGGCAGCGGTATTAGGTATTCCCTCGCCTAAGTCGGATATTGACGGTAGTATGGTGGGTACTGTATACTGGAAAGACAAAGACCTGGCGCGCATAGGCCGCTACTGCATGCAGGATGTGTTTACGACTGCCAAAGTATTCTTAAAGCTCAGGGGCCTGAGCGATATAGATATATTGCCGCTCTATATCACCGATTAGTATGGGCATAACGAAACCCTGTGCGCCACAACCTGCATTTTTCTATTCGTAACTTTCCGCTAAATTGCAGTCCGTTCAATGACCGCCGACCTAAAGAAAATACATCAGTCAATACAACTGAGGCAATTCGCGCCGTTTTATCTCATAGATGGCGAAGAGCCTTATTACCTGGATATGATCACTTCCTGGTTTGAAGATGAGATACTCACCGATGCCGAACGTGATTTTAACCTGATGGTACTCTATGGCAAAGATGCCGAATGGGCCGACGTGGTAAATGCATGCCGGCGTTTCCCCATGTTTGCGGATAAGCAGGTAGTGATACTTAAAGACGCATCCCAGCTTAAGGGCTTCAACGAACTGGCAGGCTATCTTGAAAACCCCTCCCCTACCACGGTATTCCTCATCGAGCACCGGGGCAAAAAAACAGACGGGCGCGGAAAAATAGTAAAGCTGGCCAAAGAAAAAGGCTTCCACTTCACTTCAGACAAGGTGCGGGACGACCAGGTGCCCCAGTGGATACAAAACTTCGGAAAAGACATTGGGCTGCATATTGGCGAGCGGGAGTCGCAGATACTGGCTACCTACCTTGGCAGCGACCTCCAGAAGATCGTAAACGAGATAGAAAAGGTCCGTATCAACATCCCCGATGAAAAAGAGCTAACCACAACCATCATCCAGAAATACATAGGCATAAGTAAGGAATACAACGTTTTTGAATTTCCCGAGGCCCTTACCGGCGGCGACCGCGAAAAGCTATATCGCATGCTCGCCTACTTTATTGCCAATACCAAAGCCGCGCCCATGCCACTGCTTATTGGCACCTTTTATAACCATTTCAATAGGCTGTACCTGGCAAATTTTGTGCACGGCAAATCTGATAAAGACGCTGCGGCGGCTATCGGCGTTTCGCCTTACCGTGTCAAAGACATTATGGCTGCCGCCAGGCATTGGCCCCTCCAGCGTATAGAGCGCTGCTTACTGCTCCTTGGCAAGTACAGCACCATGGCCGTGGGCGTAAAAAACACCACCACCGACAAAGAATTACTCAAAGAAATGGTGGGCCGGATGCTCGAATAACGAAAAGACTCATAAGACGTTCCCAATATCCTGCTCAAATCCATCCCCATTACCTATTTCTTTGTAATTTTGCATAAAATCATAGCCTGATGCCGCATTATCATTCGTTGGGAAAAATACCGCCAAAAAGGCATACGCAATTCCGTCAGCCGGATGGCACCCTGTATTCCGAGCAATTGTTCAGTACAGAGGGGTTTTCTTCCAATTCATCACTACTTTACCACATTCACCCTCCTACCAAAATACTGAAGGCTGAGGAGCCGGTGAATGTAGCCCCGGTTGCGGCCACGTCCAACATACTCAAGCATCGTAGTTTCAGGGGGTTCAATATAGCCCCGGAGGCCGACTATCTGAAAAGCCGTAAAACCGTGCTTTTTAATAATGATGTGCAGCTTACGCTTGCCGGCCCAAAAAAAGGGCTTCCCGAAAATGTCTTTTATAAAAACGCGGATACAGACGAGGTACTGTTCATACACGAGGGTACCGGCACACTTAAAACCCAGTACGGGCAGATAAAGTTCGGTTATGGCGACTATGTCGTTGTGCCTCGTGGTACCATATACCAGATAGAATTTGACAATGAGCAAAACAGGTTATTTATTATAGAGTCATTTAGCCCCATCACTTTCCCCAAGCGATACCTGAGCAAGTACGGCCAGTTGCTGGAGCATGCTCCTTATTGCGAGCGGGACCTGCGCAAACCCGAAAATATACAGACATTTGATGAGCAAGGCGAATTCCTCATACAGGTAAAGAAGAAAGGTCTGCTTTACCCTGTATGGTACGGGCATCATCCGTTCGATGTAATAGGCTGGGATGGCTGCGAATACCCTTATGCGCTAAGTATCCATGACTTCGAACCCATTACCGGTCGTGTGCACCAGCCACCGCCTGTACACCAGACATTCGATGCGCATAACTTTGTGATATGCTCATTTGTTCCGCGCCTGTTCGATTACCATCCGCTGGCCATACCTGCCCCATACAACCATAGCAATATAGACAGCGATGAGGTACTGTACTACGTAGATGGCGATTTTATGAGCCGTAAGCATGTGGAGCGCGGTATGATAACACTGCACCCGGCAGGCATACCCCATGGCCCGCACCCCGGCACCGTGGAAAAAAGCATAGGCGCAAAAGAAACAAAAGAGCTGGCGGTAATGGTAGACACCTTCCACCCGCTCATACTCACTACAGATGGTATAGGCATAGAAGATGATAAATATGTATACAGCTGGATAGAGTAAATTAAGTTAAAAGGGATAAGTGAAAACCTAAAAGTGAGCGCATACAATTTATTATTCCAATATCACAACTTTCATGTTTTAACTTCTAACTTTTAAATTACAAAAACGCACTTTCAGGTTTTAACTTCTAACTTTTAACTTATAAAACAACATACTTTTAAGTTTTAACTTCTAACTTTTAACTTATATGGATACACTTACCGTCAGCCAGAAAATGACACAGGCAAAAGACTTTTTGCCCATCAATGGCACCGATCATATAGAGCTTTATGTTGGCAACGCCAAACAGGCAGCCCACTATTATAAGACCGCTTTCGGCTTCCAATCACTCGCATATGCCGGCCCCGAGACCGGTGTACGTGAAAGTGCGTCCTATGTGTTGCAGCAGGGCAAGATACGCCTCGTGCTCACTACCCCGCTCAATTCGTCAAGCCCCATCTCCGAGCATATCCGCAAGCACGGCGACGGCGTGAAGATCCTGGCATTGTGGGTAGATGACGCCTATAAGTCGTTTGAAGAAACAACCAGCCGGGGTGCCAGGGTGTACATGGAGCCCCAAACTGTCAAAGACGAAAATGGTGAGGTGCGCATGAGCGGCATCTATACCTATGGCGAGACCATACACCTGTTCGTAGAACGTAAAAATTATAATGGTCTGTTCCTGCCGGGCTACAAAGAATGGAAGAGCGCGTATAACCCCACAGATACAGGTCTGCTGTATGTAGACCATTGTGTAGGCAATGTGGGCTGGGGCCGCATGAACCCTACCATTAAGTGGTATGAAGATATAATGGGCTTTGTGAACATACTTACGTTCGACGACAAGCAGATCAACACAGAATATTCGGCCCTGATGAGTAAGGTGATGAGCAATGGCAATGGCTACGTAAAATTCCCTATAAATGAACCGGCCGAAGGCAAGAAAAAATCCCAGATAGAAGAATACCTCGATTTTTATGAAGGCGAGGGTGTGCAGCATATAGCGGTTGCCACTAAAGACATCGTAAAGACCGTTCGCGAGTTGAAAGCCCGCGGTGTCGAATTCCTTGATGCGCCACCCAATGCTTATTACGAAGACATGCCCAACCGCGTAGGTAAAATAGATGAAGATATAGCCCCCCTCCAGGAGTTAGGTATATTGGTAGACTGCGATGAGGAAGGCTATTTGTTGCAGATATTTACAAAGCCGGTAGAGGATAGGCCCACTCTGTTCTTTGAGATCATAGAGCGTAAAGGCGCCCAAAGCTTCGGAGCTGGCAACTTTAAGGCCCTCTTCGAATCAATAGAAAGGGAACAGGCTAAGAGGGGGAATTTGTAAAATTTTAAAAGGTGCAGCAACGCATTTATATAGACACTTCCATAGTCGGCGGTTACTTTGATGAAGAATTCAAAGAAGCGACGGTGATGTTATTTCAACGGCTCGAAAATCAAGAAATAATCTTTGTTATTTCTGACTTACTTGACCTTGAGTTAATAGAGGCCCCACAACATGTCAGAGAACATTTGCTAAATTATCCTTCAGATAGATTTGAACGAATTGAACTTACGGCAGAAGCTGTAAGCCTTGCTGATGCTTATATTAATGAAGGAGTTGTAGGAAAAACAAGTCTGGAAGACTGTCGCCACATTGCTATAGCAACAATAAGTAGAGTGGATGTCTTAGCTAGCTGGAATTTCAAACATATTGTAAACCTCAGCAGAATAAAAGGCTATAATTCCGTAAATTTAAGATTAGGATATCCAATGATCGAAATAAGAAGCCCGAAAGATTTGGTAAATTATGGAAACGACTAAAAAACAAAAAACATTCGACGCAGTTAAAATGATGCGTGATATAAGGGATAGCATAAGTTTTGAAACTCAAAACATGTCTTTTGAAGAATTAAAGGCTTACGTCCAAAAGAAATTGTCTGAAAACAAGACAAAACTTATTGGGCAACCATACGCTTCGGCGCCGGCAACTTCAAAGCCCTCTTCGAATCAATAGAACGGGAACAAGCCAGGATAGGAAATTTGTAAGAGAATTACTTTAACATACAAAAAGCAAAGCGGGCTCAAGCCCGCTTTGCTTTTTGTATTCACATTGTCATGGTGAGCCTGTCGAACCATTGCTGAGTATTAGGAGACAGCCAAATCAAGGCGACTGTTTTGTTATTCCTAATATGTATCCGGAACTGTTAATAAAACACCCCTAAAAAAAGCATTCAAAGTATCTAAATAGATTCAGGGCAGCCGTCAATGCTGCCCTGAACCAGTGTATGATTGACGAAAACTGTTAGTTCTTGCCTTCGTCTACTTCTGCACTTTCTTCATAGAAGTTGCCTTTCTCGTCGAATATGAGGTCTTTACCATTTACTTCAGCCTCATACTTTACTCTGCCGTCTGATGTCACTATTTTGGCAGCTTCTTTAATGCGCCCTTTTGACATAGCATACGTCTTTGACTTAGCTGGCAAGTCAGAAACAGCAATTTTTGTTTCTGTTTCCTCTACTGCACCACTAGCGTTATAAAGAACTGACATTTCCTTACCGTTCTGCATAAAGGAAACCTCATATTTACCATGCTCTTTTTCCCACTTTACTTTTGTAGCAGTCGGGTAGCTTTTTGAAAAGTTTGCCTTTGCATTGGCAGGCGCTTCGTTTTTTTTCTGCGCAAGGGTGCTATAGCCACACAATAGGCCGGCAACCAACATTATGATTATTGATTTCATTGTTTTTGTTTAGTTTTTTAAAAATAGATTTCCACTCCGTATAATATGGAGTATTTGGCTTTAATTTACTATCAACTAAACAATGGGCGGGCGCAACACTTTTGAAAAAAATCCTGCGGGTAAATTCTGGTCACTGAAAGTTCCGTGTATGGTAGCACATTCATCAAAACACTTCAGTGCACATTCAATCTCCCCCGGCTTTTCTGAAATAACTACGTTGTGAATAGTAATTATGTTGTGAAGGGGCTGATGGGGTTTCTCATTCTTGTCATTATCGTCCTTATCATTCTCTGAATAATCAAAAAAATCCGGGATACTAAGCAAATGCTCTGTTACAAAGTCAATGCCGTCCATATCGGGGTCTTCAACCTTGCAGCTGCGGTAAATATCCGGCAGGCAGGCGAAATCGATATAAGGAAATACGACATTCCCTAAGCCATATATCGACAAGACAATTATGAGAATAATCCTACGCATTGACTGCAAAGTCTGGATATAAAATTACGGCTTTAATTAGATACCAAGCATCTAATAGCGGCCTGTTTTATATTTTAAGAATTCTTTCACATACCCTCTATGACAGGTATACAACAGAAAATCACCTGCAAACTCAAAAAATAATTACTGACTATTGGAAATGAGAAACATAATTAAGCCACTGAGGTAATTTAATAATATCATAATATTGACTGCCTTTAGAAAATTTACTTTTGTGGCAAATTTCTGGGCTTATGCGACATTTTTGCATCGTAATTACACTACTTTTTCTATGCCCGCTTTACACATTTTGCCAGGAAACAATAGATACCACAAAACCGTTCAATTTGACCGAGGCGAAAGTGATTACATCTAAAATTGTCGGATCGGATGCTGTTTTGATGGAGGAAATGAAAAAACAGAATGTAATAGTTACAGGTATATCGGCAGAACAGATAAATAAGGGCCAGGACAAAGATGCCTCCGAAATCATTAAACGAATACAGGGCGTTACGCTTAACGACGAAAGGTTTATCGTTGTCAGGGGCCTCAACGAACGATACAATACCACGTGGCTAAACAACACAGACCTTCCAAGTTCTGAAGCCGACAAAAGGGCCTTCTCATTTGATGCCATCCCAAGCACATTTATAGACCAGGTACTTATTTACAAAACACCATCCGCCGACCTGCCTGGCGATTTTTCAGGTGGCGCCATCAAGATCATTACAAAAACTGCACCTATAGGCAGTAGCCTTACTATTTCACTGAACGGCTTTTTCAGGGACGGCAGTTCTTTCCAGACAATGCGGTTCACGCAAGGCAGCAATACTGATTTTTTAGGCTACGATAACGGATTCAGGAAAATACCAGATGGTATTCCGCACTACTTATCCAAATCCTCTACAGCTACTACCGAACTCTTTAAAAACACGTGGGTACTGCACGATCAGCAATCATCCCCGGATTTTAGATGTAACATTGCTTATACCAAAGGTCTATTGGTCAGAAATTTCCAATTGGGTATTGTTGCTGGTGTTAATTATGATAATTCATACACACGTTACTTTGTTCACAGGCAGGATTTTGAATCAGGTGCATTCACTTCAGAAAACAATGATTCTGAATATACTAATTACAGAAAAATTGGTGCCATCCTTAATTTGAAGATGTTTATAGGCGACAACGACAAAATAGAATTCCGGAACTTATTCAACCAGGCGGGAAGGACACAAACCCTTACAAGTGGCGGAATAGATTTAGGATTAAAAACTCAAAACTATTCCTTTGGTTACGAAAGTAAAACGCTTTACTCTTCTCAACTGGCATACTCCCATAGCTTTAAAAATAACGCTGAATATAATGCCACCGTGGGATGGTCTTATAATATGAGATCCGATCCGGATTTAAGAAGAATTGCCTACGAATATTCCAATGACCCCTTTTTCCGGTCAAATATACCGGCAGGTAGTGGCCAGATAGATGCATCTGATGGTGCTACACGGTTTTATTCCGTTTTGAAAGAGAATATTTACTGTTTTAACCAGTACTTCAAAACACCTGCAAAAATAGCCGGCTTTCCGTTCAGCATAAAATTGGGCACAGATATTGAATATAAAGAACGAAACTTTTCTTCAAGGCTTTTTGGTTACACCCTTCCTGTCTCAGCCCACAGGAGGCCTTTCTCAGCCTTACCGGTTGATAGTATATTCTCGAATAAATACATTGAATATGCCGATACAGTGAATGGGAAGCCGGTACCAGTTGGATTTAAGATATACGAAGATACCAATCCCGAAGATTCTTATTTTGGCACCAATGTACTTTATGCGCCTTTTCTCTGTATTCAATTACCCATTACTAAAAAACTCAACATTGAAACGGGTATCAGGTATGAATATAACATACAATCCTTAAGAACAGTAGTTGGAGTGGATTCTGTAAACATAGACCTCAAGACTACTTTTGCGCTACCATCAATTAATGCACGATACGATATTTCTAAGAACCAGGCATTGCGTTTTTCCTATGGAAAAACGATCAATAGGCCGGAATTCAGAGAGTGGGCGCCATTCTTGTATTATGATTTTGCGCTCCAGGCAATAACTCATGGCAGTTTGTTCCCGTCAGTCGATCATCAACACGGGTATATTTTACAAACCGCCAATATTGACAATTATGACATTTCTTACGATAAGTATTTTAAGAAAAATGATTTTTTCCATGTGGGTATTTTTTACAAATACTTTGTCAATCCGATAGAGCAAATTGTTGAGAGCAGGCAGCATAGGTTTGGAATAAGTAAAGAGATTACATTCCTGAATCTTCATCAGGCAACTTGCACAGGCATAGAATTTGAGACCAGGAAAAATATCGGCTTTATTGCGCCCCCCGGGAGGCGCTTTGATTTCTCTCATTTGAGTATTGTTGCTAACCTGACTCTTGTCAAAAGCGTAGCAATGACCACAAATGACAGCTTTGGTATTAAGCGGGCTTTACAGGGACAAGCCCCATACCTTATCAATTTCGGCTTGTTCTATAATACTAAAAAAATGAACGCGTCAATTATTTATAATATCATCGGCCCACGGATATTTCTTGCCGGTGGTAATGACGGGCCTCACACACCAATGGGTTCCAGTATTGGCGAAATGCCCAGGAATGAACTCGACCTCTCATTTGGAGTTGCTGTATCCCGAAAAATATTTATTAATGCAGGGATAAAGGACATTTTAAATCAACCTGTACAGCTCGTTGAAGACACTAATAATGATGGCAAATTTGAAACAAAAAAAGGCGACAACGAAGTCTTAAAATACAGGAAAGGCAGTTATTATAGTTTAGGCATTTCGGTAAAACTATAGCTGCACTTATCCTGTGTTATTTCGTATATATATCCGGAACTGCCAATAAAGCTCCTCCCCAACAGGCATTCATAGTCAGAAGCTGATTGTCAAAAATCGCCTTTTCTTTTTACGAGCAAAAGAAAGTATGCTCGTTCATTGATAGACCTCGCATATGCCCAAAAACACTATTTTTGCTTAGACCACATGAGCAAACCAATAAGATTCACCGCATTTCATAAACATGTCCTTATCTATGGGGCATCCCTCGCCATGTTGCTGTTTCTGATGAGGTGGCTCGAATTCCGCTACCTCGTCTTCGATCACGCATTGGATATTTACATAGGCGTTATCGCCATCCTGTTCACCGGCCTGGGCATCTGGCTCGCCCGTAAGCTCACCACCCCCAGGGTAAAGACTGTGGTTATAGAAAAAGAAGTGGTTGTAACCCCGCCGGCATACATTTCAAATGCAAATTTTATTCTTGATGAAAAAGCACTCGATAAGCACGGTATCAGCACCCGGGAGTTGGAGGTTTTACAACTGATGGCCTCAGGCCTCACTAACCAGGAAATTGCTGATCGCTTATATGTTTCTCATAATACAATAAAGACCCATTCATCCAACCTTTTCCTGAAAATGGATGTAAAGCGCCGCACCCAGGCTGTAGACAAAGGCAGGAAACTGGGGCTTATATCCTGAAAAGGCTCACCCAAATTGATGAAAATTAATACCTTAACCGCAAAATCACCCAAAAGGATGAACGGATTATGGTCTGCTCACCCCATTTTTGCGGTATAAAAACAAAAAAAGCAACACATATGAAAAAGATAATCTTAGTCAACGGCCTTCTCTCTGGCGCCATCGTCAGCACGCTCATGGGCATATCCGTGGCGGTCTATTCTTCCAACCCCGATGCCGACCACAGCATGGTGCTGGGCTACGCCGCCATGCTGCTGTCATTCTCCCTCATCTTTGTCGCCATCAAAATATATCGCGATAAGCATAATGGCGGCATCATATCCTTTGGCAAAGGGTTTACTATAGGCCTGCTTATTGCCGTTATAGCCTCTGCCATATATGTGGCCACATGGGCGGTAGAGTACCACTATCTATATCCCGATTTCATGGAAAAATACAGCGTATGCGTCATCAACAAAGCAAAAGCATCCGGGGCATCCCAGGCGGCTATTGATAAGCAGGTGGCGCAAATGGCCTCTATGAAAGAGAGCTATAAAAACCCCTTCTTTTTCACGCTCATCACTTTCGCCGAAATATTCCCGGTAGGGCTCATAGTCTCGCTGATATGCTCCCTAATATTGAAGAAAAAGAATAAACCCGGCATTTCGGCCTGATACGGGTAGCCTGATAAAAAAACGGGGACATGCGCGCCGCATGTCCCCGCTCAAACTATCAAAAAACTTACTAATCCCTTGGTTTTAGGAAGAGTATTTGCCCGTAATGCTCTGCAAGATGGCTGTTGCGGCTTATGAGTACATTTAAACGGTTCCGGTGCGGTTCTTTCGCAAAATCCTCTTCAGACACCGACGTATGCCGTTGAAGCCACTCCTCAGGCTTCAGCGCGTTAAAATGGCCGGCAAGGGCATCGTTAGTGTCTTTCCAGTACTTGCGCAGCATGGCTATATCCGGCATTTCTTTGCCTGATTTGTCAGGGCTGGTCACAAAGGCATCGGTCAGTTCGGGATGGCGCATATCCTCAAAACCAAGCAATGAAAGCATACGGTCGTGTACCACCGCCAGGTGACCAAGTAAATAAATTCCTGTATTTCTGCCCGGCGATACTTCACTCTTTAGTTGTTCGTCGGTAATTTCAGCAAAAAGGTTGTCTACCCTTTTTACATTCGCGTACCAGTTGTCCAGTACTAATTTTATCGGCAACGGATTGCTCTGTTCCATTCTTATATGTTTTGCTTGTTTGGTGAACGATGCAATAAATGTAAAACAACCCATTTTATACTTACCAATTGAGCTATAACTGATATTTATCGGGTAGCATCAGGCCCGGTGCGGTGACATTCATTTATCAAAGAAATGTTATCCTTATATCTAAATTGCCATTTAAAATAGACTGAAAGCCATTTTCATCGTAATTTAGTAGTAAGAAATATGTCACCAAATACCACAGCACTTGCCTCGCTGCCATACAACAAAAGTGAGGAGGAAGAAAAGAAGATCATCCTCAGGGAATACAGGGCTCTCCTGCGTTCGCTTAAAGAGCGTATCAAAAAAGGCGACAAATCGATGCTCAGGCGCGCGTTTGAGATGTCGGTAGAGGCGCATAAAAGTATGCGTCGTAAATCTGGGGAGCCATACATACTGCACCCGCTGGCAGTAGCCCGCATTGCGGTAGAAGAAATTGGCCTTGGCGTTACCTCGGCCATATGCGCCTTACTTCATGATACGGTTGAGGATACAGAACTGACACTTGAGGATGTGTCGCGTGAGTTCAATACCAAGATAGCCAAGATCATAGATGGCCTCACCAAGATCTCAAATGTCGTAGACCTTAAAGCAGATACCACTATACAGGCAGAGAACTTCAGGAAAATACTGCTTACATTGGCCGATGACCCGAGGGTGATATTGATAAAGCTGGCCGACAGGCTGCACAATATGCGCACGCTGGATAGTATGAGCCGCGACAAGCAGTTGAAGATCTCTTCAGAAACAACATACATATACTCGCCCCTTGCACACAGGCTGGGCCTCTATGAGATAAAAAGCGAGATGGAAGATCTGGCGCTGAAGTACACGCAGCCGGAGATATACATGGAGATATCCCAGGGCCTTAAAGAAACCAAACGCGAACGAACCAGGTATATCAATGAATTTATCAAGCCCATAAAAGAAGAACTCGCGAATAATGGTTTTGAATTCGAGATCTACGGCAGGCCTAAGGCCATTAATTCTATCTGGAACAAAATGCGCAAAAAGCACGTATCCTTTGACGAGGTTTACGACTTGTTTGCGATTCGCATTATTCTTAATTCTACGCCTGAGCGCGAAAAAGAAGACTGCTGGAAAGTATATTCTATCGTTACCAACTTTTACCGGCCCAGCCCTGAGCGGCTACGCGACTGGATAAGCGTGCCAAAAGGCAATGGCTATGAAGCACTGCATACAACAGTGATGGGCCCCGCGGGCCGGTGGGTAGAGGTGCAGATACGTACTGCGCGCATGAATGAGATAGCCGAAAAAGGCCTCGCCGCCCACTGGAAGTATAAAGAAGGGACACCAACAGCGCAGGAAAACAAACTCGACAGCTTCCTCAAGCACCTGCGGGATATACTCACCGATCCGGATACAGACACAATAGATTTTATCCAGGATTTTAAGCTCGATCTGTTTACCGAGGAAATATATATATACACTCCCAAAGGCGATATGCGCGTGCTGCCAAAAGGCGCCACTGCGCTTGACTTCGCTTTCGATATACATACAGAGCTCGGTATGCACTGTATTGGTGCCAAGGTCAATTACCGGCTGGTACCGCTAAGCCATCAGCTCGTCAGCGGCGACCAGGTAGAGGTGATCACATCATCCAAGCAAAACCCGTCTGAGGACTGGCTTGGGTTTCTTGTTACCGCTAAAGCAAAATCCAGTGTAAAGAGCTACCTGAAAGAGGACAAACGTAGAATTGCGGAAGATGGCAAAGAGGCGCTGAGGCGAAAATTCGACCACCTCAAGGTGTCTATGTCCCAGCACAACTTCGCCGAGCTGATGCAGTTTTACAAGAAGCCGTCACCGCTCGACCTGTTCTACGCAATAGCTGTGGGCAACGTAGACCTTAAAGAGCTGAAGAACTTCGTGGTGCATGGCGATAAGCTGCAGCATGCGCACAAAGAGATAAAACAGGACACACGCCATGTACTCACCGATGAAGACGCCAGGGCCAAAGCCGGTAAGGCAGCAGAGCTCATCATTTTCGGCGAGCGCTCTGATAAGATATTATACAAACTGGCACAGTGCTGCCAGCCAATACCGGGAGACAACGTTTTCGGTTTCGTGACTTCAGGTGAGGGTCTAAAAATACACCGTACCGACTGCCCCAATGCGGCTCAGCTACTGGCTAACTACGGCCACAGGGTTGTAAAAACAAAATGGGCTAAAAACAAGGAAATATCATTCCTTACCGGTGTGCGTATCAACGGCATGGATGATGTGGGGGTTATCCAGAAAATAACCAATGTGATCTCCGGTGAGCTGAAGCTGAACATGCGGTCTATAAGTATAGACTCAAAAGACGGCATCTTTGATGGCACTATAATGATCTATGTACACGATCGTGAGGAACTCAATAAATTTTGCAATAAGTTAGGTGCGCTTGAAGGTATCACCAAGATCGAACGTATCGAAAGCACGGAGGAATAATGTTCTATACCCGGTCTTCAAAAAACATTTTTACTAAATCAATAAATTACGTAAATGCAAGACGCACATCCGCTTTATATTGAATACACAACCCTGGTACAGAAAGCCGCCGACCTCAATTATGCTGCTGCCGTACTGGGCTGGGATCAGGAAGTATATATGCCTCCAAAAGGGGCCGGGCACAGGGGCAGGCAGTTAGCAACCCTGGCCACGCAGGCGCATGAGTTACTTACCGGCGATAGCTTTGGTAGTCTGCTGCAGGAACTGGCAAAAACCGAAGACCTCGACGATACACAAAAGTGGAATGTACGCCTGAGCCTTGAAGACTATGAAAAGAATAAAAAACTGCCGAATGAGTTTGTTGATGAGCTATCCAGGCTTACCAGCGAATCTTTTAACGCATGGGCAAACGCCAGGAAGCAGAATGACTTCAGCCTGTTCGCTCCCCTGCTGGCAAAAATGATAGCCCTTAAAAGAAAACAGGCCACACTCTACGGATATGAGCAGCACCCCTATGATGCCCTGCTCGATGACTATGAGAAGGGTGCCACCGTAGCCATGCTCGATGGGGTTTTCAATGGCATCAAAGATCAGTTACCTCTACTGCTAGCTAAGATAAAAGCTGCGCCACAGGTAAGCAATGATATCTTCCACAGTCATTACCCCAGGGAGCAACAATGGGATTTCAGTATTGATGTACTCAAAAGCATGGGCTTCGATTTTGAAGCCGGCAGGCAAGACTATTCCGAACATCCTTTTACTACGTCTTTTTCCCCGTCCGATGTTCGCCTAACCACGCGGGTATCCGAAGACAATTATGCGTCCCTGCTGTGGAGTTGCATACACGAGGGCGGTCACGGTCTCTATGAGCAAGGCCTCCCCTACGCACAGTATGGGCTGCCACTGGGCGCCGCCACATCATTAGGCATCCACGAATCTCAGTCACGTATATGGGAAAACTGCGTGGGCCGCAGCCTGGACTTCTGGACATTTTTCTTCCCCAAACTTCAGCAGTACTTCCCTGCCCCGCTTCAAAAGGTTACCGCCACAGATTTCTTCAAGGCATGTAACAAAGTCGTCCCTTCCCTCATTCGTACTGAGGCCGACGAACTTACCTATCATTTTCATGTACTGATACGTTATGAAATTGAAAAAGCGTTGATAGAGGGTTCATTGGCTCCGGAAGACCTGCCAGCAAAATGGAACGAATTATACAACAAATACCTCGGCGTCACCCCGGACAGCGATAAGACCGGCGTACTGCAGGATGTACATTGGAGCCATGGTATGTTTGGCTATTTCCCTACATATACCCTGGGTAGTTTCTATGCCGCGCAGTTCTTCCGCCGGGCCATCATAGATATACCCGGCCTTGAAGAAAATATTCGCTCAGGCCATCTTGCTCCGTTACTGCTGTGGCTGAGGGAAAAAGTACACAGGCATGGCCGCAGGTATACCTCAGAGGAACTATGTGAGCAGATAACCGGGAAAAAATTAGATACCGGAGAATTCATCAGGTATGCCACCGAAAAATTTGGCAAGGTATATGGGATCACTCTTTGATCACAGCAGGCGCCGTATTACGATCAAGCACCTTTCTCAGCATGCGCTTCACCCACATCTGGAATTTTTCCTCCAGCAGCCACGACACAAACAGGAGCGTAACCGCATAGCAAAGGAGCTTCAGTAAGAACATTGTCCATGAGGAGGCCGCCGTTCTGCCAAAAAAGTACATGATGGGCATATGTACCATATACACACCGTAGGATATACCGCCCAGGCGGGAGGCCGAATTAAATACATTCTTAAGCCGGGCATTGACATTAAAATCAGATACCCATAGCGCAAGACTGCCTAACAAAATAACGCCCGGCACCACATAATGCTCTTTGATAATAAAATCAAGGTTGTATACCTTAAAGATCATGGCCATCCT
The DNA here is from genome assembly GCA_964489795.1 of uncultured Flavipsychrobacter sp. Classification (GTDB taxonomy): domain Bacteria; phylum Bacteroidota; class Bacteroidia; order Chitinophagales; family Chitinophagaceae; genus Nemorincola. The sequence goes on from CAZBAP010000006.1 coordinate 199,096, forward strand.
GAAGATAGCCGAGGTATAGATAAACCAGATCACGTAACGATGATACTTGGTATATGCATGTGTAAGCGACAGTATGAGTATTATGGTCAGCGGATAATAATATAGGTCTGTCCACGAAATAGACTTCTGGTACCACGAATATGCCGAATAGTCAGCCATCGGCAGGTGAAGCACCTTCAGCACAGGCCCGTAAGGATTGAACGGCTGCAGGCAGAACATAAGGATGAATACAGCTATAATGCGCGACGAAGATATCTCCCACCTCGGGAATGTTTTGATCTCAGCGATCATAGCGCCCGTGGCCCAAAACAGGAAACCTATCAGGTAGCTCAGCACCAGGGGGTATACAGCTACATTATGAAAGAAAATAAAGAACAACGCCACGGTCACAGCCAGCACCTTCACTGTCTTCACCATACTGATATTGTAAAACGAGAAAAAGATAAAAACAAAATAATAGATCAGCTCATAGTTCAGCGACCATAGCGGGCCGTCTTCTATTATTACATTGTCAAAGGGCACACTTGTAAATGTCAGGTTCGACAGGATCACGTGCCAGTCATAGCTGCCCCACGTTATTGCTATGGTAAAACCCATGGCCAGTAGATAAATAGGTACAATGCGGGTAAGCCGCTTTCGTATATACCCCTTTATCGATTTTCTGTCCGTTAGCCGCTTGGTATTGATACTGATCACATAACCGGATAGTATGAAGAAGACCAGCACACTCATATGCCCCGGGAAGTTGTAATTGACCACAGGCCCCAGTTCATAGTTCTTGTCAAATGCCCTTGGATAGCAGCTGATCAGGTGAAAACCTACCACTACCAGCGCGGCAATGCCGCGCAGTATATCCAGGTTCCTGTTGTGCTTACTTTCCATTCAGTAAATTATTATCAATACGGTTCATCAATCCATCAGATATTTTCTCATCCACCTTTCTGGCAAACAGGTCTGTGCTCGCCGCAAGTATTTCATAATAGCTTTCATCCAGTATTGCCGGCTTGGGCACATCCTTCCCCCTGTCGCTCCAGTCCATATACCGCAGGCTTGAATACTCCTGCGCCGGTTGCCCACCGGGCTTCCCCGCCTTCACCCACGCTTCATACTTGTCATATCCATACACATTTGTCTTCCGGCCCGAGTTGAGTATGATCGTATGAAAAAATGTCTCGTCGGGCCCTTCCGTATACTTCATAAACCTTAGATAATCCCTGTTTTCTCTCACAAAGCCCAATATGTAGTGAACAGTATCCGCTGTCAGCGCAAACCACTGCGAGCCGAAATAAGGAATGAGACTTTTATAAAACTTACGCTTAGGCATAGCCCCCATCAGCCGCTTATGAATACCATAGTACAAATATACCAGCAGCGGCACTTTCTTCTTATTCCTTGGGTTGCTGTATGCGAAATCGTAATAATGGTAATACCTCACCTTGTTCTTATAATTGTCTGCCGAGTCATTGATACTGGCAAACGAAATGAAATCCTCATTATGCCTGCCAAAGAAATCATTAATGTAAGCATTGCTTTTTATCGGGTAGTCCTGCCCGCTCATCAGCACAAAATACTTAAAGTCTACCCCCTGCCCCGCTGCCAGTAGCATCAGGTCTATGGTACTCCTCACCATGCTGAACCCCATCCAGTTTACATCGTGGTTAGATATCGTCACCACATTCGCATAAGCCGATAGCTCACTGACAATAGATTCCTTATCAGTACTCTTTTTGTCAATATGAACAAAAAACCATGCATTAGGCTGATTCAGCCGCGCTACCAGTCGTTTCAGTTGCACCGGCTGGTTATGCGCTAAGATCAGGTAGGCAATATTCATTTTTTACTACAGGCTTAGATTAAAGCGTGGTGTAAAATAAATATTCCTTAGCAAATAGCTTTATTTTTCCGAAATTTGAATAAGCAGCAATACACCATTTGACGCGCTTTAAGCGTTATAAGAATAAATATCTGAAGTGTCACTCGAACTGGAGCAATATAGAGCCCAACCTGCGCCCGGGAAACTTTCGCGCTACACCGAACCTCTTGAGGCTGAAGAACTGGAATTTCTTGTTCGCAAGGAAGCCAAAGACCGGAAAGTCTACTATACCGTCTTCCAGGGCCTTATGGTGCTTAGCTTCATTATCCCTTATGCGGCGGCATGGTACCGGGTTTCAGAAAATGCACCTAATGCCTTCTCATATCTTAAGTTTTTTGTATCAGCCGGCATTTTGTTGTTTATGTCATCTTTATCTACCTACCTCACCTACCGTTTCGATCTCAGAAAAGTGCAGAAAGATATAGCCCACAAAACAAAGACCATAGAGATAAACCATGTAACACAAAAGGTCTACTTCCCGTCAAAAGATGCCTATTACTTTTATATAGATTCGCTCACAAAGCTCAGCATCGAGGTTTCTAAGGCCGATTTCGGCCGCATGAAGGAGGGTGATGAAGTTTGTATAGAATACACAACTTATTCCCGGCAGTACTTAGGGTATTTCTGAGATGTTCTTTTTACTTTTGGCTTTTCATACTGGTAGATGTTATTCAGCAATGTAGTGGGCCAGCAACCGGCCAAAGATGGTTTATTGAAAATGTGGCACAACAATGTGCTGCCTCATGCCATACTTATCAGTGGCGCGGAGGGCACCGGCGGCTTGTCCATGGGCCTCGCGCTGGCTCAGTACATATTTTGTGAGAACAAAGGTGAGACAGACTCCTGCGGTACTTGCGTCAATTGCAGCAATGTGGCCATGCTCAGGCATGCCGACCTCCATATCAGCTTTCCCTCCATTCCGCCCAAGCCCGGCACCAAGGCCATGAGCCAGCACTATATACAGGAATTCAAAGAGTTTGTAAAACAGTCACCTTACGGCACTACGTTTGAATGGCTGCAGCACATCAATGCAGAGAACAAACAGGGTAATATTACCGCCGAAGAATGCAGGGACATCATAGATAAGCTCTTCCTGAAATCATGGGAAGATGGCAAGAAGAAAATTTTGCTCATGTGGCGGCCCGAGTACCTGGGCAAGGAAGGAAATATACTCCTGAAACTGATAGAGGAACCTCCGGCGAATACAATACTTATTTTCGTTGCGGAGAATACCGAGGATATCCTGCAGACCATCCGCTCCCGCACCCAGGAGGTTAAACTGGGGCCTGTCAGTCCCGCGGATATTGCCCTGGCCCTTTCCACCCGCTCACTCGCAGACCCTAAAAAGGCAGCACAGGTAGCACACATGGCCATGGGCAGCTATACCGAGGCCCTCCGCATAGTCAGGCAGCCTGATAATGACCTGTACCCCGGGGTGCGGCAGTTGTTTAATGCCGTATTCACCAATAACGGCCTGGCCATAGCAAAATTTGCCGACGAATGGTCTAAATCCGGCAGGGAGCAGCAAAAGCATTTCCTTGCCTACGTCATACAGTTGCTGGAGCAGGCTATCAGGGCCAGGTACAGGCCGGACGCTGCAATATCACTGCCTCCCGAGGAGGCGCAGTTCGTGCAAAAACTCGCTGATACAAATATATCCCTTGAGAATTTTGGCAGAATGGTAAAAGAGCTTACCGATACCAGCTTCTATATAGAACGCAACGCCCATAGCAAAACACAGTTGCACGCAATGGCCGTGCGGCTCAGGCACATCATACACAATGTTCATATGCCCGTATAGCCGCTTCACAATATACCGGCACTAGCATCCTTATTGTTTTATGAATTTCTGAGCCTCGTTAACAGCACGCGGTATAGGGCTGTAAAATAACAGCTCCCGAAGACCGGATTTCATACAATGCATTTATAAAGCATATAAATATTCATCAATTATCAAATACCATCCCCCGGTAGTTTAGGTCGTACAAAAAGACCGCTCCGTCTACACGATTTAACAAAACAAAATCACCCGCTAATTAACGTTAGCATGGTTTTTGATTATCATTTTATTAACAGCATTTAACCTACATTTGTTTGTCTTTAATTAAGTAATAAGATTATGTTGAAATTCATGAAGAATAAGATCCTGATACCTCTCTTGATAATTGCTGCGATCGCGGGATTCTTGTCATTTAAATATTCTGCCCATGGCCAGTCTTCTCAACAAAAGAGGAAACTGGTATTGGAAACCGTAATGAAAACGATACAGCAGGGGCACTACTCACCAAAGGTGCTTAACGATACTTTTTCATCAAGGGTGTACCACAAGCTGGTTCATGAATTCGATTATGACAAGCTGTTCTTTACCCAGGCCGATATCAACAAACTCAAAGCATACGAATTTAAAATAGACGACGAGATAAAAGACAATTCAATAGAGTTCTTCGACACGCTAGATGCCGTCTACATCAGGCGCATCAACAGTGCTGAAAAATACTACAAACAGATCCTCGCAAAACCGTTCACATTTAATACCGACGAAGAGATACAGCTCAACTCTGATAAGGAAGAGTATGCCGCCAATGATGCCGGCCTCGCCGAGAAGTGGAGAGTGTTTATGAAATACCGGGTACTGGCCAAGTATGTAGATCTTAAAACAGAGCAGGACAAAAAGAAAGAGAATAAAGATTCTGTGAACGCAAAATTCAAAACCGACGCGGAACTGGAAGCAGACGCCCGCGAAGACATAAAGAAATTATACGATCGGTACTTTGCCCGCTATCACAAGTGGAAAGACGACGAGCGTTTCATGCTTTATGTAAATGCCATCACTGAAACGGAAGACCCGCACACCGCGTATTTCCCGCCCGATGAGAAGAAAGACTTTGACGTATCCATGAGTGGTAGTTTCTTTGGCATAGGCGCCAAATTAAGCCCCGCTAACGATAAGATCACGGTATCCGAAGTAATACCCGGTAGCCCGTCATGGAAACAGGGCGACCTTAAAGCCGGCGATGAAATAATAAAAGTGGCACAGGGCGACAAGCCTCCGGTAGATGTGCAGGGCTATGACCTCAATGACGCTATCAAGCTGATCCGCGGCGCTAAGGGCACAGAGGTAAGGCTCACCGTAAAAAGGGAAGATGGCTCCGTAAGGGTTATACCTATTGTCAGGGATGTCATCCAGATCGAAGAAACTTTTGCAAAATCTGCCGTCATCAAAAGTAAAAATGGCCCCGTAGGCTACATATACTTACCCGAATTCTATGCCGACTTCAACCACACCAGCGGCCGCTCATGCGCCACAGATGTGGCTATCGAGGTTAAGAAACTGAAAGAGGCCGGCGTTACCGCTATCATCCTCGACCTCCGCAGAAATGGCGGCGGTTCTCTCGGCGATGTAGTGGACATGGCAGGCATCTTCCTGGGCAAGGGACCCGTGGTACAGGTAAAAAGCAATCATGCCAATGCTTCCGTGCTGCGCTCTCAGCAGTGGGACACCGCTATGTATAGCGGGCCGCTGGCTATAATGGTAAATGAGGGTAGCGCTTCCGCTTCCGAGATACTTGCCGCCGCGCTGCAGGATTATAAAAGGGCCATAATAGTGGGTACAATGACCTATGGCAAGGGCACCGTGCAAAAAATGGTAGACCTCGACCAGATGATAGACCCTATGACCCGTATACAAATGATGAATGATACAGATGGCGCGCAGGGCTCTTCACTCGGTTCTCTGAAACTTACTATGGAAAAGTTTTACCGGGTAAGTGGCGGATCTACCCAGTTGAAGGGTGTAAAACCCGACATCACCATTCCCGACAATTCAGAGGTGTATGACGACGAAGACCTCGGCGAAAGAAAGAATAAATCTGCATTGCAGTGGGATGAGATCGCACCCGCAAATTACAAACCCACCAACAGTGTAGGCAATACGCAGCAACTCGCCCTCATCAGCGAAAGCCGCGTTAAGGCAAACCCTACCTTTAAGCAGATACAGGAAAACTCAGAATACCTAAAGAAGAAAAAAGAAGACAACAGGGTTTCGCTCAACGAGGCTAAATACAGGAAAGAACAGGAAGAGGCCAATGCTAATTCCAAAAAACTGGAAGACCTCCTGAAGATGAACATAGTCCTTGACGTTACCAATACCCCGGCAGACCAGCAAAGAATTGATGCGGATACTGCTACCGCGGCTAAAAACAAAGACTGGCTGAAAAATCTCAGCAAAGATATTTACGTGTCTGAAACAGTCAATATCCTTAATGACCTCCCGAAATCAGGCACAAAAGTGACCCTGGGAACGGGAATGAAATAAAAACAGGAATTCCGGAAAATTAAGCCCGCGCTAAAAAGACTTTCCTTAGTGCGGGCTTAATTATGTTTTATATTTGCTCTGTATTCTTTTGGTCAGCGTTTGATCGCTGATCTCTAAAAAAGGCGATTATGAAAAAGACAGTAGTATTCGGTTTAATAGCTTTGATGACCCTCTGCATCGCTACCCTTCAGGCGCAGGATAAGAAGAAAAAAAAGAATAAGACCGAGGAAAAAGAAAAGGATAAAGATAAGGATGACGACCAGGAAAAAGCTCCTGTCTTCAACTATACTATCGATGACCCCATGGACGCGTTCGGCCCTAAAGGCAATGAACCTGAACCCACCACACGCTATTTCCTGCTGCCTGAGTTTTATACATATTGGCCGGTAGAGAATAATGACACCGTATACAAGTACGAATGTTACGACTATCATCACAATCCCGTAATAGCAGATACCATCAACGATATTAATGCCGTATACTACATAAGCCTGATAAAAACATACAACGATTACCTGCACACCACGTTGGATGAGGATGGCAAACCAAGGCCAAAACCTATAGCATCAATAGTCTACAGGTACGAGCGCACCTCTGCCAGCTCATGGAAAAGTACTGATATCGCCAACCGCTTCACCATGGACCTCTCCGAGGATAAAAGCACTATAGTCAGGCAAGACACCACCGTTATAGTCAATCCCGTTGGCGGCGGCAAGCAGACCACTATCCGCAAATATTACAAGATCATAGAGGGGGAAAAATACGAAAACGCTTCAATGCCCGAAAACAGTACTACACCCTACAACCCGTCACAAAAAGAGGCAATGACGGTAGCGTCTTTCCTCGTCCCCGAATTTTACTTCCGCGGCACGCAGCAGGTGAGCGATACCACGCTCGAATTCCTCTGCTATGATAACCGCGACAGCCTCATCCCTTTTGTCACTGATTACGATAGTGTACACTATTATTCTTTGTACAAGAAGTTCATAGACTCGGCGCATACATACATGGATAATGGAGTGAAGAAACCACTGCCGGTATCAACTATTATAAAGCGATACGACCACATGGCCAACAATAAATGGATGAGCATAGAATACCCTTCCAACAAGTTTACTGACCTCAGGGGCTTTAAAGATGTGATTGTCAGATCAGATTCAACGGTCGTTGTAGATCCTATAGCCGGCAACGAGGTGCTGCAGGTATTCAACTATTACAAAGTGATCAAGAATTAGCGGTAGTCCATTGCTCTGCGGCAGCCGTTAGCGCAGCCGTATTGCCTGTAAGCGCTGCCAGCCTTAGCATTACACGCTCTACAAGTGCGTCCGGGCACGATGCGCCGGAGGTCACCATTACCCGCACGGGGCGCTTAGCAGGCAGGTAGCCCTTCGTTATATGCTCGCTATGCGTATGCAGGTCATAGTGGCTTATCTCATCCGCCGATACCAGGCAATGCTCATCACATATAAAGTAGGTAGGCAGTTTCTGCTCACATAGTTCCACCAGGTGCGATGTATTGGAACTATTGTACCCGCCTATCACTATGGCTATGTCGGCCGCAGCTTCCAGCATTCCGGTTACGGCGCTCTGGTTGTCGTTGGTTGCGTAACACAGTGTATCACGCATATCCGCAAATCTTTCTGCTATATTGGCGGGTGCGGTATTGTAGTGGGTAAGTATCAGTTGTTTCAGGTAGTCTGCTATCGCCTGTGTCTCACTCGCCAGCATAGTGGTCTGGTTCACTACGCCTATGCGCTGTAGGTCTTTGGTTACATCAAAGCCCGGCGAGTACTGCCCGCTCATATCTTCATAAAAACGCGCTGCCGGGAGCGTACCCGTTATATACTTACCCAGCAGTTCCGCCTGCCCCATATCCTTTACAACCACTGTTGCTGTGTGGGCCTTGCTGTGTGAGAATGTGGCACGCGTCTCTTCATGCCCCGGCTTACCATGCACCACTATGGTATATCCGTCATCCCCTATCTTTTCAGCCCGGTTCCATACCTTTTCTACAAACGGGCAGGTCGTTTCATAATGGGTAGGATCAATGCCTTTGTCACGCAGTGTCTTTTCCAGTTCCAGTGTAGTACCAAATGCCGGTATGATCACCACATCGTCAGGCCTTATTTCGTCCCAGCCCATCAGCATATTACCCTTCGTATCCATAATGAATTTTACACCCAGCGATTGCAGGTCCGCGTTCACACCCGGATTATGTATCATCTCACTAAGCAGGAATATGCGCTTGCCGGGGTTCTCAGATACGGCTTTAAAAGCTATCTCTATGGCGTTCTCCACCCCGTAGCAAAAACCAAAATGGCGCGCAAGGATTATTTGCAGGTCGCCGGCTTCCAATATCGTCGGGGAAAAATCTTTTTTTAGTCTGTCATCTTCCTTGCGCCTTTGTTTTATGGCGCTCACCAGCGGGCTGCGGTAATGTACCGGAACATCAAACGACCTCATGAGGTTGCAAAATTACTGATTTGTAGGGTAAAGAATCACAAGGGCAGCTCCATCTGCCGGCTTTTTAACGATTAATATTGCGGTTTCACTATGTTATACCGCACTAATTGCCAGAAGTGATTAATATGATGATCGGGATGCGATAAGATCATGGTCACCAGGCCCACACTGTCATTAACATAAAACCAGTCGTCTAGCTTTGTGATATTGGCCCCGGCTACAGATGAATCTACATCACTGTGGTGGTACACATGGGCCACATTCCTGAAGACCAGCCCGTTTACAGAGAATACGGTATCCACCTGCGTCACAAACGAGCTGTCGTTACGCCCCATCATATCCCCCAGTTGAAACGGATACATGTACAGCGGGGCAAATTGTATCTGGTTCTTCCAGCCATAGGCATTCACTGTATAGTCATAGTCAGCCATTATCCTCGTCCCCTGGTAGCTGAACACCCAATTGGCCGAATCGCCTGGGTTGGTACCATCCACATTCACTTCCGCAATGGTTATCAGGTGGTAATTATAGATGTTGTATGTTTCAGACTGTGGCTGGTATTCATTGCTTCGCACATAAAAACTGTCTGTTCTGCCGCTGATAAGGTCATTGTATATCCAGTAGGTCCCCGGCATAAAATTGAGATGCTTGATCACAGACGAATCTGTGTCCATCTCTACAAAATCCTTTGGCTGTGTCTTACTGCAGCTGCCCAGCCAAAAGGCCGCTCCTGCTATAGAAACAAAAAGGATATATCTTATCAGTCTGATCATGCAATAAGGATAACTTTCCAAATTTACGGAAATTAACAATACTCATCCAGAGGGGTATATCTTCCTTATCGGTATTATCGCTTGGCCAGCGCGTGTGCCAGTACATCGGCAACATCATTCACATAGGTGAATGAAAGTCCCTTAATGTACTCTTTGTTTATCTCGTCTATATCTTTCTCATTTTGCTGAGACATGATTATGTCTCTAATCCCTGCGCGCTTTGCCGCCAGTATTTTCTCTTTTATTCCGCCTACGGGCAGCACTTGGCCACGCAGTGTTATCTCACCGGTCATTGCCAGGTATGGCTTTACCTTTCTGCCTGTAAAAGCTGAGGCCAGCGATGTGAGCATTGTTATGCCTGCGCTTGGGCCGTCTTTAGGCACAGCGCCCTCAGGTACATGCACATGCACATTCATCTCGTCAAATTTCGCATCGGGGATATTGTATTCCGCGGCATGCGCCTTAAGGTAAGACAGCGCTGTGCTTGCGCTTTCCTTCATCACATTGCCCAGGTTACCGGTCAGTGTCAGGTTCCCCTTGCCCTTGGATAGTGAGGTCTCTATAAATAGTATATCACCGCCCACAGATGTCCACGCGAGGCCCACTACTACACCGGTCGGATGCCCCTTGGTATAAAAATCATTGGTAAACCTTGGCTTGCCCAGCGCCTGCTCTACCATCTCGGGGGTTACGGTAGAGGCTACCTTCTCATCCATGGCCACATGCTTGGCTACAGAGCGCATCATACCCGCCAGCAGCCTGTCCAGTTCGCGCACACCGCTTTCACGGGTATACTCCTGTATCAGCTTCAGGTACACTTTGTCGGGAAATTTCAGCGGCACTTTAGTCAGCCCGTGCAGTTCTTTCTGCTTGGGCAGCAGGTGACGTTTGGCTATTTCTATCTTCTCCTCAGGCGAATAACCGGAAAGCTGTATGATCTCCAGCCGGTCACGAAGCGCGGGCTGAATATCGCTCAGGCTGTTCGCGGTAGCTATGAACAGTACTTTCGAAAGGTCAAATTCAAGCTCCAGGTAATTGTCGTAAAACGAGTTGTTTTGTTCAGGGTCCAGTATTTCCAGCAATGCCGAACTCGGATCGCCCCTGAAGTCCTTGCCCAATTTATCTATCTCATCAAGTATGAATACCGGGTTTGCCGATTTTATTTTCCGCAGAGACTGTATGATACGGCCCGGCATAGCGCCAATATACGTTTTGCGGTGGCCGCGCAGCTCGCTTTCATCATGCAGCCCGCCAAGGCTCAGCCGCACATACTTGCGGCTTATGGCGCTGGCTATACTGCGCCCCAGCGATGTCTTACCTATACCCGGAGGGCCTACAAAGCATAATATAGGTGACTTCATATCCCCCTTCAGTTTCAGCACCGCCAGGTATTCAAGGATACGGTCTTTTATCTTATCCATGCCGTAATGGTCATCGTCCAGCACCTGCTGCGCCTTCTTCAGGTCGTAGCTGTCTTCGGTATATACCCCCCATGGCAGGTCCAGCATCAGGTCCAGGTGGTTATATATCACCGAGTAGTCAGGCGTGCTCGGATGCATACGTTCCAGCTTCTCTATATTCTTCTGGAATAACTCCTTCGCCGTATCAGACCACTTCACCTCTTCAGCCCGCTTCTGCAGGTCCTTTATCTCACGCTCGTTCGGGTCCCCGCCCAGTTCCTCCCTTATGGATTTTAATTGCTGTTGCAGGAAATATTCACGTTGCTGCCGGTCTATATCGGCACGGGTCTTATTGGTTATCTCGTTCTTCAGCTCTACAAGCTGCAATTCAGACTGCAGCAGTTGCAATAGCCTTTCCGCTCTTGCCGTAATATTGTCCTCCTCCAGCATTGCTTGCTTATCCTGCAGCTTGGCCGATATGTTCGATGCTACAAAGTGCATCAGGAAAGACTGTTGTTCTATATTACGCAGCACTATGCTCGCTTCATTGGGCATATTCGGCGACTGCTGCGCTATTCGCTCTGAATAATCTTTGATCGATGAGATAAGCGCGTCAAACGATGCGTCCTTTTGAGGATACACATCCTCCATATACTTCACCTTCGCCACATAGTAAGGCTCTGTCTGCGTATATTGCTCTATCCTGAAGCGCATCCTCCCCATGATGAAGACCGTAGTATTGCCGTCAGGCATCTTTATCTGCTTCACCACCTTGGCCAGTGTACCCACTTCATATATATCTTCAGGGTTCGGGTCTTCTTTATTGCTGTCCTTCTGCGCTATTACACCTATCCACTTCCCCACAGCCTTTTGTGCTTCCACTACCGCCTTCACCGATTTCTCACGCGCTACCGTTATCGGCAGCACCACGTTCGGAAACAATACAGTATTACGTAGAGCTATTATCGGCAGTTCATCCGGCAGCGACCCTTTCTCCTGCTCATCCATTTCGTCTTCACCCAGCGGCACAATAGGCATAAATTCCATTTCCTGCTCGTTCTGGCCTAAAAACATATCTAACATTGATCTCATTTCAGACATTATGACAAAGTTAGCCCCCGTTTGTTTAATAAAAGGAGGTAAAGATACATGGCAATACTTATGCCAAAGCAACTAATCGGTAATTTTTACAGATATTTTTTCCCGCGCCACCCCAATAAAATGCAATAACGCTATTGGTAAAGTGCATATTTTTATATCTTTACAAAAAAACAACCATGGCGAATAGAATATTATTATCTGCTTTACTGGCCTCAAGTATCGTTTGTTCATCTTCATATGCGCAGGACACAAAGGCTCCCGTTGCTACCAATCCAAAATATTTATATAAACATCAGACCATACCTCATTTCTATCTTGGCGGCGCGCTGGATGGCGCTATTTTTTCTACCGCTACCATACATCACGATGGTGTTATTTACGACCCGTCCGGCAACAATATCCCCGCCACTAACACCATGGGGATCATGCGCTTTACATATTTCGTAAACCTCGGGTTCACGTTCAATTTCAACCTTACCAAAAACCTTGGCCTCTACACTGGCCTCGACATCAAAAACGTTGGCTATATAGAGCAGGACAATGGATATACGCTCAAGCGCCGCACTTACAATGTCGGCATCCCTGCCGGTATCAAGATCGGTAATATGGATATGAAAGGCAGCTATTTCTTCCTCGGTGGCGGTATAGATGCGGCCATCAACTTCCAGGAAAAACTATTCAAAGACCGCGACAACAAAAAAAGGATCAACGAATGGTTCAGCGACCGCACACCACGTACAATGCCCTATGTATTTGCCGGCATTTCGTTCAACCATCATATCACTGCAAAAGTGCAGTATTACATCAACAACTTCATGAACACAGACTACCGCGACGAAAGTGGCAACAATATCTACAACGGTACAGAGGTTCACCTCATCCTGCTCAGCGTAGGCTTTGGTATGAACTGGCAGGTAAGCACAGGCCACAAAGGCAATTGTAACGATTGCTGCGACCACTGCAGGCATTAGCAAATAAATAAGGGCGCGTGCAGAAGAAAACAATGGACGAACTGGGGCGTAAGAGCCCCGAAGAACTCAGAACAGCTCAGAAACACCCGGTTATTGTAATACTAGACGATGTGCGGAGCATGCATAATGTAGGCTCCGCTTTTCGTACATGCGATGCCTTCGCTGTAGAGGCTATATACCTTTGCGGCTATACCCCCACCCCGCCCCACCGCGATATACACAAGACAGCGCTCGGGGCCACGGAGTCCGTCACATGGCAGCACTTCAGCACCACTACCGAGGCTGTGGCTGCGGCGCGTGAGGCCGGGTACAGTATTATGGCTGTGGAGCAGGCGCATAACAGCATCATGCTCCGCGACCTCGATACTGCCGGCAAAAAAACAGCGCTGGTATTTGGCAATGAGGTCACCGGCGTAAACGACGCTGTGCTCAGTGAGGCCGATGGCTGCATAGAAATTCCGCAATGGGGAGCCAAACACTCTCTGAATATTGCGGTGAGCATTGGCGTGGTGCTATGGGAGATCGTGAGGAAATAAATATGCCCTGCCATTTAAGTTACATCCTTAAAAAACAACAACATGCTGCGACTAAAACCGGCCTGCGAACATTGTGGCAAAGCTTTGCCGCCTGATGCGCCCGATGCTATGATATGTAGCTTTGAGTGTACTTTTTGTGCCGCCTGCGCCGATAGCGTACTGCATAACGTATGCCCTAACTGTGGTGGTGGATTTGAAAAACGCCCCATAAGGCCGCAAGCCCTGCTGGATAAATATCCGCCCGTGCGGTAGTTACCCGGGGCGTGCTGTATCAAAGATAAAAGGCTAATCCTGTAGCCGCCTGAGGTTGTACTCCGGTATTGCAGATACGTAGATCGGGTATTTCTCCAGTGTGACATCCGATGGGTCAAGCCCGAAACCGCGCTCTTCCGAAAGGCTGAACTTCTTGAGAATAAAATAGCCGCGCATCATCAGCCGCTCCCACATAGGCAGTGAGTTATCACGCGATAGGAATTTCTCCATCACTATGAACCTGAAATCACCCATCACATTATTCCTGCTCAGCGACTCATAGCGGCTCACCACATTCACCTCCTTATTCTGCACCATTTCCTCCACCACCTTTTTAAACATATACTGCACACGGTGGTCTACACGGAAACCCAGCCTGAACTCTACGCGTATGATCTCATTAGGCACTATCGTCTGCACCACATATTCGGTAGTGTATGGGTCATCCAGTACGTCTACGTGTACAAACCAGTATATGTCCGCGCGCTTGGGCTTGCGGTATAATATGGAGTACAATATCTTATGCTCTATCTCCTTAGGGTTATTGGCGCTCGTCAGGTATACGAGGTGCGTGGAGTACTTGGTGATACTCGTATCATTACTCAGCTCCTGGATGATCGGTATATAGTTTTCCAGCCTTACAAATTCCACATACCTGTTCTTTATCTTCCGCGACTTGAACCACACCAGCATGGTCATGAACAGCCCACCGGCTACCACTACCGTTACTACCCCGCCCTCCGCAAATTTCTCCACCAGGTTGGCTGTAAGAAATGACAGTTCTATCGTCAGGTACACGATCAGGTACGCCGCTATCCATACTATCGGTACACGCTTCACAAACATATAGTAGGCAAAGAGCGTAGATGTCATGATCATGCATATGGTTATAGACAAGCCGTAAGCCGCTTCCATATTTGCAGACCGCTGAAAGTACAACACCATAGACGAGCACCCTACAAACAGCAGCGTATTGATACCCGGTATGAACGACTGCCCCCGCTCTACGGTCGGGTAGTTGATCTTCATCTTGGGCCATAGGTTCAGCTTCATCGCCTCGCTGATGAGCGTAAACGAGCCCGATATAAGTGCCTGGCTCGCTATAATGGCAGCCACGGTAGCGATAACGATACCCGGCAATATGAACCAGGTCGGCATAATGTCAAAGAATGGGTTCTTCACAGCAGAGTTCCACGACTGTGATTTCATGTTCAGCATCAGCGCCCCCTGCCCCAGGTAATTGAGTATCAGGCAGGCTTTAACAAACATCCACGACATCCTGATATTCTTTCTCCCGCAGTGCCCAAGGTCCGAATAAAGTGCCTCTGCCCCGGTAGTGCACAGAAACACCCCCCCCAGGATCCAGAACCCCTTAGGGTAAACCGTAAGTATTTTTATCGCATAATATGGGTTCAGTGCCCTGAAAATGCGCCAGTCGTTATTGATGCTCAGTTGGTGTACACCCAGTATCGCCAGCATCAGGAACCACAACAGCATTATTGGCCCGAAAGCCTTACCTATACTACTGGTACCAAACTGCTGAAAGAAAAACAACAGGGTAAGTATAATGATAACTATATACACTATCGTCATCACGCCTATATGCTCCAGGTAGGGCATCTTACGCAATCCCTCAATGGCGGCCGTAACCGATATCGGTGGCGTTATCATACCATCGGCCAGTAGCGCCGCGCCGCCCACCATGGCCGGGAATACCGTCCACTTCCCATGCCTGCGCACCAGCGCGAATAGTGAGAATATACCTCCCTCACCCTTGTTATCGGCCCGCAATGTCAGCGACACATACTTTATCGTGGTCTGTAATGTCAGCGTCCAGATGATGCAGGAAAGAGAACCTATGATCAGTAGTTCACTGATCTCCTTTCCATTGCATATAGAATTCATTACATACAAGGGAGACGTACCAATGTCACCATAAATAATACCAAGTGCAATAATAACCCCTGCTAATGATGCCTTGTTCAGATTGTGTCCCAAATCTCAGTTTATATGTTGTGGAAAGCGGGTACAAAGTTAGGAATAAAGCAGGCCAAAATTCAAAAAAACTCAAAGTTTTCGCTCGTTGCCATCGTCATTATCCGTTATCGCCCATGCGGCTTTATCCCTCTTTCGCCTTTTCAACGTACCTTTGCACCGCTTTTTATGGTAAAAATTGCCAATATAGAATTGGGTGATTTCCCGCTCCTGCTCGCGCCCATGGAGGACGTGAGCGATCCGCCATTCCGTGCCGTCTGCAAAGAGAACGGCGCAGACCTCATGTATACCGAATTCATATCATCTGAAGGCCTCATCCGCGATGCCATCAAAAGCCGGCAGAAACTCGATATTTTCGACTATGAGAAGCCCATAGGCATACAGATATTCGGCGGCGATGAAGACGCTATGGCCATGAGCGCCAGGATAGTAGATGCCACCAATCCCGACCTCCTCGATATCAATTTCGGCTGCCCGGTAAAAAAAGTGGTTTGCAAGGGCGCGGGCGCTGCCGTCCTCAAGGATGTAGACCTCATGGTGCGCCTCACCAGCGCCTGCATCAAATCCACCAAGTTGCCCGTTACGGTCAAGACCCGCCTCGGCTGGAACGAAGAGACCAAGAATATTGAAGAAGTGGCAGAGCGACTGCAGGACATTGGCGTCGCGGCCCTCAGCATCCATGGCCGCACACGGGCCCAGCTCTACAAAGGCGAGGCCGACTGGACGCTCATAGCCAAGGTAAAGAACAACCCCCGCATCAAAATACCTATCTTCGGCAACGGCGATATAGACACCCCCGAAAAAGCGCTCGAATACAAGAACCGCTATGGCGTGGATGGCATTATGATAGGCCGTGCGGCGATAGGCTACCCATGGATATTCAGGGAGATAAAGCATTACATCAATACCGGCGAGATACTGGACCCTCCCACCCTCGGCGAGAGGCTGCAGGCATGCCGCAGGCACCTACACGGTTCCGTCAGCTGGAAGGGCGAGAAACTCGGCATCCTCGAGATGCGCCGCCACTACGCCAGCTATCTCAAAGGCCTCTCGCATGTAAAAGAGTTCCGCAACCGCCTCGTCACCACCGACCACCTCTCAGGCATAGAAGCAATACTGCAAGAGGTAGAAGCCCACTACACACACCAACCCCAGTTTGTATAGAACAGAAAACCACACTAATCACATTAAATCACATTCCATCACATTCCCCACATTTATCACATTAATCACATTACCCAAACATACAAACTCGCACCCGGTGCCTATGCTGCCACCCGAAAACGCACACTCATTGGCGGATTGGTTTTTGCATTAGCAATTGCGGCCATCTATGCCGCCAGGATCATTTTCCGCGATCAGAATGAGGAGATAGATACAGAAAAGCTCACTATAGCGGGCATCCTTTTCGTTATCATTACCCCCATCATGATCATCCGCCTGCTGCGCAGGCAAAAAAAAGCCATCACCGATTATTCACTCGTTATCGATACCGATACCATCACCGCCTACCCATCGCTACCCGGCGAGCTCACACTATCCCGAATAGAAATAACCCAAATAGTAAAAAACACCGATGGCAGCTACCTCATCATTGGCAATGCAGGTAAAACGGTCATCTCTGTTCCCGCGCATGTTGAAAACCCCGATCGCTTGGAAGCCAGCCTCAACACATTTGCACCCATAGCCGTTAACCCCACCAATAGCTTTATCGGTAAGTACTTTAAGGTAATACTACTGGCCATTATTACGGGGCTTATCGCATTCATCTACGCCTCTGGTAAGGTGCTGGTATCTGCTATCGGCGCCGCACTCACCGTCACCCTAATAGGGATCACGATCGCCTTCTTTGGAAAGAACACCGACGCACCCACCCGCCGCATCAAAGCCTGGCTCATCTTCATCACTATCTGCATTGTTGCTAAGATGGCGTGGGTACTATTTGCAAAGTAATACATCAACTAGTCGAAGTGCCCCACTTCGTCTTAATATAACGCAAGGGTCTCCCTTGCGAAAACACTGCTAAAAACTCTCTTTTAATTTTAATTATTCTTGTGCAAATATCCAATATTCGTATTATCAAGGCCTAACTTCAGCCCATCCGTAATTTCTACTTGTGGTTTGAAAATAAAAAACTGCCCCGCATTTGCGAGGCAGTTGATGAAAATAATATAATAACACGGGTCACTGCGAGGAACGAAGCAGCCTCACGTAACACTAACCGCCACACGTTTGCGTCCAAAGGTCAATCCAGTCCGGGTTCATACTAATAATAAGGTCATCTTTTTGCTTGCGGTTACCGCCTTTAAGCCTCTTTTCTTCACCAATAGCATCTTCTATCCCCCCACTAGTCGAAGTGTCTCACTTCGTCTTAATTTAACGCAAGGGTCCCCACTAGTCGAAGTGTCTCACTTCGTCTTAATTTAACGCAAGGGTCTCCCTTGCGAGGCTGTTCCTATAGCATCACCCCCCCCCCAAACTTTTTTCTATGACAGACCGAAATCCGTACTATCATAAAACTTTCTTTTGGCAGGGCCAAAAACCTGTCACACCTTTGTATCACCAAGGCTCACTTTTCAGAGCGGGCCAATGCTAAATTCAAATTCCCCACTGCCCATAAAATGGGGAATTTTTGGGGAATAGTTATCCACAAAAGTCGCGCAAAGCATTGATTATCAATCACAAAGTGCGCAAAGCGTTTTTTCGCTTAAGAAAGGGGAATTGTGGATAACCCACCCGGCTTGCTAAGCCATATCATGGCACACAGCCGCTCCCCATTTTGCAATAGTCATATTGCAGGATTACCGGGTATTTTTTAAGGGGCATACAGGCTATATAAGCATTTCCTATCTACCCCATAAGCATTTTCTATGGGGCAATGATGGGGCAATGCCGCGGGGCATCAGATCACACAGCGGCATGGCCACGGCAGCACAGTTTATTGATTATCAATACTTGTATGCGCAAAAAGTTTTTCCCATGCGCGGCCGCAATGCCCCATACGCCGGACAAAAAAATGTTGGGGCATGGGGCATAATGGCCTGCCGGGGCACAAGCCCTGGGCTATGCACACCACCCGGTTGCAATTGCCAATGCCCTGTGTACTTTTGCGTAAAGCATCACTATATGCTACCACGCCGGTTTTGTGTTATCCTCCTGTTGCTCATCAGCCATAGCCTGCTGGCACAGAAACAAGGACGGGAATTGATAGACTCTTTACGTATTGCGCTACCCCGCATGAAAGACGATACCAATAAAGTAAACATACTTAACAAAATAGGATATAGCTTCTTTTTCATAGACCCCGATTCAGGGGTTTATTATGGTCGCAAGGCGCTCACTATGGCACAGGCCACCGGCATACCAAAGAGTATTGCCGGGTCCTACCGCATCGTAGGCATCAATTATATGACCAAATCTATGGGCGAGGAGGCCATGGGCTGCTTCGACTCTGCCCTGCAGTTGTTTAATAGTATTCACGATGCCGATAATGCGGCCAGGGTGATAGGCAATATGGCACAGGTCTACGACGACAGGGGCGACTATGCAAGTGCGCTGGAGTATAACCTGCGGGCTATGAAAATATATGACGAGAGTAAAAATGAAAAGGGAAAGGCCTTTGTCTATGCAAACCTCGGCAATATTTACATCAGCCTTAAAAAGTACCCCGAGGCCATGCACTATTATGATCTCTCGCTTTCCTATCATACCTCGGTTGGCGACACCCAGTCCATGGCCATAGACCTCGGCAACCTTGGCAACAGTTATTTTGATGTAGGAGATTATCAGAAAGCGCTCGACCACGACCAAAGGGCATTGCAGATATACGAACGCCTTGGCGACTCGGTAGCCATCGCCAATAAATTGCAGAACATTGCCGAGATACATGAGCATCGTGCCGAGTTGGCAGAGGCATTGGATTATGCCGGTCGCGCCCTCAGGATATATGAGCGGGCAGACGACCAGAACGGCAAAGCTATCGCCCTGGGGCTGGTAGGCCGCTGTCACCTCGTGTTGGCCCTCCGCATGATAAAGCAGGGGCTCGGTGGCACCCCCGCCGCCAAAGACCACCTGCAGCAGGCGGTCACCTACACCCAAAAGGCGATCGGCCTTTTTGCAGCGGCGGGCGAGCTTATTGAGCTCTATACAGCCTATTCCCAGCTTACCGATGCCTTAGAGGCCCGGGGCAACTACAAAGACGCCCTTGCCATGTACCGGCTTTGCTTCAATATAAAAGACTCTGTACTCAATGCCGATAAAAACGTAAAATTTGCGAACCTTGAAAAAGAAAAAGCCATAGCCGATAAAAAACATGCCGATGAAGAGCGCCGGGCCCAGGTACAGATCACCCAACTTACCGCCGCCAAACGAAGAAACGAAACCATACTCTTCACCATTGGCATCCTGGTGCTGCTTGCGGCTGTCATCGTCGTTACGCGCGAGCGCAAAAAGACCGAACAACTCCTGCTCAATACACTGCCGGCAGAGGTAGCGGCAGAGCTAAAAAAGAAAGGCTCGTCAGATGCCCGCCTGTTTGATAACGTTACGGTGCTGTTCACAGATTTTGTAGGTTTCACCAATTTATCTGAGCAGCTTAACCCCAAGCAGTTGGTAGACGAGCTCCACGCATGTTTTACCGCCTTTGACGGCATAATGATGAAACACAATATCGAGAAAATAAAAACAGTTGGGGATGCCTATCTCGCGGTCTGTGGCCTGCCGGTGCCCAATTCCGACCATGCTGAGAATGTAGTAAGGGCCGCCATCGACATTCGGGAGTTCATGCTACACAGAAAAAAGCTGTCTGGCGATGCTGCTTTTGATATCCGGATAGGCGTGCATAGCGGCAATGTGGTGGCCGGCATAGTAGGGGTAAAAAAGTTTGCTTATGATATATGGGGCGATACCGTAAACACCGCTGCCCGCATGGAGCAGCACTCTACACCCGGCAAAATAAACATCTCTGAGACCACGTACCAGCTGGTAAAAAATAAGTTCACCTGCGAATATCGCGGCGAGGTCCAGGCAAAGAACAAGGGCATGATGAGGATGTATTATGTAACACAATAGATGATCACACACCTCAATCTATTGTAATAACCATATACATCCGGGCTTGTGGGCGGGCTCCACAAAAAAACTCCCGCGCTGTGCAGGAGTTTTTCTGGTTTGTTTAATTGGCAATACTTATGCGGGTACGCCTACATTCGGCATTTCCTGCGGGTACAGTTTCTTATCCAGCTTCTCACGCACGGCGTCAAAGGCGGCCAGCGTCTCGTCTATGTCCTGGTCGGTATGTGCCGCTGTGGGTATAATGCGCAGTTCTATCTGCCCCTTGGGTATTACAGGGTACACGATCACTGAGCAGAAGATGTTGTAGTTCTCGCGCATATCATACGTAAGCTGCACCGCGTCATACAGGCCGCCCTTCATGAATACAGGCGTCACAGGCGTATTGGTAGTGCCCAGGTCAAAGCCGCGCTCACGGAAACCGTCCTGCAGCCTGCGCACATTATGCCACAGCTTCTCTCTAAGTTGCGGCCTCGAGCGCAGCAGCTCCAGTCGCTTCAGGTTGCCGGCCACAAAAGCCAGCGGCAGAGACTTGGCGTATATCTGCGAGCGCATGTTATAGCGCAGGTAAGTAAGTAGTTTCTTATCTGCCGCCAGGAAACCGCCTATGCTGGCCATAGACTTGGCGAATGTAGAGAAGTATATATCTATATCGTCTATGCAGTTCTGCTCGTCACCTATACCGGCTCCCGTCTTACCCATAGTGCCGAAGCCATGCGCGTCGTCCACAAAAAGACGGAACTCGTATTTCTCGCGCAGCACCGCTATCTCACGGATCTTGCCCTGGTTGCCGCTCATACCAAACACACCTTCCGTGATCACCAGTATGCCGCCGCCGGTCTTCTTCACAAGCTCGGTAGCGCGCGCCAGTTGTTTGTCGCAGTCGGCTATATCGTTATGCTTGTACACATAGCGGTGGCTCGGTATCAGGCGCAGGCCGTCTATGATACATGCGTGCGACTCTGCGTCATATACCACCACGTCGTGGCGGCCGCACAGGGCATCAATGGCAGATACCATACCCTGGTAGCCGTAGTTGAACAGCATGGCGTCTTCCTTGCCCACAAACGACGACAGGCCACGCTCCAGTTCTTCGTGCAGGTCTGAGTTGCCGCTCATCATACGCGCGCCCATCGGCGATGCCAGGCCATACTTGGCAGCTGCCTCAGCATCTGCCTTGCGCACCTCGGGGTCGTTGGCCAGGCCCAGGTAGTTATTCAGGCTCCAGATGATTTTTTCTTTACCCCTGAATTTCATGCGGTTACCTATCTCGCCTTCCAGTTTTGGAAATGCAAAGTAACCCGGTGATTTTTCTGCGTAGTCGCCTATAGGCCCTAGTCTGTTCTCAAATTTTGCGAAAATATCCATATGCTCAAATTTTGCTAATGATCTGTGTATCTGAAATATGGCGCGAAAATAATAAAAATATAACTGACCTTGTCCCGTTAAATGTTCACATTTGCACATAATAATCTACCGGTATCGTCAAAAAACGTCTGTTTATGAGGGTTTATAAGCTGTTTATAGTTTTGTTAATAGTTGGAACATCGGCCTGTGTGCACCATCCCGGCACGGTCAGCAGGCCCAAACTGGTGGTAGGTATCGTCATAGACCAGATGCGGTGGGACTATCTCTACCGCTATGCCGATCTATATGGTGCCAATGGCTTTAAGCGCCTGCTGGGCGAGGGGTTCAGTTGCGAAAATACGATGGTCAATTATGTACCTTCTTATACTGCCCCCGGCCATAGCTGCATATATACGGGTTCTGTGCCATCTATACACGGTATTGCCGGCAACGACTGGATAGATAACTACACCGGTCATCACTCCTATTGCGTAGACGATAATACCGTACACCCTGCTGTGCCGGGCGGCGCCGGCCCCTCTATGAGCCCGCGAAACCTGCTGGTCACCACCGTCACCGACGAGCTGCGCCTGGCCACCAATATGTCATCGCGCGTATATGGTGTGGCCATAAAAGACAGGGGCTGCATACTCCCTGCGGGCCATCTTGCCAACGGCGCGTATTGGTTTGATGATAGCGCGGGTATATTCTACTCCAGCAGCTACTACCCCAACCCATCGCCGAAGTGGCTGCAGACATTCAACGCCCGTAAAGTACCGGACAGCCTCATGAAGTTTAATTGGGACCTGCTCTACCCTGCCGGAAAATACAGCCAGAGCCTTACCGACGGTAACCAGTACGAGCAGCCGTTCAAGGGTGAGAAAGCTGCTGTATTCCCCCACAAAACCGATTCGCTTACCGGCCGCAATGTGTACAAGGCCATCAAAGCCATGCCCGCGGGCAATGCCCTTACCTTCGATGCCGCCATGGCTTGTATGGAAGGCGAAAAACTGGGCAGGGGCCCCGCTACCGATTTTATGTGTATCAGCCTGTCCAGCACAGATTATGCCGGGCATCAGTTTGGGCCCAATTCTATGGAAGTGGAGGATATGTACCTCAGGTTAGACAAAGAGATCGCAGCCTTTCTCAAATACCTTGATGCCATATTGGGCCGCGGCAACTACCTTCTCTTTCTCACTGCCGATCATGGTGCGGCGCACAATCCCCAGTTCCTCCAGGACGAAGACGTACCGGCCGGCTATTTTGGCAAAGAGCTCCCCGCCGAGCTGAACAACCTCCTCAAAGCAGAATTTGGCCGGGATAATATTGTCAGGGACTTTGTCAATTACCAGGTATTTCTGAACGAACAAATGATAGACAGCACCCATATAGACCGCGAAAAGGTAAAGGCAGATATAGTAGCCTTTCTGAATAAAAAACCCGAGGTGGCCTATGCCATAGACATGGACCATATGGGCAATACCCCCCTGCCCGAGCCTATCAAAACAATGGTGACCAATGGCTACTACCGCAGGCGCAGCGGCTGCATACAGGTAGTCTTGAGCCCGGCATGGTACGAGGCCGGTAGCAGTACGGCAGGCACCACCCATGGTGTATGGAACCCATATGATACCCACATACCACTGCTGTGGTATGGCTGGCACATAAAAAACGGACACACAAATAACAGGTTGAATATGACAGATATATCAGCTACACTTGCAGCTATGCTTCACATTCAGATGCCTAATGGCTGTATCGGAAAACCGATAACTGAGATCACAAACGCAGCTGCTAAGGACTAAAAAAATATCCGGCAGATCGTGTATGACCCACCGGATATTTGATATAAGTTAAATACAATAATTATCTAAAGCACACCTTCGTCATATGCCTGCTCACCATGTATGGCGTGGTCAAGCCCCTTGGATTCTGCCTCTTCCCCGGCTTTAACCTTGGTCACCACATTGATCAGCGCAAGCATGATGTAAGTAAAAACGAATGCATATGCGCAGGCGGCAACTACAGCTACCAGCTGGTGCATGAAGAAGGTACTGCCTCCAAATTTGAGTCCGTTATCCCCTGTGGCGTTAATAGACTTAGCGGCAAAGACACCGAGCAAAATGGTACCCAGGCAGCCGCCTATACCATGCACACCCCAAACATCAAGGGCATCGTCCCAGCCCATTTTGTTCTTCAGGTGTACCGCCAGGTAGCAGACCGCCCCCGCAGAGATACCGATAACCACGGCGGCATTGAGCGATACATAACCTGCCGCAGGGGTAATAGTGGCCAGCCCGGCAACAGCCCCGGTCAGCAGGCCTACAAACTTGGGCTTCTTTACCAGGCTCCATTCTATAACGAGCCATGTGATAGCGGCAAATGATGCCGCAACGTCTGTGTTTACAAATGCCTGGGCCGTAACTGCGTCTACATCCAGCTCGCTGCCGGCGTTAAAGCCATACCAGCCAAACCATAACAGGCCGGTACCAATGGCTATAAGTGGTATACTGTTGGGTGGCGATTCCCTGTCACGGCGCTTGCCCACATAAAATACCGAGGCCAGGGCGGCAAAGCCGGCAGTAGCATGCACCACTATACCACCGGCAAAGTCGCGTACGCCCCACTGTGCCAACAGGCCGCCGCCCCACACCATATGCACAAAGGGATAGTATACCAGCAGTTGCCACAGCACCAGGAACACCAGGTAGGCCTTGAAGGTAACCCTGTTGATGAACGCACCGGTAATAAGGGCGGGCGTAATGATGGCAAACATCATCTGGTAGGCAAAGAATACAAACTCCGGTATTTTAGGGTTACCGGCAAAGGGCGAATTGAGGTGTACACCATGCATAAACGCTTTTTGGAAGTCGCCTATTACGCCGCCCATGGCATTGCCGCTGAAGCATAGCGAGTAGCCGCAGGCATACCACATGATGGTAGTGATACCCATAGATACGAAACTCTGGATCATAATTCCCAGGATGTTCCGCTTGCCCGCAAGGCCGCCGTAGAAGAAGGCAAGGCCGGGGGTCATTAACATTACAAGACTTGTGGCAAGGAGCATAAAGCCCGTGGAGCCGGCATCGAAGTTAGCCATAGTTATATTATATATTTAGTATAAAGAAATAAAAAACTAAAACTCAA
The DNA here is from genome assembly GCA_964489795.1 of uncultured Flavipsychrobacter sp. Lineage (GTDB taxonomy): Bacteria > Bacteroidota > Bacteroidia > Chitinophagales > Chitinophagaceae > Nemorincola. The sequence goes on from CAZBAP010000006.1 coordinate 224,339, forward strand.
AAACTCATCCGCCACAACTCCCGGTATGCTTACTCCGGATCAGTAGCAGGCTCGCCCTGTACCGGCGTCAATACCTTTGTCTTAAGGCTTTTCAGCAATTCAAATGTGATCCCGGCATGTACCATTACCTCAAAACGGGCGCTGGTGGGCTTGCCATCCGTCATAAATATTTCCTGGTCACTGTCCAGTTGCAGCAGCCTTCCTTCAAGCTTTACATACGATTCTTCAGTAGGCTTGTATTCAGCTCCGGCAGTAAAACCAAATAGCTTCAGGCCAGATAGCTTACCGGTTTTACCTGGCACCACACCAGACAGGCAGCCGTCAGGGTCGTTAAACATTTCGCCGCGGCCATAGATCGCAAACCTGTTTTTCAACTGGTAGCGTAGCGTGGCAAGCGCGCTATATGCACTCGCGGCCTCTGTGCCCTTGGCCAGGTCTGAGTTCTGCTGCATGCAGAAGTCACCGCCTACCTGTAGTTTTATTTTATTGCGCTGGTAGTTAAAGAACAGATTTTGCAGCAGCCTCATGTGGTTCTTGTCGCCCGGCAGACTTTCGTCGCCAATGTAGTTAGTGTAACCAATACCTGCATGGTCATTGAACGCGTAAGTGACGGCAAGGCCAACGGACTTCTTGTTATTATTATCAATAAATACATTGTAGCCGCTAAGCAGGAACAGGTTTATCTCAAGTTTTTTTGTGGGGTCAAAATTAAAGCGGATACCGCTCTCATAATAGGGTTCGAAATAAGTACCCACAGCTATAGAGCTGGCAATATTCTCAGACGGCAGCAGCAGTTCTGTACCCAGGTGCGACCTGAAAAAGCCACCATCTATCCAGAACTTATTGGTGACTTTAAAGCCTACATGGGCCTCCATAATATGGTCGTATGGCGCGGGAGCCCAGGTAGATGCCGCAATATCACCAAAATGGAGCACGGCTGTTGCCCTTACCTTGCTTGCGTTGTATTGCATGGATAGCTGCGCGGTGTTCAGCGATGGGTTATCGCTGCGTGGGCTCACAGATGGGAACTTCTGAAAATTACCAGGTCCCACCGAATCTGTATAACTGGCATAATAGGCGTCTACATAGCCTGTAAGCGAAAAGGTGGAAACAGTGTCTACACTTTGCGCAATGGCAGTGCCGGTAACAGACACCACAGATAAAACAGTAAATAGTCTTAGTAAGTTTTGGGTTAGTCTCATGTTCTGATTTTGAGTACCTAACAAACATATAAAGAAAATTTCTAAAAGTCAAGTGTACGAAAAAATAAGTACCTGCTATTTTCCAGGATTTGGTGCGGCTACTTTCTGAGAACGGGGACCAAGCTCTATGACCTCGCATTGCTTCATTTCATTGCCATCTATTACAAACCTGATAAGGGTACGTACCTTATGCCATCCGGCGATGCCTGCGGCACCAGGATTCATGTGGAGGCACTTCAACTTCTCGTCATAGATAACCTTGAGTATGTGGGAATGCCCGCAGATAAAGAGTTGTGGCGGGCGGGCCAGCAATTCAGGTTTTATCTGTGGCGCGTACCGGCCGGGGTAACCGCCAATATGTGTCATCAGTACCTCCACGCCTTCGCAGTGCCAGCGCAGGGTCTCGGGGTATGTGGCGCGGATATCAGCCCCGTCAATATTGCCCCACACGCCTTTCAGCGGCCTGAAAGCAGCCAGTTGGTCTGCAACCGCGTGTGTACCGAAATCACCGGCATGCCATATCTCATCGCATTGCTCAAAATGCCTGAACACTGCGTTGTCGAGGTAGCCATGTGTGTCTGATATTAGACCTATACGGGTCATGGATAATATTGAGGTACAAAATAAGGTTTTTTTACGCGTAGAACCGTAAATGTTCCGCTGTGAGGCAATGCACCTCATTCATAGTGTTAAAACGATCCAAGTACCGGAAAAAACCGGTTACCTGATCAATTGGAAATCACCCTTCATCATGTGCTTGTGGCCACCGATGCTATAGAAGATCATATAGAAGTACGTTCCGAGGTCCTGGTGGGCGCCGTTGTATATGCCATCCCAGCCGGCGTATATATTTTCGGTATAGAAGACACGCTCACCAAAACGATTGTAAATACTCAATGAGAAATCCTGGTAGTATTTGAGTGTGCCCACCACGCCTATCACATCGTTATGCCCATCGCCGTTGGGTGTGAAAGCGGAAGGGAATGCTATGTCGCAGATATGAAAATCCACATTAATAGTATCAGTTGCAGCACCGCACTGCCCGGGCAGGCGCACCCAATACACACCCGGAAACTGTACCGTAATCGAAGGTCCCTTTGAGTTATTGCTCCAGATGGCATCATTACTACCCGCGTATAGCACCAGCGATTCACCAATGCAAAGTGACGTATCGAGGCCCAGGCTTACAACGGCTGAATCGCCAATAGTAACATGGATAGCAGCAGAAGCCCTGCAACCATTGAGATCAACATCGAGTGAATATATACCTGCCGCCGACACCAGGATAGAAGAATCGGTACTGCCGGTACTCCATGAATAATTAGTTCCGGGCGGCTCAGGTGAGGTAAGCCAAAAGCTATTACCGGGGCACAAAACCGTATCGTGCCCCAGGGCTACAACCGGCTGTGGTTTTATGCTGATATTAGCGGTATCAGCGCCTATACAGCCGGCATTAGAGACTACCAGCCAATAGGTACCAGATGCGCTCACTGATATGGACGGGGCTGTACTGCCGGTACTCCATGTATAGGTAGCACCCGGATATGAGCCGGAGGACTGAAGCACAAAAGTGGTATCGCCGCACACCGAGCGGTCCGGCCCCAGGTCTACTGCGGGAAAAGCGTTTACAGCCACCTGTATGGTATCTGTGCTAATGCACCCGCCACTATCTATCGTGACCCAATATGTACCCGATGCAGAAACCGTGATAGCAGGCCCGGTAGCCCCGGTACTCCACAATTCGGTGGCACCCACCGGTACGGTCTCCGTGAGTATAATGCTTCCACCGGCACAAAACGCAGTATCGTTGCCAAGGTTTACAGATACAGGAGCGGCATAGTGTACATGAAAGGTATCAGTAGACGCATCACAACTGCCGTTGCCGACAGTGACCCAGTACGAGCCCGCGGCAGATACGACTATGGATGAACTGGTATCGCCGGTGCTCCACAAATAACCCGCGCCTGTGCCGCCGGACAGTGTAACAGGAATACCATTACAAACGAAAGTATCGACGCTCACAGACAGGCCACCCGTATACTTTACAAGATAGGCATCCAGGCCACCATGGCTTGTAAGCGGGTAAGTACCGGTAGTGGGATCAAAATCAACGGCAGCGCCGCCAAACTGCCCGATGGTATAAATATTGCCCAACGGATCGTGGTCTATACCGTAGCCTATGTCATCAGCGGCAGCACCTGTACGGAACCCGCACAGATAGTTGCCGGAAAGGTCGTACCGCGCGAAGTATATATCAGACAGGCCTGCGCTGGTATAAGGTACCACCGCCGCGCCGGGATCCATATCTACAGTATTCTGAAACTGACCCGTGAAATAAACGGTGCCCGATGACACGGTAACATTCCAACCATAGTCATCACCGGGGCCGCCCAGCAGGTTTCCCCAGGCGAAGGCACCGGCGCTGGTATACTTGGCCATGAAGATGTCATAATTACCGCCGCCACCCGGCGATGTGCGTGTAGAGGTGCCCGGCGAGGCCATATCAAAGATCATGTTTGAGCCTTGTGTCCAGCCGGTAAGGTATACATTGTCAGAGGCATCAAGCGCCAGGTTATACGTAAAAGAGTATGGGCCGGGGGTGGCAAGCTGCTTTACCCAAACAAAATTGCCCGCGGTATCATACTTGGCAACATACGGATTGAATATACCGGGGCCCGCAGAGGAGCACCATGCCGGGGGGCCCCACGGGTCAAAATTGGCACTACCCCTGAAAGAACCGCAGGCATATATGAAACCATTGCTGATCTGCATAGAGGTAACAGAGCAGTCTACACCCGCTGTACCATACTCACCAAAGTTGTGGGCCCAAATGACGGTACCCGTGGGTGAATATTTGATGATATAGCTGGTACCGTTGAGCGCGCTGCTAAAGGTTATTGAGGAGGAAACGAACATAGTGTTATTGAACTCACCCCCTACATATACATTGCCAAGCGGATCTGTAGCCAGGCCGTAAACAAAGTCATACACGGTATAGCCACCAAGATCCTTAGCCCACTGAAAGATACCCGAGGAAGAGTATTTGGCCACAAAGCCATCGCCCTCATAAGGCAGGCCATAACCGCCAGCATAAGGCAAGATAGCAGTTCCGGGCCCCGGGTCAAAGTCAACCCCCGGCCCCTGAAATGCCCCGCCAACAATCACATCACTTGCCGCATCGGTGGCTATATTGTATGCACCATCATAGTTGGCGCCACCTATGCCAAAGCCCCAGATAAAGCTACCAGCGGATGTGTAACAGGCTACATACATATCTGTAGCGCCACTGCATGTAATATTATAAACTCCCGAACCGGGATCAAGGTCCATAGTGCCTGTATAGCGGCCCACGATACACACATTACCATTAGGAAGCACCTTTACCACACGGCCCTCATCATCACCGGCGCTGCCTAAACTAAATCCCCATTGCGGGGCCTGCGCACCGGCACGAGATATAGCAAACAGACACGTAAAGAAAAGAAACGGGTATATCTTTTTCATACAGTAGCGGGTATAAATTCCAATAAAATTATGAATTTATTTATAAGACACAAATAATTGACCGAAAGGTTGGGATGGGTATCAATATTGTGAAAAAACTAAGTTGGCTTTTGTACTTTCGTGGGCTACTATTTAATATCTGATGAAAGTATTTATCTCCGGCGCGTCCGGATTGGTGGGCGGTAACTGCCTGAAACATTTTACAGAACAAGGCTGGACAGTGACCGGTTCTTATTTCTCTTATAAAACGGATAATACCGTATACTATGACACACTGAACCCCGGCAACCCCGACAATTTTGACATTGCCGCTTTTGCCCCGGATGTGATCGTGCATTGCGGCGCCCTGACGCATGTGGATTATTGTGAAGACCACGAGCAGGAAAGCTATGAAAAAACCGTGCAAAGCACCATCAACCTTATACAGGTAGCCAAGGCATGCAAGGCCCGTATGGTGTATATCTCTACCGACTATGTATTTGACGGCAAAAACGGACCATACCGGGAGGACGCCCCCTTTAATCCTCTGAGCGTATATGCCCGTCATAAACTGGAAGCAGAGCAAATAGTGCTGAAGGAAATACCTTCGTCACTGGTGCTGCGTGTGACCAATGTGTACGGCAATGAAATAAGGGGGAAGAATTTTGTGGCCAGGATAGTGGACCAATGTAAAAACAGGCAAAAGCTGACCCTGAAACTGCCCTATGACCAGTACGCATCGCCGGCCAACGCCTGGGATATAGCCCGGGCCATGTACTTGCTGCTGCGGGATGGCAAACAAGGTGTATATAATATAGGCGGCACGGATTACGTAAACCGTGTAGAGCTGGCGCTGAGAGTGCTTAGCTACTTCCCCGACGCTGAATATGACCTGGTACCCATAAGCACCCAGGATATGAAGCAACCCGCCGCACGCCCGCTGCTGGGAGGCTTTGTAAAAATGAAATTCAGCAATGAATATCCCGAATTCCTTTTCGGAAATATAGACAGCTATATGAAAGAGACATTGTCGCAAGGCAAATAAAAGCCGCGCAACAATGTCTGCAAATATCTACCTGGTCAGGCTATATCAGGGTATATGCCCATGTACTTTGGCGCCTCCCGGATAATGAACAGCCAGAACAGCACAGAAGCTACAGGGGCGAGAATAGAGAGGAATATGATCCACTCCGTTTTCACGGCAGAATTCATACTCCTGATCCTGGCCAGAATGACCAGGCAATAGATGAATACAGGGGCTGTAATAATAGCGGCAGCAGCCAGCATAATGAATAAGACATCGTAGTGGGCGCTGGTAACACTGACTATAGTACCCGCGGCTGCATGGCCGCCAGTAGCAGGCACTACCAATGCCAGGTAGTAAATAAAACACAAAAGAAAGCTTATAGCGGGTATAAAGCATATAACACCCATCCTTTTCTTTGTTTTAGCATCAAGAACCATTACATTTTCCATAACATGAGTATTTAAGTGAAGAACTACTTAAAACAATAAAAAAACATGCCATGGAATGTTAATCGCTAACTAAGCATCTATACCAATTAATCTGAATGCTCTTTCAGTTGACGGACAATGGACTGGTATTTGAGAAAAGAATCCTGCTGCCCGGCACCACGGCAGCCGCTACTGATTTCTTAGGTCTGCTTTTGGGCATCAGTGGATCCTTTTGTCCCTGTACTGCTTAAGGAAAGCTTCAAATTGTGATAAAGTAAAACTACTGAGATTATGCTGCGGGGTGAGCCCACCCTTTTGGGCCACCATTACCCCATAATAAGTGTCTTTAAAGCCATCAACAGAGTGCGCATCGGGATCTATCGAGAGCAATACACCTTTTTCAAGCGCATATTCGATCCATCGCCAGTCTATGTCCAGGCGGCGGGGATGAGCATTGATCTCGAGCACTACATTGTGGGTGGCGCAAGTGTCTATGAGTACTTTGTGGTCGAGCGGATATCCTTTTCGGGATAATAATAAGCGGCCCGTAGGGTGGCCAAGAATAGCGGTGTACGGATTGCGAACTGCAGCCAATACCCTATCCATAGCTTTATCCAACGACATTTTAAGGTTGCTGTGTACCGAGGCAATAACAAGGTCGAATGTATCCAGTACCTGCGGCGTATAGTCGAGGCTGCCATCGCTTAGGATATCCGACTCTATGCTTTTAAAAATCCTGAATGGCGCCAGTTTAGCGTTCAGCGCATCTACCTCCATGTGCTGGGCAGCTATTTGCTCCGGCTTCAGTCCACCGGCATAGAACGCGGTCTGTGAGTGGTCACTGATGACCATGTACTCCAATCCCTGATCTATAGCTGCCTTAGCCATCTGCTCTATAGTATTTACACCATCACTCCATGTAGAATGCGAATGAATGATGGCTTTAATGTCTGCAGGCTGTATGAGCGTGCTGAGTGCATTGGCCGCGGCCTTATCTAATATACCGGCGGTCTCCCGCAACATGGCCGGGATGTATGCTAACCCGCTTTGTGTAAATATAGCTTCCTCCGTTTCGGGCGTGCCGGGCAGCTTATACTTAGCGAGAAAAGCACTCAAAAACTCATCGCTGCCGGTGGTCATAAAGAGCACACGAAAGAAGTGAGCCCGGTCTGTAATATGGAACCTGACCCTGGGCTGGCCCGGCATACGAACCAGGACCCTGTCGTTGGGTTCATCATCAATAACAGTATCCGCAATGTGTTCAAATTCTTTAACTATGGCCGCCCGGTCCAGGTCGGTAACTAACTCTATGAACTCAACTGTTTCATTCTGCCTGCGAATGTCGCCAGTAAGCGAAAACAAATGACCAGGGTGGCTTTTGGTGAGCTGCTGCATTAGCGCATTGCCCACTATCTCTACCTCGGCCCAAAGATGAAAGCCTAAATTCTGCTTGAAGTAGACAATGTTTTGCAATACACTCTCCTGTGTTTTTGCGCCAAAGCCTTTAAGCGCTACCAGGCGATTCTCATTGCAGGCATATTCCAGTTCGCCCAGCGATTCAATGCCCAGTTCTTTCCATATCACAGCTATCTTCTTAGGCCCAAGCCCTTTTATCTGCAACATTTCAAGTATGCCGGGCGGCGTTACTGCCAGCAGCGCCTCTAACTGAGGTAGTTTGCCGGTAGTCTGCAACTCACGTATTTTTTTGCCTGTAGACGAGCCTATACCTCTTACACCAAACAATTCAGCATCGCTCATTTCTGAAACGTCTGAAGGAAGGCGTTCTATATTAAACGCTGTGCTGCTATATGCCTTTGCCCTAAAACTATCCTCACCATGTATATCCATGAGCTTAGACAGCAGGGCGAAGTGGTCGGCGATCTCGTAATTATTCATTGAAAGCTATATTATGCCAAAAATAGAAAAGTAATACTACAGTACGAATCCATTGCATGTGCAAATTACTAATTCCTTATTCCCTTTTCACTTATTACATTTGCCACAACAAGCAGTAAATAATGATATATCATATAGTAATAGGTGATGTGGCGGCAACGCCTCTTAAAGAAGCAATAATATCAGACCCGGCGATAGCCGGTGAAGTGATAGTAATGAAGGATATACTGAATGTAGGTCCGCTGCAAAAAGAAGAAGGACAAACGTTTTCGGAAATGCGATCTGCATTCTGGCAGCAGGTAGTGCTGAATGAAAAGACCCCAATACAGGTAGACGACTTCGAAAGGCTGGCGCAGGTAAGTATAGAAATGTCTAAAAATGAAGAGACTGTGGCATGGCTGTGGATAGCGCCCTGGCCGGCAGATATATGCGCTTACTACTGGTGCCTGCAATACCTGGGCAATTACCCCGGTCGTTTCTTTGTAATAAACATAGCGGGCCTGCCCTTTCTTGACGAAAACGGCAAGGTATTCTTCCCGAAAGGCCTTGGCGAGATACAACCAAAAGAAGTGATAAAGGCGAAACGCCTGGCGCGCGCAGTGAATGCCGCAGAACTGGAGACAGACGGAGAAGAATGGCGTAAACTGGTAGCCGCCAATGCAGGAGTGCGCACACTGGAAGGAGGCAAGCGCCTGGCTTCTAAAAACGACGACCAATATGACAACCAATTAAGCAGTTTCTGCTCGCACCAGTTCCAGAAGGCATCTAAAATAGTGAACCAGGCCCTGAGTAAATTCGTTATACCCACGGGTGACCTGTACCTCGGATGGCGCCTGCGCCAAATGGTAGATATGGGCAGGCTGCAAGTGCAGGGCGAAACCAACAAAACACTCAAAGATTTCGAAGTGAAACTACCGGGAGACGGTGCTGATGCACAGTTGAATTTAGCAGTGTAAATTATTTTGGAATATCATTACTGAAAAGTATTCTGACATTGAGGATTCCGGATAGCACACACCAAAAAATTCCCATACGAATTGCACCTTTATCTTAATGATGACACTATTATCATCACTTCAATAATATACGTGGGTAGAAATCCTATGGTAGCCGGAAGCCGGGTATAACCCATTGATTTCGTACCTTTGCACCATGGTATATAATTTGCCTGTAATAGAAGAAAAGGTGAAGCCGCACCAGGTAACTACCCTGCATATGGTGTGCGCTTTGGCCTTCATAGTAACCGGCGCAATTATTGTAGTTTATAATTATACGATTCCCTATTGGGGTGCCGCAATATTAATATCAGGCATAGCGCTTACCGTGGTGGTAATGGCGAAAAACAAATGGGTGATCTCTAAGGAGGTAAACCCTGTTTTTCGTACGGCGGAGCTAATGGTATCCATAGCTATCGCTATTTACTCGTATATCCAGCATTGGAAATTCCCGACAGGTATTTTTGCGGCGCTGTCGGCTGCGATACTTTTTGCTCTTTATTATGAGCGATCAACCGGCGGGGCATTGTCTGTAAATTTTGATGGCGAAGGTGTACGCCTGCCATTTACGGCACGCAGAAGGTTCAGGCCATGGACTGAAGTGGAAAGGGTGCTGTTTCGTTATGGCACACTCACTATCAATTTTACCGACAATAGTTTTGTGCAATGGGACATACCAGACAGCAACCTTGACGGCAAAGCATTTGAGTTGTTCTGCCACGCGCGGGTAGAAGAAAACCGGGGTAAGAGAAGAAATGATGACTGGTAGCAGAGGCTGGTGGTTTTTGCACAATTTTAGACGTACAGGTATTAACTTTTGATTTTTAGGTTCATGACCCCATACATACTTTATTCAGACGGCGAAGGAAATATCTTCGAAGACACGACGCTATATGCGGTTGGGCGTAGCGGATGGGATGCAATGCCCATACCTGACGAAGACTGGATAGAGCTACCGGACGGCGGCAACCTATACGAGCTGCCCGGCCGCAGGGGTATAGGCATAGATGTAACCACGGGCGAAATGCGCCTCTGCGAAAAAGGATGGGCTGTAGCGGCTTTCATACCTCCGGCACACACAGGGTTTTACCTGGCTGCATACGAAACCCTTGACGACGCTCCTACCCTGCCCCTGTTTTGCTATACCGCAGCCGGCTGGTACAATGAAAAATTTTACGTTCCGGCTTTGCGGATAGAACAGGATATAAGGCAGGAGTGCAGTGGCTATGATGAAGAAAAAATAAACCAGGGTGTGGCTGTGCTGACCAAGGCATACCCGCACAACCGGCTGGTAAAACACCTGGCAGACAACTGCGCCCTTACCTATAATTGCCCTGCCGCACGCAATTATTTTATGGGCAGGTGGGAATGCCCCATACCTTCATCGCCTGCATGCAATGCCAACTGCGTAGGCTGCATATCCTTTCAGCCTGAAGACGAATCTATTGTATCACCGCAAGACAGGCTCCAGTTCAAGCCCACGGCAGCAGAGATAGTGGAGTTTACTGTACCACACCTGGAAACAGCACCCTATCCTATCGTCAGCTTCGGGCAAGGCTGTGAGGGTGAGCCACTGCTAATGTGGGAAACCATTCGCGACGCGATCATTGAGATACGCAAACACACACAGAAAGGCAGTATCAATATCAACACAAACGGCAGCAAACCCGATGCTGTGGAAGAACTGATGAAAGCCGGGCTGAACAGTATTCGTGTGAGCCTGAATTCGGCACAGACAGATATATATACAAAATACTACCGCCCCAACAATTATACGTTTGACGACCTGGCGGAAAGCCTGCGCATAGTAAGGAAGTATGGCGGATGGGCATCTATAAATTACTTTGTATTCCCCGGCATGACGGACAGTATAGCAGAATACGAAGCCTTACGCAAACTGATCAGCAGTACCTGGCTGAGTATGATACAGTGGCGGAGTTTCAATATAGACCCCGACTGGTACCTGGGTAAAATGGGTGTGGTAGACCCGGGCGAATGCCTGGGCGTAAAACAACTATTGGAACTCATACATGAAGAATTCCCGGATGTAAAATACGGTTACTTTAACCCACCGGTGGAAAGAATGAAGAACTTTGATGTGGATTTTGCTCATTAATGCGTCTTTATCAGATACTATTTTTTTAACTTTTACGTTATGATTTTTTAATTAATTTTAATTGTTAAATGACGATCGCGCTACAACAGGATAATAAGGTAAATTATAAAGCACTGGGATGGACTATAGGGAGCCATGCCCTGTTGTTCCTGCTGTTTATATTGCTTCATTCCAGCACCCCTATACCACCACCGGTGGAAGAAGGCGGGCTGGAAGTGAACCTTGGCACAAGTGATGAAGGAAGTGGCTCAGACCAGCCAATGAATACAAAGGCCCCTGCTCCTTACCAGGCAGCCGTGATATATAAAAGCACCCCGGTAAAAAGTGATCTGCCGAAAAACATTATCCAATCTAATGACGCAGACGCGCCTGAACTCAATAATAAGACCACAAAGAAAACAGTAAAGACGCCCGCCAACGAGCCCGAACATAAGACGCAGAAACAACAACAAGGCAAATATTCTTACCCCGGCGAAACCGGGCAAGGCGGGAATAACGCCCTTCAGAACAAGCCGGGTACTAATGAAGGTAATGGTACCGGCCCCGGCGACAAAGGTGTTCCTTCCGGTACGCCCGGCGCCCCCAACTATTCCGGCACACCGGGCAACGGTACCGGCGGCATAGGCCACACACTGGGCGGCAGAGAAATATTCCCCAAACAATTTGTAGCTGAATTTAACGAAAGCGGTAAAGTAGTGATACATGTTACCGTAGACCGCAACGGTAATATCATCAACAAGTACATCAAAACATCGTCCAGTTCGCAGCTCAATAAGATCGCCCTTGAAGAGCTGAACAATGTACGCTTCAGCAAAAGCGACAACCCTGAGCCGCAGCAGTTTGGCGATGTGACAATAATCTTTAAAACACGCCAATAGCTCTATGAGCGACCTTTCTGATTACCAGCAGACGCTTGACTATTTGTACGCAAAACTGCCTATGTTCTCAAGGATAGGCAAAGCAGCCTTAAAGCCGGACCTAACCAATACAATAAAACTTTGCGCGGCACTGGGTGACCCGCAGACCAAATTTAAGTCGGTACATATAGCGGGCACAAATGGCAAGGGCAGTACCAGCCATGCACTGGCGGCCGTATTCCAGAATGCGGGCTATAAGACCGGACTGTATACATCGCCCCACCTGGCCGATTTCAGGGAGCGGATACGGATCAATGGTGCCCCGGTGAGCCGGGAATGGGTGGTTAACTTTGTCCAAACCAATAAGGGCCTGATAGAAGATACGGAGCCCTCATTCTTTGAGATCACAGTGGCTATGGCCTTCGCGGCATTTGCCGCGGAGCAGGTTGATATCGCTATCATTGAGACGGGGCTCGGCGGCAGATTAGACAGTACAAATGTGATCACCCCGCTACTCTCTGTTATTACCAATATAAGCTATGACCATAAAGACCTGCTGGGCAACACGCTTGCCGAGATAGCATCTGAAAAAGCAGGCATTATAAAAATGGGAGTGCCGGTGGTGATAGGCGAACAACGGGAAGAGACAGACCGTGTCTTCTTTGAGTATTCCATTCATATGCACAGCACCCTGCACTATGCGCAGACACTGTGGGGCATAGTACGCACCGGCGGCGATGCCCGATATCAATATTACAAAGTGGTCAACAATGGCAACCGCACAATGCATGACCTGCGTACAGACCTGCAGGGCAACTACCAGCAACATAATATCAAAACCGTGCTTACGGCTGTGGAACTGTTATCGCACCAGGGTTTCAATATCAATATAGACACCGCAATCACGGCACTTGGCCATGTAAAGACCGCCACCGGACTGCATGGCCGCTGGGAGTGGCTGCAGGAGCAACCTCCCGTGATCTGCGATGTGGCCCATAACCCCGCCGGGCTTGCGGAAGTACTCAGCCAGTTTTCAGGTGTGCGCCCCGAGGGTAAAAAACATATTGTCCTTGGCTTTGTAAAAGACAAGGATGTGGCTGACGCGTTGGCGCTATTTCCAAAGGATGCTAACTATTACTTTTGTAATGCACAGATAGAGCGGGCATTACCCGCAAATGATCTAAGAGACATAGCCACCTCTGCGGGTCTCCAGGGCGATTCGTACCCATCAGTTGCCAAGGCTGTTGCGGCTGCATTATCGGCGCAGTCTGCCGATGATGCCTTACTGATAACCGGTAGTTTCTTTATTGTGGGTGAGGCACTGAATTTGTGGCGAAAGGAAGCCCCGGTAAGTTAGTCATAACACATATCCCCGGGGTTATCATTCCTACGACCCTTACTGTGATGCGCAGCTCCACAGAGCTACCGAAATGAGAGTATTATCTCAGGGATTACTTACCCCTTCCCTGGAAGATCACCATAATAGTGTACAAAATGATCTTAAGATCCAGGGCAAGTGAGCAGTTCTCAATGTAAAGCAGGTCGTACTTCATACGCGCTATCATCTCTTGCACATTCTCGGCATACCCAAACTGTACCATACCCCACGAAGTAAGGCCGGGTTTCACCTTCAGCAGGTATTTGTAATGGGCGTGCGTGTCACTGATGATGTCTATATAATGTTTGCGCTCAGGCCTTGGCCCCACAAGCGACATATTACCGATGATAATGTTCACAAACTGCGGCAATTCGTCTATACGCCATTTACGCATAAACCTTCCCCACGGGGTAATGCGCGGATCCATCTTGCTGGACAGCGCCGGGCCCGACACTTCTGACCCCAGGTACATGGACCGGAATTTGTAAATATTGAACGGCCTGCCGAACCGCCCAACTCGCTCTTGCTTGTAGATGATCGGCCCCTTTGATGAAAATTTTACCATAATGGCCGTGATCAGCAGGAATGGTGACAGGATAAGAAGTGCGAATGACGAAAGTAAAATATCAAGGACACGCTTGCACACACGCTGCCAGTCCGGCATCAGGTCCGGATGAATGTGTATCAATATTGCGTCGTATACATTACTTGTTTTAACGGACCCTGATATTATATCGTAATAGTCGGGAAGTACTTTAACTACCACGGGCCGGTAACAGAGCCGGGTAACTATATCTTCAAGCAGGTGGTGCTCAGACGAGTCTGTGGCTACGATCACCTCCTCCACATTATGCTTGTCTATTATCTCTTCCAACTGAGATAGGTGCCCGAGCTGCGGCAGGAACTGGCTCATGCCATTGCTTGATTCTTTGCTGGAATAAATGAAGCCAACAAAGATGTTACCTAATACCTTAGGGTTTTCAAGCACCTGCTTGTATATATTGATAGCCTGCTGGTTGCCACCAATGATGAGTGTCTTAAACCCAACCCTGCCCTTCTTTAGGTTTAGCTTTACACGGTACAGAATAAAGAGCCTGAAAATAAGTGTGTAAGCAGTATGAATGACCAGGTAATGGCTAAACTCGTCAATGAAGAAGGCATATATCCCGCTGTCTTTAGCAAAGGCTACCATGGAGACCAGTATACAGCCTATAATGCAGGAAATGAGCGTGCGGTTGATCTCATTAAGACGGGACTTACGATAAAGGTCGAAATAAGTGCCGGTCATAAGGTAAGCGAAAAGCCATCCTGCCGGCGTGAATAGAACAGTGTTCAGCAGGTCATGAGTACGGAAGAGTTTCAGCGTATCAAAGTAATCAGCCTTGGTAATGACGTGCTGCCTGTACATCCACAAAGTAAACCAGCCCAATGCGGCAGCTACATAGTCCAGCAATATTAATTGCCGTATAGCTCGTCTTTTCAATGGGCCCAGACGCATAGTTCTTAAAAGCTTACGATTTGAATGTTATCTAATAATACCCTGCCCCCTGTAGTATTACCCGCGGGAAGAGAGGCTTTGATGTATAAATTGTATGATGTGCCCTGGAACTGTGCCGCAAAGTCGCCCAGGAAAAGATAAAATTTCTGCCACTGATCGCTTGTATTTACACCCGTGAGATACCTGACAGTAGACGAGAAAACAGCGCCCTCATTGACCTGGAAACCAATGTAGAACGGCAGCGTACCTTTGTAATCGAACTCAAGGAACGAACTCTGACCATAGGGTATGCTAAAAGACAAACGGCTGCTGTCCAGGGAACTGTCTACCGAAGACCCCGTGGGCGCACCTAGCTCTATCATACCACTGTACTGTCCTTCAAATGCCAGGGAATCACCTGCTATCGTCATTGGCTTTGTGCTGTTAACGGCAGCAAAACCGGTTATCGCTCCTTCAAAATTTGAAATACGATAAACCTTTGCAGCGCTATATAGCATTGTTTTGGGATTGTGATACAGAACCTTACCCGGCTGTGCGGCAAATGTGAATGTATCTACGGCATAAAACGGATAATTGGCGATATTATCATTCTGGCCGTTTACCCGTATGCCCGGAGAGAGTATGAGCGTGCCCGTGGCACTGTCGCCCTTTGTAATAACAGGTATATTGGCCGGGAGGTCATAGGTGCCGATCAGGTTATTATTGTAGTATGCCCATACCGTAGTGATACTGTGCGATGTAGTAACACCAGTCTGTAGTGGGTTGGCACTGAACTGAAAGGAATCAACGTGTATATAAGTAGGAACCTGCTCATGCGGGTTTATAACATTACAGCCCTGCCAAAACAAAACACCTGTTAATAAAACCGCTAAGTATATTGCGTTAAAATAAATATTCTTCATAATTCCACTCCGTTATTTAACGGTTTTCTTTCTTAAACATTGTGCAACTCAGCGTGAATACTCATCTTTTTAAGCACCTGGTGCGCTACATCCATAGCCTGGTAGCCATCGTATACCGATACACGTACCGGACGGTCGTTGAGGATAGCCATTGTAAACTCTTTAAGCTCGGTATAGATCGCGTTCATCGGGGTTACCTCCGGGTTCTGCACAGAAATTATTTTTTTGTCGCCATTGGCCATCTCCAGCGGAAAATCCAGTGGCCCTGCCGGCTCGGCGCCGTCTTTCAGCCTTACTATTTCAGTTTCCTTGTTCAGAAAATCTATTCCAATGTATGCATCGCGCTGAAACAGGCGCATCTTACGCATATTTTTAAGAGATATCCTGCTGCTGGTTAGGTTGGCCACACAACCATTGTCAAATTCTATCCGGGCATTTGCTATGTCAGCGGTTTCGCTGAGCACCGCTACGCCACTGGCCGAAATACGCTTTACCGGCGACTTAACAAGGCACAATACGATGTCTATGTCGTGGATCATAAGATCCAATATCACAGATACATCTGTTCCTCTTGGGTTGAATTGCGCCAGCCTATGTGTCTCTATAAACATGGGGTGCAACAACTGGTCACCCACAGCCACAAATGCGGGGTTGTAACGCTCTACATGCCCTACCTGGCATTTTACATTCGCCTCTTTCACCAGTTGCACCAATTCCATACCCTCTTCAAGGGTATGCGAGAGCGGCTTCTCAATAAACACATGCTTTCCGCTTAGTAAGGCGCTTTTGGCAATTTTGTAGTGGGAAATGGTAGGCGAAACAATATCTACCGCGTCTACAGATTCAATGAGTTGCTCTATATTGTCAAATCTCTTAACATTATATTTTGCAATTGCCGCGGCGGCCATTTCATCGTCCGGGTCATAAAAACCTGCAAGTTCTGCTTCTTTTACCTGCTGCCATTGCTGGATATGAATTTTGCCCAGGTGCCCGGCCCCGAAAACGCCTACTTTTAGCATGGATAAGTACTATTATATTGAATATTTAGTATATAAATTAAAGACGCTGCAAGATACAATATTAGCATTACCTTATTAAGCATTTTATCACAATAATGATACCAGATTTGTTAAAAATAGTATTAACCAATGGTACCTAGCCCGAAGATCAACACCAAACGGATAAAGTGAATTGCAATGTCTCTATGTAAACAGTATACCGATATTGAACGAAATGTCACATAAAAAAAGTTGTATATGCCGGAGCTAAAATATAGATGATGCCGCCAGGATTTTTTTATTTGGATAGAACCCCATACATTTGCAATATACTTGAATAATCAAGTACTTTACAAGCAAATAAAATGACGGAAAAATCTAACAATCTGAAACTGATCCTGCACCTGGCAAAGGCTCAGGCGGTAATAACGCGTAAACTTGACGGCCAGCTGAGTATGCATGGGCTGGGGTTTAATGACTTTATTATCTTATACCATCTTAACGAAGCGCCAAATGGTAAGCTGAGAAGAATAGACCTTGCCGGGAAACTGGGGGTGACGGCATCTGCCATAACCCGCATACTAGCCCCAATGGAAAAAACCGGCCTTGTATCGCGGGAGACCAATGCTAATGACGCGCGCATCAGCTATGCAGTGATAGCACCGGGTGGTATACGTCTTTTTAACGAAGCGATGCAGACGGCAGAATATGTATCTTCTGAAATATTCGTACCCGGAAAAGCAAAACAAGCTGATAAACTGGCTGAACTGCTGCATGAGATAGCAGGTG
Organism: uncultured Flavipsychrobacter sp.; assembly: GCA_964489795.1. Lineage (GTDB taxonomy): Bacteria > Bacteroidota > Bacteroidia > Chitinophagales > Chitinophagaceae > Nemorincola. Next base: position 241,908 of record CAZBAP010000006.1, read on the forward strand.
TGTAATAGAACGAATGCCGCATTTTACTCCAAAAGGCAGGTTATTTCTATCGGAATTTCGTACCTGTGTGGCCTAAAACAAAAATTGCGGGAGCCCGATGGCTCCCGCAATTTTTGTTAGTGCATTATCAACATACAAGAAAACTTATTCCATTTCCTGCCTGTGTTTTTTCTGCTTGTTAATTTCGTCAATTACTTTTTCGTTGTTGTGCAGATATTCATATTCGTTGGCCGATCCTTTAGCCAGCTCGATGGATTTCTTAGCTGCGGCTATCGCATCTTCATTATTGCCGAGCCTTTTTTCAATACGTGCTTTGAGGTACCACATATAGAATGCCTTAGGGTCTTGTTCTATTGCTTTGTCTACATACGTCTTAGCCAGCTCTGTTTTTCTCTCTGTTTCATAATAATAGTTAGCTGCCTGAAAGTATGGAACTGAGGGCTTTTGATTGATCACCTTCTCTATGTTCATTTCAATACCTTCATTGTTGTGGGCTACTACTGGAATCACGATCTTAGTGCGCTCCCACGTCAATTCTATTTTGCAGGTTGAGAATGTGATATCAGTGATATTAATAGTAAAGGTTTGAACCACCTGCTCCATAGTGGACGGCTTTATGCTAAAGCGAGCCACATCATCGTCTTTTGAGTATCCGCTTGCTCCCCAGTTACCGGTACCGTTGTTCAATATCACTTCCCATTTGTCTTTACCTGGTATCGTATACAGTGCGTACTCCCCTGCCTTTACTTTCATACCGCCTATTTCCAGTTCTTCTCCTATCTTTATTTTAGTTGCCGCGTTCGCACCGGTACGCCACACCTTGCCATAAGGTACAAGGTCGCCGAATATTTTACGGCCACGCATTGAAGGACGACTGTAACTAATGTCAATCGATGACACGGAAAAATCCTGCGCGATCTTTGCCCCGGGACTGAGCGCCGGTAGTTTCAACTGTGACTGCGCACCCGCAGCCAACGACATAGTGATAAGAAATGCTGAAAGGAGTAATTGCTTCATGATCTGTTTTTTTGAATGTGCAAATTACGAAGTAAGTTGGTAAGTTCATATAACCAGACATTATAGTGGTATATCTACAGATAGATGTAAATGATACCGGGGTCTTCCGGCAAAAAAAAATCCCGAGATACGGCGTATCTCGGGAAAGGACTGTACTTACTAACCCATCCGGGTCAGTAACAAATGTCAGAAAAAAGTTTGGCACTTGAAAATAAAATAAAACAAAATGTGTTTTGTTTTAAGCATGTACAATAAAACCACGCAAATATTAATTATATAATCTAATTAGCGTATTATATATTTATTTTCTTGTCTTTTTCGGTTTGGGTTCTACCTTTATCTTTTTCACATTATCCATCGCTATTTCAGCGTATTTCTTCCACTTTGAGGCATGTAGGCCGGGAATATGCACCCAGCCGTTCATAGTTCTGCCGCCGCCCATAGGGTCAAACATCTTTGCGCCTTTAAGCGATAAGGCTTCCTTCTGGGTATCACCCTCCAGCTTGAAGATCATGTCATCTTTCCAGAACATGACGCCGGCCTTGCCATTGGGCGCTTTTATACATAACGCACCAAACATCTTTCCCTCCTGCACATCTGGTATATCCGAGGCTATTTTATGATATAGTTCTTCCGATTTGGTCATGCTTTTTTAAGTTCTAAGTTAACGAATATCTGTAAAAAAAATGAGGTACAGAAACCATCTGTACCTCATCAATTATCAATTTTACCGTCTTATTTTTCAATTACAATATGGAATACCCTGTTGAGGTTTTCTGATCTTACAGACAGCAGGTACATGCCATTGGCCAGTGTGCCGGCAGGGGTCACCTGCGCGTCCAGCCTGCCGCCTTTGGCCATTACCTGTTCGCGGTACACCTCCTGTCCTATCATATCCGTCAGCTCTATGCTTACCTGCTCATCGCTTAGCCCCACCATGCCACGCACCACGAACGTACCCTTGTTCGGGTTGGGCAGCACCGTGATGTCGCCACCGGCCGTTACCTGGCCTACTCCTACTGTCGTCACCTCTATGTATATCCACTGGTGGCCCGTGGTCACGCAGGTGCCGTTGCTGGTGACCATGCAGGTCACCGAGTCCTGGCCGGGATAGCTGAAGCTGTTGCTGATAAAGGTAGCATTGGTAGCGCCCGTCACAGGGATACCGTTGATATACCACTGGTAGGTCGGTGATTCCGCGTTCACCGATGTGGCAGTAAGGGTGTCGTAGGCGCCCTTGCTCACCACCCAGCCGGGATTGGCGGTGATGGCCACCAGCGGTACCACAGGGGTGTCTACCACTACCGTCACCGTATCACTGGTGTCTATGGTAGACAGCCTGCACGGATAGTTACTGGTCAGGATGCAGTAGAGCTGGTCGCCGTCACCGGGGACAAAGGTGTATACCGGCGCAGTACCCATATCGGCATGGTTCACGATCCAGCGGTACACAGGAGCCATACCCGCAAATACCGCTTCCGGTACCGCATGCACCACCGTACCCTTGCAGACCGTGTCATTGGGGGACAGTGACAGTGTTACCGATGGTACACCGAAGGGCTGCACCGTCATGGTCACCTCGCGGCTCACCGTGGCAGGTACAGGGCAGGCAGCATTGCTGGTCATGGATACCGTTACCAGGTCGCCATCGGCAGGGATAAAGCTGTAGCTGCCGGTCATCGCTACAGGGCTGCCGTTGACACTCCAGTGGTACACAGGGGCTGTGCCGCCATTGACAGGTATGGGCGTAAAGGTGGCCGTAGCGCCGGCGCAGACCGTATCATCAGGGGTCACATTCAGCGTTACCGAAGGGATGACCGTAGGAATGGTGTCTATAACAGCGCTGCCGGACATAAGCACACTACAGGTGGTTGCCGTGCTGGTACCGATGACCGTATAGGTGCCCGGTACCGTATGCAGGCCGAGGTCCATAGCAGTGCCCGTGCCGGGATAAGCTCCCACGGCAGTAGCGCCGAGGTACAGCATATAGTTAACCCCTACCGTGGACCCCGACAGGTACACATGCACACCCGTATCTCCCACGCAGTGGTTGCCGCCGCCACTGACCGCAAACACCAGCGGAAGCGGGTAGACCGTGATCACACGACTCACAAAACAGCCGCCGGATAACTGGTAGACGATAGTGGCGCTGCCCAGCGTGATACCGCTCACCACGCCCGTTACAGGGTCTATGGTGGCTATAGTGGTATTCAGGCTGAACCAGGTGCCGCCGGGGATAGAATCAGTGAGCGTGTCCGTACCGCCAAGGCATACATTGCCCGAGCCAAGGATGGGGCCGGGGGACTGGTTGACCGTAACCACATGGGTGGCAGAGCAGCCATAGCCGTTGCTGTAGCTGATGGTCACCGTGCCGGGGCTTACACCCGTTACATCGCCAAGGGTGTTCACAGAGCCCGTAGCCACATCGCTGCTGCTCCACGAGCCGCCCACAGTGGCATCAAAGAGGGTGATGGCCTGGCCACGGCATACCGTACCGGGGCCGCTGATAGCAGCAGGTACAGGGTTGACCGTTATATCCAATGTCTGTATACAGCCCGCCCCAAGTGTATAGGTAATGGTCACGCCTACCGGTACAGTGACGCCTGTGGTCACTGCCGTCAGCAGGCCCGCGGGGGATATGGTAGCCGTCAGCGGATCGCTGGTGCTCCACGTACCGCCGGGCACGCCATCGCTATAGCTTGCCGTACTGCCCTGGCACACCTGCGGCGCGCCTGAGACAGGCGTAGGCAGCGGGTTCACCGTTACCGGGAGAACGGAAGGGCATACATAGCCGGGAACAACGTAAGAGATGATGGTGGTACCGGCAGCAAGGCCATAGACCGTGCCCGATACATCCACACTGCCAGTAGCCGGGGCGCTGCTGCTCCACGTGCCGCCAACGGTGGCGTCAGACAACGAAGTCGAAGAACCGATACATACCGTATTGATGCCTGTTATGGGTGACGGGCCGGGGTTGACAACCACCGTATAGGTGGTATAGCAGCCCGTAGACAGCGTATAGCTGATCGTGGCCGTACCTGTTGCGATACCTGTTACCGTGCCGCCCGCGCTGATACCGGCAACGGCGGGGTCACTGCTAGACCAGCTGCCACCGGGGGTGGGATCGGTAAAGAGGTAGGTATTGCCCACACATACATTGGGGCTGCCCGCGATGCCGCCGGGGACCGGGTGAACCGTAAATGTAAAGACAGGGGTAGTGCAACCCGCGCCTAATGAATAGGTAATAGCTGTGGTGCCGGGGGCAAGGCCTGTAACCAGCCCGGTGGCATCGACAGAGGCTACCGAGGGGGTGCCGCTGAGCCAGGTACCACCCGGTGGGGTGGACGACAGCACCGTGCCGGAGCCTACGCAGGCTTCGGGGGTGCCGGTGATGGCCGTGGGAGGAGCTACCACATTGATAACGGTAGTGGTACTGCAGCCCGTACTGTACAGGTTGAAGGTGATGGTGCTGCTGCCGGGGCTGATGCCTGTCACCACGCCGCTGCCGGAACCTATGGTGGCCACGGCAGGCGTGCTGCTGAGCCATGAGCCGGGGCCGCCGGGATCACTGAGGGTGACCGTGCCGCCAACACATACATTGGCAGGGCCGGTGATGGCCGGCGGAAGCGGGTTGACCGTAAAGGTCTTCGTCCGCTGGCAGCCCGTGCCCAGCGTATAAATGATGGTGGTGGTACCCGCCGATAATGCCGTAACCATACCCGTAGCGTCTATGGTGGCGACAGAGGGGGCGCTGCTGCTCCACGTGCCGCCGGTGACCGTATCACTCATGGGCACCAGCTGGCCGATACAGGCCGAGGAAAGCCCCGTGATGACAGAGGGTATGGGGTTGACCGTAACAGTAGTAGTAGCCGTACAGCCCGTAGGCAGCAGGTAGTTGATCACCGCCGTGCCCGCGCTGACGCCGCTAACCAGGCCCGTATAGGTGTTCACCGTAGCCACCGAAGGGCTAAGACTGCTCCACGTACCGCCAAGTGACGTATCTGACAGTGGCGTGGTCTGGCCTACGCATACCGTAAAGGTACCCAGCACCGGCGATACGGGGTTGATGACCACAGGGGTCACTGCAGCGCAGCCTGTAGTACCTAATGTATAAGAGATGATGACCGTACCCGCAGAGATGCCGCTCACCACGCCGCTGGAAGCATCTATAGTACCCAGCGACGGGTTGCCGCTGCTCCATACCCCTCCGGGAGAGGGATCGGTCTTGGTGATCGTCTGGCCTACGCATACACTGCCCGGGCCGGCGATAGGTAACGGAGATGAAACAACGGTGATGGGTATCGTCACGTAACAGCCGCCGGAGGTATAGGTAACCGTAGCCGACCCGAACGAAACGCCCGTAATGATACCGCTGGTGGAGCCTATCGTGGCCACAGCAGGGTTGCTGCAGCTCCACGTGCCGCCGGGAACAGGGTTCGTAAGCAGCGATGTCTGCCCTACGCATACCGATGTGGCGCCGCTGATAGGGCCGGGAAGCGGGTGCACCGTGACAACGATACCCGCAGCGCAACCCGTAACAGGAAGTGTATAGACGATCGTATCCGTACCCGCGCTGATACCGGCTACAATACCCGTAGTGGCGCCCACCGTGCCCGTGGCGGGCGTGGTGGTGCTCCATGTACCGCCGGAAGTGGCATCGCTAAGCGTGGTCGTCTGGCCTACGCACACATGCGGTAGCCCGCCGATAGCAGCAGGAACAGGGTTGACGGTCACAACAGCGCTGATGGTACAGCCCGATCCTAAAGAATAAACGATAGTGGACGTGCCCGCGGAGACGCCCGTGATGATACCTGTGGTGGCGCCCGCAGTGGCGATACCGGGGCTGCCGCTGCTCCACGTACCGCCCGTAACGGCATCGCTCAGCGTGGTAGTGGCGCCTACACATACTTTAAGTACGCCCAGGATGGTGATAGGTAACGGGTTGACCGTTACCACCTGTGTAGAAGAGCAGCCCGAAGGCATAGTATAAGCTATAATAGCCGTGCCGGGGGTAACACCGGTGACAATACCCGTGGTAGCCCCTACCGTGGCTACGCCTGTGGCACTGCTGCCCCATGCGCCGCCGGTGGTGGCATCGGTAAGGGTGATGGTCATACCCACGCATACCTGCGAAGGGCCACTGACAGGGCCCGGGGACGGGTTGACCGTAATGGTTCTTGTGACCGTACAGCCCGAACCCAATGAATAAGTGATCGTGGTGGTGCCCGTGGTGCCGCCGGTGACCACTCCGGTAAGGGAGCCGATGGTGGCTATACCGGGGGCGCTGCTGCTCCATACTCCACCCGGTACCGCATCGGTAAGCGTGGTGGTGGTAGCGCCCGTGCAGGCAGTGGACGGGCCCAGGATGGGGCCGGGGGTTGGGCTTACCGTTACGGTCTTGCTCACCGAGCAGCCGGTGCCGGTGAGTGTGTATATGATATTGGTAGTACCGGTAGTAATGCCGGTAACAACTCCCGTAGTTGCACTTATGGTGGCTACACCGGGTGTGGTGCTGGTCCACAGCCCGCCGGGCGTGGCATCCGTAAGGGTGATCGTAGCGCCAACGCATACTGCCGACGGGCCGCCGACAGGCGCCGGAAGCGGGTTGACCGTGATAGTGGCGCTGCCGCTCATCGTGCGGCTGCAGCCCGTGACACTGTTGGTAGCCACTACCGTATAGGTACCCGCGGTGGTCTGAAGGCCAAAGTCAAGCAATCCTCCCGTACCCGAAAGCGGGGAACCGGTCGGTACACCACCTACATACAACTGGTAGGTGATACCTACCGTAGAAGAACTGAGGCTTACATGTACCCCTGCCCCGCCAAAGCAGTAGCTGCCGCCGGTGGAGACGGTCCATAGTGTGGGCAGGCTGTTGACGGTAACAGTAGTGGTCACATAACAGCCCGACGCGATGGTATAGGTAACCGTGGTTATGCCGCCAGATACTCCCGTTACAATACCTGAGGTAGCACCTATCGTGGCTACTGTGGAGGGCGAAGCGCTCCAGCTGCCGCCGGCGCTAACATCCGTCATCGTAATATTTGATCCCTGGCAGACCGACGACGGGCCAGCTATCGGTGAGGGTACAGCATTGACCGTGATAACACGGGTTTTGCTGCAGCCCGTTGGTAAGGTATAAGTGATCGTGGTAGTGCCGGGGATGATACCCGTAACAATACCCGTAAGTGACCCGATAGTGGCCACTGCAGTGGTACTGCTCAGCCAGGTGCCGCCGCCGGCATCGGTAAGCGTTATCGTGCTGCCCGCGCAAACTGTGCCGGGACCGCCGATAGTTCCGGGTAACGCATTGACCGTAACCGACTTGGTAGCCACACAACCAGCACCAATAGAATAACTTATCGTGACAATACCCGCTGTCATTCCTGTAACGATACCTGTGGTAGCCCCAACAGTTGCAATACCCGTACTGCCGCTGCTCCACGTACCACCGCCAACAATGTCCGCAAGCGTGATAGTGGAACCAACACAGACAGATGACGGGCCCGTAATGGGGGCAGGGGAAGAATTGACCGTAACAACAGCGGTAGCCGAACAGCCGCCGGGTAGCGTATAGCTGATGGTAGTAGTGCCGGGGCTGATGCCGGTGACCAGGCCCGTCGTGGACACTATCGTTGCCACAAGCGGGTTACTGCTGCTCCAGCTGCCGCCGGGGCTCGCATCGGTAAGCAGGGTCGTCAGGCCTACACAGACACTCAGCGTGCCGCCGATGGAGGGCGGTAAGGAATTGACCGTAACAGTAGCTGATGCGTAACATCCTGTAGAGAGTGTGTAGTGGATAACGGTAGTGCCCGCCGCAACACCGGTAACAACACCGGTAACCGGATCGATGGTAGCTATGCCGGGAGAACCAGAACTCCAGGTACCACCGCCCGTAGCATCGAACAGGCTAACAGTACTGCCGATACATACGGTAAACGTACCTGAGATAGCGCCGGGGGGCGGGTTCACATTGACCGTAACCGTTGCAGAGCAGCCCGTGCCTATCGTATAGGAGATGACAGCGGTACCGAATGAGATACCGGTAACAAGGCCTGTGCCGGGGTCTACATAACCTACCGTGGGGTCACTGCTCGTCCAGTACCCTCCCCCGCTGGCATCGCTGAGCAGTGATGTTCCGCCAACGCATATGCTTGTGCTGCCCGTGATGGGTAGCGGCAGTGGGTATACCGTAAGCCCGAAGGTCGTATAACAGCCCGTTGGCAGTGTGAACGTAATGGTAACACTACCCGCCGACACTCCTGTAACAATACCCGTAGAAGCACCCACCGTGGCAATGGCTGTATTGCTGCTCGTCCAGGTACCGCTGCCCGCGCTGAACAATGCCGATGACTGGCCCACGCACAAGGTCGTAAGGCCCGTGATAGACGAAGGAAGAGGATTGACCGTAACTACATGCGTGGCATAACAGCCGCCGGGCAGTGTGTAGGTAATAGTAACTATACCTCCGAATACACCCGTAACAACGCCGGTAGAAGCGCCCACGGTGGCAAAGCCGCTGCTGCTCCAGCTGCCGCCCGAAGTGGCATCCGTAAGCGTGATCGTAGAACCGACACATACAGCAGAAGGACCGGAGATAGAAGCCGGTGAGGCATTAACTGTTATCGGGGTGGTTATATAACAACTGCCGATAGAATAAGTGATGGTAGCAACACCTACCGTTACACCCGAAACAATACCGGTAGATGCGCCAACGCTTGCAATACCGGAACTACTACTGCTCCAGGTACCGCCGGGCGTGCCGTCGGTAAGTGTTATCGTAGCGCCTACACAAACCGATGACGGGCCGGAAATAGCAGCCGGGGAAGTAACAACCGTAACCGTGGTAGTAATATAACAACCTGTGGGCAATGTGTACGTAATGGTAGTGGTGCCCGGCGACACCCCCGTGACGACACCGGTTGAAGAACCTATAGTAGCCACAGAAGGGGTACTACTGCTCCAGGTACCACCTGTTGTGGCATCGGTAAGCGTCATGGTAGAACTGGCACATAATACGGTAGGCCCCGAAATAGCAGCCGGGGGGCTATTAAGAACAAGAAGTATAGAAGGAGATGTACCCGACAAGCCACTATAGGAGCAGGTCATGATACAGCGGTAATAAGTACTTGCCGATACAGTGGCTACATAAGTAGCATTGGTAGCGCCGGTAATATTGGTCCATGTAATATTATCTGGCGACGACTGCCACTGGTAGCTAAGGCCGGTACCTATTGAAGACGAAGGTAAAGATAACGTAGTAGTATAAGTAGCACACCCTGTCATCGATGTAGCACTGATGGCGCCTGTAACAGGCGTACCGGAGCATTGGTTATACCAGCGATAAACCTGGTCTGTTGCGGGCGATGTACTAAGACCTGTAGTGAATGTGGTAGACGAAGGTGTTGGTGAAGTACCGACACTGGGAAGCGTTTGCCAGTCAGTCGTGCTGTTAGCAATACCTATTGTAGCCGTTCTTCCGGTATATGATGAACTGCCATAGCAGAAGTCTATGACATTCGATGTTTCATACAATTTGATTTGGAAGTTGGCTGGGCAACTTGTGGTACAACCTGACCACGTCCCGAAGTTCTTCCATTCCACTGTAAATATCCTGTTTGGCGAGGAACCTGTGGTTTGGTACCATGCAGTACTTGGCATACTGCTAAAACCTTCAAGGTCATCCCAGTATACCATTATCCAACCAGCTGTTGCTATTTCGCCGGTTGTATTTGTAAATGTCGAGAAACCTGAATAGTTGGCAAGCGATATCCAGCCATTAGATGATACCGCCAATTGTGTGTAGTTCGTACCACAGAAATTGAAAGTAAAACCAATAGGTACGCTTAATTGCGAACAGTCATCGCATATTATCGAACTAATGGCTGTTCCCGTGCTGGAAATGCTTGAATAAGTAGTAGAAAAAGCGGAAAAAGCGTAAGAGGCTGCCGTCTGTGCATAACCTGTTATGCTGAGGCAGGATAGGATCAATAAAAAGTAAAGTTTTTTCATTTTGATTTTGGATTATAAAACAATCAACATTGTTACTTTAAAGTTAAGAAAAAACGACTATGTAGAAAATAAAAACTTACACACAATGTGTTAAATAAAAGTCGCAAACATGCTACGCTCATCATCTCAAAGAACGTAATAAATGTCCTTGAAAGGCGCTGGCAGGAAAATATCAACGGCTTTAAAGAAGGTAGCCCGGAAAACCGGGCCACCTGAATTATTATAGATCAATACAACCGCGTTTTTATTGCTCTATCACGAAGTGGAATACTGTGTGATCAGCACCTGAACGCAGGCTCAGTAAATACATACCATTTGCCACAGAGCTAAGCGAAATATGCTCGTCTATGTTTCCGTTCTTAGGTGCAGCAGTGCCGGTATAAACAACCTGGCCCAGCATATTGGTCACCTCAATAGTCACAGCTTCGTTGTTGGCAGAAGCAAATGAACCCTTGATGCTGAATTCACCTTTGTTTGGGTTAGGTATCAGCCTGATGTCGTTGCCGGCAGCAGAAACTGTATTAATGCCTGTTGGGCCTACCCTCATGATCACTGAATTAAATCCTACAAGGGCGCAAACACCTGTTACTTCGCAGGTAACTGAGTCCTTATTGGCTAGTGAGCTGGTAGTAAATGTAGGCATTGTAGCGCCTGCAACAGGTACTGAGTTAACTACCCACTGATAAGCAGGATGCGGACCGGCATTAGGCGAAGTAGCGGTGAAAGTAACCTGCTGACCCGGGTTAATGCTTGTACCTGTATTAGCAGTAACAGAAACCGTAGGCAATACAGGATTCTCAACTGTCATTGCAACAGGAGCGCTGTACACTGTATCTGCAAGACGGCAATTGAAATTGCTACCTAATTGGAAGGTAATGATATCACCGTTAGAAGGTACATAAGAATAAGTAGTACCTGTACCGGCATAAGCACCGTTCTTTATCCAGTTAAGGGCCGGAGTAGTACCGCCGTACAAAGTACTTGCAGTATAAGTGGTAAGCGATCCGGTACATACTGTAGAGCCGGGATAAACAGCCACTGTAGCAGAAGGCATCTGCATAGCGCTTACATTTACCGTAACAGAGCTTGAACCTGTAGTTGGTATCGCACATTCCTGGTTGCTGTTTACCTGTGCAGTAACTACGTCACCATCAACCGGCATATAGCTGTAAGAGTTGCCAACACCGGCGCTGATACCATTTACCCACCATTGGTAAGTAGGAGCAGTACCGCCGTTTATCGGGCTGGCAGAGAAATGTACTGTCTGGCCAACACATACGATACCCGGTATACTTGGTGTGATATTCACAGCAGGGATAACAACCGGTATAACATTTACCATTGAGGTGCCGGTCATTGATTTCACACAACCTGTAGTTGGGTCGGTAGCCATAACTGTGTAGCTGCCGGGCACTGTCTGAAGACCCATATCAAGGGTACCACCGGTACCTATCTCGTACAGACCAACAGGAGTACCTGCGCGATATAACTGGTAGTGCACACCTGTTTCAGAACCATTCAGATTTACATGAACACCGATGCCGGTAGAACAATAGTTACCACCACCTGTCATGCTGAAGGCCGCTGGCAATGGATTGATCGATACGTCAGCAGAACCTGTCATTGTGCTGTTACATGCTGTAGAAATGTTGGTAGCTACAACTGTATAAGCACCCGCAGTCATCTGAGGGCCGAAGCTAAGTGCTGTACCTGTACCGGACACAGGCACACCGACAGAAGATGTACCCATCATAAGCTGATATTTAACGCCTGTCTCTGTACCATCCAGACCTATCGTTACACCTGTGCCACCTGCGCAGTAACCACCGCCACCGGTAACATTATGATCACCAGGCAATGGGTTGATACCGATAGTAGCAGTACCTGCCATATTGTTAGAGCAGCCTGTAGCTGTATTTGTAGCTATTACAGAATAAGCTCCTGCTGTTGTCTGCAGGCCGAAGTCAAGAGAAGACCCTGTACCTGGCACCGCAGTACCTGTAGAAGTGCTTCCTGCATACAGCTGGTATTCAACGCCGGGGTTAGACAGGTTGAGGAATATATGCTGCCCTGCACCACCCGCGCAGTAATTACCACCGCCTAATACTGTATAAGCAGCAGGTAATGCATTAATAATAATAGAAGCGCTGCCGGCCATATTGCCAGAGCAACCTGTAGTGAGGTCTGTTGCTTTTACAGTATAAACACCGGCTGCAGTCTGTGCGCCAAAGTCAACTGAAGAGCCTGAACCAACTATAGCAGAACCTGCCATTGTAGTACCTAAGTACAACTGGTAGCTGATACCGGGATCAGAAGCGTCAAGGCCTATGCTGTAACCGCTGCCGCCTACGCAATATGCGCCGCCACCTGTTACCAGGTGAGCCGCAGGTAATGCACTGGTAGCTACCACTGTGCTGCCGCTCATAGGAGCAGTACATCCTGTTGTTGGGTTAGTAGCTACAATAGTATAAGTACCTGTAGCGATCTGTAAACCAAAATCAAGAGCAGAACCAGTACCGTTCAATGGGATGCCGGCAGTAGAAGAACCGTTCATTAACTGGTATTTGATACCGCTCGATGAACCGCTAAGACCTATGTGTACACCGGTACCGGTATTACAATAGATACCACCACCTGTTATAGTATAAGGAATAGGAAGCGGGTTAACCACAACATTAGCACCACCAACCATACTGCGGCTACAACCTGTAGCAACGTCGGTAGCTACAACTGTATAAGTACCTGCCAATGTCTGCAGTCCAAATGATATTACAGTACCTGTACCTGCAACCGGGCTGCCTACAGTACCCAGACCGAGGTATAACTGGTAAGATATACCTGTTTCTGAACCATTGAGGCCAACATTAACACCCGCACCGGTAGCGCAGAAGTTACCACCGCCTGTCACTATATGTACCGTTGGTAAAGAATTAATAGATACTACCGCGCTGCCATTCATGGTATTTGTACAACCTGTAGCGGTATTGGTAGCTACTACTGTATAAGTACCTGCTATAGTCTGAGGGCCGAAAGATAATGGCGCCCCTGTACCTGAAACAGCGGCACCTACCATAGTGCTACCCCTCATCAACTGATAGTTAACACCGGCAGCAGAGAAGTCAAGGCCAACATTAACTCCGGTACCACCAGCGCAATAAGCGCCTGTACCTGTTACGTTAAACGCAGTAGGCAACGGATTAACTGCTACTGTAGCAGATCCCGCCATAGTGTTGGAACAACCTGTAGTTGTATTGGTAGCTACAACTGTATAAACACCTGTAGTATTGAACAAACCGAAATCAAGAGCACTGCCTGAACCGGACATTGTAGTTACCGGGCTAAGGCCATTAAGCAACTGGTAGCTGATACCTGTTGACGATGAGCTGAGATTGATGTGAACCCCGCTGCCACCTGCGCAATAGTTACCACCACCGCTCACGGTATACACAGTAGGCAATGGATTTACGTTTACAATAGCAGTACCATTCATTGTGTTGGTACAACCGGTTGCAGGATCAACAGCGATCACTGAATAAGTGCCGGGAGAAGTAACAGATCCGAAAGTAAGACCGAGACCATAACCCGGAATTACACCACCAACAAGTGAAGTACCATTATTTAACTGGTAGTTTACACCAGGGTCAGAACCATCGGTAAATATATTTGTACCTGTGCCTCCGGAGCAATATGCACCACCACCGGTAACATTATATACAGTAGGCAATGGATTAATATTAACCACCGCGCTGAAATTCATGTTATTGACACAACCTGTACTTGTATTGGTAGCCGTAACAGTATAAGTACCCGGAACGATCTGCATTCCGAAATGTACTATACCACCGGTACCTAAAACTGGTGAACCAACAGCAGTAGCTCCGTTGTATAACTGGTAGCTGATACCTGAGTTAGAGAAATCAAGGTCTACCGGAACTCCTGTACCACCGGCGCAGTAACCGCCACCACCTGTTACATTAAACGCGGTAGGCAGAGGATTAAGCGTGATAGTAGCAGTACCGGTCATCAACAGCGTACATCCTGTAGTAGCATTCTGTGCCATCACAGTGTATATACCTGCCGCAGTCTGAGGTCCGAAGTTTATCGATCCGCCCGTACCGGGTAAAGAAACAATAGTTGTAGAACCAAGCTTCAAGATATAATTCACACCAAGCTCAGAGCCGCTGAGGAACACCGGAACACCCGAACCACCGGCACAGAAACTACCTCCGCCGGATACTGATTGCGGATTAGGCAGCGGACTTACCACTACCGTTACACTGCTGATCATACTCCTGCTACAGCCCGTAACTGTATTAGTTGCGAAAACCGTATAGTTACCCGGTGTTGTCTGTATACCAAAACTTAATGGGCCACCGGTGCCGGCCAAAGGACTACCAACCGGTGAGCCGGCCAGCATTAGCTGGTAGCTGATGCCGGGGTTAGAACCCGTAAGTGTAATATTAGCTGTGCTGGGTGAGCCTGCGCAATACGAGGCTGAGCCCGATACACTCACAATAAATAATGGGGGAAGCGCATTAACCGTAACAGTTGATACCGTAGTACAACCGGTAGGCAGCGTATAAGTAACGTTTGCCGATCCACCATTGATACCGCTTACCACACCACCTGTAGGTGTAACAGATGCCACAGTAACAGTAGTACAACTCCATGTACCACCACCGATGGCGTCAGACAATGTGCTGGTAGAGCCCTGGCAGAACGCCAATGACCCGGTAATAGGTGCAGGCAACTGATTTACCGTCAGAGGAGCCGTAGAAAAACAGCCTGTAGACGGAATAGTATAAGTAACATCAGTAACCCCTACGGCCACACCTGTTACAATACCTGTTGCAGAACCTGCAGTAGCAATAGAGGTGCTGCCTGTTGTCCAGGTACCGCCGGTAGGTACAGCAAATAAAGGAGTAAACAAGCCGGTACATACATTAGTAGTACCGCTTATTGGTGAAGGGGGAGTATTTAATGTGATAGTCTGCGGGTTGGTGCGGGAAGAAGAAGCACCACATGATACCCTAACACTATAATATATTGTACCTGCAGTAGTTATCGTTGGTGTATATACTACGTTGGTACCGGATGGGCCTACTGATGACCATGGCCCGGTAGGGCTTGGAGCAGACTCCCACTGGTAGCTGAGCCCACTCCCTATCTGCCTGCCTACATTATATAAGTTAGGAGCAAAAGCTGCACATGCCGAAGCAACAGACGCATCAGCGATACCAGGGTAAGGGGCACCTGAACAAGCAGGGGCGCCTATAGTAACCGTGTAATCACGGGTTTCAGAGTACTGCACTGTTGTTGTAGAACAAGGAGGCAACGAAGGATAAGACGGATATGATGCATTTGCACCGGGGCTATAACCTGCAGTATAAGTTACTTCCACACGCATTCTGTATACACCCGGGTTTACACCTGTTGAGGGAACCGTGATAGCCGGATGGGCAGTACCTGAAGAAAAGATTGATCCACCCACACTCTCACCTGTCGCAAACGTACCATCATTATTAAAGTCGATCCATATCTGGCAGGCCATTGGGTTGGTTGCATAACCGACATTAACGGTTGTATATGTACTACCCGGGCTCATATTGCAGCCAAGTGTAGCTGTCTGATCATAATACTTCGCACCGGTATTTGCAGGGTCTGTGATGCTGGTACCGCCATCACCAACCACATAAAATGGGAAGCTGGGGTTACCTACGAAAAAGTTACAACAAAGACTATTTACACAGGTAGGCGTGCAAGAAGAACTTGCGAGACCGGCATAAGTAGCGGTTGCATTAGAAGACGTAGCAGAGCCACCTGAAGGACAAGTAACAATACAACGATAGTATGTAGTAGCAGTTATGCCGCTGATAACCCATGTAGGAGTTACGGCACCGGCAATATTGGTCCAACCGCTTGTGCCTGTTGGAGACGACTGCCACTGATAAGTAAGGCCACCGCCGCCTGATGTACCCAGCAGGCTAAGCGTGAAGTTAGTGTATGCTCCACCCGATGAACCACCCAGGGCATTCAATGCCTGTGCCGATCCGGCTACCGGAGTACCGCTGCATAAATTAACACCGTTGCCCGAAAGAGGAACATTGTATGTAGCAGCCAGACCACCGCCGGTAACCGTGAGCGCAGCACTCACAGGGCCTATAGCGGAGGGGTTGAACTTTACATACACATTTGTATATGGTGACAAAACGCCACCTGAATATCCTGTAATATTAATACTTGAAGGCCCAGCTAACCAGGAATTAGTACCTGCATCGAAAATTGAGAATCCGGCAGGCACTGAAACAGTCAAAGGAGCACCGGTAAGATAACTGCCGGTTAAGGAAACATAAAGTGCGGGAGCCGAGGCCGTACCTACGGTAACATTGCCAAAATCAAGAGAAGCAGGAGCAGCAGTAACTACCGGCACCAAAGGAACGATATTTACATATCCAGTAGAAGACTGGTAACCATTAGAAAATACAACGCTGCTGGTACCTGTGCCCGCATAAGACGAACCGCCACCACCAGAACTTTCAGAGCCGCCGCCGCCGCCATACCAGCCGCCGCCACCGCCGCCGCCCCAGTACGTGCCGCCGCCGCCGCCGCCAAAGCCACCTGTGCCACCACATCCTGAATAGCAAGTACCTGCACCACCACCGGTAGGTGTACCACCACCTGCAGCCGATGAACAAGAACCAACACCTGAACCGCCGTTTGGAGCACCACCGGCACCGCCGCTGAGATAAGGACTACAACTAAAATTGCCGCCGCCGCCGCCGCCGCCTACAACAACACGACTTGCAAGCGAGGTTGTACCGGTAGCACCACCTGAGATACTCGTACGGATATCGCTGCCGCCACCACCGCCGGATCCTCCACCACTGCAACCACCGGCACCGCCGGCTTCACCGCCGGTACTCGAACCGGCCGAGCCACAACTGCCACCACCACCTGCACCACCAACGTAAACGTACAATATCTGGCCGGGAGTAACGGCAAGAACAGCCTCTACTCTACCGCCCTTACCACCTACACCGGTAGTATTGTAGCTACCACCCTGAGCACCACGCACGTCTACAGATACTGACGAACAACCGGCAGGAACGGTATATGTGTACGAACCAGCTGCCGTATATGGGGGCGCTTGAGCAAAAGAACTGACATTCAGTCCTAATAAGGCGATGATCGGCATCATCAGTTGGAAGAAGTAAAAACGTTTCATTTTTTGGCAATTGTTTTAAAATGATACAATAATAGTGACGTATTCAACGAATTTAACAATATAGTTTTAACCTAAATTTATTTTAATTATGCAATATACTTTGTTTCCTTTTTAAAACAAAGGAAACCGATTATTTTTTTTTACCCAATTGTTAATAGATTCAATACAATATCTACAACCGATTATATAGGCGTTTGTTTTTTTGAGAATGTTAGTCTTGTTTTTATATATTATTTTATTGTACTTATTTTAAACTGTCATTCAGCTTAAAAAGATCATTTCGTCTGTAAAAAAATATAAACGCTCTTTTAACAGCTTCCTATAGGGAATTATGGTTAAATTTACCACATGTACCTGAGCAAAAAAATACTCGTAGCTACCGGTCTTTGTGCCGGCCTTTTTTTACTACAAAGCTTCTCGCCAAAGCATGATGAGCACCCGAAAAACCTGAAAATCTTACCTAAGAATATTTCAGGGGATGAGCTGCATGAAGTAATGCGCGGATTTTCGCAGTCACTGGGTGTAAAATGCGGGTATTGCCATGTCTCTGAAAAGATAGAAGGCCAGGAAAAGCCCAAATTCGATTTTGCCTCAGACAATAAACCGGAAAAAAACATAGCCCGCAACATGATGATAATGGTATCGGCCATCAACGAAAAATACATCGGAAAAATGATCGGGGCTGATCACCCGTTGGAGCAAATAAAATGCGTTACCTGTCACATGGGCAGAACAACACCCATCATTTCTGTAGATTCATTGACCAGGAAATAAGAAACTTTTTATCCGCCATGTGCCGCTAATGAAGCTGTAAGACGCGCTTTCACTTGCGGCCATTCATCATCAAGTATACTGTACATTGCGGTATTACGAAAAAGTCCGTTTGCGCGTACACGTTCCTTTCTTAGTATCCCCTCGAAAGTAGCGCCAATGCCAAGTATAGCGGTTCGGCTCCGATGGTTGTTCTCATCTGTTTGCAGTTGCACGCGTACAGTCTTCAGTACCTCAAAGCAGTGGGTGAGCAGTAATAATTTACACTCCCTGTTATAGCCGGTACGCCAGTAAGCCGGATCGTACCAGGTCCACCCTATTTCCAGTTTCCTGTGTTCCGGAAAAATGTTGTGGTATAAAGTGCTCCCGATCAATTTCCCATTAACCTTATCAATTACCGTGAAAGCATACTGTTCGCCGGTAGCACGCTTCAGTACAGCGCTCTTAAGGTGCTGTAACAGCCGCTCGCTGTCCGCGCCATTTATCGAGATCTGCTCCCATATTATTTCATTCTTTCCAACGGCAAGCAACTCATCAAAATGAGCAGTTTCGAGCGGAACTAATTTCACTTTTATCCCTTCCAGTATTACGGGATGCTGAATCCGGTTCATGCACCTAAATTAAGTGAGATGCATGATACCACAAAGAAGGATAGCTAAGGATTTTTTGACGTTCTTTGCAGACAGATGGAAAACAAAAACATACTCTATTATATTTTTTCTGTAGTGCGGCTGTTGCTTTATCCGTTCACGCTAATATATGGCGCGCTGGTGTGGTTGCGCAACCTGCTCTATGACACTAAATTTTTCAACTCGGTAGAGTTCAGCGTACCCGTAATTACGGTAGGCAACTTATCTACCGGTGGAACCGGCAAGACTCCTCACGTAGAATATCTTGTTCGTCTTTTGCAATACAGGTTTAGGGTTGCGACCATGAGCCGTGGATACAAACGCCATACACAGGGGTTCCTGCTTGCCGACGCGCAAACCAATGCGCTGCGAATAGGCGATGAACCTATGCAATATCATATGAAGTATCCGGAACTGGTGGTAAGTGTGGCAGAAGAAAGAATGACAGGCATACCTGCGCTGCTGCAGCGCCGCCCTGATATAGATGTGGTACTGCTGGATGATGCTTACCAACACCGGTCTGTAAAGGCCGGCATGACCATACTTATCACAGACCATGCAAAGCCTTTCTACACAGATCATATTCTGCCTTTCGGCAACCTGCGTGAAAGCCGGAACGCATACAAAAGGGCCAACATCATCATCGTATCAAAATGCCCTGCAAATCTCACCTTGGAACAGGCCGGCAGCATCACCGGTAAAATAGCTCCCCTGCCCCACCAGCAGGTATTTTTCACCGGTATTCATTACGATACACCTTTTGATCTGATCACAAGGGAGCCTGTTGTACTTAATAACAAAAACATTATCCTGGTATGTGGTATAGCCCGGCCGGAACCATTGGTAAGCTACCTTAAACAAGCTGCTGCAGATGTACATACGCTATCCTATGCAGACCATCATTATTTCGTTTCAAGCGACCTGGAAGAGATCAAGTCAGCTTATGATAACTGGAACCTACCGGACAAAACAATAGTAACTACTGAAAAAGATGCCGCAAGACTACACCTGCATTTTGACAAGCTAAAAGAATGGGGCATAGCCATAGCGGTACTGCCCATAGCGGTAAATGTACTGTTCAATAAAGGCAATGAATTTGACGCCATTGTCACCGGCTATGTAGAGAAAACTATAGCAGAGAATAATGAAACTTTCGAATCGCCAAACCTCTGAGCTGCTGGCTATACTGCACTGCAAATTGTAGCCGGCTCCTGTTCGCAAACAAGAAAAATCATTGGACTATAATCAAAATAGTGAGACCGCCATTCTCGGGCGGTCTCACTATTTATATGGGTTCTTATTCACCCAAAATCTACCTTTTTCTACTACTCTTCTTCGTCAAACTGCAGCACATCTTTGTTGGCCATCAGCAGTTCGAACTCTTCTTTAGAGCCTACAACAAGATCATCAAACTCACGCATACCGGTACCGGCAGGTATAAGGTTACCTGTGATCACATTCTCTTTCAGGCCAAGCAGGTTGTCCGACTTGCCATTGATAGACGCCTGTGAAAGCACCTTGGTAGTTTCCTGGAATGACGCGGCTGATATCCAGCTTTGTGTACCCAGCGATGCCTTGGTGATACCCAGCAGCATTGGCGAAGACGTGGCAGGATTTGCATCGCGGTATTCAACCACTTTCTTATCCGAGCGACGCAGACCACTGTTCTCTTCACGTATCTCCCGGATGGTCACTATCTGGCCCGGATGCATTTTATCCGAATCACCGGCCTCTGTAACCACCTTCTTGTCAAATATCCAGTCGTTCTCATCCTGGAACTCGAACTTATCAACTGTATCTTCTTCAAGGAACTTGGTATCTCCCGGATCCACGATATTTACTTTACGCATCATCTGGCGAACGATCACCTCAATGTGCTTATCATTGATCTTCACACCCTGCAAACGATAAACTTCCTGTATCTCATTTACCAGGTATTCCTGTACCGCAAAAGGCCCTTTGATAGACAGGATATCCAGTGGCGTGGTTGCGCCGTCAGACAGCGGCGTACCTGCCTTCACGAAGTCGCCATCCTGAACCATGATGTGACGTGTAAGTGGCACAAGGTATTTCTTTACCAATCCTTCACGCGACTCAACGATGATCTCACGGTTACCACGCTTCACGTTACCAAATCCTACCACACCGTCGATCTCCGCTACCACAGCAGGATTGCTCGGGTTACGTGCTTCAAACAATTCAGTTACCCTAGGCAGACCACCCGTGATGTCTCGGCTACGACCCATCACACGGGGTATCTTCACCAGTACCTGCCCGTTCATCACATCGTCATCTATATTTACTACTATATGCGACCCCACCGGAAGGTTATACATTTTATGCTCCTTCGGTCCGTCAATATATATAGATGGTATCTTGGTTTTATCTTTAGTTTCTATTACCACTTTCTCACGGTGACCGGTCTGCTCATCTGCTTCCTCACGGTAAGTGATACCTTCGATCACATTGTCGAAACGCACCTTACCCTGAATCTCGGAAATGATCACCGCGTTAAACGGATCCCATGTACAGATCACATCACCCTTGGTTACTTTCTTACCATTGGCTATTTTCAGAATAGAACCATAAGGTATGTTATTGGTGATCAGCAGACGGTCGTTAGCTACGTCTACTATACGCACCTCACCCGTACGGCCTATTACCACTGTCTGGTCTTGCCCCTCGGCGTCTTTGTATTTCGTAGTACGCAGACCATCAAACTGAATGGTGCCATCAAAACGGGCAACTAATTGAGATTCGATAGCAGACGAACCCGCAACACCACCCACGTGGAAGGTACGCAGTGTAAGCTGTGTACCCGGCTCACCAATAGACTGCGCGGCAATGATACCCACCGCATCACCCTTCTGGGTCATATAACCGGTAGCCAGGTTCTTACCATAACACTTAGCACATACTCCCCTGCGGCTTTCGCAGGTAAGCACAGAGCGTATTTCTACAGTATCTATAGCGCTGTCTTCAATTCTCTTTGCCAGGTCTTCAGTGATCTCTTCGCCGGCATTTACTATCAGTTCGTCATTCAGCGGATCGTAAACATTATGCAAAGATGTACGGCCGAGGATACGGTCATACAGCGGCTCTACTATCTCTTCATTATCCTTCAACGCCGATGTGGCAATTCCACGCAGCGTACCACAGTCATCACCGTTGATCACAACATCCTGGGCAACGTCCACAAGACGACGAGTCAGGTAACCGGCATCCGCTGTTTTAAGGGCGGTATCAGCCAGACCTTTACGCGCACCGTGCGTAGATATGAAGTACTCCAATACACTCAGGCCAACCTTAAAGTTGGAAAGGATCGGGTTTTCAATAATTTCCGAACCGGAAGAACCGCTACGACGGGGCTTGGCCATCAGGCCCCTGAGGCCCGCAAGCTGCTTAACCTGCTGCTTGCTACCACGCGCACCCGAATCCAGCATCATGTAAACAGAGTTGAACCCTTGCTTATCTGCTGCCATTTCACGTATCAGCGTTTCGGTAACACGTGTATCCACGCGCGACCAAACGTCGATCACCTGGTTGTAACGCTCGTTATTGGTAATAAGACCCATGTTGTAGTTATCCATGATGTCGTCTACTTCTTCCTGCGCATTGGCAACAAGCTGCTCCTTAATATCCGGAACCGTAAGGTCTTTAATATTGAACGACAGACCACCTCTGAACGCGGTACGGAATCCTAATGTTTTGATATCATCAAGGAATTGTACTGTTTTAGGTATGCTGGTATTCTTAAGTATTTGTCCGATGATCTCCCTGAGCGATTTCTTAGTGAGTATCGCGTTCACGAAGCCATTTTCTTTAGGCACAAACTGGTTGAAGATAACACGGCCTACTGTAGTCTCGATAAGCTCATTTTTCAGGTTACCTTCATTGTCACGCACATTGGCTTTCACCTTTATCCATGCATGCAGATCAGCTTTACCTTCGTTATACGCAATGATAACTTCTTCAGTGCTGTAGTAAGCCCTGTTCTCGCCTTTTACCACTTCATCAGCGGTAGATTTCTTGCCCTTTGAAATGTAGTAAAGACCAAGTACCATGTCCTGTGAAGGCAGGGTGATCGGTGTACCATTCTGGGGGTTAAGAATGTTGTGCGATGCCAGCATCAAAAGCTGCGCCTCTGTGATAGCAGCATTGCTCAGCGGCACGTGTACCGCCATTTGGTCACCATCAAAGTCAGCGTTGAACGCCGAACATACGAGCGGGTGAAGCTGTATCGCTTTACCTTCAATAAGTTTTGGCTGGAAAGCCTGTATAGACAAACGGTGAAGCGTGGGTGCTCGGTTCAGCAGGATCGGATGACCTTTAAGTACATTCTCAAGGATATCCCAAACCACCGCTTCCTTACGCTCTACAAGCTTCTTCGCGCTCTTTACTGTTTTCACAATACCCCTCTCTATCAGTTTGCGAATGATAAATGGCTTGAATAACTCCGCAGCCATATCCTTAGGCAACCCACACTCGTGCAATTTCATTTCAGGGCCTACCACGATAACGGAACGACCGGAATAGTCAACACGTTTACCAAGCAGGTTCTGACGGAAACGGCCTTGTTTGCCCTTCAATACGTCCGATAATGATTTCAACGCACGTCCGCCTTCTGCCTTTACAGCGTTGGATTTACGGCTGTTATCAAACAGGGAGTCAACGGCTTCCTGCAACATACGTTTTTCGTTACGCAGGATCACTTCAGGAGCCTTGATTTCTATAAGACGTTTCAGACGGTTGTTACGGATAATAACACGACGATAAAGGTCGTTAAGATCTGATGACGCAAAACGGCCGCCATCCAATGGAACGAGCGGGCGCAGTTCCGGCGGAATAACCGGTATGTACTGCATCACCATCCATTCAAGACGGTTTTCAATACGGGTATTCGCATCGCGGAAAGCTTCTACAACACTCAGGCGTTTCAATGCTTCCTGCTTACGCTGCTGCGATGTTTCGTTGGCGGCCGCGTTACGCAATTCGTATGACAGGCTGTCAAGGTCTATGCGCGAAAGCAGCATCTGTACTGCTTCTGCGCCCATCTTAGCTATAAATTTATTTGGATCTTCATCCGGCAGATAAGGATTTTCCTTTGGCAGGTTGTCCAGTATTTCCAGGTACTCATCTTCGGTAAGCAGTTGCTGCTTGGTGTCTTCAGAATCTTTAAGGTTCAGCTTGGTACGGATCATTCCGTCTGCTTCGCCCGACTGAACTACAACATAACGCTCATAGTAAACAATGCTCTCCATCTTCTTGGAGCTAACACCCAGAAGATAACCTATTTTATTAGGCAGGCTTTTGAAATACCAGATATGTACTATCGGCACTACAAGCTTTATATGCCCCAGGCGCTCACGGCGTACCTTCTTCTCTGTCACCTCAACACCGCAGCGGTCGCACACAATACCCTTGTAACGGATACGCTTGTACTTGCCGCAATAACATTCATAATCCTTTACAGGCCCGAATATCTTTTCACAGAACAAACCATCACGCTCCGGCTTGTATGTACGGTAGTTGATAGTTTCGGGTTTTAACACCTCGCCATAAGAGCGGTCAAGGATCGCATCGGGTGAAGCAAGGCTGATTGTTATCTTACCAAATCCCGCCCGTGGACGGTTGTCTTTTTTTACTGCCATGTCTTTTAGTATAATTTATTGTTGCAGAGCCGCAATGCATTGCGGCCCTGCGTTATAAATACAATTACTCAAATTTCAATTCCAGTCCTAACCCACGTAACTCATTCACCAATACATTGAATGACTCAGGTATACCCGGTTTAGGTATATTGTCGCCTTTCACAATGGCTTCATAAGTCTTCGCGCGGCCTATGATATCATCCGATTTCAGCGTAAGCAACTCCTGCAGAATACTTGCAGCGCCATACGCCTCAAGTGCCCAAACCTCCATTTCACCAAAACGCTGACCACCGAACTGAGCCTTACCGCCCAGTGGTTGCTGTGTAATGAGACTGTATGGCCCGATAGAACGCGCGTGCATCTTATCGTCAACCATGTGGTGCAGTTTAATGATGTAGATGATACCAACAGTAGCCTTCTGATGGAAACGTTCACCGGTTTCTCCGTCATAAAGGTAGGTATGGCCAAAATCAGGAAGCTTCGCTTTTTCTATCAGGTTTTCTATTTCTTCAACAGAAGCACCGTCAAAGATCGGTGTTGCATAGCGCTCACCCAGCTTCTCACCGGCCCATCCGAGGATGGTCTCGTATATCTGACCGAGGTTCATACGGGAAGGTACACCCAGCGGGTTCAGCACCACGTCAACAGGCGTGCCGTCTTCCAGGAATGGCATATCTTCTTCACGTACTATCTTGGCTACAATACCTTTGTTACCGTGGCGACCCGCCATCTTATCCCCTACTTTCAGCTTACGCTTGCTGGCAAGATATACTTTAGCAAGTTTCAACACACCCGCAGGTAACTCATCACCTATGCTCAGGTTGAATTTCTCACGCTTATAACGTCCCAGTTCTTCATTGAACTTGATGTTATAGTTATGCAACAATTGGTTGATCAACTCATCTGTTTCCTTATCCCCTGTCCATCCAAGCGGATTTACATTCTGGAAGTCGATAGAACCAAGTGTCTTAGAGTTGAACTTACCACCCTTGGTCAGAACTGTTTCTCCAAAGTTATTGGTAATACCCGCCGACGTTTTGTCTTTAAGTAAGATCGCCAGTTTCTCAAACAGGAAGTTTTTGAGGTCTTCCAGGTTCTTCTCATGTACTTTCTCAATTTTCTCAAGAGCTGATTTCTCACGCACCTTAGAATTCTTATCCTTCTTGGCGCGCTGGAACAACTGCTTGGAAATAACGATACCTTCCGTACCGCTCGGGGCCTTTAACGATGCGTCTTTCGCATCACCGGCCTTATCACCGAAGATAGCGCGAAGCAGCTTTTCTTCAGGTGTAGGATCAGTCTCGCCCTTAGGGGTAATTTTACCGATCAGGATATCACCCTCACCCACATGAGCGCCGATACGTATGATACCATGCTCATCAAGGTCTTTCGTTGCTTCTTCCGATACGTTTGGAATATCCGCGGTCAATTCTTCTTCTCCGAGCTTAGTATCGCGTACTTCCAGTTCGTACTCATCAATATGTACAGATGTGAACCAGTCTTCACGTACCACCTTCTCATTGATCACTATCGCATCCTCAAAGTTATAACCCTTCCATGGCATGAATGCCACTTTTAGGTTACGACCAAGGGCCAGCTCACCATTTTGCGTTGCATAACCTTCGGTAAGGAAGTCACCCGTCTTTACCTTCTGACCTTTGCGAACAGATGGCCTCAGGGTCATACTGGTGCTCTGGTTGGTCTTTTTATACTTAGTAAGCGTGTATATTTTCAGGTCATCTTCAAACGATACAAGACGCTCTTTCTCACCACGGTCATAACGTACATGTATGTGATCTGCGTCCACATATTCTACTACCCCGTTGCCTTCAGCGTGTATCTGAATACGCGCGTCACGTGCGGCTTTTGCTTCCAGCCCGGTACCTACTATCGGCACCTGCGGAATGATCAGCGGCACAGCCTGGCGCTGCATGTTCGATCCCATCAGTGCACGGTTGGCGTCATCATGCTCCAGGAAGGGGATCAGTGACGCGCTCAGACCTACAATCTGGTTTGGCGCCACGTCCATGAATTCAACCTCATCACGGTCAAGGATCGGGAAGTCACCGGTCTGACGTGATTTTATTTTATCTTCAAGGAAGTGACCTTTCTCATCCATAGGCACGTTCGCCTGGGCGATCTTGGCAAGATCTTCCTCCTCGGCGCTCAGGAACCTGTAGTTCTTAAGATCTACTTTACCCTCTTTTACTTTATGGTATGGCGTTTCTATAAAGCCCATATCATTGATCTGCGCGTGTACACACAGCGTAGATATAAGACCAATGTTCGGACCTTCCGGTGTCTCAATGGTACACAAGCGGCCATAGTGGCTGTAGTGTACATCTCGCACCTCAAAGCCTGCACGCTCACGGCTCAGACCACCTGGCCCGAGCGCCGAGATACGACGCTTGTGCGTGATCTCAGACAACGGGTTGGTCTGATCAAGGAACTGCGACAACTGCGATGTACCAAAGAATGAATTAATAACCGAAGAAAGTGTACGCGCGTTGATCAGGTCTATTGGTGTGAACACCTCATTATCACGCACATTCATACGCTCGCGGATTGTACGCGCCATACGCGCCAGGCCTACGCCAAACTGCGCGAATAACTGCTCACCCACTGTGCGCACACGACGGTTGCTCAGGTGGTCAATATCATCTATTTCCGCTTTACCGTTAGTAAGGCGTACAAGGTATTTTATGATGGAAATAATATCTTCCTTACTCAGTACTTTGGTAGTAAGATTGATATCAAGATTCAACTTGCGGTTGATCTTATAACGCCCTACCTCACCGAGGTCGTAACGCTTATCGCTAAAGAATAATTTCTCGATAATGCCACGCGCTGTTTCATCATCAGGTGCATCAGAACCACGCAACTGGCGATAGATATGCTGTACCGCTTCCAGTTCAGAGTTAGATGTATCCTTGTTCAGGGTATTGTAGATGATAGAGAAATCACCGCTCACTTCTTCTTTCTGAAGGAAAACGGTTTTGATACCCATCTCCTGCACCAGGTTTGCGTTGTCTTCATCCAGCACGCTGTCGCGGTCCAATACCACCTCGTTACGCTCTATGGTCACTACCTCACCGGTGTCTTCATCCACGAAATCTTCTGTCCAGCTCCTCAGTACACGTGCTGCCAGGCGGCGGCCCAGGTGATTGGCAAGAACTTTCTTGTCCACCTTCACCTCATCTGCCATACCAAACAGCTCAAGTATGTCTTTATCCGTTTCATAACCAATAGCGCGAAGCAATGTGGTTACAGGGAATTTTTTCTTACGGTCTATGTACGCATACATCACATTGTTGATGTCTGTAGCGAACTCCATCCACGCGCCCTTGAATGGTATCACGCGTGCGCTGTAGATCTTCGTTCCGTTAGGGTGAACGCTCTGCCCGAAGAATACCCCGGGTGAACGGTGCAACTGGGAAACCACCACACGCTCGGCTCCGTTGATCACAAAGGTACCACGGGGCGTCATGTACGGGATGTTACCCAGGAACACATCCTGAACGATAGTTTCGAAGTCCACGTGCTCCTCATCATTACAGCTCAGTTTCAGCTTCGCTTTCAGCGGCACTGAATACGTGAGGCCACGCTCCATACACTCGTCGATAGTGTAGCGGGGCGGATCGATGAAATAATCCAGGAACTCGAGAACGAAGATGTTCCTCGTATCGGTGATCGGGAAGTTTTCCTTGAACACACGGAAGAGGCCTTCGTTGTTACGCTTATCGGGCGTAGTCTCTAACTGGAAGAAATCCTGGAAGGATTGAAGCTGAATGGCCAGCAGATCGGGGGTTGCGGCTGCATCATGTAACTTTCCAAAGTTAACTCTCCCGGATGCTGTCTTTTTTTGCGGTGTAGCCATAGTATTTTTTAACTCCTTTGTACAAACAAAAATACCCCTGAATGCCAGGCTGGGCCTAACACGCAGGTGTTCAGTATTAACAGAAAATGATCAAAAATTTTTCGCGCACGTACTGGTACCTTGAAAAAAGGGATTGCAAAGATAAGAAACCGGCCTTAATAAAGCAAAAAATATTCCAAATTTTCAAAAACTCTGCGCTATCCTCCCGATATCCTTTAGGACAGGCTTATATTTATTATTTTATATCGCAATTTTAACTTTTCTTATAGGTAAGGTTTTGTTATATTCTTCGTAAAAAGGCTCATGAAAATATAAATAAATGTTAAAATTGTCTAAATAAGCCATAAACGATGGTCAGGCATTAATATTCATGTAAAAACCAGGGGCTAAGACATTTTATTATAGGCAAATGTAAAAATAAGATGATGCGTACCATAAATATAAGACGCCCGGTGAAACCGGGCGCCTTATATTATATATAAACAGTGCTCTTAGTACTTTTTAGCAGTAAAAGTGCCTCCGCTGAAGTGGTGCCATCAGTACAAGTGAAGCTGAAAGTACCTGATACAGCAGAAGTGGAAGCCGATGTAACAACAATTGAACCCGACTTGGCTATTTTGATAGAAGTAGTGCTGGTAAGATATTCGGCATAGTTGGACAACATAGTACTATCGAAAGCGAAGGTCCCGGTTCCGGTAAAATTGGAAATATACAACGCGAAATAAGGAAAAACGGCCGATGTGCTGGAACCGGACCACCCTTGAACAGTTAATATAGTACCCACCTGGGTAGCAACACAGTTGTTACCGGAAAAAGCGGTACCGCCTACTGAAGCGCCCATCGAATAGCTTGGTGAAGAACTCTTTTTGCTGCATCCTGTAAACGCGGCAAGGCCCATCATAACGACAGCCGAAAAAATAACGATCTTTTTCATAAAGTTGTTTTTTTGTTTTATGTGGGTGCTAATATATATACAAGGGTCTGAAAAACAAAACATTGCATATACAAAACGGGCAATTTTCGAAGAAAAGGTATAAAATATTGCTTTGGGTTAAATTTTCATCTGAGATTCTACTACGTTTTGGAACAAAATATCACTATTTATTACAGATTTTAATATTGTAGCCGGCACCTGCGAGGCGGTTAATATCCAGTGAGTCCGGGATATAGTTATAAGAAATAATATTTGTACTGAACATCATTTCTATCGGATGATCAAAATTCAGCAGTATTGTTTTTCCTGTATTAAGGTCTGACCGCTTATATCTGTCTATGGCATTGGCCCAGGCCGGGTAATCCATTTTGTTAAATGGCTTCATTCTCTCTATGGTATAACGCACAGGCAGTAGCAACAGGCAGATGGTAACCGCCGCAAGTAATCTTTTCTGCCAAAGTAGCGATGGCGTTATTTGTTTCCACGAAATATATGCCTGAGCCGTAATGATAAAGACAGCGGGGGCAGACAGAATTATGTAAGCCGGCATTTTTGTGGCAACGAACGAAAAGAAAAGATACGGAACGAGAAACCATACTGATATAAGCAGATCGCCGGTATTTCTGTTCCTGGCCGCCTTGTACAAAAACCAGATAACAGACAGGTAGACCAGCTCACCAAACATGATACGCAGATAGTTAAAATGGTACAGAAAGCCCCCACCCTGCTCGTTAAGTACTTCAAAAATATGCCGCCGGTTGAACTGGTATTCATAGGTTGCCTCTACCGGGTAGGCATGCAAAATGTGCAACTGCCATGGTACCCAAACGATGGCCGAGATGAAGAGTATGATGAGGAGGTTGGTAAATATCTTAACCCGCGGCTCCCAGCCCCAAACCAGCAGCAGCCATAGTGCGACAACTATATAAGCCGGCATCCACTTAGTGAGCACGGCTAAGCCCGTCGCAACCCCGATGAGCGCCACAAAAGCACGCCGGCCACTGCTCACATATTTACAACTGAACCAGACACCAAGGGTTATAAAGAACAGAAAAAATACATCTACATGATCAGTTGCTTCCCTGCCGGACGCGAGATCGAGAATAAGCCCGTTAATGGAGCATAGAAAGGCCGCAATAAACGCCACCCGGCGATCATAAAGGTGCCGGGCAATGTCATAGACCAATTTAACACCCACGGTTGAAAGGATAATGGACGGTATCCGAACCGCAAATGCATTGACCCCGAATAGTTTCAAGCTTATGGCAATAAGCCAGAGACTTACCGGCTGCTTGTGCACCCATATATGATTAGCGGTCCAGTTGGTATAATCATATC
Source organism: uncultured Flavipsychrobacter sp. (assembly GCA_964489795.1). GTDB lineage: Bacteria > Bacteroidota > Bacteroidia > Chitinophagales > Chitinophagaceae > Nemorincola. Next base: position 272,359 of record CAZBAP010000006.1, read on the forward strand.
GAAGTAAAGTATCCTCATAAAGTGTGGGTTTAAAAAAATGGTTCAGTAAATGCTTAGCCACGAGGGCATGGTAACGCTCATCCCAGCTATGCAGAAACGGATCACCGGCCACATAGACCCTGAGCACAAGGCCGCCAAGCATGACAATAGCCAGGGCATAACCGTGCTCCTCCGCTTTTTGCTTGCGGAAGGCCCACAGGTACAGAAAGCAGCAAAAGACAACAACAGTAACGCCCCAATAAATATTACTCATTACAACAAAATGGAAAATAATAATTGAAACAAAAACATACCAAAGTATTTATTTTATCGGCAATAACCAGCCTCAAAAGCAGAATAATATCATAAAACAGCACCGGCACGGATATAAAAATGAGCAACCTGCACGGGTAAAAAATACACAGACAGATCTTACACGATTAATATACTGCCATTTTACAACAATTTTATACTTACCGGATAACAATAATGTCTTAATTTTAAGTCATGAAAAAAGTAATAGCTTTTGTTGCCACAGCAGTGCTATGCGGTATCATCATTATATCGTCCTGCAGCAAGACTAATGACGATGACCCTACGGGCAGCTGGGTATGCCACTGCGTCATTACGTCCAGCGGGTCTACCAATACCGTGGATATTCCGCTTAGCAATGTGACGCTGAGTTATGCCACCTCTACCTGCGCCACCGCCCAAACTACCTATACCACAGGCGGCAATACTGCTACCTGTACTATCAACTAAGGAATAGCTATATACAGGGGCGCATCAGCGGTCATAACTGTCATTTTTCACACACACTTCAGCACTTATGCATAGGATATTACGCTTGCTGCTCATTATACTTTCTATCGCAACGGGTGCTTTGTTCCTGTACTCGGCATATACCAAGCTGTTTCCCACCATACAAGCATTTGAGTATAATATTGCCAGCCAGGTACATGTACATTATATCACAGCTGCTATTGCCGCAAGGTTCTTTATAGCTCTTGAGGCCGGGCTGGGCTCGCTGATCCTCTTCCACTTCTATGGCAGGGGTAAATGGGTGCTTAAGGCTGCCATTGCGCTCATCTGCGCTTTTAGTATATACCTGGTATGGCTATGGATAAAGATGGGCAACAATGTGAATTGCGGGTGTTTCGGCGATTCTATATTTATGCGGCCGTCGGCCTCACTTATCAAGAACGCTTTTATCCTGCTGGCACTGGGGCTGCTGACGCGCTACCACAGAGGCTTTTCGTATCAATGGGCGCGGATAGTACCTACAACGCACCTTGCGTGCATTTTTATACTCGCCTACCTTATTTTTCCTGTGTTTACGCATTACAAGCTTGATTTTAAGTCCCTGTATGCAGACACCGCCTACGCCCCCACCCAGGACCTGACCAAGGGCAAACACATTGTGGCATTCCTGAGCCGGTCGTGCATGCACTGCCGCAGGGCAGCACTGAAGATGCACGGCATGAAAGAACGCAACCCCAATATCCCGTTCTATTTTATTATAGGCGGCACCGCCAGCGACCTTAAAGATTTCTGGGATTATTCGCATGCCGAGGATATCCCTCATTCGCGGCTGGCGGATGAGCCATTTGATAAATATACAGGCGGCGAATTTCCGCAAATAATATGGGTGAACAACGGATGGGTAGAGGCAAATACCACCTATCCCGAACTGGATCAAAAGGTGATAGAAGAATGGATGGCGGAAACGCCAACCCCCTGATGTTTCCCGCAAAAAGCCCGCTATCGTTTTGGCAAGCGTATTTCCGTAAAATAACCTTCCAGCATTTTTGCCACTATGTTCCAGTCGAAACGGCTCTGGATGACCTTGGTGCCTGTGATACCTACGTTACGCCTCATATCCTCTGAAGATAGCAGATCCAGTACACTGGCGGCAAACGCATCGGGATCTTTTTGCATAATGGCCCCCTCGCCACTCCTGATGCCCAACCCGGCAAAACCAATGTGAGAACATACCACAGGTACAGCCATGGCCATAGCTTCCAGCACCTTGTTCTGCGTGCCCGCGCCAAACCTCAGCGGCGCCACCACCACGCTGGCACTATTATAGGTAGCGGCAAGGTCTTTTACAAAGCCGGTGACCAGTATGTGCTCTGAAGCCAGCGCAGCAACTTTAGGAACGGGGCGCTGCCCGGCTATAACAAACTTTACCCCGGGCTTCTTTGCCCTGATAACAGGTAATATGGCCTCGGCAAAGTAAACTACGGCATCAACATTGGGAGCGTAGTCCATATTACCGGTAAACAGGATAGTATCGCTGTGGGTGTAGTCGTGATCGTGGGGGGAAAAGGTGTCCATGTCCACACCGTTTGGCAGCAGGCGCAGATTGTCGGTATAATGTGTTTTTTTTAGATACTCCAGGTCCTCGGCAGAGCACACAAGTGACAGGTCATACTCACGCAGCACCTTTTCGTACTTTAACACCCTGCGCTGCTCAATGTTCTCAAAAAGGGTGGTGAGCAGGCCACGCCTGACGGTCTTACGCCGCTCCCAATAGAGCGAAAACGCATCCGGAAGATCAAGTATGCGGGGAACATCCTTTACCTTGGCCATGTAGGGCGACATACGCAGGTGCTGCACATGGACCGCATCATAGCGGTGCTCAGCCAGCATAATGTGCAACCGGCGTTCCAGCTCCTTTGACTGAAAATATAATACCTGCAACGGCTCTGCACGCCATGCACCCTGCAGGCAATTGAGCGCAGACTTCCACTTAGGCAGATAAACAAAATGCACCACACGGAATACTTTTTCCAGTTCGGCTTTATAACTGAGGTCTTCCTCCGTCTGCGCGAACGTAAGTAAATGCAGCTCATGGCGGTCATTAAGCCTCCTGGCAAGATTGTAAATTTTAAGCTTATCCCCTCTGTATGGCGGGTATGGCACCCTGTTTGCAAGAAATAATATTTTCAAATGCTGCTTATTTTATTATGGTCTGTGTTGTAAAGATAAAGATGATTAAATTGCCGTTAATACTTATTACATGAAATACGGTTGTTTACTTATCGCAATGATGTTTGTGACCAGGGTATCCGCGCAGATGAACCTGGGCGCCCAAATTACTAAAAACAACTACTTCGAAATACCATTTACAGGTACGGTATCGGAAATTAAAACAAAAGTAACACTCACCAACAACGGGGAGTACGATTTTATGCTGGATACCGGCGCGCCCGCATTCATATCGTCAGAGGTACAGAAAAAATACAAGTTCCCGATACTTTATAAAAGCAAGACAGAGGACGCGGGGGGCAAATTAGTTACCACGCTCATCGTCAAGATAGATACCATCAGGTTCGGGCCATTTATTTTCACCGGCATTCCGGCAATAGTCATTGACATGGACAACTCGCCGCTGGGCTGCCTGCACCTTGCGGGCAACCTGGGCAGCAACGCCCTGCGCTTTCTACACGTCCGCTTTGACAGGCAAGGCCAGAAGATATCATTTGCTGACAATGAGCAACTATTCAGTACGCACCTATCCCCCACATACCATATGGATGTGACGCACCAGAGTGATGTACTCATACCCGTGAAACTGGACGACGACATAGCCGATACGATACAATATGATAGTGGCGACGGCCAGTTGTACAACATATCGGCAACCACTATGGAGCGATACAAGGCGGCACACCCGGCCAACATCACACACAGCGGATTCGGTACCGTATCTATGGGTATAGGGGGCATAGGCTCGTCATTCCCACAATATATTGCCACCCCGGATGAGATAGACCTTGCCGGTCATAAACTAATGAGCGGACGGGTGACCATAGCCGGTAATAACCGCTCGCGCATGGGTAGGGAACTGCTTAACTATGGCATACTGCAGCTCAACTATCCCGACAGTACCTACGCATTTGAGCCTTATAACAGCCCGCACCTCACGACCCGTGCGGACTACGGTTTTATACCGATAATGGACGGCGATAGAATGACAGCAGGTTGTGTATGGGAAAACTCGACCGCAGAACAGCAAGGCTTGCGTTCAGGCGATCACATTCTTGGCATAAACGACCTGGACTTCAGTAAAATGGACGAATGTGCAATAACGACCCTTACGCGTGAGATCATGTTAATGAACAAAGATATAAAAGTGACCTTCCGTCATAAAAAACAAACACCTCAAACCATTACACTACCCTATAAGGCATTATGACAAGCCTGGTTGGCTACTTCATTATCTCGTGGCCCATCTTATCCCGCTTGGTACGCAGGTAGAATTCGTTGTATTCGTTGGGCTGTATCTCTATAGGTACGTTGTCTACAATTTCCAGGCCGTAACCGACAATGCCCGCGCGTTTCTTAGGGTTATTGGTCATAAGGCGCATTTTGGATACACCAAGGTGGCGGAGTATCTGCGCCCCAACCCCATAGTCGCGCTGGTCTGTTTTGAAACCGAGCGCCAGATTGGCGTCAACGGTATCCGTACCCTGCTCCTGTAATTTGTATGCCTTCAGCTTATTAAAAAGACCTATACCCCGGCCTTCCTGGTTCATATAAAGGACGATGCCCTTGCCCACGGCCTCTACCATTTCCATAGCCCTCTGCAACTGGTCGCCGCAGTCGCAGCGTAATGAATGGAGGATATCACCTGTAAAACAGGAACTGTGCACACGCACCAGCACGGGTTCATCATGTTCCCATGAGCCCTTTACCAGCGCCAGATGATTCTCACCCGTATTGGTCTGGCTGAAAGCCACCAGCTCAAAATCACCATGCTTTGTGGGCATGTGTACCCTCACCTCTTCTTTTATCAGTGTTTCATTGCGCAGACGATAAGAAATAAGGTCTTTTATGGAAATGATCTTCAGGTCGAATTTTTTTGCGATCTCGAGCAACTGTGGCAACCGCGCCATGGTACCATCATCGTTCATTATCTCTACCAGCACGCCCGCGGGCTCAAAACCTGCCAGCCGGGCGAGGTCTACAGTAGCCTCGGTATGCCCTGCCCTGCGTAAAACACCTTCGTCTTTGGCACGGAGCGGAAATATATGGCCCGGGCGCCCCAGATCTTCGGGACGGGTAGAAGGGTCAATCAATGCCTGAACGGTCTTAGCCCGGTCGTGAGCAGAAATGCCGGTAGTGCACCCATGGCCCCTGAGGTCTACAGAAACTGTAAATGGTGTCTGGTGAAGCACTGTGTTATTCTCAACCATAAGATTGAGATTCAGTTCGTTGCAACGGCTTTCTGTGATGGGGGCACATATGAGCCCCCGGCCATGCTTAGACATGAAATTGATGATCTCAGGTGTTACGTTGCGGGCGGCTGTTATAAAGTCGCCCTCGTTCTCACGGTCTTCATCGTCTACTACTATAAGTAATTTACCGTTCTTCAGGTCTTCTAAAGCTGATTCTATTGTATCTAACATATAAAATATTCGCAATCAAATGGTGATGCACTATACAGTACTAAAAAACTATAAATAATACGCAAAGGTAAACCAATTATCCCCTAATCTATTTGCATAAATGGGAATATAAACGAAAGTGATATTCCCCGCCCTGTATAATGACTGATAAAGCCATTCACACCAACCTGAAACGAAATACAGTAAGCGATAAATGACTACCGAGGTATAAAAAAATCAAAACAAGCGGTATGTGAAGCGGGCAAGCAGTGAAAGCCTTTACTGTGGCTTATATTAAAAAAACAGCGGGTAGTATAAACGGGTATAATCAGGTATAAAAGAGGTATAAAACGGTATAAAAAGGGTATAAAAAGGCAAAAAACGGTATAAAAAGGTATTAAAAAACTGGCTTGGGAGGCGAAGACAACCGACAAATCGTCTTGCGGTACAAAGGTAAAAACAGAACCTCATTTGTGCAAAAAAAGATACCCACAATTTTCTGTTACAGACGCAGCAGCAGCATAAAATCCCCTGACGACAAACGGCACAAAAAATATGACTAAGCACTACTTTTGCTTTCCTAAAAAATAAAAACGATGAACAATTCAATACTGCTTTTGTCAAGCTCGAGTGTATATGGATACGGGTTCCTGGAATATAGCAAGGAGGTGATCAAAGAATTTGTTGCGGGTATTAAGACGCCCTTATTATTTGTGCCTTATGCGGCAGACAAGGCTGAATGGAACTCGTATACCGGTAAAGTCAGCACATTCTTCGGTCAGCTGGGCATAGCGGTAAAAGGAATACATACAGTACCGGCCGATACCATAAGCGAATACGACATAGTGTTTGTGGGTGGGGGCAATACCTTCAGGCTGCTGCACACAATGCAGGAACAACAACTGCTGCCTGTGCTACGCAACGCCGTAATGACCGGCAAGATGAAGTATATGGGGAGCAGCGCAGGAACCAACCTGGCATGCAAGACGATACGCACAACGAATGATATGCCGATCGTGTACCCAAAGGATGGTTTTGACGCGCTGAATATATTCCCCTACCAGGTAAACGCGCATTATATAGACCCTGATCCGGAATCGAAACATAAAGGAGAAACAAGGGAGCAGCGCATAGCAGAGTTTCACCAAATGAACAGTACACCGGTGATAGGCCTGCGCGAAGGGGCATATATCTCAGCACATACAGATATAGCAACAACAGGCAGGCTATTGGTAGGCGGCGAGCCGGGAGCAAAGGTTTTCGTGAAGGGCAAGCGCCCTTTTGAAGTAACGGTAGGTGAAGTTTTTGAGTTGCGGTAACCACGCAGACTACCCTCCCCGGTGCAGCAGCCCGGCGCAGTAAACAGAGCGCATACCAAGACTATTGTTTAAACAGCTTGTTTATCCGCTCGTGCTTAGCCAGCGATAGCCTATCAACAAAATCACTGACCTTATCCTCGCTCATACCCTCAACAATGAAATTAATAACAGCACCGCCATCTGAGGCTATGGATATAATGTGCCTGCGGGTAAGCAACCAAGCGATAAAAAACATAGCCCCCAGCACAAACCCCCACATTACCGAACTATCTTCATGGTAGCCGCTATTCATGAAAAATCCACCGAAAACAGAAATCCCGGCAAGAATCAGAAGAATAATTTGGCTTTTATACCTGACCTCAATAGAACTTATGTCTTCGAGGAATATAATAATCGTATAAGTTTTACCTAAAGCATAGTCGGTCATGCGTACCCGGAGGTCGGTCAACACTACTTTATCATTATTTGATGAAAGCAGTTTCTCTTCATTTGGTAATAGTATCATGGTAATATATTTAGGAGTGAGTTACATTTTACGGCTGTTTTGCCCAACTGCCTTCGTGACAGATATAGTAGTTGATCGAATTCAGGCTTGATGGAGCACCTTCGCTATAAGACATATTCAGAAAGGTGCATAGTTTGCAACTCGAGCTTCTTTGCTGATTATCGCAAGCCCGGCCAGAGCAGCCCTGACAGTGCCATACCCCCTTTATACATTTAAAATTACAAATGCTGCTTAGCCCTGATTCGGCACCATCGCCATATGCCTGCCCCTGGAAATAACAGCTAGTGCAATCGGGCGCATTATTACGGATGAAACCCATAGTTGCGGCCATAATAAAGACGCATAAGACGATAACTGAAGTAATTTTTATTGTTTTCATAAAAAAATATTTTTTTCAAATGTAGCAGTTCGCCAAAAAAATGATTACCGTTAAAAAACGGTAAATCACTAACAAACAGTTAATGCGACAATTATCTAACCGGCTAACTTACAACGACTTGCAAATAATGATTATTGCCTCGTAAAAAAGACGCAAGCAACAATCTGATAAAACAGCATCATCAACAATGAATTTAGGGTCAAAAACTAACAGCAGAAATCAGCATATTAACCCCAATTTTTTTCTGCAATAGGACCGGATCAACTACTTTTACGAAGTAAATTTTTCATCATGATATTTTGATGAAAAATTCTTAAACCCTAACCACACACCATGAAAAAAAAATGCAGCGTACTGGCCCTATTTGTATGCATGGCCCAGGCAGCGATATGCCAGGTACCCGGGGAAAACAGGATACTCAACTACCGGATCATTGCCTTCTCACCCCCACAGGAACAGAATACAAATGATTATACACTGGAGATAGCCAAGGGTAATTATAACTCGGAAGACTCCTTTCGTAAGCACATAATAATTGCCACGCATAGCCGGAGCGAGAAAACAATAGCGGAGGTGCCGGCTTTCGGAAGCCCGTACACATGGCGCACCATATCACACAAAGACAACGCTACGCCGGTAAAAAGCAAGCTATATCATTTCAGTACAGGTATGACACCGGGGGCAGACCTGTCCATGGCACGGCTAAACGTTAAGGTGCCCGCTACCAAAGAATACAAAGACGCGTATGTTTTCCTGGATGGCCAAAAGGCATTGTATGATATGGAAGGCCGGTTAGTATGGTACCTGCCGCCATCAAACAATCAACTAACAATGGTGACAGACCTGAAAATGACCAATAGCGGCACCATAACTTTTTTAAGCAATAACGCATATGAAATAGACTATGACGGGAATGTGCTGTGGAAGGCACCTGACAATGGGACCGTGAGCGGCGGCATGAGGGAAAATTACCATCACGATTTTACGAAATTGGCAAACGGCCACTATATGCTGCTGGGTACTGAAATAGTACGGTCTGCACCTGAAAAAGAAAATGCACCACACCCAACGACAGATGGTGCCCAAAGCAACCCACCACGCCCAGCGAGGTACAGCACTATTATTGAATACAATGCGAATGGCGATGTGGTATGGTCGTGGAAATTATCGAAATACATACTGGATAATGGCATACTGAATAATCCGGCCATTGACCCACATGTACTTACACCACATACCAACTCATTTTATTTTGACGAGCAGGAAAAAGTGATCTATATAAGTTGCAAAGAATTGAATACTATCTTAAAAATTAAATACCCTGAAGGCACAGTGATGAACAGCTATGGTGAAGCACCGGTATCACATACCGGGCCTAAGGGAGAGAAATTGTTCTGCGGTCAGCACGGAGTTACCAAGTCACAAAAAGGTGTTGTATTCATATACAATAACAACGACTGCTGCGAAGACGGGCTGCCTAAAGTAAAGGCGCTGAAAGAGCCGGTAACAACTGATGAAAAGATGAAAATAATATGGGAGTACCAATGCTCTACCGATAAAGCCGGCCATAAAAAATTCAACTCGGGGGGCAATGTAACAATACTGGATGACGAGTCGCTTTTTGTATGTATGGGAGGTGACTACAGTAAAGTATTTATTGTAAACAAGGACAAAAAAATACTGTGGAGCGCCCTGCCGGAGCGAAAAAACGCAGGCGTATGGATACCTGACCATCAATACCGGGCAAGCATTATAGGAAGTACGGAAAAACTACACCAGCTAATACTGGGACAGCGCTCAACCCCTAACGGGGACGGGAAATAAGCCAAGACTTTTATGCCTGTTTATGAGCAAAAGCTATTAACCGCATTTACTTAACCACTTAGCTTTCAACTACTTGCAAAAACATATTTTGGTACTGAAAAAGACATATAAAACAAGCAGGCGTAACAATGCCGCTACCAATGATCATTATGGCATATACTAGCACCAAGATTTCTTGTATTAGCCCCAATCTTTCCTGCCAAAATACAGGAACAACTATTTTTATACGGTAAAAATTGTTCGTGGTAACATACTATAAACATTAATAAAGACCCTGAGTTTATGCCCAAAAAATACTACTTATTGTTGCTACTTGTGCTTATAACCCAAACAGCAATATGCCAGGTACCCGCGGAAAACAAAATGCTCAATTACCGGATCATAGCATTTGCCGCGCCACCCGAGCAGAGCACAAAAGAATACACCCTGGAAATAGCAGCCGGCAATTATTCGTCGGTAGACTCATTTCGTAAACATATCATTATTGCCAGGCACTGCACAACAGAAAAAACGATAGCTGAAGTACCTGCTTTCGGGAGCCAGTACACCTGGCGGACCATATACCATACCGGCAATTCAACAACAAAAGGTAATTTATACCATTTCAGCACCGGCATGGCACCGGAGGCCGACACATCAGGAACCCGACTGAGGATCACCCAGTATGCCACAAAAAAATATAAGGACGCATATGTGTTCCTGGATAGCCATAAAGGACTGTATGATATGGAAGGTCGCTTAGTGTGGTACCTGCCTCCGGTAGATGGTCAAATGCTGATGCCGACAGATCTGAAAATGACCAGTAGCGGCACTATAACATTCTTAAGCAACAATGCTTATGAAATAGATTATGACGGGAATATATTATGGAAAGCACCTAATGACGGCAAAGTAAACGGCGATAAGGAGGAACATTATCATCATGACTTTACAAAACTACCTAATGGCCACTATATGCTGCTGGGGATGGAAATTGTGAAACCCGCTCCACTAATGGAAACATCAGCCGCCCAAAATAAAGACGTTGTTCAGGGCGGCACTTCGACCCGCCCTTCTAAATACACCACGATAATTGAATACGACGCACAGGGCGAGGTGGTATGGTCATGGAAATTATCGAAATACATGCAGGAAAACGGCATCATGAACAACCCGGCTATCGCCCCTAATGTAGCGACACCGCACACCAACTCATTTTATTTTGATGAGCAAGAAAAAGTGATCTACATAAGTTGCAAGGAATTGAATAGTATTTTAAAAATAAAATACCCTGAAGGCACGGTGATGAAGAGTTATGGCGAGGCACCGATATCGCATAGCGGGCCTAAGGGAGATAAATTGTTCTGCGGCCAACACGGTGTTACCAAGTCAAAACAGGATGTTGTATTTATATACAACAACAACGACTGCAGCGAAGACGGACTGCCAAAAGTAAAAGCACTGAAAGAACCAATAACGACAGACGAAAAAATGAAAATAGTATGGGAGTATCAATGTACTACCGATGGCGCTGACGGGAGAAAATTCACGTCGGGCGGAGATGTAACTGTATTAGATGACGAATCGCTTTTTGTATGTATGGGAGGTGACTACAGTAAGGTATTTATAGTGAATAAAGACAAAAAAGTATTATGGAGCGGACTACCGGAAAAAAAAGAACCAACCGGATGGGCCAACAGTCATCAATACCGGGCAAGTATAATAGAAAATAAAGAAGCACTGTACAAACTTATCCTTGGGGAACATTCGAGTACGGTCAGTTTTACGAAATGAGTCTCCTGCAAACTGTTATATTCAAGAGATGTGGGGATATATCTACACACTTGTAACCAATAATTCCATTCTGCTACAATAATATATCACCAGCGTGGCATATGGCCCATACCCGTATCAAGTGCCGCGTAAAAACTATGTAGAGTCACTTTTCGCCTTTAATTCAATACAGGCGGGAATTGCAACACAGAGGGATAGTATGCCCGGTCTTAACCTCAATGACATATACTAACACCCAAACAAAAGGGGTAGCCAAAAGTTAAAATACGCCTGTCTCATATAGTTGGCATCATTTTTTTATGGTGGTAAAAAACCTAAAAGAGGGTATTTATCATTATAACTAAAAAAAAGCAAACTATGAGACAACTTACACAACGCTTAAAGAAAATGTGCCTGCTGCTGATCGGCGCGGCAATTATCGGAAGCAACGCAAATGCCACAGTATTCACGGCTGTCGTATCGGGAGATTTCAGCGCATCCACAACCTGGGGCGGAGTGGCACCGGGAGCATTATTAACGACAGATGTGGTCATCATACCATCGGGTATAACGGTAACACTGACGGGCAGTGAAACCTTTTCAGGTACATCTTCTATACTTGTGAGCGGAACATTGGCATCAATGGGAACCGGCACAACGCTTATTATGTCATCCGGCGCATTGTCTGGCGCGGGTACTATCAGTGTAGACAGCATGGTGCTGGGGCTTACCACCGGCTTTACATTTACCGGTACTATCCACGCCAACAAACTGACATCCACAGGTGCCAGTATTGTATCCGCGGCCGATATAACCGTTCACTCATTGCTGGATCTGTCGTCTGGGGCGCTGGCCCTTTCGTCAGGCAGCCTCACCATGGGAATGAATTCAGTGATAGATATAGCAGGCGGTACAGTAACTGCCAGCGGTACCGGTATGCTGAACCTGGACAGTGTTTACAGCGTGATATACACAACTGCCTCGGCCACAACCGGCGCGGAAGTGACCGGATCAGGGCTCACCAATATAACAGTCAATGTACCGGGTAATGTAGCCTTGTCCAATGACCTGACCGTAACTGGGATGCTAACCCTTACCAGCGGTACATTGTCATTGAACGGACATACCCTTACGTTCGGATCCAGCGGCGATCTCTCTGCTACAGGAACAGGCACTATAACAGGATCGGCAACATCAGGTATTGTCATCAATACGATAAGTAACCTTTCAGGGGCACTGACTTTTGCTACCGGTAGCAACATGGTGCAGAACCTGACACTGAATATGGGTACAGCAAGTGATGTTGTAACCCTTGGATCTGCCCTCAGCGTAACAGGCACCCTAAACCTGGTAACCGGCAAAATAAAACTGGCAGCTAATAACCTAAGCCTAGCAACCGGCGCCATGCTAACCGGCGGCACTACTGGCAGCTATGTGGTAACAGACGGCACAGGGAGCCTTGTAATGAACCTTGCAGCAGGAGCAACCGATACTTTTAAGGTAGGCTCAGTACTTAACTATGCGCCCATGGTTGTAATAGCAGGTACAGGATCAGCAGCCGGCGATGTAGGCCTGAATGTGATGGACGGAGTTTATTCAAGCGGCACCACAGGAACATTGCTGTCATCTTCGCAAGCTATGGTAAACACCACATGGCATGTAACAAGCACAGCCGCAACAGGCATAGATTACAGCCTGGTTGCAATGTGGAGTACCAGTATGGAAGTAAACGGGTTTAACCGCACACACGCTTTCCTGTCGCACTATACGAGCAGTGCCTGGGATGCATCTATACCGGTAAGCGCTAGTGTAACGGGAGGAATGTATACCATGACAAGAACAGGCATTACATCACTCAGCCCGTTCATGGTAACCGACCACAATATAACACCGGCAGCGGTAACCAATACCAGCGCCACTGACAATGATATAGTTGTCTACCCCAACCCCGCAACCAGCACGCTGCACCTGTCTGGTATAGCAGATGTACAGTCCATAAGGATATACAACACCATGGGGACACAGGTTAGCGCCATAAACAATGTGACAAATACCATAGACATACAGTATCTGCCACAAGGCGAGTACTATATTTCTTTCAACGGGAAGAATACCAATACGGCAAAAAAGTTCATTAAACAATAACAGGAAAAACGACCACCTGTATAGCAAAGGGCTCTTTTAAGAGCCTTTTTGCTTATTTGTTTTGGGGGGAGTAATTTACTTTTTCACAGTTTCTATCATGAGCATGACTGAGTCTGCCTTGATCCGGTTTTTAACCCAGTTCTTCAGCTTTGCTTTATCTGAAACGGGGAGCTTTTTGGAAAAGTTGCCCATAAATACGAAAACAGTATCGTGGTAGCCGGAGTCTATATCGTTTATAATATTCCGGGTGATACTGTATGAGCGAATATTGGGGTATAGCGCTTTCAGCTCATTACCTATATCGGGCAATGGTGGTGTGGTATCGGTTTTTGTCCGCCTGGAAGCCTCTTCCAACGAGAATAGCTCCTGCAGTATGCTGGCCTTTATCTGGCTATAATCAACCTGCTGGGCAGCTTTATAACCCTGGCTAAGTGACAGTTTGGCCCGGGATATATTGTACGCACCCAGCTTGCTTTTTAGGCTGTCTATAGCGCCCTGCGTGAGCTCGTCACCTATCAGCAACAGGTCAATCTCTTCTTTCCCGCTTTCGTATTTAAAGGCTTTACTTACAATATGCGTATTGGGGAACTTTACCTCATTTTTTACAAACCTGCCGGCATTGCTCTCAAAAAAGCTTTTATCTACGATACGGTACGCGAGGTAAATACTGGGCAGCGCGGTAAGCGATACGACTAAAAGAATAGCCCTGACCACTTTTTTCTCACGCCCCTTGTCCTCAAATACCTTTTTGGGCAGCTTCATGTACTTGACAATAACGTATGTACTGATACAAATGAACACACTGTTAATAAAGAACAGGTAGAAAGCACCAAGGAAGTAATAAATATTACCCACAGCCAGGCCATAGCCCGCAGTACAAAGTGGCGGCATGAGCGCGGTAGCAATAGCCACACCGGGGATAACATTACTCTTTTCTTTTCGGGTGCTGCCTACTATACCCGCAAGGCCGCCAAACAACGCAATGAACACATCCCATATAGAAGGTGTAGTACGGGCGAGCAACTCGGACTGCGCCTCGCGGAGAGGGGTTATAAGGAAGTAGAAAGTAGATACACATACACTGACAATAACAGCCAGCAGCAGGTTTTTCAACGCTTTACGAATCAACTCTATGTCGTTGATACCTATGCCCAACCCGAAACCCATAATGGGGCCCATAAGCGGCGACACCAACATAGCTCCTATAATAACGGCCGTAGAATTAACGTTAAGACCTATAGACGCAATAAAGATGGCAAATATCAGCGCCCACACATTGCTGCCACGAAACTCAATACTACGGGTGATAGAGTCAATGATCTCATTGTCGTGCGCGCTGTCTTCATGAAGGCTGAAGAGGTCTGCCAGGTATTTCCTTATGAAATTTACATTGAGGTTCATGCTGATGCTATTTAGCCGACAATTTCTTGTAAATCTTACCAATAGACAGCCCCTGTACTATAATAGAGAAGATGACAATGATATAAGTAATAGAGACAAATTCGTCCCTGTGCATCTCAGCAGGCAGCGACAAGGCCAGCGCAACCGAAAGGCCGCCACGTATGCCGCCCCAGGTAAGTATGGCGATAGCATGTCTTTCAAATTTTATCCTGAGCCGTAGAAGAGTAATGGGTATAGCTACGGATACCCACCGCGCCAGCAATACGATAGCGATGGATATAAGCCCGATAACAAATATGGTAAAGCTGTACTTTACCACCAGCATTTCAAAACCAATGAGGAGGAACAGTATGGCATTGAGCATCTCGTCAACAAGCTCCCAAAACTTGTTGATGTAATCTTTTGACACCTCTGATATCCCTTTAACACGGCTATTAGTGCCGATATAAATACCGGCCACTACCATGGCCAGCGGCCCCGATATATGCAATATATCGGCAAGCAGGTAGCCACCCATTACAATAGCAAGCGTGATGAGTACCTCAACTTCATATTTGTCGATAGACCGGAGCGTACGAAAGCCAATGTAACCCAGCAGCAGTCCGAAGAGCAGCCCACCACCGGCCTCTTTCAAAAACAACATTCCGGTATTGATGAATGATATCTCTGCGCCGCCCTGCGCCACCTCAAGTATAGTAAGGAAAACAACAACAGCGACACCATCATTGAACAATGACTCGCCCGCTATCTTTATCTCAAGCGGCTTGGCTATTCCTGCCTTTTTAAGTATGGCCAGCACAGCGATAGGGTCTGTGGGGGAAATGAGCGCGGCAAACAACAGGCAGTAAATAAAACCTATCTGCAGGTGAAAAGCCGCAAACAGAAAGTATAACCCAGTACTGATGATGCAAGTGGAAATGAGAATGCCGGCTGTAGACAGCGCTATGACCGGCCAGCGCTGTTTGCGCAGCGTAGCGGCATCTATATGCACAGAACCCGCAAACAGCAGGAAGGCAAGCATGCCCTTCATAAGCAACGTATGAAAATCTATGGACGCGATAATGCCGGTAAAGGAAACCGCCGCGGCAGGCAGCAGGCCCCGCGCTATAATAAGCAACAGCGAAAACCCCAGCGACAGCGCCATAATGCCAATAGTAGGCGGCCACTTGAGGAACCGGTGATTGACATAGGCAAAAGCCGCTGCCAGGCAAATAATAAGTGTAAGAATCTCATAAAACCCCATACAAAACTGATTTAAATGCGCGCGTCCAGGAGCGCTTCCACTTCACTGATAACATTTCCTATCACCTTGTTATGTTCATATTTCTCTTTAACAAGGTTGCGCGCGCGCTGTGCCATGGCCTCAGCCTCCTGCGGATGCTCAAAGCACCATTTTATGGATCTCGCAAAATCTTCGGGTTTCCGGGCAACCAGGTAGTGCTCACCGGGCCTGGCGTCTATGCCCTTTATACCGGTGGGCGTGGAGATAACAATCTTACCGGCCGCCATGGCTTCCAATATTTTAACCCTGATACCACCTGCCGACCACAGGGGCACGATCAATATTTTTTTATCCGCAATAAACTCTTCGGCGCTTGGCACCTCATTAAGGCAATATACCCCTTTTATGTCAATATTCATAAACTCAGGCGGCATATTTCTACCCGCGAAATAAAACTCAAAGCCGGGCACCACTCTCCTGATCTTAGGCCATGCCTCATCAAGAAACCACTGTATACCATCGCGGTTTGCGATCCAATCCATAGCGCCGATATGATACCCTACCCACTTTTCGGGTGTTGTGCTTTTTTCCATCTTACCCACTTCTATACTGAACGGCGCCACTACAATATCATGAACATCTTCAAGCCGGGCTATGAGGCTTGCGTCTTTCTCCGTGATAGGCAGCAGGAGGTCGTAAGCCTTCCATGCTTCACGCTCGAAATCCCTGATACGCGCGGTAAGCGTTTCGAGGTAAACCTTTTTCAATCCGTTCTTTCGCTTTTTAGCCAGTCCCTTCCATATCTGGTACTCCACATTATGAATGCGTAAAACGGTGAGCGCAAAAGAATGTTTTTGTATCGTGGGCAGGTAGGTGGAAAGATATACACTTTCTACCTGGACAACATCGGGATCGAAAGCGGCCAGTATGCCGGTGAGTTTTTTATTAAACTCAGGCTGAAAAAAACGTTTTGCATGTTCGGGCTGGCGGCTGAAGAAGAAGTTCTTCAGAATATCATGCCATTTAAGATCGTTGTTAATATCCACCCACTCAAAGGCGTACAGATCGGTAAACAATTTCTCTAACTGGCTGTGCTTTATATAATGGCGGGAGGTATTCATAGATAGCAGGTATACCTGCCATCCTGCCCTGTGGTAACCCTCTATCATGGCATGCATAGCCAGGTTGCCGCCATCTTTTAGCGGATACGGCACCCTGTTGGTGAGTATCAGTATCTTGCGCTGAGCCATTCCGTGTGCTAAAATAGGTAAATAGAAGCGCTTTAGAAATAAGCATTGCCGCAATATGGCTGCAAGCGCCCCTGCCGGCCTGTATTTAGGCACCTTTGTATTATATTTGAATCATAAAGCGCTCACAATGCCGGCAACAAAGATCGTTTTTATGGGGTCCAAACCGATAGGCTACAACTGCCTGTCGTACCTCATTGAGCAAAAGGCGGCATTGAATATTGAGATAACCGGGCTGCTGACCCGATCGCGCAAGGAGTTTGGCAGCGCCCATGACCTGAAAGAACTGGCAGCAGGAAACGGCATACCCATATTGCATAACCTGGCCGACGTACCGGAGTGTGACATCATTTACTCTGTGCAATACCATGAGCTATTAAAGCATGAGCATATCAGCAAGGCGCGGCAAGCCTGCGTGAACCTGCATATGGCACCTCTGCCCGAATACAGGGGCGCCAACCAGTTTTCGTACGCTATAATAGAAGAAAAGAAAGAGTTTGGCGCTACGCTGCACCTGGTAGATACTGGCATAGACCATGGCGATATACTTTTCCAGGAACGTTTTGCAATACCGGAGCACTGCTGGGTGGGTGATCTGTACGACCTTACCTATGCCGCGTCGTTGCGGCTTTTCAAGCGCACCCTGGCCCAGGTGGTAGCCGGTGATGTACAACCTGTGCCACAGGAAACGCTGATACCTGAATATGGCACCAGCCTGCACTACAAAAAAGAAATGGCGGATCTGAAAATAATTGACCTGGCGTGGGATAAGGAAAAAACTGAGCGTTATATCCGCGCCACATCTATGCCCGGCTTTGAGCCGCCGTATTGCCTGATAGATGGCAGGAAAGTGTACCTGCACGCAGACCCGAAATAGCAACCGTAGGTAAGTATCAGCCCCTGCTTCTTGATATACGTATCATCTTTAAAGCCGTAATAGCCGCTTCTTCGCCTTTATGCCCATGAGCACCACCGAGCCGCTCCCACGCCTGCGCCTCGTTATCCAGCGTAAGCACACCAAAGATAACCGGAACAGGCAAGGTAAGATTGAGTTGTAGTATGCCCTCTGTAACAGCTTTGCATACATAATCGAAATGCGGCGTGCCGCCCCTTATCACCGCGCCGAAGGCAATGATGGCCTCGGGCCTTTCCGGCTTGTCCTGGTAGTGCTCCCACAACTGCTTACAGGCAAATGGCAACTCAAAACAACCGGGCACGGCAAGGTTCTCTATAATATCGCCTGTGAATTTATGAATAATACTTTCACACCCGTTTTTCAACTCCCTTATTATCTTCTCATTCCACTCGGTATGAACTATAGCTACCCTTGGCAACTTTAATGTATCCAGGTGGTGCGTATCCAGCAGGCTGAAACTGTCTTTAGATTGTGCCATAAAAAAATCCCCTTTTCGCCATAAAGGTAAAAAGGGGATCTGAATAATAGTGTAAAGATGTTCTTAATTCAGTTCGCCGAGGCGGGCCAGTTCTTTTTCGGTATCGCGTGCCTGCATGCTCTTAGGATATTCGTCACGCACACGTTTAAACGCTGCCTTTGCGTCATTCATGTTGTTTGATGCCGCGTAGGCAAGGCCTAACTGGTACAGATACATAGGCGTAACAAGGCCGTCTTCTTTATCTTCTGTAGCCTTTTTGAAGCATTCGATAGCTTTGACGTTGTCACCGCTTTCCATATATGCCTCGCCCAGCACACCCATAGCCATATTACCTACCATTGTGCCTTTGCCGTCAAACTCCTTCAACTCTTTTATGGCATTTTTGAAGTCACCTGTTCTCAGGTAGCATATGCCGCTATAATAATGCGCGAGGTTGCCGGCAGCCGTACCTTCAAATTTCTTGGCTATTTTTATAAAGCCCGGATTCTTGCCATCACCATTTAAAGCCAGGTTGAGTGAATCTGCCGAAAAGTAATTGATAGGCATAGACAGCGCAGCAGATGCTTTTTCTTCAGCAGGCGCCTTATATAACCTTGTATATGCAAAGTAACCTACCACCACTACCAGTATGACCGTAGTAGCAGTACTGATCACTTTTTTATTCTTCTCATAAAATACCAATACGCCGTCCAGCGGATTAGGGTCCTGCGCGGAACTTTTACTTTTGCTTTCTGAACCGGGTACGTTTCTTGCGGAGTTTGCCATAATTACTGTTTTTTTACCCTAAAACCCCCGGAGGGTTCTCTTACTTTTTAGGATACTTTTGATTTATTGTTTTGTTTATAAATGGATTATCAAATTAAAAAAAGTGAATTTTCGTCATCAGATCAGTCGACGATAAAAGGATAATTCTGATCGGCGTAGATGTCTTTGTATAATTCGCTGTCATCCGGCCATGGGCTTTCTTCCGCAAACTTCACTGATTCTTCCACTTCTATGCGGACCTTTTCGTTTATCATCCCTATCTCTTCTTCTGTAGCCCATTTGTTGTCGGTAATGGTTTTCAGTACCTGGTTGATGGGGTCTTTTTCCTTATATTCTTCCAGTTCTTCTTTTGTGCGGTATTTAGCAGGGTCACTCATAGAGTGCCCGCGATAACGATACGTTTTAATTTCGAGGAAGGTAGGCCCCCCACCCTCGCGGGCGCGGCGCACGGCACGCTCTATGCCTTTGTGCACTTCTTCACAGCTCATACCATCTACGCTGTCGCCGGGCATATCGTACGCGTCAGCCAGGCGGTAGATGTCAAGCACCTTTGAGGTACGCTCTACCGATGTACCCATTGCATAGTAATTGTTCTCACAGATAAATACAACCGGCAATTGCCATAACACCGCCATATTGAATGTCTCGTGGAGCAAACCCTGGCGGGCGGCACCATCGCCAAACATACAAATAGTAGCCCTGTCGGTACCGCTATACTGCTCTGCAAAGGCTATACCTGCCCCGAGGCCTATCTGGCCACCTACAATACCATGACCTCCGAAAAAACGTTTTTCCTTCGAGAAAAAGTGCATACTTCCACCCTTGCCCTTGGTACATCCGGTAGCCTTACCATACAGCTCGGCCATACATTCTTTGGCACTTATGCCTTTAGCTATGGCCAGGCCATGATCGCGGTAGGCGGTGATCATGTTATCATCATCACGCATTGCGGTCATTGCCCCGGCAGCTATGGCTTCCTGGCCTATATACAAATGGCAAAATCCCCTTATCTTCTGCATCCCATATAATTGCCCCGCCTTTTCTTCAAAACGGCGCAGCAAAAGCATGATCTCATACCAATACAAATATGTTTCCTTACCGAACGGAGTCTGCACTATCACTTAAATTTGGTGCGAATTTATAAAAACTTTTGTTTCTATCCTCCGCTTTAAGTTGTATTAATAAAATAACATTGCTTCAGCAGCTTTATTATTAGCCGACAG
This sequence comes from uncultured Flavipsychrobacter sp., assembly GCA_964489795.1. Classification (GTDB taxonomy): domain Bacteria; phylum Bacteroidota; class Bacteroidia; order Chitinophagales; family Chitinophagaceae; genus Nemorincola. The sequence continues at coordinate 292,907 of CAZBAP010000006.1, forward strand.
ACAATATGCATAATAAAAATATACTCGACACTCCGGGCCCCTATTTACAACGCCGTGAATTAATATAACAACAACCGAAATATAAAAAAGCTTTGGGCATGGGTAATATAGGCGCCACCAGATTGAAAATGGTACCATATTGCTTTTTTGCATGCTGATAACCGCTGCATTGCCTGACAATGGGCAATTTTGAAAGAAGCACGGGGACTTAATATTTCTACCAGTAACTTAGCGATCATTTTGAGCACGATCAGTAAAATATCGGTCATACAATTCCGGAATTATTCGTCAGGTACATTTGAGTTTCCCAAACCGGTGATGTGCATAACCGGGGCCAATGGCAGCGGCAAGACCAACCTGCTGGATGCCGTATATTACCTGTGCTACACCAAAAGCTACTTTAGCGCATACCAGCAAAACAGTGTTCAGAATGGTATGGACGGGTTCAGGATCACAGGTCATTTCAACCGGGGCGAGGCAGATGAGGTGATCAGCTGTAAATGGAAAGACGGGAAAAAAGAGGTATTTAAAAACGAGGTAGCCTACGAGAAGGTTACCGACCATATAGGCGCATACTCAGCTGTGATGATAGCGCCCGACGATACCGAACTGATAAACGGTACAAGTGAACTGCGCAGGAGGTGGGCAGACAGTATACTGGGCCAGACAGACAGGGCCTACCTGGAGCGCCTGATGCACTACCAGCGGCTGCTGATGCAACGCAACGCATGGCTGAAAATACAGGCACAGAAACCGGCAACGGACAATACCGAACTGGAATATTACAATACCGAAATGGCTGCTGACGGTGATTATATATACCGCCAACGGAAAGCCTTCCTGGGTGAATTTGTGCCCCTGCTGGATAATTTTTACCATAGACTATCCGGAGGAAGGGAACCTATCAATGCTACCTACACCAGCGACCTGGCACAGAAACCCCTGAAGGAGTGGCTGGAATATAACCTGCAGCACGACCTGCGATACCAGCGTACCCTGCGGGGCATACACAAAGACGACTGGGACTTTGCCGTCAACAACCTGCAGTTAAAACAATTTGGCTCACAGGGCCAGAAAAAAAGTTTCCTGTTTGCTATGAAGCTGGCACAATATACCTACCTGAGCAAAGCGCTGGGGCATAAGCCCGTTTTGCTGCTGGACGACATATTTGAAAAGCTAGACCAAAGCCGCATGGAGGCATTACTGCGCATAATAAGGAGTGAGGAATTCGGGCAGGTGATACTTACCGATACCCATGCGGAAAGAATAAAGCATGCCTTTGGCGAAAACGCAGAACCCGGATTTATATACCTGCAATAGTTACGGGCAAAAAAAGGGGAAAGAGCATGAAATGTGTTCCTTACCATTCATATTGCCCTTTCCCCACCCCTGGTATTAACCACACGAAAATCCCAGGGGATTTATCTTGAGCCGATACGATCATGCGCAAACAGGATATTGAGCATTTATGCCCTATAGCCCCATGCAAAACATGAAGATCAGCAAATTAACACTCCGGAGGAGGGGACGGGATACTGGCTACCTGGATGACCGGCAGCACATCGGTGCGCATAACGCCTAGCGACACCACATGGTAAAAACGAGCATTATCACAGGGATAATTGAAAGAAACATCGGGAACAAGCAAATCCGCGTTTGCCAGGTTAAAAGAACCGGCATCATCGTCATCGCAGGCATTGCTGTTTTGCACCTGTTCTGAATTCTGCGACTTACCAAAAAGCTTGCTGATCTTCTTAACAGGGAGTACCTGGAAAGACATGATCAACATTAGTATGGCCGCAATACAAAACCGCATACAGCAAAGTAACTAAAAAAAAGCATTACCTGCTAATGATCATTAAAATAAATACGAAACCTCATATTGGGCATAGGTACTCTTATTATAATTGGTAAAGCTTACCGTGAATTGTAAATTTGCTGAAACTGGTATAGATACATAATGATATTTTCATCAAAACTGGTAGAGGATGCGGTACAGGAATTCGCAAAGCTGCCGGGCATAGGTAAGAAGACCGCGCTGCGCATGGTGCTGCACCTGCTGCGTATGCATGAGGGTGAGGTAGATGAATTTACCGGGGCAGTGGCCCGTATGCGGCACGGTGTAAAATTCTGCCGGGAATGCCACAACGTATCAGACAGTGACGTATGCGGGATATGCGTGAACCCGGGGCGCAACCGGACACAGGTATGTGTGGTAGAGACGATCCGCGACGTGATAGCTATAGAGAGCACACAACAGTACAGCGGACTGTATCATATACTGGGTGGAATACTGTCGCCGCTGGATGGCATAGGGCCCGAACAACTCAATATCTCGACGCTGCACGGCAGGGTAAAGACCAATGATGTGACCGAACTGATAATGGCGCTAAGCCCCACCATAGAAGGCGATACTACGGTGTACTATATAGCACGGCAATTGAAAGACCTGCCGGTAACCATAACTACTATAGCCAGGGGAATATCCTTTGGCGGCGAACTGGAGTATGCCGATGAAATGACACTTGCCAGGTCAATAGCCAAGCGACTGCCTATTGAAAATTATGTGACGATACAGGGAAAATGAGTTTTTTAAGTAAAAAGGCAAAAGTGAAAACTCAAAAGTAATCGGGCTATTTTAGTATTCCATGCTTATCCTGTTCTTTCTGTCTATCAGCATTATGCCCGAGACAGCACGTTCCTGAACCTCCTCACATCCACATCCGGCTGCAGGGGCTTATTATGTACCAAATGATGGCCAAACATGGCCGCAAAGTATGGCGCCACAGAACACCCTTTACTGCCCATACCATTAAATATTCCTACTGCCTCATGAACAGGATGCAACCCCACAAACGGTTTACGATCCAGGTTGGCCGGCCGCTGCGCTACAATATGGTCCACAATATTGTATTGCATCTTCAACCAGTAATTCAGATGCTCAGCCGTCTGCTGCCTGAATGCAGGAGTAAGTTCCATATCCGTGTACTTCCAGTCGTGTGTGGCCCCTACCCAGAAAAGGTCTTCTTCCCAAGGCACAATGTTGATCCCCTGCCTGTAAATATGATCGCGCGGCAAGCCCGGCACGGATACTATCAGTGCTTCACCCTTATCTTTAGACCACGGCAGGTTACCAAAGTAAGGGTCATCCATACCGCCGGCCCCATTACATAAAATTATCTTCCGGGCTGTAATATTTTTGTAAACGACATGGTCTTGCGCAACCGTACAATGAGCCCAACTGAACTGCTCTTCCAGCAAGCTACCTATGGCTGTCAGCCTCTTTTTCCATGCGGCCAACATAGCCCTGATATCTACCAGCAGCACCGGGGCTACCCTGCCCACACCATAGTTGAACCGGAAATAGCCACCCCAATGCTCCCTGTCTGTTACCCGGTGCAGATAGGTCGTTTCTGCCCGCTGCTTTTCCTCGAAAAGGGTACTGTTATCATGCGTCAAATGAAAATCAAGTATGTCGCACTGCCTTACCAGAGGCACACCCAGGTCTTTGCCCATGGCTGTATACGCCTCATGCGCAAAGGGCAGCAGGTCGTCTATCATCCATGTCTTTACGAGCCGCTTACCCGTAACCGGGTTTATTATGCCTGAGGCTACCCTGCTGGCTGTTGCGGTATCTGAGTTGTCAATAACCATTACCGCTTTACCCGCATGCAGTAGATTGTAGCTCAGCAATGTACCACTGATACCCTGCCCTACTATCAGGTAGTCTGCGTTCATTGTTTCAGCTATTGATTTCGCCTGTGAATACAAACGCGGCAGGCCCCGTGAGCACCACATTGCAGGCGGATGTAGGCGTATCCTTGGTAAAAGACACTTTCAGCTTTCCACCGCTTGTCTCTATATTGGTCACAAAAGATCCTGTTTCCCTTCCGGTAGCGGCTATGGCCACGGCTGTAACCCCTGTGCCACAGCTCAGTGTTTCATCTTCCACACCACGCTCGTAGGTACGTACTATGATCTTGTCGTCATACTTCTGCGCAAAATTCACATTGATGCCATCGGGCTGAAAAGGCATCTGGTTACGTATAGAGCGCCCGTTGATGAATACTTCGGCCGTCTGTACATCAGGCACCCAAAGTACGTAATGAGGGGAGCCCGTATTAAGTATTGTATAGCCATTCTGAATGTCTATGTCAGCTACATCTTTCATTTGCAGGCTGATAATGCCATCGCCGCCGATAGTAGCTGAGTGCGGGCCATCTGTGGCAATAAAGTTGGCTGTGCCATCTATGATGCCCAGGCTGGCAGCAAACGCGGTGATACAACGGCCGCCATTGCCACACATAGTGCTTTCCTTACCATCAGAATTGTAATAGACCATCCTGAAGTCATACCCCTTTGCCGACTCCAGCAGCATAAGTCCGTCTGCGCCTATACCAAAGCGCCTGTGACACAAGTGCGCTACCTGCTCTTTAGAAAACTGTATTTTGCCGTCACGGTTATCAAACAGGATAAAGTCATTGCCCGTGCCATGGTATTTATAGAAGGTCATGGAAACAAAGTTAATGCGAATCAACATAAATTATCGCCGTCTCAATTAGGGATAAGTTAAATTTGAGCAACAAAAAGTAGTGCTATGCGCAAATACATAATATTGCTGCTCCCGCTGTTATGCGCCTGTGGCGGGCAAACGAAGGATACACCACCGGATGCCGCCGGCAATAACACCGGGCCTGCCATTAACGCTTACAAGCCGGGATTGGGGGAATTTATGATGGGTATTCAGATGCACCATGCCAAACTATGGTTTGCCGGCACAAAACAGAACTGGCCATTGGCGCAGTACGAGCTGGATGAAATAAAGGAAGCTATTGAGGCCATCAAAGAATATGATACAGACCGCCACGAAGTGAGGCAGATAGATATGATCTACGCCCCGCTGGACAGTATGGCTGAGGCTGTGCGACACAAGGACGAAAGCCTGTTCAGAGGGAGCTATACACTACTTACCAATACCTGCAACAATTGTCACCGGGCTACGAAGCATGAATTCAATGTGATAAAAATACCCGATAGCCCGCCTGTCACGAACCAGGAGTTTTAGGTGAGTTAATGTGGCGCAGGTGACTTCATACGAAATAGTAGTTGCCGGCAGCAAAACACAATACGAGGGCACGATGAACCTGTGGACGGCAACATCACATAACCATACATCATAAAACTGCCTGAACCGTACCCCGAGGGGCGCAATTCAGGCAGAGAAAGGATCAACGTATTCTACTTATTTCCTCAAGCGATCAATTATTATCGTCATCTTGGTTAGATGTTGATGTTGACCCTGTTGTTCCATCGTCGGTAGCTGCAGGGTCTTTAGCAGCATTCAGACGATCTACAAGACTACTAAAAGCATCTGTAATATTAATTTCCAGACCTACCTGGGCAACAAAATAACTGTTGTAGAATTTATTTGAAGTAGAAGATGCAAAGTTGGACGTATAAGCGAGGTGGAAAAATACATTGCTGCCCCGTTTGTCTTTTGCCTTGCCAGAATCAGTTTTTGCACCTTCGTCTGAATTTTTAAGCCCCAATCTCGCAGTAAACTCCATTGAATAATATGCGTAAGGATTTATGACCATCGGCCTTACTGAATCAGGGTTCAGTGCTGTTTTGTAATCTGCCCTATTCTGGTATTGGAAGTTCAGATCAGAACTTAACGCATTTGTAAACGGATTTACCCAGAACAATTGCGCGCCCACTTCCAGGGATATCGGTTTACCGGTAAAATTTTTATTATTCCTGAAACTTGCCTTACAGTTTGCGCCAAGTAACCAACTGCTCACATTTATTGGTGTAGTCTCCGCTGGTGAATCTATTACGAAAGTACGCATAAAGGTTGCCATCGCATCCAGATAAAGATGGTTCGTCCAATCATATTTGTGATCGTGATGATTGGAAATCGTAAGTATGTTTTCAAGCAAATTGATCTTGAGATTTGCATTCTTTACAAGATCCAATTTGTTTACGTACTTGATATGATTGGCTGTGTCCGGGCTGTAATATACCGGTAGATTAGACGCATTTGTCACATAGTTCACCTCCGCGAAAAAATTCCTGCTAAAAGCGACATACCGCCCCGGACTACCAGAGTAATCCATATTGGGATGTCTTTTCCTATCCATTACACACGGTCTCATAAAATTGAACCGAAGGTAGGTCTGGGTATAACCTGCAGGGTTATCGTCCCTGAAATACGGCATACTTGAATATATGGCGCCGCCCACCTCCAACAGGTGTCGCGTAGAATCAAATATAAATTTTTCTTTTTTCTTGTGATGTCCATGCGAACGCGGCTCAGGCTTGCCTGTACGCGTTGCGGCAGTTTTGCTTTCTGTGCCGGTTTCTGTCTGGCCCTGTATTTCGTAAGTTGGTGACTGCGCCATCAATTTAGTTGAAGATGTAAGCGCTACGCAAAATAGAATGTAGAATGTTTTTCTCATTTTAGGTGATTTTTGGGAACAACAATACAACATAAAAGCAAAAAATTATACCGTTAAATAACTGGAAATCACTAATGATTAGTTAACGAAAAATATCTACCTATGGAGCCCGGACAATACCAATAAAACAGTATATCTGACAGTCGTGTACAAAGCATAATACTATGATGCTGCCTCATATGCCCAATAATTTCTACCTTCGCAGCTCTTTATAAAAACGAATATTTATGGCTGATCGCGTATATGACAATATATTACAAACTATAGGGAATACTCCGCTGGTAAGGCTGAACCGGGTAGTAGCAGATTTGCCATGCAAGGTGTACGCAAAAGTGGAAACTTTTAACCCCGGTAACAGCGTGAAAGACCGAATGGCGCTGAAAATGCTGGAGGTAGCAGAGCAGGAAGGCAAAATAAAACCGGGCGGCACCATAATAGAAGGCACCAGCGGCAATACCGGTATGGGGCTGGCGCTGGCCGCAATAATAAAAGGCTATAAATGCGTATTTGCCACCACCGATAAGCAAAGCAAAGAAAAAGCAGATATATTAAAAGCACATGGCGCCGAGGTGATCGTATGCCCTACAAATGTAGACCCCGAAGACCCCCGCAGTTACTACCAGGTAGCCCGCCGCCTGCAACGCGAGATACCTAACAGCTGGTATGTAAACCAATACGACAACCTTGCCAATCGCCTGGCCCACTACGAGCAGACAGGACCGGAAATATGGAAACAGACAGAAGGAAAGATAACGCACCTTGTGGTGGCGGCAGGCACAGGCGGCACCATAGTGGGCACCGGTAAATACCTGAAAGAGCAAAACCCCAACATACAGGTATGGGCCATAGACACCTACGGCAGCCTGCTGAAAAAATGGTTTGATACCGGCGAACTGGATATGGGCGAGGTACACCCTTATATTTCAGAGGGCTTTGGCGAAGATTTCCTTCCGCAGAACTATGACCATGACGCTATAGACCTGTTTGAAAAAGTAACGGACAAGGACGGCGCTCTGATGGCACGCAGGATAACACGCGAGGAGGGAATATTTATTGGCTACTCAGCGGGCAGCGTGATAGCGGGGCTGCGCCAGCTCAAGGACAAGCTGAAAAAAGACGATGTAGTAGTGGTGATATTCCACGACCATGGCAGCAGGTATGTGGCCAAAATATATAATGATGAGTGGATGCTGGACAGGGGGTTCCTGGAGGTAGAGACCGTGCGCGACCTGATTGGCGGCCTTGGCCGCCGCAGGCTGGTGACCATAGATGAGAACAGCAAAGTGATGGACGCACTGGAACTGATGAAAAAATACGACATAGAGCAGATACCTGTAATGCTGGACAATGAAATGACCGGCTGTGTAACACAGGCAGGCCTTTTCAAAAAACTGATAGAGGTACCTGATGTGCGCGACCAGTTAGTAGGTGATGTAAAAGAACATGCGCTGCCTGTGGTGGATATGGATACCCCGCTGGAGCGGCTCACGCACTTTATAAACAAAGACAACGGCGCTGTGCTCACGCGCGACGAAAGCGGGCAATATACCATACTTACCAAGTATGATATACTGAATGCATTCTCAAAAGGATGATGGCCTGATGAGCGCATCCCTTATATCTAGGGACTTCGACTCATGGCTTACGACTACTTATGCGCAATTTTAAAACACTCATTACCGATCTGGCACGTAAGCCACCTATCCTGTTCCCGCTGGTTGGCTTGTTTCATGTGCTGTGGCTGCTGTGGCTGCTATGGTCAGACCGCAATGAGCCTTTTCCGGACATGGTATGGCTTGGGGTGCTGTGGATGGTCGCTTTTACCATCTGCTGGCTGGCAGCGTGCGACCTGCGCAGGTGGGGGGCCGTCGGCTACTTTTTGCTTACCCTGCTCGATATGTCGTTATACTTTGCATCTGTAAACGGAAAGCATACGGGCGACTACCTGAGTAATATTACACTCATTAATGGCTTACTGAGCATCTTCCTGTTGTTTTACTACAAGCGGTTCAGATAACACCATGGGTACAAGCCGTAACTTTGCGTACGGCCTTGCCGGCATTTATGAAAAGGGCATTCACAGATATGACAGGCAATACGATAGTCATGGACTATCCGCCCAAACGTATTGTATCACTAGTACCATCCCAAACAGAACTGCTGCATGACCTGGGCCTTGAAGAAGAAGTGGTGGGTATAACCAAATTCTGCGTACACCCCAACGAATGGTTCAGGACAAAAAAACGGGTGGGCGGCACCAAGACGGTGCATATAGATATTGTAAAAGCTCTGCAGCCCGATCTCATTCTTGCCAATAAAGAAGAAAACACTAGGGAACAGATACAGGAACTTGCTACCCTATTTCCTACATGGGTAAGCAATATACAGACCGTAGCAGAAGGGCTGCAAATGATACAGGCGGTGGGCGCGCTGACCGGAAGGGAGGAAAAAGCCGCAAGCCTGGCGAAGGAAATAGCGGATGCTTTCTCGTCCATAAGCAAAGCTGTAATACCGAGAAAAGTTGCCTACTTCATCTGGCGAAACCCATGGATGTGCGCGGGCGGCGACACCTTCATCAGCGATATGATAGCGCATGCGGGATGGCAAAATGCACTGGCTGATAAAACACGCTACCCTGAAATAAAACTCGAAGATCTGAAAGATAAAGGCGTAGACCTTGTGCTGCTATCCTCAGAGCCATACCCGTTTAAAGAGGCGCACATAGCCGAAATAAAAGCCGTGCTGCCCCATGCCGAAGTAAAGCTGGCTGATGGCGAAATGATGAGCTGGTATGGCAGCAGAATGAAATTGGCAGCCGGCTATATGAATAGCCTGGCCGGCTGATACTGCTTACTCCATACTATTCCCCGACGACTTTGCCGCTATGAATGATATATACAAAGACCATTCCCCGTTGTCCCACGGCATAACACATAAGTGACGCCTACCATAACGCACATACCTGGAAATTAAGCGCGGCCCATAGAGCGCAAAGGTTATCTTACTAATCCGGCCCGCATATGAACGGGCCATTGTATCCGGCGGCGGTCTTCGCTGCCCCATGCCTTTCTCAGGTCTTCTTCAACCAGTAAAACCGGATCGCGGTTTTCTTTGGCGATATAATGTTTCACACCAGACCATGTTCTCAGATACCCCAGGAGCTGCTCCAGGCTCCAATACAAAATAATACTAAATGGCGGTACCTCTATTTCCCTGAAAGGAAACGGGATAGTGCGGTACGCGGCATCTACGTAATCCCGCTCTTTATTCCAATACGCGCGGGTGATACCCGAGTAAAGGGTACCTATCACCGCGTCTACGGCCGGCGTACACTCCAGCACACTGTATGTCCAGGCCGCAATGACAGCGCCGGGCACGGACACCCGCCTTACCTCGGTATAAAATTTATCAAAATCGAACCAATGGATAGCCTGAGCTACGGTTATAAGATCAATGCTGCTATCCGGTATCGAGGTCTGCTCGGCACGCTCTTCCAGGAAAATGATATTGTCTTTCTTTGTTGCGAGGGCCAGTTGCTCACTGCTGATATCTGTAGCATAAACCTTACCAAAGCGTGCTGCCAGCACAGTGGCCACCTGCCCGTTGCCTGTACCACAATCCCACGCAGTCTTAAAGTTGTTTACCTTGCTGTATAAGAAATGAAAGATCTCTTTCGGTGATCCCGGTCTGTATGTTGCATAGGCCGCCGAGCCGGTAGAAAAATTATCTATAACCTGTTTCATAGCGTTATTAAAGATACGGACAAGGTCGCTAAAACGGTTAAGGAACTAAAATATTGTGCATACAATATCAAAAAGCAAGGTGCGTTCTAACGTCAAACGATCTTATGAAATACTACATCACGGGCCTTGTAGCCCTCCTATGCGCGGCGGGCATGTATTCCTGCAAAAAAGACAAATCAAATAATGTAGCACCACCTATAGACTCGGTGATATATCCCGACTATATGGCCATGAAACCCGGTAACTACTGGATATACGAAGAATACAAAAATGATACGGGCGTAAATGGGCTTCAGCCACAAAATATATTCGACAGCTGCTATGTGGAAAAAGACACCATGATAGGCGATAAAACTTACCATAAATATTGCCAGGCTACCTATTTAGACCCCGGCCATTATGACATCTTTTTCCTCAGGGACTCGCTAAGCTATGTTGTGAATAATTTTGGCTCCATTTATTTTTCGTCGCAGAATTTCACAGATACCTTCAGAAAACTTGATTACTATAATCCGGCAGCATACCCCGACACTATTCCTATTACAGAGCAAATGGGCTTCAGAGATGAGCAGGTAACGGTAGGCGCCGGCACCTTCACTACTTCCACATTCCGGCGCATCCTGCACTTCGGCCCCGGCTATCCATTCGGCCCAACAAGAGAATACGACCACAGGTATGCAGCAGGGGTGGGCCTTATTGTTCATACTACTGCCATTTATACAGCCGTCACCTACAGCATAGAGCAACGCCTGGTACGATACCATGTGCAGTGATCCTTAAATGATCCTTTTGACCGTTGGCTTACGGCCCGCTTCATCAATACCGTTAATGCATAGTATGCCGGGCTGTTTGCCAACCTCAAAAGACCCTACGACCTCCTGCATCTGCAGCGCGGCAGCGCCATTGGCGGTGGCCCATGTAAGAAGCGTTTCCCAGCCTATATGCGGATAGCGGGTTTTGATACTATGCAGTTCAGACATAATGCTGAGCTCATGATTGGAAGAAAGGCTATCTGTACCTATGCAGATATTTGCCTGCTCGCCCAGCAGCATATCTATATCGGGTAGCCTGTTCTCAATATACAGGTTCGCATTGGGGCACAGGCACCAGTACACCTCTTTCAGCTTGCTATGCACGTACTGCACATCTTCGCGGGGCGTGCTGGTATTATGCACAAAAATAAAAGGGTGCGTGTGCGACATCCATTCGAGGTAAGTACGGATAGACGACTTACCCGACGGCGCAAAAGCGCTGTCATCTATACCAAACAACGCAAGCAGTTCCGGCACACGGCCTTGCTTGCTTTTGTAATACAGGTCCTCATCGGCACTTTCCTGGTTGTGAATGGAAATGATGGCGCTGCTTTCATCATGCGCGTCTATGAGCCGGAAAAGCGATGCGGATACAGAATACGGCGCATGCGGCACTATAGACTGTCGCAATACCTTAGCCTTCTTTTGCTGACCCGAAAATGCGGCAGAGGCATTGAGCGCGTAAGCAAAATTGCCGGGGGCGCCGGCATCATTGAATCCTAATGCCTCTACAAAAGTGTGAAAATGTATCCTGTCCTGCGCGCGGAGGTCCAGTGTGTCTGTTGTATTGGATATATCGCCTATTGCTACTGTGCCATTGGCCAATACATCCTCAAAGGCCTTATGCCGCGCCGCCATCTTCTGCTCATCCGTAAAATCATTGCGGTGCAGCGGTATATGCTTCAGGAAAGGGATGAGCCCGGTATGCTCGGGTATCACACCCTTCATGTGCGACAACTCCAGGTGGCAGTGTGCGTTTACAAAACCCGGCGCCAATATCCCCTCATAATGTTCAGCCTTAGCGGCGGGGTTGTTTTCTATGGCTATGATCGTACCGTCTTCCGCTATTTCTATTACTGATCCCGGTGGCAACCAACCGGAACCATCATGTATTTTATCCGCAGTCAACAACATGCGCTAATGCTATCTAACTTTTAAAATGTTTCAATAAGATGATCTCTCTCGGCTCCAGGAAGCGCCATTTACCACGTGGCAGGTTTTTCTTGGTAAGCCCGGCATACATCATACGATCCAGTTTTTCCACCACGTATCCCAGCGATTCAAATATCCGCCGCACGATCCTGTTCTTTCCGCTGTGTATCTCCAGTCCCAGCTCATTCTTTGTCTCCAGGTATGCCAGTTCGTCCACAACAGCTTTTCCGTCTTCCAGTTCCACACCCTCTACTATCTTTTCAAAATGCGCCTTTGTCAGTGGCTTGTCCAGCGTTACGTGGTAGACCTTCTTTATGTTGAACGAAGGATGGCAAAGCCGCTGCGTCAGTGCGCCGTCATTGGTGATCAGCAGCAGGCCGGATGTATCCCTGTCCAGGCGGCCTACCGGAAAAATACGGTCAGCGCCCGAATTCTCTACAAGCTGCATCACCGTCTTACGCCCCTGCGGGTCTTCATTTGTTGTTATGTATCCCTTCGGCTTATTAAGCAATATATATACGTTGTCCTTTTGCGGCTTCAGCTTCTTCCCTACCAGGGTTACCGCATCATCATACTTCACTTTATGACCGGGATCCAGTATCAGTTCGCCATTCACTTTCACCTTGCCTTGCTTCACCAGTTCTGCGGCATCGCGGCGGCTGCACTCCCCGCTATGTGCTATGTATTTATTCAGCGGCATCAGGTCATCGCCACCCGGCCTGAAGTTGCTTTTCCGCACTTCGTCTTCTTCATCATCGTCATCATCATATCGCTTCCTTCTACCCTCTTTCTTATCTGTCTTCTTAGCCGCGAATTTCGATTCAGATGCTTTTCTGCCCGCAATGCCCTTACCGGTCTCGGTATATACCGGTTTCACTTCGCTCTTTGGTTCTTCCAGTTCACCATATACCTTGTCCTCATGTTGCTGCGGCTTTATTATATCAGCATCTTCTTTCTTTTTCTTCGCCGGTGTGAACGCATTCTTCAGCACATTATCAAACTTTTTCTCTTCGGTTTTTTCTGCGCCTTCGGGCGTGGCCTCTTTACGCAGCTTTTTATAACTATCGTTCTGATCCCGTGGTTTCGGCCTTTCCCTGAATGGCCTGGAATCATCAAACCTTTTTGCCCCACTGCCTTCTGTACGCTTATTCTCGTCACGCGGCCGTGCCGGCCTGTCTTTTTTATCAAAGTCAGCATGCTTTTCGCGGCCGAAAGATTTCTTTTCGCCTTCAGCCTCCTTACGTGGCCACTTTGCGTCTTTACTGAACGGGCGACGCTCTGGCCGGGCACCATCATCAAACTTCTTTTTATACGGGCGGGCGCCTTCCGGTGATGCCGGCGGGCGTGAATCGTCGCGCTTATCCCGGTCAAATGGCTTGCGGTCTCTATTTGGCCATTTACTATCCTCTTTTCTGAATGTGCTCTTCCGCTCCGGGCCGTCTCCGCCTTCAAATCTCTTTTTAAATGGACGGTCGGCCTCCGGCCTGGCTCCTTTATAAGGGGCGCTTCGCTTATCGCCTCCCGCCCTGAACGGCGGCCTGTCGCTCCCCGGGCGGTCATCGCGACCAAAGGGTTTACGGTTTTTATCAGCCCATTTACTGCCCCCTTCCCTGTCTCCCGTCCTTTCCCGGTCCGGCGCAGCTTCGCCATCAGGTCTTTTTTTGAAAGGCCTGGTATCTTTATTACCCCTGAAATTACTGCTGTTTTTACCCGAATTGCCTCTCGGGCCGGGCTTACCGCCCCTTCCCGGGTTTGATGAATTTCTCGCCATTGTTATGAATTATCGCATGTAAGCGGCGATAAAGGTACATCTAAACTACTTAAGGGCACCGGGATTGTGATAGTATTATGCAGATATATGTGAATTACTGCCTGTTGTCTCCGTTATCAGCTCACAACAGGCTCGTTTTTTTTGATCTCGGCTTCTATCACCGGTATTGCCTCGGTAAAAGTTTCCTGCATACTCTTCAGCATTTGGGCCAGTTGATCCTTGCCCTTGCCCGTGCTGGCCAGGTCTTCCATTTCCATCAGGGTATCCTTCATACCCCTCACTTTTACTACGTTCGAGCTGGATTTGAGGTAGTGTGCTTTCTTCTTGATCTCTTCGTAATCGTCCGAATTATTAATCATGTCATCGAGCGCTTCCAGGCCGCCCTTTACGGTGGTCAGAAAAAGACCGATCACTTCGTAGGCGTATTGCGTATCGCCTTCCGCCATTTCATAAATAAAACTGAAATCAACTAACGGAGTACTCATGAGGTTGGTTTTAAATGTTATTAACGCTTTTTTTTGTTACACTCAATATCAGGCTGCCAATACCTTCCGGGTCAAAGGGCTTTGAAATACATGCATTCATCCCGGCGTCGGTGCACTTTGTGGTGTCACTCACAAAAATATCGGCCGTAACCGCTATGATAGGTACATCGTTCTTTAACTCATGCCTTATATATTCTGTCGCCGCAAATCCATCCATGGCCGGCATCTGCAGGTCCATAAGTACTACATCATACTCCTCATTCCTCAGCATTTCTATTACCTCCATACCGTTCTTGGCATAGGTAACATCTGCGCGTAGCCGGCTCAGCATAAATCCTGCTATCTTCTGATTTACAAGATTATCGTCAGCAACTAATATTTTAATACCATTCAGCAAAATAGAATTACTTTTGTATTCAATTGTTAATAGTATTTAATTCCTTATTGAACCGCTAAAATATGATAATTATTAGAAGTTCTTATAATTTTGAATACTCTTAATTATTTCGATCAATCAAATATTTTTAATCACTAATTATATAACATTGAAAAATAATAATTAGAAAAGATTTTTTGCTAATACATCAATTATCTATTTGTTTTTATTGCATTTAAAGCTTTTTTGTATTATTATTGTATTCACAACCTACTAACCAGACCTTAACAATACCATATTAAATGAAAAAAAACAATGGCATATAAAATACGCATCCTTCCTAGGTGGTTAGTATTTCTTCTAGACCTGTTCCTGGTTTGCTGGTGCCTGTTTTTGTCAAGGATGCTGAAGCTGAATTTCGATTGGCCGAAGGTAGATGCCGGGTTAAGGCTTATGTTGGCGGTCGTTCTTTTGTTCAATAGTGCCCTGTTTTATTTGTTTAAGAGTTATGCGGGTATCATCAGGTACACTAATCTTGAAGACGCGCAAAGACTGGTCATGGTCAATGCCATAGCATCATTCTTCTACCTGGTGCTCAACACATTCGTACCCTTATTCCACTATGGCAGCTTCTTCACACTGCAGATAGTTACCATCAACTTCCTCATTACCACATTCGTTATTATCTCTTACAGGCTCCTTGTTCGTTATTGTTTTAATTTTTACAAATCACTTGCTGCCGGTACCGATAAGATACAGAAGAAAAAAGTAATAGTATACGATACATCTGCCGACGGACAGCATATACAGAAAGTACTCAACGGCTTGCCGAACGGCGATATGCAGGTGATCGCGTTTATTGATGACGCGTTCAAAACATCGGGCAAGATGCTGGAGGGCATACCCGTATACAGCACCAACGAGACAAGCATAGCCAAACTGCGTAACGAAGGCGCTGAACTGCTGATACTGGCCAACAAACAGATAGGCAAAGAAAAACTGAACACCCTCGTAGACATCTGCCTTTCTTATGGCATACGCATACAGCAGGTGCCCGTAATGCGCGACTGGCTGAATGGGAAACTGGACACAGAGCAACTGCAAGACATAAATATTGAAGACCTGCTGGAAAGAGAGGTGATCAAGATACATAACGAAGCCATATACACTGAGCTAAAAGGAAAGAAGATACTTGTTACGGGCGCAGCTGGCTCTATAGGCAGTGAGCTGGTGCGCCAATTGATACAATACCGTCCCTCACTGATCATATTATGCGACAAGGCCGAAACACCTATGCATGATTTTCAGCTTGAGATACAGGACAGGTATAAACACGCGAATATCAAGGCATATCTCGGCGACATTACAGACCGCCAGCGTATGGAGCACTTGTTTGAGGTGTATAACCCCCAGATCGTGTTTCACGCGGCCGCGTACAAGCATGTACCACTTATGGAAGATAATCCGTCCATTGCGGTGCTGAACAATGTCTTGGGCACACAGATACTGGCCGAACTGGCCGTCGCCAACTTTGTAGAAAAATTCGTGATGATCTCTACAGATAAGGCAGTGAACCCAACTAACATTATGGGGGCATCAAAGCGTATTGCCGAGATATTCACACAGAGCTATTACAGGCATCTCACGGCTGAGCACGATCCCAACCTGGCAGAGCAACCTCATACAACTAAATTTGTCACAACACGTTTTGGTAATGTGCTCGGGTCTAACGGATCAGTGATACCACGCTTCAGAAAACAAATAGAGCGGGGCGGCCCCGTAACGGTAACTGATCCCGAGATCACCCGTTTCTTCATGACCATACCCGAGGCGTGCCTGCTGGTAATAGAAGCCGGTGTTATGGGGCAAGGTGGTGAGATATTCATCTTTGACATGGGTAAGCCGGTGAAGATAATTGACCTGGCCCGTAAGGTAATAAAACTGGCGGGCAAGGAGCCCGATGTAGATATCCGTATCATATTCACAGGCCTGAGGCCGGGTGAAAAACTATATGAAGAGTTGCTGGGGTCTAATGAGAACGCACGCCCTACCTACCACGAAAAAATACTCATAGCTGACGTGCAGCAGTATGATTTCAGCATTATAGAAAAGCGTATTGACAAGCTGATCAAATGCGCGCGCCAGCACTATACACTGGAAACCATACACCTGATGAAGGAACTCGTGCCTGAATTCAACAGCAATAATACTGTCTACGACACCGTGAACACGGGAACAAAATAATACTTCAAATCTCCATTACCTAATGTAACCAAGTATCTTCAGCATACTTTGGGGTGTCTGCTCTTTGGCATACAACCAGTCTTCCATTTTACCATCTTTGTTCCGCTCTACCACTACATGCTTGGGAGAAGGGATCATGCAATGCTTGATGCCGCCATAGCCCGCCAGTTGGTCCTGGTAGGCGCCGGTATGAAAGAAGCCGATGTACAATGGTTCTGAGCCTTTTGCTTTATCCAGCTTAGGCAGAAACACAGCGTTGATGTGCTCTTCCGAAGTATAAAAATCATGACTATCGCAGGTGAGCCCCCCCAGGTGAACCTCGTGATACTCACTGTCCCATTTATTAATTGGCAGCATGAGGAATTTCTCACCTATGCCCCAGGTATCAGGTAGTGTGGTAATGAAAGAGCTGTCTATCATGTACCATATTTCCCTGTCGTTCTGCATCTTTTCGTCAAGCACACTGTATACCACCGCGCCGGCTTCCCCTACCGTAAACGAGCCAAACTCTGTATAGATATCGGGAGTATCTACCCTGTTCTTTTTGCATACCTTTTTGATGGTGGATACGATCTCGTTCACCATGTAATTATAATCGTATTCAAACCCCAGTGAATGTTTGATGGGCAGCCCGCCACCTATGTTTATAGCTTCGAGCTCGGGGCATATCTTCTTCAGCTGGCAGTAGATGTTCAGCACTTTATTCAGCTCGCTCCAGTAATACACATCATCCTTTATGCCTTTATTCATAAAGAAGTGCAGCATCTTCAGCCTGAATTTTTCATTGCCCTTTATCTTATCTACATAAAACTCCAGTATATCGCGGCTGCGTATACCAAGGCGGGAAGTATAAAAATCAAAAGTGGGCTCCTCCTCGCTGGCTATGCGTATACCTATGTTTACGGGGTCCTTGGCGCGTATCGATTTCTTATAATCCTCAAACTCATTCTTATTGTCAATAACAGGGATCACATTCTTAAAGCCCTCATTTATAAGACGCGCTATATTGCGGGTGTACTGTTTTGTTTTAAACCCGTTACAGATAATATAGGTATCCTTGGTGATCTTCCGCCTTTTGTAAAGCTGTTTTATTATATCAATATCGTAGGCAAATGAGGTCTCAAGATGTACATTATGCTTCAGCGCTTCTTCTACAATAAAAGAGAAATGCGAGCTTTTCGTACAATAGCAGTAAACATACTTACCATCATACTTATGCTTCTTTATCGCGTCGTTAAACATCTTCTTGGCCTTAAGTATCTGCATACCTATCTTGGGCAGATATGTAAGCTTGAAGGGAGTGCCGTATTTCTCCACAAGGGCCCTTATATCCACCCCGTTAAACTCCAGCGTATTATTATCATTGACATCAAAGCCTTCCTGCGGAAAATGGAAGGTCTGCTTTACGAGATCAGTATATGTATTATTCATTTACTACCAGTGCGAAAAATGGGCTAATATTTTACGAAACAAAAATAATTTATTTACTGCAAATTAGCAGGTTATTATTTTCCTCCGGCAAAAACCGGACGCCCCGATATGGACGATAATAGCACAGCGTATGGGCACATCTTCAATATTACCCATATTATCTACCCTTATAAATATATTATTTATCAACCTATTATATGCCGGTCAGGGTTACGATATAAAACTATTCGCGGTTGTGATCATAGCTATAAATTCAGTTAACCTCCTACCTTTGCCCTCCTGTGAAAAAAGCCCTGATACAAATGCATGTTGCGGTACTCCTCTGGGGGTTTACCGGTGTACTGGGCAAGGCCATATCGCTTGACGCACCTGTACTGGTGTGGTATCGCATGCTGCTCACCGCCCTGTTTATGGCTGTTATACTTTTTTACCGCAGGCAGTGGGTGCGCATCGGGCGGAGGGATATGGTGCAGCTGGCGTTGGTTGGCTTGCTGATGGGCCTGCACTGGGTAGGGTTTTACGGGGCTGTTAAATTTGCCAATATTTCCATAGCGCTGGTCTGCCTCTCTACTGCCAGCGTCTTTACATCGCTGCTTGATCCGTTTGTAAACGACGGCCGCCACGATCTGCAGGAGGTACTCCTCGGGCTGCTGGCCATAGCCGGCGTATACCTTATCTACAGGTTCCAGCAGTTTTACGGCTTGGGTATATTATTCGGCCTTATAGCGGCTATTCTCAGTTCGGTATTTACCGTGCTCAACAAACGGATAGCCAGCAAATACCCTGCCCGCACCATGGTATTTTACGAGATGGGCACAGGCTGGATATTTATTTCGCTGCTCATGCCTATCCAGTTCTGGTATATGCCGCACACTACTTTCCTGCCACGTACCACCGATCTGCTGGGCCCGGAATGGGTTAGCAATGACTGGCTGTGGCTGGTGATCCTGAGCCTATGCTGCACGGTATGGTCGCAAAACCTGGCGCTCAACGCGCTGAAGCGGCTTACCTCTTTTACCGTAACGCTGTCTGTGAACCTGGAGCCTGTTTACGGCATACTGCTCGCCTTTCTTTTTTATAACGAAAACAAAGAGATCATCTTCAGCAAGGGCACCCATGATCTTAACTGGGGGTTCCTTGGGGGCATGGGGCTTATACTGCTTTCTGTGGTATTACAAATGCTCCGGCTCCTTAAACCACGATTTGCCACTGCGGGCTATGTAAAAGAAAAAGGGGGGATTGACTAAGCCTTTTTTGCGACATTATCGCATAATGACCACTCTACCCGATAGCGCTGTATTGCCGCTAAGCACCTGCACATAATAGATACCCGGCGCCTGTGCCGTCAGGTCTGCCACCGTCTCTTTATCCTTCGCCACTATCGATGATACTTTTCTGCCCGTAGCATCGTATATGCGCACCATAGTACCTTGCAGGGGTGTGGCAACGGTAAAGATACCTGAAGACGGATCAGGAAAAATAAGTACCTGCCCTGGCTGCAATACATCATTCACAGCCGTTACATCGGGCTTTATCAGGCGTATGGCCGAATTGGTACCATCAGCTATATATATATGGTCGGAATCGTCTACAAATACTGCCGTTGGCCCGTAAAAAGTCGCGGCGGTTGGCGGGCCGCCATCGCCCGAATAACCATTGCTGCCATTACCGGCCACGGTGGTTATCTTGCCATCACCGGCCACCATCCTTATTACATTGTTGCCATAGTCCGAAATAAAGAGGTTGCCGTGCTTATCAATAAATACATTATTCGGCGTGCTTAGCTTTGCGGCAAACGCCATACCCCCATCCCCCGAATATCCGGCGGGTCCCAAACCCGCAACAGTGGTTATGATCCCCGTTGCAGCATCTACCCGGCGGATACGGTTGTTGCCGTAGTCAGCAATATATATATCGCCGGCATCGTTTGCGCACACACCCCGAGGAAAAGAAAGTTTCGCATTTGTAGCCGGGCCATTGTCGCCGGAATAGCCCGATGTCGTACTACCGGCTATAGTGCTTATCGTACCGGTTGCCACCGTCACCTTACGTATACAGCTATTCCCCTTGTCTGCAAAGTATATATTGCCGGCTTTATCCACGCATACACCTGCCGGCTGGTTCATACGGGCAGCGGTAGCAGGGCCTCCATCGCCCGCATAACCACCCATTGCCGACCCACACACGGTAGACACCAAACCCGTGGTCTTATCTATTTTCCTGATCACATTATTAAACTCCTCAGAAATGTACAGGTTACCATTGGTATCAATACATATACCCGCCGGGTTATTGAATTGCGCGTTCACAGCTATACCGCCATCGCCTGTATAACCGGGCGTGCCACTTGTATCACCTATCGTAGACAGTGTATCTGTGGGGGTAACCTTACGTATACGTGAATCGGCATAATCTGCTACAAACACATTGCCGCTTCTGTCCACACATACGCCCGATGGTGCAGCCAGCGAATAAGCTGTAGCCGGCCAGCCATCACCTATGTATTGTGTTACGCCGTTGCCCGCAATGGTGCTGATGATACCTTGCGCGCCCGCCGGGGCGCAGATAAACAAAGCCAGGACAGCAGACAACAAGTATTTTATTATAGCCATATTCATGATCGGTATACCCTTTGATAAATATACAAAATGCTCCCGGAAAGGAGCATTTTGTACCAATGAACTTATTTGAAGATTATCTTACTACAGTAAGTTTCTGTGTATAATTACCTGCCGAAGACCTCAGCGATAATGTATATACACCGGCAGCCTGGCCGGCCAGGTTTACCTCGTTTACATCACCGCTTATCACCGCGCTGTAAACTTTTACACCCAATACATTGTATATCTCTACAACCGCATTATCCAGCACAGGAGACTGTATGGTAAACAGGCCTGTAGAAGGATTAGGGAATACAGTGGTCACATCGGAACCGGCAGTAGTAACACCCGGATTTATTTTACCGGCATAGCCGCCTGCAGAACCCGGAGCCAATGTATGACGTACACCACCCGGAACAGGAGGTAATACAACACCGGTGAACCCTGTAATTACAGAAGAGCCCGGAGTAGTAACAGTAGGGGTGGTAACTTCAGGGGTTACTTCGCGTATCCTCTGGTTACCCATATCAGCAATGTACATATTGCCGCTATTGTCTACCCATACACCTTCCGGGTCATTAAGCTGCGCGCTTGTAGAAAGCCCGCCATCGCCTGAGAAACCCAGTGTACCATTACCTGCCACCGTGCTGATGATACCGGTTGTGAGATCTACCTTACGGATCACGTTATTCCCACGATCGCATATATAAAGATTGCGATGGGCATCCACAAACAATGTGCCGGGGTTCCTCAGCCTTGCGCTCAGCGCAGCGCCGCCATCGCCCGAATATCCGGCCGAACCCGTACCTACCACTGTAGTTATTATGCCTGTTGCCATATTTATCTTACGTATCACATTGTTACCTTGGTCTGCAACATAGAGGTCCGTATTGGTGCTGTTATCAAAGGCAACACCTGTTACATGGGAGAAGGTGGCATGTATAGCCAGGCCGCCATCACCTGAATAACCAAATGCTCCCGTTGCGTTGGCCAGTGTGTGAATCATATTCATTGTACCGGTTGCGCCTGTTACTGGCATTACTATACGCACTTTGTTGTTTCCGTTATCAGCTATATATACCCGGTTAGCCAAATCGGCGCAGGCGCCTGCGGGTATTTTCAGCCGTGCATTGAATGACAGGCAATCGTCGTCATCGCCCTGGTGGCCGTCGCCATCATTTCCATGATCGTCATTTTCATAGGTCAGGTGGTCTATCAGGAACACCATATCGTTATACCAGTCGGCTATCAGCAGGTCCCCGTTTGGTTTCACAGATACTGCGTCGGGCATACGTATGCTCATAGACACCGCCGGGCCACCTAGCCCCGAAAGCCCAAAAATACCCGTACCCGCATAGGTACTCATCGTACCTGTGGTGCCGGATATTTTTCTTACCCTCGAATTTCCTTTATCGGCAATGAAAATATTACCAACCTCATCAACCGCAACGCCTGATGGACTGGAGAATTGTGCGCTGATCGCCGCACCACCATCACCGCTGAATCCCGCGACACCATTGCCTGAGATCGTGTTGATCACACCCTGGGCGTGAACTACTGAAGCACCCAGCAGAAGAGCAGGTACCAGCAAATTCTTTGAAAAGGTAATTTTTCTCATGTTCGCATATTTTAGTTATTAACAAGGTAAAAACATTTTAAACTAATATCAAATTTTTAGAGCACTTTTTTATTACAATTTTTGGCATACTTTTTGTTGCTAATGCGCTCGTATTTAACCCGAAAGAACAATAAATAACTGCCCTGTGAGTTATTACCGGGGCCGGCAACCACAAACCCGGTTTTAGCTTATTTTCGTGCCATGAAGTATTTCCTCCTGCCTTTAGCAGCCTTATTAACGTGTAAAGTAACAGCCCAGCCCTCCTGGCAACAGCGTGTAGACAGCAAAATTGAAGTTACACTAAACGATAAGGAACATTTTCTTTACGCCCACGAAGAATTATCATACACTAACAATTCGCCCGACACACTCAGGTATATATATATGCACCTGTGGCCAAATGCATACAAAAACGACCGTACGCCCTTTGCCCGCCAGCAGGATGTGAACAACAGCACCGCTTTCTATTATTCCAAACCCGCAGACCGTGGTTATATAGACAGCATTCAGTTTATGGTTGATGGCCAGGCCGTAGACCATTACAGCACAGAGGCTACGCCGGACATCGCGCGCCTAGACCTACCGCGGCCATTACCGCCCGGTAATACCATTAAGATCACTACTCCCTTTAGGGTAAAGATCCCGAAGGTATTCTCAAGAATGGGGCATACCGGGCAGGCATACTACATTTCCCAGTGGTTCCCCAAGCCTGCCGTATATGACCAGAAAGGCTGGCACCCTATACCCTATCTCGACCAGGGTGAATTCTTCAGCGAATACGGCGCATACGATGTAAGCATAACGCTGCCTTCCAACTACGTGGTCATGGCTACTGGCAACTGCCTGGACCAGAAAGAAAATGACTGGATGGACGAACTCGCCAAGTTGCCGTTGCCCGAAACCAGGTATAGGCCCAGGTCGCCGCACAGGGACACCACACCGCCCAGCGCCACCGATATGAAGACCATTCACTTCCACGAAGACAACGTACATGATTTTGCCTGGTTTGCCGACAAACGCTGGTTGGTGCGTAAAGACACAGTCTATTCGCCCGGCAATGGTCAATTGGTGACCACATGGGCCGCCTTCATGCCGTCTTACTGGCAAACATGGGCCAAGGCCAGCACCTATCTCAAAGAAACAGTAAGGCACTATGGCAAATGGATAGGCCCATACCGGTATAAGACCATTAAAGCCGTACTGGGCGATCTCAGGGCGGGGGGCGGTATGGAATACCCCACCGTCACCGTCATAGACAGGCAGTCTTCATCACAGCTAAAGACAGTGATAATACATGAGGCAGGGCACAACTGGTTCTATGGCATGCTGGGCAGCAATGAGCGCGACCATGCGTGGATGGACGAAGGCATCAACACATTTTACGAGCAGAAGACCACCGCCGATCTCGAAAGCGATTCTTTATCAGTTAAGAATAAGAAAAGGAAATTCGATGAAACCATGGTCTATTTTGAGCGCGCCGTTACCGGCGACGATCAGGCCATAGACCAGGCATCAGCCAATTTTGAAAAGCTGAATTATGGCCTCGATGTTTATTACAAAACAGCTATGTGCCTGCGCTGGCTGGAAAAGTATATGGGCCAATCCGATTTTGAAGCCGGCATGCATGACTACTACGATACGTGGCATTTTCACCATCCCTATCCGGCCGATATAAAGGCCTGCCTGCAGCGGCATACCACTAAGTCTATAGACTGGTTTTTTGACCCCATACTTCAGACAAGTAAACCCATAGACTTCAAGATAACAAAGTACAGCACAGACGGCACCAATACTACCATTACCGTTCGCAACCGCAGCGGCGTCTATTCCCCTGTGATGGTCAATGCTTACTCCGGCCACGACAGCCTTGTATCATCTGCCATGTCGCAGCCCTTTACCCGCGACACTACCGTTACCCTGCCCGGCACATCATGGAGCAGACTGAGCATAGATGATATTATTCCCGATGCCAAACCGACTAACGATGTTTTTCGTCGTCACGCCATATTCCACCGCTTCGGGCTGCAGTTAAAGCCACTGGCAGGGTTGAACGTATCAGACAAAGACAAACTATTCATTTCCCCTGCCCTGGGCTATAACGATTATGACGGCATTATGGCCGGTATTGTGCTACACGACCTTACCCTGCCCGAAAACCGTTTCCGGTTTGCGCTGGCTCCATTGTACTCTTTCGCGTCACAATCGCTGGTAGGCTGCGGCTCCATAGGCTATGCATGGTATCCGGGCAATATCTTTAAAGAGGTCCTCGTGCAGGCCGATGGAAAGATGTTCCATTATAACGAAATGCTGCAGCCGTCAGATGAAAAGCATATCTATACCGGTTATACCAAGGTGGCCCCTTCGCTCAATTTTACTTTCAACGAGCATGATGCCACCAGCCCGGTTACCCGCACCCTTACACTCAAAGCCTATTCTATAAGTGAAGAATATTTCGACTCATCCTCCATTCCGGCTACCGGTTCACTACAGGTGAGGACTATACCTGTAAACTCCGCGGTCAACTATGGCCTGCTGCGTTACAGGCACCGCAACAACCGGGCTTACAACCCGTTTTCTTACAGCCTTGAGGGGCAGATGGGCGAGGACTTCGCCAAGGTGAGTGCCGAAGGAAACATCAGGATAGACTACGATACCCGTAAAAAATCGCTGCGCGTTCGCGCCTTCCTCGGCAAGTTTTTCCCTATTACCAATACAGCCTCCGTTATATCCCGGTACGAGTTGAACGCCAGCTACTCGGGCGCCGACGACTATCTCTACGACGGCACCTACATGGGCAGAAACGCGCAAGACAAAATACCGGCACAGCAGGTATCCATGCAGGAGGGGGGATTTAAAGTACCTATACACAATGGAGCCGCACGCAGCGACAACTGGATGGCAGCCCTAAACCTCTCTACCGACCTCCCCAGGATCAAACTACCGGTACGCCTCTTCCTCGATGCGGGCCTCATACCCAATGCCACCCCCACCTTCAAGCATTCAGGCAGCACTACCCTCCTGTACGATGGCGGCGTGGAAATATCGCTGCTCAGCAATGTGGTCAGCGTATACATACCCATTATCATGAGCAGCGAATTTCAAAACTACCTCACTGCCGCCTATGGCAACAAAAATGTATTTGGCAGGAGCATCTCTTTCACGCTTCAACTACAGAATATCAACTGGCTAAAAGCCCCTTCAAGGGCATTGAAGATGGTTACCAACTAATGGCCCATGAACAAGCGATACCGTTATATCACGTTGCTCAATGTGTTTACGCTTGGTATCTTTCTGCTCATGGCCCTTATCGCTGTCCACAGAGATGCGGAAGGCTGGTGGGTCATGTCCGAATTTATTCTGCTGCTATTCGTACTCCTGCCCGTTACTCTCGCCAATGTTATCATCAGCAATAAAGTACACGATGCCCGAAAGAAACTAATGTACCACGCTGCCGTTATAGCGGTATACGCGCTCCTGGTTTTATATGCCTGCTTTTTCTAGTTTTTCCCGGCCCGCCCCTCTTTCCATATTTTGGAATATCATTCAGATAATGGAATAAATATAAAATTACATATTCATAATTAATTCAAAAATAACTAATTATTGATCTGGCATAGTATTGGCTATAGCAGAGGCATTATCAAAGTCCCGGCCTGGTACCATATACCGGGCGTTACAGATCATGCATAGAAATTACAGGTCCATAATTACAGCTATTATAATATTCGGCATTAACCGCCATGCTGCGGCACAGGCTGCCGCCACAGCGGCGCAGGGCATCTGCACCCCGGCCTCGGTAACCAGGGTAGTGGATATGCACTTTGGCAATGCCGGTCTCGCAGCCACACGGGGCGCCATAACCATATCGCCATATACCCGGCAGGTATATACCAATGGGGCCGCTGTGGCATCCTCCATAAAAAGTGCTGTTTCAGCCGCTGCGTTTTCGCTCACGGGCCAGCCCTATTATATATACGCCATAAGCCTCCCGCGCAATACGGTACTTACAGACGGCAATGCGCATGTCATACCCGCCCATGCGTTCACCTGCTTTCCGGGGCTCACGGGCATGCTCGATGCCTATGGCAGGCAGTTACTGAGTATAGGCGCTACCTTTCTGTTGTCACCCACTCTGCCCTCAGGCACCTACGCCAATACAGCCACCCGCATAACCATTAATTATAACTGATTTTTTGTCCCGGCCTTCCCGCTCCTCGGTAATATAGCATTGGTGTAGTTCATCGGCCTTACGCTTCCGGTAAACATAAAAGTCCGGTCGGCCTGATACTCAACCCACCGGACAGTCATTAGTAAACATTTTATCTGCCTATTATCACCTTACCAGACCGTACGCCGCCGGCAATGGCAATCTTATAGAAGTAAATACCCGGTGCATAGCCCTTAATATCAAAAGCGGTAACAGCGGTATTATGCACTTTCTTCACGGCCCACTGGTCGAAGCGTCTCGCTTCGTCCCGGTAATTTTGAAGCGTCCCGCTTCCGATGTTACAACAACATTACCAAATCTAATAACCCCTCTGTGCCACCATAATAATCGTGGGCGCTGCTCCATTTCCAATGCTGTGGTTCACATACAAAGCCAGCCACAACCGGGTTATTATGTATATAGCTTATCCGCTGTTTCATCATCTCTGGTGTTGATAGCTGAATAGGATGATTGTTCTGTACCCACTGGTCGAAGCGTCTCGCTTCGTCCCGGTAATTTTGAAGCGTCCCGCTTCC
>CAZBAP010000007.1:0-225638 GCA_964489795.1 uncultured Flavipsychrobacter sp.
TGGTGCGGTAGCTCAGTCGGTAGAGCAAAGGACTGAAAATCCTTGTGTCGCCGGTTCGATCCCGGCCCACACCACCAGCAGCAAGAAACGACTTACAACGCAATTTGTAGGTCGTTTTGCTTTTATCCCCATGTCAGTCGCCATTTATATTGCAATATGTATCATTTTAATTTTTAGCATATTTATCGCTTAGCCTGTACAACGTAATAGTATTCTGGGTCAGTATCATCACAAAAAAATGGCCCCGGAAACCGAGGCCATTTATATTCTTTGATCCAATGATCACTATTGTTCTACCACTATGTGGAAGACCTTATCTGCCACACCCGATCTCAGGCTCAGCAGATACATACCGTTGGCTATGCCTTTCAGTTGTATTACCTCGTTCAGCTCACCGCCGGTAGCGGTTGCGTTGCCGCGGTATATCACCTGGCCAAGCATGTCAGTGACTTCTATGCTTACGGCTACATCGTCGGTAGTGCCATATGTGCCCTTAATGGTAAATATACCTTTATTCGGGTTAGGCGCCACATAGATGGTTGTACCCTCAGAGGCAGTCACAGTGTTGTTGTCTGGTCCTGCGCGGTGACCTGTAGGTGTTACAGATACCATATGGGTAGACATACAACCCGTAGACGTAATAGTGTAGCTGATCAGCGAAGTGCCCAGTGTTACACCGGTTACCACACCCGAGGTAGCGCCTATCGTTGCCACAGAGCTGGTACCGCTATGCCATGTGCCACCGCTCGGTGAGCCCGAAAGCGTGATGGTAGCACCAGGAGCCACTGTATATATACTGCCGGATATAAGTGGCAGAGAGCTGATGGATACAGTAGCGCTGCCGGCCATATTATTGGTACATGTGGTAGTGGTATTCTGTGCCACCACTGTATATGTACCAGCTGTAGTCTGCAGCCCGAAGCTGATAGCCGATCCTGTACCGGCCGTTGTGGTCACAAGCGTTGTGCCTCTGTACAGCCTGTAAACGACACCTGTATTAGACCCGCTGAGACCAATAGCAACACCGGTTCCACCGGCACAGTAGCTGCCGCCGCCGGTTACAGTGTATGCTGTAGGCAGGGAGTAAACAGTTATCGTTGCACTGCCGGTCATATTATTTACACAACCGCTTGTGCCATTAGTTGCTATCACGGTATATCCACCGGCTGTGGTCATCACCCCGAAGTTAAGCGAAGCCCCTGTGCCCGGCAGTGGTGAACCAACAATCGATGCACCTCTGTATAACTGGTAGTTAACGCCAACCTGAGAACCGCTCAGGCCTACAGCAAAGCCGGTACCACCTGAGCATAAGCTACCACCACCGGTGACAGTATAAGCCGTAGGCAGCGCACCCGGAGTTATGTTAGCAACACCAGACATTGTAGCAGTACATGAGGACGAGATGTTTGTAGCTATCACAGTGTAAGTACCTATCGCACCAAACAGACCGAAGTCTAATGCAGCACCCGTGCCGGACAGCGGACTACCATAAGCAGATGCGCCACGGTACAACTGGTAAGAAACCCCTGTTGACGAGCCGCTGAGGCCGATATGATATCCGGGGCCTGAGCAATAGCTGCCTCCGCCTGTCATAGAGAATACGAGCGGCGTAGCACCCACTGTTACCGTTGCACTGCCAGTCATTGTATTGGTACAACCTGTAATTGCATCTGTAGCTACAACAGTATAGGTGCCGGCAGTGGTCTCGTAGCCGAAGCTAAGGGCAGAGCCTGTGCCTGCAACCGTGCTGCCTACAGGAGTAGTACCAACATAAAGCTGGTAGTTAACACCTGTTGCTGAGCCGCTAAGGCCTACCAGTACACCGCTACCGCCTGCGCAATAGCTGCCACCACCGGTAACACTAAATGCCGAAGGCACTGAATTGACAGTGATCGTAGCGCTGCCAAGCATATTATCAGTACAGCCTGTTGCAGCAACCGTTGCCACAACTGTGTAAGTACCCGCAGTAGTAAATGTGCCGAAATCAAGCGCAGCACCTGTGCCGCCAACCAATGCACTTACAACTGAAGTACCTCTGAACAACTGGTAGTTTACACCTGCCGCCGAGCCGCTGAGGCCAATGTGGAGGCCGGTGCTGCCGGCGCAGTAACTACCGCCACCGGTTACAGTATAAGCTGTCGGCAGGGAGTTGACAGTTACGGTAGCGCTACCTGTCATGTTGTTGATACAACCGCTGAATGTTACGGTAGCGACAACTGTATATGTTCCTGCAATAGTCTGCAGGCCAAAATTGATAGAAGTACCTGTGCCCGCAACCGGACTGCCGACAGCAACAGAAGACCTGTATAACTGGTAGCTGACACCTGTAGCAGAACCGCTAAGGGCTACAGCTACACCGCTGCCACCCGCGCAGTAACTACCGCCGCCTACAACAGTATATGCTGTGGGCAGGGCATTAATGCTAACCACAGCACTGCCTGACATATTGCTGGTACATCCTGATAACGGATCTGTAGCAATAACCGTATATGTGCCGGCCGTTGTCTGAAGCCCAAAGTCGAGCGCTGAACCGGTACCTGATACCGGTATGCCCACGGATGTTGTACCGCGGTATAACTGGTAGTTAACCCCGATAGCAGAACTTACAAGGCCTACATGGACACCCGCGCCGCCGGCACAATAGCTGCCGCCACCCGTTACTGCCAGTATAACCGGCAACGGATTGACAACCACAGAAGCGCTGCCGCTCATGTTGCTGGTGCAACCGGTAGTACCATTGGTAGCTACTACTGTATAAGTGCCGGCTACTGACTGCGGGCCGAAGCTAATAGCACCGCCGGTACCCGCTAAAGGCAGACCGTACGCAGTAGGGCCATTGAACAATTGATAACTAACACCGAACTGCGAACCAGAAAGGCCTACAACAACACCAGTACCACCGGCACAGTAGCCACCGCCGCCGGTCACCACATAGGTGGCAGGAAGCGGATTGATAGTTACTGTAGCGCTGCCAGACATGGTATTGATACATGTAGTAGTACCATCTGTAGCCATAACAGTGTAAGTGCCCGCCGCAGTCTGTAACCCGAAGCTAAGTGCAGAGCCGGTGCCTGGTACCGGAGCACCAACAGCAGTCGTACCATTATACAACTGGTAGTCAACGCCGGTTTGTGAACCCGACAAGCCAACTGACACTCCTGTACCACCCACGCAGTAACCACCGCCACCGGTAACGGTGAACGCTGATGGTAATGCAGAAACAGATACAGTAGCGCTGCCGGTCATAGTAGCGGTACAACCTGTAGTAGTATTAGTAGCAACAACGGTATAGGAACCGCCTGTTGTCATGAGCCCAAAGTCAAGCGAGCCGCCTGTGCCGGCCACAGGGCCACCAACCGCTGTGCTGCCCAGCATCAGTTGGTAGTTGATACCGGTGGCTGAACCGCTCAGGCCTACACTAACACCAATGCCACCACTGCAATACGTGCCGCCGCCGGTAACTGTAAACGCTGTGGGCAGCGGATTAACAATAACAACTGCACTGCCCGACATGCTGCTTACACATGGTGTAGTGCTGGTAGCCAGTACAGTATATGTGCCCGCAGTTGTGAAGATACCGAAGCTTATAGCGCCACCGGTACCTGTAACAGGAGAACCTACCGTAACTGTACCACTATACAACTGGTAGCTAACGCCACTCTGAGAACCCGACAAGCCAATGGATACCCCTGTGCCACCTGCACAGAAGCTGCCACCGCCGGTCATTGAATAAACAGTGGGCAGAGGAGTTGTAGTAACTGTAGCACTGCCGGTCATTGTATTAACACAACCGGTTGTAGTATTTGTAGCCACAACGGTATAAGTACCGGTAACTGTCTGCAATCCGAAGCTGATAGCGGAGCCTGTGCCCGTAACCGGTGTACCCATTGCAGATGTTCCATTATACAGCTGGTATGATACGCCTGTTTGTGAACCGGCAAGACCAACAGCTACACCCGAACCACCGAAGCAATAAGCGCCACCGCCTGTAACAGCTGACGCAGTTGGTAACGCGTTGATAGTTACCACAACGCTGCCAGACATATTGTTTGTACAACCGGTACCGGGTATAGTAGCAACAACGGTATAAGTACCTGCTGCTGTCTGCAGACCGAAATCAAGCGCAACACCAGTGCCGGATAACGTGCTGACCAATATAGTGCCCGCCCTGAACAACTGGTAAGTAGCCCCGGTCTGTGAACCCGACAAGCCAACGGAAACCCCCGCGCCACCAGCACAGTATCCGCCACCACCGGTAACGGTAAACGCAACCGGCAACGGAGCGATAACGATGGAAGTAGATCCGGACATTGGATTCGTACAAGTTGTAGTAGGATTGACCGCGACTACCGTATATGTGCCGGCAGTGGTCTGCGATGCAAAGTTGATGGCCGAACCTGTGCCACTGATAGTGCTCACGAGAACAGTACCCCTGTACAACTGGTAGTTAACACCTGACTGAGAACCTGCAACGCCTATCGGCAAGCCGGAACCACCCGAACAGTAAGTACCACCACCGGTAACTGCAAACACAGTTGGCAATGGATTTACCGTCACGACAACACTGCCTGTCATTGTTCGTGTACAGCCAGTTATTGCATCGGTAGCCACAACAGTATATGTGCCGCCAGTGGTCTGCAATCCAAAGTTGAGCGCCGCTCCGGTACCTGCCATTGCAGCCCCGATAGCCGAAGTGCCCACATACAACTGGTAATTAACACCGGTTGCAGAACCTCCGAGTGTAACCGCAACACCAGAACCACCCGCGCAGAAGCTGCCGCCACCGGCTACAGTGAACAAGCCGGGTAAAGCACTGATAGAAACGTTAGCGCTGCCCGCCATATTAGCGGTACATGAAGTAGTAGCATTTATGGCAACAACGGTATAGGTACCCGCTGTAGTAAACAAACCAAAATCAAGTACAGTACCAGTACCTGCTGTAGTGCTCACCAATGTAACGCCCCTGAATAACTGATAGTTTACACCTGAGGCAGAATTGCTGAGGCCAATGTGAACACCGGTACCACCGGTACAATAAGCTCCACCACCGGTCACAGAGAACACAAGCGGTGTTGGATTGATAGTTACAGACGCAGTACCTATCATGTTGCGTGTACAGCCGGTAGTACCATCTGTAGCCACAACCATATAGGTGCCGGCAGCAGTAATAGAACCGAAACTAATAGCCGAACCTGTGCCTGCCACGAGCGAGCCAACCGGAGTAACACCACTGTACAACTGGTAATTGACACCAATAGAAGAGCCACTTAATCCGATGGTGACACCGGAACCACCCGCGCAATAACTACCACCACCTGTTACAGTAAAGGTCGCCGGCAACGGATAGCCGAATACTGAAGCTGTACCGCTCATATTAACAGTACAACCGGTTGTAGCATTCGTTGCAATAACAGTATAGGTACCCGCTGTAGTCATGAGACCAAAATCAAGAGACGCGCCTGTACCGGCCAATGGGCTTCCTATAGCAGTACTGCCCACATATAACTGGTAGTTGATACCCACATTTGAGTTATTCAACCCAACATGAACACCTGTACCACCTACGCAGAAGCCACCGCCACCAGTAACAGAGAATATGGTTGGTAACGGATTAACCGTAACTGTCCTTGTTACAAAGCAGCCTGTTGGCAGCGTATATGTGATCGTAGCGAAACCGCCCGACACGCCGCTGACAATACCCGATGTAGTTGTTACCGCGGCAATCGCAGTATTGCTGCTGCTCCAGGACCCACCCGGCGCAACATCAAACAGGGTGGTAGTAGACGCTACACACACCACAGCTGTGCCGGTAATAGCCGCAGGAAGCGGATTAACCGTGAACGGTAAAGTAATATAACAGCCTGTAGGCAATGTATAAGTAATGGTAAGCGGCCCTGCCGAAATACCACTGACAATACCACTTGCAGAGCCAATGAGTGCCCTGGAAGTATTGCTGCTGGTCCACATACCACCACCCGAAGTATTAGTAAGAGTGGTAGCAGAACCGACACAAACATTGTTTGCGCCACCGATAGCCGCAGGCAAAGGATTAACTGTAACCGTAGCCAAAGCCGCACAGCCACCCGGCAATGTATAAGATATGGTTGCCGTACCGGCGCTCACACCTGAAACAACACCTGTGGTTGCACCAACAGTTGCCACCAGCGTATTACTACTGCTCCATGTACCACCTGAAGTAGCGTCACTGAGCATTGTATTAGACCCGGCGCACACCACCATTGTTCCGGTGATAGCGGCAGGAGTCGGATTAACAGTGATCACCGCTGTGGCCATACAACCACCCGGAGATAATGTATAAGTAATAGTAGGCGTACCTAATGCGACACCTGCCACCACGCCTGTCAATGAACCTACAGTAGCAAGCGATGAGTTGCTGCTGGTCCATACACCACCTCCAAACGTATTGCCCAGGGTAATTGTAGAACCTACGCAAACAAACGATGGCCCGCTAATAGCCGATGGCGACTGGTTAACGGTGATCTGCATTGTAGCGATACAGCCTGTAGACAGAGCATATGTAATAACAGGGGTGCCCACCGCAACGCCGGTAATAACACCGGTAGTTGACGCGGCCAAAGCAAGCGATGTGTTGCTGCTGGACCATGTACCACCCGTTGTAGCGTCAGCAAGTGTAACCGATGCACCTGTACAAACGTTAGGTATACCTGTAATAGGCACCGGTACCGGATTAACCGTTACAACCCTGGTTGCGTAGCAGCCTGAAGGTAAAGAATATGTAATAATGGCACTGCCCGCTATAAAGCCGGTAACAACGCCAGTACCCGCGCTAACACCCGCAACCGAAGGATTGCTGCTGGACCACGTACCACCCGGAGTAGCATCAGCCAGAGTGGTAGATGCTGTCACACACACAGTGGCTACACCGGTGATGGCTGATGGATTCGGATTGACCGTAACAGGGAATGTAGCGTAACAACCCGCAGGAAGTGTATACGTAATAACAGGCATACCAACGGACACACCTGATACTATACCTGTAGTAGCCCCAACACCGGCAATACCGGTACTGCTGCTGCTCCATGTACCACCAGGAGTAGCATCGCTAAGCGCGGTAGTAGCGCCGATACAAACCGTAGCCACACCCGTTATAGCTGCCGGAGCAGGATTGACAGTTACAGAAACGGTAGTAAAGCAACCAGAAGGAAGCGTATAAGAAATAACAACTGTTCCGGCGCCAACTCCAGATACGACACCGGTAGACGAACCTACGGTTGCAATAGCTGTATTGCTGCTGCTCCATGTACCGCCGGACGTACCATCACTCAAGCTAGTGACCGAACCAACACAGACATTCGCAGTGCCTGTTATTGCAGCCGGAGCACTATTAACTGTAATAGCGTATGTAGCAATACATCCTGTAGACAATGTATAAGTGATAGTAGCAGTTCCGGCAGACATACCGGTAACAACACCTGTAGAACTTATAGTGGCTATACCTGTAGCGCTGCTGCTCCATGTACCACCGCCGGTAGCATCACTAAGCGCAGAGGTACCACCCACACAGATAGTGGATGTACCTGTAATAGCCGCAGGGTTGGAATTTACCGTAATAGGAGCCGTAACCATACAGCCTGTTGACAACACATAAGATATTGTAGGCACACCAGACAATACACCTGTAACAACACCCGATGTTGATCCAACAGTAGCCAAAGCTATGTTGCTGCTACTCCAGGTACCACCGCCTGTGCCGCTGCTCAGAGAAGTTGTTAACCCAACGCACACATTTGGCGTACCGGTGATAGCACCAGGCAATGGATTAACGGTGACTACCGCTATAATATAACAGCCGGTAGGCAGTGTATAAGAAATTACTGGAGTACCTGCATTTACACCCAATACCGCACCGGTAGCAGAACCGACAGATGCCAGTGCTATATTACTGCTGGACCATGTACCGCCCGAAGGAGTGGAACCGAGTGTTGTTGTAGAACCAACACAAACGGTAAGAGTACCTGTAGGGGTAGTGGGTAAAGGATTAATTGTAATTGTGACACTGCCACTCATAGTACCAACGCATCCTGCTGTGGTTGTTGCCACAACCGTGTAAGTGCCGGCAATAGTATTGAGGCCAAAACTGATAACGCCGCCCGTACCCGCAACAGGGGCACCAACCGTTACAGAGCCAACGTATAACTGATAGTTAACGCCGGTCTGAGAGCCTGAAAGACCAACAGCAACACCGGTGCCGCCCGCGCAATAGCTGCCTCCGCCTGTAATAGCAAAAACAGCGGGTAGCGGATTAACAACAACTGTTGCACTACCAGACATATTGCTTACGCATCCACCGGTAGTAGTTGTGGCCACAACTGTATAAGTGCCTGCAGTTGTTATCAGGCCAAAATCAAGTGCACCTGTAGTTCCCGCAACCGGCCCACCAATGGCAGTGGCACCAAGGAACAACTGATAGTTGACACCAACCTGCGAACCGGACAAACCAATATGTACGCCTGTGCCACCGGCACAGTAGCTACCACCTCCTGTAACAGTAAATACCGTAGGCAACGCAATAACCGTGAACGAAGAAGTGTTGCTTGTTGATAATGTAGTTGTACAACCAAGCGTATTTGTAATACCTGTAATTGTAACTGTTGTGCCACCTGATGACAAAAGCAATGACGATGGTATAGTAAACGTGCCCGTTGAAGAGCCCATTGTCAATGTAGCAATATTGCCACTGGAAACGTTAGCGCCCGTGAGGTCATATGTTACTGTAAATGTACCCGCACCTAGTGAAAGGGATGTAACAGTAACCAGGGACGAACCACCTATGCAGGGAGAACCAGCAGATGGCGGTGAGAACGAACTGATATTTGGCGCAGCGTTAACCGTAACATTATACGTAACAGTACAACCCGTAGCCATTGTGTAAGATATTGTAACAGCGCCGGCAGCAACACCTGTTACCACACCGGTGGATGAGCCCACGGTTGCGATGATCGTGTTACTACTGCTCCATGTACCACCAGGGGTAGCATCTGCCAATGTAATAGTAGTAGCCGGACAAACCTGTGTAGGACCGGTGATAGCGGCAGGCATAGCATTAACCGTTATCGCCTTACTACTGCTACAGCTTGTAGGCATTGTGTAGACAATATTAAGCGTACCACCCGCAAGGCCAGTAACTACACCTGTTGTTGAACCAACAGTAGCAAGGCCCGTATTGGAGCTACTCCATGTACCACCTGTAAGTGAGTTAGCCAGCGTGATAGTAGCACCCACACATACCTGCGATGGACCTGTGCTGGCCGGCGGCGTCGGATTAACCGTCACATTAGCGGTTATAAAGCATCCGGTAGCTAATGTATACGTTATAGCCGGGATACCGGCACTTACACCCGCAACCACACCTGCACCCGTAACAGTAGCCTCAGAAGGGTTGCTACTGGTCCATGTACCACCCGCAGGAGTTGACGCCAATGATGTTGTAGCGCCTTCACACACCATAAGTGTACCTGTTATTGCAGTGGGCACAGGGTTTACCGTGATCACTCTTGACGTAGTACAACCGGTGGGCAAGGTGTACACTATGGTTGGTGTACCACTAGCTATACCGGTAACAATACCTGTTGTAGAACCAACGGTAGCAAGAGCCGTGTTTGAGCTGCTCCATGTGCCTCCTGTAGTTGTGGAACTAACTGTGATCGAAGACCCTACGCACACAGTTGACAACCCTGCGATAGCAGCCGGTAACGGATTAACGGTTACAGTAGCCATGGTCATACAACCGGTAGACAGGACATACGATATAACCGGCATGCCCGAGGAAACCCCGGTAACAACGCCTGAACCGCTCACTGTGGCCTGCGCAGTGTTGCTGCTGCTCCATGTACCACCACCCGGTGTTGAGGACAACGCAGTTGTGAGGCCCACACATACGCTCAGCGTACCTGAGATAGGTGTCGGTGTAGGGTTAACAGTAAATGGAGTTGTAGCAATACAACCTGTAGGTAATGAATAAGTAATGGTGAGTGTTCCGTTAGTCAGTCCGGATACAACACCTGTCGTTGATCCAACAGTAGCGAGCGCTGTATTGCTGCTGCTCCATGTACCACCGGTAGAAGCGTCTGCAAGACCAACAGAAGCGCCGGTACACACATTTGGTGTGCCGGTAATGGCAGCCGGTAATGGGTTGACCGTAATAGCCGTTGTCACATAACAGCCGGTTGCCAATGTATAAGTAATAGTAGCTGAACCCGCGGCTATACCTGTAACTACACCCGTTGAAGCACTGACAGTGGCTACAGTAGTGTTACTGCTGGACCATGTACCGCCTGATGGTGTAGTAGACAATGTAGTTGTGGAACCAACACAAACCGAAGGAGGCAAGGTATATGAGATGGTAACAAGGCCGTTGCCTGAAGCGTTGTATCCCTGAATATTGGTAACACCGGAAACGAGCGCGGGATCGGTGTATGAAGAACCACCACCGCCGCTGCCGTATGCCGCACCGCCGCCACCATAATAGCCGCCACCACCGCCGGCACCCCATGTCCCTGCTGCGCCGTCGCCACCTATGCCCAATACACCCGGGAAGCCGGATAATGAGAACGCTGTGCCGCCGGCTCCGCCACCCACCTGGGTGCCACCGCCACCACCTGTGCCGCCGCCATATGTGAATACGCCGGATTGGCCTGTGAGGCCACCACCGTTACCTCCCGAATTGGGGTACCAATAATAGCATGCACCGCCACCGCCGCCGGCCACAACTTTCCTGTCGGATAAAGCAGTACCGCCTATCCTGATATCTGAGGCACCGCCGCCGCCACCACCGTAGCTGTAACCTGTGCCGGATGTACCGCCACCGTTAAAGCCACCTGCAGAAGGAGTAGGTGTAGTACATATACCAGAGGTACCAACACCTCCTACATAAACATTGAGCACCTGGCCCGGAGTAACAGCAAGCGTGCACTGCACCCTGCCACCATAACCAGGAGTTACACCGGCGCAGCCATAGGCCCCACCGGTAGCACCGGTCATATCCACGTTCACAGATGTAACACCCGCAGGCACAGTGAATGTCTGCACACCGCCGGTATAGGACAATGTAGATGTAACCGGGATACCAACCGCTATAGGAGCAGGCAGCGGGTTAACGGTAACCACTGCCGTAGTGACACAGCCCGTTGATAATGTATAAGTAATTGTTGCTGTACCCGGCGCATTTCCGGTAACGATACCGGTTGATGAGCCAACAGAAGCTACCGTAGTATTACTGCTGGACCATGTGCCGCCTGAAGACGCGTCAGTGAGTGTAGTTATACCGCCGCTACATACAGCCAATGTGCCGCCGATAGCGGCGGGTAAAGTATTAACTGTTACATATGTAGTAGTGTAACAGCCGGTTGGCATCATATAAGTAATAACAGGAGAGCCCGCAGCAACACCCGTTACCACACCAGTAGTTGAAACAACCGTAGCCATCGAAGTATTACTGCTGGTCCATGTACCGCCTGAAGGTGTTGAGGCCAGGGTGGTAGTAAGACCAATACATACTGTAGCAGTACCGGTTATAGCTGTTGGTGTTGGGTTAACGGTCACAGTAGCTGATACAACACAACCGGTTGATAATGTATAATCGATGGTAGTAGTACCAGCGGAAAGACCGCTGACAATACCTGTCGCAGAGCCTATCGTAGCTACAGCAGTGTTACTGCTGGTCCATGTACCGCCTGTGGACGCATCGGTGAGCGTAGTTGTGGCGCCCGTACATACACTGAGTGTACCACCTATTGCAGCAGGCAGCGGATTGACCGTAATAGCCTGTGTCACATAACATGCCGTAGACAGCGAGTATGTGATAGTTGGGGAACCGGCCGCAAGGGCTGTTACCACACCTGATACAGCGCCGATGGTAGCCATAGCAGGGTTACTGCTGGACCATGTACCGCCCGAAGGACTACTGCTTAACGACCCGGTAGCTCCCACACAATACACGGTAGTGCCGCTTATAGGTGTAGGTATAGCATTGATCGTCAGAGTAGCACTTACCGAGCAACCTGAAGCTAAAGTATATGTGATGGTTGTAGTACCCGGTGTAAGCGCGTTTACATAACCGCTTGAAGAGCCAATGGATGCTACAGAAGGACTGCTGCTGGACCATGTACCACCCGAAGTTGCATCGGCCAGCGTAGTGCTGTTACCTACGCATAATACCATAGTACCGGTGATAGCGGCAGGATTAGCGTTAACGGTAATTGGCGTAGTAGTAAAGCAACCACTACCTAAAGTATAAGTAATAACCGGTATGCCCGCAGACACCGCTGTTACCGAACCTGACGTAGAGCCTACCGTAGCTAATGCCGGGTTGCTGCTGCTCCAGATCCCACCAGTAGGTGTAGAAGACAATGCCCCGGTAGCTCCGGCACAGTATACAAAAGTGCCGGTGATAGCGGTAGGCACCGCGTTAACTGTTACGGTTGCTGTAGTAATACAACCTGTAGATAATGTGTAAGTAATGAGCGTGGTGCCAGGGGTATTGCCTGTAACCACACCTGAAGAAGCACCGATCGAAGCCACTGCCGGAGTTCCGCTTGTCCAGGTACCGCCTGTAGAGGAAGAGCTAAGCGCCGAAGTTGTGCCATTGCATATTACCAGCGAACCGGATATTGCTCCGGGTAATGGATTAACGGTTACGGTAGCTGTAACAAAACAACCCGCACCGGCCGAATATGTTATTACTACGGAACCTGCCGATACGCCTGAAACCACACCTGTGCCGGAAACAGTAGCAATAGCCGTATTGCTGCTGGTCCATGTGCCGCCACCCGGTGAAGAAGACAGGGCTGTTGTAGACCCTGTACATACGGAGAACACACCCGTAATGGCAGTTGGCGCAGCGTTAACCGTATAAGTTGTAGTAGCAAAACAGCCCGTAGGCAGTGTGTAAGTTATAGTTGCAGTACCACTTGCTATACCTGTAACTACACCTGTAGACGAACCAACCGAAGCTGTACCGGGAGCACTACTGCTCCATGTACCGCCTGTAGTAGCATCAGCCAGAGTAGTAGACGAGCCAACGCAAGCGCTTGCCGTACCTGTTATAGCAGATGGTAATGGATTAACTGTAATCGTCGTTGTGGCATAACATCCTGTTGCAAATGTATAGCTGATAACAGGCGTGCCTGCAGCGATGCCGGTAACAATACCTGAGGACGAGCCAACAGTAGCCTGGGAGGTACTGCTGCTGGACCATACACCGCCTGAAGACGTAGTAGTCAATGTGGTAGTAGTACCCACACAAATAGCTGCAGGTATTGTATAAGTTATAGTAACAAGGCCGTCGCCTGAGGAGTTGTATCCCTGAGTATGGATAGCACCGGAAACGAGCGTAGGATCGGTGTATGAAGAACCACCGCCGCCGCTGCTGTATGCACCGCCGCCGCCGCCATAGTAGCCGCCGCCGCCGCCGGCACCCCATGTACCCGCTGCACCGTCGCCACCTATGCCCAGTACACCCGGGAAGCCGGTTAATGAGAACGCTGTGCCACCGGCTCCGCCACCCACCTGGGTACCACCGCCGCCGCCTGTGCCTCCGCCATATGTGAATACGCCGGATTGGCCTGTGAGGCCGCCACCGTTACCGCCAGAGTTGGGGTAGAAATAATAGCTTGCACCACCACCGCCGCCAGCTACAACTTTCCTGTCGGATAATGCTGTACCGCCTATCCTGATATCTGTGGCACCGCCGCCGCCGCCACCGTAGCTGTAACCTGTGCCGGATGTACCGCCACCGTTAAAGCCACCTGCAGAAGGAGTAGGTGTAGTACATATACCAGAGGTACCAACACCTCCTACATAAACATTGAGCACCTGGCCCGGAGTAACAGCAAGCGTGCACTGCACCCTGCCGCCATAACCGGGAGTTACACCAGCGCAGCCATAAGCCCCACCGGTAGCACCTTTCATATCCACGCTCAAAGATGTAACACCCGCAGGCACAGTGAATGTCTGCACGCCGCCGGTATAGGACAATGTAGATGTAACCGGGATACCGCCTCCTATAGGAGCAGGCAGCGGGTTAACGGTAACCACCGTAGTGTATACCGTAGACGGGCTACAGCCGGAAGAAATGCCGCTGGTTACCGTCAATGAATAAGTTGATGTAATAGTAGGTGTAACCGTAGGGTTAGCAGCGGTAGATGTAAACCCACCAGGGCCGGACCATGAATAGCCTGTAACTCCGGTACCGGATGTAGGATTAGCTGTAAGGGTTACGATATTACCCAGACATACCGGGCTGCTGTTTGTGGGGGCAGCGGTAGGTGTGGGGTTTACAGTAACTACTGTAACCGCTGTAGCAGTACATCCCGAACCTGAAGTGCTTACTGTAATAACATAAGTACCTGCGTGTGCCGTGGTGATACCGCTGCGAGATGGCGTAGCTATAGCCGAGGTAAAACCAGCGGGGCCGGTCCATGAATAAGAGATAGTGCCCGTAGCGGTAGCAACTGCATTGAAGTTAACTGTGCCGCCCACACATACCGGGCTGGTATTGGTAGGGGTGGTTGTCGGTGTGGGGTTAACGGTAACCACAGTAGTTGTAGACGAGAAGCAACCTGTAGGTACATTAGTGGCTGTGACAGTGTATGTACCCGCATTAGTGAGTACAACACCGCTGATGCCGGGACTGGCTATTGTGGAAGTAAACCCTGCAGGGCCACTCCATGAATAATGGATCGTACCTGTTCCTACTCCTAAAGAAGTAAAGTTAACCAGACCGCCTACACATGCCGGGCTGTTGTTGCTGGCAGTAACTACAGGATTGCTGTTCACAATAATATTGCTGGTCACATAGCAGCCTGTGGGCAGTGTATATGTGATCATAACCGAACCACTGGTGATGCCCGAAACGACACCGCTGATGCTGCCCACGGTAGCTATAGCAGTGTTGCTGCTGCTCCATGTGCCACCAGTAGGTGAGGAAGACAATGTGATGGTAGCACCAACACAGACCGCGGTGGGGCCCGCTATAGAACTCGGCAACGGATTGACCGTAGTGGTGTTTGACGCAGGGCTGGCACCTGTACAACCGTTCGCGTCGGTATAGTTTACGGTAACTGTCTTAGTACCCGTGGTGACCCATTTTAATGTTACTGTATTGCTTGAAGAGCCTACGCCGCCGCCAACTATAACATAGTCAACACCAGATGTACCGGTGAGGCTCCACAGATAGCTTGTCTGGCCGCTTTGTGTAGTATAAGTAATGATGTCATTCGCGCAGACCGTAGCACCGGGAGCGGTTGTAAATGAAGGTACAGGACGGGCATTTACCGTTACTGTTTTGGTAGTATAGTTACCAAGGACTTCTACTCCTGAGGTACC
This sequence comes from uncultured Flavipsychrobacter sp., assembly GCA_964489795.1. Taxonomy (GTDB): domain Bacteria; phylum Bacteroidota; class Bacteroidia; order Chitinophagales; family Chitinophagaceae; genus Nemorincola. Next base: position 15,367 of record CAZBAP010000007.1, read on the forward strand.
TGAATAAGTGATGGTAACCACGCCGCCTGAAACGCCTGACACAACACCGGTTGTAGAGCCTACAGTGGCGATGCCGGTATTAGAGCTGCTCCATGTACCAGAAGGAGTAGCATCAGCGAGTGTTATGGTGCTGCTTACGCACACGGCTGAAGCACCTGTAATAGCCTGCAACGGATCATTGCGCAATACAGACATAGTTGTGGTGCTCTGATTGAGGATAGTTACATCGGCCTTTCCGTCACCATCAATATCACCGGCGAACATGCTTGCCGCGCCTGCACCTGATGTAAATGGCACCGACGATGCGAATGAGAAGCTGCCTACGCTGCTTGTATTGCGATAGACCACATTTATCCCGGAGGAAAGACTGGTAGCACTAACATCGGGCTTTCCGTCGCCATCAAAGTCTGCTATAAATAACGAACCTGGGTTAGGGCCTACTGTAAAGTCGCTGCGTGTGCCGAGGCTTATACTGCCGCTGGTACTTGTATTGGGGAACAGTGACCATGTGCCCGCACCCTGGTTGATGGTCATCACGTCACTCTTACCGTCGCCGTCTATATCGGCAAGGGCCACATAGTTACCCGCACCGGCAGGTGTGGTAAAATCTTGTCTTGAGGCTAAGCTAATACTGCCGGGTGTACTTGTATTCCGCCATATAGAAAGCGAACTAGTACCACCGCTTGTAGAAACGAGGATGTCAGGCTTGCCGTCGCCGTCTACATCACCGGCTGATGTGAAGTTAATGGTTGCCGGAGCCGTAAAATTGACCCTGGCAGCAAAAGAGATACTACCAGGCGCCTGTGTGGTATTCCTGAACACGCTCATTGTTGACAATTCGTTGCCTACAATGTCCAGTTTGCCGTCTCCGTCTATGTCAGCCAGATAACAGCTATTCGCATTCGTAAAGTAAGTCACTATTAAAGGCGAGGCAAAACTTATGCTGCCCGGTGTGCTGGTGTTGCGGTATACATTGGCCGCAGCCGGCGCATTGGCTGTCATGAACACGAGGTCAAGCTTTCCATCACCATCAAGGTCACCCATCACCTGCTGACCGGGGAATGCGAACCCTGTGCCTACCACTACAGCGCTTGCAAAACTAACGCTGCCACTCGTGCTCGTATTCCTGTATACAGACACGGTGCCGGTGCCTGAATTGTTCACTATAATATCTGTTTTGCCATCACCATCCACATCGCCATAGCCTATCCTGTTGGCTGAGCTGCCCACAGTAAAGTTCACCCTCGGATCGAAGTTGACGGTATTGCTTATGAAGCCGGCATTGTTGTATGTGGGCAGGAATGGGTATGGTGAAAAGCCCTGCAGCGCGCAGGTATTGTTCATAACACTGATGACAGGGCTATAAACCGCGTTATTGGGTATTGTCACCGTCAAAGTAGTACCTCCGGCAGCAGTAACCGATGCCTTCGGCGAACCGAAGAACACTATATCATTGGCCGGGGTAGTGTTAAAACCAGTACCACCTATAGTTATACTATTTCCGGGTATGCCTACGGCAGATGATAGCGCAGCTACAGTTGGCGCCATCTGTATGGTTGTGGTATTTGATGCCGCTGTCGGATTGACACAACCGTTGGGATCAGTATAGTTTACCATCACAGTTTTACTACCGGATGTGTACCATTGCAGTGTAACTGTATTATTTGTGCCACCGGTACCACCGGCAACTATCATATAGTCAACCCCCAAAGTGCCCGGAACGATCCATGTGTAGCTGGTCTGACCAGACTGAGTAGTATAGACCGTGCTCACGCCTTCGCAGGTAGTGGCACCGGGTGATGTTGTGAATGTAGGTGTAGGTAAGGGATTAACCGTTACAGTAACCGTTGCGAAATTAGTACAGCCTGAACCATTGGTGCCGGTAACTGTATATGTAGTTGTTACGGTAGGTGAGGCAACTACGCTGGTGCCTGTACTTGCAGACAGACTTGCGGCAGGTGACCAGCTATAAGTGGTGGCACCGCTTGCGGTAAGCGTAGTAGACGACCCCTGGCAGATGCCAACGTCAGATCCGCCGCTAACAGGGGGTAGCGTATTTACTGTGGTAGTAGTAGTAGCAGGGCTGGCGCCGGTACAACCGTTTATATCGAGGTAGTTTACGGTAACCGTTTTATTACCACCGGTAAGCCATGTAACGGTAACCGTGTTGCTGCCCGGGCCTGTACCGCCACCGGTAATTGTATAGTCTGTAGATACAACACCCGGAAGGCTCCAGCTGTATGCGGTCTTGCCCGACTGTGTAGTATATGTAGCGCTGCCGCCTATGCAAATGGGTGCAACGGGCGCAACGGTAAATGTAGGTGTAGGTAATGAATTGATGGTTATAGAATTAGAGGCAGGCCCTGTAGAAGAACAACCGTCAGGAGTGGTGTAATCTACAGTAACTGTTTTCACACCTGTGGTAAGCCATGCTACCGTAACTGTGGCATCAGTAGGGCCGGTACCACCGGATACTATGCTATAGTCTGTACCTAAAGTGCCGGTGAGCGACCATGTATAGCCTGACTGGCCACTCTGAGTAGTGTATGTATTGCTAACGCCTATACAAGAATTAGTAGTAGGAGCCACGGTGAAAGAGGGTGACCCCAGTGGATTAACGGTAACGTTGATCGTTGTTGTAGCTGTATTAAATCCGTCTGATACCTGTATAGTAAATACGTCGGTACCGCTGTAGCCACTTGTAGGCGTATAGGTCATACCTGTAGGTGTAACCGTACCACCTGTAGTAGCAGCAGTATAAGAAGCCACACCCGCCAGTGTACCGTGAGCCGGAGCCGACGACACTGACCAAGTAAGTGTCTGGCCCAGGTCAACATCGGTAACCGCCATCAGAGAGTTGATAGATACAGCCGATGAGTTCTCACACATTACCAGATTTTGCGGGCTGCCGCCGGCAAACACCGGTGGGGTGTTGGCACTATTGTTCCGGATGATCACCAGGCCGTTTGCGCCACCACTGGAATTGCCCACAAGCACATCAGGCCTGTCGTCGCCATCTATATCGCCTACAGCGCCACCCCACGGGTTTGCGCCGCTAGCAGCGAAATTCACGACCGACGCCATTGACACAGTACCGCTTACGGATTGGTTGATCAGGACCGAAGTAGAGTTAGAGCCTGCTGTACCGAAGTTGAAAGTAACAATATCAGGCTTGCTGTCACCATTAAGGTCGCCTATACCCATATCTATGGGGTTGCCGGTAACCGCAAAGGTTACAACCCCCGCCAGAGATCCGCTGTTAATTGTACCGGGCGTAGCCGTATTGCGCAATACACCTACAAGGTTTGCACCATAACTCGGGGTCACAATATCCAACTTTCCATCGCCGTCTATATCAGCCAGCCCGATGCTTACGCCCTGGTTACCAGCACTTGTGAAGTCAACCTTCGCGGCAAGCGTAGATGAGTTGATAACATTGAATGTTGACGTATTCATGAACACCGACACTGTAGCCGGGGAACCATCGTGCGCGGATACTACATCCGGCTTGCCATCGCCGTCTATATCACCTATAGCTATACCCCATGGAGCCCCAGGCGCAGTAAAATCTACCTTGGTGGCAAAAGAAACAGACCCTGGTGTAGAAGTATTTTTAAATAAGGAAATAGAGGAAGAGCTGTTGTTTGCAACGGCAAGGTCCGGCTTACCATCCTGGTCCAGGTCTCCGATAGCGACCCAGTACGTGTTGCCTCCCGCAGTTAAGTCGACCGCAGCAGCAAAGCTAACACTACCGACAGTGCTGGTATTTCGGTACACAGATACTAGACTACTGTTTCTTGTCACAACAACGTCAAGCTTCCCATCACCATCAATGTCCCCTACCGCGCACGCAAACGGTGACGAGGAGGTAGATATATTTACAGCCGCAGCCAGCGAACCTGAAGTTATGGATCCACTAGTGCTGGTATTAAGATAAACCCCAAAGTTGGCAGAGCCGGCATTAATGACGATAACATCTGACTTGCCATCACCATCTATATCTCCTACCGACACATGGTTAGGGTGGCTGCCGGTTGTAAACGACACAGGGCTATTCATAGCCAGTACTGAAGTGGTGCCCTTGGTAGGCAGGAAGTAGCTAAGCGAATATGCCTGCAGGTTACAATCAGACGTTTTCACTGTCACCGGCGACAATATCGCATCTACCGGGACAGTAACATTCAGCGATGTTGTTGTCGCTGTATTTACGGTAGCCTGGGTAGCACCAAAGTATACAATATTATTAGTTGTTGTAGCATTAAGGCCTGTACCTACGATGGTTACCGCCGTAGAAGGGGTAGCAATAGCAGGTGTTACGGATGTAATAGCAGGAACGGGATTGACCGTCGCAGTTACTGATGACGTTGAACAGTTATATGTGTAGTCAACTGCTGCCGTAGTACCTGGTGTTACCCCGGTTACTACGCCCGTAAGCGACCCCACGGTCACATTACCGCTGGCTGTGCTCCACACACCGCCGGTCACTGTATTGCTGAGGGTTATTGTACTGCCTAAGCATACCGGAGTATTGCCGGAGAATGTGCCCGGCCCCGGTACCGAAATTGTGTTGCAGGTACCTATCGCACCAGCTACCCAGTTTGATGTAGCGCCGCTGAGCGTAAAGTTATTCAGTGCACCGCTGTTAGCATTGCCGCTGTAGTCTATAGCACAGCTAAGACCGGTATTGGTACCGCCGGCGGTGCCCTGGTTGAAGCGATAATATGCCTTCAGATTGGTATTCTGCGGCACGTCGCAATTCATGTCTGCCTGAATCTGGCCCTGCGAGCGCACCGTATTCCATATCCTTACTTCATCTTCATTACCATTCAGATAAGGATCGACGCCAAACTGCGAACGACCCAGCCAGTTATTGGCAAGGGCGCCAAGTGATGATGGATGCAGGGTAATGCTGCTGCTGGTGGCCACCACATTTCCATTAATATATAAGGTACCCACATTGGTGGAACCGTTTATGGTTAAGGCAATGTGAGACCATTGGCTCAGCGGCATAGGAACGGACGATGTGATTTGCTGTTCGCCGCCAACGCCTGTACTAGTTATGGCAAACCGGGGTGTGCCCGCGCCATCATAACTGGTTGTGAGGAACATGTATGTAGTTGAACTGTTACCGAAGTCCATTATACGCTGCCAGGTCGCATTCGATGTGGGGTAAACCCATGCCTCAAAAGTAAAGTCGTTATACGTAGATGTAAGGCCACCGGGCAGAGACACGTAGTCATCAGTACCATCAAAGTTAAGCGCGTTCTCGGGCGTAAGCACGGTTACCGTGGTTGTAGCTACGCAGCCGCCTAAACTTGTGTAAGATATGACTGAAGTACCTGCGCCCACACCGCTCACCACACCAGAAGAAGCACCTATGGTAGCTACCCCGGTGCTTACAGATAGCCATGTACCACCTGACGGCGTAGCCGCAAGCGTAGTAGTAATGGCTGTGGATAGCGTCAGGTTCCCGGATATGGTTGGCGTTGTATTCACAGTAACTGTAGCGGTAACATAACAAGCCGGACTGGTGGCATAGCTAACAACCGATGTGCCGGCGCTTACGCCCGTTACCGTAACAGTGGTGGACGTAGTTCCGGTTAATGAAACATTGGCATTGTTGCTGCTCCATGTACCGCCTGAAGGCGAGGAACTGAGCGAAGTAGTGAGGCCAGTGCAAACAGTAAGCGTGCCGGAAACAGCAGATGGCGTAGGTGACGGCGCGTTGAGCAATATGCTTGAAGTGGTATTATTGAATGAACTATTGGTAGTGGTAACCACCGCATGGTAATACACATTGGCAGACACGGTGGGCGCGTAAGTGGCACTGGTGGCGCCGCTCACCGGTGTCCAGGTGCTGTTATCAGGTGATGATTCCCACTGGTAAAGAACTACAGAACCCGAAACATTGGTAGAGAGCGTAGGTGTATATGACGCACCGCAACCGTTCGTAGCTGTGGAGTAAGCCACCAGGCCATTTACCGTGCCGGTAAGCACACCCTCCACCACAAGATTGGCAGTGCTGTAGTGCACCGGAAGGTCTGTACGGATATACAGGTTACCCGAGCCGGCGTCGACAGTAGTGCCGGCATCGATAGTAGCGGTGTTGTACACAGACACCAGCGAATTGAGCACTGATGTGCCGCCGCTGCGGTACCTGAAGTCCCACAAGGTAGTGGTACCTGAGCCGCTGACGTCTACACCGCCATCCATGTACATGATACCGGGTGAGGTGGTATCGTAATAGGTACCATCGTTCACAAAAAACCCGGAGGGTATTGCTACCGATGCCCCGGTATTGTACACGTTGGTGCCCGAACTAATGGTAGTAGTAGTTTGCCCGCTGACACGCGCAGCCATAGCAGCCAGCATAACACATGCTACCGCACCCACCTTCAATAACCTGCCGATAAAGTCGAATTGCTTCATAAATGTCTTTTTTATACCTACTCCCGGTTTTGCCGGGATCACTAATTCTTTATTCCGAAATTCTGGTTAAATGCAACTCAGTTTGCGCATATATTTTAAAACCGGACTGTTTTTCCGGTTACATGACTAGTGTGTATACACAGTTGTAACGCATATTTGCCCAATAGGCGATGTTGAACTCTGATCCAATTGAATCGAGATGTAATCTCCGGCATTGAATGTAAATGAGTGCGATACATCACTGCCGGTATAAGCCGTACCCAAACTTGCCAGACCAAGCGCAACTGACATAGAAGTAGCTGAGCCATTTTTATAGAGGGTCACCGTATGCGTAGATGACCCAGACCCGCCAGTATATACATCACGAACATAGAGCGCAGTAATTGTACCGCTAAATGGCATATAAGTGCCTTTAGTGTCTGCAGACGCACCATTGCTGATAGACGATTGCCCCGATGTAAGTGAGGTCCATGTTGTGGCATTCGCCGGAGTTGCCCATTGGTTTGAAAACATATCTGTCTGCGTAACAGTAGGTGTCTGCCATGTGCCATCGCCCCTGTAAAAGGTTGAGGATGAAGGCGTGCCGCTGGATGCGTACAGTGCGTTCGGCACTACCTTACTGTATGTGGGTATACCCGGAGTCGCGCTTAGGCTGTTAGTAAGCACGCAGGCTGGGCACGCATTGTTGAATGTATAGAAGATGGAAGGCGTAGTGGTGGCGTTGATGACGGTTGTATGGAATACCGTGTCCTGGAAGGCAGTGGTGCCGCTGGTGAGCACGCCGCTGCTCAGGCTGGTCACCGTGCCGCTGCCGCTGCTCACCGTCTGCCAGGTATTGTCGCCCCGCAGAAACTTGGTGGTGATGCCGGAGCCCGTACCAAGGCGAGCTGCATTCACTGTAGACGAAGAAGCGTTAATGGCGATAACAATATCGCTGCCTGCGGTAGATGCGATTGTGGGATTGGGATATGTACCTGAAAGATCGCCACCTGCAGAGCCGGATGGCGAACCGCCGCCCAGGTTTGTCCAGCTAGTGCCATCATAATAGTAAAAGCCAGGAGTACCATCGGTCTGATAGATGATAAGACTGACAGATGGCGATGATATAGCATTTCTCTGCGCGTTGGTCATACGTGGCAGCAGTATACCCTTAGTGGTAGAACTTACATCAAGCATAGACGATGCATCAGCCGCCGCGCCGGAAGTATTCACAGCCATGCCCTGGGCACCTGCCTTTTGTGTACCAAGAAATAGTACGGCTGCAACAGCCATCGATAGTAAATGTTTCATGTTCATTTTCTGGTTTTTTTTGTGTATTTATTACTATGTGGTTTTGCAGTTCATCCCCCGTCAAAACCTGTTTCCGTTTTAACTATTATTTAAAAATTAATATTCAAGTTTAAATGTAGAAAAATAATTCAGATTTCCCATTATCATCAGTATTCTTTTTATTTAAAACATAAACTAATCAATTGTTAATACAGCAATTAAATAAAATTTATTTATTACTTATTTTCATTGTCGGAACGTAAATAACACCTAACAAATTAAAAAATAAATCACATGTATTGACATTTGGTATGCCCTGAAAAGACCGATAAGAGATAAATAATGTTATTTAACAATACGTTTATCGCAAGAGGTCATCAGCTTTAAAATAAAATATTATTTGTATATCAAGCAAATACCTGCCCGGGCGCAATACCAAAAAAGCCGAGTTTATACCCCGGAAAAACGCCTTCGGCGGTGTATACGGTCTCCAGTTTCAGCCCTTTGCCATCTTTACAAAAAACGATCAATCCGTTCTGAGGGTCAGCCACCACTATGGTGCCCGGCACTATCTGTGACGCATCGCCCTGCAGGTTGACCTCTGTTACATCTACCACTCCTATTTTCCATCCGTTGATGCTGGTGGGCACACCTTTAGCTATGGGGTTGCAGGCCCAAACCAATGCCATTATTTCACTGCTGTTCATTAGCTGCCAGTTAATGGTCATTTCGGCCTCGCCTACCTTAGGCCAGTACTTCGCCTTCGCTTCGTTTTGTGCCACGACTTGTATACCACACCAACTACCGGATATTGTTTCTGCATCCTGCGCCTGCTGCAGTATCTCCGCGCACATACTTTCGCCCAGCGCAGCCATCTGGCTGCTGAGCATGCCGTAGGTAAGCCCCGGCTGCATTGGCACTTCCCGGCGCAGCACTATGGGCCCGGTGTCCAGCCCGGTATCCATTACATGCACAGTAGCACCGGCCGTGGGCATACTTTGCCTGATCGTTTCAAATACGGGGTCTGCCCCGCGCATTTCCGGCAGCAGCCCATAATGAAAGTTAAGAAAGCCATGGCGGGGCAACTCCAATACATGGGCGGGTATCCGCCAGGGAAAATTGACGACAAATACGGAATCCGAACCTGTCTCATTGATCCAGGATAACAGTTGATCCGCACACCCGTTTCGCGTAATTTTCCTATAGCCGGTCTTCAGTTGCGCAGCTAGCGTTTTGAATATCGCTACGGTCTCCGGATCCTTATCGGCCGTAGCGATACCGCTCAGCACTCCCTCCTGCATCATGCGCTGTGCCACGGGAATGGCTACCCGGCTATTGCACAATAACGCTATTTTGAGTTTACTCATTTTTATTTTGCTATTCATTAAGAATCCAGGCAGGCATACGCATTCATCCATGATGTTGCCATGCCGTCAAAGTTTTTCACAACTTCTTCCTGTTTCTTTCGCTGTTCTTCGGACAGGGGAGATAGTCCGACCACATGCAGTACGCAGCGATCGTTAAACTCATTCTTTTTCACCAACGCGTCATATACAGGTGCTTCAACCATATGTGTTACAGCATTGACGCGCACGTGGCCTCTCGGGCTTTCAAACTCCAGGCCTTCCAGTGCAGCTATTGCCTCCGCAGCATCCTCGTGCCGCAGTATCACCGCCATCATCTGCCCTGCCTCCCAGCCCAGCACTGAGAAAAAATTAGTTTTCACCTTTTTCTCAGCCATCGCACGCATAAAACGCTTATTACCTTCGTGCTCCAGCGTGCCGGCCCAAGATACACAGACCCTTACATCCACTCCCGGATAAACGCTCTGCGCCAGCCACACTTCGTCGCCCATGAAAGAGCTGCCATACACCTTGCGCCCACTCAAGTCATAAGCGGCAAGGCCGGCAAAAAAATCCTGCAGCATATCACCGCAAAAAGCTGCCAGCAGACCATCATCGGGGTTTGCGGCCAGGTGCTCTATGAGCGGCTCCAGCGAAAATTCTGCTCTTTTTAGTTTAGTGATGTGGTTAAAAGTGATATAACCTCCCGCGTCTTCGAGACCGCGGTGAAAACCGTGTACACCACGAAACCCCGCATCAAAAAAAGATGCGGTAAATGCAGCACCTTTTACCCCTTCGGCCACGGCTGCCGCAGAAGCAACGCGGCAATTGAGCGCGCCTTGCAGGCTAAGCGTAAATAAATGGGGCTGCATTTTTGCAGACGCAGGATATTGATAACCTGCATCGAGGTGAAGGAATACTACGTTGGCGCCCTCACACAAAACCTGGAGCTTTTCTGCTGCGCTCGGGTTCACATAGCCGGCTACAACACTGCACCCGTCAAAAATAAGCTTCTCGCATGCCGAATAACTCAGCTTATCATCGCTGGCTATGCCAATGTTCTCTGTTTTAATAACAACGTCGTTCATGCCGGCTTCGGCCAATGCGCCACGCAATCCGCCTACAATATCGAAACCCATGGAAGGATAGATAACCGACCGGGGTAATAAAAGACCTATTTTTCTCTCCATTCTTCTTTTATTTCAAGCATTCAATTCAAAAAAGTAATTCCGCTGCAAAGTAATAATAATGTCTTGTAAAAGAGGCCGCCTTGATCAAAGACGGCCTCTTATGGCATCATCAAACCACTATTTCTGTGGTTAATTACGGGAAGGGAAAATACCTTCCACAGCAATGCTGTAGTTAATAGTCAGGTATGGATTCAGAATGCTGAATGGCTGGTTGCCGCCGGTAACGCTGCTCATACCTACGGCATTCATACCCATGTGGGTACCGTCTGTAGATCCAAGATAAGATGCACCGGTATCGGAATCTGATGTACCAAAGTAGCTATTTACAGGGTTACCGCTATCAGTTGCTGAACCGACAGGTAGAGCGACCGTAGCTGTGTGGGTGTGTGGCGCCAGGTTGGCTGATGTCAGCGTTACGCTCTCGGTTCCCGCCATTTGTCCTATCTGGTAATTGGACAGACCAGGGCCTTGTCCTGTGCCTATTGGCATACGCCCCCTCAGGTCTGGCAAACCGAATGTAGTCATTCCATCACCACCGTAAGTAGTACCGATCAGAGCGAATAGTGCCTGATATTGGGCAATAGACAGCAACTGCCCCTGGCAAAGCATATATCCTACCGGCGCAAAGTTGAAGCCGTAAGACCATATTGAACCTATATATACGTCCATAAATTTAGTTTTGATTTGAATATTAATAATTTATTTACCGATTAATTCCTCGATGGGAATATTCCATACTGGCAGATGCAAAAATTCAGTGTAAGGTAAGGCCTCTGAATACTCATAGGCTGGTTGCCTCCCTGGCTGTTAATGGTAAAAGCTGCGACTCCCTTCATAAATTCGTTGCTGCCTGCCGTACCTGCATAAATAGTATCAGTATCGTTGTACGCAGGGAAATTGTTTGCAGGAGCATTATCACTTGCGCGATTATTGTTGGCATTAAGTTGCACAGTGAGCGGATGTGAGTGAGCCGGCAAATTTTGTGACGTGAGCGTCACCGTGGTATTACCCGCATGCTGCCCCATTACATATGGTGAAAGGCCCGGGCCGTTACCCTGGCCATTAGGAGTTATTCCCTGAAAGTTTGGCAAACCGAACGTTACCTTTCCATCTCCGCCAAATGTAGTCCCTAGTAAAGAGAACAAAGCGGTATTTGACGAAATAGCAATAATTTGTCCAGTGCAAAACGCCCAATTACGCGGCGCAAAATTGAACCCGAACTGGCAAATTGTACCCATATATGCTTCCATAATTTTATTTTGTTTTTGATAGTTAATGAATTAGTTCCTGCTAGGATAGATACCCGCTGTAGCAATTGCCGCTGTAACTGCCAGGTAAGGGCTAAGCGTAGTGAACGGCAAACCAGTTCCCGTAACGCCCACTGTTGCAGCCGGTGCTCCCAGATTCATATTTGTACCTGCTGCATTTGCATACATGGAGCCACGCGAGGCTGCCGGTGATGCCGGGAAAGCTGCGTTAGGGCTATTTGCATCGCCGCCTGCGCTGCTCGCTTTTATTTGCACCGTTCCGGTAGCATGCGTATGCGATGGCATTGTTAAGGAGTTCATCGTGACACCTTCAGTACCGGACATCTGGCCCTGCTGGTAACCATTGCCCATGCCATTTGCCACGCGTCCGCGCAGATCCGGCAGGCCAAAGGTTACGCGGCCGTCACCGCCATACATTGTCCCTAACAGAGAAAACAGCGCTGAATTCTGCGCTATCGATAAAAGTGCGCCGTTACACAACGCATAGTACTTTGGCGCCCAGTCGAACGCATAGTACTGAATCATTCCTAAAAATGGTGAATCCATAATTTTTGTGTGTTTTTAAAGGTGAAAAAATAATTGAGTTTTCGTTCATTCAAATGTAATAGTAATAATCCCGTAAAAAGAACGATGCCTTTATTTTAACATTAAGTCATCTTTATGTGTTTGTTACTAACCTGCACACACAATAACTATTTCAGCATTTCGGCTTTTTCGGGGACGTTAAAGATATAGCACTCAACGGAAAAAACAACCCCGTTAAACAACGGTTTTTTATACCGTTGTTTAACGGTAATGGCGGAGCGTCCAGACAAAAAAAACGGGCCCGGAAAAGGGGCCCGTTTTTTATAAAACCTTATGAACTATTGTTCTATCACTATGTGGAACACGCGGTTCTGATCGGCGGCGCGCAAAGTAAGCATATACATACCGTTTGCCAGCGCACTGCTCAGCATTACATGCTCATTCATCTTACCGTTCTTCGCAGTTACGGTTTCCTTGTGTACCACCTGTCCTATCATATTGGTTATCTCTATGGTCACCTCTTCATCGTTGAGGGTGCCCAGTGAGCCTTTGATAGTGAATTCGCCCTTATTAGGGTTAGGCAGTACGCTTATATCGCCACCCAGCGATACGCCATGCACACCTACCGTAGTCACCTCTATGTACACCCACTGATGACCGGTAGCTACGCAAGTACCGTTGCTGGTAACCATACAGGTCACAGAATCCTGTTTAGGATAACTGAAATTGTTGCTGGTAAACGTCGCATTGGTAGCACCCGTAACCGGAATGCCATTTATATACCACTGGTAAGTAGGCGCGATAGCATTGGGTGATGTAGCCGTGAGTGTTACATAATCGCCTTTGCTAACCAGCCAACCCGGGCTGGCATTGATGCTAACCAGCGGAACAACAGGAGTATCTACTACCACCGTTACAGTATCGCTGGTATCAATGCTGGATAAGCGGCAAGGATAATTGCTGTTGAGTATACAATACAGCTGGTCACCGTCGGCAGGTACAAAGGTATAGACAGGTGTAGTACCCACATTTGCGTGGTTCACGATCCAGGTATATATTGGCGCCGAGCCGGCAAATAATGATACCGGTGTTACCCTCACCACAGTACCCTGACATACAGTGTCATTAGGACTGAGAGATAAGCTAACATTCGGTGTACCAAAAGGCTGAACCGTAAGCGGCATATCAGCCCTTGCCGTAAGCGGTGTAGGACAAGTAGTGTTGCTGGTCATCACTACTGCTACAATGTCACCGTCTGCGGGTATAAAGCTATAAGTACCTGACATGGCCACAGGGCTGCCGTTTACACTCCACTGGTACGTTGGCGCAGTGCCACCATTCACAGGTACAGGAGTAAATGAAGTGGTCGTTCCGGCACATACTGTGTCGTTGGGACTCACGTTCAATGTTACAGCCGGGGTTACCGCAGGAGTGATGCCTATCACAGCGCTGCCAGACATAAGCACACTACATGTAGTAGCTGTGCTGGTGCCAATAACCGTATAAGTACCGGCAACTGTATGCGCGCCAAGATCCATTGCGGAACCAGTGCCCGGATAAGCACCTACCGCAGTAGAGCCACGATACAACATGTAGTTGACACCTACTGTAGATCCTGAAAGGAATACATGCACACCCGTATCGCCAGCGCAATGGTTACCACCACCACTCACGTTAAATACTATTGGCAGCGGGTAGACATTCATCACCTTAGTAACGAAACAGCCACCCGGCATTGAATACACAATGGTCGCAGCACCAAGGGATACACCGGTTACTACTCCGGTTGTTGCATCTATAGTAGCAACCGCAGTGTTAAGGCTGAACCATGTACCGGGACCTACACCATCAGTCAGAGGCGTAGTACCACCGAGGCACACATTTGACGATCCCATGATAGGTGTAGGGGATATATTGACAGTTACAAGGTATGTAGCTGAGCAACCATACACATTTGAATAGCTGATGGTAGTAGAACCAGGAGTTAAACCTGTAACATCACCTACTGCATCAACCGTACCTACGGCAGTGGAACTGCTTGACCAGGTGCCGCCTGCTGTAGCATCGTACAGCGTGATGGCCTGGCCCTGGCATACGTTTGTAGGCCCGGATATAGGATCAGGAACGGGATCAACCATAACATTTGTTGTGGCAATACATCCTGCTCCCAGTGTATAAGTAACCGTTACACCCACCGGAGCAGGTATACCTGTAACAACACCGGTGAGCACACCTGAACCAGGTGTAATAGTGGCAGTAAACGGATCGCTTGTGCTCCATGTTCCGCCGGGTACACCGTCTGTATAGGTAGCGCTTGAACCCTGACAAACATCAGAAGCGCCGGTTACAGAAGTTGGTAAAGGATTCACCGTTACTATCATTGTAGACGGACATACATAACCGGAAACAGTGTAAGATATTGTAGTGGTACCGGGAACCAATCCATAAACAGTACCGAACGCGTCGATGCTGCCTATTGCAGGGAATGTACTAGACCATACACCACCGGGCGTAGCATCAGACAGATTGGTAGTAGAACCGATACATACTGTATTGATACCTGTAATAGGCGCAGGTCCGGCGCTTACATTTACCAGGAATGTAACGAAGCAACCGGTAGGTAATGTATAAGTAATTATCGCAGTACCCACAGCTACACCGGTAACCATCCCAGTCACGCCATCAATTGAAGCCGTAAACGGATCACTTGATGTCCATGTGCCAAATGGAGAACCATCGGTAAGCGGAGTTGTAGACCCAACACAGAGGTTAGGGCTGCCAGAGATACCGAAAGGTATTGGGTTGACCGTCATTGTAAATGGCGCGGTAGCACAACCTACACCTAAGGAATAAGTAATTGATGTAACACCCGGCGCGGCGCCATACACCAAACCTGTAGTAGCACCTATGCTGGCCACACTTGGGTTAGCACTTGTCCATGTGCCTCCTGCGGGGGTAGAGCTAAGTGTGGTATAATCACCCTGGCATACCTGTGTTGCACCTGTAATAGCAGTAGGCCCGCTGATAACATTTAACGTTGTGGTTGTAGCGCAACCGGTGCTGAACAGATTAAATGTTATGGTAGTAGTACCCAGTGCCAGCGCATTTACCACCCCTGAGAGGGAACCTATGCTGGCAACAGCAGGAGCACTGCTGGTCCATGATCCGGGGCCACTTGGGTCGGACAAGGTAACTGTAGACCCGATACATATAGTATTAGGGCCGGTAATAGGTGATGGTAAAGAATTTACTGTTATAGGCTTAGAAGCAGCGCAACCTGTACCCGCAAGGGTATATACTATACTTGTATTACCCGGCGCTAATCCATCAGCGAGACCGAGGACGCTTATTGAAGCCACACCCGGACTTGTGCTGCTCCAGGCACCGCCGGGAGTAGGATTAGTATACAGGATGAGATCGCCCTGACAAATATTAGAAGGGCCTGCAATTGTTCCGGGTACCGGATTAATGGTAACGGATGCAATATAGTTACAACCTGTAGGCAGTGTATAAGTAATGTCTACAACACCCGCAGAAACCCCTGTAACGATACCGGTATAGGTACCTACTGTGGCTATTGCAGGGCTGGCACTGCTCCATGTACCACCCAAAGAAGTATCTACCAGCGTGGTGGTTTGTCCTACACAAGCAGATAATACACCCAGTATCGGAGATATGGGGTTAACAACCTGCGGCCTTACCCTTGAGCAACTGGTACCAGGGATACCATAAGATATAATGGTAGTACCGGCAGAAACACCGCACACAACACCTGTTATTGCGTTAATCGTAGCTACACCTGTAAGGCTGCTGCTCCATGTGCCACCGGGAGTAGCATCAGCTAACGGAGTGCAACCGCCAACACAGACATTTGAACTACCAGTAATTGGTGAAGGTGGAGGAATAACGTTTAATACCGAAGTAACAGGACAACCGCCCCATGTATAAGATATAGTAGTAACACCGCCTGATGCGCCGGTAACCGTACCGGTTGTAGCGCCGATAGCTGCAACAGCGGGTGTGCTGCTGCTCCATATGCCTCCGGGCGTAGGGTCGGTGAATGTAGCTGACTGGCCAACGCAGATAGCCGCCGGGCCGAGGATCGGAAGCGGTACCGGGTTAACTGTCAGATTTATATTCCTTGAACATCCCGTAGGAAGTGTGTATGTAATGGTAACCATACCAGGCGTACCGCCGGTAACAACACCGGTAGAAGCCCCTACGGTGGCTACTGAAGAACTGCTGGTAGTCCAAGTACCACCCGCAGGTGAAGCGCTAAGTGTAATAGAAGATCCCTGACAAACTGCTCCGCCACCGGCTATAGTACTTGGTAATGGATTGACAGTAGCCAATGCGGTGATTGAACAACCCAAAGCAGTATAGGTTATGGTTGCAGTAGCGGTCAGCGTACCTGTGACGATACCACACAATAAACCCGTTGTAGCGCCCAGCGTGGCTGCAGGTGTAGGACTGATGCTCCAGATACCACCCGGCGTAGCGTCACTTAAAGTACTGCAGGAGCCCTGGCATACCGCGAGTGAGCCACCTATCGGTGCGGGCAATGCGTTGACAGTTATCTGTTTAACAGTAGCGCAACCGGTTCCACCTAATGCGGCATAAGATATTGTAGCCACACCTACACCTATTCCGGTTACGGTAGTAGTCGTTCCTGTTGTGGGGCTGACTGTAACCAGGCCTACTGACAACGGATCTACGATCCATGCCCCGCCCGGAGTAACATCAGACTCTGAAATGGTTTGGCCGAGACATACTGAACTAGCCCCGGTTATTGGTGCAGGCGCTGGTGTAACAGAAACGACCTTAGTAACTGTACATCCCGACGAACCTAATGAATAAGATATTGTAGCTGTACCGGAGCTAACTCCACATACGCTGCCTGTGTAAGTGCCTACAGTTGCAACAGTTGGGCTGCTGCTTGTCCATGATCCACCAGTAACAGTATCAGTAAATGTAACACAGGCGCCAACGCATACTGAATTTGGCCCGGTGATCAGGCTGGGTGATGGGCTCACATTCAAGGTTGTGGTAACAAAGCAACCAGTACCGGTTAACGTATACTTTATTATTGTTGACAGGCCGGTAATATGCCCTGTAGCCACACCGGTTGTACTAACAATTGAAGCCACAGCCGGTAAGCTGCTGGTCCATGTTCCACCCGGCATGCCATCTGTAAACGTCACGGTAGCACCCACACACACAGCAGTCGGACCTACGATCGGTAATGGATTCGGATTTACTGTAACTGTTGCGCTGCCACTCATGGTGCGGCTACAGCCTGTTACCGGGTCGGTAGCTACCACTGTATATACACCTGCGGTAGTTTGAAGACCAAACGAAATAGCGCTACCGGTACCAACTACGGGAGTGACTACAGGTGATCCAAGCAGCATCAACTGATAGCTAACACCTGCTACAGAACCTGACAGACCAACATTAACACCCGGGTCACCGGCACACATAGACCCGCCACCCGTCACTGAAAACAGTGTAGGCAATGGGTTAACGGTTACTATGGTACTGGTGAAACAGCCTGTGGGTAATGTATATTTAATAGTAGCAGTACCAACAGACGCGCCAGTAACCACACCTGTTGTAGCGCCCACGGTAGCAATACCTGTAGAAAGACTACTCCATGTACCACCTCCGGTACCATCGCTAAGCGTTGTTGTACCACCCACACATACCGTACCCGTACCAGTTATCAGGTTTGGTAGTGGATTAATAGTTACCGTTATTGTCCTTGTACATGTAGTAGGTAAGGTATAAGTAATTACAGCAACTCCAAAACTGAGACCTGTAACGATACCGGTACTTGCACCCACACTGGCGTTGGAGCTTGTAGTAGACCATGAACCGCCCGGGCTGGTTGGGTCAGTAAGTGTTACTGTGTTGCCCACACATACCGTTGGTGAAGCAGGTACGATAGCACCTGGCAAAGGATTAACGGTAAGCACAGCGGTAGTAGAACAACCGGCGCCTACAGAATAAGTAATATTAGCAAGACCGTTGGAAATACCGGTAGCAACACCACTTGAAGAGCCGATCGTAGCAATTGTAGTGGGTGAACTAACCCAGGTACCACCTGAAACCGGGTCACTCAAAGTTGTATTTGACCCCACACAAACTGAAAGCGTACCTGTGATAGCCGGCGGAGTAGTATTCACTGTTATCAGCAGGTTTCTCGCGCAGCCGTGCGCAGCCTCGGTGTAAGTTATCAGCTGAGTGCCCGAAGATAAACCTGTTACAAGGCCCCCAGTAGTAATTGACGCCGCAACAACCGGAGATGTACTGAACGAACCCGGTGTGGTAGCATCACTTAATGTTATTGTAGTGCCCACACACAAACTGGTAGGGCCTGTTATTGGAAGAGGTAAAGGATAGACGTTGATCGTTACCTTGCGTGAGCATCCCCATGGTGAGGTAAGGATAATTGTATCAATACCCGTAGCTACCGCAAACACCAGGCCGGAAGAAGAACCCACAGTGGCAATTGCCGTATTTGTAGAACTCCATGTACCGGGATCAACATCAGATAATAATGATGTACTACCAACACACAAACTAGTAACACCGGTAATAGGCGACGGTGTGGCATGTACCGTTAATGTGTACATAGCCGAACAACCGGTAGTAGCATTGGTATAAGTAATAGTATCTACACCGGGCGAAACGGAGGTAATAACACCAAATGCATCAATATAAGCTATAGCGATGTTAGTCGAAGCCCATGAGCAACCCGTGGAGGTATCCGTAACCGTAGTAGACTGGCCTACGCACAGATCATGCGTGGAGCCGGTAATAGGTGAAGGAAGAGGAGTTACGTTTACGGAACCTACTCTCGCACAACCTGTTGACAAGGTATAAGTAATTAATGCTGTGCCCGCAGACACACCGGTGACAACCCCGGTAGAGGATCCAACTGTTGCAACAGATGTACAGCATGCATCACTCCAGGTACCGCCGCCCGGAGACGAGAACAGCGTTGTGGTCTGTCCTATACACACACCGGAAATACCGGTGATGGCAGCAGGCAGAGGATCAACAACAACCGGTGTAGTAACGAAACATCCACCGGGCGCAGTATAGGTTACAATAGCAGTGCCGGCAAAAATACCGGTTACAATGCCGGAAGATGAGCCAACAGTAGCAAAGGCTGTATATCCGGGGTCAGCCCATGTACCGCCTGTAGTAGCATCAGTCAATGTTATTGTAGAGCCGACACATACGTGCGGCGAACTTGGACTGATTGGTGGAGGGGCAGCATTCACGGTGACCGTACGTGTTACCTGGCACAATCCTGACCCTGTAGAATACGTAACAGTAAATACTCCGGCAGACACCCCGGTTACTATACCGGAAAAAGCGCCGATAGTCGCCACTGTTGTTGGCGACCCGCTCCATGTTCCTCCAGAAACGGCATCGGTCTCCGTTATCGTTGCACCCGGACAAACAGTGGTAGGCCCACCAATGGCCGCAGGATTAGGATAAACCGTGACAAGAACATTATCCCACTTCGTACAGCCGTTAGCGTCAGTGGTCGTGACAGTATAAGTGGTAGTAACTGTAGGAGTAGCCGTAACTGTAGCACAGGTGGTACAACCCAGGCCCGTAGACGGTGTCCATAAATAGGTTATCGGCATTGCTGTACTTGTCGCAGTCGCAACGAGCGGAACGCTCGTGCCGCTACAAATAGCGGTGTCATTACTAGCTGTAACAAAAAGTGTAGAGGGGATAACACGAGTATACAACGTATCCACACAACCATATCCTGAATAAGGTGTGATGATCACAGCGTAAGTTGTAGTAACAGTTGGCGCAGTGATCGTCACGATCTGGCTGGTTCCGTATGAAGTAGAGAATGTCAGAGAATCATACCATGCGTAAGCAGAAAACCCGTCAGGGCCTGCAAGTACAGTACTTCCCGAAGCACAGCCAATAATTGAATTTGCAAAAAATCCGCAACTCATGTCTAAGTAACCATACCCAAAATGTCCGCTATATCCACAGTCACCTGTTGCAAAATCTACAGCCACAGTAGAGCCCCCGTATCCGGGGAATTTCATGTTACCCATTGTCCATGTCTTGTAATACACAGTAGAACCACCGGTACCAACCACAGAAGACATCAGGAAGCCGGGTATAGACGGAGAAGACACGTAAGTATATGCTGTACAGGGCACGGTAGTACCTGTCACAGAATCAAATGCCTGTACTTCCATGTGCGGCTGCACTGATGGCGGGTGACCAGCAGGATTTTCAAGTACCACAGCGTACCTGTAAATAAGGCTGTATACACCGCCTGTAGGCACATGCACGTAATAACGCGCACGCTCGGCCTGAGCACCAACGGCATCATTACCTAACTTGAATGAGTAGGTACCTCCACCCGGTGACACGACCGGGAAAAAGCCATACGGATCTACCCCTGAACCGGTAGTCAGTGTATGCCTTCCGGATACCCAACCTGAAGTAGGTGTATTGATAGGGCAACACGAACCGGTATAATAATTCCAGTTTGCGTAAGTACCTAACTCCCAGTCAATATTTGGAGGACACTGTGCCTTAGCATGAAACAGAAAACCCAGCAATAACAGGGAGAGGATAAGTGTAATTTTGCGGTTCATAAAATCATTATAAAAAATAAAAAAAATTGTTCCAAACTGTTTATAAGGTATGCATGTTAAATTTTCAAAAAGATTTTGCCTAGCAAGTTATGTATAAATTTTTGAAATTAGAAATCACAAAAACAATATTTTTATTTTTAAAAACTGTCCTTGTGGAAAACTTGTCAACTTTTCATACTGCTCCGCCACAATTATTAACTTTCAATTTATTTTATGTTCATTTAATTGATAATTATGCTTATAGCCGACTCTACAACACAACATACATAACACATAAAAATCATACCAAACTAATAATATCACATAGAGTTCACACATTAGGCGTGTAAACCCGCGCAAATGTTTGGAATCAGATTAAATATTTATTTTGCATATTTATTTGCCGAATTGTTGAAGGAATTGCAGCGCCTGATCATTGCCTGATCTTGCAGCTTTTCGCCAATCTTCGCAGGCACCAATGGTATCCTTTAGGCTGATACGTACTGTACCCCTGTCGGTAAGCGCTCTTGCATCACCAGGTACTCGCGTAAGGTACTCATTGTAATCTCTAAGGGCGTCCTCAAATTCACCAAGGCTGGCCTTGCCTGAGGCCCTGTTATAGTAGCTGATTGCATGGCCCGGACTAATTTTCACCGCATTGTCATAGTCTCTGATAGCAGCTTTTACATCGCCCAACTGAAAATACACAGCCGCCCTGTTACTGTAGGCTTCAAGATAGTTTGGCCGTTGGGCAATAGCTTCAGTATAATCTTCGATCGCTTCTGCCGGTCTGTTTTCAGTTAATTTATAATTGCCTCTCAACCAGTAAAAAAAAGAGCAGTCAGCGACATCGCTATTCTTTTCTATCATATCCGTCATCAATACTTCGGTGTTCTTCCAAACGTCAATACGTTTCCACGTTATGCCGCAACACATAACGGCAAAACACCAAAACAAAATTGCCCCGGCCTTTTTCCATACGGGTGAGGATATCCCCGACAGTACCTGCCCGATAATAAAAAAGAACCCTATATATGGGATATAACTGTAACGCTCGGGAGTAAGCGACGGCCCTACAAATATGAGCTGCGGCATTACACAAATTGTTACCGCAAAAAAAGCAACCCCGAATGTCATGTCTCTACGAAACGGGCCACTGCGCGCTATAACAACAATAATGCCAATGCACAATGGCAATGAAACATAGTACATCCAAGGTAGCAGACCATTATGCATATCAGGATAGTAATGCATTGCAGAAAGTTGAAACGGCGCAAACAATTTTACAACATAAAACGCCGGAACAGTAGCCGCAAGCATTACCCTGTTTATCAGCCCATAAGTGGCGGCCGAAACCTGTCCGAAAGCGTTATCGGTATGCTGCGAAATAATACTAAGCACAACAGTAGCCACTGAAAGTACAAGCAAGGGAAGCTTCTCAATTACAGCACGGCCATTTATTTTCCTTCCCTTATACAGATCAACGACAACCAAAAGGAGAGGGAGCGACATTGCCTCGGACTTTGAGAGAAGCGATACTACAAATAAGATGAAACTAACTATGTAAAACCGGATCTTGTACCCTGAGTCGGCGTACTTCAGGTACCAAAACAATGACAACAAATAAAATACCGCATACATCATGTCCTTGCGCTCAGAGGCCCAAGCCACCTCTTCTACATGCATTGGATGTATACCAAACAAAAGGGACACGACAACAGCAGTAATGTAACTACCACTCAGGCGCATTGCTATTTTATAAACAGCCCATGTACTGAGCAGATGGAGTAAAATGTTGTCCAGGTGAAAGACAAACGGATCAAAGCCGAAAAAATGATACTCTATCGCGAACGATAAATTTGTAAGTGGCTGATACTTGCCCGATGTTATTGCCGTAAAAATAGCTTTGACCCCATCTACACTAAGGTCCATGATATGCTTGTTATTTAATATAAAAGTCTCATCATCAAAATTTGTAAACTCACCGAACATTGCTTTGCTATACAGCAACCCTGTAATTATTACTATGATATACGGCAGCCACTTTTGCAAAAGTGAAAGCTGCTTTTGCAACCCGCCGTCACCCGCATCATTTTTTACCACTGCTTCTGATCGCGTGATTTCGTTATCCGGCATAATTAATGTCCTTCCGGCAAAATACAATACACCGGAATAGCCCGCTAAAATAGAGAATAAACCAATATACTGCTTCTTGCTGGTCAATATTTGACGTTAAAAACCACAGATCTGTGGTCCATTATCCGTCAGATTGTTTCGCACGCCAAAAAAGCGCATAATACTGACACATATCTCATTTGCATAGTACAAAGGGATCATCACTTGTTGCACATGCTGCCACGGTTTTGAGCTCGATAATGTTAACCTTAGGGCGTATCAATGAGCTTTGCATATCAACAAATAAATATACCTTTGTCAACTACATTCAAATAATCATAAAATATCACATGTGGGTATGCGGTCATCAACTACATGGCTTGCAGACTTTGTAATATTTGAAAAAAGTGACTCCAGGAACATTAAACTATGGTTAGATCTGTTTTCTCATTTGGAACCGACCAATTCAATAGGATGTTCCCGTTCTATATCCTTATTGATAGCAACTTAAAAATGGTCTCGTTAGGAAGATCTATTGCTAAGATGTTCCCGATAATAGAAGGCCGACAATTTGATGATTTCTTTGCATTAAAGCTACCGAAATCTGATAGAGCTAATTTCGATTCCCTGAAAAAGCTCACCGATTGTACCGTTCTTTTAAATTATAA
Organism: uncultured Flavipsychrobacter sp.; assembly: GCA_964489795.1. Classification (GTDB taxonomy): domain Bacteria; phylum Bacteroidota; class Bacteroidia; order Chitinophagales; family Chitinophagaceae; genus Nemorincola. Next base: position 38,798 of record CAZBAP010000007.1, read on the forward strand.
AAGTGCGGACCATCATATGCTTAGAGGACAGTTTGAATATCTGGCTGACCAAGACCAGGTATTGTTTGTCGGAACGCCGCGGTTCAATTCGATGGAAGAAGTCAATGAAGAAAACCTCGCGCTCAGTGATTTTGCAAACCATGATTCTCTTATAGACCAGCTGAATACACTTAAAGAGCAGGAAAACGCCATAAAAGACATCAAAGGGCTTATCAGCGACGTCAGTCATGAAAAAAACACCATCAAATACGGCGAGCATCTCTGGAAATTTGCGCTGAACAGCAATGGGGACGGTATCTGGCAATACGACTTCAGGAGCGAAGATGGCATTAATTTTACACGGGACAAGATCGCTCTGGGCGATGCGGGCAGTGACAATTTCAGTTACAAAAGATGGTTGGGGTCCCTGCACCCGCAGGATATAGACAAAGTGAACACTGCATTTGCGGCCTACATTAAAGGTGAAACGCCTCAATTTCTGGTGGAGCATAGATTGATGGACAAAGATGGGCACTACAGGTACTTTATCACCCGGGGAATAATCGTAGAGCGGGATAAGGAAGGCAGACCACAACTCATTATCGGCACCGTTACAGACATAGATCAGCAAAAACAACTTGAATTTCAGCTGAAGGAAAGCGCCGACCGCCTGTTGTTCCTTATTCAGAATCTCGATTCAGGTATCGTGATCGAAAATAAAGACCAGAAAATAATACTCGTAAACGAGAAGTTCTGCAAATTCATGGGCATAGCAGGCTCTCCTGAAGACTTGATAGGTGTTAATTATAATGTTGCCAACCGTCAAAACAGGAACCTTTACAAAGACCCGGATACCGCCATTCCCCGGATACATGAAATACTTGAACAGAAACAGCTTGCCCTTAACGAATTAATAGAACTTGCCGATGGCCGGTTCTTCAAACGAGATTATGTACCGGTATACCTTGACGGAAAATTTGAAGGGCATTTGTGGCAATATGTTGATGTTACCGAGCAAGAAGGCATCAGAAAAAAACTGGAAGAACAAAAGGTATTTTATGAGAACGTATTGAACAATATCCCTGCAGATATAGTTGCGTTCAGCCCTAACCACGAGTATCTCTTTATCAACCCGACCTCTATAAAAAATCCACAACTCCGGACATGGATGATAGGCAAAAGGGATGAAGACTTTTGCATATACCGCAACAAACCTATGATAATTGCCAAAGAGCGGAGGGCACTTTTTAACAAAGTTCTTGCGGCGAAAAAACTAAACTCATGGGAAGAAAAGATCGTATCGCCCGATGGCACTGTTGAGTACCATCACCGCAATATGTACCCGGTATTGAATGATAAGAACGAAGTGACACAGGTGATCGGCTTCGGACTCAATATCACAGACACAAAGAAAATAGAGGAACAACTAAAACTGAATGAAAAAAGATTCAGGGACTTATTCAATTATAGCCAGGCTTTCATCAGCACACACGACCTTGACGGCAAACTGATAACCGTAAACCCTGCCATGTGCGAACTGCTGGGGTATGACCAGGAAGAACTGATCGGTAAAATGCTGACAGACTTCCTACCTAAAGACGACATCAAAAAATTTTATACAGACTACCTTGAGCAGGTTATAACAAACGGAAGCGCGAATGGCGTATTCCGCATACTTGGGAAAAGCAATAAGGAATCATTTCTGCTATATAAGAACTTTAAGGTCGAAGAGGAAAACTCAGAGCCATATATTATCGGCTTCTCGCAGGATATAACCGACAGGGTAGACGCTGAGAAAGAACTGCTTGCTGCAAAAAAAGTAACCGAAGACGCCCACAAAGCCAAAGAAATATTCCTGGCCAACATGAGCCACGAAATAAGAACACCAATGACCGGCATATTGGGAATTGCCAACCTGCTTTCTAAGACCGGGCTGGACGAACAGCAAAGAAAATTCACGAAACTAATATCAGAATCTGCGAACAACCTGCTTACTATTGTTAATGACGTACTTGACATAGAGAAAATAGCGGCGGGCAAGATAGACCTGGAATCAATTCCGTTCAGAATTGAAGAGAAAGTATACACAACCCTCCAGTCGTTCCAGTTCAAAGCGGAAGACAAAAGCATTAACCTTCTGCTCAACAGCACATTGCCGGATGACATTGTGGTGATAGGGGACCCTTACCGGCTCAGCCAGATACTTAACAACTTGCTCAGTAATGCGCTCAAATTTACAACTGAAGGTGAGATATCTGTAATCCTTGACTATAAGAGCAATGACTCTAAGGCGATAATAATAGAAATACAGGTACAAGACTCAGGCATAGGCATCAAAAAAGAAAAACTACAAGACATCTTCCACCCTTTTGTGCAGGCGTCAACAGATACTACCCGAAAATTTGGCGGCACCGGACTTGGATTGACCATTTGTAAAAACCTAATCGAAATGCAGGGTGGCGACATCAGCGTTTCGAGCGAGGTGAATAAGGGTACTACTTTCACCTTCCACATCCCTTATCAGAAAGGCGATGCATCCATGCTACCGCAAGACAATAAGGAAGACATCAATTTTAAAGATCTCGAATCAGTAAAAATACTTGTGGCTGAAGATGTGGAACTCAACCAGTTCCTTATCAGGCATATCCTCGAGTCATGGGGTTGCGAGGTATCTATAGTAAATAATGGACAAGAAGCGGTAGAAAAGGTAAGAAAACAGCAGTTCGACCTGATATTAATGGACATTCAGATGCCTGAGATGGACGGAATAACAGCCACTAAGATGATCCGTTCATTGAACATCGTTGAGAAGCCTGTCATAGACAAATCGGTAATCACCAAAAAGATCAGAACACTGAATATTAATGACAAATCAACCATACCTATTATAGCCCTTACGGCCAATGCACTCAAGGGAGACGGGCAGCGATATATTAACATTGGCATGAATGGCTATATCTCGAAACCATATACCGAAGAGAAATTATTCCAGGTCATTAACGAGGCTATAAAGACAAACGATAAGTTACGCAATAAACTATTGCCCAAGACAAAACCGCAGCCGGAAAAACCCACCCTTAAAACCGAAAAACTCTACGACCTATCAATGGTTGATTCCATTGGGAAAGACGATCCTGAATTTGTAAAGAACATCCTCTCTATTTTCCTTGAAACCATGCCGATAAATATTGAGCAGCTTAGAAAGGCCGGCACCGAAAAAAATTACGAGGTAATATCCAAGGTTGCGCATAAAATGAAGTCCAGTATAGACCTGCTTGGCATTCACTCTTTAAAATACACTATACGAAAACTTGAAAACGTAGTGGTTGGTGACACCGACTACGAGATCAATATCGAGCAGGTAGCCGCAACATTACAGACAACATTCATACAGTTAAAAGAACTAGTATAACCTTATCCCGCGCAGATTCGCATCCACTGTTCAAATTAGCTTTTTTATTCTAAATTTGTCCCATGCCGACTCCAGGGATACCCGTATTGAATTATCACGCCATAGATCCCGGCGTAAATACTTCATCAAGGAATGTTTCTGTTTCCCTTGCCGCATTCACCGAACAAATGGAATGGCTGTACAACCAGGGGTACCGGTCTGTGAGCAAAAATGATTTAAGAGCAGTTATCAATAACGGCAAAAAGCTAACCGGGAAACAAGTGCTCATCACTTTTGACGATGGCTATTTGTCCCTTCATAAATATGCCCTTGGAATAATGTCAAAATACGGCTTTACTGCCACTTTATTCCTTTCCACTTCCTTCATCGGTCAGTCATACGAGCAAAACGATTTTTACTTCGTACAGCACGACAGGCAGCTCACCTGGAACGAATTGCGCGACCTTCTCAATGCGGGCTGGTCTATACAGTCTCATGGGCACGGGCACACAAGAATGAACTCTTTAAGCACCGATAAGCTGATCAAAGAAGTTACCACAAGTAAAAACCTTATAGAGCAAAACCTGGGCACCGTAGTCGATGAATTCGCATATCCGTATGGCATTTACACCAACAATGTGATCCGGCAGCTCAAAGCAGCGGGTTATTGTTTTGCTTACTCCGTACATTCGGGTAAAATACTGCCCAAAGCCCGGAAGTATCGCCTGCCACGAATTGAGATAAATAACATGGACAACATGAATACCTTTATCACAAAGGTTACAACAGGCTATATATCACCGGCTAATGCCAGACGGTCCCGGATACGTGACATCATTTATTTCAGCGCCGCATTCAAAGACGTTATCGAAAAATGGACGCCGTATTTTGGCTTTGGCAATCATTGACCATCATTCCACCGTTCACCGGGCATATGATACAAAGTTGATTTTACTATGACGCGAACGATTTTTGTAAGTAATGATCATCGGCGGATTGCTATCCTCTCCACATTGCGCCGAATGGTGCCGCTAACGCTGTTATTTATGCTCTGGTGCCTGAATGGCTGCCTCGGTGACGACCATCATGACTTTCACAAGCCCGGTAAAATACCTATAAATGCCAAAAGATGGTATCAGTTAAATAATACCAGCCATGGACTGGATCAGTTGTTCAATAACAACCAATACGAAAAACCCAATACCGGCTACGGCTTGCTCCTGGATAATTATGATGCATATTACCCACTGCTCGAGGGGGAGCAAATGACCATAGACAGCATTATGATGTTTGATTGGGAGGGCACAAACGAAAATCACCCAATGACCGTTTATGCCATCACACAAAACTGGCAACGTATACCTCTCGCGGTTTTTACCGGTCTACGTTATAATACATGGAACGGACCAGACCCGAAACACCCAGATGTTTTTACTCTTCCCAAACCTGTTTCCGGCATAAGGTATCTCGTGATCAATAGCTGGGGTGATTTTCCCGGAGAGGTAGAGTTTTACGGCACTTACACCCCACCTGCGCTATCTGCAGCTACCGCGATAGACACAATCCCCCTGAAAAACTATTTTGGTGTCAACGCTTTTGAATGGGATTTTGAAAACCCGCAAAACGCAACACAGCTCGATCCGGTACGACTATCCGCTATCAGCCACTTTTCTGCTGTCCGCCACTATATGAACTGGGATAAACTGGAGTTTAAAAAAGATATGTACACTTTCTCTCCGGTTACCAGCGGAGGATGGAATTACGACACCATATATCAATGGTGTCATGCAAACAATATAGAAGTATTAGCTTGCCTCAAAACCATCCCTGACTGGCTACAGGCCAGCTATCCGGCTGACAAACGCGATGATGAAAATATACCAATGAAATATGGCAGCGACCCGTCATCACCCTTATCCTACATAGAACAGGCAAAGGTAGGTTTTCGTTTTGCGGCCCGCTACGGCACCAATAAAAATATAGACCCCGGCCTGCTGCTACTCGATCCTGACAATATCCCCCGAATCGGATTAGGCACCGTACACTACATAGAGTGCGACAACGAACGTGATAAATGGTGGAAGGGCCGCAAAGCATACCAGACGGGCCGCGAATATGCCGCGAATATGTCTGCGTTTTATGACGGCAACAAAAACACCATGGGGCCCGGCGTGGGCGTAAAGAATGCCGACCATCTGATGCAGGTAGTAATGGCAGGGCTCGCAATGCCGGATCCCGGCTACGTTCAGGGCATGATAGACTGGTGTAAAGAATTCAGGGGAATAAAACCCGATGGCTCAGTGGATCTGCCGTGGGACGTTATCAATTATCACTATTATTGTAACGATGAAGATTATTCGCCGGGGAAAAAGCAAACCACGGGACTGGCACCTGAAATGACGAATGCAGCTAAAGTTGCGGCTGACTTCACCCGCTTAGCGCATCTTTATGCCCATAATATGCCGGTATGGGTCACCGAAACCGGCTACGACATCAACCCAGGAAGCCCACAAAAAGCAGGCCCTGCAAAAGGCAGAACGATACTGCAAACCCAGGCCGACTGGTCACTGAGAACCAGCCTTGCCTTTGCAAGGGCCGGCATCCAGCGTATATTTTTTTATGAACTTATGGACGATAATTCCGCCAGCGACGGTCGTTTTGCAACCAGTGGGCTCATAAATAACGACAGGTCGCCACGCCCGGCAGCCGACTATTGCTCGCAGGTAATAAAATTATTTGGTGAATACTCTTTTGCGGAAACGATCAGCATATCCCCGATCGTAGACCGCTATACATATCACGGGCATTCTATGTTCATGCTGGTACAGCCTACCGCCTCCGGAATAACAAAAACTTATAACCTTAACATAGCCCCCGCATCCGAGGTATATATATACAGGCCAAAGGCGGGCAGTGACCATATGGAGCAGGAAATAAGAAAGACAGTAAACGGCAAAATTGACATTTTGGTTTCTGAAACACCTCTGTTCATCACTTCTTCCGGGCAGGGATCCAATATGCCGGCCAAAAAAACCAACAATTAATGTTAAATAAGTATTTTTACTTTCAAGGCTGCGCTACAACACCTCTGGATGGGAAATTTTAAATTATCAAGGCTGAACAATAAACACTTCCTGGTGTTGGTGGGCAATGGGTTTATTTCATTAGTAGGCCTGGCCACTTCTTTCATCTTATTTCACTATCTCTCACCCACTACCGCGGGTATGTGGTTTCTGGTTCAGAGTTTTGTAGCATTGTGCGAAGCCGCACGATATGGTTTTCTGGCCACAGCTACCGTTAAGTTCTATGCCGGCACCGACCCTGAAAGAGGCCGAACAGTTTTGGGTTCTGTTTGGGTGCTGGCCATAGCGCTCACATTGATCATACTCCTTCTGAATTCAGCTGCATGGCTATACATACCTTACACAAAAAATTATGAGATCATCCTCTGCATCAAGTGGATTGGTATCACGTACCTCAGTTCGCTTCCCGCCGATGTGATTTTCTGGAAGTTGCAGGCTGAAGAGAAGTACGGCACAATGCTGTGGTACCGCTTGCTGAATAGCTGTTCGTCTATCATCGCTTTTATTGTGCTTATTGCATTGCACAAAATGACTTTAGAGAATGCGCTCCTGTTTAATTTCCTTACCAATTGTCTATCCAGTTTGGTGGGTATGGCATTAAAAATGTCCGGCATCCGATACATCATATACAAGTCTAAAGAATGCGTGTCTGAACTGTTCCATTACGGCAAGTATACACTGGGCACTACCAGTTTCTCAGTATTATTGGGCAATGTAGATACCTGGATCATCAATTTCATGCTTGGCCCTGCTTCTGTTGCCATTTATAACCTGGCATCCCGTCTGATGGCCTTTATAGATCTGCCCCTACGCACATTTGTTACAACAGGCATGTCTGAAATGGCTATTCAGTATAACCGGAAGAACATGCACCAGCTTACCTATATCTTTAAGAAATATGCGGGTATGCTTACTATTGCCTTTATCCCTGCCGCGCTTGGCGCATATTTTCTGGCAGACTTTGTAACCATAGTCCTCGGCGGGCACAAATACCTGGACACCGAGGCCAATGAACTCTACCAGATATTTATGATCATTGCTATTCTATTCCCTATAGACAGGTTCAACGGTCTTGCGCTCGATATCTTACACTATACCAAAATAAATTTCTACAAGGTCGTTGTAATGCTTATCGTAAAAACCATTTGTGACTTTGCATTTGTGGCCCTGCTTGGCAACATTTATGGCATAGCTATATCCCATTTCTTGTCCACATTAGCCGGAGTGATTTTAGGCTATATCTACCTCAGAAAACTAATCCCATATACCATTCCCGGCATCATTGTCAGTGGCTACCAGGAAATGAAATTATTTATCGGGTCATTTTTGAAAAAATAACCCGGGCATTCGTTCACCAATAAAAATCAATCATTTATGAGCATTCCACTGCGTTGATCTCTATGTTTTTTATTCGCTCTTATGAGCAAATAAGCGCTATCATTTGATTTTGAAAAAAAATAAGGTTTTAAATAATTATTTTTAAGCCGTTACCCCCCGATACACAAAAACTAATGAGCCTACTGAATTTCTTCAGGTTTGATAATAAGCACTTCCTCGTTTTACTGGGTAATGGCATGTTGTCTCTTGTTGGTTTTGCCTTGGCGGCCCTTCTGTTTCATTCACTGCCAATGGCCGATGTGGGCATTTGGTTCTTTGTACAAAGCATTATAGCGTTTTGTGAGGCAGGCAGGTATGGATTTTTGTCTACAGCCACCGTTAAATTCTATGCAGGCACAGACCCTGAACGCGCCCGGACAGTACTGGGTTCAGTATGGTTTCTTGCCATATTACTTACAGGTATCGTTGTAGCGGTAAACCTTAGCCTGATGGCATTTATACCTCATGAGCATAACGACGAACTTGCACTTTGTATCAGGTGGGTGGGTATCACTTTTATTGCCACCTTGCCCTCAGACGTTATATCATGGAGGTTACAGGCCGATGAGCGATATAATACTCTATTATGGTTCAGGATCTTAAATAGCGGATGCTCTGTCATATCTTTCACCGCACTTGTTCTGATGGATAAGATGACCCTTGAAAATGCATTTCTCTTTAACTTCCTCACCAATTTTGTTACCAGCCTGGTGGGCATTTTGTTCAATCTTGCCGGTATACGCACACTTGTCCACCGTACCAAGGAGTGTATTTGGGAGTTGGTACACTATGGCAAATTCACACTCGGCACTACCAGCGGTTCAATACTGCTGGGCAATGCGGACACCTGGATCATTAACTTTATGCTTGGCCCAGCCTCCGTTGCAATATATAACCTGTCTATGCGGCTCATGGCACTCATAGAGATGCCTTTACGCAGCTTCGCCGTTACAGGCATGTCTTCTATGGCTATTGCCTACAATTCCGATAATCTGCCAATGGTGACTCACATCTTTAAGAAGTATTCAGGCATGCTCACCATAGTTTTCATTCCAATGGCTGTCGCGGCATTTTTATTGGGGGACGTGGCCATAGGTTTGCTCGGTGGGCCAGATTATATTAATACCGAGGCAGCCAACGTATACAAACTTGCCATGTTCATATCCATAATTTACCCTATAGAGCGATTAAATGGAATAACATTGGATATTATCCATATGACAAAAATCAACTTTTATAAGGTGATTATAATGGTTGCTTTAAAAATAGCAGGTGATTTTGCCGGACTGGCGTTCTTTAATAACGTATATGGTATTGTTTTTTCAATACTCATTGTACATCTTACTGCATTGATTTTTGGCAATTACCAGTTGCAAAAACATCTCAATTACAGCATACCGGGCATTTTGTCTACCGGATATACCGAAATGAAAGCGTTGGTACAGAAAACATTTAAAGCCTGATAAAAATAATTATATATTTTTATGCAAAATGTGAAAGAGATTATTTTTATGTAACATAGGCGCTGCACATTGAGGTCACAACACAATGTTGTAGATTGTGTTGTTTTTCGGCACAGATTGGCTGACAACAATTATAACAAAAAATGAATTCGACAATTACTAACTTGCCTAAGGTTTTAGTAGTAGAAGATGATCAGAGCATTCAACTGATCATTAAATACTCTCTTGACAAAAATTTTAGTGTCACCCTGTTTGCAAATGGCCTTGATGCATTGTCATATCTCAGGGAAGGTAATTTGCCAGACATCATTATTTCAGATCTTAATACCCCTGAAATGGGTGGGCTTGAATTGATAGAGCAATTGAAGACAAGTGGGTTTTTCAAGGCCATACCTGTATTGGTTCTATCTGGTGACGAAAGCACGGAAACACGTATCAAATGTCTCGATGCCGGGGCCGACGACTACGTGGTAAAACCTTTTAACCCCAGGGAACTGGAAGCGAGAATGAAGGCTATTCTCAGAAGAACTGGAAATTTTTTCCTTAACTAATATTCGTTGATGAATAACGGTTCTACGGCGTCGGATGAAAAAGGAATGATTGCGCTTATTAATGTTGATGACTCAACTTATGAGGTCTTGTGTGCTTGTGATTTTGGTGGTTTACAATTAGTTAAGTTTAGTAATGGTGTTGACCTCTCGCTGCAGTGGGCTAAAAACAACCTCCCTGTGTCTGCCATCATATCACAAAGCGAGGTTATCGGCCCTGACGGTATCTTCCTGCTGGAGACACTTCAAAACAGTAAATTCCCCGATGCCCCGTTTTTTCTTATATCGCGGAATGTCAGCGACAATCTTAATAAACTATGCATAAGGGCCGGTGTCGCCGACCTTTTTAAATTTCCTGTCAAAAAAGATGAAATAAGTACAAGGGTAAACTTCCTTGTAAAATACTGGCCCTCCATGAAGGGAAAAGTACGCCCTGAAAAAATAGACACATACAAATTGCCTATTGAAAAAAGAATCTTCGATGTTATTTTTTCTGGGCTGGCCATATTAATGCTGTCACCTATTCTGTTGCTCATTATACTGTTCATGAAAGCAGAATCTAAGGGGCCGGTATTCTATTATTCACTACGCGTGGGCACAGGCTACCGGATATTTAGATTCTATAAGCTACGCACCATGTATGTGAACGCTGATAAAAGATTGAAAGACCTCGTTCACCTGAACCAGTACGGAAGTAAAGAAAACCTCACCGATTGGCTCAATAGCAGCATATTATGCGATGACTGTATAAAAAACGGTACTGTTTGTCAAAGAGTGCTCTATTCCGATAAAAACGTTTGGTGTGAAAAAAACTATATCAATCACCGCAAGGCACTTAGCGGCTCTGCATTCATAAAGCTGAAGAACGACCCCCGCATTACAAAACTCGGACGTTTTCTGCGCAATACAAGCATAGACGAGCTGCCACAATTATGGAATGTACTTATTGGCGACATGAGTATTGTTGGTAACCGCCCGCTGCCACTGTACGAAGCGGAAAAACTCACAACCGATAAATACGCACTTCGCTTCCGCGCACCATCCGGCATCACGGGCCTGTGGCAGGTAGAAAAGAGGGGTAAGGGTGAGATGTCTGAGGAGGAGCGACTCTTGCTGGACAACGCATATGCCGAAAATCACAGTTTTGCTAAAGACCTCGGGCTGATATTAAAAACTATTCCAGCGCTGTTCCAGAAAGAAAACGTATAGCATACAAAACGCTTCAAACCGGATACATGAGACCCATAACCATACCATCATATATTCAAAAACTATGGGTAGCCGGATATGACTCGAATGAACAAAACATTGCACTCATTCACCGGCAGTATCAGAAAATACAAAGCGCAAACCCTGAAGTATCTGTTGTAATACCTGCGTACAACGAAGAAAAGAATATACTCCGCACGCTTCTTTCGCTAAGTGCCAATACCACTAAGCGCCCTGTTGAGATAATAGTAGTCAATAATAATTCTGCTGACAATACCGAAAACCTCGTAAAAGCTACCGGTATCAGTTGCATCCCAGAAACAAAACAAGGGATCACCGCGGCCCGTAATGCCGGCCTTTCCGCAGCCAGGGGCAAATTTGTATTGAACGCCGACGCTGACTCTATTTACCCTGCTGACTGGATAGAAGAAATGGTTGCACCGCTTGCAAAAGGGGAAAATGTTGCCATTACGTACGGCAGGTTTGGGTTCATCCCCACCGGCAATACTTCGCGCGTGAGTTATTTCTTTTATGAAGAAATGGCAGACACAATAAGGTGGGTCAACAAAACTTTTCGCGAGGAAGCGGTCAATGTTTATGGTTTCAACTCAGGCTTCAGGAGGTCTCAGGGTGTTGAAGTTAATGGGTTCGACCACCCCGCCGGGGCCAATGAAGATGGCTGGCTGGCAGTAAAACTCCGGAACAAGGGCTTTGGTAAACTGTATTGTGTGACCAACCCAAGAGCAATGGTATGGACAGCCGACAGACGCATAGAAGCAGACGGCGGCCTATGGAAAGCGCTCTTTATGAGGGCAAGACGAATTCTTTTCCCATCAAAAGAGGTTGTGATCCGTAAAGATCTCTGATGTTAGGTACCCGCGGCACTCAATGCATTAAAAATTCAAAATTATTTTATTAATTTGGCACTGCCGGTTCTGCCGACCGCCACCATTATATGAAAGAAGACAGGAATTATGTTTTGATAGGCATAGGTATCTTCCTATTTGTCACTACGCTTACCGTATGCCTGTCCTGGTGCGGAAACCACCGTGGCACAAACGATTACCAGATGCGAACCCAATAAGCTATTCAACCTCCCACTTGTTGAATTTTATTACGAACATCACTCAGTTTTTTGCGTCACAAGGTTATTTCCTTTTTACCTTTTCCCATACCGCGCTTTGGCTCCCTCTTATGTAGCGCATCATTCCGGCCAGTACTGCGTAATTCATCATACAAAAATAGTACGGTATGTACAGCGCCTTTACTTTAATCTTCATCCGATCCAGCAGCCATCCCAGCACCGCCAGGGTGTAAAAAACAAGCTGGCAAGTCAGCACTACGTCATATATTTTACCACCCCGACCGTAGACAATGATCCCGTTAATGATCAGTGCTACAATCATCAAAAATGGAGTAATTGTCCATCGCAATACACGATGACTAACATACTGGAACCACAGCACAAAATTGTGAAAGGGGTTCGCCAACTTCTTTAGCCGAAGTATGGACTGTATCCCTCCGGCCGCTATTCGTATTTTTCGTTTCAACTCTTCGGTCACGTTCTCAGAGCCACCCTCTGTAGCATAAGCCTTCGGCTCATACACAATACGATACCCGCGCTGCGCTATGAGCAATGAGATCATAAAGTCATCGAGTATTGTATCCGGCGCTACAGGTTCGTATAGCGCGGTACGAATGCTGAACAACTCCCCGGCGGCACCCACCACAGAATATAGCTCTGAATCCCATTCCTTCAGTTTAGACTCATACTTCCAGTAAAACCCCTCACCGGCTGTGGCATCGTCTGCATCTGCTACATGCACTCTCTTTTCGCCAGACACAGCGCCTACAGTAGCATCGGCATAATGCCTGCAGATATTCAGCAGCGCGTCCTTGTGCAGATAGGTATTGGCATCTGTAAATACCGTGATTTCCGTATCCACTTCCTGCATGGCCCTATGTACAGCGGCTATTTTACCACTGCGCTGTGGCGTGTGCATCAGCTTCACCTGCGGATACCTGGCTACTATTTCCGGGGTACTGTCGTTTGATCCGTCAGTAACAAAAATGAAAGACACCTTATGTTCAGGATATCTCAGCTCTAATGTATTCTTTATCTTTTCAACAATAAAATCTTCCTCATTATACGCAGCCACTATTAGTGTTACGGTAGGCCAAAGCCCACCATTGTCAGGTATTTTCCTTTTGCCTTTTAATACACCGCGCAATTTCACCAGCAGGTAAAGCAGCATCCCATACCCAAAAAAGGTATAAAACACAACAAAAATGCTTATCCAGAATACTGCTGTCATTTTTTTATTTTTAAGGGATAGCCCAGGTTTCTACTGTTGGTTGCATTGGCGATATTCCACCCGATGGCCTTCAGCAGCACACCTGCAAATCGCCATTGCCTCTTTAGGACATAGGTGAGCATATTGCGTGGTGTCACTATCAGCAAAAAATAGGACCAGAATATCGCTTTAGTCCCCACGCCACAGTTCCTCCTGATAAACAATATCCTGTTCCTGTTCATAAAATACTCTTTGAGCGGGCTATCATTACCCACCGAAACAGATTCTTTGTGATAAATCTCTGCCTGCATGTCTACCCAAATCTTATACCCTGCCCTTCTTATTTGCTCACACCAGTCCATCTCTTCATAATACAGGAAATAATTCTCAGGCATCATACCTGCCTTGTCTATCGCTTCCCTGCGTACCATCATAGCGGCACCATGTATATAACCCGTTTCGCCTGTCAGGTTATCGTATTGCCCTCTGTCCACTTCACCCTGCCCAATACAACTGGTCCTTGCTGTATAGTAATTCATCTTGCTGAACCCCGCATACTGCAGCACGTCAGGCTGATCAAAATATTTTATTTTCGGAGACACCATACCTATCTCCGGATGCCTGTCCAGCGTACCCGATAGTTGCCCGATAGTTGAGCCTGTCACTTCCGTATCATTATTAATAAAAAACAGGTATCTGCCGCTGGCTTCCTTTATCCCCAGGTTGTTACCCCCGGCAAAACCCAGATTTTCGTCCGAGTGAATGAATTTAACCAACGGATACCTGGCTACCCAGCCGGGAACCGGGTTATCATCACTTCCGTTATCCACAACTATTATTTCAATATCCCGGTAATTATTCACGTTAAACAGGGATGCCAATAGCGCTTCTGTTACTGAGTGGTGATTGAAATTGACCGTAATTACAGAAACATGGCTCATAAAACGCTAAGCTACTTAAGTAAGCATAAAAATCAATATCATGCATCACATTTATTATCATTCTCATGGCCGGTTTTGTAAAATAATTTATTTGTCATTGATATGCAGCAATATATATTATTCCTACTTTTGCGTATCACTTTCACTCCTGGTCAAAACCTTTGAATAAACGCAAAAACCAAAACGTTCTTTAGCACATGCTTTATTCATTTCCCGGCATTACACTACTCATTACACACTATAATAGGAGTGCATCTCTGGAAAGACTATTATCTGCATTCAGAAAATTAAATTGCAGCTTCGAAGATATTGTTGTTTCTGACGATGCCAGCCGGCCTGAACATCTTGAGAAGATCAGGGAAATGCAAAGCACTTATAATTTCAGACTGGTCACTACGCCTGTAAACAGAGGGCATGGACACAGTATGAATAAAGGCCAGGATGTCATCACTACACCGTACACGATTTATGTGCAGGAAGATTTTGTGCCTTTGCCCGACTTTCCCGCCTGTTTTACTGATGCTGTAACCCTGATGAATGAACATCAGGACATTGACTACATCCGCTTCTGGGCCCTGTATACACCATACCCACATCTAAAGCCATATGCAAATGGCTACTCAGAGATGATCTATAGCTTCTGGGATACAAGTCATCTGAAATTTTATCAATACAGCGACACCCCACATCTACGCCGAAACAATTTTTTTGAAAAATTCGGACGATACCGTGAAGGACTCAAAGGCGACATAATAGATTATAAAATGGCCGTTTCATTTACCGCCAATAGAGGCAAAGGATTGTTTTATAACGAATTCCATTCACTTTTCTCGCACGAGAACTCACCGGATGAGCCTAGCACCATGCGCCCGCTCATCACGTGGCGGCAAAAAAGAAATTTACATACTATCGTTTTGCGTTTCCTATACCTGAAATATAAGTGGATAAAGTGTACTTTAGATATAAAATTCAGGCGCTTCTAAAAGCGTATTTGCCTAATGACGGAGACTAAATATCACTTACCCGGAGTTACATTGCTGATCACCCATTACAACAGGAGCGGATCGCTGCAACGACTGCTTGATGCCTTCATACAGCTTGGGTGTACTTTTGATGACATCGTGGTTTCAGACGATGCCAGCAAACCACTGCATTTGGAAAAAGTCAGGGCATTACAGCCACATTACGGTTTTCGGCTCATCGAGGCCCCCGTAAACCGGGGATTTGCGGCAAACCTTAATAAAGGTCAGGATGCAGTAAAAACACCTTACACACTTTACGTGCAGGAAGACTTCGTACCATTGCCGGGATGCCAGCCGCATTTGCTCGACGCCCTTCAGATCATGAACGAACATCAGGCTTTCGATTATATCCGTTTTTGGTCTTTTTATCGTTATCCCACTTTGAAACCTTTTGCAAAAGGCTTTTCTGAGACTGTATTTAGCCCCTGGAATTTCAACCACCTCAGTTTCTTCATGTATTCCGACAATCCCCATCTGCGCCGCAGTAGTTTTTTGCAAAAATTCGGCAGGTACCAGGAAGATATTGTTGGCGACAAGGCAGAGCACAATATGTCTATATCCTATATGCAGAAAAAAGGAAAAGGCCTTTTTTATGAGCAACATCTTACATTGTTCGACCACAGAAACTCACCAGATGAACCAAGCTCGTTCGGGAGAGCTAACTGGCGACAGAGCAATAGCCAGGCATTGTTATTCCTTCGTTTTTTTTATCTCAGGTACAAATGGTTAAAGTGCCTCTGGCAACTCAAATTTATGAGGTTCGACCATTAATAAAAATCTTATTTTTAGTGTATGAATGGTCCTTTTCATTTCCCCGGTGTTACATTGCTGGTCACCGTATACAACAGGAGCAGCTCACTTGAGCGTTTGCTGGCCAATTTCCGCGATCTTGGCTGCCATTTCGATGATATTGTAGTTTCTGACGATGGCAGTAAGGCAGAGCACGTGAATAGAATAAAGGAACTTCATAGTTCATACTCATTCAGGCTGATTACAGCCCCAAAGAATAGTGGCCTCGGCAATAATATCAACAAAGGCCAGGATGCGATCACCACCCCTTATACACTGTACGTTCAGGAAGACTTTGTTCCCCTTGAAACTTTTCCTCCCAAACTTATGGAAGCGGTAAAGTTCATGAATGAGCGTCCCGATCTTGACATGGTCCGTTTTTACGCCTACTTCAAATACCCATACCTTACACCCGTGAAAGATGGCTTTTCTGAAATGCGCTTCAGGATATGGTATCCCGGGTATAAAAAATTCTACCTCTACAGCGATCACCCTCACTTAAGGCGCTCAGATTTTCTGAAAAAATTCGGCCGTTATCCCGAAGGCGTCAATGTAGAAAAGTCAGAATACGGTATGATGATGTCATTCATCAAAAACAAAGGGAAAGCATTATTTTTTGACGAACATAAAAGCCTCCTCGACCAGGTTAACTCAAGCACCGAACCCAGCACTTTCAAACGCAACTATTGGAGGGAAAGCGGCAATCCTGTAATCACCTTCGCCAGGCATATGTTCCGCCATTTGAAGTTCAACTACAATTACTTTAAAACGAAAGCGAAATAGTTCCTGCCAATCGGCAGTCCGGGGCATGAAATATGGTAAGAACCACCCTAACCACCCATTACTTCATTGATAGCTTTGTACATTGCTTTCACACTATTTTCCCAGGTATGTGACGATGCAAACCGGCTTCTCTGCGCGCGCAGGTCTTCGTTATCTTCCATCAGTGCTTTATTTATGAGCTGCACATAATCCTCCTTGGTTTTAGCCAGATAAGTATACTTAGAGAAAAAGCTCATAGCCTCAGTGGCTGTTGCCACAACCGGCTTGCCGGTAGCCAGGTACTCATCTATCTTCCTCGGATAGTTTCCTATTGTCACCTGATTTACCAACTGCGGGTTGATGCAAACGTCAAACACATTGATATATGCCGGCAAAATATCCGGTGGTTTTGGCCCAAGGAAATGAACATTCCTCATACCATGAAGCCTGCTGTTCCTGAATGCATCATCTTCAGGGCCCACCAGCACAAGGCTCATTGCATCCAGGTGCTCAGCAATATATACAAGCAGTTCAATATCCAGGCGATTGGTCTGTAATACCCCCACATATCCAATTATAGGACCGGATATTGTTGCTATATCTGTGGGTTTAACCGTATCTGCGGCATGCATGAATATATCCAATTCACACCCCTGCCCTACATCATATGCACGCGGGTTGTATTGCCGGCAATAGTTGGCAAGGTATGACGAGTTTGCAATGCAAAGATCACTCTTGGCTATCAGCAATGGTTCAAGCCGGGTTCCATGGTACTTCCAATACCCGTCTGCTATCATAAAATCCCGGGAATAGTAGATGCTCACCGCGGGTAGCAGGAACTCCTTCAAATAAAACGATCCGAAAATATCATTGTCATTAAATAAGATGATGTCCTTAAACCCAAGTTCCTGTATCGCTCTATTGATCGATCCGGCAAACAACCTGTTATTTCGCTTATTTAGAAATGTATATAATGGCAGTAATTTTATCTTGTTAATAGATTCAGTGATACAATCCGGATAAAGATTCCACAGATTCGGCAAAACCGGCACCAGGCCCTTTTCTTTACCCTTGATCACTGCCAGTCGCTTTTGCACCCTTGTTTCGGCCTTGCTTTTCAGCAGCGTTATCCTGTTTAGCGGGCCGTTCACATAAAGCACCCGGTTATGTTTACTGAACTCGATGGCTATATTGCGGCAGTTACTGCCTATACCCTCATCCCATGGCTGCTGCCCCACTATCACGATATCCCTGCCTGTAATTTTTCCGTCACTGTACATGCTGCAGAGCGTTTTGTTGGTCATCAATGCGCTTGGTTACATTCATAAGGGCAATAACAAGATAAAAAAGAACATTAGACGGATACTGCACCAAAGCCTCTTGCGGATAATTGCCTATATTCATTGCAAAGATGATCAGCACACATGCCAGGCAATACGCCTTCAGTTCCGGATCCCTGATACTGTAATAATTGTTGATCCCGGTTCGAAGAATTGTGAACATTAGTACGCAGAATATCAGCAGGCCCACCCATCCCATCTCTACAGCTACACGCACGTAACCGCTATCAGGCGGAAAATTCGCCAGGTAGGAGTTAGGCGCAAATCGTTGCCCCCATACACCCGTGGCTCCCAGCCCGCCACCCAGCGGATGCGACAAAATATATGGTTGTATTCTTTTCTGGTTGATGGCCCGCACATTGAATGATGCATCTGCCGATGGTTTAAAGGCCGACTGGAACCTGTATAATGTTTGGTTAGATGTAGGAATGAATATCAGTACAGCGGTAAATGCCCCAAGTATAGCCATCAGCAATAGCGCTTTCTTACTGTACTTGAGAATGGCCAAAAAGAACATTGCCGCCGGTATCAATACATAAGCACCCCTCGTACCCGAATAAAGCATTACCATCAGAAAGAAAACGATCATACAGCCAAGTATTATCTTCTTCACTTTCGACAGGGTACTTGTTAGCAGTCCCACGCACAGCAGTATGGCCATTACCATGTTATAGGCATAAGCAACAGGGTCTGAGAATATTGAGAACTTCCGCCACACTCCACCTATAAACAGTAAGAATTCAATAGCCGGATCCGAGTGCAGAAAGTCATTTTCAAAAGAAAAGAAACCAAAGTGCTCCTGCTTATAAGCATACAATGCTGCAAATAGCGCCATTGCCAACCAAAGCTTCAATATCATCCTCATGTACTTCTTGGTGGTTATATAGTACAGGAATATAAAGTACGAGAACATAACTATAGCTACTGTACGTACCGTATACAGCCACGCCAGCCTCGACTCTGCCGACGGATTTGCTATTTCGACAAAATTGTATGCCATCCATGTCAGTATCATTACCGTCACAGGGCCCTTAAACACTGACCAGTCCTTTTTCTTTTTTTGGTTGATGAATATACTCAGCACAAACAATGCCTGCAAACCGTCCATTACTGTCCCCAACGGGAAATTGACCCCCAGCCGCAAAAACCACATGATCATATAGCCAAGGATGAGGAAAGCAAAAATGCCCACACGCGGAAAAGCTATTATCGTATACACCATTGGTACGCCTATAAACGCCACCATAATCGCAATACCAAATTTCACACCATAAAAGGCAATACCACTGCTGATAGCAGCAATCACCACAAAGAGCAGAAGAAACCCAAGCACGCTCCCCAACTTATCAAGAAGAAAAAACTTCCTAAGCTCGCTCCGCGTAGTCGGCCTTCTTTCTGGGATTATTGGTATTATGAGGTCCTTCTTCATTTATAAAAAAAGCAACTTTATAAAAAATATGAACACACTAATGAATGCCACCACCAGCGCAACAGTTCTCGTCACTTCCTCGATGCGCTTCCTTTTAGCAATTTCTTCCGGTGTATCTTTCCTCCTCATTGTTTTTGGTCAGTTGGTTCATTCGTTTTTGCATAATTGTGCTTTGTAGCCACAGATAGTTTATTTGCCCTGCCCACTTTTAAAAGAGACAGTACCTGGTAAAACACAAACTTAGGTATGCCCCATAGCGACCTGTAAATGGTCTTATCCGTATTCCCATAAATCAATGCGATCATAAAGCCAAGCACAAAACAGCCAAACCCGCAAAGCCACAATATCATGGCCGGTATACTTATCCATATATTCGCCACAGCAAACAATACTGACAAAATTAAAAAAATAAAGAGCGGTGGTCGCAGCAGCACTACCCCAAATACTATACGATTGATATCTACCTTCGCCACGCCTTTTGCCACCATCGAGAACCCAAATTTGAAATAACGGAACCATGTATTGATCCATCGGGCCCTTTGTTTCACTAATTGGTCCGATGCCGCTGTCTTTTCGTCATAAACGACGGCTTTTTTTGCGAACGCGATCCTATACCCTCTTGACACAATTTCCTTTTGCAGCACCTTATCAAATCCTGCCCCTGTTATATCCTGGTGCTCCAGACACTCCCTGTATAGCTTTGTTGTGAATGCCATCCCCGACCCCGCCAGCGTGGCCGATGAACCTATTCCAAATAATAACTCACCATCATAAAAATGGTAGTAAATATCCCGGGCTGCATCAAGGCAGGCATACATAGTATCCAGGTTCTTGGCCATTCTTATTCCCTGCACTGCCGAATATCCGGCATCAAAATAGCTATCAAGCTCCGTAAGGTAGGCACTGTCCACAAGATTGTCAGAGTCAATTATAGTCAGTATTTCATGCTGGCGCTTAAAATTACGAATAGCATAGAAGTGCGACCTGGTATTGCTGCCCAACGTCTCGGGTGGCCGCAATACTATCACTCTTTCGTCTTCAAATTTCAAACCGGATACATCGCATTTGTCGGCTACTATATATACAAGATAATTACTGTAGTTCAATTTCAGAATTGAATCCACTACCTGGCTTAGAAAATCCGTCTGTTCGTATGCGGTTACTATGATAGCGTAATCCCTTTCCTTCTTTGCACCACGCGCCTGCATTGGGCCACGCTTACGAAATACAATATACAGCAGGTAAAAGAAAACAGGCAACACAAGATTATAACCGATCACGATTTGCAGAAATATCCAGGCGTATTTTAGAATTGCTGCAATCATATCTGTGATCCGTTTCTACCGTACGAGCTCCGCGGCATTATTTAGTCATCTTATTCAATATCCAGCCGATGAATTTTCCTTCCATTGACTTCAGATACAGTATTTGCTCTTTCATATCGTGCGTAATACTGGTATTCGCTTCGTATACGCACAATACCCTGTCACCTGCCACTATCCATTCTTTCGACTGGTTTAATGTAGATAATGCCGAAGCCTCGATAAATACGATATCGTAAAAGTCTTTAAGCTCCAGTATTTTCTGCTCTATTTCTGCCTCACTATTTATTTCAAACAGCGAAATATCCATCCCCCTGTTACCTAATACGTTCACATTCCCCTCTGCGGATACCTGGTCCAGCGATATTCTGCCCATCAGGTAATCCTCAATAAAATAATTAGGCTGCGTCATTGTGGTAATTCCCGGGTTTAGGAAGTTACCGTCTATCAGCAGCACTTTCTTACTCATCATCTGGAAAGCGCTCACCATGCTCAGGCAAACAAGAGTTTTCCCTTCGCCCTCCTCCAGGCTCGTGATCACAAGGTTCCTGGCCCCGCTCAGCGCCATATTGATCTCGAACCGTGTAGACCTGATCATCTTCTTGAACTCTGTATTTACAGGGCTCACGGGTGTGCTGCCGGCAATTGCCTTTATATCAGATGACACACTGCCTATCAGCTTTTTCATCTCACCGTTTATTGTAGCCGGCGTATCTATACTCCACAATTTTTGGATATCCAGGAACGAAGTTTTTATCAGCGGCAGCGCGCCCAGCACCCGGGTATCCGTTTTCTCCAGCAGGTCGTTTGGCCCGGTAATAGAATCATCGAGGTAAAACAGCACGAATAATACAAGCAGGTATACCATCAGGCTTACCACGCCGCTCAGCGCTACCAGTATTATCTTCTTGGATGGCTGTTTTGTTCCGGGTAGTGCCGGCTCTATCACCTTTATAGGCACTACCGATGTTAGCTGCATAGCGCTCTGGTTATAGCGGTTCAGCAATTCCAGGTATTCCTTGCTCACCACGGTAATATCGTCTTCAAACGACTGTATAGCGGCTTCGCTGGGCGCCAGC
Organism: uncultured Flavipsychrobacter sp.; assembly: GCA_964489795.1. Taxonomy (GTDB): domain Bacteria; phylum Bacteroidota; class Bacteroidia; order Chitinophagales; family Chitinophagaceae; genus Nemorincola. The sequence goes on from CAZBAP010000007.1 coordinate 60,826, forward strand.
GATTGCAGCTTGTAGTTAAGGTTTGCTATCGCGTTTTTATACGAGCGTATACTGTTTTTTGCCAGTTGCAGGTCCATCTCCATCTTTAACTTCTGTGCTATCAGGCTCTCTTTTGTATGCAACGGGTTTACTATGTATTTATCGGTAGATTGATTGATCTTCTGTGCCAGCACTTCCTTCAGTCCGTCAATGCGCGCCTTTACTGCCGGCGAAAAATTACTTTTTATATACTCATCGTTGAGCGCATTCAGTTGTTGCTGCGTTGCTACTATCTCCTGGTTCACAAGGGCCAGCCTGCCTTCCACATATTGTTTTTCCTGCGAATTGAATTTCGCGTCTATAGCGTCTATAGCCCCCTGATTCGATTCAACCTCTTTTTCCGCTAGTTGCAACCTCGTCTCAAAATCACCTATCTGCGCGTACAGGGTTTTCGTCTGGTCGCTGATGTTCAATACTTTATTCTGTATTTTATAATTCTTCAGCGCGTCCATCTTGGCATTTAGCGAGTCTTTCTTGCTCAACATCATGTTCCTCAGAAATTCCACTGCCTTCACTTTATTCTGCTGTGTCAATGCGGAATAATATGCTATGAACTCTTTGCACAACGTATTAACCACAAATGCCGATAGCACCGGGTTGTCAGACTCATAGTACACATCAATAAAATCGCTGCTCTCCACACGGTACACCCTTAGCTTGTCTTTTAGTGATTCGTAGTCATACCGCATAGACTTCAGTAACTCGTTCAGCCCGTACTGGTCTCCGTCAGACAGGTCCAGCGATTGCTTCAGGTCATACATTCTTGAATATACTTCCTTAGCATGCAGGCGTGCGTTCTCATTCAGATCGTTAAACAAATTACTGTGCGGCCTGAATGGCACTTTATCTGTAAGGTCATGTAGTATCAGTTGATAAGATACCTGGTCAAACACGATCTTAAGCTGCATGATCTGTGTTACATTGCTGAATGTCTGATTGATCCTTGATTCCGGAGTAACACCTTCACCACTCAGCAACTGTTGCGCCAACTGCGACCCGCTTCCTGCGGTAAGTCCTGCTGATAGCCGTGACTGTGATGAGTATACATTCGGCTTCTTCCGGGCAAGAAAGAACGTGATCGCCATAGCAAGTATGGGCAGCACTATCAATCCGTATTTATGCTTCTTAAGTAACTTAATGAATTTCGAAAATATCATTATTGGATGGTTTCAAGTTTTACACCTATTAGCTCTTCAAGGTTACTTTTAGCTATTAAATACGCACCCTCAGCCTGTATTTTCGCCTGTATTCCGGTAGAATAGGCAGTAAGGGCTTTATTATAATTCTCAAAGGTCTCTTCCCCTTTTTCAAATTTGTACTTCACATCTTTTTCTGTGCTTTCCAGTTTCTGTATATCTTTCGTCTTCCAGTTTAGAAGTGTCAGTTGTTGTATATAAAGAAAGTAGCGTTGTTGTACCATTGCTTCTATGCTCAGGGTATACTCCTCCTGGCTCAGCTGTGCTATTTTCAGTTCTTCTTTGGCGGCCTTTACCAGCCCCGGTTTTTGCAGTATAGACCCTATACTCAACGAAAACCCGGCCTGGAAACCACTCAGTATGCTTGAGTTTGCGCTGGTGTTATTGTTTGTACCGCTTGGGTTGTACAGGTATATGAACGACAATATATTCCACCAGTCCAGGTTCGCTCTTTGCACATTCATCCTGGCTATTTTCACCGAATGATCATATGCTTTCATTTTCGGATAATTAGCTTTCGCAGCTGCAACTAATTTTTCAAGATATGAATACGAAACATCAGGCATCATAGATTCCTGCCCCCTCGTAAGATTAAAACAGATCAAAAACAAAGCAAGGAATATGTAGCGCAAAATCATCCGAAATTTTATAACATTATAAAATTAAATAATAAAATTTGACCCACTATGCAAATAATAGGATATGAACTCTCTAAAATTAATCTTTATATCTCTCAGGTTACTAACAAAGTTATCCACACTGGTGTTAAAACATTCATTTTCAAAATTTTACAAAAATAATTTTATAAAGCTATGTTAAGGATGCACCTATCCTATACTTGCAAATATGAAATTCACTGTTTATAATCCGGCTACCTCGCACCCATTGCCCCCATAAAGAAAAATAGTATTATTTTTACTGCACTTACAAGCTACACCTAACGCAATGTCTATGTCGGTATCGGGTTTTATTAAGACTAATCCTAAAATAAAGAAACTCGTTCACCGTATGCTTATCCCTAAAAACGAAGCCCGCCCGCGTGAATGGGTAAAGGTTTTTGTTAACCCTTTCGTTCATTCCAGGGGCAAGGGGTCTAAAATACGCGAACGATCTCGGATAGATGTTGTTCCTTTCAATAAGTTCATATTAGGCAAGCGATCAGTTATTGAAGACTTTTGTACCATCAATAATGGCGTTGGCGACCTTATTATAGGCGACAATACACTTATAGGCATGGGAAATGTTGTAATAGGCCCTGTTACCATTGGTAATAATGTTATCCTGGCCCAAAACGTGGTAATAAGCGGTCTTGATCACGAATACCGCGATGTTACCCTCCCGATACGCGAACAAACAGTTACAACGTCGGCTATCACTATTGGTGACGATTGCTGGATAGCGGCTAATGCTGTTATCACTTCGGGGGTATCTATCGGCAAACATGTGGTTATTGCGGCCGGATCTGTAGTTACTAAAGACATCCCTGCTTTTTCCATAGCTGCCGGTAATCCGGCAAAGGTTATAAAGCAGTATAACGAAGTGGCCGGAGAATGGCTGAAAGTTGGATAACGCCCTTTACTATTTTACCTGGTTCACTTCTTTATCCAGTGGCAAAATATATAATAGCGGCACCAATGCGTAGATAACATAAGACACATACACCGAAAAAAGTGCGCACAGCGCTGCAACAATATAGATCGTAGGACCTCCTAATATCGAAAAACGTACATTCTTCATCGCCGTATCCTTGTTATAATTGGGGCTTAGATAATTTTTTACATTGTAGTAATAAAACCATGTCAGCACAAATGTCGTTGCGGAAAACAGTAATCCCCATATCATTACGATGGGTGTAGACATGGGATACTCACCCATTATTTTTGTCGGAAACGGAAGCAGGCAGATGAGGAACAGCAGGAACGTGTTTACCCACATCGTTCCATAGTCTGCCCCATTAGACATTCTCAGTATCTGGTGATGATGCATCCATATCAGCGCCACGAAGAAAAAACTAACGGCCCAGCTAAAAAATACCGACTTTACTTCTATAAATGCATCGAGCACCTGGTGCATATCTTTAGCATCCTTTATCGGCGGCAGTTTCAGCTCCAGTACCAGTAAGGTCATCACAATGGCAAAAACGCCATCGCTGAATGCTTCCAGCCTTTTTTTGTCAAAAGGCCATTGTTTGAATTTATCTGAAAAACCCATTGGGTAAATTTATTTCTGCCAGTACCATTCATCCACCTTGGGCGTGGCTTCCTGCTGTTTCCAGTACGCCGATGTAACAACAGCCCCTGATTCCGTCTTCAGTTCACGGTTGAATACGGCATTTATCGGGCTGAATGTCAGGTCGCTAACACCTACCGTATATGTATCGGGTGGTGGTGGCGGCTCGGCGGGTTGGGGCGGCGCAGCAGCTTCCGGGGCAGTACCCTCAGCCGGTGGCGCAGGCTTCGGCGCAGGCTTTGCTGCCGTCTTGGGCGGCGGACTCTTTACCACCACTACTTCATAGCCGTTATGCTCCAGCAGTTTCTTTATGAATGCCACACGCTCGGGCGTGCAGTTCTTCTCTACAATAGCGCATTTTACCTCGCCAAGATCTTCAAATGTATGATTCGGATTGAGCGCCATTAGTCATTGAATTATTTTGTTATCGTCCCGATATGATCAAAAAGCCCGCTGGCAAAGCCCGACACTATAACACCTAAAAAGCATATAGCCAGTGCTATCCGCATAGACATGCTGCCGGTAAGCTTTTCGATCGGCTTTTCGTTAGCATCAATAAAAATAGCCTTTACCACCCGCAGATAGTAAAAAAGAGAAACTACCATATTCAACGCTGCAATAGAGATCAGCCAGTAATTACCTTTAGCGGCACCAGCTGTCACCAGGAACATCTTACCAAAAAAGCCTGCAGTCGGCGGAATGCCTCCAAGTGAGAACAGGCAAATAGCCATCACCCATGACAATGATTTATTGTTGGCGTAGAATCCGTTATAATCACTGATATTTTCCTTACCGGTTTTTGCAGCTACTAACGAAATAACTCCGAACGCCCCAAGGTTAGAGAACGTATATACGACCAGGAAGAATATAGCTGATGTGGCACCCATAGCTGTGCCGGATGATATGCCCAACAATATATAACCCACCTGGGCTATAGACGAAAAAGCAAGGAAGCGCTTGATATTGTCCTGTCGTATCGCAAAAAGATTGCCTATAGTGATGGTGAGCAATATTGTAAGCACCAGCATATGATACCAGGTAGTGTCGTAATTATGGAATACCTGGAACAATGCGGATATAAAGATAAAGACAATTGATCCCTTTGAGATAACTGAAAGATAAGCGGTAACGGGTACCGGAGCGCCTTCATACACATCAGCCGTCCATAAATGAAAAGGCACCGCAGACAACTTGAAGGCAAAACCCGTAAACGCAAAAATAAACGCAAGCACCTGTAGCTTGCTTGTACCAAGCAACGGAGCCATCTCACTGAAGTTCAGCGTTCCGGTTGTGCCATAAAGCATAGATATACCAAACAGTAGAATACATGATGCAAAGGCCGACGATAATATCATCTTTACGGCAGATTCCGATGACTTCACCTTATGCAGATCGTAATTACACAGTGCCGCCAGCGGTATCGTAGAAAGCTCAAGCCCGAGATAAAACATCAGGAAATTGCCGCTGGATATCATGAAATCCATACCCAGTAGCGTACAAAGAAGCAGTATATAAAACTCAAGCAAGTGTTTGTTCTCTTTCAGCCAGTCAAATGCGATCAACGATACGATAAATGTACCCAGGTTAAGGATACTCTTTTCAAGAAACAGCACATTATTAGCATGAAACATACCATTAAATAATCCGCCATCAGTGTTATAGAACAAACCCGCAACGAGGTTACCGAATAACAATACATTAGTGATGTTTAATAATGCCGTATTAGACTTTACCCCATCCCATACCTTCAGTATAAGCAGTACAAAGATGATACCTGTAAGTATCAGCTCTGATTTCATTATTAAAAAAAAGTCTGTGCCCATATTTCAATGCCTTTATTTTCCGGTTATCCCTCTTGCAATATTTTCCATGATGATCTGTGTATCCGGTGTCACTAAATTATTCAACCAGAATGGCGCTATCCCTATAGCCAGTATACAAACCAGGAGTGTCACCGAAGCCAGTTTCTCATTCCATTTCGCATCCCCAAAGTGGCGAAACGCGTCATTGGTTATCGGCCCCATAACTGAGGAGCCCACAGCGCGAAGTATATAGACTGCTGTCACTACTATCGATGCGCACGCCAGCACGGTAGCTACCCTATAGAACGTATCCGGGTTCTGCCATGCCCCTACAAATACCGTCATCTCGGCCACAAACCCACTTAAGCCGGGCAGCCCAAGTGAGCAAAGCCCTGCCAGCACAAATACCGTAATAATAAATGGAATGGTCTTCAGCAAGCCGCCAAGTTGCGCCACCTGGCGCGTATGTGTGCGCTCATAGATCATACCTATAGCGGCAAAGAAAAGGGCCGTCATCAATCCATGCGACACCATCTGCATCACCGCACCCGTGAGCGCGGTCCTGGTCAGCATTCCAATGCCAAATAATACAAAACCACAATGGCTCACAGACGAATATGCGTTGATATATTTCAGGTCGGTCTGCATCAGTGTGGCAAACGCTCCGTAAATAATAGCTATCGTAGACAGTAGTATGATCATCCACGAATACTGGTGCGCCGCTTCAGGCATCAGGTAAGCTGCCACACGCAGACAACCATACCCGCCCAGTTTCATAGAAATACCGGCAAGAAACATTGACGCTGCAGTGGGTGCCGATGAGTGCCCATCGGGCGCCCAGGTATGAAACGGGAATATGGCAGTAAAGACCCCAAACCCAACGAACATAAGCGGAAAAATAAATTTCTGCGCCTCAATAGGTATGTGCATCCTGGAAATTCGCAGAAGGTCAAAAGTATGATACCCTTGCGCTCCGGCAGCAACACCCCCTTGTATGGCTGTAGGGTCTAATACACTGGTGTTGAAATAAAGACAAAGCAACCCTACAAGCACAAGTGCCGAGCCCCCCATCAGCATCAGCGCCAGCTTCATAGCGCTGTATTCCTTTTTACCACTGCCCCATATACCTATCAGCAGAAACTTGGGTATCACAGCCACCTCAAGGAAGAAGAACATTACAAAGAGGTCGAGCGAAATAAAGAACCCGTATGCCCCAAGGCTAAGCAGCACTATAAGAAAGAAAAATTCTTTGGTCAGCTTTGTAACATTCCACGAAATAAGAATGCCCGTCAACACCACCACAGCAGTCAGCATGATCATTGCCACAGATATACCATCCACACCCACATAATATTCAATATTCAGCCCGCTAAACCACGCATGGCGTGATTGGTATAGCATTTGTTCATGATTACCTCCTGCCCGTTGGCTCATATAATCCCACATAATAACAGACGAATAGCCAAGCTGTGCGATAGCACCCAGTAATGCTACAAACCGCACCTGGTCTGCATTGCTGCACAGCAGCACTACAAGTGCTGTTACCAGCGGTATTATTAATAGTATGGATAAATTGATCATTACAATTATTTCTTTAAATGTTTTATACCTACCCTACCCACCAATAAATAAATATGAGCACAAACCCTATCACACCCACAAAAAAGTAAGCTGCGTAATTCTGTAGCTTACCGGATTGCACACCCTTTATAGCAACAGACACCTGCCCGGTTATCGTTGCCATAAGGTTCATGGCCCCGTCTACAATATTCCGGTCTATCCATGCCGCAGGCCTGCCCACCAGCGGAAAAATTATCTTCTTTGTAATAAACAGGTACAGTTCATCAATATAAAACTTGTGATAGGCGCTTCTGTACAACCCCTTCATTCCATCTGCCATCCGCTGCGGGGCAGTACTCTCTTTTTTGTAAAAAGACCAGGCTATGGCAATACCGGTCATTGCCAGCAACACCGGCGCTACCGAGAATGTAATATGAAACTCCGATAGGAGTGCCTCACCGTCGGACGTTACCATTTTATTGAACGGAATGAAACCAGCGCACACAGATAACAGACCAAGTATCACCAGCGGGATCAACATCGTGCCGGGCCCCTCACCATGATGGCTTTCATGCCCTCCATGCTCTGCCTCTTTATGACCCGCATCTTTATTCCAGAAAATACTGAAATACAGTCTGAACATATAAAACGCGGTTATAGCAGCAGTAACTATTGCTATTACATATACTGCCACATTAGAGTGATATGATGCCTGCAGTATTTCTTCCTTACTGAAAAACCCTGCAAATGGCGGTATTCCTGATATTGCCAGGCAGGCAATTAAAAATGTAAGATGTGTAACCGGCATTTGTTTTCTAAGACCGCCCATATCTTTCATCTCATTGCTATGCACATAATGTATCACTGCACCCGCACCCAGGAATAACAAAGCCTTGAACATAGCGTGCGTAAACAGGTGAAACATGGATGCCATATAGCCCAGCCCACGCTCACCGCCATACCTGGCCACACCCAGCGAAAACATCATATAGCCTATCTGCGACATCGTAGAATAAGCAAGTACCCGCTTAATATCAGTTTGCGTACACGCGATCAGCGCCGCTATAAATGAAGAACTTGCACCCACCCACATCACTATGTTCAGCGCCGGCGCACACATTGAAAATACCGGGAACAGCCTCGCTACAAGGAAAACACCCGCTACTACCATCGTCGCCGCATGGATAAGCGCGGACACCGGTGTGGGGCCTTCCATTGCGTCTGGCAACCAAATATGCAGCGGAAACATAGCGGATTTGCCGGCACCACCTATAAACACCAGCACAAGCCCCCACGTAAGCGCGGATACACCCATGAACGAGGCAGCAGCAATTGTATGGAACTCGGCAGTATTTGTTGTGAGTTTTGCAATGAGCGTCTGGAAATCAAGCGTGCCCGCGTAGAACGACAATATCAATATGCCGATAAGAAAACCCAAGTCGGCAAAGCGCGTTACAATAAATGCTTTTTTTGCAGCAGCCACCGCCGACGGTTTATCGAAATAAAACCCTATCAGCAGGTAAGACGACACCCCCACTAGCTCCCAGAATATATATATCTGGAAAATATTGGAAGACAAAACCAAACCAAGCATAGAAAAGGTAAACAAACCAAGAAACGAATAAAAGGTCGCGTAGCGTTCCTCACCCTTCATATAGCCCAGGCTGTAAAAATGCACCATCAAAGACACCAGCGTTACTACAACCAGCATCATCACAGATATAGGGTCTAGCAATATGCCAATATCTATAGATACATTGGGGCTGAATTGCAGCCAGTTGATCTTTAGCGGCACAAGCTGCTGGTAAGTATCACCCACCTTACCTGCTACAAAAAAATAGTCGTAGGCAACAGTAGCTGCCAGCAGGAACGAAACGAGCAAAGCAAGCGTACCCAGCACGCCGCAGAGCGAAGGGAAATTCTTGCGCCCCACCAGCGCTATCAGTATAAAACTGAATACAGGCAGTAAAGGAATTAATGCTATTAATGTTGTACTCAGCATATTTTAGTATTTCATTGTATCTGCTTCATCCACATCTATTGTTTTATAGTTGCGGTATAGATTGATAATTATAGCTATGGCCACGGCTGCCTCAGCGGCAGCTATGGTAATAATAAACAGGGTAAAGAACAGTCCGTCTAATTTGTCCGCAAACAAGAATTTATTGAATGCTACAAAGTTGATGTTCACACTGTTCAATATCAACTCTACAGACATAAGCATGGTTATCAGGTTCCTGCGCGTCAGGAAGCCATATACGCCCGTAAAAAACAAAGCGCAACTGACAAACAAATAATGAAACAATCCTATCTCTCCCATCTATTATTCTATTTGCGAATTTTCTAATTGTAGTTCTTCTGCACCTATAGGTACTAAAACATCTTCATCACGCTCTGGCAATATCTGATGCGGCGGCATTTTGACCTTAATTGCTATCACTACGCAACCTATCATCGCTGCCAGCAGCAGCATACTCACCACCTCAAAAGGTAATATATAACCATGTTCTGTTGTACTTAGCATCTGCGCGCCTATATTCGCGGCACTCGGCTCTATCGCCGGCTTACCGGACCCAGTGAATGTCTGCTGACTGATCAGGTACATCATGAGCATGCAACCAAAAATAGACGCCAGGGCAGAGAACACTGCCCGGCCCAATACCGGCCGCTTCATATCTTCACCCGAGCCGTGCGTAAGGAAAATGGAAAAAATGATAAGTACCACAATACCACCCACATACACAACGATCTGAACAGCGGCAATAAATTGGTAGTCAAGCAAAAAATACAATCCCGCAATACCTATCAGCGAAAACAACAGGAATACTGCCGACCGGAATATCTTGCGCGATGTTACAGCCATAACGCCTCCGCCTATTATAGTGGCGGCCAGAATATAGAATATGATCATTGACGCATTCATTACTCAACTCCCTCCATAATTTTAGATCCCGGTTTGTTCAGTACTTTTTTTAATTGCTTTTTATCATAGACACTATGTTCAAATGTCTGTGCCATTACTATCGCGTCCGATGGGCAGGCTACCACGCACAGGTTGCACATAGTACACAGTTCCAGGTGATAGACAAAAGTGTCAATAGCCTTTTTCTTTTTGCCGTCCGGCTGTAGTTCCTGCTTCGTTATGATCTTTATTGTACCATTCGGGCAGGCTATCTCACACGCCTGGCAGCCGGTACAGCGGTGCTCATTATTCTCATCATGCGGCATAACCACCTCCCCCTTAAACCGGTCAAACATCTGTAAAGTAGCCCTGTTATCGGGATATTCTTCCGTATGTATCTCCTTCGGATGCGTAAAATAATATCCCGTGCGCTTCATGCCGGTAAGCAATGACCTTACACCCTTATAGATACCACCGAAATATTCTTTTAAAAACATCTTGTTCGTTTTTCTTTCTTTTATCATGGCCCTCGCTTCCCCAACCTAAGAGATTGCTATCTGCTACAAGCAGCATCAAACCAAAAACATCGTCGTCTTCATAGCCCCTCCTCACTTTTACCTTTTAACTTATGACTTTTAACTTAAAAATGCCATCCCATTATTGCCATTACCGTCACTATTATCGTATTTACCATACTTATGGGTAGCAGGTACTTCCATTCCAGCGTCAGTAACTGGTCTACACGCAACCTCGGAAATGTCCACCTGAACTGCATAATGATAAATATGATAAAGAATGTCTTACCCATGAACCATATTGAAGACGGTATATAGTCCATCACAAAATTAAACGTCTGCCAATGCCCTATATGAAATGGCATCCACCCTCCCAGGAACAGCGTAGCCGCTATAGCCGAAACGATGAACAGGTTGATATATTCCGCCAGCAGGAACATTGCAAACTTCATCCCCGAGTACTCGGTATGAAATCCCGCCGTCAGTTCCTGCTCTGCTTCCGCAAGGTCAAAAGGTGCACGATTGATCTCGGCAGTAGAGGCGATCAGGAAAATAACAAATGAAATAAGTATAGGTATATGTCCTTTAAATATCCACCAGCCATTCTCCTGGCTCATTACAATATCTGACATCCGCAGACTGCCTGTCAGTATCACAATAGATATTAACGATAACCCTACCGATAATTCATAGCTCACTATCTGCGCCCCACTGCGCATAGCGCCCAGCAACGAATATTTATTATAACTGCTCCAACCTGCCATCAGTATACCGATAACGGCTATAGAAGACACAGACGAAACATAAAGCACCCCAATACTCAGGTCCCATATCTGGAAATTCTTTGCAAAAGCTATAGGCGCCATCACCAGCATAGAGGTTACCACAACTATTATCGGCGCCAGGTTAAACAGGAATTTATCCGAGGCATTGGGCGTAAGCCCTTCTTTAAACAACAGCTTCACCGTATCAGCAACTATTTGCAGTGTCCCTTTGGGCCCCACCCGGTTGGGCCCAAGGCGTATCTGCATAAACGCAGCCACCTTGCGCTCCATATAACCGAGGAAGAAACACAGCGGAACCAGGAACAGCAGCAGCGCAATACCCGCTATTACCATCTCTGTCACCTGTAGCAGCATGGCGTTATGGATCGCCCCGGCCAGCCCGGTATGCATCCCATTGGCAAGTGATGAAAAACTTACTTCAAGAAAAAGGTTCAATGTCTACTATTTTTAGTTCATTCTTTAACCATCGCATTGCAACTAATAACTCACTATTTACAACCAAAACTCACCTGTCCACATCCGGTATCACCAGGTCTATTGTAGCCATTATGGCCACCAAGTCTCCTATCTTCGCACCAGTAGCCATATGGCTCAACGCTGACAGATTTGAGAAATTGGGCGACCTGTACTTTATCCTGTATGGCGATGCCGCGCCGTCACTCACTATATACACTCCCAGCTCACCTCTTGCCGTCTCCACTCTTTGGTAAAACTCCCCCTTCGGCAGCTTCAGTACCATTTTTGTCTTGGCCTGAAAGTCACCCTCAGGTATATTATCTATCAGCTGTTCTATTATGTATACAGATTGTTTCATCTCCGCCATCCGCACCATATAGCGGGCATAGCAGTCGCCTCCGGTCTCCAGTATTTCCTTGAACTGTACTTTTTCGTATCCGTCATACGGAAACCATTTGCGTACATCACAGCTTACGCCCGATCCTCTCGCCGTAGGCCCCGTACAGCCAAACGAAACCGCATCCTCCGGCGATAAATAACCAACTCCCTTGGTACGCTGTTCAAATATCACATTGCCCGACAGTATGTCGTCATATTCCTGGTATTTCGACTTTATTTGTTTGAGCACATCCTTTACCCTGTTCTGGAAATTCGGGTGCAGGTCATACATCACGCCGCCCGGCACCGAGTAGTTTTGAGTCAGCCGCGCTCCGCAGGTTTCTTCCATTATAGCCAGTACCGCCTCCCGCTCTCTGAATGCATAGAAGAAAGGCGTCACCGCCCCCAGGTCAAGACCGGTACAGCCCCACCATAGCTGGTGGGATGAAAGCCTGGTCAATTCAGCCATCAATATCCTTATCACCTTTGCCCGCTCAGGCACTTCTACCTGCAGCCCTTTCTCTACACACAGCGCGCACGCCTGATTATTAATGTGCGCGCTCAGGTAATCCATCCTGCTGGTGGCATATATAAAATTGCGGTAAGACAGGCTTTCCGACATCTTCTCTATAGAGCGGTGAATGTAGCCGAGATGAGGCTGCACCTTCTTTATCATCTCCCCGTCCAGCCACACCTTCAGATGCAGCACGCCATGGGTAGACGGATGTTGCGGCCCTATATTAATAACAAATTCGCCTTCTTCGGTTACAATATCTTCACCTAACAAACTCATATCTCTATCATGTTTTCATCTACATAATTTTTTCTCAGCGGGTGTCCATCCCAGCTATCATCCAGCATTATCCTGCGCAGGTCTGGGTGGTTTCGGAATTTTACGCCAAACAGGTCATATACCTCCCGCTCATGAAAGTTAGCGGTCTGCCATATATTACATACTGTTTCTACCTCCGGATTATTCACATCAGCTATTTTCGCCTTTACAACTATATTGTGCCTGTGTGATTTCGAAAGCAGGTGATACACCATTGTCAGGTGCGTCTTCCAGTCTATACACGTAAGGCAAAACAGGAAGTCAAAATCAAAATCCTTATTGCTGCGTAACTCCTGCATTATCGGGTGCAGTTCAGCACCATCAATCAGTATATTCAGAAATTCACCTGTTTCGTCATAGGCAACCGTCGGAAAAAGAGCGGTTACCACCTGCTTTATTTCTTCGTTCGTCATTTGCCACTCTCTTTTGATTTTCCGAAATAAGTTTCGTGCTTTATTTTTTCCTGCAGCGTTATCATGGCATGAAGTAGGGCTTCCGGTCTGGGAGGGCAGCCCGGTATATATACATCTACCGGTATCACATGGTCTACGCCCTTTACTACAGAATAGGTATTGTAAAAGAATGGCCCACCTGATATAGTACAGGCCCCCATGGCTATCACATACTTAGGGTCGGGCATCTGGTCATACAGCCTCTTCAGTACCGGCGCCATCTTCATCACTATCGTTCCTGCTACTATAATCAGGTCTGCCTGCCGCGGGGTAGCACGCGCCACCTCAAACCCGAACCGCGACCAGTCATACTTTGCGTCAGCAGCGCTCATCATCTCTATTGCGCAGCAACTCGTACCGAAAACCAATGGCCAAAGCGAATTGGACCTCGCCCAGTTGATCATTTCGTCCAGTTTCGATACGACTATCCCGCCATCAGCCGTTTGGTGCAGCTGGGCCGGAAATATCATTTTTTCAGTTTCTGCCATTACAATCTTTTTCTTTTACCTGCTAGTCACTCCTAAAATCTACATCCATTTCAGCGCTCCTTTCTTCCATGCGTACAGCAATCCCATAAACAGGATGAACATAAATACAACTATCTCCACCAGCGCGGCTATGCCTACACTCTTTACAGCCACCGCCCACGGATACATAAAAACCAGTTCTACATCAAAGACCAGGAAGATCAGCGCAAAAAGGTAATAGCCAACATTAAATTGTATCCACGATGTACCTGTTGTGGGTATGCCGCACTCATACGGCTCACCTTTATTTACATTTTTAGATGTCTTGGCTATCGCTTTAGACACAAGGATACCTCCTCCCGCAAACGCGATACCAACTATTATTAAAAGTACAAGTGCTGATGGACCCATGATCTTGCTATTCCACAATTTACTTAATAATAAACACGAAAAAAACTATGACAACAGTCATATTTAAACTTGAAAATATGACTCATAAATGTATAAAATAAATTTTCTTTTCCGCTAAAATTTATACTTTTAAAAAAAAATAAAAACTATGGCAATTATAATCACAGAAGATTGTATCAATTGTGGCGCCTGCGAACCGGAATGTCCTAATGGGGCAATATTCGCCGGTGGCGATGAATGGAGATTCTCCTATAAAACCTCCCTTTCCGGTGCTTTCACTGCAAAAAGCGGCCTTACCAGCGATGCTGATGATGCCCATGAGGCGGTATCTGCCGACCTCTATTATATTGTTACAGATAAATGCACAGAGTGTGTAGGCTTCCACGAAGAGCCCCAATGTGCTTCAGTCTGCCCTGTTGATTGCTGCCTGCCCGATGAGGCACACGTAGAATCAAAAGAAGAACTGGAAATAAAAATGAAATCACTGCATCCATAATACTTAGCCCCGCTCACGCGGGGCTTTCTGCGGGCATTATCAGCTAGTTATGATATTGCCGCTTAGTATGTGCAAAATCTTTAACTTTGTTATATTTCAATTTAATCATTTTTCAATAATGGAATCAATAGTAGAATCAACACCCGGGCATCAAACAGCCCTGGTGGAAGCAGATAGTATAGTGATCAGGTTTTCCGGCGACTCAGGCGATGGTATGCAGCTTACCGGTACACAGTTTACAGACACCGCCGCTTTTTTAGGAAACGACCTTAGCACATTCCCCGAATTCCCTGCCGAGATCCGCGCCCCCATCGGTACCACCGCCGGCGTGTCCGGCTTCCAGGTGCACTTCGGAAGCAAAGAGATATTTACACCCGGCGATGAGTATGATGTTTTGGTGGCCATGAACTCTGCGGCGCTAAAAGTTGATCTCGCCCGTTTGAAAAAAGGCGGTATCATTATTACCAACACAGCCGGATTTGATAAAAAGAACCTCAGCCTCGCCGGCTACCCCGATGGCGCTAACCCGCTTGAAGATGGCACACTGGACAACTACAAGCTGCATAAGATAGATGTAACTAAACTCACGAAAGAATGCCTGTCAGGCACCAGTTTGGGTATGAAAGAGATCGAACGCTCAAAGAATATGTTCGTTCTTGGCCTCCTTTTCTGGATGTTTGATGAGCCAATGGATTACACCATCTCATTCATCAAAGAAAAATTCGGGAAAAAACCCGATATCGCTGACGCCAACATCAAGACGTTAAAAGCTGGCTGGAATTATGGCGACCATACCGAGGTTTTCGTAAACCGCTATAAAGTAGCCTCTGCACATCTTCCTAAAGGTGTCTATAGGAATATTTCCGGCAACCATGCTACAGCTATTGGCCTGGTTGCGGCTGCAGAACTTTCCGGACTGCCGCTCTTTCTTGGCTCATACCCTATTACGCCTGCATCAGATGTGTTGCACGAGTTATCTAAATACAAGACCAGCGGCGTAAAAACATTCCAGGCAGAGGATGAGATCGCGGCCATATGTGCCGCAATTGGCGCGTCATATGCCGGCGGCCTCGGTGTTACCACAACTTCCGGCCCCGGTATGGCTTTGAAAACAGAAGCTATCGGCCTCGCTACTATTCTCGAGATACCATTACTTATTATAGACATTCAGCGTGGCGGCCCGTCTACAGGCCTGCCTACAAAAACGGAGCAAAGCGATCTGATGCAGGCTATGTACGGCCGGCATGGCGAGGGCCCGCTCCCTGTTATCGCCGCTTGCACGCCGGCAGATTGTTTCGATACAATACTAGAGGCCGCGCGCATCGCCACTGAACACATGACCCCAATCATTGTTCTCACAGACGGATATATTGCAAATGGCTCAGAACCCTGGCGTTTCCCCGCCGCTGCCGATCTCAAGCCGTTCAAAGTGAACTTCACTACTGAGAACAATAACCCCGGAGGCACATTCATGCCTTACAAGCGCGACGAGAAACTATCGCGTCCATGGGTAAAACCAGGAACCAAAGACCTCATGCACCGAATTGGTGGCCTCGAGAAACAAAATGAGACCGGCAACGTTTCTTACGATGCTAAGAACCACGAGGTCATGACCAAACTCCGCGCCGACAAGATCCAGAAGATTGCTGATTACATACCGGATATCAAACCCGACACCGGTAAAGAAAAAGGAAAAGTAGTGGTGCTCGGTTGGGGCTCCACGGCAGGTGCCATCAAAACCGCCGTTCGCGAGCTGATCGCCGAAGGCCACGACGTTGCGCATGTGCACCTCAAGCATATCAACCCCTTCCCGAATAACCTGGGGAAATTACTGAGCAGCTACGACAACATATTGATCCCCGAAATGAACTGTGGCCAGCTGCTTCAGCTTATCCGGGCTAAATATTTGCTCCCTGCTATCGGTTATTCAAAAGTTCAGGGCTTGCCGTTTACTACCAGCGAATTGAAAAATAAAATTCTTGAAATCCTTAAATAACTTATAATGACTACTATAGCAGAACAGGAAGCAGCACCAAAACTCACCGCCAAAGATTTTGCCTCAAACCAGGAAGTGAAATGGTGCCCGGGTTGCGGTGATTACTCTATATTAAAGCAGGTACAAACCGTTTTCCCGGACTTCGGCGTACCTAAAGAAGATATCGTATTCATTTCAGGTATCGGATGTGCCGCCCGTTTTACATACTATATGGATACCTATGGTATGCATAGTATCCACGGCAGGGCCGCGGCTATCGCATCAGGAGTAAAAGCGCTGAACCCCAACCTCAGTGTCTGGATGGTATCCGGCGACGGTGATGCCTTCTCTATCGGTGGAAATCATTTTATCCACCTCATGAGAAAAAACTTTGACATCAATTACCTCGTATTCAACAACCAGATCTATGGTCTTACGAAGGGGCAATATTCTCCTACTTCCGAAAAAGGAAAGGTTGCCAAATCTACTCCATACGGGTCTGTTGAAGAACCTTTTAACCCCAGCGAATTAGCCCTCGGTGCAAAAAGCACATTTGTGGCCCGCTCACTTGATCGTGATCCCAAGCACATGCAGATGGTACTGAAACGCGCAAACGAACATAAAGGAACTTCGTTTGTTGAGATCTATCAGAACTGCCCTGTATTTAATGATGGTACTTTCTTCGCTTACTCTGAAAAAGAGACCAAGAAAGAGCAATCTCTGTTCCTTGAGCATGGCAAGCCACTGATATTCGGCGCTACAGACAATAAAGGCATCAAGCTCGATGGCACAAATCCTGTCATAGTTGACCTCAATGCCGATGGCAATTCTGTAAACGACCTGTGGGTACATGATGAGCATGACAAAACCAGGGCGCATATCATAGCCAGTTTCTTCGATACCAACTACAACGATATGCATTTTCCACGCCCGTTCGGCGTCATCTATTCCGAAGACCGGCCTACATACGAAGACGGCCTCCAGAACCAGATCAATGATCTCATCGCCCGCAAAGGCAAGCCATCATTGGATAAAATACTTTCCGGGGACAAGACCTGGACAATACTGTAAATGATATCTTCCGTTTTTAGCCTTTTAATCCTGCTTACTCCTTCACAAACTTCTTTGTCAATTCATTATTTACACGCACCACATACACTCCTGCCGGCAGCATCGCAATATCTACCCGCACCTCGTTACTATCTGGCTCGCTCCTGTATACCTCCCTACCCATTATATTGTAAATGGCTACTGAGGTCATTTTTTGGGCGGCAGTCACTGTTATCTCATTTCGTGCGGGGTTAGGTACAACAACAAACGGCTCCTGCGGCAAAACCACGCTCTTCACCGATACACCAATAGTATCAACAGGCACCCCGCAACCTACACCATCTTTTTTCATATAAAAAAGACGGTCTTCCTCATACACAGGCTCATCGTCAAAATGATAGTAACTTATTTTACCGATTCCTATCTTATACTTTGCAATATCGTAAGTAAAGTCAAAACTCATAGGCGAGGTATATGTTCCTGGCACCACCTCATACATCGGGCTCACAAGGCAATGTGAGTTATCATTTGGATGATAGAACACATACCTGAGCCCGGCCAGGGATTCAGGCATATAAGATGTATCTACGATCGGGAAAACAATATCTGAGAACGAATAAGTTGTGGCATTGCTGATGAGTGAGCATGGCTCCACCCACGGACAGTTATAAAATGTCCCCGACAACGTATAACTCACAACATGCCCCGAAACTGCCCTTGCCGATACCGTATCTAGTATAGTACCCATACCATATATATACAGTGGTGACAACCCATAGATGTGCGTGCTTTCAATCACGTCATCCACGTGCCAGTCATACAATTGTTGCTCATTTGGCATAACCACATCTACCAGTTTAAAGACAGTAATACCTGCGGCAGGCGGGTGCCCGCCAAAGCTGCCGATCTCATTAGGTGTCAACGTTGACCGGTCAAGCATAAAATCAAGCCCGGGCCGGTAGGCTGTATCGGGCATATGGTATGGAAATGTATATAGATCAAAGACCTGCGCAAATCCATGGTTCTTGCTCAGTATTATCTCGAAGCTGTCAAGCGGATCAGCCACCACTATACCCGCGCTGTCATGTGCCGTTATCAGTATTCTTTTTACCGAGTCCGTTACCGATAGCACCGACATCGTATCCGTTCCTGTTACTGTAGCCATATAATACACACTACCGGTATCATTATAGAATACCCAGCTATCCCCGGCATGGGCCTGCGTCTTTATGATCACCGAATCGTTCCAGTAGCTGTCAAAAATAAAGGTCCCGTCATTCAGCTGCAATACCTTACCTCCCAGCCAGCTTCCTCCCGGTGACAGTGAAAGCACAAAGCTCGCAACATCATAACTACCCCTGCTCGTCTTAAATGGATAATAAACAGTTGAATCCGCATACGTTTTCACAGAGTCTATCTTCATCACGCGCATATAGCCGTTACTGTTAGAGAAGTAGTGCTTCACTCCACTCTGTATACACTGATAGTTCTGTGCCATTGTACTTAGCGCGCAAAAAACAAACGCCATCGTGTAGGATAACAACTTAGACATAGAGGGATTTTTAGGTTTCTTATAAATATCAGACGAAAAATTTTACCTGACCGTTAGGGTCTATTATAAATATACACCACTTCTACGCAAAAAAACCATGTAAGACCCCAAACTCATATTTCACTCGCTCAGGGCACATTACCATGATTAGAGCTTATTTTATGAAAACAACCTTACTTTTGCATAATATTTCAGATTTATTATGCGATAATTTTTTATATATGTACGCTATATTAGCTTTTGCTAACATTTACGGCATTTTTGTCGCCTATTAAATGTACCTCTTCTCATACAATTCACTCTCTATGAAAAAAAAATTACAGATCATATTCTCGCAAACCGGTTTTTTAATCTTTTTGCTGCTTTTTTCCGGTATTGCTCATCGGTCTTTCGCCCAGGTATCAGGCCCCACATCCGTATGTGCAGGCAACACCATTACGCTTACCGGCACACCCTCCGGCGGCACATGGTCCAGCGGCAATACAACAGTTGCTACCGTGGGTACGTCTTCGGGTGTAGTTACAGGCATTGCTGCCGGCACAGCTACCATCAGTTATACTAATGGTGCTACCACAGATACTTTAGTAGTTTCCGTCAATGCAAGCCCCTCCCCTATATCGGGCTCTTTGATGGTCTGCCTTGGCAGTACAACTACTTTAAGCAACCTACTGCCGGGTGGGGTATGGACCAGTAGCAACACAGCCGTTGCCACCGTGGGTTCTTCCTCTGGTATTGTTACTGGCGTAACATCCGGCACTGCCAATATTTGCTATACCATGCCCGGCACAGGATGCACAAGTTGCGCTTCGGTCACAGTCAACCCGCTGCCACCTACATGCACCGTCACAGGTGGTGGCAGCTATTGCGCGGGTGGCACAGGCATTCATTGTGGCCTCAGTTGCTCCTCAGCATCAATTAGTTATGCGTTATTCAGGGGAGGTATCTACACCGGCACCACAATTCCGGGCACCGGCGGTGCGCTTGATTTTGGCCTACAGACTACGGCCGGCACATACACGGTGATAGCTACAAACACATCCGGCTGCACAGCCACTATGACCGGCAGCGCTACCGTAACCATCAATCCGCTCCCTGCATCCATCACCGGCCCCACAGGCTATTGCCCCGGCGCTACAGGCACTTTATCATCTGCTACCTCGGGTGGGGTGTGGACCAGCAGCGCCCCGGGTGTCGCTGTCATTGGTTCCACTTCAGGTCTGGTAGTTGCGCTTAGCCCGGGCACGTCGGTTATTACATACACGCTATTGGCCACGGGTTGCGCTACAAATATTACTGTTACAGTTTATCCCTCGGCAGGTACCATATCCGGGTCATCAACAGTTTGTGTTGGCAACACCATTTCACTCGCCAGCACTACGCCCGGCGGGGTATGGACCAGCAGCACTCCGTCTGTCGCATCCATCGGCTCTCTTTCGGGCATTGTTTCAGGCATAGCGGCGGGTTCCGCTGTCATTACCTATTCACTGGGTTCCGGCTGCACGGCTACAGCTACAGTTAATGTTGTGTCGGGCTTAGCGCCTATCACAGGCCCGTCAGCTGCCTGTGTCGGCTCTACTATTACCCTCAGCGACGCTACATCTGGCGGCACATGGAGTAGTTCATCCACGGCCGTAGCCACGGTGTCGGGCACAGGGGTTGTTTCCGGTGTTACTACCGGGCCGGTCACTATCTCATACACGCTTGGCAGTTGCTCGGTAATAAAAAACATCACTGTCAATGCCACCCCGGCGGTCATCACCGGCCCCTCCAATGTATGTGTCGGCTTTACCATCACCCTCGGCGAAACCGTTAGCGGCGGCGTGTGGAGCAGCAGTACCGCCGATGCCACAGTGGGTTCTGCCACTGGTGTGGTTACGGGCGTTACTGCCGGTACACCCGTCATTACTTATTCCATTGGTGGGTGCATCGCTACCAAACCCGTCACCGTAAACGCAAGTTCCCCCATCACTGGTACTACCGCCATTTGCGTGGGCTCTTCTGTTACACTTGCCGATGCCACATCTGGCGGCACATGGTCTAGTGGCACGTCTTCGGTGGCATCTGTTGTTTCAGGTACGGGTGTGGTTACCGGTATTATTCCCGGCACTTCACTCATCACATATACGATACCCGGCGGCTGTTCGGCTACGGCTACAGTTACTGTTTTCGCCGCGCCGGCGCCGGTCCTTGGCGACCCAACAGTTTGCACAGGTTCGTTCACTTATCTTTCAGACGTTACACCGGGTGGCTCGTGGAGCAGCAGCCTGCCGGGTGTTGCCACCGTAGGCACATCCTCCGGTATTGTACTTGGTATCTCACCGGGCAATACCGTCATTACTTATTCTATAGGTAGTTGTACCTCATCTATAGCAGTCTCCGTATCCGTCACGCCATCGCCCATATCAGGGGCCTCAGGTGTATGCGCCGGCCTTACTACCACACTCACAGATGCCCTCGCGGGTGGCACATGGAGCAGCAGCGATCCCTCACTCGCCACCATAGGTTCTTCATCCGGCATTGTAAGTGGTATTGCCGCCGGCACTATTATCATTACATATGCGATGCCCACCGGCTGCAGAACAGTGATGCCATTTGTTATTAACCCGCTCGCTCCCATCATCGGGTCTGCCAGCGTATGTATTGGTGATATGATTTACCTTTCCGATACGGCACTCGGCGGCACATGGAGTTCTTCGGCCACTGCTATTGCTACCATTACACCCGGCACCGGTATCGTGTCCGGGGTATCGGCCGGCACAGCCGCAATTTCTTACTCGCTGCCTACAGGCTGTGTTGCCACGCGTATAGTTACCGTCAGTCCGTTGCCTGCTGCCATTACGCCCGTTACTACGGTATGCGTTGGCCAGTCTGCCGCCCTGTCCGATCCCACTCCTGGCGGCTCCTGGAGCAGTGCCAATACAGGCATCGCCACGGTATCAGGCATTGGCCTTGTTACCGGCATATCAGGGGGTACCGTTACTATTAGCTATACCATCGGCACCGGCTGCTCGGCCACTTCTGTAGTTACGGTCAATCCCCTGCCCCCTTCCATTACAGGCGCTCATGATGTTTGCCTCGGATCCACCACCACCCTTACCGATGCGGCGCCCGGTGGCCATTGGACAAGCAGCGCTCCGGCCATAGCCACTGTCGGCTCATCATCGGGTATCGTTTCCGGCATTGCCATCGGCTCAACTGCTGTTACATACATGATCAGCACCGGCTGCTACATTACTTCGGTTGTTAACGTAGATTCTTTCCCCGGCGCCATTACAGGCACAGCCCATGTATGTGTTGGCAATACTACCGCTCTGTCTGATGCTTCTCCCGGCGGCACATGGACCAGCAGCAATCCCGCCGTCGCGGCCATCGGCTCCGCGTCTGGCATAGTTATAGGCGTTGCAGGCGGCACGGTTGCCGTATCATATGCCATCGGCGGTAGCTGTGCGGTATACCGCATGGTCACAGTTACGCCATATCCCTCTGCTATTACCGGTGTCACAGATATCTGCGCGGGTACATCTGCCACCCTCTCCGATGCTGTCGCCGGCGGTACATGGACCAGCAGCGACCCCTCCATTGCATTCATAGGCTCACTGTCCGGTATCGTCACAGGTGTAACCGGGGGTACATTGACTATCACTTACACCACAGGTGGTATCTGCGAAGTATATGCACCGCTTAACGTCAACCCCGCCCCTGCCTTCATCACAGGCTTCGCATCCCTATGTGTCGGCGCATCCACATTCCTCACCGATCCTACTCCGGGCGGCACATGGAGTTCACTCGCTCCCACCACTGTTTCGGTTTCGGGCGGCGGACTGATTACCGGCCTCGCTCTTGGCACAGCTACTATTGTATACACACTTCCTTCGGGTTGCCTTACTACAAGGGTGGTATCGGTTAATGCGCCCCCCGCGCCCATCACGGGTGCCTCCTCCGTCTGTGAGGCAGCCACTATCACCCTGCACGATGTTTCATCCGGCGGCTCCTGGAGCACAAGCGATCCTTCTGTCGCCGTTGTCGGTGCCACTACAGGCGTTGTCACCGGTGTTTCGGCGGGCTCAGGCGGGCTCGTTACCATTATTTATTCTACCGGCGTTGGCTGCAATGCCTCCATGGATATTACTGTCAATCCCCTGCCTGCTCCCATCGCTGGCCCTTCTTCTGTTTGCCAGTTCCAGGCCATCACTCTTACTGACACCGATCCCGGAGGCACCTGGAGCAGTTCAAATCCGGCAATCGGTAGTGTCAACTCCCTTGGCGATGTCACAGGCATTGTTTCGGGCGCCATTGCCATCAGTTACACAAATAGCCTTGGCTGCTCAGCCGGTCACCCGGTCACCGTCTACACTTCACCTGCCCCTATATCGGGTTCTCTGGGCCTATGCATTGGCGGCACCACATCATTATCTGATGCCGTACCCGGCGGCACATGGTTTAGCCTTAATACCGTAGTCGCTACTGTAGGCACAACCTCAGGTCTCGTCACTGGGATCAATACAGGCACTGCCGACATAATATATTCGTTGCCGGGCGGATGCTTCGCTTCCGTCGTGGTTACCGTAGCTGCACTACCCACCGTATTTACCGTCACAGGCGGTGGCAGTTACTGCCCCGGCGGCACAGGTGTTCATATTGGCCTTAGCGGCTCTGCCGTCGGTGTCAACTACCTGCTGCACAATGGGGCTACGGCCATCGGCTCATTCCCCGGCACCGGCGCCCCGCTCGACTTTGGTTTGCTCACCGTGGCAGGCACATACACTGTTACCGGCACAGCTACAGGCACTACCTGCACCGCTAATATGGCCGATAGTGCTGTTATAACCCTGCTCACGCCGGTTACACCGTCAGTCGGCATTAGCGCCCTGCCAAACGACACAGTCTGCTCCGGCACCCTCACCACTTTTTCGCCCATTCCGGTCAATGGCGGCCTGGCACCCACATACCACTGGTTTGTAAACGGTCTGCCTGTCACTACTTCCGGTGGCTACAGCTATATCCCGTCAGATGGTGACGTAGTGAGTGTGACTATGACCAGCAGCGATCCATGCCCTATTCCTCCCTCGGTATCAGGCTCAGTTACTATGGCCACCATCCCGTCTGCAACACCGGTCGTCAATTTGTTCATCAATCCTAATGATACCGTTTGCAAAGGCACTTCAGTAGTTATTACGCCGGTCCCGGCATACGGCGGCTCGGCTCCTGTCTATGCCTGGTACCGCAATTCGGTGTTTGCGGGCACTGCTTACCCATATGTCTTTACACCCAATAACGGCGACAATGTATTCTGCGTCATGACCAGCAACTACCCTTGCAGGCTCGTCAATACGGATACCAGCCTTGTTTATACGTTCACTGTAGATACCGCCGTCACACCTGTTGTTACGATCACCGCCCACCCGGGCACATTTGTCTCGCCGGGTCAGAGCGATACGCTGACAGCCACAGTTACCGGAGCGGTTAGCCTCACCTACCAGTGGTATATCAACAACACTCCTGTTCCGGGCGCCACTGGCAGTACATTTATCAGCAGTAGTTTCCACTACCCTGTTCCCGATTCAGTTACATGCGTGGTTACCAGCCACGGCTCATGCACCGTCAGCGCCTACGGCTGGACCTTCATTAATGTTGTTCCTATTCGCGTCAATAATGTTACAGCGGGCGGCACCGTCACCGTTATTCCTAATCCCAGCAAAGGCACTTTTACCATCAAGGGCGCTTTGCCCTCCGTTAACGACGAAGATGTGTCGCTGGAACTTACCAATATGGTAGGGCTGGTCATATTCAAAGACCGGTTTGTCGCCAGGTATGGCTTGATAGACCACCAGGTTGTGCCCGGCGATGGTCTTCCCTCCGGCACCTACATACTTACAGTGCACTCCGCCACCG
The DNA here is from genome assembly GCA_964489795.1 of uncultured Flavipsychrobacter sp. Lineage (GTDB taxonomy): Bacteria > Bacteroidota > Bacteroidia > Chitinophagales > Chitinophagaceae > Nemorincola. Next base: position 85,815 of record CAZBAP010000007.1, read on the forward strand.
GCGCCCTCACATTCCACATCATTATTCAGCAATAGTCTTTTTGACCTCATGCCCGGTACGCAGTGCGCTGCGTACCGGGCTTTTTTTTGCGTACCCTCCTTCATGTCGCAGGTCCCTTATTTGCTGTCGCTATCGCATCTGCCAATTATTTTTATCTTTACTCAAACGAACTGATCTTATGGAGCAAAACACATCGGCTGTGCCCGCGTCTTCCCGCAATTCCGGCGCATTATCCACACTTGTCACTGTATTTTTCTTTTGGGGTTTTATAGCCGCGGGCAATGGTGTGTTTATTCCCTTTTGCAGGCACTACTTTCACCTGGATCAGTTTCAGTCTCAGCTAATTGATTTCGCCTTCTACCTCGCCTACTACCTTGGCGCGCTGGCGCTCTACTTTATAGCTTCTGTCTTTGGCAAAGATGTTATCGCGCGCTGGGGCTACCGAAACAGCATAGTCTATGGCCTGCTCTTTTCTGCCCTTGGTGCCATTATTATGATCCTTGCTGTCAATGCCAACACTTTTCCCGGCATGCTGCTCGGCCTGTTTGCCGTAGCCCTCGGTTTCTCATTGCAGCAGACCGCCGCAAACCCCTTCGCCGCGCTGCTTGGCTCTCCCGAGACCGGCGCGCATCGCATCAACCTCGGCGGCGGCATCAATTCATTTGGCACTGCCATCGGCCCTATTGTTGTGGCCCTGGCTTTGTTCGGTACCACTAAGGCCAATGATTCCCTTATCAATTCCCTCGGTCTCGGTAAGGTTAGCATTCTATATACCTGTGTCGGCGCCTTATTTGTCATTGCGGCAGCATTGTTCTTTTTTTCTAAAAAGCTGCCTAAAGGCCAATACGAGTCGCATACTGAGAAATCACCAAAGGCTTTGCTTGCCATGATAACTATGACAGTTCTGCTCTTCTGCATCATTTTCCCGATTGTATTCTTTACCTACCCCAACGAAACGACCGACCCCGCTGTAAAGCTGCAGTTGGAAAACACCCGTATTATGTTGCTTATGGGTGCGCTGGCTATCATTGTCTGTATTCTGCTGCTGTCCCTGTTTATGGCCAAACGTAACGGTGACGGTTGGGGGGCAATGAAGTACCCCCAATTGGTGCTGGGCATGCTTGCCATCTTCACTTATGTTGGTGTTGAGGTCACCATACAGAGCAACCTCGGCGCGCTTCTCGCTGAGAAAGATTTTGGCGCACTCAGCTCGTCACAGGTTGCCCCCTTTATATCCATGTACTGGGGCAGTCTCATGGTTGGCCGTTGGACGGGCTCCATCAAGGTTTTTGAGCCCACTGCCACACTAAAAAATATACTCATTTTCATTGTGCCCGTGGTTGCGTTTGCCGTTGTTATTGGTGTCAACGCTATTGCCCAAAACGACATCACGCCACTGTCATCCTATATCATATGCGTCTTAATCCTTGCCGTTGCGTTTTATATCGGACAGGATAAACCCGCCAAAACGCTCCTCATTTTTGCAGTACTTGGCGGGCTGTGTATGCTTACAGGCATTTACACCACCGGGCAGGTTGCCATCTATGCGTTCCTGAGTGGTGGTTTGTTCTGTAGTATCATGTGGCCTGCTATTTTTGTGCTCGCCATCGCCGGCCTGGGGAAGTTCACATCTCAGGGCTCTGCATTCCTCATCATGATGATCCTTGGCGGGGCCATTATTCCACCCATACAGGGCAAGCTCGCCGATCTCAAAAGTATTGGCATTCACAATTCATACTGGATGGCGGTTATCTGCTTTGCTTATCTCGCGCTCTTTGCGGTCAGTGTCAAGGGTATCCTTCGCAGGCAGGGTATTGATTATGATAGCAGCATTGGCGGCGGGCATTAATATCTCTGCATGCGCGGCACATCTACTTTTTATTTGCTGTGTAGTGATCAAATACCGCTTTTGATAGCTCAGCTATAATGTGCTCCCCACGGTCCACACCACCCTTATAGTCCGACACAAAAACCACTATGGCATAGTGTCGTCCGTCCGGCAGCGTCACAATACCTGCATCATTGGTAGCTGCCTTTATGCATTTTTCATTTGTATCTGATGTCCCTCTTATGCGCTACTAATGTTCCCGGAGGCAGTAATCCTTTCAATCGGCTGTCTATCACACTCTCCGTCATCAGCTTCAGTAGCAATTTTGTGTTGCTAGCCCGCAGTACCTTCCCGGTATACAACAGTTATAGCAATCGCTGCATAGCATCCGGCTGGCACCAGTTGGTATACCTCATGGTGTATAATGCCTGATTAAAGTTAACCACTTTTAAGAAACGTCAACTCTCTCGCTAAAATTGTACACCATACATTAAACGTCATCCGGCTATACCCTTGCCCGGCTTACACATGGCCTAAAACAAAACAGCCACCCCATATCGGGATGGCTGCTATAACTAATACCGTGGTATTATTCACCTACTACTTCAAATTCAATTTCCACCACATTGTCTTTACCGAAGTCAATGCTTGCGTTATGCGTGCCTGCTTCTTTCACATCACTGGTGATGGTTATACGGCGGCGGTCTATATCGTAGCCTTTCTGCTCACGTATAGCGCGCGCTATCTGTATAGCGGTCACTGATCCAAAGATCTTTCCGCTCACACCTATCTTGGCGCCCACCTTTACCGGTGCCGATTTCAGCACTGCGGTTACGCTTGCTATTTCAGCCATCAGTTTGGCTTCTTTCTTAGCCTGCTGTTTGCGGCGCTCTTCCATTACTTTTGTATTGGATCCGCTCGCTTCTATGGCATACTTGCCTGGTATGAGGTAGTTACGCGCGTAGCCCGGCCTTACTTCCACCATTTCATGGGCTGAGCCCAGGTTATCAACGTCTTTTATAAGAATTACTTGCATGATCTTTTTGCTTTAAAAATTTAAAACTCATTGTGAGCTTACCACAAGACTATTTCATTAAGTCTGTAACGTAAGGTAATATGGCCATCTGGCGCGCTTTCTTAATCGCCTGAGACACTTTACGCTGGTATTTCAGTGAGTTACCGGTTATACGGCGCGGAAGCATCTTGCCTTGTTCATTCAGGAACTTTTTCAGAAATTCTCCGTCTTTGTAATCTATATAACGGATACCCATTTTCTTAAAGCGGCAGTATTTCTTCGGACGCTTTTCTATACGCTGGGACGTAAGGAATTTTATTTCGTTTTGCTTTGCCATGTTTCGTAATTTTTAAGAAGCGTTTTCGGTAGTAAGGTTTTTACTGCGTTTCCTCAGGTTGTATGCAGATGCAAACTTGTCGAGGCGGGTAACCATATGACGGATGATCGACTCATCACGGTTCATCTGGATCTCCAGCGCTGCGTTACAGTCTGTTGGCGCCTGGTACTCCATTACAAAATAAAGCCCTGTTGTCTTTTTCTGGATCGGGTACGCCAGTGAGCGTAATCCCCATGCGTCCTGGTGTACCACCTGTCCACCACGTTCTTTTACGAAGTCTGAGTACTTCTTTTGAGCAGTCTTGTAGTCATCTTCCGACAATACGGGGGTAAAGATGACCATCAGCTCGTAACTCTGAAGGTTGTCTGTTGCCATAATTTTTTTTTAATTGTTAATCCCATTTCCGGCGGGAACTTTGGATACCTTTCCGATCTTCGGGCCTCGTAAAAAGCCACCGGAACTTCAGGTAGCCGGAAATTTGGGACGGCAAAGGTAACAGATATTATCTTTTAAACCAAGAAAAATTATTAAATATGCGCTGCTCTTAATAATCTGTTGATAAAAATAATGCATTTCTTTTCATCCCTATACCTGTTGGCATTAGTTTTACGTTACTTGTATACTCCCAATACACTACAATTACATGCGTTTGTTTTATAAAATTATTGTATATGAATGAGAGTAGGAAGATCATGAGGATACCGGAAGGTAAAAACTTGCTGGCCCGCCTGTGGCATAAGATAACATCCCTTTTTGAACCTGAGGTAGTTGAAGTCACTTTTACTAAGCAGGGCAATCAGACAAATTATACTTATACAATAGTTCCTAATAATAAACAGGTGGCATAATCATATCGCCAACGACCGTTTACCTCCGTGCTGCTATAAAATAAAAAGCTACATTTGCCGTTCAGTGTAATATAGTATGCGCGCCATAAAATACACCATTTTACTATTATGTATGCTCACCGGCTTTAAGGGCTGGTCGCAGATATACTATACAGCTCTCGAAGTAGGGGTATCCGGCGGCGCGTCACAATATTTTGGCGATCTCAACGAGCATTATGGCCTGAATACCATCAATTACTCATTCGGCCTCTGTGCCCGGCAGCGCATCAATTCCTATATAGCCGTTAAGCTGGTAACAAATTATACTAAAGTGGGTTACGACGATAAATACAACTCAGCCCCATTTGAGAAACAACGCAATCTCAACTTCGAAAGCCAGATCATCGAACTCGCAGCTCAGGCCGAATTTAACTTCTTCTCATATGTTACTGGCGATAAAGAACATCGGTTTACACCATTCCTCACCGGCGGTATCGGCGCTTTTTACTACGACCCTTACACTTTTTACGATGGCAAGAAAACATTCCTCAGGCCATTGGGCACAGAGGGGCAATACTCCGGCTTTGCCAGCCGCAAGTATTCCACTGTCAGCCCTTGCTTTCCTATCGGCGCAGGTGTAAAGTTCTGGATCAGGGGCGGCATAAACCTCATCTTTGAGGTCGCCGACCGCCTCACCACCACCGATTATCTCGACGATGTCAGTTCCACATACGTAGGTATTAATAAATTTAAGGCGGGCTCTGTTGCCGCTGCATTGCAGGACAGGTCTGGTGAGTCCGGGGCCAACGTTAGCCTCGGTGCGGGCAAACAGCGTGGCAACACTGCAAGTAAAGATCAGTATATGATTGCCTCGGTCACCATCACCTTTAATTTTACTTCATACAGGTGTCCCCGTTTCATGGCAAACGACGACGAGCTCAGGCGCCGGTAATGATGTACCTATAGATCAAGTATACCGTTCACCCATTCGTCATCAAATCGTGTATTGAATTTGCGGTAAAAGTTCATAGCAGGCTCATTCCAGTTCAGTACCTGCCACGTGATACCCGTAAATTTCCTTTCCACGGCTTCAGCTATCAGTGCCTCCATCAGTTTTGCCCCTATACCCCGTCCGCGGGCTTCCTCGGTCACCAAAATATCTTCCAGGTACATCCGCTGCCCCTTCCATGTCGAATATCGCACATAATACAGTGCAAATCCGTTGATCACCCCTCCCTCTTCAGCCACAAATGCCCACCATACCGGATTACTGCCAAAGCCGCTGCTAACAAAATGGTCCAGTGTCACCGTCACCTCCTCAGGCGCCCGTTCATACTCGGCAAGCTCCTGTATCAGTTCCATCATGCGCGGACAATCGCCGGCAGTGGCTTTTCGTATTGTTATTGCTTCGGCCATGTTATTTAACTTTCTGTATGCAATACTAATAGCTTGCGCACGTTATTCCAAATGCGCGGCGCTGCCAAATTTGAGTTAAACTGAACTCGCTTTATACCACAGCACTGCATTTTGTAATACTTTTATCCACAACAAAACAACAAACACATCTATGAGTGCACTAGGCGAAATACTATGGGTAGACGATGAAATTGATTCACTGAAGTCACAAATATTATTTCTCACCAACAAGGGGTACCAGGTTACACCGCTTTCCAATGGCCACGACGCGCTGGAGCTGCTTAAAGAAAAGACAGTAGATGTTGTCCTGCTCGACGAAAGTATGCCCGGCCTCACCGGCCTCGAAACACTCAGCCGCATCAAAGAGATGCGCCCGCTATTACCCGTTGTCATGATTACCAAGAACGAGGCCGAAAACATAATGGAGGATGCCCTCGGCTCGCAGATCACTGACTATCTCATAAAACCCGTTAACCCCAATCAGGTTTTGCTTTCCCTCAAAAAAATAATGGACGGCAAACGACTGGTATCAGAAAAAACCACAGTAGCATACCAGCAGGATTTCAGGAACCTCTTCATGGCCCTCAGCAACAATCCCGACCACGAAGAGTGGAAAGAACTGTACAAAAAACTCGTCTACTGGGAACTTGAAATAGGCAAGAGCGACAGCGACGAAATGATGGAAGTCCTCCAGACTCAGAAAACAGAAGCCAACACCGAATTCTTCAAATATATCTCTAAGAATTACGCTAACTGGATAAAGGATGGCGGCAAGACCGGCCCACTGCTTTCTCACAAGGTTTTCGAAAAGAAGATCGCGCCGCACCTCAGGCAGGGCAAACCCACTGTGCTCGTGGTCATAGACAATCTCCGCCTCGACCATTGGAAAGCAATTCAGCCGGTTATTACAGAATCTTTCCGCATGGTAGAGGACGATCTGTTTTACAGCATCCTCCCTACCGCTACGCAATATTGCCGCAATGCCATTTTCGCAGGCATGTTGCCTATTGAGATCGAACAGCATTTCCCGCTCGAGTGGAAGAACGACGACGAAGAAGGTGGTAAGAACCTTTATGAAGAAACCTTTCTGCGCAACCAGTTGAAGCATCTGAAACTCGATAACTTAAAGTGCCAGTATATCAAGATTACCAACAACGATGATGCCAAGACCATGGAAGACAACATACACAACTGTCTCTCTAACGATCTTACGGTTATCGTTTACAACTTTGTGGATATGCTCTCACATGCACGCACAGAGATGGAAGTGCTGAAAGAGCTTGCCGGTGACGAGATATCTTATCGCTCACTCGCCGTAAGCTGGTTCGAGCACTCACCGCTGCACAGGGCTTTAAAAAAGATCGCCGACAAAAATATCCAGGTACTTCTTACTACAGACCATGGCAGCGTGCGCGTAAAGACGCCAAGCAAATGTGTCGGCGACCGTGCTACCACCGCCAACCTCCGTTACAAGCACGGCCGCAACCTCCAGTACGAAGAAAAAGATGTACTCGCGTTCCGCGACCCAAAATTTGCAGGGCTGCCAAGACCAAATGTCAGCTCCACTTTCATCTTCGCCAAAGGCGACGTTTTCCTCTGCTACCCCAATAACTACAACCACTTTGTAAATTACTATCGCAACACATTCCAGCATGGGGGCGTTTCGCTCGAAGAGATGATCATTCCTGTTGTACGCATGGAAAGCAAATAATCTTTTACACTCATAAAACAAAGGGCTTAAGTTGCAACTTAAGCCCTTTGTTGTTCCTGCTCATTTATCTGTAACAAATCATCCCCCTATATCTTCCGGCCGTTGAAACGGCACATTTGTCCATCAAACCCACTTCCACCATATTTGTAACGATAATGAAAATAGAAACTATCCGCTGCTGGCACAAACCACATAGCGGTTGCCGCAGATGTGGCAAAATCATTATGATAGTAGTACAGCAATGTATCGCAATAGTAAAATTGCAAATTTCCGGTAGAATCTATAAAATGCTTACCTTTTACACAAAGCAAATTATTCACAACCTGCTCTACCCTAAAAGTATCGTACTCATACGTATTTTCCCCATCAGAGATGTAACTGACAAAACTCGCATGCGACGTCCCCACATACACTCCGGTTATACCTATCACCAGCTTTGTCTCACCTTTCTTGCAGCCGGTCACCGGTATCAGTGCCGCAAAAACCAACGGAATTATTTTTCGGTAAATATTCATAAGGCGGTTATGCTAAATTTATATTATGACTGCAAAATATATGCCATTTTTTGCGGGGCTGCGCTAAAAACTGTAATATAGCCGCGTAAAATCTGGCTATGCTTTTTGAAGGGAAATTCACGGACAATGGTTTCGACAACCGTGTCACACAACTGTTTGGTATAAAATACCCCATCATCCAGGCGGGTATGATCTGGGCCTCCGGCTGGCGGCTCGCTTCTGCTGTCAGTAATGCCGGCGGCCTCGGCATCATTGGGGCCGGCAGCATGTACCCCAATGTCCTGTTGGAGCATATCCAAAAATGCAAACAGGCCACAGACAGGCCTTTTGCGGTCAACCTCCCCTTGCTCTACCCCGATCTCGATCAACACATAGCCCATATCATCAACGAAAAGGTTCCCATAGTCTTCACTTCTGCCGGCAACCCCAAAACATGGACCGCAAAACTGAAGGAACATGGCATTATCGTCACCCATGTTGTCTCCAGTGCAAAATTTGCGAAGAAATGCCAGGATGCCGGCTGCGACGCAGTGGTGGCTGAGGGGTTTGAGGCCGGCGGTCACAACGGTCGCGAAGAGACCACCACTCTTTGCCTTATCCCTGCGGTGCGGGCTGCCATATCCATCCCCCTTATCGCTGCCGGTGGCATAGCCACCGGCCGTGCCATGTACGCCATGATGGCCCTCGGTGCCGAGGCCGTACAGATGGGGAGCCGCTTCGTCTGCTCCCCAGAAGCCTCAAGTAACGCTGCTTTCAAAGAGGCAGTCATCGCCGCCGGCGAGGGCGATACCGCCCTCACCCTGAAAAAACTTACTCCCGTGCGCCTCATAAAAAATCATTTTTACAACCAGGTACACGATGCCGAGAACGCAGGCGCATCCCCACAGGACCTTGAAGTACTCCTTGGTCGCGCCCGGGCCAAAAAAGGCATGTTCGAGGGCGATATCAATGAGGGCGAACTGGAAATAGGCCAGGTCAGCAGTATCATCACCGATATCAGGCCCGCAGCTCACATCGTGGCAGATGTCTGGAACGAGTTTCAGGCCACTGCCGCAGCTCCTTTTACATTTTAATAAATTTGTAGTTAATACCAACCTCCGCTTATTTATCGGTTGTCTACATATAAGATTAGGCATTAGAATATATCTTGTTAATATATAACTCCTTTTGCTCCCGGTATTCTTATCCGGTAGCAGCCGGAAATTATTATTTAAAGCCTTCTTTTGCTTAACTTTTATATATTTGTATTGTATTTTTATATTGGCCTTAGTCTGTTTTCGAGTTTATGAAAAGAATCATACTTCTTATTGCATTCCTGTTGGGTACCGTCCCGATATTTGCCCAAACCCCGTCACCCATTATCGGGAGTACCTTCGTTTGTATTGGGTCTACTACTCCTCTCAGCGATGTTACACCCGGTGGCACATGGTCCAGCAGCTTGCCGGGCATTGCCATCGTTGGCGCATCATCAGGTATTGTTAGTGGCATTTCTCTGGGTTCTGCTGTTATCACATACACGGTTGGCAGCAGTTATGTTACCATGCTCATGACCGTTAAAGATATACCTACACTCACGCCTCCTGCCATCAGCGGCTGTGTCAATAGCAAGTATACACTTACACCTTCTATTGCCGGCGGCAGTTGGTCCAGCACTAACCCCGCTATCGCTACCGCTAATTTTGTCGGTGTCATCACCGGTGTGGCCCCTGGCGTTACCAATATCGTATACACTGCCGCGGGTGGCTGCTCGGTCGTAGCGCCCATGACGGTCAATACCCTCCCCGCTCCTATCACTGGCACAAATTATGTTTACAGCGGCCTCACTACCACTCTCAGCGATGCTTCGGGCGGCGGCACATGGAGCTCTTCCAATCCTTTCCTCGCCATTGTAGGCGCTGGTACGGGCATAGTTACCGGTATCTCTGCGGGCCTGCTCTATGTTTCTTACACACTTCCTACTACTTGTTCTTCTATATACCGCGTTGAGGTAGACCCACTGCCGGCGCAGGCCAACCTCGTATCATGGTATCCCTTCTGCGGTGATACTACCGACCAGAGCGGCCTTGGCCACGATCTGCTCAACTTTGGCATATCTACTGTTCCCGCTACACTCACTGCAGACAGGTTCGGTAGTGCCAATAGCGCCTACCACTTCAATGGCGCTAACAGTATGATGAATTATAGCACCTTCTTCCCAAATACCGGCGTTCCGCCCGATTTTACTTATTCCGTTTGGGTTAAACCTACCACCAATCAGTCTTCAGTTATCATGTACAACGGCAATACCGCTGCCAATGGCTTTGGTTTTGTTATGAACAACGGTACTATGGGCACTCCCGGCAATCAGGCGGGTATTTACTTCGGTGCCAGTGGCAATCTTTATGCCAGCCAGCCCATTAGCCTCGGCGCGTGGCATAATCTCGTGCTCGTAAAAAGCGGTGGCGTCTATCACTTTTACATAGACAATACTGCCGGTGTATTTTTCATAGAGACTAACGCGCCTGTGTTTTCAGAGGTGTTTGCTGTCGGCCTCAACTATCATTCTACACTGCCCGGCTTTGGCCCCATCAGGGATGCATTTGATGGCGATATTGATGATATCGCCGTTATCAACAGGCAGCTGACCACCGCCGAGCGTTTGTCTATATTCAATTTTAACCCCGATGCCCTCGGCTTTACATTGGGCAACGATACTACTATCTGTTCAGACTTCATTACACTTGCCCCGTTCCCGCAGACTCCGGGCGCGCAATACATTTGGCGTAAGTTCACCCCGGGATCAGGCTATCCCATTTTCGATACGGTAAACACTTCCGTCGTCGTTTATCCTACCAGTGGCCCCGGCAACACATATGCGCTCGCAGTTTCCAAGCCATATGGCTGCGTCGTTCGCGATACCATTACGGTTTTCAAATCACCAATCCCCGTTAATCTCGGGCCCGATCGCAATGTCTGCGACGGCGATACTATCACACTCACTAATTCTTTCCCCAGTGCCTCGTTCTTATGGAGCACGGGCGATACGGTTCATGCCATACAGGTCACCACCAGTGGTACTTATTATGTCACCGTCGATAGTGCCTACAACGGCAGCACCTGTGTGGGCCGCGATACCGTCAATATCCATTTCCACCCATTGCCCATTATTGATATAGAACCCAGTGTCAGCAGTTGTAATGGCACGCCCCAGGTCATACATGCCCATTACGATCCGCTTTACACATACCAGTGGAGCACAGGCATCACCATAGATTCTATTACTGTCAATACCACAGGCGTATACTGGGTACGTGTCAGCGATTCCGGCTGTATCAAGGTCGATACCTCTCACGCCCTCATCGTATACGATACGGTCACCTTCTCTATGCCGGATACTGCGGTATGCCGCGGTGGCAAGGTGCCTATTAAAGACCGCGTTACGGTCAATCCTATTGTTGGTTACCAATGGACCCCCACTGCCGGTGTTTCACCTTCCAATGTGCCGCAGCCTACCATCCTTGCAGACACATCTGCATGGTACTATCTTACTGTCACTTACCCCGGTTGCCCCGATATTGTCGATTCATTCCACATTGATGTACAACCAAACCCAAGCGTGTTCATTGGAGGGAACCGCGACATTTGTATCGGTGACACCATTCACATTAATGCGCAGGTCGATCCCGCGTGGTATGGCCACTATATTTATAACTGGACGCCATCCACTTCACTCGATTGCTCTACTTGTTCATCAGTCATCTTCACACCCGGCGACAGTGTTAAGCTCATCCTTACGGTCACCACTCCGGCATGGTATGTAGGCCTGCCTGTTGGCTGTATCGGCATAGATTCCGGATGGGTGTTTGTCCATCAGAATCATTTCGATTCTATTACCACAATTCATTACCTCTGCCCCGGTGATTCTATACAACTCATACCCGATGATACGTCCTCTGTAGGCACGATCAATAAATCTTTCCATTGGTCGCCGGGTGTATATCTCGATGATTCCACGTCGGGTAAGCCATGGGCCAAACCCATCACTTCTACCGAGTACAGGCTCGTCGCCACCAGCCAGTTTGGCTGTCGCGATTCCTTGTTTGTCAATCTCCATGTCCACCCCGATGCTGTCATACATCTGGGCGATTCCGTCACCATCTATCCCGGCGAGTCTTACCATATAACCCCGCAGACCAACTGCGCCAATTTTGTCTGGTATCCGCCGCTCGGGCTCGATAACGAATTCGTATCAGACCCCACAGCCACCCCCAATGTAAATACTATGTACCATGTTACAGGTATCACTGAGGCAGGTTGTGTTACGGAAGATTCTATCAAGATCCGCATTGACCCTAATTCTATTCTTGCTATGCCCAATGCCTTCTCTCCCGGCTCGGGCTACAACAATAAGTTTTATGTTATCAAGCGCGGCATTATTGCCCTCGATCATTTCCGTATTTTCGATCGTTGGGGTGTGCTCCTCTTCGAAACCAAAAATATAGACGAAGGCTGGGATGGCACATTCCACGGCAAGCCACAGCCATTCGGTGTATATGTTTACGAAGTAGAAGCCACCGCCAATACAGGCCGCAAGATCAAGCGCCAGGGCAATGTAACATTGGTACGATGATCAACTGACATCACACATAAAAAATAAGGGGCGAAAGCCCCTTATTTTTTCACTGCCTTAATACTGACAGCGCCATCCTGCCACTTTTTCACGCCGCCGGCCAGCCATATTTTTATCCACATTTTTCGCTACCCCTGTGCTGCGCTCCCGGTCTGCTCCTTGCCCTGTTTTTCCATTTTTTTTGTTGGTAACTCCCTTTTTTCAGGCATATATATTGTGGCGTTATAGCCATATGCGGCGGCTTGTTCACTTCCATGGCACAAAACACACCACACATGGGGCAATGCCGTCCAAGTGGTACCTTCCGCCAGCATTTTAAATACATATTATTGATTGTCAATAAACTAGTAAGAATGAAAGCTTTTAACCCTCCTCATCCGCACCCTTCATGCACAGCAGTACCATTGTACACTTTCTACCCGGCCACGGCCGGGTAGAAAGTATGGGGGGTAAAATGAATTATTAAAATAAAACAGTAAAAAAAGTGCGAAAAATGCACAGGAAACCCGCTACTGGTGCGGGTTTTGCTTTTATATTAAAAATATTTTGCGGCTAAAATGATTTATTAACTTTTTGAATTGGCTTTAATTCTGCTTTAATTTTTGATGGGAAACGGGCCAAAAATGCGGGTGATACTTGAATTTGAATGCCGTTTAAAGTGGCTTTAATACTGAATTATACAGGTTTTGAAGCATATTTATAGTGTTTTATATGTAGCGCCCTAAAAAGGGCCTTTTTTGTGACAAAAAACAGGCTGACAATAGCCCGATCTTAATAATTAAAAATAATTATATGCTTTATAATTGATTGATTTACAATAGATTAACTTTCTCACAAAGGGTGTTTTTTGTTTTGTGAGAAACTTTGTGAGAAACCTTGTGAGAAAAATTCTAAAAAATTTTCTCACAAAAAAAAATGAAAGATGGCGTTTTTTGGGGGGTAATATTTTTGCCCGTAAAAGGGATTGAAAATTAAATAAACAATTGTAAACCAATACACTAAATAACATAAATACTATAATAATAGCTAAAAAAGATGCCAAGAAATGGGCAGAATACAGCCTGATATGTGCCGAATGATACGAGAAACCGCCCCAAATGACGGAATAAAAGGGGGGTAAAAACCCCTGAAATGAAGGTATAAAAAGGGTGATCTTGGCCCTGAAAATAGCGGTAAACAGGGGGTTTTTGCCCTGTTAAGGAAATGCAAATATACCGTGAAACGCCCTGCTGTAGTGGGTTTGGCGTGACTGACGGACAAGCAAGGCTATAAAAATGCGAATAATGAGATTTGCTAAAAAACGGCCAAAAGCCTTTACTGTATTGGTTTTAATTAATCTCTTGCTTGATATTATGGATATAATCCAGGGTCACCTATTCCTCGCATTTTTAATAAATCCAATGACCTCGATATCGATGTATTAAGGTTCTTTAAATTAGTAAAAAGCGGGTATAAATCAGCTATTTTCCGATCAACATCCGCCTTATAGTCTTCATACGGTGCCAGGCCAATACTATCACTGAAATGAGATACTAAAGCACTCGTATCCTCAGGATCATATACTTCAAAACAATTCGCAGATATTGCATTCAGCGACGAAATGTTATCAGTAAGCTTTGCCAATAATTTTAATAATTCAACGTAGTTTTTATTCTCGCTTGCAAGTTCAGAGAGTAATCTATCTTTTTGGGCTTTTGCTTCGCGCTTGTAATTAGTGATTGCAACTTTTAGTTGCTTCTCAGCCTCAATACGATTCTTTGGTATTGGATTAAAATTAAACATGTTCCCACGGTCTTCGTAAAACCAAACTTGATTTACCCTATTTGTCTCAAAAAGCATCTTTAATACATTATCACTTGGCTCCTGAACACCGCGCTCAATGGCAGAATAATACGATTGCTTAATGCCCAACTTACCGGCCATTGCAGCCTGTGATAACTTCAAGTGATTGCGCACCGCTTTAAACTTTTCTCCTATATTCATAATAAATATTTAAAATTAATTTTACAATTAACGTTAAAACGTTAATTTTACCGTTATTGTTACCGTTAATGTTCTAATCAAAAATAGGAAAAGAAATGAATAACAGGGCTGATCTGAGAAAAAAAATCCCGTACGGCGGATTGCGGAAAATAGCTAAGAAGGCCAATGTGAGCCCAAAGGCTGTATCTGAATTCTTTTCAGGAAAAACAAACAGTAAAAAGGTTGCACTGGCAACTGTTGAAATTTTGGAGGAAATGAAACATGATAAGGAATTATTTGAACAAAGACTTCAAGCTGCATTTATTTAACCAAGTCCACGATGCAGGGCTACTGTAGAAACTAAAAACTGTAGGGGGTGAATAGATTTTTTACACTAAAAAAAATACTGTTTAAAGATGCAAACCAATGTAATGGCGGCAATAATGCCCGCTACGTCCCCGCTGACGAGGGGAACCCAAAGAGCAAAGCTGTGGATCAACTACAGGCACCTATGCAAAGCAGCCGCCCGGCTGAGTGAGCCAAACGCCCGGCAGATAAAGAAAACCTGCATAGACCGCACAAAAGCGGGATATATATGGCAGTGGAACGGCAGCGATGTAAATGTAAACTCGATAAGCGAAGCGGAGCGGCAGCGCTACGGCATACCGGACAATGAAAGGCTGGCGGCGCTGGTGGCCGAATACAAGAGCTGCGAGGCCGAAGCCAATACAGATGCTGCCGCCGGTGACCTGGGCCGGGAAATAGACCGGCTGTACCATGCCATGAGCGAGGCTAAGCTGAACTACCACCAATACTACAATATCATAAACGAAAGGTATAACGTAAGCAAAGAGAACGGCAAGCTGTTTGCACAGCGGTGGGCGGTATGGCAATATATAGCCGACAATTATAACCGGGCAAAGAACAGCTTAACAATATACCATGCTGCCTACGGCATGGTTTTTCCGGGACACCTCAGCGACATAAACAGTTTTGCCAATTTTAAAAAAGCATGTGATAAAGACGGGATAGAAAGCAAGGTGGTAGACCAGCGGGCAATAGCAAAGGCTGCGAAGCGGATCACATCTTTTCAGTACGCGATGCTGCAAAGCCTGTATATACAGCCCCAAAAAATAACGGCAGCAGCAGCACACCGGAAACTAATAGCAGCATGTGAGGGGCTGAGTGAAAAACCGTACTGCCTTGCATCGGTAAAAAATTACTTCAAAGAGTTTGAAAATAATGCAGATCTGTATGCGGCGCGGTATGGCGCAGCAGCGGCACAGAAGCAGCTGCCACATTTGTCTTTGCTGCCAGCGAATGACAGAAATACGCAATGGCAAATAGATGGGTGGACAATGCCTTTTTGGGGAGCGGAATTTCAACGCTATGTGCTGCACCTGGTGCGTGACAACTACAGCCGGAAGATAGTGGGCTGGAGTGTGGGCGAAAGTGAGAACGCCGGGCTGATACTGGCAGGGCTGGAGGACGCGATGTATAAAACGGGCGTTTTCCCCGGGGAGCTGTTGAGCGATAAGCACGGCTTTCACAAAACAGCGAAAAGAATAAAGACGGAGACGCAGCGGATGGGCACAGTATGGACAACGACCACAAACGCACAAAGGAACCAACTGGCAGAGCGCTATAACCAATACCTTGACGAGCTGTGCAAGGACTTTGCAGGGTATACCGGGAAAAATGTAACCGCGAAGGGTAAGGACGCAAGACCAGCGCCGGAGGCCATGCTTGAATTTGCCAAGACGGCAAACTTTAAAACGGCTGACGAGGTGCGGGCTATAGCGGCGTATGTGGTAACTGAATTTAACAGGACACCGCTGGAGCTGCTGGAGGGAATGAGCCCCAATGAAAAATATGATTTGAGCGAGGATAAAAAGTGTTTTAAACTGACCGAAAACGACCGTATACAACTGCTGCGCCCGGCGGTGGCCTACAAGGTGATAAGGGGGCAGATAACGATAAAGGTGGGCATGAAAAAACATGAGTTTCAACTGCCCGCGGAGCTGATAAACCGCTATAATAACCGGGAGGTGCTGGTGGTGCATGAAGACCTGGCACAGGGCATATACATAAGCGATATAAAGACGGGCGAGGAGCTGGGCTGCATAGGGCCAAAGGTGAAGGTGGCGGGGGCTGTGCCTGACCAAACAGAGGAAGACAGGAAGCGTATAAACCAAATGACCGGCAGAACAAAGGGCGTGACCGTGCCGGCCCGCAAAGCCGCACAGCAGCGCATAGCGGAGGCGCTAAAGGATAACCCCGAGGCGATAGCGCTGATCAATCACCACTCACTCCCCAAAGATATACGGGCGCTGGCGGAAAAGGATATGGAACTGAAAAGGGCGCTGGCAGACGCGGGCATAAACGCCAATAACCTGCCTGTGCGCACCGTGAAAGCGGCGACCATAGAAATGCCTGTGGCGGCGGCACAAAAGACGAAGGACGCGCCCTTTAAAAAGGGCAGCGGCGATATGGAGCGGGTAAGCCTTGACGCCTTGCTGAATATAGACTAAAATACAGATACCCGGCTGGCACCGGGTATCTACTTCGATTTCTTAACCATTTCAAAAATCAAAAAATCATGACAAAACTACAACTTTTAGAACTTAAAAGAGACACAGAGCAATACCTGCAAGGAACAACTATTAAAGTGCTGGGCCTAAAGGCGGGTGTGGGCAGCAGGGTGATCAATGACCTGCTGAGGGAAAATTTTGATTGCCTTACCGATGTGTTTCTGGATAAAATACATGCCGTGGTAACATCTGAAGAAATAACAGGATTAATCCGTACAGCGGATTGTATGGCCTTTCTTGAAGCCGTGGAAAGGGCCGAGCGGTACCAAATGATGATAGGTATAACGGGCGACACCGGAACGGGCAAAACATATATGAGCCGGGCGGTAGCAAAAAAGGATAATGTGCTGTACTGGAACTGCCACCTGCATAAGAGCCCGCGGGTATTCTTCCAGGAACTGCTGATAGACATGCGGGAGAGCTGCGGCGGTACGCTGAGCGAAATGATAACGCGGACAGCGCGGGAAATGAACCGGCGGCGGATGGTGCTGATAGTGGACGAGGCGGATAAGATGCACAAACAGATAAGGGGCTGCATACATACGCTGCGGGACAGAACGGCGCGGGATTGCGGTATACTGCTGGTAGGTATGCCCGCGCTGAAAAACGACCTGCTAAGGGGCAAAGAGGCGGGCAAACAGGGCTACGCTGAATTTCACCGCCGGGTGTGCATTTTTCACCACATGGAGGGGCTGAGGCCAGACGAGATAAAGAGAGTGGTAACGGAGGCAGGGATAGAGGGAGCGGAGGCGCTGCGGGAGTTTAGAAAATATACATCATTTGGTGAGCTGTTAAACGCGATACAACTGTATAAAATACTAAATGACTAACTGTATGGAAGCAACACCCAAAAACGGATACAGGCCACCGCTGGAGCAGCAGCGGCTAAAGGTGCGCTTCAGGTCATTACTGGCGGATGGAGAGCCAATGAAGGTAGCAGTATCGCTATGCGGTATATCTGCGAGAACGGGCATAAGATGGAAACAAGAGATGGGCAAGATAGCCGGGCCTGCAAAGGGCTGGAACAGGGATAAGGACAGCGCGAACGCCTTTATCATTCACCTGAAAAAGAAGGGAAGCCCTGCATATATGGAGGTAGAGCGGGAATTTCAGAACTGGGTAAAAAGATAACGATGATACGATGTGAACTGCTAAAGGGAGTGAGAAAGCTGGTGGCAGCCGGTATGATGGGCGATGCCGTGGTGAAGGGAATGGGCGTGAACAAGCGGACGCTGGAGGTGTGGAGGCATAAGGAACCGGGCGCAAAGCGGGTAAAGGCCGACCTGCTGGCGGGGCTGACGCAAAAAGAGATAGATGTAAAGTATGGCATGGCCGCACGGTGGACAAATAATTTTTTGAAGCTGCACCCCGATATCATGAAGGAGGTGCAAGGCGCGAGGCGGGAACGGGATGCGGCGGTATGGCAACGGAGGCTACAGCCATACTTTGCAGGGTGTAAAACACAGGGAGAAATAGCCCGTAAATACGGTGTAGCGGCGCAGACGGTAAGCAGAAAGGTAAAGATGTTAACTGACGAGAAATAGCCTTATAAAGTATGCCTTTTCCTAAAATCGAAATATCGGTAAAATTTAAAAATAACAAGGGGCCAAGACCGGAAATAACCTGCACGATGGAGGCTGCGGAGGTATTGAAAGAGGTAATGGATGGCAATACAATGCTGTGGGTAGAAGAGCTGGTAATGCTGTGCATGGATTGCCACAACAAACTTATAGGGTGGTACCCGGTATCGAAAGGCGGACACAATCAGTCGATAGTGGATGTGGGTGTTATAGCAACTGTGGCCGCTTTGTCGGCAGCGCGCCGGGTGATACTGGCCCACAATCACCCGAGCGGGGAACTACATGCAAGCATAGGCGACCGGCAAGCAACGGAAATAGTGAGGGCAGGGCTAAAGACGATAGGTGTGGAGCTGGTGGATCACTTTATAGTTACAAGCCAGGGCATAAGGTCGGTAGGTGGTAAATATTATTGACTGTTACTTTGTTTCTATTGTGCATGGCCCCTTACCGAGGGGCTTTATTTTTGTGATTTTCAAGGGGGTATATCCTGTTTTGGTGTTACGATGGTGACATGGCGTATATGCGGGTGAAAAGCTGTTGTATATTTGCTATGCATCTTTAAACACCCCCCTGCGGCTCGTTGTTCGTCTCGTCAACGACACGAAAAGCACAAAAGCCCGGATTTGATCCGGGCTTTCTTTTTTACTTGTGTCGTGTTTGTGCCATGATATTGTGTATGGCATATTGGTGTTGGAAATTTACAGTGTACCGGCTGCCAAGCAAAGTAAACAACGATCGCAAGCCCATAAGGAATAGATTTTATTATTAACCTAAAAAAACATAAAAGATGAGTGTTGCAAAACGAATTGACTTTACACAGTTGGGAGGGTTCCCGCTATGCCAGGACGACATTGCGTGGGCGATGGATGGTGTATGTGGCGCTATAGACGCGATAATACAGGAAGGCGGCGATGGCACTACGCCTTTTGCCGTGAGCGGTATGGCCGTAAGCGGGGGCGGTAATACCGTGGCCGATGGGTGGTTTTATTATAACGGTGAGCTGATACAGTTTACGGGTGGTACCGTAACGCTGGGTAGCGGTGAGGTGGCATTGGTAGAGATAACCGATAGCAGTACTGCATTAACCTTCCAGAATGGTAGTACGCCTGTGGTGGTGCTGGTGAAAACAGCAGCGCTAACGCATGCGGCGACTGTGACGGATGCTACACACTTTCCGGTGAGCAGCCTGGTAGCGGCTGGTGTGGCGAGGGCGTGGGCCAATGTGAATAATATTAACGGCGCATGGGAAACTGTGGCCGTGGGGTTGGGTGGCTATGCCGGTACATTTAGCGCGGATGCGGTGAACCCGATCAGGTATAGGCAACCGGCAGGCACGAAGGAGATACAGGTATTAGGGGTAACGTATGACGCGACACCGATTAGCGTGTCTGTTGAGACCGAGATATTTACATTACCGGCAGGTACTCCGGCAGAGCAGTTGTTCTGGTGTGTTGGTTCTGCCGGGGCTATGGTGCCGATCAGGGTAAAGACTAATGGTAGGTTATATATTGCCGGTGATCTGGTGTCGAGCGCGATTGTGGGTATCAATCTGAACCTGCGGGTAGTTGTTAGTTAGTTGGTATCTCTCTAAATAAGTAAAACAGGCCCGGATTCGATCCGGGCCTGTTTTTTTTACTTGTGTCACGTTTGTGACATGATATTGTATATGGCGTGGTGATGTCGGAAATTTACAGAGGAATTTACTATTGATCAAATTGTCAGTTAAGAAGGGGTTGGGTTTATACCCGACCCCTTTGTCAGTTTAAGGGGGTAATAAAAAAAACAGAAATGATAAAAACACAGGAAGCGCTACGACGTTTTTTAACGGACGAAAGCCGGTCGCATATCAGGACAGATATAGCCAATGATCCGGGATATGGAAAATATACCGACCTGGGCCGGGAACAGGCAAACGCCAAAAATATGCCTGATGAGCTGTATAAGGACTGGGATACACTGGACAAAAGCGGCGGACTGGAGCGGCTGAAAAATAAAGATATAACGGCTTATTGCGCGTTGTTTTATGGCCGTTTCGGCAAGTTTCCGAGCCAGGAGGATTTTCAGAAAATAGATCACGCATTGCTGGCGGTATATCAGGGGGAACTGTTAAATAATAAACGGGAGACGCTGGGCCGAATGAGCTGGGAGGATCTGCAAAAAAATGGACTCACTGAACAGTACAGAAATGTATCGCCTGAGGGCTACAGGGAGAAGTTCTTTAATTATTACGGCAAGTACCCTGTAACGGTGCATTAATAACATTTTTAAAGAGGTTTAAACGGGTTTTTATGGATGCTATAACAGAGGCCAAATTGGCGGAAATATTTGAGGCGGCGGCCAGTGCTGAAGGTATGGAAAAGTACCTAACTCGGCTGGCCGGAGCGCTGGGTAGTGAACTGGAGCGCATTGTAAACATGACGCAATCGGAGCTACTTAAATATGCGGCTGAGACGCGGATAATTCTGATAGAGCAGCAGAGCCAGATGCGAATTATGTTTGAGATATACGGCGCAATGAATGAAAAAATAAATCAGATGCAATCCGAGCAGACGCATCTGCGCGAACGTGTGGAAACTTTGGCGGCTGGTATGCATATAGAGTATGTGGGTAAATATGGGGCATAGTAATTTATTCAACGGGTAAAATTATGAACGTAGAGCTGGAGCTGAGATTGCGGGATTTGGTGAGCGGTATGCTGCCAAAGATAGCGGGCAATTCGCATAGGAGTTTTGGCGAAATTGATAGAGATATCCAGCGGACACAAAGGGGCATGGACGGGCTGAGCAAGCCTATGCGGCTGGGTATAAATACAGAGCCGGTGCGGCAGGCGCAGCGGGATGTGGACGAGCTGCGGCGCAGAATGAATGACCTGGGCAATGGCGGCGGCGGGCGCGGGATGTGGGATGTATTCAAGGGGAGCTTCCTGGGGAATATGGCGAGCAATGCGGTGAGCAACGCTATAAGCGGCGGGATAGGCTTTGGGAAGGATATACTGAACCGGGGGATGCAGGCAGGGGCTACGAAGATGCAGTTCCAGGTGCTGGCGGGCGACAAGCAGGGCCAGGCGCTATACAGTGAGCTAAGGAAGTATGTGCAGGACAGCATCTTTGGCCCGGAGCTATATGATAACGCGAAGCAGATGATGGCCTTTGGGATAGCTGCTAAGGACGTGATGCCCAACATGAAGATGCTGGGAGATGTGGCGATGGGGGACAAACAGCGGATGGATCAGCTGACACTTGCTTTCAGCCAGACGACGAGCGCGGGCAAGCTGATGGGTAATGACCTGCTGCAGTATGTGGCGGCGGGTTTTAACCCACTGGCGGAGATAAGTAAGAAGACGGGCCGCAGCATGGCCAACCTGCGGGACGATATGAGTAACGGGGCGATCAGTGCGGCGATGGTGCGGGATGCCTTTATACAGGCGACGAGCGAGGGTGGCAAGTTTCACGGGATGCTGGATAAGATGAGCCAGACGCCGTTTGGCAAATGGCAGGCCATGACGGGGAGCTGGGCGGACGCGAAGACGGCACTGGGCAGCAGCCAGGACAGGGCACTGGGAATGATATTTGACCACATGAAGGGATTTGTGGACAAGCTGCCGGGCATGGTGGAGCGGCTATCGCCTGCGGTGGAGCGTCTGCTGATGGGCTTTGACGACCTGATGCCGAGCCTGAAGGACTTTGGGGGATCGCTGGTGGATATGCTGAAGCCGGTGTGGGATTTTGTGACGAGCGACAATATGCGGCAACTGGGCAAGGATCTGCTGGGACTGGGTAGAGACCTGTCGGATTTGCTGGCTCCGGCGGTTAGGTCAGTCAGTGGTCTATTAGATGAGATGGCTGGGTGGGTGGATACAATAATTCATCCAGGTAAGGCAATTAAGAAAGCTATAAAGAATTCGGTTGAGATCTATAACCACGATAACGATAAGGGTATAAACGGGTATATGTTTACCGGCATGAATGACAGCATGAAGGTGGACAGCGCACGGTATAAGAAGATAGTAGACAGTATAGGCGCCAAGAACATATTTGAGGGCAGCGGGGCATTTATGAGCTTTCTGCATAGCCAGGGCGCAGCGAGCAAGGGCGAGCTGAAATACCTGCATATGCCGTACCTGACGGCGAAGGTGCCGGGAGCTGGCGGCAGCGGATCATCTAAGCCGGCGGTGGCGCCGCCAAGCGAAACGAGCAGCGCTATAACGAGTGGCGGGGCGAGGCAGATTATTATCAACGTTAGAAGTTTCGCGGAGCATTTTACAGTAAACAATAGCAGCCCGGAAAAAAACGGCGAGGATGTCCGGGCGTTTTTTACAGAGCAGTTTTTGCGAGTGCTGCAAAGTGCCCGGGCCGCGATGTAAACATTTGCTATGAGCCAAACGGAAAGAGAAATAGGAGAAGAGATTAAAATGATAGCGGCTCGTCCACTATCTGGAGAAATGTATCCGATAATGTCTTGTGTATTTGGCATAACGGATGAAACCGACATGACGGTTACGGCTCGGATAACGGGTGATGAAATAGATTGCAGTGGTGTGCTTTTGAATGTAGTGCTCGATAATGTTGGCGGCGTATATATGGTTCCGGAAGAGGGCGCTGATGGGTTCGTAATGCAGGTGGACGGAGATACGGGAGCCAAATGGGAAATGCTAAAGGCCAGCCGGTATAAAAAGATAGTGCTGGGTGCGGATATGGTGATACAGTTTAACGAGGGAGCGCTGGGAGGGCTGACTAAAACAAAGGTACTGAAGACGGAACTGGATAAGGTGAAGCGACTGCTGGAGCACGTGGTAAATGTGATAGTTGGTGGGCCGATATCTGAGCCGGGGAGCGGTGCAAGCAGCGCTTTTCAGGCTGCTTTGAAAACAGCGATAGCAGGGGACAATATGCCGAATTTTGATGAGATAGAAAACGAAAAAGTGATTCACTAATGGGCAACAGACGAGGTAGTAAGTTTTTTATTGAGTTTGTAAAAGGTGGAAACGACATGGCGCAGGGCGCACGTGGTCGGTCTGCTGCGCTGATTGCGGGGCGCAATGAAAAGTTATTGCACAGGTATTACTATCATGCAAGACTGCGACAATTGAAGTATGACCTGGTATTGT
Source organism: uncultured Flavipsychrobacter sp. (assembly GCA_964489795.1). Taxonomy (GTDB): domain Bacteria; phylum Bacteroidota; class Bacteroidia; order Chitinophagales; family Chitinophagaceae; genus Nemorincola. The sequence goes on from CAZBAP010000007.1 coordinate 109,313, forward strand.
ATGAGCTGGGCCTTGAATTCGATATTTCGGTAAGTACCGTAATGCAGATAGTAGAAAAGCACACAGGGAGGCTGAGGGAGATACTGGACGCAAAGTATAGCCGTGCTCAATTGAAAAAGAAATATCCATACTTCAGCTGGATCGAGCGGCCCACTTTGCTGAATAAGGATGTTAAATGAAATATTGAATTGATTTTTAACCATAAAAAAAACGATGAAAATGAAAAAGCTATTTATTTCAGAAGAGGCGAACAAACAGCATAACCAAAGGGCTTGGAATGAGCAAAGGGACAATCTGCAAGCCATTGCAGACGCCTATCATAAAATTGGGTTGCCGAGGCTGTTGCCGGAAGAGCTGGCCCCGTTAGTGAGCGATACGAGTGTTTTCATGTACAAAAAGCTCACCGGTGATGAGAATGTACAGATGGTGATCGGTGACACTGACAAAAGAATTCCCATTGAAATGAGTAAAGCAATGGAATTGACGGCGAAGCCGCAAGGCTATACCGAGTTGCAAACGCTGATCGAGCAGGTAAAGACAAAGCTTGTAAACGGTATCCCGATCGATGGTGCCAGGATATTCGCCCGAATTATTGACTTTAAGAGCATCGGCAAGTTATTTCAGATGGACGGTGATGGCAAGGTATGTATAACCGAGTATTTAGCCGGGCTGATAGATGAATTTGGGAACTCCTATATAACCAGCAAAAAAGGTCTGGCCATGCTTGCCTTTGCGGAGGCTGTAGAAGCTGCATTTATCTCAAGCGGGGTATGTGATATGAATTTCGGGCAGGGCGACCCTCAGCACGCATTGAATGCGGTATTTGAACGGTGGGACAAACGGGCCAAGGGCTTTGTGCGCAATCCCCGGTTTTTGGCGCAAGACAGGCAATGGAATGAATAAGGGAAAACAGACAGCTAAACCCACAATACCCGGCAAATGGCCGGGTATCTTTTTTTCCGACATTTGTGTTAAGAACGGTTTGAAGATACTACACTACCCTTCCGGCAGCGGCGAGGGCTTTAAACCGTTTTTTATTATATTTTGAGGTGCTATTTTAGGCACTGCCGCTAAAAACTGAATGTCACAAATAAAGTTAATAATTCATTTTAGCTGCAAGAAAATCCTAATATAAAAATGGCCTAAAAAAGTTAATAATTCATTTTAGCCAAAATACACAATTCATTTTGCCGCTTATAAAAGTGTAACCTTTTCGTAACCTTTTTGTAACCTTTTTGTAACCTTTTTTCTACTTAACTAATTGATAATCAACAAACAATTGAAAAAATATTTTTTGAAAAAAAATGATACTTTTATCTGTTTTCGGGTGCACATTTCCTCGTCCTTACCGCTGCCACTTGCCATGGCCGCTCACCACGCATATCGCCAAAGCATCATAACATACCTCGCACAGTTGTTAATGAATTACTAATACTATACTGCCTATATAAAACCCCGATTTAAGCAAATAGATTTGCGCTTGTTAATTTAATATTAAGTAATTGTTATGTCGTTCCACTCCATATTAAAGATTTTTCTGCCTAAAGACCGCGTATTTTTCGGCATGTTTGAAGAGGTAGCCACTACACTTGTCCAGATGGGCGACCTCTTCAAAGCTGCCATGCAGGAAACAGACCTGTCCAATAGGGACCGTATGCTCCGCAGCCTCGAAGACTATGAGCATAAGAACGACGAGATCACGCATCGAATATTTATCGAGCTCGGACGCAACTTTATCACCCCGCTCGATAGGGAAGATATTCACTACCTCACCACTTCGCTCGATGATATTGCCGATTATATGTGGGGCGCCGCTAAGCGTGTGGTCAACTACCAGGTAGATGACCAGTACAATACACTTCCCGCTTTTGCTGAGATAATATCCAAGTCCATCGGCGCCATCAATACATGCGTCTATGCGCTCAGGGATATGAAAGACCTCCGTGCAATCACAGCCGCGTGTGTCACCGTCAACAGCCTCGAAAACGATGCCGACGACCTCCTCGATCACACCCTGCTCAAACTCTTCTCTTCTCAGATCACGGCCGTAGAGCTCATCAAGCAGAAAGACATCTACCAGATGCTTGAGACCGTTACTGATAAATGTGAAGACGTTGCAAATGTTATCGAATCCATAATCATTAAATACTCATAATAATACACTATGTCGGTTCTGCTGGTTGTCATCCTCGTGCTTGCATTGGTATTTGATTTCATTAATGGTTTCCACGACGCTGCCAACTCTATTGCTACTGTTGTCTCTACCAAGGTGCTTACCCCTTTTCAGGCCGTGATGTGGGCTGCCCTGTTCAATTTTGTGGCCTTCTTCATTTTCAAAGATCATGGCGTTGCCAATACTATAGCCAAAACGGTTAAGGAAATGTACATCACGCTGCCCGTCATCATGTCCGGCCTCATCGCTGCCATCGCGTGGAATCTCCTTACATGGTGGTTCGGCATTCCGTCCAGTTCGTCGCACACACTCATCGGCGGCTTTGCAGGCGCGGCTATCGCCCATGCGGGCTTCCACGCTGTCAATACAGAGCCTATTGTGAAGACCGTTAGCTTCATAGTTCTTGCGCCGCTCGTAGGCATGCTCATAGCATTCATTATCTCGCTCTGGTTCATATATTCTTTCAGGCGGGGCATAGTGCCAAAGCTTATTTCCATGTTGGTAATTATCGTTGTGGCCATACTCCTGTCCATGGTCATTGAGACAGATCCCGCTCATCTCAAAGGCAAGATGAGCAGCCACATACTCAACGTCGCTTTCGATACCAAGAACTTCAAATGGATCTTGCTCGCCACCATCCTTGTGCTCATGAGTGTGTTTACCATGTTCCTCGGCTCGCTCAATGCCGCACGCTCTACCCTCTACCTGAAGCGTTTCCAGCTCGTATCTTCCGCGGCTTTCAGCATTGGCCATGGCGGCAATGATGCACAGAAGGTAATGGGTATCATTACGGTGGCCCTTATTGCTGCCGGCAGCATCCACGAGTTTAAAGAAATGCCTGTTTGGGTACCGCTTTCATGTTATACCGCTATGGCCCTCGGCACCATGAGTGGTGGCTGGCGCATCATCAAGACCATGGGCACCCGCATCACCAAGGTTACACCCTTTGAGGGCGTTGCCGCGGAGACAGCCGGCGCCATCACATTATTCCTTACTGAGAATCTCAAGATCCCTGTCAGCACCACGCATACTATCACTGGCTCCATCATCGGGGTTGGCGCCACCAGGCGTCTTTCAGCCGTAAGGTGGGGCGTCACCATCAATCTCCTGTGGGCTTGGATACTTACTATACCCGTCAGCGGACTGCTTGCTGCCGGCGTATTTTGCATCGTCGATCTGTTTAAGTAATACTTAGTCCTGCATAGACTTGAATATTTGCAGTATCTGCTCACCGGCATTTTCATGCTGCGCCGCGCGGGCGGGCATAGCACCGTTCATCACCTGTGCCAGTTGGCTCAGTATCGCCTCTTTTTGGATAGGCACCTGTATCACACCCTCTGGTCGGTCTACCACATCCGATGCGATCACCGTCTTACCCAGGTACAGCGCCTCCCGCACCGATATTGAGTCGCCGTCGGTAGTGGTAATACGCAGCATCACGTCTACTTCTTTAAGTAGTTCAAAATAGCTGTGCGTCTCCCGTATTATGAATACGTTGGCCGGTATGCTGATCTTATGCTTCTGCAGGTAGTCATAATACTGCCCCGATGGGTCTGAAAGTATGATACAGCTGTCTGCCGCCTGGTTAAATATCCCTAGCAGGAAGCTCACTTGGTATATCTCGTTACCGGCATTGTCAAAAGACACATTATGCGCGTTAGATGAGCAGATGAGCCTGTATTGCTGCCTGCATCGGGCCAGCAGGCTCTTTATTGCGGGGCTCAGTTCCTCCACCCTCGCCGGTGGTATGAACGATGTGCCCAGGTACACCCGCCCGGTATACCGCTTTGCATACTCGTAGCTCTGTTTGTTCAGCACTATTGTCAGCGTAGCCAGCCGGGTTATGATCTGGTCCAGCAGGTTCACGGCTCCTGAGTGCCGCTCCAGGTTGCCATGAAATGTGACAATGAATTTCTTGTTCAGGCACCGGGCTATTACCCCCGTCGCAAATTTGAAGAACGAGCTGGAGCAGTTGAGGTATATGATCTTGTGGCTCACCACCGCCTTCAGTATGCCGCCAATGCCATGCCGTTTATAATCAATGAAGTCTACCGCTATATCGCTGTCCTGCTGCAGGTGGTCATAAAGCCGCTGATTATATATCGAAACCCCACCGATAGGCGGTGGTAACGTTCCGATAACAATAAATTTCTTGTTAGCACTTATCATACAGCGGGCGGGCAATATTAAGCAAAGAAACACAATTATAAGATACGCATGCTAAAACCCTCTATTGTATGTACTTGTTTTTTAACGCCAGTGCCGGCCGCTCCACCAGCTTCCACGACAAAAATGCGAGCAGCCCCGTTACGGCAAAAACGAAGACGAACAAATAACTGTTACCCGTAAGGCCATAAGCCAGTACAGCATTGATCACAGGCATATGGTATATATATATACCAAACGAATAATCATTATGACGCAATATTTTACCGCATTGCTTATACGTATACGCCAGCGCTATTGCCCCCTGCGACAGCAGTACTACCGATACAAAATGATATGCATTGGTCCAGTACCCTATCTGGAATTTGTGCAGCTGATGACAGAAAACATAGCAATACAAACCATAAGCGGCCAGCCATATCAGGCCCTTTCCTTCATACCAGCCCTTTATCCGCTCCCAGTTATTGGCAGCCATAGCCCCAAGCAGAAAATAGAAAAGGTAAGGCGCGGGAGATACGCCCGGCAGCTTCATTATGTCAGACCGCCCGCCGGCAAACTTATATGGCTGGTACCACACATTGAATGCCACAGACAGTGCTATCCATATTACCATCTGCATATTCCTGTCCACTTTTGTCTTACGCGATATCCAGAACAACATGGGCACAAAGGCATAAAAGCAGATCTCTACAGGTATTGTCCACAATGCGCCATTGGGGTTATGTACCCCGAATGGCCGCAGCATATCAGGCGTGTAGAACTGGAAAAACGATGCCTGTGTGCCCACCCATACCCAGAACTGCCTGCTGAAGATATTCGTCCCGTTCACATAGCCAAAAGCCACGAGTACCCCTATGGTCACCAGCAGGCAAGTCCACAGGCCCGGATATACACGCAGAAACCTGTTCCTGAAATAATGCTTCAGCTCCCCGTTTCGCATAAAAGAGCTGTAGATAAGAAAACCACTTATAGTAAACAGGATATGGATACCAAAGAAATAGCGAAAGGAATAAATGATCCGGTTAAGCACCGCCGAATGAAAATGAAGGTGCTCATAGCTGTGATATGAGGCTATCTGCACAGCGGCTATCAACCTCAGCAGGTCAAAGTTATTGTCTTTGTTGCCGCTCATATCCTGCTTCGTTTTACAGATGTGAGCACACCATATTCCAGCAGCAGGAATTTTATTGCAAGGTGCGTAACAACCATGTAGTAAAAGACCCTGTAGTCTGTTATTGGCTTCACAACATTATATACCAGGAAGAAAACCAGTACCAATGTGCAAATGACCTCGGTAAGCGTGGTATACTTTATTCGTCCCAGCGCAGCCAGCACAGAGCCGTTCAGCGAGTTGAGAAAAAGCAGCGGAATGAGGTAACAGAAGAAGTAAAAAAACGCCGGCAGATCGCTGTATGCGGCTGCGTAAAAACGGGATATGATATCACCAAAGAATAACAGGCAGCCTGCCAGTGTTGCAGTGCCAACAAGAAGTGTGAATACAAAATAACGACCATACATTTTGCGCACCTTGGCGGCCTCATTCTTTACAGCAGTTATTCTCGGGTTCATAGTGGCAAATACCGGCGCTACGGCTACTGCCGTATACCTGAAGAACATAATGCACAGCCCCAGTATGATCTGCATATGCAGGGCCACCCCCGATGACCTGATGATGAACGCGAATATGGTATAGTACAGTACGTTCAGCCCGTTATTCACCATAGCATATTTACCGTATCTCAGCAGTCGTTTGCGGTAGTTTACATTAAGTGCCGAAAACGACAGATAATTAGTACGCCTGAAAACAATAAAGTACAGCAATACAACCGAAAGCTCTGTCAGCGGATATACCGGTACAAAGTTGCCGTTCAGCACATCCCGAAGTGTGCCATGGTAAAAGACAAAAACGAAGACTGCCACAAGCGCCACCTTCTGCAGTATGTTAGACAGGGCAGCTTTAGTATACGACCCTGTTGCTAAAAACAGCGAAGAGAGGTTTAGCTTATAAGCATAGGCAAACGAAATAAGAATGGTAATGAGCAATGATGTTACAAACAGGCCACGGTAAAAAAAGAAGATGAGAAGATGCACTGCCGCCAGCGCCAGGTACCAGGCAGCCTGCAGCACCGTACTCTGTCTGAACACTGAAAAACCGATACGCCGGTTATATGAGACAATATAAGTAATACCATAAGCCAGTCCCGCATTCACCACTATGTTATAAAACGGCAGTGTATTGAGCACATTGATATATATAGAATAGTTTTCTTTGGTAAGCATCTTAGACAACTGCCCGCCAAGAAAGAATTCAATAAGTATCAGTATAAAGAATGACAACCAGTAAAGTACCATACCGCTCCTCACATACGGCATTACCCGGCCGCCAAACCAGCCATCCCCCACCGGGACCGGAGTTGCACTATGTCTGAATCCTGGCTGGCCTTCCATCGTATACTATGGGAAAAATCACTTAAAGATAGGCACTGTGCGGCAATATACTTTGCCACAAAAACACACCATCCAGACAAATACGGGAAAATAAGGTATCCATCAACCTATAACCATTATACTTTTGCAACACAATAAACCTATCACTAAATTAACGTACTCAATAACTAGTACCCCCCGGCATTGCAACAGAAGTATATTCATTGATAATATGATATAGCAGTACAACCCGCACCCGGTGCCTGTTTAACATATATTTTAATGCTCAGGGTTCTTTCCGGTCTCTTTTTTCGCTACTTTTGGAGATTGCCTTTTTTTGAACCGCAGTGCATAAATGTCATTACCCCCAATACTAAGATACGTCTATAACCATGGTACCGAGGAAGTTATCCGGCGTGGTAAGAAAATATTCTACTCATCGGGCGTGCAGATGCTGGATGTAGACCACTTGCTGGAGCAAGTACGGTTCAGGGTGCGTAATGACCTCTACCAGAACTATTATACCGTAACAGTCAATAAATACCTGCAGCCCAAAGACTTGTCTGTACGCTGCCAGTGCCCATATAATCTGGGCGAGATATGCCGCCATGAAGTGGCTGCCTTATTCCAGCTAAACGACATATTGCAAAGCGGTTTCTTCGAAAATACCAACATCACCTATGATCAGAAGCATACCGTAGTGCGTATGCGGCAGATCAATAAGCAGATGCTGCAGATATTTACATCTGCCGAGTCGCTGGAAAAAGCTGAGAAACTTGCGGCCGGTAACCGGGCCGTGATAATGGCGGGTAAAAATGACCGTATAGAGGCCGATGTACCCGACGAGGACGTAACCAGGCATGTAACAATAAAGCAGAACGAAGAACGATATTTTGATACATCCTGCGAATGTGACGAAAAGAGCCACCCCTTGTGCGTACACAAGGCGGCCGTGTTCCTGCAGGTGTTAAAATCGCACGGCGCCCAGCACTTTAACTCTATGCAGAACTGGGATGTGCAAAAGAATAAGCTGCTGGAACAATACGGTTATTCACTCAGCGATGACCTGACCGACAAATTCACATTCACCTATGAGAATAACAAGCCATTTCTCAGGGTTTTGGATCCGTCTATCAGGAAAATAGAAGGCAAGGCACCGGCTAAAGAGACGCCAAAGGTAGAAGCCGTAGTGGCGCCGGTGGAAGAAAAAAGACTGGGTATTGTTATAGATACAACGCTCACCACCTTTCCCTACATAGATGTACTGCTGGTGGCAGGTAAAGCCGATGAGGAAGGAAGGAAATTCATAGACAATATCAGCAAGCTGGAGCTGAACCAGTATATAAACCCCACATGGTACCGCCAGGAAGAGCGCGACATGCTACCCGTGGTGCGGAAATTCCAGAAGGACGAACTGCTGAAATTCCTCAAGAAGAACCTGCCTTTCGGCGATTTTTTGCACGACTATGACACCATACTGGCAGACACACCGGCAGATGAAGTAAAAGAACAGGTATGGGAATACCTCCTGCCCAAATACCAGAAACTGCTGGACAGATATTCTGCGTACCCCTTCACTTATACCCGGAAACCCGGCAAAACACTTTCTTTGGGCGGGCTGCAGGATATCGAATTTTCAGAGCGCCCGGTGCACCCGCAGCTGATCGTTAAAAAAACAGGGAAAGAATATACTGTATCGCTGGAATGGATAGTAGATAACAATACAGTACCCCATAAGGCTGTAAAAATGCTCAACGCGGCTATGCTGCGCTACGAAAACCGGCTATATTGTATAGGAAGTATCAATGAACTGCAACTGGCGGAACAATTTCAGCCGGATGGCGAAATGACAATAAAGCAAGATGCCTGGCCTGCTTTCCTGCAGGACAAGCTGATGGATTGGAGTACCCGGATACATGTTCATTTCTCTGAAGAGCTGATAGAGTATGTGCAAAAAGCTAAGCCCCAATACAGGATGTACCTGAATGAGCGGGAGCAGATGCTGATACTGCAACCGGTATTTGTGTATAATGGCATGGAAATACGACCGGGCTTTTTTGGCGATGTGATACTGCCCCATGACGGAATAGTTCAGATAATGCAGCGCAATGAAGCCGTGGAACAGGAATTCCTGGACCTGCTGCAAACACTACATACAGACATACAGTTCAACAAAAAGGATAAGTTTTATTACCTGCCCGGCACATCGGTATTGGCCAACAACTGGTTTTACCGTTTTACAGACCTGATGAGGGAATGGAATGTAGACCTGATGGGCTTTGAAGGGCTGAAAAGCCTGCGCGTGAATGTGCACAAGCCCGAGACAATGGTGCAGGTAAGCAGTGGCATAGATTGGTTTGACGCATCTGTGGAGCTGAAGTTTGGCGAACAGATAGTATCTATTATAGAGGTAAAGAAAGCGCTGGCGCAGCGGCAGAATTTTGTGAAACTCGGCGATGGCTCTATCGGGCTGTTGCCGGAGGAATGGCTAAAAAAGTACAGCCTTTTGCTGAAAATGGGCGAGACCAAGGGTAACAAGGTCAGGCTCAAAAAATACCACTTCAGCATACTCGATGAGTTGCTTACCGAGATAGACGAGGACGCACTACAGGAGGAACTGGAGATAAAAAAGGAAAAGCTTCAGGATATTCTTTCTAACGACTACAGCACCTTACAACCACCAGAGCACCTCAAGGCTACTTTGCGCCCCTACCAGCTTGCGGGTTTCCAATGGCTTATATTCCTCAACGAGGCCGGGTGGGGTGGCATCCTTGCCGATGATATGGGCCTGGGTAAGACCGTGCAAACACTCACATTCTTCCAGCACTATAAGAACACAAACAACAGTTCACGGTTCCTGGTGGTATGCCCTACTACACTGATGTATAACTGGGAAAATGAGATAAAAAAATTCACACCCGAGCTTACCCATATTATACATCATGGCCCGAAACGAAGCGCTAATCCCGCATCTTATACCAATTTCGATATCATCATCACTACCTACGGTACCATGCGTAGTGATATCAGGATGTTTAAAGAAATTGAGTTTGACTATGTGGTACTTGATGAATCACAGTCAATAAAAAACCCACAGTCGCAGGTGGCTAAGTCGTCGCTGCTGCTGAACAGCAAAAACAGGCTGGCACTGAGCGGTACGCCCGTTCAGAACAACACCTTTGACCTCTACGCCCAAATGAATTTCCTGAACCCCGGCATGCTGGGCAGCAGGGAATTTTTTATGAGTGAATTTGCCACGCCTATAGATAAGTTCAGGGAAGACGATACCAAGCAGCAACTGCGTAAGCTCACCTACCCATTCCTGCTGCGCCGCACCAAGGAGCAGGTGGCAAAAGACCTGCCCGAAAAAACAGAGACAATATTGTACTGCGAAATGGGCCCCGAACAGCGCAAGATATACGACTCATACAAGAATATTTACCGCTCACAGATACTGGGCATGATAGAAGAGCGCGGCATGGAACGCTCGCAGCTGCACATATTACAGGGCCTCACTAAACTGCGCCAGATATGTGATTCGCCGGCTATAATGAACGAAGAAGAAAGGTTTCACAACTATTCGATAAAGCTGGACGAACTGAGCCGCGAGATAACCGAAAATGTGGGCGACCATAAAGTGCTGGTCTTCTCGCAGTTCCTGGGTATGCTGGCACTCATTAAAAAGAAGCTGGAAGCAGACAATATCAACTACGTTTATTTTGATGGCAGCAGCACCTCCCGCGAGCGGGAATCAGCCATCCAGGAGTTCCAGAATAATCATGACTGCCGGGTATTCCTCATATCGCTGAAGGCAGGAGGTATAGGCCTTAACCTTACCGCAGCCGACTATGTGTATATCGTAGACCCATGGTGGAATCCCGCAGTGGAACAACAGGCGATAGACCGTACCCACCGTATAGGACAAACAAAGAACATTTTTGCTTACCGCCTGATCTGTAAAGACACGCTGGAAGAAAAAATGCTGCAACTACAGGAACGTAAAAGAGCGCTCGCCGCCGACCTTGTATCAGATGATAGCGCCATGCTGAAACGCCTGACCAAGGATGACATAGCTTTCCTGTTTAGCTAAAACAGTATTGATACAAAGAAGGGTTATCCTACAACTTCCTTTTCCTTTACAAACTCCAGTGCCTTTGCCACCATATTCTTCGAACCGATGAATATAGGCGTGCGCTGGTGCAGCTCGGCAGGTATAATATCCAGTATATTACCATTGCCATCACTGCCCTTGCCGCCCGCAGCCTCTACAATAAAGGTCATCGGGTTGCACTCGTATTGCAGGCGCAGTTTGCCTTTAGGGTTGCTCTTATCAGCAGGGTATATGAATATACCGCCTTTAATAAGCGTACGGTGGAGGTCGGCAACCATTGAACCTATATAGCGGTGTGTATATGGCCTGCCTTCTTCCTTCTTGCTTTCCATACAGAAGTTCAAAAAGTTCTGCATTCCTTCGCTATACTTGACCGTATTGCCCTGGTTGAGGGAATATATTTTGCCGTTTTCCGGCACTTTGATATTGGGATGGGACAGGCAGAATTCACCTATTGAGGGCTCGAGTGTAAAGCCATTAACGCTAAGCCGTGTAGCATACACCATCATAGTGCTGGAGCCATAAATAATATAGCCAGCCGCCATCAGCCTGTTACCCGGCTGCAGGAAATCGGCCTCGGTACATGGCTTACCCAGCTCACTCACGCGGCGGTATATCGAGAATATAGTACCGATAGAAGCATTAACATCTATATTAGATGAGCCATCCAGCGGATCAAACAATACTACATATTTTGAGTTGGCAGAGTACGTGTCTTCATAACAGATATGATCATCATTTTCCTCAGAGGCGATACCCGCGCAGTCGGTACTGTTCTTAAGAATATTAATGAGCGTATCATTGGCAAAAACGTCGAGTTTCATCTGTTCCTCACCTTGTACGTTGGTAGCACCGTGCTTACCCAGTATATCGGAAAGACCTGCCTTGCGCACGTGTTTGTTAATGATCTTGCCGGCAAGGCCTATATCCCGTAGCAGTGAAGACAACTCGCCGGTTGCCTGTGGGAACTTCCTCGTTTCCTGGATGGTGAACTCATCCATGGTTACTAACATATTCTGCGACATTACGTTATGTTTAATTTTTTACAAAATTAATGTAAAATCGCTAAAAATCCGACGATGCATTACGCCTTAAACAGATACTTACCGGGCCAAAAATGTCTCTCCCCGCTTGTTTTACACCGGTTGTTGCTACCTGCTACAGCCACTTGCTCCACGATTTCTTCACCTTTTTGTATTCATTTTTCAGCAGTCCGTAACATACAGAATCATACATCTTGCCCATGGCGCGGTAGTGCGACCTGAGCCTGCCTTCTTCCGTAAACCCAAACCCCTGTACCAGCCGCAGCGAGGGTACATTGTCGGGGCTTATGAATGCCTCTACCCTGTTAAGGTTCATTTTATCAAAGCCAAATGATATAACGGCGGCGAGCGCCTCTCTCATGTAGCCTTTGTTCTTTGCCGATTCGGTGGTCATGGAATACCCTATCTCTGCCCGGTCATGATCGGCATGCCAGTTATGAAAACCGCACGAGCCCACTACCTTGCCTGTTTCCTTTTCTATGATCAGAAAACGCTTGAACGATATACGGTAAGTGGTCATTCCTTTCGCCCACTTGTTTTTTTCGGTGGACAGTGCGTCTGTATCCGTCAGCCCCATAAATGTCATTATATCCCCATCATCGTACCCGGTAAACAACTCGTCCAGGATCTCCTGGTTCAGCTCTTTAAGTATTAGGCGTGGGGTTTCTAATGTGGGCGCTTTTGGCACCGCCTTTTTTTCTTTTTCAGCCGCTTCCCACATACCCCCCAACTGATACAGGAAAATATGCTGTTTTTCGGGTGTGGTCAGTACTGCGTTAGAGGGATTTTGTTCTTTAACGTTTTTCAATCCGGCTTTTTTCAGCGCGGCTATTTTTGTGCCCATATCCGCCGCGAAATAAGTAATGGCGGGAAAATCAAACTGGCCGGACTGATGCAAACCAACAACAGCCAGCCCGTCTGACACTATAGCCCAGGGATACGGCGCAGTAAACTTCGACACCACGTTAAACCCCAATTTTTGCCAGAAGGCCACTGAAGCATCCAGATCAGAAACCGGGTGCGCCAGTTCGCCAAACAGGCCACAGGCTTTGTTCACATATTTTTCCGGTTTGAAATAATCTTCGGGGTTCATTCGCAGCATACCCGGCCCCGGCGGCTGGGCAAACCCTTCGGTAATGTTCACCAGGCTTATATTCAGCCCGTCAGGTGACTTTATGAGGCAACGCTTCACCATATCGGTCTTCTTTGGCTTCTGGCTGATCTCAACGCCATTCTGCTCAACCTTGCTCATTATTCTGGCTATATCCTCTACATAGTATGTAAGGGCCAGGTATGGTTTAGGGTCTTTCCGCAACATAATGAGCAGCACGCCATCGCTGACCTGTATCCACGGGAATGGCCAGTCTGCACGGTGTATCAGCGAGAAGCCTAAATGCCCGTAGTACGCAAGCGACTTATCCAGGTCAGGTGTTGTAATAGTAAGTGCCGTGATTTCGCCCAGCATGGGTTTGGGTAGGTTTTGCATATTGTCCTTTTTCTGTAAATAACGCAAAATAACATACACCTGTCACACACGCAAAAGATCCCTCAGGTTCCCTCCGCGGCTACTTTGTGGTCAGGGTTCCGTTGTCGGCCGACATATCCGAAGGATAGTCCCTATAGCTCCATTTCTGCACTACGGTGCCGTCTTTTATCAGCATGAGCCCGGGATTGGTGCGCAGCGCGGTTTTACTGGCGGTATGATCCAGCGAGAAGAAAGTAACGTCGAGGTTTATTTTCTTCAGGAAAGCAGCAGAACTTTCTTTATCCGCAGAGCAAAGCGCATAGAACGGAATGTGCAATTCTTTAGCCTTTGCAGCGAGCTTCAGCAGCTTATCCAGGTTGTCCATATGGGCCTTGTCAAACTCCCGGATAAACCAGAAGAATGTATACCCCTTGTAGGTAAGCACAGCCTGTGTCTGGTCTGTACCGGCCGAATCTGTAAGTACAAAATCATGCAATTCCGGCTCGCCGGTAGCTTCTTTTATCACTTTATCTTTACGGTCTACAAATTTCCATGTGGTATCCTGCCATGGGTAATTCTGCATTGTAAATTCTTTCTTTTCTCCGTTCTTTTCATAAATGAATATAGACTCTATTACCGCAGGATGATAATCGGGGCCGGGTGTCATTTTCTGCAATATGTTGTTACCGGGCTTGTATGGCATACAATCGTTAAAAGGCAGATGCTCCAGTGACCACCATTGTATAGCAGACGCAAACACCACCGACAGAATAAATACGGCTGTGCTCAGATGCCTGTTGAAGATACTGGTTACCCGGCTGCGGTAAATGAATACTATTATGGACATAATGGTGAGCACAACATCTTTATAAAAGGTAGCATGTGGCGACAACGGGATACACGCCCCGAAACAGCCGCATTCTTTTACCTTGCCGGAGTACAACGCATAGCCGGTAAGAAAGGTAAAAAACAGGTTGAGCAACAACAGCAATGTAGAAAAGAAACGAAATGAATAGCCCACCAGCACCGCTACACCGCACACTATCTCAAACGCGATCATGGCCACAGAGAACACAAACGAATACGGCTGCATAAAGGCCATGTTCAGCACGTCAAAAAATTCATTCATTTTGTATACCAGTCCCAGCGGGTCATTGGCCTTTACCACACCCGAGAAAATGAACAGTAACCCTAAAATGATCCTGAGTAACCAGAGAAAATATTTCATAAGCCGGAAAATTATGATGCTTTAATTGCTATTTATTAGTTGAAAAATTCAAAAATTCAAATCAAAACAAGGCACTAACTTTGCCCACCAAACTTACAAGAACATTAAGATAATGCAAAGTTTGCAATGCAATTATAATAGTTCATTCACAAATAAGAGAAATTGTCAATAACACTGCATAGTAAGGACAGGAAATTAGACATTACCCGGCCAGTGGTAATGGGTATCCTCAATGCTACGCCCGATAGCTTCTATAACAAAGGACAATCCAGCGACACTTTATCCCTACTCCGCAACGCGGAAAAAATGTTAAAAGACGGGGCCGCCATACTGGATATAGGCGGCGCAAGCACAAAACCCGGGCAGGAACTGATAGATGCCGACCTGGAACTGGGCAGGGTAATGCCCGTGATCACAGCCATTCACAAGAATTTCCCCGATGCATGGTTATCCATTGACACTTATAACGCAAAGGTTGCCGCTGAAGCTGTGCCTGCCGGCGTGGCCATAGTAAATGATGTAAGCAGCGGAAGGTTTGACAATGAAATGCTGAAAACCGTTGCCGCGCTGGGAGTACCATACATTGCCATGCATATGCAGGGTGAACCCAAAACCATGCAAAACGACCCTCAGTATAAAGATGTTGTTGACGAAGTGATGGCGTTCCTCCAGGATGCCTGCACCCATTGTTCCGCATTGGGGATCAGCGATGTGATCGTGGATCCCGGGTTTGGTTTTGGTAAGACCGTAGCACAGAACTATAAATTGCTGAAATCGCTGCACAGTTTTAGATTATTAGGCAAACCCATATTGGCCGGCCTCTCACGCAAGTCCATGATATGCAAGCCGCTGAAGGTAAACCCCGAACACGCCCTGAACGGCACCACTGCGCTGAATATGCTGGCCCTGAGGGAAGGCGCCAATATACTGCGCGTGCATGATGTTAAAGAGGCGATGGAAGTAATAACACTGTTCAATTTGCTCAGCGAAAATTAATTTGTTAAATACATAAATAAAGAAAGCGGCTGATTGCCGCTTTCTTTATTCGCCCACGCAGCTCACACCTACGGCACTGAGGTAAAATATACCGAGCGCTCCGCAGCGGTAGTGCTGTTAGCTACAAATACAAATACCTTCACTTCCACTACGGCACTGTCTGCCAGGGTATTTTCCCACGACTCGTCCAGCGTATAATGATCGGTATGCAGGTCATGATCTGCCTCAAATATCACATCGCCGCTTGCCGTATCTATCACTTGTACCCCTATGCCTGTTATTTCACTTATATAAGAAGCGTCTGCGGTTATTGCTACTACTTCCCCCTTGTGATAGGTATGCCCCGATACCGGGCTGGTGAAGATGACACTTACCTTAGAGAGGTCTACCGGCGTTTCGTCTTTTTTCTGACAAGATGCCAGCGACAACAGCGTTATGACCGCTGCCATAAATTTTATGTTTTTAGTCATTTAGTCTGATTTAAAATAAAAAGAAAACACCTGTTTCTATTCTTGGGTTTACGGTCACATTGCCACCTGCATAGTGCTGTGAAAGCGGTATACTGTATATCGCCTTTGCGCCAACGCGCTTGTAGTATGCCTGTGCCCCCACACTGCCAAAAACAACATTGCCTCCACTGTTCTCATTCAGCCATTTGCGCTGATAGTTATCATAGTCATGCAATGAATATTCATACTTCACGCCTGCCTGCGGCATTAGCGAAAAACTATTCTTCGCATACCAATAGAAAGCCATAACGCCACTGTTCAGGCGATTGCCATACTTATATCCCGAACTGTTGGCGGTAGTTATTGTATAGGCCACGTCGGCATTGACGCCTATCTTTTCACGCCGCACGGTATAGTTGGCGTTTACTACAAAGTCCCACGACCCTGTACCGGCCTGCACATTGGGCAGGCCTTGCTCGTCCAGTGTGGTGATACCTGTATTCTTGCCTGTAGGTAGCTTTACGCCTCCACCGGCCAGTAACGCCTGGTGCCATACCTTGCAATTGGAATCGTCTTTGATAACCACATAGTTTGCCAGTACCGACACATCCCCTATACCCTCTGTTTTAAACGGGCTGCCCGCGTCTGAGCCACTGTTTACGTGATAGGGAATAAAACCAAAAAGCTGTAGCCGCTTCCCGAGATAGTACCTGCCCCAAACCTGGTAGGTGCTGTTAAATTCATAGGCCCGCTCATAGTCTTCCGGGTCCATCAATGATGCCTGCATGGCAGAGAAACTGGTATATTGGTACTGCACACCAATGAACTGCCTGTAAAATTGTGGCAATATGCCCAGATATTGGCTCCCGGCACTGCAGCCGCACAGGTCGCACGCCTGCGCCGAGAATTGTAAGCACGCGATTGCCGCGATGCTCAGAAAAAAATGTCTCATCTTAAATATGTTGAAATATTGCGTGTACACATTAGCTACAGCCAATGCACCGCATCAAAAAAAATAAATACCCTTTAAAAAATTTCCGTAATAAGAATTAACAGCCGGGTGGATGGAAAACAGAGCTGTGATACGTATAGGTCTTCAGCTCATTAAAGCTGACGTACTTCGTGGTTACGGAAGTATATATTGACTGCGCCAGTGAAATAGTATTATCAGAATAGAACAGTTGAACCGACTCATCTTTTTGATTGCCCGATGCAGGGGCCTGCTTGCTACCTTCTTTAGCCAGTTTCCTTTTCAGGCAGCATTTCCCGTCACAATGCAGTTTGGGTTTGTTCCTGTTTTCACAAAGATTTTTGGCTATATAATCTTTGTTGGCATAATATGCCGCTACTATCACCACCTGGTTAAAGGTTTGGAGCAGAATGCCCATAAAGGCTATTATGGCAACGATTTTTTTCAGAACGGCGATTTGGTAGTCATTGCAAAGTTAAGGGTTTGCGACAAATCTGTTAACTTTTCCGCCATGCTAATCGCCGGGGACTCAGTTTGCGAAAAAACAAGTAATTTCGATAGTATGAGATCCGGGTATCTTTTACTGGCGGCAGCATATTGTCTTTTTGTTGCTGCGGGATGCAAACCATCTGACAGCACAACCATATCAGGCGGTGGCAAAGGCGGCAATGTAACTATCAGAATATCACCTGAGTACTACGATTCGTTTGTGGACACCTGCGTGGTGTATGTGAAGTATGGCACCCTTGATGCCCCGGCCAATAATATTTATGACGATTCGGTGGTATGCACTGTTAGCAACGATACATCTGTTGCTGTTTTCCCCGGCCTCACTACAGGGCTATATTATTTTTACGGCGTTGGTTACCACTCTGCAGGCGGGCATCCGCCCAATGTAAAGGGGAGCAAGAACTGCACAATACAAAGTGACGGTAACTATACATTCTACCTTCCCACGTTCTATTATATTCCGTAGGGCGCACCACTACAACAGTTTCCTCCTGGCCATCTCTTTATTGATCAGCGAAAGCTCCCGGCCTGTCTGCCCGGCTACTGAAGTGTTTTCCTGGGCGCGTCGCATCAGGTAGGGCAGCACATCTTTTACCGGCCCGTATGGCAGGTATTTTGCCACATGATATCCGCTGTCGGCCAGGTTGAAAGAAATATTATCACTCATGCCGTAGAGCTGCGAGAAAAAAACTTTGTCGGTATTGGCCGCTATGCCGTGCTGGTCCATATATTCAGCCACTTTCATACAGCTCCTTTCGTTGTGTGTGCCTACAAACAGCGCCAGCCCGTCCAGGTGTTGCAGGCAAAAGAGCGATGCCTCGTCAAAATCATGGTCCGTTGCTTCTTTATCCGGCTGTATAGGCGACGGATACCCCTGCTCCGCAGCACGCGCGCGTTCTTTTTCCATATAGGCACCCCGCACCAGCTTGGCACCCAGCAGGTAGCCACCGGACACTGCCCGGTCGTACGATGCTTTGAGAAACACGAGCCGGTCGTGGCGGTATAACTGATAGGTGTTGTACACCACTACCTTTGTTTTGTTATAACGCTCCATCATGGCATCGGTGAGGTCATCCACCGGTTTTTGTATCCAGCTTTCCTCAGCGTCAACCAATACCATTATATTATTTTCTGCGGCAGCCTTACATATCCAGTCTATACGATCATATACCCGCTTCCAGGCAGCCTGCTCATCATTGGTCAGCGCCGCGCCCGAATGTATCTTCTCCAACAATGCGAAATAAGCAAAACCCGTTACCTTCAAGCTTATGAATGGTATGTTCTTCTGCGAGGCCGCAAACTTTATTGCCTTCACAAACTCGGGGACAGCCTTGTCAAAATCATGCTCACTTTCCTTGCCTTCGACGCCATAGTCCAGTATAGTACTTACGCCATACTTACCCAGCATGGCCGCAGTACCGGCCGCCTCTTCCATGGTCTCGCCGCCACAAAACTGGTCGAACAATGTTTTCTTAATGATCCCTTTTACCGGCAGATTCCATGATATGGCAAACCGGGTAAGTTTCATACCCACACTGGTGATCGTGGGCGAGCCCATTGACGTAAAAAGAAACCTGGCTAGTTTCAGGTCCTTGTTGCTGCGGTGTTTAAAGGCGATCTCTGTATTCTCGAATTGAGGGAGCATAACTCTGTTAAAGGCGCAAAGGTAGCTTTTGGAATCTGAAATTCCTGCTGATCTTGCTCATTGCGTCTGCCGGCAGAAAAATATAACAGAATTTCTTTTCTATATTCAAAAATGGTAACTTTATTACAGAATAACCCTGTTTAAGTATAAAAGTTTACCCCACTGCCGGTGCCAAATCTGTACTTATGAAAAAATTGCTTTTACTTTTCTCTGCCATCCTTTTTATGCTTCCTGTTCTTGCCCAGCAAAGCACAAGTTTTATGCTTCGGCAGCCTATGGACAATATGCCCGCCAAACGACCGGTAAAAAACCCGATGGTGGCAATGGGGCCTAAAAACAATCACCTGGCCTATAAATCTACTTCCGGCTTCACTACCTATTCAGACTGGTATGACCTCTGGGATGAGATGTTTGATACTACTTCCTCTTCGGGCCCGCATAGCTACCAGTATTTGTTTGAGATATACCCCGACAGCAATATTTATGACATATATGGTTATTATCCTGCCTACAATATTTTTACCCATGGCCTGGGTATGTCATTTGATCCTTCAGACAGTGCGTACTTTTACCATGGCGTCAATCCGTCTTATGTGGTTTCTGCCCCGTTCGATTATACGCAGCCCTACCAATTAGACAGTTTTTGGGTTCCGGGCCAGTATATGCGTTACGACCCATCTGCCACGAATGTGGATAGCCTTATCGTGGAATTTCTTGTCACCCAAAACGGCGGTAGCCCCGATTCTGGCGCCTATGCACTCATTGCCACACCGGCAGATGCTATGTACATACCCTGCACAGCAGATTCTACACCTCGCTTTGGCACGCCCCGCTACTTCCGTGCGCAGAACGAATGTATAGACCCGGCACTCACTACTACCGTTCATCGTCGTTATGCGTTTCCGCTTACTTCCGCCGATGCCGGTTTTTACCGCACTTTGAAATTTGACGTCACACCGGCCATCACAGTACCTGCCCATAAATATCTTATGGCCTATGTCTATTTCAAGAGTCAGACCGCCTATACGTTGGGTACCATTAATTTCGCCGCCAACTATTACTGGCTTTACGCCGGCGAGCCTACAGGTATTTATTCATGGTTTCCCCAGAGTGCCCATACAACAGCCACCGGCTATCCCGGTTCGCACCAGGATGGCCTTATTGCCACTAACCAGATCAGGTATAACGACCTGGGATTTACATTTAACAGCCACAACGTGCTCATTCCGTCTTATGCTTATGCAGCGTCAGGCGTTTCTCCCGGATTTGATGTGCCGCATATGGCCTTTCACATCACATGGGTACAGCCGCCGCCGCTCGATGCAGGTATGGCCACAGCACAAAACGGGGTCATAACCACTTTCCCAAACCCGGCAAATGACATTCTCAATGTTACCTATTCTATGCCGGCAGCAAGCCTTACCACCATACGCCTTATCAATATTTTGGGCCAGGAAGTTGCTTCACGCGATATGGGCTGCACATCAGCAGGCAAGGCCGTATTCCGGGTTGCAGACCTACCGGCGGGCAGCTATATGTGTATATTATCGGCTGGTGGCAATCGGAATGTAAGCAGGGTATTTATATGCCATTAACTTTTATTTGTCCCATCGGTTCGTCATTTTTACTATGTAATATTTCATTTACCCCATAAAACAGGGGTTTAATCCCTAATGACCACCAATAACTAATATCCTGTTAAATTTTGGCATTATTGTTGTTGAATAATATTTTATAATACTATTTCAATACTCAATATTGCAATATGTCTTTATCTGTGTGGTTGTCGCAATGCCTGCCCCCTTAACGATAAGGGCAGCATTAAATATGCTTTTTATTAAGCAAGTATAAATTGGTTATTATTCAGCCGAAAAATTTCTTTATTTGAAAATAATGTTATTAATTTTATCTTATAAATAACCTCTTAAAACAAAACATAATTATGAAAAAATCACTTTTACTATTACTTGCCGGTTTAGGAGTTATGTCTGCGGGTGCGCAGGTAATGAACCCTGGCACGGTTCGGATTCGCACAGAGGCAAATGCCGATATTACAACCAAAAAGCCAATGGCTAAAATGCTAAGCCAGGCCGGGGCCAGCAAAACAACTGCCTTTGGCGGTAATGACTGGTTTTTCTATGACATTGCTGTAGATGCCGGTACCGCTTCTACTACCGCAGCGCTCATAAATGCCTATCCCGATTCCAATATATATTTCCCATCGGGTACACCTTCACCTTTTTATATATGGTCGCATGGTATAGGTACTTCTTTCGATCCTACCAGCCCATATTTCAGCAGTGCCTGGCAACCAACAACATCATCGGCACCCGGTATACTTGTTACTTCAGGCTCTACGTATACTATAGACAGTATTGATATTGCCGGTCTATACCAACGTGTCAATACTATTTATCCTGCCGACACCCTATTCATTGATGTTACTTATACATCAGATACCGGTGCGTGGAATGTTACTTACTCTTCCTCACAGCTTGTTACTTTCGGTATCATCCCTACTCCGGTTAATCCATGGGATACTACATGGACCATAGCTGATGCATACTACAACTGGTCTACCAACTCAATAGAACCTACAAATACCACTCCTGTATTCCGCTTCACGAAGGTGCTTGATGGAGCAGCAGCCGCAGATACCCTCTCTAACGG
This sequence comes from uncultured Flavipsychrobacter sp., assembly GCA_964489795.1. Lineage (GTDB taxonomy): Bacteria > Bacteroidota > Bacteroidia > Chitinophagales > Chitinophagaceae > Nemorincola. Next base: position 131,166 of record CAZBAP010000007.1, read on the forward strand.
TTTGAACGAATGGAAACTCCCTATGACCGGCACCCCTGCGGTATCGCTTACCGCTGGTCGCTCCTGGCCTATGGTTGTTCCGGCAGGCAAGAAAGTAGTTGCTTACGCTCATTTTGCATCCGGCCACGCTTATCCATTAGGTACAGCTAATACTGCGGCCAATCTTTGGAGGCATTACTGTGAAGATTTTGGCCTTGCTCCGCTGGAAACATTCCTGCATGATGAGAATTGCGGCCTTAGCTCCTCTACCGACGACAGGTATCACCTTACCGGCTACTCTTACCTCAACCTGTCAGGTGGTGGTACTGCGCCTATACTTACGTCTACTTATTTTTATACTGCTCCGGTTCAGGTACACAACCCATGGTATGGTTTCCACGTCGTATGTGCCGGCTGTTTCCTTACAGAGGTGGCTAATACCAATCTGGTATCGGGTGTTACCGCTCAGCCAAACCCCGCAGGCAATATGATCACTATTACATACACCACTGCTCACAATGCTTCGGGCACTGCTACCCTTAGCAATATGCTGGGCCAGGTGGTAGCTACTAAGAAAGCTGTAGGTGACCGTGTTGATTTCAATGTAGCATCATTGCCAAACGGAATTTATATTTATAACCTTGAGATCAACGGTCAGCGCACTTCCGGTCGCGTGGTAGTGGCTCACTAATATCTGATGAGATTTGCCTTTAGAAAGGGCAGTACTGTATCTGCCCTTTCTTTTTTACCGAGCAAGAAGATGTTATTTATATGGCCTTTAAATGAACTGATTTACTTTAACTAATTATAAACCCTCATTTTTTTTACACTAAAACAAACAAAACAAAATTATGAAAAAGTCATTTTTACTATTAGTTGCGGGTTTAGGTATGATGGCGGCCAACGCGCAGATGGTGCATACCAGCACGGTACGCCTGCACAGTGCCTCCAATGCAGAGTTAACAACCAAAAGGCCAATGGCCAGAATGCACAATGATGCCGGAGCCGGCAAAACCACTGCTTTTGGCGGCAACGATTGGTTCTTCTACAACATAGCTATGGATGCGGGTACTGCCGGTACAACCGGTTCCATCCTCAGTACTTATCCCGATTCTAATATTTACTTCCCATCCGGCACACCTAGTCCTTTTTATATATGGTCACATGGCCTCGGTGTTTCATTCGATCCTACCAGCCCGTATTTCAGCTCGGCATGGCAGCCCACCACTTCATCGGCGCCCAGTATACTTGTTACTTCAGGTTCCAGTTATACTGTAGACAGCGTTGATATCGCGGGCTCTTATCAACGGGTAAATACCATTTATCCTGCTGATACCCTGTACATAGACGTTACCTACACATCCGATACCGGCTGCTGGAACGTTACTTACAAAGGCATGGACCTGGTTACTTTCGGTATTTTACCTACTCCGGTTAATCCGTGGGATACCGCATGGACCATAGCTGATGCCTACTACAACTGGGCGACCAACTCCATAGAGCCTACAAATACCACTCCTGTATTCCGCTTTACCAAGATACTGGATGCGTCTGCTGAAGCAGATACGCTCTCAAACGGCTTGAATGAGTGGAAATTGCCTATGACCGGCTCTGCGCCTGTGTCACTCACTGCGGGTTATACATGGCCTATGGTAGTACCCGCGGGTGCTAAGGTTGTTGCATACACGCACTTTGCTTCAGGTCATGCTTATCCATTGGGTACTGCCAATACTGCATGTAACATGTGGTTGCATTACTCGGAAGACTTTGGCCTTACACCACTGGAAACATTCCTGGGTGATGAGAACGGCGGCCTTAATGCGTCTACAGAAGACAGGTACCACCTCTCAGGCTACTCATACCTCAACCTTTCAGGTGGTGGTACTGCCCCTATCATCACGCCTACTTACTTCTATACTGCGCCTGTAACAGTACACAACCCATGGTATGGTTTCCACCTGGTGTGCGCCGGCTGTTTCCTTACAGAGGTTGCTAATACCAATCTGGTATCGGGTGTTACCGCTCAGCCAAACCCCGCAGGCAATATGATCACTATTACATACACCACTGCTCACAATGCTTCGGGCACTGCTACCCTTAGCAATATGCTGGGCCAGGTGGTAGCTACTAAGAAAGCTGTAGGTGACCGTGTTGACTTTAACGTAGCATCTCTGCCAAACGGAATTTATATTTATAACCTTGAGATCAACGGTCAGCGCACTTCTGGTCGCGTTGTAGTGGCTCACTAAGTATTTAATAATATTTTTTACGTAGGGGGCAGAGGTTCTCTGCCCCCTACGTTTTTAATACAGCGGCACACGATACAGAGTATCCTATAACTGAAGCAATTACCGGCATTTATAATAAAGTTGGCTACTTATATTCCATAAATAACAAAACAAATACCGTTATGAAAAAGCTATTTTTATTGTTCATCACAATATTGGGTACGATGACTGCGGGCGCACAGTTAGCTAATCAGGACATTGTCCGTTTACACACTGCTCCCGGTGTCGGGCTAACAACAAAAAAGCCCATGGCGAAAATGCTCAATGAGGCCGGTGCCCATAAAACGACTTCCGGCGGCAGTTCCTGGTTCTTCTTCGACGTTGCTTCGGGTCTTGGCACCGGTGGTCTTATCAATACTTATCCGGACTCCAACATTTATTTCCCATCCGGCACGCCTGCCCCCTATTATATGTGGTCGCACGGCTTAGGCGTTTCTTTCGATCCTACAAGCCCGTATTTCAGTTATGGATGGGTACCCACTACATTGCCGCCCCCCGGCATCATTGTTACACCCGGCTCAAGCTATACGGTAGATAGTGTAAACATAGCAGGTTCGTACCAGCGCGTTAATACTATCTACCCGAATGATACGTTGTATATAGATGTCACCTACACATCTGATACCGGTTGCTGGGATATTACTTACTCCGGCGCGGATCTCGTTACATTCGGCATTCTCCCTACTCCGGTTAATCCATGGGATACTACCTGGTCTTTGAGTGATGTCTACTACAACTGGAGCACCAATGCCATCGAACCATTCCATACTACACCCGTGTACCGCTTCACCAAGATACTTGATTCTGCGGCTGCGGCAGATACGCTACTCGGCGGTTTGAATGAATGGAGCTTTCCAATGGCTGGCTCCGTCCCCGTAGCGCTTAGCGCCGGATATACATGGCCAATGGTGGTACCTGCGGGCTGCAGGGTGGTTGCATTCACACACTTCGCCTCCGGCCATGCATACCCCTTTGGCACCCCTGACACCGCATGTAACATGTGGTCGCATTTTTCTAAGGACTTCGGACTCTCTTATCTGGTAACATACTTACAAGATAGGAACTGCGGACTAAATGCATCAACAGAAGACAGGTATCATATTCCCGGGTATTCCTACTTCAACTCTCCGGGTGGCATAGTGCCTATACTTACGTGTACTTATTTTTATACTGCTCCGGTTCAGGTACACAACCCATGGTATGGTTTCCACCTGGTGTGTGCCGGCTGTTTCCTTACAGAGGTTGCTAATACCGATCTCGTATCGGGTGTTACAGCTCAGCCAAACCCCGCAGGCAATATGATCACCATTACATACACCACTGCTCAGAATGCGTCAGGCACTGCTACCCTTAGCAATATGCTGGGCCAGGTGGTAGCTACTAAGAAAGCTGTAGGTGACCGTGTTGATTTCAATGTAGCATCATTGCCAAACGGCATTTATATTTACGATCTTGAGATCAATGGTCAGCGCACTTCAGGTCGCGTTGTAGTGGCTCACTAAATATTTTAGTATTTTGTTTTCGGGCCGGGCAGCGATATCGCTGCCCGGTCTTTTTCACAATACTTTATATGTTTTATACGCTGTGAAAGGGAAATAATTCTGCCTGATAATGATAATATTCGTATCTTTAGCGCTCAATAAAAACAAATTAAACAAAAACTATTTATGAAAAAGTCATTTTTACTTTTAATTGCAGGATTGGGTATGATGTCTGCAAGCGCACAGATGGCAGGATCTAGCGCGGTTCGTGTACGCAGCGCAGCTAATGCCGACATTACTTCTAAAAGGCCTTCAGCGAAAATGCTCAGTGCGGCTGGTGCCAACAAAACAACCGCTTTCGGCGGCAACGATTGGTTTTTCTATGATATCGCTATGGACGCGGGTACAGCTTCTACTACTGCCGCGCTCATCAACGCATATCCCGACTCTAACATTTACTTCCCGGCAGGTACGCCTTCACCATTTTATATATGGGCGCATGGCGTAGGTACTTCTTTCGATCCTACCAGCCCTTATTTCAGCAGCGCATGGCAGCCAACTACTTCTATAGCGCCAAGCATTCTCGTTACTTCAGGTTCTTCTTATACTATTGATAGTATAGATATCGCCGGTTTATACCAGCGCGTTAATACCATCTATCCTGATGACACCCTGTTTATCGATGTTACTTATTCATCTGATACCGGTGCATGGAATGTTACTTACAAGTCTTCACAGTTGGTTACTTTCGGTATCATCCCTACTCCGGTTAACCCATGGGATACTACCTGGACGATCACTGATGCTTACTACAACTGGTCTACAAACTCTATTGAGCCTACAAATACCACTCCGGTATTCCGTTTTACAAAGGTGCTTAACGCTGCTGCCGCTATCGATACAGACGTTACAAGCGGTCTGAACGAGTGGAAGTTCCCGGCTACAGGTACTCCTGCTGTGTCACTCACTGCCGGTCGCTCTTGGCCAATGGTAGTACCTGCCGGTAAGAAAGTTGTTGCTTACGCGCATTTTGCGTCTGGCCACGCTTACCCACTGGGTACTGCTAATACAGCTTGTAATATGTGGAGGCATTTTTCAGAAGACTTCGCACTCGCTCCGCTGGAAACATTCCTGCATGACCAGAACTGCGGTCTTATCTCAAGCACAGACGACAGGTATAACACAACTAACGCTTCTCACCTGAACCTTTCAGGCGGTGGCACTGCTCCTATCCTTACTTCTACTTACTTCTACACTGCTCCTATCCAGGTGCATAACCCATGGTATGGTTTCCACGTAACATGTGCCGGTTGCTTCCTTACAGAAGTTGCTAACACTAACCTCATATCTGGTGTTACTGCCCAGCCAAACCCTGCCGGCAACACGATCACTATTACTTACACTACTACTCAGAACGCTTCTGGTACTGCAACCCTTACCAACATGCTTGGCCAGGTGGTAGCTACTAAGAAAGCTGTAGGTGACCGTGTTGATTTCAATGTAGCATCTCTGCCAAACGGCATTTATGTTTACAATCTTGAGATCAATGGTCAGCGCACTTCAGGTCGCGTTGTAGTGGCTCACTAATATTTGATACTACTTTTTTGAAAAGAGGGCAGCGGTTTCGCTGCCCTCTTTCTTTTGCCTTGTCAACTACCGATTTATACATGAAACACCTAACTTTATATAGACTACTAAACTTTTATGAAATCGGCACCGTTACTCCTTATAGCTGTTATCTATGCCCAGTTGCTCAATGCGCAGGTTCGGAGCAACGCCATGGTACAAACGTATAGCGCTCCCGGTTTAGAACTGACAAATAAAAAACCAGTTATTGGCAGCAATATGCATAGCGGCAAAAAAACAACATCATTCACATCATGGGATTGGTTTCGTTACAACATAGCTATGGATTCAGGAGGCACCGGTACTACATCAGCTTTGCTGGGCATTTACCCCGATTCCAATATATATGTTACCTCGGGTGCTTCCGCTCCTTTTTATTTATGGACACATGGCATAGGCGTCTCATTTGATCCCACCAGTCCTTATTTTTCTACGGGCTGGGTTCCAACCACAACATCCGGACCAGGTGTTCCAATAACAGACGGGAATAATTACTTAATAGACACCATTGAGATCGCGGGTTTATATCAACGAGTAAATTCAGCTTACCCCGATGACACACTCTATATAGATGTTACCTATACTTCAGATACCGGCGCATTGCAAATAACATACTCCTCTTCCATGCTGGTTAGCTATGGCATCATTCCTACCCCGGCAACGCCAGGGGACACAATGTGGACAATAGCGGATGCTTACTACAACTGGAGCCATAATGCCGTGGACACCGCAAATACCACCCCTGTATGGCGGTTTACAAAAATACTCAACGCAGCAGCTGCCGTAGACACTAACGCCAATGGTATCAGCCAGTGGCGCTTCCCCGCGCCGGGTATTCCACCTATAGGCTCGCGCCCCTGGCCTATGTATGTACCGGCTGGCAAGAAAGTGGTTGCATATGCACATTTCGCCACCGGCCACAATTACCCCTTAGGTACCCCCGATACCGCAGCCAATATGTGGCTTCAATACACCCAGGATTTTGACCTGCACCCGCTTGAGACTTATTACCAGGACAGGAATTGCGGGCTTGTCGCCACTATTTATGATAGGTATCATATATCGGACACCGGTACCAACACATACTCTGTCGCATACTTGCCCGGAGGTGGCATTATCCCTGTGCTTACCGCTACTTATTTTTACAATACGCCAAAACAGATCCACAATCCATGGTTTGGATTCTACGCTACCTGCTTGTTCTGTACCGGTATTTCGAATACTTATACACAGCCTTCACATCAGGTATCTGTCTACCCCTCCCCCGGCAACAATGAGTTAGCAATTACTTATTTTGATGATAATAATGCCGCAGGCACTGCCACACTTATCAATATGCAGGGACAGATAGTAGCTTCACAGCCTGCCGCAAATGGCAAAGTTGCCTTTAATACAGCAGCCTTGCCTGATGGTATTTATATATACACATTAGCGATAAATGGCCAGCGTAACACCGGTAAGGCGGTTATTTCACACTGATTACATTTAATTATACTACCAATGGCTTTCTCACGTCTGGGGAAAGCCCTTTTTTTGTTTTTCAAAACAATATTCTATTATTGCACACGCTTGGCACGAAATTGGACGTTAATTAAATAGAAATAACTGGGAATGGCAAAAAATTTGTTGATAGTGGAGTCACCTGCAAAGGCGAAAACCATTGAGAAAATACTGGGTAGTGATTTTGAGGTGAAATCCTGCTATGGCCACATCCGGGACCTGGAGAAGGAGGATATGGGCATAGACCTGAAAAACGGGTACAAACCATCATATATAATATCTGAAGATAAACAGAAGGTAGTCAAAGAATTAAGGTCACTGGCAAAAAAAGCGGAAGCCGTATGGCTGGCAACGGATGAGGACCGTGAAGGTGAGGCCATATCATGGCACCTGTGCGAGGTATTAGGCCTTGATCCGTATACCACAAAACGCATCGTTTTTCATGAGATCACCAAACCGGCTATAAAGAAAGCGGTGGAAAAGCCTCGCACGGTCAACATGGACCTGGTTTACGCACAGCAGGCACGCCGTATACTGGACCGTATTGTGGGTTTTGAGCTGTCGCCGGTACTCTGGCGCAAAATGAGCATGCGAAACAACCTCTCAGCAGGTCGTGTGCAGTCTGTTGCCGTTCGCCTCATTGTAGAGCGCGAGCGGGACATCAACCGTTTTAATGTTAGCAGCAGCTTTAAGCTGGAAGCTTTTTTTGCTGCCGATGACATCAATAAAAAGAAAGTCACCTTTAAAGCCGATGGCCCCGATAAAATGGCCGATGCCGCAGGTGCCAACGCCTTCCTGCAGAAATGTATAGGCGCCGCCTATACGGTAAAGGATATACAGGTAAAACCGGGGAAAAAATCGCCTTCGGCACCTTTCACTACCTCTACCCTGCAGCAGGAGGCCAGCCGCAAGCTGGGCTACTCCGTATCAAAAACCATGCTGCTGGCGCAAAAGCTCTACGAAAACGGGCATATAACCTATATGCGTACAGACTCTGTAAACCTCTCTGACACCGCCCTTGAGGCAACCCGTGAGGCTATTACCGCGCAGTACGGACAGAAATATTACCAGCAGCGTATCTTCAAAACCAAGAATGAATCGGCCCAGGAGGCACACGAAGCCATCAGACCCACGGATATGAATACCCCGTCTGCCGGCGACGCAGATACTAACCGGCTCTACGACCTTATCTGGAAGCGTACTATGGCATGCCAGATGGCTGATGCCCAACTGGAGCGTACAATAGCTAAAATAGATATCTCAACACATACAGACCAGCTCACCGCTACCGGCGAGGTACTTCGTTTTGATGGCTTCCTGAAAGTGTACAGCGAAGGCCGCGACGATGAAGATGGCGAAGACGAAAACGAAGGTATGCTGCCACCATTGGTGGCCGGCCAGCAACTCGAATTCCAGCGCATGCAGGCAACTGAGCGCTTTTCAAGGCCCGCGCCACGCTATACCGAGGCATCGCTGGTTAAGAAGCTGGAGGAATTGGGTATTGGCCGCCCGTCTACCTACGCCCCCACCATCAGCACGGTGCAGCAGAGGGGTTATGTAGAGAAGCGCGACAAGGAAGGTGTAAAACGGGACTTCCAGGTGCTGCTGTTGCAGAATGATAAGATCACCCGGCAGACCGAAAGCGAAAATTTTGGCGCAGAAAAAAATAAAATGTTCCCTACAGATCTGGGCATGGTGGTCACAGACTTCCTTCGGGAGCACTTCGGCAAGGTAATGGACTATGATTTCACCGCCAAGATCGAAGCCGAATTCGACGAGATAGCTGAGGGGCACCAGCAATGGAACAAAATGCTGGATGACTTCTATGTGCCTTTCCACGAGATAGTTGAACATACCATAGAGAATGCAAGCCGCGCCAAAGGCGAGCGTGAACTGGGAACGGACCCTGAAAGCGGCAAACCAGTGGTGGCAAGGCTTGGCAGGTTTGGCCCCATGGTGCAGATAGGCGCTGTGGTGGAAGGTGGCGAAAAACCACGCTTCGCCAAGCTACGCACCAACCAGAGCATTGAGACCATAACACTGGAAGAAGCTTTGGAACTTTTCAGGCTGCCACGAAACATTGGTGTATTTGAAGATGAGGATGTGGTTGTCAATATTGGCCGCTTTGGCCCTTACGCGCAGCATGCCGGTCAATTCTATTCCCTCAAAAAGGAAATGGACCCATATACCGTGGAACTTGCCGAAGTAGCACCTCTTATAGAAGAAAAACGCAAGGCCAAGGCAGAGAGTGAGATAAAGGTGTTTGAGAAAGAAAAGATAAGACTACTCAAAGGCCCTTACGGCCCATACATAAAGCAGGGACTGCGTAACTACAAAATACCTAAAGAACGACAGGAAACCGCAGCTACGCTTACTATAGAAGAAGTAAAAGCCATAATAGAAGATGTGAAAGCCAATCCGCCCAAGAAAGCTGCGAGAGGCCGTAAGGTAAAATAATTGCCGTTACGCACATTTTGTGGAAATTTATTTTTCCGGCACGCTCCTTTGCATTTGAAATCTGTTGTAACTTTCTGATAGATTCCGGAGTTGCCGGGAAGTGCTGATATCACTTTGTAATGCCATCAGAAAAAGAGATCACCGCCCTGCTCAGGCTTATTGATGACCCCGATGACGAGGTCTATGATACTGTGGCGTCTACATTGCTGCATTACGGCAGGGATATAATCCCCAACCTGGAGCAGCTATGGGAAGTCACCGAAGATGAGTCTGTGCAGGAGCGTATAGAAACACTCATACACCGGGTGCATTTCCAGGACCTGCAGAATGATTTCCTGGAATGGAGCTCGTCACCGCATCCCGAGTTGCTGCGCGGTGCCATACTCGTGGCGCGTTACCAGTTTCCCGATCTCAATGTACCTGCTATCCTGGCGCAGTTCGATCAGATGCGCCGCAATATATGGCTTGAGCTCAATAATTATCTGTCACCGCTGGAGCAGGTCAATGTATTCAATAGCATCATCTACAACTTTTACAAGTTGCAGGGCCACGAGTTCACGGAGCGCGATCCAAAATACTTTTTCATCAACCAGGTACTGGAAAGCAAGCAGGGCAACGCCTATACCTTAGGTATCTTATACCTTGCCTTGTGCGATGTCCTCGATGTCCCGGTATTCGCCGTAGGCGTGCCCAGGCAATTCATATTCGCTTACATTGATACCGTACACAGCTTTATCAACCCCGAGGGTGACGGCATACGGCAAATACAATTCTACCTCGACCCCATGAACGGGATGGTGTACACACAGACAGATGTAGATACTTACCTGCGCAAGATCAACGCAGATCACGACGAACAGTACTTCGCCCCACTCGTTGCGCGCCGCGTCATTTATAAAATGATGGAGGAGTTGAGCCTATGCTACCGCTACTGCCGCGAAGAGCAAAAAGCCGATGAGATTCAACAACTTATGCGCCTCCTCTCAGACGACGAACCATCTGAGATATAGCCACAGGGGCGCTTTCCCGCAGATGTACACCCGCTAAAAAACTTTTAAAATACCGTTTTTCAACGGTACTGCCGCAGTTTATTATTTACCAACTTTGTAAAAAACAAAATCGGATCATGGCCTTTAGAAATACAGACAGTAATTTTTTGCTTAACCAGATCAGTATCGTAAAATATGATCTGTACTTTAAATTTGAGCAGGAATATAGAAAAATAATGAACGCCTATCACAATGCCTTCGCCGAAGCACAAAGTGACGCCGACAAGTCTGCTGAATGGCCTGCCACCTACCAACTCTTTTTTGAGCAGATAAACATCTCGCTTGTCAACTGGAATGAGTACGGCTATAAGAAAGAGATAGAGGCGGTACTGCGCTCCCAGATATGCTACCCGGCAAGGCTCAAGAAAATTATTCCCTCCCGCATCGTTGTTCCTGCATCTGCCCGCTCATAGTGCGTACGGTCTTTCCCCTCTTATACAGGTTCCCCTGTATAGCTGTACGCTTTTTTAGTTAAAAAAGCGTTTAAAGGTCAAATGTCAGGCGTCTGCCTTATGGGTAATAGGTGTAAATGACTACTTTTGATACAGGATGAACCTCCCGTTTTTCATAGCGCGCCGCTACCTGGTAAAGCAGAAGGGCACGTTCTCTTCTTTTATTATTAAGCTGGCTATCCTCGCTACTGCTCTTAGCGTGGCCGTTATGATAGTGGCGGTAGCTGTGGTCACCGGCTTTCAGCATTCCGTCAGCGAAAAGCTATATAGCTTTATGGGCCATGTGCATGTAGAGCCATTCGATGAAACAAACTCCGGTTCCCTCACCTATTCGCAGCCCATCTTGTACAACCATCACCTTATGGACTCTATAAGGCAGGTGCCCCACGTTACCGGCATTGCGCCCTTCGTTGTCCGCCCGGTAATCGTGCAGGCCCACGGCCTTATGGAGGGCATTCAGCTAAAGGGTGTAGAGAAGGGTTATCATTTGTCGGGCAGCATTACTACAGTTGGCCGGCCTATAGATTACAGCGACACATCATACTCCAAAGAGATCATGCTCTCACAATCCACCGCCGACAGGCTGAATGTGAACCTGGGTGAAATGGTACAGCTTTACTTCGTTGAGTCGGGCTCATCCCGCATCCGCAAGGTAAAAGTCAGCGGTATATACCATAGCGGCATGGAAGAGGTAGACCGCTTCTTTGGCATATGCGATATGCGCCTCATCCAGCATATCAATGGCTGGAGCGCCGACAGTGTGAACGGCTTTGAGGTAAGGCTGGATAATCCCGCCCATGCCGAGGATGTCGCCGCATTCATCCACTACAACCTCATCAAGGCACCGCAGGAGGCATACACAACGAAAGACATCTATTCGTCTGTTTTCGACTGGCTCGATCTCCAGAATATTAACAGTACTATACTTATTATTATCATGACCATTGTAGCCACAATAAATATGGGTGCCGTACTGCTCATACTCATGGTAGACCGTGCCCGCATGATAGGCCTGCTCAAAGCATTAGGTATGCCCTTTGAGCAGACCCGCAACCTGTTCCTTGCCGTAGCCGCCATTATTGCCGCGGCAGGCATACTGCTGGGCAATGTACTGGGCGTAGGCCTATGCTGGCTGCAGTTGCGGTTCGGGCTGATAAAGCTGCCTGAAGATATCTATTATATGAAGTACGCGCCTATGAAACTTATTTGGTGGCAAGTAGCGCTCATTGATGTATCTACCCTTGTCATCTGCGTGCTTTGTATGTGGCTGCCCGCTTTGTATATTCGCAGGGTGCAGCCTGTAAAAGTGCTCCAGTTCAAATAATTTACAACGGCCAATGACACTCAACTGATGACCAAAAGATCCCTATATAAAAGTATCTGTAGCAATACCCCGGGCGTGCCATTGTTCATGCAGCCCTGGTGGCTCGATGCTGTCAGCCCCGGCTGGGACGCTGCCGTAGCTAAAAAGGGTGATATGGTCACCGGCCTCTGGGCATACCCTGTAGAGCAGAAACTGGGCGTGGACATGCTGCGCACTCCCCTACTCACACCTTACCTGGGCCCGCATGTCTTTTATCCACACGATCTTAAGGAAAGCAAGCTGGACAGCTTTGAATATGAAGCCGTCTCTGAACTTATAAAACAACTGCCTGCCGCCAGGGTGTGGCATTTGGCCATACAGCCGGGCATAAAACAGGTAGGGCTTTTCAGGCAGCATGGCCTTAAGCCCCAGGTACAGCAGACTTTCCTGCTGGACCTATCGGGCGATGAAGCATCCCTACTGGCCAATATGAAAGAAAGTGTGCGCCGTAATATTAAGGCCGCAGAAAAGGAAATAACAGTTACTACCTCCGCGGACCATCTGCAAGAGCTTTTTCAGTTTCACAGGGCTACGCTCAGCCGTAAAGACAAAGCCGTGTCCTACACCCTCGCCGATGCCCGGCGTGTATTTGATGCCTGCCGCGCCCACAATGCCTGCACACTATGGGTAGCTAAGGAAGGTGATGCTGTGCAGGCCATTGTATGGCAGGTGTGGGATGATAATTGCAGCTACTATCTTATGGGCGGCCAGAGTCCCGCTGCCGGCAGCTACAAAGCTATGACGGCCCTGCTATGGCACGCCATCAAGGATGCAAAGAAACGCGGCCACAGAATATTTGACTTCGAAGGCAGCATGGATGAAGGCGTAGAACGTTTCTTCCGCAACTTCGGCGGCGAGAAAGCACTCTATATGGTACTCCACAAAAATGACTCCCTCATTTGGAAAGCCAAAAAAATGGTGATGGGGTGATCATGATTTGTTTTCCACTACTTCCACCACATCTTTGCAGGGAACGAAACAACCTCACAGATGCTGCTCACACCAATACCGATAAAACTACTTGAGAAATATCTTGGTTATCAGTATACCGGACCTAAGAACCAACATTCACTTTATCCAGCGCATTTTTTGCGGCTACCTGGCCGGCCTCCTTCTTATTGAAGCCCGTACCCTCAGCCAGAAGCGTGCCATTGAGCACCACACCCACCGTAAATAATTTACGCGTGGCGTCCATGCTCTCGCCCATGGTCTCAAAGGTAAGTACGTGGTTATTGCGCTGCGCCCAACTCAGCAGTTGGTTCTTGTAGTTGGTATCCGTGCTCTCCATCACATCAAGGTCTATATAGGCCTTTATCAACTGGTTGAGGATGAATTTGCGGGTCTTGGCAAAACCCTGGTCCAGGTACACGGCGCCTATAAGCGCCTCCAGTGCGTTGCCAAAGATATGGCTGCGGCTCAGGCTACGGTCGTTTTGGTTATACTGCACTAGTTTGTTCAGCCCCATGCGCAGGGCCACATTGTTCATCGTTTCCCGGCGCACTATGCGTGAACGCAGTTCGGTAAGATACCCCTCCGGCTGGTACGGATATTTTTTAAACAGGTATTCAGCCACTATGGCCCCCAGTATGGCATCCCCCAGGAATTCCAGGCGCTCATTGCTTTCAGTAGCCTCCTCCGGCCGCGACCGGTGCATGAACGCCAGTTGGTAATACGCAATGTTGCCGGGCGTAAATCCCAAAAGGTGTTCGAGTTGCAGCAGTAACTGCTTGTTAGCGGAAGATTTGTTGAAGATGCGATTAATAAAGCGTCGCAAAATTAGTCAGATGGTTTTTTAAAGATGACCGATGCATTGTGCCCTCCAAAACCGAACGTATTACTTAAAGCAGCGTTAACAGTACGTTTCTGCGCTTTATGGAACGTGAAGTTGAGGCGTGGATCAAATGACGGGTCGTCAGTAAAATGGTTGATAGTAGGCGGTATGGTATCATGCACCGTAGCCAGTATGCTGGCTATTGCCTCTATCGCCCCGGCAGCACCCAACAGGTGGCCGGTCATAGACTTGGTGGAACTGATATTGAGGTTATAAGCGTGCTCACCAAACACACGCTGTATAGCCGTGATCTCACTGATATCACCAAGCGGTGTGGAAGTACCATGAACATTGATATAATCAATCTCCACAGGCTGCATACCGGCATCAGCAAGCGCATTCTTCATTACATTGTATGCCCCCAGCCCTTCAGGATGTGGAGCGGTCAGGTGGTAGGCATCGGCGCTCAGTCCGCCGCCTGCTACTTCAGCTATAATGTTGGCACCCCTTCTCTTGGCGTGCTCGTACTCTTCCAGCACTATAGCACCGGCACCTTCGCCCAGCACAAATCCATCCCGGTTCAGGTCAAAAGGCCTGCTTGCCGATTGCGGATCGTCATTGCGCTCAGAGAGGGCTTTCATGGCGTTGAAACCACCTATGCCCGCCTCTGTGACCACCGCTTCAGAGCCGCCGCACACAAAAGCATCTGCCTTACCCAGGCGTATGTAATTGTAGGCGTCTATAATAGCGTTGGTAGAAGATGCGCAGGCACTTACAGTAGAAAAGTTTGGCCCGCGGAAACCATATTTCATCGATATATGGCCACCGGCAATGTCAAGAATAAGCTTGGGAATGAAGAAAGGATTGAAGCGTGGGGTACCATCACCTGCATTGAAATTTTTCATTTCCTCAATGAAAGTGATCATACCACCAATGCCCGATCCCCAGATAATACCTACGCGGTCATGGTCTATACCTTCGGCCGTAAGGTTGGCAGCCTTTACCGCCTCGTCGGCGGCTACAAGGGCTATCTGTGAGAACCGGTCCAGCTTCCTGGCCTCCTTGCGCTCGAAGAAATCTTCAGGGTTGAAGTTCTTGAGCTCGCAGGCAAATTTGGTCTTGAACTTCGTAACATCAAATTGTTTAATGAAATCGGCGCCCGAAACCCCATTAACCAGACCTTCCCAGTAAGCGGGTATGCCATTGCCTAATGGCGTCAGGGCACCGAGACCCGTAACGACAACGCGTTTTAACGTTAAATTCATCGAACGATTTTCCAGTTACAGAAGATTTTTGGGGTAAATTACTTTACATGTTCTTCCAGGTAAGCAATAGCCTGACCAACAGTAGTAATGGTTTCAGCCTGTTCATCAGGAATAGAGATGTTGAATTCTTTCTCGAATTCCATGATCAACTCTACGGTATCCAACGAGTCGGCGCCAAGGTCGTTAGTAAAGCTCGCCTCCGGAGTAACTTCAGATTCGTCAACACCTAATTTGTCCACGATAATTTTCTTAACGCGATTTGCAATTTCAGACATAGATAATGCGTTTAAATTTTATGCTGCAAAAATATACTTTTTGAGGTAATGGAAAAGGAATATTTTATTAAGTTCTGTTTTTTTTAGAAGAGACTCCTCTATATATTATTTATTATTTATGGATTAAGCCCGAATTATCAATATATCAGTTCAAAATTAGACTCCTATCCACAATTATATAACATTCGCAACTACCTATAGCTATTATTTGCGTGGTTTGAATTTGCGGTATTTCTTTTTAGCCGGGCCACGGTGTTCAGCCCCCGGCACTGGTGCCGCACCAAATTGCTCCGGAACGGCCTGGCGAGTCACCGGCCTGCCTAACAGTTTTTCTATTTTACTGAATTTAAATTGCTCTTTTTCACCTATGAAGGTGTACGCAGTACCCTTGCTGGCCGCACGCGCCGTACGGCCTATACGGTGCACATAGTCTTCCCCGTCATGCGGCACTTCATAGTTAATTACCAGGTCTATATCCTCTATGTCTATACCCCTGCTTAGTATATCTGTAGCCACCAGTATTTTCAGCTTGTGGCTCTTAAAATCCAGCAGTACTTGCTCCCGCTTGTCCTGCTCCAGATCAGACTGTATCTGCCCTACCAGGAAACCTGCCCGGCGCAACTCTTCATAAAGTTTCTTCACGTTCAGCTTACTGGAGCAGAATATAAGCACACTGCCAAATTCTTTCTGCCGCAGAATATACTTTACCAGGGGTATCTTCTGATGGTCATACACCAGGAAAGCCTCCTGTACAATTTGTTCCGGCGGCTTGGATATGGCAATGTTTACCTCTACCGGGTTATTTAGTATTGTACCTGCCAGCTTGCGTATGCCCGGCGGCATGGTAGCCGAGAACAGCAGGTTTTGCCGCTGCTTGGGCATATAGCCTATTATTTTTACGATGTCGTCGAGGAAACCCATATCCAGCATACGGTCGGCCTCATCAAGTATCAGGTATTTAAGCGCGTCTATCTTTACGTAGCCCATGTTCAGGTGCGATATCATGCGGCCGGGTGTGCATATTACTATATCTACACCGGTAGACAATGCTTTCTTCTCATTAGCAAAAGAAGCACCTCCCGTACCTCCATATATCTCCAGGAAACTGATGGAGGTATAATAAGATATACCTTCCAGTATCTGTGCTATCTGTACTGCTAGCTCCCGTGTGGGCACAATGATCATTGCGTTGATCTTGTGCTGGTCGTGGTGCTCTGTGATCAGCTTTTGAAGCACAGGCAGCAGAAATGCCGCCGTTTTGCCTGTACCCGTCTGCGCCGCGGCTATAATATCCCTGCCTGCAATAATGGGAGGTATAACCTGCGCCTGCACCGGTGTAGCGGTGGTATATCCCATGGCATCAATGCCATCCAGCAGGTCATCGTCAAATCCAAACTCAGTGAAATTCAAAGTATCTTATTTTTCTATTGGTATCAGTAAAGATAGCGCAAAGTAGCATACTCTGTATGACAAATGCTGCCCGCCCCACTCATCGCCGGCATTTATTGACCTTACCTGTATTCTATTTCCCTGGTGGTCACTGCATATGGCTCATCATTCTTGTAGGTCGTCCGTTTGCCCCAGTTTCCGGACTTGTCAAAATCATCATAGTCGAATGTGGTTGTATACTGCAGGCTCTTGTGAGAGTCAAACTCTTTTGCTGTTATTTCATACCCGTCCTCATCATATTTCGAATTACACTTCAAAAATAAAGACCCGAACTCATTATAACTGTCTTTTACCAGCCTGTTGCCTTTACCATCAAATTTGTTGAGCACTTTCATAAACAGCACACCACCTGCGTCATAGTTGTCCTCTTCTATCTTGTTGCCCCGCTCATCATACTTCACCGTGGTTTTCACATTAAAGCTGCCATCCCCCTTGTACCGTATCTCTTCTATCAGTTTGTCACTGTCGTTGTATTTAAAAGTAGTCTTCGACAATAGCTCGCCAGTTGGCGCGTAAGTAAAAAAATCACTCATGTTACCTTTGTCATTGTACTTGGTCACGGCCTTCAGTTTCAGGCTGTCGCCATGCGCGTTGTATTCGTTCTCTGTTACAGTGGCTATATTACCTTTCAGTTTCTGGCGCTTGAGGTCATTCTTAAAATGATCGTGGGCGTGATTATGCTCCCCTCCATGTTGGGCATAAGTAGATATAGAACCGAAGACTAAAAGACATACCAGGTATAGTATCCTCATCTGTTTGCACCTTTTATAAGTGTTTCAAATTTACAACAGGATATGCAAACAAAATCTTAAAGCAGATCAGCGGCGCTAAAACATCTTCCGCACACACCAGGTGCTCATGCACCGCAGGTTGCTGACATTGGTGGTCTTTACTGGTTCATACAAGGTTCCTCCGAGCTCTTTGGTATACTGCTCCAACATTTGCTGGTTTACAAGGTAGCGGGCAGAGCCATCAGGTAGCAGGTAGCGGCCGTTGCCTATATCTTTCACCAAATGCTCAATACCTATATCTGACGCCAATCGTGAGAACAAAAAGCCTCCCGGCTTCAATACCCGCCATGCTGAGCGGAGCATGCTTTCAAAATGATCTTTATCCCTTGCGAAATGCCAGATGGCGCTACAGATGGCAAGGTCGAAACAGGAATCCGTAAAAGGAATTTCATCAGCTTTTGCAACAACAAAATTTTCCGGTGGGCTGGCCGGCGCTAAACCCGCCGCAAGTGCTCTGACAGAGTCTATCGCACTGGCATCCTGGTCTATACCATACACATCTAAACCGTTCTTCAGAAAATAAACGATATTTCTTCCTGAGCCGCAGCCTATATCTATGATCTTTCGGCACTGGTCGTATGTGCATTTAAGCAACTGATCGAACAGGTAGATGTCTATATTGCCAAAAGTTTCAGTCAGCTTATTCATGCTTAGCTTATTCGTGTTGTAAGATAATGAGGTTGGTGCAACATCCCGCCTATGTTAAAACAGATATTTTTCCTATCTTTCGGGAACACCTGCAAATTACAGTTATTTACAACCCCTCTCATCATGTTTGATTAAATCAACACTTTACAAACATGACGAACAATAAGGCGCAAAAACGAAGCATCTCCGGAAGCCAGACAGTTGGCTTAATATTCGTTGCAGTGATCGGTTTGTTTATTGCACGGTTCATTGTCGTAGGGTACACAAATAAATCAGATTATCATGAGGTAAGGTATAACCCACGGGCCATTATCGACTCTATTATGACCCGGTATGATGATCCGCAAAGTGAGCTGTTCACAAAACTAGACTCGGACATAGCTAACCGGGACACACTGATCGCTGAGATCCGCTACAGGAAATTACTTGCCCGCAACCTCACTGATTCGGCAGTGAAAGCGATGCTGGCTGACCACGTATTGTTCATCAACAAAGATTCGTTCACCACAGAAAAAATTATTGATTTTGACAACCTCAGGCCTAAAGATATACACCATACAACGGAGTATGTCCGCATATCCTGGGACTACTACATCAACTATTCTCTGAAGTATAGGAAACCTATCAATTCGTATCATCTTCAGTGTACCACAAATTCGGCAGCATCCTATTTCAGGTACAATTTAGATTTTCTCAACAAATATCCCGGTTTCATGTTGTGGCTGTTGCTAAGCGCCATTCAGTTTGCATTATACCCCGTGTTAGCCATAGCAGCATTCATTGTCAGCAGGAATTTCCGAAACCGCTTTCCGTCTGTTTTTGAAGCAACACAAAATAAAAGACGCACAGCTACCTATTTCGTTCTATCCGGCCTTATTATTTTCACCCTGGCAGCGGCTACGCTCTCGGTGTTCTTTGACCCCGTACTGCTGCAGAGCGGGCTCTTCTGCTGGCGGCTGAAGTCCATACTTTGGTCGGGCTGCTCCCTTGCATTTATTGCAGCTATTGCATGCGCCGCAGGATTTATGCTTATTTCCGGCGCAAGAAATACGGAGGAACAGGACGACATAGTGACCGATAGCGAAATTAAACTGCTGAACAGCATGAATAAACTATTCAATAACCTGCTGCTTATTTCTTCTGTTCTATTATGTGTCATCGTACTCACCATTGGTTCGTTGTACACATCTGTCAACACCCTGGAAATTATCCGGAAGGCCAATCAGGATCTGGGTTATACTCCTTTTGGCTACCAATATGTACTCCTGGTGGCTACGCTCTGTTCTATACTGTCTTTCCTGTTTTTTGTGCCGGCAAAGATCAGGCTGTTGGCAATGGAACAAAGGATAAAAGAGATCAACCCGGACGAAAAGCGTATCAGTCAATCGCCTGACCTTGTGGCCATAGCCAAAAGCCTGTTTATTGTGGGCCTGCCAATTATTACCAGTATCATCCATTTTTTTGTAAGCACATTCGCAAATAAATAGCAGACAATTCAATTGCATTCATGACACGATCAGAATCCTTCTTCGCCCTGATGGGTTCTACCTGAATTTAAACATATTCCGCTGCCGGTATTTAAATAGTTGTAAGCGTGTCTAAGACCCACCCAATAATGTATTGCCTGATATTATGATTTAGCAATTGCATTAACTACATTTATATAATAAAGCATTTTTTATGAAGAAGCTACTTACGATTCTCTGCATTGTAATTTCCTTCCGGTCCGGTGCCGCACCAACAGACAACATATTGGGCAACTTCTATGTTACCAACCTGCCAACAAAAGTATTGTTGTGCGACTATCTTAGCGCTGTGACTCCTTCTATATATACAGACCCCGCAACTGGCCAGCCTGTATTAAAAATAGCAAAGGAGGACATAAAATTCACTGTAGTGGGATTTGTAACTTATAATGGCACATCGAGTTATGCCGTTATCAGGATATGGAATTATGGCACGGACAGCGACAAAAAACGCCAGGGCATACCACCACCACCAATGCTGAAAAGAATAAAGGATTTCTCGAAGCAGGCAGCCGAGAATCCGTTTATAGATGCCTCCGCCGATGACCTGTATTTTGCAATAAGCATGGAAGACCTGAGCACACGGTGCTCACCTTATCATGGCAAGGGGGCAAAATTTTCCTACGGCATTGTGACCATGCCCTATAAAATGCGCTTCGGTAACGGGGCAGAAAAATACTTTCAGTTCTCGTCCAATTATAACATAGGCGGCACCGCAGGCCTGCGGTTTGCTATCCCGTCGCGAAGCATGCAGTCAATATCCGTATTAGGGGGCATTTCACTGTCATCCTTTGAGGTAGACAGCGCCTCTACGCACGGATACCAGCAAAACAAACTAACCGCCGCTGCCCTTACTCCGCTTGCCGGTGTCATCTACGAATATGAGCGGTACCAGGTAGGGGTACTGCTGGGCTGGGATATACTACCGGGGCAACTGGGCCGCAAATGGCTATACCAGGGTAATACATTTATGGCTGTAGGCATAGGCGTAGCACTGTTTCAGCCTAACAAGGCAGAGGAAGACAGTGACGCTAATAAGAATAAGTAAACGCATCCCCGAACACTGCATCGCATAAACCATAGAGAACGGGCTTTTTTCAGTTCACCCCTTGGTTCAGGCGGTTTAGTTTGTGGTAAACTGCTTAAATAGCACAGGATAGATATTGCCGGATACCGCTAATACCGGTGTGGATAAATCGCAACAAAATACACCCGAAAGCCGGAACCTTCGGGTGTATCATCTGTCGAAATTAATTTTTAATTCTGTGAAGCAAGCAACGCTTCGGGTGATACCATCACATTTCGTTGAGATAACACCTTACACAGGCACATCAGGAATTGCTCATTCTCGTTGATGCTGCCAATGGACACGCGGAAAGTATTATGCAGTTGAACAAAAGAAGATGTATTGAGCACCTTGATACCATTAGCGGTAAATTCTTTCATCAGTCGGTCAAACGTGCCAGCATCATGAATACGCATCAGCAGAAAGTTACCATCAGAAGGAAAAACCTTTACTATCTGCGAACTAAAACGGGTGCTGACATATGAGGCAATAAACTCACGGTCTGAAATAATGGTAGCAACCCTTTGCCGCGACTCTTCAAGAAACTCCGGGTCAAAGAGCACATGACGTGCCAGCGTGATAGAAAACGGGGTGATTGAAAATTGCAGGATCAGCTTCTTTATTTGCGCGGCTGTATGCGGGGCGGCACACAGGTAGCCCAGCCGCAGACCGGCTATAGGAAAAGCCTTGGAAAATGATCGCAAAACAATGAGATTATCATAGCGGCGTACTAGTGCTGTTAGGTCAGTTTTGGCAAACTCTGAGTACACCCCATCCAGGATGATCGTAGCCTGCGGATAGGTCTGCAATAAATATTCAAGATCATGCTGACTGATACTGTGGCCCGTAGGGTTATTGGGTGAAGTAACGATAAGTACTGCATCCTTTTCCATAGCGGGCAGCAAAGACAGATCATACTCCAGGTCATCATTAAGATGCCAGGCATTGTAAGGGATATTATAGGTCTTGCAGTGATAGTCAAACAGCGAGTACGACGGCTGCACGATATTTATCTGCTTACGGTTGATAGCGAAATAGTTGAGCAAGGTAGTAATAATGCTCGCAGAACCCGATGCCAGCACAATATTATCCGGCCTGAGCCCGCAATATGAAGCGATATTCGCTTCTATATCACTGTAATCAGCATCCGGGTAGCGGTTCCAATCTAGGTTCATCAATTCTTCCGTAACCCTTACCTTATACTTCAGTAGTATATCTTCAGACTGCTCATTTTTATCAAGCATTATCCTGTAGCTATTGCCTGTGGCTGCGATACGCTGACCAATGGATACTAAGTTCTGATTAAACATATTTGCTGTTTTTTGTGTTTGAATTAACGGGCGCAGATCAGCGCAAGTACAGTTTCGTTATCGTAAGTAAAACCAACAAAGCCCTCGCTGTGCTGCCTGATCGATACACCAGACACTTCTGATACCGGGATGGTAAAATGCTCCGGGCTGGTAATAAACCCTGAGCCATGCAGACGGTCAATGAACTTTACCGCCGGCTCATGTTTCTCAAAGCGGTCGGCTTCCTGCTTGCCAAGGATATCTTCTATCTCACGACCAAAGAAAAGCTTCAGTGCGCTTTTCTCGTTGCTAGTTATATCGAGGGTATCAATAAGCCTGAAAATAGCATAGAAATGTCCGAAGCAGTTGTGGAACCTTTTTTCAAAGTCCGGCTCAAAATGATCGACATTCGGCTCTATCAGAAAGAAAGCAACGGGGTTTATGCTATGGATCGCATCCATTACCTGGTTGCGCTTTTCACTGGTCTGTATGTGGTGCAGCGCAAGTGATGCGTTAACAATGACAGGCTGTGATGATGGACACAATGACGCAAAGTCTGCCTGCTCTACATACTCTGCAACCGGGATATAGTTCAACTCGAACGGAAGGTCTGCCTTCACTGCATTAAACCTGGCTGTAGCCTGGCTGAGCGCATCTGTAAACGGCTCTATTCCTACAAGGGTAATTGCTTTGAGGTTTGGTAAGCTTTTTGCCTTTTCAAGTACGTTCATCATCTGGGTACCCAGGCCTATACCAATGTCTATTAAAGTAACCCGCTCATGCTTACCTATCTCAGCTACAATAGCCTCGTTGATGATCTGCTGGCTATACTTTACAAACGGAAATTTGTTTATAAGAATATCGAACAACTGGATCTGGGATACATCATATTGCTTCTCATATATATTTTCCATCTTATCAGATGAGAAAAGCCTGTTGTTGAGCGCATTGATAAACAGCGTCGCGAGAAATTTACCGGAGTCCCGGTCCATGCCATCGCGGCAGTAGTTATAAAGAGACTCCAGCTCAAACTGGCGGTATTCTTTACTACCGGTTTTGTCTGAGGTGGCCAGACTGAGAATAGACTCAAAAATATTTACTCCGGATAATGTTGCGTTTTGCATATTGTTTTTTTTATTGTTGTATGAAGTTTACGATGATGATGGCCATGGCACAGAAAAGCAGCACTATGCTCACTATCAGCAGCAGATCCAGTAATACCTGCCTTTTGTTTCCTTTCAGATTACTTATCATTTGCCTGCGTTTCACAATGCAAACATAAAACGCCTTTTTATCTGTGCCGGTCGATACTTAGCAGATTGCGGAAAAAGTGAGTGATTAGCAAAAACAGTTATTTGCCGGTAACCGGGTCAGCCCCAATTAGGCTAAAAAGGCCTGAATGATATGGATTTTGTATCGCTTAAATGCCTAAAACTTAGCAAAAAGCTGGAAGAACGCATCTTTTTTACTGCGGGCAATGCCTATCTGGGTTTTATCCTGCATTTCCACATAGCCTCCGTCTTCCCTTACAAAGCGGACAACATGGTTGATATTGATGAGAAAAGAGTTGTGTATCCGGAAAAAGGTATTGCCGGCAAGGGCCTCATCGAGTTCTTTGAGTGTGCGGGCTACTACTATCTTCTGGCCATCTGCCATCACCACCTTTGTGTAATTGCTTTCCGCTTCGCAGTATACGATGTTCTTGGTTTGTGCAAAAATGAGTCCATCCTTTGTAGACAGGGCGATCCTGTCTATAGTAGCCTCCTTATTAAGTAGGTTCTGAAAAAGCAGGCTAAGCTGCTCGCTGGAGGCTGGTGTCTTCTTTTCTTTGTACCGCTGTATGGTGGCCACCAGTTCATCCGGGTCTACAGGCTTTAGCAGGTAGTTAAGCGCGGCAAACTTGAAAGCGCGCACCGCAAAATTGTCATACGCTGTAATGAATACGATATCGAAAGTTATATTCTTTAGCTTTTCCAGCATATCGAATCCGTTCATTTTGGGCATTTCGATATCAAGGAACAATATATCCGGCCTTTGCGACTCTATAGCCTTAATACCCTCTTCAGCAGACCTGCAAGCGGCAATCAGGGTGACGTCCGGGCAATAGGTCTTTAGCAACCACTCAAGCACGTCAATGCTGCTTTTTTCGTCATCAACTATTATTGCTTTAATCATAACTGAATAGGAATTTTAATGATCACTTTTGTTCCTGATGCCTCACCGGCTTCATTGGTCAGGTCTATCACCTCCTGCGATCCATTCTCTTCCGCGTCTATTTCCCTGAGTTTTAGCCGCTCTTCTGTGAGCTTCATGCCCACCGATTTACGCGTAGGGGCATTGCTGCTTTTATATTCCATAGCTTTCTTGCGCCCTATACCGTTATCTGTGACCTCACAGATAAGCAGGTTGTCAGCAAGGGATACAGAGATAGTAAGTTTCCCTTCACCGTCTTCTTTATGCAGCAGGCCATGCCAGATAGCATTCTCCACATACGGTTGAATGAGCAGTGGTGGCACATCTATACGTTCTGTATTCACAGAGTCATCTATTATTATCTCGAAAGAAAACTTATTGTCGAAACGAAGGGCTTCCATCTCAATGTAAAGCCTAAGCGCTTCCAGCTCATTAGAGAGTACAACCCTTTTATGCACAGAGTTATCCAGGATCAGGCGCATGAGCCTCGAAAATTTCGTGATGTAGTAAGACGCAAGCTTTATCTCGTTCTTGATCACATATCCATTGATCGAATTGAGCGAATTGAAGATAAAGTGAGGGTTCATCTGCGCGCGCAATGCCATTAGGCGTGTTTCATTCAGCTTCCTGTTAAACTCGGTCTTCAGCTTTTCCGTTTGCCTGATGCCGGCTATGCGCGCCCGGTATAGCACATACACAATAGCCGACAGAACAAAAACAAGAAGCAGTATAAACCATGTCTTTTTGTAAAACGGCACTAGGATGACTATAGAAAGAGACACAGGCTCGCCCCACTGCCCTACACTGTTGGCAACCTTCACTTTAAACGTATAGCTTCCCCCGTTCAGGTTGGTATAATTGGCAAACCTGCGTGTATCACAATAGACCCAGTCTTTATCCCAGCCTTCCAGCTTGTAGGCAAACCTGTCTGAGGCCTGGTTTTGAAAATCTATACAACCAAAGTCGATGGAAAAAAAGTTATCCGTGGGGCGAAGCACAAGTGGCTGGTCACTGTTCTGCAGGAAGTTCCTCGGGCTGTTTAACACCAGTACATTGTCTATATATACCTGCGGAACAGGCTGGCTCGAATTGAAAACAGTCTCATCAACTTTACAATACTTACCGGACGCCGATATATAGAAAGTATTGGCCCCAGCATTAATAAACGCTGTGTTCATATGGTTTTTTTCCATGCCCACAGTGCTGTTGAACAAGGAAAATGTAACGGGATTTGTCTTCATCAGCAATACTCCCGGTTTTGCAGCTATCCATATGTTACCTTGCATATCAGCACCTATATTATACAGGTCAGTTGACGGCAATCCCTGTGCCTTTCCAATGGTAGTTATGGAAAACCGGTCCCCTTCAGACGGGGTTAATTTCATAAGGCCAAAATCAGCTATCAGCACCCATATGTTGCCCTTCGTATCAACGATCATCCTGTTTACCTGGCGCTTTATCAGCGAGTCAAAAAGGTGGTCCTGCGGCTTGCCGATCTTGCCTGTCCGTTTATCATAATATACACATACCGTGTCCGAGGCAAGCCACACACGGTTACCTTGGTCTATACATACCTGCTGCGTAAACGTTGGCACACCCGGCCGGTCATTAACCGACCGGCCGATCTTATTTCCTTTTACATCGAAGGGGTAAAGCCGCCCTCGGTTAGTTTGTAGCCAGTGCGTGCCCTCATGGTCTATGATAAGGTTTGAAAAGTATTCGTTGGTCTTCCTGTCTGGTATATTATCGCTGGATAAGACCGTGATCAGGCTCCTGGCCTTATTGTCGTAGCGGTATAGCATGTACGGACAAACAACCCACTTGCCGCCATCAGTATCGGGCACCACATTACGCACCATTTGGTAATTGCTGCTCTTATTAGGATTCGTCATTACGGGCAGCGCCGTAAGGGTATTGGTACGGGTATCCAGTATATTCAGCCCGTTGGCAAACATAGTGCTGAAGAAAATACTATGCTCCGCGGTATCTTCCAGTATGTTCTGGATATAGTAATGGTCAGAATTCTGTTCTTTGGTAAGGGGCAGCGTCCGGAAATTGAACAATTTTTTATCAGACGATATCTTCAGCAATCCGAAGTTATTGGCAACAAACAATGTACTGTCCTTTGCCGCATAGATAGCACGCGCCCTCTTTGTGTTATACTCCCTTACATCGGAGGATACGTTGCCGGGGAAATAATAGGCGCGGGTTCGTGTATCGAAGACGCCCAGGCCGGAATCTTCTGTGGATATCCAGAATTCATACGCACTTTTCCGGGCTACCGCGTCGATCTCGTTCGAGAAAGATTCTTCCAAATGCTCTTTGTCAAACGCGAATCGGCTGAATGTTTGCTCCCTTTTGTCAAAATAGTTTACCCCGCCGCGGTTAGCGAAGAGCCAGAAACCTCTGTTACTGTCAGGTGCTATACCCAGCAAGCCATCACCCCGCGCAAACAAATTGCCCATGAACGGGCTCTTGAAATACTCAAACCGGTTATCAGCCGGATGGAAAAGGTAAAGGCCGTTTACTGTGGCCAGCCAGTAATTGTTTGCATTTTCCCGGTATAGCCCGTAGACCATATCCTGCAGCACCTGGAACCCTTTCTCGGCAGTGGTATCAATATATGGGAGATCAAATCTCACACTCTTGCCGGTTTTTATATAAAATTTGCTTAGCCCCTTGCCTATGCCGCTATACCACAATACGCTGTCTCCCTGGAACAATAGTATGCGGGTGAGCGCCATAGGCCGCGAATCCACATGCGTATTACAGGGATAATGCCTGAAACACTGGCAGCGCTCCACATACCTGCTGAAGCCGGCCTCGTTATATGCTACCCATAGGTCACCTCTGGTGTCGGTAGTAACGGATTGTACATTGTCATCGAGCAGGGAAGTACTATCGCCCGGCCTGTGGGTGATAGCCGTAAAATGATTGCCATCAAACCGGTTGACACCGTCTACTGTGCTTATCCACAGTTGGCCGTACCGGTCCTGCGTCATTCCGCTTACCCACATACTTATCAATCCGCTCTCTTCGTCATATAGCTCATACTTCAGGCCATGGCCTTCCTGGCTACTGCCCCTGAAGGGAGCAATAACAATTGCCAGCACACATAGAAACCCGGATATTTGCCTCAAGCGAGAAAATTAGAATGAACAAAATTGCACTGGTACTACCGAACAAAAATCCCCGGTCACGGGTTCAAAATTAATTTAATTTAAAAATAAAAAAAGTGGGCAGTATACTTTTACGCTATAAAACCGATCTCGCAGGCCGGTCTTCTTTTCAATACATGCACTAACGACGTATGGCCACTATGCCGAACCGGAAGAACACAGATACACATCCTCCCATCAATTCGCCGACCTGCCTTCTACCTTTTTATTGGAATCATACAACTGAAATATCACACCGTCTACAACAATATAAAGGGTCTCGTCAACCAGTGCCACCACATCGGTCATTTTATGTACTGCTCCCTTTTTATCAGGCTTGGTCATTGATGAAATAGTGATCTCGAACAGGCTGTCTTTAAATATATTGACCATCTTCTTGCTAAAGCCAAAATTCACTTTCGAATAGTTATCTGAGTTCACCTTTTTTATTGAGTACTTAGGCGTGTACAGCATCCCGTAGTACATACTGATACTATCGGGCGTAAAGCATACCTTTTGCTTGGAATAACGCTTTACCTCTTCATCTTCCAGCCCGTAAATGGGCGAAAATTCATGGCTCCGGGCACGCCAGCACCTGATCAGCGAACTGATGATCTTGGCAGAATCTACTTCCTGGGCCACACAGGCATGGCCCCACGGTAAGACCGACAATAGTGCGAAAACGTATAGGTATCGTTTCATCTAAAAATATTTTGTTTGTTTAATAATGTTCATTGTTTCTTTTACTTGCTTAATCCCCTTATATCAGCCACATCACACCCGCCGCACCCTTGTTTCACTACTTCCTTATCTTCAGTATCTGTATCTTCCTTTCGGGCTGGTAGTTCGAATATATTCTTACCCCCATCTCGTCGTTGCGCCTCCTTATCAGGCCCCGCATCACCCCCGGCGCTTTAGAATGTACAAATCTGTTCCAGTCACTCTTCAGCTTATCCAGGTCGGCCTGCTCGTTAATATCGTTTACTATACTCGTAGCCCTCGAAAAACCGCCCAGGTTATAGGCCAGCATAGTAAGCGCGTCAAATTCATTTTGCGTCAGCGGCACATTTATATACTTTTTCACCTGGTCTTCATATTCCGGCACCTTTTCCCTTATCAGGCGTTCGGCATCTTCCCATGTCAGTCCTTTTTCCCACCGGGCGCCTTCTGTATACGGAATAAAAAATCCAAACCCAATGGTGAAGCCGCCATCCCTGAGATTATAAAGTTCCGGCGAAAAGCCCTCCAGTTTTTCCAGTAGGCTATAGCCCTGATCCGACAGGTGCATCTCATCAACCGGGTATCTCTTTTCTTCAAAGATCGACATATCCAGTGTATCCGGTTTCGGCGGGGTAGTAATTTTCAGGGGCAGTTTTATGCCGGCCAATAGCGGCACGGGTTCCCATATCTCTATCACCACCGGCGGCAGGGGCGGCACACCCGCAGCATCCCGCTTAGCTACAGCCACATCCGTATCTAACCTATGCACGGCATGGAGGGGTAGCGCAGATATGGTATCCGGCTCTATTACTAACGGTGGCAGGTGCGGCACCACCGCCGGCCTGGCACTGGCGGTATTATCCCCCGTACCGATCCTCAGAACCGGCACCGGCAATACAGCGCTGATCATATCTACTTTTATCACAAGCGGAGGCGCATCGGGCACGGCTGCTGTACGCATGCTTCCGGCTACCATATCACCTACAGACATCCTCATCACGGGCGACACTGTAACCGGCCCATAAATGTCTTTCCTGGCAACATGAACACGCACCACAATATTCACATACTCGCCGCTATCCGCCACATCCACCTGCTCCACCCTTGTGCCGGGGCTGTTGCCCAGGTAAGCACGTATTCCCTTTAGTTTTATGGCTGTCTCTGCTTTTATCGAGTCCATAGCCTCCTTAGGCCGTGTCTGGCCATACAAGACTATGGGAAATAAAAAACATAATAGAAACAACTGTTTCATAAAACACAAATGCAATAACGGCCCTGGCTAAGACTATCCGCCTAAAAATAACAAAATAGCCTTTTATATCTGCATTTCGGCGGGATGAGCTATGTTCGTAAGTGTTTTACCGGACTTATCCGGCTATTTTCCGATACAAAACTTGCTTAGAATATAGTCGATTACCTGCAAACACACTACAGCAACATAATAGACTTAGCCACAAACATACACCTAACGGGAGGTCTGCTCTTCACGATTTACAACAACATATACGACATGATCGAGAACAAAGTCCAAATTAAAATGTCCTCCCAAAGCATTTTAGTAATGTTTAGCCGAGGAATTTCGTTAATAAATTCATTTTACAAAGCTCTTCTTTTTAAGAAACTCAAAACCGGCAACATTCAATAATAACAATGCCATTCCGTAAAAAATATCTTCTATCGGTATCGTCAGAGTTCTAATCCCAAGATTGTAAAAACTATTGTATCTAACTACTGGCTCCGGCGTTATTAACCCGGTCAGAATACCGTTAGATATATAGAAAGGTATAAGCGTGACTATAAAAGCCAGATAGAACGTGCCCAAATAGGTAACCCGCTTAACTGTAAGAAAAATTAAAATCAATGCTAAAAATAGAAAAGTGACAGAGGTATATAATCTGGTTATAAACAAAACGCCTATTGCTATCAATAGTATTGCCAGCAATAAACTAAAGACTCTGACAACACTACTTTTCAACCGCATTTTCACTAAAATAGAAAGAGCATAGTATGTGAAAACACAAGCATATGGTATACAAATAAAGAACAGAAACTCTTCAATTGGCAACCCGAAAAAATACGCTCCCAGAACATACCTGGGATTAAAGTTCCAAACACCTTTAAAAGTAAAAATAATATCCCAGGAAATAAAAACTATAAACGTTGCAAAACACGGCAGTAAAAAGTACTTCCATTGCGTATGGAATCGCAATCTCTTGTGAAATGAGAACACCAGAGGAAAAATCAAACACAATGTGTCCACCAGAATATAAAGATACTTATCTGGCATTTTTATTATTATCTCTTAGTGCCTCCATAAAATATTTTCGCGGAACAAATAACATTCCAAAACATTCGCCATCTTCTTTTTCCAAATGCTTATGATGCATTTTATGTGCACGGCGTATAGCGCGAAAATAAAAATTGTCGATATTCCGTAAATACTTGAAGCGTTGATGTATGAATATGTCATGTACGAAGAAATAACCCATCCCATATAATGTGATACCAATACCAATGAATAACAGGATATGAAGAGTTGTGTATATGCCAAAAGCCAGACAAATAATACCAGGAATGGCAAAAATCAAAAAGAAGTAATCGTTCTTCTCAAAGAACGATTGAGGGTTCTTTTTATGATGGTCTTCGTGCAGTTTCCATAATATTCCATGCATGATGTATTTGTGAGTTATCCATGCAACCGCTTCCATAGAAACAAATGAAATCAAAACCGCTATTAAGTATATCAACCACATATCACAACAAATTTTTGTAAGACATTATATTCGTAGCATACAATTTCATGTATATCTTAAACCATTCAGTCAACTGCTCAGGACAAAGCTGCATTTCAAGACGTAATTTTAAAAATCAGGGTACTTCCAACCAGCGACTTCCATTCTATCGCTTTCCGGCAAGTCATATGTTGTGCCCACAAAAACGTGATCGAGTTCATGTACTATCATACTATTCTCTACCTTATTCGTGTAAATAAAGCTAAATAGCTTGCTCAATTTACAACGCATCACCATTTCCTCAAATAGTCTTCTGTTTGCTGCATCTGTTATATCCTCACCCCGCGTTAGATGGCTACAACAGGTACTAGACTTGAAAATATGTACTTTCTTGTTCACTAATGTTTGCTTACTCTAACATGTATACCTTGACGTTATTATTATGATATTCATCTACTATGTTACTTCAATATCTGATAATGATATTTCTGTCCTCCGATATTATTCCAACTAACGCGCAATTTGTTACTATTATTCCCAACAAAAACAGAACTCCCGGCATTTTCATAATATACTGAATTTGTTCCTCACAACGGAACTAATCATTACAAATATCTTTTTGTAATTAGGTACACTTATTCTTCTCGTCATTATTTGGGTTGTTGGTGTTTTCTTTATTATTGCAAATAATTCCAAGTAATAACGATAAGCCAAATAAACACCCCTCCTAGCGCCAACCGGGAGGGACTTGATACCATCCAGGGCATCGCTAAAATCCTTATCAATATCTTGTTCTATTTGTCTTTTTTCGGCTTGGGAAAATGACTCGAAATTTACACCGGGAAAATAGGTTCGTCCCAACAATTGACTGTCTGCCTGCACATCCCTGAGAAAATTTACTTTTTGGAATGCTGCACCTAGTTTCATCGCCGAATATTTTAAACCCTCATACTTGTGGTCATCATTGGCCGTAAATACTCTTAAACACATGAGACCTACGGCTTCCGCAGAACCCAAAATATACTTGGCATACGATTCCTCTGTATGCTCCGTTGTATTTAAATCAGTCTCCATACTGTCAAAAAAGCACTCTATTAATTCTCTTTCTACACCATAGGCATTTACAGTATGCTGAAAACTGTTTAGAATTGGATTAAGGCTTATCTTCCTCTGAATAGCTTTCCACGTTTCAGATTTGAATTCTTCTAGTAATTCAGCTTTGTCATAGTCATGAAACGAATCAACAATCTCGTCTGCATATCTAACGAATCCATAAATTGCATAAATATGGTCGCGCAACCAGTCGTCTAGAAAGCGAATCCCAGAAGAAAAGCTAGTGCTGTATTTTTGTGTCGTTATTTTACTACACTGTATGGACACATCGTCGAATAGTGCTTTCATACTCCTACTGCTACTTGAAACTTTGCAATAATTGCTGTGCTGCAATTTGACCTGAGATGAGGGCTGGCGGCACCCCTGGACCTGGCACGGTAAGCTGACCTGCATAAAATAAATTTTTTACTTTTTTGTTTCTAATAGATGGCTTCAGGATTGCCGTCTGCTTCAGCGTATTTGCCAAACCGTAGGCATTGCCTTTGAATGCATTGTAATCATTTACAAAGTCGTTCACGCAATAACTTTTTCGATAAATCACATCATTCAAAATAGAGGTTCCGCAGTATTCTTCTAATCGTTTAATGACATGCTGAAAGTACTTGTCACGTGTTTCTGATGTATCGCTTAATCCTGATGCAATAGGAATAAGGATAAACAGATTTTCCATTTCGTCTGGCGATACGGAAGTATCGGTCTTCGATGGGCAGCACACATAGAATAAAGGTCTTTCTGGCCAGCCAGGCGTTTCGTAAATGGATTTTGCATGTTCGGTAAGCGAAGAATCGAAAAAAAGATTGTGATGTATCAACCGCGGTATCTTTTTGCCTAACCCCAAATAAAAGATTAGGCATGATGGCGCCATTACACGTTTGTCCCAATAGTTGTCGCTATAATTTCTGAACCTTTTGTTCGACAATAATTTCTCCGTGTTGTTATAATCATTACTGGCTATTACTGCATCAACAGGATAGCTATTTCCGGTAGCTGACAATAAATTCCTGCAAGTTTTTTCAACGATGTCAATTCTACTTATTTCGCAATCGGTTTTTATTTTTACGCCCAGGGAAATTGCGACCTCTTCCATCGCCTCTATCACTTTACCAATACCACCCATAGGATACCATGTGCCGAGGGATAACGCTGCATAATTCATGAGCGAATAAAGGGCTGGTATTTGGTTGGGCATTGCACCTAAAAAAAGTGAGGGGAATTCCATCAATGCAAGGATGCGAGGATCTTTAAAATACTTGCGTACATGCTTACTTATTGAATCGAATATGGATAGCTGTGTTGCGTCGCGTAGTAATGGTAAGTTTAAAAACTCAAGCCATGAAAGGCTTGGTTTATAGACCAGGTCTTTCATACTAATCTTGTATTTTACCTCTGCTTCAGATAGGAAACTTCGCAGCCGATCAGCACTACCTGCTTCTATTTTCTCAAAAACCGCATATATATCTTCCAGTTTTGCTGGAATTTCAAGCACCTCTCCTTTATCATAAATAATTTGGAAACCGGGGTCTAATTGAACCAAGTCATAATACTTTGATGGAGCAACATCAAAATGACTAAAGAATTTTTCAAAAACGTCTGGCATCCAGTACCAGCTCGGCCCCATATCGTAAGTAAACCCTTGTGCTTTAAATGTTCTTGCCCTACCTCCAACTGTGCTGTTTTTCTCAAATATCGTAACGTCATGTCCTGCTTTCGCAAGAAAACACGCAGACGATAAACCAGAGAACCCACTCCCAATAATCCCAATCTTCGCCAATTTTGTTCAATTTTTATCAAAAATACTTGAACAAAACAAAACGACAAAATTAAATATATTTAAATATGGAGGCAGGCGACTCTAATAATATTACATTATTAGGCTTCTTTTCAATATTAATCGTAGTGTAGGCTAAGAAACTAACCGACAACTCTGAACTTAACCTCGACAAAGTTTCTAAAGCAGAGAGTGCATTACTGCCTGAAGTCAAAAAAGTAACCATGTGTGTAGCATTTGACCTTTCTACTGCCAACCTTATGCTGCTATATGGAACATTTTGCCCCAGGTTGATGCTGTCTCCACCGCGTTTTCTAATAAGAAAATCAGCAACCAGCAGACCTATGTCATGCCATTCGTCGGGAGGTAAAAATAGAATAAATTTACTCTTAAGTGTATCAGGATAAGGTATTCCATCAATTGCTGTTAAAAGCTTTCTTCTTATTATACCACTAGCGAAATGCTCCTGTGAGGGAGCTACATTACTAGTGCTCCATAGTAAGCCCGTCTTGCGAAGGAAAGGGTATACAACGTTTATTATGGCCTCATAAAAACCATATTTTAGTATGGCATTTGAAAGTACTTTGTCAAATGATCTTTCATCGAAAGATAGCATATGATTGACCATCATATTAACATGAGCGTCATTTGCTTTTTCATTATTACTATCAAATATTGAGCTTAAAAGCTCATTTAGCTTCTCATCACTATAAGTGCTAAGGCTAGATATTTTATGGCCATGATTCAATAATGTACCAATGTTCAGTATTTTTTTTAATTGACTATCGTCATAGTACCTGATATTCGTATCGGTGCGGTGCGGAATTAAAGATTTATACCTTCTTTCCCATACGCGAAGTGTGTGAGCCTTTATTCCAGTTAGTTGTTCTACAGAACTTATAGAATAGCTATCCAATTGTCTATTTTTGTGAGTGTAAAGATAAACAAACTTTATTTAGTACTTTTGCATTATAAATTTTATGTATGCAACTCTATGCTCGAAAGTACTGAACAAAATATTAGGAAATACAATGTAACCAGAGCTGCGATACAAAATATTCTAAACCGCACCCGCCTTTATCGGTGTTCTTCACCAACAACTACTGTATTGGGAACCTTTGCGCCGTAGCTTTAGCGAAGGTGACCATGGCGCCGTAGCTTTAGCAAAGGAGACCGCAAACTATTTTCTATGATAGACTGCATTTTTCTAATGCTAACAAGATCAGGATTATCTAACCACCCCTACCAAAATCAGGACGGGACCGGAGGGGACAAGATGCCCCATAGACGTTTCCTATGGGGCAATGATGGGGCAATGATTTTGCATAAGTGATTGATTTTCAATAAAAACATGGGGCAATGATTTTTTTTATGGGGCATGGGGCTACATTTCCACCTTTGCTGGTGTTCTCCCCCAACAAATACATCTATTTCCCTATACAAAACTTGCTAAATATATAATCCAGCTTATCCTCCGTGGTTATCTCGCCGGTTATCTCACCCAGGTAGTAAAGGCAGGTTCGCGTGTCTAGTGATATAAGGTCGCCGGGCAGGTGGTTATCCAGCCCGTTCTTTATATCCCGCAATGATCTCAGCACCTCCTGCAGCGCGCTGTAGTGCCGGGCATTGGTCACTATAGTGCCCTCCTGTTGTACCTGCCCCCCTGCCACAAGAGCAAACAGTGCATCCTTAAGTTGATGGATGTTTTCTTTGTTCCTGGCAGATATGAACAATACCGGGCCGGCATCATGCCATGATGCTGTATCGGTACACAGGTCTACTTTATTGCCCACCAGCAGATATTTCACACCCGTTTTCTCAAATTCAGCGATCCGTTTTTTCACCTCATCTATGTCACTTCCCGATGCGTCAAACAGGTATATCACCACATCAGCCTTATTCATGGCCTCCACACTGCGCTCCATGCCTTTCAGTTCTATGGTATCCAGGCTATGCTCGCGTATACCAGCCGTATCTATCAGCCTGAACAGAATACCATTTATGTTCAGCGTTTCTTCTATCGTGTCGCGGGTAGTACCGGCTATCTCGCTTACTATCGCGCGGTCTTCGTTCAGTAGCGCGTTCAGCAGTGTGCTCTTGCCGGCATTGGGCTTGCCTATTATAGCCACCTTCACGCCGTTCTTTATCACATTGCCCAGCCCAAAGGAGTCAACCAGTTGTTGCGCTGCCCCGGTAAGCTGGGCTATCAGCTCATAAAATTTTGTGCGGTCTGCAAATTCCACATCCTCCTCGCTGAAGTCGAGTTCCAGCTCCATCAGCGCGCTAAACTGCAACAACTGATCACGCATATGTTTGAGGTCATGGCTAAACCCGCCCCGCAGGTTGTGTATGGCCGCTTTATGTGCCGCCCCGCTCTGGCTGGCTATCAGGTCGGCAACCGCTTCAGCCTGTGTCAGGTCCAGCTTGCCTTTCAGAAAAGCCCTTAGTGTAAACTCGCCGGGCCGGGCCATCCTGGCGCCATACCTTATGCATAGCTGCAATACCTGGTTCAGCACATACCCCGACCCATGACAGCTTATCTCTGTCACGTCTTCACCGGTATAGCTCTTAGGCCCCTTGTACAGGCTTACCACTACCTCATCAATGGTCACGCTGCTATCCCTTATCTTCCCGAAATGCAGTGTATGCGTGGGCTGCCCCGCAAGGTCTTTGCCTGAAAATATTTTGCCTGTGATGGCAATAGCATCCTTCCCGCTCAGGCGTATCACACCTATGGCGCCCTCGCCGGGCGGCGTGGCTATCGCTACAATGGTATCGTTGACATCCAGCATTACGTCAAAAATAGTTAATTGCCCGTTACAAGTATTATTTGCACATTTGCAGGGTGCCGTATGTGCGCATTTATATATGAGAGCAGTAATTCAACGGGTATCAGAGGCCAGCGTCACCATACATGGTGAGATAACCGCTACAGTGGGCCATGGCTTCATGGTGCTGCTGGGCATAGAGCCCGAAGACACTAACGAAGATGCAGACTGGCTCTGCGCCAAGATAGCATTACTGCGGGTATTTGGCGACGACAACGGATTAATGAACAAAGACATAACCGAAGTAAACGGTGATGTACTGGTTGTAAGCCAGTTTACGCTGCATGCGTCTTATAAAAAGGGCAACCGGCCATCGTTCATCAGGGCGGCACGGCCGGAGCAGGCAATACCGTTGTACAATTACTTTATAGCCTGTCTTACTGGTAAGCTGGGCAAACCCATAGCTACCGGCACCTTTGGCGCAGACATGAAGGTGGCCCTGGTGAATGATGGCCCTGTAACTATAATTATGGATACAAAAAATAAAGAGTAACCTGCGGCCGCGGTATGGGTCAACCTGCTTTGTGGTTGCGGCAAATAAAACAATCCCGATTCACTACTTTTGAACTGCTTTAAACTACATCTGTGTGAATAATGAAACCACACCGTTAGCCGCCGGCAGCGACGAATATTTTATGCGTGAGGCCCTGCGCCAGGCACAACTGGCCTTTGATGCCGGCGAGGTGCCTGTAGGAGCTGTAGTGGTATGGAACGGTAAGATAATAGCCCGGGGCCATAACCAGGTAGAACAGCTCACCGACAGCACTGCACATGCAGAGATGATAGCCCTCACTGCGGCGTTCAACTCGCTGGGCAGCAAATACCTGCCGGAGGCAGTGCTGTATGTAACCGTAGAACCCTGTCTTATGTGCTGCGGGGCCATGTACTGGTCTAAGATCGGGCGCATAGTATATGGGGCAGAAGATGTAAAGAATGGCTACAGGAAAACCACAGGTACCAACTGGCCATTTCACCAGAAGGCCGGGCTCACCAGCGGCGTGCTGGCCCACGAATGCGCGCAGCTGATGAAAGATTTCTTTGCGCAAAAGAGATAGACCGGAAAGAGTTTTGCACGCAGCCTCGCCAACAATAGCGCTACACCGCGCCACAAACGAAACACGATAATGAAATTATATAGCTGGCACAAGATCGAGGGAGTAACAAAGGAAAGTTTGGCTGAAAACAAACTTACCGAGGTACTTGTGGGTGAGAAAAGAGTAGGCCTGCTGAAACGAAGTGATCATATCATGGGGTTCACCGCGCTGTGTCCGCATGCGGGTGCCAACTTGTGCGATGGCTGGCTGGATCCCATGGGCCGTATCGTTTGTCCCGAGCACAAATACCGTTTCGATCCTGTCAACGGCCGCAATACCACCGGCGAAGGGTATAAGTTATATACTTATCCCGTGGAGCTGCGGGGGAATGATATTTATGTGGGTTTCTTAACTTAGCGGTATCAATTCATTAAGCCAGTAGTTAGTAACATGAAACAACCTCCTTATTTAAAACCCGGTTCTGTAATAGGCATTACCTGCCCCGCCAGCTATGTAGCGCCCGAAAAGGTTGCGAATTGTATCCCAGTACTGGAGCGGTGGGGGTTTCATGTGAAGCAGGGCAAAACCATTGGCACAAATTTTCACTATTTCTCAGGCACCGACGAACAACGTATCGCTGACCTCCAGGCCATGCTCGATGACCCCGGGCTGGATGCTATACTTATGGGCCGGGGAGGCTATGGCATGAACCGTATCATTGACGAGCTCGACTTCACCGCGTTCTCTAAAAAACCAAAATGGATCTGCGGCTTCAGTGATATTACAGCCCTGCTCAATCATATAGAGCAAAACCTGGGTATAGCGTCACTGCACAGCCCGATGTGCGGCGCGTTCACCGCAGATACAGAAGACGAAGCCTATTTGAAAACATTTTACGCTGCGCTTACCGGTGAGTCTATATATTATCACGCGCCACACTCGCAGTATAACAGGGCCGGCACTGCCGAAGGCATGCTTACCGGCGGCAACCTCTCCCTGCTGGCCAGCCTTATCGGGTCGGCATCTGAAGTGGATACCGCGGGCAAGATCCTTTTTATTGAGGACATAGAAGAATACCTGTACAAAATGGACCGCATGCTGCTTACGCTAAAGCGCGCCGGAAAATTTGACGCTATTAAAGGATTGGTCGTGGGTTATATGACCAATATGCTGGATACCGAGCGTCCTTTTGGCCAGGTAATAGAAGAAATGATCCGGGATAAGGTGAAAGAGTATAATTATCCCGTTTGTTTTAACTTCCCTTGCGGACACGAGAATATCAATAACACACTCACATTCGGCGCCGTACACCAGCTAAAAGTCACAGATGCCGCCGGCACACTTGAACTGAAAAGAGCCCTATAGCGCAGCCCTCCATGCCTTCATACCGCCAGTAAGGTTAATGAGGTTACTAAAGCCCGCATCTTCAAGTCGCTGAATAGCGATCACTGTTCTGATTCCTTTCTCGCAATACAACACCACATCCTTGTCCCGGGGTATCTCGGTCGCCCTGCGCATCAGGTCGCCCATGGGTATGTGCATGCCGCCTATATTATAGCTGTCGCGCTCCCACTGTTCGCGCACATCTACCAGCACAATATCTCTGCCAGACGCCATCCACGCCTTGAGATCAGATGGTGTGATCTGTTTCATCGGCAATAAATTTATGAATATCAGCTAAGCTGTTGGTGTATTCAGCGCCTTCCATAGCATATCCTTCAGCTCGCTCAGCCCCTGGTTAGCGGGCGCTGATATAAACACATGCGGCACATCGGGCGGCAGCGTGGCAGCTATGGCCTGCTTCAGTTCATCATCCAGCATATCACTCTTACTTATGGCCAGGATCATATTTTTATGCAGCAGCTCAGGGTTATATTGTTCCAGTTCATTACGCAGTATCTCATATTCCTTCGCATGGTCGCTGCTGTCTGCGGGTATTACAAACAGCAGTACCGAATTGCGTTCTATATGCCTCAGAAAACGGTGCCCCAGGCCTTTGCCCTCAGCCGCACCCTCTATGATACCCGGCAGGTCGGCCATACAAAACGACTTATTGTCGCGGTAAGACACAATACCCAACTGCGGGATAAGGGTGGTAAAGGCATAATTAGCGATCTTAGGTTTGGCCGCACTCACCACAGAGAGCAGTGTGGATTTGCCTGCATTCGGAAACCCAACGAGTCCCACATCAGCCAGTATTTTCAGCTCCAGTACTTTCCATCCCTCCGACCCCATCTCACCGGGCTGTGCGTATTCCGGTGTCTGGTTAGTTGCCGTGGCAAAGTTGGCGTTGCCCAGGCCACCACGGCCACCACGTATCCATATTACCTGCTGCCCATCTTCCAGTATTTCAGCCTCTGTTTCACCGGTCTCTTCGTCCCGTGCCACAGTACCCAGCGGTACTTCCAGTATTATATCGGCGCCATCGTGGCCGGTTGAGTTATTTTTATACCCGTTCTCGCCATCCTTTGCCAGTACGTTCTTATAATAGCGCATATGCAGCAATGTCCACAATTGGGCATTACCCTTCAGTATTATATGCCCTCCCCTACCGCCATTGCCTCCATCGGGGCCGGCCTTCGAGTCGAATTTGTTGCGTTCAAAATGAGAACTTCCTGCTCCACCCTTACCAGAGCGACAGAATATACGGATGTGATCTACAAAGTTTCCTTTCTCCACTATTTTACAGGCAATAAGTATTTGTTGATATGCTTAGCCAGTACTTTGAACGTATCAGGGATCGTATGGTTGCCTGTTACTGTCTCCAGTTTGCCCTGGCTATTATAATAGTCAGCTACAGGCTGAGTCTTTGAATGGTATTCCTTAACCCTCTTCTTTATTACTTCTTCATTATCGTCGCTTCTCCCCGATGTTTCACCACGGCTCAGCAGGCGGCGGGTCAGTTCGTCTTCCGGCACATCAAGTGCCAGTACCAGGTCTATCCTTGTATCCTTGAATTCAAGCAGCTTGTCCAGCGCTTCAGCCTGGTGGCGGGTGCGTGGAAAACCATCAAATATAAAACCTCTCGCTTCGGGCACATCATCTATCTTGCCGCTTATCATACCTATCACTACCTCATCAGGCACCAGCATTCCCTGGTCCATAAACTTCTTAGCTTCTACACCCAGCGGGGTATGCCTGCTCACTTCGTCACGCAGCAGGTCACCGGTGGATATATGCTGCAACTTATAAGTATTTACAATATTTTCAGATTGTGTGCCTTTCCCGCTACCGGGGGGGCCAAATAAAACTAAATTAAACATGTACAATTGTTTTGCCGGACAAAAATAGCCATACTTATTAAAAAGCGTAAAAGTATTTACGCTCTGCACCGCTCCCGGCGGTTCTCAGGCACTTCTATACAGGCATAAAAGCCCGCAAATAGGGCGTTTCACTCATTATGTTACTTTTTACTTAATAACAGCTCTATTATCTCATTTCCGGCCTTTTTATACGCACCGGGGGCTATGCCGGTCAATGTGACCTTACCGATCGCAAACCTGATCAGCCGTAATGTGGGGAAGCCGGTGGCCGCTGTCATCTTACGCACCTGCCGGTTCTTTCCTTCAGTAAGCGTCAGCGATATCCACGAAGTAGGTATGTTTTTTCTGAATCGTATTGATGGGTTGCGTTCATGCACATCGGGCTCAATGGTGAAAGCTTCGGCCTTCTTTGTCCTGTACTTTTTTCCGTCTGCGCTTATCAGCACACCTGCTTCCAGTTGTTGCAATGCGCCTGGTGTAATGATACCTTCTACCTGCACCCAATAAGTACGCGGATGCGCAAACGATGGATCAAGCAACTGATTAGTAAGTGGTTTATCATCGGTGAGCAACAGCAGTCCTTCGCTGTCATAATCAAGCCGGCCTACCGGGTAAATATTTTTGGGCAGGCCTTTAAAAAAGTCAGAAAGTGTCTTTTTATCACCGTCGGCCGAAAAAGCGGAAAGTACCTGGAAGGGCTTATTAAAGATGTAATAGTCCGGCATAAAAAAATTGTTGTGTCCCGAAACCTGCGCCAGAGAAGACTTACAGCCTGCCAGAAAAAAGTAGCCCGGCAGGTTGTGGGCTGCCGGGCTCTTATAAAGGATGGGTTAGTAAGCACAATCCTTACACAATATTAAAAAGAAATTTTACTATAAAAAAATATTTGTGAATTTTTTTAGCGCCTTCGCATAAAGATATTGACACCTTATCCACACGCATTTTTTATCAGGGGTCGTCTATTGCCCGTTATATTTTTGTGTGGCATGCGCAGGCTTGTGTTCCGGCAATAAAAATGCCGGAGCAATTGTTGCTCCGGCAAGTATATTCTGACGTGTATGATCACCAGTCTTTTTGCAATTTTACAGGCACTCCTTTTTCTTTTTTTATTTTGTCCTGCAACTTTTTTTCCTGCTGCGCGAAGTCATCAAGCTCACGCTCAGCCTGCTCTTTAGATATCTTGCTTGGCTGGTTCTGTTCCTGTTTGTCCTTGTCTTTCTGATCCTGGTCCTGCTTATCTTTCTGGTCTTTGTTCTGGTCCTGGTTTTGTTTCTGCTTATCTTGTTTATCCTGCTTGTCTTTCTGGTCCTGCTTCTGTTTGTCGTCCTTCTTCTGCTGTTGCTGTTCCTTCTTCATCATTTGCTGGGCATAG
Source organism: uncultured Flavipsychrobacter sp. (assembly GCA_964489795.1). Lineage (GTDB taxonomy): Bacteria > Bacteroidota > Bacteroidia > Chitinophagales > Chitinophagaceae > Nemorincola. Next base: position 173,622 of record CAZBAP010000007.1, read on the forward strand.
GCCAGGTTATATTTCGCGTCGGCATCCTGCGGGTTATTTCTCAGGGTCTGCTTATATGAGTTTATGGCATCTTCCCACTTGCGCTCAGCCATATAAGTGTTACCAATGTTATAGTTCGCCGCCGACTTGCCAAGCTTGTCGGTCGCCTTCTTTTCTGCCGCAGCCATTATCTTCCTTGATGAATCAAATTGCTTCTCCTGGTACAGTGCGTTGCCCAGGTTGAACCAGCCCGGTACATTGTTGGGGTCGCGCGACAGCGCTTTTGCGTAGTTTGCGGTAGCCTCTTTAAAGTCCTGCTTTTCGTAAAACTTATTTCCCTCTTTTATATACCTGTTCGGCTGACTATACCCCACATGCCACGCACAGAGCATTACTGCTAATGCGCAGATGCGCAATGCCGGGTAGCCGGCCACCCTGTAATTATGCCACTGTCCCATTATTCTTCATTTTTATTTTACGGCCCGCTCCCGGCACCAGCCATTCAATGATCAACGCCAGGAAACCCGCAAACAGGAAATACTGAAAATAGCTGGTAAAATCGGTATAGGATACAGATCCAAGGCTCTTCTGTTCCATCGCGTCAAGCTCGCCGGTGAGCTTTGACGCCACTTCATCCGGGTTCTGAAGCAGCGAGTATGTACCATGGCCCGCATTGGCTATCGCCTTCATCTCGTCTTCATTAAGCTTGCTCACTACCGGGTTTCCGTTCTCGTCCAGCTTTACCGATCTGGTCTCCGGGTCATAAAGCGTAGCCCCCTGCGGTGACCCTACCCCTACCGTATGTACTATCACACCTGTTTCGGCGGCGTCACGTGTCTTTTCTATAGCGGCCTCATCATGGTCTTCACCGTCACTGATAATGATCAGCGATTTGTATTTCTTCTCATTACCCGAAAACGACTTCATGGCCAGGTCTATGGCATCACCTATCACCGTACCCTGTGTTGGCACCATATCCGGCGACACCGTTTGCAACAGCATTTTTACTGCGCTATAGTCTATCGTCAGCGGCACCTGCAGATATGCCTTACCGGCAAATACGATCAGGCCCACCCTGTCGCCCTTCATTTTATAGGTAAGGCTCATGATCAGCTGCTTCGCCCTGGAAAGCCTGTCGGGCTGGCTGTCTTTTGCCAACATACTCTTACTTACATCCAGGGCTATGATCACCTCTACTCCCTTACGCTGCACCTTTTCACTTTTATCGCCCATACGCAGGTTAGCCCATCCTACCACTACCAGGAACAGGGCTATGGTCATCAGGATGAATTTAAGCGTGCTCCGGCCCGGAATAAACCCCAGTACCTGGCTACCCACTAATTGCTCGTCGCCAAGCTTTTGTAGCTTCTTCTTGCGCCACAGCAGCATTCCTGAAAACAGGAAGAACAGCACCGGCAATATTGCCAGGCCATACAGGTAATCGATGTGCTGAAACTGAAACATAGGTTGCAACGCAAATTTAAACGGGTGAGACTTTAATTCCGCAGCACCCGGCCACGATTTTAATTTTCTTTAACAGAAAATAAAAACAAAATCTAATGCATCACATCTGTCCCATGCAGAAAATATCATTTACCACCCGCCTTCTTTTTTTTAGGCAATGGTTTCTCGCGCTCCTCCACGCCTATCAATATGCCCCATGCTTCCATCCCCTCTACCCGCTCGGCTACCAGTTTTATCATGCCCGTAATAGGTATGAACAGGAACATACCTGGAACACCCCATAAGAATTGACCTATGATCACGGCTATTATAGTAATAAACGGGTTCATTTTCACCCTCCCGCCTATGATACGTGGAAATAAAATATTTGAATCAAGTACATGGATCACGAACATTGCAACACCCACTTCCAGCGCGATATTACCCGAGCTGTTGGCAAATGTCACCAGCATGCAGATAACAATGGAGGCATAGATTCCCAGGTATGGGATAATATTCAGCACCGCGGCCATCACGCCCAGCAGCAATGCGTACTTTATCCCTATAATGAGAAATACAGTGCAATTGACCATGCTCAGTATGGCCATCTCTATCACCAGGCCAAGTACATAGGCATTGATCATTGTCTTCGTCTCTGTGATCACTTCATGTACCTTCTCCCTGTGCCTCACGTTGAACAGGTGAAGCACGAACCGCATCAGCAGCAACCGGTGAAACAGTATGAAGAAGGTAAAAATGATAACGAACACGGTGAGCAGCAGCGTACCCGTCACCGAAATGAAGACATTGCTCAGCGAATTGCCCACAGACTGTAGTATGCCGCTTATTGATTTGTTGATATAATCGGCCTGCTGATGGCTCGTGATATGCAGCTTGTAAGAAAGCCAGTGCTGCACACTGTCAAACATCTCGTTGAACCGCTCGCGCATCAGCGGGAAATCTTCTGAAAAGCCGATCATCTGCACAGTTATAAAGTATATAAAGCCCGATAGCGCCAGGATGAACAACAATACCGATAGCATGCAGGCAAGCGCCCTGCCCATGCGCAGCCGCTCTTCAAAGAACCGCGTTAGCGGGTATAATAGTATTGCTACCAGCAGCGCGAACACCAGCGGTATAAAGATATTGTCTGCTATACGCAGTATATAAGCAACAAGCACCACACACAGCAATGTGAGCGCAAGTCTTGCATAAAACGGTAGTGAAACTGTTCGCATAAGTCAGTACAAGGTACTTTTAATATCAAACCTAACAGAATTGTGCCACAGCACAAAAAAATATTGCGTTTATTTATCTGTGATGCTGCCCGACATATATAAAGCGCCCTTCTGCCGATTTTCTTTTATTTTGTCATACCGGCAAATAGTTGCCGCGGGATATAACCATCGGTAGCAGTGTTAAAGAGTTATTTTAAGAAAGGATTGGCAGAGGCCGGCTGCGATGAGGCCGGCAGGGGTTGTCTTGCCGGCCCGGTATTTGCTGCCGCCGTGGTACTACCCCCATCATTCCATCACCCGCTGCTCAACGACAGTAAGCAGGTGACCGAAGAACATCGCGATGCACTGCGCCCTGTTATAGAACAAGAAGCCATAGCCTGGGCAGTGGCAATGGTAGATCATACCGAAATTGACCGTATAAATATTCTTAAGGCTTCTTTCAAAGCCATGCACCTGGCCATAGACCAGCTCACCACACGCCCCGACCTGCTGCTTATAGACGGGCACATCTTTTCGCCATATATGGGCATAGTACACCAGTGTGTTGTACACGGCGACGCCATTTACGCGTCTATAGCTGCTGCAAGCATCCTGGCCAAAACATACCGCGACGAATACATGATGCGCCTGCACAATGAATACCCTCAATACGGATGGAACGAGAATAAAGGATATGGTACCGCTTTTCACCGCAGGCAGATCAATGAGAGCGGCATCTCGCCTTATCACCGCAAAACCTTCGGTATCTGTAAGCAGTGGGCGGACCCCGGCGGGCAATAGCTTATTTCGTTATCCTGTCCCTCAGCCGCATTATAGGATACTCATACCAGCGGTATATGACCGACGACAACAAGATAACTATTGTCCAGTAAAGCAAGTACAGCCCGGCGATCACCCAATTGGAGTCAAGCTTCAGAAAATAAAAGAACGGCACAAACACCAGCGAATAATGCACCAGGTATACCGAATACGATATCTTACTGATATATTGCACACCCCGCGCCAGGTAGTTCTCCCCTATACTCTTTACCGAATTGGCAAATGGCAGACAAAGTGAAAAAGTTACCGGGATTACCAGGTACAGAAATGCGTCAGACAGGAATTTCAGCTTCGGGTCATGTGGGTCTGTGATATTCACGTCCGGGCTCTTGATCATGTAATAGATGGCCGCGGAGCCTGCTACGCTCAGCGCTAACAGCACATACTTTACGCGCTCCAGCACTTCCTTTTTGAAGTAGTTGAAATAGGCGAATAGCACTCCATACATTACCGCGTCCAGCCTGAACACTACTACCTTCCTGATGCTTATGTCCTGCTCCGGCCCGTTGATGGGGTGAAACGCATTGACGAACCTCGCAGATACAAATACAATAAGGTATACCACAAAAACCCTGAGCAGGAAACCCCGCTTATCTGCGGGTCTAAAAAGCCGTGATGCCATGTACATCACTACCGGCAATGTCAGGTAGAACCACTCCTCAATAGAGAGGCTCCATGCCTCGCCAAAGAAATATAATGGATGCGGATACCATAAGTTTTGTAAAAACGGGTAATACAGCAGCTTCGGCGCATCCCATTTTACGTAGTTCATCACCTTATACAGCAGCAGGTCGGCGGTAAGTATCAGCCAGTACACAGGTATGGTTCTGAACCACCTCCTTATCCAGAAATTCCGCACATCCCTGAATGTATAATCAGTGTTCAGAAATGTTCTGATAAGTATGGTACCGATAAGAAAACCACTCAGCACAAAGAAAAGCTCCACACCCAGTACCCCAAGCGGACTAAGCTTGTCTACCACAAAACGAATGATCTTTCCGCCATGTTTTGCCCCGGACATAGGCAGCAGGAACTCCGAAGAGTGCGCAACAACCACCGACAGTATCGCAATGGTCCTGACAAAGTCCAGGCCTATTACCCTTTCGTTTTTAATAGCTTTGATTTTGCGTAAAGCTATAATAAATTCAAATTACACAGGCTATTCAGCGAATAGGCTCCGGCGCGTCAGCAAATTTTTTGTCCTTGCCCCGCAACCTGCCGAAAAATAATGAAAGGGGCATGATCACATTTTTTACGAATGGGGGTAGCCCATACATTTCAAATTCGCTTTTATAACGGTTAGTCAGGTAAGCCGCGTCAAACGTTGATGGCCGCTTCCCTCCGTTCTCTTTTGTGGACTTATATATCTGCGTCAGAAAATAAACAATATTATTTGCAGGTGTTAGATACCCTTTTATATGTAGTGGTACATCCCCCGCGTTCCAGAATCTGTGCGCCACTCCCCTTGCGAACATTTTTGTGCTCCCCGCCTCATAGTATTCCGGCTCCTTTCCGGCCACCTGTATACCTATTCTTCCTTTCACCACGGTAAATGACTCCTCTTGCAGGAAATGTATATGCATTGGCGGGCCACCACCGGGTTGCACCACTCCTTCGGTCTCAACAAGGTCGTGTTCGCCGTCTTTTACTATGCGTACAAATGTCAAAACCTCTGTACCACCGTTATCTATGGTATGCGGATACCTGAATTCCATTATTTTGCGTTTTTACGATTGACTATTCCCTTTTCCTGAGTATATCCCGGCTTGTATCACAAAACATAGCACCACGTCTATAGCTACCATCAGGGTTCTCAGCCGGTCCATGGATATCCACTCATGCACAGCCGTTCTTACCTTTTCTACATCTGCTTCATGCAGCATTATGTCATTACGCGGGTAAAAATACCCAAAAGTAAATGCGTCTGCTCCTATCAGCACCAGCAATGCTGACATACACAGTATACGCATCCTGCTCCCGGCCTTCCAGTTTAAAAACAGCTGTAATAACAGCAACACTATTGTAATGGGTGAGAACAACCGGAAGAAATCACCCGGGTTAGCTGTCTTAAAGTATGCACGTTGTGCATATATAGACTGCGGAATATCTGATACCCAGCTATGGGCATCAACCATTGATATATACACATTGGCAAACAACAATCCCGACAACAGGGAGATACAAAGTGCGCTGATGATTTTTTTGGTCATAAAAGTTTAATTTTGGACATTGTCCAAAGATAAAATAAAATTTGGACAATGTCCAAATTTTTTGAAAAAATGAATAATACAAAAGAAACAATAGTGCAGCGGGCCCTGGAACTGTTTAACGACAAAGGGGTAGAATACGGGGGCATGAGAGAATTGGCAGCCCTGCTGAATATTCGTGTCAGCAACATCACATACTATTTTGCTACAAAAGACGACCTTATTATGGAACTGGTTTCCCGCCTCGCCGATCTGAACAATACTACAATTCAGACATACACCTCGCCCTCCATTTATAACTTCCTCACTATGTATAAGGGCATTTTTCACAACCAATACGCGTACCGCTGCCTTTCTTTAAGTTTTGTGCACCTGTTTAAAAACAACAAAAAACTAGCTGAGCAGTATAAGCAGACTGAGAAAAAACGCCGCGACAGGCTGATCAATATTTATAAAGACCTTGCCGGAAATGGTTACCTGAAAGACATTTCAGATGCTGACATAAAAAAACTGACCGGGCACATATCAATTATCGCCAGGTTCTGGAATTCAGAAGCTATCATTAGCTATTACGATAAGACCACAGATGAAAATATCAGTCACTACCTTGGGTTGATGGCCGATGTTTTCCTGCTTTACGCCACACCTAAGGGAAAGAAAGAAATAGCTGCATTTCTAAGCCAGGCCTGATAATACCTTATTTATCACCGGCAGGCTTGCTTACTTTAAGTATTACATCAGACTCTTCGCTGGCCCGTGTTATCACCACCGGTGTATGGTGCTGCTCAGACTCTTTGAGCATGGCTATATATGCCGGATCGGCATCATCGGCTAACTTATAAAACCTCGCCGACCGTAAAAACATTACTGTCATAAAGGTCTCATTCTGCCCGTGGGGGCGTATCGCCGCTACTGTATATGTATTGGTCACCACATTCTTCCTGTTTTCATGGTCCTGCAGCACCGAGCAGGACCCCATCGTTATTGCTACAAAAAACAAACCCAGCATAAACCGAAGAAATGCTGAGTTTATATAACCGTATATGATCGTTTTTTTTAAGGACATGTATGCAATGGCGAGTAGGAAACAAGCGTGCTGTTGGTCGATGAATAAAAAGGATCTGTATCAAATGTCAGGCCTGAATAGCTGGACGGGCTATACGATGTAGTAGGCTGTATATTGATCATACTCACATGTGCTACATGCCCACCCGATATGCAGGCAGGATTTTCCTGGGCATGCAGCCAGGTAGCCAGCAGCACAGGCTGGTCAAACATCGCCGGGTCAAACACGAACGCTTTTACTCCGGTAGTGGTCTTTATATTTACCAGTGGTGCCACATGGTACCACCAGCGTACGCAGCAGCCTCCCCATTTCTGGCACTGCACACTTAGCTGGTCGCTGCCCGAATTGGCAAAGCTGAATATCTTATGCGTGGCATAGTGATAAGTATTGTTCAGTATCCAGCACATCTTATGGGCTCGCGCGTAGCAGCCATCCTGGCAATACTGGAACGATATGCAATGATCTATAGCATATGGCCCCGCTACAGCGCAGCACTGCTTCGTTATGTAGTTAAACATGGCTTGCGCGGTAGCCATATCAGGCACCACATTGGTAAGGCCTGCGCTGGTGGTATTAAGTACCGCCATAGAAGGTGTATTATTGATCACATCAGGGTCGGTATTGGCCAGGTCCACTTTAAACGAAGTGCCGGAAGTGCTGTTTACCTGCCTGTTTGTATAAGTGGCGGCCACAGCATCTGATACTTTACTCACATATTGCACCACGCCGGTCCACGGATCGAACTTTGCACTTACAGGCTTACCTGCTGCCAAAGCTTCTTCCAGCGATGCCAGCACACCGGCATCGGTAACAGTAAATAATTCGGCAAGTTCGTTGAACATCACTTCTGTTGCTTCACCATTAGTTTTGCGTATGTTGGCCACGGTCACCACCTTGGTCTGCGGCGTGCTCTGCTGTAATGGCGCCTGGGCTTCCTGAACAGTCTGCTCCGCCACAGGGGTTGGCTTCTGGCAACTGCCGGATTTGCTGCATGAGTTGACGAACGTAACTATGCCCGCCACCGCTAAAACATATAAAACTGCGGTAAGCTTTACCGTACTGACCGTTGCAGATCTTTTCATTTCCTGTAATTTAGATATACACAAAGTACATACTTTTTTTATATTAGTCAAATATCTTTTAACGCATACCAATTATCTCATTTTATTGCAATACCTGAATAATAAATCCTAACTTTCCATACTTAACAACAATAAATTTTTTTAGATGAAGGCACTCATTACGTTGTTGCTCACTGTATTCTTTTCAATATCCCTTTACGCCCAGCCGATTGCACGCCCACGCATGCTTACCAGTCATAACCGGGTAGTAAACACACTTTTACAGCTACAGGGTAGTAGCAGGCCGGCTCATAAAAGCACCTCAGGTATCCCTACTGAGCGGGTAAAGGCCCAGAGCACCCGTGATAATTCCATTTCTGCCCTAAATGATTCGGTAGATCTGAAATACAGCACCAATATGGGCTCTGTATATGATTACAACACTATGATATACCCCTACAACTATCCGTATAATGCTTCACCCTTGTTCGACTTTGCAGGCGTTTTCACACATCCCCAGGTGCTTTTTGATACTTTCCGTCACTGGGCTGTAGACCCCAATACGCTCACATACGGCTATTACGAGACCGGGCTCGCCGGATATGATACCGGTCGCAACCTCACAAATTATATGGCATTGACCATAGACTCTTCTTTCTACCCAAACATGATATATGCCAATACATTTGGCGCTGCCCACAACATCACCGGGGGCTTTTCCTCAAACTGGGTACTGGGCGTTGCAGACAGCGCTTTCAAACAGTACTTTACCTACGACATATCTAACAAGATAATCAAGGACAGCATGTACGAGTTGCACCTCGGTACATGGCGGCTTGTAGCTAAGTCGTTTTATACTTATGACCTGTCCGGAAACCTTATCCAGATAGACAATTACGCCAACACTACCGATACCTCCTTTTTACTGCCGCTGGTAAAACAGATAAAATACGTAAATACTTACGATGGCAGCAACCGGCTGCTTACTGTGCTGGACAGTACTTTTGATGGCACAGCGCTTGCACAAAACCAGAAAGACACCTTTGCCTATACCGGGGCGTACACATTTCATACTTCATGGAAACAATATCAATGGGATGCCATCAATGCATATTGGGCGCCGATGTTCTACATGACCAAACACCTGAACGGGAGCGGACAGCCTGACACCGTGAATATTAACGGGTTTGACAGCCTTGCCAACGCATGGGTTCCGCATACAATGGACCTCGTTCATTACAATGCTACCGGCAACCCTGATACACTGCGGGACTTCGAATACAATTTCACTGCGTTTCCGTCTACCCCCGATTTTACAACGGTGTATTATTATGAAACATATCTCGTCACCCTTGGCCTGCATGGCGCTACCGCTGCTGCACAAGCTACCGTATTCCCAAACCCTGCCAATAATACCATTACCATAGCCGGGCCCGGCCTGGCCGATAATATACCGGTCACCATTATTTTTACCAATATGGCCGGACAGGCAATAAAAACCGAGACACGCCCATGGCATAACAACCTGTCTCTTTCGGTTGGTGAACTGCCGCCTGCTACGTACATGCTCATTATGCACGACGGCAGCGGCAATCTGTTGCACCGGCAGACCATAGTGAAGGAGTAAGCACATTGATCATGTTATCAGTAACACGCACGGCAATAAAAAAGGTAAGCGGGGGCACCATCACAGATGCCGATGACCTGCTTGCGGCCGAGGAACCCCTTGAGATCAGGCTTGAATATACCGACGCAGGCAAACGTGTCCAGAAAAATATTTCCGTTACCATGCGCACCCCCGGTAACGACTTCGAGCTGGCCGTTGGCTTTTTATATACCGAGGGCATCATAGCGTCAGTTGCTGATATTACCTCCGTTCATTATTGCAAACCGGGCAATGATAACATTGTTTGTGTTGCCCTTTCTGATACACTGTTACCCGAAACAGCCAAACTGGAGCGCAACTTCTACACCACTTCCAGTTGCGGTGTTTGTGGTAAGGCTTCTATAGAGGCGGTAAAGATAGCCTGCAATATCCCCGATTCTTTCGATTCACTTCGCATCCCCGCGCAAACTATCCTTGACCTGCCCGATGCCCTGCGGAAACAGCAGGATGTGTTTGGCCATACAGGCGGCCTGCATGGCTGCGCCTTGTTTGACACCACGGGTAAGCTGCTGCTCAGCCGTGAGGATGTAGGCCGGCACAACGCGCTTGACAAACTGGTTGGCGCAGCGTTCAACTCGCATATGCTGCCGGCTGACAAGCATATACTTATGCTCAGCGGCCGGTCCAGCTTCGAGCTCATTCAGAAAGCGGTAATGGCAGGGATAAAAATAGTGGCCGCCGTTGGCGCCCCGTCGGGGCTGGCCGCAGAAATGGCCGAAGAATGGGGTATCACACTCATCGGGTTTCTGCGGGGCGAGCGTTTCAATATTTATTCGGGTGCTGAGCGTATATTGATTTAACTTTGTACCTCAAACAATTCGCATCCTTTTTAATTTTTACCCGGCAATGAAACTTCGCATCAACGGCAATTCAATACGCATACGCCTTTCCCGCACAGAGGTTGATCAATTAGGCAGCATAGGTCACCTGGAGGAGAAAACACAATTCGCGGATACGGTGTTTACATACGCATTAAAGACAAAGGAAGGTATCACAGCGCTTGAAGCCGCGTTTGCAGGCAATACACTTACACTATTCGTCCCTGCCGGCATCCCTGCGGTATGGGCCACTAATGATACGGTAGGCTACAATGCCAATATGCCGATCGGGGATGGCAAGACACTATTCCTCTTGCTGGAAAAAGACTTTAAATGTCTCGACAATACAATGATGGAAGACCAGTCAGACAATTACGAAAACCCGCACACCGCCTGCTGACCGGGTTAGTCTGCCTTACTTTTCTATCGCAGATACGATCTCAGGGTTCGTGGGCTTCATGCCGGGCGCGAAGACAGCTACTAATTTCCCCTGCTCGTTTATCAGGTACTTCTGAAAATTCCATTTTACCTCGCTGTCTTTAAATCCATTGTATTTCTTCTCAGTAAGCCATACGTAAATAGGCGCTTTTTCTGCCCCTTTCACCGTTATCTTCGAGGCCATAGGAAATGTTACGCTGTAGTTCTTGGTGCAGAAGGTCGCTATCTCCTTATTGCTGCCTGGCTCCTGCGCGCCAAAGTCGTTGGCCGGGAAGCCCACTATCACCAGCTTGCCCTTATACTTTTTATACATTGCCTCCAGGTCGGCATACTGGGGGGTATTGCCGCATTCAGACGCGGTATTTACAATTAGTATCTTTTTGCCTTTATATTTCGCAAAATCTATTGTTCCGCCCGTAAGGCCGGCAACCTTAAAGTCGTATATGCTTGCAGGTATGTTATCTGCCTTTGGTGGCGCGAAAAACAGGAAAAATTTAAACAGGAAAATAGTGAATAGTGTCATTGGTCTTATTTTTTGAACTGTAAAGATAGGTGTTCATCACCAAAGCAACTCAGGTGCTACCTGCTTTTTTGAGGATGTTTCTTTTAATCAAAAAGGGCGCTTTCCCGGGCCTGCATTTACACGCTTTGCCTTCATACCTGACAAAGGAGCCACGGCGTACAACCGTGGCTCCTTTGTTAGTATTACATAAAAAGAATTGCTTACCTGACGATCAGCGTCCTTGTGGCTATAATACCTTCATTATTGGCCAGGGTTACCGCATACGCACCTTTTGCCAGCCCATTCAGGGGTACAGTCACTTCCTGCCTGCCGCTCTGCAACTGATGCTTGCTTGCCAATTGCACCCTGCCCGTCATGTCTGTTACAGTAACAGACACCTGCTGCTGTACCGACGAGTTAATGGTCAATGTGATCTGCTCTGAGGCGGGGTTAGGGAACATAGCCAGCAACTGGCTGGTTCCGTTCACCAGCGATACCTCGCGCACACCCACGGCGCAATAATTAGTGCGGGCGAAATACACTTTCGATTCTATATTATTCCTGCAGTCCTCCCACGACGCGAATGCCTCGCATGTAGTACGCACTGAGCGGTTATAGTCGCCAAAGAAAAGCGTACTGCTCTCGCTTGCGGCGCCAATAGCGTTGTAGTTACATGGCGCAGACGATAATAACCTGGGGGCGCCAAATGACGCGCCGTTATCCGTAGAATTGATCTGGTAATACTCTGCCGAATCATCCGCGCCTATCGCCGTATAAGATACCGATACATTATTGCCCTCAGCAGCCACAGTAGGCATCAGCGTCAGTTTCCCCGGCATCAGGCTGTCCAGGCTTATAGGTGTGCTCCACGTGGCGCCGCCGTCACCTGAGTGTGAGTAAAACGAGTTTACAGTAGTACCCGGAAAATCGCTCCACACAATATGCACGTTATTCCCCGTGCCTGTCTTGCCGTCCACTGCCATGTTCACAGCGGCATTTTCCCGGTTATGAACAATAAAAGGAGGACCGGGAAATACAACTGTTGTATTGCTGACCACAACTGTTGGTGCAAATGACGCACCACCGTCTGTTGATTTTGTGTGCCTGATCTTCGAGTTACCTACATCGGCCATGCTCATATGTACAACGCCGTTCTTGTCCACCTCCAGGTTGCCGAATTGTGAGTCGCCATCAAAGCCGTGTACCGCCGGCCCAAAGGTATCCACACCCGCCACCTTGGTTTTCATTCCTTCAAACGGAGGTATTGAGCCAGCCGGGAAACAAACGAAACTGCAGTACAGGTTGCCCTGGTGTGGTCCGCCGCTGTTATCCACCGCAAACCATTCACGATCGGTGATACCATCTTTATAGTCAAATGTGGTATTGTTTACAACGTCTACGGCCCCCTCGCCTATAAAATGCTTTGGCTTTACATTCCACGTATGCCCGTTATCTGTGGAGTAGGCCCAGTTTAGGGTAAAGAATGCTGTGTCAAATGACGAGGGCACACTGAGGTATATCCATCCGAAATACAAAGTGCCATTCTTATCCCATGCGAACACAGGATCTCCCCCACCCGCAGCAAACTGACCGGGAAAATCGGAACTAAGGATAGATGCACTGCTGAACGGACTACGTGTCCATGTACTACCACCATTGCCTGAGTAATAGATCGGAAAATCAAGCCCGGTAGCTGTTTGCTCCATATAACTGATCACCAGTTGGTTACTGTCTGCAGGGTTATAGGCCATAGATATCTCCCCTTCGCCTATGTTATTAGCCGCGGCAGACACTCGTCCGTCAGTGGCCGCAGTTGTTCGCCATGCCTTATCATCATCCTCGGCCACCTTGCCGGGCAGGTGCAGTTTTTCTTTAAGCATCCGTTGCAGCATTTCCTGCTTGCGGCTGGCAGGGGTATGTGATTGTGCGAAACCCGCCTTGCTGATCATTGTAGCCAACAGCAGCATGCCGGCTATACGTATCGTAGTGTTCATAAGTGTGTGTCCCAGAAATTAGTTCTGAAAAGCAATATTATATGATAATTCACCATGCACAATTTTTATCAATAAGTTATGCAGTTAAAATTTTGTTATTTACTTATTTTCTATGAGATGAAGTATCCGGAAGATGAAAGTTCTTTTCCTTCAGCGTCCGTTTAATGCCCGCTTTCTTTTGCTCATCGGTAGTTGGCTTCGTATGGTTTTTTGATTTGTGATGATGCCGCTTGCGTCCATGCGTGCTCTTAGACTGCGCGGGCGAACGAAGCGGAATGATCATCAGTAACAGTACCAGCAGTTGCTTCAATAACTTCATAAATAATGCGGCTTTAAACATCACCGGATATAAAGATACAGAAATACATATATGCTAACCTGCGCCAGCCATTTCGTAATGCGCTCAAAAAAATAATATCTGACGATCTTCAATTTGAATAATTACACGGTATACTATAATTTTTTCACATACACACATTGCCCGTTTTGCGTGCGAAAAATGTACCTTTGCGCCACTAAAAAAAACATTAGATCAAGATGAAAGAAGTATATATAGTATCGGCGGTGCGTACACCAATAGGTGCCTGGGGTGGTGCCCTGAAAGACTTTTCCGCAACCCGTCTCGGGGCAATTGCTATCAAGGCGGCACTGGAGCGCGCGGGCATAACCGCCGATAACGTGAATGAGGTGCTGATGGGCTGTGTAATGCAGGGCAACCTGGGGCAGGCACCAGCACGCCAGGCGGCACGTTTTGCGGGTGTGCCTGACAATGTACCCTGCACAACGGTAAATAAGGTATGCGCCAGTGGCATGAAAGCAGTAATGCAGGGCGCCCAGGCCATTATGCTTGGCGACGCTGATGTAGTAGTGGCCGGTGGCATGGAAAGCATGAGCAATGTACCCTTCTACAACGAGAACGTACGCTGGGGAAACAAATACGGCAATGTAACCCTGGTAGACGGCCTGGCTAAAGACGGCCTTACCGATGTGTACCACAACTACCCAATGGGTAATGCCGCCGAACTCTGCGCCAAAGAATGCAACATCAGCCGTGAGGCGCAGGACGAATTTGCTATTACCAGCTACAAGCGCAGCCAGGCTGCATGGGATGCCGGTAAGTTTGATAATGAAGTAGTAGCTGTGGAAGTACCCCAGAAAAAAGGCGACCCTATAAAGGTGAGCAAGGATGAAGATCCATGGAACGTTAAGTTTGACAAGATCCCCGGCCTGCGCTCGGCATTTGTAAAAGACGGCTCTGTAACCGCGGCTAACGCCAGCACCATGAACGACGGCGCTGCCGCACTGGTGCTGATGAGCAAGGAAAAAGCCGATGCCCTCGGCATCAAACCGATAGCTAAGATCAAAGGCTATGCCGACGCGGAGCAGGCGCCTGAGTGGTTTACCACCACGCCATCTGTAGCTGTGCCTAAGGCTATAGCCAAGGCAGGCCTGAAGATGGAAGACATATCATTCTTTGAGCTGAACGAAGCCTTCAGCGTTGTAGGCCTTGTGAACATGCAGAAGATGAACCTGAAGCCGGAGCAGGTAAACGTAAACGGCGGCGCGGTATCCCTGGGCCATCCGCTGGGCGCCAGTGGCGCGCGTATACTCTGCACCCTTATCAGCGTATTGCAGCAGAACAAAGGACGCTATGGCGCGGCAGGTATATGCAACGGCGGCGGCGGCGCCAGCGCGGTGGTGATAGAACTGGCCTAAGCCTTTTTTAAGACTGAGCTTTTTAACATAAACTTAATAGACCCTATGCCCCCAGCATGGGGTTTATTGCTTTTTGTGCTTTCTCTTTGCAACAGTATTTTTATCAGCATTAACCGGATCAAATAATGTGGCAAACCGTCCGCAGCCTGGTGTATAAGCCGGCAACATTACTGGTCGTTTATATCGCAGCTGCTATTATTATTTCGTTGCAGTTGATATCGTTCGGTTATCACGACTTTGTGATGCCTGTATCCCATGCCATAGATATTATGAACCAGCCATCGTATCTGCGCATGTTCATAGGCGGGCATTATACCGAGTACAATAATTATGTCATCTTCCGCTCATCATGGCACCACCTGGCAAGTGGTTTAAACCTCTATGGCCTGTACCCCGCCGAGCAGTGGGACTTCTATAAATACAGCCCCACCTTTGCGCTGTTCATGGGCTTCTTCGCCCACCTGCCTGATTACCTTGGCCTGTCTATATGGAACGTACTCAATGGCGCCGCGCTTTTCTTTGCCATACGCATGCTGCCGTTCAGTACAAAAACACAGTGCCTGCTGCTATGGTTCATGGCCAATGAGCTGATGACCAGCTATTCGAATACACAAAGCAACGCCCTGATGTGCGCCCTGATGGTTGCGGGTTTTGCCTGCCTGCACCGCCGCCAGCTATTGTGGGCAACGCTATGGCTTATACTCGCCACATTCATTAAGCTATACGGCATAGTGGGCTTCTTCATGTTCCTGTTCTACCCCGGTAAGGCCAGGGCGTTTGTTTATGCCGCCTTATGGACGCTGTTTTTTGCCGCCCTGCCGCTATGTGTCACCTCGCTGCATACGCTTGTGTGGCAATACCAGAACTGGTACACCCTTATCAGTGCAGATGTAACTACGGCGCTGGGTATATCCGTTACCGGGTGGCTGCACACATGGTTTGGTGTAAGCAGCGGGTATGGCTACGTAAGCATTGCCGGGCTGATCCTGTTCCTGCTGCCCTTTGGCCGCATAAGTATGTATAAAGACCAGACGTACCGGCTGCTCATACTTGCCCTTATGCTGATATGGGTCATCATCTTTAACCGCAAGGCCGAATCGCCTACCTATATCATAGCTGTGACCGGTGTGGGTATATGGTATTTTGCCCTGCCGCGCGCCCACTGGCGCACAGGGCTGCTGCTGCTGGTGCTGGTATTTACCTCTCTGTCCACCACAGACTTCTTTCCCCGGTCGCTTGCCAATACCTTTTTCCAGCCTTATACCATTAAGGCGGTACCCTGCATTATAGCTTTTGTGGTGATACTGACCGAACTGCTGCTGCTAAAACCTGCAACCGACAGCGAGATCAAAAACACAGCGCAGGAAGCACCGGCCGCGTAAAAAAACAGCCGGGATTACGAAAAAGAAAAAAAAATCCCGATATTAGCTGCCGTTATCACATAAAGTACTTTAATTTGCTTATATGAAATACAAAATACTTAGAATAATTGCGCTACTCCTATTAATGGCAAACCTCAGCAGCTGCTTTGAAGGCAGGTGGTCTAAGTATAACAGAAGGTACCACTACGTGCATAAGAAGAAATACCGCCGCTTTCATGAGCGCCATAACCGCGACTGGTGATCCGTCAGATTTACTTGAATTTACCTATTATATAAAACAAATAGTTAATTACTCTAAAAACAGGGTTTATTAATTATTTATTTGTATATTCGTATTTCCTATCACATGCAGTTTCGCTCACAGACACAAATCCACACGAAATGATTGATAGTGAGTTGCTTGACTATTATTACGGTTATTGCGAGCTAACGATATGGTTTCGCAAGATGGTGTTACAAACAAACGCCAGATCATACATTACCGTAAAAGACATAGCCAGTGAATTCATATCCGAAAGAAACCGGATACTTAATTATGTGCCGCCAGAGCGCAGAATCACGGTGCGCAAAGACCTTAACAAGATAGCTACCGGCTACTACTCCCGCATAGCGCACTGGTCGCGGACGCAACGTATAACCATAGATATGGTGTAGCATTTATTCATATTCTTTTTCAGTCATCACAGTACCCAGGAGGGCTTTAAAGCCAGTGCCAGCATGGCTTACAGCCGCAGCCCTCACTCACATGTACCTAATAAGTATAAAAATCAACTGTCATAATACCGTTGTTTAACGGGGGTAAAATTGGGTTATTCAACTGTACCCGAAATGCCGGGCTATACCTAACTTGCGTTTAAAATAAAACCTATGTCATTCGTATTGGTAAACCTCGATTTTTCTGACTGCATGCCGGAGCACAGAACTGAGATATACCGCCACCTGGCCGAATGGAAATGGATACGGATGAACCAGGATGATAGTGATATTAATTCGGTATGGCTGGCAAACATATCATCGGGGGTGACCGGTGACCAGGCTGTAAGCCATGCTAAAAATAAATTTTACTCTTGCTGCCAGCCCGACTGCATGCCCAAAGCCGCATTTGAGTATGGCTATAACGAAACAGGACTTCTGAGCCTCATGATGGCCTGACAATTTAACTTTGCGGCCTCTATAAGGCCACCTCACACCATGAAACATTGTTGAGGAAAAGAGGGGCCCGCTAATGCGGGCCCTATTCTATTCTATTCTGCTACTGCCTGATGCTACCCGAGATGGGCTGCATATTGTAACCCGGCTTTTATTAGTACCTGTAATGATCTGTTTTGTAAGGACCATCTTTAGATATACCAAGGTATGCCGCCTGAGCATCACTGAGCTCTTCGAGCTGGGCGCCCACCTTAGCGAGGTGCAGGCGTGCTACCTTCTCATCGAGATGCTTGGGTAATACATATACTTTATTTTCGTAGTTGGCATAGTGGTTCCAGAGCTCTATCTGTGCCAGTGTCTGGTTTGTGAATGAGTTACTCATTACAAAACTGGGGTGGCCCGTAGCGCAACCGAGATTGACAAGGCGGCCTTCTGCAAGCACTATGATGTCCCTGCCCTCTATGTTATACAGATCTACCTGTGGTTTTATGGTATCCTTGGTGTGACCATAGTTCTTATTGAGCCATGCAATGTCAATTTCTATATCAAAGTGGCCGATATTGCACACGATAGCCTTGTCTTTCATGGCACGGAAATGAACCTCTGTGATGAGATCGCGGCAGCCGGAAGCGGTAACTATAATATCTGCTTCTTTAACGGCATCTATCATACGCTTTACCTCAAAACCATCCATAGCCGCCTGCAGGGCGCATATAGGGTCTATCTCTGTAACTATAACACGGGCGCCGGCACCACGCAGTGACTCTGCGCTGCCCTTGCCCACATCGCCATAGCCGCCTACAACGGCTACCTTACCGGCCATCATAACGTCTGTAGCCCTGCGAATAGCATCTACGAGGCTCTCTTTACAACCGTATTTATTGTCAAACTTGGACTTGGTAACAGAATCGTTAACATTGATAGCGGGCATAGGGAGTGTGCCCTTTGCCATACGCTCATAAAGGCGGTGTACGCCTGTAGTGGTCTCCTCG
Organism: uncultured Flavipsychrobacter sp.; assembly: GCA_964489795.1. GTDB lineage: Bacteria > Bacteroidota > Bacteroidia > Chitinophagales > Chitinophagaceae > Nemorincola. The sequence continues at coordinate 192,092 of CAZBAP010000007.1, forward strand.
CTGAGGCCCTTGATGTGCTGTATGAGCTCGGTATAATTATCCAGTACCATATTGGTGAGGTCACCGCCATCGTCGAGTATCATATTAAGCGGACGATCTGCGCCGCCGAAGAACAATGTCTGCTCTATACACCAGTCTGCCTCTGCCTGTGTCTGGCCTTTCCATGCAAACACGCCTATGCCGGCGGCCGCGATAGCCGCAGCCGCGTGGTCTTGTGTAGAAAAGATGTTGCATGAGCTCCAGCGTACCTCAGCACCCAGTGCAACGAGGGTTTCGATAAGTACCGCTGTTTGAATAGTCATATGCAGACAACCTGCAATACGGGCACCTTTGAGTGGCTGCTGAGCGCCATATTCGGCACGTATGGCCATAAGGCCGGGCATCTCTGCCTCTGCGAGTTTTATCTCTTTGCGGCCCCATTCGGCGAGGCTGATGTCTTTTACCTTGTAAGGCAACTTAAAGTCTACTTCAGAACGAGTCATTGTGCTCATAAATGCTATATATTAAAAATGGCTGCAAAGGTATCAAATTTATGGATAACAAATGTTAAACAACATGAAAAGACCTTATCCAAGCATTGTCATAAACTATACCTCCGGATGGTTATTATAAGGAAAGTATATCCGCAATAAGATTGATCAATTGTTTGGCAGGCCCCTTAAGCGCATCTACATCTTTCTGCTCATTCATAACAGCCGCCCCTCCCTGTTTACATTTTCATAAAACGGCGTAACCTTATGATCCGCCCATGCCTTTTTCGTGTATACGACCGGGCTTATGAGCGTATTGTTTTTTATACCTATGCTGTACAATGGATATATTATCCTGTCCTTATCCTGATGGGTGAGTACATTCTTGTCAATCAACACCACAAGGTCTATATCAGAATCTTCATTATTGTCACCACGCGCATAAGAGCCAAAGAGAATAACAGATGCGCCCGGCTCTGTCTCTGTGACGCTGTCCTTGATCAGTTTTAATATGTGGTTAGTATCACTCACAATACAAAATTACAAATATCCAACCGTTATTCCCTATTCCCGCTCTTTACTTCTCATTTTCCAATACTGAATGCTGTCTATCATAGAAAAAAGTATCAGGAAGTGGTAAAATAGCCGCCGCATACTGAGGCGTACCGGCCCACTGCCAGGCTGCCTTATGGCTTGCCCCATTGCCCCATCATTGCCCCATAGAAAATGCCTATGGGGCGAATGGCCCTTACCTATGGGGAGTTTTTCCGGGAAAATGCTTTGCACAAAAATGTATTGAAAATCAATAATTTATACGATTTTTGTGGATAAAAATTCCCCATTTTTTCCCCTTTTCTTACCCATGTGCCGGAGCCGGTGTGGCAAAAATGCGCAAAAAAAAAAACGACTTTACCCTATTGCCCAAGCCAACCGCCAAACTATGTATCTATGCTTACAACTCACATATAGCCGGGAAACCACTATATGGGTAATGATGTGCCTATGACCGGGAGGGGAAAGCGGATACCAAGATAAGTGAGTATTGGCGGTACAAAGGTGGGGCGGGAATATGGATCGAGCAAAAGAAAGTTTTATGATAGTACGGATAGCTGTTTATCATAGAAAAAAGTTTTTTGGGGGAGGCAATATGTGACTTAAACACAAATACGAGATGTACATACTGAGCTAATTTGATTGCAACCAAACGCGGATGCCGGATTTATTCCTGTTAAATGACCAACCAACAACTTGCCCAACTTGTGGGGCAAGGACCGGGTTTTATGATCTTATTACTAAAACAGAAGATTACGAAATTCACATTTGTATAAGTAAAGATTGCGGGTTTGTGTTTGCGGCTACGGAAGATTAATTGAGGAAGACTGTATTGTTTTGTCCAGGGATACATACAGGCGATCAAAAAAGGGCCTCCGCTATAGGAGGCCCATGGGGTTACGTAATAAATAGTATGGTACAGACTATGAGGCAAGTGTCTTGAGGAATGTATCTATTTTTTTGGCGGTGGCATCGCTAACGGGTACTACGGGCAGCCTGAAGTAGTTACCACAAACGCCCTGCCTGCTGAGCACGTATTTGACACCGGGAGGGTTGCCATCGGTAAAGAGCAGATCGAGGCCGGTGAGGAGCCGGTAATGAACTTTGCGCGCCTTATCGAACTTGCCCACTATGGCGAGGTTAACCAGCTCTGTCATATCTTTTACAAAACAGTTAGCAGCCACAGATATAACGCCTTCCATGCCTATGGCCATCTGGGCGAGCACGAGGTTATCATCGCCGGAAAGGACAGTAAAATCATCGGGCTTGTTGTGTATGAGCTCCATGCACTGCGTAATGCTGCCGCTGGCCTCTTTGATGGCTGTGATATTGGCACAGTCTGCGGCAAGGCGCAGGGCTGTGGCGGGGAGCAGGTTGCTGCCGGTGCGGCCCGGCACATTATACAGTATAACGGGCTTGCTGGTAGCGGCTGCCACGGCCTTAAAGTGCTGGTACATGCCCTCCTGCGACGGCTTGCTGTAATATGGCGCCACGCTGAGTATAGCGTCTACGCCCTGCAGGTTCATGGTCTTGAGCTGGTGCACGACCTCGTCTGTATTATTGCCGCCGATACCGCATACCACGGGTACCTTGCCTGCATTATACTGTACCACGGCCGAGAGTATGGCCTGTTTTTCGTCGGTGGTGAGTGTGGGGGTTTCGGCGGTAGTGCCAAGGGCCACGAGGAAGTCTATTCCGCCCCGGGTCATGTTGTTAACTAACTGCTCTAATGCGGGAAAGTCAATGCTCCCGTTTTTCTGAAAAGGTGTAACCAATGCAACACCTGTTCCCTTAAATTGCTGATACGCCATGTGTGGTTTTGTTTTGTCATACTGAATGCGGGTAAAGGTTTAAAAAAAAGGTATATACACCCTATTATCAAGGAACTAAAAAAATTATGCCTCTGCGTGCACCACTGCGCCATTAGCGACTACCTCTGTCTCATCGTAAAAACCCATCTTAGAGAGTTTTTCGATACGCTGGTCTATGCGCTCGTCGGGTGTCATGGTAACAAGATCTGCGAGGGTGTGGGTAAGATAAGCTTTGAGTGTTTCGGCGGTCTTGTCGTGGTCTGAATGGGCGCCACCAACGGGCTCTGGTATCACATCGTCTACGAGGCCAAAGCCGCTCATGTCTTTATAAGTAAGCCTGAGCTGCTCGGCAGCTTTTTCTTTAAAGTTCCAGCTGCGCCAGAGTATGGATGAGCATGACTCGGGCGAGATGACGGAGTACCATGTATTTTCCATCATAGCTACCCTATCGCCGACGCCTATGCCTACGGCGCCACCCGATGCCCCCTCGCCAATAATGACACATATGACGGGCACCCGCATATTGACCATCTCAAAGAGGTTGCGGGCAATAGCCTCGGCCTGGCCGCGCTCTTCGGCCTCGAGGCCCGGAAAGGCGCCCGGCGTATCTATGAAAGTTATAATGGGGCGAGCGAATTTCTCAGCTATCTTCATAAGCCTGAGCGCCTTGCGGTAGCCCTCTGGGTTGGCCATGCCAAAGTTGCGCATCTGGCGCATCTTGGTATTGACGCCTTTTTGCTGGCCTATGACCATGACGGGCTGCCCATCGAGCAGGGCCATACCGCCTACCATGGCTTTGTCGTCGCGGACCTGCCTGTCGCCATACAGCTCGGTGAAGTTTGTGAATATCTTCTCTATATAATGGAGTGTATATGGCCGATCGGGGTGGCGGCTAAGCTGAACCCGCTGCCAAGGGGTGAGGTTTTGATATATTTTTTCCCTGGTCTGGGATATTGCGTTTTCGAGTTCGCGTATCCCGTTACTTACGTCCACTTTATTCTTCGCCGACATTTCTTTGAGCTTATGGATCTGCGTATAAAGATCTTCAAGCGGCTTTTCGAAATCCAGGAATTGCATATCAGAAATTTGAGAAGTACAAAAGTAACAATAATAGCCGCATAAAAGGCCGCGCAATATATCTTTTGCTATATGAACAAATATTTTTTTATACAGAAATTATCATTAATTAATATTGTGTGAGATGCGGTAAAAGGCGCATGAGACAAGGGTATGCGGGCAGCGGAAAACAAATGTGGGATGTTTAAAAAAATCTTTTGCGGAATTCGAAAAATAGACACTATATTTGCAGCCCCAACTAAAAAAGGATTGGTAGTTCAGTTGGTTAGAATGCCGCCCTGTCACGGCGGAGGTCGCGGGTTCGAGTCCCGTCCAGTCCGCAGAAAGGGACAAACTGGTAAAAGTACCAGTTTGTCCCTTCTCATTTTCCTCTACTTCCTTTGCCAGTTCAGCGATAAGCTCGAAAACTGAATTTACTCTGTCGGTTCGAAATTCACCTTTTGAACGGTCATACTTAATTCCGTCAGGAAACAACAGTTTTTGAAGTTTTTCCTTCTTGCCTATTCCGCTGGAAATCCACACTGTATTGAGTTCTATCGAAATCTCTATTGCTTTTTCTATTGCAGCCATTCCGTTCGAAATACTTCCGGTCAAAACTGCTAATTTATCCGCAATATCATCCCGCTCTTTTACATACCGTGGATAGAACTTATCGAAAGTTTCTTTGGCCATTTCCTTAGTAACAAAGTAACCTTCCTCAATGTTCTCTTTCTTCTCATCCAACTCATTCAGCAACTTTTTGTAACTGGCCTCACGCTCAATATTGTCTTTGTTGATCTCATACCATCTGACTTCAGCCAATTCCAACAATGGTGCTTTCAGATTTTCCGACATTGAATAACGGTCGAGCAGTTCACCGAACATATTATGTAGTTCTTTAGCGCTCTTATTGCATTTACAGCCTGTTTTCCGGCACTTATAGTACCATAAGTTCTTTGCCTTTACAACATAGCCAGTAAACGGCTCTCCGCATTCTCCGCACTTGATGAACACCTTTAAGGGTAAATGGTTTTGCTCCTTCTTATGCGGTACACCATATCCGGCAGACTGTTCATGTATCCTGTTCACTTTTAGAAATATCTCTTGAGATATCAACTTCTCGTGTGTTCCTTCTACCACCTTCCCTTCAAGAATGCCGTGACAAACTAGGCCGCAATAGAATGGGTTCTTGAACACCTTTGTCAACTGTTGCTTGTACATAGCGACACCCATAGTCTTTAGCCGTTCAATGATCTGCTCATTCTTCATCCCTTCACTTTTCCAGACGAAGGCTTTACGCAGCTTTTTACCAGTGGCATTGACCAATATCTTCCGCTCACCGTTGGTCTTGACGATATCGTAGCCCATTGGCGGACGTGTCACCCATACCCCTTTGCTGAACTTTTCTTTCATGCCTGCAACCGCTCTCTGTTTCCTTAGCTGGTTGTCATACTCCGAAAAGATGAAATGGATGCTCTGTTGTAATACTCCACTTGGATTGGATGTATCAGCCGGTTGAGTAACAGCAAATACGGTAACTCCATATTGTTCTCTTAGCTCCTGAGCTATCTTAATAGCACCGCCGCCTGTGCGGCTAAATCTGTCGAGCGTATAGACGAGAATATGAGATACCTTATTCCTGTTCCTTTTGATAAAGTCTAGCATGCGCTGAAACTCCTTACGGCCATCAGATTTTGCGCTCTCGTAGGTGCCACCGAAATATTCTGCTATTTCATAGCTGTTCCGCTTGGCATATTCCTCGATCACGTTCCGTTGAAAGTCCAGCGACAGGTTGTTATCTGCCTGCTCCTTGCTTGATACGCGGGTATATACCACGGCTGTCTTGATCTCTGCCTTGCGCGAAACAGCCGTATTCCTCTTTCCAAAGCGTGCAAATGATGATAGTGTGCTCATGCTGCCAATTTTTGTTGTTCTTCAGCTATCAAATTTACAGATAATTGATTATCAATGTGTTGTAATTTTCCTAAATCCATTTCGATCAAAATTTCCGCAAAAGCGTTAAGAGTTGAAATTACATCATTTGCTTCTTCATCCGTGTAATGCTCACACCCCTTAAAAGCACGAAGCCACGCCCCCTTATCCTCTTGATTTAAAAAGTCTATTGCTTTATTCCTCTTCTTGCTATCTCCCATACTCGATTATATTTAGTTTTCAATATCTACTCTCAATAAGTAAGTGGCAAATCGGTGGTTCTCTTGCTCGTTTATTCATGTTTTTATGTTTTTGATTTAAAGCGCTTTTGTTCAGAGGCTGAAAGCATTAAAGATAGTGTTGGCCAAAGGAGTCACTTTCCAGTTAGCGCATGTAACGTGAGGTAACTGCATGAAATAGCAGGAAACAGCAGGTAACTGTAAGTAACTGCACGAAACGTTCGTTTTGTGTCACTTTCTGCAACTTTGGGCATGTTTGGGCACGTTTTTGCCTTATTCTGCAACAAAGGTATTATCACGGAAAGGAGTGCTTACCGGAGGTGGGCGTAAGTCAGACGTTTCTTATCGTTATTTATTGATAATTATCGTTTTCATGCGAAATCATTCTAAACCTATCTATTTCTTGGTAACGATGTGTCCGCCAATTTCTGCTTTTCTAAATGCAATGATGGCCTGTTGCAATCTCAATAATGCCGAAGAACGATTGGCTATCTGTTCATTTATTACTCTTAGTTGCTTTTAAATCTATTAGAGTAACCGAAGAATGGAAAAGTTACAAAAAATACAGAAGAGTTAAATGTGTTGACGGGCTGGATAGTTGCCGCAAATGTACAGTTGAACAAAACCTTGCGAGTATTTATACAAAGCCAATGCCGTATTGGATTCATTCACTGAAGCTGTGATGAATCTCATTTAAGAAACGATATAATAAATATTCCAAGTTCCAAAATTTGATTTAACTGACAGCTGAGTTACTATTTGACTGATATACGACTGCATATTAGATTTTGCCTAGAGTAGAAAGTTTCAAATACCGTTGCTCCATAGAATGTGCTTAGATTTGATTTACCGAGCATTGAAAACTATTTGCTGAATTATCGAAAATCACCGACAAGAATGGGACAAGCAGCAGAAAACACGGAAAAAAGCCTTGATATTGCTATCAAAAAGCTCGAAAAAGAGCATTTTCACTTACGTGAATTATATAAAGAAGCTCTGCTTGAGATAGAAAATCTCCAGAAGCGGCTTGAGAATTATGAAAAACCGGATGATGGATATAATAAACGCTGGACAGTAATAACTAAAATCGTGTTTTTGATAACTAAAGCTGATAAACCGTTACTTTCAGCTGAGATTATTCCTTTGTTGAAAGAAAGAGAACCATCAATAGTAAATAAACAAGCAAGCCTAGAGAAATATCTGTCAGCATTTTTAAACACTGCAGTAAAACATCATCGTTTGATTCCCCATAAACTGAAAGGTGTGAGAGGGAATTTTTATTGTTTGCCGCAATGGATAGACACAAATAACAACTTAGCGTCCGAAATGCGTATTAAAATCTATTAGTCACCATTAAGCCGTCACTCTTCCAATCCATCACTATGTAGCGACAACAAATTGCCAAATAATAAAAGATAATTTTGTCCTTTATTATTTCCTGCGTATTTTTGTGCTGTCAAAAACACAAGAATGTTTTCTAAGACCTGTGAATATGCTATTCGTGCTATGATTTTTATTGCACAGAAATCCAAAGACGGTAGCAAGGTTAGCATTAAAGAGATTGCAAAGGGAATTGATTCGCCCGAGCATTTTATTGCTAAAATTTTACAGGAATTAGGAAAGAAGAGGTTGCTACAATCTGTAAAAGGTCCCAATGGAGGCTTTTACATGGATGAAGTATCATTACAATATTCTTTGGCAGATATTGTGAAAGTAGTAGATGGAGACAAGCTGTTTACGGGTTGTGGACTTGGGTTGAAACGATGTTCTGAAACACATCCCTGTCCTATTCACCATGAGTTTAAATCTGTAAGAAAGGGGATTCAGATTATGTTGGAAAATGCGAAGCTGGGAGAATTTACTGAAGAGCTGGAAAAGAGTCTGACCTTCCTAAAGCGGTAATGTTTTTTTTAATAAAATAAAAGATAAAAAGGTATTAATATCCCCAAAATGAAACCAAGTAAGATAATAACACGAGCGTCATTACTCTTATCAGTATTGCTGCTGAAAGTACTGCAGGGTAAAGCACAAACCGTCACACCTTCTGATTTTTCATTCGATTCAGTGGCAGCACTGACTTGGGTATTGTTTGTAGTGCTGCTAATAGTCTTTTTTGCAGCATTAGTGTTAAAACAAAAAGCGAATGGTATAAAGGACAACAATAAAGTAAAAACCGAGGAAGAGCAGAAGCGAGAACTGCAAGCTCACACCCGCAACCTGAACAGTAAGCAAATCAGTAAACTGTCAGAACATAAGAAACGTAAGCCGATCAATCCAGTTGTACTATTATTGACGTTGTCCTTGTTTCCGGGAACGAGTGTATGGGCACAGGAAGCCAGTAACCCTGCAAGCACTCTTTTGGGCGAGACCGGAATTATTATTACTATTATCCTCCTGCTGATCCCGATACTGTTTGCTATCATTTTCCTGATCATTAAGGTCACTAATGTGGTGAACCAAACACAGAACCAGCAAAGCCTGGAAGAATCAGAACGGCTGGCTGCTTACCTGCGTACATTGCCTGAAGAGGAAATAAATACTCATCTAAAAAGACGGAAAGCAGCGCTGGATTATCGTTTGAAGCATAACGAGCTTTCCGGGAACCAGCCTGCAGAAGATGAGAAAGGTCTGTTACAGATCAATGAACAGACAGGGCTTCCTATCGTAGCGCTAAAAAAGAAAGCATTGCCGCGTCCTAATATCGATCCTGAATTATCAAGACTAATTTTATGGTATTTAGGCTGCGCTACTTTCTGGTTATTGTTCGGTACTACCATTGGCGAATATGTGGGTATAAAATTCGTAGCACCCGATGCCGACCATGTAAGTTGGCTGAGTTTTGGGCGATTGCGTCCTGTACATACTAATGCTGTATTTTGGGGATGGGCGTCTCTTGGTATGTTAGGCTTAGGGTATTATGTAGTACCCCGTGTCAGCAACACGAAGTTGGCCAATATGAAATACGGCTGGTGGACACTATGTCTGATCAATGCCGCTGTTATCTTGGGCACTATCTGCCTGATGGCAGGTATCAATAACGGTGGTGGTGAATACCGTGAATATGTCTGGCCGGTAACATTGCTGTTTGCTATCGGGGTGATCTTGACACTCATCAACTTCATGCAAACGATCGCAAGGCGTACTACAAAAGAAATATATATTTCCAACTGGTACATAGTAGCGGCTATCATTTTCGCTATTGTTATAACTGTGGTGGCCTATGTGCCTTATTGGCAGAATGGTTTGGGCGAAACTATCATACAGGGTTATTACATGCACCAAGGTGTAGGCATGTGGTTCATGCTCTTTACACTCGGCATCGTTTACTATTTCCTGCCGCAGCAACTCAATAAGCCGATATACTCTTATAGCTTGGGTATCCTTGCTTTTTGGACGCAGATATTGTTTTACACGCTCATAGGCACGCATCACTTTGTATTCAGCTCTATTCCTTGGTGGTTACAAACTGTAGCCATCGTAGGCAGTGCAGGCATGGCAATACCTGTTATTGCAGGTACGACCAATTTTATCATGACCTTTAAAGGTGCCGGGTATAAGATAAAAGACAGCTATACGCTTCCTTTCTTCCTTGTAGGAATCATTTTTTACTTCACTGGCTCCATGCAAGGCACAGCAGAAGCCTTCCGCAGTACCAACCTGATATGGCATTTTACTGATTTTACCGTTGCCCATTCACACCTGACCATGTATGGCATTATCTGTTTCTTTCTATGGGCAGGTATCTATGCTATCATACCGCGCCTGACGGGTAAAGAAGCGCCCCAGATCACTATTGGTGCACATTTCTGGCTGGCACTTATCGGGCTGATGTTTTACACTATTCCACTGATGTATGGCAGCACCCTGAAAGGATTGCTGTGGATGCAGGGCAAACCCTTTATTGATGGTGTGATATTGATGGCCCCTTATTGGTTATGGCGAGCGATCGGTGGCAGCCTGATGTGGCTGTCCCATTTGTTCTTCGCCTACAACATGTACAAAATGCTGGCAACAAGATATGTCGTGGATGTGCGGGAAACAGCTATTCAAAAACTGGATGACACTTCATCGTCAGCTAATCGTATTGCATAAAATCATTCGCATATAACATGGAACTATTCGATAATCATAAAAAGCTGTTCGGTACCGCCACTTTATTTTTTGTGGGATTGACCATATTAGTTGCCATCATGCCTGCCATCAGGAACCAGAATAACAACCAACCCTTACCGGGCGCCCAGGAACTCAGCCCTGAGGCCGTAAAAGGTAAAGCACTGTTTGTAGCCAATGGTTGCGTTGCCTGTCATACGCAACAGGTCAGGAATGTAGATATGGACAAGATGTGGGGATCACGGCCGAGCCTTGCTGCAGACTATGCAGATATCCATCGCAGCGATTTCTGGCGTAATACTGCCACCTTAATGGGTACAGAAAGAACCGGGCCAGACCTAACCGATATAGGTAACCGCCAGCCCAGTAGAGATTGGAATCTGGTGCATTTATACAATCCACGCATTGTAGTAAAAGAATCCATCATGCCCGCCTATCCTTGGTTATTTGCCATTAAGAAAGACGTATCTAAATCAGATATAGTGGTTAATGTACCCACACAATATCTCAATGGCCGGGAAGGCAAAGTGGTAGCAACTAAAGACGCGATGTACCTGATAGCGTACCTGCAATCGCTAAAGCAGACCAAGTTACCAGATGGCACTACCGCACCAGCCTTCTTGTATAAAAAGGATGAAAAGAAAGTGACAGATGCTTTAGGTTCAGAACTTGACGGCAAAGCTATATTCGCTGCTAATTGCCAAAGCTGTCATCAGGCTAATGGCGAAGGTCTGCCCGGAGCATTCCCACCTCTAAAAGGAAGTTCCGTTGTATTAGGTGATGATCTTGAAAAATATGTGGACATCATTATGAACGGGTATGACGCAAGAGCTGAATTTGGCGTGATGCCTGCCGTGGGTACCAATATGCAGTTTACTGAACATGAAGTAACTGCATTGATCAATTATGAGCGCACTAGCTGGGGCAACAATGGAAAGAAGGTAACACCTGAAGAAGTTAAAAAGATTATTGATTTCGTAAAACTTAAAGCCGCTAAATAATGAAAAAGATATTTCTGAGTGTATTGCTGTTGATTGCCAATTTACAGGCATTTACGTGCCCGGTATGCGAACGTAACCAGCCAAAAATACTGAGAGGCATAACTCATGGTGGAGGTCCTGAGAGTAAATGGGATTACGTCATTGTGTGGATAGCGATCATTATCGTAGCAGCTACGCTTTTTTTCTCCATTAAATGGCTGATACGACCCGGCGAAAGATCAGACCGTCATATTAAACGATTCATTTTAAACAACGAATAAGATGAGCGACAAAAGCATTATATACATTTTCATAGATGAGGAGACAAAGCCTATTGCAGAAGTGCAGTCGCCTGTAAGCTTTGAACTGGATACACGTAAGCTGACAGATGGCGACCATGTACTGAAGATCGTCAGCAAGGACCCTACGGGTAAAGAAGGTATCCGCAAAATTCCTTTTGAAGTCCGTAATGGGCCTGCCATTGCTATAGAGGGCATGAAAGAACATGCCGTAGTAGATGGTATACTGCCGCTCATGATCAATGCTTACGGCAAAGGTGACCAGAAGTCTTTTCTAATCGAAGGTAGTGAGACGCCACAAAGTATTCCCTGGTGGGTGTGGACACTCATTATTGGTTTTGCTGGATGGGCCTTATACTACCTGTTCACTTATTTTTCAATAGGACAATAACAAGCCATGAGTGAAAGAAAGGACATCGCATCAATGGAAGATATCAAATTGCTGGTAGATACGTTTTACAGTAAAATCCGGATAGATAGCTTATTAGGCGGCATATTCAATAATGTCATCAAAGACCGCTGGCCAGAACACCTTGAAAAGATGTACCGCTTCTGGCAAACTGTATTGTTGGATGAGCATACCTATTATGGAAGGCCCTTCCCACCACATGCAAAACTTCCCATAGAACAACATCATTTCGATACCTGGCTGAAGTTATGGTGTGACACCATCGATGAGCATTTTACAGGCACAAAAGCGGAAGAAGCTAAATGGCGCGGCAATAAGATGGCGGTAATGTTTCTTTCGAAAATAACATATTACCGCAATAATTCAGCAACACCATTGTTATGAACACGACCATACAACAACCTGTAGCTATTGCCTGCCTATTTATGTGGATGGGATTTGTATGTGCTATCAGCTTTATGGAAGCATGGCTGAAATTCCGTGCACCGGGCGTAACCCTTACTATCGGCCTGAGCATCGGTAGGCTGGTATTTGGTGCACTCAATAAAATAGAATGGGTATTTGCCATTGCAGTTGCCGCCAGTGCCATCATTTATAGCAAGGGCATCTTTACCCTGCCTAATATTTTATTCCTGCTCATAATCATCATTCTCGTGCTGCAAACCATATGGCTGTTACCTGCATTGGACGCTCGGGCAGAGCTATATATGCAGGATAAACCTGTGCCATCGTCTGGTCTGCATATATGGTTCGTTGGAGCCGAACTCATTAAGGTAATTGGGCTATTTATTACGGCAATCTCACTTTTTAAACAATCATAAATATGGAGCAGGAACAAATCATAGATGCTATTCGTGATAAATACAAAGCGTTGGGTGAAAATCCTGACACCTATCTTAAAGGCCTATTGCAGGCAAAGCCTATCAACTATTGGGATTATGTGCAGGTAGACACCTTGTTATCGTTACAGAAACCCCGTACCGATTTTGCTGATGAAGAAATATTTATCATGTACCATCAGGTGACGGAGCTACTGCTGAAACTAATGCTCCATGAGATAAAACAGATAGTTAATGCAGGCGAAGTAACAGAATGGTTCCTTATAAAAAAGATCAACCGTATGAACCGTTATACCAGAATGCTTATCACCTCCTTTGACGTGATGCGGGATGGCATGGACTATCATGATTATAACACGTTCCGTTCGACTTTGGCCCCTGCCAGCGGCTTCCAGTCGGCACAATTCAGGCTGATCGAAATCTATTGCACACGTATTGAAAACCTCATTAATGAAGATGGAAGAAAGCGTTTGTCTCCAGAACCTGACATGGAAGAATATTTCGAGCATATCTATTGGAAAGATGCGGGTTTGAGACGAGCAACGAATGAGAAAACCCTGACACTTCGCCAGTTTGAAGAGAAGTACGAAGAGGGATTTATAGCGCTGGCGAAGAAAGTCAGGGGTAAGACCATTGAAGAGATCGTCAATAACATGTTACATCCTTCAGATGCATTGCGGGATGTCCTCCGAGAATTTGACCGGTTGTATAATATTGAATGGCCTTTGGTTCACTTACATACAGCGAAGCATTATTTAGACAGTAAGGGCGAGAATAAAGCCGCTACCGGTGGCTCTGAATGGAAGAAATATCTACATCCACAGTTCCAGCAACGCAAGTTCTTTCCATCATTATGGTCTATAGAAGAATTAAAAGTTTGGGGGACCAAGTAATTATAATAATTAATGATTAAATAGAAGAAATATGAACATTTCGAAAGAGAGTACCATTGGTATCATCGTTGCGGAAGATTATCGTACGGCAGGTGTATTTGAGCAGGTGGGTATTGACTTCTGCTGTAACGGTAACCGTAGCGTAGAACTGGCCTGCGAGGAACAAAAAATCCAAGTTGAAGAACTGATCATCCTTCTACAGCAAACAGTAGATGCCCCTTCTCGAAAAGAAGACGCAACCAGTGAATATAAGTCATGGCCCTTAGATCTGCTTGCTGATTTTATAGAGAAGAAGCACCATCGCTATGTAACCGGGCAAATACCTATCATTCAATCCTTCCTTGAAAAAATCGTCCGTGTACATGGCAACCGGCACCCGGAACTGACGGAGATCAAAGCACACTTCGACGTCTGCGCGGGTGAACTGACCGCCCATATGAAAAAAGAAGAATTAATGCTGTTCCCATTCATACGCAATATGGTTTTGTCCAAGCAAGCAGGAACGAAAGACCTGGCAGCACCTTTCGGTACAGTACAGAATCCTATACGCATGATTATGCATGAGCATGATACAGAAGGCGAGCGTTTCCGGAAAATAAAAAAACTGAGCAACCAATATACCGTTCCCGAAGACGGTTGCAACACCTACCGGGCAGCTTATGCTGCCTTACAGGCATTTGAGGACGACTTGCACCTGCATATTCACCTGGAGAACAACATCCTATTCCCAAAATCGATTGAGCTGGAACAGTCCCTTGCTTAATGGATATGGGTAAATTTGGTTTCTAAAGCATCCGTTATGAACAACCAGCCATCTCAACACAGTTATGATACGCTCAGCGAAGCGGTAGATGACCTCATTAGAAGAGGCTATACGACTGATTTCTTATTGCAGGAAGAAAAGGAATGCCTGTTATGTAAAGACAATTCTCTCGAACTGTCGCCCGAAGATTTTACCATAGATGAGGTGTACCGTTTTGAAGGCATAAGCGATCCTGCGGATGAAAGCATTGTATTTGCTATCTCTTCATTGAAGCACAATAAAAAAGGATTGGTCATTAACAGCTTTGGAGCAGATTTCGGTTATCGCTCTTCCAGGCTGGTTGAGCATTTACACAGGCATATAAAATAAACGAGCTAATGAAAAGGCATGAAAGTATAATAGCACTTTCCAGAGAACATCATTTTGGGTTGCTCTTTTGCTGGAAGATAAGACAAGCTCTTAAAAAGCAAGTAGCTCCTGAACGCATGTTACCCTATGTAAAATATTTTTGGGACAATCATTTACAGCCTCATTTTAAAGAGGAAGAAACTTTACTTTTTTCTGAATTACAGGATACATTAGTTGATCAGGCTATGTCCGAACATAACCATATCGAACAGTTGGCAAGTGAGCTTATTGCAAAAGAATCCGTCCATGCTGCTGAATTCAGCATCTTAGCCGCTGCCTTAGATGATCATATACGGTTTGAGGAACGGACACTATTCCCTCATTTGGAAAAGGAACTGTCGCAAGACCAGTTGCTTATCCTGGGGCAGAAATTACAGGACTTACACCCCACACGCGAAAAAGACGATTACCATGATGAATTCTGGGTTTAAAAGCAGTTATGGATAACCGCAACGAGATTATCTTAAAAATAATCTGCGAAGGAGACGAGCATCCTGTCAATACCTACAGGAATGAGTACCGTTCCCTGATGGTGCTTATTAAAGACAGGTTTTATCCCGATGGTTTCGGTCAATGTGGCGGGATGGGACGTTGCGCTACCTGCATGATACGAGTGGTTACAGCACAAGAAATTTCCGGCATGAACAGAAACGAATCTTCCACATTATCAAAACAAGGCATTATTGACCCATGTATACGTTTGAGTTGCCAATTACTTGTCGATGAATCATTGCATGATAGTACAATCATTATTTTTGATAATGCTTAATACCTTACTTACGGGATTTGATGACCTGCCTTGTATAAACCATCCATCTCTTCGTGCGTAAAGGACCACTGAATCTTCGGTCGTTCTCTTTACTCGTGCTGTAATATTTCACTATATCCATAGCGGTGATTTTTCCTTTTACAAAGGTGTCATTATCAGCATCGGTAACAAGCAAACACTCAACGCCAAGTTTTCCCATCAGCTGCACACAAACGTCCAGGGCTTCGTGCTCACCGATAGAAGGATATTGCTCTTCATCTGTAACAGGTTGTAACAGATCTTTTACATGTGCATGCATAAGCAGGTCGGGATGATAGGAATCAGGAGTGGTTATACCTCTTCTACGAATCTTTTCCGTCATGATGCTGCCTTCCATTAAAAAGAACGATACGAAATAAGCGGCGACACATGCAGCTACCAACGGTAATAGTCCATTAGGTTGAGCTGTCGTTTCGAAGGCAAATATGATAGAGGTAAGTAAAGCTCTTGAAGCACCGGCAAACATGGCAGCCATACCTATCAGCGCAGCAGTAGCAAGATCGATACCTAACGAGGGAAAGAAAAATAAAAGTGCTGTTCCGGTTAACGCTCCTAATGCGCCACCGATAGTAAATAAAGGAGCAAGGGTACCACCAGATGTACCGCTCCCCAGCGAAATAACCCATGAGATATATTTAAGCAGACAGAGGGAAAACAAAACAGTCAATTGTAATTTCCCGGTCAGCAAGTGCTGGATATTATCATAGCCTACGCCCATCGTGTAGGGTGCAAAAAAGCCAATGATACCCACGGCCACTGCTCCAATGGCAGGCCACCACATCCAGTGTACAGGTAGTTTTTCAAAAATGTCTTCCACGGCATATACAGACTTGGATACCAGTGAAGCAACGACACCAATAAATAGCCCAATGCCAGTATAAACTGCCAGGTCTGTACCGGAAGGAACGGGGATATTACCCATAGCAAAAACAGGTGTGCAGCCAAACAGCCAGATATGCATTCCTGCCCCCGTAACACAGGCTAAGGCAACAGGAATAATGGAGCGTGCGGAAAACTCAAACAGGAGTAATTCGATGGCCAACATTACAGCCGCTAAAGGGCTACCGAATATTGCAGACATACCTGCACAAGCACCCGCACTTAGCATGATCTTTCTCTCTGCCGCAGAGATATGCATGACCTGGCCCGTAAAAGAGCCGAAAGCGCCACCGGTGGCAATGATCGGGCCTTCTGCACCGAATGGCCCACCCGTACCGATCGATATTGCAGCAGATAAAGGTTTCAACAAGGTAATCAGGGGTGGTATCTTGCTTTCGTCAAGAATGATCTTTTCCATTGCTTCAGGAATGCCATGCCCACGAATAGCTTTGGAGCCAAACCTTGCCATAAGTCCTACCTGAATGCTGCCGATAATGGGAATGGCTATTACTGTTATTCCGAGATGATTATCTGCGGGGCTCGCAGGCCGGAAGGAAAATTTTCCATAAAAAGCAAGATTGGTGATCAGCTCTATCAGATAGACCAATACTTTGGCTATGATCCCTATGATAAACGCGTTTATTATAGCCTGAACAGTAAGGAATACAATTCGTCTATCCACGCCCGCTCCACGGCTTATTTCTTTTTTTCGGTGAATTGTACCTAAAGATGGCGCTAAAGGGATACTTTCGTCTTGACGTTTCATTTTTTCAATTTCAGGTGCAAAACTATTGCAAATGCAATATTTTTGAACATTTTTTACGCTTTTTAGGTTAATTAATGATGCATAAGCAATATTTTCAATGAAAAAAACGGACTGCAACCTGAATTCTTGCTTTTTTTGTCAAGGATGCTCAAAGGAGTGGCTGGAACTTACCCAACTGAAAAAGCAGACATTCCTGTTCAAAAAAAATGAACGGTTGCTGAACGAAGGCTCAGCTGTAACGGGTATGTACTTCATGCTGTCGGGAGCTGTGAAAGTGCATAAACAGTGGGGATATGATAAAGAACTGATCATCCGTTTTGCAAGAAAGGGTGATATTTTGGGTATACGAGGCTTTGGAGACACTGTTTATCGTATTTCCGCAACTGCCCTGGAAGAGACAATGGCTTGTTTTATCCCTGACGAACATTTACAGGCCAGCCTGCGTATCAATCCTGCATTATCTTATAAATTGATGCTGTTCTATGCGACTGAGCTTAATAATGCAGAACAACGCATGAGCGATCTGGCTCATAGAGATGTGAAAGGCCGTATAGCAGACATGCTGCTTATGCTTCACGATACATTTGGCGAGGGGAAGGATCATTTTTTGCAGATAATCCTTTCCAGGCAGGATATAGCGGCTTATGCCGGGACTACTTATGAGACCGTGTTCAAGATATTCACAGAGTGGACAGCATTAGGGTGGATCAAAACAGATGGTAAACGTATCAGGATAAGGAATAAAAAAGACCTAAAGTCCCTTATCGTTTAATTGTGATTATGAAATGCCTAAGTGCAGCATCACGTTATTGACGATCCTGTCGCAACGGTTAAGGTGAAAATTATATACCCGGCCTTTTATATAACCGCTCAGATTTTCACGAAGCATTGTTTTGGCCCTGTTCAGGCGCACTTTTACGTTGGGCTCTTCAATATTCAATGCTGAAGAAGTTTCCCGTACAGACATATCTTCTACTTCCCGCATAATAAACACCAAGCGATATTTTTCCGGCAATTGCGCAATAGCACGTTCGAGTACGTACCCCAATTCCTTATTCGTTAATTCATTGGCCGGAGTTTTCATATTTACAGTATTGTCGATTTCTTTTAGATGGGAAAATGCCTGTTGTTGTTTGCGTTTTTGTTCATAGCATTGATTAAGCATTATCCTGGTCAGCCAGGTTCCGAATGACGAGCGATTTTCAAAGTCCGTCAAATGCTCATAAGCGTTGATATAAGCGGTTTGCATCGCGTCTTCTGTCTCGGCTTCATTATCCAAAACAGACATGCCTATCCGGTACAGGCGCTGATTATATTTACGGATAAGGTGCTCAAATAATTGCTTTTCACCTAACACTATCCTGTTAACAAGCTCTTCGTCAGGAATTGGAGCTTGCTTTGATATTATATCCGGCTGGACTGTCATAGCCATTAGATGAAAAAGAAGCAAAAAGGTTACAAATTTCTTTAAATAACTGTTTCGCCTGGAAAATGCATATACACATCAATCATGCCTACAATTTAATTCTAATGAACTGATTTTGTAACCTTTTGTCAGCTCATTGCTCTAAAAGACAATAAAACAAAACAATAAACAGATATGCAAAGTACCGACGAAGAAACATTTGTAAAAAACGAGGATACTATACTGACAGTAAGCGAGCAGATAAGTACTATTCAGCATCATTTTCGGGAAATTATGATAGCCCTTGGGTTGGATTTGCGAGATGATAGCCTGAAGGGAACTCCACTCAGGGTGGCAAAGATGTTCGTAAACGAAGCTTTTATGGGGCTTAATCCATTAAATGAGCCCTCCATTAGTTTATTTGAAAACAAGTTCAAATATAACGAGGTAATATTGGAAAGAAACATCCCGTTATACTCGTACTGTGAGCATCATTTTGTTCCGATAATTGGGAAAGTACACGTTGCCTATATTTCCCAGGGAGAGGTCATCGGCCTGTCAAAACTGAACCGCATTGCACATTACTTCTCTAAACGACCGCAGGTTCAGGAACGCCTTACCACGCAGATCGCAGCACACCTAAAATCTGTTTTAAGAATTGAAGACGTTGCAGTGATAATTGATGCAGAACATCTTTGTGTTGCTTCAAGAGGAATAAATCACACCGGATGCTCTACTGTTACCAATAGCCTACACGGAGCATTTCTGTCGCCGGAGCGTAGTAACCAGTTATATGCAATGTTAAACATCTAAAAATATTAAAATGACACATACACTAAAGATATTGTTCATCGCTCAGGTTACACATGATGTTCGTTGTCTCAGAATAGAGAAGCCTTTGGGCTATACTTTTAGTTCGGGACAGGCTACAGAAGTAGCCATAAACAAAGAAGGCTGGCTATCCGAAAAACGACCGTTTACTTTTACCTCCCTCAATGATGATCCCTATCTTGAATTCACCATTAAATGCTATAGTGATCATGACGGAGTAACGAATCAAATAGGCTTGTTAAGAGAAGGCGATGAATTGATTGTTGATGAGCCCTGGGGAGCTATAGCCTATCAAGGACCGGGATATTTTATTGCTGGAGGTGCAGGCATAACACCATTCATTGCCATTCTAAGACAACTTTCCAAAGAAGGCAAAGCAGCAGGTAACAAATTGTTCTTTTCGAATAAGACCTCAGCTGACATTATCTACGAACAGGAGTTGAAGCAAATATTGGGAAACGATGCCTTGTTCCTTGTAACTGAAAGTAAGGAGGGGCCGTATATGCATGATTTCATCGATGAAATGTTTCTCAGTATTCACGTAGATGACTTTGAAAAGCATTTCTACATCTGCGGTCCAGAACAGATGACCAAAAGCATTATACATGTACTAACAAAACAAGGCGCAAGCCCAGATGCTGTAATTTTTGAGAAATAAGCAAAGTTTCTTGTAACCTTTCCAACGGTTATTTATCTAATAATAAACTAAACAACAAAATGATGAAAAAAACGACACTTGTTACAGTCAAATCTTTTGCAGTAGCCCTCGCGCTACTAACAGTCTCAGGCTCTGCGATGGCGCAAAATAATCCAACACTTTCCGATCCCGAAGTTGCGCATGTTGCAGTGGTAGCAAATCAAATTGATATAAGCTACGCTGATATTGCCATGAAAAAATCCAAGGATGGAGAAGTAATTAAATTTGCAGAAACGATGAAGCGTGACCATGCCGCTGTAATAGAGCAGGCCGCAGCATTGGCAAAAAAACTGGGGGTTACACCAAAGGACAACGCCGTAAGTCAAAAACTACTGGCGGATGCAGAAAAAACGAAGAAATCACTAAATGGCAAGTCAGGAAAGGCCTTTAACAGAGCATACATCGATAATGAAGTAGCTTATCATAAGGCGGTCATAAGTGCTGTTGAGAGCTTGTTAATCCCTGAGACCGATAATGCCGAGTTAAAGCAATTATTGCAGAATGTCGTACCCGCGCTAAAGGCACACCTAGGTCATGCTGAAATGGTGCAAAAAAACTATAAGTGATGACGAGCAAGCATTCATTTAGAAGCTTTTTCGCTGCGCTATTCTTAATCCTTGCAGCGAGTTGTACGCCCAGCGGTCACAACAATTCAACTGACGACTCTGCAGGCATGCAGCAACAACAAGAGTACACAATAGAGATCAAACAGATGAAGTTTGTTCCTGCTGAAATAACCGTTCATAAAGGCGACAAAATTACCTTTCTCAATCACGATCTCGTTACACACGACATCACAGAATATCCAGGTAAAACATGGACTTCCGATAAGTTGCCGGCAGATGAGTCATGGTCTATGACGGCTAGTCAAAGCTCTAATTACTATTGTACGCTGCATCCTACAATGAAAGGAAAGATTATTGTTGAATAGTGTTTTTGATGTGGTGTGGTAGGTAGTTGCCTGCATAAAGCAGGCAGCTACCTCTTTAGATGATCTACATACAGTTTACAATATTGCTGATGCTCCATTTCGAGAAATAGAGACAGGCGTTTCCAATAATGCATATTATGAAAATACTCCTGACAATTGCGTGCACAATAATGCCGCGAGTGATATTTGCTTGTAGTGTATGCGGCGGTTCAGCTAATAGCCAAAATCTGGGAATATTGCCACAGTTCAATAAACACTTTGTCGGCCTTCAATATGTATTTAAGTCGTATAGTAGTGTAGAAGAAACCAATCACGGCAGCAAAATACGATCAACTGATCAGTACCAAAGCCTACAGTTATGGGGACGTTATACTCTTAGCAACCGTGTACAGCTATTTGCATTCATCCCATATTCTTACAATAGGTCAAATCACGAAGGCGTACCTGTTGTTATCTCAGGTATTGGGGATGCTTCAATACTTGCAAACTATAGACTGATAAGAGCCGATAATTGCAATCCCGTATGGAAACAAAACCTGCAATTGGGCGGAGGTATTAAACTCCCAACTGGCTCTTATGTCCCAAGTGCTGGAAATGAGGGATTACCGAACATGCAGCCGGGAACAGGATCATTGGATCTCATTGCTAATATCAACTACTCTTTGCAGTATAGGAAAACGGGGTTTAATATTGATGCCAGCTATACATTAAATACACCCAATCGTGTATCATATAAGTTTGGTGACCGAATAACTTTGGGAATGCTGGCATATCATGTGATAACGGCAAAAAAGTATAGCTTGTTACCATTGGCTGGTATAAAAATAGAGCGTTACTCCGCCGATTTTGACAGTTATCAAAAGCGCTGGAGGAATGATATGACTGGTGGCGAAATTCTCTATGGAACAATAGGATTTCAAGCATTTTACAATCGTATTGGACTAAATGTAAACGGAGCGTTACCGCTCAAACAATCATATCCTGATAATTCCGTCTCGGCGGGATACAAAATCGAGACAGGCATACAATTCTTATTCTAAACAATCAAAAAATGATGAACCGCTTTCTATATATTGCTTCTATTGTTCTATTGTCAACCATCTGTGCATGTCAAAAAAATGAACAGGAAAACATTGCGAAGCCAACCGCAAGAATAGAGATAAAGAGTCCTCAACAACAACAAAAAGTCTTAGCAGGAACGTTGCTACCGATACAAGCACATATCAAGGGAGAAGCCACACTTCACGGGTATGAAGTTTTTATCGTTGACAAGTACTCATTCGATACTCTTTACTATGTCGACAATCACACTCATGCTACAGATATTCAAGTTAGCGAAATCTGGACCGACACACTTACGCGAGTAGCAGATTTAATTGTATACATCAGAACTGAAATCAACCATCAAGGAAGCACTGTCAGTGATAGTGTGACTATTAAATCAGTGCTATAATGATGAATTCCGGCGAAAGAAAACCTTTGATATCCAGGATAGTCTATTTCTCTTCGTCTCTAGGGGCAATTGCATTCCTTCCGTTAAATGTATTAGCTGCTAAATCGACAGAAGTGAGCTATACTACCCCCGTAAGCATAGAGAAGGCTTCATTGATACTACTAATAGTCGTGTTAACCGGTGCAATTTTACTTTGTGCGCAAATACTATTGAGCTTATATCTGTATCAAAATAACAAAATAGACAAAAGATGTGCTTAACACGAATCCTAACTTTGTTTTTAGTGGTGACTGCCCTTGAAGTAAAAGCCAAAGTATCACCTGGCGGAAAATCTATAGGAGTTAAACAATCGGCAGACGCGTTGCAGCCTTATATCGAAGTTGTGCTGATCGAACTTGGAGTACTGTTTTTACTCGGCATATTAATATATCGTATTACTGCTAAAATACGGCGAATCTATTAATGGGCTTTTATTAATTTAAATGATCAGACAGCCAGTATAACTCTTCATCACGCCGCAGATTTACGGCAGTTAACCCAAAACATTCCAGCGTTTTTACGAAGCTCATTTCCTCAATTTCATGCACGGATAAAACGGTCCTATATCTCTCCGGTATCAGTATCTGGCACTATGTCTTTCTCAGGTCGGATGGCCTGGAATGCGTAAATAAATAAAATGCATTACTAAAAGAACCTATAGAATCGTAACCCACTAAAAAGGCAATGTCACCAATCGGTTTGTTCGTTTTCAATATCATTTCGATCGACTTAACCATCCGCAATGTTTTGAAGTACTGCAGAAAGGATATATGCAAATGTGTTTGGAATAGGCGAGACATAGAGCGTTCACTAATGTTAAAACGCATGCTTAGTTGACTTAAACTGATAGGCTCCGAAATGTTCTTCTCCAGGTGTTTTATTATAAGTTGCATCCGTTCATCTTCAGTGATAGGCAATATTATCGGTAAAGCCTTGTTATTAAGTTGCGGCAACAACTTCTTTAAAGCCACCAAGAAATCAAAGTTGTTGTTTTTACTGTTGATATGGTTGCCATCCCACTTCTCGGTATAATTGATCATCTGAATCAGCAATTCACTAGCGGGATAAATACCCAGCTTCTCATAAAAAGAATGAAGTTTATCGTCTGATGTGTAAAAGTAAAGCGACCGTAAAACAGTTGCAGAATGTCCTATCCGTAAAATGTGTGGCATGCCTTTTGGTATCCAGAAATAGTGTCTTGCGGGAACAATAAATGTTTTGTCAGGAGTAGTAATGTAGGCAATACCCCCTTCTACATAGCTGAGTTGGCCTTTTTTGTGTGTATGCAGCGGAATCAGCTTCTCTGACTTTTCATGCATTACAAAGACGGACTTTGGCTGTTTATCTATATCAGGTAATGATGCAATAAGACCCATGAATTTCTTTTTGTTGCAATTTAGGCGTTAAGATGTCGCGTAAAGTTACAAGGAAGTGGTGGATCTGACTTTATCTCGAATATGGCCGGATTGAATAAAAATATGGCGATTATAATAAAATGACAATTATGATGTGAATGTAATTTTGCACACAAATTTTACATATACAACATGCGAATACGGCCAGTTGTAGTTTTTCTGGTATTCTTTTATCAATCTTCTTCTGCAATCAGTCTCGCTGCTGGCATTTCAAAAGATGACACTTTACATATTTCATTACAGGAGGCATGGAGCAAAGCAGATCAATATAGCCGTTTGATAGCAATAAAAAGAAAGGCTACAGGTATAGCAGATGAAGAGGTAAAAGATGTACGCATGGAGCGCTACCCGGAGCTAGGGGTAATGGGAAGTGCAGAAAAAGCAACCAACATACCGATATACGATAATGGTCTGTTCTCAAAACCGTCAGAACATGAAGTGATACATACGCTGTACCATGTCGGCGCTGATCTTTACCTGAACCTGTATAATGGTAATAAGCTGAACCTCAAGATCGCAGAAGAGAAAACTCTCCGTGAGATCAGCCTGATACAGCAGGAACAGACCATATCTGATATTCATTATAAGACGGCAGTGCTTTATCTTGACCTTCAAAAATACCGGATCTTCCGCAACCTTATCTTCAAAGACATAGCGGACCAGGAAAAACAGCTAAAGGAGATACGTGCCTTTCATAAGAACGGGACAGTACTCAAAAGTGATGTGCTGCGTGTAGAGCTGGAACTATCCAAACGTAAAATGGTGTTGGTCACCATTGAAAATGATATCCTGATCACAACCCAGAAACTAAATATCATCATCGGAGAACCTGATGAGCGGATATTGTTGCCCATTGATATTAATACGCAATGGGATGAGCATACCACTTACGAGCAATACCTGGCAGAAGCCCTGCAGCATTCTTTTTCCTATCATATTTCTGAACAGCAGACAGAGTTGAGCAAAATACACCTGAGACAGATCAAAGCTAATGTCCGCCCCAAGCTTGGGATGTACAGTGATTTTTACTATGCCAATCCGCAAATATTCCTCTATCCTTATAACCCATACTGGTATTCACTGGGAGTCGCAGGACTGAAAGCTTCTTTCCCTATATCGGAACTATACCATAATGTACATAAGACGAGGGCTGCCAGGCTGGAACTGGAAAAGGAAGAAGAAGCTCACCAGGAAACTGAAGATAAGATACGACAGCAGGTAAAAGAAGCGTATCTCCGTTATAAGGAAGCACTTGTACAGATACAGGTGGCGGAAACAAATGTGGCACAGGCGGAAGAGAATGCCCGTATCATTAAAAACACTTACTTCAACCAGGCATCCTTGGTCACGGACTTGCTTGATGCGGACGTGCAAGTATTGAAGACTCGTTTTGAACTCGCCGCAGCACGTATCACAGCGCAGAACAAATATTACTTACTTCAGAACATTACCGGCGTATTATAATGAAAAAGAAATACTCAGTTACAGACAGGCTGATAACAAGAATAACCGGGTGGATAGCAGTTGGCGTCGTTTTTGCGCTTGCTATCTGGGGTGTATACACTCTTTGGGGGTACTATACATACGAGCAGACGAACGATGCGCAGGTTGAAGAATATGTAAATCCGGTTATTTCAAGGGCAGGAGGTTTTATCGTGGCTGTGAAATTTGAAGAAAACCAACATGTAAAAAAAGGAGATACGCTGCTAATCATTGATAATCGTGAATACGTATTACAACAGGAACAGACCGAAGCAACCATACATAAAGCAGAAGCGCAACTAAAGGTATTGGAAAGCAATATTCATACACTACAGAGATCAGCTGCATCTTCACAGGCTCAGATAGCGGCAACGAAAGCAAAAGTGTGGAAACAGCAGTTGGATTATGACCGTTACAAAAAATTATATAACGAAGAATCAGCGACACAGCAGCAGCTTGAAAATATGCAGGCGACGCTTGAGGTGAATAATAGTGAATATAAATCTGCACAAGAGAGCTATGATGCTGCAACATCACGGATTGAAGACATACGTGCAGAAAAATCAGTAGTGCTTGCTGAGATCTCAAGATTAAAAGTGTTGCTAGATAGGCACAAACTGGATGTAAGTTATACCATCGTTACTGCTTCATATGATGGCAGGATGGGTAGGCGTACTGTGGAGGTAGGTCAAATGATCAATGTCGGAGAAACCCTTGCATTTATTGTTAACAATGAGACTGATAAATGGGTGGTAGCTAACTATAAAGAAACGCAGGTGGCGCACATGCGTATCGGTGACTCTGTGAAGGTGGTAGCTGATGCTTATCCAGGCATAGAGTTCAAAGGAACGATTATTTCCCTGTCACCTGCCACTGGCTCCAGCTTTTCCCTGCTGCCACCAGATAATTCAACGGGCAACTATGTGAAGATCGTGCAGCGTGTACCCGTTCGTATCCGCATTGATGGTGATAGAAAAGATATTGACGTGCTAAAAGTCGGCATGAACGTAAATGTATATGTGCCCAAACAACAAAATCATGGATAGTGCTATCCCTATATTCAAATCCTGGGCGCCTGAATGGATGGTAAAGATTATTCTGTTTTCTTTGTTACTACCCAGTATTGTCTTGTTTTTCCTGCCCTTAGCCAACGTAAATGCAGCAGCAGGTAATTATGGAAGCGAGCCGGCGGATATACAATTTGCAGTCGCATTGTTCTATGCTGGTTATGTAGGCTTTTATAGTTTGGAGAGACGCTTCTTTACTTACCTGGCTACAAAAGAGTATTTCATTATATTTACCTTTCTGCAAATATTGACCAGTTTCATCTGTTACCAGACGTGTGATATATATATCCTGTTTCCTATCAGATTCATACAAGGGATGCTGTTTTCCAGCTCAGTGAACCTATCACTTTCCCTGATGTTTACCCGGCTACGTAGTGAACGTGCTCGTGAAATCAGTTTTTCTGTGTTCTTTGGACTCTTATTATGTGCAATGCCCTTCAACAATTTTGTCACAGCCGACCTGATTGATTCTTATAATTTCAATATCGTTTATAAGGGTACGCTATTTTCCTATCTGCCTTGTCTGGTCCTGCTTTTGCTAACCATGAATAATGTACGGCTCAACGTGCATTTCCCGCTTTCTAAACTGGACTGGCAAAGCTTTTCATTATACAGTGTTATCCTTTGCCTGATCGGCTATATCACTATTTATGGACAGGAATACTATTGGCTGGAAGACATTCGTATTCAGTATAGCGTGATCGCTATTGTAGCACTTACAGCCTTATCCATGTTGCGGCAGAAGGCAATGAAGCACCCGTACATTGATCTTCGCATATTAGGGTTTAGGAATTTCAAAGTGGGGCTATTGGTATTGTTTGTTATGTACATATGCCGGTTTGCAAGCAACATCACGAACAATTTCTTTATTACCGTATTGCGCTTCGACCCTATACATGTTTCCTATATTAACCTGCTCAACTTGGCCGGCTTGGTAACAGGTGTCATTATCGCCTGCTGCATGATCCTACAAAAGAAAAGGATTCGCTACGTCTGGTTGCCGGGTTTCCTATGCCTGCTGTCTTTCCATATATGCATGTTCTTCTTTTTCGACGTACAGGCTGATGAATACAATTATATTATCCCTTTATTTATCCAGGGTGTGGGAGTGGGAATGATCATGGTACCTACAATTGTATATACGATTGCTTCAGTTCCCGTCTCTTTAGGCCCTTCTGCTGCGGCTGTCAGTCTAGCGATACGCTATTTAGGGTTTTGTGTCAGCATCAGCATCATCAATTATTTTGAACTTTTTTCAAAAAGCAGACACTACAATGCTTTCCAAGATCACCTTACAAAGATTAATCCGATTGTAAGACAATATCTGCACAAACAATCTGCCCATCTCGAAGCTAAGGGAATGACACATGGGCAGGCTTTAAAGGCTTCTAATAAACTATTAGTGAGCAGTGTCAACGGACAAGGACAGCTCCGTTTTGCGATGGATTACTATGAGTTAATGTCTTGGGTTATTGTTGGCACTTTGATGCTTATTGCACTATTCCCATATCTAAACAGAACCACCGCCTATTTGCGGTCACGAAAACTCTCTCCGGCATAATGTTTCACTTCTAAATATAGCTTATGAAACCAGTTATAAGAATAAAACGAGCTTATGAAAAACCACTCAAGAAAGATGGATATAGGATACTTGTAGATAGATTATGGCCAAGGGGCATCGAAAAAGCAGAAATCGAACTGGACGAATGGATAAAAGAGCTGGCTCCTTCTGTACAGCTAAGGAAATGGTGGGGGCATGAACCTGCCTTATGGGCTGAATTTCAGAAGCAGTATAAGGCTGAGTTGAGGAACAATAAAGCTATACAAGCTTTTGTTGAGACATATGAAGACAAGAAGGTCATAACGCTTGTATATGGAGCGAAGGACACTAAGCATAATCATGCTATTGTTTTACAGCAATACTTGGAACTGCAATATGCAACTACAAACTAGCTTAGGCCATTATTGAACAATCGAAGTAAAGGTGAACTCTACAAAAATTTTACAAACAATATGAAAAGAGCATTGGCAGTCTTACTATTGGCTGTTTCCCTTATTAGCTGTACAAAGGATAATAAAATATTCAACCTTAAGACCATTAGGTTAAATGAGTGTAGGCAGATAAATAAGCAAACAGAAAGGTTATATTTGAAGATTTTTGATGCCCACGCAGTTTTCCTCACCCAGACTGAAAGTTATCCCAATGATCTCCCCTTGCCAGTTACCCTTAAAGTAAAGCCAAACATACCAATGGCACTATACAAAGGATCATATTTCATTCAGTTATGGGGTGATACTACAGGATACATCAGCAGTTGCAGGATAAATATGGATGAGTATAAAATCATATTCCCAATTGACATGGAAGTCAAAAGTGATAGCTTGATTATATCACTACAAGGAAGTTGGAAATGATTTCTATTCTCTATACCAAATAGAATAAACAAGCAAAATGAATGCATATATGGACTTTAGAGATGTCATTGAAATGCTAATTGGGAAAGGATACGTTTGGGCATACGATGAAAACTTCAAGGATGTTGAGCTATTTGAAAATAAGTTTAACGCACTATCACCCAATGATTTTCGAATCGATGAAGTGTATTGTTGTAAAGAACAACAAACACATGATGTTAGCTATGTTTTTGCAATTTCTTTAGTGAAAGAAAATACAAAGTTCATTGTAATAAATATCATTACTACAGAAATTTCTATTACTCTCGGCGATATCCTGAATAAAATTAAAGACAGTATAATCAATTTATTACGTCGAAGGTAATCGAGAATTTACCTCTTACAATTTCATAAGACTCTCAAAAATGGAACAAAAGGAAATAAAAAAAATAATAAGAAAACAGATGGTGTCTGAAAGAGATGGCATGTCATTAGAATTAAAAAAGCAACTAGACAACCAAATGTGTGAGCGTATCATGCAAATAATAGTTGACCAAAAAGCGCAAATAATACATTCGTACCTGCCTTTAGGAAGCGAAATCGATATAACCCCGCTATTAGAAACATTATTAAAGAAAAACTATACAGTAGTATGTCCTAAATCACTGCCCAAAAAGATAATACAAAACATACTATTATACTCTTTAACAGACCTTGAAGAAGGGCGTTTCGGCACAAAACATCCTGTTGGTCATAATGAATACAATGGGAATATTGATCTCTACATTGTTCCAGGCTTAGCTTTTGATAAAAATGGATATCGAATAGGGTATGGTTCTGGCTATTATGACACATATTTTTCCCAAAAGCCACTAGGGTCTAAGCTTGGAATATGCTATCCTTTTCAATTGATTGAAAATTTTCCAGTCGAATCACATGATGTGCAATTAAGTAAGGTAATTTTCTAACTGAGGCGTAGATTAATATTCTATTATGGCATGCAAATCTGCTAAGCAAAAGTTCGAAAGTTGTCCCCTTCCCTCTGCACAAATAATAAAACCCGCGCTTGGCGCGGGTTTTGTCGTTCGAAGCGTCCCTTTCGCTTGTAATTGCTATGTCTACATTGACCCTAAGTCTTGCACAAGGCTATTAAAATGTGATATTCGACGGTTTGATATCCTAACTATCTCTCGCTTTCCGAAATTTAACTCTTACTCGAACTATTGCCTACGTTTCCCTGCTGAACGAAATCTTCCTCAGGATATCTAAAGCGAGTTTTCTCCATATCATAGTCTACACCCTTAGCATCCATTTCAGCAAACCTTTCTTTTACATCATTCAATGGAGAATGTGAAGTGCTAGGCTTCTTGATTTCTGGGACCGCCAAACCTTGCTGTAAGAGAGTTTTAGAGGCCCACTCTTCATCAAGTTTGAAAAAGGCGTGTAGGACATCTTCAATATCCTTTGCTGGACGTACCTTCAGGATTTTTTCAATGATAGGCCGCAACATATGGGCAAAATCCTTTTTTTTACCCTCGCTGCCATATGCGAGTTGGTGGATAAGCAATCTTAACTCATAATAATAGGGATCAGTATAACGCAATATGTTTTCTTTAAGCTTATCTGTATCAATGCCATCAACTATATTACGAATAACATCTGTATTAATATGCTGTGCAAGTATTGAAATTGTCAGCAGATTGCCCCAGTGTCTTGGCGAGCATTCGACAAAATCTACAGAAAGTGTCGTCTGGTCAAGGGAGTTAACGACCTCTGCTATTTCTCCAGGATAAAGATAAAATTCCATGAAATAACCTCGGTATAGGCTGCTGGCATCCATGTTTATTTCTTGAAGATGGCAATTTTTTAGCAACCTCGCAAAGGCAGCAGTGTAGTGCCTGAATTGACTTCTTTTAATATTGTGGATATAGCCCCTTTCAAATTCTAAAATATTCATCAATGAGGAAACGTCGCCTTTTTTCACTTTATCTATAAGAGCAATAAAATCATTTGCGTCGCAGAGTCGCGAAAACTCGTCAGCCCATCTGCGATTTTTCTGCACAATTGTATTGAACAACCAGGTTAAATACTCGAAATGCTCCGGTTCGATAGTCTTAACCATTTGTGCAATACTATCTTTAGGAATAAGGTCAAGGGATTCCTGGACAACATCTGGACAATCATGGTGCAGGTTAAGGAATAGCTGATGGAGATAATACAGCGTATTGTTCCTTTCGGCATTCACACGGGTAGCGATATCTTGCGCTTTTTTTCCAAAACAGACTTGCAGCGGAACATAGCCGTTTACGCTTATCCTGTGCATTAACTCAGAGATTGCGCTAACAGTCATCAGGTCATGGGTAAAAGCCTCATCAACAAGCATTTGCCAGCACCTTAAATCAAGCGATCTATACCATTGCTGCACATAGATCCGTGCTGTGGTGTGATTGAGCCATGACCAGAGCCGGACAATTTCCTTTATTCGTTTGGGATTGGAAAATATATCGTTTAAGAAAACTTCCGTATCAGCTCTTGTTTTTAAGTAGCAATGTTCAATAAATTTTATGGCAAACTGCCGGTGAACTGTAATATAATTTCCTCTTTGCAACTTAATAATGTGCTGTTGCAGGAGTTTTTTCATCTGCTGTTTCAGCCACTGCTGTTCCGGTGCAGCAATAGTGCTAAGTGAAGGATGGGTGGTATATAGGCTCATTAGCTCAATGATGGAGGTCGCCGCTTCAAATTGTGCAATCTGTTTAATACTGATAAAAAGTACCAGCAAATCCATACGTTCATCATTGTAAAGTTCTACCTGTAGTTTGTCCATGCGGTGGATTCCACTTGTGAGCAGGTAGATGAACTGCCAAACAGTGTCGACATTGGAGGCATATTGGTTGATAATCGTGGTTAGTGACTGCTGGAGCCTGCCGCTGCCAATACCAGAGTCGTTAAGTCCTCTTTCATTAAGGTAATCGATTATCTCTCCCTCGTGAGTTTGCAACTTTTTTAATATCCCTGTTTTAATTGTCGGCCATTCAACAGGATATACTGCGTCCAAAAAATGGTTTTCAAGTCTTTTATCCTCGCCATTGTCACTTCTCGTATGTACCACGATAAGCCTTTTTCTGGGCGAAGCGAGACCAAGCAGATACTCAATTTGGTCAGTAGATAAAAGCGTGTTGGCATTATCCACAATTACAGTCACGGGCTTGACAGCCACTGACAGAAACATGGCAATCTCAGAAAGTGTATTTTTAGTATCATGAGAGCCTATATACATGAAGGCTGCGTGTGTTGTGTCTATTCCCGCTATTCCTCTTGCTAAGGTAGACTTACCGCTTCCCGACTTGCCGGCAAGCAATATGCGGTTTTCATTATTTAAGATTTGTTGGAACTCTTGCCTTAATCCTTCCTGTAAAAGGTACAAGGAAACTGATGGGGTTGGAGCGCGCAAATAAAAAATCTCTAGAATGTTTCCTTTGTAGGAATAATCCAAATAAGAAAAGGATGAAAAAGGAAATGGAATCCCCTTTTGCTGATAAAATGCTGCGATCTGCCAAATCTGCTCCCAACGACGCTTTACACTTTTTTGAAATTCAGAAGTGATATTGTTTTTATGAACGGTGGTGTGATGAGTCGGACATATTAGCAGCAGGTTATCCTCATCATTATTTTGGGAAACATTGTACTCTTCGATATGGTGTACCTCAAAAGGCTGTGTGTTATTTCCGTCTGCACAAAAAACGCAACATCCTCCGCTTTTAGCAACAATACTTTCGATGACCACCCTGTCGATAGGCCTGCGTGTGGACTTTTCTATTATTTCATTGACCTCTGCCGCCGTAAAGCCTATATTTAGCAAGGCTGCATTGTTCATGCCGCTCACGCCGGATAAGGTCAGTGAAGCATGTGCCAACTTTTCAATCAGTTCCACTCCGAAGCCATGACGTATTAAAGCATCTTTCGATCTCTTATTCATATTCAGGTTCTCGTAACGACAATTTGATTTTAATGTGAATCATTAAGAACACAACGCAAATATAGCCCATCTGCAAACCTTAGAAAGTTTGAAATTCCACCTACTCACAATGGTTTTAAACGGAAATCAGCAGGTAATTTCCATTAAAATTCCGCTATAGTTCTCAAATCCTCCACGAAAAAGTTCGAAAGTTGTCCCTTACAGCCCGCAAATAACGCTTCACTTTATGGTGGAGCGTTTTCCGTTATGCCATTCTACGTTTACATAATCCAGAGCGAAGTAGATAACTCATTCTACAAAGGGTTTTCAGAACAACCCGCTACCCGGTTATTGCAGCACAATAATGGAGATAGTTCCTACACTTCAAATAAAATTCCCTGGCTATTGGTCTACGTTGAAGAATTGATCACAAAACGAGAAGCGCTTATCCGTGAAAAGGCTTTAAAAAAGTACAGTCATGAGCAGATATTAAGGCTTATTGTTTCCGCTAAAAATATTGCAGATCGGTTTGGTAGTTCAGTTGGTTAGAATTGCCGCCCTGTCACGGTCCCAACCAAAGGTCGGGACGGGTTCGAGTCCCCCAGTCCGCAAATAACGCTTCACTTTATGGTGGAGCGTTTTCCGTTATGCCATTCTACGT
>CAZBAP010000007.1:225738-304671 GCA_964489795.1 uncultured Flavipsychrobacter sp.
AAATATTGCAGATCGGTTTGGTAGTTCAGTTGGTTAGAATTGCCGCCCTGTCACGATCCCAACCATAGGTCGGGACGGGTTCGAGTCCCCAGTCC
Source organism: uncultured Flavipsychrobacter sp. (assembly GCA_964489795.1). Classification (GTDB taxonomy): domain Bacteria; phylum Bacteroidota; class Bacteroidia; order Chitinophagales; family Chitinophagaceae; genus Nemorincola. The sequence goes on from CAZBAP010000007.1 coordinate 225,834, forward strand.
GCAAATAACGCTTCACGATTGTGAGGCTTTTTTGTTTCTCGGAAGCGAGATGCTTCCATGGTTCAGGACGAAGGGAGACCCTAGACCAGGAAGTTGCATATATCGAGAGAGCTTTTTGCATTGACAAATTCTTTAAAAGATCCTATTTCGCTCCGGAAATACAACTTAAGTGGTATTTTTTATCACCCCCTATGGCATAATTTTATTTTTTAATAAGATCTCCATTGTGATCGCATACGGTTGCAGTCATCATTTTTCTAAAAACATAAAACAAACACTAATGATCAAGAACATTTTACTTTTCGCATGTAGCGCATTATTTGTCGGTGTTCGATCGTGGGCGCAACCCGTAATTGTTGATGGAACAAACCTGGCAACTACAGGTTATTCTTCACCGGTAATGAATGGCACTGCAACGATTGCCCCAGGCCCCGGCGGCCCATCCCTTACATGGAATTTCAGTAGTGTCGCCATGACCAATGTAGGAACATACCTTATAGAAAATCCAACCTCAACGCCAGTTGCCGGTACATACCCGTCGGGGAACTACGCACTTTCAATAACACCTACCAGCAGCAGTGCGCTGTATAGTTATTATATCGTAAATTCAGGCGCAATGCTTGAATTGGCAAATAGTGTCACTACAACTCCTGGCTCAGGCGTGAACTATACTCCAGCCCCAAGGAAGGTACTGAAGTTCCCATTTAATTACCTGGATACATTTACGTCCAATTATACATCAACTACTTCCAGCGGTTATGATTTTTTTGAGTACGATGGATATGGTACCTTGATAACGCCCTGGGCAACATACAGCAATGTGGTTAGGGTTAAGTGCACCTATGCGTCTTCAATTGGTTATGCTTACAATTGGTACACGCTGAGCCCGCTGTTGAATGTATTTTCATATAGTAGCCTTCCCAATAGTTATACCGGCCTGAGTGCGGTGCCTACGGAAGTTAATACAGTGCGTTCATCTGAATCCGTAACGATCGCGCCAAATCCTTTTACGGCATATGCGAATATCATGATTGGGGGGTCTGTAGAGCTAAATAATGCTTTTGTGGTTGTGACGGATGTTATCGGTAGAACAGTAAGACAAATGCCCATTTCATCACCGGTAACAATTTTCGAAAGAGATGACCTTAGAGCGGGTGTGTACTTTTACAATGTACTAAACAATGGTATCAGCATTGCTAAAGGTAAGCTCATTGTTCAATAATTGTTATGTTACAACCTGGGCAATCAGATGGATTTGCCCCGCTCGTGCTTGTTTGCCAATATGCTTTGGTGTGGCGTTTGCAACACCCATATACCAGCAATAAGTAGACTAAGGTAATAGACTACTGCATGGCAACTACACTTGCATGGCAACGCTGTGCCGTGTGATCGTCGAAACATTCAAGCACCAGTGTGGGAGTGCTTTATGCATAACGGGTTCCGGCAAAATAACGATGCTATTTTGCCGGCGGAGGTATGGTTACTGTTACGGGAGCTGAATTGTCGCTTTCCACACCGCCTTCCGACACTGCCCTCAGCGAGAGCTGATAATTGCCATCGGGGCCGAGGTCGGGGGTCATGAAATCGCGGAGGTGCTTTCTCAACTCATTTTCCCCGGCAATAAGTTTATTGCCCTGGTACAGCCTAAAGCCTTTGAGGTCCTGTACATCGGGATACTGCCAGTGAATGACCACCTTGTTGCCATTGAGGTTCGTTTTCAGTATCACGGGTACAGGCAAAACGATACTGGGCGCGGTGACTGACAGCGTATCACTGCCCCTGCCCTCACTGCCATTGGTACTTACCGCACTTACATAGAACTTATAAATCCCCGCATTTTCGCCGGGCAGATTATACACATAACTGCTGCTCCTTACTATATGATTCTCATTGATCAGCTCATAACGGTTATTAAGGGGGTCCATTACATATACAAGGTAGCTGTTTGTCATGAGGTCGCCTTTCATCTTGGCATCCCAGCTTAGCGATACCGTACGTTTTTTATCCCTGGCAGTATATTTTATTCTGAGGTTTTGCGGCGGGGGCGGGTCATTTACCGGAAAATAGCTGTAAACCCTCTCTATACCCGGCTGCAGTGTTCTGTCGTTATACACAGTGATAACATTAAACCTGACATAACCCGACACCGGCGAAGGAGTCTTATCAATAAAAGACCGGGTATCGGGATCAAGCAAGGTAGAAACCCTGGTGTAACCGGCCGGCAGGTTGTCCTTTTCTACATAATAGCCTTTGACGAAATGCTCATAATCTTTCGGGAAGTTCCATTTTACGCTGATGCCTTCCTTGAAGTAGTACCCAAGTGAATTTACCTCTGTTACCTCTGCTTCTTTGTATTCGGCCGGGTGGTCTGCCGGGTCGTATGTATAAGACCTGATGATACCTTCTATTCCGAAAATAGACTCGGCACTGATGCTATACCGAACCTGCCCATCACTACCGGCAGACTTGTCGTACCAGCTGAATTCGGCCGGATCTTTACCGGCTTCCGCCTTAATGGGTGCTGAGTTCAGCCTTATGCCTTCGCGGTAAATATTGAAGCCCGCCACATCTGCCATTTTCATTTTATCAAGGTTCGCGCTCCATATTACCTGTATGCCTTTAGTCTTTGTTGTTGCTTTTGAAGTTATTTCGGTAACCATGCTGAGGTCGGGTATCTCGCCATAATTCCAGGATACTTTTGCCAATAGTCTGTCTGTACCTGCCACAAACAGGCCGAACTGGTAATCGGTCTTCTTGGTAATGGTATGGTCTGTATAAGCGAAGCCAGATATCAGCGCTATTTCATAATCGCGGGCAACCATATCCATAATACTCTGCAGCGCTTTATCATCTGAACTTAGTTTCTGGAGATATGTATTATCTGTTTCTCTCAGCTCGCGGGTGGCCAGTAACTTGTATAATCTTGCCTTCAGCACACTCTCTTCGTTTTTGTTCAATCCTGAGGATTGCAGGCTCTTCTTCATTGATATGCCCGGCACAATAGGCTCTTTATTCAGCTTTACCCAGTCCTGCAGGCCATCCTTTCTTTTTATATCAAAACCGGCAATATCGCTGTTCCATTTTTTTAAAAACCATACGAGTTTTACATTTTTCCCGTCGGGACTCTGCGCCAACAAACTGGCCTGCTCACTCTGCCCAACGACTATAGTAACACTGAATAATATGGCTACGAGCGTAAAAAAATAAATCTTCATATATGCCTGTTGAATAGCAAAGTAAGGAAATGATGTACTGCTGGCGCAAAATTATCCAATTTCCGGCACATTGTCCGGCAAGACCCGATCAGGCCAGCAACCGGGCTATGCGCATAGCGTGATGATTGTCATGCTCGGCAACAAAGAACAACATATCGGTAAGGGTCATTTGCTATTGCTCAATAAAGAAAGGAACGTACCCGGTACTATAACTAAGCACGAATTTTCGTTCCACCCACTTTATTGGTTCTATCATCCGAATAAAATTAGATATTTTTGAAGAATAAGCTCAACTATGAGACCATACATCAGGATATTTGTAGTGTCTGTTGTAATTACGGCCTTGCTTTTCTGGTATGACTTCCGGCATGACGCAACAGGTGGCGTATCGTCCCGGCAGATGGTATTTGACATAGCGGTATGGGGCAGTATATACGCACTGGCGATATTTGCTGTTGCCTCTGTGATGTACTTTTTAGCGTCGAAAATAGTGCCGCTTATCAAAAAGTCGACTCCGGGCAAAAAATAGCATTACACCTTCGTGTGATTTCTTAAGCTATACGGCGCTTTTCATCCTTTTTTAACAAATCCCCCTGCCAATTTCTACTATATTTATACTCTTTTTATAAATAAAACAATACACGAAAGCCCTCTATAGGTTTTGGAGTATGAGAATAGAACGCGCCGCCCCCATAAATGAGATGCTTGCCAAGCTCATTTTTCTGATACTGCCCACTGCGGTGGCAGGCTACTTCCTGCTGGTAAGCGTAAACGACTATTTTTCGATACTGCAGAACCAGGCGATGCAACAGGCCATTTATTTTGCGGCAGGCATGGGCATAGCTACATTGTTCTATTCATTCAGATTTCGGTTCCTGCCCGTGTTCCTGGCACTTATTCTCAGCCTGTATCTTGTTTATAAAGGGCTTGACAAATATGAGACAGGGGAGTTTGACGCATTTTTTATTGCCCGCCGCTTCCAGGTATTTTCTATCCTGTTCACATCCGGCTGGCTTATTGGCTGGGGTTTTACCCGGCTGCGGTACTGGTCTGTATTTGTGGCGGCATGCCTGCTTACCGGCTGCATAGCCCTGATAGCAAAGGCCAACAACGCAACGGTCTATGGCCTGCTGCGCGCCTTTACCCCTGCCTTATTTTACTCTATATACATCATCTTTACCGCCGAGCAGATATATAACTACAAGGATAAGTCGCAGAAATTCTGGTGGTACCTGAGCCGCCGCCTGTTGGTTTTCGGTGTACTTGCGTCCCTGCTGCTGGCCTCTGTAGTATACCTGATGAGGCCCCAGATAAAAGAGGTAGTGGAAAACTATGGGGGGGGCGGCAAGGAAGGTAAGGGCGGTATGCTGAAGCAGAACAAGGATGGCACCTTTGACCTTAAAGATTATTCCAGGCTAAGCAGCGCGCTCAGCCGCAGCAAGCAATTACTGTTCTGCGCGCACATAAATAATTTCTTCCCCGGTACTGATGTACCCAATCCATTATACCTCACGGCCTTCTACTTCACCCGCTTCGATACACTGACAGAAACCTTTGAGCGGGACTCGACCATCCCGTATAATGACCTTTTTGAGCCCGACCCATCAAGGATCCCGCTTTTTTCTACCCGTGTAGACTCATCAGTTATACGCAACAGCCTTGGCGCTAAGCTGAGACAGACCGTGGAAATAGAGGTGTACAGCAAGGTACTATCCCCTAACACCTACCTGGCGCCAAACGTAGGCTTCTTTGTGCAGCCGATAACCATAGAAAAAGACTTCAGGGGGGAATTCAAATCGGCATTCAGGGCAAAGAGTTACGTATCAGTGCTCAACAGCGCCTACTTTGTATATAATGCCCAAAACCCGGCTATCAAAAAATTCCAGGAACAACGGTTCGAAGTGCTGAGGATGGTAACAGACTACAAAGGCATTGACAGCAAGTTCATGAAGTATTATACTTACATGCCCTCTGACGAGAAATTTAAAAGTATCAGTGACCTGGCCCGTAAGATAACCGACACTGCACATACCCCGGTAGACAAAGTACTGGCCATCCGTAACTACTTCCTGTCTAAAGATGAGAATGGCAACCGGCTATACCAGTATACTGATAACCCCGGTGTGCCAGACCTGCCTAACGCATCGAAGCTGATGTATTTTCTGAACGAGAACCACAAAGGCTATTGCGCGTATTATGCGGGGGCCACCCTGTTTATGCTGCGCTCTATAGGCATACCGTCCCGCATAGCAGTTGGATTCCTGACGGAAGACAGGAGCGATAAGAACAAGGGGTGGTACTGGTACTACGCCAACCAGGCCCATGCCTGGGTGCAGGTATATTTTCCCGGCTATGGCTGGCTGGACTTTGACACCACCGTAGGCAACGACAATGAGAGCCGCCCCACACCGCAGCCCGACGGCACACCACCCATGCAGCCACCCAAGGCGTGGCTGGCGGCAGACGGTGTAGTGGAAAACGTGGATACCCTGAAAAAACAGGTGACCATGTCGGTGAAGCAGATGGTATTCCACGACAAGGAGTATAAACTGACCAGGCCGGTAAGCGTGACACTGGATATGAAAGTGGCCATCATATACCGTGACAGCATTGCCATGCCACTGAAGCTGGTGCAGAAGGGTGATGAAGGCACGGCAGTATCGTATGCCGAAGCGATGAAAAAGATGGAACCCACACCCGGTGAATCGGGTGAGGCGATCATCAGGAGCCTACCCTCCCCGGCACCCATTGATGAGGTATACCTTAAAAAGAAAGACCTGAAGAAACAGAAAGAGCAACCGCATGTGGCCGCGCAGCCTAAGACGCTGTCGCCGAAGCATCTGTTACAGATAGCACTGGGCATAGTGGGCGCAATACTGCTGCTATTGCTTCTGATGCCCCGTATCATCATGACGTGGTACCTGCTAAGATACAGCAACGCCAGGGCCAACGGTGACAAGCCATACTGGGCCTACCGCGCAGCCACCTATTACCTGCACATGACCGGGATGTACCGTGGCAATATAACCCCAATGCAATATGCCCGGGAAGTTGTAGACCCCACCCTGGGAACCACATTTACCGGCTTTATGAATGTATACCTGAAACAGAAATACGCAAAACAAGCGCTCAATACCACAGAGCAGCAATATGTAGCCGGTTTCTTAAGGCCATTCTTAAAAGCAGCCCGTAAAAAGATAAGATTCGGGGCGCGCTTCTTTGGTTTCCTGAACCCGCTGAGGAGTATGGGCTTTTTTATGATGCCGGAAGATGACGAAAAAGAAATGTAAATTTGTAAACTATCGTATCTTACCCTATCCGAAACCCTTTTGCTGAGCGATGCATTTTAGTCTGCTTAGGGTGTATAACTGTTTAATTGGCCAATGAATACCAAACCAGACAATATTTATAAAATGAAAGGCGGAAAGATACCGGAAAAACCTGGAAAACACAGGCGAGCCATAAGAGCGTTGTGGATCATATTCATCCTGCTCTTTGTAACCTTTATTTCGCTGGTCGTAGCTATTGAGCACGGTATGGTAGGTTATATGCCTTCGCTTGCCGAGCTTGAGAACCCGCAAAGTGCGGTATCGTCGGATGTGTATGCCGCAGACGGCACGCTGATAGGCCGGTACTATGTCACAGACCGCTCAAACAGCCAATTCACAGAAATATCGCCCAATGTTATCAATGCCTTACTAGCCACCGAGGATGCCCGCTTTTATGAACATGCAGGCATAGACCCCATAGCTACCATAGCTATCCCCTTTTACATGATCTCACATAAAAAACGCGGATCATCTACGATAACCCAGCAGCTGGCAAAGAACCTTTTCCCAAGGACCAGCTCAAGCACGTTTTCCATCCCGTTCATGAAACTGAAGGAGTGGGTGCTGGCGGTGAAACTGGAGCGAAACCTTACCAAGAATGAGATCATAACCATGTACCTGAACACTGTGCCATTTGGCGATAATGTATATGGTATCAAAAATGCCTCCCTCACCTTTTACAACAAAATGCCCGACAGCGTATCTGTTGATGAAGCGGCCGTGCTGGTAGGTATGCTGAAAGGAAACACGATCTACAACCCACGCAGCCATCCGAAGCGTGCCAGGGAAAGGCGCAATACGGTGCTGAAGCTCATGTTTGAGCACAACTATATTACCGGCGAGCAATATGATTCTCTGAAAGACAAAGAAACCCCGCTTGACTATCATAAAATAGATTATCATGATGGCATAGCCCCTTACTTCAGGCAGGTGGTAGAACAACAGGTAAAATCGGTCATAAAAGACATGAAGAAACCTGATGGCACCCCTTATGATATATACAAAGACGGGCTGAAGATATGGACTACACTGGATGTGCGGATGCAACGCTATGCCGAGGAGGCAGTGCAGGAACACCTGACCACCTGGCAAAATACCTTCTTGTCTCAGCCCGGTTATAAAGATGGTACTGTGTGGGGCAGGTCCGCTTCAATTCAGAATATACTGGCACAGGCGATCAAAACATCTGACCGGTACCAGAATTTCCGCAACCAGGACATGCCTGAGGCCAAGGCAATGGAGCAGATGAAAATACCGATAAAGATGAGGGTATTTGCGTGGAATAAATATCACTACAAGGACACAGTAATGAGCCCAATAGACTCCATCAAATACATGAAGCTGTTTCTACAGGCAGGCTTTATGGCCATGGACCCTGCTACGGGCGAGGTAAAAGCCTGGGTAGGCGGCATAGACCATAATTTTTTCCAGTATGACCATGTGAACATCAATACGAAAAGACAGGTAGGCTCTACCATTAAGCCACTGCTCTATACTTTTGCGGTAGACAATGGCTATGACCCATGCGGCAATGTATCTACTGCTCCAGTAGACTTCCCATCTATGGTAAAACCCTATGACGCAGACTTTACCAAGCCATGGGGTGAGCAGGTGCTGATGAAAGAGGCACTTGCAAAGTCCATTAACAATGCCGCCTTGTATATGCTGAAACAGGTAGGTATAGACAACTTTGTGGACTTTGCGCATAAGTGCGGTATCACCAGCCGGATGGACAAATTTCCCTCGGTGGCGCTTGGCGTATCAGACATTTCCCTATATGAAATGATGGGCGCATATAGTATGTTCCCCGGCAAGGGGATCAATACCCAGCCGTTCTTTATCAGTAAAATAGAAGATAAGAATGGTATGATGATCAAGAGCTTCTCATCAGTTCAGAAGGAAGTGATCAACCAGAATACGGCGTACAAAATGGTAAACCTGATGCGCAATGTGGTAGCAGGAGGGGGCACAGGCGCGCGGCTACGCTTTAAGTATAATGTCACTGCCGACGTAGCAGGCAAGACCGGTACGACCAGTAACCAGGCCGATGCGTGGTTTCTGGGGTATGTACCCGACCTTATAGCCGGCGTATGGGTAGGCTGCGACGACCGGGAGTTCAGGTTCAGGCTTGAACGGCTGGGCCAGGGTGCATCATCGGCATTGCCAATATGGGCCATGTTCATGAAACGGGTATGGGCAGACAAGACACTAAATATAAGCCCCGAAGCAAAATTCAAGGCGCCTGATGGCTTTAATAACTGCGATGCCGACGACCCGACCAGCAAATCGCGCGAGGGCCTGGAAAAAGGCGAGCAGGAATTTGAAGAGGGCGCGCCACCTATAGACAATAAAGACGCCAAATAAGATACCTTATATTATCAAATATTCAATAAGCTGTCTAAAAACACGGTTATCAGCTATTGGCCTCTGCCTTTAGGGGTTTTGGGGTAATTATTCCTAACTTTGCGGCCGCTATGCAGATAGAAGTTCTGAAATCTAAAATACATAGGGTAAAGATCACCGAAGCCAACCTTCATTATATTGGTAGTATTACCATAGATGAAGACCTTATGGAAGCCGCCAATATGATAGAGAATGAGAAAGTGCAGGTACTGGACCTGGACAATGGCGAGCGGCTGGAGACCTATGTGATCCGTGGCACAAGAGGATCGGGAATGATATGCATGAACGGGCCTGCCGCACGCAGAATAAACGTTGGGGACGTGGTTATTATCCTCTCATATGCTTCGATGGACTTTGAAGAAGCCAAAAAGTTCAAACCTTCTATCATTTTTCCCAGGGAAGACAATAGTTTGTGACGAATACGTTAAACATTCCCGGGGGATTACTTTGTTTCACTTACCGTAGTATCTTTATAGAAGATGAAGCGAACCCTCCTCATTATATTGCAATATGTGGTCTTCCTTGGGTTGGGTATATGGATCGTTTATCATATGCTGCACCAGCTTACGGCTGAGCAGACGTCACAGCTTGTAGCGGCCATTAAGAGTATCAATGCATGGTTCCTGATCCCGATAGGCATTGCTGGTTTTTTATCTCATTTCTTCAGGGCTGTACGGTGGCGCTATTTACTGGAGACCGTAGACATGCGCCCCTCACTCCCCAATACAACTTTTGCGGTGCTTATAGGCTATATCACCAACCTGGCACTACCGCGTGCGGGAGAGGTAGCCAAGTGCACCGTGCTGGCCAAGTATGAGAAAATGCCGGCCCACAAGATGATAGGTACCATAGTGGCCGAACGGGCGTTTGACGTTTTTTGCCTGATCATCATTGCGATAGCGGCGTTTCTGCTACAGTTAGGTACCATCAGCGGGTATGTGTCTGATAAGATGCACCTGCTGCGCGAGAAGATACAGACCCATCAGACGGTCTTGCTTATTGCTGTTTTATTTATCGCATTACTCCTTATAGCAGGGATAGTTATATACAGACGTAACCGTGAAACCAAGGCAGGAAGATTTATAAAGGAGATGGCGCATGGCGTCTTTTCTATTATACATATGAAGAAGCGCTGGCAGTTCATAGGTTATACCGCCCTTATCTGGCTTATGTACCTGCTGCAGATATACATAGGCCTTCTGAGCCTGCCGGATACGCACCACCTGACACCACTCACGGCCCTAGTAGTACTTGTATATGGCAGCGTGGGAATGATCATCACCCCGGGAGGTATTGGCATGTATACACTAATGGTGGCGCAGATACTGGCGGTCTATGCCATACCCGATATACCGGCTGAGGCATTTGGGTGGATAGCATGGTCTGTGCAGACGGGCATCATCATTATACTGGGGATATTCTCATTCTTATTGATACACTCATTCAACCGCAGGAAAAATGCAAAAATTGCAGTGGATACAGCATAAAATATTCACAAAGGAAGCGCTGGCCATGGAATGTAACGTATGGCGCGCCACCCAGAAAAAGATCGTTTTTACCAATGGTTGCTTTGATATACTGCACCACGGGCACCTGGACCTGCTGGCACAGGCAGCGGGGCTGGGTAACATACTGATAGTAGGCCTTAATACGGACGCATCGGTACAACGCCTGAAAGGCCCTGAACGCCCGGTAACCAATGAGCAGGACCGCGCGTTCCAGGTGGCGTCGCTGTTATGCACCGATGCCGTATGCATGTTTGACGAAGATACTCCTGCTGAACTGATACGGCTCATAAGGCCGGATGTACTTGTAAAGGGAGGCGACTACAACATAAACACTATTGTAGGCGCTGACTTCGTGCAGAGCTATGGCGGCAGTGTGTCTATTATCCCATTTGTACAGGGGTATTCTACTACGGGTATCATAGACAGAATCAAGAAGTTATAAGTATACTTCCTTTGCGAACCAGCATAGTGTAATATGTTATGCAGCAAACAGGGAAAGGCGTTAAAAACCGGGGTATAGCCGTTTCGGTGTAATACGCTATTTTTATCCCAAATCTCTGTTATGCGGACATATGCTGTCATTCTTGCCACTTTTCTATTTACGGCCACATCATCTATAGCCCAACTTCATGATAATGAATTCAGGAACAGCAGTAACAAATACTACTGGCAAAACCGCAAACCCGATGCCGACTACTGGCAGCAGGATGTACAATACAAGATAAATGCCGTAATACACGAGGAAGACAACCACATAGCCGCTACCGAAGAGCTCACCTACTGGAACAACTCGCCCGACACGCTGACGTATGTGTACTTCCATATGTACCAGAATGCCTTTATAAAAGGGTCTTACCTGCACGAACTGGAGGCCATGAACAAAGTAAAAACCCACCTGGGCAAAAACGAAGCAGCAGGCCTGGGTATTACGGCAGACAATATACAGGTAGACGGGATAGCAGCCCGCACTGAACTTGACAATACCATAATGAAGTTGTACCTGCCCCACCCGCTGTATCCCGGCAGGAAAACAGTAATAACAATGGGCTTTAACACCTACTGGGACAAGGGAGATACACGCCGCAGAATGAAAATGTGGGATGCCTGGGGTTTTATGCACTATAATGGCTGCCAGTGGTTCCCGAAAATAAGCGTGTACGACCGTATGCATGGATGGGATAATTACCAACACCTGAACAAAGAATTTTACGGCGACTACGGGCTATACGACGTAACCCTGGATTTCCCATCGAACTACGTGGTGGAGGCAACGGGCGTGCTACAGAACCGGGATGAAGTACTGCCCCGAGAATTGCGCGACAAGCTGGACATTAAAAACTTTGCAGGCAAAAAATGGGACGAGGCACCATCTACCATTACACCCTACGAAAAAGGAAAACGTAAGCAGTGGCATTTTATAGGCAATAATGTCCATGACTTTGCATTTACGGCAGACCCTTCTTACCGTATAGGCACCGCCTACTGGAATGGTATAGAGTGCGTGGGTATAGTGCAGGAGCCTCATGCGGCAGGCTGGCAAAACGCACCGGAATATATCACCAGGATCATAAAAACATTTTCTGAGACAATAGGCATGTATTGCTACCCCAAGATAGTGGCAGCGGACGCGCAGGACGGAATGGAATACCCTATGCTGACACTGGACGGTGGCGCCGAACCCGGCTACCACAGCCTGCTGGTGCATGAAATAGGGCATAACTGGTTTTACGGCCAGGTAGGTAGTAACGAGACGTACCGTGCAGCCATGGACGAAGGCTTTACCCAATTCCTCACATCGTGGGGGCTGCGGATAATAGATGGCGAAAATATGATCACCGGGACACCAAAATCGAAGTACAGGCGGCACTTTACCGAACCGATAAACGTACTGGACCGGAATGTGATCACCCGCTATACCTATGAAGCACTGAACGGAGCGCAGACCACACTGAACACCCACTCTGACGACTTTAACAACGCGCTTAACCATGGAGGCGGCTACGGGCAAGTCTATTTTAAGACGGCCACTATGCTGTACAACCTTGAGTATGTATTAGGCGACTCACTGTTCCAGGCGGCACTGCACCACTATTTTGAACAGTGGAAATTCGTACATCCTTATTACGAAGACTTCAGGGCATCTGTGATACAATTTACGCATGTAGACCTGTCGTGGTTCTTTGACGAGTGGTTTGAGACGGCAAAGACAATAAACTACGAGGTAAAACGCATACACAGGATACATGGTACCGATAGCTTTGCGATAAGCTTGAACCGCGCCAGCGATATGCAGATGCCGATAGACCTTACGGTGACCCGTAAAGACGGCAGCAAGCAGAACTACTATATACCCAACACATGGTTTGTAAAAAAGACAGATGCCACCTTACTGCCCAAGTGGACCGGCTGGGGCAGCTTTGGCAGGCGCTATACGGCGCACGTATATGCACCATCGGGTATAAGAAGCGTGCAGATAGATACAACCTTCAGGCTGGGCGATATAGACCTGGTGGACAATAAGAAAACCAAAGGCCTCTACTTTAAAGACCGCCCTGTAAAGATAAAACTTGACGGCGGCCTGGCCGGAGCATTTGACCGGCGAAACTATCGTGTATACATTCGCCCGGACCTGTGGTGGAACTCTATAGACGGAATAAAGGCGGGCATACACATGGAATCTGACTACCTGTATTCGGTACAGAAAGCAGACATGAGCATATGGTGGAATACACACCTGCTGCAGGACAGTAAGTACAAGCCACTAAGCAACGAGGGCGCATACGATCATTTTGCCGCCATCAACTATACATTCAATTATGAAACGCCCGTGACCCGCAACATGCCCAAACTGCGTATACAAATAAACAGCCGTTTCCTGGATGGCCTGTGGTATCACCGGGGAGGGCTGAACTGGCTGATGAACGACAAAAACACCATACAGGCATACGTGCAAAGTATGTGGCGGCCAAACATCGATGCCTTTAACTACCTGATATACCCCAGCGACTGGAGCAGCAACTGGGATATGCCAAACACATCCCTGAACCTGGTATGGGGGCACAGCTACAACTACTTTAGCGGCTCGGGGAAATATACCTTTAGTTTCCGCGCGCCATTCCTGAACAGCAAGCATGGCCTGTTTGACTATTCCTATGTGCAACTGGAGTCTATAAACACAAATAACATAGGCAGGCTGGAGGTGCGCACCAGGGTCTTCGGGCGGTATGGCATGGGCAACCAACTACCCTACGAAAGCCTGCTGTACATGGCAGGGGCAAACCCAGAGGAGGAAATGGACAATAAATACAGCAGGAGCATTGGCATAGTGCCGGGTGAATGGGAGGACATATCCAGATACAATGTAAACCACTTCCAGATGGGGGGCGGGCTGAACCTGCGCGGCTACGCGGGTTATTTTGCCCCAGACGAACGCAATGGCATAATGATGGAGGGCTACAAGGGCCGCAGCGGCGCATCTGTGAACATAGAGACCGGCTTTGAGCGATATATACCCCTGCACCCGCGCCTGTTCAGAAACTGGCTGCATACAAGCCTATATGCCTTTGCGGATGCCGGTGTAATGGAGCTGAGCAATTATGCCTTACCAGCCTACCCCACCATAGCACCGAATGCCACCTACTGGAGCGACCTACATGTGGATGCGGGCCTGGGCGTAGCCTTCACGATAAAAAGCTGGGGGGTATTTGAGAAAGCAAGACCACTGACAATAAGATTTGATGTACCATTGTTCCTCAACAGGCCGCCGTACAGCAATAACCAATATGCAACCTTCAGGTATGTAGTAGGCATCAACAGGGCATTCTGATAAGGATAGTCAGCGCTGCTACTTGCTGAGTATCCGTATCTCTACACGGCGATTGAGTTGCTTATCTTTCTCTGTAACCTCGTTCTTCACAATAGGATTGCGGTTGCCGAGGCCTATGAATTTCATGCGGTCTTTGGCGATACCGTTCTCGGCAAGGTAGTTGTATATCGCCTCTGCCCTGCATTCAGACAGGTTTCTGTGCTTATACTTGCTGTCCTGCCCCTCTGCCGGGCCCATGCAGCATATGTGACCCTCTATCTGCACATTGACCGAGGGATTCTTTGCCAGGAACTTCCGGAGGCGCTGCAGATCGGGTACTGATGACTCAAGCAGCACGGGGCTATTGAGCTTGAAGAAGATGTTGCGCAGCATGAACACCTGGTTTACTTCAAGGCCCGCTATATCTATATCGTCATCAGACTTTTCGGTGGTAGCGGTAGGCACTATGGGCTCAGGTGGCCTTGACATAGCTATCCGGTCTATTATTATCTGCACTTTGCGGTCGGGCGCGTAGCCGTTCTTTGATGCCACATTGTTTCGGTCTATCTTCCCTTTTCCTGTACAAAGCTTTATATTCTTCTCATCGAACCCGGCAGTGACCAGGTAATCGCGCACACTGCGTGCACGTAACAGGGACAATGTATCGTTATAGCCGCTGCCGCCGACAAAGTCGGTATAGCCGAGCACAATGAACTTATCACCGTGGAGCAGGGTGTCTTTGAATATGAGCCTGTCTATATATGCTTGCGCGTTTTTGTCGAGCGTGGAGACATTGAAGGGGAAAAAGACCTCAAAGGTATCCGTATGCTGGCAGAAGCCATTGACTGAAAACAGCAATAAGCAGGAGGCAAGTATTATAAATTTTTTACGCCACATTGTCATTACGAAGGTAACACTATTGGCTTGTAACCGCCCCCTTTCCACGCCCCGGTGGCCGATGAAAGGTATAATTTTAGCAAACAGCCGCCACAAGGGTATAATTTAAATACCTAACCAGCTGAAATGCTTTGTGGGCCGTAGTTATTAAATTTATTGCCAGGTATAATGGCGGTATAAACGGGTATAAATAGGTATAAATAGGTATAAAAAGGTATAAAAAGCATGATTTTGGGTATAAAGTATCCGGTCATTTTTATGATATTAACTATAAACAAAGAACTCTAAAACGCATGCCAGTGTGGGTTTTCAGCCAATACGGGAGGACCGATGATACAGCAAAAAACATGCCAAAGGTGAGAGCGGGGGAGGGGGCTGAGGAGCGGTTATGTAAGCAGCTACCGTGTGTGGGTGAGTGGGAGATACCCATATGAGACTGGTTTTTTTAGGTTACTTTTATATGTGGCGTGGGGCATTCGCCAGTCGGGAGACTGGCTGCCACGCAACCATAGTCGAAGACATACGGTTAACGATATAACTTTATATGGAAGACTAGGGAGAACGAGGGGGAAAAACGTAAAAAACTGCTCTTCAAATGCTCTGTGGTTTTTATTGGTGAATGTGCTACACTTACATATCTTGCAATATATTATCGTAACATGGCATTCTCATTTTTCAAAAGGATGACGAGAAGAAAATCTATAAATACAACCGGCATATCAAGAGTTGAGGGCATTCCCTACCACGATGCATGGACTGCGTATAAATGCGTAAACTGCCAAGAAATGAATTATGTGCAGGTCGGACAAAAACTATTAACCCCTTCCGAAGCTATTGAAAAATGTGTTTGGAAGTGTACCCATTGTGGATTTATCCATTCAAAAGAATCAGACTTACCATTTGAAAATTGGGAAGAAGAATATAATACAGCCGATTCAACTACTGCTTTGAGATTTTGGGAAGGCTTTTTTAGGATAGCAACTGAACATCCTGAATCCTATTGGAAACAATGTAACGTTTGTACGAGAATTCTTCCAAATAATGCTTTTAGTAGACATATAGGATGGGGGCCACTTGAGAAACAAATGGAATGCAGAAGTTGTAAGGGAGCGATTAATGCGGTTCTAAATCCATCATAAGCACAGGATGAGCCTCACGAAGATAACATATTCTGTTATTTTAACCGATCAATATCCCCTGCCTTCCTGCTTTTCCATGTACTTCATGAAAGCACGGTTAGCAACACGGTTGCCGCCGGGTGTGGGGTAGTTGCCAGTGAAGTACCAGTCGCCCTGGTTATGCGGGCA
Source organism: uncultured Flavipsychrobacter sp. (assembly GCA_964489795.1). Taxonomy (GTDB): domain Bacteria; phylum Bacteroidota; class Bacteroidia; order Chitinophagales; family Chitinophagaceae; genus Nemorincola. The sequence goes on from CAZBAP010000007.1 coordinate 242,298, forward strand.
GGACTTATGGAGCCCCTCTATGGACTGGTAGATGACATCTACCTCGGCATTAACATCCTGATGGCGCAGCATGGACGCGATCTTTGTACTGATCTCATCTGCTGTGAAGGAGTCATAAACGCCTTTGACAAAGTTTTCTTTATGCAGTTCTTTGCGGGCATCAGCATCTTTACAGAGCTTGTATATATCCTGCAGCTTAGCTTCCTGCCCGGTATCTGCCAGCAAAGCAACGGCGGCCTGGAAGGCGATAAAATCGCCCATGCGGCTCATGTCTATGCCGTAGCAGTCGGGGTACCTGATCTGCGGGGCAGAGGAAACTACTATAATGCGCCGGGGGCCGAGGCGGTCCAGCATTTTTATGATACTCTCTTTTAAAGTGGTGCCACGTACTATAGAGTCATCTATGACCACGAGTGTGTCCACACCCCTTTCTACCGTACCGTAAGTTATGTCGTAAACGTGCTGCACCATTTCGTTGCGCGCGGAGTCTTCGGTAATAAAGGTGCGCAGCTTTGCGTCTTTGATGGCAATCTTTTCTATCCGCACCCTGCGGCTGATGAGTTCGCTCAGCTCGTCCTTCGGCATATCGGGCCGGGCCAGTATGCGCTCCAGTTTAATGTCTTTGAGGTAATCCTCCAGTCCTTTTATCAAGCCGTAGAAAGCGATCTCAGCCGTATTAGGGATAAAAGAAACTATGGTATGCTTCAGGTGATTGTCAAGGGCCTTGAGCACGGGGCCCGCAAGGTTGCGGCCAAGGGCCATACGCTCCCTGTATATATCGGGATCACTGCCACGGCTGAAATATATACGCTCAAAACTACAAGCCGTATGCTCTTTAGGCGCCAGTATCTGTGTGTTTTTAAATTCACCTTTTGAAGTCACTATTATAGCGTGGCCGGGCTCCAGTTTGTGAATCTGGTCTTGTGTGAGGTTAAAGGTGGTCATGATAGCCGCACGCTCTGACGCGGCTACAACTACTTCTTCATCCTCGTGGTAATAGCAAGGACGTATCCCATTTGCGTCGCGCATTACAAAGCTGTCGCCATTGCCAATGAGCCCGCAGAAAACAAACCCACCATCGAAGTGAGCGGTAGCCTGCTTGAGTATACCTTCAATATTGAGTTGTTCGGGATTGGTATCGTCGGCCATACACAGATAATAGTGTATGGTCTCAATCATAGCGCCCAGATCGCTCTCCCGTATCATGCTTGTAGGGTGCTGATCCAGCATATCAAACAACTCATCGGTATTAACGAGGTTGAAGTTGCCCGCCATGGTAAGGTGGCGTGTAGGATTGATATGCGGCTTGAGGAAGGGGTGACAAAACTCGACATTGTTCTTTCCCTGTGTGCCATAACGAAGGTGGCCCAACAACACCTCACCTATATAATGCATATACCCTTTCAACAGGCCGGGATGCTGGCGGATACCGGGGTACATTTTTTCAAGCTCTGCTACCTCTTCGTTAATATTCTGGAATATCTTGGATATGGCATGCGCGCCGCTGATCCTTAGCCGGTGCATGAACTGGTTACCGGGTTCGGTATTAAGTTTTACGGTAGCTATACCGGCACCGTCCTGCCCGCGGTTGTGCTGCTTTTCCATAAGCAGGTACAACTTATTGAGCCCATAAAAGGCAGTCCCATATTTGCGGTGGTAGTAAGAGAGTGGTTTGCGCAGCCTTATGTATGCAAGGCCACATTCATGCTTTATTGCGTCAGACATCCGGGTGCAAAGATAGGTGATTGACTGATAAGATTAAAAAGCTAAATGTGTAGTAACAATGTATAAATCAAGAAAACTTATAGCATAGTTTTCTCACAATGCCGCGGAGCCCGAGAAACCGGAATGCGCTGTGAAAGAATCTTGTTAATAGAATTTTCGGACTTATCGCCTGATGCATGGCTACTAAATATTGTAGTAATTAATAAAGTAACCCCTATCAGGAAAATACAGGCGGCGGAGAACCGCTGCATATAAATAACCCTGCGTATGGTAAGCAAGCGTTTGATCTTATCTGCCAGGAAGACCTTGATAAAATCGAAGCCTAAAATGATGACCAGCGCCACACCAAACAGAATGAACCGGTATACAGCCGGCCTGTTGGCAATAATGGTAACAGCACCCAGCCATGTGATGAGTACACCGGGGTTGAGCGTATTGACAAGGAAACCACCGAGCCATATCCTGAAAACGTCGCGACCTGAAATTTCGACCGGCACGGAGGATGGCCGTTTGGGTTTATGTTTCTTAAAAAAGCTACCTAACCCAATGACCATCAAGGCTATAGCCCCCCCTATGGCAATGTAACGCTCGTAGGGAGCAAGTACCCTGAGCCAGGATGCAGCCACATTTGCAAGGGTGACATAGATAATGTCGCTGACCGAGACACCAAGTACAAAAGCAAGACCGGCCTTATGGCTATGATTGAGGCTGTACTTAATAATGATAAACAATGTAGGCCCTACAGAAACCGCCATGAAAAGCCCAACCAAAACCCCTTTAATGACCGCATCCAAGACATTCATAGGCACGCACCGCATTCGCGGTATTTTATCAAAATTTAATGCATTATTACGAATAAAATTAAACCCACTACCATCTGCCGGCGGCGCAAAGGTACTAAAGTGCTTATAGAAGAATCCGTGTAATTAATTTACCTATCAACTTTCAACTTATCTTTGCACTCCATATTTTATAATTTAAATAATATAAATAATATGCAATTACCACAACAAACTAATTTTTACAAAGGAAAAGTAAGAGATGTTTATACCATTGCCGATAAGTACCTGGTAATGATAGTCAGCGACAGAATATCTGCCTTCGATGTAGTGCTGCCCCGCCCTATACCGTATAAAGGCCAGGTGCTGAACCAGATCGCAGCGCAGTTTCTTAACGCTACAAAGGATATTGTGCCTAACTGGATGCTAAGCACACCGCTGCCTAACGCCACTATAGGCTATAAATGCGAAACGTATCCTGTGGAAATGGTGGTACGCGGCAACCTTACAGGGCATGCATGGCGCACCTACAAAACAGGTAAGCGTGAATTATGCGGCGTACCTCTACCGGATGGATTGAAGGAAAACGATTTCTTTGAGAAGCCGATCATTACCCCTACCACAAAGGCGCATGAAGGCCATGACGAAGACATATCGCGCGAGGAAATAATAAGCAGCGGACTGGTGTCTAAAGAGGAGTACGAACAACTGGAGCAATATACTCTTGCCTTATTTGAACGAGGCAGAGAGATAGCAAAAGAGCGCGGACTGATACTTGTGGACACAAAATATGAGTTTGGCAAGATAGGAAATACCATCTACCTGATAGATGAAATACATACGCCCGACTCATCGAGGTATTTTTATATGGAAGGGTATGATGAGCGCCAGAAAAAAGGAGAACAGCAACGCCAGCTTTCAAAAGAATTTGTTCGTGAGTGGCTTATGGAAAACGGATTCCAAGGCAAAGAGGGACAAACAGTGCCTGAAATGACGGAAGAAGTAATAGGCCAGATATCAGAGCGCTACATAGAGCTGTTTGAGGTAGTGACGGGCAAAACTTTTGTGAAACATGATGTAAACCATGCCGAAGCAGAACGTAAACTGATAGAAGCCATTAAACAGCTTGCCTAAGGCCCTTTGTATTGCGGATATAGCTGCCCATGAGGGCAGTGACCCTGAATAACAGTATTAATGATGAGGCAACGCAGCAGTAGTTTTGCGTTAAACGAACTTGCGTACGATCAGGACCACAGTTTAAACAGCTCATTACAGAATTGAGCCTTGCTCCAGAAATGAAAAAACAGAATGTCAGACTCAACAAATAAACGAGTTGTACATGCCCCTAAGGGCACGCAACTCACCTGCAAAAACTGGGTAACGGAAGCTGCCTACCGTATGATACAAAACAACCTGGACCCCGAAGTGGCAGAACGCCCCGAAGACCTTGTTGTGTATGGAGGCAATGGTAAAGCAGCCCGCAACTGGGATAGTTTTGATAAAATACTGGCATGCCTTAAAGACCTGAATGAAGATGAAACCCTGATGGTACAATCGGGCAAGCCGGTGGGCGTATTGCGGTCGCATAAGAACGCCCCACGGGTACTTATTGCCAATTCGAACCTTGTGGGCAAGTGGGCAAACTGGGAGCACTTTAGGGAACTGGAGGCAAAAGGCCTGATGATGTATGGCCAGATGACCGCCGGCAGTTGGATATATATAGGCTCGCAAGGAATAGTACAGGGCACCTATGAAACCTACCTCTCACTGGCCAACAAGCATTATAACGGATCGCTGAAAGGCACACTGAATGTAACTGCCGGGCTTGGCGGCATGGGAGGCGCCCAGCCACTGGCCATTACCATGAACGAGGGCGTATGCCTGGCGGCAGAAATGGAAGAGTGGCGTATAAAGAAGCGCATTGAAACCCGCTACCTGGATAAGTGGACGGCCGATATAGACGAGGCAATTGCCTGGTCTCTTGAAGCTAAAGCAAACAATGAACGTATATCTATAGGCGTATGCTGTAATGTTGTAGACCTGCTGCAGCGCCTTATCGATAAGCATATCACACCCGATACACTTACTGACCAGACCTCTGCCCACGATGAACTGATAGGCTACTTCCCTGAAGGACTAAATGTGGCCGAGGCAAATACACTTCGCGCTTCTGACCCGGAGGAGTATAAACGCCGCTCATTAGACACCATGGCACGGCATGTAAGGCAAATGCTGGAATTGCAGCAACGCGGGGCGATCACTTTCGACTATGGCAACAACCTGCGCGGGCAGGCACACGATAAACGCGGAGTAGCCAACGCTTTCGATTTTCCTGGTTTTGTGCCGGCATATATCCGCCCATTATTTTGTGAGGGCAAGGGCCCTTTCAGGTGGGTAGCATTGAGTGGTGACCCGGAAGACATTTATACTACCGACAAAGCCCTGATGGAATTGTTTCCGGATAATAAGGGCCTTCATCGCTGGCTGGGAATGGCACGTGAGCGGATAGCATTCCAGGGACTACCGGCGCGTATTTGCTGGCTGGGAATGGGCGACCGGGAAAAAGCAGGTTTATTATTTAATGAACTGGTGCGTACGGGTAAAGTGAAGGCGCCAATAGTCATAGGCCGTGACCACCTGGATACCGGCTCTGTGGCATCGCCCAACCGCGAGACGGAAGCTATGAAGGACGGCAGTGACGCCGTAGCTGACTGGCCGATACTCAACGCACTGATCAACACGGCAGGGGGTGCAAGCTGGGTGTCATTCCACCATGGCGGGGGTGTGGGGATGGGATACTCGCTACACGCAGGTATGGTAATAGTAGCTGACGGCACACAGGATGCCGAGGAACGCCTGAAGCGTGTACTCTTTAACGATCCGGCAATGGGTGTTATCCGGCATGCCGATGCGGGATACGACGAAGCAATAGCAACAGGAAAAAAATTCGGGCTGATCATATAACAAACAGAGGCCCACTCGAAGGGTTTTATATCTTATGTATCGTATAGGGCAGGGAATAGATTTTCATAAACTGGTTGAAGGCCGTGAGTTCTGGCTCGGGGGAGTTCTTATACCCCATACCAAGGGCGCGCTTGGACATTCTGACGCTGATGTATTGCTGCATGCCATTTGCGACGCGATGCTGGGGGCACTAAGCCTCGGTGATATAGGCCAGCACTTCCCGGATACAGATGCTGCTTACAAGGGCATAGACAGTAAACTACTGCTGCAGAAATGTTACCAGCTTGCAGGGGAGGCAGGTTATACACTTGTGAACATAGACAGTACGGTATTATTACAAGCCCCGAAGATCAGAAAGTATGTGGATGAAATGAGGTCCACTATTGCAGGTATACTTAACCTATCCCCCAATGACGTTTCTATTAAAGCTACGACCACAGAACAGTTAAGTTTCATAGGCCGCGAAGAAGGCATAGTGGCAACGGCAAATGTATTGCTTCAAAAAATGAGCGGCACTGTATAACAACTTAGTGCTGTATGTGAATCGTACAATACTGCGTGTCTATCCCCATTACAAGTGTGTCGTGAATAGCCATCTGATACAGCGTATCATAGGGCGCTATATCATGAAAAAAAGTCCCTGCCCCCCATATGGTATAAGGCCCAACAGACTGCACAGGAATTGTAACCGTACTGCCCCCCATAAGAGACAGCCATGCTCTTACTTTGTACCCAGGTCCGATATTTTTTATGTTGCTGATCTTTACCAGATACGGCGTATCGGCAACATTTGTTACTACCGAGGTATAGTTAAAAAAACTGTCGGGCTGGCAAAAATCATATGAGGTATTATATGTGCCGGCAAGCTTTGGCGCATAATCTATGGGTTGCAATACCTTTATTATAAGCTTGTGTGCCTGTGTGCCTTTTGCCGCGCTGCTAATAGTAAAACTTCCCGTATCATTACCCGGCGCAGTGTTGCCGACAGCCAGGGTAAATGCCCCGCCTGAAATACCGGTAACTGTTTGCGTAGACGGAGTGACAAGAATAGATGACGGCAGGCCGGAAACAGATACAGTAACAGGATTCTGAAGGATGTCGCCGCTGGTCACCACAATATTAAACGGTATGGTTATGTTACTGTTGGGGTAGGTTGTATAAACAGAATCATACTTAACGGAAAAAATAAATTCGGCCTGCGGGTTGTTATTGCTGCTATTATCCTGCTTATTACAGCTGCAAAAGAACAGTGGTAACAGCCAAGCCAGTTTACGGATACTCATGTTTCAAATTTACGTTTAAAATCCGAAGTCTTAAAAACGGCTCCCTGAATGGTTAACAGGCAGTTAATAATTTTAACACCAAAAAAATTATGCCTGAAAAAAAGAGTGCATCTATTGACGATACTCAACTAATTTTGCATTGCAAATCGTTTTATAACAGGCTATTATGAGAGAGACCAATGCAGAGAAGACGCCCGGGCTGGCATGGAGTGTACTGAACAACCGGTGCCCGCGCTGCCGCACCGGAAAATTATTTACCCATAGCAACCCTTATAAGTTAAGCACCACAATGCGCATGCCTGATAACTGCCCTGTATGCGGACAGGATTTCAACATACAGACAGGATTCTATTTTGGTACCGGATTTGTAAGTTACGCCATATCCGTAGCGCTGCTGATGGTTGGTTTTGTATTGTGGTACCTGGCGTTTGGCATATCCACTAAAGACAATAGCATTTTCTGGTGGCTTGGTGTGAATATAGCCGTGCTGGTTGTACTGCAACCCTTACTGCAGCGCCTTGCGAGATCAATATGGATCGCTTTCTTTGTACGATATGAAGGACCCGGGACAATGGACAAAGCGAAATAGCGCATTAGTTAAAAAAAAAGCAGGGGCACATAAGCGCCCCTACTATTTTTTAACGTGGTGTGATTTAACTATACGACATAGCCTCTTTGCCGGCAAGCTTGCGCAATATGCCGAGCTGACCAATATGGTATGCCTCATGCGACATAAAAAAAGCAAGAAATCCGTTTACCGTATCGTCATCTATGGGCAGCTTTGCGTTTGAGGCAGCCATAAGTGTCTCCTCGGACATGCCTGCCAGGCGTTCGCTCATGGCCGCGGCTGCGATTTTCCATTTGTTGCGTATTTCCTCCATAGGCGGATAAACGGCTGATTCGTCGAGCACTACTCCCCGGCCAAACTGAGCGGCATAAGTATCGTCGGGAGACAAGCCCAGGGCCCTGCTTACAGGATTGAGCCGGGCGGTGAGTAAATGACCGGCAACCCATTTTATGTGATTCGAATGCCCGCTATTACGGCTATCGGCCTCATTGTCGGTAACCCCTTCAGTGGCATTAAGGTAAAGCCTTGTGTGCAGATCGAACTGCGACTTCAGTGTTTTTGTTTGCGCTATCATACATTGATCTTTATTTGCCATCGGGGCCTGAATGTAATGCAACACCGTTGCCTTCAGTGTCAATGAAAAAAGCCATATAACCAATATCGTCACCAATCTTTGTTTTAGGCATAGTGACTTTGCCGCCTGCGGCCTCAACCTTGCCAAGGGCGATGTCGAGATCGGGATTTCCATTAAAATACAATTTTGCGCCATCGGCAGATGGTTTATGCATAGGCCCCTGCACCAGCGCACCCGACACTTTGCCATTCATGTTTTCTGCCGGGAAAAAGGCCATCTGCATGCCCATCATATCCATTACCCGCATCTCGATAGAGAAAATTGTTTCGTAAAATTTCTTTGCCCTGGTGATATCGCTTACCGATACTTCGAACCAGTTGATGATGTTTACATTGCCGTCCATAGTTTTTCGTTTTAAGCTGTTTAGAAATGTGATTGATAACTTTGAAATGCAAACATAGTGTCATAAAATGAGACCTATAGCGTGTAAATACGCCAATATGAGGGGTTGATTGCGACAAGAATAATTAATAGCTTTGCAACAAAGTATTTCATATGAAACATGTATCCATTCTTGTGCCACAGGGAAATTCTGTACTCAGCAGTATTGTGGGCCCATTTAAGGTACTCGTAGCAGCTAACGAATATCGCATCAAAAACGGTGATAAACCACTGTACGATATTCACCTTGTGGGACTGAGCAAGGAAACGATATTGCATGAAGGGCTTTTCTCAATTCATCCGGATGTAATGCTGAAAGATATAACGAAAACTGACCTCATCATTATCCCGGCATTGCATGCGGAATCCCTGCCACAAAACATAGATTTTGTGCCGTGGATAACAGAGCAATATAAGCAAGGGGCTGAGGTAGCCAGTCTTTGCGTAGGCGCATTCTTACTTGCCGCAACAGGGCTACTAAAGGGCAAAAGCTGCACGACACACTGGATGGCATCAGACATTTTTCGCCAGATGTATCCCGAGGTGAACCTACTGGCAGACAAAATAATTACAGACGAAATGGGTATCTATACCAGCGGCGGCGCATATTCATTTGTGAACCTGATGCTGTACCTGGTGGAAAAACACTGTGGCAGACAAGTTGCTATTTACCTATCTAAGGTGCTGGAAGTAGAAATAGACCGGGCCAGTCAATCGCCGTTCAATATTTTTGTGGGACAAAAAAGGCATGAGGACGAACCCATAAAGAAGGCACAGGAGTATATAGAGCACAATGTAGGTAAAAAAATATCGGTCGATCAACTTGCCGGACTCTTTCTCATCAGCCGGAGAAACTTTGAACGCCGGTTTAAGAAAGCGACCGCCAATACCCCGGTGGAATATCTGCAACGCGTGAAAATAGAGGCCGCAAAAAAAAGCCTTGAAACCAGCCGGGAGAATATAAATGAAGTAATGTACGCCGTAGGTTACTCAGACAGCAAGGCATTCCGGACAATATTCAAGAAAATAACCGGTCTTTCCCCATTAGACTACAGGAAGAAATATAACAGGGAGGCCAGCATATAGCGCCTCCCAGTCCCATACTTTTTCTATATATAAATCGAATTTTACGATCACATAGTTCGTCGGCTATTCGTTACTTTTGACACAATGAGTAAGACAGAGTATGTAGTACTAGTGGATGAACAGGACAGGGAAACCGGTGAAATGGAAAAACTGCAGGCCCACCGCGAGGGAAAGCTGCACAGGGCCATATCTGTGTTTGTATTTAATACCAAGGGGGCATTGCTACTACAGCAGCGGGCGGAAGGTAAATACCACTCTGCAAATCTGTGGACCAATACCTGCTGCAGCCACCCACGGCCAGGGGAAACGACACTGGAAGCCGCCACACGACGGCTTGAAGAGGAAATGGGAATAACAGTATCCCTGAAGGAAAAATTCAGCTTTATTTATTGCGCGCACTTAGACAATGATCTTACCGAATATGAATTTGACCATGTATTTACCGGCATCACCGATGCTGTGCCTTCACCCCACAACGACGAAGTAGCCGCATGGAGATACATAGACCGAACAGGCCTTGAGACTGAAATGAATGAGCGCCCGGACCAGTTTACAGAATGGTTTAAAATATGCATGAAAGACCACCGCGAACAACTTCTTGAAAATACACCTGCATGAAAATATTCAGCTTTCACGCCGAGACCCTGATCCCTGTACCGATAGAGGCGGCGTGGGATTTTTTCTCACTTGCCACTAACCTCGAAAAGATCACCCCGCCGGAAGTAAAATTCAGAACGGTCACAGACCTGCGGGATAAACGTATCTATAACGGCATGAAAATATGCTATAAGCTACGCCCTCTACTCAATATCCCTATGAAATGGGAAACTGAAATAAGGCAGGTGGACGCGCCATACAAGTTTATGGACAAGCAAATGAAGGGCCCATACGCCTTCTGGGAACATACCCATACTTTTGAGCCTATTGCGGGTGGTGTAAAAATGACCGATGAGGTACTGTACGCACTACCACTCGGCTGGCTGGGTATTTTTATGCACAGCATTATTGTAAAGCGGAAACTCAACGAAATCTTTGCGTTCAGGGAAAGTGTTATTAAAAAATATTTTGACGACTTCAACGCAAAATGATCATTATCAGCCACTTATAGCGTACGGGAATATATACCGGGCAGTCTTAAACCATATTGAAAATCGAACGTCTAACTACACCTATACGTATATGAACATGACCGCACGGCTGGCACTTTTTTGCAGCTTATTACTCCTCCCCTATATTACCACCGCGCAATCCTATTCGGTTTCAGGTCATGTAGTTGACGGCCAGGACAACTCTGCGCTCATAGGTGTTACGGTATCTGCCACTAACACTGCGGACTCCAATCTCAGAACCGGCACCACTACCGATGCCGACGGAAATTTTGAACTGGCGGGTATGAGCCGGGGGCAGTACACCATCAAGTTATTCTATATAGGCTATAGCGCCATCAGCAAAACCGTAACCGTAACAGACAAGAATGTTTCTGCCGGCACACTGGCTATGAAAACAAAAACCAATGAGCTGAAGGGTGTAACGGTAAAAGAAAAACAGATACGTGCAGAGCAAAACGGGGATACATCGCAATTCAACGCCGGAGCTTTCAAAACAAACCCCGACGCCACCGCTGAAGACCTTGTGACCAAAATGCCGGGTGTAACATCCGACAACTCGGGTGTGAAAGTGAATGGCGAGTCTGTGCAGCAGGTGTATGTAGACGGCAAGCCATTCTTTGGTACCGACCCGACCCTGGCGCTTAAGAACATGCCTGCCGAAATCATTGACAAGATCCAGATCTTCGATAAGCTAAGTGACCAATCTTCTTTTACCGGATTTGATGATGGCAACGCGCAGAAAACAATGAACATCATTACCAAAAAAGGGAGGAGTGAAGGAGTCTTCGGGAAGGCTTACGCGGGCTATGGCACCGATGACCGCTACCAGGCCGGCGGCAACCTCAATATCTTTCATGGCGACCAGCGGATATCACTACTGGGAATGTCTAATAACATCAACCTTCAAAACTTCAGTTCAGAAGACCTACTGGGCGTATCCGGCAACAACAGCGGTCGTAACCGGGGAGGAAGCCATGGCGGAGGCGGAAATGGCGGCGGAGCAAACAACTTCCTTGTAGGGCAGCAGGGAGGCATCACCAACACCAATTCATTCGGTATTAACTACAGCGACAACTGGGGCAAAAAGATAAAGGTCAGCGGCAGCTACTTCTTTAATAATACGGATAATACCAACAATGCAGCATTAGACAGAAATTACTTCACGTCAACTACCGACAGTACGAACATATACCATGAAACAGACCTTTCGGAGGCTAACAACTACAACCACCGCATTAACATGCGATTTGAATATACGATAGACTCCTTCAACTCGATCATTTTTACACCCGGTATCAGCTTTCAACAGAACAAGACCACGAGCGGCACGACTGCTGACGACCATATTGCCGATATACTGACGAGCGAAACAACAAACAGCACTACCGCCAATACTTCAGGTTACAGCTCTACCAGCAACCTGCTGATACAACATAAATTTCAGAAACCGCGCCGCACTCTTTCACTCAATATCAACGCATCCCTGAATGGCAAAACCGGGGATGGTACCTACACCTCATCTAACCAATTTTATGACACACTGGCCATACCGCACAGCCAGAATTACAACCAGCGTTACGACCTTAACAACAACGGCTATAACATATCCCCGAACCTGACCTATACCGAACCGGTGGGGAAAAAAGGGCAGTTGATGGTCAATTACAACCCAACCTACTCAATGAACAATGCGGACAAAGAAATATATGACACTGTAGCCACAGTGCCGGACTCGCTTTATTCGAATAAATATAACAGCTCTTATATTGCCCAAAAGGCGGGGCTCAGCTACCGCATTGGTGACCGCAAGCTAAGTTTTCATTTCGGGGCCAATGCCCAATATGCCACACTGAACGGCCAACAGACATATCCGACCGGATTTTCTATTGATCGCAACTTTACCAGTATCCTGCCCAATGCCTTCTTAAATTACAGATACGCAGATGGCAGAAACCTGCGCGTTATGTACCGCACCAATACACAGGCCCCATCCATATCCCAATTGCAGGACATACTGGATATCTCCAACCCGCTACTTTTAAAGACCGGCAATGCCGACCTGAGGCAGGACTATGAACATACTTTTATAGTGCGCTATGGCAATACAAAATCGAAGACTGCACACAATCTCTTCGTAAACCTGTACGCAAACTATATTACCGATTATGTGGGTAATGCCACGGTTATTGCAACCGGGAAAGATACTACCTTCTCTGACGGTCATATCTCTGCCACAATAAAACAAGGCAGCCAGATAACACGCCCCGAAAATATGGATGGTTATTTTAGCGGAAGATCATTTGTTACTTATGGCCTGCCGGCACAATTCATTAAATGCAATCTGAACCTCAGCGGAGGATTTAACTATTCACGCATACCGGGCAGGGTGAATGGGCTAAGCAACTATTCCAATAACTACGTACCGTCTGCGGGTATAGTACTGAGCAGTAACGTGAGTGAAAAAATCGACTTTACCTTATCTTACTACGGAAACTACAATATTGTAGACAACACATCACAGGCGCAGGCAAATAACAATTACTACAACCATACCGCCTCTTTTAAATTCAACTGGCTGTTTCTCAAACATTTTGTTTTTAACACCAATATATCTGAAAACTACTATACCGCATTCAGCAGCACAGGCAACCAGGACTTTTACTTATGGAACGCATACATAGGATATAAATTCCTGAAAGGAAACGCGCTTGAAGCCCGCATTTCGGCTTACGATATACTCAACCAGAACAAGAGCATCAGCCGCACTGTATCAGAAACATATATTGAGAACAGTGTAACGCAGGTGCTGAAGCAATATTTTATGTTCCAGCTCACCTACACTATCCGGAATTTTAAGGGGACTATACCTACCGGAGATGATAAGGACCGGCCCTCGCCTCCTGACGGGGCCAACCCGGGTGGCCACTGGCACGATCATGGGCATTAAAAAAGCATAGACGCAATATCGCGTCTATGCCCGTTATATCCTGCTAATGAATTTATGCCAATGTGATCGAAGAATCGCTGTAAACGTCCTGAATAGTATTCAGCAGCTCCACGCCCTGGTTCATTGGTTTCTGGAACGCCTTACGACCGCTGATGAGGCCCATACCGCCGGCGCGTTTATTTACCACGGCTGTCATTACTGCTTCGGCCAGGTCAGTTGCACCTTTAGACTCACCACCTGAATTGATAAGGCCAACGCGACCCATGTAGCAGTTAGCTACCTGGTAACGGCAAAGATCTATCGGATGATCGGTAGTCAGTTTTTCATATACCAGCTTGCTGGTCTTACCAAAGTTGATAGCATTATAACCACCATTGTTGGTAGGTAATTTCTGCTTGATGATATCTGCCTGTATTGTTACGCCCAGGTGATTTGCCTGACCGGTGAGATCGGCAGCAGCATGGTAGTCGACGCCATCTTTCTTAAATCCACTATTGCGCAGGTAACACCAAAGTACAGTTGCCATACCCAGCTCGTGAGCGTATTCAAAAGCTTTGGCCACTTCTACTATCTGGCGCGCGCTTTCCTCAGAGCCATAATAGATGGTAGCACCTACCGCCACAGCGCCCAGGTTCCATGCATCTTTAATAGTACCGAACATGATCTGGTCGAACTTATTTGGATAGGTAAGGAATTCGTTGTGATTTACCTTAACGATGAAAGGTATCTTATGCGCATATTTGCGGGCTACTGCCCCCAGAACGCCGTAGGTAGACGCAACCGCGTTACAACCACCTTCTATAGCCAGCTTTACAATATTCTCAGGATCGAAATAAATAGGATTAGGCGCAAAAGACGCACCGCCGCTATGCTCTATACCCTGATCTACAGGGAGGATAGACACATAACCGGTACCCGCAAGGCGGCCATGGTTCATTAAAGTGTTTATGCTGCGAAGGGTCTGTACGTTGCGGTTAGACTGAGTCCACACATCATCGAGATGCGAGGGTGAAGGGGCATGAATAGACGATTTGTCTATAGTAAGACATTTGTGATCGAGGTAATACCCGGCCTTGTCGCCCAATAAGTCATGTATTTTGTTTGCCGACATATGATATTATTTTTTTATTTAGGGTGCAAAGGTATTTCAAAAAAGCCAAAATCAGAAGGTCATGTGACGAAAATCAGTAGTTTAAAGTGAAGATATTAATCCTGCTGCTATGGGTTAACTGAAAATATGCTTAAACCGTTTATGCTGCCATGCGCAACATCGGTCAAGACACGTCCATCCGGCAGCCTGACTTCAGAATTATTACCATACTTTATGAGGTAATTGACATGATACCTGTTCATATCACGTAAAACCTCATCGAAAGACCTGCTTCCTGGTAGCGGAATACTATAATACTGCATCCCCGAAAAGTAGGCCAATCGCTCTATGCTGCTTGCAGAAACATGTTGCGGGTAAACGGTATACGAACCTTTGAGATCCATATGCTTCATTTGCATGGCCATATCATATTCGTCTTTGCCTTCATTATACATTGACCTCATTTGCAGCGCAGGGTAAACAAGAAAACTTACAGCAAACAAAAAAGGTAATACTCTTTTCAATTCCTTCTGCTTTAGTTGTTGTATGTAGCGCGCACCAATTACCATGGCCGGGGGTACCATATACCATAAATACCTTGATTCGTAGTTGACCAGTAAGTAGCCAATGGTAAATAAGAGAAAGGAAAGCATCAGCACGCGCATGTCCTTCGCCAACTCAGTTTTACGTTGCCAAATAAGCATCCACTTGGCATAGCCGACGATAGCTATAAAAAAAACAGACAGTTGCAGGTTGCTTACAATGAACTTCCATATGTTGAGTCCGATGCGCAGAAACTGCAAGCCAAACAAATGCCACGAGTTCCAGAAATGCGGCGTAGCCCCATTAACAAACCATGGGTCTTCCCAATAATACGGGCTATCGGGATATGCAGGCGGCAGTAATATATTTATCCCTTCTTTCCAATATGGATGCCCAACAAGGTACCATGATGTATTTAGCGTACCGGCAACAGACGTGGTCCATATACCGTACTTGCCGTGCAAGAGCCATACCCACGGCAGTGCCAAAACCATCATAACGCAAACTGATGCAAGCGAAATTTTTATCCACTTCAGCTTATTGTCCGCTGAAAGAAAGTAAACGCAGCAGACTGTATTAAGTATGAAAAACGGGAAGGAATAAGCCTTGGCAAAATAAGCCAATGCGCCTACAAACCCATATAACACCCATAAAGCAGGTTTACTTACAAAGTCTTTGGTGAGCAAGAGCCTGAGTGTACCCAGCAAAAAGAAGCACTCCCACAGATCGTCGAACGACTGCCAGAAGACCGCGAAACATAAAAACAAGGCAAGGGCAACATTCAGCAGCCATTGAAATTTCTTCTCTATAGCAAAACAAAGAAAGAAAGACTGCGAGATATACAAAAAACCGGTTGCGGCTGCCGAATTGACCAATACAGATGCCGGTATTGCAGCGACACCTGTTTTTATGAGCAATGCGGTAAGCCAACAAGCCCATGGGCTCCAATAACCGTTTATAGCCCTGAGGTAATCACCATTTGCGTAACGCTGTGAGATAGTAAGGTAAGCGGTACCATCGGGATCTATATAGTATTGATAATGCGGATAAATAACGAACAACACTACATACATCAGCAATGCCGAAACAAAAAACGGACCATATTTACGCGCCGCGTTCATGCGCCTGTTGTCGTTTTATTTAGTTTTCTCATAAACCCCAGCACAGCACAACCTATGACTACTAACGATACCGGCAAAAAATATCGGGTATTTGCGATAGGCCCTGCGGCTATCGCAAAATAGGCCACGAACCCCAGAACAAACAAGCGGACCAAAAGATGTTGGTTGCGGTCTGTAAAAAACCAAAATAAGCCTATGGCCCGGATGCAATTAAAAATAAACACCAAGACTACAAATAACAACGATGGATTGTTATGCACGTATTCGTTCATTCCGGCTAACCCCTTCGTTTCCCATGTGGCGTAAAATCCTGTTTGCTCCTTGTTGTATAACTTTCCATATGTCAGTTTTCCTGTAAACAGGTCCATCTCGGCTTTTCCGGGCTCAATGAATATACGCGCGCTGTTCTGCAAGTGAAACGCCATGTATGGCAGGAAATTCTGCTTTAACAATTCCCCTCCCCGCTCATTGGCATAGTCATACCTATCCTTATACTCAGGTATAGCAGCATAATCTCTTCGCTCCTTCTGCAAAAAACGGTTTGCGCTGTCTGCACCTTCTCTTTTACTGATAAACGGATAATAGTAGTAGCTGGCATTAAATGCCTGGTTGCTGCTGAAATGAAATTTACCGGTACGGGTATAATTGCTATAGTCATAAAGCAGCACGGCTAGCAGCGGCATAATGGCCACTGCTATCGTGCGCTGCAACAAAACCTTGTGATATACGGCTACTGCAACCAAAATAACTATGTGCGGAACGACGAATGGATACAACACAGGCTTTACCATCATACCGCCTATTAATGCCAGGCTCATATATATGGCATACCTAAGCTCTCTGGCCTGGAAAAGCAAAACAAAACTGCCGAAATAAAGCAAAGCGAATGTTTGCAGCAGTATATCAGGCGCAATGGTATTGGCATTGATAAATTGCGCAGGATAGGCTATTATCAGAAGCAGTAACAACCAGTCGTATTTTTGCCGGTATCCCATCCTTATCAGTACCATCCTGCAGTAGTAAATATTAAAAATGGAAAGAGCGTTTTGCAGTACCAGCACCAACCAATTATTTACCACAAACATATATACCCCCAGCAGAAATAACGGGTACAACGGCTGTCGCTGGGTCATGTATTCGGGCGATATAGGCATAGCGGGGTTACCGCTGTAAAAGAAAAAAAACCGTTTTATATTGAGCGCCTCGTAGATATACTCAAATGAGTCGCCCATATAAATACGCTTAAAACCACAAGCCATCAAAAAAAACGCCACATGCACCAGCACTATTATGCCGGCGAATATTCTATCCTTTTTGTTGACATGTAGTATCATTTATATCAGTGTGGCCCTCAGCATCCGCCAGTTATCATGCATATCTTTTTTTAGTTCAACATTTGTATACCCAGCCTGCTCAAACAATGCCTTACATTCTTCGGCATGCCCGGCATCCAATTCGCAATAAATATAGCCGTTACTGCTCAAATGCCCCTTGCCAAAACCAGCTATGGCCCTGTAAAATACGAGGGCATCATTATCCGGCACAAACAACGCAAGCGCCGGCTCATAGTCTTTTACATTATTGTGCAGCCGGGCTTTTTCCTCTGCCGGTATATATGGAGGATTGGACACAATAACATCATACACACTCAAATTATTGTGTTGCTGAGCATCCAGGAAGTCAATTTGCATGAGCCTCACCTGCGCCTTCAGCCTGCCCGCGTTAATATTTGCCACACCCAGTGCCTCGGTACTTATGTCGCAAGAAGTGACTTCCGCTTCGGGCATTGCCAACTTCAGTGATACCGGTATACAACCGCTTCCTGTACCAATATCAAGTATATTTTTAACTTTTGCCCCCTGATTTTTTATATCCCCTAATATCCATTGCACCAATTCTTCTGTTTCGGGCCTTGGTATCAGTACAGATCCGTTCACAAAATACTCATTGCCCGAAAACCATGCCCGGTTAGTAACATATTGTACCGGTGTGCCACGTAGCAGCTCCTTCAGCTTACTATCATACAACTCCTGCTGCTGCCGTGTCAAAAAGTTATTTTTCAGGTCTAATCGTTCTAATTTTCCATAACCTGTTATATACTCCAGGAATAAATGCACTATAGCTGCTCCCTCACCGGGATCATATAATTGCTGCAACTGTTCCTTTGCCTGATAAAATGCCTCGTTATAAGTAAGCATACGCATAAAGATATAACCTTAAAATCTCAAATCCGCCGCGCCACCCCCCTGTTCATGTTTTTGAAATTGATTACTTTTAACTCAATGGAAGATGAATATTATATAAGAAGATGTTTTGAACTGGCACAGAGATCAAAAGGGCATACAGCCCCTAACCCCATGGTAGGCGCTGTACTGGTGCATAACGACCGTATCATAGGAGAAGGATGGCATCACTTTTACGGAGGCGACCACGCAGAGGTAAACTGCCTTAAAAATGTAGTAGAACCCGACAGACACCTGATCCCGGAGAGTACTATGTATGTGAACCTTGAGCCTTGCGCGCACCAGGGCATAACCCCACCCTGTGCCAACCGGCTGGTTGAGGAAAAAATAAAGAGAGTAGTAATAGCCAATACCGACCCTTTTGAAAAAGCCAGGGGTAAGGGTATTGCCATATTAAAGGAAGCCGGCATACAAGTAACAACAGGCGTATGCGAAGATGAAGGGAAATGGGTGAACAGGCGGTTCTTTTGTTTTCACGCGCATAAGCTGCCATATATCGTTCTTAAATGGGCGCAGTCGAAGGATGGCTTTATGGCCCCGCTGAACCGCATCCGCTTCCAGATTACAAGTGAGGAAACGCGCAAGCTGGTACACAAATGGCGCACAGAAGAGGGCGCAATAATGGTGGGCACCGTTACCGCACTCAACGATAACCCGAAACTGACAGCAAGGCACTGGGAAGGACTACACCCCCTGCGCGTTGTACTTGATCGTAATCTACAGGTACCCGACACATATCATATTTTTGATCGCACTGCTGCAACATGGATCATTAATGAAAAGCAGGAAATACTCAACGGCAATGTACACTTTAGAAAGTTGGCTTTCGACAACAATGTCCTCATCAATGTGATGCACCGGCTGCATGATGCCCATATACTCTCGGTGATAGTAGAGGGGGGGCCGGCATTACTGAGCAGCTTCATTGAAAAAGACCTTTGGGATGAGGCGAGGATACTCACAGGAACCATGAGTATGGGGGAAGGCTTGCCGGCACCGGCATTAGGTGATAAAGAACTTGCATTTGCTACAATGAACAACGTGGATGAATTACAGGTTTATTTAAACAAACACAGTGAGTACAAATATGTTCAGGGACTGGAACTATAATCTTACACAATGTTTTACCTGCTGATCACCATCGCGCTCAATGTTTTTATCTCTGCCCTGTTCAAGGTCTTCCCGAGGTACAAAATAGACACGCTGCAAGCCATTGTTGTCAACTATTGTGTTTGCGTAGTCACAGGATCGGTATTTATCGGCCGGATCCCGTTTACTGCCGCTACGGTACATGCCACATGGTTTCCATATGCGTTGATCATGGGCTCAGGCTTTATTGCAATATTCTACCTGCTGGCATACAGTACCAGGGTAGATGGCATTACTACCACTATTATTGCCAGCAAGCTTTCCCTGGTCATACCCGCCATCATTTCGGTCATATTATACCACGAGCGGGTGGGCCTGGGTAAGGTTGCCGGTATCATTCTGGCTTTCCCCGCGGTATACCTTACCACGAGGGTATCGGGCGATGACAACAAACCTCAGAAACTGCTTTGGCCTATATTGATATTCTTTAGCGGGGGGCTGCTGGATACGTCCATGAAGTATGTACAAACGAATTTCCTTTCATCACCGGACAGCCAGGCATTGTACGCTATTTTCTGCTTTGCGACTGCCGCGACCATGGGCATTATCTTCACTATCATTCTCTTGGCGATGCGCAAAACCACTATCAAGTGGCGAAACATACTGGCGGGCATTTGCCTTGGCATCCCCAATTACTTTTCTATCTATTTTATGATACGCATGCTCAACAGCGATTTCCTACAAAGTTCGGCCGCTATTCCGGTACTCAATATTGGCATACTGGTTGTCTCTACTGTCACGGCCATCTTTGTATTCCGAGAGAAGACCAACCGTTTGCGTGATATCGGGATGGCTTTATCGATCATTGCGATCTTACTCATCGCGTTTGGAGATCGTTAATGCACTCTTCGTAATCAAAGGTTATTGTCATTACGAAACTTTTTATCTAAGCGCTAATTTTTTATCATGTCGTCGAAAGACACACTTTTGGGCGGAATCGTTCTATAGATAAATTGCTGATTGATCACACTGATAACCCCGGTATCTTTATTGTTACGTATTGCGTAATTCAATGCACTGGCATAGCTTTCCTTAGCCATATATAATTGCTTTGAGCGCTCCAGAAAAATTGCGTCCTTAATATAAAATACAACACTATCAGTAACACCATTTTTCACAAGGGAATCATTGATCTCTTTTATTCTCATTTTCTCTTCAGGCCCCAGCCCCGAGGGATTCGCGGGATCATAGCTGCTTTTCTTCGGTCCGGTGCCCACTTTCACACCACCGGTTTCCATACGTTTATAGTATGTCGCTTTATCTTCTCCATTCCGCATGAACCATTCAGGTATTTCAGTTGCCAGATCATAATAGCTATCATGCCCCGACAATTTAAAAAAGCTTGACTTCGCTATCTTGCCCGTTTTAAAGCGGCGGTTACCGGGTATTGTAAACACCCCATACCCATCCGGTGTTTGCATCTCTATCTTAGTTGTGCCATTCTTTGCGATTATAATATCGGCAGCATCCAAAACAATTCCAGCTGTACCCGGCATAATATCTACTGTTCCCGAACTCCGTTCAATCGTTACCGCCTTATCACACTTCAATAGCTTATACTCCTGATCTTTAGCAAATACACTACAGGCGTATATGCACACTACAAGCATGCATAATATGATATTCTTATAATTAATGCTCATTTTGGCTGTTTTTATTACCCACAATATGCTTTTCCTTTTTTATTAAATAACTATTAAACTTCATCCGGGTCAGTTTCTTCAGCAGGAGTTCTATACCATGCGCCAAGTAGGGCATGAATGGTAAAATTGACAGGATATTATACGGTATCTCAGAATTGATATAGATACTCCTACCATACTCCCACACGCTGAAGGTCATTACTGCCCAATAAAGCAAGAGCTCGTACAGTATGATCTCTATAATATGATAGACCAGATGCGCCCTTCTGTACACCAGTATAAAGCCCGCGAGCAACGGAAGACACAGTAACATTGTAATAAAATACACACTGGCATCTGGCAATATGCGTATATGCGCGCCACTAATTACCGAATGAACAATGTTAGCGTGAATAAAGATGCCGTACATATCAGGAAATGACTTGCCGAACATCTGTTCATTGAACGGAGTAAAATGTTTGTCGTTACTGCCACACCTGGCTGCTGAATCGCCAAACTCCCCCAACAGTACCACATTGCCCTCTAGTAATGAGTCGAAAGCACGGGGATGCATTAATATTGAGTCACCATTAAGTACCTTAAAACTGCCGGCAGGTATGTACTCTATTATATAGGGCATTGTATCATTGCTTAGCGCCACGATCCTGTCATCCTCTTTTCCCAGGTATTTTTCAGCAATAGCCAACCCGAATGACCTGTATAAATGCTGACCGTAATACTGATTGAGCAATACCGACCTGATAACCCCGGCCCCGTAATTGAACCCCACATAACCTACAGCGTTTCTTCCCGCGAATATTTTTGTTGCAGGCACTAATGAGTCATCCAGGTCCCGGCCTTTTTTTCTTACTTCATCCAGATCAAAACCCACCACCACTTTATGCGTAATGCCCAACGCCTCAGACAGACAGTTCTTGCCGGAAACACCGTCATCTGAAGCCGTATTGTCGTCGAACATATAATCTAGTCCAATTACTCCCGGCTTGCACAAACTTATGGAGTCAATAAGCCCCGAAATTTTTGAGGCGTTGGCACAATGCGCGTTTACTACCACGATCTCATCGGCATTACCCGATGTCACGTTCCTGTCATGCAAATGATAATAAATATCAGTAAAATCGAACCCCTTAAAAAAGGAACGTTCCGGATTAAAAAACCAAGTCTTTGACCCGATAGTATTATTAAGCCGGTTGTAAGCAATATTTATAACAAATACTGCCAGCACTGTAAGCCAAAACCGCCAATAGTTATGCCGTCTCTTTTGCATCAGATGGTGAGGGATGTGGAAACAAATTATTCAGTGGTAGTATAGAAAGGAATCGGACTTATCAATTTCCTTGCTTTGTCTATATCCACTTCTATTACATCACCTACCGCACTATATTTCTTATACGCGAGTTCACCCGCATCCCTGGCCTTTTGAAACTGCTGCCAGTATGCGTCATTAATTTTCGCCTTGTTCTTATTGGCAGATATGATATCATCATCACCCAGCATGG
Source organism: uncultured Flavipsychrobacter sp. (assembly GCA_964489795.1). Taxonomy (GTDB): domain Bacteria; phylum Bacteroidota; class Bacteroidia; order Chitinophagales; family Chitinophagaceae; genus Nemorincola. The sequence continues at coordinate 265,062 of CAZBAP010000007.1, forward strand.
TGGTTTCCAGATAGCTTATTTTAGTTTTCTTCTGATCTGTATAATACCCAAGAAAGCAATGATCACTGGTAATTATAAGCACGGGCGATATCTCCATCTTCCGCAATATGGAAGCAAATACAATAGTTCCGTCAACGCAGTTGGCCTGGCTATATTTCAGAGAGTTTTCAAATGTTCTTACCGACTGGCATTTGATAAGACTGTCAATCTCATTATTTGTAGAACTGATCGTCCCTGAGCTATATTGTATACCCCGGTCATGCAATGCCCTCCATACAGCCGCCACCTGCTTATGTACATTTGCCTCTCCTGCCGCAGTACCCGCTATAGATTTTATCATCCTGGTTTTCAGGGCTTCTTTTTTTATTTTTTCTACCTCCGGATGATCCTCCTGCACATACCCTGCAAAAAGAATTTCCAAGGGCATGTCCAGAAAACGGTATATACAATCATTCACGCTACGCAGTGTCATTGATACCGATTTTTCAGACACGTTCTTGTCAGCGTCAAACACTCTGAATACCACTGTAATAGGTGTAGCAGACACCTGCTTTGCAAGGGCTTCATAATCCCATGATATATCGGGCATTATGTCCAATTCCTCACCTGCTTCTGTATATATGGCATATCCCTTTACTTTTTCGAAATACTTTTTACCAACACACTCTATTTCCCAGTTTATCGGCATATTAGTAGCAGGACTTTTCAACCGAAACCCCAGCGGCCTGCATATCGCATCCTTTCGACCTTCCTGCTTTTGCCTTACCCTGGACATACTGATGATCTCTGACGGAAACAACTGACGATTGAAGTAATATACCGGCTTCCACTTCAGGTTCACAAATTTGTCTTTCTTCATTTTGGGCAACACTATAGTAGTATCATCTTTATGCTTCTCATAACTATAATGTTTGCCCGTGACCCCTTTCTGCACCACTACCGTCTTATCAAATTCGGCTGTGCTCATTTTAGCTACAGCTACAAATCGTTTTATACTAGCCATCAATGCGGTAGCATCATCTACATTTTGACGGATCGTGTTTATTGGCCTGTCTCTCATAAAATCCCACACACTCCTTCTTCTCTGAGCATCGGCGTGCGTACTACAAACCATCAATGCTATTGTTGTCAGCAGAAATATTCCAGGTATACGTACTGTTTTCATGATTTATTCCATTTTGGCTTAAAAATAATTTTTTTTAATTACTATTTATGCTTAATTAAAAAAATAAATTCATTTAAAATTAAGTGTACATCATACCTAAACGACATTCGATATAAATACATTTACATAATAATAGATTATAACACTATTGCCGGATTATTGTTCTTACTGTCTGATAAGGCAGCAAAGAGAATACTGCCATAAGTGATAAACAATAGGTTTGCAATTCAGGAAACGCCGGAAATTATACCCCCAGCAGCACATAAAAAAACGCCCGCAAGGGGCGTTTTACATAAGCGTTTTATCTTTCTCCTGATTAGTTGTAGTTAACAGTTACCGGTACACCTGTAGAGTTGGTGTAAGTACCTGAAGCCTGACCTGCTGATACGTTGAGGGTAGCGCCTACGGTCAGCGTCTGTGTACCGCCTGTGCTAAGGGTACCTGTAGCTGATGGGCTGCTGGTAAAGCTGTTAACGGTCATGTTGTGTGAAGAACCGTCTGTGATGGTGCAGGTAGAAGGCAGCGTGATAGCGTATGTGTAGCTGGCCTGGCCGCTAACGGTAAATGATGCCGCGGAAACAGTACCTGTAGTAGCAGGAAGGGTAACACCGCCCGAACCGCCTGTGGTACGTGTACCGGCAGGAGCCAGAATAGCAGTACCTGATACAGTAGCTGATACGGCTACATTACCAAAGTTCAGATCTACTGTCTTAACGATAGTGATGGGGGTGATGATGTTGGCAGAGGCAGAAGCGGTAGCGGTAGCCTGTGCGAAAGAGTTGTTAGTGATAACGATTGCTGCTGCTGCGATTACGAGTGATTTTACGATGTTGTTCATTTTAGTTCGTTTTAATTTGTTTGAGTTATGTTTTTAGTTTTTGTTTGATTGTTTGTTGCAAGGAGTATTACCAACGGCGTGCCAAATTTGTAATTAATTGATAATCAATGACTTGATTTTTGGCACAGTAATGAATTTGTCCACGTAGCGGACAACTTTTCCGTAAAATGGAAAATTAATTATTGATTGAGGAACAAAAGAGATGAATGGGAAGCAATTACAATTGATATTCAACCCTGATCTGGTCTACGACTCTATTGATCGTATTTTGGAGTTTTTCTACCAATTGCTCCATTTCCGGGCCCTTCTCTTTTATGAATTCTATTTTGAGAATATCGTCTTTAAGGCCAAGAATACCCAAATTGGTAATAGACGGCTTCATGCGATGAGCAAAATATCTAACTGTTTCCAGATCACCGGACATATAACCTTCTACTAACTTTTCTACCCCGGGAGGCGTTTCGGTAACAAAAAGTCCCAACATTTTCTTAATGAAATTCGGGTCGTTCCTGCCGATGGCGAGCAATTTACTAAGATCATACAGTTTCTCGTCAGCTACCGGAGCGGCTTCCACCTCCGCTATATGTTCCCCGATCTCAGGCGAGGTAACTATATCGTGTTCAGTTTTTCCGAGCCATTTGGAAATGGGATTAACCAGGTTGATCTCATTGTATGGCTTGAAAATAAAATCATTCATACCTGCATCAAGGAACAGGTTCTCTTTTCCTTTTATGGCATTGGCGGTAAGCGCAAGTATCGGAACAGACTTGTTAATTTCCTTTCGTATGATCCTGGTAGCCTGCATGCCATCCATCACAGGCATTTGTATGTCCATCAGCACGAGATCGAAATCTTCCGTCTTCATGATCTCTGTCGCCTGCAATCCGTTTTCGGCTTCAAGTACTACCGCGCCATAGTCTGTAAGTATAGTATAGGCCAGCAGTCGGTTAAGGTTGTTGTCTTCTACCAGTAATATCCTTTTCCCGCTAATAATACCTGTATCGTTCTTTATCGTTTTTTTCTTCTCTAATACCCTTGATGTGCCGATCTTGAACCGGAAAGTAAGCGATATGGTCGTGCCGACGTTCTTCTTACTGTTTACCGTAATAGTGCCGCCCATCAGCTCCATCAGCTGCTTGGTGATACTCATACCCAGCCCTGTGCCGCCAAACTTCCTTACGACGGTCTCATCTTCCTGGGTGAATTTGTCGAAAATGCTGTCCAGGTATTCTTCTTTTATTCCTACCCCGGTGTCCTCAACTACTACAAGTATCTTTTGCCAACCATCTGATGTGTCAATCAGGAACGCCTTCAGATAAACAGAGCCTTTCTCAGTGAATTTTATGGCGTTGCTGACCATATTCATAAAGATCTGGTTGATACGAAAAGGGTCGCCAATAAGCACCGGAGCGATCCGCTCATCAATCTCATGGGTGAGAATAAGCCCTTTTTCTTCCGCCTTATGCCCAAGTATGGTGATCACTTGGGAGCATATAGTACCGAGATTGAAGCTGATATGCTCCAGCGTTATTTTACCTGCTTCTATTTTAGAAAAATCAAGCAAGTCGTTAATTATGCCAAGGAGATTTACAGACGCGCTTTCAATACCATTAAGATAGCTTTTTTGCTGACCATTGAGGTCACTCTTACTCAACAACTTGCCCAAACCCATTATCGCATTCAACGGTGTGCGTATCTCATGACTCATATTCGTAAGGAATATGTCCTTCGACTTTGAAGACCTGTCTGCCACCAGCTTAGCCACCTTAAGCTGGTCTTCCATTTTTTTCTGATCTGTAATATCTAAATGAATGCTGATGGTGCCTTTTACCTTTTCATCAGCGCTATACAATGGCGTGGCGCTTGTAAGCCACCATTTATCCTCCCCGCTTTTTGTTTTTACGGTGAGCTCGTAATTGGTATCAATACCATAATTGTTTTTTGCCAACTGCGTGCGTGTCCTTTTCAGGCTGGTACCCCGCAGAAAAAGGTCAGTTGCTGTTTTGCCAATCAGTTCGGCAGGCTCATATCCGCTCATGGCGCAGAAGCGCTGATTTGCATAAATAATATGCTCATCGCTGTCCAGCTCTATCATGCCAAGGTTCATATTCTCAATGATCCCTTTGTATTTTTCCTCGCTCCTCTTCAGCGCCTCCTCAGCATACAAACGTTCGCTTATGTCCTGAGCAAAACCGATCACATACGGCTCCTCCCCTTTCTCATTTACAAGGTAGTTTTGATAGAGGAGGTAAACATTTTTCCCTTCCTTATTGATAATATTCAGTATTCCTTCCGCTTTTCCATCAGCCATAATTTTACCGATGTAGGAATCAGCAAATTCGGGTTGAAATTTTTCCGGGATAAAAGAGATGATGGTTCTGCCGATTATTTTCTTTTCTTCATACCCAAGTATCTTACATGCGGCAGGGTTGAGGGATAATAGTTTACCCTGAAGGTCATGTGAACAGATCCACGCCTGGCTGAAGCTAAATATCTCGCGATATCGTTTTTCGCTTTGGAGTATCTGCTCTTCTATTCTCTTTCGCTCGGTAATATCTACCCCATAACCAATGACAATTTCCACCTCGCCTTTTTCATCTATCACCGGGAACATACGGCGGAGGTGATACCTCGAAGTCCCGTCCGGCATAACGAAGCTCTCTTCCCATTCGTGCTGCTTTTTGGTCCTCTTTATTTCATTAAAAACTTTATTCCTGACTTCAGCCAGTTCGATTGAACTGTTTGTATGTTTAAAAAACTCTTCGTTTGTTTTACCTATCACCCATTTGCGATGTTCAGGATTGCTCAGCGCCTTGGGGTTGACGTATAAATATCGATGGTCTGAATCAAAGACAGCTACATCAGAAGGTATATTATTGAGTATCTGTTCATAAAATTTTCTTTGTGTCTCAAACGTATCGCCAATCGTTTTATTCCTCGTTATATCGGTATATTTCCATAAATGCCCCCTGTAGTTGCCTTCTGAGAAAAAGGGAATGTAGTCAAGGCTGAATATCTGCCCACTTCTCATTTTCAGTTCGTGGTTCAGTACAGTTTGCTTATTCTTAAAAAATTCTTCAGTTGTACTGACAAATTTTTGCGGGTCATCAAAAAGATGCTTTATATCATTGGTTATTGCAGGACCATGAGTTCCTATCAACGAACCGGGCTGAGCATCAATGTTAAATAATCGACAAAAAAGCTCGTTGATGATAACTACATTTCTGTTCTCGTCAACAACGAAAACTCCATTTTGTAAATTGTTGATCAGTTCTGTAAGGCGTGTATTCGCATCAGCAAGAGCGCTATCAGGACCGTTACCGGAACTACTTGCCTTTCTCAATTCCTCCAGCTCCTTATTCTGAATCGCAATACGGTCTTTAGCGGCTTTTAATATCGCTCTTTCCTTTTCCAGTTCTTCCTGCAGTGACCTGATCGTCATAGATACCTCAATTCAACGTTAATTCATTATTCTGGATCATTTTGTAAATAGTAGACTTGCCAATATCCAGTTTATCAGCAACCTTGATCACATTGTTGTCGTATTTTTTAAGGAAGTGCTTTATGATATCGGTGGTATATTCTTTCATTGTTTTTTCGTCGGCTACCGATAGATCGTTAGCTGATGAAGTGGTAAAATGCAGGTCTTCCTCTTTTATACTTTGGCCGTCGCACATTACAGCGGCAAGTTCTACCACGGCCTTCAACTCCCTGACATTGCCCGGGTACCTGTATTTCATCAACTTGTCTTTTGCGTCCGGCGAACAAGAAATGCCGGGCATTTTATTGCTTTTGCAAAACTCGTCGAGGAAAAACTTAGCCAATACCAAAATGTCATTTCCCCTTTCCCTAAGCGGAGGGAGTTCCACAGGCAAGCCCATTATCCTGTAAAAAAGGTCTTCACGGAAGTTGCCTTTTTTTACCTCGTCCAGCAGGTTTTTGTGTGTTGCGACTATTATTCTCACATCCAACGCTACGTGCTCATTTCCGCCTACCCGCACCAATTCCCTTTCCTGAAGCACCCTGAGTATTTTGCTTTGGAGGCTAAGGTCAAGTTCCGCAATTTCGTCAAGGAATATTGTTCCCTTATTCGCTTCTTCAAACTTTCCCACTTTACGGGCCAGGGCACCTGTAAACGCGCCTTTTTCATGGCCAAACAATTCACTTTCTATAAGTTCTCGTGGAATTGCCGCCATATTCACGGCCACAAAAGGTTTTTTCTTCCGCTCTGAGTTGTAATGAATTGCTTTCGCTATCACTTCTTTACCCGTACCTGTTTCGCCGGTTACAGAGACATTAATATTTGTGCGCGAAGCTTTCTCGAGAAGAGAGAAAATTTTCAGCATTGCGGGGCTGTTGCCTTTAATTGCTTTGTTGAAATCATATTTTTGACCAAGTTCTTCCTTCAGGTCTTCCACTTCCTTTTTCAGTGACTGGTGCTCCCTGATACGGGTAATGGCATTCCAGAGGAGTTCTTTAGTATTATCATCTTTAATGAAATAATCGTAAGCTCCTTTTTTCAAAAGGTCTAGAGCAGTGCTGATATCCTCCTGACCACTGATCACAATAACCGGTGTATCGGGGCTTTGCTGTTTTATTCTTTTTAGCAGTTCTACCCCGTTTGTGTCAGGCAGGGAGTAATCCATGCTGATCAGCCCGGGCCTTTTTGACAGATTGGCCAGACATTCTTTGCCGGTAGTATACCTGTAAATTTCATAATCGGGATTCAGCGAAAGGTGGTACTCTAATATTTCGCCGTACCAAGGGTCATCTTCAATAATAAATATCCTGAATTGTTCCATGAAATGGAATTTTCTTTAAAAGTACAGTTTTAAATAAAAATCTTCAGAACAAATATACATAAAATTCATGTTGCAAAAACAAAAACAAATCATTAACCCTCAATTCCGTTTTTTGGAAAAACTCTCCATTTATTGGAATAATATAAATTTATTAAAATACATAACAATCTAAAAAACAAACGAATAAATTATTGGCACAAATTTGGTAACTAGGTTATCAAAATGGCAAAAATGGGCACTCTTAGCAGAATGAAATTTTTTATAGTGGATGACGACCCCTTTTCCAGGATGCTGTATCGCCAGTATCTGTTGAATCTCGGTTATAAAGACAATACGCTTTTTGATAACGGGGTTGATTGTATAAACAGACTTGATATGCACCCGGATGTAGTGCTGCTTGATTATAATATGGAGCCGCTCAACGGCCTTGAAATAATTAAAAAAATAAAAAAGATAAATCCAGAAATCCATTTGCTTGTTATTTCAGCAATTAACGATAAAAAAATAGCTGAAGAAGCAGTGGCAAACGGCGCTGTAGGATATGTGATAAAAGGTGAGCGGGACCTTGAAAGAATAAGGGAGGTATTAAAAAATCTGAACGAAACGTGTATTGCATAAATTTTATAGAAAACAGCACTGCACAATTGAAATAATTTGATTAATTTATTTGTTAACAATTAACAATTTATAAAAAATTCGGTACTTTTGTGTCCACGCCTGTGGATAACTTTTTATTCCGGGCGGAAAATGCTTGCATTAGTTTTGATAAAAAAAATAATGTGTAGCATTCAATTCAAACATGAAATGCTGAAGAATGACAACACGGATTTTTTTAAGGTTTGTGATCGCGGTAGCGGTGGTATTTATTGGTAAAGTAAACACAATGGCGCAGTCAACAGCAACTGCGGGTGTTGCAGCCAGTGTGATAGTGCCGATAACCATTGTGAAGAATGTGGATATGAATTTCGGGAATGCGTCGGTATCAGCGGTAAGTGGAGGGAGTATAGTGCTGGCGCCGGCAGGTACCCGTACAACCGCAGGCCCGGGTGTAACCCTTCCTGCGGCAACCGGAACAGTGGCAGCGGCTGCATTTACGATAACGGGAGCGCCGGGATTTACCTATGCGATAACGTTGCCGGGAAGTGTGGTGATCAATGGCCCGGGAGCCTCGTCAATGTCAGTAAGTGGATTTACAAGTACGCCATCAGGAACGGGTAACATAAGTTCCGGCGGAACACAATATCTTACGGTTGGCGCTACGCTTAACATTGCACCTTCCCAGGTGCCCGGTGCCTACACCAACGCAACCGCAATTCCTGTTGTTGTAAATTACAATTAGAGGCCCTGGCTTCTGATGGTTGGATTGTTGGTTAAATTTAATTCTTATAAATGAGCTACTATTTTTCTTCATGTCAGGCTCCTGTTGTAAAAAAACGGGCTGCTATAAAATTATTTGTTGCTTTTATATTGCTAATGCTACCAGCTATAAGGTCAATGGCGCAAGGCGACTTGCTTATATCCCCCTTAAGAGTAGTATTTGAAGGGTCGAAAAAGTCGCAGGAAATAAGCCTGGCAAACGTAGGTAAGGATTCGGCGACATACGCAATTTCTGTTGTAGACATAAGAATGAAAGAAGATGGCGGGTTTGAAGAGATCACAGTGCCGGATTCGGGGCAAAATTTTGCCGGGCCATACATGCGTTTCTTTCCCCGCAAAGTGACACTGGCCCCTAACGAGGCGCAGGTAGTGAAGATACAACTGGTGAAAACGAGCCAGATGGAACCGGGAGAGTATCGCTCGCATTTATACTTCAGGGCAGTACCTGATGAGAAACCACTGGGTGAGGTTACGAAAAGCAAAGATACCGGAGGCATATCGATTTCACTGAAACCTATCTTCGGCATAACTATACCGGTTATTATAAGGGTGGGTGATAATGATGCCGATGTGCATTTATCAGACCTTTCCTTTGTGATGGCAACAGACACGCCCAGGCTTAGCCTTACATTCAACAGGACAGGTCACATGTCGGTGTATGGAGATATCAAAATAGACCATGTCACTCCATCGGGTAAATCGACCCAGGTGAAACTGGTAAAGGGTGTAGGTGTCTATACGCCTAACCAGGCAAGGCATATGCGTTTAGACCTGGATACAGACAAGGGTGCAAACTATAACAAAGGAAAGCTACATGTAACCTACACCATACAGACGGGTAATAAAACAGAGAAGACCGTAGAAGCGGATGTAGAGCTAAAATAGCTGCACATAATGCCCGGACCTATTTATTTAAACATTTGAAAAGCTTAATGATGATCATAAAGAAGATAACATATTTTACAGCGTTACTTCTTTGCTGTGCCAGCATGAGCACGTATGCAACGGTATATTACAACATTTCGGGATCAAGCTCTTTACAGAATACAAATCAATGGGGTGTAAATACAAACGGGACCGGAACTCACCCTTCCAGCTTCACCCATTCCGGCGATGTGTTTAATATCTACAACGGCTCTACCACATCAATAAGCGCTAACTGGACCCTGGCAACAGGCGTAACCATCAATATAGGTAACGGTACATCTGCGATGTATTTTTCGCAGCCCAGTGTAAACATAACCTCTACCTGCACCATAAATGTAGCAAACGGAAGCACCTTTTATATTGGCGACAACAATACAGGCATTCTTGGGACACTTGGCGCAACCAGCACAGTAGAATATGGATCTACAAACAGCTTTATAATACAGGCGGCAACATACGGATACCTAGTATATTCAAGTACCAGCACCAGCAGTTCATTTGAAACAGGCACTAGCCCGATAAATATACAGGGAGATTTTACTATAAGCTCGGGTTTGGTAACGGTAAATAAAACATCCTCCACTAGTATTACGATAAATGTAGGGGGTGATTTTAACATGTCGTCAAATGGCCGCTTAGTGCTGGCCAGCAACGCAAGCGCAAGTGCTACCTTTAATGTAAACGGTAATGTATCGGTAAGTTCGTCAGGCAGTACAGTTATCAATTTCTGCTCTGCGACCAGCACCACATCTGCAGTGTCTATTTTCCAGGCCAACGGAGATGTAAGCCTTAACGGAACAGGCACAAATATAATAGAATGGGGTAAAGGATCGATCAGCGGAAACTACTTTGGGGTAAAGGGAAACTTAACAATAAGCGGATCAGCAAAAATTAATACTTCATCATCAAGCACGGCAGCCATGGGTTTTGTATTCAACGGCACCGGGACTGTTCAGCAATTATCCAATACAAGTACCGGATCTACGTCGAGCACGGAATGTTCTTACGAGGTGAATTCCGGCGCCTATGTACGGCTTACCGATGACCTTACATTAGGCACCGGCACGACTATACATTCTGATTTGACAGTAGTTTCCGGCGCTACTTTGGATTGTTCGACCTATAATATTAGTGGTGGATCTACCGGCGGTGGCGGTGTTTACATCAATTCCGGCGCACGATTGATCACCGCGAATACAGGAGGTATTAATTCGAGCGTTACTGCTACAGGCTCTACTTTCGATGGTGGCGCTAATTACGAGTTCAACGGCTCATCTGCGCAGGTAACGGGTACTGATATGCCCAATGCGATAGTGGCTCCGGGATCTGTTACGATCAATAACAGCGCGGGTGTTACCCTGTCACAGTCCACCAGTTTCGCCAGCGGCGACACATTGAATCTCAGAAACGGTAACTTCACAATTGGATCAAGCCTTTCGATGAGCAGCGGTTCATATGTAGTACGCGACAATGGCACGCTGAGTGCCACCCCATCAACATACAGCGGCATCAACCTCACCTATGCAAACCTGGGTAATAACTCCACTACAGTAACAACGGGTAACGAGTTTCCATCTTCGCTGACAGGCAGTGTTACTGTAAACAAGACTGGCGCAACTATCACCCTTAATAATTCAAAAACGCTTACAGGATCATTGGCTATATCGGCCGGAACACTGGATGTTTCGTCAAGTAACTACCAGCTAACGATAAATGGGAACTGGACCAACAACGGAACATTTACAGCACGTAGCGGCACCGTTCTTTTCAACGCTACCACATCCGGCAAAACTATCACCGGATCGATGACCGGCAGTAATAGATTTTACAATCTGACCTTTAACGGTAGTGGCGGCGCATGGTCGTTCGGATCGAGCGCGGCTGATGTAGGCAACAACTTTACCATTACCGCAGGCACGGTAACAGCCCCCTCATCTACGCTACAGGTGGCCGGCAACTGGAGCAATAGCGGAACATTTACTAATAATAGCGGCACCGTTGTTATGAATGCAACAACAACGGGCAAGACACTTTCTGGCTCGATGACCGGCAGTAATAAATTTTACAACCTGACCTTTAACGGAAGTGGTGGCGCATGGTCGTTCGGGTCGAGCGCTGTTGATGCAGGTAACAACTTTACCATCACCGCAGGCACGGTAACAGCCCCCTCATCTACGCTACAAGTGGCCGGCAACTGGAGCAACAGCGGAACATTTACCAATAATAGCGGCACCGTTGTTATGAATGCGACAACAACGGGCAAGACACTTTCCGGCTCGATGACCGGCAGTAATAAGTTTAATAACCTGACCTTTAACGGTAGTGGCGGCGCATGGTCGTTCGGAACGAACGCGGCTGATGTAGACAATAACTTCACCATTACAGCAGGCACGGTAACAGCCCCCTCATCTACATTACAGGTGGCCGGCAACTGGAGCAACAGCGGAATATTTACTAATAATAGCGGCACGGTGGTGATGAACGCGACATCAACCGGGAATACTTTATCGGGCTCGATGACCGGCAGCAACAAATTTTATAACCTGACCTTCAACGGAAGTGGTGGGGCATGGTCATTCGGATCGAGCGCGGCAGATGCAGGCAATAACTTTACTATTACGACAGGTACAGTAACTGCCCCCTCATCTACTTTGCAGGTGGCCGGCAACTGGAGCAACAGCGGAACATTTACCCATAATGGGGGTGTAGTGACCATGAATAAATCAGGCTCTCAGACAATCGGAGGAACTTCGGCAAACGCGTTCAACAGTCTTACAATAAGTTCTGGCAGCACCACTACGATCAGCACTGCCGGCCAGACACTAAGAAGCATCCTTCAGAGCAACGGCACTTTAAATACTGGTGGCTATCTGACCCTGTTGTCGTCATCTTCACAAACCGCGTTAATTGACGGAGCAGGCTCGGGATCGGTGCTCGGCAACGTGACCATGCAGCGCTACCTTGATTCAAGCTTCGGATACAGGTATATAAGCTCACCGTTCCAGGCGGCCACGTTAAGCCAGTTGTCGGGATATATTAATCTCTCAGCGTCGTTTCCTAATTTTTATGGCTATAATGAAAATGTGAATTACGCGGGTTGGGTTATAGATACGGCCGTAGCTGATACCATAAAGCCTATGCGAGGTTATGCGGCTAATTTTGGATCTTCTTTTTCCGCATCCACTATTTCGCTTACTGGTGTTGTGAACAACGGAAGTATGTCATATACGCTGTACAATCATAACAATACTTATACACTCGGGTTTAATTTTGTGGGAAACCCATATCCATCTCCTATTAACTGGACTGCCTCCAGCGGGTGGACGAAAACCAATATAGACAACGCTATCTATTTCTTTAATCACGGAGATACCAACCAGTATTACGGTCGTTACAGTTCCTACATAGGCGGTGTATCCAGCGATGGCATTGCCAATAATATCATTCCGGCAATGCAGGGCTTTTTTGTACACGTTTCAAACGGTTCTTATCCAGTAACAGGGACGCTGACTTTTACCAATAGTGTCCGCACAACCGGGTTGACGCCCCACTATTTCCGTACCACCGCCGGAACTGATAAGCCGCTCATAAGGCTAACAGCCGGCTATAGCGACGGTGACGTTTACGCTGACCCCACGGTTATTTACTTTGATGACATGGGAACAGCCGATTTTGAAGGGGACCTCGACGCGCTGAAGCTAATGAACACTGACGTGAGTGTACCAAGTTTTTATTCTGTGTCGGATGACGGGCACAATCTATCTATACAGGCTTTGCCATCATTGACCGATTCCTCAATAATGGTACCATTAGGACTGAATATAGAAAGGGACGGAATGGTTGTATTAAAAGCAAAGGATATTGAGAATATACCTTCAGATATGCACCTTTGGTTTTATGACACGCGTCTTGGCAAATGCCAGGACCTGCAAAATGAGCCGCAGTACAGCGTGCAGCTTAGTGCCGGAAAACACCTTAACAGGTTCTTCCTGATGGCATCAAAAAGTGACAAGATCAATATACCCGGAACAGATGCCATGCTGAACGCATATACTTCAGGCAGCAGCATCTTTGTATATCTTACTTCAGGCACAGGAAATGTGGTTGTAACCAATATAGCGGGACAGGTTGTAGCGCGGCAGACAATAAGCGGCAATGGCTATCACGAGATAAAGACTACGCTCAGCAGTGGTGTTTATATTGCTACATTGTACTCATCTATGGGAAAACAATCTAAAAAAGTATTTTTAGGCAACGAATAACAGCTATGATCAAAGGGGCATGTACCTATAAAAGGGGAATTTTACATATTGCAGGGCTGATGATCTTGTTGTTTTCCATGCATGGAGCTAAAGCACAGCAGCCTCCTCCGCGGCCGATATCTGTGTCTTGGAACCCCTCGCAGGGGCTTCGTTTCGGCGCTTTTTTCGCCACGAGTTCGGGCGGCACTGTGATAGTATCCCCAGCCGGCGTACGGACATCAACCGGCAGCGTTATATTAGCCGGGTTGGGGTTTGCATATGGAGCAGCCAGCTTTGATATTGTTGCCATGCCCGGTACACAGATCACCCTGCTTAACGGGCCTGATGTGACCCTGACAGGCAGCGCAGGCGGCACGGTAACACTACATGTGGGCACTTCGTCCCCTTCTTCGCCATTCGTAACCACGGCAAACCCTCCTGCTTCAAATACAATAAATATAGGCGGAACATTAACAGTAGGCAGTTCGGTATCAAGTCCGCCGGGTTCTTACACGGGGTCGTTTTATATCACTTTTTTCCAGGAGTAATACCCCAATAAAGAAGAATACATAGAATGACAGATAACATTACCGATCCGATTTTAAATTATACCCCTGGTACACGAAAAACGACCTGCCTGAAGTCTTCGGTCTACTTTTTACTTTGTTTTCTTTTGCCATTTACGGGATACGCGTTTAAAGGTGATGATCAGCCTGAAGGTGACGAGATAGTAGTTACAGTGGAGTTTAAAAACATTGGCAGTATGGATATGCCTGCCATCTATGCCAATAACGAGATATTTCTGTCAACTACAGGTGTATTGGATTTTTTGCACATTAAGAATACAGTATCACCCTCATTTGAATGGGTAAAAGGATTCTTTCAGAACGAGCGGGACACATTTTTTATTGACCAATCGCACAACCGCATTTCGTACAAAGGCAAATTAAACGACATTCCCGCCGGGCTTATCCGCACGGAGACAGGCTTGTATATGAACCTCAAATATTTCAAATCTGTTTTTGGGATCGATGGCGTGTTCTATTTCAGGAGATTGGTTGTGACACTAAGTACGGACTATGAACTGCCTTTAATGAGGGAGATGAAGCAGGAACTGATGCGGCGGAACCTGAACAAACTAAAAGGCGACCAGAAAGCCGATACAACTATAAAAATGAGCCGGCCACTGTTCCATTTTGGCATGGCAGACTGGGCTGTGATGTCGTCCCAGCAATCGCAAGGAGGTGACCAGACAACATTAAACCTGGGATTGGGCGCGGTATTGGCCGGGGGAGAGGCGAATGCTTCTATTAACTATTACAGCCAGCAAGACTTCAATGAAAAGCTTCAGTTTTACCAATGGCGCTATGTAAACAATGACTTTGCAGCTCTGAGACAGGTAGTAGCCGGGAAGATATATACACAGGCAACATCATCATTGTACGCGCCGGTGGTAGGCATACAGTTTACCAATGCGCCTACCACCAACAGGAGCTCTTATGGAACCTATCGCCTGAGCAACACTACAGAACCCAACTGGATAGTGGAATTGTATGTTAACGAAGTGCTTGTAGATTATATGAAGGCTGATGCTTCGGGCTTTTATTCGTTTGACGTACCACTGGTATATGGCTATACAGCCGTAAAGCTCCGTTTTTATGGCCCTTATGGCGAAGTGCGAACCAGCCAGCAATATATTAATATCCCCTTCAATTTTCTGCCAAAGAATGAATTTGAGTATTCCTTAAGTGGGGGTATTGTAGAGGACAATAAGGACAGCCGGTTTTCCAGGGTAAGAACAAATTATGGCCTGACACGTTCAATAACCATTGGTGGCGGTGTGGAATATCTATCATCAGTTACTTCGGGCAACACAATGCCATTTTTAAATACGTCAGTGCGCCTGACACAGCGAATGATGCTATCAGGTGAATACACCTACGGTGTGCGGTCGCGGGGCATACTCAGTTACCGCCTGCCCGGAGGGCTACAGGCCGACATTGACTATACAAAGTATAATAAAGGCCAAACCGCCATTTACTATAATTACCTGGAAGAGCGCAAAGTTGTCGTTTCAATGCCCATTCATACAAAAAAGCTATCCTTGTTCACGCGGCTCACGGTAGACGAGGTTGTAGTACCCGAAACGAAGTATACCAATACAGAGTGGTCTATAATGGGTTTCTATAAAAAAATAGGCGTGAATTTCAGCACCTACGCTTCTATTGTAAAAGACAAATTACCTTATCTGTACAGCATAGCCAGTCTCACCACTCCTGTTCCGGGCAAGATGCTGCTCACCTCGCAACTGCAATATGACTATAAAGAGTCAAAGCCGGTATTTGTTAAGTTCATGCTTGAAAAGCATATTTTTACCGGTGGCTATTTCGACCTGTCTTTCCAGGATTTCTTCAATACCGATAACTATAATGTGCTGGTGGGGCTGCGATATGACTTCTCGTTCTCAAGAGTCGCGTTTTCAGCCCTGGCAGGCAACAATAACACCTATAGCAGAGTGGAGGCCGCATCGGGCAGTATCATTTATGACCGCAAGTCACGTTATCTGAACGCGAACAACAGGTCTAATGTGGGCAAGGGCGGCGTAGCCATCCTACCCTTCCTGGACCTTAACTGCAACGGCGTAAAAGACGCTGGGGAGCCAAGGGCACCCGGCCTGAAGGTTCGAATCAATGGCGGACGCGTATTGTATGACGAAGACGACACTGTTATACGCATCCTTGACCTTGAAGCCTACTATAAATATTTCATTGAGCTGAACCGGAACAGTTTTGACAATATTGCGTGGCAGATAAAGAACAAAACGATAAATGTAACGGCCAGCCCTAATAACATCACGATGATAGAAGTGCCTGTAACGGTGGTAGGCGAAGTGTCTGGCATGGTGTCAATAAAAGCAAAAGGTTCGGATAAACCTAAGGGGCAGGGACAGATCAGCGTTTGCATCTTTAACCATGACTCGGTGCAGGTTGCGAAAGTAATTTCTGAATCGGATGGATATTTCAGTTATCTCGGACTTCAACCCGGCTCATATTATGTAAGGCTTGACTCCGGACAACTGCACAGACTCAATTACCAGTCAGTACCGCCATCTATACCGGCCATTATAAAACCAAACAGGGATGGCGATGTTGCTGATGGCCTTGATTTTGTATTACAGCATAAGGACAATGAACCCGGATCAGAAACAGACAAACATGATGTAGCCACCGGCGATGAGCAGCCCGCTACGAAAGCAAAAGATGTGCCTGACACTCTATTAAAGTCCCCCGCAACAAATTCTGAGCCCCGGAAAGATACCGCAAATGAACAGCAACAGCACGCTGAAGTGATAGGAAAGGAAGGAAGCTACGCGATACTTGTTGATGTATATGCCGACATAGACAAAGCAGGCATACTGAAGACAAAAATCATGCGGGCTTTCAGATTGCCTGTAAGTGTAGTGCAGGATGGCGAAGATTACAAAGTAGAGATCGTAGGCTTTAGCAGCCGCAGTGCCGCGAAAAAATATTTACCCCGGTTAGCCACATGGGGCTTCCCTGAGGCGTTGATCATAAGGCTGAAGGAACAGGTTACAAAGTAATAAATTAGCCAGGTGCAACCTCCCGCCATGGCTAAACCTGACCGATCAGAAAAAATTAGGACGATCCAACTTCTTAGCTATCCGATGAGCAGCATTCATCAGGCCCACATGGCTGTATGCCTGTGGAAAATTACCCCATTGACTTCCGTCTTCGGGGCTTATATCCTCACTAAAGAGACCTACATGATTTGCGTACTTCGTCAGCTCGTCAAAGCGGGCCATAGCTTCATCCAGCCTGCCCACGCACGCCAGTGCCTCCACATACCAGAATGCAGTAAATAAAAATGTTGTTTTTGGTTTACCAAAGTCATCACTGTGTATGTACCGGTAAAACAACCCATTATCTGCGCTCAGCTCTGCTTCTACCGCTTTCAGATGGTTCTTAGCCCGATCAGACAACGGATCGAGGTAATTCATCATAATAAGCTGCAATGTGCTTGCGTCCAGATTTTTTGTGCCTATCGCCTGTGTGTACACCTGTCTATTCTCGTCATAGCAGGCTTCTATCTGTGTGGCAGCTTTTAGAAGTAACCCTTTCGCCTTTTCGGCAAGTTTATCATCTTTAAGATGACCAGCCATTTTCATGGCAGCCTTGCATCCGGCCCACTGGAATAGATTTGTATAGCAATGGTGCTGCAGGGTGTTCCTGAATTCCCATATGCCCGCGTCGGCTTCATCAATGGTTTTTTCGATCTTTTCAAGAATCGACCTCAGCCATTCCGATGAATCATGACGTTCGGCAAACGTAAATCTTCTGTCAGTGTACAAGGGCAACAGCGATAATAGAACCTGTCCATAACTGTCATTTTGTATCTGCTCCGATGCTTTGTTTCCTATTCGCACCGGCCCACTGCCTTTATAACCTTTGAGCGGGAGTGTGCGTTCTGTTATTTCGGAGGATCCGAGAATAGTGTACAGCGGATCATAACGACTATTGTCCCTGATGGTCAGGTTGGCTATGAAGTGAGCATAATGCTCCGCCTCTTCAAAGTGCCCGATATTGTTAAACGCATTGAGGATATAATAAGTATCGCGCAGCCAGCAGTACCGGTAATCCCAGTTACGCACCTCATTGGGTATCTCAGGCAGGCTGGTTGTGCTGGACGCTATTATAGCGCCTGTGTCTTCGTATTGGTGTATCTTCAGCGCCAACGATGATCGTATCACCTGCTGCTGGTACATATTGCTGATGCCTGTCGTTTTTATCCATCCCCTCCAGTATGCAACAGTACGTTTAAAGAAGTCTTCGGCGGTAATCTCAAGCGGGGCCTCCAGCGGCAGACCATAGGTCATAACAATGTACTTGGTTTCGCTAAGCACCTGGTGCTGTCCATTGAGAATGTAATTGAGTGAAAAACTAGTGGTCAGGCGCAGCGGTTGATCAAGGCCCGTAAATTCCAAATGATTACTTCCCATTAATGGTTTTAACTGCCGGGAACCAGACTCACCAACGGGATTGCAGGTTATCTTCACCCTCGGGATACCGGATACGGGCTCTACTTTTCTTATGAGCATCAAAGGCCGGTAATACCTTTCATACAACTGGAACCTGGGCGCGAAATCTGTGACACGATATTTGCCGTCTGCATATTCTATTTCTGTGACTACTACATTTGTATTTTCCAGGTAGTACTGTGATGAGGTAAATTCACCTTCAGGCAGAATTGAAAACTCACCGCCTTTCTGAGCATCAAGGACCCCTCCGAAAACAAAATCACTATCGAACCTGGGGAAACACAGCCATGAAATATTTGTATCCGTATTGATGTGCGCTATGTAGGCACAGTTGCCTATTATGGCTGAACTGTATGTATGTCTGTTCATTAAACGGTAAGTTGAGGGGTATCATGTTTATGTGTTTCCTGCAGTAGCCTTTCAAGCAACGAAAGTACCATTTGTGGCGATTCCAGGTTATATTTTGCAAAAGACGCAAACTGTCCGATCTTAATCGTAAATGCGTTATCTACATTGGTAAGCCCCCTAAACATATCTTCATCCGTAGTGTCATCCCCGCACGATAGTATAAAATCAAACGTATCACTGTTCAACATTTTTTTTGTAGCTATTCCTTTATCCACGCCGTTGGTGCGTACTTCAATGACCTTGTTGCCCATAATCACCTGCAAACCCAATTTATTGATATAACCTTCCAATTGCAGGTATAACTCTGAAGCCCTCACCTTTGCTTGTTCCGCATTGGCATTTCTGTAGTGCCAAGCAACTGAAAAATCTTTTGTTTCGATGAAAGAATTCACACATCGTTTTACATAGACCTCCATAATTGCCGACACCTGTTTCTTCCATTTCCTGTTGTTCTCTATCTCGTTTTCCCATTTCCCGTTTTCCTTTTTGTACCTGGCCCCATGCTCAGCGATAATTCTTATTGGAATATGTCCAAACCACCCATCAAGTGTTGCGCTATCACGCCCGCTTATCACGCACACCGTATTTCTGCTGTCTGCCGCAAGATCCGCGAGCAAGTTGACGAGGTTTGCCGGGGGGATAGCCATTTCGGGCAAAGGGGAAAATGATATCAGTGTACCGTCGTAATCCAATAAAAGCAGACGTTTCTTTGCTTTCCCATATTTTTCAAGCAACAAAGTATTTGTCTCTTCGTCAATGAATTTGATCTCAAAATCCTTCTGTTTTTCCTTCACTTTCCTAAGCTGGGTAAGAAAATCATCTGCCCATGCATTAACATCATATTGTTTTATCCTGCTCTGCATGGCTGCAATGCTTTTGGCTTGTTCGTCTTCTTTCATTTCCATTCCTTGTTTTATTTTTTGCGCGATTTCCTCTATGTCGTTGGGGTTTATAGACAATGCATCAGTTAGTTCCCGTGCCGCACCCGTCATTTCGCTAAGTATCAATACGCCCCTTTTATCTTTCCTGCTGGCTACAAATTCCTTTGCCACAAGGTTCATTCCATCCCGCAGAGGAGTGATCAGGGCTAAATCACAAACCGTATACATTGCCATAAGATCGTCAAAGTCAAGACTATTGTATTGATAAACTATCGGCTGCCAATCTATCGTACCCACACTGCTGTTAAAATTGCCTACAAACTCATCGATCATCTTCTTCCGCTCGGCATACTTAGATATACTATCCCGTGACGGGACCGTTACGAGGATAAATACCACTTTCTTTTTGTATTCAGGGTACTGCTTTAGAAAATATCCGAATGCCTTTAACCTGCTATATACTCCTTTGGTATAGTCCAACCGGTCTACTGAAAATATTATCTTCTGGTTCTTGAAGCTGCCCCTTAGTGTATTGCGTATAGCGGCTACTCCCTTATTGTCATAACTGTTGTAAAATTTATCGAAGTCTATGCTTATAGGAAACACATCAACACGTATTAACCGGTTTTCGTGCCTTATTATATGCATTTCGTTATCTATTCCCAGCACCATCTGCGCAGAAGTAAGGAAGTGCGATGCGTAGTCAATGGTATGAAACCCTATAAGATCGGCACCCAACAGACCACGCACTATATTCTCCTGCCACGAAGTGGGCATGATCCTGAATATCTCATATGACGGGAACGGGATATGCAGAAAGAATCCGATAGTGATCCCCGGCATTTTATCCCTTATCATTTTCGCTAACGGCATCAGGTGATAGTCATGTATCCATATTATATCTCCCGGTTTTGCACGTTCCAATATTACATTCAGGAAAGCTTCGTTCGCTGTCATGTAACTATCAAAATACGCCTGGTTGTACTCGGCATAAGAAGGAAAGTAATGAAAGAGGGGCCATATCACCGAATTAGAAAAGCCGTTGTAGTATTGCTCGTATGTCTTTTTATTAATAAAAACGGGCAAATAATTGAATCCACTTTCCGGCAACTTGGTTTTAGCCTTTTCCCATACCGGAGCAGTGCAGCCGGCAACGCCTACCCAATACCTGGATGCATATTGATTGGTAGCCTTGCTGCTTCCATTTTCAAGATATCCGCTGATAGCACTTACCAGGCCGCCTGAGGAAATAGATATGTCAATGTTTTCAATTGAATTGTTGATGGTGACGGGGAGCCTGTTTGAAATAATAAATAGTCGTTTACTCATATACGGTGATTTTGGCCATATACCATGGTACAGGCGCAGTAAGCAGGGCTGCCAAGCTATAATACTATTGGCATCAGCGGCACCACTGATGTGCGCTGTATAAAGAAATAGAAAAACTGCTCGTTTAAAGGTACCGAAAAAAAATAAAACCTTTTGTTAAGGGTCTTGGTGCGAGGTTGTTAATCCGCGACTTTTAGGGTATCATCGTTGTGTACATCTTCAAGATATCTTTGCTCTAAATGACTGTAAAGCGATCGTTTATCTATCATGTTAGATATAATACTTGCAATCATTCCTGCCAGCATTAAATGAAAAATAACATTGTGCCTGTCGGTCATTTCAAGCACGAGAATGGCAGATGTGAACGGCGATTTTGTTACCCCGGTGAGAAAGGCGACCATTCCGGAAAGTATCAGCAAATTAGCATTGGAGCCGGTCAGATAGAATATCTGGGCAATAAGAGACCCCACCGAAGCGCCCGCACTAAGTGATGGCGCAAAGATGCCCCCTGCAGCCCCCGATGTGAAAGCCAGGATGGGACCTGTGATACGTGTGACAGGCAGCAACCAACCTCCATATTTATTGTCTGTAAAAAGAAGGCCTGACATCTCGTTTTTACCCGAGTACATTATGTTCGTATTTATGAAGTACGCAACAAACGCAACTATAAGGGCGATGCAAATAATATAGCACACCTCAAAATACTTTATTTTGATTGTTGCTTTCCATTGTATGATCTTCAGTATCGCCTTACTCATAAGTGTACCAAACATTCCGGCAAGAATAGCTACCATTACCACATAAACAAAGATGTAACCAGAGAGGTCGCTTACTTTAGGATAGCCAAGGTATAAGTATGGACCCAGGATGCCCTGCGCAGTAAGACCCGCGATAATTACAGCGGTAAAAACGGCAGTCTTAAAATAATTGATGTGAGTACGGGCCAATTCTTCAACTGCAAATACAATACCTCCGAGAGGAGTATTAAAAGCCGCCGCAAGGCCTGCTGCCGCACCCGTTATGATCATATTTTTTTTCGAAATCTTCGGCCAGTTTTTGGGCAGCCACTGATTCACCTTCCAAAACACGGTGCCCGCAATCTGTATCGTTGGCCCCTCCCTTCCTATGGCACCGCCACCAAATACCATCACAATACTGGACAATATCTTAACTATTATGGTCTTAATGCTCAGCAGAGCGTCCACACTTTGGTTCTGCCGGGGGTTAGCCAGTTCTATGGCGGCCATCACCTGGGGAATACCGCTACCAGCGGCATTTTTTGCAAATTTCTTTACTACCCACCAGGCTAGCACAAAACAAACCGGGGTAATGATAAAAAGCAATTTGCCCGACTTGTGGGCTATAGCAACCGAATGAGATTCAGCCCAGGCAAACAGTTTTGCGTAAAATACGGCTATGAGCCCTGTGATAAGTGACGCGATCCAAAAAGGAAGGGACTGAAGGATATTTTGTGTAAACTTGTTGTTGTTGGTCTTCTCAAGTGTTAATCGTAGCTTGTTGTATAGATTAGTCCACATCGGCGCAAAATTAGATTTTTCCAGTCATAACTTTCAACGATAATGTTTCCATGTTCTGTACCATTGCATCAGGCTTACAGATATAAGAAACATTTTAGGAGTGTAAAATTCAGTCGATTAACCATAACATAGGTGAATGATGCTAAGAATTCCGGTATAATATTTTTTTGCAAAAGTGCTTTCCTGAGTATTTTTTAATTTTATTAACAATTATCCGACCAACTGCGCAAACAAAGAGCCCATATACATAACAACAGTATTGCTATTTACACAATCGCGCCGTCCTCCTTAGCCTTATAACTTTTCACCTGCTCAAGGGCGTCCGGCACCACATCGCTTGTAATAACAATGAAGCTATCTTTTTTAGCATGCTTAAATGCGTAGTCTATTGCTTCACTTTCTTTTCGTATTATCGTTATTTTCTTCTCAGGATCAATATTGTGAATTCCCTTCATCATCAGGTCTATGATCTCCTGCTCTGTGCGGCCTCTCAGGTTCTTATCCTGCCTTATGATGATCTCATCGAATATTTTCGCGGACACTTCACCCAGAGATATAATATCCTCATCCCGTCGGTCCCCTACACCGGCTATGATACCCACCTTTACAGAGGCATTTACCGATGCCAGAAATTTTCCTATGGCCAGAAACCCATGCGTATTATGCGCATAGTCTATCATTACAGAATAGTCGTGAAAATGGAAAATATTCATACGGCCCGGTGTAAGTGCCGGTGACGGAACAAACGTTTGCAATGCCTGCCGGATGTCTTCTGTTTTGAAGTCCTGCACATATGCAGCAAGGGTTGCCGCAAGCGTGTTTGCAATATTAAACTCTGCCATACCCGAAAATGTAAGCGGTATGTTGGTTACTTTTTCCACACGTATTTTCCAATTCCCTTTAAGTATGGTTACATATCCGTTCTCGTATATAGCAGCGAGGCCACCTTTGGCACAATGTCGTTTTATCCTACCGCTGTTCTCATTCAGTGAGAAATAAGCGACCTTACATTTCAGGTCTTTATGCATATCATATACGAGGTCATCGTCTGCATTAAGAATAGCATATCCTTCCTGGAAAACTGTATGGGCAGCCACAGCCTTGACTTTTGCCAGCTTTTCTATTGTATCAATACCTCCCAGCCCCATATGATCTTCGGCCACATTAGTAACCACCGCTACATCGCAATTGTGAAAGCCCAGCCCGGCACGCAATATTCCACCTCGGGCGCATTCCAGTACGGCATAGTTTACCGTCGGGTCACGCAAAACAAACTCAGCAGATACCGGCCCGGTACAATCGCCCTTCATCATCAGCTGGTTTTGTATGTAGACGCCATCGGTTGTTGTGTACCCTACTTTGTAGCCCATTTGCTTTACTATATGTGCTATAAGCCTTGTTGTTGTCGTCTTACCGTTAGTGCCGGATACTGCTATGATAGGAATACGCGCTGTTGACCCCGGGGGATAGAGCATGTCTATCACGGGCTCAGCCACATTTCTTGGCAGGCCATCGGTAGGGTCGAGGTGCATTCTGAAGCCAGGGGCGGCATTTACCTCCAATACAGCACCTCCGTTCTCAGTGATAGGCGTAGACAGGTCTTCCGCCATAATATCAATACCACAGATATTCAACCCAATGATCCGGGCTATTCGCTCACACATAAACACGTTGGTAGGATGTACATAGTCGGTTACATCCGTTGCCGTGCCGCCAGTACTGAGATTTGCGGTTGGCTTTAACCACAACTCTTCGCCTTTGGCTATCACCGTTTCCAGAGTATACCCCTTTTTTGTGAGCATATCCATCGTAAAGCCGTCTACTTTAATTGCGGTTAAGACTTTTTCATGGCCATATCCCCTGCGCGGGTCAGTATTCACAATGTCAATGAGTTGCTGTATTGTATGCACCCCATCGCCTGTTACCGCCGCAGGCGTCCGCAATGCCGCCGCAACAAATTTGTAGTTGATCACCAGTACGCGGAAGTCGCGTCCGGTAATGAATTTTTCACAAATGACTGCACGGCCGTAGACCTTAGCAGCCTTCAGTCCCTCTACGGCATCTTCCCATGTACGAATACCGGTAGTAGCGCCCTTGCCATGATTTCCATTAATTGGTTTTGTTACGATCGGATATCCAAGGCTGTCAACACAGTGCTTCAGATCTTCTTCATCATATATGATACGCCCCCTGGGCACAGGTATCTCCGATGCCTCCAGAAGGTTCTTCGTTTCTTCTTTGTCACACGCCAATTCTACTGCTATACTGCTGGTAGTGCTGGCTACTGTAGCCTGAATGCGGCATTGATTGGCCCCATAACCCAACTGAACAAGTGAATGCCGGTTGAGCCGGATAAACGGTATTTTCCTCCTGGCAGCTTCTTCTACTATAGAGCCGGTGCTGGGCCCAAGACGCTCGTTCTCTCTTATTTCACGCAGATTCTGTATATCTTCCTCCAGATCATAGGGCACATCATCTATCAATGCCTGCGCTATTTTCACGGAAGCTTTTGCAGTGTATATACCAGCCTTAGCTTCCATGTAAGAGAATACTACATGATAGATACCTTTATCTTTTGTCTCGCGGGTACGTCCGAAACCTGTATCCATGCCTGCAAGTGTCTGGAGCTCAAGCGCAATATGTTCGATCACATGCCCCATCCATGTACCTTCCTCTACCCTCATGAAGAATCCCCCGGGAACACCTTCCGAACAACGGTGGCTATGCAGCGTAGGCATCAGCGCGGTCAGTCGCTCCAGGAAGCCGGGTATCTTATCGGTAGGCCTTTGTTCCATTTCCTCAAGATCCAGCAGCATTACAATAAGCTTATGCCTGTTGGCACTCCAATAGTTGGGGCCACTCATTGCCTTTATATCCAATATTTTCATCCGGAAGGTAATTTTCGTTTAAGTTAATAAAAATTGACAGAAATACAGTTTTCCCTTCCTTTCGCGCCTAATAATACCAGGCGGGTCGAACATTGGGTGATTTTCTTTACTTTTGCGGTTTATTTTTTATCCCAAAACGATCAGATTGGCTACATATCCCCGGGGTCATTTAATTGCGGTTGGTGGTGCGGAAGACAAAGGAACAGACCTGGAAAAAGGCATCCTGGAAAGAAACAGGCTTAACTTTTTTGAATTAGGCATCCTCAAGAATATTATCAGCCTTATTGATGGCAAGGAACCAATTGTAGAAGTTGTAACCACAGCGTCTTCTATACCCGACGAAGTAGCTCAATCATATATAGAAGCCTTCAGCAAACTGGGCTGCACTAATATTGGCCACATGCGTATCCGTAACCGGGAAGATTTTGCAGACCCTCAATATGTTGAACGGCTTAAGAAATGCAATTGTGTAATGCTGTCGGGCGGCAACCAGCTAAGGCTGACCTCCATATTAGGCGGCACAGAGTTCATGGATGTGCTCAGGTATCGCTACCAAAATGAAAACTTTCCTATTGCGGGTACAAGTGCCGGCGCTATGGCTATGAGTAATTCCATGATTTATGAGGGTAATGCCAGCCTTGCGCATCTTAAGGGCGAAGTAAAGATCACTACCGGCCTTGGTTTGATACAACATGCAATTATTGATTCGCATTTCGACAAAAGAGGCCGGTTCAACCGACTGGCACAGGCAGTGGCTGCCCATCCCGGCGCTATTGGCATTGGCCTGGGCGAAGATACCGGTGTAATAGTTTCAGAAGGCCACGTTCTGCAGGCGATAGGCTCAGGCAGCGTGGTAATAATAGACGGAAAAAAAATAGAATACAATAACATAGCAGACATTGGCTTTGGGAAACCTATATCTGTAGAAAACATTATCGTACATATGATGTCAAATGGTGACCGGTATGACCTTGAAACGCGCAAGTTTGAAGGTGCCGGCATAGCCGTTAATGACGAGGATTGACAGGCTGCGGTATCGACTCAGCCCTATTTCATTTGTATATGCTTATCTCTTCATTGCCATTGTTGTCTATACAGGCCCTATACATTCCTTCACTGTTAAAAGGCATTTCTATGTTGCCTTTATTGTCAATTGCTACCAACCCACCTTCACCCCCGATCTTTACAAGTTTACCTTGCACCACGGTTTCACATGCCTCCTTTAGCGTCATCCCTTTATATTCCATCAGGCAGGAAATGTCATAGGCTACCACGCTACGTATAAATAGCTCACCAACACCCGTGCATGAGACCGCGCACGTACTATTGTTTGCATAGGTTCCTGCCCCAATGATGGGGCTATCACCTACACGTCCGAACTTTTTATTAGTAAGTCCACCGGTGCTGGTAGCAGCTGCCAGGCTGCCATTTTTGTCCAGCGCCACTGCGCCTACCGTCCCAAACTTTTTGTCGGTGTGGTCCAACTGCACCGCATCGGTCTTCAGCGCCTCCTGCCATTGCCGGTAGCGCATTTCTGAATAGAAATATCGGCTGTCTTCAAATTGCAGGCTGCGCTTTCTCGCAAAGTCTTCCGCGCCTTTACCCGAAAGCAGCACGTGCCCGCTGTGCTGCATGACCGCCCTGGCCAGCACTACCGGGTTTTTTACTCCGCTCACACCACAAACAGCACCTGCTTCCAACGTCTGCCCGTCCATTATAGCTGCATCCATCTCATGCTCACCACTATTATTGAATACAGCACCCTTCCCAGCATTGAATAACGGAAAATCCTCTAATGACACCACAGCAGCCTCAACAGCATCAAGGCTGCTGCCGCCTGCGGACAGTATATGCCGGCCTTTGCTCAATGCTTCTTTTAGCGCATGCTCATACTCTGCCTGCAACGCGGCTGTCATGCTACTGCGAAGAATAGTGCCCGCACCGCCATGTATCGCTATTGCCCAATTATTCATGATCGTTATCCATTAGAAGTACAATACAAAGCAAATGAAAGTTATCCGGATTGTGATATAAACCCGCAACGATTTATGAAGACCGGATACATACTAATTGTGATGCGACTACATGCTGCGGTTAAAGGCATATCTCATTTGACAAAAGCACTATATTTACAATAATAAAATTTATAATGTGCTTATCCTAATTAAAATAGAAAATAAGCTATAGGATAAATAGATGTAACCAATCTCTTATCAACTTCCTTGACAAAATAGCAATCGAAGAATTCGTTGATAAATTGCCACAACAACATAAAAACGGACAATAACTTTCTATGCCCTTTGGAAAGTGTGTTTTATATTGTGAAAGCGGTCGTCGCAAGATCACGCTCTTGTGGTAAAACCCGTGAAATGTAATTATTTCTTGTATTGACAAGGTTGATTATTTTACCCCTCTATTCAGATATGATCGATAAGGATACGGTAATAGATATTTTTTCAAAGCAGGCAAGGGAAACACCGGGGAATTTAGCGGTGAAGTTTAATGAAATTGAACTCACCTACGCGCAATTAGATGAAATATCCAACCGGTTAGCCCATTACCTTATAAAAAAAGGTGTTGTTAGAGGAGCACTGGTGCCCATCTGCCTCCACACACCTTTGGATATGGTAATTGGTATCTGGGGCATTTTGAAGGCCGGTGCAGCATATGTGCCTATAGACGCAGAATTTCCGGCGGAACGTATCAGGTATATGATCAACGATACTTCCGCGCAAATAGTTCTATCAGATAGTCATTCCACTTCATTCTTAGCTGCTGCAGAGGGAAAAAGTATCATCCTGGCAGATAATGATTGGCAGGTAATCAAAGATTGTGACCGTGGCCTTCCGGATGTAGCGGTATCCGGAAATGACCTGGCATATGTAATCTATACCTCAGGATCTACCGGGCTACCCAAGGGCGTTCTTATTGAGCATAGGTCAGTAACCGACTATCTAAGTGGCCTGTTTGCGCGTCTGCCATACCATACCTGCCGCTCTTTTACGCTGGGTGTCTCTTTTGCAGCAGATTCTGTAATTACCCATTTGTTTGGCTCTGTCATTTGTGGTGGCGAATTACATCTTTTCTCAAAAGAAGACTACAACAATGTAGAATACATACATCAGTATTTTGCTGCAAATAACATTGATTGCTTAAAGATTGTTCCCTCACATTGGAAGTCATTGTCGTTAAACGGCAAAGAACTATTGCCTAAAAAAATATTGATGTTTGGCGGCGAGGCGCTGTACACGTCAATGATAACAGACATATTGCCCCCTACCGCGCGCGAATGCATATTAATAAACCACTATGGCCCAACAGAAACCACCGTAGGGCAATTGCTGCATGAAATAAAAGACTCTATGCCATATGGCCACACTATACCTATAGGCAAAACGTTTACAGATGCTTCGGTTTATATTTTGGATGAGGCCGGGAATGAAGTAAGGAACGGGGAACCTGGCGAGCTATTTATAGGCGGCACATGTGTAGCCCGTGGTTATCTGAACAGGCCCGAACTAACCACGGAACGATTTGTAAAGAATAATATAAGCAGCGACAGCAATTCGCGGCTATACCGTACCGGCGACCTTGTGCGAAAATTACAGGATGGCGAAATAGAGTTTTTAGGCCGGATAGATGACCAGGTAAAAATACGGGGCTACCGCATAGAACTGGGAGAAATTGAAGATGTGTTGCAAAAAGCCCCCGGCGTTAAGCAATGCGTTGTGCTGGCAAGGGAAGGGAGCAACGGGGATAAGCGGCTGGTAGGTTATGTGGTTTGTACGGCCGGGTATGAAAAAAAAGCAATAATTACCTACCTGGAGGAAAAGCTACCGGCCTATATGGTGCCACAGATATTGGTACCTCTCGCCGAACTTCCGTTTTTCCCTAATGGTAAGGTAGATAAAAAAGCATTGCCGAACCCCGACGCATCTACGCTGCTGGGAAATGTGTACGTAGCCCCGCAAACTGAGACCGAGACACAGGTATGTGACATATGGAAGGAGGTATTATCGGTAGCGCGTGTGGGCACGGAAGACAACTTCTTTGAGCTGGGCGGCACGTCTTTGCTCGCATTAAAAACAGTTGCGCTATTGAAATCGCGCCACGGGCTCCATCTGCCTGTTGTTAAACTTTATCAATACCCAACAGTAAAAGGCGCGGCCGCTTTTTTAGAGGGAAAATCCATCATCAAGAAAGCCGGCAAACATTCTAAAACGGCAAATGCAGATGTTGCTGTCATAGGTATGTCGGGCAGGTTTCCGGGAGCCGATTCAATAGAAGCTCTTTGGAATATTTTAAAGAATGGTGAAGAAACCACAAGTTTTTTCAAAGACAATGAACTAGACCCCAGTATCCCCGACGGGGTGAGGAACAACCCAAACTATGTGAAGGCCCGTGGTGTAGTATCTGATGCGAAAGGGTTCGATGCTGCCTTTTTTGGCATCACGCCAAAACATGCCGAATTAATGGACCCTCAGCAGCGTATCTTCCTTGAAATAGCCTGGGAAGCTATGGAGCAGGGGGGATATATGCCCGGCAAATATGATGGTACGATAGGTGTATTTGCCGGTGTACGCATCAATACCTACTACGCCAATAACGTATTGCCAAACACAGAATTGGTTGAAAACGTGGGCAGCTTCCAGGTAATAACATTAAACGACAAAGACTATGTAGCAAGTCGTGTAGCGTATGCGCTTGACTTAAAAGGCCCGGCAGTTAATGTGCAGTCGGCATGTTCCACTTCCCTGGTTGCGGTAGCACAGGCTGTGCAAAGCATAAGGGATGGCCAATGCGATATGGCGCTGGCAGGAGGAGCGGCAATTAACGCGCCATCCAATGTGGGCCACTTATATGAAGAAGGCGCCATGCTCAGCAACGACGGCCACTGCAGACCTTTTGACGCTGAGGCGAAAGGAACCGTATTCAGCGATGGTGCCGGAGTGGTATTGCTAAAAAATAAGGATGCAGCTATAAAAGACGGAGATACAATATTTGCGGTAATAAAAGGAATAGGCCTGAGTAATGACGGAGGGGGCAAGGGTAGTTTTACAGCGCCGAGTGCCGAGGGGCAGGCAACCGCGATAAGGATGGCCATTGAAGACGCAGGTATTGACCCGGCCGACATTAGTTATATAGAAACCCACGGTACTGCCACACCTCTTGGCGACCCGATAGAAATAGACGGATTAAATATTGCCTTTGGGAGGCAGCCACAAAAACAATATTGCGGCATTGGGTCTGTGAAAAGTAATTTTGGGCACTTAACTGCTGCCGCGGGGATAACAGGATTTATCAAAACCTGCCTTGCGCTATACCACAAACAGCTACCCCCATCAATTAATTATACAAAACCGAATCCGTATATAGATTTTGAAAACAGCCCATTCTATGTAAACCCAACATTGAACAATTGGGATACGGACAAAAAGAGGGTCGCGGGTGTCAGCTCCTTCGGCGTTGGCGGCACCAATGCGCACGTTATTCTTACCGAGGGCGATAGTGTACATATAGAGGGCAGCACTGCACGCCCGACTCAATTAATATGCTGGTCAGCTAAGGCCGAGAAAAGCCTGGATAATTATGGCCATAAACTGGCAAACTATCTTCGCAAAAGGGATGATGTTATCCTGGCAGATGTTGCATATACCTTGCATACCTCCCGTGAGGACTTCAATTACAGGCGATTTGTCGTTGCAACGAGCCCGGGTGATTTTATAACGCAAATTGGCAATAACGAACAAATAAGCACAAAGAACCTTAAAGAAAAGCCACAAAACATCGTCTTTATGTTTCCGGGGCAGGGCGACCAGTATGTAAACATGGGCAAGTCGCTCTACAACACCGAGGAAGTCTTCAGGGTGGCAATGAATGAGTGTGCAGAAATATTGAAGGATGAATTAAATGAGAATATCCTGGACATTATCTATCCACTGGAGATAAATGACGAGGTAACGGGTAAAATAAAATATACGGGATACAGTCAACCTGCATTATTTGCAATCGGGTATGCCTTGGGCAAACTTTGGATAAGCTGGGGTATCTTCCCATCAGCATTTGTTGGCCATAGTATCGGCGAGTTTGTTTCGGCATATTTTGCCGGTGTATTTACCTTAAAGGACGCACTTAAACTTATTGCCGCGCGCGGCAAGATGATGGGAGGCTTGCCATCCGGCAGTATGCTTTCTGTGAGGCTATCATCTGAAGATATCCAACCTTATCTATCTGATGAGATAGCTTTAGCGGCAGTAAACAGCCCCCAATTGTGCGTTGTAGCCGGAACCAATGAATCTGTAGAGGAGTTAAGCCAAAAGCTAAATGATAACGGAATCCTAAACCGGGTTTTGTCTACCAGCCACGCTTTTCACTCTCATATGATGGACGCCGTGATCACTCCTTTTGAGGAGGTAGTAAAGACGGTGAAGCTCAATGAACCGCTGATTCCTATAGTCTCAAGCGTAACAGGCGAATGGATGAAAACAAGCGAAGCTACAGATCCGGGCTATTGGGCCAGGCATTTGCGGTCAACTGTCCTGTTTGGCAAGGCAGTACAAAAACTAGTAGATGGACCGTACAACTTATTCCTGGAACTTGGGCCTGGTAAGTCAGTCTCTACCCTTACCCGGCAGCAGGCTGCCGGCAAACCAATAATCGTAATTTCATCAATTGAAAAAGAAGAGACCGAGCAGCCGTCAAACCAGTTAATCTTAAAAGCGTTAGGGCAGCTTTGGCTGAACGGGGCAGAGCCTAACTGGAACTCTTTTTATAATGGTCAAACCAGGATAAGACAAAACGATATTCCAACCTACGCATTTAACAAACAGGATTATTGGGTCGCACCTGTTCAGGGCTACGCAGTTACAGCAGCTCCTGCAAAAATTATGGAGCAACTACCTGTGCAAGATGACGGAGGTACGGCTGTTATTCCACGGAAAGAGGCGTTGATAAATAAGGTCAAAGAAATACTGGAAAATGCGTCCGGTATTGACATGAGCGGTGTTACGCCCGAAATGGCCTTCATCGAAATTGGGCTTGACTCTTTGTTGCTTACACAGGTGGCGCTAATGTTGAAAAAACAGTTTTCCATTCAGGTAACTTTCAGGCAACTGAATGAAGAGCTGGGTAGTTTGGATGCATTGGTTAAATATTTAGATACTAACCTACCACCCGACCCGATCACTCAACCAAGTGCAGGTTTCCCATCGTACAAACAGAATACGACGCAAGCAAATTCTTTATTAACGGGGTTAACGCCCGAAGAGCAACAAGAGATAAAAAAACCGTTTGGGGCCGCGCCTCGCATAGAGAAGCATTCGGCTGCCCTAAATGAATCACAGCAAAAATACCTGGCCGACTTGATAAAAAAATATAACAACAAAACCAAAGGCAGCAAGGCGTACACCCAAAAGCACAGGGCCCACATGGCCGACCCAAGGGTTGTTTCAGGATTTAAACCCGCTACAAAAGAGCTCGTTTACTCTATTGTTGTTAAGCGGTCAAAGGGGAGCCGTTTATGGGATATTGATGACAATGAATACATAGATGCCTTAAATGGCTTTGGATCTAACATGCTGGGTTATCAGCCCGACTTCCTTAAAGATGCACTGATAGCCCAGGTTGAGAAAGGATATGAGATAGGCCCACAACATGAGCTGGCAGGTGATGTATGTAAGTTGATATGCGAATTCACAAATTTCGACCGGTCCGCTCTATGCAATACAGGATCTGAAGCCGTGCTGGGAGCTATGCGCATTGCCCGAACAGTTACCGGCCGCTCCGTTATTGTAGCCTTTGCCGGCTCATACCATGGCATTACCGATGAAGTCATCGCCCGTGGCAGCAAAAAATTAAAAACATATCCGGCAGCACCCGGCATAATGCCGGAAGCCGTGCAGAACATGCTTATACTTGAGTATGGCAGCGAGGAGTCATTACGGATAATAGAAGAACGCGCAAACGAAATAGCCGCAGTATTAGTAGAGCCTGTGCAGAGCCGTAGGTGTGACTTTCAGCCGATAGGGTTCCTGAAAAAATTAAGACGGATCACTAAAGCCAACAAAACTGTGCTGATATTCGATGAAGTTATTTCAGGGTTCAGGTTCCATCCGGGCGGCGTGCAGGCAATGTTTGGTATAAAAGCAGACATAGGTACTTATGGCAAAGTAGCGGGTGGTGGTATGTCCATAGGCATTATTGCCGGGCAAAAACAATATATGGATGCGCTTGACGGCGGATGGTGGCAGTTCGGCGACAATTCGATACCTGAAGCCGGTGTCACCTACTTTGCGGGTACATTTGTGAGACACCCCCTGGCCCTTGCCGCCGCAAAAGCATCACTGGGTTACTTTAAGGAAATGGGGCCAAAGCTGCAGGAAAGCCTGAACGACAAGGGACTGTACATCGCAGCCACAATTAACGCCCTGTGCAGAAAATTAAAAGTACCAATTTTTATTGCACGGTTTGGCTCACTTTGGCGCATAAGGTTTTTGGAAGAATATCCTTACCTCGAACTGTTTTTCACCCTTATGCGATATAAAGGAATCCATATTATAGAGGGCTTCCCTTGTTTTTTGACCACCGCACATAGTAATGAGGATATACAAAATATTATTCGTTGCTTTGAAGAGAGCTTGACCGAATTGAAAGGGGTGGGCCTGATACCTGAATATAAACACCCTGCTGCCGATGAGAACAAAAACCTGAATATACCACCTGTGCCCGGCGCTAAGCTGGGAAAAGACAAAGAGGGTAACCCTGCATGGTTTATTAATGATGACAATAATCCCGGGAAATACCTCCAGGTGCTTAATTCAATTTAACTGAGATAGATGTACAATTGTATTCCGGTAGACTTTGATCCATTTGCGGGGGCATACGAAATAGAGAAGATCACCTTCACAAATGAACCGCAAAGAGAAATATGGCTTTCCTGCGTTATAGGAGGCAACGAGGCAGGCATGTCTTATAACGAGTCTGTTTCATTACTGATTACCGGCAACTTAAATTTTGAAGCATTAAAAAGCGCTGTAAACAGCCTCGTGCTGCGCCATGAAGCACTACGGTCTACAATAAGCCCGGATGGGGAACTGCTCATTATATACAAAGACATGCCGGTGAGCTTACAACCGGAAGATATTTCTGGTCTACCCGCAGCTGAGAAAAAAAACAAGCTTACCGCGTTCCTGCAACGTGAAGTGAATACACCGCTGAATTTACATACGGGCCCGCTGTTAAGGGTTTTTCTGCATAAGACAGATGAGCTTGAGTACTATTTCACCATAATTAAACATCACATTATTGGCGACGGCTGGTCTACAGGCATTATGCTTGAAGACCTGGGAAAACTATACAGTGCCAATATTGAAGGCGAGGACCCATTACTTGAACCGGCATCGCAGATAAGCGATTATGCCTCCGCGCAGGCACACTTCGAATTAACACCCGAATATCAGGAAACCGAAAAATACTGGCTTGATCTTTATAAAGACGGAGCGCCTGTTTTAGACTTGCCTACCGACCGGCCGCGGCCCTCCCCCAGGTCTTATAAAGGCAATCGCATTGACCATCCTTTGTCAAAAGAGACGGCAGACCAATTAAAATCAATTGGTGTAAAAGCCGGCGCGAGTTTGGTAACTACCTTATTGGCCGCGTTTGAAATCTTTTTATACCGGGAAACACATCAGCGCGATATAGTGGTGGGGCTTCCGGCCTCCGGGCAGGCGGCTTCCGGCTTAAATAATGTGGTGGGTCATTGTGTAAACTTGTTGCCGCTTAAAACATACATTGACCCTGATATAACATTTGCCGACTATTTAAAAAAACGCAGAAAAGAAGTCTTAGACGCATACGACCATCAACGCCTTACTTTTGGCGAGCTCATCAAAAAGCTATATATAGCAAGGGATGCATCCAGGATTGCGTTAGTCCCCGTAATGTTTAACATAGACATGGGAATGGACAATGGCGTGTTTTTTGAAGGATTAAAATATACACTAGTAAGTAATCCCAGGGCATATGAAAACTTTGAACTCTACCTCAATGCCACCGGCTCAAAAGAAGGCATTGTATTAGAATGGTCATACAATACAGACCTGTTTGATGCAGCTACCATTGAGGCTTTCCACAATACTTATCACACCATACTCGAAAAAATAATTACAAACAAAGATGTAAGCATCGCATCCCTTGCCAGGAACGAAGAAGAGAAGGTCGCCATTGCCATTGGAGCCGTAATTGACATTCCTTTTGCTAATACTATCAATACCCTCTTTGCCAATGCCGTAAAACAATATCCAAACAAGGTTGCGGTACGTTTTAATAATGAATTCCTTACTTACCAACAATTATATGATAAGGCAGATCAGCTTTCTGCTTACCTCTGTCAATGCGGTATTGAGACAGGTGATATTGTTGCCTTATCCTTAGACAGATCGGTAGAGATGCTGGTTTGTTTACTGGCTGTATTAAAATCAGGAGGAGTATACGTGCCGTTGGACCCCGAGTATCCTTTTGACCGGGTGAAGTTCATGCTTGAAGATTCTTCAGCTAAGCTTCTACTCACCTCCGGTAAGTACAAAGGCAGATTCAACACCAACTGTCGTGAGATAGTTGTTAGTGATCTATGGCCGGGTATTGATAATATCAAAACACAATTACCGGAAAAGAATATTGATGGCCATAACCTCGCCTATATATTATACACGTCCGGCTCTACCGGCAACCCGAAGGGAGTACAGGTTACCCATAGAAATCTGGTTAACTTCCTTATCAGCATGAAGGCGGTTCCAGGCATAAGTGATACAGATCGTTTACTTGCAGTAACGTCTATATCATTTGATATAGCCGGGCTCGAGCTATACCTGCCGTTGGTTTCCGGCGCAGAGCTTGTATTGGCAGATAATGAAACAGTCAGAGATGGCCGCCTGCTCCTAAACATACTTGAGCATAACAATATCAGTATAATGCAAGCCACGCCATCCACATGGCAAATGTTGCTGGATGCGGGCTGGCAAAAAAATGACCGGATAAAAATATTGTCAGGCGGCGAGGCACTACCCAAAGTACTAGCAGACAACCTGCTAACCCGCGGATCTGAATTGTGGAATATGTATGGGCCAACTGAAACAACAATTTGGTCAACAGTCAAACAGATCCGGCCGCATGATAAGCAATTGACCATAGGCTTCCCTATCGGCAATACGCAGGTTTATATACTAGATGAAAAAGGCAGCCCATTACCTGCCAATCGGCCTGGCGAAATATATATAGGAGGCGATGGCGTAGCTGCGGGTTATTTGAACCGGCCTGAACTGACAGCTGAGAAGTTTGTTGCGGATATTTATTCTGAGAATACCGGCAACAAATTGTACAGAACAGGCGACCTGGGTAAAATTACAGATACAGGTGAGATTCTGTGCCTGGGCCGGATAGACCACCAGGTAAAAATAAGAGGGCATAGAATAGAACTTGGCGAAATTGAAACCGCCATTTCAAAACAAGAACGTGTTAAGCAGGCGGTTGTCTTGGCCAGGGAAGATACCCCGGGTGATAAGCGACTTGTCGCATATGTAACATTAAATGAAAAGCCGGAAAGCACAGATGGTCAATTGTGGAAAGACAGATGGGATACACTTTATGAGATAGGTGCAGAGGATAAGCAAAAATTATCGGTAATTGACCAGGATATAGATGGCACACTGATAGAGCACCTGCATAACAGCGAAGAGCTGGCAAGGCAGGCAGAAGAGTGGCTGCACAATTCAGTAACAAGAATAAAGGAACTTAAAGCCAAAAGGATATACGAAATAGGAAGCGGTGCCGGGCAAATATTGTTCGAAGTGGCGCCGGGCGCAGACTATTACCTTGCAACAGATTTTGCACCGGCAGCTATCAATAATCTTAATAAACGGCTGCAGGCCGATCCCGAAAAATGGAAGCACGTAAAGGCAATAGTTGCTGCCGCTAACGATTTTTCCGCAATTGACCACATTCCCGTTGACCTGGTAGTGCTTAACAGTGTTGCCCAATATTTCCCCGATGCGAATTACCTTATAGGCGTTATTCAGCAGGCGGCAAAAGCAGTAAAAGATGGTGGATGCATTTTCATTGGTGACATGCAAGGAAAGAATTCCCTTGAAATGTACCATGCAATGGATCATTATCCGCGCGCTTCGGCCCAGGCAACAATAAAGTCTTTTAAAGCGGTAGTGGCAAACAGGGTAAGAATAGAAGAAGAGTTTGTTGCGGATCCTGCTTTCTTTTACCTGCTACCAAAACTTATACCGCAAATTACCGGTGTCGACTTCCAACTTAGAAAAGGCAAGTTATGGTACGAAGCCACTAAATACCACTACGATGTATGGCTTTATGTAAATACACCTGTTGCTGTTACCAGAGCAGATACCTCCGCCAGTTGGAGTGACATTCGAACCATAGAACGATTAGAGCACCTTTTGGTTGCAAATCCGGGAACTGTAGTGGAGGTAAAAAACATCGTCAATGCCAGAACTGTTCAGGATCATAAGTTACTGCAATTATTGGCCACCCACGAACCTGATCTATTGTTGACCGGAATCAAGAACGAAATGTCAGGCATAGATCCGGGTACTGCTCCGGCGCTTTTCTGGGAGTTGGGTGCTAAATTAAATTACAATGCCCATGTGCGCTGGACAACTGACGGAACTGATGGCTTGTTCGACGTGGTTTTTATTCCCGATTCACAGCAACTGCTTGTTCCGGCCAATCCATCAAATGAGACCTCAAGTACAAATATTTTTGACTTTGCGAGAGCACCGCTACCTAAGGACACCTTGCATATACCTGAGGAGCTGGTAAGGAAATGGAAAGAAAAGCTCAGCAATTTTTTACCGGCATATATGGTGCCGTCAGATTTTGTTGCGTTAACCGGTTTTCCATTAACGCCCAATGCAAAGATTGACCGCAAAGCCCTTCCCAAACCACAATTTAAACGACTGGCTGAGAAAACCGGGAAAAGTGTTGTACTTACAAAGAATGAAGAGCTTATTACAGATATATGGGCCGATATTTTAGGTCTGGAAGATTTGAGCCCTTCAGATGACTTCTTCCAGCTTGGGGGGCACTCGCTCCTGGCTGTAAAAGTTATGGTTGCAATTGAAAAAAGAACAGGCAAGCGCCTCACGATAACTTCGCTTTTTGATAACCCCACTATCGAAAAATTAGCTAAACAGTTATCGGGTGATGGGGCAGACAAAAAATGGAATGCTTTGGTGCCGATAATGACAACCGGCAATAAAACCCCGCTTTTCCTTATTCATGGTGGCGACCTGAATATTTTGTTGTTCAAATCGATAACAGAGTATTTTAATGACGACCGTCCTATATACGGGATTCAGGCCCTGGGCTTGAACCATGAAACAGATATACCATCTTCTATTGAGGAGATTGCAAAGTATTACATCACCGATATTTTAAAAGTATACCCGAACGGGCCTTATGCTATCGCCGGATATTCGCTGGGCGGGTTCTTCGCCTTTGAAATTGCTAAGCAATTAAAGGAAATGGGTAAGGATATAAGTTTTGTCGGGATAATTGATACTTATGCCGGCAACAATTACTATGTTGGGAGTACACTGGCCAAGGCCATTAGAAAGATAAACCGCCAGTTCCATAAAGTGCCGTTTTTCACCAAGTCTTTTATCACTAATCCTAAAGAAGCGTTTTCGTATCAGTTGATCGTAGCGAAAAGGAAATTGCAAAGGATCCGCTCATCCGATGAAGTGATACCCGAGAATACTTTTACCGACTATGAAACCGAGATATACAAAAAATACAGCGATGCGCTCAACGCATATCTGCTCACACCTGTAGATATTTGCATTACACTGTTCCGCGTGCAAAAGCGCTTGTACTATGTCGACGACCCAAAATATCTCGGCTGGGGCAGTTTTGCGTTAAGAGGAGTAAATATTCATGAAGTGCCTGGTGACCATAAAACATTCCTCTACCCTCCTTACAGCATGGAGTTTGCGCGTATTATGCAGAATGCGCTGGATAGTGAGGTCCGCTAAGCCCATTGCAAAAATTGTCTCAAACAAAGATCGCTTGCCGGGTATAGGTAGATCCTCCCCCAAAACAAAAACGCCTCTATGCATTAGCATAAAGGCGTTTTAAAAG
>CAZBAP010000008.1:0-208046 GCA_964489795.1 uncultured Flavipsychrobacter sp.
GCAAGCGAGACGCTTGCATTATTCATGACGAAGCGAGACGCTTCGACCAGTGGGAAAATACCAAACAAAACGAATAAGGATTGCAAACGATTTCGAGTAGTGTATAGTTTCATAAAATGTATATTTGGTTAAAAAACTGTTGAAATAATCTATGCGCATCACTTCACAATTATCTTTTCGCTCAGGCATATTTTTGATGTTTGTGCATTAATAGTATATATGCCTGCGGGTATAGCCATGCTTAGATCCACTTGTGTATTTGTTTGTGCTATTAACTCTTTTATTCTTTGTCCAAGCATATTTGTCACCCATATTCTTACTGTTTCTGCAATATCCGTGTTTATCCTTATGCTAACATGCTCAGTAAAAGGATTTGGATAGATCCGGATACTATTCTTGTTATTTATTTCTGGAATAGCAAGGGTACTGGTAATGAACCTTATTCTATTATTGCCGGCGTCTGCTATGTATATATTACCTGCGGTGTCTGTTGTGATACCCACGGGAAACACTAGTTGAGCCATTGTTGGAGGGCCGTTGTCTCCACTGAAGCCTGCTGTTCCGTTACCCGCAATGGTCCTGATAATGCCATTTGTGGTTATCTTACGCACTACATTATTATATGTATCTCCTACATAAACGTTCCCATACACATCTACATAAACGCCTACTGCCCGGTTCAGCCTCGCCTTTGTGGCTTGTCCGTTATCTCCTGCATAACCCTGTATTCCATTACCGGCAAATGTGTGCATTATCCCACTTGTATCAATTTTCCTTATACGGTTGTTCATATAATCAGCAACATAGATGTTACCATTTGCGTCAACAGCAACATAGTTGGGTTCATTTAACTGCGCATCTGTTGCCGGTATCTCGTCCCCGTTGTAGCCGGCTGTACCGGTACCGGCAATAGTTGTGATAATACCCGAAACATCTATTTTTCTTACCCTGTTATTGACCTTTTCAGAGAAATAAATATTTCCCGCATTATCAATGTCAACCCCACCGGGAGCACCTAATTTCGCATCCGTTGCCGGCATATTATCTCCGTTATATCCACCCAGGCCATTCCCGGCTATTGTAGTTATTATACCTGAAGTGTCTATTTTACGAATGCGTGCGTTACCCGGATCGCTAAAGTAAATATTGCCTGCATCATCCATCGTCATACCATACGGCAGTTGTAGTTTAGCCGCTGTTGAGGGGCCGTTATCCCCGGAAAAGCCTGCAACGCCCGTTCCTGCTATCGTGCTGATGATACCTGTTGAGTCAACCTTGCGAATACGGTTCGTATCGCGGTCTGTAATGTAATAGTTGCCTGATCTGTCACAAACAATACTTATAGGCGTCACAAACTTTCCATCAGTGGCAGGCCCGCCATCTCCCAGGCCGGTCGCTCCGCCGCCTGCTATAGTAGTAATTATCTGCGCATCCGCGCAATTGTGTATCGCAAATAACAGGATAACAGCCGCCGATAATATTTGTTTCATTTTCTAAGGTTTTACACCAAGCTACACATATTTAAGACGTAAATTATCTGTAGTAGCTTGGGTATATGGTTCTTTAAAGTAAAAATAATTTTAAGATGGTTTGTTTTCGCATCATCAAAAAACACCATTTTGCAATTCCCCTCAAA
Source organism: uncultured Flavipsychrobacter sp. (assembly GCA_964489795.1). GTDB lineage: Bacteria > Bacteroidota > Bacteroidia > Chitinophagales > Chitinophagaceae > Nemorincola. Next base: position 1,637 of record CAZBAP010000008.1, read on the forward strand.
AAAGGTCCTTTTCACCCTCAAATCCGCACCCACAGCGAAAACTATTTTTTATGACAGACAGTATACTGTCTATCAAACGACGAAAAGCGTAGTATCATAAAACCCCTTTTTCATCAACCCAAAATGCTTGGCTACCTTTATCAGTGGCTGAGTAATATGCTTATTTGCGGGCAGTGCAAAGTCGATGGATTTGTGCGTATCACAATCCCGGGGTCAACTCAAATCAGGATTATCTAACCCGGACCCTACCAATTTCAGGAAGAGACAGGATGCCCCATAAGCATTTTCTATGGGGCAATGATGGGGCAATGTTTTTTCATAAGTAATTGATTTTCAATAAAAACATGGGACAATGTTTTATTTTCTGGGGCATGGGGCACATTTTAAAGTACTGTCGTTCCGGATATGTTAGGGAAAGTAACTATTCATTGTACCCGTTTCACCCATTACATTCCATTTTTTGGAAAAATCCTCCATTGGGTGGACAAATTCACTAGCGTGCCAAAATTCAAATCATTGATTATCAGTTAATTGCAACTTTGGCACGCCGTTGGCAATACTCCTTGCAACAAACAATCAAACAAAAACTAAAAACATAACTCAAACAAATTAAAACGAACTAAAATGAACAACATCGTAAAATCACTCGTAATCGCAGCAGCAGCAATCGTTATCACTAACAACTCTTTCGCACAGGCTACCGCTACCGCTTCTGCCTCTGCCAACATCATCACCCCCATCACTATCGTTAAGACAGTAGATCTGAACTTTGGTAATGTAGCCGTATCAGCTACTGTATCTGGTACTGCTATCCTGGCTCCTGCCGGTACACGTACCACAGGCGGTTCGGGCGGTGTTACGCTTCCTGCTACTACAGGTACTGTTTCTGCGGCTTCATTTACCGTTAGCGGCCAGGCCAGCTACACTTACGCTATCACGCTGCCTTCTACCTGTACCATCACAGACGGTTCTTCACACAACATGACTGTCAACGCCTTCACCAGCAGCCCGTCGGCTACAGGTACCCTTAGCTCGGGCGGTACACAGACCCTCACAGTAGGCGCCACCCTCAACGTATCAGCGGCACAGGCATCAGGTACTTACACCAACTCTACAGGTGTGCCGGTAACTGTTAACTACAACTAATATAACTTAAAAAGGAAAATACAACTCAGATAATAAGATATTACAGCTCATTTGTTTGAGTAAAAAACAAGGCCTACCGGTATTCTTACCAAAGGCCTTTGTTCTTTTAAATAAGCTGCGGATACCCCGCTATTGCCTGCCCGGGATAAGCTCCCAATAACACACATCTACCCACTTACCCATCTTAAAACCTGTTTCGATAAATTGCCCTATCTTTTTGAATCCCAGTGATTCATGCAATTTCACACTAGCATCATTAGGCATAGCGGCACCACCTATAATAGCATGCACACCCAGCTTACTCACCTCGTTTATCAGTTCCCTGTACAGGGCGCTTCCTATCCCACGGCCGGTATTACCAGCCGCAAGATAGATACTGGACTCCACCGTAAACCTGTATGCCGATCTTACCTTCCACATACCCGCATATGCATAACCCACCACTTTACCGTCCAGCTCGTAGACCAGCCAGGGAAATTTTTGCTGCACCTCGGCTATTCGCCGCCACATTTCCGGTACGCTCACCGGCTCCTCCTCAAAGGTAACAACCGTATTTAGCACATAAAAATTATATATATCGGCTATTGCAGCAGCATCGTCTTGACAGGCAGGTCGGATCATAACGCAAAAATATATGGATTTTTCCATACTGCGGAAGCAATTGGGCACAAATAACACAAAAAATGCAAGCAAGGGTTGAAGCGTTTTATTATACCTTTGCGTCAATGATAAGAATAGGCAAGATAGTAGCCACCCACGGATTAAACGGAACACTAATACTTACTCACGTGGTGGGCAGCTCAAAATGGCTGAAGAAAGGAAATGCCCTTCATATAGAAATGCAGAAGGGAAGTTATATTCCTTATTTTGTAGCTACCTGCAAGGCCACTAATGATGAAGAGTACCTGGTAACAGTTGAAGATATAGATAAAGTAGAAGCAGCTAAAAAATTGGTAACCAAGCATGTTTATGCTGATGAGTCATTGCTTTCCGGCTTCGAAAAACAATCGCCCCTTTTATGGATAGGATTTAATTTAATAGATAAAAAAGCAGGCGATATCGGTAAAATAGAAGACGTGCTACAAACTGGTAGTCAATGGATTGCAAAGCTTACTTACAAAAATTCAGAAGTATTGATACCGCTTATAGACCAGACCATAAACAACATTAACATCAGATCAAAGACAATAGAGGTGACTATACCCGACGGGCTGCTGGAAGTATACACCGGTTAATGCGGCAAACATGGTAATGTGATGAGTGTGGTATATTGGAAATGAATGACTTAAGAACAAGAAACAACAAATGAGGATAGACATCATAACTGTATTACCAGAGCTGCTGGAAAGCCCTTTTGCCCACTCTATGATGAAGCGGGCCAGGGACAGGGGGCTGCTGGAAGTACACGCTCACAACCTGCGTGATCATACCCCATACAAGCAAGGACAGGTAGACGACTACCAGTTTGGTGGCGGGGCCGGTATGGTGATGATGCCCGAGCCATTGGCAATACTTATAGAAAAATTACAAAGCGAACGAAAGTATGACGAGGTCATATATATGACTCCGGATGGAAAGCTGTTTGACCAGAAGACAGCCAACACCTTGTCATTAAAAGAAAACCTAATAATTATCTGCGGGCACTATAAAGGTATAGACGACCGTATCAGGCAACACTTTGTAACTATGGAAATATCTATTGGCGACTATGTGCTGAGCGGCGGCGAACTGGCGGCGGCGGTAGTAGTAGACGCCGTAGGCCGGCTGCTGCCCGGCGTACTGAACGATGAGACCTCCGCCCTCTTCGATTCTTTCCAGGATGGACTGCTGGCCCCACCGGTATATACCCGCCCCGCAGACTTCAGGGGATGGACGGTACCCGATATACTGCTCAGCGGCGACCCTAAGAAAGTAGACGACTGGCGGCACGAGCAGTCACTAAAACGAACGGAGGAAAGAAGGCCTGAACTGCTGAATGATTAGCATTATCCATATGTTTATATCGCGCATTCTGATGTTGATACTTTAAATCACATTTTTTTGTGTAAATGATAATTATTTACTTACCTTTGCAATCCGAAAAAATCATAACAATGGACGCTGTAGCTTTTGTACACGAGCAACTTACCGGTAAAAAAGAGTATCCCAAATTTAAAGCAGGGGATAACGTAACGGTTAACTATAAAATCATTGAAGGTAATAAAGAGCGTATCCAGTCGTTCAAGGGCGATGTATTAAAGCGCCAGGGACGCGGGTTTACCGCTACTTTTACCGTTCGTAAAATGTCTGACGGAGTAGGTGTGGAGCGTTTGTTCCCGCTGTTCTCGCCAAACATAGAATCAATAACACTGAACAAAGCAGGCCGCGTGCGCCGCGCTAAGCTGTTCTACCTCCGCGACCGCCAGGGCAAGTCTGCGCGTATCAAGGAAAAGAAGCAAATACACCACGCTGCCAAGCCCGCAAAGGCCTAAGCGTTATAACGTATACATCAAACAAAGAAGGATGCATTTCAGATGCATCCTTCTTTTATTTGTTATACCCTTCCCGTTCAGGCCGCGAATTTATTGGTCATACTGTTCCACTGGGCCTCATAGAGGCCACAAAAGCCATCCTCAGTACCCTGTAACTCCGGTACCTTTCGGGTCTGGAATGCGGTAAACACCTGCTTTTCCCTCCGCTCGATGATCATACTGCCTTCAAGCATTGTTTCATCTGCGTCGTCGGTATCTGCGCTATGGGCGCAGGGGCGCATACGCAGGGTAAATGTTTCCATAGACAGGTCGGGATAGTCGTCATACTCTATGGCCTCTATTACCGCGCAGGTATGGGCGCCTTCCATCCCCGGAAAGTCTATCCTGATATGATCGCCGCGGTGCGCCTTCCTGTTCACAGACCTGCCATGGCCGTCTGTAAGATGAAAGGCAATGCCCTGCATAGGATTATAACGGTTCCAGTTATTTACGTCCAGCAGGCGCTCTTTAGCATCTACAAAGCAATCTTCCGCTTCTTCTATTGTATTTGCCACCATATTGAATTCCGCATTTTGATCCGGTGCTATAACTGACCCTAAGTAATGACTGTTGTGCATGTAACCAGTTTTACCATAACCATAGAAAATTCTATGCCAGAATTGTAAAAACCGGATCTTTTTTTGTTAACATTTCCTGTATTTCCGCTTTTTACGGCTTAATGTTACTTTTGCACTATAAATTTATAAAAAAGTCATCATGAGTTTAGCAGACAAACTTTTTAAAATGAAATCAGACAAATCAGAAGCCAACCTGAAAGCAGGACAAGAGTTCCTGGCGGCCAATATACAAAAGCCCGGAGTGACCGAGACTGCCAGCGGCCTGCAATACGAAGTAATAACCGAAGGTACGGGGCCCAAACCCACTGCATATAACAAAGTTACCTGCCACTACCATGGTACACTTACAGACGGCACCGTATTTGACAGCTCAGTAAAAAGAGGACAGCCGGCTTCATTCCCGCTCAACCAGGTGATCAGTGGCTGGACAGAAGGACTGCAACTGATGGGCACGGGCAGCAAATGGCGCTTTTTCATACCGCCACACCTGGGCTATGGCGACAGGCAGGTAGGCCCGGTGATAGGCCCCAACAGCACTTTGATATTTGAAGTGGAGCTGCTGGACATCAATTAAAGCCATCGGAATTACCGGATAATTATAATTAATTGTAGTTTTTAATGCCTATTTATTACTATTGTAATATTGTTTAAAAACTACATCCATGAGAAAATTATGCCTGCCGGTTACCCTGCTTGTATTCCTGTCGTCTTGCTGCCACTGCGGCAAGAACAGGAACATAAACAAGTATTTCGAACAAATACGGAACAATACTGCTGAGCTGACCGCATTCTTTGGGCAGATGCCCAAGGGTGGCGACCTGCACAACCATTTTACGGGATCTGTATATGGCGAGACTTACATCAGCTATGTGGTAGCCCAGAACTATTACATAGATACGGTAACACTGGCGGTAGGCACCACTAAAGTAAATGTCAACTGCCTCCAGTTCAGCCAGCTGAGGAAAATAGCACGGTATCCTAAGGATACGCTGGACCTGCTGGCCACGTTTGAACAACGGCTGATGCAGAAGTGGTCTGTAAAGGACTATAATGGTGTAAGCTACCCGTCAGACAAGCAGTTCTTTGAAACATTCAATGGCTTCTGGATCGCAAACAATACATGGGAGCGGTATGAGGTGGGACTGAAGGAGCTGAAGGCAAGGGCTGTAAAAGAGCACGTGACCTACATAGAGACCATGTTCAAAGGTGTATCTACCGACAGCCTGAAGGGCATAGACAAGAGTTTTAACAGCAAGTTTGCCGATGCGGGACTAGCCGGCGATACGGCAGCAGTACTGTCGCTGATGCAGCAGATGTATGACCAGATGCCCGCGCTGGCAAGGAATCAATGCGTGGACACGTTCAATAATATACTCAACGGCATGCATACGCGCCTGCACATGGATGACTCGGATTTCACAATACGCTACCAGACCTATGTAGCGCGGGTAGTGCCCCCCGCCACGCTGTTTGAGAACCTGGTACTGTCGTTTGAATCGGCCAATACAAGTCCGCTGGTAGTGGGTGTAAACATTGTGGCGCCCGAAGACAATGAAGTATCTATGCGCGACTACTGGATGCATATGCTCATGTTCAAATTCTGCCATGAGAAGTATCCGAATGTAAAATACGCAATGCATGCGGGTGAGCTGACATTAGGCATTGTAAAGCCCGAAGAACTGACCTGGCACATCAATGCTGCGGTTCGTACCGCGGGGGCCAGCCGCATAGGGCATGGAGTAGATATGGCCTATGAAAATAACTGCTACGACCTGCTTAAATACATGGCGAAAAACAATACGGCCATAGAGATAAACCTGTACAGCAATGAGTTCATACTGAAGGTAAAAAATGACCGGCACCCCTTCAGCCTGTACCGCGGGTTTGGAGTGCCAATTGTGATATGCACAGACGACGCGGGTGTGCTGAGAAGCAACCTTACCGATCAGTACGTGCTGCTCGCATCGCGGTATAAGGATGTGTCTTACCAGGACATAAAGAAATACGTATATAACAGCATTAGTTATAGCTTTGCCGATGACGCACTGAAAGCAAAAATGAAGGCGCAACTGGATACCCGGTTTGCAGACTTTGAGCGGATGGTAATCGCCGCTCACTGATTAGGCGCCGGCAGATCATTGATGAAATAAAAATTATCAATAGATGAATATAACCGGCATAGCATCTATTTAACAGTAACTAATTCCCAATTCAATCTTAATCGCTTACTTTTGAGACCTAAATTTTAATACATATGCAAGTGTGGAATGATTATCAATCGCAAAATAAAGACCGTTTTCTTGAAGAACTTTTAGAACTGCTGCGCATACCCTCGGTAAGCGCTGACAGCAAGTATAAACAGGATGTGGCCCGCTGCGCCGATGCCGTAAAGGAGCACCTGCTGAAGGCCGGCTGCGATAAAGCCGAAATATGCCCCACTGCCGGGCACCCTATAGTATATGGCGAACGTATCATAGACCCGAAGCTGCCTACCATACTTGTATACGGGCACTATGATGTGCAGCCACCCGACCCGCTGAACCTGTGGACAAGCGGGCCGTTTGAGCCTGTGATAAAGGACGGTAAAATATACGCGCGCGGCGCCTGCGACGACAAGGGCCAGATGTTCATGCACATAAAAGCGCTGGAAGTGATGGCTAAGACCAATTCGCAGCCATGCAATGTGAAGATCATGATAGAGGGAGAGGAAGAAGTAGGATCAGGTAACCTGGGCAAATTCCTGGAGGACAACAAAGAAAAGCTGAAGGCAAATGTGGTGCTGGTATCTGACACATCTATGATCAGCATGGAGCACCCATCAATAGAAAGCGGACTGCGCGGGCTTACGGCGGTGGAAATAGAAGTTACGGGCCCCAACAGGGACCTGCACAGTGGCGTATATGGCGGCGCGGTAGCCAACCCGCTGAACACGCTGTGCAAACTAGTGGCCTCACTGCACGATGAGAACGGACACATAACCATACCCGGTTTTTATGACGCTGTAATAGACCTTACAGATGAGGAACGCAAGCAACTGAACATGGCGCCCTTTGACCTGGAGGAGTACAAGAAAGAACTGGGTATAAACGAGGTGTGGGGCGAGAAGGGATATACAACCCTGGAACGCACAGGCGTGCGCCCTACCCTGGACCTTAACGGTATATGGGGCGGCTACCAGGGCGAAGGCTCCAAGACAGTACTGCCGAGTAAAGCATTTGCGAAAATAACCATGCGCCTGGTGCCCAACCAGCGCCCGGATGAGATATCAGCTCTTTTTGTAAAACATTTTAACAGCATAGTGCCCGGCTGCGTGACTGTAAAGGTAACACCGGGCCATGGCGGCGAGCCCGTGGTAACCCCCACCGACTCCCCTGCCTATATGGCGGCAGCCAAAGCCATTAAAACCACCTTTGGCAAAGACCCCATACCCACAAGGGGCGGCGGCAGTATACCGATAGTAGCGCTGTTTGAAAAAACGCTGGGACTGAAAACGGTACTGCTGGGCTTCGGGCTGGACAATGATAACATTCACTCACCGAATGAGAAGTATGATGTGTTCAACTTCTATAAGGGCATAGAGACCATACCTTACTTCCACAAGTACTTTACTGAAAGCGCACAGTAAACGGGAGCCGAAAGGTAAACTAACAAAAAAGGCATTGAGTATTCAATGCCTTTTTCATTGCTATAATCTTCTCTGCTACTCATCGCCCTGCGCGTCTACATTATTGAGGCCGTAGTAGTACATGCCCTGCCTGCCGGGAAAAATACCCCCGATCTGGAAGTTATTGGCGGTAGCCATTACCTGCTGAAAGTCGCTCATAGAGTTGATGAGCTGGTTATTGACACTGACGATTATGAAGCCTTTGGGCATTTGTGTCTGCCGTGCAAATGTGCCCCTGCCGGCATCTGATAGCACTACCCCGCCACTGAGATTGTAACGAGTCTTTTCATCGCTGGTTAGCGGCCTGAATGTGGCGCCCAGCAGCCTTGCCATCCCCTCACCTTTTACAATGTCGGTAGTCAGGTTTAGGTTGGTGAGTTGTACGGTGGCGGTGCGGTGCTCACCATTTCTCAGGTAGTTAACACTTACATTGTCGCCCGGCCTGAAGTTGGCTATCTGCCCCTGTACCTCGCTCTGTGTGTTTACCGGCTGGCCATTGATATGTGTGATATAGTCGCCCTTTTCAAGACCGGCCTTAGCGGCACCACTGTTGGGTATGACCCTGCTTACAAATACGCCGCCTGTTTTATCAAGGCCATACTTGGTTACCATTTCGGGAGTGGCCATAGAGCCGTCCACATACTCAACACCCATGTATGCCCGCTGCACAGACCCGTATTTCATGAGGTCGTTGACGGCCTTGCGTACTATATTAGAAGGTATAGCGTAAGAGTAGCCGGCATACGAACCCGTAGGTGATGCTATTGCAGAGTTGATACCTATGAGCTGCCCATTGGTATTGACCAACGCGCCGCCACTATTGCCGGGGTTAACTGCCGCATCGGTCTGGATAAACGATTCAATAGCAGAGGCCGACTGTTTATTAACACCTATTGAGCGGCCTTTGGCACTGATAATGCCAGCTGTAACGGTAGCATCTAGGGTGAGCGGATAACCCACAGCCAGCACCCACTGGCCCAGCCGGGCATCGTCTGAGTTGCCAAACTCCAGGTAACTCAGATTTTTTTTGCCGTCTACTTTCAGTACCGCTATGTCTGTGGCAGGATCCGCGCCTACCACCTTAGCCTTGGTGGTATACCGGTCATTGAAAGTTACCGTTACCTCATCACCGTTTGCAACAACGTGGTTGTTGGTAACAATATATCCATCGGCCGAGATGACCACACCCGAACCGGCCTCCTGCTGCGGGGGTATGTAGTATTGCTGTGGCCCGAAAAGCCTGCTGAACATATCATTACTGCTGGCCACAACTGTCCGGCCGTTGGTAGTGGTTTTAATATGTACCACCGCCTTTACGGAGGCCTCTGCCGCAGACTCGAAACTGACACTGCCGGCGGTGGCTGTATTATTGGCACTATAGCCTGCAAACCTGGCAGGCGCTACGCGAGTATCACCTGCCACCTGGAAGTAAGGCGTACCCGACTGAAAATGAGATACGGCTACGAATGTAAGTACAGAAGTCAATGCTGCTGTAAGAATGACGGGAAACAGTTTGTATTTCATAGTTGCTACAATTTTTTTGTTGTAATTACTATGTCAAATTTATTGCCGACAGAGAATAGAAAAAAGTTAAAACAGGGGTAAAAAAAAGTTAAAATGGCAATAGCATTAATGTTGACAGCCACAACCCATTGCCCCTGCCGCATTGATTATCAGACAAGCAAAATCGCTCACAATGGTGCGAAGGTGCTGCTTCCGTATTGTATTTTCTAAAGCCGCAAAGGTATTAGCATTAGCGTCATCGATGTTATTAAAACACGCTTTTCGCAACGAAAAATATAAGAGAATTCAGCTATTACTGTACAATAAGCTTCATATTGTACCCCAGCCCGTCGCCCCGGATGGAAATGGTGTAGACACCGTCTTCCACACCCTTAAGGGACAACATAACTGTATTTTCGCCAGCGGTGGCATATCCCTTGATATCTTTTACCGTACGGCCCGGCATATCTGTGAGCCTGATGGTATATGCGCCCGGCGCCTTACTGCTGAATACGACGGTAGCCTGCCCGGCAGCAGGATTGGGATAAACAGAGCAGCCAGCCACAGGGGCGACACGGGTTACCAAATTGGGCAGGCAGCCGGCAAACGGAACAGACGCTGACGCATTGCCGTTTGCCACAACCTGCAGCATGAAAGGCTGCAACGGAAGGCCGGATGGCAGAGCGAAATATGTGGTATCGGGGCGGGAGCCGCGCATAACGCCCGTGCTATTCCAGTTGTACGTGGTAGCATAAATAACACTATCGCCCGTAAGAAGGCGTACCAGCGGGTAGTTGGTGGCCATCTGCCAGTCATCGCCATAGCAAGCGCCCTCAGTAATACCGTTAAAATGCCGGCCAATGGCCATGAAGGTATCGCACTGTATTTTTATGATGCTGTCTACAACAGGCTTGCCGGCAGCAAGGGGCGCGCCTGCCGGTGTAAAGATGTAATACTGGTCTGTGCCCTGTGAGCCAAAGAGGATATTACCATCGGGCAGGCAAACCATGTTAGAGAAATAAGCAGGGGCCGATAATGTATCGCCACCAGCAGGCGCACTGAGTTTAATAAAAGTATCGGCAAGATAGTTAAACTCATAAAACGACATGGGACGCTGAAACACAGAATCGAATATGGGCGTGGGGGATACCGCGCAGAGGATATGGCCATCAACCATCATAGCCGCAGCGGCATCGGGCGCGCCAAGGCTATCCGGCACACGCGGCCCTGATGCCCATGAGCCCGGAGCCACAGAGCCTGAGGGAGTATAGTAGGCGGTATTGCCGGTAGCGCCTATAAAAAAAGCACGCCCATCGGGCAGCAGGAAGGCAGCGCCTGTCTCATACCCGAAAGGGTCATAGAGTTCCAGTGGCACTGCAGCGTCGGCAACCCAGGTATTGGTAGCCGGGATATAACGTTCGGAATTGGTGGAATTAATATCCACGAACAGGATACTATTGTCCGGCAGCTTCATCCATGCTGATTCGTTGTCGATACCTACAGTAGGCGGCCCCACGGTATAAGTATTGCTAACCGGATCGTACAAATAGGTTTTGTGGGATACGGAGCCGCCTGAAGAAACGACAGCCTGCAATACCGTGCCGTCCTCGAGGATGGCAGAATTAGCATCTGAAATGGTATCGGCAGGAACCGGCAAGGGCGGAGCTGACACCCAAACATCGAACTGGGGATAGTATATCTCCGCGGCAGTACGGCCTGTACCATATTCGCCGCCTGCAACGTACACATTACCATTGCGCAGTACCTGGGATGAGAAGTACAGGCGGGAATCGAGCATGGTAGCGGTGCGCACCCACGAGCCATGCACATAACTGCCATGAACATCGGGGGCAAGACGGTTCCACTGGCTACCGTAAGCATCGGCACTGCCAGAGGTTGTCTTGGCAATAACTGTACCATCTGAGAGCAGCAGCATAACACCGGCATTATAGTCGGGCGCGGCAGCATCCAGGCGTGTCCATGTGCCTTGGGCAATACAAACAGCACTAAATAACAGAAAAGCAAAAATGAGCGGCAACTCCTTGCGAAAAGATCTACAGGTATTGGTGAGCATTGATAACGAATGAATTAAATAAGACTCAAAAATAATGAAAATGACCCAACCGATGAAGAATAACAACGGATGGTGTTTTTAGATAATAGCCGTTTTATATATCTTGTGACAAATCGAGCACAATGGTATTTCTAATCGCAACCTGGAACTGGATCGGGATCATTATACTTGGGGTCATCATCTTGTTCCTTGTAAAGTTTTTTTCGGGCGACTCTGCCGAGGACTGAGTAACATCAGGGTGCGAGGAGGCTTACAAGGCGATCTACCTGGTTGGTGGTTTTTATGCCGGGGAAGGGCAGATCGCCGCTCAGGGCCGTAAGAACAGCCTGCGCAACGGATATCTTACTATAAGGATCGAATACAAGGCTGGGCACAATAACGTCGTGTACATAATCCATATCTGAAGCAAGCACCTTCATGCCGCTGTCTACCGCCTCTATGAGCGGGAGGCCGAAACTTTCCATTACCGACGGAAAAATAAGATAAGGGCAGGTGAAGTATAGTTCACGCGGATCGAGATAGACATGGTTGCTGATACGCGCGCCCCTGCTGACGAGTTCTTCCATTCTTACCAATAGCTGCGGCGCAGTATCATCAATAGTAACGTGCAGGCGCGGTGTATGACCATGCTGCAGCAGGTATTCCCATGCATCGAGCAGCAAAGGATAGTTCTTCTGCGGGGAGGGGTTGCTGATGAAAACAAATTCGTCGGGCACACGCAGGCTGAATGGCGTATGGCCCTGAAGGTATTTGCGATCGTCGAAGAAGGGAATGGTAAGGCAATGCGCCTGGTCTTTAAGGCCAAGGCCTGTGAGTTCCCTGACCATGTGGGGTGTCTGCACTATATAATACCCGGTGTTGCTGTTATACAGCCTGACGGCGAGGTATTTAAGATACTGCGAAAAATTACCTTTTCTGAACCTGTGACGGGGGGCGTCAAGTATCTTCTGATTATGAAAATAGGTATACACCTGCGCCCTTAGCCTTACCGGCGGTGGTGTATTGGCAAAGCAAAAGACCTTGGTATAATTGTCTTTGTTGAGTTTATAGAACCTGATACGATCGCGGATGCTATTGTTGACAATAACAAAATTGCGGTCAAGCGCGGCAGGTTTATCAAACCGGGGATCAAGCAGAAAGAAGAAATCATCTCTGCGCGGATGGGCAAGCAGGCGTTCAATGAGGTATTGCAGGAGCACCGCCCCCCCACCCTTATTGATAAACAAAGCATCTATCAGCACCATAGCAGCAGAATGTCCAAAAATACTTATTCCTTTTTACCCATCAACCACTATTTACCATTAACGCTCAATTACCTTTTCCCAGGGCATAGGTGGCTTATCAGCGTTGCCATTAACACATTCCATGATCTTCATAAAATATGCGGCACCCGCTGCGCCACTCAATGTATCACCCGCCCAGGCTGCGATAGTGGTGTCTGCGGCAAACCCACCCCCCGTAAGCATACTGACGATGGCAGCTTTGCAACTGCCGGGTACGCTCCAATCGAAGGTGACACCATTTACGCCCTCCTGAATAACACGACTGACACCACATATATTACTGCAAACAGCTTTAAGCCCGCGCATCATGCCCTCGCTTACCACCACTCCCCAACCGTCTTTCTGCGCACTGGGCAATACAACCCAGTCGTAGCCGGCATATCTTTCGAGCAGCCGGTCATATGGCATGAAGGGAGTAAATGTAACCTTGCCGGCAAGGCCGGCGCCGGCTACCAGCTGCTGTATCTTTTCCTGGTCGGGGCCTTCGCCGTAAATATCCATTTGGAAATTTGTTAACCCTGCAGCGGTGAGCTCCCGCATGAACCGGTAAATACCTTTTGCCTCCTGCAGCCTTCCTGCATAAATTATTCTTACGTCGCCAGCGGGCGCCGCAGACCTCACATAAGCAGGGGCAGCGGCAATAAAATACGCCCACGGGAATAACCGGCTATCATCGAAGCCAAGCGACCTGTACTGCTGTACCCCCTGCCTGCCTATGGCCAGTACAAAACTGATGTGCCGGGCATAGCGGGAAATATAATAACGATATTTCAGACCCCTGAGCAGCCCTTTTGCCCCCGCATCGTCAAAAGGCTCGGTCATTATACCAACCTTACACTTTCGTTTTATACACTCATCAAAAGCAGCAGATACCATACTGCCCACCCTGATGCCGCCCATTATATGCACGGCATCGGCATATTCGTTCACAATAGCGGCTATCTTATCGGCAGAGGGGGATATGACCACTTCCACCCCGCTTATTACCGGCACATCCCACCCCATATCCTTACGTGACCGGGCCAGGGTATGCTCAGCCACCAGCATTACATGATCTGCGCCGGGCCGGGCAGCAAGTGCCTGCAGGAAAGCCTGCTGGTGAATGCTGATCATATTTTGCCAGAAAACGAATCTCATAAATCTGAAAACATTTATTACTGCCCCGCCAACTGTGTATATACCTCAAAGTACTGCTCCGCAATTTTCCTGTAATTGTACCTAGCCGCATTTACGCAGCCCTTAGCTACTGTCTCATCATAAAATTCTCTGTCGGTAAGGGATACCAATGCGGCCTTAATGCCATCGGGATCAGAAGGGTCTACCAGCAGCGCTGAGCCCTCGCCTACCTCACGCATGGCACCAATATTACTTGTAACCACCGGGCGTCCTACCGCCTGCGCCTCAATGATGGGCATGCCAAAGCCCTCGTAAAAGGAGGCATTGAACAGGACATCGCAGGCCACGTAGCGCTGGTAAACCTCATCGTCAGAGAGACGGTTATATACTTTGTACGCTATGCCGTAGCTATCCAGCCTGGCCAGTTCATCCTTTGACGGCCAGCCGATAATATCCAGGTGAAAGCCTGTGCCCTTTGCAGCCTCAATAAGATTATCAAGATTCTTATGCTTGCCGGTACCCATCATCAGCACCCTGAACGGCATGCCCGGCTCTTCCCTTTTCGTAAACTTAAAAACAGGTTTTACGGGATTAGGGATAACGCTGATACGGTCCCCGGGGAAATCAAAATGCTGCATCAGCTTTGACTTAGTGAACTCAGAAACGACGGTGACCCTATCTACATACTTCAGCGGCAGTGTAAACCAGAATAACCTGTAAACAGCCCTGACCAGGCGGGAATGCACCGGGTTTTCGTAGAAACCGAGATCGTGGATGGTAAGTATGTTCCGTCGGCCTTTGAGGCCGAGGGCAAGGAAATTGACATCGCCGGTAATATGATTAATATCTGAGGCGTACTTCCCGGCAGCTAATACGTTTTGCCATCTCGACTTTCGGGGGTCGCAGCAAAAATCTCTTATCTCTACCCTGTCTGCAAGGCACTCACTTACCAGCCTGAAGATACCTTCTATAGAAAGCCCTGTATGACGGGGCTCCCGGTAGAAGTATGTGACTGATAACATATCCGGCATTTTGGGTAAAAATATTACTAATTGGTTTCTTTTTTGTCTTACGACAGATATATTTTGAGTACGCAAATTATACGAACAGGGGCACAAGTGCCCCTGTTCGTGCCTGAAATATGGTGCAGATCACGACTCGGGGTCGAGAACAGCAATAAATTTATTCTTGCCATCAAATACTTTCTGTGCGGCCTGCTGTATTTCTGCGGGAGTGAGCTTGTCGATATATGACTCGTAATGGAGGACCCGGTCTTTGTCGCGGCCCCAGAAGAGTACCATCTCTAACTCACTGGCCCAATACTTATTTTCCTTCACCTCGGTCTTGTATTTTTCTTTCCACTGGTTTTTTACCTTATCCAGGTCTTTTACATCAGGGCCTTTCTGCTTGAGATTGTTTATTTCCGCGGCAGATGCAGTGAGGAGTTTCTGTACATTCTCCGGGCCGCAAGGCAACCTAAGCCCTATGCTGTAGTGTGAATAAGGTTCTTTGGAAAGGCTGCCATTAAAGCCCCCTGTGTATATGGCGCTCATCTTCTCACGAAGCTCTTCTATCACTTTTATATTCAGTACTTCCGCTATCGCCTTCACATCCATGGCCATCTCTTCGGAAAAAGGCATTTCCCCCATGTAAAAAGCCTGTATATAACTCTTCTTTTCCTTGCCTTTCTTGATCCTGAGGTCATGAACACCTTTAACCGGTTTTACTTTTGCGTCAGCAAAGACAGCTTTTTTGCCGGTGGAATGCAAACTGCCGAGGTAGGTTTCGATGAGCGGAACTGCGACATCGGGGCTGATGTTGCCCACAATAAAGAAATGGTAACCATCGGCAAGAGAAAACTCATTTTTATATATCTGCAAAAGCCGATCGAGATTGACAGCGTCAAAATCGGCCTTCTTAGGGATCACTATCCCGGCCAGAGGGTCGTTATTGTATAGTGTTTTAACAACGGTATCTATAAAGGCAAACTGCGGATTGGAGGTCATGAACTGCATCATGGTCATTGTTTTATCCTTGTACGCCTTGAACAGGCCTTCATCTTTGCGGGGCTCTGTAAGTGTGAGGTAAACCAACTGCAACATACTCTCAAAATCCTTTACGGTACTGGAAGCCGAAACATTATCATCAATATCGCCGAGGCTCACCCTTGCCTTTATTTCTTTACCCGAAAGCACCTTGGAGAGGTCTGCGGGAGTGAACTCACCAACCCCCATGGCATCTGTCACTTCTGTACAAAAATGTACATTGCTCCTGTCGCCCAGCCCGTAGCTATTGGTGCCACCCTGCTTCACGCCGGTCATCAGTATTTCATCACTTTTAAAGTCCGTTGGTTTTATGGTCACTTTCACTCCATTGCTTAGTGTATAAGTAGTGGCACCAAAACCATCTTCCTTCTGCGTGGCTATTACTTTGCCTGGTGCAGGCTTTTTGTCCATAAGGCTGGTCGCTACTTTCTTTTCCTCATCTTGCTTTATATCCTGGGCAAAACCATTGACAGTCATTGCCAGCAGTTCTTTTTCAGAAGGCAGTTTTACGTCCTTCTTGTCCGGTGCCATGATAAGAGAGAAGGTATTGTGGCTGACCATCAATTTCTTCATTACGGCATTTACATCGCTGACAGTAATACCGGGCAGCATTGACTTATAATAGTTGTACTCATTTGCAATACCGGGGAAGGGCTCCTTATCAAGGAAGGCGCGTATATATTCGTCTACATAATTCTTACTTTCGGTGGTGGTGCGTTCATTGTATGTTTTTTCCATACCGCTCATCATATCCTTTTTCGCTATTTCCAGTTCGCTCTCAGTAAAGCCGAACTTTTCGGCTTTCATCAATTCGGCGGTCAGCGCGTTCAGGGCTTTCTCGGGGCCATCGTTGCCAAACAGCGCAACTGCGTTCAGCGCTTCGTAGCCATGGATGAGGTTCAGAAAACTCACATTGGCAAAAGGAAACGGCGGATTACTGCCCTGCGACAGATCGCTGAGGCGCTGGTTGAGTATCTGCAAGGCGAGGTTCCTCACCATATTTGCCCGGTAGTCGCCTATCACTACCTCGTCATGACTTTTTACAAAAGGAAAAGACATGAGCAAGAGTGTGTTAGTAGCTTCTTTGTCAGTGACCACCATGGCTTCGGGAGCAGTGCGGGGAGCCACGTCCACGTATTTTCGCGGCCGCTCATTTGCGGGGTTTTTCATTCCACCGAAATGTTCCATGATCATCTTTTTAGCTGTGGCCACATCTATGTCGCCTACAACTATCACTGCCTGCAGATCAGGGCGATACCAATCGTGATAAAAGCTACGCACCTTGTCATAACCGGCATGTTTTATAATATCGTCCTTCCCTATTGGCAGGCGGCTGGCGTATAGTGACCCACCGGCCAACTTGGGAAAATATTTCTTCCTCATCCGGTCTTGCGCACCCTTACCGAGACGGCTCTCTTCGAGCACTACGCCGCGCTCGTCGTCTATATCCTTATCTGTAAGCAGCGCATTATGGGCCCAGTCTTCTATGATCTGGAAACCCTTCTCGAGATTGCCGGGTTTGTCTGTGGGAATAGGCAGAATATATACTGTCTGATCAAAAGCAGTATAGGCATTAAGATCTGCGCCAAACTGAACCCCTATAGATTGCAGGTAGCTGACAAGGTCGTTCTTTTGAAAATTTTTGGTGCCGTTGAAATTCATGTGCTCCATAAAATGCGCCAGGCCCTGCTGGTCATCGTTTTCTAAAATGGAGCCGGCTTTTACCGCAAGGCGCAGTTCTACCTTATTCTCGGGCTTGTGGTTAGTGCGTATGTAGTACGTAAGCCCATTATCCAGTTTGCCGGTCACTACATCAGGATCAGTGGGAAGAGGTGAAGACAAATCCTGGGCTATGATAATGCCGGGAAGCGCAAGTGCAAGCACTGCGAAAACGAGGAAACGACAAAAGCGTGTGGTCAATTTCATATACTATCAGTTTTATACAAGATAGTATGAAAAAATAAGAAGTGATAGATTTCGATGAAAAAAAAGTTAACCTATTGTATATCAACTATTGAATGTAACTAATAAAAACCGCTAATACCTGAAATTTTGTGGTCACACAAAAAGTTGAAAATCTTACCTTCGCAGCACAACACAATATATGGCGCTCATCAAGTCTATTTCAGGAATACGTGGAACTATAGGAGGCAAACCAGGCACCAGCCTCACACCGATCGACGTTGTAAAATTCACTACAGCATATGGTGCATGGATAGCCAAACAAGGCAGCAATAAAAAGATAATCATAGGCAGGGACGGGCGAATATCTGGCGGCATGGTACGCGACCTGGTGGTAGCAACCCTGCAAGGAATGGGATGTAACGTGACTGACCTGGGCCTGAGCACTACGCCTACCGTAGAAATGGCTGTAAAAATGGAGCAGGCGGGCGGAGGTATCATACTTACTGCCAGCCACAACCCCAAGGAGTGGAACGCATTAAAACTGCTGAATAAAGACGGCGAGTTTCTGAACGCGGCCGAGGGACAATGGATACTGGACTATGCCGAAAATACAGAACCTGTATATGCAGACATAAACAAGACAGGCACAGTGACCTATGATAACACCTATATACAGAAGCATATTGACGCCATACTGGCACACCCGCTGGTGGATGTAGCCGCCATAAAAAAAATGAAATACAAAGTGGTGGTAGACGCCGTAAATTCAACGGGGGCCATATCGGTGCCGCAGGTGCTGAACGCAATAGGGGTAAGCGATGTGACTGTTATAAACGAAGAGGTAAACGGCCACTTTGCACATAACCCCGAACCGCTGCCGGAAAACCTGATAGAACTCTGTTCGGTGGTAGCAAAAAGCAATGCTTCATTAGGCATAGCAGTAGACCCCGACGTAGACCGGCTATGCTTTGTGTGCGAAGACGGCAGCCTGTTTGGTGAAGAATACACCCTGGTAGCTATAGCAGACTATATACTATCCAACAAAAAAGGCAACACCGTATCTAACCTCTCATCTACCCGCGCCCTGCGCGATGTGACAGAAAAGCATGGAGGTCAATATTTCCCGAGCGCTGTGGGAGAGGTGAATGTAGTGAAGAAAATGAAGGAAGTAAACGCTGTAATAGGCGGCGAGGGTAATGGCGGCGTTATTGTACCGGAACTGCATTATGGCAGGGACGCAATGATAGGTATTGCCTTGTTCCTGACACACTTGGCAAAATCGGGCAAAACGGTGAAGGCCCTACGCGGCACTTATCCCGACTACTTCATATCCAAGAATAAGATAGCCCTGGACGATGATGTGAACGTGAAGCAGATATTTGAGCAGATAAAGGATAAATACAAACACCAGCCCATCAATACTGAAGATGGCCTGCGTATAGATTTTGATAATGACTGGGTACACCTGCGCACATCAAATACAGAACCTATAATACGCATATACTCAGAGAGCGGGTCAGAGACCACCGCCAATAATATAGCCAAACATATAATGGACGATATACGTGAAATGATGATGACGAAGGCTGAGTAATACTCCTATAACGTAAAAAAAATAATGCGGCAGTTTCCTGCCGCTTTATTTTTTTATAGCCCATCCCGTTTTACCAACCCAACAGGTAAGCAAATATCAGGGGCGCAACTATAGTGGCGTCGCTCTCAACAATAAACTTAGGGGTGTGAATATCCAGCTTGCCCCATGTAATTTTCTCATTTGGCACGGCACCGCTGTAAGAGCCATATGACGTGGTGCTGTCGCTGATCTGGCAGAAGTAACTCCAGAACGGTACATCGTGCCATTCCAGGTCCTGGTACATC
Source organism: uncultured Flavipsychrobacter sp. (assembly GCA_964489795.1). Taxonomy (GTDB): domain Bacteria; phylum Bacteroidota; class Bacteroidia; order Chitinophagales; family Chitinophagaceae; genus Nemorincola. Next base: position 21,339 of record CAZBAP010000008.1, read on the forward strand.
ATAGGTACCACGCAAATGGGGAAATCACCTGCTATACCACCGCCTATCTGGAAGAAACCAACACCTTTGCCCGATGAATTGGCACGATACCAATCCGTAAGCCACATCATATATTCGATGCCGCTTTTCATGGTGGACGGTTTCAATTCGCCCTTGATGCAGTAAGAGGCAAATATGTTGCCCATAGTACTATCTTCCCATCCGGGCACTATTATCGGAATATTTTTTTCGGCGGCAGCTATCATCCAGCTATGCTTTGGGTCTATCTCATAGTCAGGCTTCATCACCTCGCTCAGCAACAGCTTGTACATATACTCGTGTGGGAAATAGCGCTCTCCACCCTCTTCAGCATTCTTCCATATCTTGTATATGTGGCGCTGTATGCGGCGGAAAGCCTCTTCTTCGGGGATACAAGTATCCGTAACACGATTGAAGCCCTGCTCCAGTAATTCAAACTCTTCTGTGGGCGTAAGGTCGCGGTAGTTAGGTACACGCTTGTAGTGCGTATGCGCCACAAGGTTCATAATATCTTCCTCAAGGTTAGCGCCTGTGCAACTGATGATATCTACCTTACCCGCACGTATCATCTCGGCAAAAGAGATACCTAATTCGGCCGTACTCATGGCACCTGCCAATGATACCAGCATCTTGCCCCCTTCCAGCAGGTGTGTTTCATATCCTTTGGCAGCATCTACCAGGGCGGCGGCATTAAAATGCCTGTAATGATGCTGTATAAATTGAGAGATCGGTCCTTTGTTCATTTTCTGCTAATTAAATAATGTAAACGAATATGCCTTAAACTAAAAAGCAGCAGTTAACTGCCTGCTTTTTATTACGTTATATTTTCATGCGGCTCTATGCCACAGATCCATTTTCCGTAGCCACCTGCGCCACAAACTTTTTAACCCAGGCGGTAGTAATAGATTTAGGCCGCTCGATGGGGAAACCAAGCGCGCGATCCCAGCAAAGGCTTGCCAGTACGCCGAGCGAACGTGACACGCCAAAGAGCACCGTGTAAAAATCTTCCTCCACAAGGCCATAATGCTTCAGCAAAGACCCAGAGTGTGCATCTACATTTGGCCATGGGTTCTTTATCTTGCCGGTGGCCTGCAGAATCGGCGGAGCAACCTCGTAGACATTCCAAACCGTATTGACAGTAGGATCATCGGGGCAATGACGTTTTGCAAATTCCATCTGCGCTACAAAACGGGGATCCGTTTTGCGAAGTACCGCATGGCCATAGCCCGGCACAACCTTACCCTCACTCAGTGTCTTATGTATATAGTCTGCTATCTGCTGCTTCGTTGGTGCATTTGAATCGAGTTCCTTGCACATTTCCTCTATCCACCTGATCACTTCCTGGTTAGCAAGACCGTGCAACGGTCCGGCAAGACCGGTCATGCCTGCGGCAAAAGATAAATAAGGATCACTAAGCGCTGAGCCCACAAGGTGGGTGGCATGGGCAGAAACGTTACCGCCTTCGTGGTCGGCATGGATGGTCATGTATAGTCTCATCAACTCTCTAAAGCCATCGTTATCATACCCAAGCATATGTGCAAAATTGCCCGACCAGTCCAGCATTCCGTCCGGCTGTATATGGTCCCCGTTCTTATATTTACGGCGATAGATGTACGCTGCAACACGCGGAAGACGCGCGATAAGGGTCATCGTATCTTCGTATATATAGTCCCAATATTCCTTTTTGCTTATACCTTCATTATACGCTTTCGCGAATTTAGATTGTGTGCCGAGCGCAAGAATAGCAGCAGTGAACTGCGTCATGGGATGCGTAGCCACCGGAAACGACTCGATCACGTCGAACACATAATTAGGAACGTGTGAGCGGCGCATCCATGTAGCCGAAATATGATCGGCATCTTCCTGTGTAGGGCAATCACCTACCAACATCAGATAAAATAAGCCCTCAGGCATTGGCTCCTGGCCACCCTCGTACTTGGGAAGTTTTTCTCTTAATTCGGGTATAGAGAACCCACGGAAGCGGATCCCCTCATTAGGATCGAGCAAAGACGTTTCGGTTACAAGGCCGGTAATGCCCCGCATGCCCTGAAATACCTGGGCCAGCGTCACTTCTTCGATCTTCCTGTTGCCAAACTGATCGATGATACTCTTAATTTCCTTAGCCTGTTCGTCTGCTTTTTCCTTGAAAAGGTTTTTTACGTAACCCATAAATGGTGTTGATTATTATAAGAAGGTTTTTTTTAACGACCACAAAGGTAAGAAAAGAGGGGCTAACTTTGAGTGAATAAACAATTAAATTGCGTGCTGCCGGCCCATTACACAAATTGATATTTAATTCATACCAATAGTAACAATTCATTACGAATAACGAATGAAACAATATAACGACATCTGTCGCTCGTTATGTCCGTTACGGAAAAATCAGGTTGAAAGACATATTTACTTACAGCAGCCCAAATAAAAAAACGATCAGTCGTTTGCCAGAAAAAAATGAGGCATTATCAGAATAAGCCAGATAAACTTAACGCTTTATAAGCAAAGATCCGGTATACTCCCCTTTACCATTTGGTGCATCTGTGGCATTGAGTTTCACAAGATAATAATAAGTACCATCAGGCACCTCGCCCTTCTTTCCCATCCCCGCCCAGTCATTATTGTAATTGGACTGCTCGTAGACGACATCTCCCCATTTATCAAAAACCTGCACTTGATTATTGGGGAAATTTTGCAGCCCTTCTATTATCCATGTGTCGTTAATACCATCGCCATTAGGTGATATTGCGTTGAAAATAACAATATCATGGCATTCGGCATTTTCCAGCACAAGGGCCACATCAGTAGCACAACCATTGATATCGGTCAGAGCGCAATGATAGTTACCCGCTCTAAGCCCGGTGATAGGATTACCTGTAGCATTGTTTGACCAAATAAACCGGTAGGGGGCTGTGCCACCAGTAACAGACAAACTAATACTACCCACTGACCGGAAACACAGATCATTTTTAATATCGGCAACAACATGAAAAGAATCAGGGGCTGTTACAACAAACGAATCCGACAGCTCGCATTGATTTGCAGTCTCAAGCATATGTACCGAGTAGCGACCCGGTGCTAGTGCACCTATGGAATACGAAGAATCGCCGGTAGACCATAGTATACTGAACGGTGGCGTGCCCCCACTTACGGACACTGTGATACTCCCGTCCGTTTTATCGAAACAACTAACACCTGTCACGTTGCCATTAATAGTAAAGTCAGCATTGATAACCACAACAGGGAATGTAATAAAGCTTGTACATCCATTCGTGTCCGGGGCCGTAACATACGTAACTATGGCAGTACCAAGCCCTGTGCCGGTGACGTTGCCGGCAGTGTCTATAACAGCAACTGACGGATCGCCGGTACTCCATATACCACCCGGCACACTCTCTGATAATATTACAGATCCGTTTTTGCATAAGGTATCGCGACCGGAAATAGTGCCGGGATAGGGCAACGCATGAATAAAGATGGGTACAGTAGCTGTGGCAGAACAATTGATACGCGTTACTGTATAACTGGCTGTATCTATACCGGGGCTGACACCGGTGACCAGCCCGGAGGAAGTAATGGTGGCATTTCCATTGCTCATAGTCCATATCCCCCCCGAAACAGTGTCGGACAAAGTAACGACAGCACCCACGCACACTGTTGTATCGCCCGTTATGCTGCCGGGATCCGGGATAGCGTTGACCGTAACAGTGGCAACAGTGAAACAGGTGGGGCCAACAGAATAAGTAACCGGCGCAATACCGGCACTGATACCCGTAACGTTGCCGGAACTCGTATCGACAGACGCAACCGAGGTATTACCGCTGCTCCATGTCCCTCCCACCGCACTGTCTGCAAGTAGTACGGTGCCGCCAGCGCACATAACAGAGTCTGAGACTGATGTGATAGCCGGGAGCACGTACACCGAAATATCCTTTACGGCAATGGCGGTACAGCCCCAGGCATCCGTTACAGTCAGCGAGTCCGTATAAGTGCCGGGGGCTGTGTACGTAATATGCACTGAAGGCAATGTAGCGGAAGACCCATGATAACGCCATAGCCTGCCGGTAATTGAAGACAAATATGAGGAGGACGTATCTGCCAGCAACTGTGTATCACCAACACACACAGGGTTTGGAGCAGCCGTAAATCCGGGCCTTATCATATCTACCCTGATGGTGTCCTTACCGAGGCTGGAACTGACACAGCCTGAATCATCGGTAAGAATAAGCCTTGGCACATAAGCACCCGGCAACAGGTAGGCATGGGTAATAGTATCGGATAAAGCCGGCGAACTGATAACACCATCGGCAAAATCCCATATAATACTTGATGTAATAGAGACATTGCTCAGGTCGGCGCTAAACAATACAGTGAGTGGCGCGCAACCCGAGTCGGTGCTGTAGCTGAAAGCACCGGCGTATCCAAATACCTTTACATGCTTTATAGCCGTGTCCGTGCAGCCAAAAGAGTTGACAACAACGAGGCGAACAGTATCATAGCCGGGTACAGTATAAATATTGGTAGGATTGGTAGCCACAGAGGTGCCACCATTTCCCAGGTCCCAGTTGTTGCTGATGCCACCGGAACTTGCGTTAGTAAAGTGAACTACAAAAGGCGGGCATACGGAAACAGAATCATCCATACTAAATGCGGCGTAAGGACCGGTGACAACAATGTAGGAAACATAGTTAGCGGTATCCTTACAGCCATGCGTATCTGTGACGATAAGTCGCACAGTGAAATGCCCGGTATCGGCATAGGCATGTACCGGGCTGGAAAGGATGGAGGTATTCCCATCGCCAAATGACCACAGATAAGTACCAGAGAGGGGCGCGGAGGTATTGGTAAAAGTAACGGGCACAAATCTGCAGGGGTGCGTATTACCCGCAACAAAAGATGCCTTGGGCTTGAAAATGGCACGGGTAAGTGTTGTCGTATCCTTACAACCCACATTGTCAGTTACTATCTCGGTGATCGTATAGGTACCTGTGCTGGTATAAGAATGTGAAACAGCAGGCAAGCCAGTGGTAGCTGTAGCGCCATCACCAAAAGCCCAGGTACGGTTAGTGATGGTAGCACCGGGCTGGTCTGTACTCACATCAGTGAAAGCAGTGACCTGTGGCCAACAAATTGAAGCCGGCGAGACATTAAAATGCGCGGCGGGCTTGGCTACAAGAATATAATTGGTCTTCGTGATGGTATCCGGGCACAAATGCCCATCAAAGGCCACTACCCTGATAGTGTACAGGCCGGGGGTATGAAATGTGTCTATAAACTTAGGGTAGTCGTTGTTTGTATAGTTGCTCCCATAACTGCCACCCGCATACCAAAGATAGTAAGTGGTCAATCCTGACAAAAGTGTTGTAGAAAATACAACCGAGTCGTCTTTGCAAACTGTAGTATCTGAAGCGGTTATGGCCACTACCGGCTTTACGAGGTCTACATAAGTTATTGCGGTATCACGGCAACCGCTGGCTATGTTGTATGTAGCGAGCTGAACCGGGTAAATAGCAGAGCCAGGGAAAGTATGAACAGGGCTGTCCGCTACCGAGGTTGTGCCATCCCCGAATATCCACAAATGGGTATCTGCACCCATGGACCGGTTCCCAAACGAGGCAGTAAAGGGTAAAGAACAAATAATATGCGGATACAGGGCCGCGCGGGGTGAATCTATAAGGATATAATCATGCCGAATAAAAGTATCGGGGCAACCATTATAAAACGAAATGAGTGTATCTGAAAAAAGGCCCGGTATCGAAAAATGATGAAAAAGACTGTAAACAGGAACTGATACAGTATCAAATGTCTGGTAACCGTTTCCACCTTCTCCAAACAACCACATATTATTGTTAACACTACCCGACAACACAGTACGGGTAAACAATATCTCATTGTCGTGATAACAGGCATGAGTAGGTGTAGCACTGAATGTAACAACCGGCGGGGTACCTGCGCGCTGCGTGTCTACCCGCCGCATAGTACAGCCATTGGCCGTCATCACACTTACTGTATATGTGAAAAGACCGGCCACTGTATAAGTGTGCATAGCATTAGCAGCGGGAGTGGAAGACCCGTCGCTGAATTGCCACAGATAGGAGGTGAGATATGGATAGGGAGGAGCAGGGGTTGAAGTAGGCCTTGGGTAAGTTGTGGTAGCGCTGGCAGTATAATTTACAGTAAGTGGCACACAACCACCAAATGGCATATCACCATATTCGGCGAAAACCATGTCGTAAATTCTGTATTCACCGGATACGGTGTCTGTACAACCAAGAGGGCTGGTAGCATACATGCTCACCGTTTTAAATCCATTGTCTGTATATGTATGCGACGTACTGATCCCGGACCCGGAAGTAGTGTCCCCAAAATCCCACAGCACTGTAGACCCGACCGGAACAGTGGCAGCAAAAGCAGCAACAACAGGCGCCGGGCATGGCGTATCCGGTGTAATATGAAAACTTACATGAGGGTCGGGAATAACGATATTGTGCGTTGCTGTATCATGACAGAAACTGTCTGACACTACCAGCTTTACGGTAAACGTATCTCTGACGGTGTAGGTATGATGCCCGGCATGAGCAGTATCGGTGCCTCCATCGCCATACAGCCACAAACCTGAAAGATAACTTGAAGAAGTATTAGAGAAGGTAACCGGCGCGTATACACAGGCAGCAGCGGGGCCGGTAAAGGCAGCGGTGAGGTTGCCAACCCTGATATAGCCGGGAACAGACAGGCTATCCTTACACCCATGAACATCCGTCACCACGAGTTTGGTAGCATAAATTCCGGAGGCGGTATAAACATGGGCGGGCGAATCAAGCGACGAAGGAGTGCTGCCATCACCAAATGACCATGCATATGTCATTGGCGCGTCACCCGTGGATAAATTGGAATAGGTGGCGGTACCCGGCGGATGACAAATATACCGGGTGCCTACGGTAAAAGCCGGTACCGGCGGCGTAAAAACATGCACATAGGCCGATCGGGTAAGTATAGCAGAACAGCCCACAGAGTTAGTAACATTGAGTGATACATTGAAATTGCCGGACAACGAATACGCATGCGTGTAAGAAGACGCAGTACTGGTGTAACCATCGCCTGACGACCAGAGATAGGAGACCGGGCCCGATACACCGGGTGTAACCGTGCCGGTAAAGACAACCGGCACACCCGGGCAAACCTGCGTATCCGCGGCGCTAAAACTGACAACCGGAGCGGGATAGACAGTAATTATCCTTGAGTACGAGCTCGAAGTCAAGCCATGGTGAGCGGTAAGTGTAACGGTGTAAGTGCCGGCGACCAGGTAACTGGCACCGGGATCGGTGAGCGTTACCGGCCCCGTTCCATTGCCCATATCCCACACATAAGTAGTACCGGTGGCAGGAACGGTAGTATTAGTAAACGAAACGACGAGCGGAGCACAGCCCGACAATGGCGTAGCGGTAAACCCGGCAACAACCTGCCCGCTTACAGAATAAGTGCAAAAAATGAACAGCAGGACAGATAGTATACGGGATATAGGTTGCATATGCTCATTTTGTAAAATGAAGCTGATAATATTGATTTAAAGATAATAGTTTCTTACCAGAAGCCAAATATTGCTTTCAGCTAAGTGTAAAACAAACTATCGACATACTTACTCCACTTCCAGTTTCCTTGTTTCTGTACCGCCACCGGGTAGCTGAATGTTAATAATATACGTGCCCGCAGACAAAGCAGGAACTGCAATGAGAATGGTGTTGTTACCCATCTTCAGTTGTTCGGTCACACGCAATAACTCGCGACCTGTAATATCAGTTAGAGAGCAATATACAGGGCCTGCAACTGCTACCGGCGCGTATATATCTATCTTGCACCAGTCTTTACATGGATTCGGATAAATATCAGACACCTTCCACAGGTCTGCGGCCTGGTTCTTTACACTGTTATTATGATAAGCGGTATCATTGTTAACTATGACAAACTGACTGTTGAACGAAGTGATGTGCGTACCTGACGACCATGTAAGGCTGCTGTTAACCGGACTGTATACAAAGGTAACGGCACTATCAAGTTGCGGGCCCCAGGTGTTACCAAAATCGCCGGTAGCCCTGCTGAACAGACGGAAATCACCAGGCCTGTACCCGGGATAGGTGATCTTAAGCCCGCTCAGTATCATACTGTCAGGCTGGGTAAAGGATGCGTTAGTGCCGTAGTTATTTATAATAAAGTATCCCTTTACCAGGGGCCGAGTGTCAGGTTTTGTATCAGGATTGCTGAACAGGTGAAAAGCCACTACTTCACCATCGGGATAGGTGCCTGCGACAGGGAGATGGAGTTTTACATCGGCGGGGGCCAGGCTGTTAAGTCCGCCACTATTCACAGCGGGGTTGCGGAAGACTCTGCCGGTGGCTACCGGTGCTGTAGATGTAACAATATTGGCAGCAGGTACAAATGTGTTGAAATTTGCTTTCACATCATAAAGGTAGCCGCTCAGCGCATCGTATTGGTTAAACTGAAAATACTTTAACAGGCCGGTCTCTGAGAACGGGTCTGTGATAAGGTGCATTTTTTCGCGCACCTCACTCTGGCTGAGTGTGTAATCATAGAATTTCACTTCATCTATCTTGCCGTTGTATTTTGAGCCCTGTCCGGGATGATCGTCAAAATTGATAATGAACGGCGTCTGTGACAGATCTATCACCGGCATAGAGGGGTTGCTGTTTACTACCTCCCCTACCCCGTTCAGGTACAGTGTGACACCGGTAGGGCTGTATGTAAGCACCACGAAGTTCCACTTGGTACTATCGCATACAAGGCTGCTGGAGTTATAGTAGTTTACGAGACTATCGGTATAGCATAGGGTCAGGTTAGGTGTGTAGCCGTTGAACTTGAACCCGAACCCAAATCCGTAGCCCCCCGAGCCCGGGTACACATCGTGTGAAACGATCTGGGCAAAACTGCTCTGCAAGCCTTTAGGCTGTATCCAGCATGAAATAGAAAAGTGATCACTGTTAATATTTACCTTACCCAGATTTACGGTCTGCGATGTACCGTTAAGTTGCAGGCAAGTACCTGCTACAGTATCCGGCGCGCAGTGGTCGTCAGCGACAATGATCATACTATCCACCGTGTGGGTATTAGTGCGGGCCAGCGCATCAGTTACGGTAAGTGAAACGCTGTAGCTGCCGGGGCCGGGATATACCACCTGGGGTGTGCGTGAGGTAGTGCTGCTAACCCATGCGGCACCGGGGAACGACCATGAACGGGTAGCCCCCGTATAGTCATTCATAGAGTAGTCGTAGAAACTAACAGTATCCCTGGCACAACCCACATACTGCCTGTCGGCCATGGGCTGAGCTACCGGAGCGCCTACAGAATACAACGGCGACTCCCACACGCTGCAATTGCCGGCCAGCCGTATTTTACTATCCCTGTAAAATATAAGGGCACCTTCCCTCGCCACAAGGCTTTGCGGAAGACCAATGCTGTAATCGGTCCAGTCGCTCATAGTGCTGTCCCTGTAATAAACCTTTGAAGGGCGAGTATTGGTAATGACGTAAACACCACTCATGGTACCTCCCTGAAATTGCAGGAACGCTACTTTCTTACCAGACAGGGTGGCCCCCGTAATATTAACCCACGTTGTGCCGCCATCCAGCGATTTGAATACCTTATTGGCAGCAGTGCCGTTTGCCATACACAGGTACACTTCCTGCTCATTCAGCGGATTAACGGCTATATCGGTATTATAATACTGCCACGGAACGGGTAATGTAAGCAAGCTCCAGGTGGTACCGGCGTCTGTGCTTTTGTACAGGCCCGTAGTAGTACAGACATACAATACAGATGGCTTGCTGCGGGCGATCTCAAAACGCCATACACTATTACCATCGCCAAAATTGTGCAGCGCAATGTATGACGCACCACGATTTGAAGACTTCCATAGTATGCTGTCCTTGCCCAGGTAAAATATATGCGCGTAGCGGGGATCTGTGACCAACTTGCTTGAAAACTTTCCGTAATAATCTTCCTGCGGCCAAAGAGAGTTCGGCACGTCTGAGGAGCCGTTCAGCACCGCGCCGGTAAGCGCAGTGGGTATGGTAACGGTACCTATATCGCGAAAACCCACAACGCGGGAGTAGCCATGAAAAACATGGCCGGTAGCATCCTCTCCACCACCCAGCGAGAGCGCTTTGCCCCCAGTGTACAATTCAGATATGGCGGTATTGCCGTTGTGGTACCTTCCTCCTACTACTATGTCTTCGTCCCACCCCTGCCCGAAGCCCCAAAAATCAGAACTGCGCAGGCCGTTGTTACGCACAGACCAATTGGCAATATTTGTAAAAAAGTCAGTGGAATAATTTACGCCGCCATCTGTTGCTATGTAGGCATCGCCACCCAGCGCCACAGCCTGCTGCAGATCGGGGTGCAGGCCGAAGGGGCCATGATAGCCGCCAAGCGGAGTGAAGTTAAATCCGCCGTCGGTAGATTTATATGTAGTGGTGGTACCTACGATAACATCGTTTACATTGGTAGGCGATACCATAATGCTGAGGTCATAAAAACCCTGGCCGTCTGACATGCCAAGGCCGGTAGTGGCGCTGCTGCCGGTAAGCCCGGTAACTGTAGAGGTGATCGTAGCCGCCCAGGTGGTGCCCATATCGGTGCTGCGGATGAGTACCGGCGGCACTGAAGAACTGAGGTCGATACAGTACACATAGTTAGTATTGGCCGGGGATACAGCAAGCCTGGCTCCGTTTGTGCTTGCGGCCGCCACAGAGCCGGTAACGTTAGCGAAGCTGGTGCCGCCATCGGTAGAGCGCAGCAGTACAATAAGGCTGCCAGATGTAGACCCAACAGCATAGACCGTATCTGTACCCACAGGGTTTAGTACAAGGTCGTATAATGTGCCCGTAACCGTGCTACCTGAGGCCATGGTCCATGTAAGGCCGGCATTATCGCTGTAGTATATGGATGTAGAACCGGTGATCAGTACCCTGCCGGTATTCCTGTTTATGGCCGTAGCGTTGCCACCACCGCCTGTATAAGTACTAAGCACCGACCATGTGGCGCCACCGCTTATGGTCTTGAGCAACGAGCCGGAAGTAGCATCGTAGGTGTAAACAATATTTTCGTCATAAGGATCTATAGCAATAGAGCGGGATTCGCAGCTGGACAGGCCATCGCTCACAGACGTCCAATGCAAACCCTTATCTGCCGACCGGAAGAAAGAGCCCGGCTCACTGCCTGCATATAATACAGAGTGGTTAGACGGGGCTATGGCCATGCAGTATATGTTGGCCTGGTGATTGTTTGCTATACCGCCGGGGGCTTTAAAAGTTTCGGTGGGCCCCAATATGCTCCAGTTAGATGCGCTTGTTGTGCGCCGTGTGTCATGCGTGGCTTTAGCCTTAGATTGGTTTTCGATAGACTCTATAAGCTGCTGCCGGTTATAACCGGGATCGTAATGTATGCTTCCATCCGCAGCCACAAAGGGCGACATTTTATTCCGCCAGCGTATATAGGCGGTGAGATAAGGGTCTTCGTAAAAATCTTCATCGTCTGTGCCGGTAGCCTGGCCGGTGCTTGTATGCCTTTCCCTGTACAGGTCAATAAGGGAGTCGATCTTAAATACATTTGGGTGTTGCCAGTCTGCCAGTGTCACCCACCGGGGCACCGGCAAGCCTGCCGGCAGGCCGAACGGCGCACTACCCTGGGCATAGCCATGCGCAGGGGCAAACAACACTAACATGAGCATACCACAGAAAAACACCTTTACTCTTATCATACGATTGCGAATTTGGAACAACCCGGAGGAATAACACAAAGTTAATCAAGTATTCCCGGCTAAGCAGATTAATGGCCTGCCTTTATTGCCACATCCTTGTAAAAACAATGATACGTAGAATTAGTATATCCGAAATATTTTTTGCATCTTTCGACACCTTACCCTAAGCATACTCATATCTTTCACCATTTAAAACAACAGTAATGAATAAGAATCTAGTCATCATTCTTGCAGGCTTATTATGCCTGGGGTCCACCCATCTGACAGCCCAAAAATTTAACCGCCGGAGCAAGGCAGCTTCAAAATACACAATAGAAGCTTATAACAATGTCCGGTACAACTCTAACCTGGATTTCAACAGCACCCTTGATTCGCAGAACGCGCACAAGGGCATCCTAGCTACCTGGCCCGACCTGAAGATCCCAAAATATAACAGTCCGGGCTCTGACGACAACTCTATGGCCTGGAATATGGAAGCATTCGGGTTTCTGAACTCGCACAGCTCTAAAGATGCGCCGTATACGGTAAACCCCAGCCTGTGGCGGGAGGCCAAACTGAATTATATACCCGGTATTTTTGAAGTAACTGACGGCATATACCAGGCCCGTGGCTTTGACCTTGCCAATACCACATATATAAAAGGAAAGACAGGCTGGATACTTGTAGACCCGCTGGGCTCGCCCGAAACCTCGCGCGCGGGTTTCGACTCACTGATATCCGTACTAAGGGCAAAGGGGATGAACCCTTTTACCAAAATATCAGCTATCATATTTACCCACAGCCATATTGATCATTACGGCGGCATACTGGGCGTATATGACCTGCTGACAAACAAATCGAAAGTATACGCTCCATCGGGATTCCTGGAGCACGCCATAAGCGAAAACACTATAGCAGGCAATGCCATGGGCCGCCGGGCCACCTATATGTATGGCGCGCTGCTGCTGCGCGACAGTGTGCGGGAGGTAGACGCAGGCCTGGGCAAGGGCATCACCAAGGGCACTGCCGGTATCATTGACCGCTATGTATCGTTATCGGGAAGTATAAATAAGCCCCAGACTTTACCTATCGATAATGTTGACGTCGAATTCTGGAGCACGCCGGGCGCCGAGGCACCTGTGGAGGTAATGTTCTACTTCCCAAAATACAAGGCTATCTGCGCATCAGAAGAGGTGACGCACACCATGCACAATGTGTACTCCCTGCGCGGGGCCAAGGTAAGGGACGCGCTGGTATGGAGCAAATTCATTGATTCTACCCTCAGCAAGTACGGCGACAAGGCCGATATGATATTTGCCAGCCACCACTGGCCGGTATGGGGCAAGAAAGACCTGGGCAACCTGATGGTGGCACAGAGAGACCTGTACCGGTATATACACGACCAGAGCATGCGCCTGGCCAACCAGGGCGCTACACCCGTAGAGATAGCAACAGACATAAAGCTACCTGAGAGCCTGGACACCGTATGGGCCAACCGTGGTTACTATGGCACCCTGAGCCATAACTCAAAATCGGTGTACAATTACTACCTGGGATGGTTTGACGGTAACCCCGCTAACCTGAACCCGCTGCCGCCGCGTGAGGCCGGCCTTAAGTATGTAGAATTCATGGGCGGATACCATGACGCGCTTCAAAAAGCCTATGGGTCGTTCAGGAAAGGGGAATACCGCTGGGCTGCCATGGTGCTTAACCACATCGTGTTTGCTTACCCCGACAGTATGCAGGCCCGCTACCTGCTGGCAGATGCCTATGAGCAAATGGGGTACCAGTCAGAGTCGGGGCCATGGCGCAACTTTTATCTTACCGGCGCGCAGGAACTCAGGTTTAAAAATGTTATTGACTCGGTATATGGCAAAAACAATGTGTACCCGACCAATGAAGTGATGAACGCTATGCCGCTGGAACAATACCTCGATTTTATGGCCATACACCTTGTGCCCGATACCACCAGGAGCAGCAATTACAACTTCAGCGTACATTTCAGCAAGCCTTACGACAAAAACTGGATGCTCATAAGCCTGCAAAACAACACCATCCACTACAAGATAATGGATGCCGCGCCAACCGACAGAAATATAGACGCGACAATAACCCTGCCGCGGGACACCATGAATGTGATCATTACCCGTGGCCCGAAAGCCGGTGCGGCAGCCATGAAGGCCGCTGTTAAAAACAAAACCGCCACTATTTCCGGCCGCCACCCCAACGACTGGCATGCCTTTATCGGCATGCTCAATGAATTCAAATTCTGGTTTGATATTGTGACCCCCTGATAACAGGTACACATAAGCTGATATAGCAGACCGCCCCGGTATTTATGGGGCGGTCTTGCTTTTTTGCCAATGATGTTCCGCCCCTGGGGCCAGGGCTAACAAATAATATGAGGCACCCGAAACTATTGTTTTGAGGAGCGCAGCTTATACCTGCCGTAGGCGATAAGCGTAAGCAGGCAGCCAAATACTATTGCCGCGCCTGCAAACATCAGCGATTTACCTACGCGATAATGATTGAGCTTTAGCAGAACACCCAATACCGACAATATAGTGCCTGAATATATGACTATCCTTATGGCAAGGGATTGCTTTCGGTTCACGCGGGTAGCGGCATCTGACCTGATGGGTACAAACATGCCTATAACCGCCCCTGCTATAAACAGCATCAACGAAAAATTAAGCATTGGACGCCCGATACCGCGCATATGAAAAACAATAAGCAGCAAGGAAACGAAAACGCAGACAGCAGAGGAATAAATAACAATTGTGGATACTTTTTGCAGCCCCGGTTGCGGCCCGGCAGCGGCGGCTTTTTTACGGATAGATATAAAAGACAGCGTCAAAGAAACAAGTACAACAATGGAAAGGCCGGCAATAACCATGCGCGCAGGCAAGTACCTGGCTGCTGCGGTAAGCGCTATGCCAAATGCGCATAACAACATATTATTGATGATTCTCTTACTCAACATATTTTTTTAGCGTGCGGAGTCTGCTTTTTTTTCAAGGCACTAATTAGAGACTCAATAGTTTTGCTTTTTGTGCTTCAAATTCTTGCTGCGTAATTACCCCGACATCAACTAATTCTTTAAGTTTTTTCAATTCATCGGCAATACTAATTGGACTATTATTTTTGGTAGTCCCCGCTGCCGACGAAATAGCATTTGCTATCATTTCTGTTTGACTCTGAGGGCTGTGTGCTAAAATTTTCTCAGAACAAATTTGCTTTATTTCTTTGACTTCGCTTTTTAAAAATCCATGCCCAACGAGTTTTTCACCGCCAACTATAAAAGTTATTGTTGAATACCCAATCATTGGAGTATCAATATTGACACCTTCGATTTGTTGATAAACGATATGCCTAGATTTTCCACTGAAAAAACCAGGGAATTTTAGCATTATTTCGGCTTCTTCAATATGAATTTCAGCAGGGAATAATCTATTCCCTTCAGAGACCCTTGACGCAGTATATTTTTTTGTTCCCATACGGCAAATATATATTTTTACTTATTTATTAGACAGATTTTATGACGATACACCAATTTTGCCCGAAGTTTGGAATAAATATTAAGGATATACAGTCGGCATTAGGTCGGTCAGACCTAGGGCTATTTTATGTTCTAACGGAGGCCGAAATCGGGTGTGTAAGGTAGAAACAACAGGGTAGCCTCATGTGCCGACGAATATGCAGTGCTAGCTAAAATTTTGGAAAATTTTATGCCTCTTCACCGTTAAGATTCTCCCTTTCAGCAAGGGCTGCATGTCCCCAATCTCCGTATGCTTCAGCCATAAAGCCCCATTTAAAAAATGACCAATTCAGTTGAAAGTGATTCCTGTAGATGCCATCTATACAGCCACGCACGATTGTTTGATTAGGTAATGTCCTGAAGAAGTTTTCCCATAAGTCTAATGTCGGTATAAAATCGTAAAGGTATCGGCATTGGTCAAATACATAAACGTTCGAGTACATCCACGTTTCTTTCGCCTTGTATTTTAATGCTAAAATTTTGCCAGCATGGGCAACGTATGGATATCCATACAAACCGATAAGCAACTCAACAAATAGATTCTTCATCGGGATGTCGCAACTGATGCCCAAGTCTCTATCAAAAAAATCCAACGTGGTCAGGGTATGTCTAAGTTTATCGCCGCATATATTATAAATGAATGTATTGAAGCCTGTACCAGCTTCTTCGAAACTCTTCAATAGAGTACAGATATACAGCGCATCCTCCACTGTCATCTTTTTTCTATTGCTGCCAATAAACCGTTGTAAAATATGATCATCTGGCAAGTAATCCTTAACTGATCTTGCCCAATTCAGTAATGGGTAAGCATCAACAGCAAGTAGATAGTGAGGAACTTTAGTAACAAGGTCTTTCATTGTTTGGATATCGGGCATATAGTCTTTTATACGTTTCAGTTCCTTCGGCAATACCTGCTCGTTAAGCAGGTGGTTATTCTGCACTGATCCCAATGATGCAAATTGCCACATTGGAATAATCTCTGCAGCTAATGCTGGAATAAAACGTGTTAGAAATGCATCATAATACGAATGCAGATGCTTGTTAATGTGCTGGCTATACTTTTTATGTTCGGCGGATTTTTCTCCCGCTGTCATGCCCAAATCATGGTCTTCCGGTGGCACCTCCTCTGACTCCTTACTTGCAAACCATGTAGCCAATATCTCACCCCAATCATAGTTCGTTCCCGGTTCTGCAAAATTGGTAATTAAGGCGGACAGCCCGGTAAGTCTCTTGTTTACAAATATCTGTTTCAGTATTTCCAGCGGGGACTGCTGCGGGGACAACACCGGAGAGCAAGCGTCGAAATATATTATGTCAAACTCATGGTTAGTGGATTCGAAAAATTCGGCAAGACTGCCCCTGTGCAGCTTAACGTGAATATTTGCATCTACCAATGACTTGACTGCTTTTTCATAAACACCTTTATCGAGCTCAATTGCCCAGATATTCTCCAGCCGGATGCCTTCGTTGCAAAGCACTTCAATATCATTGTATGGCTCAGGTCCTGAGAGATACAGTACCTTCAATTCTCCAGCGGTCTTTGGTTTACAGACGGTATCATAGAACTCCATCCAGCTATTTTTTTTACCAAAAAACTGCCAATTATATTGGTTCATTACGTCAAAGTACTTGCTCCCCAATACTGCAAGGAACTGAGCATTAAAGTAGTCTGTTACCTTCGTCAGGTGATCTTTTGAAACAAGGAAGCTATCCTGCCGGGCTACGGTCAGGGAGTGGATCGCATGCTTTATTAGTTTTTGGCGCGCTTCTTTTTTTACATCTTGGTTGTAACTATGCATTGCATAGTAAAAATATTAACTTTTAAATTTCCCATTGACATAAAAATTAAAATTCCCACTGGTCGAAGCGTCTCGCTTCGTCCCAACAAAAAAACGCAAGCATCTCGCTTGCGTTTTTTTTCTGTGGGAGCACACGGGTTCGAACCGCGGACCCTCTGCTTGTAAGGCTTCAATAAAATCCTCTGTATTGCGCCACAGGCAAGGCTTTTGCAACCTATACTTTATTTTGCACATGGTGCGTTCAAGTCCCCCTCAAACACAAGCCTACGCTGCATTTAAGAGGTTTTACCCCACTGGTCGAAGCGTCTCGCTTCGTCCCAACAAAAAAACGCAAGCGTCTCGCTTGCGTTTTTTTCTGTGGGAGCACACGGGTTCGAACCGCGGACCCTCTGCTTGTAAGGCAGATGCTCTGAACCAGCTGAGCTATGCTCCCTACCCTGTTTAGAGGATTGCAAAGGTAATGATCATTTTCATTTTTGCAAAACCATTTTTGAAGAATTTTATTCACACTATGTTGCCCGTATTTCAGTGCCCGGCGCAGGCATTATCCGTTACTCAAACCTCACATTTTTCAGCGTGCTGCCGCACGTTATTTTATGACAACAAAGGTGCGCACGCGGCCATCACATAGCGGCACATACACACAAAATAAAACCGCCCCGGAGTATGAAACCGGGACGGTGTTTTCCATATTGTTTATAAGTCCTAAGTAGTGTAGTGCTTAGGCCTAGAGGGGCGGCTGTTATTTGGTATTTGCCAAAAAATCTTTAACCTTGTCTTTATGCACCATACCTTCTTTAAAGGTATATGCGCCCGTCTTAGGGCTGCGTACAGCTTTGATCACTTTTGTGTAATTCTTAGCTTCTGCTGCCAGTTTTGGGTCTTTCTTTATCGCGGTCTTAGCTGCTTTTGCCATCGCTTAATATTTTTAATGGATTATTTGATCTCTTTGTGAACTGTTACCTTCTTCATAATGGGGTTGTATTTCTTCAACTCCAGGCGCTCCGTAGTGTTCTTTTTATTTTTGGTAGTAATGTAGCGGCTTGTACCGGGCATACCACTGTTTTTATGCTCGGTGCATTCCATTATTACCTGAACGCGGTTTCCTTTTTTAGCCATTGCTTTATTATTTTATGCTTTACTTATAGTTATACAGTTACGCCTTTAGCACGCAGTTCTTTCACTACTGAAAGCAACCCGTTCTTATTAATAGTGCGGATAGCATCTGCACTTAACTTTAACGTTATCCACCTGTCTTCTTCAGCAAGAAAGAAACGCTTGGTCTGCAAATTGGGCAGAAAGCGACGTAATTTTTTCTTATTAGAGAAAGACACCTTGTGGCCTACTACTGGTTTTCTACCTGTTACCTGACAAACGCGAGCCATGATTTAATTTTTTTTTGGGATTGCAAAGGTCTTGATTTTTTGTTTAATAGCAAAATATTTCTGAAAAAATATTTATGCATCTGCTATTATATAGTGTGTGGCGGCCAATTACCGCCATATTACACGCTAAAACGGCTTTAGTTTGCCCTTGCTCAGCTTTATTTTCAGCGTGGCTACAGTATCCGTTCCTTTTATATCTATCCTGTTTATTTCATATATATCCGGTGCGGGTACCTTGCTTACCCTGTTCCCTATCCTGAACGCCGCTTTTATGCCCTTTTCCCGCATCATGTTTTTCATTGGCACCAGCACCTTTGCGGCCCCAGGCCTGGCCCCATAAGGATACGCGAATACCTTATGAAAAACCAGCCCGCTCTGCTCAAAGGCATTTATGGCAGCGGTAAGTGCCGCATCCATGCCACTTATGTCCATATTGCCCATATGCTCATGGTCATAGCCATGTATGCCTAACTGTACTGTGGCGGGGTCCAGCAGGCGCAGCTCATCAGGTGTCATTTTCTGATCCGGCCCGCTTTCTGCTCCATCCTGCTCCAGTTCACGCCCTATAATAAAAAATGTTGCCTGCCAGCCCAGCTCTTTTAGCAGGGGGTATACGTAGGTAAGATTGTTTAGGTAGCCGTCGTCGAAGGTGATCAGTATTGCCTTGTCAGTACCCGGTTTTCGCCCCTCGCTTATCTCTATAAAATCGGTCAGCGACAGTGTATGGTACCCCTCGCCTTTCAGGTAGGTGAAATGCTCCCGTAGCCTTTCAGGCGTTATCGTTAGCCCGTCGGCAGTACCCGGCCACACCTTATGATACATAAGCACCGGGATACCCTTACCGGCAGGCAATAACCAACTCAGGTTCATACGGCTGATTAAAACTGGTAATTGTCAACAACTTTTTTCCTGTTCTGGGAATACAGTTTGATCTTTACATACTTAATAAAGCCCGCGTAGGCAATATTCTTACAGATCACATAGCCGAGGTATCCATCCAGGAACCCTCCCCTGAGTATGAAATTATAAATAAATTTCCAGCTGGGCCCCACCAATATCTTGATCCACGGTATACGCTCACCTTTGTCTATGGCGTTCATGGCAGCCAGCTCAGAATACAGCTCTATTTTTTTGGTATGATCGGATATGCTGTTATAGCTATAATGCAATATGTTGCCATCCAGAAACCCTATTCGCACCTTCTTATCCACCTTTACTATGCTTTCATGCACCTTATTGGCATTCATGTGGCATTTATGCTTATTAAAAAAGCGCAGCTTGGGCTGCGGATACCAGCCGCAGTGCCTTATCCATTTGCCACAGTAGTTGGCCAGGATGTTAATATTATAACCGTCAAACCGGGGGGCGGCTTTTTCTTTCAGTATACTCTGCTCCAGCTCGGGCGAAACAGCCTCATCAGCGTCTACAGACAGTACCCAGTCATATGCCGACTGCTCAATAGCAAACGTTTTCTGGTCTCCAAAGTCTTTAAAGGTATGGTATACTACCCTGGCCCCGAAACTTTCTGCTACCTGCGCCGTTTTATCATCAGAAAAACTATCAACAACCACTATCTCATCAGCAATACCTTGCACAGACTGTATACACCTTGCTATATTCTGCTCTTCGTTGTGGGTAATTATTACTGCCGATATCTTTATCATTTGCCTTTCTTTATTCCGCTTTTTAATAATACGAATTCCTCCCAATACCAGCGCAATATCGGAAAAAAATGAGGACAGTAATAATGCAGCAAATAAAATGCCAAATATTATGCGATCTCAGGAAGGATGAGTTGATCAAGGCTGTCTACACCCGGAATATTTTCTGATGTGAAGCCCTCACCATATGGCACACCTATCCGCTTGCCAAACAATGCGTCTTTAAACCGGATCTGATCCAGGAAATCAGCCGCGGATATATATGTATCCGGCTCGCTGGACGATGGATCGTAAAACTGGCTTTTATAGCAACTTATCGCCTCCATCTTCTGCTGTACAGTGTCTGATATATCTACGATAAATGAGGGCTCATGTATCCTGTCTTGTATATAATGGTATACCCTGCGGGGGCGCCATGGCTCCTGGGGCTTGCCTTCCCACTCTGTAGCTACCCTCCGCAGCCCCGACAGAAAGCACGCATCTGCTATAAGCCTCCCTCCCCTGCCGTGGTCCGGATGGCGGTCGTTGAGCGCGTTTGCGATAACCATGTCCGGCCGGAAATAGCGCAGGTATGTGATCAGTTTGCGCTGGTGCTCTTCGTCATTTTTAAAGAACCCGTCTGCCATGCGCGCGTTCATCCTCACCTTCACCCCCATTACTTTGGCTGCTGCTTCTGCCTCTTCATAACGTATCTGTACGCTACCTCGCGTACCCAGTTCACCTTCCGTAAGGTCAAGGATACCTACGTCCTGCCCCGCACGAACGTGCTTGATAACAGTGCCTGCGCAGCTTAATTCAATATCATCGGGATGGGCCGCTATGGCAAGGATGTGTAACTTCATATAAATAACCTGTTGCGGTAAAGATATATATACCGCCACAGAATTAAAAATTGGCGTACCTACACCCAATATTAAACGGGCATATCATATAAACCAATTCTGCTGTATTGAATCAACGTATGATCAGTCGCTTATTTACAGAGTAATGCGGGGTCACCGCAGAGAGGAAGTATGTTCCGGCGGCAATATCGCGCGTATCTTTTAACGACACAGACATGGGGCTGTTAGTGACCATATTAAAACTGCTCACTACCTCGCCCGTAACGCTCGTAATAACCACACGCGCATCTTCATCAAACGGCGAGCGAATATTGATCCTGAAATCACCGTTGTTAGGGTTTGGGTATACATCCAGGCCGGCGCCATCACCAGCCACTGTATTTACAGCCAATACCCCGCTTATCAGGCGCACCCGGTTATTGCCCTTGTCCGCAACAAATAATTGTCCCCTCGCATCCAGTGCCAGCCCTTCCGGAAACCACAGTTGCGCAGCGGTAGCGGCTATCCCGTCACCATTGTATCCTGCGGTACCATTACCCGCCACCGTGGTAATAATGCCTGCCGCGTCTATTTTTCGCACCCTGAAATTAGCCAGGTCAGAAAAGTAAACATTACCACCGGCATCTACCACAATGCCTGACGGCTCATATATGTTAGCGGCTGTAGCAGGGCCATTGTCGCCCGAAAATCCCGCTATACCTATACCTGCATAAGTAGATATAGTACCGGATACATCTATCTTCCTGATCCGGTTATTTACGTAGTCTGCTATATACACATTCCCCGAGAGGTCTACAGCCATATCAATGGGGTTAAACAGCACTGCGCTTACAGCAAGTCCGCCATCACCAAAGTATCCTTGCCCGCCCGTACCGGCAATAGAGTTGATAGTACCTGAAGGGTCTATCATACGGATCCTGTTGTTGCCGGAATCCGCTACATAAATATTCCCCGATGCGTCAAGCGACACACGTGTGGGGTGGTTAAGCATGGCTGAAACCGCAGCTCCGCCGTCGCCGCCAAAACCTCCAATACCTGTCCCCGCAACGGTAGTGATAACACCCGATGCATCTACCATTCGTATACGGTTATTCCTCTGATCGGCTATATAAATAACACCCGTAGGATCTATAGCAATACCGGAGGGATAATATAACCTTGCCGCGCTGGCGGGCCCTCCATCACCGCTAAAACCGCCCAGGCCGCTGCCGGCGCCATATCCTGTACCTATAACGCTGGTAATTACACCCGTATGGGCATCTACCTTCCTGATAACATTGTTATTTGCGTCGGCTATATACTTGTTGTTCGAGTCGTCTACGGCTATTGCCTCGGGCCAGTGTATCTGGCAGTTTATGGCCAATCCTGTGTCTCCATAATACCCTTCAAACCCTTTACCGGCAACGGTTAATATGGTCTGCGCTGAGGAAAAAACATAAGAAAAGCAAACAAACAGGGCTACAAATACCAAGTATACATATTTTTTCATAGTATTTTATTCGTTTTTATCTGCAAAAATTGCTGATGCCGTGTACTAAAGGTAAGATAAAAATAAAAACAAGCGAACACAGAAAAACAAATAACATGCGATATTATCCTACTATTATTTTATCGATTTACAATAATATTTATTTGTTAATGATTAACCTATTATTTTGTTATTCGATAGTTAACGAATATTTTTATAAAAATTTCGGCTATGGAACTCGTTACACGTAAATCTGAATGCAAACGCGCCACAGCAGATGAGTTGCTGATCAAGTCTCCTAAAGAGATTAATAAGCGGCACAATAATACAATGACGCCAAAGTACTGCATTATTGTAAAGCCATTTCATGCTTCATTTATGCCGTATAAACAAATAGTATTCAGGGGTGTTACATTTACCGATGACTTTTCGATAGAGCTGATACGTAATAATGATGCAGTAATAATAGGCAACAACAACCATGAGCATCTGTCGCTCACAAACATCTTCCAGGCCGACGGGCATTCTAGTTTCAGGATAATTAACTGATACTATAAGCACTGCAAAGTATCAACCACCTGCGGTCACATTCATTTTGATCCACTCGTCTTCTGATAGTGAATTCATATCAGCGATACAGGTTTTAGCTATCTTATCCTGCGCACCCGCAATAGCCTTAGTGATCATAACGTGCGTTAACGGTTCGTCCTCATTCATCCCCATTTTCACCATCATCTCACTTATTTTTTCAGAGCCAAAATACCTGAGCAGCGGCATGTCAAGATGCGTATACACAAGCATTTCAGACAAACCAAGCTCCTCGCAGAGGTCTGCTTCACGCTTGCGCAAAGGGTGATGGCCTGCAAATAAAATAGTCCGGTTCTCGCCATGACTGAAGCCAAGCCTGTCGGCCTGTATTATACGCCCCGGATCCACGCCGGTCAATAAAGCCCTCAGTTGCTCCATGTCCGATTGAAACCATACAACTACTACTCCATCACCATGCTCCCCTACCCACCTGCTTATCGCATTGGTATACCCTTGCGCGTTCAAAAAAACAACATCTTTTACTACTGGGCCTTTACTCTTAAAGAAAAACATATGCACCGGAATTTATTGAAAAGTAAGCAAACAAATTTAATTATCAGGCAAACAAAAGAGATAGGTACTACCGTTTGGTACCGTTAAAGAACGGGTCAAAAAATCCGTTGAAAAACGGTTGTTTAAGAACTTAATAAGCATAAGATTTGCAATGCTGATACCGTATACCCCATCAGAAAATATGCTCACCTAATGAGCACCATGAGAACGTGCCCGGATTAACCCCCGGGCATTTTTCTTAAATCGGCCCGATGGCTGATATCACGTACGCCCGGGCGTTAATAAGCGCACCATAGGCTGGCGGGGTATTTGCGAACAGCCCTCAAAAACGGGGTTCACCATAATTAACAACCGTCTATTTATCCCTTTAACCTATATCTACTATATTTGTTGCCATGAAAGTAGTCATTTTTGCAGGCGGCAGGGGCACCCGAATTTCCGAGGAGTCTTCGTTGCGACCAAAACCTATGATAGAAATAGGCGGGAAGCCTATTTTATGGCATATAATGAAAATATATGCGGCATACGGGCATACCGAGTTTATTATATGCCTGGGCTATAAGGCTCATGTAGTGAAAGAATATTTTGCCAATTACTTCCTGCATAATGCTGACATTACGGTAGATCTGTCCAACAATTCGCTGGAGGTACACAAAACCAGCGCGGAACCATTTAAGATATCCATGATAGATACAGGCCTGGACACAATGACCGCAGGCCGGTTAAAACGTGTGCTGCCATATGTGGGCAACGAACCTTTTATGCTTACTTATGGCGACGGGGTTAGCGATGTGAATATGGACGACCTGCTTAAATTCCATAAAAAAAGTGGTAAGATCTGCACCATGACGGCCATACAGGCTACCAGCAGGTTTGGTGTAATAAAAATGGAGGACAGCGGTTTGATTGATGGCTTTGAAGAGAAACCTGCAGATTCGGGCACATGGATCAATGGCGGTTTTTTTGTGGTAGAACCGGGCATAAAAGATTACCTGCACGACGATGCTGATGATATAATGTGGGAGCGGCAGCCTATGAATGACCTCGCTGCCAATAAACAAATAGCCGCATACCGGCACCATTCGTTCTGGAAATGTATGGACACGCTGCGCGACAAGGAAGAATTAGAAAATATGTGGCAAACAGAACCCCTATGGAAAAAGTGGTAAGCGCGGCATATCTGCGTTCGGTATTCAATGGCAAGCGTGTATTTCTTACCGGCCATACAGGTTTTAAGGGAGCATGGATGCTGCAGATCTTACACTGGCTTGGAGCCAATGTTAAGGGTTATTCACTTGCCCCCGAAAAAGCAGGCGACCTCTACAACCAGGTAAAGGGCGACAGCCTGTGTTACAGCAGCGAGATAGCAGACATTTGCGACAAGCAGCGCCTGCAGACGGAAATGGGCCGTTTCGAACCCGACTTTGTCTTTCACCTTGCGGCGCAGGCGTTGGTAAGGCGGGGCTACGATATGCCGGCTTATACCTTCCTGGTAAATGCCCAGGGTACAGCCCATGTGCTTGATGCTATGCGGATCATCGAAAAGCCGTCAATAGGAGTAATGATCACTACCGATAAGGTATATGACAATCCCGAACGTGGTGAGCCCTTCAGGGAAGACGATAAGTTGGGCGGGTACGACCCTTATTCAGCCAGCAAGGCCGCGGCAGAGATCGTGATAGATTCATATCGCCGGTCGTACTTTAACCCTAAAGATCACGCAAAACATAAAAAATCCATAGCGGCGGCAAGGGCCGGCAACGTTATTGGCGGCGGCGACTACTCCGATGACCGTATAGTACCGGACATTGTACGGGCCATATCATTTGGCGAAACAGTAGGGCTGCGCAACCCCGCGTCTGTGCGCCCGTGGCAGCACGTATTGGAGCCCCTTGGCGCCTACCTGCTGCTGGCTGCCAGGATGACCGAAGACCCGGTAAAATACAGCACCGCCTACAACTTCGGGCCTAATCCCGAAGACATGCTTACTGTCGAAGACCTGACAAAGACATTTATAGAAAGTTATGGCGCCGGCAGTCATAACACCATCCCACAGGAAGGAGCGCCCCATGAGGCTAAATTACTGCTGCTGGATAGCACCAAAGCTCATGAGCATATGGGCTGGCGATCGCAAATGAATGCGCATACCGCTATACAATGGACTGCGGAATGGTATGCCGATAAACACCACACGGCGCATGAGAAATGCCTGGCCCAGGTGGAAAAATATTTTTCAGACGGTAACTGACCATACAAATTTTCTTTCAGAAGATAATGACCACAAGTAACACCACAGACGCAGCTTACCTCTTCACAATGCCTTCGTCAGAAGACGCGCGGGGATCTTTTGTGAAATCGTATAGCCAAACCGTACTCAGCAATGCAGGCATTACCTTTACTTTACGCGAAAGCTATTTCTCGTTTTCCAATAAAGATGTGATACGGGGCATGCATTTTCAGATGCCGCCTCACCAGCATAGCAAGGTGGTTTTTTGTCCTGTGGGTGCTATATTGGATGTTATTGTAGACCTCCGGAAGGGGTCTCCTACTTACCTGCAGTGCACTGCCCACGAATTGTCTGCGGCAAATCATAAAGCCATATATATACCCGAAGGATTTGCCCATGGGTTCAAATCGCTGACCGATAACGCGCTTACCTACTACCTTGTATCATCAGAATACAATAAAGAACATGATACAGGCATACGGTACGACACAATAGGCTACGACTGGAATGTAAAGGATCCTGTTATTTCAGCAAGAGATCTGTCATTTGTGAGTATGCAGGAATTTGCAAGCCCCTTTTAACTTATTTTCATTGACTTTCGAACTCACAGCAAAAGACACCTCATCATCCGCTCGCGCGGGAGTGATCACAACAGACCATGGGGTGATAGAGACCCCTATTTTTATGCCGGTGGGTACGGTTGGTAGTGTAAAGGCAGTTACCCAGCAACAGCTGAAGGAAGAAATAAATGCGCAGATCATCCTCGGCAATACATACCACCTTTACCTGCGCCCCGGAACCGCGATCATAGAGCAGGCCGGCGGTCTGCATCGGTTCAACGGCTGGGACCGGCCCATACTTACCGACAGTGGAGGCTACCAGGTATTTTCACTTGCGGCCAACCGGAAGATCAAAGAGGAAGGCGTGGTATTCCAGTCGCATATAGACGGCTCCAGGCATTTATTCACGCCGGAGAACGTTATTGATACCCAGCGCACCATAGGCGCAGATATTATTATGGCGTTCGATGAATGTCCACCCTACCCTTCTGAATATGAATATGCACGAAAGTCTATGGAACTTACCCATAGGTGGCTGGCCAGGTGTGTAAAACACATGGGCGATACAGAACCCAAGTACGGCTATGAGCAGTCGCTGTTCCCCATCATACAGGGAAGTACCTATAAAGACCTCCGGCAGGCATCGGCCGAATTTATTGCCGGAATGGAGTGCGATGGCAATGCCATCGGCGGGCTGTCTGTAGGTGAGCCCGAGGATATGATGTATGAAATGTGCGCGCACTGCTGCGAATTTCTGCCGGAAGATAAACCCCGTTATCTTATGGGTGTAGGCACACCATGGAATATCCTCGAAAATATAGCACTGGGAATAGATATGTTCGATTGTGTTATGCCTACCCGCAATGGCAGGAACGGGATGCTGTTTACCACTAAGGGCGTTATAAATATTAAGAATAAAAAATGGGCAACTGACTTCAGCCCTATCGATGAAGGACTGGATTGCCCCACCAGTCATTTCTACACCAAGGCATATCTCAGGCACCTGTTTGTTGCCGGTGAATTCCTGGGTTTAACAATTGCCAGTATTCATAACCTTTCATTTTACCTACATTTGGTAAAGGAAGCCCGCAGGCATATACTGCTGGGCGACTACAATGCATGGAAGAATGAAATGACCGCTATATTAAAGCAACGGCTGTAACAGAGCGTTAGTAATGGATCAGAATAAAAAAGAGACAACAATACCTGCCACCTCTAATGAGGCCAACATAACAGCACCCCTGCTTAAAAGGTCTGCATGGGACTATATAGGCCTGAAAAAGCTGGATATGTTCATCATCAGGAAATTCCTGAGCACATTCTTCTTTGCCATTATGGTGCTGGCGGTAATATCATGCGTCATAGATTACTCTGAAAAAGTAGATAGCATTGTGCAGCAAAAGGCGCCTATGCTGGCAGTGGCCAACTATTATAAAAATTTTGTACCGCACATCACCGCATTGCTTTTCCCGCTGTTCATTTTTATTGCCACTATATTCTTTACCTCCAAGATCGCCTACAAGTCTGAGATAATAGCCATACTGGCCTCAGGTGTATCATTCCAGAGATTTTTGCGACCCTACATTATAGGTGCGGGCTTTCTGTGCCTTGTATCGCTCGTGGCCAATCACTGGATAATACCGGTTGCCAATAAGCAGCGCATAGCGTTCGAGGACAAGTATATCAATGAGGGTAATTTCAAATATGCGGCTGATAATATGCACCTGGGTATCTCAAAAAACACTTTTGTGTACCTGCAAAACTACTCCTATGCCAGTAACACAGGCAATCATTTTACCGAAGAAAAGATAGAAGGCATCTTGCTTAAAGAGAAACTTATGGCCGACTATGTGGTATACGACACTGTAAAAAAGATATGGCACCTGCACAATATTGTGATCCGCAAGAACGACTCTGACAAGGAAAGCGTGCAGCGGATTCCGCAAATGGACAAAAAATATCCGTTCACCCCGTCTGACCTTAACCGAACCGATGCCATAAAAGAAGCGCTTACAACATCTGAACTCGATGCCTATATAGCCAGGGAAAAAATGCACGGGCGGGAAAACCTCAACTTCTATTATGTGGAAAAACACCGCAGGACCGCACAGCCATTTGCCGGGTTCATACTTACCATAATAGGCGCGTGCATAGCCAGCCGTAAAATAAGAGGGGGCAGCGGGCTGCACCTGGCCCTGGGTATTGTCATCAGCGCCATTTATATCATGTTCCTGCAAACCTCCACTACATTCTCTACAAAGGCTAACCTTAGCCCCTTTCTTGCCGTATGGATACCTAATTTCATATTTGCGGTTGTAGCTTATATTCTTTACCGCAGACAGGTGAAATGATACCTCTATACGATAAATAATAAGCGAAACAACCTTATCTTGTCACAAAAGGTATACTTGCCACCTCACTATGCTTCGCCCTGCTGTTCATAAGATAATATTTCTCGCAGCGATCTTTATTTCTGCGGTATTTTTCGTGAAGTACGGTGTAAAATCAACTGTTTTCTATGGCGATGCCCTGGGCTACTACATGTACCTGCCCGCCACTTTTATTTACCACAACACAGATATGATGTACGAACTCCCGCAGGACAGGGGTATAGACTGGGGGATACAGTGGTATGCGGGCATCATGAAGCAGAATAAAAGTAAAACAGGCAAAGAGATCAACCAGTACACCTACGGTATAGCCCTCATGGAAATGCCGTTCTTTTTCATTGCCCACATCATTGAAATGGCCAGGGGGCCAAACACTACCGGCTATACAGCCACTTATCAAAACCTTATTAAAATATCATCTGTCTTTTACGCGCTGCTTGGGCTTGTGCTCCTTTTCCGGGTACTGAAAATATATTTTCCTACCCCCATATCATTCCTCACCATTATATCCCTCTTTATCGGCACAAACCTGTTTTGGTTCACATTAAAGCAGGCGGGCATGTCGCACGTACCGCTGTTTTTTCTTTATACACTGCTTATCTATTTAACTATACAGCTGCACGACAAACCCACAAAGATCACATTCATTTTAATGGGGCTCACCACAGGGCTTATTACTATTATCCGCCCCACAGATATCTTATGCGCGCTGATTCCCCTGCTGTACAACGTGTATAACAAAGAAACGATGCATGCAAAAATCGCTTTTCTGAAAGAAAACATTTCGGGGCTGCTACTCCTTGTCGTCTCGTTCATTATCGTCATTGCACCGCAGCTGCTTTACTGGCATGCCACCACAGGCCAGTATATCTTTTACAGCTATGGCGATCAGACTTTCCATTGGCGCCACCCTAAGATAAAGGAAGGACTATTCTATTTCTCTAACGGCTGGCTGCCCTATTGCCCTATAATGATCTTTTCCCTTGCCGGGTTTCTGCTGTACAGGCGCTTTACCGGTTTTGCCCTCAGCGCGTGGATCATCACACCCGTATACATATACATTATATACTCGTGGTATTGCTACAACTATATCAATGGCCTGGGGTCAAGGCCTATGATCCACCTATACCCATTGCTGGCTATACCACTTGCGGTATTCTTTCAGTTTATCGCTGAGAAAAAAATGCTGACAAAGATAGCGGTCACAACGCTCAGCCTGTTTTTTATTGGCCTTAACCTCGGGTTCAGCAGGCTTAAGGCTGCCGGCTTGCTCAACAGTGAGGAGTCCAATATGGCCTACAACTTCCAGGTTTTCTTCAGCCGGCAGCTTACTTATGCCGACCAGGTGGTTTTTGATGTAGGTCAAACCCAGCCGTCAGACGATAAGGTTACCAAAATAGCAACTCTTGCGTGTAATAATTTTGATGACTCCGTATCAGACCGGTATATCAGGGATACCGTTTTCAATAGCCGGTATTTTTATGAACTTAAGGACGACGAACATTCACCCGGAATAGCGGTGGCCTATAATAAGAAGCTATTTAAAGGCGCAAAATGGTTCAGGTGCAGTGGCAAGTTTATGTACACTCAGAACACGGATTACTACAAGCACCTCTTGCTGCTTGAGGTGCAGGACAAACTATGGAGGGCGTGCAAGATAGACAACAAAATAAACCGCAAAAGAAAGTACTACCGGTATGACTATAACAAGATCAATACATGGGGCGAGGTCTCGTTCTACGTGCGCATTCCGTGTAAATTAACGGATGGTGACACCATACGGCTGCATGTATGGAATACCGCCAAAACCGATCTGTTTATGGACGATCTGTGTTTAGAACTCTGTAAATGACGTCGGTAAGCGTTTAGTAATCTCCGTACGAAGATACCGGCAGTTCGTTAAGGGCCTGCTCCAGTTGTTTGTCGCTCGGTGCTATACCATGCCACTCGTGCGTACCTTCCATAAAGCTCACCCCTTTCCCCATCACTGTGCGCATAACTACACAGATAGGCTTTCCCTTGCCTGTGGCAGCTTTCGCCTTGCCCATTACCTCCAGCACATTATCCATATCATTGCCATCCATCTCCATTACCAGCCAGCCAAATGCCGCAAACTTTTCATTGATAGACCCCAGGCTCATCACTTCATTGGTAGGTCCGTCTATCTGCTGGCCGTTATAATCTATTGTAGCTATAAGGTTGTCTATTTTATGATGGGCTGCAAACATAATGGCTTCCCAGTTCTGCCCTTCCTGCAATTCACCGTCGCCATGCAGCGAATACACTATGTGATTGTCGTTATTCAGCCTTTTGGCATATGCCGCCCCGCAAGCCACGCTCATACCCTGCCCCAGAGATCCGCTGGCGATACGCACACCCGGAAGATGCTCATGTGTAGCCGGATGCCCTTGCAACCGCGAGTTGATATGCCTGAATGTAGCCAACTCACTTACCGGGAAGTAACCCGCGCGCGATAAAACACTGTAGAAGACCGGTGATATATGCCCGTTAGACAGAAAGAAAATGTCTTCACCTACCCCGTCCATATCAAAACCCGGCTTACGCTCCATCAGGTTAAAATAAAGCGCCGTCATAAAATCAGCGCATCCCAATGATCCGCCGGGATGGCCGCTTTGTACTTTATGCACCATCCTTACTATATCGCGGCGCACCTGGGTGGCCATCTCGTTCAGTTTATTGGTATCCATTCGCATTTAGAATTGTCGCAAAAGTATATGATAAGACGCATTTTTTATAAGAAAAATATAAACAAGCCGATGCTTGCGTAAATTGCGACAGCAAATTATGCCTACCAATAAAGTAAAAAAATATTTTACCGAACAGCTTATTTCATGGCATGCCACAGACAACGACCGCTCACTGCCATGGAAGAATGAGTCTGACCCATACAAAATATGGCTGTCAGAGATAATACTTCAGCAAACCAGGGCAGCGCAGGGGCTGCCATACTACCTGCGGTTCATTGACCAATACCCTACTGTAGGCGCACTGGCTAATGCAAAGGACGAAGATGTATTCCGGCTTTGGCAGGGCCTCGGCTATTACAACAGGTGTAAGAATATGCTTGCTACTGCCCGCCACATAGCGGCTGATCTCAAAGGCACCTTCCCTCAAACATATGAAGACATACTATCTCTGAAAGGCGTTGGCCCGTACACTGCCGCTGCCATAGCTTCCTTTGCCTTCGGGTTGCCGCATGCCGTAGTAGACGGCAACGTGTTTCGGGTACTGGCCCGTTACTTTGGTATTGACACGCCATTTGATACCACCGCCGGGAAAATAGAATTTACCCGGTTGGCTGGTGAGTTACTCGACCCCTCCAATAGTTCGGCATACAACCAGGCCATTATGGACCTTGGCGCTACAATATGCACACCTCGTAACCCCATATGTAACAACTGTCCTATTCAAAAAAATTGCATCGCAAAAAAACAGGACATGATCCACCTGCTCCCTGTACGGTCTAAAAAGCTGGTGGTGCGCCAGCGATACTTCAACTACCTATTGCTGTTATGGAAAGAGGCTATCTGGATCCATAAACGCACCGGCCGGGATATCTGGGAAAATCTGCACGAACCTTATTTAATTGAGACCACCCAACCACTTGATAACGAGTCTATAGAACAAAATAATTTATTTAAAAAAGAGGCATTCACATATCGCTCCCTCAGCTATAACGGGCATACGACCCAGCGGCTTACCCACCAGCTTATCGAGGCGCATTTCTTCACCATACAGCTCACAGACAAACCAAAAATTACATCATATAACGGCGTTTGGATAGACAGGACAGCTCTAAGTAAATTGGCTTTCCCAAAGACCCTTGTTTCTTTTTTAGAAAATAATTTATACTTTTAGTATCTATTAGGTTATAATTTTTGTTATTTGAAAATCTGATTAGTTATGAGAGGTGTAAATAAGGTCGTATTGATTGGAAATTTAGGAAAGGAACCTGATCTGCAATACCTGGAAGGAAACATTGCCGTGGCTAAGTTTCCCCTGGCAACAACAGAAACCTATAAAGACAAGAGCGGGACCCTCGTTTCGCAAACAGAATGGCACACAATAGTACTATGGCGCGGGCTGGCCGAACTGGCCCAAAAGTACCTGCACAAGGGCAGCCTCGTATATATAGAAGGTCGTATCCGCACTCGAAACTGGGAAGACAAAGATAAAAACAAGCGGTTCAGTACAGAGATAGTGGGCGATAACCTCGTAATGCTGGATAAACGCAAAGAGCATGGCGATACCGGCGGATCAGACGGCCCGTCTCACGACAGTGCAATCATACCTGACATGAATTTTGACTCAGGTGGGAGCACGGCAGGAAATATTACAAAAGATGACCTTCCATTCTAATGAGTTGATATATATTACATAAAAAGGAAAGAAAGAAATAGTTTTCATTTCTTTCTTTTTTAATTTTGATTCGATCACCAAACTAAAAGTAATCTTGGAAAGCACCGAAGGCGAGGGTCCGACCTCTTTACTACTACAAATTGCAACGGGGGCGCCCACAGCCACCAATGCCACTATACTCATAATAGCTATACTTATATTATTACTGATGTCGGCAATTATCGCCGGGGCCGAAACAGCTTTTTTTTCATTATCACCAAAAGACATCAATTACCTCAAAACAAAGGAAAAACCCAGTGCCAGGATAGTCACCCAGTTGCTGGAACATCCTAAAATGTTGCTTGCTACTATTCTTGTAGCCAACAATTTTATCAATATAGCCACTGTCATTTCCACCAATGTGTTTATCAGTTCCATCTTTTCGCACGCGGTATCCCCTGCTATCCTGTTCCTGATACAGGTAGTTTGCGTAACATTTTTGCTGGTACTCTTTGGCGAGGTATTGCCGAAGGTGTATGCCACGCAGAACAATCTGCGCATGGCGTTATTTTCCGCGCCATTCGTGCGCGTATTGATGGGCTTTTTCCGCCCGGTTAGTTTGGCACTGGTCAGGTCTACAGGATTTATTGAAAACAGGCTGGGTCGCCGGATCAACAAAAATATCAGCAACGAAGAATTTGAACACGCTATCGAGCTGACCGTCGGGCACTCTGCGTCGCAGGAAGAGGTAAATATTTTCAAGGGCATTCTCAAGTTCGGCAATATTTCTGCCAAGCAGGTAATGCGTACCCGAATGGACGTAAGCGCCCTTGATTTTGATATGACATTCACTGAGGTCAGAAGTTATTGCCTTGAAGCCGGGTACTCTCGCCTCCCGGTGTACAAAGAAAGCCTTGACACTGTTGCGGGAATGATACATACCAAAGATTTTCTGCCGCACATAGACAAAGATGATTTCAACTGGCATACACTCATGCGCCCTGCATACTTCGTGCATGAAAGCAAACTCATAGAAGACCTGCTAAAGGAGTTTCAGCAGAAACGCATGCATTTTGCGATAGTGGTAGATGAGTTTGGAGGTACATCGGGCATTATCACACTGGAGGATATCATGGAAGAAATAATCGGCGATATCAAAGACGAATTTGATGAAGACGATCTTCACTACAAAAAAATAGACGACAATAATTACATTTTCGAGGGCAAGACACTGATCAATGATGTTTGCAGGGTCATAGGCATGCCTTCAGACACCTTTGAGACCATACGAGGCGAAAGTGACTCACTCGCCGGACTGATACTCGAGATCGCAGGCAGGTTCATTCCGGTCAACGACACCGTGAAATATGATCACTATGAATTCACCGTACTTGCGGTTGATAAAATGCGTATAGAACGGGTGAAGCTTACAATAAATCAGCCTGCGCAGGAAGAGGAAGAATTCTAAGGTTCATCTGTGGTATTGCTTTGCCTTCAAAGCCAAACGAACAGGTTATTCCGGTTTCACCGGGCTTCCACCCCAGTTTGTATCAGACTGCAGGTTTTCGCCCTTCATCACAAGCGAAAGCGGGTCCACTCTCACATCATCGCCCAATTCGCTGTCATACAGTATGATCGTTCGCGCGCCTATACTGCACCGCTTACCCACCTTCACCGGCCCTACTTTCATTACCCTGTCTTCAAAGAGGTGTGTCTGAGGGCCGCAGTCTTCATTGAGCGCCGTATCATCGCCCAGGTGAACCATGTCGTGCTCCGTTATATCTGTAGTGTTCATCCACACCCTTTTCCCTGTTTTCACTCCCAGCAATCTCAGTAGTACCGGCAACCACGGTGTGCCCCGCATAAAATCCAGCAGAAACGGAACCGACAGCGCCTCGTACGTCGAGGTAATAGCCTCGCTGCGCCATACCTTCGATGTCCACATCGGCTTCTGTTCGGGCTTGTATACGCCCACTGTAAGCCACTTAAGGGCCACAGTAACCAAAAACGCCGGGATACCCATAAACAAAAGGTAGTAAAACGGCAATACCATTATTATCTCCCACCACGGCATCGCGGCGCCATATTTAGCCGGTATCAGGAACTGGAACAACGATATCTCCCAGGCAGGCGTAAACCCTACCTTATATGGCTTCAGCAGGTCATGGGCGTAGGCAATGAACAATATACTGCCTATAAGTATGACCGTCTCCGGAATGAGTATGCGAATGAACTCAACAATGCTACGCGCGAATATCCGTTGGGGCGAAGGCCGGGCAGTTAGTTCGCTGGCAAACGTGCGGCTTGCCTGCCGCCTCGGTAGCGGTATAGCAGGCGACCCAAACCAATCCTTGGCTTTATCGTTGGCCAGTTGCTCTTTCGCGGGCGGCGTAGACAGTACACCTATCAGCATACGGCCCGGCAGGTTGTATCCCTGCGGTATCAGCGCGCTGTTGCCCACAAAGCTATTGTTGCCTATTACTGTTTTCTCCAGTATCAGTTGCTGCCCCCGTACATCAGACTCACCCAGGGTCACAGCATCTGCTACAAAAGCCCCCTTACCTATAAAAAGCAACGGGTGGGTAACACTGCTCGCCGTTGATATCTCCGTGTTCTTACCCACCTTGGCGCCCAGTGCGCGAAACAATAACGATATGTACACCGTAGCATATATGGGGTGCAGTACTATAAGCGATAAACTCATCAGTTGGTCTGCAAACCACTTACGCACATAAAACCAACTGTAGATGGGATACTTGCCCGGCTTTATACCCCACTGTAGCAGGCGTGTGAGCACTACGGTAACTACTGTGAATACGATTATGTAACTCAGCGCCAGTGAAGGAGTAACGATAAGATAGCTGAAATCGTAGTCTGCCGTAGAGTTATCCAGGTTATTGATGATAATGATAGTAGGTAATAACGGCAGCAGGATAACGAAAGGAAAAAGCAACAACGATACTGTAAAAATAATACTGTACCAGCGGCGTTTGCCCGCAGAAACGGCCAGTGGTTGCGGCAGGTCTTCCGGGGCCCTGGTCTCTTTGAGCACGGCTGGACTGCCCTGCCACACCTCCCCGGTTTTTACCACCATACCTTGCTGCAGGTAGCTGAGGTCCTGCAACTCCCCCCAATCTTCTATGGTCGAGCCTCCGGCCACTACCGCGCTGCTGCCCACATAGGCATGGTCTCCCAGGTGTATCTTCCGCAGTTTCAGCATGCCGTCTTCCACATAGGCGTTGTTTAACACCACCTGCGAACTGATACTCACGTCACTGCCTATGGTCACAAGGTCTTCAGCCCCTATCGTCAATGCTGCCAGTTGCGCGTCATTGGCCACTTTCACCCCCATACGGCGCAGGTAACCCGCATACAGTGGCGTGCCATTGAGAAACTGCGATGGCAGCAATCGCTGCAGGGTCTTTACAAACCACCAGCGGAAATAATACGTACCCCACAACGGATAGTCCCCTTCCTTCATTTTGCCTATCACCAGCCACTTCATCAGTATACTGAAAGCGGCAAATAAAGGCGGAATAAAACAGAACATGCACAGTGCCACAGTTATCCCGTAAGGTATGTTACGCGTATCCTCTACTACATAATAATACCCCAGGTAGGGAAAAAATATCTGGATAGCGAATATGCCATACATCAGCAATAACGACAAAGACTGTGCTATCCAGCAAAACAAATGTCTCGCGGGCGGTATGGCATTGAATACACGTTTTGCCTTTACCGTTGGTGGCGGTTTTGATTCCCAGTGCTCCACAAGCTTATTTAACGGCCTGTGGAGGTAAATGTCTTTCAGCGATGCCTGCGGCACATTGGCTTCCTTACGCAGCTTAGATACAAAAGCAGCAGCCAGCAAAGAATGCCCGCCCAGCTCCATAAAAAAATCGTCCTTCAGGTCTATGCTCCTGTTTGGGAAAAATCTTCTCAGTGCGGCCACCACGCGCTCGCCCAGTGGCGCATCAAGGTCTATGATGTCATTAGCAAACGTAGTGGCATGCTCAAGCAGCATTGCCGGTACCGGCAATGCCTTCCTGTCTATCTTACCGCTCGGCAGCCTCGGCATCTCAGA
The DNA here is from genome assembly GCA_964489795.1 of uncultured Flavipsychrobacter sp. GTDB lineage: Bacteria > Bacteroidota > Bacteroidia > Chitinophagales > Chitinophagaceae > Nemorincola. Next base: position 58,514 of record CAZBAP010000008.1, read on the forward strand.
CAGCTGCATGATCACACTTGGTATCATATAGGGCGGCAGGGTCTTTGCCAGTTCCTCCCTTATGTGCTGCTGGCTCATCTTCACAGGGTCATCACACACCACATAACCCGCCAGGTGGTCCTGGCCATTCATATCTTTTTTAACGGCTACTACTGCGGCCGAAATATCATTGAGCTTCCCAAGTTGTATTTCTATCTCACCCAGTTCTATGCGGTAGCCGCGCAGCTTTATCTGGTCGTCAAACCGCCCCTGGAAATCAATAGTTCCGTCTGCGTTTATTATTGCGGCATCACCGGTCTTGTACACCACATCGCCCGGCATATTCATCGATGCGGGTTTACGCACAAATTTCTGGGCGGTGAGTTCCGGCAGGTTAATGTATCCCTTACACACACCCGCGCCGGTTATCACTAATTCTCCCCGCTCGCCCACCGGTAGTACATTTAGCTGCTCATCCACTACCGCCATATGGTAGTTGGGCAGGGGTATGCCTATCGTTATCGGGTCACCCGGCTTTAACGCTATCATTGTTGCCGTCACAGTGGTCTCTGTAGGCCCGTAGCTATTATAAAACCTTCTCGATGGTACAGACCATCTGGACAGCACCTGCGGCGTACATGCCTCACCTCCTGCGTTCACTATACGTAACGAGGTAGATACATCGTCTTCCATTACTGCCAGCAAGCTGGGTACGGCATGCAGTATTGTTATCCTGTTCTTTCTCAGCACCTCGCCCAGTTCGTCTATAGACTTTGCGGTAGCTGCGTCTGCCACCCACAGCGTAGCACCTACCATATAGCTGATCCACGTCTCTTCACACCACATATCAAACGACACCGAGAACCCCTGGTACACACGGTCGTTCTGGTTCACCTCCAGCACAGTGTTTTCGGCTCTTACCAGGTGGCATATCTGCCGGTGGGCTATAGGTATGCCCTTTGGTTTTCCTGTGCTGCCCGAGGTATATAACACATAAGCCCAGTCATCGGGCCGGGCGCCCGCGGTTATATATACCAGTTCATCCTTGGCCGGCGGTGGTATCACCTTGTACTGCGGGCAATCCACATTCAACTTATCCTTACTTATATATCCTTTAGCGCCAACTTCTTTTAACACTGTCTCCACCCTTTCCGCCGGCATTTCATAATCCAGTGGCACATAAGCCCCACCTGCTTTTACTATCCCCAGCACAGCTACATGCAGCTCCAGTCCGCGCGGCCACCATAGCACTACGGGGTCACCCGGGGTTATGCCTCCCTGGTACAGGTAATCGGCAAATGCGTCGCTCCACCTGTCCAGTTCTGAATAGGTAAGCGTATTATCACCAAAGATCAGGGCTGTATTCGACGGATTTCTCTTTGCGGACATACGGAATATGTCTGCAAGCGTTTCGTCCTGCAAAAGGTCGGGGCGATGGGCACCCTTAATGATACTAAGGCTGATATTTACTGTTTCCGGGCTAACCAATTTATGCGAAAAATACGATAAATCTGAGTGAATTTTAACTCCCCAAACAACCTTTAATGTTAAAACGGCTATTATTCACTTTTTTAATTCCGCGTCTTTACTTTTGCCACCACAATCAGGCAATATGACCCCGGAACGAGCTGCAAAGATCAAGAAAGTTTTAGACCACAGGCAAGGCAATCTGTCGGTAGTAATGGAAAATGTACATGATCCGCATAATATATCTGCGGTACTCCGCACCTGCGATGCCGTTGGTGTACAGCACGTCTTCATACTGAATACCACTATCCCCAGGCACAAAAAATTTGGCAAAAGTAGTTCTGCCAGCGCGCTGGGCTGGCTTACGCTCCACCAGTTCGATAATACAAAAGAGTGCATGGAGGCCGTACGCCTGCGGTGCGGTAAGATATACGCCACTCACCTCGGAGTTCAGTCTTCATCCCTGTACGAGCTAAACCTGGCCGAGCCGGTTGCCCTTGTATTTGGCAATGAGCATGCCGGTGTTACGGAAGAGTGTCTTAGCTATTGCGATGGCAATTTCATTATCCCGCAGGTAGGCATGGTGCAATCCTTGAATATCTCGGTAGCATGTGCCATTACGCTTTACGAGGCCTTCAGGCAGCGGTCTGGTGCCGGCTTTTACAATGGTACGTCAGGTCTGCCGCCAGGTGAATGGAAGAGCCTTGCAGATCAATGGGGCCTGATCGAATAACAAACGCCCCGCTATCGGTAGATGCGGGGCGTTCACAACAATTCGTTTTATTAATTTCCCAAATATGTCTTGAGCAACTGGCAGCGGCTGGCCGTGCGCAGCTTGGTTATCGCTTTGTCTTTTATCTGGCGCACACGCTCACGGGTAAGCGAGAATTTTTCGCCTATGTCTTCGAGGCTCATTGGGTTTGCAACGCCTATGCCAAAGTACAGTTTTATTACGTCACGCTGGCGGTCGGTAAGCGTGCTCAGGGAGCGCTCTATTTCGCACCTCAATGATTCTCCGTGGTACAGTTCAGCATCAGCAGAGTCAGAGTTTGGATTCTCCAGTATGTCTAATAATGTATTGTCTTCACTGTCCACAAACGGTGCGTCTACGGACACGTGGCGTGCTGCTACACCAAGAGTTGTTTCCACCTCTTCTGTGCCTATGTCCAGCAATTCTGCAAGTTCCTCTGTCGATGGCTCCCTTTCATATTCCTGCTCCAGTTGCGAGTAGGCTTTGCTTATCTTGTTAGACAGGCCTACTTTGTTCAGCGGCAGGCGTACTATACGCGACTGCTCTGCCAGTGCCTGCAGTATTGACTGGCGAATCCACCACACCGCGTAAGAGATGAATTTAAAACCACGGGTCTCATCAAAACGCTGAGCAGCCTTTATAAGACCGAGATTACCTTCGTTGATCAGGTCACTGAGCGATAATCCCTGGTTCTGGTATTGTTTGGCCACTGATACCACAAAGCGAAGGTTTGCTTTTGTGAGCTTCTCTAATGCCCTTTGGTCTCCCTGCTTTATTTTGATGGCTAATTGTACTTCTTCCTCCGGCGTAATAAGATCTACCTTTCCTATCTCCTGTAGATATTTTTCAAGAGACTGACTCTCCCGGTTCGTAATCGATTTAGTGATCTTTAGTTGGCGCATTGACATAAACAAACAGGTTTGAATGGTTAGGAAATAAAAAATCACGAAACTCCGATAGGATAAATAGGTGTCAATAGAATGACAAAACTAAGGGTCTTAGCAATGCAACCCAAAAAAAATTTAGGACTACATTAACAGAAATTAGCTATATTATCTGAATATACATAAAAAATATCTGTAATAATCCGGAATAAAATTTTGATTGTAGCCGCATTTTTTTATTATTGCACCCAAACTAACATCAAGTGAGTAGTCATACAATGAGCAAAAAGAAAGTAATGTACTCCGTCGAATTTCCAATCAGGTGCTCCCCAGCCATATTGTACGAATTTTTGGCTACGCCGGTGGGGCTGCAGGAATGGTTTGCAGACAAAGTTGACCAAAGGGATAACAATTTCTATTTTACGTGGAATGGCAGTACCGATACCGCTACTATTCTTGAACATATAGAAAATGAATTTATAAGATACCGCTGGGATCATTATCCTAAGGACGAATTCTTCGAATTCAGCATTGAGCAGAGCCAGGTTACCAACGAGACCATATTAAGGATAACCGACTTTGCCGATAAAGCAGACCTTAAGGATCAGGAGCGCTTGTGGAGCTCACAGGTAAACGACCTGAAACACCGTATCGGTAGTTAATAAATTGCTTTGCCTCCCCACCCTTGGGGCTAAAAGTGAATTTTCATGCTATGTTGCCGGAATTTTCCTTTATAAAAGGTTAATCCATTGACATTCCGGCAGAGAAAAGCCGCTGTTTTCATAGGTTTGCAGTCAAAACCGGTCTAAATCATTGATAAAGAAGCTCGACATACTGATCATCCGTAGTTTTATCGGGCCATTCATCGTTACTTTTTTCGTATCCCTTTTCGTGCTGGTCATGCAGTTCTTCTGGCTGTATATGGACGAGCTCATAGGCAAGGGCATAGGGTTATGGCCCATACTGCAGCTGCTTATTTACATGTCTACCACGCTGGTGCCACTGGCTTTGCCGCTCAGCGTTTTACTCGCTTCCATTATGACCTTCGGGAATATGGGTGAGAATTTCGAGCTCGTAGCCATAAAGTCCTCCGGTATATCACTGCTCAGGTTCCTCAGGCCATTGTTCCTGTTCATCGTCGGCGTGTCCGGGCTTGCGTTCCTGTTTAGTAATAATGTAATCCCTGTAGCTAACCTCAAGGCTTTATCGCTGCTTTATGATGTACGTAATTCAAAACCTACTTTAAATATCCGTCCCGACCAGTTCAATAACGAAATTGATGGCTTTTCTATACGGGTAGGCAGCAAAGACAAAGACGGTAACACCATACACGATGTGATCATCTACGACCATACCGACATGATCGGCAATAATAAAGTGATCATTGCCAAAGAGGGCCAGATGATAGCCGCCGCCGACAAACAATCACTGATCTTTAAGCTCAGGGATGGATGGCGCTACGAAGAAGGCTATGATCGCGGCCAGAATGACCTTACCCAGACGAGGATGCACTTTGCCAAGTGGGACAAGATATTTGACCTGTCCGGGTTCAAATTTACCCGGCATAACGAAGACCTGTTCAAGAACGCTTACCAGATGATGAACGTGGCGCAGCTATCTGAAAACATAGACAGCCTGAAACGCAACAGGGGAAAGCTCTTCGCCAATGTCACCAATTACATGTCGTCCTACTTTACCTACGACAACAAACCGAAGGAAACAAAATTGATAGCCGCCCACCTGAGAAACAACCACAGGCCATCACCGGCTTACGATTCGTCGTTCCTCAGCCTGGTACCAGACTCACTCCGGTCGGCTACGCTGCAAACGGCATCAAGTAATCTTCGCAATTTTAAATCACTGATAGACGTCAGCTCCCTCAATAAAAAAATTGATGAGGATAATTACTTAAAGATGGCCATCGAATGGCATCGAAAATTCACATTATCGTTTGCCTGTATTCTGCTCTTTCTTATCGGCGCGCCGTTGGGTGCCATAATACGGAAAGGGGGGCTTGGCATGCCGCTCGTCATTGCCGTTATCTTTTTTATGACCTTTCACATACTGAATATTACCGGCGAAAAACTATCCAAAACAGGGTCTGTAATACCGTGGATAGGCATGTGGATGTCTTCGGCAATACTGCTGCCGCTGGCATTCTGGCTGGTAAAATCAGCAAGAAACGACTCCCAGATATTTACAAAAGAGTGGTACATCAGGATATGGCGTCGTGTCAAAAATCTGGTACCGCAAAAAAACAGATCCATTGCTTAGCAGGTGGCGCGCCTCATATAATCCGTATTTCTTTGTCCCCTTTCTGCTATGGGTATGTATTGGCGCGGTAGTACAACTCCTTTACAGCAGGCAGCAACTCTTTTTTGCCATTAACACCCACTACTCAGACTTTGCAAACGTATTTATGTTCTACTTCACCTGGCTCGGACAAGCTGAGGTGATCATACCTGCGTTATTGCTTTTACCTGTTATACCCCGCTTCAGAACCTGGAAATACCTTGCCCTTGCCGCGCTCTGTAATTTCATTCCCTTTCTTATCCACCACTATCTCAAATCGTGGCTCAACCACCCCCGCCCGAGGCTGCTGTACCGGGATATGCCCGAAATGCACTTCCTCCCCAGTTGGCCCGAACTGCTGCATAGCGGCTTTCCGTCAGGGCACAGCCAGGGTGCTTTTAGTTTCTTCTGCTTCCTGTCGCTGCTGCTACCGGGTAAATATCGGGGCTACGGGCTGCTGTTCTTTGTCATGGCCATTACCGTAGGCTACTCACGCATATACCTTGCGGCCCACCTGTTTGAAGATGTGTATGCGGGTAGTATTTTTGGCGTGGTTACTACATCGGTCATATATTTTGCCACTATCACTTATCAAAACCGAAAACAAAACAGCACACTTACATAGAACCTGATGCCAAATTATGTACGATACATCATTATTGCGCTCATCGCGGGCTTGCTGTTCCTGCCATTCCTTGGTAATGTTCATTTGTTTGACTGGGATGAGATAAACTTTGCCGAGTGCGCCAGGGAAATGATCGTTTCAAAAGACTACCTGCGCGCGCAGATAGACTTTATGCCCTTCTGGGAAAAACCCCCTTTCTTTATCTGGATGCAGGTGTTGGCCATGAAGCTGTTTGGTGTTGGTGAGTATGCCGCCCGTTTCCCCAATGCCTGCATGGGCATTATTACGCTTACCACCCTTTATTACATAGGCAGGCGCGTAGCCAACGAGCAGGCCGCCCGCTGGTGGGTGCTTATCTATGCCGCTACATGGCTCCCCCACTTTTACTTCAAGTCGGGCATCATAGACCCGGTATTCAACTTCTTTATTTTTATCGCGTTCTTCCAGGTACACCTGCTTCGTTTTTCAGAGAAAAAGGCGCTGCACGCCATGCTCGCCGGCCTGTTCATAGGCTTTGCCGTACTCACTAAAGGACCAGTAGCCGTATTGATATCACTGCTTGCGTTTGGGGTGTACATGGTCATTAACAGGGGGCTTAACGGTTACAAACTAAAGCACATTTTACTCATAGCCCTCTTTGCCGCCGTACCTATGGCGTTGTGGATGGGGGCAGCCGTGGCCATACACGGCATCACGTATGGAAGATGGTTCATCAACGAGTTTATCTCTTACCAGGTAAGGCTCTTCAGTACCGAAGATGCAGACCATGGGGGGCCGTTCATCTATCATTTTATCGTACTCCTGTTCGGTTGTTTCCCTGCTTCCGTTTTCCTGTTCCAGTATACCCACAAGCGCGTTACCCATAATCTGCACGCGCACGACTTCACCCGGTGGATGTGGATATTGTTCTGGGTGGTGCTTATCCTTTTTTCAATAGTAAAGACAAAGATCGTCCATTACTCATCACTGTGCTACTTCCCCCTCACCTATCTTGCTGCCATTCAGTTGTACCGCCTCGGCCACGAACCTTTAAAGCTTAAACGATCGGTGTCGGTAACACTGGCGGTGGTCGGCAGCGTTTTAGCGCTGCTCATCACTGCCGTCCCGGTCATCGGCATCAACAAGCAAAAACTCATACCCTACATACAGGATCCCTTTGCGGTGGGCAACCTCTCAGCCGGCGTACCATGGAGCTACACCGAATGTGCCTGGGGCATATTGTACTTCGCGGGCATTGTGGTCATTTCCATATTCCTGCGAAAGAATTTCAGAAGATGGATGATCACCCTGTGTATATTGCAGATAGTGATGATACAGGTCACCGTCCTTCACTTCACACCTAAGATAGAAGCCTATTCACAGCGGGCGGCAATAGAATATTTCAAGAGTTTTGCGGGCAAAGACGTATATGTAAAACCACTGGATTATATGAGCTACGCCAACCTGTTCTATACTAAAAAACTCCCTGCCACTGATAGCAACTATTATACCTACCGGGTAGATAAAGCAGGGCGAAAAACCGAGCCTATAGCTAACCAGCAGTGGCTGCTCACCGGCAATATTGACAAGCCGGCTTATTTTATTTGCAAGGTCCAGGATAAAGCCACCTATGCCGCCATGCCGCAACTCATACAAACGGGCGAAAGTAACGGTTTTGTCTTCTTCCGCCGCAGAGATAAATGACCGCTCTGCCCCACCCGTTTATCCAACTATTGCGGTAGATACAAAATACATCTTAAGCATTCCCTTGTTCTTTGCGTCTATTTCGCCCCTGTATATGCAGTTAAATTTATCCTTTACCAGGTCGTAGGTGCTCTGGGATATATTTATTTTTCCCGCCTCACTGTTTTGCTCCATTCTTGCGGCTGTATTCACCGTATCACCCCATATATCATACGCAAATTTCTTTACGCCCACAATGCCCGCCACCACGCTGCCGCTATGTATGCCTATGCGCACCTGGAATGACTTATCTCCCAGCCGTGCCTTTCGCAGGCGCATGAACTCACTTATCTCTCCGGCCGCGGTTACCACATTCTTCGCATGCGTTTCATGTGCCATTGGCAGGCCGCACACAGCCAGGTAAGCATCGCCTATGGTCTTTATTTTTTCAATTCCATACTTCGAAATGATTTCGTCAAATGTTTTAAAACAGATATGCAGCTCATTGACCAGTTCCTGCGGCGTCATCATCTCGCCTGCCTTGGTAAAATCCACAAAATCTGCGAACAGTACCGTAACATTATCAAAATGGCGTGCCTCAGAGAAACCCTTCTCTTTCAGTTCATCTGCCACTTCCTCAGGCAGAATGTTGAGCAGCAGGTCATCCGATTTCTTCTTTTCCCCCTTTAGTTCGTCATGCTGCTTCTCTATTTCTTCTTTCTGTGCCACTATTTCGGCCGTGCGCATAGCTACTTCCCGCTCCAGCGATTCTTTCTGGTGCTCTAGTATGTGTTTCTTTTCTTTTTCTTTCGCCAGGTTTTCTTCAGACAGTTGTTGTATAGACAGCACCTGCGCCTCCAGCTTTTGCTGGTTCAGTCCGTTGCGGCGGCCAAGAATATATACCGCCGCCAGCGGATAGATATAGACTATCGACTTTAAGAAGTAGCCCATAAGATTTATGAAAATACTCATTACGCTTACATCTGAATGAGATACAATACTGGCAATAATAAAAACCAGGATCAGCAGCACAAACACAAGCAGGGGCGCAAAACAAACGATAAGTACGGTCTTCGCCTCCCATTGTTTCTTACCTACACCCTGTATCAGAAAATAGAGAATAGAGACCGCCGTATAAATGTACAGGACAATGTAAACAATGATCAGTATCCCCGGTGCGTGGCCGTCAAAAAGGGTAATGTAATTATACCTGATGAACGGCAGACTGCACAATGCCATTGTCAGCGCTATAATAGTCAGCGGCACCTTCGACTTCTCTTTATTTTGTAATACTTTACAAAAGAAGATCGAAAGAAACTCGAAGCAGAAAATTCCCAGGAATCCATCCAGGTTGTACAGAATATTCGAGTGGAAAGTATCCCACAGAAACGACAGTGCCGCAAATAGGCAAAACAGCGAAAAATACAGGTTCTCTGTCCGCTCTCTGAAGAAAACAAACAGCACCATGAATACAACGGCAAATGCCAGGTAGTAGAAGCCCATTCCGGTGGCTTCAGATACATTTTTTGTCCTGCGCTCCCTGTACTGTGTGGCCAGTTGCTCCGGCACTATCTGTATTTTCAGGTCAAACAGGTTTGTGTGCGGATAAGGCACATAGGTTATTTCTATATGTTGCAGGCTGTCTGCAAACATGAATTCAACAAAATCGTTCTGTATCAGCCAGCCACGGCTGTTATTGGGACCATGGTAAAATACACCCGTTTGTAATATACTTTGCCCGTTGAGCCGTATCAATACCGACCCTTCAAAGAAATACTGCATGGCCAGTATTTGGTCCCTTACCCCCGGCCCGGCCACAAGATCCGCAGACATATGTACCGTATCCAGTTCAGTCAACTCAGCAAGGCTATCCGGCCTGATAGAGGCGTACTGCTTTACAAGCCCGTTTTTGAATCGCGCGTTTACAGACCAGTGAAAACTCCGTAGAATATTCACAGCGGTTACAGAGTCGCCCTTGGCAGGGTGCTCCACTATCCGGTACAATGTATCGGGCACCGCCAGCGAAGACACGGCACACAACATAAAGGCACAAATAATGATAATATTCTTCTGCTGGAACATAAATACCCGTGTTTTATCAAATAACAACTGCCATTGCTTACAGTGCAAAATACAATATTAATTTGCCGTAGCTGAAATGCACCAAAAAATAATCATATACATATCCCTTCTTAAAAATCGCTAAACAACTGAAAATAAACTCTTGGCCGGCAATACAGGAATATATTTTAACTGAATATAATAAATTTATTTCTCAAAAACATTAGGTAATAGAAATTAATTGATATTTTTAAACTTCTAACAAATACCTGTTACAACATGCAATTTGAAAAGGTAAAGAAATTCATTCTGGGAAAACTTAAAAAAGAATTAACCAAAAACCTTACCTATCATAGCCTGGGCCATATTAAAGACGTATATGGCGCCGCCGAAAATCTTTCCAGCCTGGAACATATTAATGAGGACGACAAAAAGCTTTTGCTGACAGCGGTATTGTTTCACGACTCAGGGTTTCTTATTTCTCAAAAAGAGCATGAACGCCTTTCCTGCGACCTCGCCAAACAACATTTACCTGACTTTGAATATACCAAACCACAGATAGACCGTATTTGCGGTATGATAATGGCCACGCAAATACCACAAACACCACATAACAAACTCGAACAGATCATCTGCGATGCAGACCTCGATTACCTCGGCAGGGACGACTTCTTTACCATCGGTGACAAACTCTTTGACGAGTTGGTCATGTACGGTATTATAGACAGCGAGCTGGAGTGGAATAAACTACAGGTACGCTTCCTTGAAAAACACACCTACTTCACCGATTCTGCCAAGAAACTGAGACAAGCCAAAAAAGCCGAGAACCTTGTAATAGTTAAGTCGAAGATCAAAGAAAATGATTAAAGTATTAAAGCATTTCCCTGAGGTAGTACAAGATATCATATACGCAGTTTCAGGAACACTTATTAGCGGTTTTGCTCTCAAAGGTTTTTTGGTGCCTAACAATGCGCTCGATGGCGGTGTAACGGGTATTTCACTGATGATACACGAGCTCTACCATGTGCAGCATCCCTGGGTAAACATCGCATGGGTCATCGTAGCCATCAATATACCCTTTGTAATAGCGGGCGCTATGCACATCAATATGAGATTCGCGCTCAAAACACTGGCCTGCGTTGTAGGCCTTGGCCTTTGCCTCTCGTTCGTCAACTACCCCGTTATCACCCACGATAAGATACTGGTATCACTATTCGGCGGCTTCTTCCTGGGTATAGGCATAGGGTTGGCCATGCGCGGCGGTTGCTCTATAGATGGCATGGAGGTACTGGCCCTGTATACGCTGAAACGCAGCAGCTTTACCATTACTGAGATCATTTTAGGCCTCAATGTCATCATCTTCCTCATTATGGCCCTTAAGCTGGGCCTCGAGACATCGTTATGCTCCATGCTCACCTACTATGTGGCCACCCGCACCATAGACTACGTAATAGAGGGCCTCGAAGAGTACACCGGGGTCACCATTATATCGGGTAAGAGCGAAGCAATAAAAGAGAAACTGGTACTCAAAATGGGTAAAGGCATTACCGTGTACAAGGGCGAAAGGGGCTACCTCAAAGACAATTTCAATCACCACTCGGCATGCGATATCGTTTTTACGGTCATTACCCGCCTCGAGGTTCGCAGGCTCAAAAACCTCGTACATGCTATAGATCCTAATGCCTTCGTATTTACCAACACAATAAAAGAGGTAGCCGGCGCGGGTGGTGTGGTAAAACACAGGAAAGGGCATGAATAACAAATCAATAAATTTGCAAACAGCTTTAAAATATAAATGATGCAACGTGATACCGCCATATTCGACCTTATAAACGAAGAACTCGAACGCCAGCGCCGCGGCCTGGAGCTTATAGCCTCCGAAAACTTTACCAGCATGCAGGTGATACAGGCCATGGGCAGCGTAATGACCAATAAATACGCCGAGGGATACCCCGGCAGGCGCTACTATGGCGGCTGTGAGGTGGTAGACATAAGCGAGCAGCTGGCTATAGACCGCGCCAAAGAGATGTTTGGCGTGGGGTATGCCAATGTGCAGCCGCACAGCGGTAGCCAGGCCAATACTGCCGTTATGCTGGCAGTACTGCAGCCGGGCGATACCATACTCGGCCTCGACCTCAGCATGGGCGGCCACCTCACCCACGGTTCCCCGGTAAGTTACTCAGGCAAGCTGTACAATGCCGTACACTATGGCGTGGCAAAGGATACCGGCCTCGTCGACTATGACGATATGGAGCGCAAAGCCATTGAGCATAAACCCAAACTTATTATCTGCGGGGCATCTGCCTATAGTCGTGATTGGGACTATGCCCGCATACGTTCTATTGCCGATAAGGTAGGCGCGCTGGTCATGGCCGATATAGCCCACCCTGCCGGCCTCATTGTCAAAGGCCTACTCAGCAGCCCCTTCGGCCACTGTCATTTTGTAACCACTACTACGCACAAAACGCTGCGCGGCCCTCGTGGCGGCCTCGTGATGATGAAAGAAGATTTTGAAAACCCATGGGGACTCAAAGGGCCTAAGGGCGACATAAAAATGATGAGTAACCTCATAGACATGGCCGTTTTCCCCGGCGCGCAGGGCGGCCCCCTGGAGCATGTTATAGCCGCAAAGGCGGTAGCGTTCTACGAGATACTGCATGACAACTTCCTCGCCTATGCCCGGCAGATAGTGGCCAACGCCCAGGCCATGGCGGGCGCCTTCTCAGAGAAGGGCTACAACATAGTGTCCGGCGGCACAGATAACCACCTCATGCTTATAGACCTGCGCAATAAGAACATCAGCGGTAAGAAAGCCGAGAACACACTCGTAAAGGCAGACATCACTATCAATAAGAACATGGTACCCTTTGATGATAAGTCACCGTTCATTACATCGGGCATCCGTGTGGGCGTATCAGCTATGACCACTCGCGGCCTCAAAGAAGCCGACATGCGGCAGATCGTCAATTGGCTCGACAGGGTACTGATGAGCCCCGACGACGAAAACCTGCTCATAAAAGTAAAAGACGAGGTCAACGAATTCATGAAAGGCTTCCCACTTTACCCTGGATGGGGCAAGTAGGAATAATAAAAAATATGTATCTTTATACTGACGTAATTCAGTTGTCATATGCAGACTGTTGACCATATACTATCAGAAGTAAAGCACCTGAATGAGAAGGAACAATTAAACCTCCTCGAAAAGCTTGTTGCCATTATCCGCAAAAGAAAAATTGGAAGTGGGCTTAACCTTTCTGCAATATCAGGGGTAGGATCAGATATCTGGCAGGGTAAGGACATTGATAAGTATATCGAAACAGAAAGAGAATGGTAATTTCCGATCTCAAGGGGAAAACCCTATTTATTGATTCAGCGCCACTCATCTATTATATCGAAGGACATACCACTTACCAATCTATATTAGTTGATTTATTCCGGGCAAATGATCTGGGAAGGTTTCATTTTATTACTTCCACTATTACCTTACTTGAGGTATTAGTAATGCCGATGCGATTAGGAAGAAATGATATTGCTACGCAGTACAAAAACTTGCTGACAGGATCAAACTATATAGAAATAATCGAACTTACAGCAGACATTGCAGCCAAGGCTGCACAACTTCGGGCAAAATACGACTTAAAAACACCAGATAGCATACAACTTGCCACCGCAATTGAATACAATGCCGATCTCTTTCTCACAAACGATGTCAGGCTGAAAAACATAGATGGCCTCAATATGCTCACGTTGCAAAATCTGGATATTTAATTGTAGGTATTGATACTGCAAGCAACATCTTAATAACACTTCCGACGCAAATACCCCATTTTCTGACGCTTTTACACCCTGCTTATTTGTAGTTAAGCGGTACATTTGGATAACTAAAAAAACAAAGCTCATGGCACTCATCAATCCTCATATCAACTTCAACGGCAATGCCGAAGAAGCGTTTACGTTTTACAAGTCAGTATTTGGCGGGGAGTTTGCAAGAATTGTTCGTTTCAAAGACATTCCCAGCCCCGAATTTACTATAGCCGAGGTAGATAAGAATAAGATCATGCACATTGCATTGCCTATAGGCAAGCACAATGTGTTGATGGCAAATGATGTCCCGGATTTCATGGGGAAAGTAAACGAGAACGAGAACAGGAGCAAAATTGTTATCAGCGCGGAAAGTAAAGAAGAAGCTGATAAATTATTTAATGGCCTTTCGGCAGGCGGCGCAGTAGAAATGCCCATTGCCGACACTTTTTGGGGCTCATATTTTGGTATGTTCAGGGACAAATATGGCATCGAATGGATGGTAGACTTCGACCCAAAACATAAGGGAAACGTATAGCATAAAACACCAACGGGCAACCCAGCCCGCCTCACGCACCTACAAACTATTTTCTATGATAGACACGAATCCGTACTAGGTAGAAATTTTGCTTTTGGGCGAGATAGTAGTATTTATTACCCAATAGGAATTAACGGAGTTGATAAAGGAACTGCAATTTACAATAGATACAACGTCTTATTTGTAATGGGAACAATAAACCAGATTGCTACAAATAATGGAAATTTTTGCAGAATTTTTATCAATACCCCATTTTTTGGAATAGAGGGTAGTGAGGATGGACTTACGAATTTTACTTCTCGACAAAATCGGGCATTTGATTTAGATACTATTTTAGATTATGCACATTCAAGAGGCGTTTATGTACAACTATGTTTAGAGGACGTAGATCAATTCAGTCCTCAACGTGCCCTTGATTCTAAACATCATACTCCCACTGAAATTTGGGGCAGTTGGTGGAATAGCTATTTAAATAATCCGTATTCCAGTATTGAACCGAATAATTTAAAATTTTTCACCAATCCTTCTTGTATCAGAACATATCAAAAACGTCTTAGGTATATTATTGCAAGATGGGGGTATTCTACTAATATATTTGCGTTTGAATTCTTTAATGAAATAGATAAGATATCCAATGCCAGTTGGGGATATGTTGGTAATTTAATAAATTGGATTAAGATAATGACGTCTTATTGTAAATCGACACTAGGAGATGATCATTTATATACCTGTTCACTGGCTACTCCTGAATACGCTACCAATAGCAACTTTGTGGTGAATTCGAATATTGATTTTTTCAGTGAACATTTTTACACTGCTTCGAGAAATCAAGATCATCAAATAAATTATTTGGCCAATAGAGGAAAGTACCTGCTACCGGAAAAGCCTTATTTGCTGCAAGAAACTGGTGGAGGCTTTGTAGATAGTAAAGGCGAAGGCTGTTATTTTTGGGTTCATAGCTATGTGCCAAATTCATCACCTTTTGCACGTCTTTACGATGAGTGTCATTTTCATGATGCGTTATGGGCATCTGTTTTTAGTGGTAGTTCAGGTGCCACAGCATTCTGGGAAAATGGTTTAGTGAACAGATGTTGGGGTGGGCAACTCCAATATTTTTTGCCATTAGTTAAATTTTTACAAGGAGAAGACTTAAATTTATCTCATTTTATAGCTATAACAAACTCCTGCTTAGATCGAGGATCCGGTGTAATTGATGGTACATTTGTTGACCCTGAGACTTCATGTATTCCAAATGCAAACAATTTAGTAACAGAAATTCCGTTGGAGGTTTTGAACGCTACAATTACTACAAGTGACGACGAAAATGTAGAGGTGTTTGCTTTGCATTATTATTCAGGAGACAAATTATTAGGATGGGTAAAAAATAAAAATAATTGGTGGTATAATTTGCCGCATGATGACAATTATTGTGCTGACTCTGTAAATCCACATCTAGGAGTTGTGATATTAAATGATGTTGAAATTAGTATTCACGGATTACGTTGTGATGCGGTATATCAAATTGAATTTTACAGCACGTATCCGAAATATGACATAAATGGACATGGGCCGGAAGATGGAGGCAAAATAAATGCATTTACCACAACAAGCACATCTCACTGTGGTGTGCTTACATTCAAAATTCCTCAATTGATCGTACTCCGTACAAGTCCTTATGCACCTGATTACGCCTTTAAAATTACTGTGAGTTCGAAACTATGGGGTCATTCAATCATTGGCCCCCAACCTGCGATTCAGCCTTTTGCCATTACAGGAGATGGGAGCCAAATTGCGTATCGAGGAACTGATGGTAAATTAAATTGCTTTTATACAGGTGGAGCCCGCCGCGGCAGTAGCTGGGCTAATACAGTACTTTCTCCTGGTGGCGCAAATTCAGTTAAGCCCAATGGTGCAATTGCTCGTGGAAGTTTGTCAGGTCAAATTTATTATCATGGCGCGGATGACAGGTTGCAATGTACTTACTGGAATGGAATCAGCTGGGCTCATACATATTTGACCGATTGGAGCAATTCTTCTCAAAATGTGGGTGGAGATATCATATCAAATGATGTAGGCGGTAAAATTTTTTACA
Source organism: uncultured Flavipsychrobacter sp. (assembly GCA_964489795.1). GTDB lineage: Bacteria > Bacteroidota > Bacteroidia > Chitinophagales > Chitinophagaceae > Nemorincola. Next base: position 74,666 of record CAZBAP010000008.1, read on the forward strand.
GAGGGATAGATGGGAAATTACACCATTATTATTGGGAAGGGGGCAGTTGGAGGCATGAGATCATTTTCTTTTCGTCTTTTGACTTAATTGCAACTGATAGCAACCTGGCAGAAGATGCAGATGGTGGACTTGTGGCATATAAGGCAATAGATGGAAAGTTACATATGATATATAAATCATCTGGTGTTTGGTATCATGATTATAGTCCTACCGATTCTATTGGAGGTTTTATTAGAATTAATAATGCCGGAAACGTTGTATTCTACCGTGGTACAGACGGAAAGCTGCACGAATACTATTATTTAGGAAGTGGTTGGCATTCAAGGGTGATCATTACATCAAGTGGCTTGCCAATTTATCTCAATGGGTCTTTTGATATAACACCGGATTGCACTTATGACAACGCACAGATTTATTTTAGAGGATCAGATGGGCACATTCACGTAGTATATGTCTGGGCAGGTCAGTGGATTGAAGGCCACCTAATGTGTACTGACTTCCTTGACAATACTGAGAAGTGTAAAAATGGTGGCTATATTCGTGTTGCAAATGGAATGGTTGTATATGATGCCGTATCCAATTATTTAGAAGCTTATTATTTTGGAATGTGTGGAAACATTAAGGCTGGAGACACCTATGGGCCTAGAGATGGACGTGGTCTCGGCTTATAGAAAAATATTAGTCTAATTGGATTCCAAACCAAGTAATACTGAATTCGCTGGTGGAAGTGCATTGAGACGGCGAAATGTGACCTTTTTACTCCAATAATTGTAATAGATATCTCGGCTTAAAAACGAATCATATGGAGATCTAGGCCAGGATTCATAACTATTATAATGCAATATAGAATCGGACAAGATTGGATCATAATAGAGCGTTGAGCTATCTAAACCGACTAATATTATCGAGTCGCTAATGACTTCTATGGGGAAATCATAGCTAACCGGAAATGTAGAATCCTGTTGATTGAAGTAGTGCTTTTTCAAAGTCCCGGTCCAATGATACATTCCGGCTATATCTTTTGCGTAAATCAATGGACTTGGATTGCTTTTGTTGCTTTTTTGGCAGCTAATAGTTAAACAAGCAATTATTGAAACAATTAGAAAAGTTTTTCTTGCACACATAAACCTTCTTTTTACCAAATTTACGATTTTTTTGAATATTAAAATGAAGCTACACTATAAACTCTTGCATAAATTAGAATTTAACTAAAGGTACGTAGCTTTTTTTCATGTGACTTATACCAAAACGATGGCAGACCCTCCGCTCTTTCAGATTTGCAATCTGAAAGCAACCTGTTGGGGATTTGCAATCCCCGAACCCACAGGAGCAGCCACCGTGGTCGCCGTAGCTTTAGCGAAGGAGACACAAACTATTTTCTATGATAGACAGCAATCCGTACTATTATAAAACTTTCTTTTGTAAAAACCGCATACGCATACGACCTTTGTTACGCAATAAACACGATAGGTAACTAATAATCGCAGTTGCTACCCCTCAGTAAAACCGGACGCTACCTAAGGTCAACTCAAATCAGGATTATCTAACCAACACTACCAAAATCAGGACGCGACAAGATACCCCATAGGCATTTTCTATGGGGCAATGATGGGGCAATGTTTTTGTATAAATAATTGATTTTCAATAAAAACATGGGGCAATGTTTTATTTGTGGGGCATGGGGCTACACTTACTGTGGTCGCCGCAGCTTTAACGAAGGAGATCTTTCAGTCGCCGTAGCCTTAGCGAAGGAGACCTTTGCGCCGTAGCTTTAGCGAAGGTGACCGCATGTGTAGGAAATGGGGAATTTTTGGGGAATTTTTATCCACAAAAACCGCATAAAACACTGATTATCAATTCCAATGTGCGCAATTGGTTTTTTTACTAAAAAAGGGGAATTGTGGATAACTAAGCCGGGCGAAAAGCAACCTGGCCGGTAAAAAAACAAAACAGATCATAAGGTAGCGCAAACGCCAATTTTATTACATTTGAAAAAACATACACCATGACTATCTCAGAAAACGGCATCAGCTTTATCTGCTCCTTCGAGGGCTTCTCAGCCACACCTTACCCCGACCCCGCCAGCGGTGGCAAACCATATACCATTGGTTACGGCACCACGGTTTACCCCAATAGCACACCGGTATCGCTGTCCGATGCCGCGGTCACTACAGATCAGGCAAAAGGTTTCCTCGAAGACCACGTGAACAAAAACATATCGGGCTGGCTCAGCGCCAACCTGCCCGGCCTGTCGCAAAACCGGTTTGACGCGCTCTGTTCGTTCATCTACAATCTCGGCCTCGCCAACTTCGAGGCCTCCAGCCTGCTTAAAGCCATCAGGGCGGGGGCCGACAATAACACTATCACTACCGACTTTGAGAAGTGGGACGAAGCAGGCGGCAAGGTAATGACGGGGCTTGAAAAAAGAAGGGCCGCAGAGGCTGCCCTCTATTGCAATGGCACATATATAGCTTAGCGGCCTCAGCTTATCTTTCCCCAGTGCGACTGCCGGCCCTGCTGCGCCAGCATATGCCTTATGCCGTGGTGCTGCGGTAATGCCAGCGTGGGGTCAGCGGCAATAAGCGCCATCGCCGCGTGCCGGGTCTGCTCCAGTATAGCGCTGTCCAGCACTATATCCGCCAGCCTGAACTTGATGAGCCCGCTCTGCTTCGTGCCGTACATATCGCCGGGGCCGCGCATGGCCAGGTCCTGCTCGGCTATCTTAAAGCCATCGGTTGTAGACACCATTATGTTTATGCGCTTCATGCTCTCTTCAGATATCCGGTTGCCGGTAAGCAATATGCAGTAAGACTGGTCTGCTCCCCTGCCTACCCTGCCCCTCAACTGGTGCATCTGCGACAGCCCGAAGCGCTCGGCGCTCTCTATCAGCATTACGCTGGCATTGGGCACATTCACACCCACTTCTATCACAGTGGTGGCTACCAGCACATTCGCCTCGCCCTTCACAAAGCGCTGCATATTGCGTTCGCGCTCATCAGGGTCCTGGCGGCCGTGCACCATGGCTATACGATACTTATTTTCGTTAAACCATACTTTTACCTGCTCATACCCTGCCATAAGGCTCTCATAGTCCATCTTTTCAGATTCTTCTATCAGCGGGTATACTATATAGGCCTGCCGGCCCGCGTCTACTTCCTTGCGCATGAATTCCATAACGCCCATGCGCAGCGCGTCTTTGCGGTGCACCGTTTTGATCTCTTTACGGCCCGGCGGCAGCTCGTCTATATTAGATACTTCCAGGTCGCCATACATGGTCATGGCCAGGGTGCGGGGTATGGGTGTGGCGGTCATTACCAGCACATGGGGCGGTATCTCGTTCTTCTTCCAAAGCCGGGCCCGCTGCCCCACCCCAAAGCGGTGCTGCTCGTCTATCACCGCCAGGCCCAGGTTGTGAAACTGCACACTGTCTTCTATAAGCGCGTGTGTGCCCACCACTATGGGCAGTGAGCCATCAGCAAGCTCCTTCAGTATGTCCTTGCGCGCCTTGCCCTTTATGCTGCCCGTAAGCAGTTTTACGGCAATGCCCATGTCGCTGAGCAGCGCGGTTATACTGAAGTAGTGCTGCTGCGCCAGTATCTCTGTGGGGGCCATAATGCACGCCTGGAAGCCATTGTCCAGGGCCAGCAGCATAGACATCACGGCCACTATGGTCTTGCCGCTGCCCACGTCGCCCTGCAGCAGCCTGTTCATCTGCGCGCCTGTGGCGGTATCGTGCCGTATCTCTTTAAGCACGCGCTTCTGGGCGTTCGTCAGTTCAAAGGGGAGGTGCAGCCTGAAAAAGTCGTTGAAGTGGGCGCCTACTTTTTCAAATTTCCATCCCTGCTGCTTGGTATGCTGCAGGCGCAGGCGGGCTATCATCAGCTGAGAGATGAACAGCTCTTCCCATTTCAGCCGGTAGCGTGCCACCTGCTCCTGCTCCTCGTTGTCGGGATAATGCAGCCGGCGGATAGCAGTGTATCGGTTGCAGAGGTTGTACCGCGATAGTATTTCGGCAGGCAGTATCTCGGGCAGGTCTGATGCCTTTATTTTTTCAAAGAGGGCTGCGGTAAGCTTGGCAAAAGACCTGTTGGTGATACCCCTGGCACGCAGCTTTTCGGTTGTTGCGTACATCGGTTGCATACCGGCCGCGGCATTGTCAGCGCTCCACAGTTCTATCTCGGGATGCGCGATATTATAGTAGCCGTTAAACAGGGCCGGCTTACCGTAAACTATATAGTGGCCGTTTTCTTTCAGCGATTTTTTTAGCCACTGCGCCCCCTGGAACCACAGCAGGTCTATTCGCCCGCTGTCGTCGTAGAGCGTGGCCACCAGCCGCTTTCCCCGGCCCGCGCCCTCCTCGGCTATATTCACCAGCGTACCGGCTAGCTGCACATATTCCATGCTGCTGTTTACGGCGCCTATAGCGGTAAACTTTGTCCGGTCGGAGTAGCGGTAAGGGTAATGGTACAGCAGGTCTTCAAATGTGCTGATCTGTAGCTCGCTGCGCAGCAACTCACCGCGTTGCGGCCCAACGCCTTTAAGAAATTCTATCGGTGACTCTAATATGGAAGCGGTATTGCTGATACCGCAAAAATAGCAGCAAAATATCTTTTACCCGTAACCTCACCTCATTTTTATCACAGAAGCTAAATATACCCCCTATAAAAACTCATGACCTATATCCTTACGATAATACTTGCCGGCATACTCCACCAGTTTTGCGTTTTCATAACTTTTCTGCAATGCAAGGTCTATTGTTGCCGCGCACGAGGTAACAGCCAGCACCCTGCCGCCATTGGTCACAACAGCCCCATCCTTCAAGGCCGTACCGGCATGAAACAGCAGGCTACCTTTAGTACTATCGAAGCCGGTCATTTTCCGGCCCTTCTCATAACTTCCGGGGTACCCTTCAGCCACCAGCATCACGGTTCCGGCGGCTTTGGCGCTATGCTGTATTTCCACCTCGTTCAGCTTGCCTGCGTCCATTTTCAGCACCAGGTCTACAAGGTCGTTTTCAAGGCGGGGCATGATCACCTCAGTTTCCGGATCGCCGAGGCGGCAATTGTACTCTATCACAAACGGCTCACCCTTCACCTTTATAAGGCCAAAGAAAATAAACCCTTTGTATATGATACCTTCTTCTTTAAGCCCGTTTACAGTTGGCAATATGATACGCTCCGTAACCTTGAGCATAAACTCATCGTCGGCTATAGGCACCGGGGATACAGCGCCCATACCACCTGTATTGAGTCCGGTATCACCCTCACCTATCCTTTTATAATCCTTTGCCTCTGGGAGCAATACATAATCATTACCGTCTGTCATCACAAAAACCGAAAGCTCAATACCATCAAGAAACTGCTCTATGACCACTTTTTCACTCGACTCGCCAAATTGCCCGTCCATCACCATGGCTCTAAATGCTTTTACAGCTTCTATGCTGTTTTGCGCTATCACCACACCCTTGCCGGCAGCCAGGCCATCAGCCTTTATTACAATTGGCATCTCACTGCGCTTGATATACGCTACACCCTGCTCAAAACTTTCTTTATTGAACTCTTTATAAGCCGCGGTAGGGATATTGTGCCGCTCCATGAATTTTTTAGAGAACGCCTTACTACCCTCCAATTGTGCCCCTGCCTTAGACGGCCCTACCACTATAATATGCTTCAGCACAGGATCGCCCTTAATGAAATCATAGATACCGGCCACAAGCGGGTCTTCAGGGCCCACGAATACTATATCTATTTTATAGGTAATGCAGGTTTTCTTTACCTCCTCAAAATCGTTATATGAAAAGGGCAGGTTGATACCGTACTCAGCAGTGCCGGCATTACCGGGCGCAATAAAAAAAGTACCGCAAAGATGACTCTGGCTTAGTTTCCACGCCAACGCACACTCTCTTCCGCCAGACCCGAGTAAAAGTATGTTTTTCATAATGTTCAATTTGCTGCAAAAAAACTAAAATTATCCTTCCTCTTTCATATTTTTTTCTATCTTTCCTGTTCTTTATTATAAACTTAATACAACTTTTTCCTGTATGAGCAAACAAAGCACCGGGCACCCAAAGGGTCTATATGTACTGTTTTTTACTGAAATGTGGGAACGCTTCAGCTACTACGGTATGAGGGCGATCCTCATTTTGTTTATGACAAAAATGCTCTCATTTGACTCAAAGTTCGCATCCGGTATTTACGGCAACTTCACAGCGCTGGTGTACCTGACCCCGCTGATCGGGGGCTTTATATCAGACAGGTACTGGGGCAACAGGCGCTCTATAATAGCAGGCGGTATTACTATGGCCATCGGGCAGTTTATTCTCTTTTTCTGCGCGTCGCTGATCACCAGCAACCTGGATATGGCTAAGATCCTGTTTGTGGCAGGCCTTACGGCACTGGTAATAGGCAATGGCCTGTTCAAACCGAATATATCCACTATGGTAAACCAATTGTATGCCCCCGGCGACAAAAGGGTGGATGCGGCATTTTCTATATTCTATATGGGCATTAACCTTGGCGCCCTCTTTTCCCCGCTGATATGTGGTACCCTTGCAGAGAAAATAGATTATAAATGGGGATTCTTTGCGGCAGGTGTAGGCATGAGTTGCGGCCTTATTGTTTTCCAGATGCTGAAAAACAAATATATCGTCAGCGCAGACGGCGAGCAGATAGGCAACCGCCCCAGTAAGAAGCCCGATACTATAGTTAAAGACGTAGAAGAACCAAGGTCTAACGTCTTTGTTCCTGACGCTGAGGATATTGCAGCGGGCAAAGGCAAAGAATTTACAGCCGGCCGTATAGGCCTTTGGCTGGCTATCTACGCGGCTTTATGGTTCATATTCATGTATTTCGTCGGGTTTAACTGGATCAGCACACTTGTATTCGCAACATCCATAGCGGCATCGGGCTTCATCATCACCGATCCTACATTATCAAAAGTAGAACGGAGCAGGATCGTAGTTATTTATATAGCGGCTTTCTTCGTTATCTTTTTCTGGAGCGCTTTTGAGCAGGCAGGCGCCTCTCTGACACTGTTTGCAGACCAGCAGACTGACCGTCATATCTTTGGTTTCGAGATGCCGGCAAGCTGGTTCCAATCTGTGAACCCGTTAGCGATCATAGTATTTGCGCCCATCTTTGCTATGCTGTGGACAGGGCTCGGCAAGCGTAATAAAGAACCCGCTTCGCCGCTGAAACAGGCATTCGGGTTACTGCTGCTTTCGCTCGGATATCTTGTCATAGCCTTTGGTGTAAAAGGGGTTGATGGCGCTACAAAGGCATCTATGTTCTGGCTGCTGGGTATGTATATCCTCCATACTTTCGGTGAGTTATGTTTATCACCTATCGGTTTGTCTATGGTGGCGCGCCTGTCGCCCAAAAAGCTTGCGTCATTGCTCATGGGTGTATGGTTCCTGGCCAATGCCATGGCCAATGACTTTGCCGGCATGCTCAGTAAGCTATACCCAGAAGGTGGCAAAGCAACCAGCTTCTTCGGGCATGCGATCGTGAACCTGAATGATTTCTTTATGATATTCGTGATACTGTCGGGCGTTGCGGCACTGGTACTTTTCCTTCTGTCTAAAACGATGCTGAAAATGATGCATGGCATCAGATAAAATATCAGCCAATATTTTTATAAACGGGAGGGCTTCCTCCCGTTTATTTTTGGGTTAAAAAAGGGGGTAATAGAAAATAAACATTATTTTGGAACTTTAACGCAAATCAAAATACTGAAATGACAACCGTACAGGACAATAACACTACGACATTAGAACATATCCAGGATTTTAAAGGCAAATACCCAAAACAACTCTGGTACCTCTTCCTGTCTGAGATGTGGGAACGGTTTGCGTTTTACGGTATGCGTGGCATGCTCACCATATTTATGGTGGAGCAGTTGCTGCTCAGCGAAAAAGATGCCAATCTGAAATATGGCGCCATTCAGGCGTTCATATACACCATGGCCTTTGTAGGCGGCCTTTTTGCCGATAAGATACTGGGTTTCAGGAAGTCCATCTTCTGGGGCGGCTTGCTGATGATAGTGGGTAGTTTTACACTGGCATTCTCGCCTAAAGAATTATATTATATAGGCATTAGCTTTACAATAGTGGGTACAGGCTTTTTCAAGCCCAATATATCTACAATGGTAGGTAACCTGTACAAGGCGGGCGATCCCAGAAGGGATGCCGGCTTCGGGCTGTTCTACTCAGGCATTAATATAGGCGCGCTGTTGGGTGGTTATCTGTGTATAAACGTAGCCAACCATTATTCCTGGAATGCGGCCTTTTCATTGGCAGGCATCGGTATGGCGTTGGGATTGGGTATATTCATTTTTACTAAACGTACCCTTGGCCCTATTGGCTTATCCCCGTTGGCAGGTGCTGAAGACAGTGGCACCGCGGCTGTTGACGCATCTGCAAAGTCTAAAAATTTACCTAAGAGTAAAATACTGTTGTACGATATAATGGTTTACGCCGGCTCGCTGCTGGTCATCCCTTTTATCCTGCTGCTGGTGTCTAAGACGGAGTACACAGATATGTTCATGTATATAGTGGGGCCTGCCGCGCTGCTGTATATCATTTACGAGATGTTCAAGTTCAACAGTACTGAACGGCAGAAACTTGCGGCTGCGCTGGTGTTCATAATATTTTCGGTCTTTTTCTGGGCGTTCTTTGAGCAGGCAGGAGGCTCTTTGAGCTTGTTTGCGCGGTATAACCTGCACCACGAAGTATTAGGCATTCCCATGGACCCGAACGAGATCAACAATTCTGCCAATTCACTTTTCGTGATCCTTTTCAGCCCATTGTTCGGACTGCTATGGCTATGGCTGAGCAAGCGGAAAGTAGAACCTAATACCGTTATCAAATTCGGCCTTGGTTTTATATTCCTCGCGCTGGCGTTCTATGTGTTTTATTACACCCGGTTCTTTGCCGACGCGCAAGGGTTTACATCGTTAAATGTCTTTACGCTGGCCTACCTTGTCATCACCATAGGTGAGTTATGCCTGTCTCCTATCGGGCTGTCGCTGATGACCAAACTGGCCCCGCAAAGACTGCATGGCATGATGATGGGCATGTGGTTCCTGGCCAGCGCTTACGGGCAATATGCCGCGGGTATACTGGGTGCCGGTATGGCCACAGCCGATGAAAAAGCATCACTTACCACAAAACTTATGTCGTATACAGATGGGTACAAGCATCTTGCCTTATACGCATTGATAGCCGGTGTTGTACTCATCATCGTTTCCCCCATACTAAGGAAACTGATGCACGATGTGCATTGATGCGCGGTGACGTAAATCATTTTCCCGCATACGGTTTTTGCTTATCTTCACGGTAACAATGAAAGGAGACGTACATCATGAAGAGCACCTTCACAGCTCGGCGCTGGTTACTGATATAGTTATCGGCATGAGCGACGGGCTCACTGTTCCGTTTGCGCTGGCTGCCGGCCTCAGCGGGGCTGTATCCAACACACACATCGTAGTTATAGCCGGGCTGGCAGAGATAGCCGCGGGCTCAATAGCCATGGGGCTGGGCGGGTATCTTGCCGGAAAAACAGAGATAGAGCACTACAGCGCTGAACAAAAAAGAGAGGAGTGGGAAGTAGACCACCTGCCCGAGCGCGAGAAGGAAGAAGTACGTGTGATCTTTGAGGATATGGGCATGAGCCCCGAAACCCAAAAGCTGATCGTAGACGAGATGGCCAAAGACAAGGAAAAATGGGTAGAGTTTATGATGCGGTACGAACTAGGCCTCGAAAAACCTGATCCGAAGCGAGCCCGGAACAGCGCCCTGAATATCGGTGTTTCGTACATAGTAGGCGGCCTTGTGCCGCTTACCCCGTATTTCTTCGTAGACCACCCTATTGACGGCCTTAAATGGTCTGCTGTTATCACGGTTATTTGCCTGTTCGTATTCGGATATTTCAAGGCGATGGCTACCGGCCAACCCAGGTGGGCAGGCGCCATAAGGGTAATGCTGATAGGATCAGCGGCGGCCGCGGCGGCATTCTTTATAGCCAGGCTATTCAGTCAGTAAGCAGGGAGTAAATACTGCCGGAATTTCAAATGCTAAATATTTCTAAAAGGATTTGCGGAACTGAAAAATAAATAATTACTTTGCAATACAAAGTACTTTTATATGCAACAGGATAATAAAGATGCTACGCTTGAGGCCCTGCAGGAAATAAGGAGCATCATGGACCGTTCTTCCCGGTTTATATCACTCAGCGGCTGGTCCGGTATATGGGCCGGATGCATGGCGCTGGGGGGCGCTGCTATAGCCTACAACTGGATGCAGCAGCCTGAGTACAGCCACTTTGGCCGCAGAAACGACGCATCTGTGGGCTACTTTGACGCTATGACCATGCGGTTCATCTACCTGGCAGGCTGCATATTCCTGGCAGCCTTTCTCGGTGGCCTTTATTTTACATGGCGAAAGGCCAACAAGCATGGCCAGAAATTATGGAACAACGCATCCCGCCAAATGTTGCTGGCACTGTTCTTCCCGCTGTTTGCCGGCGGTATTTTTTCAATGATCTTCATATATTATGGCTGTGGTTTTTTTGTGGCCCCCGCCTGCCTTGCGTTTTATGGCCTGGCGCTCATCAGCGCCAGCAGGCATACCCTATCGGATATCAGGTACCTCGGTATGTTTGACGTGGCACTGGGCTGTACTAACCTGTTCTTCCCCGGATTCGGGTTGCTTTTCTGGGCAATTGGCTTCGGGCTGCTGCACATACTCTATGGCGTGATCATGTGGAATAAATATGAGACAAACAAATGAACCCGATAGAACAACTAAATAAAGTATTTGACAGCCGTATCCGTATAGGCATAATGAGCGCCCTTATGGTCAATGAAGATGTGAACTTCAATGATCTTAAGGCCCTTATTGATGTAACTGACGGCAACCTGGCGTCGCACCTGAAGACACTGGAAGAGCATAATTACATTAAAGTACATAAAGGATTTATAGGCCGTAAGACAAATACAGTATACAGCATTACAAAACCCGGAGAAAAGGCATTCAGGACACACCTGGACGCTCTTGAAAAAATAATAAAAGGATTGAACTAAATTTTTTTTGCGCATTTACTTTGTATTTCAAAGCACTTTTAAAATAAATGAAATGAAAATAAAATTCATTCTGCCGGCACTGATGGAGGCTAAGAGCCCATACTGGCGGCCTATCAAGTATTCTTTATTTCCACCGCTGGGGCTGGCTACACTGGCCGCCTACTGCAGCCCCGCGGATGAAGTGACCCTGCAAGACGAGCATGTGGAAGAGCTGACCCTGAACGATGCACCCGACGTGGTAGTGATACAGGTATATATCACCAACGCGTACCGCGCCTATGCCATAGCCGACCAATACCGTAAACGCAATGTGCATGTATGCCTGGGAGGGCTGCATGTATCATCGCTGCCGGAGGAGGCCATACCCCATGCCGACAGTATATTCATAGGGCCCGGCGAGGATACATTCCCACAGTTCCTGGCGGATATGAGAAAGAAAGCTCCCCGGAAAATGTACATGAACAGAAGCCGTGATATAGAAAATATACCACCTATACGCAGAGACCTTATCAAGCGGCAACTATATTTTGTGCCTAATTCAATAGTGGTATCACGCGGCTGCCCCCACCATTGCAGCTTCTGCTACAAAGACGCGTTCTACGAAGGGGGCCGCTCATTTTACACGCAGCGAATAGATGCAGCGCTGGCAGAGATAGACCGGCTGCCCGGCAGGCACCTGTACTTTCTCGACGACCATCTGCTGGGCAACCAAAGATTCGCAGCCGGACTGTTTGAAGGCATGAAAGGAATGAACAGGGTATTCCAGGGCGCCTCGACCATAGATGCCATACTACGTGGCGACCTTATAGAAAAAGCAGCAGCAGCAGGGCTGCGCAGCATATTTGTGGGTTTTGAAACACTGAGCGCCGGCAACCTTGCGCAATCCAATAAAAAACAGAACATGGGCAAGGACTATGAGGCAGCAATAAAACGGCTCCATTCGCTGGGTATAATGATAAACGGCAGCTTTGTCTTCGGACTGGACGATGATGACAAAGATGTTTTTAAACGCACAGTGGATTGGGGCGTGCGGCAATCACTGACCACATCCACATACCACATACTCACACCTTATCCGGGTACACAACTATTTAAAGACATGGAGGCCGAAGGCAGGATACTGCACAGGCAATGGGACAGGTATGATACACGGCAGGTGGTATACCGCACCAAAGGACTCACAGCCAATGAGCTGAAAGACGGCTACGACTGGGCCTACAGGGAGTTCTATTCGTGGAGCAACATATTAAAGGCCAGCTATAACCATCACGACCTGAAGTACTTCATGAAACACTTTGCCTATGCCGGGGGATGGAAGAAGTTTGAGCCGATGTGGAACTTCCTGATAAAAACCAACGCCCTCAACAAAACACTGCCCGTACTGGAGGCCATACTGGCAAAAATAAAACCAAAGAAGAGTGACGGCGACAATGGCCTGCAACCCGTGCCATTTCCCGCCATTGCCTGACCATTACTCAAACAAAAAGCATAAACAATGAGAAATCTCACCAGCACATTGGCAGCATGGCTGCCCCTCTCAGCAGCGATAGTTACTTTATCGCTCACAGTATATGTAACCGTACAGCAAAACATACGGCTGACCGCCAACGAAGTACCAGCCCGGTATGCAAGAGAGTTAAAGGAACAACTGGAAAAGGGCATATCGCCACAGCAGGCCGTTAGCGCCATGGGGCAATCTGATATGCTGACCAGCGAATCACCTTTTATGATGATATGCGATACGAACGGCAGCACACTGTACACTACCGCCACCCTCCATGGCCGAAAGCCGGTAATACCGGCAGGTGTGTTCGCTGTTGCGAAAGCGCGCAACGGCAACAGGCGCACCTGGGAACCAACCGGAAGCGTGAGAAATGCCATAGTGGTGCTACCCTATTCTATAAACGGGGAAGAAGGTTTTGTGGTAGGCGGGCAATCACTACGAGAAGCCGACGACCGGGTGCGTATCATATTTATGAATACAGCTTTAGGCGCCATAGCAAGCCTGTTTGTCACCTTTGTTATTACATTTATCATTCAATTATTTATTACCCGAACCAAACAATTTGCACAATGATGGATACAGCACCAAAGAAATCAATATCCCCGGCAGCGCGGGGCAACAGCTTCAGGCACGCGCTCAGCGGCATCAGGCTGTTAGTGATCAACGAGCCAAACGCAAAGCTGCACGCCGCTGCCACTATAGTGGCGGTTGCCGCCGGATTTATCTTACACATAAATTATACGCGCTGGGCCATCCTTGTCATTGCCATAGCAGTGGTATGGGTAGCCGAGGCACTGAACACCTGCGTGGAACGGCTATGTGACTTCGCCTGCGACAACAAATACCACCCGGCCATAAAAGTGATCAAAGACATATCGGCCGCGGCTGTGCTGATAGCCGCACTGGCAAGCCTGCTTACCGGCATCTTAATATTCATTCTTTAAACCTGCTTAGCTATGAGCTTCAGACAAAAATACAAATGGCTTGCGCCTATGTTCATCTTTATAGGCGGGCTGCTCACCTACCGGGTGATACGCACACATACAATAATGTTCCTGTTCATACCCTGGAACCTGCTGCTGGCGGCGGTACCGCTATACATCAGCTACCGACTGCGCCAAACCGAAAACAAACGAACATCTGCCGCGCTGTTTGCTGCATGGCTACTTTTCTTTCCCAACGCGCCATACATCATCACCGACCTGTTTCACCTGCAGCAGCGACCGTCCATACCACTCTGGTACGACCTCATACTGCTTTTCTCATCGGCAGTGCTGGGTGTCATTGTCGGCTTCCTGTCACTGGTAAATATAGAGCGGTACCTTGCGCCTATGATCAAAGAAAGGACGCTGCCCTGGGTAATATTATGCTTCTTTATGCTTTGTGGTTATGGCATATACCTTGGCCGCTACCCCAGGTGGAATAGCTGGGATGTGATCGCCCAGCCCTTTTCGCTGTTTGCTGACATACTACAGGACATCATACACCCCTTCAGAAATAAGGAATGCTGGATGCTTACAGTACTATTTGGCACCTGGCTATATATGCTCTACCGCTACTTCAAAAAGATGAGGTCAGGTACTGCGTTCTGAACGCAGATACGCGAAACACAATATCCGATAACGTTCTGATCTATATGAAGATATACCGGTAGCCTGCAAATGCGCGCCACTTTGCGGGCGGGGTGCAGTATGAGCAAATTTTAACTTTTGCTGTTTCATTAAAAGATTGAAAGCGAGGGGCATTTTATTATATTTGCCCACCCTGAACAAAATATTTTAATGCGCAGTATTTTCATAAAGGAAATTAACTCGTTCTTCAGTTCCATTGTAGGATACGTGGCGCTATTGGTTTTTTTGGTATCCTGCGGGCTCTTCCTGTGGATCATACCTGATTACAGTATCCTTTCTTATGGCTATGCCTCGCTCGACCGGTTTTTCGAAATAGCGCCCTGGCTGCTTTTACTGCTGGTACCCGCGGTAACCATGCGATCGCTGGCCGATGAGTTTCGTACAGGCACCATTGAGTGGCTGTCTACCAAGCCCCTTTCCGACCTCGACATTATAGTGGGTAAATACCTGGCGGTATTAGCGCTCATTGCATTTGCACTGCTGCCTACCCTGGTATATGTATATACTATCAGTAATTTATCATTGCCCGATATTCCTATAGACCGTGGCGCACTGATAGGATCATATATAGGGCTGTTCTTCCTCGCTGCTACCTTTGGCGCGGTAGGTATCTTCTGCTCTTCGCTTACCGCCAACCAGGTGGTGGGCTTCCTGGTGTCGCTGCTTTCGTGCTACCTGCTGTACACCGGTTTTGAGCACCTGAGCAAGCTGCCTAAATTCTCAGAAGGCATAGACTACTACCTGAGCATGATAGGCATGGAGTTTCATTACAACTCCATCAGCCGCGGCTTCATAGACTCAAGGGATGTTATTTATTTTTTATCAGTGATCATATTCTTTATATCGCTTACCCGCTTTTCGCTCAATAACCGCACAAGGGGTGTGGGGCGTATGGGATAAGTAAACAGACCAGTGTAAGAAAACAGCAATGTCGGAAACAAAAAATAAGAAACAGAAGCAGGCCAGGATACGGATAGTGATCATGGCAGCTATATTGATCTGTGTCAATATACTGGCTTCTTATTTACATGGCGGGCTGGACCTTACCAAAGAAAAACGGTTCACACTCTCTGAGCCTACCGTAAAGCTGCTGAAGAATATGAACGAGGTAGCTGTTATAGATGTGTACCTCAAGGGCAAATTTCCGGCTGAGCTGCAACGTATGCAGGAGGCTGTGCGGGAGCGCTTGAGATCGTTCAAAGACCTTGCAGGCAACCGTATCATTTACCGTTTCATAGACCCTATAGAGGGCAAAACCGAGCAGGAACAAAAACAGATAGTACACGACCTGTACCAGAAAGGCATCGCCTATATGCCGCTGAACAAGAAAAATGAGGACGAGGAAGGATACTCCATGAAGATATGCTTCCCGTACGCGCTGGTACAATACAATGGTAAGGAAATGCCGGTGCAACTGCTGGAAAACCCGCCCGGCAAAACTCCCGCCGAAAAGATCAGCTTCGCGGAGGCCAACCTGGAGTATAAGTTTGCCAATGCCATTAACACGCTGAGCCGCCACGATGATATACGCATAGGCTACATTGTAGGCAATGGCGAACCACTGGGGCTGCAGACCCTGGATATGCTTACCACTATACCGCGTATATACAACCTGGACACCATAGACCTGAAACACATCCTGCATATTCCCATAGCATATAACACTATTATCATCAACCAGCCTGATACGGCATTTACCGGGCCCGACAAACTAAAAATAGACCAGTATGTGATGCGGGGCGGCCATGTGCTGTGGGTGGTAAACGCAGTAAAAGCCTCCCTTGACAGCCTTATGCGCGCCCCTTCATTTGTAGCTACCGAATATGGGCTGGACCTGGATGATATCCTTTTTAAATACGGGGTACGTGTAAATAACGACCTCATAGAAGATATGCAGTGCATACCGCTGCCACGCACCTATAACGGTGGCACCCCCGAACTGCACCCGTGGATTTACTTCCCGAAACTAAACCCGACTGCCGAACACCCCATAGTGAAGAATATGGACTTCATCATGAGTGGTTTCAGCAATACAATAGATACCATACGCACACCTCACATCAAAAAAACCGTACTACTTCAGTCGTCAAAATATAGCCGCAACTCACGGGCGCCGGTGCGTGTGAGCCTGTCTACAATGAACTATCCGTTAAAGAACGAGATGTTCAACAAGCCTTACCTGCCCGTGGCTGTGCTGCTGGAGGGTAAGTTCATATCGGCATACAAGGGGCTGCTCGCACCACAATACCTGCGGGTACTGGACTCGATCAAAGAGCCGTTCAAACCGGTTTGTGACACCGAAAACAGTATGATCGTGGTATCTGCCGGCGAGATCTTCAGCAATGGCTACACAGCAAAAGATGGTATGCTGCCAATGGGCTATTACCAATATACCGGCGACTTCTTTGCCAACCGTGACTTCATGCTCAACTGCCTGGAATACCTCTCAGACCACTCCGGCATTCTCGAAGCCAGGTCGAAAGAGATAAAGCTGCGCCTGCTGGACAATGGCCGTGCCAGGGACGAAAAATCAACATGGCAGATGGTAAATGTAGGTGTTCCTATTGCACTTGTATTGGTGTTCGCGTCGGCATATTTCTTCTTCCGCAAGCGCCGGTATGAGGTAAAACATAATGATATAAAACCCACATCATAATGAAGAAAACACTCGTTTACCTTGCTATTTTACTCGTACTTGGTTTTGGTATTTATTACTTTCTCATAAGGCCGGCAGATGCTCCCTACACGCAGTCTGAGGCAGGCTTCACCGTTAAAGACACCGGATCGATAGGCAAGATATTCCTGTCGTCGATGGACGGGCAATCCATACTTGCAGAGCGTACGGACAGCGGGTGGATGGTAAACAAACAATACAAGGCGCTAAAGAGCACGCTGGACCTCATACTCGTGACACTGACCCAGCAGGCAGCGCTATACCCCGTGACCCGCAACGCATTTGACAATGTGGTAAAGAACATGGCATCAGACGGAATAAAAGTAGAGATCTATGCCAGGGACGGTAAAAAGATGAAGGTATTTTATGTAGGTGGCACCGCACTGAACAACACAGGGACAAACATGATGATAGAGGGGTCACATACACCATATGTGGTGCAGGCCAATAACTTCAACGGCGCGCTGACACCACGCTATACCGTGAGCATGAGATACTGGCGAGACAGGACTATCTTCAACCTGCCGGCAGATGAGATAAAAAGCGTTTCACTGCAATATGCCGGCAAACCGATCAATTCGTTTGAGATAGCAAGAGACGACAGCGGCAAGCTGACCATAAAAGCCGACCCTTCAATAGCCCTCCACCTCGATGGGCCAAACCTGCGCAGGGCGGGCATTTACCTCAAATATTTCAGCAATGTGAACTGCGAGGGCTACCTGAACGGGCTGCCCGGTAATGATACCGCCATCATGACCGCGCCAAAACAATCAACAATAGAACTGATCGGGAAACATGGCCAGCACCAGCGAGCAGATATATACTGGATGGCTATAAACCGCCGCAGTAAAAACCGCACTGCTTCCAATTCGGATGTACCGGATGATTATGACGCAGACCGGCTATATGCTGTCATCAACAATAACAGGGATACGGTGATGATACAGCAATACGCGTTCAGGGACATCTTCCACAAGGCATATGAGTTCTTCCAGAAAGACGGCACCGGCCCACCACAACCCAAACCGGGAGAAGTGCCTAAGAACGTGATGATGCATAAGAACTAAAGCCGCTCGCTAACGGGCCACAAGCCTGCCCTTATCCCTTTATCAAAGCCCTTATATCCGCAAACGGGAGGTCAAGCAGCTCGTATTTCTGCCGGTCTTTCCATTGGTAGTGCCACCACTCATCGGGCACAATATCAAATCCATACTTCCTCATAACCGTCTTCATCAGTCGCCGGTTGGCCAGCACAGCCGGCGGCAACTGTGTGAAATTGTGATGCGCGCTGTCGGTAAAATCATCAAATGCCGTTCCCATATCCAGTTCCTTACCGGTCCTAATGTCTATGATGGTCAGGTCCAGCGCCAGCCCCCTGTTATGATTACTACCCTTTCGCGGATTTGCGGCATAGCGCCGGTCAGGCACCAGCCGCCATATATGGCAGGTAACACTGAATGGACGGTATGCGTCATATATTTTCAGCCCCAGGCCTTTTTTATTCAATTCAGACTGTACCCGTTTCAGCGCTTCCGCTGGCTCCTTACGCAGGCATACGAAAGGCTCATGATACAGTATTGTTCCCGTAAAATTGCCGACAGTGGCATAACGTATATCCAGCGCCAGGCCAGGGATAAGGGGCTGCAATGCCACCATCTGTTTGGCAGGATCAGCTTTAACTGAGGCAAGGTATGCTATCCCCGTGCTGATAAGCGGCGCATCGGTCTTACAACTCTGCCCTATAGATAAACAAGGTGAAACGACAAGCAGCAGGCCAATGAATCTCAGCCGCGCATAAAGCTGCCCCCTATTTTTTTGTGCCATTTTTATCCTGTTTTGGCACACGGTAGTAACCCTCAAATAGTTGCCTTACATCAAAATAAAGCCCTTTTATATGCCGGCTGTTTTCTTTTGCTTCCGGGTAATCACACTTAATATCGGTAAAAGACTGATGTCCCGCAACCTGTAGCCCTATCGCCGACATAAACATGTATTCATCACTTACACTGATCACATGATAGCCGGTTTCTTTTGTCCTGCCATCACCCGATGCCATAATTACAGCGGCGATACCTCTGAACCTACGCCGGTTCAGGTCATAGTCCGCCTTATCGCCCCGGTCATTGTATATCGTGCAAAGCACATTTAGAAAACTCAGATCGAATGGGGCATGTTCCAGTCCCTTCTGCGCATAGCGCACACCTCTCTTTTTACCTTCCTCGTTCGGTTCACCCTTTTTGTATAACTCCTTTATCGAATCCCTGTAGTCAGTAGCTGTATACGACTCATAATCGTCGCTGTAGAAATACCCGTAATAAAGAAAATAATATTCCTTTTGTGTGAGTGTTGAATCACCGGCCTTATAACGGGCAAACAACTTGGGATAATATAGTGGCGATGCCGGGTCCTGCACCTGGCGCTCTATTTTTTTATAATCGGGCGTGCCTGTCTCACCCGGTGGCTGGGCGCCCACCCGGGCTACAATGCATACCAGTAAAAATGTAATAAGCCACCTAAACATCATACAGCAATATATGATTTTTTTACCGGAAAATGTCCCAACCCACCCTCAACCGGCTCCCCACGTAGTTGCTGTCTATGTCTTCCCAAAATCTGAATTTATAACTACCCGGGGTGCCTACATAAAAAAACCTTGATCGTTCTATCTGGTTTACAATGACTACCATGCCTGCTACGTTCAATAAAAAAGACCTGAGTATGGCTATAAGTTCACCTACAGCGAGCGTACAGTGGTGATAAAATATGTGAAAACGTTGTAAATAATTTTATCCAAAAGCACGTATGTTTGCAGCGTTACGCAACAATTGGTTCTATGGCATGGCTCTCAGATCCAGAGATATGGATATCGCTCATTACGCTTACGCTACTTGAAATTGTACTCGGTATTGACAATATAGTTTTCATTTCGATACTCACCGGCAAGTTGCCCGCCGGCCAGCAGGAAAAAGCACGCAAGACAGGCCTGGCACTGGCCATGATAACCCGTGTTTTACTGCTGCTGTCCATAAGCTGGGTGATGCAGCTAAAAGGCTCCCTGTTCAATCCCGGATCATGGCTGGGCATAACCAGCGAAGATGTACTGCATAAACTGGACCTCTCCGGCCGCGACCTCATACTAATCGTCGGTGGCTTGTTCCTGATCTATAAGAGCACCGCCGAGATACATGAAAAGCTGGAAGGCGATGAGCATAAAAAGAAAACCGGCAAGGCCCATTCGTTCTCAGCCATCATCATCCAGATACTGCTGCTCGATATCGTTTTCTCGCTCGATTCCGTGATCACGGCGGTAGGCATGGCCAGCCAGGTAGGCGTGATGATAGCGGCGGTAATAATAGCTGTAGGCATCATGTTCTTTGCCTCGGGCGCCGTAAGTGATTTTGTAAACCATCACCCAACAGTTAAAATGCTGGCCCTGTCGTTCCTGCTGCTGATAGGCGTATCACTGCTGGCCGAGGGTTTTGAGAGTGGCATACCTAAAGGTTATATCTATTTTGCAATGGCTTTCTCGGTACTTGTAGAAATGCTGAACCTGCGCGCAAAAAAGAGAAGCAAAGGATAGCTGTTACTGTTCTATCACGAGTTTCTTTACAACCACTTCTTCGTCAGTCTTCAGGTAAAATGTATACACGCCGGAAGGCAAACCGGCCAGGTCTATGGAGGTTCGCGCGGGGCTGATAGTCCCCTCATACACTTTTAGTCCTACCGCGTTAAATATTTGTACGGCTATGTTCTTAGCCGATCCTCCTGTTTCAATATTTACATATCCCCGCGCGGGGTTTGGAAATAACTCAAATTGCGGTCTCACGTATGCCCTGGTATGCAGCACCGGGCAGTAAAAGCTGTCTGTTATTATTCTTACCCGGTGATTTCCATAGTCGGCAATATATACATTGCCTTTGCGGTCTGCGGCCACACCCTGCGGATAGTAAATCTCGGCAGCCGTAGCCATACCGCAGTCGCAGCAGAAATCAGATACCCCGTTGCCGGTAATAGTAGTAATGATACCTGTGGTACCGCTCACCTTGCGTATACGGCTGTTGTAATAATCAGAAATAAACAAATTACCGCTTGTATCTACGGCTACTGCCGATGCATCCCATAACGCGGCGTCGGTGGCGGGTCCTCCGTCGCCGCTGAATGTAGCTGCGCCGTTCCCGGCAACGGTAGATATGATACCCGTGGCCACATTTATCTTCCTGATACGGCTGTTGTACAGATCGGCAATGTATACATTGCCTGCCGTATCAACGGCAATGCCTTGCGGAAAATTCAGTTTTGCCGCCGTAGACGGACCTCCATCGCCCGAGAAACCCGCCGTACCTGTACCGGCCATAGTGGTAATGATACCCGCAGCGTCTACTTTCCGCATCACAGAGTTATCCTGGTCTACAAAGTACACATTTCCATACTGGTCTGCCGCCACATCTGCCGGATGCCACAGATGGGCCGCTGTGGCAGGGCCATTGTCGCCGCTGTAGCCTATGGCGCCTATCGTACCCGCTACGGTAGTTATAATACCTGTGACTATATTCACTTTCCGCACGAGGTTGTTGAACTGGTCTGCGATGTATACATTGCCACTGGGGTCGGTAGTAACACCCTGCGGAAAAAACAACTGTGCATCTGTGGCCAAGCCACCATCTCCCAGCGAGCCAGACGAACCGGTTCCCGCAAACGTAGTAATGATACCTGCCGTATCCACCCTGCGCACACAATTGTCGTTCTGATCGGTAATGTACAAATTACCAAAGTGGTCTACCGCCACACCTGACGGGGTATTCATCTTGGCCACAGTTGCAGCCCCCCCATCACCCGAATAACCACCTACACCTGTACCGGCATAGGTTACTATTATCTGCGCGCCGGCCCGGCCTGCGTAGCAACAAGCCACTGCCAAAACAATAAGAAATATAGTAAGACGTTTCATTGACGTTTATTCGCCTAATAAAATTACGCCAAAAATTGCGGAATTCTCACCAAAAAAATGCCGGGCCCACTCATCACGGACCCGGCGACCACAAAAAAACAAACTGAATTATTCCTTTATCAGTTTCTGGCTTACAATGCTTTGTGTAGCGTCTTGTATAGCTATGGTATACATACCTGCCACCAGGGCATGGATATCTAACTGCAACATATTTGTATTGGTCTCGGTCTGCATTACCGTATGGCCGGCCATATCTACAACATATATTTTATGCCATACCGATGAAGACAGATCTACAGTCACCACATCATTCGCTGGGTTGGGATATATATGATAAGGCATATCCTGCATACCCGGCGCAGCCACACCAAGCGTTGTAGAAGATACCGGGTTATACTGCCTTGCCACAAACATATCCATTGATGACAGCGCGGTAGACGCAGTGGTCACAGTTGTGGCATCAAACGTGATCTTGTGTTCAAAATATCCGGCAGTGGCTATACCCCCTGTCTGCTGATCTATCGCTATGCTCCACCCTATATTAGGCGTAGCGCTTACACTCTCACCGCCACCTGTTTTCAACCATAATGCATTACCTGTTGCGGGGTCAAATTTTCCTATGAACATATTACCATACCCTGCCGGAGGTGTGGTGAGCGCCAGCCCCCCAAAAGTGGCCGGGGCTACAAAATCACCTATGGCATACAGCCCGCCTGCGGCATCCATAGCTATCCCGTTCACCACATCCTTCATATTATCACCATAGCGCTGCATCCACAACTGGCTTCCGGCATTGTTATACTTGGCAATAAAACCGTCCTGGTGAGTTATGATGATAAGTGAGGGCGTAGTAATGACCTCTACGGTATCCAGCAGGCTGCCGCCCAGGTATACATTTCCCGAATGGTCTACCAATATCCCGTTACCGCAATGAAAATTATTATCTGTTGTATTTGCCAGTTCATCGTTGGCAATTGAATCCATCCATACTAATACTCCTGCCGGTGTAAATTTCCCAAAAAACACCTCATCCCCCATGCTGTGGTTCACGACCTTCGCTGTGCCTATCAAAAGGGAGTCACTCACCTTTCCGGTCGGGTATATGTTACCGGTATCATCACAGGCAATATTCGTCACAAAACATTGTGAGTTAGATTTCAGTCCCTTCATCCACGTCATTGTACCTGTCGGGTCATACTTTGCCAGGAAGAGGTTCTGCGCGCCGCCGGTCAGTGATGTTGACCCCGCAGTCATATTCTGCTGGTAAAATCCTCCTATTATGGCATTACCCGCCGGATCGATCCCTATAGCTGCCGATGAGCAATCATGAAAACCACCGCTTATGGGGTTGCCGCCATGGCGGGCCCATAAAAAGTTGCCGTTCTTGTCATACTTGGCCAGGAAAAAATCATGGTTGCTGCCCACCGCTGTATGCGCCAGCGAATCGGTTGCCGTAAAGTGTACAAACGGACTGGAAAACTGCCCTACCACATATATGTTATCCGCTGTATCCACAGCTACATTGAACATCTTTTCCTGGTTGGGGCCATAAACCGTCCTTACCCACAGCACATTGCCTGAAGAATCATACTTGGCAACATAGCCGTCAAAATCGCCGTAAAAAGGTAGTACCATACTGCCGAAGTGGGTACTATCGTTCTGGAAACCACACACCACCTCATTATGATGGTGGTCTACCGCCAATCCCGCCTGCCAGGTAAACCGGTCATTGTCACCCGCATTTTTTATCCAGGAAAAGCTTTGCCCTTTTGATTGAGTGGTCAGCAAAGTAAGAACTACCAATAATGGTGATACGATCGAAGAATAATATTTTTTCATGAATTGTTTTTCTATATAAGACCGCATTTTGAGTAAAAAGGTTGGCTTTCATTGCACACTTTTTCTTATTACCCTGCGGTTAAAAACCAGCGGAAACATGCATCAATACTGATGAAGAGACAACTCTATTGCAACAAAAATCTAAAAAATAGTGGTCATATTTTTTCAAACAGTACACGTATATACGAATTGCTACCGCTGAATCTCAGCCATTTAGGCATTTCTGATTTTCTGGGTTAATTTCGCCGTGCAATAAACATACCGTGTTATGAAAATGGATAAAGTATTAGGTAAGCTGGGTATAAAAAAAATAAACGAAGGCGCTGCCACCGGCACCAAATGGCTGAAGGCAGGAGGCGAACTTATAGACTCATACTCGCCCGTAGATGGCAAAAAAATAGCCTCAGTGACATCTGTCACCCACAAATCTTATGACAAGGTCATTGAGCAGGCACAGGCGGCATTTAATGAATGGCGCATGTGGCCCGCCCCTAAGCGCGGTGAAATAGTAAGGCAGATAGGTGAGAACCTGCGTAAATATAAAGAGCCGCTGGGCATGCTGGTATCTTACGAGATGGGCAAAAGCCTGCAGGAGGGCTATGGCGAAGTACAGGAAATGATAGATATCTGCGACCTGGCAGTGGGTATGAGCCGCCAGTTATATGGCCTCACCATGCATAGCGAACGCCCCAGGCACCGTATGTACGAGCAGTGGCACCCGCTGGGTGTTGTAGGCATCATCAGTGCTTTCAACTTTCCGGTGGCCGTATGGAGCTGGAACAGTATGATTGCCTTTATCTGCGGCAACACCTGCGTATGGAAGCCGTCAGAAAAAACCCCCTTGTCGGGTATTGCCTGTCAGAATATTATTGGCGAGGTATTTAAAGCCAATAATGTGCCTGAGGGCGTATGTGGCCTTGTAGTAGGCGGGCGTGACTGCGGCGAGTGGATGAGCCACGATAGCCGTGTGCCGCTGGTATCGGCAACAGGGTCCACCCGCATGGGCAAGGCTGTGGGCGCTGCCGTGGCGGCAAGGCTTGGCAGGTCGCTGCTGGAACTGGGTGGAAACAACGCTATCATCATATCTGAATATGCCGATCTGAACATAGCGCTGCGCGCGGCCATTTTCGGTGCAGTAGGTACCGCCGGCCAGCGGTGCACCACTACACGGCGCCTTATCATTCACGAAAAAGTATACGATGCCTTCAGGAAAAAACTTGTTGCCGCGTACAAACAATTGGTGATCGGTGACCCGCTGGACCCCAAAAGCCATGTCGGCCCGCTGATAGATCAGGATGCAGTATCGGCCTACGCCCATGCCATTAAAGAAGTAAAGAAATCCGGCGGCAAAGAAATTGTTGCAGGTGGTGTACTGACAGGCAAAATATATAACAGCGGCTGCTACGTAAAACCATGTGTATTTGAAGTAAAGAACGAATGGCCTATTGTACAGCATGAAACATTTGCACCCATCCTATACCTGATGAAATATTCAAAGCTGGATGAAGCAATAGCTATGCAAAACAGCGTACCACAAGGGCTGTCTTCGTCCATTATGACACTGAATATGCGTGAAGCGGAGCAGTACCTGTCCCATATCGGCAGCGACTGTGGCATAGCCAATGTGAATATAGGCACCAGCGGCGCCGAGATAGGCGGCGCATTCGGCGGTGAGAAAGAGACCGGCGGCGGCCGTGAAAGCGGCTCTGATAGCTGGAAGGCATATATGCGCCGCCAGACCAACACCATCAACTGGAGCGACAGCCTGCCATTGGCTCAAGGGATAAAATTCAGTGTGTAGACCAGACCTGAGTAGCCGAATGAATAGTAAAATAGACTAAATTTGTAATAGCTATTGTCTTAAATCATGTTTACAGAGTCAAGGAAAATACACTTAATAGAGGAGGTGCTCAAAGTGGACAATGATGCTGTTTTGATGGCCCTTGAATCAGTCTTGAAAAAATCGAGGACCGATAAAAACAAAAAAGTATCCGCGCGTGACTTTCTTGGCCTATGGAGCAAAAAAGATGCTGCTCTCATAGAAAAAGCAATAAAGGAGGGCTGTGAACAAATAAATACTGATGACTGGCAGTAAACTCCTCCTTGATACAAACATTATTTCTGCTTTATTAAAAGGGGAAAGCTCCGTTGCAGATAAAATTGACAAGGCTAAAAAAGTGTACATACCTGTTATCGCATTGGGCGAGTTGTATTATGGAGCATCATATTCATTACACGCCGCAAAAAATATTTCTGACATAAAAAAGTTTACCTCGGCCTACAACCTGCTACTTATTGACGAAGAAACCACGATCGCTTACGGATCAATAAAGGCAACCTTACGAAAAAAGGGCAAGCCAATACCTGAAAACGACATTTGGATCAGCGCAATAGCAAAACGCCACAATTTGACCATTGCCACACGCGACAAGCACTTCAAAGAAGTTGCAGGCGTTACTATAAGACTCTGGTAAAGTAAATATCTACACTTCTTTATTTCTACTCGCAAAAAACATACAATAAGTTTGTAAGTTCGGCGTTTAATACATAGATTTGTGATGCATTGTAGAATAATGCAACAATAGACTATGAATCAGACAGAATTATTAAAAGGTACATTAGGCACAATCATCCTTAGACTGCTGGAGGAAAACGGGCGGATGTATGGCTATGAAATAACACAGGCTGTAAAGGATATGACCCGCGAAAAAATACTGGTAAAGGAGGGCTCATTATACCCGGCTCTGCATAAATTGGCAGCGGATGGCCTGGTTACCGTGGAGGAAGTTTTCATTGGTAAACGGGTACGTAAATACTACCGGCTTACCCGGCACGGAAAAGTATCGGCAAAAGCATCGGTAGACGAACTGCTGCAGTTCCTTGAAACTATACATGATCTGATAACTGCAAAACCACAGGTATCTTTTGGCACAGCTTAGTGAGGCACAGGTGGAAATTATCCAGGGTCGCATCATCAAAAACGGGGTTGCGAACACGGGCCTGCAAAACGACTTGCTGGATCATTTTTGCTGCTACATCGAAGCAGAATTGGAGCAGAACGATGATTTTGAAAACGCTTACAACAAAGCATTCCTGGCAATAACCCCACACGGAATGCACGAAATAGAAGAAGAACTATTCTTTCTTTTAACATTTAAAAAACAGACAAATATGAGACGCATCATCTATGGCTTTGGTTTCATGGCCGCCTTCCTTATCTCCATGAGCTTGCTGTTCCGTGCCATGCATTGGCCGGGCGTGCCATTCCTGCACATATCGGGGTTCGCAATGCTAATTATTGCCTCTTCCGCACTGTTCATAAATGCGTTAAAACACTTTGGAAACCACACCATGTCCTACAATATAAGGGTCACCGCAGGTTTTATCGCTGCGTTTTTCACCTCCACGGGCAGTATTTTCAAAATGCTTCAGTACCCAACAGCCAATATGCAGATCGCGTTGGGCATGGTCGTCCTTAATTTCGTTTTCATGCCCATGTTCTTTATGCACCTTTATAAGGAATCGCTGAATAAACAACCCAAATAAAATACACGGACGCGATTACTTCTAAAATTTGATTTTGATCAGTTCCCGCTTCGCAGATAATACCCCAGCGCCAGCCTTATCTCACCATAACTGTAATCATCCCCCAGAATATCTTTTATGGGCTTGGTGGCTGCTGCCTGCCCGGTGCTTTTTATTACTGCTACTATTTTTTCCAGTTTTTCTTTAGTAATAAACCTGCTGATATCCAGTTCGCCCGAAGTAACGAACGCGGCAAGGTGCGTTTCTATGGTCGTCGGAGACAGTCCACGCTGCTCCGCTATCTCTGCTACGCCGGCTCCATCTCTGAACATATTTAAGGTCGTCTGCATTGTGTTGCTGATAGCAGGCTTTGCGGCGCGTTCCTTGCGCTCTTTTTTAGGCTTTTTAAAATGCATCTTAGACTCCAGCTTGTTTGCGGCAGCATATTGCTTTACCACATCAAGAAAACCTGCGCCATACTTGCTGATCTTATAATCCCCAAAGCCTGAAATATGTTTTAATTCATCAAAACTCTGCGGCAGGTACGTAGCAAGTTCCACTAAAGCGTTATCGGCCACAATAGCATAGGCAGGCACGTTCTCACGATCAGCCATATCCAGGCGCAGGCTCTTCAATTCCTTCATCAACTCAGCATCGTATGTCGGTGTTTCATCATCAAATACCTGGGTCTTCTCTTTCTTCAGCACCAGCTTTATTTGTGATTCCCCTTTTAGTATCTTCCAGCTCTTATCATTAAGCTTTAGCGTGGCATACTGGTCGTCTGTTTTGGTGATGAATTTGTTACGCAGCAACTGCTGCACCATCCATTGCCACTCTTCCTTTTTCAGGTCTTTACCTATGCCGTAAGTCTTTAATTCTTTATGAGCCGGGTTTATCTTCTCACTGGCAGAGCCTCGCAGAAAATCAATGATATATGTCGCCCCATACCGCTCACCGGTACGGGATATAGCCGACAAAAGCTTCTGGGCATCTACTGTGGCGTCTTTCTCCTCCAATGAACTCAGGCAGTAATCACAGCTGCCGCAATATGCCGGGAAGGGCTCCCCGAAATACTCCATAAGGTATTGCCTGCGGCAGCCTTCGTCCTCACAATATTCCTGCATCAGTTCCAGTTTCTTCATGGATATGGCTGTCTGCTGAGGGTTATTTTCTACCATAGCAAATCGCCGCAGCTTCATAATATCGCCGGGCGAGTAAAAAAGTATGGCATCGCTTCTCAACCCATCACGCCCCGCCCTGCCGGTTTCCTGGTAATACCCTTCTATATTCTTAGGCACATCATGGTGCATCACAAACCGCACATTCGATTTATCTATACCCATACCAAACGCTATGGTAGCAACTATCACCCGGTATTCATCACGCAGAAAAGCTTCCTGCACCCTGCTCCGCTCAGCGGCATCCATACCCGCATGGTAGTACGCCGCCTTTATGCCGGCAGCGTGCAACTGCCCCGCTATGGTCTCTGTAGACGCGCGTGACAACGCATAGATGATACCACTATCGTCCTTATGCTTCTTTATATATTCCAGTATATGCCCGAACGCATTGCGCTTGGGTTGTATGTAATAATGAATATTAGGCCTGTTGAAGCTCGACACAAACTCATTGGGCTGCACCAGTGCCAGTCGTTCCACAATATCCTTTTGTGTCAGTTTATCGGCGCTTGCGGTAAGTGCAATGACTGGTACACCCGGAAAATGCTGTTTCAAGCTCGCCAGCTTCAGGTATTCCGGCCTGAAGTCATGCCCCCATTGGGATATGCAGTGCGCCTCATCAATCGCAAATTGTGAGGGGTTCAACCCTTTCAGAAAAGAAAAGAACACATCGCTGTTGGCAGGTATGCGCTCGGGTGCTATATACAGTAGTTTCAGATTGCCCTGCTGCGCGCTCCTGATCACACGCTGTTGCTCATCCTGCGATTGTGACGAATTGAGGAAGGCTGCGTGAATGCCATTGGCCGTCAGCGCGTCCACCTGGTCCTTCATCAGTGCTATCAGTGGAGACACCACGATAGTGATACCCGGCAACAGCATTGCCGGCAACTGGTAGCAAATAGACTTGCCACCGCCGGTGGGCATAATGGTCAGGGTGTCTCTGCCGCTTAATACTGATTCAATAACCTGGAGCTGTGTGAGTCTGAACTGGTCGTAACCAAAGAAGTGCTGTAATGCGTGGTGCAGTTTTTCTTTCGAATAAGTGTTCATCTTTCTGTCTTTTAATTGTTCTGTAAGTCATATATCGGCTGCAAGGTAACCAAATATTTGAAATATCAAAAAACCATATACCACAATCACCCTTACTGGCTCATTTCCGCTACACGCAAATCTGTATTTTCTATGCACAGTCCCTTATACATCATCTGATTTGTTTTTCTAAAAAATAATATATTTTTGTTAAGTAAGTAATAAAGTTTGCTTAGGTTTATAATGCTACAATTGTTTAAACCAAAACCATCACCTCTATGTTCGGATCTGCTACACTTGAAATTGCTATCGGCATCATCTTCGTTTTTATCCTCGTCAGCACTATTTGCACTGCTATAAGGGAGGGTATAGAGTCCTGGCTCAAAACGCGCGCTGCCTACCTGGAGCACGGCATCAGGCAATTGCTGAATGACAAAGAAGGCACCGGCCTGGCCAAAGATCTGTACAACCACCCTATGATCTTCGGACTGTTTAACGGCCCCTACAAAAGCGGGTCTAAAAAAGATGATCCGGCAATATTGGCCAGGGGCAAGAACCTGCCCTCATACATACCCTCAAAAAATTTCGCGATAGCGCTAATGGACATCGCCGCCCGTGGCCCGGCCTCCGGCGCCGACAGCACTGACGCCGGGGCCCCTATTGTTTCACTAGATGCTATTCGCAATAACCTGAACAATTTTAAAAACCCACAGATACGATGGGCGTTGCAGCATGCCGTGGACACCGCGCAGGGCGATATGAACAAGCTGCAGGCCAACATAGAAGCATGGTTTAACAGCAGCATGGACAGGGTATCGGGCTGGTACAAGCGGTCCACACAGTGGATTTTGTTTGTAATCGCCATGTTCGTGGCGGTAGGGCTCAATATTAACTGTATCAAGATCGCAAATTATCTGTCGCACGACGAGGCAGCTAGAAAGATCATAATAGAGAAAGCCGGCGCTGCCGCTAAAGACTCTACTACTGTCAACAAAAATTATACCGACGCGAAAGCAGATCTTCAGCAGCTTGATCTGCCCATGGGATGGGGCGACGGATGTAAATCTGCCTGGCTCAATGAAACAGATAACAACTCGTGGAACAATATCTGGGGACCACTGCTCGGCTGGCTCATCATTGCATTTGCTGCCACTTTGGGTGCGCCCTTTTGGTTCGACATGATGAATAAGGTCATGACGCTGCGCTCTACCATAAAACCGGCCGAAGCCACGGCAGCAGCCGCGCCGGCCGGTGCCCCTGCCACCCCACAGGTGGTATATATAACAGGGCAGCCGGGCGGTGGCCAGGCTACAGCCGATACCACAGAGGATCACGATGGCTGCAGCACCGGCGCTGCATTAACAACAATTACTTCAGACGAAGATTTACCAGAAGCAAAAGGAGGCGTAGCATAATATGGCATACTCATTAACATGGTTACCTGGCGTACTTAAAGACGCAGGCCTGAAAGTAGCAGAATGCCCCGGCTGGGAGACCAGGGGGCACGGTGATATGGGCGAAGTAAAGGGAGTGCTTTGCCACCACACGGCAACTCCCGGCCGAAACGGCAATATGCCCACCCTCAACACCATAATCAATGGCCGGTCCGACCTTGCCGGGCCACTCGCCCAGCTCGGCCTCGGCCGCGATGGCACCTACTATGTGGTCGCCGCCGGCAAATGTTATCATGCCGGGGCAGGTATGTGGCAGGGCATCGTAACCGGCAACAGCAGCTTCATAGGCATTGAAGCAGAAAACTCCGGCGCCAAAGCCGATTTCCCATGGCCCGATGTACAAATGGATGCATACCATCGGGGTGTTGCGGCTATACTTAAGCACATAGGAAAAGGCGCGGAATTCTGTGCCGGTCATAAAGAATACGCGCTGCCAAAAGGCCGTAAGCCCGACCCTGACCTGGACATGGATGAATTCAGAAGGCAGGTAGCCACAATTATCGCCGGTTCCGCGCCGCCGCCCGTTATCATTCCGGCAGTAGAACCGGCGCAGCCCGGCCGGGTACCAAGAGCCACAATACGCAGAGGTGGCAATAATGATCCCGAACTGGTAAAGATCGTACAGGCGAAACTTCGGCTGCCGTCTGATGGTAATTTCGGCCCTAAAACCGAAGCCGCGGTAAGGGCCCTGCAGGCCGCTAACGGAGCCGTGGCCGATGGTATTGTAGGCCCAAAGACATGGGCAATGGTAGACCGGCAGGCTTAAAATACTCTAGTGCGGCACAGATTTCGCCTTGTTGGCGCAGGCTCCATTTGCTGCGGCCTGGAAATTTATAGCAGGTTACTGCTGTCAGCTATCGACAGGTACGTAGCCCGATCACTGTGCTACATCATACCCTTTACTATATTGCCCAGCTTCTTCAAGGCCCTGTCTACCTCGGGCGTCCACTGCATACCATAACTCAGCCGCATGCAATTCCGGTATCGTTCCTGCAAGGTGAACATCGTACCCGGCGCTATGCTTATCTTATGCTGCATGGCTTCCTGGTATAGCTGGTAAGCATCTATCTTTTTATCCAGCTCCAGCCATAATATAAAGCCTCCCTTTGGCGTGCTCAGTTTCACCCCTTCCGGAAAATACTCCCCTATAGCTCTCGTAAACTGGAGGCTGTTTGCGTGCAATATTTGTCTCAGCTTCCGAAGATGGTGCTCATAGCGGCCCGTTGATAGAAAGCTGGCTATTGCCGCCTGCTGCGCCGTGGCCGATGTTATACTGTGGTATAGCTTCAGCCTCTTGATGCGCTCCAGGTATTTACCCGGCGCCACCCACCCTACTCTGTAGCCGGGCGCCAGCGTCTTGGATATAGAACTGCACCATAGTACATTGCCTTCCTCATCAAACGACTTGCACGACCTCGGCCGGGTCTTACCAAAATATACGTCACCATACAGATCGTCCTCTATCATAGGCACTCCGTTTTTAGACAACAGCTTCACCATGGCTATCTTCTGTTCATCGGGCATGCAATAGCCCAGCGGATTGCTGAAATTGGTCACAAAGAAGCATGCCTTTATCGGGTGCATGCGCAGCGCCTTTTTTACATCATCGGGGTCTACTCCTGTATCAGGGTCTGTGGGTAGTTCCAGTATCTTAAGGCCTATGCTTTGCGCAAACCGCAGCATACCGAAATACACCGGGCTCTCAACCGCTATAGTATCTCCCGGCTTTGTGAGCGCTAACAGGCAATACGATATAGCGTTCATACAACCAGCTGTTGTAATAATATCTCCGGCCTGCAGCCTGCCGCCCCAGTTCATAGACCATCGGGCCACCTGCCTGCGCAGCAGGTCATTGCCTTGTATTTGCTCGTATGATGTTCCGTTGGCGGGCAGGTCGCGCAATGCCTGCATCATAGACTTGTTCAGCTTGGCCAGTGGCAATATCTCCGGCGATGGCACACTCAGCGAAAAACGTGTAACACCCTGCAGTGAGAAATCATCATACACCTCACCTATTATAGCCTCCACATTTTTTGTCTTCACCATCTGCTGCGGATTGCTCTTCTCTATCTTTTTCGGAAACTTCGACGGATTGAACCGCACATAATATCCCGATTGCGGCCTGGACTCTATGAGCCCTTTACCTTCAAGATGGTAGTATGCCTGCAGCACTGTACTCACGCTGCTGCCATGCTCCTTGCTCAGCAGTCTTACAGACGGTAGTCTGTCTCCTATCTTCAGCACCTCGCTCATTATCTGCTGCTCAAATGTGTCGGCTATCCTGAGATATAAATGCGCGTTCTCGCGGTCTTGCGTTTTCGCCATAAAAAACTGTTATGCCCAAAAATACAAAAATTGTATCTGTTTTGTTTTAAATTTTTTACTGAATTTTGCCTTGTAATTATACCATCACCATTTTAAAAAATACTTAATCACCCATTATGACGAAACAAACAAAGGCCTACATAGCACTCGTATATGTCTGCATTGTATGGGGCACTACGTACTTCGGCATAAAAGTGGGGGTAAAGCATTATCCGGCCTTTTTGTTTGCCGGTGTCAGGCAGGCGGTTGCTGGCATTATACTCATCATAGCTGCACTTGCTATAAATAAAAACAAAGACCTCTCAACCAAAAACATCCTAAGGCAGATGCTTGTGGGCTTCCTCATGCTTACCCTCGGCAACGGGCTTGTATCCATGGGTATGCGGTTCATACCCAGCGGTGTGTCTGCCCTCATCTGTTCTATGATGCCCATATTCGCGGTGATGTTCAACCTGATGTCTTCGAAAAAAGATCATTTCAATCTGCAAATCGGCCTTGGGCTTCTCTTTGGCACACTGGGGGTGGCCCTCATTTTCAGGCACAATATAGATGAGGTGATGAAACCCACTTACCTCGGCGGTATAGCGCTCACCATCATTGCCACATGCGGATGGGCACTCGGCAGTACCATCAACCGCCGGGGCGGTGAAGCTTCCAATCCCTTTCTCAATTCCGGCATGCAGCTTCTGTTTGGTGGCATATTCATGCTTGTGGCCAGTCCGGCTGTAGACAACTATAATGGCTTCGTACTCTGGAACACCCAGGCTATACTGGCGCTCGCCTACCTAATCATATTCGGTTCTGCACTGGCTTATGCAGCCTATATGTACTCACTTAGTGTACTACCTGTAGGTATCGCCACATTGTATGCATATGTAAACCCGCTGATAGCAGTGATGGCCGGGTACCTGTTCCTCAATGAGGACCTGAACATATACATTGGCCTCGCATTTGCCACTATCATTTTCAGCGTATTCCTCGTAAACAGGGGCTACAGAAAACAACACAAACAAGAATACAATACAGACACTGTCCTTCCGGCTGACGCCTTCCCTGAAAGTATGCCGGTAGACTGATTTACTCACTAAGAAAAAAAATTGTATGGAACACACTATCTCAGTTACCACACAGGCCGAAAGAAAAGTTACTGATACAAGATCGGTGCCCTTTGGCAAGATTCCCACAGAGCACATGTTCATCGCTGAATACCGCGATGGCGAATGGCACAATGCGCAGGTCGTACCTTTTCACGACCTTACACTGAGCCCCCTTTCCTTATGCCTGCACTACGGGCAAAGTGTTTTTGAGGGTATGAAGGCATTCGCCATGAATGACGGGCGCATCAACGTATTCAGGATAGAGAAACACTATGAGCGCTTTTCAAAATCGCTGCACCGCATGTGCATGCCACAGGTGCCAAAAGAGTTGTTCAGAGATGCGATCACACAATTGGTAAAGGTAGATTCGGATTGGGTACCACGGGAAAATGACGGATCACTGTACATCCGCCCGTTCATGATAGCTACCGAACCACGCATTGGGATAAAAGCGTCAGACGAATACCTGTTTATGGTTGTATGCGCGCCCGCGCTTAAATATTACAGCAACCCGCTGAAGCTGATAGTTGAGACTACCTATACACGCGCAGCCAATGGCGGTACCGGCGCCGCCAAATGCGGCGGCAACTATGGTGGTGCGTTATTGCCCACGCAGCTTGCCAGGGAGGCAGGCTACGACCAGGTACTCTGGACAGACAGCATTCATCACGAATTTATCGAGGAGTCCGGCACTATGAATGCCATGTTCTTCATAGACGGTGTGCTCATCACCCCGGCGCTTTCCGGCACTATACTCGATGGTGTTACCCGCAGTTCATTGCTTGCAATAGCCAGGGACAACGGCTGGAATGTAGAAGAAAGGCAGATCAGCTATCACGAACTCGTCAACGCTTTCGAGAACGGTAAACGCGTCGAAGCATTCGGGGCGGGCACGGCCGCTGTTGTTGCGCCAATAGAGATAATAGCCATAGGTCATAAAGACTACAAATGTTATACAGAGCCAGACGCGGCAATGTTCCGGTTACAGAAGCATTTGTTCGACATAAGAAAGGGCCTGGCCCCGGACACGCATAATTGGAACAGCATTATATAATTCCCTGAATTATGGAACCAATTACCATAGCATACAAAGAATACACCATTACCACAGACAAGGGCATGATGAACATCCGCGGTATACACAAGTGGCTGTCTGAAGAGTCTTATTGGGTAAAGGGTATCTCATTTGAAAAGGTAAAAACAGGGTTCGATAATTCCTTTTGCATCGGGGCAATATACAATGGGCAGCAAATAGGCTATGCCCGCCTTATAACAGACTATGTTATCATGGGGTACCTGGCAGACGTATTTGTTACCGAAGAACATCAGGGCAAAGGAATAAGCAAGAAAATGATGGAAACGCTTTTGGGACTCGATTGGGTAAAAGGGCTTTTGGTGTTACGGTTGGCAACAACCGATGCCCATGGCCTTTACCGCAAATTCGGGTTTACAGGCCTAAGCCATCCAGAAAAAATGATGGAAATCGTACGCACCAACAATACGCAGCAACAAAATCAATAAAAAAAATGATCCAATATTTAAACAGCGCGCGCCGCCAGTTTCAGCAATATAAAGGCCTTGCCGAAAAAGCCATCGCGCAGATCGAAGACAAAGACCTCTCATGGCAGGCCAATGAAGACAGTAATAGCATCATTATGATCATGAAGCACATGTGGGGCAATATGCTAAGCCGCTGGACAGATTTCCTGACCACAGATGGCGAAAAACCATGGCGGCAACGTGATGGCGAGTTCGAACAGGAAGTTATAGACCGCGCCGCTTTGATGGCAAAATGGGATGAAGGCTGGCAGTGTCTTTTCCACGCATTAGACAGCATTACTGACGATGATCTGGAACGTATTATTTATATACGCAACGAAGGCCATACCGTACTTGAGGCCATCAACAGACAGATAGCGCACTATGCCTACCATGTGGGGCAGATAGTATATGTGTCTAAACTGAAGATCACAAAAGATTGGGAAAGCCTCTCAATACCACGTAACAGATCTGAAGAATATAATGCCGGTAAATTTGCAAACGAAAAAGGCAAGTAATGTCTCAATATGGGGTAACGTAAAAGAACGGGCCCGCAGATGCGGGCCCGTTCTTTATAATGAAACAGGTTGCTATTCTGCCTTTTCTTTATCCAGCCAGTATTTCTTTTCCACCAGGAAAGACAGCATTAGTCCAAGGCCGCCAAAGATAGCAATGAGGGCAAAGTATATCTGTGGAAATTCCTTTTCATATGGCACACCACCCGGCGTTACAGCCATATGATTGAGCATCACCCTGTCTGCCAGGAAGGCCAGCAGCAAGCCTAGGCCAGCGCCGCACAGCAGCAGGCCGTACTTAAGGCTTATGAATGGTTTAGGCGATCCCGCATTCTGCCTGGGATTCATACCCCTTTCTATCATTGCCAGGTTCTCCCTGCCTTTGATATATACGATACCAAAAATAGTCGCGAACATGCCGGTACATACAACCATGGGTATCAAGTCTTCTCCTGTCATAACCAGTCGTTTTAAAATTTGAATAATAGTTTAGTTAAAGATCACTGCATACTAAGACGACATATTCTGCCGGCAGGTTACAAAAATTAAATAGTATTTTTCAGAGATCACAATAATAGTTGTAACCATTTACATGGTTACCGCGTCTTATCTAGCATACATGCAGGGCCAAATTGACGACATTACTGTTATCCAACAGGTACTACAGGGGCAGCAGTCTGCTTATTCACAGCTCGTGCGTAAGTACGAGGCCTATGTATTTACATTGGTGCTGCGCTACGAGAGCAATCGTGAAAACGCAGAAGAATTGGCGCAGGATGTATTCATAAAAGCTTACAGGTGCCTCGGTGACTTCAGGGGACAAAGTAAATTCAGCACATGGCTGTACACTATCGTAAACACAACCTGCCTTTCTTACCACCGGAAAAAGAAAGACGAAACCATCTTCATGGAGGAAGACGCATTGATAGCCGCTGCCGGTGCAGCGTTGGCATACCGGCCTTCATCAGAGGCCGGGCAGCAAACAGCGGTGATAGAAACAGCATTGAAGCGGCTGCCGCCCGATGACGCCCGTGTTCTTACCTTATTTTATACTGGTGAGCAATCAGTGGAAGAAATAAGCCGGATAATAGGAATATCTGTCAGCAATGTAAAGGTGCGCCTGTTCAGGGCCAGGCAAAAACTCAGAGATATATTAGAACCCAAATTAAGTAAAGACTTGAAATAACGTCATAACTACATTAACTTTATAATAGCGATATGAACCGGGAAGAAATAGAGATACAGATATGGGAGTATATAGATGGCGCCTGCGATGAGGCAACAAGTGCCCGTATTGCAGGGCTGATCAACTCAGACCCGGAATGGGAACGAACTTATACGGGGCTTCGCGCCATACATGCCGGTATCCAAAGCGGCGCCTTATTGGAACAGCCCTCAATGCGTTTTACCAAAAATGTCACGGATGCACTTGCTAAAGAACATATTGCCCCTGCTGCCGGAAAGTATATAAACAAAATAGTGATCCGGGGCATAGCAACTGTCTTTGCGGTACTGCTTGTCACATTCTTTGTTTATTCACTTACCTCGATCACTGATAAAGGAGCCTCCTCTGCTTATCATTTTCATTTCAATATGCCCGGGATATTCAACAGTACTTTACTTACCTACCTTATCCCTGTAAATATAATTCTGGCCCTGGTACTGATAGATTCCCTGGTACATAAACGAATGAAGAAATATCTGCGGTAAGGGTAGCAAAAAAGGCATCCATGCAGCCCGGCCCGCAAATTAAGTGTCTGATACAGGTAGTCCCACCTTTGGGCATCAGTTACACATTTTATTATCAGATCATCTCCAAATCAAAATCCTCAAGGCTTTTCAGCTTCCCATCGGCTATCGAAAACCGCGGGTCGTCAAAGTGGAGGTCATCAGGGATCACTATTACTTTCATACGGGCTGCCTTACCTGCTATCAGTCCGTTTACCGAATCTTCAAGCACAAGACACTGGTTGGGTTTCGAGCCCAGCTCGGCAGCGCAGTGAAGGAATACAGCCGGATGTGGTTTGCCAAGTTCTACGGCATCGGCAGAGGTTATTTCATCAAAATACTTCGTCAGCCCAAAGTGGTCTACCAATGCGTCAATCATATGTTTGGGCGATGATGATGCCAGCCCTATTTTATAATGGTGTTTCCTCAGCAGTATCAATGTCTTCTCTACCCCATCCAGCACTCTGCCATAGTTTTTTGACGAGGCTATGATGTCGTCCAGTATTTCATCAGCTACCTGTTTCGATGTCTTTCCTTCCCAGGGATAGTGTATCGCCCAGTGGTCGGTAACCTCATATATACGCAGCCCAGTGGTCTCTTTAAAGCGCTCCCTTGTTATTGGTATTTTGTGTTTTTTAGCTACGCGCAGCATACTCTCACCCCACAATGGCTCTGTATCCAACAGCAGCCCGTCCATATCAAACAAAACTGTATTTATCATGTATTAGTCCTATACCCTTTATGGCACCGCAAAAGTACACCCGATTTAAACGACCTTGGTTCACAATTATTCAAAATAACCGGGCGCACGCTTCATATTGCCGCTATCTGCATGCATTAGTTGCCCGCCAGCCACGCATTTAGGGGATTTTCGGGGGAATTTTCGTAAAAATTCATATAACGGGTCGCAAATACCTATTTTTGCCCCCAAATTTCAATCATATATGAAGCGGAAAGCTTTTTTAGGTTTGCTTGCCGGCGCGTCATTGCTTATGTTTAGCGCTAAGCAGGCGGCCGCAACCATCAAGTTCTCAGAATATACATTGCCAAACGGATTGCACGTGATCCTGCAGGAAGACCATTCAACTCCCATAGTTGCGGTTTCTGTAATGTACCACGTAGGGTCTAAGAACGAAGATCCTGAGCGCACAGGTTTCGCCCACTTCTTCGAGCACCTCTTATTTGAAGGTAGCGACAACATCAAGCGCGGCGAGTACATGAAATTTATCCAGGCTGCCGGCGGGCAACTGAACGCCAATACCACCCAGGACCGTACTTTCTATTTTGAGGTACTGCCATCTAACCAGCTTGAGCTGGCTTTGTGGATGGAGTCTGAGCGTATGCTGCATGCCAAAATAGATGAGGTAGGCGTGGAAACACAACGCAAAGTGGTGAAAGAAGAAAAGAAACAGCGTTATGACAACACTCCTTACGGCCAGCTCATTAACGTCATCTACGAGAGCGCTTATACCGTTTATCCGTACCGCTGGAGCCCTATAGGCAAGGAGCAGTATATAGACCAGGCTACTCTTGAAGAATTCATGAACTTCTACAAGACTTTCTACGTGCCCAATAACGCGGTACTTGTTATATCCGGCGACATCAACGAAGACCAGACAAAACAACTGATCAGCAAGTACTATGCTGATATACCAAAGGGTACAAAGCCAATACCCCGCCCTACTGTAGCGGAGCCTGCGCAGACCGCCGAAAAGCGTGTTAAGTTTTATGACAACGTACAGTTGCCCGCGGTTATACTCGGCTATCACATCCCCAAGCAGGGCACCGAAGATTATTATGCCGTACAATTGCTTACCCAACTGCTGTCTCAAGGCAAAAGCTCGCGCTTTATGAAAGAGATCGTAGACAAGCAGCAAAAGGCAGTGCAGACCGCGGCCTTCGACCTGGGCAATGAAGAACCCGGATTGGCCATAATGCTGGGCATTGCCAATATGGGCATCAAACCCGAAGACCTTGAAAAAGCTATGCTTGCCGAGATAGAAAAAGTAAAAACTGTGGGCATAACAGACGAGGAGTATAAGAAGCTGGAAAACCAGGCAGAGAATGACTTCGTTTCGCAGAACCAGAAAGATATAGGCGTGGCTACAAACCTGGCTACCTACTACACCTTCCAGGGCAATGCAAACCTGATCAATACAGAACTGGACCGTTATAAGAAAGTAACAAAAGACGATATTAAGCGTGTGGCCAATAAGTATCTGACCAAAGAGAACAGGCTTGTGGTGTACTACCTTCCTAAATCTGAAGAAGCTAAAGGAAAGGAATCAGCCAATAAACCTCAGC
Organism: uncultured Flavipsychrobacter sp.; assembly: GCA_964489795.1. Lineage (GTDB taxonomy): Bacteria > Bacteroidota > Bacteroidia > Chitinophagales > Chitinophagaceae > Nemorincola. The sequence continues at coordinate 115,035 of CAZBAP010000008.1, forward strand.
CCAAGACTCCTGCAACTAAAAAATGATCATCACAAAAAACCACAGCTAACAGCTTAAACATATTTAAAATGAAAAAGATCACTTTATCCATACTTACAATAGCGCTTGCTGCTACGTCCTGGGCGCAGGTAGACCGCAGCATTAAACCAAAGCCTGGTCCGGCTCCTGAGATCAAGCTTGGTAAAACAGAGAGTTTCACATTACCTAACGGCATGCGTGTTTTCGTAGTAGAAAACCACAAGCTGCCTACCATATCTTGCAGCATACAGTTCGATATCAAACCTGAGCTGCAGGGCGATATGGCAGGCTACCGCGATATGATGTCTGAGTTATTGCTCACCGGCACCAAAACACGCTCTAAAGACAAGCTGAACGCCGAGATAGACCAGATGGGTGCCAGCATTTTTGTCAGTGACAACAGCATGGCGGGCAGCGGCCTTAAGAAGTACACAGAGAAAATATTCGACCTGATGGCGGATATAGCCATGAACGCGAATATAACTTCTACCGAGCTGGAAAAGCTTAAGAAAAGAGTGATGTCTGAACTGCAAACGCAGAAAAATGAGCCGGACGCAATGGTAGATAATGTAAGCGCCGTTGTCAATTTCGGTAAGAACCACCCTTATGGCGAAGTAGAAACCGAAGAGAGCGTGAAAAAGATAACGCTGGAAAAATGTGTACACTATTATAAAACATACTTCCGCCCCAATGTAGCCTATATGGCCATTGTGGGTGATGTAACCATGAACGAGATCAAGCCGATAATAGAGAAGTATTTTGGCAAATGGCAGAAGGCCAACGTGCCTGTGGCCACCTACTCTATGCCATCTCAGACAGGCAAGGTGACCAAAGTAGCATTTGCGCCCCGCGTAGCCGCGGTACAGAGCGTAGTAAGTGTTACCTACCCGGTTGATCTTATGCCCGGCTCGCCGGATGTTGTTAAGTCGCGTGTGGCAAACACGATCCTGGGTGGTGGCTCACAGGGCCGCCTGTTCCTTGATCTTCGCGAGAAGCATGCATGGACCTATGGCGCGTATTCTTCATTAAGGGAAGACGAACTGGGTGGTACTTTCTCAGCTACCGTAAAATGCCGCAATGCCGTATCAGACAGCGCGGTGGCCGCCATACTTGATGAAATGAAAGCAATGCAGACAGAAAGGGTGAGCGACAGCGCGTTGCAGAACTCTATCATTTACCTGTCAGGCGGCTTTGCCATAGGCCTTGAAGACCCAAAGCGTGTTGCACAGTTCGCTATCAACATTGAGCGTTACCATATGCCTAAAGACTACTACCAGAACTACCTGAAGAACCTGAGCGCGGTGACTGCTGAAGATGTAATGGAAATGTCTAAAAAATACATTCAGCCTGACAAAGCAAACATAGTGGTAGCCGGCAGCAAGGAAGACGTGGCAGCAAAACTGACCCGCTTCTCGGCAGATGGCAAGATAGACTACTACGACTATTCAGGTAAGCAGGTGGTAGCCAACGAAACTATGGCCGCGCCTGCCGGCATGACAGCCGACCAGGTATTCAAGAAGTACATTGCCGCTATGGGTGGCGAAAAAGGCTTTAACAGTGTTAAAGACATTAAGATCACCGGAAGCAGCGAGATACAAGGCACACCGCTGGTAATAACCGAAACCAAAAAAGCGCCTAACAAATGGAAACAGACCATTGATGTAAGCATGGGAGGCAAGACCATGACGGTTCAGAAACAGTCATTTGACGGCACCAAGGGTTACCAGGAAGCACAGGGTCAGAAAGCCGATGTTACCGGCGATGACCTTGAAGAACTGAAAGAGTCTGCCGATATAGCTATGGATCTGCATCCTGAAAAATACGGTATCAAGCGTACGCTTAAAGGTATGGAGCAGGTAAATGGCAACAATGCCTATGTACTGTCTGTGGTTAACGGCAAGGGCAAGAAATCGACTGAATATTATGACGCTACATCCTTCCTGCTGGTAAAGAAAATACAGGGCGAAGGTGAAAAACTGCAGATATCAGAATATTCCGACTACAAAGAAGTACCCGGTACCGATGGCTACAAGCTACCTTACAAGGTAACCGAAACAGCCGGCGGCCAGTCGTTCTCCGAAACAGTTACCTCTGTAGAAGTAAACAAAGGTATTGCCGATACCGAATTTAATTAATTATACTTTTTGCATTTGATGAAAGACCGCTTCTGTTGAAGCGGTCTTTTATTTTTATACCGATATGCGTAGTATTCAAAATCTGGACTGCTACGTGATGGTAACCTGCTTCCATTTTGACATATACGATCAATACCTGGACTTTGTCACAAATAATAAAGACAAAGTGCTGGCATATTACAAAGAATTTACGAAGCCACGGTAAATGCTCAGGTGTTGACCATGTCCAGGAATTCCTGCTCGGTAAGTACGGTTACCGTGCCCAGCTTTTTTGCCTTTTCCAGTTTCGATCCGGCGTCTGCACCTACCACCAGGTAGTTTAACTTGCTGCTTACGCCGCCCAGTATAGCCCCTCCCCTTTCTTCCACCATTGCCTCGGCATCACTGCGCCTGAACTGGCTGAGGGTACCTGTAAACAAGAACGTTTTACCGGCCAGCACGCCACCGGCTGCAGCCAGCCCCTTGTTATCGTTAGCAAGGTTCACACCCGACTCTGCCAGCCTGGCTATCATATCCCTGTTTTCCTTTCGGGCAAAGAAGTCAGCCACGGATGTAGCCACCTTGGGGCCTATGTCCTCCAATGTTTCCAGCTTTTCCACATCCCAATCGTAGAAATCAGTGATGTGTGTCACCGCCGCCGCCAGCGTCTTGGCTGTTGTCTCGCCCACATAACGTATGCCCAGCCCGAATATGAGGCGGTTGAGCGGCTGCTGCCTGGAGTTATCAATTGCCTGCCTGAGGTTGGTCACAGACTTTTCGCCAAAGCCACCCAATTGCCGCACCCGCTCCCAGTCTATATGATAGATACCGGGGATGTCTTTAAGCAGCCCAAGGTCATAGAACTTCTGCACATTGGCACTGCCCAGGCTACGTATGTCCATGGCGTCTTTGCTGGCAAAGTGTATCATACGCTCAGCCACCTGTACAGGGCAGTTGATATTGATACAGCGCCACGCGGCCTCACCGGGTATCTTCTCAAGTTCGCTCCTGCAGCCCGGCTCGGGGCAGTGCGTGGGAAATTCGATCATGCGCTCTGAGCCATTGCGCAACTCAGTGAGGGGCTTTACTATATAGGGTATCACATCGCCGGCGCGCTCTACCAGCACGGTATCGCCTATGCGCACATCCTTTTCCCTTATCACATCTTCGTTAAACAGTGATATGGACGAAACGGTAACCCCGCCAATATGCACCGGTTCTATCTTGGCTACGGGTGTTATAGCGCCTGTACGGCCTACCTGGAACTCTACGTAGATCAGCTTGCTGGTGGCCTGCCGTGCCTTGAATTTATAGGCCACCGCCCACCTGGGATGGTGCGATGTCATGCCCATGCGGTCCTGCAGGTCAAAGCTGTTGACCTTGATCACCAGGCCATCCACCTCAAAAGGCAGATCGTCACGGCGGCCTTCAAAGTCGCGGCAGAACTCTATCACCTCATCAATATGCGAGAACCGCCTCATCTCTTTTGCGGGTGTGGGAAAACCCAGATCGTACAACCATTGTATCGTATCGTAGTGGGTGCCCAGTTCCTTCGGCCTTTCGGCATTGAGGGTGTAGTCACTTACGTGATAGAGAATAGCGTTGAGCCCGCGCTTCCTTACCTCTGCGGGATCGAGTATGCGCAGTGTGCCCGAGGCAGCGTTGCGGGGATTAGCAAGTGGTGGCAACCCATCAGCCTCACGCTGCCGGTTAAAGGCTTCAAATACCTTTTTATGGATCACCACCTCGCCGCGTATCTCTATCTGCCGCACACCCTGCGCCATAAACGGGGCAGACAGGGGTATGGCTTTTATCTGCCTTATATTGGCGGTCACCTCCTCACCCATCACCCCATCGCCACGGGTGGCGCCCCTTACAAGGTTGCCGTTTTCGTAAATGAGGGATATACTGGCCCCGTCGTACTTAGGCTCTACGCAATACTCTATGTCAGCGGTACCGGCAAGCTCGTGGCAGCGGCGGTCCCAGTCGGTGAGGTCTTCGGCATTATAAGTATTATCGAGGCTGAGCATGGGCACAAGATGGCTTACCGCGGGAAAGCGCTCGCTAAGCCCCTGCGCCACGCGCTGCGTGGGCGAGTCTATGGTCACCAGCCCGGGATGCGCTTCTTCCAGCGCTTTCAGGCGTTTGAAGAGCGTGTCATATTCAATATCGGCAAGCACGGGGGCATCCTGCACATAGTACTTCCAATCGGCATAAAGGATCACCCGGCGCAACTGCCTCACGGTCTCTTCGGGGTCGTTATCACCGGGTTGCAATAGCTTCCTGGCCTGGTCATACAGGCGCTGCTCATCCTGTGTAGTATACATACTGCAAAGTAAATAAGTTTTAGAGTTTCATTCGCTTCGTTTTCTTCCGCGGTTTGTTTTCTTTTACTATTTTGCTATTATCAAATGAAAAAATATCCCGGCACGATAAGGTCATTCGTTTCGTTTACCCGCACCGAGCGCAGCGGCATACTGCTGCTCTGCGGCATACTTATCGTGCTTATTATCATACGCGCGGGCATGCACCTGTGGGTAAAGCCCGCCATGAGCGGTGCGCAGGAGCAGCAACTGGTGGCGGCATGGCAACGGTGGCAGCATGACCAGCCGGGTATTGCAGACAGCGCCACCGGGCAGATAGATATCAATACCGCTGACTCTGCCACGCTGGTGCGCATAAAGGGTATAGGCCCTGTAACCGCCGCCCGGATAATAGCCGACCGAAACGAAAACGGCCCCTTTACCGACCTGGAACAACTATGGGAGCTGGGCTACTTTTCCGAAACGACCTTTGACTCAATAAAAACCCGGCTGCGGATAGGGGCCGAAAAGTAAGTACCATAGCGGGTTTCAGGTGTGTGCGCAGCGGGGGTAACAATATTTTCAGATTAGGCATTTTTCTGTTATCCACCTTCAAAAAAATGTCGTAAAATTGCAGCTATAACGACCACATTTACGTAATATGAATTTTACTCCAACTGAAGCGCAGGGTTCAATAGCAGAGATGATCCGTGATTTTGCCAACAAGCACATTCGCCCGGATATGATGGAATGGGATGAAAAGCAAATATTCCCTGTAGACCTTTTTCATAAAATGGGTGAGCTGGGCCTGATGGGTGTACTGGTACCCACGGAGTATGGCGGATCGGGGCTGAGCTATTTTGAATATGTAACTGTGATCAGCGAGATAGCAAAAGTATGCGGATCTATAGGTTTATCGGTAGCGGCGCACAACTCGTTATGCACCGGGCATATCTTATACTTTGGCAGCGAGGCGCAGAAGCAGCAGTACCTGCCTAAGCTGGCCACCGGCGAATGGATAGGCGCATGGGGCCTGACGGAAGCCAATACAGGCAGCGACTCAGGCAATATGCGGTGCACTGCCACAAAGGACGGTAATGACTGGATCATCAACGGCACAAAGAACTGGATAACACACGGTATCAGCGGCAATGTGGCTGTGGTACTGGCCCGCACCGGCGAGCCAAGGGCAAAGAACAACAGCACGGCCTTTATCATAGAGAAAGGCACACCGGGATTCTCTGCCGGCAAAAAAGAGAACAAGCTGGGCATGCGCGCGAGCGAGACAGCCGAGCTGGTATTTGATAACTGCCGCATACCCGATACCCAGCGCATGGGCCCCGTGGGCGACGGTTTTCACCAGGCCATGAAGGTACTGGACGGCGGCAGGATATCTATTGCGGCACTGGCGCTGGGCATAGCCAAGGGCGCGTACGAGGCCTCTGTTAAATACTCGAAAGAGCGCCACCAGTTCGATCAGCCTATCTCTAACTTCCAGGCGATAGCTTTTAAGCTGGCGGATATGGCCACACAGATAGAAGCAGCCGAACTACTGATCTACCAGGCATCTGACCTGAAGAACCGCGGCGAGAAAATGACCAAAGAATCGGCTATGGCCAAGTACTACGCCTCTGAGGCGGCAGTGCGCATATCTACAGACGCGGTACAGATATTTGGCGGCTACGGATATACCAAGGATTTCCCCGTGGAAAAATACTACCGCGACAGCAAGCTGTGCACCATAGGCGAAGGCACATCGGAGATACAGAAACTTGTGATCTCAAGGAGCATACTGAAGGGGTAACCACACCCGCAGGCCCCTTACTTTTTTATGTAGTAATACCATTCAAGACTTACGGCCCCCTGGGTGGTCAGTGTCATGTCTGACGCAGATACCTCTTCGAGATGGTAGGCGATGGTATCGTTGGCACTGTAGGCAACCCACAGGGCACCATCGGTAATGATCTTCCAATTGAATGAAACATCGGGTGAGGATACGTTATTGAACGCGTAAGAGTTCACGCCTGTGCCATCGGCATTAAAGACCACTTCATTGTCCTGCTCCGATGATACAAAGTGCTTCTCCGCATCTTCTATGGTACCGTTGAGGTTATCATCGCTGCCGAATTTTATGAGCTTCCATTTGCCCTGCACGCGCTCGTATGGTGTGGCGGCAGACTTTTGTTTTGTACATGACCCAAGCCCCGGTGAGAGGACTATCACTAACACTACTGACCATATAAGGATCTTGTACCGGGTCATAACAATTGCCGTTAGGGGGTGCGGCTGCCGCATAACAAATTTACTGATAAATGAAACACGAACATTCATTTTGCCATATTTAGCACACTTTTATGACGAAACGGCCCCGCCCGCGGGCCACGGTTTTAATAAACAGTTAAAACAATATCAAAGAACGACCTGCTGCACCAGCGGGCTTTTGCCGGGATAGTCGGTATTGTAGTGCAGGCCACGGCTCTCTTTCCTGAACTGGGCACCCTTTACAACAAGGTAGCCTATGGTAATGAGATTGCGCAGCTCGCAGAGCTGCGGCGACAGCGTGGTGGTCTTGTATAGTTCCTCAGTCTCGGCATAGAGCAGGTCGAGGCGGCTCATGGCGCGGCGCAGGCGAATATCGTTGCGCACAATGCCCACATAATCACTCATTACCTGCTGCATCTCTTTAAGGCTCTGTGTGATCAATATCATTTCCCGCGGGTCGTTAGTGCCAGAGGCATTCCAGTCAGGTACCTCTTCCCGCAGGGATATGCCATCTATGCGCCCGGCCATATCTTCGGCACATCTGTGTGCAAAGACGAGGGCTTCCAGCAGCGAGTTAGAGGCCAGCCTGTTGGCGCCATGGAGGCCTGTGCTGCTGCATTCGCCGCAGGCATAGAGATTGAGTACAGAGGACCGGCCTGCCTCGTCTGTCTTTATGCCGCCGCAGCAGTAGTGGGCCGCGGGCGCCACGGGTATCATCTGCTCAAAGAGGTCTATACCCGCGCCGCGGCAGCGGGCATAGATATTGGGAAAGTGAGCCATGAACTTTTCCCTGTCCATATGGCGGCAATCGAGGTACACATATTCGGTACCGGCACGCTTCATCTCACTGTCTATGGCCCTTGCCACTACATCGCGGGGGGCGAGGTCTTTGCGGGGGTCGTAGTCTTGCATGAATGCCCTGCCGGCTTTATTGCGCAGTATGCCCCCATCTCCCCTTACGGCCTCTGTGATGAGGAACGAAGGACTGACACCGGCCTCGTACAGGGCCGTGGGGTGAAACTGTACGAACTCCATATTCTCTATCCTGCCCTTGGCACGGTATACCATTGCTATGCCATCGCCGGTGGCTATGCGCGGATTGGTGGTGGTACGGTAAGCCTGGCCTACGCCGCCCGAGGCCATAAGCGTGCAGCGGGCAAGTATCTTTTCTATATTATTATTCTGCAGGTTGAGCGCGTACACACCATAGCATGTAATATCGGGCGTGGCCTTGGTAACGAGGTAGCCGAGGTGGTGCTGTGTAATTATATCCACCACAAACCAGTGGTTGTATATGCTGATATTGGGGTGCTGGCGTACCTCCTCCACAAGGGCGCGCTCTATCTCAAAGCCTGTAATGTCTTTGTGATGCAGTATGCGGTACGCGGAGTGGCCGCCTTCCCTGCCGCGCATATAATGGCCTCCGGTATCTTTATCAAAGCGTGTGCCCCACTCTATTATCTCATTGACCCGCTGCGGGCCTTCCCTCACCACTATATCCACAATGTGCCTGTTGCAGAGGCCATCGCCAGCCTCGAGGGTATCGGCGATATGGCGCTCAAAACTATCATGCTCCATATCATTGACCACGGCTATGCCGCCCTGCGCGTACTTGGTATTGGTTTCGTCTGTATTGGCCTTGGTAAGTATGGTTATGGACTTACCGGGGAAGCGGCGCGCTGTTTTGAGCGCAAATGTGAGCCCCGCAATACCGGAGCCAATAATGAGAAAGTCTGTTTTGAGCATAGATCGTTTTAGCGGGCTTAGCTTACGATTATTTACGCAAAGATAGGGTTATACTCACTGAACCTATAAACGGGCAGTAAATAATACAGGCCAAACAGGCAACCTCCGTAGTTACCTACAGGCGGAAAGGCATGGAACGCGAACTGACCATTAACACTGCTGTGCGGAAAGAGCATATACTAAGATCTGGGTAAAAAAGGTAAAGGCATAGCATGAAGATAAAAACGATTTAAAAAAAGCAAATTGTAATCAATGTTTATTTTTAAAAGACATGGGTGAAAAAAAGTTTTTGCGCAGGTTGGTATTGACAATCAATCAGTTAATGTCTAAAAATTGCACAGGTGCGCAATTTTGAACAGTGGCTATCCGAAGCCAAAACTCAGCCGGCGTGGCGAGCGGCGGCCTGGTTTCTGTTGAATGCCTTGCCGGGGCCGGAGGTGGCGGTGCCACGCAGCATTTTGCGCAGATCGGGTTTGGGTTGTGAGCGGAGATCGTTACCGGCAGCGGATACGGGGGCCTTGCCGGAGGCGGGGCTGCCAGAAGCGGCAGGGGCCGGCGCCTGTGTGAAGGCGGTATCGCCGGAGGTTTCCGGCTTTTCGTTTTGCCATGCAACGATATCTTCAAGATCAAGGACATCTTCCATAGCGCGGTCCGCGGCCGATGGCGGCCCGGGGGTGTAATGGCCATTATGCTGCTTATGCGCGGTAGCGGACTGCCGCGCGATAAATTGATCGATATGCGGCCCTATCTGCTTTGCCAGGGCGGGGTCTGTGGCGGTCACCTCATCGGTAAAACGGGTAAAGACCTCCATGTTTTCGTTGAGGGTGCTGCGGGCCCTGAGCTTGCTGACGGTAAGGGTGAGCTTGTAGAGCATATTGGCCTCCTGCATGGTAACGGGCTTGTCTGCGCGACCGGCAGAAAGTATATCGTCTGTAAGGCGGCCCATGAGCTGGTAGCAGTTCTCGGCAATATAAACGGGCATGGAGCGGGCGTTCTGCTTCATGCGGTCCCACCGGTACTGCTGCACCCAGTAGTGAATACTGCGGCGGCTGACGCCGAGCGCCTGCGCGATCTGTGATTTGCTGAGCTCTGTCTGGAAGTAGAGCTGCTGTGCCTGCTGTAGCTGATCAGGTTTCATAATTATAGTTTTAGCGTTAAGAACATTTTGGTGCCGTGCTTTTAAAAAAAACGGGGCACAAATCTGGAGTGAAATACTGAAACAAAAAAATGACTTATCAACAAAATATACACGAAACAGAGCGGAAAAGCAGCAGGGGCAAGGGATAGCCGGGAATGGAAAATTGTGGATAGATTTTTTTGCGCGAAAGCGGGGGCCGCAAAAGGGCGAGCGGCTACAACCTGAGCAGGCCGAACCTGTGGAGTGTATTGACGGGCTTATTGTCCCAGAAGAGCTCAAAGTCGTGGAGGCCGGCGGCCTCGTAGTTATCTTTGATTTCCTGTATGGTCCATGTCTTAGTATGGAGTACGGATAGCTGCGGCAGGATGCCCGCCAGCCAGGCGCCGTGCGGCTTGCCTACTTTAATATCGGCAGTATCGCGCAGGCTGCTGAATACGAGGGAGGCCATTTCCCATTGCTCCCCTTTCTTTGACTTAACAAAGTAAGTGACCTCGGGCGCATTGCCCAGCCATACCACTTTGGCGGCGGGATTAAGCGGGGCGTATTCTTCTTCGTTAAGTAACAATGCTATGTAGCCGGGCTGCACAGTAGTCTTAGGTACTTTTACATCGAACCACTTCTGTAAAGGATGATCGAAGCAGGCGCCATGCATATAATTAAGCAATGACTTTCTGAGGCCATCGGTAAATGTATCGTGACGGGCGCCGGAGGGATCAATATGAACGATGTCGTTATTGGCGAACGCGCCTGTTTCGTCCGTTTCTTTTTCTACATGGAACATATGGGGATACATGCCTACGGGGCTGTGCGCGGTCATAGCAAACCGGTGCCAGAAAGCAGATTGCAAAATACCTGTCTCAAACATCTGGCGTACCATCTCTAAGGAATCTATGGTCTCCTGCGCCGTTTGTGTAGGGAAGCCATACATGAGGTATGCATGCACCATAATACCGGCCTCTGTAAAGTGGCTGTTGACCCGGGCCACCTGCGCCACGGTAATGCCTTTTTGAATGAGTGCGAGGAGGCGATCGGAGGCGACCTCCAGCCCACCCGACACGGCTATGCAGCCGGAAGCGCGTAGCAGCAGGCAGAGATCGCGCGTGAAGCTCTTCTCGAACCTGATATTGGTCCACCATGATATAGTGATGCCCCGCCTGATGACCTCCAGGGCAAAGGCGCGCATGAGGGCGGGCGGCGCGGCCTCATCAACAAAGTGAAAGCCGGTTTGCCCTGTGCGGGCGATCATTTCCTCCACGCGATCGCAAAGCACATGGGCGGTAAGCGGCTCGTAGCGTTTGATATAATCGAGGGATATGTCGCAAAAGGTACACTTGCCCCAATAGCAGCCGTGTGCCATGGTGAGCTTATTCCACCTGCCATCGCTCCAGAGGCTGTGCATGGGATTTACCAACTCTATGGCGGAAATATATTTATCCAGCGGCAGGCCGGTATAATCGGGCGTGCCCACCTGTCCCTGCTTATAATCGGCGCAGGTAGCATTGCTGAACCATGCCACCTTTCCGTCTGCCAGCATAAAGGTGCGTTTGAGCCCCTCAGTACCTATGCGCCCGCTAACGAACGCGAGCAACTGCTCGAGGGGCGCCTCGCCATCATCGAGCGTAATAAAATCGAAGAACTCAAACACACGCGGATCTGTAAGCGAGCGGAGCTCGGTATTGGGGAAGCCGCCGCCCATGGCTACTTTTACCGCCGGGTAGCGCGCCCTGATAAACTGCGCGCAGCGGAAAGCCGCATAAAGATTGCCGGGGAAAGGAACAGAAACGGCCACCAGCAGGGGCTGCACCTGCGCCATGCGCGCGTCGAGAATACCAAGCAGTATCTTATCAATAAATGTGTACTCCTGCCGCAAGGCATCATACAACTCATCAAAGCTATTGGCCGACCTGCCAAGATGCTCGGCATAACGGCTGAACCCGAAATGGCCGTCGACACATTCTTTAACCATGTCTGACAGGTCTTCGAGATACATGGTGGCAAAATGCTTGGCCTTATCCTGTATACCCATAGCGCCAAACGCCCATGCCATATCATCGAGCGCGGCAAACCGCGAGGCCTCAGGTAAAAAATTACGCCTGCAAATGCGGTGTGCCAGCGTGGCCTCCCTGCCCTGCAAAAAAGCTATAACGCTGTCTATGGTATGTATATAGTCGTTTTTCAGCGCCAGCATACGGCGCGCGTTTTCAGAGAGCGTGCCATTGTATGCCGCTACTCTTGCAAACAGATCGGTCAACCCGCTTTTTGAGAAGAGCGCAAGGGTGACGTCAATACCAAGATCGGCCTGGTGAGCAGAGATGTTTCTTGTGTTAAAAAATCCTTTGAGATACGCCGTGGCCGGGTATGGGGTATTCAGTTGCGTAAATGGCGGCGTGATCAAAAAGACGTTGGCACTCAATAGAAATCCTTTAGGCACAAAAATATATCAAATAGTCCGTTTAGCGGCGTGCGGCTATGGTACAGGCCGCGAAGCCTGCCATAATAAAATACCACAAAAGTGGTATATACACAAATGTTATTTGATATTCCTTTGTGTAAAATAACGGAACATGAAAAAGATAACATTTTTTGCCGTGATGCTAATGGCCGCAATCACAGGCACATACGCACAAACAGCGGACAAGGCCACAACACTGAAGGAAGTGCTGACCCTAAAAATAGACCGGTCGGGCGGGGCCAACGGGGCAGCAGTGGCGTGGCACCCCGGCCAGAAAAAATACTATGCCGCCCAGGCGGGCAATGCCACCTTTCCGATGGAAGTCTTTGACGAAAAAGGCAAAATGCTGAGCGACGACCAACTGGAAACAAAAAAGGACGTGCGCGGCATGTGGTATAACCCCACCAGCAAAACGCTGCAAATAACGACTTATAATACCGAGGGCTGGTGGGAATATAAGCTGGACAGCAAGGGCATGCCTGTATCTGTGAGCAAACTGCCGGGCGAAGCCAGCCAGCCCGACCCGCAGAGCGCCGGTGTATATGACCCGAAAAAGGCGACCGTGTATTTTTATGACATGGAAAACGTATGGCTTGAAGCGCACAGTATAAAAAACGGTGAAAAGACAGGAACAACCATACAGCTGTACCCCGGCGCGCGCAGCAAGGACGAGGCCAAAATGCAGACCGATGACGCAAAATACAACTATAGCGAGAATACGGTGATCTATACCGGTATACCGCATGGCGAAATAGGGCTGCTTAATACGCGCGACAAACAGATAGAGCTATACGACATAGCCACGGGCCTTATGACCAGCGAGCTGAAACTGCCATCTGACGCGCCGGTACATCCATCCCTTAACTTCAGCTACTGCAATAACATTTTCTGGCTGTTTGACACCGGTGAGCGGGTATGGCACGGGTATAAGATCACAAAGAACAATTAGAACTGATTTTATACATTTACAGCATGTTACGAAACGCACTGATCTTTGTATGTATACTGGCCGCAGGCAGCCTTAACGGCCAATCGCTGAAGAAATACGCAATAAGCAACAGCGGTTGCTGGGCATACTACTTTTGCAACCCGGGCGATTTTACGCTTGACAAGAGCCCCGACTCATCAAGCGTGTATACCGCAGAATGTACAAATGACAATGTGGCTTACGGCACGATATGCGTGAAACTAAAGGACAAGGTTACCGACCTGCAGGCTGCTGAGGACGTGCTGGTAGCATACCTCGATTACCTGAAAACATCAATGAACATCACCAAGGCTGCAGGATACGGAAAAGGACACCGGCTGAAGAACAAAGACAATACGCGCGGCGTACTGGACTACTGGGAAGACAAGGACATGAACAACTGGAAAGTAAAGGGATGGACTGACGGGAAATATGTGGCGGTGATGTATGTATACTCGAAAAGCGATATTCCTGAAAGCAAGGCCAACGTCTTCCTGGATGGGCTGGTACTGCCATAGCAGCAGCGGCAAATAATATAGCTACAAAGCATCCTCACGGGGATGCTTTGTATTTTATGCGCGGGGCAAGGCAAGATTGTATAAATTTGCGTAAACTGCGTATATGAAGCATTTTCTACTGCTGTTGGTTTGCTCGGGCCTCATGACGGCGGCAAGCGCACAGGATAAGAAACCAACATTCATAAAACCGGCAGACAAGCCTAACCTGCCTGATATAAAAACGAGTATAAGCAACGCGCAGGCCAACCTGGCACTCTTCACAAAAAACGCGGGCAACCACTCGCAGGAGCATGATGTGAATTCGATAATACTGGAAATAGAAAAGTATATAGACTCCATGCCCAGGACAAGGACCGCCGGCGACCAACTGCTGATGAAGCAGTTTAACCCGATGAGGCATTTCTTTCTTACCACCACCAATAAGACCACTGTAGCCACCAGCTTCCTGTATACCGGCACCCCATATACATTCTGCTATTATAACGACACGGCGGTAGCGCTGCACCTGTATGCCATACGTGACGGGGACACCTACAACCTGGGGAAAATGACTGAGAAAAAGGTAATGAGGACGGCCTTCAGCAACTGCCTGCTGCCATCACTGAAGGCACTGGACGAATTTAAAGACAACGAGATAAAATACATAGGCGTAAGTATCTATTACGGTTGCAAAGACAGCCGTGACGGGGCGCCCGCGGGGGTAGTAGTTCCTTACTGCCTGACACTTGTAGCCCGCACCAGCGACCTGCAGCAATTTGCCGCCGGGCTGATAACGCAAAAAGGACTGCTGGCCGTAGCAGACCTGTACCTGAGTGACGAGGAAGACAGCAATGAAATACGGAAAATATCCCTGAACGTGGAGTAGCAGGGTAAGGCAGAGCAGGCAATATTATTTTTGCTGCGGGTGAAGGATGCAATAGCAAACAGGACTAAATTTGCGGACAAATATCCTGACCTTATGTACAAATACACCCTGATGACCATTGCTTTATGCATATCATCTACCCTATTTGCGCAACCTACGCGTATATTTCAATTTAGCAAGCCGGACACCACGATCAAGACCCAATACAGTCATTTGAGGGTGATAGACAAGCGAACCAAGACAGACAATATAGGCTTTATAAAAACAGGGCCATTTAACCGGACGACGGATGTGATCACAGACAAGCCGGTGGCCGCCCTGCTGGAAGCCTATTATAACCAGCTGATACCGAATGGCGCTACGGGCAACAACGAACTGGTGCTGGTGTTGTACGGCATAAAAATGGAGGACAGGCCGATAAACAGTGAAATGGGTACGTTTTACTTTGACGGCGATTTTTACAGCTACAGCAATGGCCGGTATACCTTCATGGGCAAGGTAGATTCACTGTTTGAAGTAAGTTCGGGATTTGATGTGACCCAGCAGGTGCTGGACGCGGCACGCTATGTGGTGACAGACCTGCTGATACAATACGCGACAAAGGCAGCGGATGAACATGCACCGGCTATGACCGAAGAAGAGGTGCTGCAACGGCGTATAAAGGCCAACCTGAAATACCCGATATATTCGGCAAAACAGTTTAAAAAAGGCATTTACCTGACGGAAGATAATTTTCTAAACAACGAACCATTAGACACGCCGCTGGCCGTGACCTACCTGAGTAAGGGCGAGTACGCACGGATGACATTCTACTACCTGAACGCAAAAGGAAAAAAAGGAGAACGTATTGATGAAGACAGCTATTTCGCGATATATGACGGTACGGAATGGGCCGTGAGTGACAAGAAATATGCCGTGATCATGACCTACCGCGACAGCAACTTTTTTGCCGCCCGAAGGATGAAGGGCCTGGCCAATAATACCGGGGCCGCAGTCATGTTCGGCCTGGCGGGGGCGCTGATCTCATCGGGTGTGAAAGGAAATGGCGAATATAAGTGCATGTTCGACCCTGAAATAAAAGACTTCAGGCCGTACAAGCGAATATTGTAAGCCCCCCTACCCCGATCTTAGCCCGCCGTAGCCGATCTTACCAGGGGCGCCACCTGTGTACCAAACAGCCTGACGGAATGTAACAGCTTTTCATGAGGTATATCACCGGCGATAGTCTGCGCGAGGAAGCGGGTATTGCCAAACAGTTTATGCTCCGCGATGATCTTATCTGCCACCTCCTGCACTGAGCCGACCATCAAAGAGCCGCCGGGGGCACGCATATATTCGAACTGCTCCCTTGTTATGGGCGACCAGCCACGCTCACGCCCTACCCTGTTCATCATCTTGCCATATACAGGCCAAAACTCATCTGCCGCCTGCTGCGAAGTATCCGCAATATAG
The DNA here is from genome assembly GCA_964489795.1 of uncultured Flavipsychrobacter sp. Classification (GTDB taxonomy): domain Bacteria; phylum Bacteroidota; class Bacteroidia; order Chitinophagales; family Chitinophagaceae; genus Nemorincola. The sequence continues at coordinate 130,870 of CAZBAP010000008.1, forward strand.
GTATGCTGATTTACCGCAAATTGCAGTTTTGCCACATCACGCCCCGCTTTAGCGGCAGAATCGCGGTATAATTTTACCAGGGGTAGAAAATGCGCAGGCTGCCCGCCCAGTATGGCTATGGTGAGCGGCAGACCGAGGCCGCCGGCCCGCGCCACCGATGTGGGGGTACCTCCTACGGCGATCCATATGGGTAACTGCCCCTGATAGGGACGCGGATATACACCGAGATGCTCAACAGGCTGCCGGTGCATGCCCTTCCATGATACGATTTCCGCGGCATTGATCTTCATCAGCAGGTCCAGCTTTTCGGTAAAGAGTTCGTTATAGTCATCGAGGTTATACCCAAAAAGGGGGAAGGACTCTATGAAAGATCCCCTGCCGGCCATGATCTCGGCACGTCCTTTTGAAATAAGATCAAGGGTGGCAAAGTTTTGAAACACCCGCACAGGATCGGCAGAGCTAAGCACGGTAACGGCACTGGACAGCCTGATACGACGGGTGACGGAGGCAATGGCGGCGAGCGCGACCTCGGGGGCAGAAATAACATAGTCGGGCCGGTGGTGCTCGCCCAGGGCAAAGACATCGAGACCTATCTCATCTGCCAGTACCGCCTCCTTTATCAATTCTTCGATACGCCGCTGCGCGTGAACGGCATTACCGGAAATGTGTTCTACAGGTATTTCCCCGAATGTGCTGATCCCTAATTCCATTAAGCAAAGTTGAAGTAAGTTTTACAACCGGCATGAAAGATACTATAGTTATTATTTATCAGGCAAACGGGATACACATAAATAAAATACGGGAAGACCATAAACCATGGAGTATACTCCACCCCTTATAATTGCATAAAATGGAACAGACAGAACACCAGGTGTACCCATGGGCCAACTACGAGGTACACAACAAATTACTGGCGCAAAGAAAGATATTCCTGTGGGGACAGGTGGACGAGCCTATTTCGAAAACAATAGTAAAGCAACTCTGCTACCTGGATGCGACAGAAGCCGGCACACCTGTACATATGTACATAAACAGCCCCGGCGGGATGGTGACCGCAGGGTACGCGATCTATGATATGATGCAGGCAATAACCTGCCCTGTATATACCTACTGCATTGGCTTTGCCGCCAGTATGGGATCAATAATACTGTCCGGCGGCGCGCGTGGCAACAGGTATATATACCCCAACGCGGAAGTGATGATACACCAGCCGGCCATTGGCGGCTTCCAGGGCAACTCTGCGGACATAGAGATAAACGCCCGGCAGATAATGAAGACAAAAGACCTGACGGCAAGCCTGCTTGCCAAAAACTGCGGCAAAACAAAGCAGCAGGTGTTGAAGGACTTTGACCGCGATCACTGGATGGATGCCACCGAGGCCGTAGCGTACGGTATAGTAGACAAAATAGTTAGCGGCTAAGCTGCGGCTTTCATTTCGGGGAGGGTGATGATATGGCCGGTCTTTTTCTTTAAGAGCAACTGGCGTTCCCTGTTGAGCTGCAGCTTACGGGCATGGAGTTTTTCTATTTCCGTATCCAGTCCGGTGATCTTCCGTTCTACAATGAGCTGGAGCTTTGATATGTCCAGCACCTGTATGGAGCAAAGCACCAGTAGTTCCCTGATCTCCTCAAGTGTAAAGCCCAGTTCTTTATACTTCCGAATGGCTTCCAGCACGTGTACTACTTCGGCGGGATAATCTTTGTATTTATTGGGCCCCTGCCGTTTTTTGGGTAGCTCTATAAGAGCGATCTTCTCGTAGTAACGAATAGTATCCCTGGAGAATCCGGTAAGAAGGGACAACTGGCCGATGAGCATATGATTAGAAGTTTACGTAAAAATAAACAAATCAGATGATCTATATACGGGCAAGACAAATAATCACTGCACCTCAAATATCAGCCGCAAATCCAGCCTTGCGGTACCTTGAGACCTGTAATCAAATGTCAACTATTTTCTTTATTATCTTAATGTGGTGGCGTGTATGCACCCTGAGGAATTTCATTGTTGCCTTCTTATTCATCGTACCCAGGAAGGGGTGCTGGAAATGCTGGTTGTCTGCCAGTGAGGCTATCTCTGCCAGCATCTGCTTGGTATAGTACATACTTGAGCCCAGCGTAGTCGCGTCTATGTCGCCGTCAGGCACTACCACCTTGGGTGCCTTGGCGCGGCCGCGGGGTATCCTGCCAAAAGTGAATACAAAGGCCCTGTTCAGTTTGAAAGATTTTTTAAACCCGGCCGGGTCTGAGGACCTGACCGCTTGTAATATTTTACGAATGGTAAGTAATGTATGTTCTATATGCCAGCCTACTGATCCCGATGATACAGCGGGGTTGGCGATACCATAGGAGGGAATGTATGACTCAAGCGCAAGCAGTTGATCATTAAGGTTTTGCATGGCCAAAATTATTGAAAAAAATGTATCAAAAAATAGTCTGCGGGTAAAATCTCTTAATGATACCGGCAAACCTGCCGCCCTAAACATTTATTACATTTGGCCCTGCCTGCAGGCAATACTTTACAAGCAGACCATAAGAATCATACACTATGATACAAGAAAAAGAGTTACAGGTATTACGCAGTAGTATAGGCCGCTTTATTCAACTATCTGACGATGACTGGGAACTTTTGGTTCCTCATATAGAGTTATGTGAGTTGCCCAGGCAAGGGCACTTTGCTACAGAAGGAAAAACAGCTAACAAGGTGGGTTTTCTGCTGGAAGGGAATATGCGGCACTTTTATACCGCGGACGGTGAAGAAAAAACTACTTATTTCTACTTCGAAAATCATTTCGTGAGCTCGTATATAAGCTGCATCACCCGGCAGCCATCAGAGCTAACCATAGAGGCACTCACGGATTGCAGATTGCTTGTATTTCCCTACTCCGCGTTACAAAAGCTCTTTGAGCTATCGCACGCCTGGGAAAGATTTGGCAGACTGATTGCCGAGTACCTGGCCATAGGTCTTGAGGAACGAATGACATCCCTGCTGACGCGCAGCCCTGAGCAGCGATACATAGACCTGCTACGGGGCAATAAAGACAAGATCATAGCGCGTATTCCGCAGCACTACATTGCCAGCTACCTGGGTATTACGCCTGTAAGCCTGAGCCGGATACGCAACCGCCTGGCAAAGACCTGACCATTTATTATCTTTTGTTAACGCACGGGGAAAACAGGAGTAAGAGCTTTGCATAAAAATGAGAAATTATGAAAAAGCTATTACAGGCAGAAGAGATCGCACAACTGGCGCTAACCATCATCGCGCTGTACTACACACCCATTCATATATCGTGGTGGCTGTGGCCTTTGTTATTCCTGTCGCCGGACATTAGTATGCTGGGGTATCTTATTAACACCCACGTAGGCGCTGTTGCCTATAACCTGGCCCATCATAAACTGGTAGCGGGTATGGTATTAGGTATAGGATGGCTGACACAACAGCCGCTCCTTATCATGGCGGGCCTGCTGCTTTGGGGCCACTCTTCTTTTGACCGGGTAATGGGATATGGGCTGAAATATCCAGATTCATTCGGGCATACACACCTTGGGATGATAGGCAAAGGCGCGAAAGGATCGGTAAATCAGTAAATACAAATGGCAGCGCCTTAATGTAGTGCAACTTTGAGATCAGCAATACTGAAATTCATTACAGGCAAACGCACAAAGGGCTGCATTTTTTGTATTCTGGATATAAGGAATTAAATTTATTAAAAATACCCTTGTATGCGGCTACTCTTACTTACCATTTGTATACTGGCTACCACACACCTATCAGCACAGGATGACGATGGCTGGATAGCACCTGAGGGATTTATCCTGAACTACCGTACGCTGACATGGAATGACTTCCAGGGGAAAGAAGAAAAAGAACATGCAGAGAAACTGGCGCAACGACATTTGCAGGCGCAGGCGTATGTATGCCCGGCTATCTACTTTACAGCAGACAGCGGCGAAAAACAGGCCAACGGGAGGATAAAATTCAAATTCCATACCAAGTGCGCTTTCCAGAGCCGCGCCTTTGTGAGGGAATCTACGAAGCAAGAGCACTCGAATTACGTACTCATTCATGAGCAGGACCATTATGACATTGCCCTGACCTATACCATAAAACTAGAGGAAGACCTATCATCGAGAGACTATAGCGCTGACAAATACCAGGAAGAGATAGATAAAATAGGCAATGACCTGCTGGATAAATACTATAAGACACAAGAAACGTATGACCATGAAGTGAACCCTGAAGGCAGGGACGATAAACCAATGCAATACCTCTGGGATATGAGGATAAAGAAAGGCATGGATAATGCCTCGGTTGAATATTATTCCAGCCCGGAAAGCGCGGTGCAGGCTATAAAATTCCCCGGGCAGGTGGTAAAAAGGCTGGAGGGTGAGCCTAACCTGCAATTTGTGGTACGGGCACGGCCGCTGTATGTTGAATTTCCGAAAGAAATGATGTCGAAGGTTATATCCACAACCGAATGGTCTGCAACGCCATCCCTGATAGCCTTTTACACACAGAAATATTATGTAGAGGAAGACGGCGCGCTGCCTAAAGACCACTACCGCACGCTGGGATATATTTTTATCCCTACGGCAAAAGACATGTATAAGCGCGTATTCATAGACACCTTCAATAACAACGGCCTGCCTGTGAAGATAACAGGCGCTTTCTTTGCCAATGCCGACAGCGACAATGTGAAAGAACTGGTGGTAATGGCCACATCGGTACAAAAAGACGAGCATGCTACCGGCACCAGGTACTTTAACCGCATCTACGATAATGTGGCAAGACCCCTATCAGGCAGGCTGAAGAAACTGGACCCCGCAACGACAAAAATAGAAGACGGCTTTGAAGGCCAGGAAGCAGGCAAAGCATCAAAGGCGAAATATAAAAGCGAGAAAGAGATAACCGACGCGCTAAAGAAAGCCGGGTATAACTAGCCCAACTGCATCATTTGTCAGCAGGCCTCTTTCTACCTACAAACCTGATCACAGAGCCTGTGCCGCTGTGGTACCTGCCTTCTTCCAGTTCTACTTCCCGCTCCTCCAGTAGCAGCACTTCGAAAAACGGGAAATCAGCCATTATTTCTTCCTCAGAAAACAGCATATCAATATGTGAGGGGCCACCCACCGCGGGGTTAGCCTGCTTAAAGAAAACATGCTTCTTGCTGAAAGCCTCAAAAATGACTATGCCACCCGGTTTCAGGTAGCCGTTTAGTTTGTGGTGAAAAGCTGACTTCCTATCAGCCGGAAAGTGGGCGTATATGAGCCCTATGGCATCATATGACTGCGAGTTAAAACTCAGCTGATCAAAATCGCCCACGATGTATTCAATGGCAACCCCGTTCTCTTTTGCAAGCTGTAGCGCCTTTGCCTTCCCTTCTATGCTCAGATCGAACGAAGTAACCTGCCATCCCTGCCGGGCAGCGAATACGCCGTTGCGGCCCTCGCCATCAGCAGGCATAAGTATGGAACCCGGCTCAAATTTCAACAGCCATTCCCTAAAAAATTCATTCGGTTCTTTACCATAGGCAAATTCAGTGCCTTTATACCTTTCGTCCCAGGTTTGACTCATGCTGATTTTGTTTTGATCTGTTTACCGCGGCTAAATGGAAGTTGCGCGGTGCTGTAAAGATAATGACCGGGATACTTTATTACCGTAAAAAAAACGTAAAAAAACTACCGGCAACTAACCACTAAAGAAAGGTAGCCTGCTACGTTAAAGCAGGTCACCTTTTAAAAAATAAGATATCCGGTGTCTACGACTTTACCGTAAGAATGTTACCGGCAAGCGTAGCAGTATATGTGGATAGCCCCGAAGGAGGAGGGCCGCTTATTACAGCACCCGTAGTAGCACTATAAGTGCCACCATGGCATGGGCACATAATAGTACTGCCTGAGGGATTGTACCCGACGGTGCAGCCCTGGTGGGTGCAAGTGGCTGAAAAAGCTTTGAACGTAGTGGCGTTCAAACGGATGACAATAACCCCGTTTGCAATGAGCGAACCGCCGGTAGCATTCAATGATGCATTGGCCGAGTTGGTGAGATCTAATGTGAAGTTGACATTTGTGGGCCCGGCAAAGCTCTGCTTTTTACAGCTTTCAACGAGGCCTGTGGGTATCAATGCCAGGCCACACATGGCTAAACCTGTTTTTAAAAAATCTTTTCTTTCCATAAAACGTGTGATTTTAGAAAAAGGAACAAATAAAATAACCATCTAAAATAACATGTACATACATCAATTATTGTGCAGCCGAAACTGTTTAACATATATTTGGCTATTGGTAATCAGGCGGATGAGGGCATGCGGTTACCCCGCGCCGGTAACCTAAACAGATAAAATAGCGCCGGGTAAATTGAGACCACTTTAACAACCGGCCAATAAACCACACAACCGGACCAAAGTCGAAAAAAAGGCCACAAACCAAAAATGACCTATGGAACAAAGCAATAAATCACCTCATGTATTCAACACATCGGCAAACCTTTTTGGCCTGTGCTTTGCAGTTTTTTCTTATTTAAAGGCCCTGAAACTAAGCGGGCAAACTTACATAGACGAATTCACGGTAGTGTCTATGTTTATGTTCCTTGTCAGTTGCAGCACTTCCTTTATGTCTATGAGAAGTAATAGTAAGAGGGCACGTATATACGAGACAATGGCCGACTATATATTTATGTGCGGTATGTTCACATTGTTCCTGACCACAATGTTCATAGTATTCAAGGTAATGCTGTAAGAGAAATAAGACGAAGTAGCGCCGAATGAAACAAGTGAATAGATTATGCTGAAAAGCACTTACAAAAGGGAGTCGCATTTTTAGGCTATTTTTGCCGCATATCAAAAAGGGTATTTAATGCGCGCACTATATGTATTGTTTTTTATATTTATATTAGCTACCCAAACCTACGCACAGGTGCTGCCGGTGGAGGGAAGTAAACTTAACTACAGGATAGTGGGGCTGTCGTTCCAGGCCACAGACCATAAAGGCAAATACAAGATAGAGATAGCCGCCGGCAACTATAATACCGAAGATCTGTTTGTCAAAAACAGGATAAAAACCATAGAAACAGACGACAATAAAACAATAGCCGAGGTGCCAGCGTTTGACAAACAATATACCTGGCGCGTGTCTACTACCAATAAAAAACATGTTACTACCTCAAGCCCGTTCTATCATTTCAGCACGGGTATAGTTACCAACGCAGACACAAGTAAGTTCAGGCTGAGGATAATGCAACCGGGTAAGCCAGGCAAGGACTACTACGTATCGGTAGATGCCGGTGGAGTGCTATATGATATGAGCGGCGCGCCCATATGGTTCATACCCCATGCCAACGGCATAGGCAGCTATGTAGCAGACCTCAAATTCACACCCGAAGGAACAGCAACTTTCGTTTACAAGGATCCGTACGAGATAAATTTTAACGGTGACATATTGTGGCAAATAAAGCAGAACGGCGTAGTAAGCGGCGATACTCTGGGTGAATTCTTTCATCATGAGTTTACGAAGCTGAGCAACGGGCATTATATGGCACTGGGCAGCCAGATACTGCTATGCAAAACAATATATACTGGCGACAGCGCCCATATAGAAGTATCGAAAGAGAAAGGCAAAGTAGAGAAAGACGGTTTTAAATTCGGATTATTCGGAACTCTGATAGAATACGACAAGGAAGGCAATGTAGTATGGTCATGGAAATCGTCAAAATACCTGATAGGTTCTGACTTTGACTATTTCAGGAACCATGATGCCAACCTGCAATACCAGCCGCACGATAACGCGTTCTTCTTCGACGAAAAGAACAAATGCATCTATATAGGGTTCAGAGACATCAGCCGGATACTGAAGGTAGAATACCCGAGCGGAAAAGTATCATCGGTATATGGCGACTGCTTTAAGCCCGGCTGCCACGCCACAGGTGAAGGAATATTCTGCGGCCAGCACAGCATAGGCCGCACAATGGACGGCCTCCTGTATGTTTTCAACAATAACTCGTGCCTGCATACCGACTCACTGCCAACAATAGTGCTGCTGAAAGAGCCGGAGCACCCCAACCAACCACTGGAAAAAGTATGGGAATATACGTGCCCTGTTGAGCCCAAGGCCCCATTGAAATTCAACTCCGGCGGTAATGTCATTGAACTGGCCGACAGCACGCTATATATAAACATGGGAAGCCAATACAGCAAACTACTGATCATAAACAGGAACAAAAAGATCCTGTGGAGCGCCATGCCCGAGAGGTTTATTGAGACTGATAAAATATGGGCTCCTATTCACCAGTACAGGACAAATATCATAGACCGCAAAGAACTAGAGAAAATGATCTGGAGGGCCGAAGAAGAAGCCAGCCGGCCCACTAATACAAAATAAGGTTTTAATACCGCTAATGAAGGCCCCGAGGCACAACATGTACAAACAAAAACTCCTGTAAAACAGTATTTACAGGAGTTTTGATCCGGGGCTATCGCCCCGCAATATGGCACTATAATTTCTTCAGATTTTTTTCCAACTCCTGGTCATACCACTCCTTACTATTCTTTTCCTTCTCTTCGAGTTCCTTCAGTATCTGCGCCTTTACCTTTTTGAGATCGTTCTTATCCTCAGACAGGCCAAATTTAATGCCAACTACCTTACCATTTGTGGGTGTTCTTTTTCTCATTTATCGTCTTTAATATTTTATCCAAAATTACGAAAAAATACAGGTAAAACCTCAGACCGATGCCGGTAAAGGCCGCCTACACGAGTTATGCGATGATACTGAACGTAGTATGTAATCATCCAATCCTTTCCCATCGAGTATGCGGGGCACACATTTTTCTATTCTTGCCTCGCGGGTTTTGGCTTGCTTAGGCGCCGCAAAATGGAGCAGGTAAGCCCTTTGCCGCCCGGGCGTGAGCGCTTTAAAGGCTGCCTTCAAACCGGGTGTGGCGGCCAGTTTATTACTGAATTCTGCCGGTACAGGGAAGTCGGAGGTCTTCTTCAACGCAACTTTCAGGCCGGCATTTTCTACCGCTATGGCCTCAAAAACGAGGGCTTTAAGTACGGGGGCAAGTTTCACCATCTCGCGGGTATTTGTAAACCGTACCTGGCGGGCAGCCTGCACACGTTCCGTTTGCTGAATAAGAATACCATGGGCATCCTGCAGCAATGCCCCTTTGAAAAACAGCAGCGCGCAATATTCTTTAAAGCCATGCATCAGTACAATATTCCTACCACTGAGGGAGTAGCAGGGATGCCCCCATTTCAATTCTTCATCCAGGCCGCAGTCAAGAACGATCTTCCTCAATTGCCTGAATTCATTTTGCCAGTTCCCGGGCTTATCAAAATAAAAATCAACTTTCGGATTCATATTGTTCTATTTTCAACTAAAGCACAAACGGCACCACAAAAGCAAGAAAACCAATAGCGATCTGTATATACACCAACCCCCAATAAATACACACATGAACAAGCGTCGGCAATGTGCCGCATAGCATATTGCCCCGCACTTATCTAAAGATACAGCGGGGCATTAACTTTTCAAATAAAGTGAATCATACTTTCAGCGAGCCCCTGAATCCCCTGGCCGCATAGTAAGACTCTGCGCCATTATGGTAGAGGAAGACCGTATCATACCGCCGGTCGCAAAAGAGAGCGCCGCCCAGCTTCCTGATACCGGCTGGTGTCTGTATCCAGCTTGATGTCTTTGTATCAAAGGTACCGAGTTGCTGCAACGCACGGTACTGCTCTTCGGTGAGCAACTCTATACCCATGGCCGCAGCGGCATCTGTAGCGCAGTTCTTAGGCTTATGTTCTTTCCGTGAATCGAGCGCTTCGCGGTCATAACAAAAACTGCGGCGATCGCGGGGGCTTTCAGGCGAACAATCATAGAAAATATATTCGCCCGTCTTTTTGTCGTAACCCACAACATCAGGCTCACCACCTGTTCGTTCCATTTCGTTGAGCGACCATAATTTGGCGGCACCAGCCGCAAGTTTTGACTCAACGCCCGCCCAGTCTATCCCTTTATGACGAACCTTGTTCTTCTCAAATCTGGCTTTTAATATGCCTATCAGCTCCTCGCGCTGTTTTGCCGATAATTCTTTTTTCATCGTGTATTTTTAATTAACATTAATCAGTTTCCTGTCTGCCGGCCTGAAATACCATGATACTGCTATCAGGAACAGCAGCAATAAGGGGCCGAATAATTCACCCGCAGCATCGCCACTGGCCAGGTGAGAAAAGACAGCCCCGGTTATCACAAAGAAAAACCCGGCATATGCCCATTCCTTCAGCAAAGCAAATTTAGGTATAAGTATGGCCACAACGCCCAGTAACTTGCATACACCAAGCAGTGTAAGGATATACTGAGGGTATCCCAGATGAGCCACACTCTCTGCCCCACCCGAGCCTGCTTTAACCTTCAGTAACTGTACCAGGCCGGTTGATACCATTCCCAGAGACAGCCACAGCGTGGCAACCCAATAGATGATCCTGTTTCTCTTTGACATACAATACTATTTTAGCTTACCCGCAATTTCCTGTATACGATTGTGCGCCATGTTTAGCCCCTGCGCAAAAGGCAGCTTCAGCATTTCATCCCTCTGATCCGCAGATTCGTAAATAACGTGCATATTGAGCTTGCTTTTATCGCTTGCCATCGGCTCAAATTCATAAACCTCAAGCTGCACGCCAAAGGCGGCATGCTCCATTTCAAACGTACGGGTTATCTTCCGATTGGGTATAAAGTCATGGATAACACCATTGGCGGCGAATACCACTTTACCCAGGGCATCGGTAGTCTCTATCCGGTAGCAGCCATGCTGCTTACCCTCAAACTTCAGCACCCTGGCCGTGGAGTATGGGTTGGACATCCATTGCTCTATGATCCCAGGCTCGGCAAATGCTTTAAACAGCAACTCTACCGGCAGATCAAACTCCCGTGTTATCAGCAGGTCCTGCCTGCCGTCACCGGCACTGATCTTTGTTTTTTGTTCCATGTTATTTGCTTTTGTATTTTTTCATGATGGATTCCAATTTATTGAACCTGTCATCCCACATTTTGCGGAACGGCTCAATGAATGCCGCAACCTCTTTCATTTTATTTGGATTCAGGTGATAATAAACTTCCCTGCCATTTTGCTCCTGCCGCAATAATTCACACTCGGTAAGTATCTGCAGGTGTTTTGAGACAGTAGGCCTTGCAGAATCAAAATTAGCTGCTATGGCACCCGCTGTCATCGACTGGGCCGCCACCAGCAGTAATATGGCCCTTCTTGTAGGGTCTGCTATGGCCTGGAATACATCTCTTCTTAGATTCATTGCGTAGCTATTTGACTACAAATTTATATGAAGTCATTTAACTACGCAAATTTTTTAAGAATTAATTTTTGGTACCATCGGCAAAAGGGAGGCAATGAGGGGGCACACAACAAAAACTATGGAAAAGGCGCCTGCTATAATGATATGTATATTTCCATGAAATATTGCCAGCAACAAGTAAATAAAAGATATTATATTCGCTCAAAATCATTCCAATATGAAAAAACTTATTATCCTTAGTACTGTAACTACCTTGTTGCTGCTATCCGTAAATTCATACGCTCAGAACTGCAAATTTCATAAAGACGAAACTGACCCGTTTACGAAAGAACATGTAAGATCCAGCGGACCGATACGGCTCAGCGTCACACCTATCTGGTGGGCGCAACTGGAGCAGAAAGGGACTAGTTACTCACTTATGCTGAACATTTCCCTGATAAAACAAGTAAGAATGTCGATAGCCAAGGGTACAAAAATGCTCATAAAATTAGAAGACGGAACAGTAATTGAACCGCGGTCTACAGAGGAGGTGGTACCAACGGTTAATGTAGAACAGCAACAATATATCGTATCACAATGGGCGGTACACATGGAACTGACCGCCTCAATGATGGAGAAGCTGAGCAAATCGCCGATAGAACTGATACGGACTCAGATAGGAACGGACGAATGCAATATGCCCAAGGCACATAGCAAGGGTGCAAATAAGATCATGGATTTGGCAGGATGTATGATCGGCAAGGACTAACTGATACCCGAAACGTCGACTATTATAAAGCAGCAAAGCCACTGAATTTCAGTGGCTTTGCTGCTTATGATCCTGAAGGATGAAACTGTTTTTAGCCTCCAGGCTGAATTATTGCTTTACAAACTTATTCCGTACTGTTATGCCGTTGTTGCTCAACTCGTAGATATATAAGCCGCTGGGCAGATCACTAATTGTCAATGTGAAATTTGCATTTACATTACTATACTCCGGGCTCATTAGTATACGTCCGGCCATATCAAATATCTTCAGCTTAACATCAGAATTTGCGAAGGCGCCAGATGAGAACGTAATTGTACCTATAGCCGGATTGGGATAGCAAGTAACGCTGTTCTTGCCTTCAGCAATGCTATTTACAGATGTAGGAGCCGTCGGTGTTATAATGTAGGTCTTATCTGTTGCGTGAAAATAATCACCCGTTGTTGACGATACACCTTCCAGCAGTATTTTCCCGTTAGACGGCATGTAGGCCATTGTAGGGTATAAGTACTCGTTTGATGGCATTGTAAACGTGCCGCCGGGATGAAATACATGGCCGGTAGTAAGGTCTACAGTAGTTAAACTGATTTTAAAAGGCGTTGAACCTGAATCGAGCCCCAGCAAGTAGGCGTAATTTGCAGTCTTATTTAATACAATGTCGAAGAAGCCACCATCTGTGCATGTGTCCATTAATGGAGAGGAGGTAGAAATTCTGGCAAATGCCTTTGTTGCCGGGTCAAAAGTGAGCAGCCCGTATTCCCCTGTACGTGAAGCGCATATTAAATACTTGCCGCTGCTCATTTTATAGTCGTCTGATGGCCTGTTATGAAAAGAAGTGGACGCTAACCAGCCCGGATCAGCAGGAATCAATTCGCTGCTTACACTATGAAAAGAGTTGTCTGCCGATGAATAGAACTCAACACTGGTATAATTACTGCCCCCATAAGGCGGAAGCCCGCCAAAAACTACTGCCCCGCTATCGCTGGTAGGGAGGACAAGCGGGTATGAGCGCGGCTGTATCATTGCAGATGAAACTGTGTAGGTGCCAGCGCTATACACATCGGCATAAGTGGCGCTTGACGTGCTATACCATCCACCGGCAATAAGTACCTTTCCGTTTGTCATTTGGGCAGCACTCATTCCACACCGGGCATAGTTCATCGAACCCGACGGTGTAAATGTATTTGCTACAGGGTCAAATATTTCGGTTGTAGCATACCCCGGGGCAACTCCCAGGTCCATAGATCCGCCAATAACATAATAGGTCCCATCAGCTAACTTCACCACTGCGCCAAAGTCATGAGGGTAATTCATGGCAATCTCGGTAAATGCATTTGTCGAAGGGTTATAGAGATCTGCGTGAGAGCCGGATATAAAATTATATTCCCGGCCTCCGAAAGCGGCCACCCTGCCATCAGACAATGTCGCCATATAAGGAGTGATACGTGTCCTATTCATTAGCGGACCCGCTGTGAATATTGCGCCAGCCTGCGCAAAAGTATTTATGGGCAACGATAACAGTATAGCCCAGGTAAGAAGCTTTAAATTGTTGAGTTTCGTGTTCATAAAATTAGTTTTAAATGTTTCACAAAGGTGCAACCGTATATCTGCCTGGTTTATGACCGGCGTTTGTTATGACAATGATTGTCGTCATTATGGGGAAATTGAGGCTTTCCGCCTTCTCAATGGGAAACCCCGCATTTTGCACAAAGTGCCTCAGGGCAGCACCGGGTTACTTCTCTCATATAAAAAGGATCAAAAGAAAGAAGATAGTCAGGCACGCCGGCCTTTTTGTATCCGCATCAGCATAGCGGCGAGGACAATCACCCAAACGAGAAAAAGACCTATGTTGATACGCTCCCATAAGCCAGCATAAGGGGTTGGCTGATTCGCCTGAATCTTTGGAGCATCAGCACCTGTGAGCAAGCCAAACAAAAGAAGCATCAGCATAGTAACAACGGAATAAAAACGGAACCACTTCCCAAATGAGGCTGCCCCAAAACCCATTGCCAGGAGCATTAAGATCACAGTTACACCGGCATATACAAGATGCAGCGTATCTGTCAGCGTTCCGCTACCTGCTGCCAATACCTGGCGCTGGTGCATAGGAGGCCAGTAAATGTTAAACATTCCGTAGAAGAAAAGAAATACACCTGAAACGAGTAAGGTCCTGTTTCCGGCGGACATATGCCACACACCCCACCCGAATATTGCCACCAGGATCGGGTACAAAATACAAAGCCCTACCCACAGAGACCGGGTAGGCGCCCCTATGGCAGACAACTCACTGACTGTTGTAGACATGGAATTATAGCCGGGGTAAAAGATGGGTACAAAGATGAGGAGTGCCGCATAATAAAAGGAAGATACCATGCCACACAACAGTAAAACATTGTTTACACGACTACTATAGGTTCTGCTTTTGAACATTGTCTATTTATTAGCGCGCAATATCATTCGCAGATAAAGAGCATACACCAAGGAAACAAAAGTACCGGGACCTTATGCAGCACCATATGATGGTGGGCAGTGGTCAAAATGATGTTGATCATTCTATCGGAAGCTGACCAGTTGCAGGCCAAAAAAAACAAGCGAAATCTGTAACACAATGTCAGTCTACGCCGATTAAAACAGTAATGGAATATATCCAAACATGACATAAATCATTGCATACAGTAATAAGCGTCATTATGCAAATCCGTGATGTATGATACATTTGATCCACTTTTTGAAAAAAATGTACAAAAAAGTATATCTGGGAACTTCGATAATATTAACAGCCCTGATTGTGGTTGTGAGTCTCGTCGGTTTATTTACGCCGGGCTTTTATGGCACAGAAACACCAAACTGGCGAGCCCAGTCCGTGGGACAGGATTTCATTGACTTATTCCTGATCGCGCCATGCCTGCTTATAACAAGCATTTTGAAATATCGTGGTAACAAGATAGCTCAGATGCTGTGGGGAGGTGTGGTACTATATCTTACTTACACATTTGCTGTCTACTGTTTTGATGTTCACTTTAATAAGCTGTTCATAATATATTGCGTAATATTGGGCCTATCATTCTATTCTTCTATAGGATTTCTGCTATTTCAGAAAAAAGATAATCCCGAAATCCTCTTTAAAAAAAACGCAGCGGCTACTACCACCGGAATATATTTCATTTTGATCGGGGTACTGTTTTGCATACTATGGCTCATGGATATTGTGCCGGCTATAATACACAATTATACTCCCAAAACACTCCTTGATGCCGGGTTGGCTACTAACCCGGTTCACGTTCTTGACCTGTCTGTGTTTCTTCCTGCCATTTTCTTAACCGGAGTTTTTCTGCTAAGAAAAAACAATATGGCAAATACCATCGCACCATCGTTATTGATGTTTTTTGTGTTAATGGACATTACTATCGGTTTTCTGAATATTTACATGATGGGACAAGGGCTTCCCGGCGAAGCATTGGTTTCACTGGTAATGGGCATCCTGACATTCGTTAGCCTGGCCATATTGATGTGGCTTATATGGAGCATAAAAAAAGTGCCTGCCGATTTACCGGGAGCGCCATAGCTTTAAACATGGCATGCCCGATGCAAAAATCACGCATAAACCGGGTATGGATTGTGAGGCTGTGACAAGTAGCGGCTCATGAAGACTACTATTTGATTTGCAACACATTGAACTGAGTTGCTTTTTCTTAAAGAGTGGACACTACAAATCGCTATTATGCCGAATGTGGAAATAAGAACAAAAATTACTTTTTCAACCCGGTATACGAACCGTTGTAAATGCCGTAAGATGCTGCATTAGCGGTCGACTGGGTGATGGTACACTGCAAAGTATCGTGGGTGATGGAGCAAGTATAATTATCCCACCTGTCGTTATACCACTGCACGCTAAAAGCGTATGAATTTGCAGTGTTTACGTGCTCCGGAATATTTATAATGTCTGAAAACAGCATATTGCCATGTGGCAACCCAAGTGATTGCGCGTCAAATACAATACTGTCCGCGCTGATATGATGTATAAGAACCGTTGAATAGCCGGAAAAACTATAAGGAGCAATTTCAGGATTTGTCTCGGAATAGCCACCGTAAAATGTGTCAATAAACGGATAGCTGGCTACCTGAAGCGGGGAATCAATTTTAGTTGAATCGAGTGGAGTAACGACATTGGTCACACTACCACTCTTCTGACAAGCAGAAGCAAATAAAATAATCGATAACCATATTGCATAGGGCCTTTTCATACAATGCTTTAACCAAATATAACGCCTTTTATGCACTATTATTGTATCCCAAAGATCTGAGAAAAAAATGAAGGCTGTATTCCCTCTGCAAATTGGTATTTGCCGGAGTTTTAATCTTTTATTTACGTGCCCCTAACTGGAATCCACCAACCCTACCTTGCGATAACCAGGTTTTTGAGTATTGTACATCAACAATACGAAATCTTCTAACTATATAGACGCACTAAATAGTGAGCGCTATTCCTTGAACCGCACTACATCCAGCTGGTGTGTATAAGATCCATTTACCTGCCAACCCGGAGGTGTATAAACTACTGCGTAGTAATAGCCATTGGCATAGCGCGGCAAGTGAAAATATCCCGTTTTCACCGATGCGGCGGGTATGGTTGTTACTACTTTAATGCCAGACGCACTTAAAGTACGCAGTTCAAAATCGTTATTATCATTGCTCACAAGTTGATATGGGATGCCGTCAGGACGGACTTCCCAATGCTTCCAGCGACCCGTTGGAGTTGCCGGGCTGCGCAAGGCATCGAGCGGTGCATCGGCGAATACGCGTGTTACGCTCGTGCTACCCTCCGTCCAGCTAAATTCATATATCTTCTTTTTGGCCGGTGAATAAATAAGAGCATAGCATGTGCTTCCTGAAACCGATATGCCCGCCATTTCATAGTCGCGCGCACCCGGTATTGAAGCATCGAATGTTATGGCCAGGGTATCAAAGTTGTAATTGGTTGTATTTGGCTGCAGGATCAGCAGGTGGCCTGATGTGTCCACCGCAAAGAGTCTATAGGCAGCATCGCCTGTGGCAAAAGGTGCTGACGCAAGAATGAGTGGCAGATTGCCGAGGTATGATGTCAGCCGATTGATGCCATTGTTGTAAGGTTGCGTCTGCGATAGCCAGGTCTTTGAAGCGGCATTGTAATAGTTAAGGTATGTACCACAATGCGCACTGCCAAGATCAAGAGGATTGCTTTTACCGAAGACCACACTGCCATTAACCGTATGCGCTACTGTATAAGGCGAAAGAGGGTCGAACACAGACTCCCATACATAGCCAAAGTCAGGAACAACTACATTGGCATTTTCATCAAATTCGTTATAATGTTTGAACTGCGAGGAACTACTTGAAGTGACGGAATTTGAGTTCCATACATGCGCACGCAGTGTGCCGGGTGTAAAGTACATATGTCCTCTGTAGTCTGGTCCGTTAAGTGATTGCATTACATATACAGAAAGGTCGTTTGTGTGCATTGTGTCTCTACCTGACAGAGCGATGATGCCTCGTCTGATGCGGCCACCCCTGGCGCCCCCGAGTGGCTTAAAAACGTCATAACTTTCTGTAAAGAGCAGACCAAGTGAATCGCCGACAATAGCAAGGTCTTCTGCAAGAAAGCCGCCATCCACTGACATATTCGGGTCTACAGGAACCACCGTTACTACGCGCTCCCAACCCGAGGCGGTGAGCAGGGGCGCAGCGTTGTTCAGGCTGTTATTGTCATTCTTTTTGCAGGCAGAGAGTAGCACGAGTGTCAGCAGCGGAATAAGTTTCTTCATGTTGTACTTAAATAAAATTTTCAAAAAACGCCGACAATATACGACAAGCAGTTCACAAAATAAATATACAGATCAGGATGTTTTTGTTCTTTTCAGATTAGTAGAAAATTCTAAGAGTGCCGCTTATAATGAAGTAAAAACCACCCCTATAAAAAACATCCAGCCAAGGCTGCCGGTCAGAGATCAAGATCAACAGCTGCGGGAAAACTTATGAAAAAAAGGAGTCAAATCAAAGAGAAACAATATTACTTCTGATGTGATTTTTTAAATTGACTAAAAGCACTATATCTTAGTGTTTGCATCTAAAGAAGTAGCCGTTAGTTTAAATGGCGTTGCAGATAGTAGAAAAGGAAGAAACACTTTAATCATAATGGCTAAAAAGAATAAACCCAATCTTAGTGCTAAATCTGTATATATACAGAATCAAGTCTCTACAGCATATGACGAACCATTTCAAAGCGTAGGGTTGCCAGCGTGGTTATCTGGTTTTAAAATACAAGCTATTATTATTGGGATATTGGCCTTTATATTTTACTCAAATACTATTCAAAATGAATTTGCCCTGGATGACTATGCGGTGATCATAAAGAATGAACCGGTCTATAATGGAATCGCCGGCTTAAATGATATTTTCACAAAGGACACATACGATAGTTACTATAAACAAACTAACGATGTAAATGGATTGTCGGGAGGACGATACAGACCATTATCTGTTGCCACATTTGCCATAGAACAAGAGTTTCTGGGAACTGTTCCAAAGGGTCAAGTAGATAGCATCATGCAGCATAATGACTGGGGGGCACTGTTTCTCCGGCATGATCAAAGGTTTATTTCAGGTATGCATATCCGGCATTTTTTTAATGTCCTATGGTTTACGTTGTCTGTATTGGTTTTGCTTTATTTCCTCCGTACCGTAGTCTTTAAAAATGATCCGTTGCTCGCATTATTTACTACAATACTTTTTACAATCCATCCGATTCATACTGAGGTTGTAGCTAACTTAAAAAGCCGGGATGAAATATTATCCCTACTTTTTATATCCCTTACTTTCATTTTTGCGTTTAAATACCAGGAGCAAAAGGAAAAAAAGAGATGGCTTTATTTTGGCTTAATAAGTTATTTCCTTGCATTTCTTTCCAAGGAGTATGCTGTTAGTCTTGTAGTGTTATTACCTCTTTCATTCTTTTTATTTAATCGATATTCTTTATCAAAAAGTATTATGGCTTCACTGCCTTATGTGGGCGTGGTGTTTATCTATATAATTTTACGACTGCAGGTCATAGCGCCTGTAAACGAAGATGCAAATAATAGCGTAAGCATACTTGCCGATCCTTATGCTTATGCCTCTGCTACTGAGAAATTAGCAACCCTGATAGCAACACCACTAGACTATTTGAGATTACTTGTTTTCCCGCACCCACTATCCGCAGACTATTCCTATAATTCCATTCCATACAAAGATTTCACAAGCCCTGTTGTCTGGCTATCATTGGTTGCACATATAGCATTGTTCCGGGCGTTCTTTTACTACTTAAAAAGAAAGAATGTTTTAAGTTTTGCAATTGCATTTTATTTTGTCAATCTATTACTCATTTGCAACCTTATATTTAATATTGGCGGAACGATGGGAGAACGGCTTATTTACCATTCTTCTGTAGGTTTTTCGATAGCCTTGGCTTTCCTTCTATTGAAAGGCATGAATTTGCTAAAATCAGTTTTCACGAAAAGGATTGCATTGGGCAGCTTAGCTGCAATACTGATAGTTCTTTGCGGTTTTAAAACTATTAATCGTAACGCAAACTGGAAAAATGATGAGACCTTATTTAAGCAAGACATTAAAGTTGTGCCTAATAGTGTGATTGCAAATGCTAATGTAGGAATGCACCTGATAGTAAAAAGCGATCTGGAGAAAAATGAGAAAGTAAAAAAAGACAATCTACACAATGCAATAACATTGTTGAATAAAGCAATTTTGCTTGATAATCGCAATGCTACAAGTTATTATAATAAAGCTATCGCATATACCGTCCTGGCAGAGCCGGACAGCGTTGTGTCGGCAGTCAAAAGCCTGCATGACTTTTACCCAAATTATCCCGGGCTGAGGCAATTATACTACCAGGCCGGGAAATTGTTTTTTTCAAAGAAAGAATACTACAAGGCTAAAACCATATTCGAGATTATTCTGAAAATTTATCCCAAAAATACAGAAGTCCAACAGGCATTAAGAACGGTAAATGATTCATTAAAAACCGGCTAACAGGAAAAACTTATGAAAAAAAGGAGTTAATTCAAAGAGAAACAATATTACCCCTGATGTATGGGCGTAGGAGGGCATCGGATGTGTAAATTCTAAGCAAATTTCGCGACAGCATTATTAAGGTATTCCCCGCTGTTCTATTGCTTCACGAACCGAAGCCGTCGGTCACCGGCAACAAGTAAGTATACTCCTGGCGGCAACGTACTTACGTCTAGCACACCATACGAAGCACTGATGCTCCTACTGATAACCGTCATACCTACACTGTTGAGAACAGTTACTGCGCCGATAGCAGTAGCATCAACGGAATGTATACCCAGGTATTCCGATGTGGGATTGGGGGCTATATACATTTCTCCGCATGCATGCACGCACGGTATGGCTGTCGTTGGTGAATTCCATTTCATAAAATAAAGGGAAACGGGATTCATTCCCGGACCAGGGAAAGACGTATCAGGCGCCTGAGTGTCGACAGCAGGGCTAGGATCAAAGTCCACCTGCCCGGAAAAGGTACCCGTAAGATACATTGCCCCGGCGGCGTCTACTGATATGTCGTTAGGATTACAGTTGCTGGTACCGGCACCCTGTGTCGCCAATACCCACTGAAATGCAAGTCCGGTATCGGTCTTCATTACATATTGCTGATAAGCGCCACCGGCTGTCAGGGTGTGAGTGCCAGATGTGCTGAGATCGAAATCGCGGGTGCCGGTAAAAGTTCCGGTAATATAAATCGACCCCATATTGTCTGCCCTGATAGCGCTAACGCCCAACGGGCTCACCAGACGCGTCCACAACGTATTGCCCGCCCCATCCAGTTTCAGCAGGTAGGTGTTGAACCCTGAACCTGTAAAAACTGATTCGGCCGTGTATATGGCGCCATCGCCACATGCAATCAGGCGCCCCAACTCGTCATTGCCCCCGCCTATCTGTTTTACCCATCCAAACGATCCATCATTGTTGATGCGGCACACAAACATGTCTTGCGACGAACCCGATGCCATAAGCGGCGACGCGCCGGAGCCCGGGTCAAAGTCCACAGTAGTTGTGAAATAGCCAGTGACATAGGCATTGCCGGCTTTGTCCACTGCCAGGGCATAGGGCTGCTGATTAGAAGTGCCTGCAAAATGCCGTGCCCATATAAATGCGCCATTAGTGTCGAACTTTGCCACATAGGTTTCCTCATAACCGCTTGTAATAGAAGCGAGATTGTACGTACTAGGCCCCGGATCAAAGTCGACGGTATCTATAAACGTGCCACAGAGGTAGATATAGCCGGAATCGTGGTACACAACATAGTTTTCCAATGACGAGTTGCTTAACAAATGCGCCCATGCCCGTGTACCATCGGCATTATACTTAACTATTTTTATACCCGTGCCACCGGTAGTGTATGTACTACCCGAGGGGGCAACTGCAAGTGAAGCTACGTGGCCGGGGACAAGCGTTTTATTAGTGGTGTCGCTCCACAGAAAGTCGCCGGTGGGGCCAAATTTGCTGATGTAATTTACTGCAGACCAGGGCGCAGAATACATGATACTGGCACCGGTTCCGGGATTGGCGTCCATGATGCCGGCAAATGCGCCTGTGTAGTACACGTTACCGGCTGCGTCTGTACCAATTGATTTACCACTACTCAGGTCTACTGTATTAATACCACGCGTCCAGCCATAAACCTGGCCATTGGCAACATTGCCTGCAAGAGCCAAAACAACTATGAGCCAGCAGGCTCTTATAAATAAGTGCTTATACATAACAAGCGAATTTAATTAATGCAAACGATTCATGCAAGCGCGCGGCATTTACGCACTCGTACAGTTACCATCGCTTTTAGTCTTATTTTATGACCCTACCCCTTATACATACTATTTACAAAATCATTTTTTATGCAAAAACAGAAGATGTGTGAAAACCTGAGCGGTGAAGAAGGGATAGGATTTCGACCGGAAAATTTATCGTTTGATGAAATAGTTATTTGTCCGCCCAATTAATTTCTCTAAAGATCATAAATGAAAGCAGCTCATTTTCATTATTAGGTAGTCGATATGCTCCGCCCCATGGGCAATCACAAAAACCGGTTCCCATGGCTCGCATTTAAGGAAACAGAGCGGAGGATTGCAGACGAACTTCGATTATAGTGTATGGGATAGTTATCACTGTGTTTGAGGTTCATTTTATGCGATAACAAATAACCAGCGGCTTTCGCCTGAACTGAAATCTTACAAACAATACTAACTAAATTGGTTGCGTCAACGTCATATAGGTACGGCTTTTGCTGTAAATACGAGATCATTTATTAATTTTTTTTATACTTTTAATTTGAATTCAACTAACCATGAAACCCATTAATATCAAATTAGTTGTGATCCTGGCCTGTCTTATGCTGCCAACTATGAAAGCGTGGCCACAACAATGTGTTTGGACGCGGCAGAGTCAAGGGCAGATAGATTTTGTGGCTTTCCCTGGAGTAACGAGTACAAGCGACGGTGCCGGGAACATCTATATTACCGGCACCTATCGGGGGTCTGTTACTTTCGGAACCACAACGTTATATAGTATGTCTGCGATCGCTGTCAATTTGTACGTGGTGAAGTATGACTCTTCGGGCAATATCATCTGGGCAAAAACATTTGGTGGCGTTGGTCGGGATGCCTCGACCTCAATTACATGCGATAACCAAGGCAACCTTTACCTGTATGGAGTCTTTAGCAGTCCTGCGATCAGTTTTGGTGCTTATACGTTATCCAGAATTTCTTCCGGCGACTTTTTTCTCGTTAAACTTGATAGCACGGGTAGCCCATTGTGGGCAAAAACCCAGGTACCATCAAGTGCCGGAGACCCCTATGCCGACATTCTCCCTACCTCTGTGCGTACCGATAATTTTGGTGGTGTTGTTGTAAGTGGCCGTTACCGTAGTTCTCTTTTATTCGGGTCCACGAGTATAGCTAATCCTGTAGCAGAGGGAGGATGTTACATTGCCCGATATGATACGGCAGGTAACTTCCAATGGGCCAGGACATCGGGAGGAAATGTTTACTGCTATGAGCAGGGCCTGACTATTGACCTGGAAGGAAATATTTATGCCGGGGGATACTATGTTCCGCCATATCCTTCTCCGGGCTTTTATATGACCATTTCCTTCGACACTGTAAGTGTTACCTCTCCCACGGGAAGCTATCTTTTTCTATCGAAGCTTGATGTCTCCGGGAATCTGATTTGGTTTAAATCAATTGGCAATGGGTATGGTGGTAATATCTTTGACATGGGAACAGACGGTACCGGTAACTTATACATTGCGGGTTTTATTGAGGGTGACCCTTTCATGTTCGATACGATAGCATTACACGATACTGCGGGATTCAATGTAGGTGAAGCTTTCCTTGCCAAATATGATGGCGCAGGCCACGCTTTGTGGGCAAAAAGCCCCGGCGGCAATAGCTTTAGTGAAAGCTGTACCATCCATGTAGACAAGGATGGCAATTCAGTGATGGGAGGAGTGTTCTCTAATCATATTTCTTTTGGGAGCACAGGGCTTGATAATGCAGACTTTTTTCTTACCAAATACTCGACTGGTGGCAATGTATTCTGGGCAAAAGAGGCGTCAAATCCAAATTCGGGTGCTCCAATTTCGATTTCCTGCGATGCCAGTGGCGCCATTTATGTGGCAGGATATTTTTTCGATTCTTTGCTTTTTGATACATGCAGGATGAACGCATTGCCAACCGGGGCGCGACAAGTATTTGTTGCCAGGTTCAATGATCTCACAGAACGTGCGCCGCTTGCTCAGCAACAGAATAATGATATGCTTTTGTTTCCAAATCCCTCTGCCAACAGACTCAATATTCAGTCTAACCAATATGTTATCACAAAGGTGTTGATCGCAGACATGATGGGGCATGTTGTACGCTTCATGGAAGATATTGGGACCCGGCATTTACAAATTGATGTGAGTGACCTGCCAGCAGGTGTTTACCTTATCCGCATCAATGATATTGAGGTACGACGATTCGTCAAGCAATAGTCCTGCCGGAGAGTTGTTGTTTTACAGTCAATCAATACTTAATCGGTCAGTCGGTTCACCGCGATATTGGCAAAGGAGACCCTTCAAACAGTGTGGGTAAGTGTGGGTGTGAGTTTGAGTATTGAAGAAAAGGTCAGAGTGAGGTGTCGCTCTCGCTCCCACACTCACTCTGACCTTTGTGCCCGGAACAGGAATCGAACCTGCACTACCTTGCGATAACCAGATTTTGAGTCTAGCGCGTCTACCAATTCCGCCATCCGGGCGGCGGGCACTTACCGTTTTTCAGCGGGCTGCAAATCTATCAATTCTTTCCTTAATGCGCAAGAGGTATTTTTTCCTGAAATACTGGTCTTTTACCTGCAGCAGCAATTCATTGCTTTTATCGCCTTTCTCAAATTTGTCTATCAGTATTTTAGTGGCATCGTCCCACAGCTCCAGTTGCTCGTTAAGGCTGTTGGTGGCCATCTGGCGGGCATCGTCGTTTTCCGTATCTGTCTCATAATCACTTACCGCTTCATTAATATCCATCATCTCCATAAGGAAGGTGGCAGGGAGGGTGTATTTTTCCTCGTCCTCCAGCAGGTTATGCATTTTTAGTATATATGCCATTGTTGCATCGGGGCTTCTGAAGGTCTTGTAGGCTTCATTATTCATAGCCGATAGCTGCAGCGCCTTAGCCAGTTCGGCACCGCCGGCCTGTGCAAAGCGATCGGGATGGTATAGCCGGCTGAGCTCGTAAAATTTGCTTTTTACGGCCGCCTGGGCGGGGTAAAAAGTTACCGGCATATGATATAGCTCAAAGTAGTTGGTCATGAAATGGCGTTATCTTTGCGGCTAAATTACTAAAGATGATCCGTATAGGCCTGATCAGGGAACGAAAAAAGCTGCCCGACGAGCGCGTGCCCTTTACACCCAAGCAATGCGCCTACATACATAAAAATTACCCGTCCGTACAAATAACGGTGCAACCCTCACCCTCCCGCTGCTATACCGATGATGAATATATAGCTGCGGGCATACCCATGGCCGACGACCTCAGCCACTGCGATATACTGATGGGCGTAAAAGAAGTACCCGCCGAATACCTGCTGCCGGGCAAAACGTATTTTTTCTTTTCGCACACCAAGAAAAAACAGGAATACAACAAGGGCATGATGCACGCGCTGATAGAAAAGCGCATACGTATGATAGACTATGAATGTCTTACCTACAGCGATGAGCAGCGCATACTGGGGTTTGGGCTATATGCAGGCATAGTGGGCGCGCACAACGGCCTGCTCACCTATGGCCTGAAGACAGGCAAGTATACCCTGCCCCCTGCCCATACGGTAAAGAACTACCAGGAGCTGCTGGTGGCCTATGAGCGTGTAAAGCTGCCAAATGTGAAGATAGTGATCACAGGATCGGGCAAGGTGGCCGCCGGTGTGCTGGAAATACTCACACAGCTGGATATAGAACCCGTAGAGCCTGCCGACTTCCTTACCCACGAGTATGAGTATCCCGTATTCACGCACCTGAAGGGGGCATCGCTGTACGCACGTAAAGATAATGACCTCTTTCACAGAGACGATTTTCATGCGCATCCGGAGGCCTATAAATGCCTGTTCTCATCTTATGTGCACCAGGCAGATATACTGATGAACGGCATCTACTGGGAGCAGCGCATAGCGCGCCTCTTTGACAAGGCCGACATAAAGCGTAAAGACTGGCGGCTAAGCGTTATCGCAGACATTACCTGCGATGTAGACGGCTCGGTACCCATAAACTTAGGCGCCAGCACCATTGCCCATCCGGTATACGGCATAGACCGCCACACACTGCAGCAGACCGCCCCCTACCAAAACAGCAGGGACATAATAGATATTATGGCAGTAGATAATCTGCCCAATGAGCTGCCGCGCGATGCCGCCCAGTACTTCGGGCTGCACTTCGAAAAGTATATCTTGCCTGAGCTGCTGAAGGAAAAAAGTGAGATACTGGAGCGTGCTACCATCTGCGAAGATGGCCGGCTTACCAGGCACTACGAATACCTGGCAGACTATGCCTACTAAGGCTCATTAGTGTGGTGTAGTGATACAGGAATATTGCGCACTTACTTTATTTTCTTGCGCACTACTACCCATTCATCTATGTTCACGGTAAATGGCATATTGCCTATCTTCACTATAGCGCGCTTGTCCCGCAGCTCTGTCAGTATGCCTACCTGGTGGTTTTGCCTGTTACGCACATAGTCACCGGGCTGCGGCTTGCCCCCGGTCACTTCATAATTTTTATCTGCCTTGCGGGCGGCGGCGGCATTGGTCTGTATCTGCTTTTTTCTAAACAGTACGTTCTCTGCCGCACTGATCACATCTTGCTTGTTCTCGGCCTTTTTCCAGTCGTGTATTATCTGCTTGAATTTACGCTCGGTGTCGCGCAGGTAGTCCAGCTCTTCTTTTTTTATTTTATTCTGCAGGCGCATGGTTTCGTGCTGCTGCCTCAGCTTTTCTTTATCGGTTATTATCTCGTAGTGCTTCTTCAGCTTTTCATTCTCTTTTATCAGCTTATCCAGCTCCTTTTCTTTATCTGATAGTTTTACAGACTGCTGCTCTGTCTGGTGCAGCATCTTATCCAGCTTAAAATGCTCCCGCTGCGTCAGTTGCCGGGCCCGCTCTATTACGTGGGCAGGCAGGCCGCTGCGTTGCGCTATCGCAAAGGTGTACGAGCTGCCGGGCTTGCCTATACTTAGCTGGTACAGTGGTTCCAGCTTTTCTTCGTCAAATGCCATAGCGCCGTTAAAGATACCCCGCACCTTGCCTGCCATTACTTTCAGGTTAAGGTAGTGGGTAGTGATAATGCCCAGCGCGTGCTTATGCGCCAGGTCTTCTACTATTGCCTCGGCAAATGCGCCGCCCAGGTTAGGGTCAGAGCCGCTGCCGAGTTCGTCAATAAAAAACAAAGTTTTACCGTTGGCAAAATCCATGAAGTGCTTCATATCGCGCAGGTGTGCGCTGTAGGTGCTTAGTTCGTGCTCTATAGACTGAGTATCCCCTATCTGCACCATTAGTTGCTTAAAGATACCGATCTCGGAATTTTCGTCTACCGGTATCAGCAGCCCCGCCTGCGCCATTAGTTGCAGCAGCCCCACGGTCTTCATAGACACTGTCTTGCCCCCGGCATTGGGCCCGCTGATAATAAGGATGCGGTTTTGCCTGTCCAGCGTTATGTTCAGTGGTATGGTCGGTTTGTTCAGCGGTTTATTGTGCAGCAGCAGCAAGGGGTGGTATGCTTTTATCAGTTGCAGTGCCGGGTGCAGGCTTAGCCGGGGCATGTTGGCGTTCATATCCACCGCCAGCAGCGCCTTGGCCCTTATGTAGTCGTATATACCGCAGATATGGTAATAAGCTTCGAGCTGCCCCGAATATACCGACAGGTCTTTTGTAGCCTGCACCAATATGCGGTGTATCTCCCTGCCCTCAGCACGCTCCAGCGAGAATATCTCATTGTTCAGCTCTATCGTTTCCTCCGGCTCTATAAATACCGTCTTTTGCGTATCGCTCTCGCCGTGCAGTATACCTTTTACTATCCGCTTATACTCCGCCAGCACAGCAGCAGTGCGCCTCCCGTTCAGAAAACTCTCCGCTATATCTGCCAGGTAGCCCTGTTTATTCAGCCTGCGCAGCACGGCTTCAAATGTACGCCTGGCCTCCCCTCTTACCTTCCCCAGTTCAGCCCTTATACGCATCAGTTCGGCGGAGGCGTTATCGCGCACCATGCCGCCCTCGTCTATTACAGTGGTCACTGTTTCCGGTATTTTCTTTTCATATTCTACGCGGGCTGAGATAGCCATCAGTTGCGGAAACAATTCATTATGCCGCTTCAGCCACAGCAGTATATCCCGGGTATTTAGCGCCAGCTTCAAAAACGCCAGCATCTGCTCCCCGCTCAGCACACCGCCGGCCACACACAAAAGCTTCAGCTCCTTATCCATGTTGCGGGTAAAATCATTGGGGAACTGGTCACTTCCGCCCAGCAGTATATTCCTGAATTCATTGGTCTGCCGCAGTTCCCGCTCCATGTGGTCCATGCGGGTATGAAACCGTATATCTGCTACCCGTTCGCGCGCGGCATCTGTACGGCACTTTTGCAGCAGCAGGTCGCATATCTTATTAAATTCTAAAATTTCGGCGGCATGTGCCGGGTATAGCTGCATCATTTAAGAGGGCAAAATTAAAGATTCGGGAGGGATAGGATGTAATTGTTTTCATAAACCACACCAATTGACTAACCATATTTAAGAAATATTAATTAAATTTCCACAATGTTAGCAGACAATGCTGTATTATCTTCTATCAAATCGCGTATCCAGCAGATATTACCTGGCGCCAAAGTCATGTTATTCGGCAGCAGAGCATATGGCACCCCTACAGAAGAAAGTGATTGGGATATTTTGGTTTTTGACCCCTAAGCCGGTAACTGCTTCTGTTAAAACAGCCATACATAATGCCCTTTCCCGGTAAGTGTACAGATAGGTGCTTTTATCAACACTTTGACTATACAGGAAAATGGATGGAGTAATAACCCATCGTATTATTCCCTGCAGCAAACTATAACTAAAGGAATGTTGCTTTTATGAGCGATAAGAAGTCCTCCATTCAGCTAAAAATGTCTAAAGCAAAAGTCCCCTTAAATAAGATTAGACAAATATTTACCGCCGATAGAAAATGGAAATAGTTTGTGTTTTTTGACTTGTTACAGATATAAATTTATCTATAAACCCGGCCCCGTACCCACGCACAGATGCAACCCACCTCTGGATATGTACAGGCAACATGTTTTCACCCCATTTTAACCTTTTTTACACTAAAAATTCAGTTATATTGCATACCTGATAAATCCAGATGAATAATTACGATTGGCTCATTGGGCGCCTTGATGCTTTTATACGGAAATATTATGCCAATAAAGTAATACGCGGCACGCTTGTTTTTTTGAGCTGCCTGCTGTTTTATTTTCTTACCGTCAGCGTCAGCGAGTATTATCTGTACCTGCCGGTATGGGTACGTGTTACTATTGTGTCCGGTTTTGTAGTGCTGGGTTTATCCGCACTTGTAGTATGGGTGGCCGTTCCACTCGCAAAAATGGTACGCCTGGGCGGCGTAATTTCCCATGAGCAGGCCGCTGAGATCATAGGCCGGCACTTCCCCGAGGTGAGCGACCGCCTGCTGAACATATTACAGCTAAAGAAACAAAACGACGGTGTAGCCAGCCGCGAACTTGCCGAAGCCAGCATCAACCAGAAGATCGGGCAGCTGTCGGTAGTGCCTATTGCACGCGCCATAGACCTGTCAAAAAACAGGAAGTACCTCCCCTTCCTGCTGCCGCTGGTGCTGGTAGGTGTGTTCATTCTTGTTGCTGCGCCCAATGTGTTCAAAGACAGCGCATCGAGGCTGCTGCAGCCTACAACCGCTTTTGAAAAACCTGCTCCTTTCCTGTTCACTATAAAGAACCCGGCCCTTATTGCCGTACGCAACGCGGATTTTGTACTCACGGTGGCTACAACCGGAAACGCATTGCCTGCCGAAGCATACATAGAGCTGGGCAATGAGCGCATACCTATGCAGCCACTGGAAAACCACAGCTTTCAATATACTTTCAAAAATATCACCGAGGCTGTCAACTTCCGCTTTTATGCAGCAGGGTTTTATTCTACCTCCAATACATTGAAGGTGGTGCAAAGGCCCGTACTCAAGGAATTCAAAGTACAGGTAACCTACCCCGCCTATACTGGCAAGAAAAATGAGACCCGCAACAGCCTCAGTGATATGACCCTGCCCGTAGGCACCACTGTAAACTGGACATTTGAGACCGAGCATACCGATGCCGCTACCATACACCTGGGCAGCGGGGCGCCGTCAGGCCTGGGCAGGAATGGTTCATCATACTCGTACAAGTACCGCTTCATGAGTGACACGGGCTATACCATCACCCTCGAAAACAAATCGGCGGGCATAGCTGACAGCTACAAATACCAGGTGCAGATCATTCCGGACCAATACCCCGTTATCCAGTTGCAGCAGTTCAAGGACACTGTATCCGGCAAGCAGGTACTCATCACAGGTACCGCCGGCGACGACTATGGCATATCACGCGCCACTTTTAATTACGAGATAGGCGACAAAAACAAAACAATACTCACCAAAAGCCTTCCCGTAAAAACTACAGGTGGCGTACTTACCCCGTTCCAGCAGTACTTCGATATACAGAGCCTCAACCTGCTGCCCGGCCAGAAAGTAGCCTATTACATTGAGGCATGGGACAACGATGGCGTCCACGGGCCAAAAGCATCCCGCAGCGAGGTAATGACCTTCTTCATGTACAATGAAAAGCAACTGGACTCGGCCATTAATGAAAATTCAAAACAGATCAACTCAGGTATCAGCAATAGCTCGCAGAGAACACAACAACTTCAGAATGACTACAAGAGCATGCAGTCAAAAATGATGCAGAGCGAGAATATGGATTGGGAGCAGAAACAATCGCTGGAAGAAATGATGCGGAAGCAGATGGAACTGAAGACCAATGTTGAGAATATCAAGCAGCGGTTTGAAGACCAGGTGCAGCAGAGCGAGCAAAAGAAATACAGCGATGATCTCAGGGAGAAACAAAAAGACATGGAAAAACAGCTGGACAACCTGCTGAATGAAGAACTGAAAGAGGAAATGAAAAAGCTGCAGGAACTGATGCAGAAGCTGAACAAGGAAGATGCTATGGAAACCATGCAGCGCCTTGAGCAGGAAAACAAACTATTCAAGATGGACATGGAACGCATGCAGGAAACCATGAAAAAAATGGAGATGCAGATGCGCATGGAAGACATGGCCAATAAAATGGACGACCTGGCAAAAAAACAACGCGACCTCGAGAAGAAAACCGAAGACGCGGATAAAAAATCGCAGCAGAACGCTGACAACAAGGATACCGACAAGAAAGATGGTGATAAGACCTCGGGGAAAGATCAGAAAGGCAATGACAAGAAAGACGGGGATAAAACCGCCGGGAAAGACCAGAAGGGCGACGACAAGAAAGATGGTGATAAAGCCGGCGGAAAAGATCAGAAGGGTGACGATAAGAAAGAAGAAGAAAAATCTGCCGCAAAAGGTCAGAAGGACGCTAATAAGGAACAGAAAGACGCGGAGGCCCTGCGCAAAGAACAGAAAGACCTGAAAGACCAGCTGGACAAGATGATGAAGGAGGATATGAAAGAGATCAGGAAACTGGAAAAAGAAACAAAGCAGGATCAGAAGTTAGACAACGAAGAGCAGCAGGGAAAAGATGCCCAGCAGGATATGCAGGAAAGCGAGGAGCAACTGGGCCAGAATAAAAAAGGGAAAGCCAGCAAATCCCAAAGCAAGGCTGCCCAAAACCTTGAAGACATGGCCAAGTCTATGCGAAAGAAAGCAGGAGGCATGGACCAGGATGAGATAGACATTGACATCCGTGCCACACGACAGATACTTACTAATCTCATCAGGTTGTCCTTTGGCCAGGAAGATCTGATGGAAAGCGTAGGGCACACGTCTATGTCCAGCCAAAAATACCTTACCAACCAGGAAGAGCAAAACCGCCTGCACAAAAACTCTTTCATGATACGCGACAGCCTCTTTGCGCTCAGTAAGCGCATACCCAAGCTGCCGGTGGTGGTTAACAAAGAAACTACCGAACTGGAGTATAACATGAAGAAAGCGGTGGAAGCCCTTGAGAACAGGAATGTGGGCGGCGCCGTTACCTATCAGCAGTATGTTATGACACACACCAATAACCTGGCGCTGATGCTGAATGAGATATTATCCAACCTTATGGAAATGTCTAACCAAAGCAAGCCGGGCGGTGGCGCCAGTTGCAGCAAACCGGGCAAAACTCCCGGCCAGGGCATGAAACCGAACAAAGGCCCGGGCCAGCAGCTTTCTGATATCATCACCGAGCAGAAACAACTGGGCGAGTCTATGCAGAAAATGCAAAAGCAAGGCCAGAAACCCGGCGACAAACCCGGTCAGGGCAAGACAGGTAACGCGCAGGGCAATGAAGGTGATATGCAGAACAGTGATGAAGGCAATGCCGAACAGATAGCCAGGCTTGCGCGTCAGCAGGCCGCGCTGCGCCGTAAGATACAGGAACTTACAAGCCAGCTCAACAGCCAGGGCCTTGGCAACAGTAAGGAACTGCGTGAGATAGAACAAAAGATGGACAAAAACGAAACCGACCTCGTTAACCGCAAACTCACCGCCGAATTGCTGATGCGTCAGAAAGAGATTGAAACGAAAATGCTTGAGTTTGAAAAATCGTTGAGGGACCAGGAGCAGGACGATAAACGTTCTTCGCGCAGCGCGCAGGATGTAAGCAGGCCTGTCCCTCCCGCATTGCAGAAATACATTACAGACCAGCGCCAGCTTCTTGAATTATACAAAACAGTACCTCCACAACTAAAACCATATTACCGGGATATGGTAGAGAATTATTTTCATATAATTGGAAATAAATGATGTTATGCCATTGTGCAGTTAACCCATTTTATCTCATAATTAAATGCATAATATAAATTAAATTATGATAAAGTCCTGATTTTCATCATATTTGGCACGATTTTGGATATAAATAATTTTAAAGTTGAGTATTCGAAATACTTGAAATTCTTACTTAACTTTAGGATAATATATTAGTTCTCACTTCAAAAAACGTTGCCTATGTTTTTTACAAGAACTCACACTTTCCATTTCTCAATGGGTAAAGATGAACTAACAGAACAATTGATGGGAAAGCATGTGAAGATCCACAACCTTGACTTCGAGGTAGTCGAAGATGAAGGTATGCTGATGATCATCCCTCATGCAGAGCAGGTTACAGAGATCAAGACACTCCCTGTTACGAGCGTGTCTATGACCACTGAAGGAAGCAAGACAAAGACAGTGATCAAATCAAAAATGCGCCCATTGGATTCCGGTGGTCCGTTCCTGATCATGATCTTCTGCATCTTCATGTTCATTGCCTCTATGATCCTTTTGCAGGTAGAAAGCAACGACCATGTAATAGCGTATACGCTGTTTGGCATGAGCGTTGGTATTTTTTCTATCTTCTGGATCCGCCTGGAAATGGGCTACTTTGACTATGTGCGTAAAATACGCGCCTATGTAAAAAGTAAAGGAAACCCTGCAACTGCGGGTGCAAAAATGCCTGTTGCCCAGGCCTAAGCAGTCTGCCCCTCAGTGGGCCTGCCACTTATAGCCAAGTGTCGGTTTAGCCGAACGAAGCCCCCAAAAGGGACTCTGTCAAATGTTTTCTCTCTGAATTTTCCGCCTTAGTTACTCTATATATTGCTTCAGGCTGTCTATACTCACCTCCCCTGTCCATATCCTCATCAATTTGCGTTCAGCATTGTAAATGTTGATCTGGGGCAACGCGTTGTACAGGAACATATTATTTACAAACCCTGAACTATCTACCCCTACCGACATAGCCGGATATTCACCTATGCCCATCCGCTGTACAAAGTTGCCCAGGTAAGGCATCATCGCCGGTGATGCCATCAGTAATATTTTCGACTTTTGAAAAAGCGCTATGTTTTTCTCAAGCATCAGGGTTTCGTCTTCGCAATGTGAACAGGTAGGGTTAAATATCATTACAAAAAGGTTCGCGCCATTGTCTACATCCTTTGCTGTCAGCATGCGCGTGCTTGCCGGCATCTTACTTTCTTCATGCCTTTTCTTCTTTCTTTTTGCGGCATGTTCTTCCGCCCTGTTCCCGTCTCTTTCGGTATTTGATTTACCTGCGGCTGTATCGTAGTATAATGCCATACGCAGCTCAGGCATTCGCGCGCCTACTTGCTTATAATCTATTTGAGTATCGGCTGGCTTTTCCGTAATTTTATTGGTTTGTGCCAGGGCGGTCGCAGACACCGACACGCAGATCACCATCATGAGTCTGTATAACATGTGGCTAATTTAGGTAATTACTTGAAAACAAAAACACAAAATATATGTCCGTAACCAACATACCGCTCGCGGAGCGTGTAAGGCCCCAAAACCTGTCTGAATTTATAGGGCAGGAACATCTTGTGGCGCCGGGCAAAGTGCTGGAGCAGATTATACATAGCGGTAAAAGCCATTCCATCATATTCTGGGGGCCTCCCGGCGTAGGTAAGACCACACTGGCGCAGATCATAGCCCACGCGCTCAATATGCCTTTTTTTACCCTTAGCGCCATAGACAGCGGCGTAAAAGACGTTAGGGCGGTAATAGAGCTCGCACGTAAAGCCGGGCACGCCCTGCTGTTCATAGACGAGATACATCGCTTTAACAAGGCACAGCAAGACAGCCTGCTGGGCGCTGTAGAAAAAGGCATCATCACACTAATAGGCGCCACTACCGAGAACCCTTCGTTCGAGGTTATCAGTGCGCTGCTCAGCCGTTGCCAGGTATATGTTTTGAAACCCCTCACTGAAGAACACCTGATGGCGCTCGTAAACCAGGCCATGATTAAAGACACATGGCTGGCTGACCAGCATCTGCATATCCGTGAGTGGGAAGCGCTCATGCAGCTAAGCGGCGGCGATGCCCGCAGACTGCTCAATCTCACCGAACTGATAGCAGCATCACTGCCGGCACACGACAAGACCATTACTAATGAAATCGTACAGGACATAGTACAGCGTAAAATGGCGCTCTACGACAAATCCGGCGAACAGCATTACGACATCATATCGGCATTTATAAAATCGCTGCGCGGCAGCGACCCTAACGCTGCTGTGTACTGGCTGGCAAGAATGATAGACGGTGGCGAAGATCCGAAATTCATAGCGCGGCGAATGGTGATACTGGCCAGCGAAGACATAGGCAACGCTAACCCAAACGCATTGCTGCTGGCCACAAGCTGCTTCCAGGCGGTAGAGATGATCGGCTACCCCGAATGCAGGATCATATTATCTCAGACAGCCACATACCTCGCCTC
Source organism: uncultured Flavipsychrobacter sp. (assembly GCA_964489795.1). Lineage (GTDB taxonomy): Bacteria > Bacteroidota > Bacteroidia > Chitinophagales > Chitinophagaceae > Nemorincola. Next base: position 165,983 of record CAZBAP010000008.1, read on the forward strand.
ATCGCCTAAAAGCAATGCCGCATATATGGCCATAAACAAGGCGCAGGAATTGGTAACAAAAACCGGCGACCTGCCGGTGCCGCTGCCTATCCGCAACGCCCCCACTGGCCTCATGAAAAAGATGGACTATGGCAAGGGGTATCAATATGCCCACGACTTTACCGGCAATTTTGCAGACCAGGAGTTCCTGCCTGATAAAATAGCAGGCACAAAACTTTATGACCCGGCTGATAATGCCGCCGAAACACGATTAAGGGAATACCTGAGAAACTGCTGGAAAGAAAAATATGGTTATTAACGCCACTAAAGCGTGGCATTACTTCACCACCGGAAAATCCTTTGCCGATCCGCAACCTTTTACCTTGCCCCGCCGCCAAGCGTTCATATCTTCTTTATAGGCGGCTTTGTTGCGGTCCTTCAGGTATTCCGGGTCCAGGTCGCTAAGGTCCGGCTTACCGGCATTCACCCAGGCGGTATACCACAAGTCAGCGGTCATGCTTATCGCTTTTCTCATCTGCTGCTCTACCATCCCATTCAGCAGCTCATGGTATATATGCGCGTACTCATAGGTATGCACCAGCGATCCGAAATCCGTTTTCAGTGGTCTGCCATCGGGCCCCATTACATATTGCTTGTCTTCCGGGTTATCGTTCTTCAGCTTTTTTTCTACCCGCAGCATTACCTCCGCAAGGCTGAAACTGCTGTCTATGATATCCCATGTGGCAGTCTCTATATTCTTTATGTAATGTACTTCGCCGGTATACAGCCTATAATTCTTACCAAACAACTCAGGCAGTTGTATCTCCCAGAATGCGTGTATCCCGGTCTGCCCGGTTAGCTGGCCGTCATGATTTGCAGATGTATGCAAGGGCATGTGCGCGTCACCTACATAGTGCCCCAGGTCTGCGGCCAGGAAGAGTATCTCTGTCTTGCGTTTGTTCCTGAATGCCCTTGTAAGTTTTTCCATCACATCCTGTATATTCCATGGCAGCGTGCCCCATTTGTCTGTCGAATCCTTGCCATAAGTTGCCACAGCCTGCTGTAGCGTATGCGGCATCTGCTTGCGCGATACATATTTGTAACTCTCGAGGTTTATATAATGCCTCGGTACTTCAGACTTATCCTGCAGGGTATACTTCCGCAGGTCTGGCACGGTAGATTCCTCGGTCATAAAATCGGCATGGTTGTAAAAAAACATACCCATTTCTTTTGGCAATGCCATTACCGCGCCACGGTTTATATGATTATGCCCCCATATACCCCACGCATGTATTGCCGGCGCATAGCAAAGCATACACACTATGGCAAGCGGAAAAAATATCTTTTTCATAACATTGATGTCTATGTAATTAATTGATTTGAGCTGATCAGTCCGGAACAACATCGTCTTCGGTAATATCTTCCTCTACGATCTTGAAGGTGTACAGGCGCTGAGAGATATAACTAAGCACTGCGGTGATCACACAAACCAGCGTGTACCTGATAGACTGGTGAACCATGGGTATGCAGAACGCAAACACCTTGATAAGAATATAGGTAAGCAGTATGAACGTAGCAGTGGTAAGCGCATACCTGAACAGTTGCACACGGCCATGAAGGTTCGACTCCGGAAATACTATATGACGGGACATGATAAAACCCGCGGGAAAGCTGATGGCAAAGGCTATGATCCACGCGCCCACTGCGGCAGTGATCTTAAGATCGCCATATATTACTGTATCATGCTTGTGCAGGATGATGCTGTACGCGAAAGCGTCAATAGCAATATTTAAAACGGTATTGGAACCTCCACATGCCAGGTAGCGGAATGTCTGAGTAGGAATAAACCTCGCAAAAGGCTTATGAACAAAATCTATAGCACCTACTATTATATGTCGAATATAACTAAGCAATTAGCCGGATTAACGGTAAAGTTACAAAACATATCCAATATTTGAGCGTAAGTAAATACCTGTGTGGCCGCAAAACGCTTATGAAATTTTCACATTACGCAACCCCTTGAATAATACCTGCTCATCCCTGCCGCACTGTTTTAGTTGCTCACTTAGTTCGTCATAAGATACCACCCCCGATGCTCTCGTCTTCATAATTCTTGCCGCGTTATACGCAAAGTTCCTCCATTCGTCCCCTATACGGGTCAGCTCCTCAGAATAACGCAGCAGTTCATCATTTTTCAGCAGCATTCCCGCTTCCTGCAAAAATGCCGCGTATAAATACCTGAACCCTGCCCCACCCGTGCCTATCTCTTCCTGCATCCGTATTACATTACCCAGGTATAGGGCTGCTTTTCGTGGCTCTAATTTTTTAGGATAATCTTTTATTCTGTCGGCAAGGGTAAATATTCCCTTGTTGCCAAACCATGGCAGCGGCGGCCCCATCATGAATACGCAGGTCTGCTTTATCCCATCCGTTATTGCCTGCTTCATATCCATATCTTTCGATACCCCCGTCACATAATACATAAATCCGCGGGGCTCGGGAGTACCCTTGGCAAAGCGCGCTTTTACCAGGTCGGCGGGCGCTATAGCAGTTGCCGTTTCCATCACAGGGTCACTTACCAGGTAGTTATCGCCCTCCTTACCATAGACAACAAAATTATGGGCATTGAAGTGAAACCGGAATGCCTCGGGCAGGTAGGGCAGGTAAAACACGCTGCCCAGCAGGCCTACTGGCTTGCCCGCGGCCAGTGCGTCGTCAAGGGCCTTCATGGCCTTGTCGGCATTACCAAATCGCTGCGCCTGCAGCGTCACTCCCAGCCGCTGCGCCACACGCTTCACTATGGCCCCCGGCCATATACGGTATGTAGTACCCGGTATGCCGCTCACTTTAAGAAAAGGCAGGTGCCCGAAAAATATTCCCGCGCCTATACCAAATGCCATAGGCTCACTTATCTCTATCCCTTCATACCGCAGCAGGTTTGATGTCACACCGCTTTCACAGTGCGCGTGCTGCCGGTGCGTAAATGCTATATCGCTCATTCGCTGATTCACTTTTTGTCCTTGCCGAAGTTGTTCAGTTCATCGGTGGTAATATTAAAGATGCGTGCGTATTTTTCTATCATGGCCGGCGACAGCCGGGCAAATACATCCGGCCTGAAGTGTCTTTTTACCTGCCACTGCCATTTGCCCGCATAACCGGCCAGCAGCGACAGCTCCATAAGGTTCTTCTGCATAAAATACACTATCGGGCTTACCGCTCCTGCCCGCACCTGGGCCTCCGTTTCCTCCAGTGTGGCATCTATATCATCCCAGGCCTGCTTCATAGCAAAGTTCTCAGCCTCCCAGCCTACATAGGTCACCCCGGTATACTTCCCGTCCTTATCCACGGCATACATCAGCTTTTTGATGTTTCCATCGTGCTTCATATCCCTGGGGTCCTGCGGTACTTCATGTACATTCATTTACACACCTTTTATGATCTCACAAATATTATGCTGCGCTTTACAATTGCTTACTTTACCGGGCAAGATAAAGAATAACAGGGAAATGGTCACTGTATCCGTTGATCCAGTGCGTGCCCGCAAACGACCGGTGTGGCTCGCCCTCATGCCCCTTATAGTGGTCTATAATAAAATCGGGCCTGAAGATATCGGCATGACTGTAATGCAGTTTGTGGTTGCTGTTTCGCAACAATGAGTTGGATATCATTACCTGGTCAAAGAGGTTCCAGTTGTGGGCATACACCTCTGTACCCCTGCCCGATTTGTACAACTCATACCATGGGTCGTATAATCCGTTACCCTTTACTTCGTTTTGCATACCCTTTGCGCCCAGCACCTGCGTTATGCTTTTATCATCAGGGTTATCGTTAAAGTCCCCCATCACTATAATCCTGGCACCCTGGTCTTTTTTCACCAGCACATTTATCGCGTCCTTTACCACATTTGCGGCTATTGCCCGCTTAGGCTCACTTTCATCACCTCCCCGCCTCGATGGCCAATGGTTTACAAACAGGTGCACCGTATCTCCATACAATACGCCGTATACATACAGCACATCACGGGTATGCGCGTTGGCGCTCACTTTTTCAATACCCACATGTATAGGATTGGCGGTGATCACATGAAACAACGCCGGATCATACAGCAAGGCCACATTAATGCCCCTGGTATCGGGGCCGTCAAATATTTCGTACTTGTAACCTCGCCCTGCTATACCCGGCTGCCGCACCAGGTCGCCCAGCACTGTTTTGTTCTCTACTTCAGCCATACCAATTACAGCCGCGTCCATCGCTTTTACCACCGCGGCTATATTATGCAATTTCTGCTCGTATATCTTACGGGTATAATGGTACTTACCGTCCGGTGTAAAGTCCTCATCCTGCTTTGCCGGGTCATCATTTGTATCAAAAAAATTCTCGCAGTTGTAAAACGCCACGGCTACCGTATTGTTTTTCTGGCCATGGCAGGAAATACCAAATAGCAATATAAATATAACCGGAACTAATTTTGTCTTAGTGGGGGACCACCATATATTTGCCGTGCGCCAATTTTTCATACTTTCACAAAAATACAAATTGACATGTCACAAAAACAGGCTTTGATCGCAGAACTACAAATGGAAGCTGCAAACACACGTAAAATACTGGAGCGCGTACCGGTAGAAAAGAATGACTGGAAACCTCACGCCAAATCTATGTCATTGGGCCGCTTGGCGTCTCATGTTGCCGAGATACCGGGATGGGTAACTGTTACCCTTGAGACCGACGAGCTGGACTTCGCCAAATCTGAATACAAACCCGTTGTTGCGGCCAGCACTGAAGAACTGCTGGATATTCTTGATAAAAACATGGCAAAGGCGGTAAAGACACTGGAAACTATACCGGATGAGGAATTTGACAAGATGTGGACCATGCGCAATGGCGACCAGGTTTTCTTCACATTGCCAAAAAAAGTAGTACTCCGTACCTTCGCTTACAGCCACAATTTCCACCACCGTGCGCAGCTCGGTGTCTACCTGCGCCTGCTGGATATCCCCGTTCCGGGTATGTATGGCCCTACCGCAGATGAAATGAATTAGTAATAAAACCATTGTATGCAAAAGGGGCCGTAGCATCTGCTACGGCCCCTTTTGCTTTTCAGGTATCTGCTATTGAATGGTGATCTTCCGCACCACGGGCGTATTATTATCATTCACAAACTTAGCCCGTACAAAATAAACGCCGCTGCCCAGGCCCTGCGTATTAATGGTGGTACCGGTCTTGTTGATATTCTGCTCATGCAGCATCATACGCCCGGTCTCATCAAATACCCATACATCACTCACAGGCTGCAAAGACCTGAATTCCACCACATCATGCGCCGGATTCGGAAACAGGCTCACCTCCGTCTGCGTATTAACATCGTTTACAGACACAGCACCGGTACACACCAGGTTGTACAGGAACACCGTCACCATCGAATCTACAGTAAACAGCTTTGCGTTATCCGTAGACCATGGCACATGGCCGTCGCCCGGAAATACATGGCTCATGTGATAAATGCTCTTGGATACATATACCGGTTCCAGCACGCCCAGGCCGCACAACTGCACATGTACCAGGCCGGTGAGCGGGTACCCGCAATTGTAGGGTACCACATCATCCGTGGTACCCTGCGCGTTAACCGATGGCACATCGCCGGTGCCTATAAAGGCTGACTGGTTCAAGGCCCCTGCCAGGTTTATTACCGCGTTAAACCTTGTCGTATACCCTGCATTCCCGCTGTTACCCTCAAAGCCGCCGTTGGCATTCATGGCATCAACTATATATGAGGGGCATTCACCTATACTGTCTAAATACGCTACATGCATATACAGCACCGCGCCGGCCGAATTGCCCCCTATAAAAATACGGTCGGTATCGGCTTTATATATATTAGCAGTGGCTGCGTCTTTTACAAAATAGCGTATGGCGGCCTTGCCATCGCTCATTGCCTTGATCACCTCATCGGTGGCAGATACCGAATCTACGATATGCAGTATGTCTGTGAGCCTGTAGTCGATAGACACCGTTATGTAGCCCCTTTTTGCAAAACGCACACACAATGAATCAACCGTAGGGTCATCGCTCTTGGTACCACCTAAAAAACTTCCCCCATGCGCCAGTATGATCACCGGCCTTGCAGATAGTGTGTCACCGGCAGGCTGGTAAATATCCATCTGCAGATTGTAGACCGAAGAATAGGTAACAGTAGTCATATTCACTGTAGGAAATATCTCGTTAAGATACCGCCCTCCGGCGCATTGGGCATATAACCGGGTTGCAAGCATAGTGGCACATATGGCCAGCAGGTATAATTTCTTCATTTCTATCGCTGTTTTTTGTGTGATTACTTCTACTAATATAGCACATAAACCCCGAATCAGTATCCGGTGACAATTTTTTTGCCCGTCGGATAAAATGACCGGAACCGATTCTCGCATATATGTCCCTGGTATCACCCCGATCCACGAAACTATTGCCCGGTGGGGCTTACCATCGCCTGTAACGGCCTATAAATCCATTTTATACCACATGCTGCTGCACTATTGCCGAATTATTTTTACATTTACCATCAAATTTTACCCGATGAAATACAAAATAATCGCGGCACTGGCCCTGTTGGTACTCATAGAAATGAGCAGTTGCGCATACCATCAATATCCCGGTTCTTACCACCAGAACAACCGCGGGCAGGCCCGTTTTTATTGATCTTTTTGTGCTGTTGAGGGAAAGAGTTGCACCCTTAAGCCCGCCAGCCAGTTGATACCCGGCATGGGCCGCTGGTCTGCTACCTGGTACCGCTGATCCCAGATGTTATTGCATTGCGCCGACAAAAACATCGGATGCCTGTGCCAGGCCAGTTCATAACTCACCTGCACATTCCCCGTCTGGAACGGTTCCATATATGCCGATTCGTCTGTTACGGTAAACCGGTACCCGGTATACGTATGGTTGTAGCCAAATGACAAGTGACGGTATTCAAATCCCAGGTTCAGTTGCCCGTTATATCGTGGCGTATAGGGTATCTGCTTGCCCACGCTGCCATCATTATATATATAGCTCGATACTGTGGTAGCTATCACATAAGATGTATTGAGCCCTATCAGAAACTTCCACTTGCCCGCACTCATCATAGCCCTGTTCTCTGTCTCTATGCCCCTGCTGCGCACCTCGGCTATATTGTGCGGCGTCCATACCGCCCCGCCTACCCAGTATATCCAGTCGTAAATATCCCGGTTAAAAACCGACAGGTCATGAAACAGCAGGCAGTTCCCTGCCCTCAGCTTCAGCATATAGCCCGCGTCTTCGCTCCACCCCTGCTCGGGCTTCAGCGTTGTATTACCACCGGGAAAATAATACAGTTCATTGAGTGTGGGCGCGCGGTAGGTGCGTTGCGCGTTTGCCCGCAGCGTCAGCCACTCGGTCACTCTATATGATGCATCCAGTCCTCCCAGTGCTACGGGTGTACTGTCTACTACCTCACCCCTCGCGTTTACCGCCACGTTTAGCCGGTCATGCAGCCCCTTTATCTCGTATGCCCCGGCTATGGCCACCTTTCGCTGCCGTAGAGAGTCACTGCTCCCCGCGCTGCTCATGCCCGACAAATTGAGCGGCACAAATAAAAGTAACTGCCCCCCTTTTCTGAACCTGTGCCGCCAGCCGCCTTCCAGGTATAGCTGATATACCCTGCTGCTCACATCCAGCAGCAGTGCGGCATCTTTATAATGCACATTGTCGCTGATAAAAGACACCTTGAAGTAGGTGCTGTTATTGTCTTGCTGTTCCTTCATATCCGCGTATACCCGCACACTGCCATCTGTCTGCCGCTTGTCAGATTGTGTCTCAAACAATGCAGGGGGTATCTGCCGGTCATACTGCTGCAGCCATAGCGATACATTAAACACCCGGTATGGGTTCATCTTCACAGCCGCATGCAGTAATACAGATCCGCTTTGCAACTGGTCATTCTGCATCAACCGGCTCATACCCGCCGCATCGTTATACCCAAAATCATTCAACGCGCTCTGCCCGAATGCCTTTACCGACAGGTACACACGCCGGCCGGCTATACCCGCTTTCAGCCCGCCCATATAATGACTATAGCTCCCGCCGCCGCCATCCAGCGCCATCCACTTTATTTTTTTAACCACCCCATGGTACGCTGTATCCACTTCCTCATTTCGGTTCTCAAATTGCTTTAAGGTATCTGTATTGAACGACCCGGTGTACTGTACGGGTGCTGCCTCAGCTACCGGTACAAAGACCGGGGCCTCATCTTCCAGCAGCAACGCGCCGCCTACATTACCGCTGCCCCACAGCGCTGCCGAACTGCCGTATACCAGGCTTACATTATTCATAAGCATCACCGGTATACTTGATATATCCGCTATACCCAGTGCGGCATTTTGTATCGGCACGCCATTCCACAACACCGTAGACTGCGCTGCCGATGAGCCCCTGAAATTGAGCGTGGCCAGCCCGTTGAATCCATATGATTTTACAAACACCGGTTCCTGCTGCGAGATAAGCGTGGCAAGGCTCTGCATCCGGTAGCTGCGAAGGGTAGCCGAATCTATAGTGGTGACCTTCTGCCCCGGCGCAAATTCATTCAGCTTCACATCACTCCCCACCGGATGCGTTGCGTGTACATGCACTTCATGCAGCGTGGTATCCTTTTGTTCCTGGGCCTCGGCTCCGGGCACGAGCAGGAAAGACATCATAACTATTACTGATGCCCTTAGATACCTGCTTATATGCGCCCAAACGATCAAAACAACAAACTGTTACTCGTCAAAATAAAAGTGCCCCGGCCCCACACCTGCGTCAAACTTCTTTACCTGCGTGCCATCGGGCCTGTATACATACACACTCCCTTTCTGCACAAATCCCTTAGGGTCACCCGCGTAAATATTCCCCGTGGCCGGCTCTATCCCCAGCGCCCAGAAATACTGAAATGCCTTCGCCGCAACAAACGGTACTACCGGCAGCATACTATCGTGTATCCCCATACGGTAAATACCATTATTGGTAGTACCGCCATAGTAATCAGCTTCTATAAAATACAGCGTATCCTTCGTCATATTGAATACCGGCTTCAGCGCGTCCGCCTTCGCCGGAAACCGGTAAGACGCCAGTATATCACCCGTAGACGGATCGAGCCGTGTAAGCGCGCATGGCTGCCCATGCGCCCTGTTGCCTGACAGTACCCACAACATACCCTCCTTATCGCGCGCGGATTCCTGCGGGGCATAACCCGCCACTTGCATATCCTGCACCACCTCGCCCGATGCTATCGCTACCTTATAAACTTTGTTTGATGCCGTGTCCCAGGCGCACACTATGATGTGGTCATCATACAGGCATATCCCTTCTGTATTTTCATGCGGCAGTTGCACGGTATCGGTTACCTCCAGTGTCTGTGGGTTCACCACATACACATTCCTGCTGTACTCCGATGTCACATATGCCCTGGTCGTACTCACCGCCAGCATATACCTTGGCTTGGGCACGGCTATGGTTCCCGCTATCGTCAGGTTGCCGGCATTCAGCACAACCACCTTATCCGAATTATTCACACACAGAAAAAACCGCTGCCCTACCTTCGTCATACTCTGAAACACATCGCCCAGGTCCTGGTTGTTCACTCCCTTATACACATCCCCGAAAACGCTGTCGCCCGCAGGGTCATAAACATATAAAGACGCGTCACCACTCCCGAAGTTACCCTCACATACCACATACACACGGCCATTGCTGTTGCCGGTATATCGTGCCGGTGCTGCCGGTTTGTCCTTCACGCATGAGGCCAGCCAGCAGCAGACTACTACAATCAGCGCTTTATAATTATCTCGGACCATTTGTTGCCATTGCTGTCTGTAAGTACAAGAAAATAAGTACCTGCGGGATATTGTCCTGTTTCAACGATTGCGCCGCTCCCCGCTATTGTCGTTTGCAGCAGCACATTGCCCGTAGTAGTGGTAAGCACTGCGGTAAGTCTGTCTTGTACGCTGCCCGGCACCACATACAGCCTGTCGGTAGCAGGGTTAGGATAAACAGCTACAGGTTCATGGCTTGCCACTTTCCCCACACCCGATACTACCTGGTTGATCACACCCACCGCGTCCAGGTCAAACCCGCAGGACGGGAACGGCGTCGGGTACGGATCGTTGATCACCCTGCCCGCATCATCATGCGAGGCATGAGACAGCACAGAGCCCACCACATCCGTCAGCCTTATGTGGGTAACATGATTAATATCCAGCCCCGCTATACCCGCCATCTGCTGCAGGTCAAAAGGCGTGCCATACATCATGATATATTTCCCCGCAAGGTTGTCCAGCTTAGTGGCGTTGAGATAATCCCCGTTGCCCACCTGCGTATTATACTGCGTGAGCGATGTGGCCGGGAACCGGAAATAATTGATACCGTCAGAGCTCACCTCTACAAAGGCCAGCTCCAGGAATGCCTCGCTGTCATTGGCCGTGTTTAAAAACCCGTTTTCAAATACTGCGAAGTCCGCTCCCGGGCCATCATATAACGGGTGCGCGAAGGTAAGCACCGCTACCCCGCTGTCGCCAAGGCTCACTATATTACGGTCTGCGGGCCCTATGCCCAGGCTGCTGTCACCGGCTCTTGCGTAGCCCAGCGATGGGTTGGCTATATCCATATACCCCCGCTGCACAGTACAGCCCGTGGCCCATGCCACAAACATACTGCTGCCTGCGTCTATGGCGGTGCTGCCCGGCAACCCCGCCTGCGGTGCATACTGCGCCACCGTAGCAGATACCGCCAGGCAACACACACTAAGTAATAAGCAAGCCTTTTTCATAACTATTGTATGCCTACTGTTTGTTGAATTTTACACTCGCCGTCCCCTTGCTCCCCGTCATTTGCAATACATACATCCCTGTGGGCAAAGATGACGTATTTATCTCAATATGCGCCTGCGATACCGAGTAGGTGCCCATCACCTTTCCTGTCATGTCCAGTACTGCTATCTGCGTTATGCTGTTATCGGCCACATCGGCGTACAGCCTGTCCCCGGCGGGATTCGGATATACCTTTGCCACAGCGGCTGCCGTTGCGTTCACGCCCAGTGTCGATGTCTCATGAGTGGTAAAATTATCCATGCAGAAGTATGCCGGCGTATTCATCCCGAATGATCCGTTGTCGGTAGATGTCAGTTTGAACTGCAGGCTGTCTACATCGCCCAGCGGCAGCAGGTTCACCCATTGCCATGTCTTTAGTATGTAGTTCATCGTAGTGTCAGGAAAAAGGAAGTTGGCAAGGTATATACCTACGCTGTCGGGCTTCAGTATGCCGCCATAGTAACCACGCACCGTTAGTTTGAACCAGTCCCCGTTATGAAACCTGCGCGCGAAACCATCCCCGTCGCGCAGGCTGTTGTGTGTATAGGTGCTGTTGGTCACATAAAAGCCGCTTACCGGGTGCCCTGCGGCCGCCCCTGTCAGGGCCAGCATGTTCTGCTCACCATATACCACCGCGTATTGCGCAGATCCGCCATAACCTATGCCGGTCTTCGCAGAGTACTGGTTTGTGTAACCGCTCGTTACACTATCTGTCATGTTAGAATAGGCAAAGCCATAACTCCAGAAACCTCCCCACGAGGTGTCATACACACAGGGAAAGTGGGCCAGCCCGTCATCAAACCCTACATCGCTGCCTGAGGCAGAGTAGTTGACATAAAATGTGTCTGCCGATGGCAGGCTCAGGCTTTCAAACGTGGCCACTGTCTGTGCCCGTGCAGCCGTACCCAGTACGAGTGCTGAAAATAAAACGGTAATTGTGCGCATATATAAATTGGTTTTAAAAACAAATCCATTATGCAGCAATTGGGTAAGATCAGATACAGAAAAACGCGGCATCACCCGCCTTTATCTCACCTGTGCTTTTGATCCCGAAAGCAGCGATAAGTAATAATTGCAAGGCAGGTCTTCTGACTTACTCCACCTTTCTGCGGCCTTCCCGTTCTATTGGCAGAACAGTGGCAAAACAGGTAGCAAAAAGGCTTTTTGCGGAGCTAACAGCATCGGGTAATGTCCGGGATTCACACCCGGTTCCCTTTTCATCCTGGCGCGTAACGCCACGGAACCATTGCAGGAGCAAAACTATACAGAAAAAATAAAACGACAAAAATATCTTTTGCGCGGCATCAGTTACATCGATGCGCCACAGGCTTAGTCTTTCGAATTTGCGCGCATCTTTTCCAGCAGGTCATTCAGTGTGCGTGCGTCCTGTTCATCCATTCCCGTTATGTCGTCGGTAGTTTGCGTTATCAGTTCATTGGCTTTTTGCAGCACAGTGATGCCTTTGTCGGTCAGCGATACCAGTGTTTCTCTTTTGTCTATCTTCGATGGGGTACGCTTCGCCAGTTTCTTGTTTACCAGCCGGTCTATGATACGCGGCACGTTCGAGCTCTTTTCTATCATCCTGCTGCCTATGTCTTTCACACACATCTGCTCCGGGTGCTTGCCCTTCAGTATACGCAGCACATTATATTGCTCTATGGTTATATCCTCCGTTTTTATCGCGTTGCTGAAATTATTTTTCAGCCAGTAGGATGTGTACAATACATTGATCGTAGCCTTGTGCCGCTCATCCACAAACCGGTTCGATCGGATCGCATCTTCTAACTTCATGCCGTAAAGATACACATACATGCATTTTTTGCACCCTCATTTTCGTCCTTCTTTTTCCGGCTGTACTATTATTACATCCTTGTACCCTATACCTCTGGCATTCCTTGATATACTAATATAAACAAATGATTATCAATATATTACAAAAAATTACCTGAAAATTAAAATTTAATCGGTTTAACGCGTAACTTTACAACAATACGCCGTACGGCGCCCTACCCATTATTTTCTTTAATCAATCTTAAATAGCTGTTCATGAAAAGAATATTACACTCTTTACTTTTACCGGTAGCGTTCACTGCCATATCAGGTGTTGCAAATGCCCAGTTGGTAGACTGCAATGTATACCTGAAAGGCCAGTACCTTGAGGTAGGTATTAACAACAATGGTGCCTTCGGTACCAGCTACGATCCGCCATCCGGTTATCATTCCAATACACCGCTTGATACATTGTATAACGACTGTACTACGTTCTCTTTCAACTCCATTCAGGGGCTGGGCTTCGTTGTAGACGGCAATCAGGATGGCTGGAGTTCCGGCACACCTGCCTATTATGGCGACTTTGTGATGCCGGGCCACCCGCGCGAGGGCTGGGCTATCGAAGACGCTACTGCTTCGTCAGCGGCTTATTCTTACGATTATATTTCTTCATCTACCGGCTATACAGGCCCGCTTACCGGCGGCACTGTTTCCTATGGCACTTCAGGCACCCTGGCACAGGGTATATGGCAGGGCACATTCGTTGGCGGCAGTTCTATTATCGTAAAACAGACAGCTACCATAGATACTACTTCGCTGTTCCTGCACATGCACATAGACTTTTACAACACAGGCTCTACGCCCGATACTTTTTATTACCTCCGTTCTGTCAACGTGCAGGATATGACCACCGGCTCTTCAAACGATACTACGCTCAATATCATCGAGCATCAGTTGCCCGATCCTGCCGGTCTTGTTGTCGTTTCATCAAGGGGCCTTACAGATTCTATTTCATATGTATCCCTCGGCACTAAAGATCCTCGTGCAAAGGCATTCATTATGAAAGACTCCACACTGCCGGGCTTTGTAACAGTTGCCGCTATATGGGCAGGTGACACAGCTCATTATCAGTACCTCGATTCTACTACCAACGATGCCGGCATCGGGCTTGTGTATCGCATAGGCGTTGGCCCCGGCGACAGTTCTTACCTCGATTATATCTACTCTTTCAGGGGTGGTGTTATAGACTCGGTACTCGACAGCACTTCTATACCGCTGCAGGTAGCTAACAATGGTAAGGCTGCGGTGCATGTATACCCCAACCCCGCTAACGATGTGGTAAATATTACCGGCCTCACCCCGGGCGATAATTGTACACTTTACGATATTATGGGCCGCCAGGTGCAGTCGGTAGCATATACAGGCAGCCGCTCTGTGCAGGCCATTTCCGTATCAGGCCTGCCTGCAGGCATCTACATGGTAGTGGTAAGGGACGCGCGCGGCAAGGTGCGTGCTCACGTACCCCTCCGCCGATTGTAACAACCCAACTTATAACTTCAAAAAAGCTCCCGTTTCCGGGAGCTTTTTTATTGGCGATTAAACGCTAGTAATAGACTTACATTGTTTCTTGTACAGGCCGCAAAGATATAGTGTGGAAGCGCTACACTGGCATGCGGTCCCACACTAGTATTCCAAGATCAAAACCAACTATTTTAAGCCGCTTGTGGCAGTACATATGGTGTCTCGCTTAACAACAGAATGAGGAGCTTTGGAAGCAAGAAGCTTCCTGTGGTGTAGGACGAACCGGACTCCTCGACCAGTTGGCAGCTATTTCCTTACAATATTTAGTGAAAATGTTCCAATCGCAAAAAAAATATTTACAAAAAAATAGCGTATTCGCAGCATCTTTGCAGTCAAAGGTGCTGCTTAACTTTAAAATAGATATTCCATGAAAAATATTTTCTTACTGCTCATTACGACAATTTGCCTTAGCGCTCATGCCCAGATCATTACCACGGTAGTAGGCACTGGTACTTTTGGCAATAATGGCAATGGGGGGCCCGCTACAGCCGCAAGCCTGCTCCAGGTGCCTTGTGTTGCGGTTGATTTAAATGGCAATATTTATGTTAGTACAAATGGATATATGTACAATCTGAGTGTCGTAAGAAAAGTAAATACAGCGGGTATTATCAGCAGGTTTGCAGGCAATGACACAGCCGGCTTTAGCGGTGATAACGGACCCGCCACAAACGCTAAATTGAATTCGCCCGGATGTATTGCCTTTGACAAAAAAGGCAATATCCTTATTGCTGATGCATACACAAATTTCCGGGTTCGTGCAGTTGATACTGCGGGTATCATTACCACCGTGGCTGGTAACGGGACCTTGATCCCCTCCGGCGACGGCGGCCCCGCTACAGCGGCGGGCATTGGCGGTGGTGCTGGCATTTGTTACGACACTTCGGGAAACCTGTATATAGCAGCCAGCAGCAATATCAGAAGGGTAGACACCAATGGTATTATCACCACCATTGCCGGAGGTACCACCCACGGCCCCCTCGGTGATGGTGGCCCCGCTACTGCTGCACGGTTCAGCAGCCTTGGGCAGATCAGCTTTGACAGCCATGGCAACCTGTATGTCTGCGACGTGGGCAACAACCGCGTTCGCCGGATAAATACTGCGGGTATCATCACTACTATTGCGGGCAATGGGGTCCAGGGCTATAGCGGCGACGGAGGCCCTGCTACAGCGGCAAAACTCTACTCCCCTTTTGGTGTTGTGGTAGACGCCTGCGACAACGTATATATATCGGATACTTACAACAACCGCATACGGGTAGTAAATGGTTCCGGGATCATCAAAACATTTGCCGGCACCGGCGTTTCCGGTTATAGCGGCGATGGGGGGCCTGCTTCAGCAGCTACATTCCATTGGCCGGGTACGGTCTGGTTAGATAAAAATAGTAGTATATACATAGCAGATGCTTTAAATTTCGTCATACGCTATATCCATATGGATAGTTGTATAAATACTACTGCCACAGCAGACCCTGTGCCCACGGGCATACCCACCTTACAACTCTACCCCAGCCCGGCTTCAGGCATACTTACAGTGGCTACATACGGTTATCACTCCACGGCACTTACTATTACAGGTATTATGGGCAATGTAGTATTGCATCAGCCTGTGACCTCAGACAAAACAGACATTGACATTTCAGCATTGGCGCCCGGCCTCTATTACTTAATAGCTACCGGTCCCGGTGGCACATTGGCACGGAGGTTTGTAAAACAATAGTTTGTCACACTACGCTATTTAAGTTTTTCGAAAAGTTTAAAAATAAGTATTTACCGCAAACTCAAACTGGCTAATAAATATCTTCTTGAATGCAGTTATATTGTTCCCTGTTTGGTGTATATTTTATCTGCGTCTTTTCTGAAATCTCCCTGTTCGTGGCAGTTCAAAAAACATGGCTCTAATTAGCAGCAGATCTGGTAGACATAGAGCCGGCAGCCTGTAACCATCGCCAACCGGCATATACAAGTGAAAGCCCGGACAATAAAGTAAAGGAAATAAATATCGGCCCGATGACAAAAGTATCAACGGCATAGCGGAAATGAGCCCCATCCAGAAACTGGCCAAACCATATCAGGATAGCGAACAAGGCGTACAGCGCAAACATGATAGAAATAATACCGGCAACTATATATACTCGCCAGTTCCTTACTAACAGAGGGGTAAATAGAACAGCGTTGAAAAAGAAATTACCAACCGTAAGTTTGTGGTTTAATGCATCCGCAACAATATCAAAGGTCCGGTAACTATACCCAATTACACGCACCTGATAAGTATCATGTTATTTCATAATGGTGGTCATTAAATAGAGGTTTGCCAGATGTTAATCTTGCACGCACAAACTACCATATGAAATTATACCAAATTGATTTTAGCGACAATAAAGCTGTATCTGCGCACCCATTAGATTTATTGAGCTATAAATGCATGGAAATAGAACGCTGCGCAGGCAAAAGGTCAATAAAATGGATAACCATTTTTGCTGATGATGAGCAAGAGGGCATAACGCTTGCCAATGAAGTCGTTGAGAGCATCGCTAACTTTTTGTAAACGTAGCGCACGGGTAACTTACAAATTACTCACTGCAAACGGAAAGAGGGCTACTGAATAAGTAGCCCTTTTAGTTATACAGTTCTTTCATTCGCACTCGCTAGTCTATAACCGCAGCAAATTCCCACACTGGTCCTCGAATGTTTCGAGGATCCAACGGCACGGCATTTGCAATGCTCGTTTCTCCGTTTGGTGTAGATTTTATCTGCGTCTATTCTGCAATCTCTTACTGGCGAATAATTTCACCATGCCCCCACCCGCAAACTATTTTCTATGACAGACCGAAATCCGTACTATCATAAAACTTTCTTTTGGCAGGGCCAAAAACCTGGCCCACCTTTGTACCTGGAACTCATTTTTCAGCCGGGTAAATGCTGGTTTCAAATTCCCTACTGGGCAAAAAATGGGGAAAAAATGGGGAATTTTTATCCACAAAATGCGCATAAAACATTGATTATCAACTAAAACATGCGCAATTGGTTTTTTCACCGAAAAAAGGGGAATTATCGACTGTGTGGCAGATGGGTGGGCGCAATACATTCATTTATTTACCGGCCATAGTTGCTGCGCGCTAAGTTAATTCGCCCCCCTCCGCTCAGCCATTCGGGTGCGCCGCCATACATCGGTTCCTGTTCCGGCCGGCTCCCGGAAAACGAGGTGCAGCCATCATCAAATGAAATATATTTTACATCCCGAAAACTCAGTTATAAACATTATTCAGTATCCCCTTTTTTCATATTATTTCCTTACCTTTGCACCTCCAAAAAGAAAGATAAACACTTTAATTCATATAAAATGGCAGATTTACGCTTACAGCGCAACTTTGGAATTGCCGCCCACATTGATGCGGGCAAGACCACTATGACCGAACGTATTCTTTACTACACCGGTGTTAACCACAAGATCGGTGAGGTGCACGAAGGTGCCGCTACCATGGACTGGATGGCGCAGGAACAGGAACGCGGTATTACTATTACATCAGCGGCTACTACCTGCTTCTGGAACTTCCCTACCACGCAGGGCAAGCCATTGCCGGAGTCTAAGAAATACAAATTCAACATCATTGATACCCCCGGCCACGTGGATTTTACCATCGAGGTAGAGCGCTCACTGCGCGTACTCGACGGCCTGGTGGCCCTCTTCTCTGCCGTTGACGGTGTTGAACCTCAGTCTGAGACCGTTTGGCGCCAGGCAAACCGTTACAGGGTTCCACGCGTTGGTTTCGTAAACAAAATGGACCGTATCGGCGCCGACTTCCTTATGGTGGTGCAGCAGATAAAAGACATGCTCGGCGCAAAATCAGTGCCGCTGCAGTTGCCTATCGGCGCAGAAGACCATTTCAAAGGCGTGGTGGACCTCATCACAATGAAGGCTATCATTTGGGACGATGCTACACAGGGCATGACCTATAAAGAAGTGCCGATACCTGATGATATGAAGGACGAAGTGGACAACTGGCGCCAGTACCTCGTTGAGGCTGTTGCTGAGTATGATGATAAACTTCTGGAAAAATTCTTCGAAGACCCTAACAGCATCTCTGAAGATGAGATACACGAAGCGGTACGTAAAGCTACCATAGACCTTAGCATCATACCTATGATCTGTGGCTCGGCTTATAAAAATAAAGGTGTGCAGTCAGCGCTTGACGCGGTGATCCGTTACCTCCCCGGCCCGCTGGATGTTGAAGCTATAAAAGGTACCAATCCTGATACCGGTGAAGACATAGAGCGTAAGCCCGATGCTAAAGAACCGTTTGCTGCCCTTGCGTTCAAGATCATGACCGATCCTTTCGTGGGCCGCCTCGCGTTCTTCCGCTGCTACTCAGGCCACCTCGATGCCGGCTCTTACGTACTCAACGTACGTTCGGGCAAGAACGAGCGTATCAGCCGTATCATGCAGATGCACGCTAACAAGCAGAACCCTATCGACTTCATCGAAGCAGGTGATATCGGTGCGGCTGTGGGTTTCAAAGAGATCAAAACGGGTGATACCCTTTGCGACGAAAAGAACCCCATCGTTCTGGAAAACATGTTCATCCCCGAGCCTGTTATCTCTATCGCCGTTGAGCCTAAAACACAGGCCGACGTTGATAAGATGGGTATGGCTATAGCCAAGCTGGTGGAAGAAGATCCTACCCTTCGCGTAAAGACAGACGAAGATACCGGTCAGACCATCCTCAGCGGTATGGGCGAGCTGCACCTTGAGATCATCGTAGACCGTATGAAGCGCGAGTTCAAGGTTGAGATCAACCAGGGTGCTCCGCAGGTGGCTTACAAAGAGGCGTTCACGCTGCAGGTTGAGCATCGCGAAGTATATAAGAAGCAGACAGGTGGCCGTGGTAAGTTCGCTGATATCCAGTTCGAGATCGGGCCGGCTGAAGAAGCTTTCCTTGCCGAAGGTAAAGGACGTTTCCAGTTCATCAACGATATCTTCGGTGGTTCTATCCCTCGTGAGTTTATCCCTGCTATCCAGAAGGGTTTTGAAGCTTCTATGGGCACAGGCCCGCTGGCAGGCTTCCCTGTAGAGAGCATGAGGGTACGTATATTCGACGGTTCTTTCCACCAGGTGGATAGTGACTCTATGTCGTTCGAGCTTTGTGCTAAATCCGGCTTCCGCGAGGCTGGCCGTAAAGCCAAGACCGTACTGCTGGAGCCTATCATGAAGGTAGAAGTTACCACACCCGATCAGTACATGGGTGATGTAACAGGCGACCTTAACCGCCGCCGTGCTATGCTCGAAGGTATGGACAGCCGTAACAACCTGCAGGTGATACGCGCCAAGGTGCCGCTGAGCGAAATGTTCGGTTACGTTACACAGCTCCGCTCACTGTCTTCAGGCCGCGCTACCTCTGTAATGGAGTTCAGCCACTACTCTCCTGCCCCACGTAATATTGAGGAAGAAGTTGTAGCAAAGACAAAAGGTAAAGTACACGCTAACTAAGTAATAGCGGATAGTCATATCACACAATTAGTCGCCCCGTTCTTCGGGGCGGCTTTGTCTTTAGCCGCCGCCGGTAATAATTAGGTGTATGTGGGCACACCTGCATATTCCGGGCCTAGTGTATGACCAGGCAGCATACTTTACAGCATAGAATGGCCGAAGACGAGAATGCAGCTATACCATCAGGGGGGAAACAAATTATGCGGCCACCCGCTGTAGTATGATCTTGCAGGGAATAGCTGAGGTCACCCGTACATGATGGCTCACGTGCAGGGGAATAATAAGAGTGTCGCCGGGGGCCATATGATGAGTATCATCGCCTATCGTTATCTCGCAGGTACCTTCTACTATTAGAAACCTTTCCTGCTCGGTAGTATGTGTCTCAGGCGGGGCACCGTATTTTAGCCACACAATAGCCGTCAGGGCCTCGGGCGTATGGGCTATAATGCGTGCCACCGCGTCTTCAAGGGGCTCATCCAGTTGCAGGTCAGGCCTCGTTAGCCATTGCCGGTAGTCATCAACCTTCGATCCTTTGTGCAGCATAGGCAGCGTGGCCGGTACCTCACCCTTCTTTAGGCGCTCTATGTAGTCTATGGTAGCCATAACAAATGGCCGCAGTGTAGGATCGGGTTCTATAGCGTTTGCTTTTGCATACTGCTCCAGGGCTATGCTTATGTCTTCTACCTCAGCGCTTATCTCGCGGTGCAGCAGCATCATCTGCTCCACCTCGGCGGTCTCCTCCGGTGTAGTATTACCCATCACATACAGCTCCAGTATGCCCGATTCTATATAGTTCTTCACATGGCTCATTGTGCACGGGTTTTAAATCGGTTCACCGCCTGTCTCAGCATTTGTCGTAGACCTGCCGGGTCTATATCCAGAATATCAGAGACTTGTTTTGCGGTCAATTGTTTAAAATACATAAGTCGGAGTACCTCGTCGTGAAGTTCGTCCTTATTTTTGTTAATGGCTTGTTGTTGCATTAATTTATCTGTAACATATACGAACGAACTGTCGTTATGGTTTTGAGGGGTGGCAGCATTTTGCGCAAATGCCAGTGCATTTTTCCGGGCTATATGAGACATCCATATAAAAAGACGTCCGCCCGCGGCATCAAATTCATGCTTTTTGTTCCATACCTCCACAAAACTATCGTGCAAAATGTTTTCAGCAGCACTACGGTCCGGAACAATATGGATGATGATACCAAGCATGGCCGGCGCGTACAAAGCGTACAACCTGGCAAAAGCCTGCCTGCTGCCTGTGCACCAGTCAGCAATGATGGTTTTTTCTTCATCGGTCGCAGCAATAACCGCCGGCATAAAAAGGTCTTTGAGCCCGGCTCAAAAGTAGTGATTAACATTTATAACTTACCTATGGCCACAACAAGCGATGATCGAAAACTTTACGCTGAGTGCTTTCAGATGAGTTGTGAGCGGGGCAGGCAATTTTCACAGGGTCAGGCTGATTATGTTTTTAAAAGAAATCTGTTTAGCTTTATTGTGTCTAACATAATACTCACTAAAAAAGCAGCATATGCAAAAGATATTTACCACCGCGGCACTGTTATTCATCTCGGCCATATCGGCTAGCGCCCAATCGGGCCAGAGTTACCTGATCCGTATTATAGACGCCGGCAGGTTCAGTGAGCCGCCACGCAACCTGAACAGTGTTGATAACAAAGCTACCTACAACGCCGAGATAACGAGGCACAAGCATCATGATGTAGTGGTGCTGAAGCGTGGCGGTGAGTATACCGTAAAATACTACCAGAACGAATATGACACAATGAAAACTCATCAGTTTATGGCCGCCTCTGCCGATAGGTTTGACATGGCAGAATATACCTGGGGTAAGGATACACTCAATATCAGGCTGTTCAACAGTAGTACCAAAGAGGGCAAAAGCTACAAAGGCTTTGGCTGGGGAGGTACTTCATCTATGAAGATCGATTAGTAGAAAAAATCTTGCCTGCTGTCAAATATTCTGTAAGATCCGGGGCTCCTTTTGATCTCTAAAAATGCGTCAAATGAAATTGAGGATAACACTACCGATGTGCGCTGCGGCCCTGGTGCTGGGCGTACATACAGCATACGGCCAGGGTGTAGCGATGAATGCTACCGGAGCTCCTGCAGCGGCATCTGCTATGCTCGATATTTCGTCTACCACAAAGGGAATGCTGGCGCCGCGCATGCTGGGGGCGCAGCGCACGGCCATCACTTCACCGGCTACCGGTCTGCTGGTGTTCCAGACCGATGCCCCTGCCGGTTTTTATGTGTACGACGGTACAGCCTGGCAGTTGCTTGTGTCCGGCACGCCCGGCGGAGACCTGACGGGTAGCTATCCATCGCCCGATATCGCCACCACCTCCGCGGCCGGCGGGCATGTGGTAAGCGCCATCAATGCCGGTACCGCTGTGATCAATCCTGCCAACCTGGGCACGGGTACAGCTTCTTCCTCCACATTCCTACGGGGCGATGGCACATGGACTGCATCGGCTTCAACGCCCAAGTATGTGATACCCATGGCATCGATCGACCCTGTATCCCTTACCACTACTTCTGTTGGCACTCGGGATTCTGTGGCGCTTGTAGGCCTTGGCGCCGGTAAAAACCAATGGGTAAATATCAATGCCGGCACTTACATAGATGCTTCTGGCACCGAGCCTGAGGTGGGTATCCCTATACCGTTCAGCGGTACCATCACATCGCTTTCCGTATTTTTTAAAATAGCCAGTACCACCACTACTTTCTTTACCTTTTACGCCTCGTCCTATACGCTGGAGGCAACGCTGTATGTATATCCGCCGCTTGGCGGCTCGATCATAGGCTCGGCTCCCTATTACCCTGTAGCGGGCGCCACTGTTACACTCAACCTTTCTACCTTGTGCGGCGGGATATGCATCTACCCTGAAGCGCTGACGGGCAGCGTAACCGGCCTTTCAACGGCAGTTACAGCCGGGTCGCGGCTCCTGCTGGAGGTAGATTACGTTACGGGTTCGTCACCAAGTACACTGCAAAAGCTAACCGGCTATGTCACAGCCAGCGTAGGGATGCAGTGATGGTAGCATCGCATTCCGCGCTGTAGCTGCCCTCTTACTTTAGTAAGAGAGAGTGTGTACAGATAAAAATGGCCGCCCCCTGCTGTCTGTATTCTTCCTAAACAGATAGTGCGTACTTCAGACCCTTTCTGAATACCCGGTCCATCGATTGAAAAGATCGTTTTATATTTTGTACTTTGTATATTGTCAGTATCAATGTAGACTGTAGAACCATCAAACTAAAAACCATGAAAAAAAACACACTGCCATTGCCTCCGGTTGAAATGATTCCCGGGGCTACCAATGGCTCATTTTACAACACTATGTCGCCCTTTGAGCATTTCTCAGAAGGGCGTCCGCAGCTTTTTCCACACACCCATACCGTGCAGCGCATAGCCGGTGCCGATAAGGTAAAAATAGATACGCGGGAGTCTGTGGGCGATTATGTAAAGCCTTATAACATTGTTACCCGCAATAGTAATGAACTGTTTGTGTACGGCGGTAAAGTAGGCAGTGCAGATGGCGCCTATGTGGCCAAACTGAACGCGCACACGCTTGAAGAGATATGGCGGGTGAAACTCACGGTAGATAATCCCGATCAGTGGGACTGGCCGGGCGTAATGGCAGTGCATGGCAACGGTCAGCTATATGCCATTGCGGGCTACCTGCTGGCAAAGATAGACCCCGAAACAGGGGCGCATACGGTGATAACCCTGCCGCAGCATGAAGGCCAGGGAGGCGCGGCCTACAATGGCTTCGATATAGCGCCCGACGGTATCATCTTTGCCAAAAGCATGGAAACAGGTGTACCTGCTACCGCATCAAAACTGCGCAGCGTGGCGGTGAATAGTGTGCCGTCATACATAGTGGCCATAAACCCACACAACCTGGACATACTGGATGTGATAGAAACCAGTGAGCCCGGCCTGGGCCGCCTTACCTGCGAGCGCAGGGATGGGGTCGACTACATCTACTTCCTCGGTATAACCCGACTGTGGCGCTACCTGTTTACTGGCGATGCCATAAAGCCGGATGCAACGTGGGGGCCGGTAACCTACGTAACCGGAAAGGCGCAGCCCGGCACAGCAGTAGGTATTTTCGGCGATTGGCTCATCTTCCAGACAAATTTCCTGGAGTCCACCCAGCCCGCCGAAGTGTTTGCCGTGAACCGCTTCAACAGCGCGAAAGTTTTCAGCATTGTACCCTTCCCCGATTCCAAGAGAAGCCAGGAATGGTCTAAACCGGCGCTGGACATTGACAACAACAGGGTCTATGTGGCAGACCAGCTTGCCAATAAAGTAGCCGGTATAAGATTTGACCCCGCAGAAGGTTTCTCAATAGAATGGGAAATGGATCAAATACATATGGCCTCCTTCTGGGCAGCAGTAGCCGGAAAAGAAGATCGACAGATCATAGGTACCGAGTGCATAGAGGCAGAAGGCGAGCGCGTGCTTTGGCGCGATGCCCGTACCGGGGAGGAAATAGTAAAGACCGTCGTCTTGAATAAGGGTAAAGTGGTCACTATCCCATCTCCCTCCATTGTTACGCCGGGCTTCAACAACAAGTTTTATTACCTGGCTGTGGATGCCCAAAAGGTGATAGAAATGACACCTGTAGCCGTGCAGTAACTATGGCCTACATGCACACGCAGCCGCGCTATTGTATGCAGGGCGCAGGAAATATATAAGAAACGGGCAGAAAAACAATAGCCATAAATAGCTATTGCGTGGCTGTATAGCCGCCATATCTTTAAGCGCGGGCTAGTAACACATAACCCGATCTTTTCAATTAAAACCCAACAACCGATATTATGAGCACACAAACACGCATCTATGCAGGCGGCGCATTCGCATTCGGCCAGCAGCAGGCAGTAAACAACTTTCTCAAAGCGCAGTACTCGGCCATCGTAGTATGGTCGGTGCATGTAAATCTTGACGGCAACCTTATTCTGAACAATACGCCCTTTGTTACAAACGGGGTCTATTACGAACTGGAAACGATGGACCTTCCGGCACGACTGGCGCAACTACGGAAGGCCGGTACAACAGTCATCTTTTCGGTAGGCGCGGGCGGCACGCACGACTTTCAGAACATCAGCCAATGGGTGGCCAATGGAGTACCCGGCCCGGGCAACAATCTGTATAACAACTTTGCCGCGCTGAAAGCCGCCATGGTAGCCGCCGGGGGCGATATAGACGCCATAGACTTTGACAACGAAGACTACCTCGACACGCCTACTATGGTCAATTTTGGCCTGATGCTGGGCAATATAGGCTATGCCAGCGTCACCTTCTGCCCATACTCTGAATATCCCGCCCAGCAATGGTCAGACACGTATACCCAGTTGCTGCAGGCAAGGGGTAGCGGCTTTGTGAGCGCCATTCACCTGCAGTGTTACTCAGGCGGCAGTTATATCACCACCCCGCAATACTGGAGGACGATGATAACTAATGCGAAAGGCAATACGTACCTCATTCCGGGCCTGGCTACAAACCAGTCTGCGGGGTGGTGGAACTCTGATGCCACGCCCCCGGCGCCAAGCAGTAGTGTAGTGACAACACCCAACGTGGCTATGTATGGCGAAGCCGACTGGAGTAATATGCTGCGCCAGGGCAACTATCCCAATGCTGACCTGGCCATGCAGACGATGAATGGCGGCGAAACATTCTTTTTCTTCTGCAATGGCCCGCTCGACCTGGGCCCGGGCAAGCAGTTCAAAACAGGTGATGCCGTATTTTTCGGCGACAAGCCGTGGTGGGGCAGCGCACCGCAATGCACCGGCTACTCGCTAAGTGGCGGATGTGCTAATACATACAATAGTGGCGGCGCATGCCCCGCAGATATAACCAGTACCCTGGCAGGATGGAAAACATTGATAGACGGGGGCTTTATATGGCTCTATGATTCTATTGTGTCCTGTGTGCTCTCCGACTGCTGCGGCGAAACCGGCGACGACACCGCTACGGTGGCCCGGGCCTACCAGCAGGCCATCACGGCGGCGTTTTAAGCAGGGGTAATACAGATGGCACAAAAAACGAAGCCATCAGATACTTTGCGGCTCATGGTGCCAAAACATTGCCAAACGTACACCGGCTATGCCACAGCCAGTGTGCGTATGTAGTGATGGTGGCATCGCTCTCGCTATGCGCACCCGCTCTCATTTTAGTCTGGATGACTGGATCCGAACCTCCGGCTGTGCTCAGTTTACTTTAAATAACTGTTAACCTTATTATTTATCCTCTTTTTCACACTTTCCCATGTCTGGCCTTTAAGGCTTATCGGGTCTTCGCTATCTTCAGCATCGACGTAATAGGTCAATGCCTGCGGGATGGAAATAAGTAACTGATGGTTAGGATATTTTTTATTGTAGCAATTAACAAGTTCATCCATTGTATAATGATCCAGTAATTCAGCTATGTCCCAGAAATCCTTTTTTACGGCACGTCTTAAAATGGCTGCAACCTTCATAGCAATAATATCGTCAGTACTTATCAACCTGATCCCGTTTTCGATAACCGGAAGACCAATCAGTGAGAAATTATTGTGCCTTACAAAATCTGTTTTAATATCACCAATAAAGCCAAACAACCCCACAGGGCCGGGCTTGCTATAGGTAAAATCAGGAAATTCATTTTCGAGAGCAGGCAGTATTGTATCTGTATTAAAATCAGTAGTAGAAAAAAGATCAATATCAACCGATAACCTATGACCATAATAGAGCGCTAAGGCAGTTCCTCCGGCAAGATAGAAATTGTCTATCGCCGGCAAAGCCATCAGCTTTTTTAATATCTCCAGTGTTCCGGGTTCGACAGTGCTGTATTGTAACATCTGTATTCTGTTAGTTCATTGTCCAGTATTGCACTGGCTAGGTATATAGTTTGCAAAGAAAGCCATTTGGCATTAGTGAGTACCTTTTTTATACTATCATCACCATAATATCTTCTGCAGGCACGTATATCCGGAACATCTCCACGCTCAAAGACACGCTCTATGATAAATGCAGCTTTATTGTCATAATCAAGGGTGTCAAAATTCACATCCCAGAAAATACGCTTGCTAAATTGTGGTTTTTCTTTAAGATGAGACATAATATAAAGTTACAAGGTTTTTAGCCTTTCACAAACAAAAACCCGGTACTACTACCTTAAAGAACTGAGGCAAAGGGGGAAATGAAAAAGCGAAGTATGGCAAGCGCTCTCGCTATGCGCACCCGCTCTCATTTTAGTCGGGGTGGCTGCACAACTTTCGAACTATTCATACTGAATACCTGCCTGCTTAAGTATGGCAAAAAAAGTTCCTTTCTTTAAATCTCTGTTGCCATGAACAGGTACGATAGCGGTCTTATTAGTTGCTGGATTGTGATAAACCTGGTGAGACCCATTTATACGCTTATATAGGAACCCATTTTTTCCAGTAATTTGATAAGATAGTTTGGAGACAGTTTCACGCACGTTCCAGATTTATCGAATACTCCAGTATGTTGCTATCATCAGGAATAGCTTCTCCTCTGCTTTGCAATTCTTCGATATAGATGTCTATTGCCTCTTTTGCCATTGCAATAGCTTCATCTACATTTTCACCATAAGTAATGCACCCGGGCAATGACGGCACTATTACAGTATAACCGCCATCGGGCTCTTTGTGCAACATGATCTTATAATTGTATTGCATTTTACAAAAATACTAAATGGATTCGAACCCAAAAACAGGAATCTTTGTGGAGAAACAAGTAAAAACGGGAACAAACAAGCAAATTCAGAGCGAGTATGAGAGCGGGAGCGGAGCCGTCTTAGCTAAAAAAGCTACAGCAGGCTGAAAGGGGAAAAATAAGAACGGGTGGCATCGCTCTCGCTCTGCGCACCCGCTCTCATTTTAGTCGGGGAGACAGGATTCGAACCTGCGACCCCCTGGTCCCAAACCAGGTGCGCTACCGGCCTGCGCTACTCCCCGGATGCAGTTGCCTGCTAACCTTTACTTATAAAAATACAGTTACCAAAAATCTGATAACTGTATCAGCGGTGAGGGAGGGATTCGAACCCTCGATACGTATTAACTACGTATGCCAGTTTAGCAAACTAGTGGATTCGGCCTCTCTCCCACCTCACCATAACCGGCTGTGAGCTATACCTCACAATGACTTTACCTTTTTAAGGGACTGCAAAGTTAAGGATATTGTATTAAACTACAAATCTCAACTCCCTAAAATCAGTCCGTTTTATAAATATATCTTTGACTAATATCGAGCCCACCGGTAGCTGTAAATCAGATACTGGCAAGCTGTACTTTCTGCTGTATTTCCAGCAGGTTCTCCTTGTATTCGGCATCAGTTTCCATCAGGTTCTCAACCGTCTGGCACGAGTGGATGACCGTGGTATGATCGAAGCCGCCAAAGTGGTCGCCGATGGTCTTTAGCGATTGCTTGGTAAACTTCTTGGCAAAGTACATGGTTATCTGCCTGGCCAGCACCACCTCACGCTTACGTGTTTTGGTAAGGAGGCGGTCGTAGGCTACATGGTAGTAGTCGCAAACCAGCTTTTGTATATTATCGATGGTCATCTCGCGGGCGGCGGTCTTCACAAAATTCTTCATCACCCGCTTTGCGAGGTCTATATCTATCTCTTTCTTATTCAGGGTAGCCTGTGCGAAGAGGGCTATGAGCGCACCTTCCAGCTCACGCACATTGCTCTGCACATTGTAGGCTACGTACTTTACCACCTCATCCGGTATCTCCAGGCCTTCCTGCCGCATCTTTACCTGCAGTATAGCCCGACGGGTCTCATAGTCCGGCGCCTGTATATCGGCATTGAGCCCCCAGCGGAAACGACTGAGTAATCTTTCCTGCATGCCTTCCATGTCGCGGGGGGCGGTATCACTGGTAAGTATTATCTGCTTGCCGCTCTGGTGCAGGTGATTGAATATGGCAAAGAAAACATCCTGCGTTTTGAGGGCAGAAACGAAAAGGTGAATATCATCCATTATCAGCACATCTATAAGCTGATAAAAATGTATGAAGTCATTTACTTCATTATTCTTTGAGTGATCTATAAACTGGTTGATGAATTTCTCCGCGCTCACATACAGCACTGATTTATTGGGGTGCAACCTGCGCACTTCGTTACCTATAGCCTGCACAAGGTGAGTCTTGCCCCACCCTACTCCGCCAAAAATAACCAGCGGGTTGAAAGAAGTAGCCCCGGGCTTCTGAGCTACGTGTATACCGGCAGACCGGGCCACACGGTTACAATCACCCTCTACATAATTTTCGAAAGTGTAGTTTGCGTTCAACTGCGGGTCTATCTGCATGCGCTTAAGGCCCGGTATAGCGTACGGCGTTTTGATATTATGCGGATCATCCCATTTTAGCGGCATATCTACATAATTGTTGTCTTTTGACGGTTTGTTATAAGTACTACCCGGCATATTGATGGAAGCAGGGTTGCGCTGCGACGAGCTGCTTTCCATCATAATTCTGTATTCGAGGCGGCCTACCCGGCCAAGCACCCGCTTTATTGTTTTTCCTAACAGTTCTACATAATGTTCTTCGAGCCACTCATAAAAAAACTGGCTGGGCACCTGTAATGTAAGTACGTTATCTGCAAGACCAACTGCTTTCACCGGCTCAAACCATGTCTGGTAGGTACGCCAGTTAACATTGTCTTTAATTATGTTCAAACATTTTTCCCATAGTTGTTCTGCTTCGGTTAAAACATTATTAGTAGTATTGTAAAGATGCTTATCCATATTTATGAAACAACGTTCACTAAGTTAATTCAATTTTTTTTCTAAACGGCAATTATTTCAACAAAAAAAAATCTTCATGCTTTTTCTTCACTGACATTTTCACCGCATCACCTAAGTTAGTTATTTTTTCAAGGAGTACCTCAACTCTTTTTCACTTTACCAGGTTTATAGCTTGTTTTTAGCAGGAGGACGAAATTGATAACATTTTGTTGAAAAAAAAAATGATTTCACTATTGTTTGTTTAAAAAAACTTACAGAATGCCGTTTAAAAAGTTTGGACCCTTTTTTGCTACACGCGCTTTTCGCACCTCGTTAACAAACAGTTTTTTTTTCGCGCAAAATTTTGCGCAAAAAAAACATAACATATCAACAACATAACCATCCGAAATAAGCCACAGTAAAGCATTACAGCGCATATCATCATTTGAAAATGTCTGTAATAAAATTTCCTGCCCACAAATCCAAGAAATCAGAAAAATATTTTTTTTCTTAAAAAAACAGTTTGCGAAAATATTTTTTTGCACAAAAAAAAATTAACCTTTTTTTATCCGGAAATGATGCGTATATGTAGCGTGCTGCATTTTCTCTCATTCTGCCGTCAGCGGCAAATTAAGTTTCATTTTTCGCCGCGTTTTGTTTATGCGGCTATTTCAATTGTGCATGAGTATGACTAACAAAACAGATCAAACATGTTGGTACACGGAGCGAAATTATCTGCTAAAAAGAATCGCCCGGTTTGCAGCCGGGCGATAGTGGGTTCTAAAAAATTTTTAAGACAGTAAACTCAATACGAGCGATTTACATCGAACGCCTCAAGTTCGTTGGCAACCGCCGTAAGGAAACTTGCGCCAAGTGACCCATCAACAATTCGGTGATCATAGCTGAGCGATAAATACATCATGTGCCTTATAGCTATCACATCCCCTTGCTCGGTTTCCAGCACCATAGGGCGCTTTTTGATAACACCAAGCGCCAGTATAGCCACCTGGGGCTGATTGATGATAGGCGTACCCATCAGGCTGCCAAAAGTACCTACATTGGTAACGGTAAAAGTCCCTCCCTGGGTATCATCAGCCTTCAGTTTGTTGTTGCGGGCAGCATTTGCCAGCATATTTACGTCTTTAGACAGGCCAAGCAGGTTCTTGGTATCGGCATTCTTTATAACAGGCACTATCAGGTTGCCGGATGGCAGCGCGGTAGCCATACCTATGTTTATATCCTTTTTCAATATGATCCTGTCCCCATCAAGGCTACAGTTGATCATCGGGTATTTGCGGATGCACCTCACGATAGCCTCGAAGAAAATAGGAGTATATGTGATCTTCTCACCATATTTCTTATCGAAGTCTCCTTTTACTTTATCCCTCCATTTTACAATATTGGTCACATCAGCCTCTGTGAAGCTGGTAACGTGTGGCGAAGTGGCCTTACTACGCACCATATGGTCTGCGATGAGCTTGCGCATACGATCCATCTCTATGATCTCAACATTACCTCCCGGCTGTACCGGTGCCGCGCTTACCTGTGTTGCAGGCGCCTGCACCGGCGCTGCCTGCACGGGTGCTGTAACAGGCTGTTGATACTGCGGTGCTGCCGGCTGCGCGGGCGCGCCACCCCTGTTGGCTACATAGTTCAGTATATCCTTCTTGCTCACCCTGCCCTCGGCCCCGGTACCGGGGATATTTTCCAGCTCGGTCATACTGATGCCTTCTTTACCGGCAATATTGAGTACCAATGGCGAATAAAACCGGTTACCGCTGTTCTCAACCACAGGCGCGGGTGTGGCGGCCTGCACCACAGGTGCCGCAGGTGCCGCCGGCGATGGCGCTACGGGGGCCGCTGCTGCGGGTGCCGCTGCCGGGGCAGCCGCTGCACCGCCACCTGATTCTATTCTTGCTATCACCGCCCCCACAGGCACTACATCATTCTCTTTGTAAAGCAGCTCAGTAACCGTACCGGCAGTGGTAGATGGCACCTCGCTATCCACCTTATCTGTAGCGATGTCCAGCAGCGTCTCATCCATCTTAATCTGATCACCGGGGCTTTTATGCCATTTAAGCACAGTAGCTTCCATGATACTTTCACCCATTTTCGGCATTACAAGATCAACAATAGCCATATGAAAAATTATTTATTTTTTGATTTGAAACGATGCAAAAATAATCAAAAACAATGAACCCCGCCGGATTCATTATTGCCATCACAAAGCACTATTACCGTTAGTTTGGCGAATCCCTGTAATCCCTCCTCCTCACCAGTTTCAGGTCCTGGAGTATCGAAGACTTGACATTGAGCGTAAAGTTAAAACTCTTTCGGGGGCCGAAGGGGAAGGTCTGGAAGTGCATCTGCCAGCAGTGCAGGTCGCGGTACACATCGATGGAGGTGAACGTAAGCTGGTGTATGTCAAAATTATACCCTGTGTTTACCGATGCTTTCCAGCGGCTGGTTATCTGTAGCTCACCGGCAAGGGTAAGACTGTGACTGAGAATGAGGGTATCTTTTTTAGAAATGGAATTGTAGGTCTTGTTTACAGAAAGGGTGTAGTTAATGTTGAAGCTCCAGGGCACATTAAAGTCCACATAATCGTTATACCCGCCGTTGCGCATCACCCTGCCGTATTCTTCACTGTTAGTAGCGTTAGCGCCGTCTTTCGCCTTAGAATGGAAGTTAGCCCCAAACGCCACCGATGCACCGGTAAATCTTGCCAGCCCGTTGCCTTTGTCCAGCATTGTCTGCGGCAGTCTGCGGCCAATGTTGTAATCGAACGCATAAGGATCGAATGTGGCCGATGAACTGAGGTTGATCTTGTCGAGGATGTTGGTACGGAAGTTCAGCCCCACATTGCTCCACTGAAACGAATCGACGGCGGGATTGTAAGAGATATTGGCGCCAAGGGCATCTATCAATGTTATGTTCTTATAACCGGAAACGGTATCCTTTGCCGAGCGCACTTTTATCTGCAGGTTGTTGTTAACGCCAAAAGTGAGCAGACCGGCCTTGCCCAGCGGCGGCACACCCACTATAGATGTTACATAAGGCGACAGATAGGTATAGGTAAGTGGTGAAGTAGAAGAATCGAGGTGGGTTTTATAATAATAATTGAACGGCGACGAGCCAAAGTCGGGATGATACGAAAAACCGAGCGACGGCGTAAGCACATGCCTGATGCCACGCAGGCTGCCATGCTTGAACAGCTTCATGCCATAGATGCGTGTAGAGAAGTTGACGCCGGCATTAAAATCGCGGGCGGTGTAGAACCCATGAGACTCCACACTGTCTATCTTATTGTCTGTATTGCTCCATTGCTGGTATATGCGGTCTGTAAGCCAGTATTCGTTGTAGTTCACACTGAAAGACATATTCACGTACCTCATTATAGTATAAGACGCGCTAACAGGTATTGAATGACGTATTCCCGTCAGGAATTTATCCATGGATAGCTTTTCAAAACTGAACGTGCTGTCGTAAAAGGTAGTGCGGTTCAGTATGTCCACAGTATAACTGGAAGTGATCTTGTCGTACCACTTGGGTGTGATCCTGCTTTTCTTCTGGAAAGGGTTGATCTGGGTCACGTGAAAGTTTATTGCCGGCAAGGTCACATTCACCTGTTTGGTGGCGGTATTCTGGTTATGCAGGGCGCTTATTGTAAGGCCAAATGGCTTGCCCTGCCAGTTCTTGGAATAGCTGATGTTCGACTGGTACTGGTTGCGGAGTATCTGGTTTGGGTCGTAGCTGTTATTTGAATAAAATGACGAGGTACCCGCCTCCACCGATGCCGAAAAACTCTGCCCCGGTATGGCCTTGCCATCCGAGTTGTGCGACCAGTTGATCATGAAATCCTTGGTGATGGACGCGCCCGGCTCAAAGTCTTCACCCGTCTTGTTGTATGCGTAAGACAGGCGCAGCACTCCCCTATACCGATAAATGGTGTTGTACGTACTCATGGCGCTTATGGAGTAGCTGCCCTTTGTGTATATATTGGTTTGGGTAAGCAGGTCTGCATGGTCACTCATGTAGAGATAGTAACCACCATTTAGCAACCCAAGACCACGCTGCTGCTCCACCGTATAGGTGGGCAGCACAAAACCCGAACGCTGCTTTTGCGAAATAGGGAAAAGCCCGAACGGAAGAAACAAAGGAGTAGGCACCCCCTCTATAGTAATATTGCAGGGGCCGGATATGATAAGCTTATTGGGTATTACCTTCATCTTCTTCACCGTAATACCAAAATGCGGAGTATCCAGCGCACAGGTAGTGTATATACTATGCAGCCCGTAAATTGTCTGGTCGGGATTGCGCTTCACCTGCTCACTGAATACAAAGCCTTCACCATATTGTGAATGTACATTCCGCACAATGGCACGCTTGCTTTTGAAATTATACTGCATTGAATCGTAGGTGAATTTATCCTTTCCCTGCGTAAAGGTTTGCTTCACCCCTGTATCCCTGACGGCGGTATAGGGCGCGGCAGTGATAATACTTGTTGCCTGCTCATAGGTAACCTGCCCCGCATCCAGCTGCACATCCTGGTAGTTTACTTTCGAATTTCGGTAGAGATAAAAAAGGTTGTGCCGCATATCCAGCACGGCAGAGTCCTGCGCCGATGCCGTGACCACAGACGGCAATGCGTCTTTAGATATGTGTATACCAAGGGCGGCTTCCATCTGCCTTCTTTTAGAAGTATCTTTTGCATCGCCGGTGGTATCATTTTTTATGCTGTCAATAGCTGGTGACCCGTTAGAAAATTTTATCGTGTCGTTTGCAGATCTCACTGAATCCTTACCCGTCATAGTAGAGTAAACGGCACCGGAATGGTCAGATTGGCAATATCCGTCATTTGTTATAAAGAATATAAAAATGATCGCGATACTGCATGTAAAGCAATGGATGGATGGAAATTTTGAAATAAATTTACCGCGCAGGCTCATTAACGCAGCAAAAATAGGAATTTGACTGCGGTTTGAATAGTTTGTATATTTAATCTTTTGTGAAACACAATTATGCGTAGTAAAATTATATTGGCCTTCTTACTGCTTGTATCTGTACCAATTATAAGTACTGCAAAAGGCAAGAAGATATCAAAAATAGTGATTGATGCAGGACATGGCGGCAAAGATATAGGGGCAAGAGGCGCTATTTCGATGGAAAAAGACATAACACTGGCTGTATCACTGAAATTGGGCAAGATATTCTCTGACAGTATGAAGGATATGGACATAGTATATACCCGCACTACTGATACCTATCCCGGCCTGGTGGACCGCCATGAGATAGCCAATAAAGCGAATGCAGACCTTTTTATAGCCATACACGTAAACTCCACCCCATTTACCAAAACAAGGGTAAAAGAGGGGTATAAAACCGTGATACGGCATCATAAGAGTGTAAAGGTGCCGGTATACCGTTATATAACCCACCATGTGACCAAGCGCAGCGGCGTGGAAACTTATGTACTGGGGCTGCACCGCAACTACCAGAAAGAAGAAGCAATAGGCGAATACAGCGACAATGTGACCAACGAAACCGGCCTGCTGGATGAGAGTGACCCGCAAACCAAGATAATTATAGCCCAGTACACACAAGCCTTCCTCAACAAGAGCATATCGCTGGGCAGCCGTATACAGGAGCAGTTTGCGGCACAGGGCCGGGACGACCTGGGTGTGAAACAAATGAACCTGGAAGTGCTGGCCGGCAGCGCCATGCCGGGTGTGCTGGTGGAAATCGGGTTTATCACCAATATTGAAGAAGAAGCCTACCTGAATTCTGAAAAAGGACAGTATGAAGTGGCCCTGGCTATATATAGAGGTATTAAGGCATACAAACAGGATTCAGAGAAATAGCATAAAAAAATATTTTTTGCTTTTTATAGTTTAGTGCCCGTTATAGAATATATTTATCCCTTGTAAAAAACAGCTGAAAAGTAGGATAATACGCAACCGTGTTTTTATTGTACTTTTATAATTGTTTTTTTACCTTTATGCTCATTAAAACATTTGACTACTGATGATGACCCCTTTAAGAAAAATAGTGATCACTGCTTTGGCCTCTGTTGCGGTTGCTTTCTCAAGTATTTATGTATCGTGTAACAGGGATAAGTGCAAAACCATAGTATGTGCGCACAGTGGCGTTTGTGACGGAGGAAAATGTATATGCCCGTCGGGCTATGAAGGCTCTAACTGTGAGACAGTGGCCCGCGACAAATTTATAGGTAACTGGTATGTATTTGAGAAGGGAAGCATCACTAACGCGGCGCAATATCCAATAGCTATTGAAAAAAGCAGTGATATTACAGAGGTTGTTATTAAAAATTTCTATAACTACTTCGTTAACCCTATAAGGGGTTATGTACATGGCGATACACTGTATATTCCTAATCAGCAGCTGGAAGGTAAATTAGTGTTTGGTGTGGGGTATGCCTATTCAAATACCACTTATGGCCAATATGGTTCTATATCTATGCGCTACGAGGTAATAGATACCGCCACCAATGTGCCTAATGACTTTGGGTTTTACGAGCCTGATGGCAGCGATCCATCTGCATGGAATAAATAACATTATACTGTTTTCATACATTTGTAATACCACCCTATCGGGTGGTATTATTTTTTACCACAATACTGCATGTTATGACAAACGAACAAACCAGATTTGCGCCAACACTGTACCTGGAAAACGTAGCCATGGGGATCGAATTTTATACTGCGGCATTCCGGGCTGTGGAACTGCGCAGGTGGAGCAACCCTGATGGCAGCGTACATGTGGCAGAAATGGCAATAGACAACACACTGTTTCATATGCACCAGGAAAATGAACGCAACAAAGAACTGAGCACGGGAACACTAAACGGAACATCTGTAGTTATAGGGTTGTTTGTACCTGAGCCCGACCAACTGATGGCAAAAGCAGTGGCGGCAGGCGCTAAAGCCACAAGCCCTATGCAGGACTATGAATACGGATACCGCCAGGGCACGGTAACGGATCCGTTCGGGCATAGATGGACGCTACAGAAAAAGATACCGGCGGCCTGATTTGTACAGCGGCTATAGCATATAGCATTGCCGCGCCGGGCGTATTTTCGGCATCTTAATTTTTTTTCGTTGGTTTGCAATATGGTTACTTACCAGGTAAGGACAAGGTGGTGGTTGCGGCGCCTGCTGCCCAAGGGGCTGGTGTGGGATATGCCCGCGGAGCAGGAGCCGGTTGTGTACCTTACATTCGACGACGGACCTAACCCGAAAGCTACTACCTATGTGCTGGAGCAACTGGAGCGGTACGATGCCAAAGCAACATTCTTCTGCGTAGGTGAAAATGTGACCCGGCACCCTGAAGTGTACAACGAAGTACTGGCAAAGGGGCATGCAACGGCCAACCATACCTTCAACCACCTGAACGGGTGGAAGACGGCAGATGATGTATACATCACTAATATTGAGAAAGCAGCCGGCCATATCAGCAGCAGGTTGTTCAGGCCGCCCTATGGCAGGATAAAGCGCTCTGTAGCCAGGCAGATGATGCAGGCCGAACCCAAATGGAAAATAGTTATGTGGAGCGTGCTGAGCGGCGACTTTGATAAAAGTATAACCCCTGAACAATGCGCACATAATGTAACTAACAATATAAAGCCGGGCAGCATAGTATTGTTTCATGACAGCGAAAAGGCGTGGGACAGGATGCAATACGCACTGCCAATAGTGCTTGAATACTGCAAGCAGCAGAACTGGAAGCTGAAGACACTGACCAACTGAGAGCGCTATATCATAAACCAAATTCCAAAGAAGTACCTTTGCATTATTATGTTTGCAGACACACATACGCACCTATACGATGAACGACTGATGGCCGATGAAATGCAGGTGCCCCGTGCGATAGAAGCCGGTGTAACGAAAATGTATATGCCCAACTGCGACAGCGGCACTATAGCCGGCATGCTACAACTTGCAGACCAATGGCCGGACAACTGCCTGCCTATGATGGGCCTGCACCCTACTTACGTAAAAGAGCATTACAAGCTGGAACTGGCCATAGTAGCCGAATGGCTGGGCAAACGAAAGTTTTATGCCGTGGGCGAAATAGGCCTGGACTACTACTGGGATAAGACCCATATAGCCGAACAGAAAGAAGCATTTGAGACGCAAATAGACTGGGCGCTGCAGTATGACCTGCCAATAGTGATACATAGCAGGGAATCTACACAGGATTGTATAGATATAGTACGGAGGAAACAGAACGGCAAACTGAAAGGCATCTTCCATTGCTTCAGCGGTACTATGGATGAAGCCAGGAGCATTGTAGCACTGGGCTTTTACCTAGGTATAGGTGGCGTGGTGACCTACCCCAAGGGCGACCTGCCGGCGATAGTAAAAGAGATACCACTGGAGCACATAGTGCTGGAGACCGACGCACCCTACCTGGCACCTGTGCCTTACCGGGGCAAAAGAAAAAACGAGAGCAGCTTTATACCTGTTATAGCACAAAAAGTAGCCGATATAAAGGAGTGTACCCCTGAGCATGTAGCAGCCGTGACTACCGCAAATGCCGCCCTGATCTTCGCCTCATAAATGCACGCACACGAAAAATAATAATATCTAAATATCTAACCCGAACTCCTTACCTTTGCCACCCTCAAAGGAGAGATGCTCGAGTGGTTGAAGAGGCACGCCTGGAAAGTGTGTATACCTGTCAAAGGGTATCAAGGGTTCGAATCCCTTTCTCTCCGCGAACAGATTGTCTAAAACAGTCTAAAAGCGTGTAAAATCAAGGTTTTACACGCTTTTTTTTGTTCTTCATTTTCTAAAAAAGTCCATAAAAGTCTATGGGTTTGGTTTCTAAGGGGGTTTCTTTTTTTTAGAGGCCAAAAAAGAAACCAAGCAAGTAGACTAATTTAGACTATTATAGACTGATAATCAATTAATTAGTTATTGTTTTTTCGCTTGGTTTCCGTATTTTTGTAAAACATTTAAAGGGGGGCACAACTTAATTTTTGTGCCAAATGTCGTCAAACCAAAAAGCCAATTTCTCGCTGGTCATTTACATCAGCAGAACAAAAGCAAAGAAGAACGGAGAAGTTCCTGTTCTTATGAAAATCAACATCAACGGGGAACGCCTCGTGATGCAACTTCAACGTAGTGTGCAGCCCGATGATTGGGATGCCAAACGTTCTCGTCTCAAAGGGAGAACAGTAGAAGCTCGTGAATTCAATGAATACATCGATGCTGTTCTCACTCGTACTCGTCAGCGTTATTCCGATTTAATTACCATGCACGATGTCGTTACTCCGGCCATGGTAAGAGATGCAGTTCTCGGAGTAAACACAGCCAAGCCTAAAATGATTATTGAGATATGGGAAGAACATATCGAAGGGCTTCGTAAGTTAATCGGTAAAGAAAGTACCGTTGCTACTTGTCAGAAATACAATGCAGCAAAAAATCATTTCGCCAACTACCTCAAACAGTATTACAAGACCAGTGATGTTCCAATTAAGTCAGTAGACCATTTCATGATTACACAGTTCGCTATGTATCTGAAAACAGAAAAAGGATGTAACTACAACACTGCAACTAAATTTTTGCAGAACCTAAAACGTATCACCTACATCTGTCTTCGTCATGGTTGGTTACTCAAAGACCCATTCGTTGGAATTAGCCTTGCAATGAAGGAAGTAGATCGCCCTTACCTCACAGAAGATGAATTGAAAACACTCATGGAATTCACTTCTGATATTGACCGATTGGTAAAAGTCAGAGACTTCTTTGTTTTCTCTTGTTATACAGGCCTTGCTTACATAGACATCTATAAGCTCCGTAAAAAAGAGATTGAGAAAAACACCCAAGGCTATTGGATTAAAACGAGAAGACAAAAAACTGGTGGTAGAACAAGTGTGTTGTTATTGGAGGTCGCAATGCAAATCATCAATAAATATGTAATTCTAGATGCACTGAAGGATAATGACCATGTGTTGCCTATCATAAGTAATCAAAAGATGAATGCTTATTTAAAAGAGCTTGCAGACCTCTGTGGAATCACAAAGAATTTATCCTTTCACGTAGCTCGTCACACTTTTGCAACTACTGTAACACTTACGAATGGTGTGCCGATTGAGAGTGTAAGTAGAATGCTTGGACACAAGAACATTATGAGTACACAACATTACGCTCGAATTGTTGACCAAAAAGTCGGTGACGATATGTTACGATTATCGCAGAAGATTGGACAGCGATTAACATTGGCAATGTAAACTTAAAGCCCTGGAAATCCCAGGGCTTTTTTAATAAATCTTTAGACTGTTTTAGAATATGGAAGACAAATTTAAAATCAAATCTTATGGCTTTGGGGAGCTCGCACAATTGTATTTCCCAAGCATATCAAAAAAAAGTGCTAGTGCACAGTTGCGCAGATGGATTAAATTAAATGACAAGGTGTTGCCAATACTTCAAAGTTTAGGTTACAAGCCTGGTAATCGTTTATTAACACCTGCTCATGTAAAAGTTATTGTGGATGAATTTGGAGAACCATAGTATATTTCCAAAAAAATGCAATTTGGCATTAAGGCTATTATTTAGTACAGATGTTAAATGCAAGAAATACAATTGAGCCTACAGTAAAACTGTCATACGAAGTAATGCGCCAGTTAATGCGTCAAATCTCTACTAGCTTGGCTTTTTTGACTTTTGTTAGCAACATTTCTTGTCTTGCTGAATTGGGGGACATTTCACACTTCCGTAACTACAATAAACACAACAGTCGCCTTGTTTTGGTTTTAGAACTTGTTTGCATTTTTCACATTCGTAAAAATATTGACAAGCGTCTGTCGGCATAGTTTCTTCTTTCTTGTGTCCGCAGTTGGGACAAGTTATTGTTGATTCTAATATGATTTCCATTTTAATTTTCTTTTTTGTCAGTTACAGTATATCCTGTTGAGTTTATTGCTTTCTCGATTTCAGAAATATTTGTTTTCGAGTTGTCAAATTCTACAATTGCATTTCCATTTTCATATGAAGCGATTGAATTTATTATTCCTTTCAATTTATTTACTTCGTGATTTACAATTTCGCCACAGCTTGCACAAGTCATTCCATTAATCGTAAATTCTACTTTTTGTATATTGGATTTGTCAACCATTATGATTTGCTTTTCTGTTTTTGGGTAGAAAATGATTGAGTAATATGGAAAAGCTAGCATTATGATTGCAAATGCTGTTACAATTCCTAAAAATATTTTTGATTGAATAAACTTTGGTTTTTCTTCTGTTTCACAATTACACTCAATTTGCTTTTTAGGTTTTAACTTTTGATACCAAGCAAAGCCAAGAACCAAAATTGTCAGAAAGATAAAATATGGTCGGAACGGTTCAAGCCAATTGAAAGTTGAAGCAAGTCCGCTTGTGCCAGCAACAAGAGCCAATACGGGTGTGATACAACACATAGAAGCGGCAATTGCAGTAAAAAGTCCTGCACCGATTAATTTATTTTCTGGTTTCATATTGTTTCCAAAATTCTGTTTTCGTCAAGTATTTTGAAAAATGGTTGGAGCATTTTAGCATACTCTTTTGTCAAAGAGTAGAAAATAGTTTGTGCTTGCCTTACCGTTTCAATTAGTCCTCTATCTTTGAGTTTTCGCAGATGTTGTGAAATTGCCGAAATGGTCATGCCGAGTATGTCACTTATGTCGCAAACACAAAGTTTTTTTTCTTCATAAAGTAGAAACAGGATTTTCAGTCTCACATTATTAGCCGCCAATTCAAGTCCATTCGATAGATAGTCAAATGAATTATTCAGTTCTGAAACTCGACCTTTACAACGGTTGATTTGCTTAATGTCCGCCTGTAGTCTTATACAAGAAATTGTTTCCATAGGGCAAAATTAGTCAATTTGTTTATTTAAGCAATAACTTAAATAAACAACATCAAAAAGAACCCGATTTTGTCTGTCGGGTTGTGTCTCCATAGCCTTGCCCATAACGTTTGGCACATTTGCGATGGGCGTGCGTTTATACTCAAATGTAGCTTAGGGAAACGAATTAATCAACCACTAAAATCCCGTCAAACAGAGACGAATTGCACGCCTATTGCAAATGTGCTGTTATGGGTTGGTTTTCTCTCTCGCATAAAACCTCATGTCAAGAGTGTCTAGATAATAGTTTAGTTCTTCGTCAACTGATAGAACAGCAACTTTATACAGATAGTCTTTAGATTCAGTAGGAGTTACACCGAAATATGCTGTATCGCCAATTGTCTTAAGCTTGATTGAACAATTGTCAAGTTGATTCAGATTTGTGTCAACTAGCGAATTTTTAAAGTCACAGATGTTGTCTAGATTGGTACCAATATATACCTGTTTTAAATTTAACGATTTACTTGTCTGAACGATACATGCATAAAACTCTTGGTCTAGGAATACACTGTCTAAACTTATGATATTTACATGACTTTTATGTGAGTTAAAAATAGGCACTTGCTTACCGTCAATAAAGCTCTTTTGAGTCTTATAGTCTTTGCATGAGGCAAAAACAAATGCAGTCAAAATTATAAAGTATAAAATGTCTCTCATAGTCGTCTTAAACTTACCCATAACGGGAAACGCATTGGCGAAGTGGCGGATAAATTGAACCGAAAGTTCAATT
>CAZBAP010000009.1:0-107035 GCA_964489795.1 uncultured Flavipsychrobacter sp.
CGAAATTCGGAGCCTTTTTGTTTTAACTGCGTTTGCGGCTAAAATTACACATAACTCGCATATACACAAAACAAAACTTCGCTTAGCCATACTAAAATGGAGTAATATACGAAACCTTGTATCGTTTTATACTTTATTCAATTACCAATTAATTTTTAAATTAATTAGCACTTAAAGATACCAATTAACCCCTTATTATTACATAGGCCTTTACATACCCTCAAAGGACTTTTACACAGTTTTTCATTTTAGAAGTTTGTATCCTAATCGATACAAGACTTCATGCAACATCACACACATACTGCATTATTTACGACCGTTTCAGGTGTTGTCGGTGGCGTTGGAAAAGCGATTTCCGCTAAGCCCCTATTACTGGCGATTACTTTACCAGGACTGACCACTGTTATTATTTATGCTTCTGCATCAGCTGTTGCTGGATATGTGGTTAAGAAACTCCTAGACGCGGGCTCACGAAAGCTCAATCAATTCTTTAACGAAAAATCTGCTGACAACAATGAATAAATTGGTTGGCATAACACTAGGCGCAGCTGCGGTTTATGGTATTATCAGGTTACTGAAAATGCAAAACGTAAGCGATCAAACCACTATTTTGTTGGTAAATCCACGTGTTCATACCATCAATTTAGGCGGACTTACATTTAGAACAGAAGTCGCTATCAATAACCCTTCACGAGACACAGTTACCATCACAAAACCAGTGGTCAGCGTAAAAAGTAATGGAAAATTGCTTTCCCAATCCAATGCAGAAAATAGAGAAATAATCATTAAACCACTTGGTGTTACCAAGGTAGATACCATTGAATTACAGATAAATTGGATGACACTATCAGGGCTAATAACAAATATCATTTCAAAGATTCCCTCAGTTATTACTGCTTTTAAATCAGGAAACAAAAGTAATCTAATTACTCAACTTGGAATTCCAATGGAGATGTCATTTACCACCTATGTAAATGGACTATTTTATCAATCTGAACCAACGAAACTCATCTAATGAAGGCTCTCGAACATATACCAAGCAAAGTAGTTTCTAGTGGTTATCGAACCATCAAGGATGGAAGCCGTTTCAATCCGAATTTCCCTCCTCCTGATGAGCGTGATCGCATCATTATTGATGATGGTGAAGTAACGGACACTGTTGAGTTAATGGAGAAAGTCGTTTGGAAATACCTTGACGACACCAAGCGAATTGCTCCATTACTCATGCGGCCTTCTACCCTAGAAACTTGTCAGGCTATTTGGGAGTTTATTTATAATTATATCCAATACAAATTAGATAAACGTGGGCTTGAACAACTTCGCAGACCAGCACGCTCTTGGGCTGAACGCTCTACTGGAGTTGATTGTGATTGTATGAGCATATTTGCTTCGAGCATTCTAACCAATTTAAAAATACCACATAGTTTTCGTATTACTAAGTACAATCAGGATTCCTGGCAACATGTCTATGTTATTGTTCCAATTAAAGGAGAAAATAATTACTGTGTGATAGATGCTGTTGTTTCTGAATTCA
This sequence comes from uncultured Flavipsychrobacter sp., assembly GCA_964489795.1. GTDB lineage: Bacteria > Bacteroidota > Bacteroidia > Chitinophagales > Chitinophagaceae > Nemorincola. Next base: position 1,535 of record CAZBAP010000009.1, read on the forward strand.
ACTATGAGAAAAAATACACCGATAAAATGGATTATATTATGAATCTAAAAGGAATAAATGTAGCAGTGCTAAGTGGCGTTTCAAGTAACGACCATTATGATGCAGTAATGGCAACCTCTCTTTCAGGCATAGGTGCAACAACCAATCAATCAGACCTGGATAAACTTTATCAAAATTTAGTAGTAACACGCAATGCTATTGCACAAAACCCTAGCATGGTTTCTAGTGTGGATGATCCGCAAGCACTAATTAAAATGTTGGATTATGCTATTCAATATTGGTACACTGATAAGCGAAATGAAGCTTTGGATATTCTTTCTAAAAATGAATTGCAATTGAATTTGCGAAACGGACTGACTACCATGAATGGAATGGACTTAGATCCTGATGACTTGGCTTTAAGTGGAATCAATGTAAAAGGATTTTTTACCAATGTAAAAAAGACGGTAAAAACGGTTGGACAAAAAGTTGGTCAAGCGGCAAAAGCAGCTGTGAAAGCTGTAGTAAAATTCAACCCATTATCTATTGCAGCTCGTGGCGGCTTCTTACTTGCTATGAAACTCAACTTGGGTAAAATGGCTTCTAAATTAAAATGGGCTTATGGTACTCAGCAACAAGCTGCTGCTAAAGGTGTCAATGCTGCAACATGGCAAAAGAGTAAAGATGCTCTTTCAAAAGTTGAAAAGCTTTTTGCTGACAAGCTTCAAGGTAGTCGTGATGCACTAAAGAACGCCATTTTAAAAGGTCGTGCCGGAAACCTAAGTGGAATTGTTGAAGACCAAATGTTGGGATACTTGGGTGATCCTGCTTCTGCAACCGTTATCGCTGCTGCTACGCCAGTAATTATTGCCACGATTAAAATCTTGAAAGAATCCGGACTAATCGGCAAGAATGAAAACGTGGATATGAACTCACTTACCAGTGAAGTAGCAGCCGATCCTGGAGCTGCTGCCGCTGCTGCTGAAATTCAAGCGAGCGAAGACCCTTCGTCATCAAGTGCTGTGGCTTTGAGAACTGCTGACGCTAGTGCTGCCCCTACTACAGATGCTCCTGCTGCTGGCGATACAAAAACATCTACTGGTAGTGGCATTATGAGCTTTATCAAAGCGAATCCGGTTCCTGCTGTAATCGGTGGCGGTTTACTGGCCTTTGGTATTTATCAAATGGTGAAGCCGAAGAAAAAAGCAACTGGGTTATCAGGCTACAAAAGCAGAAAGAAAACTACTGCGACAAAATCAAAAAGTCAAACAACGAAGTCTAGGACTTCATCAAAATCAACGCATACAAACAAAAGTATGCCTCCCAAAGTAATGAAACTTTTATAATCAATAAATACGCAAACCATGGCAACAAGAACAAAAAAAACCAAAATCAGTAGCCAAGCTGTGATGGACGAAATCAAAACCTTGGCTATGCTCACTGGCGGTGTTGTTATCGGCTCGGTGGGCGGAAAAATGATTGATAAGGTATTGAATGTAGATGCAACCGCAACTGGATTCAATGCAAAAGCACTGGCACGACCTATTGTCCTATTGGGCGTTGGTACAGCCGGAAACTTGATGCTCAAAGACCCGAACATGAAAATGCTCGCAACAGGTGTTGGTGCTTCAGGACTTCTTTCTGGTGTGAAAGTGTTTTTGAAAAAGGACTTGTTAGCAGGTCTGGCTGATTTCAGCTTCAACGGTGTAGACGGCTTGGGTGAACCAACTGTGTACCGTGAGCCAATGAATTTGTCAGTAGAACGCTACAATCCTGACTTGCCTGCTCTTTCATCACCAACGGCATTTAATCCCGAAGATATCGCTACACCATCTCGCATGGTAGAAGGCGTTGCTGAGGAAGATTTAGCCTACATCGAAATCATTTAAAAATTCACAAATCAAATAAATCATCAGTATCATGTTAACTCTCGGACAAATCGAAAACAGCGAGTACAACTTGCTTGGTGCAATGTCAGAAGACGATTTCTTGCAAGCACTTGACCTCAGCGGCCCCAACGAAAAAAAGAAGTTGTTCCGCAAAATGCAAACTCAAACACGTGTAGCAACGAATGCCACAGGCTCTCGTTCTCGTGCAGAGTTTGAGAAGCGTATCGCTATGCTTCCAAAAGAAATTCAACAAGGATTGGCAAACCAAAGTTTGCAGGCTGTTGATACCGCATATTATGTGGTTAAAACAATCACCGGATCCAAAGTCATTAAAATGTTCAAAGATGACGACAACAAAGTTGTTGGCACAAGCAACATTTCAAGTGGCAAATTGGAAAAAGGAAATTACTTCCTTTTATACGGAATCCAATTGTTAGGTGGTGTTGGAGACAGCAATGATTCTCCAGGCACAGTGAACTACGATGTTGTTCCGGACTATGTTCGTGACGGTGAATTCGAGTTCAAAGCCAACGGAACCGTATTGATCCCAAATACTTCTTGCGAAGTGTTCCAAACCACTGGTAAGGATACATTCAAAGGCTTGTGGGTATTGGACAATCCAAAAATCATTCGTGACCAACAATCCATCGAGTTCAATATCGAGTGGGCTGCAAATGCTCCTGACCATTCATACCTGAAGGCAATCCTTCGTGGTACTGCTGTAATCAAAGCGTAATCCTATTAAGAGAAATTCACCATGAAAAACCACAAGTTTCAACAGATTCGAGTTCGTGTCACTCAACCGGGTGAGGCAATTCGATTCAATGCACAAACCGATAAGCAATACGCACGCATCAGAGGCATTTATGTTTCTGTGCCTGAAGAACGCTTCGTACCTGGTTGCTTGTTGGGGCTCAAAGTGAACAATCAGGAGGTATTCGAGGATGTGCATGAAGTGAAACTGTTAACCAGTGGCAATCAGGTTGCTCCCAATAAGAAGTTCTTCTTCTTTGAGGAGCAACTCGATGCTGCAGGAAGTACAGTGGAAGGACGTTTTACAGACGGTCAAGTTCCAGTAGTCTCAGAAAATGGTTACGGAGCTTATGGCTACCCCTATGAAGTGAAAATATATCTGTGGCTCACCAATGAAAAATAAGTCAATCTATGGGAGTAACACGGTACAATATCATACGCTTACAAGTTGATAGACCTGGGCAAATCATTCGTTTTCAGCATAAGGTTCCATCTTATTTGAAACGATGCACCGGGTTTAAGGCTGTTCATGTGCGTGGTATTGGAACGGATTTACTCATCCCTGAGATTGGTTGGTTCACCGCCTCGTTTAATTCACTCAAAGAAGAAGCCATTGTTGCTGCCGTTGCAGCGCAACCGTTCTATGAACCGGAGGAAACTCACGAATATCAATCGCTCGATGTAAACCTGCTACCAGGTCAATTGGTAGTTGGCGTTTACTTGGACACTTGCCCTTCAAACATATTCGCTCCATACATCGTGAGTTTATATCTCAGATGCACTGATAGCGTGGAAAAACCGCAAGTAAAAAGCAATAATCCTGTTTCTGAACCTGTGCAAAAGGAAAAACCTGTTGCAGAGAATGAAACAGAAGACTGCTCATGTCCAAATCCCATGGAAGACGAAGATGAATATGAAGAACAATCAAATCCTGACCAGTTATGTTCGATCATCTAAATCATATCCATCAGCAATACAAACAGCGTGAGCTAGGAATTCAGTTACAGAGTTTCAAAACTGTGGTGACTCAATCCCCCAAACAACGCTACGAAATTGAAGCATACAATGAGTATTTGTTACTCACCAATGCTTCTGTTCTTCCTATTGGAACACGAATCATTTCAGATACCAATTGCTTAGAAATAACAGCAGCTCAAAACGCACTAGAAGGCCTGGAGGAATTCAGTGGGCTAATAGCAATTGAGTTGCCGGAAAAGGTTGACACCTATCCAATCATTGAATTCATACAAATCGTCAAGGAATAATGAAAAAGAAAAAGATTTATCATGTCATCGAGGTAAGCCAAAAGATGATAAAAACCTTCCCGAAACAGGGACACGAAAATGTGGCTTTTAATGCAAGCTTTTATCGCAACGGTAAAAAGCTCAATTGCATTGAACAAGCTACCATTGCCAACTTTTCGGAATTGGTTCGAAGCTATGATAAATCTGAAAATCCTGACAAGGTAAGAGTAGAATTCAAAGACCTGGAAACCGGTAGTTTGATATGGTCAAAGACTTTTCAATGGACGGATGCTGACGAAGATATTCCCAAATCCTTATCCGGTTATTCTGGACTTGGAGAAGCGGAAGTCAACGATCTAGTGCAGCGTAAGTTCTCTGAAATGGAACGTTCTCGTGAACTGGAACGCATGAGTGCGGAGCTTCAAAAGTTACAAGCTATCAATGAGGACTTGGAGTTTCAAGTTCAAGATATGCAGAACACGATTGAAGCCAAAAAGCAAGTCGAGTACTATTCTAACATTATTGGAATGGCACTTCCTGGGCTTGCTAAATTCTTTAACGATACGCCCGTTGGGGCAGCAATGAATTTCCTTGCCGGAACGGATGAAGAAAAGGCAAAGGGAATTGAAGAAAGTAAAAACGAACCAAAGGACACGCAACGTGAAACCATTTTGGAGATGATTACTTCTTTCATTCAATCCTTGAATAATCAGGAATTGGGTACGATGTATTTGATGCTATCGGAGATTGAAAAAGACCGTGGCACTATGCAGCGCATCCTTCACTTCATCACACAACCACAAGCAAATACAAACACAACAAGCACATAATCATGGCAAATCAAGATGTAAATATTTCAGTCAAGGTGGCATCTGACCAAGAAGCCCGACACGCACAAAAAGCATTGCAAACTATTGCAAACAATTTCTCATTACAGGAACTCATCACCATTTCAAAAAAGATTGAGATGCCTCTAGTGAAATTGAAAATTAAAAGTATGCTGTAAACCATACAACCATGGCAGAACAAGGAACTAAAGAACGCATCATTCAAGTGGTTGAGAATAATCAATCCAAACTCATCAATGGACTATTGGTGGTGGGTGGAATTTATTTGACTTACCGCTTGGGCAAAAACTTGATTGCAGGCATCAATAAAAACGATGCACAATCCAAAGCTGATGACAATCCGGATGTTCGTCAAGCCATGGCACTACGTTCTGCGATGAATCCTTCAGGGATTAGTTGGATGATGAGTATGGACACGACCAATACATCATCAGTTTTAGATACTGCAAGAACAGTTACCAACTTGGATAATGTATCAAAGGCATACAAAAATCTCTATCAGAATAATCTGTTAGACGATTTACAGAGTGAACTTTCAACGAGCGACTATCAAAAATTCTTAACCATTGTAATTAGCAACGCTAAAAAAGATACTTCAGGAGGTGGCGCAGCTCCAGTTCAATTTGCAAAGCCCAATCAATTGGTAGTTTGTAAAAAGTCAGTATCACTCAGAACCTCCCCTGATGCAACCAATCATGGAGCATTCTATGAAGTGTTTTCTGAAAAGAATATTATTCGCTATGCACAGCCTGGTGAGTTTTTAGGATATGCCACAGGAAGACAGTATTTCGATGATGTAAACAATGTCAAATTCATTGAAGTAGCCTTTGTTGTCCGTGCTCAATATGCACCTGCCAAATACAAAAATCAAAACAAAAAACGCTACAACTATTGGGTGTCAAGCTCATCGAACTATGTAGAGATTTTCTCTTATTACAAAAACATGTTTGATGCTTATCCCAAAACACAAAACTATACCGGGTGGATGAAACCTGTTGATTATTTCACTTTAAAAGGGATGCCAATGCCTAGGATTTTAACCAGGGCAAGAACACCCATTTTGAATGATCAATTAGTTGCAATCAACATGGCTGAACCCAATACCATCTTGGGGCAATACATCATGGGACTGAATACTGGAAAATCAGAGTTTTTACAGTTCAGAACCGTTGACAATAAAATTCGATGGGTAGAAAGACGATTCATTCAATTAGAGCAAATATGAGCATCAAAACAGAACAATACGTGGTAGATAATTATACCTACGCTAAAAAAGCCGGAGAGAAATTCAATATGGATCCTTTGGTGATTTTGGCGCAAGGTTCATTTGAAAGTGCCTGGGGTACTTCCAATCTTTCAAAGAAGTACAATAACTTCTTTGGAATAACAGCAGGTGGCTCCAAAAATGAGTATTGGAAAGGTGGCGTGTATCAAGCGCAGAACCAATACAAGCTCAAATTCAGAACCTATGAATCGCCACAAGATAGCTTCTATGACTTTGCTCGGTTGATTTCGAAAAATTACCCTTCTGCACACGCTGTAGCAAAAGACTACAAGCAGTATGCAAATAAGATTGCGCATAGTCCATACATCTCTGAGAGCAATGGAGATAACCGCACTTCTTACATGAATGGACTCATTAAAAACTATGAGAACATTTTGGACATAGCTAAAAAAAAAATTTACTCGTCACAGGAGGATTCACACTCGGAGCAGCCGCAGTGATTTTCCTAACGGGGCGATACATCTATAAAAACTGGATAAAGAAAAAGTAATGGCATTTTCATTAACACATATCAGAACTGGAGAGCAAAAGAATTTCACTGTACGTGAAATCCTAGAGTTATTGGGCGACCCAATCAATGATGAAATTCTTATCCGTGGCGAGAGTTACCGGATTAACAACGTACAAGGAGACCTTTCTTCCGGTGGCGGTGGAACTGACTCAAGCACCTGGAGAGCTGATTGGCAAAAAATACCAATGGCAGTAAGCGTTAGTGGGCAAACACAGTTTTCTGTCAATGTAAATACAACTGATCCAGAAGGATTATTCCTGGTGGTAAATGGAGCCATTTACGACTATGGAATCAACAGTGCCTTTGATATCAATTCAGGCACACTAAACTGGCATGGTGGCTTCAATTTAGAGCCCACTGACCATGTATACATCAAACATCTAACCCTAGTAAATAACTAAAATCAAAATAACATACCATGAGTGAATTTATTAAAATCAAACAGATTGAAGGCCTGTCGGCTGACCTTGCAACAAGAGCCTTAGATGCCCAGGTTGTAAAAATTGCGAATAACCTTTCGGATGTCAATGCCGGAACTGCTAGAACCAATTTGAGTATCTATTCTAAAACAGAGGTAGATGCATTGGTTACTGGTGCTAAAAACGCTTTTAACGTAGCGGACACTACAGCACGAAATGCCTTGACTGGCTTGAAAGTGACTGATCGTGTATTTGTAAATGATGATGGCGATACAAAGTGGGCATTGTACATTGTTACTGCTGTAACAACCGGTACTGGATCTACTTCGACATTCAAAAAGATTGCAGATGAGGATTTGTTTACCAATGCCTTGACTGCTGCTGCCGTTAAAGCTGCATACGAAAGCAATGCTGATACCTATGCTTTCAACGGAACATATAAAGGAAAGCTTGACAAGATTACTGTTACAGGTAACGTCAATCTTGACACAATCAAATCAACGGCTGATTCTGCATTAGCGAATGCTGCAACTGCTCAAACCACAGCAAACAGTGCATCCACTGCTGCAAGTAATGCTCAAAGTACTGCGAACTCTGCTGCTACGGCTGCAAGTACAGCACAGACAACTGCTAACAATGCTGCAACGGCTGCTGCTGCTGCTCAAACTACGGCCAACGGTAAAGAGGATTCTTTCACTGAAACTTCTGAGGCATTCACTGGAATTAGTGGAGCTGCCGGAACTGCCATTGCTGTTACCCTTACTCAAATTCCGAAATTGGGATTTGCAATTGATGTATTCTTCAATGGCGTGAGAGTGAAAAACGTAACCAATACGCAAGGTTCAAGAAACGTGTCTTTCAATGTTCCTTACATGACTGAAACCACAGATGACGTGGTAGTAAACTACTCTTATTAATTCAACTTTTAATCGCTAGTAAATGGAGAAAATAGCTGCAAAACAAGTGGACGGTGTAGTTGATTTGAATTCAGAACAGATCGTTCCAGGAAGAAAAAAATTTGATGGCGGTGTAGGTAGCTCTGCCGGACAGACAGGTCACTATCCCTTGATAGTAGCGGGTTTTCTGTATTGGGTTCTAGACCCTTCGGGTAATGTACAGGACGGTGATTTTCGTTTGGGCATTTCTCCAAATACTAGAATGGTAGCCTTACAAATACTCAAAGGTGGCCTTTGGGAAAATGTTTGTTTGGACGGTTGCGGAACAACCACAACTTCAGGTGGTGGTACAACGGATCCTGGAACTGGTGGCGGTACAGGTGGAACCGGAGGTACTGGCGGATGCCTTGTTTATGGCACGTTGATTACACTTGCTGATGGAATGACAAAAGCAATTGAAGACCTAGAAATTGGAGACATTCTCAAGACTGTCGCTATTGAAGGATTGGATAGTGCTAATGAAAACGCCTGGAAAACTTTTACCACTTCGAGCTTCAGCTCAACTGAAAGTTCATCTACTGTTGTTGGTATTCAAAAGTCACAATTCAGTTACTACTTCCTGATTAATGATTCATTGGAAATTACGCTAGAACATCCAATGCTTGTTCAACGAAACGGTCAATATTCATTTGTAAGAGTCAACGATGTTTTAGTTGGCGATAGTTTACTTGATGAATACGGACAGTGGATTGAAATTACAAGCAAAGTAAGAGTAGATGAAACTGTGAATGTGGTAAACATCAATGTAGAAAGCCAGGACACATACTTTGCTAGTGGTTACTTGGTACACAATCTAATTGATCCTAGCCAAGAGAAAGCCTTAATATAAAATTCCTATGACATCTAGAACTCGATTCAAATTAACCCTGTTTGCTGCCGGATTTTTAGCACTGGTAACACTGCTGGCAATTGCTTCCAAAATGGAAACAGTTGCCACAGCTTCCATTGCCGGAATTATGACCATTTTATCGGCATACATCTGGTCGCAAACCACAAGACCCTCAAAAAATGAATGTAATAATCAATATCCTAAAAAGCAGAGAAGTACAAAGAGTTTTACTGCTCGTGGTTCTGATAACAGCTCTAGTGCTGCTAATTAGAAGCAACCGAGAGTTAAGACAGGACAATCAAAGATTGTCGCTCAATATGCAAACGCTGAGTAGTGAAATCTCTTTTGTGAAAACGCAAAATGGAGCACTTGCTGCTCAAACGGATGTTTTACTGCTTCGTACCAGTGAACTGAAATCTTTGTTTCCAAAAGAAGCAAAGGCAATTAAGGATATGGGCGTGAAAGTTTCTAATGCGACTCAGGTATCAAGCACTGTAGTTGAAACTCAAAAGAACATTATCACATTGATCAGAGACAGTATTGTCAGTGATACCATTCATGTGAAGGTATTTGACTATAAAGACCAGTGGTATCAAATCAATGGTATTAACCAAGGCGATTCACAACGATTACAAATTCATAGTACCGATACTCTTACCCAAGTGGTTTATAAAGGAGAGCGAATACGTCCATGGCTATGGATATTCTCCCCTAGAAAGCTACAACAACGAGTGAGCGTATCAAATCCCAACGCAACAATTAAATACAGTCAATTCATCCAAATACAAAAGCAATGAACAAGATATTTTTTGGTGCTGCTGCATTAGCAATTTTAGCATTAATGAGCAAAAAAGGCACAGACAAAGATGACAACGCTCCAGTAACGGCAGCACAGAAAGAAAACCGTGTAATCACATTTTTCAAAGCATAAGTTATGGCAGCACTTGAAGTACCAATTCCAATGACACCAAGGGTGTTTTATTCCAATGCAGCACTGCCACAAAACAAGGCAAAGCTCGATCAGATTGGAAAGAAATACTACAAGGAAATCAAGCAAGCAGAAGAACTTACCAAAGTTCCAGGAGCATTGATTCTATCGGTAATCTTTACAGAGAGTGCCGGAAATCCGAGTGTGGTTAGTTATGTCGGTGCAGCAGGACTTATGCAATTAAAGCCACAAGCAGCCAACGACACTATTTTCCTGGAGAACAAACAAGGACGATTGACAGCCGGGGAATTGGCTGTGCTGAAGAAGTATTTAGGCAACCGTATCAATGGGCCTCTGAAACAGAAATATCTATCCCATAAAATCAAAGAGAATAACTACACAGGGAATGTTGTGACTAGAGCTGATATGCTCAATCCTGAATTCAATATCCTATGCGGAGCAATGCTTCTAGGGATTCTCATTGACCAACATCAGGAAGCAGGTTTACTAAGACTTGATAAGGTCTTGCTCAGATACGGAATGGGTTATTTCTACAAACCAGGAGAAGGAACAATTGAACAGGTATTGGACAGAGTTAAACCAAAGAGCTCTGAGGGGTATGCCTATATCCTAAAAGTATTAGGCAAAAACGGACTATTAGAAACCCAAGCCGTGTAATGAACCAATTTGAACTCAATAAACAGATTGAACAGTTTATTCTTAAAAAGGATAAAAACTCCGAATCGTATTCGACTGCGGACAAGAAGTTTATTGCAGGCTACAGTGGATCCGGTGGACAAGGTTCTAAAGGTGCAACAGGTGAAGGTATGTTGTATGAATTTTTCACACCGGACTATATCTGCGAGCTCATGTGGGAATTGGCGTATCGCTTTGGATTTAAGGCATCGGGAACGGTGCTAGAACCAAGTTGTGCCACTGGTAATTTACTAGCCAATGCACCGGATAAAAGTAAATGTTATGGCTTTGAAATCAATTCAACCTCTAGGCGCATAGCTCAAATTCTTTACCCTGAAGCAAAAATCTTTGACGGTTATTTTGAAACTGCATTCTTGCAAGAGCCTCGATTTACACAACGAATAAAAGATAAACCAACCTGGTTAGAAGGCTATCCCTTTTCACTAGTTATTGGCAATCCCCCTTATGGTAAATATAAGAACAAGTACAGTTCTTATTTCACTAGACCTAAGATGCACCAAATAGAATTGTTTTTCATGTTCTACGGACTTCAACTCTTAAAGCCTGGAGGACTAATGGTATATCTCACCGGGAGCAACTTCTTACGCAACGGCATAACCTACCAACCCGAGAAAGCAGAGCTAGAGAAAGTGTGCGATATCATGGATGCGTACAGGCTTCCTCCGGTATTCAAATATTCACAAGTACCTACTGACATCATCATATTAAAGAGAAAATAATGAGCTATTCCACTGCACCCATAACACCTCAAATGGTTTTTGACAAAAGCAGCTATGCTGAACTTGAAACTCAATTAGATGAGCTTGATGCACAATTTAAGATTCGTGAAATTGAAGTTACGTTCAATACCGAGGCTTACTTCTTTGGACAGGTAACAAGCTCCAAGGATGTGTTTGATTTTTTGAAAGAGCGCATCTTAAAGGGTATTGAAATTCAAGAGCATTTCATTGCCATTTATTTGAATCAAGCCAATAAAATCATTGGTTACTATCATCATTCAACTGGTACGATTAACGCCACCATGGTTGATGTTGAAATAGTAGCTGCGGTAGCATTAAAAACGCTTGCAAAGTCAGTAATCATCTCGCACAATCATCCGAGCGGAAATCTAAAACCATCAGAGGCCGATCGTCAACTTACTAGAAGAATCAAAGAAGCATTGAAGCTCTTTGACATTGCATTGCTTGACCACATCATTGTTACTAATCAAGGGTACTTTTCATTTGCTGAAAGCTCAGAATCTTCTCTAGGTGCTGCAAGTACAAAACCAAATCCACTAGAACAAAAGCTGCGTGATGAAATTCTAAAACAACTCAAAAAAGTCACAGAGGCGAATGCACCAAATCTCTATGCCATGATGCAATCACCTCAAGGCTATGAGCAAGTAGAGCAACTTGTTATTCATAAAGTGCTGCATGACCAAATGGTTCCTGCGGCAGTTATTCCATTACTTGAATCTGAATATCAAATGATTTAATGGATACGCAAAGCCCTCGATATCTCCGTGCCCGAATCGATATGTATCGGGATATGCTCACCAAGATTGAATCTAAAGAGTTCAATGCAGCACTGCTGCGCAATGGTGTAATGGCTGACGGATACAAAGAGGAGGATATAGTACTAGCGTATCTCAAACAAAAGGATTATTCCAATGAGCCTTTGAGCTTCACGGAGCTTTGCACCTTCAATACTTGGTTTGCTCTCTATCCGGAAAAGGTATGCGGTGAGCAGGTGATTACAACAAGCAGAGAATTTCCAATTACCATTAAGGGCGATAAAACATTTATCGTAAATACTATTCAGCACGGAACCGGCGACAAGCAATTGATTTTTGATTTACCAGGTGATTGGTATATTGATTACTTCGAACCAAACGAGGACTTCGCTGTAGACTATCGCTGCGGAACATACAAGATCCAAATCTTCTCTCATGGAGTGGATTATAATTTTCAAATACAAAATGGAGACTTCTTATTGGAGAACATTAATTATCGCTACATACAGGACGCTAATTCCCATGCTTTGGAATTTATGCGTGCGAATCCAGGTAGTGTGTCAGATGTTGCAACGCTAGAAATCGAAGCACTGGCACTTGAATACGAACTTAAATTAAGAACGCTATGAGCTATTTATCAGGCATCTCTACTATACATCAGTTGGGTACACTTAACCCATACACTTCAACAAGAGTTCGAGGCAACTCACATATTGTTGAACGCATTTTAAAACAAGCCACCGAGCTTCAAGGACTTGGCGATGCCGACAGTAAAAAGCTATCCTTTTCGGAGGTGGTTGCTAAATACAACAAAGGTATAACCGAGCCTGAAATCAAAGCCTGGATATGGTACAAACGCAAATTAGGCGTACCCATGAACGGTTGGGAGCAATACTATCTAAAAGGAACTGGAAAAGCCCTGGAGGAACAACTCTTTGACCTAGTGAAACAAGGTGCAATGTTCTACCATGCAGGAGAACTTATGCCGTTTCCTATGTACACCTATGGCAATATGTATGATCGATTGGTGCAGCTCGAAAACGACAAGGAAGAAATTGAAAAGCATTTTGGCATTGAAGTATTTGAGCATCACAAAGAGGTGATTGAAAAAGCCAAGCCCGAACTGCTCACTGTGGATAATCCGGATGAGAAAGAACGCCCGATCATTACAGCCATTTCAGACTTTGCCATTGATCCAAATTTGTTTTATGTGACCATGGTTCGTGAGGAGTTCATGGACTTGGAAAATGCTGAAGAACTTAAAAAGGTTAACGGTAAGATTGAACGAAAGAAAGACCGGGAGAAACTCAATGTTCGCTTTGATGGAGAAACAAAATACACCTTACAACACTTGTTTGTAAAGTGGTTATTTACGCTCAATAACGACACGGACTTTGAAAAAAGTTCTGCCATAGATATTGCCGATTACTACATCTCTAACCGTGCACTTCGTGATGATAAACTCACCAAAGAGGAAAAGGCAGAACTGAAAGCCAATGCAAGAATCGAGGGTGAAAAGCTATTCTCTAAATTCTTACATGAAGTATTGGCATTTGAAGACCAACAGCGTTTGAACTATGCCTGGAACCGTTTGTATAACGGACAATCAGATATCAATTACTCTAAAGTGCCCATTGGCTTTGAGTGCTCTGCAAGGTTCAAATCAGGGATTTTGCAAATTACCGACATACAACGTGAAGGTGTAGCTTTTATGGAAGCAATGGGATCTGGCATCAATGCTTTTGATGTGGGAGTTGGTAAAACAATGACCGCCATTGTAAACCTTGCGCACAATTTGTATTCAGGTAAATGCAAAAGACCACTGGTAGTAGTTCCTAAGCCGACTTACAAAAAATGGATGAATGAAATCATCGGCTACACAGATAAAAAAACTGGAGAGTTTGTTTCAGGGGTTTTGTCTCACACTGGAATTACCGTGAATGATTGGTACAATATGGGAACCGACATCGTTGATAAAATCAACTTGAATAAAGCTGTTCCCGAAAAGTCTATTACCATGGTTACTTATGAAGGATTCAAACGATTAGGCTTTGGAACAACGGTATCAGATGAACTATTCACGGAGTTAGTCAACATCCTTGGACAGAGCAGAGAGAAATCAAGCCGAGATAAAGAAATCGAATACCAAAAGTTTCGGGAGATGATTGGTGTGGGTTTGAAAAACTCAATTGCCGATATTGATGTATTGGGATTTGATTATGCCGTTGTGGATGAAGCGCACCGATGTAAGAATGTTTTTAGCCAGGTAAAAAGTGATGAAGAAGGAAATAAGCGATACAATATTCAATCTGCTACTTCAGAAACAGGACAGAAAGCTTTTTTGATTTTAAGTTTCATTCAGCGAAAGTTTGGACGAAATACCATGCTGCTTACAGCAACACCATTTAGTAACTCACCATTAGAGATTTACTCAATGCTTTCACTTGTGGCTTATGATTCGTTGCGAGATAACGGCATTGTAAACCTAGATACCTTCTTTGATTTGTTTGTGCTTCCAACGGTTGAATGGACAGCCAACTACAAAGAGGAAATCGTAGAGAAAGAAGTAATTAAGAGCTTTACCAATAGAAGGATTTTACAAAAGCTCATTTATAATCATATCCTTTACAAGACTGGAGAAGAAGCAGGTGTGCAACGTCCTAAGAAAATCAACTTGCCTCTACTTTACAACTTCGATAATGCCAAAGAGCGATTACCGCAAAGCAAACAGGTGCTCACTTATATCAACATGACACCTAAGCAGCGTGAGAATCAAAACGGTATTGTTGCCATGGCTAAGAAATCTACCCAAGGTAAACTTGACATGGGTAATTTGTTCCGAGCCCTGGCGTATAGTTTGGATAATGCCTTGTCTCCGTATTTGCATAATGGCACACCGGAGGATTACAAAGAGTTCGTGAAGGAAAGTCCAAAGATTGCCTATGTAATGGATTGTATCAAATCCGTAAAAGACTGGCATGAAACCCATGGAGAAACTCCAAGTGGTCAGGTGATATACATGAACCGAGGTAAACAGTTTTTCCCTTTGATTAAAGAGTACCTGGAAAATGAAATCGGTTACAAGCGTGGTGTGATGTATGATAAAACCAAAGTAGATGAAGTAGAAATCATCTCCTCTGAAATTAACGACACCCGAAAGGAAACCATAAAAGAAGCTTTCTTAGATGGAGTAGTAAAAATTATCATCGGTACAGCAACCATTCGTGAAGGAATTGATTTACAAAAACGAGGTACGGTTATTTACAACTGTTATCCGGAATGGAATCCAACAGACATCCGTCAGCTTGAAGGTCGTATTTGGAGACAAGGCAATCAGTTCCAATACGTGCGCATTGTAATGCCACTGGTTCAAGATTCCATGGATGTATTCGTATTCCAAAAGCTCGAAGAAAAGACCTCTCGAATCAATGATATTTGGTTCCGTGGTGATAGAGGTAACGTGCTTGATTTAGAAAGCATGGATCCTGAAGAAATTAAACTGGCTCTAATTACCGATGTAGATAGATTGGTTCAAATGTTCTTTGACCAAGCCAAGGAGCAGCTCAACCGGGAGTACAAAAAAGTAGTACTAGCCATTGAAACTTTAAAAGAGGTTCAAGGCGATATCAAAGACTACAATACATACCGAGAAAAATCCATTGAAGCGATAAAGAATTTTCACACATCACTACTTGCTTCAAAATATTTCGAAGAAAAATATCAAAAAAGCAATGAAATAGCCGTAAGTGATAAACCTTCAAATCGTGCATATTCCACTGCTTTCAGCATTAAAGGTAGTAAGTTTTCAGATGGTATATTAAAGGAAAATGAATATGGAGAATTTGAAAGCAAACAATTTAAAAAAGCCAAGGAGCTGAAAGAGGAAATCGAAGCTGTTCTCAATGCTAGTGACCGTCAGGATAAGGACATTATTGCCCTAGGGCGTAAAATAGACAGTTCCTATGCCGTTTTAGGGGTTTATTTTCCAAACCGATACTATTTGAGCTACTTCAAGGAATACGTCTCAAAAGTGCGTAAAACCGAGCGCACATTACTCAAACCTAGAGGTTATTCCCTAAACAGCGATTTAAGCCCCGTAATGGCTCAATACGAGGCAGAGAAGCAATCTATCCATGATCAGTCGGAAACCTTCAAGGGTGAGCAGAATTCGCCTAAATGGGCTGAATTACGCCTGGAAATCCAAGCTAAGAAATCAGCTTTACAGGTTGAGGGCAGAAGTGCTGAGAGCAGGGCTAAGGAATTTGAAACCCTAAACTATCTCTTAGAATACCGAACCAACCTGGTTCCAGCTACTGCAACAGAAAATATTAATACCAGTGAATTGGAGCTTGAAGCTCTTGCCCTGGAAATCGAATTAGAACTCATAAACTTTTAAGTCATGCTAAATACAAACAACTACTTTCAAAAAGCACAGAACATTGATTGGGATAGCCTTCCCGAAGCACTTGCCAAAGGTCATAAATTAGTTCAGGGAGCTAGCCAAAATAATTGGGCTGCCTACAACTCAAATGAGAATATCAAACGAGTGGTAGATGTCTTTTTTCAAAAGCTCGATGAGTACCTGGACAAAACACCCAAGGCTACTAAAGCACCAAGTTTACCGAGTAAAACTAAAACCGAAACAGTCGCCCCAAAGAAAGCTCCTGAACCTAAAAACTACAAAGGGCTTCGTGTTGAAATTCGTCCTGCATCCAAAGGTTCGAGCAAATTCATTGTATGGGATTTGAAAACCGACCAAAAGTTTGCAAACGAGCGATTCGATTCAATTGCTGAAGCTAAGGAGTTTGTTGAAGATAATGACATGACACTAGTGAGAGTAGTAGAGGCTGAAACAGAACCGGAGTACAAAACCGAAGACGTCGAGCATATTGATACCGATGTGCAATTCATCAAACGATACGCTGCCATGCATGGTAAAGTGAAAAGCCAGGCGCAAGTACTGAACTTAATTCACTCATTACAAAAGGCAATCATTGAAAAGAAGATTGGAAAGGATTCGGGGTATGCCAAAGAGATTGAGCTCATGCAAAAGCAGCTCATTACTTGCTATGAGAAAATGGGAGAAATGGCAGAAATCAAAATCGATAGCAAGAACCTGAAACGCTATTTGGAAATTGCCCACAGCCAAGAAGGAATGTTATCGGTAGCTCTTTTGAAAGCCTATGTTTCATTAAACGGTAAACGTGATGTAAAGGACAAAGCAGAACGCTTGTTTAACCGTATGAAAAAGGCCGTAGAGCATGGTAAAATCAACCGTAACGATAAGTATGCAGAAAAGCTCAATGAAGCTTACACAACGCTTAAAACCTACATCGACGGTGAAACAGCAATTCTCAACATCAACAAAGCTCAATTGAACGGTCTTTTAGGAATCCTAGGCGAAGACTTATTCAGTCAAAAAAAAAGCCTAAACGGGTACGATGATGACGAGCAAGGAATGATTGTTAGCTCCGGTGAGCTTCTTTCAATGGATTTTCAAACCATAGGACTTCAGGGAAAATACCGTGACCTCATAGGTGATCCCAGTGTTGGGTTTACGGCCATGGTTTATGGTTTGCCTAAATCCGGTAAATCGACCATGTGCCTAGATTTCGCTAATTACCTAGCAGCACACCATGGCAAAGTATTGTACTGCGCCATTGAAGAAGGATTTGGATATACGCTCAAAGAGAAGATTCAACGTCTGGGAGCGCAGCACTCAAATCTGTTCATCACAGACCGGGTTCCTGAAAATCTATCGGACTTTAATTTCGTATTCATTGATAGCGTTTCAAAAGCAGGAATGGATGTGAATGCCATAGATCATTTACGTAAAATGCACCCTGACACATCGTTCATCTTCATTTACCACACAACCAAAGAAGGCAACTTCAAAGGGGTAAATGAACATGCACACGAAGTGGATGTGATTATTCAAGTTGAAAAAGGTAAGGCTTCGTCAACTGGGAGGTTTAGTGCCGGTGGGATGATGGAATTTTAAAAATTGCTTGGTAAATCAGGGCTATCTATTTCTTCGAATAAAGTTCCAAAAGTATCAAGTTTTAAATTTTCTGTAAAAAATTGCTTAGCGTGCTTATTATAAATCACAATTTGGCTATTTGGAATTTTTAATTTTTCAGAAATTTCCGACTTCAGTCTTGAATCATCTTTGTTAGGCTCATAAACATTAATTACTATTCTCTTGTAAGAATTGTTTTTTAATCCTTGTTTCAATACATCATTGATGTGATCATCATTAAAACCATAACCTGAACATATTATCAAATTTCCCTCCAAGCAACGTTCTCTGAATTCATAGAAATAAAATAGGTATGGGTCGTAAGATTGTAGTTTATTGCTTATGCCAAAAATTATTGCAAGGTCATCTGTTTTAATATCCCCTTCGGTTTTAATTAATTGTTCATCTCTCGTTTTTTGCCAATTTATTGAACCATGTAATTTATACAAATAAAATCCAATTTCTTTATTTGAATCACCATAATCATATCTACGAAAACTCCATTTATCAAACTCATCAAATCCTTGTTCTGTAGTTTCATCCTTTAAATTTTTTTCTAAACATAAATCATAATTTAAAGTAAAAACTTTTAGTGGAAAACCAGAAAGTTCGTTTTTAAAATCTATTAATTTCTTGTAATAAGCTGATTTACTAATCCAATCAGGAGGCATTAGCCATTCACCTCTTAATTCTTTAATAATACTTTCTTTAAATTCTTCAATTAAACTTGATTGTCTTTGTTCAGCTATAAAGGGAACTAAATCTTTTTCCCAACTACCAACAAAAGTATATGTATCTATTTCGGTCTTTGAAATACCAACAATGATTTCAAGTAAACTTACAAGGTTTTCAATATTAAATGAGACATTAATTGGAGCAATACCACTAAATATCTGTTTCTGATAATGTACACTTTTTATATAATCATAAAGTGATTTGAATTTATTCCATGACCGTTCATTAAGTTTAGATTCAATTTTTTGAATCATCTGGTCAGAATTTAAAATACCAGCATCACAACTTGCACCTGCTCCAAGTAATAATACAATTTCGTTATCTGTAAATTTTTTCATTTTATAAAAACCATGGTTTTAAATTCTGAAATTCAATATGTTCTAAATTGTACTCCTCGAATTTTTTAAGGAATTCTGATATACGTTGACAATAATAAATGGAAATAGGTAGTTGTTTTGCTTTAAAACCTCTCCAATTTGCTCCAGATAAATTAATGCAATCTTGTAACAATCCTTTTTTATATTGTATATTTTTAAAATTATCCAAATTGTTTGAGTGCCATAGGTTAATATAAATTGGTGCACCTATTGGTTTCGAAAATGGTGCATTGTTGTATTGCAACCCTTCAAACCAAACAAGGTATTCATTTTCTGACAATGGAATAAATGTGCTTTCATATGGCACTAATGCATTTTTAGATAAATCAAATCCGAAATATTTATGATCACTATTTATTATGAGTATGGTAATATTTACATTTTCTTCAATTTGTCTAAAAACCGAATCCCATACTTTTTCTTTGCTGATTCTAAAAGGTGTATGAATAACTATATCCTTGTAGTTTTCGAGTGTAGCCTTTTTAATCAATTGGCAAAGCTTCGATATTAATGAATCGTAATAATCACTTTCGTTATTTGTTTCACTAAGGATTTCAATTTCCTTAAAAAGTCCGCTACTATCGGTAACTACAGAATACGACAAGTATTTTTCAATTTCATATTTAGTTTTTCCTGTCTCAGGATCAACTAGAATTCTCTCACTATGTTTACTCCCAATTCCAATAATTAAACCTTGCTTTGTTGAAGGTTTTACTTTCCAGGGTTTACCACCTGATTTTGCAAATATCTGAAGCGCGATATTACTCAAAGACCAATTCAATGATTTTGTATTGGCTATCAAATCTTTTGTTACAATTTGACAACCAATATTGTTTTTAGTGAAAAAATGTTTGATTGAATAATAAATTCTTTCATCATGTAAATTGCCTTTTGAATTTGTAATAAAAATTGGAAGAACATTAATTTTCTTTTCATTGGTGATTTCTAATAAAATCTCATTTAGGGTGTTAGTGTCAAAATCTTTAACCCTTTTTCCAGAAATATTAGAATTAGAAAATTCAATTTTAAACAATGTTTCCATTCCTGGGAAAGTCGAAGGCGATGTAATGCCCTTTAAACCATTAAGTAAGTTAATAGCATAATCTCTATCGTCCTCTTTGAAAACAAAAAGAAATCTGAGATTACTTTCAGGAATTTCAAAGGGCTTGTTTTTAAGTAGTCCATAATAAGGCGAAGCATTTTCAAAATCAGACTTAAATTGATATACTTTTGGATTCAACACACTTGATTCAATCAAGATTAACTCTTCATTTAAATTAAAATTATAGTCAGTTTCAAAATGCTCTTTAATTGTTGGTATGTTATTTTTAATAAAAGATTTAATCTTTTCGTATTTGAATTGATAATAGGCCTTATTTGCATATCCTTTCGAGTCTAAAGTTCCTGATAGTTGAAGAATTCTTTTATCAACCGGAGAATTAATTTTTTTCTTGTATTCTTCATTTACCCAAAATTTGTAGTCAAGAAGTAAGCCGAATCGCTTTTTATTTCTTAGATAATATGGTTCAATCCAAATTATTTCTTGACCTTCATTATGTGAATTTATTTGAAAGCTTAATCTAGAAAATTTGGTTTTTTTATTATTTGAAACTGTTAGTTTAGCTTTCTCAGCGATATTAGATATACAATGAAGGATAAATTGCTTGGTTATTGAATAACTAGTATGACATGACGTTTCATGTTTTGAAAATCCTTCTATTGGCTCAAATGATAGTAATATTTTAATGTATTTATCATCATGATTAAAACAAAAATTAGTTCTGTATAAATGCTTTAATTCATCTGAAATAACTTCTTGAACTACTTGATAATAAAAAGTAATTTCAAAATCTGAGTTATTGAACGGAAGAAAATTTAATGAAATTGACACTTGATTATCAGTCATTTAATATTATTTTTAAGTAAACTCATCTATGAGTTGCGATGGAAACAATTTTAAAAATATCATTACCCTCACGTAACGCTTCTAGAAGTTTTTTAAACATAAAAGCAGATTCCATATTGGTTTTTTCCTGAATCATCAGTAAACGTGCTATTAAGAGTAAAAACTTTATACTGTATTCTCCTTTATCAGCTAAAGTGGTATAGTTTGAAGCTTCTAAATTAATTTGATTTGAAAGCGTTTCTACATCAAGTAATTTATCTCTTTCTTCTTTAGTTTTTAGAGGAGAAATATGGTTATTCCAATTATCAAGTAAGAAATCCAAAAAAGCCTTAGTCTTATCTTCCTCTGAATGCATCTTTATTAAAACGTCAACTGCCCAATGCATGTGTTTTGGTGTTCTAATTTTAGACCATCCAGATCTCTTAGTATCATCTTTTTGTCTATATCTAAGGAGTAAATCAAATTCTGAAATAAACCCTTGGTAAACACCTAGAATATATTTACCATTAACCGGAAATGTTGCAAGTAGCATTAGTTTTCTACCTTTAATACTGGAATTCATGTTCGGTAAACTCATAATATTAGTTCATTAGTGTATTCAATTTTAGGTTCCTGCACTAGATAGTTTTCAAGTTCTTTTTTGTGATTGAAACCGCCTAATTTAAGCCTATATTCTAAAGCAGTTTTTTCATTTTCAATTTCTAACTTTCGATTTTTGCTGATAGTTAAGAATTCTTCTTCTCTGTCAATTCCCAGAAATCTTCTATTTAGTAAGTTAGCGGATATCCCTGTTGTTGAACTTCCTGTAAAAGGATCTAAAATCCATGCATTGGGTTTAGTTGATGCTAGAATAAGTCTAGTCAAAACCGAAAGTGGTTTTTGTGTTGGGTGTTTACCACAGGACTTTTCCCAAGGTGCAATAGCAGGTAATTTCCATACATCTTTCATTTGCTTGTCACCGTTGAGTTGTTTCATTAGCTCATAGTTATAGTAATGTGGAATTTTCCCTTCTTTTCTAGCCCAAATAATTTGTTCTGTTGAATGTGTAAAAAATCTGCATGAAAAGTTTGGAGGAGGGTTTGATTTTTCCCACGTTATGATATTTAATATTTTAAAATTTAATTCAGTCAAAATTTGTCCAATAGAAAAAATATTGTGCATTGTTCCACTAATCCAAATTGTTGCATCATCTTTCATTTTATCGCGAATTAACGAAAGCCATTTCCGATTGAACTCGTTTAAATATTCAAAACCTTCTGATTTATCCCAGGCTCCTTTATTAACACTAACTATTTGTCCATTTTGAATTGATAGGCCATTGTTTGACAAGAAATAGGGTGGGTCAGCGAAAATCATATCAAACTTGTGCTCAAATTTGGGTAAGAGCTCCATTGAATCACCTTTTAGGAGATAGTATTTTTTATCCTGTGAAATAAAATATGGTTTTTCCATTTAAAATTTTAATTTATAGTTTTTAGTTTTTAAATGTTTTTGAAAATCTTCAATAATTTTAAGCCCAATTAAAAAATTTTCCTTTAGTTTTTTTTCAATTCTTTGTGCCTCTACTCTAGACTGTGGTTTATGACTTACACTATTTCTGTCATTTGCAAAGTCTTTGCACCGCGAAAGTAAACCCACATTAATTATTTCTTCTTTTATTAGTTCAGTTAATAAAAGTGATTGTCTTATATATGCAGGAGGCTTAAAACCGGCATATTTAAAATTACCTAACTTTTTAGCTTGTTTAGCTGTATTTAAAATTATACTTTCAATTAACTGCCCTAATTCTTGTAAAGCATTGTCTGGCTTGCCATCTTGCATATAAATTTCTACATAATCCTCGATATGACTACGAAGTTTTGATGGGTATTTTTTTAAGTCTATTGCCTGGAGATACAATGGAATTGAAATGGCAGTTCGGTCAAAACTGGTGATGCCATCTGCATCAACTGAAATTAATCCTATTCCATATAATTTAGCTTTGTCAAAATCCTCTTGCAACTCTCTAGCTGATAAGTTTGGATGTTTAGGGTAGATTACATAAATTTTGGCAGATAGATTTCTTACAGTTGCATCTGCAAATAACTCTTTCACCGTTTTCGGGAATGGTCTATTAGAAACTTCACAAACAATTATGTGTGAAATTGTTTTCCAATGAAACGTAGGCACAAAATTTATTGTGCCATCAAAAGCAGTCTCAATTTTACAGTTTTTCAAACCAAATCTTTCTGCAATTCTATCTTTGGATATGTTTGCAATATTTATTAGCTCTTGGTCAATTAAAAGACTATACATAAGTTACTCCTTAATTAGCTTTTCAATTTTGTTTTTGATTCTAATTAAAGTTTCTCTAAGTCCTGAATCATGGATGTCAATTTCATTTAAATGGTCTAGTTTAAATAAAAAATTTGTTGCGTTATTTATAATTATCTTATCTCCATAAAGATTTTCAACTGTTTCTTTATAAACTTCATCTATACTTATTGTATTTGTCGTAAATATGCTGGTCAGTGATTTTTCAATAATTTCTTTCGAAATGTTTAGATTTTTATTGGCTGTTGCAATTTTTGTTAGTTTTCTAAAATCTGTTACATTATTTATGACTTTAGAAAGATATTTGTTTATCAATATGTCTCTTACATTATCAATGCTTTCTAAAGTTTCAGGGAAATTATTTTTAACTGTTTTTAGAGAAATTTCCATTTCAAGAAAAAAATCCTCTGAAAATAGTTGTTCTTTTTTCGGCTTTTCAAGTTCAATTCTAAGTAAGTTTTTAAATCTTTCCGGTAGTGAAATAATCAATTTGCAACGTCTAATGACACCTCTTTTCATCCCTGTTTCTTCGCTTATTTGATTTTCGGTTGGTTCGGTACCGTTTGTATCTTTTAAAAGCAAAAGAACTCTTTCAATTTTCATTGCGATTGTGAAAATATCCCATTGTTCACGTGTGCTATGAATATTAAACATTAATAGCAAATTATCTAAGACACTTGGCTTTTCTTGTATGATAGCTGGTATTGTTGGATAATTAAGTTTTAAGAATGTTTTATACCTCCTTTCGCCATCCAAAATAACGTACCTATTCTTGTCTTTATATACAGCAATTGGTTGCAATAGACCTTTATTCTTTATTGAAACATAAAGCTGTTCCATTTCTTCTTGACGAAAAAATATTCTCGGGTTTTCTGGATTCCTTTCAATTAACTCAATCGGAATATTTTTTAAATCTGCTTTATATGACATATAGGTTCTTTTAGCTTAAAGTAATTGTCCAAAATATTATTCAATGTTACCCTCAATATTCAACAAATTGATAAATTCTATTAACGTTGAGAGATTAAAAACTTTGGGGATAATATTATAGGCTTCCTCTAATTTATTTTTTGCAGACAACCAACCTTGACCATCTGTAATCCAAACAAATTCATATCTTTCGTATTTATTGATTTTAGGTGCAACATCTGAATATGATCTGGCAGTTTCATTCAGTTTTGACCCTCCACCATTGTAGTAATTGGTTTCTATTAAATAAGTTTTCTTTTTTGTCTTGATAGCAAAATCGAAACGCTTAACATCTGCTCCTAAACTTACTATTTCTGGGAATTGAGTTATACTAACTTCTTTTTTATACTTAATCCCAGCTTTGTCAAAAAAGAGAGATACAGCTTTAGACATGTTTTCTCCACCTCTGTTTTTTCTTGCATTTGTATCTAATCCAACTTCAATTCCGAATACATAATCGACCAGGTTTTTTACTTCTTTGCTTTTAAATAAATTAGCAAGACCAGTTCCTACTACATACTCAAAAATTAATTCAGGGGTCGTGAAATAAGTTTCGAGTAGTACAATTTGGCCAGTATTATTGAAGGTTTTAGCTTGTTGTTTTTTTCTTATTGCAATTAGTATATCTAATACTTCAAACACTCTCGGATTTTCTTCAAAAAGTTCTTTAATTGCTTCTTTCAGATTTTCTTTACCTATCAGGTAATTTAATTGGTTAAGTTTTATTGAAATTTTATTTACATTCCCTCTAATCTTGTCAAAGTCTGTAAAATAATCCAACGTGGCATTCGTCTCTGTAAGTTGAGATAAAAAGAGTTTAAAATCTCTCTGCATATTCTTGAATTTTAAAACTATTTGTAATTAGTAATTCAGTTAAAACGCCTCTTTTATCGGAATTGGCATTTATATTCCTTCTAGCTTCTACTCGCTCAATTTTAAAATCTGCATATAAGTCATCAAAAAAGTTATCATCCTCAACCTTACCTTTAACATCAGAATTGCTTAGAATCCATGTATGATTTAATATATTAAGTCTTGAGCAGAAATTTTTTAGACGTATTTGTTCTTCATCATTAAATTCATCTTTTGCATAAGAATTAAAACTCGATGTATTGCTGAGTGGTTTATATGGGGGATCAAAATAAAACAGTGAATTTGATGATGCTGCCTCTAAAGTTTTCTCATAATCTCCACAAAGTATTTCCACTTTTTGGAGAGCATGACTTACTGCATGAATATTTTTAGTGTCACATATAGTAGGCTTTTTGTAACTTCCCATAGGTACATTAAATCCATTATTTCTATTAACTCGATATAGACCATTAAAGCAAGTACGATTCAAAAATATAAACAAAGCAGCTTGAGTGATTTTTTCAGATGTTCTTGTATTATACAGCTCTCTTTTAATGTAATAGTATTCCTTTTTTTTCTCCTGCTTAAGGTCTAATGAATGAAATTCTGCTTGGAGTGATTCAAGTATGGATATAAGTTCATTTGGTTTAGATGCAATTACCCTGTAGGTATTAATCAAGTCGCTATTAATGTCATTAATTACAGCCTTTTTCATTTTTGGAAAGTTATTTAACATCCAAAAAAGCACAGCCCCACTTCCAACAAAGGGTTCTATGTATGTAAAACTTTTATTTAAATTATCATGTGGAAGTGACTTCTGAATTTCAGAAATAAGTTGTGTTTTACCACCGGCCCATTTTAAAAATGGTTTTGCTAAAATATTTGTCATGCTAATGATTTTAAAATTGTTTTCGCTTTGTTTAAACCTTGTAGTGCTAATGGATCTTTATCTATTGTTTCCAAAACCTTGTCACTAAGCCAATAAGTTAAAAGAATTTCATCTGAAACATTATAAAATTTTGAAAGTTTAATAACTTGTTCTCTTGTCATTTTTCTTTCACCTCTTTCTATTTTGCTTATAAGTGCTGTATCAATTTCTAGATATGCTGCTACTTGACGAAGTAAAATACCTTTAGTTTCTCTAAGAGACCTTATTTTTTTACCAAATGAATTCATTGTACAATTTTTGATTTGTCAGATTGTGTCAAATATAAGTGATTTTTCCTTGAGATAATTTGAAAAAAAGAATTCAAAGCCCATTTTATTTAAAAAACAAACTCCCACAGGAAATCTGTGGGAGTAATGCCAGAAAAATGGGGGCGAAACTGGCAAATTATCGGAAATTCATAGGAAAACTATCAGAAACACGTAGGAATAACCCCTTAAAATGGAAGGAATGGAAGGGAATAATCTCCATTACTGTTAGTGTTTTTCTCTATGATATCATGATCCTTCATGAATTTGATGTAATTCCTAGCCATTCTTTCCTTCACATCCAATTCCTCCATGACTAGTTTCACTAAATCGGCAGGTGAAACGGTAGGTTTCTTCGAAAAAATCACTTTGGCAACCTCTGTTAGCTCGGATAGTTTGCGTGATTCTGATTCTTCTTTACTTTTTTCACCCAGGAACACATGACGACCTTCAGTTTTGCTCCAACCAAACTGGATTAATGGAACATCTAATGGGGAACCGTCACGTACTTTGAGGGCTTTCACAACGCTACAGTTGACATTTGTCTCTTTTTCGATGAGTAAAATCCCGGCAGCTTTCCGTTGAACCTCTGAGCCAAGGTGTCCTCTTAATTTCATGCCGGATGGAGCCATGTGCACCACGCAAATGATACAGGTATTGTAAATTGCAGCCATTCGAAATAGTTCCTCGATGAGCTTTACTGAACTTTCTTCGTCATTAACCCCGTTAAGCAAATCAGCAATACCGTCAATAACAACCATGTGAATGCCTCCATGTTCATAATACAAGCGATCCATGGATTCGAGGATAAGATTCATGCGCTCGTTTCTTGAAATCCCTACAAGTCCGAATGTTTTAAACCAAGCCGGTGGATGATTAAGGGTTGCTCTTTTGACGATATAGGAAACATTCTTGTACAGTTGGTACTCTGATTGCTCGGTATCGTAAAGCAATACAGCCTTGTTTGTCTCGTTTTGCTTAACGTATGTCCCAAGTGTATCAATAACCGCCTCTTCGGGCTTTATTGCGCCTGAAAGTAGTCCTCCTAGGTAGTTAGTCTTACCGCTACCTTCAGCTCCGGCAACGCAAACCAAATTCCCTGGTGTCCCAATGGTAACATCGTTAATTGTAATTACTGGTTCCGGTGCTTTCGGTGGATTATCAAAGTCAATTTCGCAGCTTTTCATAACTGAAAGTGTATCCTCGTATAAATGATCGAGCATCTCTAAAAAGAGCATCATCAAATCATCGGCAGAGTGCCCCAACTTGAAGAAGTCAGAAATGTCTTTTGCCTTTTTTGTCCCAGGCAAAGGAAGTAGAAGTGATTTTATTTGAAAACTCTTGTAGTCCTTGGTGAGCTTTTCCATGGAGTTTCTGCCTGTTTCATCTGAATCATAAAGTATCGTTATGTGCTTGAAACGATAACTCAATCCTCGTAATAGGTTTTTGGGGATATGTGCTGTCTCACTGTTTAAGCAAATGGCATGAAATCCATGCGCCACTAGGCTCAAAACATCTTTCTCTCCACCTGTAATGAAAAGGATATCGCCCCTCACTGGAAGTTGTTCCAGTCCAAAAACATAGTATTCTGTTATTTCACCTGTGTAAAGAAATCTAAATTGGGAGTGTGGTCGATAAAGCTTCGTGTATCTTCTGCCTTGGTAGCCGAAAATGGGCTGATCAACAGTGCTTTTCAAAAAGAACTCTTTA
The DNA here is from genome assembly GCA_964489795.1 of uncultured Flavipsychrobacter sp. Classification (GTDB taxonomy): domain Bacteria; phylum Bacteroidota; class Bacteroidia; order Chitinophagales; family Chitinophagaceae; genus Nemorincola. Next base: position 29,463 of record CAZBAP010000009.1, read on the forward strand.
TTCTCTTTAGAAATGCCATGGTAGGTATCGATAGAACAAACATTGTAACGCTTCAGTACTTCATGGCTAATGCCATACTGTTTCCAAAATGCTAGTTCTGATTCATTGAACTCTTTGTATTGGATAGGGAGTTTGTTCTTTGCGGTTTCAAAGCCGTCGTGAATAGAAGGAATCTTACTAGCAACTGAAACAGTGCCTTTGTTGTCGCGTACTACACGATCAACTTTTTGTCTTTGGTCTTCCAGGCATAAGCCTAGTTCACCGTCTATGATTTCAAGGATTTTTATAAAATCGGTTCTGTCATCACAACTATAACCGAATATCTTTCCGACAAAGAAAAAACAATCACCACTGTATTCGGAATCACCGAAATCCTTGAACTTGTAAATGTTTGACTTTTTGTCCAGGTACAAATAGCATGCTGCTTTGCTATCCTGGTAGAACGGGCTTTTAAAAGATTTACCAACTTTAGTAAATCGATTACCCAGGAAGTATTTGAATACATCCAGGCCTTTATTGGTTTTGTATAAAATGGATTCTTTGCTTAAAGACATAAAAAATGGGGTTTATAGGATTAGAGTAATGAGCCAAGCGGTTTTTTGCGTTTGTTTTCTGAATATTTCATCAAGTCAGAAATCAGTAACCGCCTCTGTCGACCAATATTGGTATAACCCAATTCGCCACGAAGCATAATTCGGTAGATGGAAGCTCTGCTAATGCCCAGTAATGCACTTGCATTTTTCATGTCCATGTATCTGTCTTTCTCAGGTACAATTTGATTAAGCTGTTTGAGCTTATCAATCTCTTTTTCTAAGTCGGAGACTTTGTGAAGAAGTGTTTCATAGTCGGTTTGTGGTATAAGAATGTTCGTACTCATAGCATCATGATTTTTGAATTCAGGATGCAATGCTAAAATGTTTGGGCAAGTTCCTTATGTAACTTACATGTAACTTACATAAGATTTATTTCAAAGCCTTTTGTCGAGATAGCCTATGAAAATCTTATTTAGCTCGCTTAAATACTGGCTTTCACGTTGGATTTTACGATCACCGGAAGAATTGATTAATCTTGACCATTGTGATATCCGAATATTGAAAAACCACATAAGGAGCTCCATGAAATCCTTTTTTGAAACTGGCTTGCCATCTTTCCCAATAATCGCTTTGCTTTCATGTACAGATACGAAAAGCTCTACAAAGGCGATTTTTTCTCGATTCCACTTCAAATTGGTCGCACCACTGTTTTTCGGGAAGAGGCTTAATTGCCCTAGATGATAGGCTGATAATTCTTTGGAAGTAGGGATGACCAGGTCAGTTAAATTGGTTACCGGTACTACAGGCTTTGAGGGGAAATACTTATCCAAATGATGGATTCGATGTAAATAAAGCTGGTCAAGCATTTCAATAAACTGGAACTGGATATTAAAAAAGCTTAGAATTTTTTTTTCAAGCCAATATCATCGTTTATCCCTGCTAGGGTGGTCTTGACAAAGTCAACCCTGTTAAACAAAACTTGCTCATTATCCTTTGGAAAATATCTGCTCTTAAATTCACGTACTTCAAATCTGTAAAGGTCAATTGCTTTTTTAAGTTCTTCGGGATTGTCGTTGATTCCATTGAGTTTTTCCTCAAGATTGGTTTTGCACTGTTGGTACAGCAAGTCAAGGTAGTTGTTGTATTCCAGGGTGAGTTTATAGCCGTTAAAGCTAATTTCGGGGGCGACCTCACTTTCGAATAAGTTCATTTGCTTTCGAGCCGAAAATGAGTGCACTTGTACCTTTACAAGTTTTAGTTGATCGAGGGTTTCTTTTAGAAGTTTAACCATAATATTCCGTTTTGATTTTGAAATTATTTTTAATCAAAAAACGTAAAAACTGCACACATTGATTTTTTCAATCAAGTCATTAATTCGGTAAAATCATTCATGGCAATATGGCAATGGTATATATATACCCATTGCCAATTGCCTAAATAGATATGATTTTAAAAAGTGCCTGTCGTTGCAGTGTTTTAGCGGAAACTAAAGGCTAACGGTGATTCGAAAAACGAATTACGAATAATAGAAATGCAACCAATACTGTTAGGTTGGGTAGAAAATTGAACGTATTAGAATTAAATTTATCGGACGTTCATTTGGTAATTCTCCGAGTAAAAAGTATATATTTGTGATGCTAATGGTTAATCACAGGGGCGGAAGTTAAAGTCCCCATCTTAGGTCACTGGGATGCCAACTGGTTACCCGTTCGCAATAAAAGTTAAAAAGTCAAGGAATTATAAGGGTTTGAGGGCTATGGTTCACCATCCTTTCTCTCCGCCTTCGCCCGCCGAAGCCTTTTCGGCATAGGCGGGCAGTTCATCGGTTGGTACGCTGCTGATCGTTGTTACTAAATTCATCAAGCGGGCTTCGGACGCTTGCGCTAAAGCTTCAGCGGCGGCGCACGGACGAAGTCCGCTTTTTATTTTACTTCATTTCTGTATTTTAGTTGCCCTATGTGGTACTATGCTTATATCCTTGAGCTAAACAATGGCAAGCACTACATCGGTTGTACAATAAATGTAAAGGAGAGATTCGTCCGCCATTCAAAAGGATATGTACCCGCAACAAAGCCACATTTACCTTTAAAGTTGTTGTGGTGTTGTTCTTTTTCAGATCGGTACAAAGCCTATGAATTTGAGCGGTATTTGAAATCTGGGTCAGGAAGGGCTTTTGCATCTAAACATTTATATTGAATGCTTTTATGACATTCAAATCGTCCATAAAATAGTTCGAAAGTTGTCCCCTTCTGCCCGCAGAAAATTGAAACCCGCGCTGTGCGGGTTTTGCCATTGGAAATATGAATAACTTTGGCTAGGCAGCATACGCTGAATGGTGCCTAATGCTGCTCAATTCAGCTTGCTTAGCGTTTTGTTCTTCTTCCAGGTCGAAGTCGTCCTGTATTCCGAGCCAAAACTTGGGGGTATTACCAAAATACTTAGACAATCTTAGCGCAGTATCAGCGGTTACCCTGCGAGTACCTTTTATTATTTCAGATATTCTTGTTTGTGGTATTCCGGTGTCCTTTGCGAGCCTGTAAGCCGATATTCCCAATTCGTTTAAAAACTCTTCTTTTAATATCTCACCCGGATGTATGTTTTTAAGTCTGTTCATATGTTTAGCTTTTAATGATAATCTGTAATCTCTACTTCAGATGCATTACCGGCTTGCCACTTAAATACTATTCTCCATTGGTCATTTATGCGGATTGAATAGAATTCTCTCATATCCCCCGACAATTTCTCCAGCCTGTTTGAAGGAGGTGTTTTCAGATCATTCATGTTTTGCGAATTATTCAACATCCTCAATTTTCTCCTGCCAATTTCCTGTATTTCTTTTGGCAATTTGCCAACACGTTCACCGTTCCATATTTTTTCAGTTTCTTTTGAACCCCAGGATAATATCATACTAACGATTCGCGTTACTTACGTCAAAGATAAGTATTTTTTTGAGCAGTATTCTTTAATCACCGTCAAATCGTCAATAAAATAGTTCGAAAGTTGTCCCTTACAGCCCGCCTTCGCCCGCAGAAGCCATTTGGCATAGGAGGGCTGATGAACTAAAGGACTTTTGCCGACTTTAGTTCTATGCTCTCGCCATGATCGCCTTCGAGATATAGATTTATGGCTTCATCAATATTAGTCAATGCCTCTTCACGCGATTCACCAAAGCTGGAAATATCAATATTGAGACATTGCGCAACATAATACTTCCCTTCTTTCCATATTACATTCTCTAATATGCGCTGTTCCATAGTTCTGTGTTATATTATTACAAACGTAACGCTTATAACCTGAAATCGTAAAGGTACCCGCCCTCAACTATAAACAAAAACTGTCAATTGATTTCGAACCTTCTACAAAAAATTTAGAGTTGCCCCATGCCCCAGAAATAAATCATTGCCCCATGTTTTTATTGAAAATCAATCACTTATGCAAAATCATTGCCCCATCATTGCCCCATAGAAAATGCCTATGGGGCATCCTGTATCGTCCTGTCGCGTCCTGAATTTGGTAGAGTTGGTTTGGTAATCCTGATTTGAGTTGACCGGATTAACTACCCTGTTTTTTGCGTCACAAAGGTCGTGTGCGCATGCGGTTTTTGCAAAAAAAAGATCTATGATAGTACGGATTCCTGTCTATCATAGAAAATAGTTTGCGTCTCCTTCCTTCGCTGACGCTACGGCGCAAGGATCTCCTTCGCTGAAGCTGCGGCGACCAAAGGGTATTCTTCGCTAAAGCTACGGCGACCAAAGGGCCAGATATTAATTCCGCCGTTGTTGTTGCTGTTGAAAAACACAAACAATGGCGGAGAACATCTACGCCGAACGAGAAACGGGCGTTAGAAGCGCCGTGCCGTTTGGTTCTCGAAACATTAGAGAAGTAGTGTAGGAATTGTCCCTTTCTCTCCGCTTGAAGAATGAAACCCTCGCTGAGCGAGGGTTTTGTCGTTTGAAACAGTTTTTCGTTTCAGTTTCCAGAATTAATATAAAAATACAACCAGATAAAAAACAGTATTTTTCAGTTATTTTCTAAATTGAATTGCAGTTACATTTATTCCATTTAGTTCCCACGAAAAATAAAATTATATAAAATGAAACTCAAGAAGATTAATCACATACAACGCTTCGGTATATACCAGAATTTCTCTTGGGAAGCCGGCACTCCTGAATTCAGTTTATTCAATGTTTTTTACGGTTGGAATTATTCAGGAAAAACTACTCTTTCTAGGGTTTTTAGATGTTTTGAAATAGGGAAAATCCATACAGATTACAATACCTGCAATTTTGAATTTGAAGACACAGACGGGAATAAATGCCTACCGAGTTTATTCCCTAGCACGCTACCAATAAGGGTCTTTAATGCTGACTTTATAAACGAAAATCTCAAATGGAATCAAGATTTAGAACCAATTTTATTACTAGGCCAGCAAAACATCACTTTACAAGTTGAATTAGAAACTCATAAAAATAGTCTAGCTACGCTTAATCAAGAAATTCAGACACTTAATCAACAAAAGAGTGAAAAAATAAATAGTCTATCTACTGCCCTTACGAATAGAGCTAGGGAATTAAAGTTTGAATATTCAATTCCTGTGTTTGACAAAAGACATTTCGAGCCTTTAGTTGAGGCTGCATATCGGCAAACAGACAGAACTTCACTTTTAAGTCAAGAAATAGCTAAATTAACCTCGACATGTTTGAGTACGGATAAAAAAAATCCAATTGATGTAATTACTATTGAACATCTCGATATATCTGCTCTATTGGCAGAGGTGAATGAACTCATTCAACAAACTGTGAAGTCGAATGTTATTGAGAGATTGAAAAATGATATTGCTTTAAACGCATGGGTAAAAGATGGCCATGCGCTACATACCGGCAAAGATGTTTGTGAATTTTGTGGTGGGACACTTCCTCATGATTTATTAGAAAGTCTTAGCAATCACTTCTCTGAAGATTATGACAATCTAATAGACAACCTTACAAATAAAACCCAACAATTTGAACACAAAAAAATTACTACACTATTGCCTGACTCAGCTAATTTCTACAGTGAATTACAACAGTCCTATGTAGAAAAGAAACGATTAGTGGAAGAAGCTGTTAGAACTATTAACCTTTCAATATCAGAGTTAATAAGTACGTTGGAAGTTAAAAAGCTAAAAGCGTTTGAAGCTATGTCTGAAGTTGATTTAAGAAACAATCCACATGACATTACTAAATTATTGCAGGAGATAAACAGCATTATTTCAACACATAACCTTAAGACAAGTGAGTTCGATCAGCAAAAGGAGGCTGCTTACAATAAGCTAATTGCAAATTTTGCATTAGAATTTGTAATTGCTCAAAATTATGGTCAAACATTAACAGATATTGAAACTCTAAATCAAACTATTGCTTCTAAGCGGGGGGGAATTCCTCAAATTACCACGGCCATAAGTACTATAGAACAACAACTTTCCGAAACAGTAAAAGGTGCGGATACGACTAATAGTTATTTGAAGCGCTACTTTGGTAAAGACGATATACAAATATCGGTTACTTCGGATAACAAGTTTCAATTGTTGAGAAATAGCATAGTTGCAAAGAATCTAAGCGAAGGCGAAAAAACAGCAATTGCTTTTGCATATTTCATGACTCGTTTGCATGATAAGAATACAAACTTTTCTGACACACTCGTTTATATCGATGACCCAATTTCTAGTTTAGACTCAAACCATTTATTTAACACCTATTCTTTTATTAAAGATCATTTTTACGAGTATGATGCAGTCACAAAACAACATAAATGTAAATGTGCTCAGTTTTTTATATCAACGCACAACTATGAGTTCTTTAATCTTATCAAGGATTGGTTTAGCAAAATGAAAAAAATAGATACCAGCTATTATTTGGTATCCAGAGTTACAAATTCAACATCAGACTTTGCAGTATTACGTCCATTAAATAACCATTTATTCAAGTTTAAATCAGAATACAGCTATTTGTTTTCAGTTATTAATGGATTTAAACAAAATCCTGTCGCAGACTTTGACCAACTATATAATTTGCCTAATATTCTAAGACGCTTTATTGAATCATTTACAGCCTTTAAATATTTATCAACACGTAATATTGAAGAGAATATTGAACAATTAATTACGAATCCTGTTGACTGCGAAAGGGTAAGAAAATTCGTACACTATCACACACATAGTCTTTCTACAACGAAACTCGAACAATTTAGTGATTTGACGGAATGCATAAGTGTCATAGAAATAGTTACAAATTCTCTAAACAATATCGACCCGATTCATTATGCCGCATTGTTAGCTGAAAATGTTCCTCCGGTTATTGCTGGACCATAGCAAATTAATGTGCATATAATGCTTTATATCTAAAGAAGAACCGGAAAATTAAGTATGTGACAATTGTAAATTTTATTGAAAACAAGTTGTTAGCTTAGAAGAAATCTACAGTTACCCTCAAATCCTCCATAAAAAGTTTGAAGTTTGCCCCTTTCTTTCAGCCGTCGCCCGGCGTTTGCTTTTATGTGAACTATTGTGCTTTACCTTAACGTGGTTTTATGTTTGCTTACCGGAAACCCTACCCGGATGTATGGGTGAAACAAAACAACAGGAAGAGAAAAAAGTATGGTCTCATGTCAATAAGATTGAAATTTTGTACAGGCAACTAATTTAAAACCATTTTCAGACACCAAAGCAAGAATAGTGCATTGCCCTAAAAATGCCACTCCTGCTGCCACCGCATTAAAAAGTAATCCTGGAGCAGCGGCACCCGGTGGCCGGGGGTATGGTTGTTGTATGCCACCTGATGATCGATATTATCGGTGGTGGGCGTGATGAGTTTTCTCTCACGGATGCCATGGCGGCTGCAATATAATGCTACGGGGTTCCATAGGTGGCGCCAGAACACTTCGGTAACACCGCGCGTAAGGTATACGCTGGTGATAGTGGGCAGGCGCTGAAGTATCTTAGTAATATCAACGAAGCCAAAATCATCAAAATTATACGCTATTGCCTGGTCTGAAAAACCGCCAAGTATCTTGTTATGTTCCGGCCCCGCATCGTCTATAGAACTAATAAGGTCTGTGAGGGCTATCTGCTTATCGCGGCAAAACCGTTTCCAGTCGGCCGGTGCGGCATTGATAAGCGAGTCTTCGCCATACAGGCGGGGTAAAATATCCCAGAAGTAATTGCCGGCACGCCCATAAAACCATTCGGCAGGGTTAACTACAGGTGACCCCGGACTGAATGTGCCCACGATCAATGTGGCAGGCTCATAGTCTATATGCTCCAGCAGCAGCTCATTCTGAAATTTATGGTTACAAGACATAGATACGCTTTAAGAATGCGGGCATATTTTGGCTAAAATACGTCAAAAGCATTTATATCAAATGAGGTTTCTGTTATGAAGCACACCGTGTAAACGAGATCGCCCCGCGTTGCGGGGCGATCTCGTTTATTAAAACCTTATTACTGCTATTGTTCGATAACAACATGGAAGACCTTATTGGCCACTTCAGAGCGGAGGTTAAGTATATACATACCGTTTGCCAACGCACTGCTGAGCTGTATCTTCTCATCTATCTCACCATTACGCGCCAGCACCTTAGAAGTATATATCACCTGGCCCAGCATATTAGTGATCTCAAGGGTCACTTCCTGGTCTGTGCTTACACCCAATGTGCCTTTGACAGAGAACAAGCCTTTATTGGGGTTAGGAATAAGCCTGATGTTATCGCCGCCCATAGTAACATTATGAACACCAACACCGATGATATGTATGGTAGCAGCACCTGCCCCCATAGTACCACCACAGCCACCGCCGCTGGTCACCTGGCAGGAAACTATATCCAGGTCAATCAGATCGGGTGTAGTGTACACAGGCAATGTAGCGCCGGGCACCTGCACACCATTAATGAACCATTGGTAGCTGGGGAACGGAACGGTATTGCCAAGGTGAGCGGTAAATGTAACCGCCAGGCCGGCAGGTACATCTGTACCCGGGTTAACCGATACATTGACGATAGGCGTAACAGCAGTATCCACTTCCATGGTTATGTTGCTGCTGGATACGGTATTCATGAGGCGGCATACATAGCTGCTGCTGAGCTCGCAATGGATAATATCACCATTGTCGGGTATGTAGCTGTATGTAGACGCTGTGCTGACATGCAAACCGTTGCGGATCCACAAGTATGCAGGAGCGGTACCACCATTGGTAGGCGTAGCGTAGAAGTTAACCACTGTACCCTTACAAACTATTGTACCAGGTAAAGCAGCCACGTCAACCGACGGCATGAGCTTAGGCAGAACCGTCATGGTGACACTGTTTGTGGCCGTAGCCGGTATAGCGCAGGTTGCGCTGCTGGTAACGGTCACAACAACCACATCACCGTTTGCAGGTGAGTAGGTGTATGTACCACCTGAAGACGCAGGAGCACCATTCACTGTCCACTGGAATGAAGGCGAACTGCCAGCATTAACAGTAACCGGAGTATAAGTGGTAAGTGTACCCGTACAAACCGTATCGCCATAAGTAGAAGTAAGCGTTACCGCCGGAACCACTACAGGATTAACCACCACTGAAGTGGTGCCGGTCATAGTATTGGTACAACCGGTAGTAGTGTTAGTGGCTACTACAGTATAAGTAGTACCCGCTACTGTCTGCAACCCGAAGCTGATAGGCAAGCCGGTACCGGTAACAGGGCTGCCCGCCGGGATGGAGCCATTCATGAGCTGGTAAGAAATACCCGCGCTGGAACCATCGAGGCCGATAACCACACCCGAAGCACCCGCACAGTATCCGCCGCCACCTGTAACATTAAATGCCAGCGGAACAGTGTTGAGCGCTACAGTAGCACTACCCGCCATATTGCGCGAGCATAATGTAGCACCGTTTGACGCAACTACGGTGTATGTACCTGTGCCGGAAATAGTACCAAATGAAATAGCTGAACCAGTACCGGCTATAGGTGAACCCACAGCAGAAGAACCATGCATGAGCTGATAGCTGATGCCGGATGTGGAGCCACTGAGACCAATAGTAACACCAGCCTCGCCCGGACAATAGTTACCACCGCCTGTGACAGAGAATACCGTTGGCAGATCATTGATAGCAATGGTAGCGCTGCCAGTCATAGCGGCTGTACAGCCTGTAGTAGCGAAAGTAGCCTGTACTGTATAAGTACCCGCTATGGTATACAAACCAAAATTAAGCGGGAGGCCTGTGCCTGCTACAATGCCGCTGGCAGGCGTAGAACCGTAGAATAACTGGTAGTTAGTACCGCTGATAGAGTTGCTAAGGCCGATATTGAGCCCTGAACCACCCGCGCAGTAAGCACCGCCACCGGTAACCGTGAAGCTAAGCGGAAGCGGGCTGGCCGCTATGGTAGCACTGCCGCTCATAGCATTTGTACAGCCTGTAACAACGTTTGTGGCCACGACTGTATAAGAACCTATGGCAGTCTGCGGGCCAAAGCTGATAGCCGATCCGGTACCGTTAACAGGGAGGCCTGTAACAGAGCCGCTTCTGTATAACTGATACTTGATACCTGTGTTAGAACCCGACAGGCTGACAACAACACCCGCACCACCTGTGCAATAGCTACCACCACCTGTTACAGCATATACCGATGGCAGCGGGTTGATAACAACAGAAGCTGCCCCAGCCATATTACTAGTACAACCGGTAACGGTATTTGTAGCTACAACAGTATAAGTACCTGCTACTGTCTGAGGACCAAAATCAATGCCGGTGCCTGCACCAGCTACAGACAGGCCTACCGGAGTAGTACCCCTATAGAGCTGATAGCTTACACCCACTTCAGAACCGCTGAGGTAGATAACGATACCTGTGCCACCGGCACAATAGCTGGAGCTGCCACCGCTAACAATATAAGATACAGGCAGTGCATTGGTAACCACCACAGCGCTGCCACTCATAGTATTAACACAACCGGTTGATGTTGCGGTTCCTTTTATTGTATAAGTACCGGGAGATGCATAGACACCAAAGTCGAGCGCGCTGCCAGTGCCGGCCATGGCCGAACCTACCGGTGTAACACCATTGTACAACTGGTAGCTAACACCTGAAGATGAGCCGCTGAGACCGATATGAACACCAGGGCCACCTACACAGTTGCCACCGCCGCCGGTTACGTTGTAAGCCGTAGGCAACACATTTACAGATACTGTGGCGCTGCCTGTCATGTTATTCACACAACCGGCAAGTGCGTTAGTTCCTTTTACGGTATATGTACCGGCTGTTGTCTGCAACCCGAAGGTTATAGCTGAACCTGTACCTGCTACTATGCCAGGAACGGCAGTTGTACCGAGGTACAACTGGTAGTTAACACCAACCTGAGAATTGCCAAGGCCGATATTGACTCCGGTACCACCCGCACAATATGCACCACCACCTGTAATAGTATATGCAACAGGCAGCGGGTTGATCGTAATGGTATCGGTACCGGTCATGAATACAGAGCAAAGGGTTGTAGTATTAGTTGCGGTAACCGCATATACACCCGCACTGGTATACAGACCGAAATCGAGGCCGGCACCTGTACCCGCTATAGGCGCGCCAACAGGTGTGCTTCCGTTATATAACTGATAATTAACACCGAGCTCAGAAGAAACGAGCGCAATGTCCATTCCTGTACCACCTACGCAATAGTTGCCGCCACCGGTCAATGCCTGATCAGCAGGTAATGGGTTTATGTTAATTGTAGCACTATCGTTCATTGTATCCACACAGCCTGTTACCGCATTGGTAGCTATAACCGTATAGCCTCCGGCGGGTGTGTACAGACCGAAGCTGATAGCCGAGCCCGAACCCGGCATAGCACTGCCAACAGGCAGGCCGGCACTATAGAGCTGATAAGTGATACCTGCGTCAGACCCATCGAGGGAAACATCGACGCCCGGACCACCCGCGCAATAATTACCACCACCTGTTACATTATGTACAGCAGGTAACGGATACAGCCCGACAACAGCGACACCTGTCATATTATTAGAGCAGCCTGTGACACCATTATTTGCGGAAACCGTGTATGTGCCCAGAGTGGTTTGCAGACCAAAACCGATAGCACTGCCTGTACCGGCAACGGGTGCGCCTGTGGCTACCCCATCAACCCATAACTGGTAATCAACACCGAGGTCGGAGTTAAGCAAGCCAACATTAACACCAGTGCCACCGGGGCAGTAGTTACCGCCACCTGTTACAGCATATGCCGCAGGCAGAGGATCAATGTTGATAACCGCACTGCCGGTCATTGTAGCTGTACAGCCGGTAGCACCGTCTGTAGCGCCAACTGTGTAAGTACCCGCAAGTGTCTGTAAGCCGAAATCGAGAGGGCCACCCGTACCCGGCATGTATGTGCCGATCGGCGTAACTCCCAGATACAATTGATAATTAACGCCTATTGTAGAGCCGCCAAGACCAACATGTACTCCGGATCCGCCAACACAATAGTTACCACCACCAGACACTGTGAACAATGAAGGAAGCGGGTTTATAGAAACCACTGCACTGCCCGTCATATTGCTGGCACATTCAGTGATATCATCTGTAGCCAACACGGTATAAGTACCGGCTGCTGTTTGCAGGCCGAAATCTATTGCAGACCCCGTGCCCGGTATATCATCTATGGCAACCAAATCAAGATATAGCTCATAAGTGACACCCACCGATGAATTGCTTACACCTACATGAACACCAGCACCGCCCGCGCAGAAGCTACCGCCGCCGGTAACTACAAATACGCCAGGTACCGGATTGATACTAACTGTAGCAGAACCCGCCATATTGCTCTGGCATCCTGTAGTAGCGTCAGTGGCTTTTACCGTATAAACGCCCGCGGCTGTCTGCAGGCCAAAATTGATGAGCGCACCAGTGCCCGCAACAGGAGCACCTACCGGAGTTGTACCGTAATACAATTGATAATTGACACCAACAGCAGAACTAAAGAGTTTTACCGGAACGCCAACATCACCGGCACAATAGCCTCCACCACCGGTTACAGAAAATACCGCAGGTAATGGATTTGTGCCTACTACCGCGCTGCCAGACATATTGGCGGTACAACCTGTAGTAGTACTTGTAGCCACTACGGTATAAGTACCCACTGCTGTCATGAGGCCAAAGTCTAACGGCGCATTGATACCTGCCATAGCACCACCTACCAGGGTGGCTCCATTATACAACTGGTAGCTAATACCAATATTCGAATTTCCGAGGCCAACATGAACACCTGCACCGCCAGCGCAATAGTTACCTCCACCGGTTACGGTGTAGACAACAGGCAATGGATTAATACTGATGGTAACGCTGCCACTCATATTATTTACACAAGTAGTGGTTGAATTGGTAGCCCCTACAGTATACATACCAGCTGCTGTTTGCAGACCGAATGAAATTGCAGAACCTGTACCAGCCACAGTAGTGCCTGTAGCAACACCATCTAAGTAGAGCTGGTAGTCAACGCCTATTGTAGAACTCAGTAAGCCAACGGCAACACCAGTGCCGCCGCTGCAATAACTACCACCACCTGTAACCGCATATGCTGTAGGCAACGGATTTACCGTTACCACCACACTGCCGGTCATCACGGCATTACAGCCTGTGATCGGGTCTGTGCCGCGAACGGTATAAGTACCCGCCGTCAATTGGTTGCCGAAGGCGAGCGCAGCCCCTGTGCCGGGTACTGTAACGCCAACTGTGGATATACCATTATATAATTGATAATTGATTCCGGAAGCGGAAGAAGAAAGCCCTACCGGCACACCCAGGCCACCCACGCAGTAACCACCGCCGCCGGTAACGGTAAATGTGTTGTCCGGAAGCGGATTAATAGTAACGAGGGCGCTGCCTGTCATACCATTCACGCATGTAGTGGTTGCATCGGTAGCAGTAACCGTATAAGTACCTGCCGCTGTCAGCAATCCAAAATCTATAGCACCGCCTGTACCCGGTACCGGCCCACCTGAAGTAGCAACACCAAAATACAGCTGGTATGAAACACCCACAGAAGAACCACTCAGACCAATATGCACACCGGGATCACCCGCGCAATACGCACCACCGCCGGTAACATTAAATACCGTTGGTAACGGATTTACTGTTACAGTAGCACTTCCCGACATCGTGTTGGTACATGAAGTAGCAACAGTGGTTGCAGATACCGTATAGTTTCCTGCGGTAGTAAATACGCCAAAGTCGAGTGAAGAGCCTGTGCCTGCAACAGTGCCACCTACCGGTACGCCACCGAGCAGTAACTGATAGTTAGTACCCACTACTGACCCGCTGAGGAAGACGTGAACACCGGTACCACCCGCGCAATAGCCGCCGCCGCCTGTTACAGAGAATACTGTAGGAAGCGGATTGATAGTTATTGTAACGCTGCCGGTCATATTGTTCACACAGCCTGTGGTATTATTAGTACCTACAACAGTATATGTACCTGCCGCAGTCTTGTAACCAAAATCTATTGCAGCACCGGTGCCGGGCAACGGACTGCCAACCGCAATACCAGAATTATACAATTGGTAATTGATACCAACATCTGAAGATGATACACCCACATGAACACCAATGCCACCTGCACAATAGCCGCCGCCGCCGGTCACTGTGTATGCACCGTTTGGTAACGGATTAACCGTGATCACAGCGCTGCCCACCATTGTGTTGGTACAGCCTGTAGTGGAATTTGTAGCTACAACGGTATAAGTACCGCCTGCTGTCTGTAAGCCAAAGTCAATAAGTGTACCTGTACCTACCACAGGGCTGCCTACCGTAGTAGAACCACCTATATATAACTGGTAAGTAAATCCAAACGTAGCAGAGCCGCTGAGGTAAACATGGAGGCCCGCCCCGCCTGCGCAATACGCGCCACCACCTGATACATTAAATGTAACGGGTAGCGGGTTAATGAATATTGAAGACGAACCGGTCATTGTAGTGCTGCAGCCGGTGGCTGTAACATTAGCTATAACCGTATAAGTACCTGCTGTAGTGAATACCCCAAAGTCAAGGGCCGATCCGGTACCTGTCACAGCGCTGCCTACAGGAGTTGTGCCCCTGTATAGCTGATAGGTAGTTGTACCCGCAACCGAACCGCTGAGGCCAATGTGCAACCCGGGCGCACCGGCACAGATAGAGCCGCCACCCGTCATTGAGAATAACGTAGGTAACGCGTTAACCGTGAGTACCACACTTGCGGTACATCCGGCAGGAAGCGTATAAATAATAGAAGGATTACCCGCTGCCACACCTGTTACTACACCCGTAGTGGATCCCACTGTAGCCAATGCAGTATTGCTGCTGCTCCATACACCACCTGTAGTAGCGTCACTCAGGTTGGTTGTCTGGGTGGCACATACTACCGCAGTACCAGTAATAGCCGCAGGTGTGGGGTTAACCGTCATAGCCATGGTTGAAGTACAACCACCGGACAATGTATAGGTCATTGTTACCGTGCCCGCAGAAATACCAGTTACAACGCCGGATGAACTACCGATTGTAGCTGTACCAGTATTACTGCTGCTCCATGTACCACCGCCTGTAGCATCAGTGAGTGTAGTGGTTAATCCCTCACACACTGTAGCGGCACCTGTGATAGCTGCCGGCTGGGTATTAACCGTTGTCTGCAAGGTAGCATAACAACCCGCAGGCAATGTATAAGAGATAACCGGTGTACCAAGCGCCACGCCAGTAGCAATACCGGTGGCTGAACCTATAGAGGCCAAGCCACTGTTGCTGCTGCTCCAGGTACCGCCACCTATACCATCGGTATAAGTAGTGTTAACACCAATACATATATTGGTGCTTCCCACTATTGGCAATGGAGTCTGGTTAACCGTAACCGGGAAGGTTACATAACAACTTCCGGGATTGGTAGTATATGTGATCGTTACAACGCCAACCGATACACCTGTAACGGTGCCGCTTGACGAACCTACAGTGGCAAAAGCAGTGTTGCTGCTGGTCCATGTGCCGCCGGCTGTTCCGTCCAGTAGTGTATTTGACTGGCCGGTACATACCGTTGAAAGTCCTGTTATTGGTACCGGAAGCGAATTAACTGTCATAGCAGTTGAAGAAGAACAACCGGAAGGTAATGTATAAGTGATGGTCACGGTGCCCGGTGTTACGCCTGACACAATGCCTGTAGACGACCCTACTGTAGCATTAGCATTGCTGCTGCTCCATGTGCCGCCGCCTACACCATTTGATAATGTTACGGTAGCGCCCTGGCACACATTATCCGGACCGGAATTCGCCGTTGGGCTGGCATTTACAGTATACGCAAGTGTGGCATAACAACTACCTGTAGGCAGTGTATAAGTGAAAATGAGTGTTCCTGCTGATACACCGGTAACGATACCGGTTGATGAACCAACGGAAGCGATAGCCGGATTGCTGCTGGTCCATGTACCACCGGCAGTAGCATTAGTAAGCAGTGCCGT
The DNA here is from genome assembly GCA_964489795.1 of uncultured Flavipsychrobacter sp. Taxonomy (GTDB): domain Bacteria; phylum Bacteroidota; class Bacteroidia; order Chitinophagales; family Chitinophagaceae; genus Nemorincola. The sequence continues at coordinate 45,468 of CAZBAP010000009.1, forward strand.
AGATCCCACACAAACACTGTTGGTAGCAGCAGGATAAGATATAAGCACACTTCCCGCACCTGTTTGTACACCATTGGAATAAGTTACTGAGCTTGTACCGGAACCGGCATATGAAGAGCCACCTGCGCCAGACGCCTCGCCGCTACCGGCGCCACCGTAGTAGCCACCGCCGCCGCCGCCGCCCCAGAAGAGCGCACCGCCACCACTACCAAAACCACCGTTGGTACCGCAATAAGTAGAACCTGATGTGTAACATGTTGCCGTACCCCCTGCAGTCTGGGATCCACCTGTTGGCGCACTGCTGCATGAAGCAACTCCATTGCCACCGGCAGGGAAACCTCCGATACCGCCATTAAGACGCGGACTGCAACTGAAGTTACCACCACCGCCGCCACCGCCTACAAATACACGGCTGTTCAATGATCCTATGCTGGTAGCGCCACCTGTAATACTGGTACGCACATCGCTTGCAGCACCACCACCGGCGCCACCATTACTTGAGCCGCCTACACCACCGTCTTCTCCGCCACCAAAACTACTACCACCCGCAGCCCCGGTAGAAACATAATTTGCGCCCTGGCCGCCAACAAAAATATACAACTGCTGACCCGGCGATACGGTAAGCGTGCCTTGCACCCTTCCTCCATTACCTCCAAGACCAGAGCCGTTAGAACCGCCCTGCGCCCCGCTAGCTGTAACAAAAACTGATGTTACTCCGGCAGGAACAGTAAATGTAGAGGCTCCAGGAGTATATGAAACAGCGTTATTATTAGTTATAGCCGGTGCCGCCGCGTTAACAGTTACAGACGCACATACCGAACAGCTGCCCCAAGGCAACGTATAGCATATGCTTACTGTACCTGTAGTAAGACCGGTAACAACACCTGATGACGAACCGACAGTAGCTATAGCTGTATTACTGCTGGTCCATGTGCCGCCACTTACGGCATTGGTCAAAGTTGTAGTTGAGCCTACACAGGTAGACAAAGTGCCCGATATTGCAACGGGAGTTGGGTTAACGCTGCAAGGTGTAACCTTGAAGCAACCTGTAGGCAGTGTGTACGTAATATTAGCGAGGCCCTGAGCCACACCGGTAACCACTCCGGATCCGGAGCCTACAGTAGCCACACCTGTGTTACTGCTGCTCCATGAACCTGTGCCGCTGGCATCAGATAATGTAATAGCAGACCCAACACAAACCGACGGGATTACCGTTACTTTAGTAGCACGGTTGAAATCCCAGCTATTAATATACAGGTTTCCGGAAGCATCTACCGCAAGACCACCTGACGGGCCTATTGCCGCTGAGGTTGCGGCGCCACCCATACCTGAGAACGAATATGATCCGTTGCCCGCCACAGTAGAGATAACACCAAGAGCATTTACTTTCCGGACATTGTTGGCATCATATTGTCCAATATAGACATTTCCGGCACCATCTGCCGTGATAGCAAAATTGCCTTGCAATTGCGCAGCGGTTGCCTGCCCGCCGTCTCCGGCTGAACCATAGCCCCCATTACCGGCAAATGTTGTAATAATACCCCCGGTCACTTTCCTTACCCGGTTATCTGAATATGCAGATATATAGACGTTTCCGGACATATCTACAGCAACATTGTATGGGTCGCGGAATGATGCCGCCGTGGCAGGGCCACCATCGCCGGCAAACGCATAAATACCATTACCTGCAAGAGTTGTAATAATACCAGCATTGTTTACTTTGCGTACCTTGCTGGCACCAGGGTCTGCGATATATACGTTTCCTCCGGCATCTACCGCTACACCAGTGGGATAGTTTAAGGCTGCCGCGGTTGCAGGCCCACCATCGCCAAGGCTACCTCCGCCACCCGCGAAAGTTGTAATAACACCTGAAGGACTGATCTTTCTGATACGTGCGCCGCTGGCATCAGCTACATACAAATTGCCACTTGCATCGACTGCCGTGCCCCAAATATCCCCGCTAAACTTAGCCGCAGTAGCCGGGCCACCGTCGCCGGAGAAACCGGCCGCACCTGTACCCGCATAGGTAGTGATCACTCCATACGGGTCAATTTTCCGAACACGATTTTCGCCATTACCAGCAATATAAACATTTCCACTACCGTCGACAGCAATACCAACCGGACCCGATATGCCCGCTGCTGTGGCTAGGCCACCATCGCCGCTGTAGCCGCCACCGGTACCCGCGAAGAGGTTGATTATACTCTGCCCGGTGAATGTAATATCTGCCGGTACAGAATTAACCGTAGCTGTAGTTGTAACAATACAACCCGTGCCTAAAGAATAAGTAATTACAGGGTTACCTCCTGAAACACCGGTAACCACACCCGTAGATGCGCCTACCGAAGCCAGTGCAGGGTTACTGCTGCTCCATGTACCGCCGCCTGTGCCGCTGGCCATCGTTACTGAGTAACCAATACATACCGGAATATTGCCGGTAATAGCCGCCGGAAGCGGGTTAATGGTCACGTTTGCGGTCATTATACAGCCTGTGCCGAGGGTGTAAGTAATTGTAGAAGTACCTGCCGCTACACCTGTAACGATACCTGTGCCGGAACCTATCGTGGCTACCGAAGTATTGTTGCTGGTCCATACGCCGCCCACCGTTGCGTCAGTTAATGTAGTTGTTGTGCCGGGGCATGCGGTGAGCGTACCGCCTATTGCCGCCGGCAACGGATTGACGGTTACTACCACAGTGGAATAGCAACCGGTAGGTAATAAATAAGTTATTGTGGGCGTGCCCGCAGAAACACCCGTAACAACACCTGAAACAGAGCCGATAGTGGCCAGTGCAGTATTGCTGCTGCTCCACGCGCCTGTACCAGTTGTGTTGATCAATGTAGTAGTAAGGCCTGCACACACTACAGGGGTACCTGTGATGGCAACAGGATTAGCATTAACAGTTATATCTTTAGTTGCATAGCAACCTGTTGGGAGTGTATAAGTTATTGTAGCCACACCAGCTGAGATACCGCTGATAACCCCGGTTGCAGAACCTACTGTTGCCACACCGGTATTGCTACTGGTCCAAGTGCCGCCGCTGGTAGCGTCAGTATATGTTGTGGTCGTTCCGGCGCAAATGCTGCTGCTGCCTGCGGGTAACGTATAGCTAATGGTTACCACGCCATTACCTGTAGTAAAACCGGGTGTATGAGTTACGCCTGAAGCCAGTGCAGGATCGGTATACGAAGAACCTCCACCGGCGCCATCCCAAACACCACCACCACCACCGTAATAGCCACCACCACCGCCACCGCCGGGGTATGATAAATTAGCCGAAGCACCATTGCCGAATGTACCGGCCGCAGCAACACCGTATGCCGGATAATTGCCGCCGCCGCCACCTGCGGAGGGACTACCACCGCCACCATTGCCATTAGAGCTGGGATAGGCGTACGAATAAGCGCCTTCACCATTTTGAGCAGTTGTGCCACCGCCATCACCACCCCATGATCCATTATTATAATCAAGGCCAGCGCCACCGGCACCACCTGCGACAATGACCCTGGAAGTGAGATCTCCATTTACGAGGCGAATATCGGAAGCGCCACCACCGCCGCCGCCACCATATGCCCCAAACGCAGTACCAGCCTGACCTCCTCCATTCCAGCCTCCCGCGCCACCTACGGATGGTGTACCTACACTACCCGCGCCACCTACATTAATATAATATACTACACCGGGTGTTACGGCTAATGAGCAGACAACCCTGCCACCTTTACCACCCGGGCTAGGCCATCCGCCGCCCGGATAATCTGAATTATTTCCACCGGAAGCACCCTGGACATCTACCGATACAGATGTCACACCGGCGGGTGCCGTAAATGTTTGAACAGAACCTGTGTATGAATAAGTAACCGAACCGCTACCTGAACTAAAAGATATAGCTGCCGGCAATGGATTGACCGTTAAAGGCTGTACCGCGTAACAACCTGTAGCTGTAATAGTATATGAAATAGTAGTAGTGCCGGCAGAGATACCTGTTACCAGGCCGGTACCACCACCTATGGTGGCCACACCCACAGAACTACTGCTGAACAAGCCACCTGTAGTGGCATCAGCCAAAGTAACAGTGGACCCGACACACACAACCGGCGTACCGGTTATTGCCGCCGGATTAGTATTTACGGTCACCTGCTGTGTAACATAACAGTTACCGGGCATAGTGTATGTAATAGTTGCGTTACCAGCTGCTACCCCGGTCACGACCCCTGTGCTACTGCCTACCGATGCAATACCGGCAGCGCTGCTGGTCCATGTACCACCGCTATAACCATCTGTGAGTGTAGAGGTAAGGCCCAGGCACACACTGAATGTACCACTGATACCTGTCGGTGCCTGGTTTACAGTAACAGTAGCTGTTACATAGCATCCTGTAGATACTGTATATGTTATATCGGCCATACCCGCAGTAATACCGGATACGACACCTGTTGCAGAGCCTACAGTAGCCACAGCCGTGTTGCTGCTGCTCCATGTGCCGCCAACAGTGGTACTGGCCAATGTAGTGGTTGCACCTGTGCACACATTTGTAACACCCGTAATAGCAGCAGGCAGCGCTGTAACGGTAACAGTAACCGTAGTAACATTACCTGTGTAAGACGGACCGGCCGTACCTGCATAAGTAATAGTAACCGTGCCTACGGCCACACCGGTAACAACGCCTGTAGATGAACCTACGGTAGCGATACCTGTATTACTACTGCTCCATGTGCCACCTGTAGTAGCATCACTTAGCGTTACAGATGTGCCGGGGCACACTGTAAGACCACCTGTTATGGACTGAAGAGGATTATTTCTATAGAAAGAAATCTGGTTAGTAAATTGCATTGTTACCGCGACATCCGCCTTACCATCACCATCAAGGTCACCTGCGGCGATAGCCCCTGCCCCGCTGGGCATAGCAAACGAAACCCCTGACGCAAGACTTATAGCACCTACGCTACTCGTATTACTGTATATGGTCATCGAATTCGGGAAAGTCTGTCCTACGGACAGGTCAGGTTTACCATCACCATCGAAATCAGCTGTAGACAATAGAACCACGTTTACTCCCGCAGCGATATCCGCGCGTGAAGCAAAGGAAATACTTCCCGGAGAACTGGTATTCCTGAATATAGATAAGTCATGCCCAGACTGATTGGCAGTTATAACATCCAACATTCCATCGCCATCAAGATCAGACATGCCGATAGAATTGGGTTGAGCGTCTGTAGCGAAATCCTGGCGACCGGCAAAACTGATGGTACCAGGCACACTTGTATTTCTGAAGACCGACATATTATTTGATGCGGTATAATAGCTTGTTGCGATATCGGGCTTGCCGTCGCCGTCAAGGTCACCTATCTGAACGTGATAGGCAGAAGCTAAAGCGGCTAAATTAACAGCGCCTGCAAAACTCAATGAACCTACACTACCTGTATTACGAAATACAGACACCTGGTTTGAGAACTGATCGCTGCAAATAAGGTCAGCCCTGCCATCGCCATCAATGTCTCCGATGACAACAGAACCCGGCCCTGATGGAGTGCCAACGCTTACCGCGCCCGCAAAACTTATGCTTCCGGATGTGCTGGTATTACGAAATACCGAGAGCGTGTTTGCCGACCGGTTTGGAGTAACAATATCCAACTTTCCATCACCATCTACATCGCCTACAGCAAGCCTGTAATCCCCTGCACCGGCGGTAAATGTAACCGCGCTAGCAAAAGATATAGTACCTGAGCTGCTAGTGTTGCGAAATACATAAATTGTTCCGTCGGTATTATTAACCCCTATCACATCAGCTTTTCCATCGCCATCAATATCGCCTAACACCACGCCATTCGGGAAATTACCTGTTGCTAACGTAGACGGTGTGGCCATATTAACTGTATTGGCTACGAAACCTGTGTTATTGTATGTTGACAGAAAGGGATATTTTGAATAGCCTGTAAAAGCACAAGCGTTATTTTCTACTGAGATTATGGGCATATACGTTCCATCATCGGGAACCGTTACTGATAAGGAAGTTTCACTTGCTGAGGTTACTGTGGCGCGGGTAGCACCAAAGTATACATAGTTATTTGTGGTGCTCGCATTAAAGTCATTTCCACTTATGGTTATTGATGTGCCTGGCGCTGCTACGTAGCTGCTCAATGAGGTGATGGCGGGTACTCCTATCACTGTTACTGTTGTGGTTGAGTAACAACCACCTAATGTATATGTGATGTCTGTGGTACCTGATCCAACGCCGGTTACTACCCCTGTGCCCGCTACAACTGTTGCCACAGCAGGGTTACCGGATGTCCATGTACCGCCGCTTGTGGCATCACTTAATGTTGTTGTAGCACCTTTACAAACGGTTGTTGTGCCGGTGATGGCCGCAGGCGCCGGGTTTACGGTAACAATGATGGTCATTGACGAAGAGCCCGTAACCCCGTCAGATACTTCTATAGTAAACGCATCGCTGCCTGTAAAGCCGGGAAGCGGTGTGTAACTGAAGCCGGTAGGTACAACAGTGCCCCCGGTAGAGGTTTGTGTTCCTCCGGTTGTAACAGATCCGTTTGAAGGCGCTACAGACACAGACCATGTCAGCGTCTCGCCGGGATTGGGATCATAAGTTGATAAAAGGGCGTCTATTGAATTGCTGCTCGAATTCTGACAAACGGTTAAATACTGCGGATCACCTAACGAATACACCGGAGCTGTAGGAACAACCGGAGAGAAGGTTAAAATGCTGCCACTTGCCGGTGCTGTTGTATAATTGAAAGAGCTGTTGCAGGTTGAAGAACCTGAAGAGGGTAATGTCAGATAATCAGAAGTACTGTTTGCAATGCCTATAGTCCCGCTTGGAGAAGAGCCAAAACTACCATAACATAGCTGTATCACATTACTGCCCTCGTACAGCTTTATCTGCCAGTTCATGTGATAAGGGTTGAGTGAATAAACGCCGAAATCGCTCCACTCCATAGTAAAGACCCTGCTGCCTACCGGCCCGGTTGTTTCATAATAAGCCGTAGGTGTACCACCACCATTTATCCTGCCATCGTCATCATACCACATACCCATTATCCAGCCGCCACCAGATATAAAACCGGATGTAATCCCACAGCAAGTAGCATAGTTGTTGCTTAACGACAAAACACCGTTGGAGTTACCGCCACAGGTAGTATAATTGGTACCACAAAAATTAAATGTAAACCCGATAGGAATACCTATCTCGATATTATCGTCATCCATCATATTCGGCGCCAGGGTGCCGGTACCGGAAATGCTGGTATAGCCGCCGGTCGTTCTGGTAAAATTATAGCCCGCGGTCGTCTGCCCATAGCTGTATTGCTGAAAAAAAGCCAGCATGCAGGTAAGCAGCAGCAACTTAATCGATCCAGTCTGCTTGAAATTCAATACCGCTTTCCCGAAATTGTGGCGTAAAATTCCTTTTCTCATATCTATTACTTTATAGCTAAAAAATAGTTTGAATTACATTTAGTTAAAACACACCTTTTCCTCGCTGAGACCACAGCGGAGAACAGACATATTTTACATTTCATTTTACCAATTGTAAACATAATGCTTTATTGGTAGAAAAAAAAATCAACAGAAAACACATATAACATACTGATAATTCAATAAATACCACCAAAGTGGTATATAAAATATTGTATCATTAGGTAAACTTTGCATTGTCTTATAGATTACAGTTTTTTAGCATTATTTTTGAAACGGCATGTTATAAATATTATTCTTAATACGCTAAGCATGATAGGCACAGGTAAACGGTTTTTAGTTATTATTTCAACGCTGTGTGTGTGTGGACTGCGGGCGTATGCTCAGTCGCCGGCCACAAAAGGCCTGCAGGTAACACCCGATGAGGCGGCCCAGCCCAGCGGCAAGACATACGCGCTGATAGTGGGCATATCAAAATATCAATACCCCGAGTGCTACCCCACCCTGCATTATGCCGACGTGGATGCCCGCGCATTTTATAACTACATGGTATCAAAAACGGGCGGTAATGTGGAACCGGATAATATTGATACCCTATTCAACGCCGGCGCCACGCAACAGGATTTCTGGAAAAAATTCAACAGCATAAAAAACCGCCTGCAAAAGAATGACAACTTCTATATATACTTCTCAGGCCATGGTGACGCCATAAGTTCTGACCTTGCATTTCTGCTTACCTATAACGCGCCACCCGGCAATGACCGTAACAACTATTATACTACCGGGGGAGTGGTGGACATACACGCACTGAAAAGCCTGATCAAAATGATAACGCTGGATAAAAACAAACCGGCGCATGTGATACTGATCACTGATGCCTGCCGCAGTAATGAATTGCCCCCGGGTAAGGAAGAAGGCAGGCAGCAGTTCTATGAAGAGATGTACACCAAGAATGCCGGGGAAGTACAACTGGTATCATGTCTTGCAAACCAGGTATCTTATGAAGATGCCCGCTGGGGTGGCGGACGGGGCCTGTTTTCGTGGCACCTGGTAAACGGGCTGATGGGGATGGCAGATAATAAGCCCGAGGACGGCGTGGTAACCCTAAAGGAACTGATCAATTATGTAACTGATAAAGTACAGGACGACTCTTACGACCCTGTGACCAAGAAATACAAGCAGACACCGGACTATTGTTGCCGTGATAAAGATGATGTAACGATGGCCCATGTAGATAAGGCCACAAAAGACGCACTGGCAGAGCAACTGAAAAAAGGAAACGGCATAAACAGTGAGCTGCCGGCGTATGCATCAAATAAAGGCGTGAACCTGGGCGATGAGATGAACAACGAAGGGCTTGGTGACCTATACCGCCGGTACAGGAGCGCACTGGACGAGAACAGGCTGATAGACCCCGCGGATAATAACGCAATGACATTACTACAGCAGATACTGGCCAAGAACATTAAACCGGAACTGAAAAGCGACCTGAAATTTGAGCTGAGCAGCCGGCTGATGAATGATGTGACTGCCGTAATGAATACCTACCTGCACGCATCTACCAACAATAACAATTATACTTTCGACTACTTCAACACAGCGGCAAGGAAGCTGAGAGCTTTCCGTACCATAAGCGACACACTATATTATAACCAACTGGATGTGCAGGTGAACCTGCTTTTTCTGGAAGGGCATTCCAAATGGCTTTCCTACAAAACCGCCGACCTGAAGGAATGCCTGCGCAAGGTAGATAGCGCGGTAGCACTGAAACCACAGGCCTCGTACCTATATAATCTGAAGGGCCTGATGCACATGTCACTTAAACAATATAAAGAGGCTGAAGCAGCGCTGCGCAAAGGAATAGCACTGGCCCCTAACTGGCTATACCCTTATCACAACCTTGCATCTACATTTAAGTACTTAGGCAAATTCGACAGCTCATTGGTCTATTTCAATAAAGCGCTGAAATTAGACCCCAACTACCAGACCACATATGGCGGCATAGCGGGCCTTTATGCCTATATGGGCAAGTATGACTCTGCAATAGATTACTGCAAACAGGGCCTGCAGAAAGACCATACCGATCCGCACCTGTGGGTAAACCTTGGCTTCTTTTATTACTACCAGAAAGACTGGCAGAACGCGCTCAACAGTTTCTACGAAGGTATACGCTATGACAGCACTATGTTTGAAGGTTATGAAGGCGCGCTGATGGTGCATCTCGATAATTTTGTTGCAGATGACAGTGTATATAAATATATGTCGGGAATGATCAGGTGCGATTCTACAAACCCCGTTATGTACCGGGATCTTGGCGATATTTTCGTGAAATTCAAACAGGATACAACAGCCCTGAAGATGTACGAAAAATCGATAGACATAGACAGCCTCAACGCGCAAACATGGATACAGGTAGCCAAAATATATAAAGGCATGGATAAGTTCGACAATGCCGAAGGATGCCTCCTGCATGGGCTCACCCTCGATCCATCCGCAAACCATGACGACATCTATTGCGAAATGGGTTATGTTTATTACTACTTTGGCTATAACGAGAAAGCACTGAAAGCATTTGGTGAGGCTATTTTGGCCAATCCGGACAATGCCGTGTATTACTACCTGTACGGTTATGTATCAGCTAAGAATCACGATAATGAAAATGGCGAAAAATATCTGCGCCAGGCGATCAAAATATTCCCCGAATACGGATCAGCGTATTACGATCTTGCTAAAGTGCTTATAGCAGAATCTAAAAACAGTGAAGCGCTGAAAATGCTGGAGAAAGCCATAAAATACGGCGCGTACAGCAAGAAAGATATTGAAGCAGACACGGCATTTATGCCGCTGAAAGACGATAAACAATTTCAGTTATTATTGATAAAAGCAAGGCAGTAAATATGTCTAAGATAATTCCAGTCATTGCCCGCATATTAGTGGCCGCAGCATTGCTGTTTCCGGCTGAAATATTTGCCCAGTCAGATATATCCGCAGACTACGCAGCGGGAAAAAAACTTTATGCCGAAAAGAATTATGAGAGCGCTGTTTCAAGCTTTTACAAGGCGCTCTGGGCTGTGCACAAGCAGAAGGACAAAAACTCTGACTACTACGCCAATGAGAAAACAATACTCGGCTACATAGACTCTTCTTATGCCGCGGCAGAGAAAGAAAATATTGCTTTTACCAATGTGGAATTTGACACGACAAAGACGGATGAGTTCTATTATTTTGTTACCGATGTAAGCAACCTCACCGCAGACTCCGCCACAATAACCATTAATGTAGGTAAGCAGGACGGGATATATTGGGATGCCGAGTGTACCCTGGTGGGTGCCAGCAGCAGCAAACCCGAAGACACCGGAAGATCTCTTAAATACCTGGGCGGCGCCAGGATCGTTGAATTATCAGACTATATGACCCGGCTCGTGGTCAAGTTTTATAAAAAAAGAAAAGGATCGCAGATCTATCTCAAAGACCTGGTAGAAGTGAAACCGCACCTGGTGAAGAACGCCCACCGGAGCATGGTATATGAGTTGTCGAGGCTGAACATAGGTTTCAATGACAATTCAAACGACCAGCTCCTCTATAAAAGGGTGATAATGCAAAACACAAACCCCGCGCTGGCAGAAGTGCTTATAGAGTTATATGCATGGGAGATCAACGATTTTTCATCCGTACTTGAAGGCCTCGACGACTCAACCTTTACCGTTAAGTACAAAAAAGGAAAATTCAGGGGGTACAACCTGAAACAAATATTCCCGATCACATCAGGCGTAGACATTGAGGCTTTCTTCAACTTTGTAAATACTTATCCCGGCAAATACATGGGAAAGAACTGGAAGATAAATGAGACCTATGCTACATGGGTACTCAACTTCACACCCACAGGTGACAAAGACCGCAAATGGCTGATACCAGCTATTATAGCTAAAGACATCCGATCGCTTGACGATCTCTTAAAGAAGACTGCATGGTATATATCCGAGGACTCACTGCTGGCGTGGGGCAAGGACCTTGATGACTATATCAATGCCGGGGATATGACGCTTGCGCGGTCGTTCTGTGACAAGTTGCTTTATATATCGCAATACCTGGGCGATAGCGCCAGCATCGCATATTATTATTACCGGCAGGGACTACTGTCAAATGCCGACGGCAATAAAAAAGAGGCGTTGTCTGAGATGCTGATGGCATGGAATATGTACCCGGACAATACCGACTATATATATATGCTGGCAAGCCTCTATGGGCAGAACGAACGCTTTGACAGTTGCTTCTATTTGTACGAACTGCTGCTGAAAAAATACCCTGAAAGCTATGTAATAAAAGGCAACCTGGGCTGGTATAAAACGCTTGCGGGCAAACTGGATGAAGCAACACCGCTGTGCCGTGAAGCCTACCTGGCCGACACATCATCGACCTCATATGCCGTAAATTATGGCCACACCTTCCTGCTCAGGGGCAATGTGGACAGCGCGAAATATTTCTATCGCAAAATGCTGGACAACCTTAACCACCCTACCGACTATACCGAAGGGCCGAAGAAAGATTTTGAAATATTCTTCAGCAAAGGATGGCAACGGAAGGCTATTGCAGAAATAGCCGAGTGGCTGGACAATGAATTCAAGGATAAGTACTCGGTCATTACCCAGGGCAACGATATATGGGATGATGCAAAAAAACATTACAACAGCAAAGACTATGTGTACGCCATCAGGAGATGGAAAGAATATCTTACTTTATTTGAGAAAGTAAAGGACATAAAGCAGCTTGAAATTCACAACACGAACGCCTGGATAGGCATCTGCTATGCCAACCTGAAGATGAGGGACAGTGCCGAAAAATATTACGAAAACGCGCTGCTGCTGGGCACCACAAACTTTGTAAACAAACGCAACAAAGACCCTGAGAATGATGTTATAGCGGAAGACTATAAACGGATGTATAATTTCTACGACGGTAAAGATCAGAAAAAAGCAGACGCTTATAAAACAATATACGATGCCGAAATACAGAAGTTAACAGAGATCAACAGCGCCTCGCAACTATTTGTGTTATGTATAGGCGGCAAAGACTCAGCCGGAAGCAAAACATACCAGAACGATGCAAAATTCTTTTTCGACAATATTACAGCGCTCAGCGGCAAACAAAACAATGACTCAGGCCATATATATATAGACGGCTCAAACCTGACAAAAAAGATGCTGATCAAAAAACTTGAAGACATCAGGAGACAAAGCAAACCAGAAGATATTTTCATCTTTTACTATGCCGGACTTAGCGGCAGGGATACCGGAAAAGAAAAAGAGACGCTGTACTTTAACCCCGGCGATGAGCAGAGCAGCATTGGTGTCACAGAACTGACGCAGACCATTGACCTGGTATACGCGCGTAAAAAAATGATCATCACATCTGAGCCCGACCCTATGCTGCTGAACCTGATCACCACGCAATATACCTCGGCAACAAACCTTGCCAATGAAATCATATTCATCTGCCCCGGAGTGAAGACCCCGGTTATGGCCGATGGCCATACAATGTTTACGCATGAGCTGGTCAGCGCGCTCACAGAGATGAAGAAGAAAGATCAGTTCTCAGCAAAAGAATATATAGATAAGGCCGCCTACGAGTTAGGCCGGGGCATGCACTACCTTCCCGTGCTTTCCTTCACTTACGGCAAAGATTTCATCCTGTACAAAAATGACAGCCTCAGGCGCAGTGTGGAAATTGCGCAGACTGTTGATACCCGCGGGCTTGATGTCAACTCATTTACCAGTGACGACAACGAACCTGAATCAAACAATCCAACCGTTCAAAAAAACTACGCCCTGTTCTTCGCGTCTGACCAATATGATGATAACAATACATGGCACAACCTGTCCAACCCTGTATCAGACGCGACAGCCCTTGCCAATATGCTTAGGGATGACTATGGTTTTGAAACCGAATTGGTCAAAAATGCTTCGAAAAAAGAGATAGAAAATAAGCTGCGCCAATACCGTATCAAGAACTTTGGCCCCAACGATCAGCTGATGATATTTTTTGCCGGCCATGGCATTTACTACCAGGAGGCAAATATGGGCTACCTGGTGGCACGCGATTCAAAAGACCCAAGGTCGACAGACCCTAATTACAACACATACCTCTCTTACAGCGACCTTGGTAACCTGTACCTGAAAAATATAAAATGTAAAAGGATATTCCTGGTGCTGGACGCCTGCTATGCTGGATCCTTCTTTGAAGAAAACACCTACCACAGGGGAATAGCAGATATGCAGGCTACTGATGCAAATGTTATGCAACGGCTGAATATGCTGAAGAAAAACGCATCGGGCAAAAGCTTTTATAAGGGCATATCATCGGGTGGCCGCGAAACGGTGGAAGATGGCAAAAAGGACCAGCATTCACCATTTGCCGCAGGGCTCATACAAATGCTCAATAATGCCATACCTAACTATTATATAACCGCGGACGCGATCATAGGCGAGATACAAAATTATCATCCCGGCAACACTACCCCCAGTTCGGGTACATTCAACTATTCCGATCCGCAGGGGTTATTCATTTTTGAAGTGAATGTGAAAGAGCATGGCGTAGCCATAAGGTCTGATAATCTGAAACGATAAGATAAATGTGGCAACACATGAATATTAAATTTAAACCATACTACTATTCGCACGGTTTCACGCTTTTTCATATCCTTATCAGGCAGAAAAATACCACGAATGTGGTATTGGCAGCGGTAAAAACTTTTAGAAATTTGTGATGTAAACAGTCAGAAAAGCAATTATAAAAAAATACCCATAAGTTATACACCTTAAATAAAACGATCATGAACAAAGGGCCATAGACATTGTCGATTAATTAAATTTTATTTCCTAACACTTTATAGTACAACTATTATTTTTTATTTATCTTGTAACGCAATCTCTTTTAAAACTTAAAAAAACAAAAACATGAAAAAAATCATCTTTGTTGCATTAACATGCATGCTTTCATTTGGTATCCTGTCCACTACAACAGCTAATGCACAGGCAAAAGACAAAAAAGTTATGAAGCTGTCTGGTCAGAAAATGTCTAAAAGCCGTGGCGCTGACCCAAACATTAAACAAGACAGGCCAACCAGCGACGTAGCCCAGGAAAAAGCAAGGGGTACATGCAGTGTAAATTTCATCAACTACACAGGCTACACTATTAACGTTTATGTTGATGGCTATTTCAAAGGCACATTATCTCCTTACGGCAGCGGTAACGTAACTGTTGGCTCTGGCTACACAAAGATCTATTGTGTAACAGCCGGTGGTACTTATAGCTGGAGCGCATCGGGCAACTGTGATCACCTCTATGAGTATGATCTGTCTGTAAGCAACGCTAACTAATATTATGATCATTGAATAAAAAAGAGGCTGTCTGTGTAGATAGCCTCTTTTTTTAAGAGCCTCTCACTAATTATTTGTTCATTAGTTCAATTTGATAGTCATGAAAAAGAAGCTGTTAATAATAGTCGCATTTATCATTACCATTCCTGCTTTTGCACAACAACAGCGCGCGCTGATCATAGGGATCGACGATTATGCCCCACCGCCAAAATATGAACATACCTCGGGCTCACGTATCAACTGGCCTACGCTGGATGGCTGCAAGAACGATGCATTGGCGATAAAGGACGCTATTATTGCCAGGTATGGCTTTAAACAGCCGGACATTCATGAACTATACAACTCAGAAGCCACCAGGAAAAACATATTGGACGGTATGACCAAACTGCTGGCCCAATGCAACAGCGGGGATATCGCATTCATATTTTATGCCGGTCATGGCAGTGAAGTAAAAAACAGTCTTTCAAAGGATCCCAGCCACATGGACCAGTCTATGGTACCGGTAAATACCTGGCAACCGGGCGTGCCCGATATCCGCGACAAAGAACTGGGAAAGATATTTAACGAATTTATAGACAAGGGTGTGATACTTACGGTCATTTATGACTGCTGCCACTCTTCAAATATGTCGCGCGGTATAGCTGAGCAGCCAAAACTCCGCTACATAGAGTCATCTAACTACGACGCAAAAGACCCTTCTTCCCCACCCGATCCCGCCCAGAAACAAGGCAGCCACTTTCTCATGTTCAGCGCATGCCAGTCTTACCAGTTTGCTTCTGAGGCCCATGACGAGAACAACCAGCCGCACGGCGCGTTTACGCTTGCGCTGCTGGCGGCAATGAAACAATTGTCTGTCAATGCGTCTGTCACAGATATATTTAACGATGCACGGGCAATACTCAAGTGCAATGGCAAAAGCCAGGAGCCATCTGTGACCGGTAGCGCGGAGCGCCTCAACGGCACACTTTTCGGTATAGGCAAGGGTGTACTCTCTGACAAAGTACTGGTACCTGTAATGGGCATAGACGGAACCGACATAACACTGCAGGGCGGTATAATAAGCGGCCTGAGCGTAGGCAATGAACTTAAAAGCGCCGATGGTACCATTACGCTCAAAGTTACCGACATGGATGGCGCCGACAAATGTATTGCCTCTGTCACCTCAGGTGATGCCGGTAAGATAAAGGGAGGTGATCTTTTTGAAGTCACCAATTGGGTGTCAAGTCAAAAATCATTCCTGAAAATATACATTCCTGAATCACAAATATCCTTCGAAAAAGCATCGGCCATGGTAAGCGAATGTGTTAAGTTGAAGGAAAGCAAAGAAATTAAATGGGTTTATGACCTTACCAAGCAGGAACCTACTGTAAGTATCTTCAGTAAGGCAGGCAGGTGGTATGCCAATACCAGCAAAGGACAAGTGGACGTAACGGGATTTTCGGCGGCTAATATCATAGCCCAGTTCCCCGGCAGTACTTTGTTCATTAACATACCTCCCACCAAAGACCTTGTCGACTCATTCAGGAGTGCGCTTAAAGGACAATCCAACGTAAAAATAACTACCGACCCTGCCGACGCTAATTACGCATTGCTGGGCCGGCTCACCGCTGATAATAATATCGAGTATGCGTTGTGCAATTTCGGATCATCAACAAAAGACAGCCTTGAAACAATGCCTGTGTGTACCGACTTTGAAACACTTACGAAAACTTCTACGGGGGCAGTTGTAGCAAAACTGGCAGACTATGCGTACAAGCTGGGCAAGATAAGAGTGTGGTTCACGCTCAGCAATCCGGCAGGCAACCAGGGTTTCCCTTATACGCTCGAAATCCGGGACCAGCAAACAAACAAGAAAATAGATAAGGAGGTGACCGTAGGGCAACGCATAACCTTACATATTGTCAAAGACAAAACCGACAAAAATAATGAGTGGGACAACTCATTCAGGTATGTCTATATCTTTATGATAGACCATAACGGCGCCATGCAGCTTATCTACCCGCTCACAGAAGATGGCAATGATCAAAACCATTTCCCCGACAAAAATGGATCAAAGGGCAATGACTTTACCGTGCCCGGCTCTTTTAAGGTAAGGGCGCCCACAGGCACTGACAACTATTATATGTTCACCTCTTCCGACCCAATCCTGGCCTACAGTTCTATTTTCAACCAGGCGGGGGTATCCCGTGGCGAGACTAGGGGCGTAGGCGGCGGCCTTGATGACCTGCTCAACCTCGGCAACTTATCTACACGGGGTATACAGGCATCCGCACCAAACAATTGGGCCATTCAGAAAATATCTTTAAAGACCATTTATAAGATGACTCCATAATAGTAGCTGACGGCAAATGAAGTACCATTTTCATCGCGATACGATCCTGGCTACGGTATTTATACTTGTAGTGCTGTGGTTACTCTCAGTAACCATACGCACTACCATACTCGAACCCGGAAACGCAGAGCTATATGATTTTGACAATACGGATGTTGTGTATGCGCGATCCGGCCCTGCCGCCACCCGCTTCGATTCAAGTATTGTGATCATTGACGTTGGTGATACCGACCGGGCAGGTATTGCCGCCGTACTGGAGCAGGTAAAAAAAATGAGCCCGGCAGCCATTGGTATTGACCTGATCTTTCACGGGCACAGACAGGGCGATAGTCAACTGGCATCGGCCATATATGGCACGCCCAACCTGGTCATGTGTACAAAGAAAAGCATGGAGGGCAATTTATCTTCTGAGGACAGATTTCGAGATGTGACACCACACACCGCCTATGCCAACTTTTATGGCGAAGAAGGAAATGTAGTACGTTATTGTTTGCCGTTCAGGGATAACGACACCAGTTTTGCCGCGTCATTGTTACATATTGCCGACAAAGACGCATTTCAAAAATTGTGCGGCATCAACAGGGAAATGCAGGTGATCAACTATTCCCGCCGCGATACAGAATACATAGTCATAACCTACAAACAGCTGCTTAGAGGCAATGTAGACGAAAATGCGTTAAAAAATAAAATAGTACTGATCGGTGTATGCGGCCGCAACCCTTATAATATAGAAGACAAAATGCTCACGCCAAAGAACAGCGTATTCATGGGCCGTTCTTTACCGGATATGCATGGAGTGGCTAT
Organism: uncultured Flavipsychrobacter sp.; assembly: GCA_964489795.1. Classification (GTDB taxonomy): domain Bacteria; phylum Bacteroidota; class Bacteroidia; order Chitinophagales; family Chitinophagaceae; genus Nemorincola. The sequence goes on from CAZBAP010000009.1 coordinate 63,408, forward strand.
ACACGCCAATATCATAGACATGATGCTGGCACGTAAATACATTTATATGCTGCCCGGCTGGCTCAATACTCTACTGGCATTACTTGTAGGGTGGCTATGTACGGGCATTTTTGTCAATTACATGATCAACAAACACGTATGGGCCCATTTACTGATAAAAATATGGCAGTTGGTTGTGCTGTTTGCGTTACTCTTATCTAATGTACTGCTGTTCAGGTATTGCCGTATTAAAACGGACCTTACGCTGGCCATCATAGTCCTTATTTTCTCAGCGGAGGTGCTGCACTTATACCAGATGCTCGCACTGTGGTCGGCGCAGAAATTTAATCACAAAACAATTTTCAAAAAACATTGACGATATGAAACAGTTGGTTACATCAATATGCCTGTTATTGTCAACATACTGCCTGGCACAGAATCCCGCCTTTGTTGTTGTAGACGTTACCGGCAGTGTCACCACCTCACAAAATAAAAAAGCACTCATAGGCACTAAGATCGCCGACAATGAAACAATAACGGTGGCTCCCGGGGCAAAAATATCGCTAGCGTGCAAAAACAGTGGCTGTGCCCAGTTCATCAAACCGGGGAAATATGTACTGAAAAGCGATCAATATTGCAAAGAAGTAACGGACCCGATATTCGCGAAGCTATGTAAATATGCATGGCAGCAGATAGCCGGCAATGGCGGTGAAGACAAATGGAGCGAACATATAGACAATATAGGCGCAGCCTCCCGCGGGGCACCATGCGTGGCCAGCATCAGCCACAACCTGTCTGACATAAGCTACTACGAGGGTGATTTTGCGTTATCGTGGCACACTACCGGAAAATCTGTGCAGCTGCTCCTGAAAGTGTTCAGATACCGGAACTCAGAACCCTTGCTTGAGATACCATTGAATAAAAACTCATACCCACTCGCCCAGCTGAAGAAAAAATTAAAAGAGGGAACGGATTATTACTGGAATGTATCCTCAAAAGAGACCAACTGCGACGACCTGAGCCACATCCTCATAATGACGCACCAATACCGCGATTCTGTGGTCAATTCATTGACCGCCACCGTAAGCAGTAACATAGCAGACCCCGCGGCGCAGCAATACTGGACCGGCGTATTACTGGAAAACGACCATTTTTTTGTAGAGGCGTATCAGTGCTACGGAAAGGCAGCAAAGCTAGCCCCCGGTGAAATAAGGTACCGTGAGGAGGTACAGGCATTCAGGAAAAGATATACAACCAACTAATTGACGATTAAAGATTTATATTAGCTTACCAATTAACAATTATTATTAACTTCAAAACAAAAAAACCAAACAAAATGAAAAAGATCAATCTGCTGGCGATACTCGTTGCAGCAACATTAACAATGACGTCATTCGGCACAGCAATGGCGAAAGGTTCCGGTAAAGCAAAAGCTTATGTAGCCGCTTTTGACGATGGCAGGGTACTTAACGCAAACGACATTAAATTTCTGAACTCGATCACTAACGGCAAAGGGGATAAAGAGGCCACAGTTAACGGCAAGAAATTTAAGTCAGGACAAAAACTGAATGCCAACGAGGCGGCAATACTGAATAAAGCAAAAAGTGACTACCGCAAAACACACAAGCTGGAGAAAGCTACAGATGCCAAACCAATTGACAAATCAAGAGGCCAGGAAAATTGCTACTGGTACCTGTATTGCGATGGCTACGGCAATTGCTACTATATCTGGTATTGCGATTAATTGCAAACGCTTTCGTAAAACACCAAGCCCCTTGCCGAGGGGCTTTTTTTATTCCTCCACAAAATTGAGGTCTTTGCCAAAGGTCTCTTCCGTCATAAAGACAGCCACGGTGCTGATGACCATAACTATGAGGCCAGTAACAGCCGCCGCACTTACAAAACTGTAACTGAAGCTGCTCTGCAAATGTTCAAACAACAGGATAATAAGCGGCAGCGAACCACGCACCATGTTGGGCACCGTGGTTGCGGCTGTAGCCCTGAGATTGGTGCCAAAGTGCTCCGCGGCCATAGTAACAAACAGCGCCCAAAAGCCGGTACCAAAACCCAGCAGCGCGCATATCATGTACATACCTGATGCGGTGCCGTTCTGCTGGCGGAAGTAGAGTATTATACCGGCAATGGTGATGGCGTAAAAGATATACAGCGCTTTTTTACGGCTCTTAAGCACCTGGCTTACCAAGCCTATCAGCACATCGGCCACTGAGATGGCTATGTACGCATACATTACGGCCCTGCCGGGGCTTATTTTCTCTGTAATTCCAAATTCCCTTCCGAATTTATCAGACACTTGTACCAGCAGGCCTATCACGTACCATGTGGGCATACCCACTAATATGGATAGGAGGTATTTCTTAAACCGCTTGCCATTGGTAAAGAACATTGCAAAATTACCTCTTACTATATTGGTGCGCTTCAGGCTGTCATACATGCCCGACTCAAAAACACTTACACGCAGCAGCAGCAGGGCGAGGCCCAACCCACCACCGATGTAAAAACAAACCCTCCAATCGAAATACTGGGCTATAAAATAGGCTGCTATCGCACCCGTAAGGCCAATACCAGCCACCATAGAAGTGGCCACACCTCTTTTTTCTTTCGATACCAGCTCACTTACCAGCGTAATGCCGGCACCAAGCTCACCGGCCAGACCTATACCTGCTATAAACCTGCAGATATTATACTGCGGTACCGTATGCACAAAACCATTGACAATATTGGCCAATGAATAAAGAATTATAGACCCGAACAAAACACTCAACCGCCCCTTCTTGTCGCCCATCACTCCCCATATGATACCGCCGGCCAGCAACCCGAACATTTGAACGCTCATAATGTGGAGCCCGGTCTTTATCACTTCATCCCCGGCAAGGCCAAGGCTATGAAGACTGTTATTCCTGATCATGCCAAACAGCAACAGGTCATAAATATCCACAAAGTAGCCCAGCGCGGCTACTAAAACAGGCAGGCTGAGTAAACCAATAGTTTTATTATGCTGCATAAATTCTTTTTTCGCTACACTTCATGAAAATTCAGGTCTTTCCCGAATGTTTCTTTGGTTAGTATCAGTGCCACACACCCCAGCACTATGACTATGCCCCCCGTGATAGCACCTGACATTATAAAACTGGTGTGTTTTTGCAGGTATTCAAATAAGATGGCGATAAGCACCAATGAGCCCCTTACCATATTAGGTGTGGTGGTGGTGGCTGTGGCTCGTAAGTTAGTGCCAAACTGTTCTGCCGCTATTGTTACGAATAATGCCCAGAAACCTGTACCAAACCCTATGATCATACAAATTATGATCATACCTGTGGCGCTACCGTTATACTGTGTAAAATAAAGCACCACACCCGTTATCATTATCAGGTAATAAACATATAGCGCTTTCTTCCGGCTCTTCAGAAGCTGGCTCAGCATACCTGATAAAAAATCAGCGACAGACACAGCGATGTACATATACACCATCACCTTGCCGGGTGAGATATCCTCTTTTATCCCAAACTGTTTGCCGAACTTGTCTGATAATTGTATGAGTATACCCAGTATATACCATATGGGCAGCCCTATCATTATACCCAGTATATACCGCTTAAACCTGTTGTAATTAGTAAAGAACATAAGGAAATTACCATGCTGCACCTTTTCCTTTTTTTCCATCCGAAACATCCCCGACTCATATACGCTCACCCGCAGGCACAGCAGCAAAAAACCCAGCCCGCCGCCTATATAATAACATACCCTCCAGTCAAATTCCCTAGAAATAAAATAAGCCATAATAGCCCCGGTGAGCCCTACGCCGGCAATGAACGAAGTCGCATACCCCCGTCTTTCCTTATCTATGAGTTCGCAAACCAGCGTTATACCCGCACCCAGCTCACCGGCCAGGCCCACACCGGCTATAAACCGGCATACCGAATACTGTGTTACATTATGGGCAAAACCATTTGCAATATTGGCAAGCGAATAAATAATGATAGAACCGAAGAGCACGCTCATACGCCCACGCTTATCGCCTATCACCCCCCAAAGGATGCCGCCAAGCAGCAACCCCGCCATCTGGTATGAAATAATGCTCAGCCCTATATGCGCCGACTGGTCTTGTGTAAAACCCAGGCTCTTCAGGCTGCTGATACGGATAAAGGAAAATAAAAGCAGATCATAAATATCTACAAAGTACCCAAGTGCGGCTACTATTACGGGTATGCTCAGTATGGCAATATTCTGGTTTTGCTTCATACACCATATATTGGGCCTTATTCACCATTTACCACATGCTTCTTCCGGCCAAAGAACATCTTGAATAATACAGGCCCTGTGGTCACCAAAATGATAACGATCACGATTTTATCAATGTTCTTCTTTACAAATTCGTTGTGGCCCAGCAGAAAACCCGCCATGATCATGCTGCTAACCCAGGCTATAGCGCCTATAATACTGTAACTGATAAATTTCTTGCGGCTCATGTCTACTATACCGGCCACCAATGGCGCAAAAGTGCGCACTATAGGCAGGAACCTGCCCATGATAATGGCAAGCGAGCCGCGCTTCTCATAAAAGTCATGTGCCTGCTTCAGGTGCTTTTGCTTGAATAGCCATGTATCCCGCTTCTCAAACCACAGATGCCCCGATTTATTGCCAAACCAGAAACCAACCATATTCCCCACAATGGCACACAGGCTTATGAGCGATATCCAGTACAAAAGATTAAGTATCTCGCTGGCAAAAGGAGCCGGTGAATTGGCGATAAGTATGCCGGTAATAAACAGAAGGGAGTCGCCGGGCAAAAAGAAACCAACAAAAAGGCCGGTCTCGGCAAAAATGATGAACATCACAATGTACAGGCCACCGTGGGTGGTTATCCACGTCATTAGCTTATCAGGGTCTGCAAGTAAGGTCTTTAATAAATCTATAATTTCGTGCATGTTACAAAAAACTTGGAAGGGTGAAAATAGCGAAAAATCATGAACAACCTAAAACAAATGACCGGGCCTACCCTTCCCTGTTGTCTATGAATTTTACCTGCTTACGGCTGCCGGCCGGGAACTGCATCTGGTGCATTGTGGCCGCCGAATGAAATTGCAGCAGGGGCACCACACGCAGTTGCGACTGCAATACAGGCCGCATGCGTTGTTCACATTCATCTACCGGCAGTGGCGTATTCAGGTGCAGCCGCAGCTCATCCAGCGCCAGTTCGTTGGTAAAGACCTCTACCACATAGTCTTTCACGAAAGACATCTTATTAAGGATATCAAATATGGCGGGCGGATACAGCGTAGTACCCTTGTACTTGATCATTTGCTGTGTGCGTCCCATTACCGGGCTCAGCCTGCGCGAGTGCCGCCCGCAACTGCACACCGTATCATAATAGGTGCATATATCGCCGGTACGATAGCGCAGCAATGGCATGCCTTCTACTCCCAGCGTGGTTATTGTCACTTCTCCATACTCCCCTGCCGGCAGCACATCGCCATGCTCGTTGAGTATCTCCATAATAATGAGGTCGGGCTGCTGATGGCCTCCCATACCGGCACCGCATTCTGTAAACGCGGTCTGCATTTCAGTAGAGGCATAGGTGTTGTATAATTTCAGCGGCCACTCATTATATATTTGCTGCCCCAGGGCATTCAGCTCCATATCGGCCGCGCGCAGGCTCTCACCTATGCATATTGCTTTTTGTACAGGGCTGTGCTTCAGGTCTATGTTATGCTCCTTTGCCCATTCTATCAGCTTTAGTATGAAAGAAGGTACTGCTACAATACTGCTGGCCTGCAACCTGTTAATGGTATCCCACTGCATGGCCGGTAATCCGGGGCCCGTGCGGATGAGTGCCGCGCCTAGTTGCCTTATCCCCATATAATAGGCCATCCCTGCCATGAACTGGCGGTCCAGCGTCAGCATCAGTTGGTATATATCCCGCTCACCACCGTCGGCGCACAGAAATGACTGCTGCTCGTTATAGGCAAGACGCTGAAGGTCGCCCTCGGTAAGCGCGATAGTCACGGGTAGCCCCATTGTACCAGATGTAGCTGTGTATTCCTTTATTTTTATGTCCGGCACACACAGAAACTCCCAGTTATGCTCCTGCATATCACTCTTAGAGGTAGTAGGTATAAATTTCAGGTCAGCTACCGACTTTATATTCTGGATATTGATGTGATGCTGCGCAAATAACTTCTTATAATAAGGCGAGTGCCCATGCAGGTACCCCAGTAATTTCCGAAGTGCTTCAGTTTGGTACGCATTTTGTGCGTTTAAAGATTCAAAGGCTAACTGTGGGTGAAACTGCATGAGTCCAAAAGTAAAAAGGAATGGTTAGAAATCTTATGCTTTAAGTCATTGGGCCATTTATTAAAAAATATGCATAATTGTCTTAATTTTATAAAAACACCTTATGAAGAATATTATTACTCTCATTTTCTTGGTTATTTCCTTGGCTTCATCAGCACAAAAGATACGGTTTACAGATAACCACAATAAATGGGTAACTCTTGGCTATACAACTGACTACGCCCCATTTCAGGCTAGTTTTTTCTATGATGCTGATACAATAGCTTATGGCAGATTGTACAAATCTATGCACAACCACCGTGCGTATTTTTATTGTGAAAGTTGGGTAGGTGGCTCATGCCCGGGCTTAAGTGGTGGCCCTATCGTTCATTTTTTAATACGTGAAGACACTATTGCCGGGAAAATTTATTACCGCGACATTTCTATGTCCTCGACAGACACCCTTGAACATCTTCTATACAACTATAATTTCAATGTCGGGGATACTATAAATTTTTCAGGATTAACAGATACTGTTGCAAGTATTGACTCGACAATTATCAATGGCGTATACCATAAAATTATTTACATGCGGAATAATTTATACGGACGTAGCTACACTGTTCTTGAAGGTGTTGGTTGTACAAACAGTCCGCTATTTCCCGCATATTTTGTTGCATGTTTTGAATATGGGGAAGCCCTTACCTGTTTTTCTCAGAGTGGCATATACCCTGTCATACCGCCTATTTCAATGAATACATGCGCGGCATTTACTACCTTTTGCTGCATAAGCCTTTTTATTGACTCATTCGACAATGTCAGTAAATGTGGTCAAGTGCTTTCAGAAAAAAAAGTAAAAACTAACAATCTCACTTTTAGAATAAACCCCAACCCCACTTATGACCATATTGATGTTACATCATCAATGCAATTTGATAACAACACTTTTATTTCCGTGTATGACGTAACGGGAAGACGTGTGTATAACATGAAGGCTGATGAAGACAAAACCACAATAACCATAAACACATTTGCATGGAATAGTGGCATGTACATGGTCGTTATTCAGAACCCTAACGGGGTAATAAAACGAGAAAAAATAGTGGTATTAAAATAAGCTCATTTGCCCGTTCTTCACCCGCCTGAAATCGCTTGTGTTCATTTCTTTTGTCTCTTCGTTGAGGTGAAACTTCTTACAGTATATCCCAAACTGCGTTTTTATCAGTTCGGCAAATTTGCCGTCGCCCACTATGCGGTTACCCCATCGGCTGTCGTTCACATGGCCACCGTGGCATTCGCATATCTGGTGCCACACTTTGTCTGCGCGGTCGGGGAAACTTTTAAAAAGCCAGTCCTTAAATATGTCGCCTATAGCCCCGTTTAGCCGCACTACTGTGTAGCCGGCCCATTTGGCACCCGCCTCACTGGCCGCTTTCAGCACATCATGCATATGCATATCATTCAGGCCCGGTATCAGCGGCGCGTTCATAATGCCGGTAGACACACCTGCTTTGCTTAGTGTCTCTACCACTTTTAACCGCGAACGATATGAGGCCGTCCTCGGCTCCATCACCCGCCTCAGGTCCTCGTCCAGCGATGTGATCGATGAGAATACCCGCACCAGGTTCATCTTAGCCAGTTCGGTTATTATATCCAGGTCGCGCAGTACCAGGGCATTCTTGGTGAGCACCCCCACCGGGTTGCGGTACTCCAGGCATATCTCCAGTAGGGCCCTTGTTATCTTCATCTTACGCTCTATAGGCTGGTAGCAGTCCGTATTTCCGCTCAGCGATATGGTATGGGGCACCCAGTTCCTGTTATCAAAAAATTTACGCAGCAGCGCGGGCGCGTTCTTCTTCACCACTATGCGGCTTTCAAAATCCACACCCGCGCTATAGCCCCAGTACTCATGGCTGTTGCGCGCGTAGCAGTATATGCACCCATGCTCACACCCCTGGTAGGGGTTGGCAGAATACATCATCCCCACATCGGGGCTTGTTACCGCGTTCACCAATGTATTGCTGTCATCTATTATGTATTCCGTTTCCCGGTGCTCCTGCTCCCAGTCGTCTATAGCCTCGGGGTGCTCCTGCACATACTCCCCCTTCAGAAACCTGTTCTTTGGGTTATACTGCGCGCCCCGTCCTTTCTCAAACCGGTCGTTTGCCTTTTGGTTGATCATTTTCTGAAGTCTTAATTAAAAAGCATTAAATCATACCCCCACATTCAATCACATTCCACCACATTCCCCACATTCCATCACATTCCACCACATTCCCCACATTCCATCACATTCACCACATTCATCACATTCCACCACATTCCCCACATTCCATCACATTCCCCACATTCCATCACATTCCCCACATTCACCACATTCCCCACATTCCATCACATTCCCCACATTCCATCACATTCCCGCATTATTCCCACATTGCCACATTCCACATATCCGTGTACACTTCTTCTTCCTTGGGCGGCGGCGGCGTATCCTTTTTCTTTATCACTATTTTTCGTGGTTCGCCTTCCCGCGCGTCTTCCTCCAGCAGGTGCTTGTTCTTCACTTTCCCTTCCTTCACCAGCATATCCCTCACCGATCCAAAACCTATCGCATCCTTCATCACATGCGGATTGAACAATTCACTACCCTTCCTCACTATATTTTTCTGGTCGTAATAGTCCTTTATATTGTACATCACCTTGCGCACCACATCCCGTTTCAGGCGGTTGTCAAACAAGGAGTACTGCATCACATTGTCCTTTACAAAGCCCTGTATGGCCACAGTGAGATTGGTTACTTTTTCGGTGAACAGAGTAGCTATTCCACGGCTTCGCTCGTAGTCTGCTATGCGTTCCTTTATATAGGCGCGCAGTTCCCCCGCGTCCTGTACCGGGTCTGCCAGTTTTATGCTGGTTTCCCAGTTTGTATGGTCCCTGTACCTGATAGAGAAAAATACTTCTTTGCAAAACAGCCCTGCCTTCACCATCCGCTGCTCCAGCCGGGTACACAATGAGATGACCATACTTTCTAACTGCTGGCGGTCGCTGCTCTGCTGGCGGCTCATGGTACGGGTGGCGCTCATGGTGCGGTTCTCTACCTTATTGTACATATCCACCTCGCCAAAGTTGAGGCGGCGGTGCCAGTAGTCGCCCACCACACCGCCAAAGGCCTTGCGCAGCAGCGCTGCCGAACTGTGCCTCATCTCCAGCGGTGTATTTATGCCTATCATCCGCAGGCGGCGCTCATTACCGCTTGCTATACCGGTAAGGTCCTGCAGCTTCATTTTCGCCAGGTGCTCATCCAGGTTGTCCTCCGTTATCACCACCAGCCCGTCCACCTTTTGCCTGCCCGTGCCCAGCTTGGCCAGGAAGCTGTTTGGCGCTATACCTATCGAGCAGGTCAGGTAATCATATTTTGCCCTTATGTCGGCCTTTATCTTCAGGGCTATGCAGGAGAGGTCTTTGTACACATATTTATACGAATGGAAGTTGCATACCGCCTCGTCTATACTCTTGGGTATCACATCATCGCAATAGCTACGCAGTATGTTCATTACGTCTACATGTATCTGGCGGTACCATGCCGGATGCGTGGTGGTGGTGATCATCTGGGGGCACAACTGCAGACACTCCTGCAGCCGCATACCGCTCTTTATACCAAATTTCTTGGCCTCCTTCGATGCCGCTATCACTGCCGCGTTCGGACTGTCATACGTCAGCACGCCCACCGGCTTGCCCCTTAGCTCGGGGTGCCGCTGCTGCTCACAACTGGCAAAGTAGCAGTTCATGTCCAGAAACATGACCCATGGCTCCTTATTAGTGCCTGTTGTATTCCTGAAATAGTCCTCCCGGTGTTTCACGGGACTAAATTACACTTAATTTGTCAATTTTATTGGAATTAATATTATTTGCCAAAAAAATTGGATTATTTATTGCCCGCCTTTAGTTATTTACGCCAAATTATTGCTCACCAAATTCTAATATTAATTTTAAAAAGATTAAAAAGTTGTATATTTAAAATCAATACATTCTACACTTTTAAAAACACATGATCATGGACGGCTCTATTCATATCAACTTCGTAGCAATTATTATTGCCGTTGTAGCCAATTTTATTCTTGGGTTCGTTTGGTACACACCGCTATTTGGTAAACGATGGGGCCGCGAAATGGGCTTCGACATGAACCGCAAACCCATGGCTTCCGAATTGGCAAAGGGTATGACATTCATGGTCATCGGCAACTTTCTGCTGGCATGGGTGCTGGCGCATAATATGGCTGCATGGAGCTTCGTACCCGAAACAAAAGCTATGTCGCCCCTGGCAAATGGTATGATGGCGGGCATCTTCACCTGGTTAGGTTTTTATGTACCTGTTGACCTGGGGGCCGTTGCATGGGAGCGCAAATCATGGACCTTGTTCTTTATCAATACAGGCTATCATTTAGCGTCACTATTGGTTGTGGCGTTGATCCTTGCACATATGCCCGCAAAATAAGAAGCTATTGCGGGAATAATTGATTAGATTGGTCCAGGTGAACGGCCCAGACTTCAATAACATCATAAGACACATCAACGAAACACTTCCACTCCATAGCATGTGGGACGGTTTCTGGGTGCACTCATTTAAAAGGGGCACACTTATTATCTCGTGCAGCTTCGACCGGATCTATTACCGAGACTTTGACCTCGTATTCAAAAAGGTAACTTTCTTCAATGTCCCGGACAGCTGGCGCGATACCGATGTGCATGGCGACAACCTATTGCGGCTTGCGCCGGAAGGGGAATTTACGGCGCTTGATACAGGTATCACTACAGAAGGGTTGGGCATATTTGCAATAGACCTGCACCTCAATATTGATAATAGCCCGCAGCCACATACATTCTTCATCGTGGCAGAACATATTTACCTCAACAAATGCCTGCCGGAAGACTGTAACCCTGTGCCCGAATACAAAGACCCGATCGCAAATGAGCCCTACCCTTGCATGAAAAACCGTTTTATTAAAAAATAATATCTTTAGCAGGCATTTTAAACGATCGGTCATGTCTGCAACATTTATCCCATACACAAAAGAAACCTATCCCGATGCCGAAATACAGGCACGCAGCACTGAGCACCTTACCTATATGGATAAACGGAGGACAGTAAGGGAGTTTTCTCCCAAACCTATTCCCGACGAAGTGATAAGCAATATCATTATGGCTGCTTCCACAGCGCCATCAGGCGCGCATAAACAACCCTGGACTTTCTGCGTGGTAACCAACGCGCAGCTCAAATCAGAGATCAGGGCAGCCGCAGAAGACGAGGAGTTCAAAAGCTATAACGGACGCATGACACAGGAATGGCTCGATGACCTGAGCTACCTGGGCACCGACTGGCACAAGTCATTCCTTGAAACCGCGCCGGCTTTGATCATTGTTTTTAAGCGGTCTTACGAACTGGTCAATGGGCAGAAACGAAACAACTACTATGTCACCGAATCGGTAGGGATTGCCTGTGGATTTCTGCTTGAAGCCATACATTATTGCGGGCTCGTAGCGCTGACGCATACACCCAGCCCAATGAATTTTCTGGCAAAATTGCTCAACCGGCCTGAGAATGAAAAACCTTTCCTGCTTATCCCCATAGGCTACCCGGCTGAAAACACTTTAGTACCCGACCTTAAACGAAAGGAAGAAAGCGATGTTGCGCAATATTACCGGTAACACCTGCGTACTTTTTATGCCATAGCAGCATGCAGCCGGGCCTATACCTCCGATCTGACCTGCGCTATGGCCTCCAGTTTATCTTTCAGGTCACTCATGTTCACAGGCTTGTACAGAAAATCATTGAACCCCGCCTCCGCTATCTTCTTCTGCTCCGTTACAGAAGCCGTGAACGCGACTATATACACCCCCGATTTTTCGGGATCCTCCATAGCCCGTATCAGCCTGATGGTCTGGTAGCCGTCAGATACCGGCATATGCAAGTCCATAAATATTGCGTCAAAATTTTGTGTGAGGCATGCGCCATAGGCCTGCTCACCGTTTTCCACAATTATGGCATCTACCCCCAGCCTGTCTAATTGCTTTTTCATCAGCAGCCGGTTCACATCATTGTCTTCCGCTATCAGTATCCTCAATTGCCCTATATCGGCACTCGCTGCCGGTTGTGCCGTTTTAGGCTTCGCAACATCTGCCATGGTCTCAAATGTTATCGCAAACGAAAACTTTGACCCTTCACCCGGCCTGCTGTCCAATTGTATCTTACTGCCAAAAAGCCCCAAGACCTGCTTTACTATGGCCAGGCCCAGCCCTGTACCGCCATATTTGCGCGTAATATGAGATTCTGCCTGGTTAAACATTTCAAACACTGTCTGCTGCCTGTCAGGATGTATACCTATGCCGGTATCCGCCACCGAGAACAACACCTCCGCTTCATGGTCTCCCCTGCGTACACATTCCAGTTTTACCGTCACGCTTCCGTTATCAGTAAACTTTATGGCGTTGCTCACAAGGTTATACATCAGTTGTGCCAGCCGTGTGGGGTCGCTCACCACATTCATATTTTCTATCTGCCTGTCTATATCCAGCACAAAGTTCAGGCCTTTGTCACCGGCTTTTATGCTCAGCCCCGCGCACACATTCCCTACAAACTCTGCCAGCCTGAAAGGCACGGCCTCCAACGTCACCTTATCAGAATCTATCTTATTAAAGTCGAGGATATTATTGATGAGCGCCAGCAGGTCCAGTGTGGAGAAATGCAATATTTTAAGGTTTTCTTTCTGCCGCTCTTCCGGATTGTCTTCCAGCAGCAATTCGGCGATACCTACCACCGAATTGAGCGGCGTACGTAACTCATGAGACATTGTGGACAGGAAATTAGACTTGGATGTGGCCAGTTCGGTAGCCTCGGCTATCGCCACCTTCAATTGCCGATTCAGCTTTTCTTTTTCTCCAATGTTCACATGAAATGCGTCAAAAAAAAGATAGTGGGCAATTGTGATGGATATGAAATTAAGCACTACTATTATCTCAAAACCCGGCGATGCAAGCTCCTGCGTGGTATTAGGAAAATAGATGTTTACGTTACCACCTGTTACAAGGAATAATATTACCGGCGCCATACTGATAGCCGAGTAAATAAAACCCATTTTATTGCCCAGGGTATAAAAACTACTCAGCACTACCATGAACACAAACTGGATCGTAATTAAGTTGATCTTATGTGAATACACAAAAATGTTGGTCCATATGATCAGGATTCCGGTCAGTATCAATATGTGCGCCAGCGGTCTTAGTGTGCCGGGCCTGCTTAGCAGTACTTTCAGGAAGACCGCATACGCCACAAAGGCAATGGCCGCCCTGGCCACTTGCAGCCACTGCCCCTGCATGGTGCCAAACAACAAAACGATACCCGATTTTAAAAGGGAAAACAGCAGTATGGTGAAAATGATGCGAATACGGGCCTTAACAAAACTATCAGGTTCCGTTTCCAGTGCTTTTTTTAAGGACCAGTTGAAAACAGGGAGTGGTTTATTCATAAAACTTTCAACGGCGTAAATATACGATTCTATTCAGGTATCCCGCTGATGTACTTTATACACACCTGCCGCTTTCACAGGTCAGGCTTGCTCACCCGCATGCTCGTCTACCTCAAATATGCCAAATACATTTCCTTCGGTATCCACGAAGTAGCCCATCCAGCATGTTTTGTACACCGGAAACTGAGGCACGGCCACCACCCCGCCCAATTCCAGTATTTTTGCCGTAACTGCGTCAATATCTGCCACCTCCAGCGAGCAGCAAAAAGCATTCGTACCGCACTCTGCCGGTGGTCTTGCCGCGGGCCTTTGTAACAGGCCGCCTCTCGATCCGCCTGTTTCTATACGCCAGTAAGGTATAGGTGTGCCTTCGGCCTTTGTAAATTTCCAACCAAATAAGCTGGAATAAAAATTAACCGCCCTCTCGGTATCGTCGGCTTGTATCTCAAAATAAAAATTCCCTGCGTTCATAAATGCTTATTTGTTGTCTAAAATAGTAATTCTGCCGCAACCATGTGACATGACCCATTTTTCGCTTTGATCACTTCTGCAGCTTATTTCTTATGTCCCCTGGTAAACTGTCACCAACACGTCATTTTAGCATATCCCTTTTATTCATTTGCCCCATCTGGAGTTTCCTTACTTTCTTTGCAGTGCCAATCGCATATACCCTGCGGGGGTGGGATGCTAAAACAAGAACTGATGCAGAACAAAAAACGTGGATATATTTTAATGAACCTCGGCTCTCCGGATTCTACCTCGGTAAAAGATGTACGGGCTTACCTCAATGAATTTTTGATGGACGAGCGGGTGATAGATAAGCCCTACCTTATCAGGGCTGCCCTGGTCAAAGGTATCATCAGCCCTTTCCGGGCCCCAAAGTCTGCAGAAGCATATAAGACCATCTGGACCAAAGACGGGTCACCGCTGGTCAATATCACCCGACAGCAGCAGCAGGCCCTCACACCGGTTATGCCGGGCCCGGTAGCCATTGCCATGAGGTACGGCAATCCCGATATGAGGTCTGCGTTCGATGCGATGAAAACTGCGCAAGGTGTTGAAGAAGTGGTACTGCTGCCCCTGTACCCCCACTATGCCATGAGCAGCTACGAAACCGCTGTGGAACATGCCCGCGAGGTGTACAAAAAAGGGAAATACCCCTTCGCCATAAGTTTTGTTCCTCCGTTTTATGATCATCCTGCATTCATCTCGGCACTTGCAGATAGTATCAGGCCTCATCTGCAAAACAGCGACACCCACTTGTTGTTCAGCTATCACAGCATACCGGAGGGGCATGTGATGAAAAGTGACCCCACCGGCAGCCATTGCCTTAAGTGTTCCGATTGCTGTAATACCCCGTCACAGGCCCATGCCACCTGCTACCGTCACCAGTGCCTGGTCACCACCCGCCTGGTCACACAACTACTGGGCCTCAAAGAGGGAATGTATAGTGTGTCTTTCCAGTCCAAACTGGGTCGTGCCGAATGGCTCAAACCCTCCACCACCCTGCGCATGGAACAAATGCCTGCCGAGGGCATTACAGATCTGGCGGTAGTATGCCCGGCCTTCGTCAGCGACTGCCTTGAAACACTTGAAGAGATTGCTATCCGTGAGCGGGAAAATTTTATTAATTCCGGCGGTAAGTCATTTACTTTTATCCCATGTATGAATGTACAGCCATCTTGGATAAATGCCATGACTATATTACTAAATTCGTAATTTAGCCACCATACTATCCCAAATGTACTTATATACAAAAGCACTACATATCATCTTCATCGTTACGTGGTTTAGCGGTATGTTCTACATAGTGCGGCTGTTTATATATAATACCGAGGCCAACGACAAACCCGAACCCGAAAAAAGTATCTTGCAACGCCAGTTCGGTATTATGATCCGCAGGCTTTGGATGGGCATTACCTGGCCGTCTGCCATACTCACATTGATCCTTGGTCCGTGGGTATGGTACCAGTTCAGCCATTGGGCTATCGGCTCATGGCTTGCCGTAAAACTCTGCTTTGTGGTTTGCCTGTACGCCTATCACATTACATTGCATGTAATATACCGGCAGCAGGCAGCAGGCATTTTCAGGTTCACCTCCACACAGCTAAGAGTGTGGAATGAGGTTGCCACTATCTTTCTCGTTGCCATAGTTATGCTTGCCGTAGTGAAGCAAAGCCTGAGTTTTTTATGGGCGCTTATCGGCTTGGTTTTATTCATTATTTTGCTCATGAGTGCCATCCGTATCTACAAAATTTTAAGGACTTCAAAGAGCTGACATTCCCATTTACCTTAGCTTTCTATGCAGTGGCGTGCGGGGCATTCTGTTCATTATTGAGTAAAATTTTCCACAAATCGTGTGTCAGGGATGAGCGTTGAGCACATGATCTTTGTATCGCCAATTATTTATTAACAAATAAATAATAATATTAATGACAATTGATTTTCAATTAATTAAAATATCTACCTAAAGTAATTTTTATGAAATTATTCTGTTGTATTTGTATGGATAAAGAGTTTTGCTCGGTTTTTGCATTTGTTAGCCTAAATGGCATCAATGTATCAGTTCACAAAAATTAAGCTGGACGACGGCGGGTATAGGTTTGAGCTCGGGGGTATCAAAATGTTCATCAGTGGTTTCAGCATTAAAGACGGTAAGCACCTGTTTACAGACCCCCGAAAAGTAATAGGTTATTTTAATATCGACGGTAATATATATGGCGTATCAAACGACCTTCCCACTTACCACACTGCCGAAGATTTCTACGATTCAATAAACAGCCAATATCGCATTTTCACTAATACAACAAAAGGAAACAGGAGTGAAAATGAATTAAAAAGATCTGCCTGAAATAATTTTTATTGAGCACTTCTCGGCGAGTCATGTCTTCTGAATGTCTTGACTGTGGTCTTTATATAATTAAAAAACGCATAGTCATTCATCGATCTTACCTGGTAATATCCCGGCCTGAACCTTCTCATATAAGCGGTAAGACTATCTCCCTTAAGTCCGGTGAATTTTGTAATGATCTCGGCATTAAATGTCCTGTCCACATATTTCTCCTGCTCATATTGCTCATACGTTCCCTGGAATTGCCATATCTGCCTGTTCTGCCTGCTCAGTGCCGAGAAAGGATGAGCGATCGATTCGAATGTACTCAGTTTTGCAAATTCCAGTTCGTGTTTATATAACTCACGGTAACGCATACTGTCATCCCTCGGGTCATATCTGTTAGGCACCACTTTTATTTCCTTGATATCCGTGATACCCTTTTTCATCAGTATCCTGAAGTATGGCGGCACAAATCCATCAGGTATCCTCACACGTGCCGTTTTATATCCCTGCTTATTGAATTCCAGCAAATGCCCCCTTGCGGCCGCTATCAGAAAAGCCCCCTGCGCACCGCTCGATATTTCCAGCGAGGTATATATGTTCTCTATCTTTACATCGGTCAGGGGGCTTTTGTCATCAAGGTCCAGCACCTCTCCCCTTATGGTCTGAGCCATACCCTGCATAAAAGGTAGTAACAAAATAAGCAGTTGAATAATAGCGCGGGCAGGCATTACCCCGCTAAATTACGGTATAACTCTATTGAGCCTGCTTTATTTTTGTTAAAAAAACACCGGTCATTAATTCCCATTACCGAAACCCCGATACACATTATCTTTGCCGCCGATGTACGCCATAATCAGGAAGATCCTTTTCAAAATTGATGCCGAGAAGATACACTATTGGGTAATGAACAACCTGTCACGGGCCTATGCCATCGGGTTATTGAGAACTTTACTTAAGAAAACCTTCGTGCTCCGGCACCCGTCGCTGGAGCGGACCCTCTGGGGCATCACCTTCCCCAATCCTGTTGGCCTGGCGGCAGGCTTTGATAAAGATGCCCGCTACACCGATCCCTTGGCATGCCTGGGGTTCGGCTTTATTGAAATAGGTACTGTTACCCCCAGGGCGCAACCCGGCAACCCCAAACCAAGGCTCTTCCGCCTGCCCGCCGATAAGGCGCTTATCAACCGCATGGGTTTTAATAATCATGGCGCGGCAAATGCCGCCGCAAACCTTGGCAAACGCAGAGAGAACATAATTATCGGCGGCAACATAGGCAAGAATAAAGATACCGCTAATGACGATGCGGCAAGCGACTACGAAAAGAGCTTCATGGAGCTGCGTAAAGTAGTAGACTACTTTGTGGTAAACGTAAGCAGCCCCAACACCCCCGGACTGCGGGAGCTACAAGATAAAGCCCCCCTCACAGAACTGCTCAGGCGGCTACAGGCACTCAACAGGGAGCACCGCGCAAACAAACCCATTCTCCTCAAAATAGCCCCCGATCTTACTAACGAACAGCTCGACGATATTATAGACATTGTGCGCACCACAGGGTTGCACGGCATAGTGGCTACCAACACCACCATCAGCCGCGAAAACCTCGCTACCCCTGCTGCCGGTGTTGCTGATATAGGCGCTGGTGGCCTCAGCGGAAGCCCGCTCCGTGCGCGTGCCACAGAGGTGGTCAGGTACATATATACCAACAGCCAGGGAAAGATACCGATCATAGCATCAGGTGGCATCTTCACGGCTGACGACGCCCTGGAAAAACTCAATGCGGGAGCATCGCTGGTACAGGTATATACCGGCTTCATTTATGAAGGGCCGGGTATTGCCAAAAAAATATGTAAGGGGTTGGTAACCCAATAACGGGTACCTGGTGGCGTACTCTATTTCAGGTAGCGTTTCATTTCCCGCTCCACCTCTCTGGACTTTATGGTCTCACGCTTGTCGTGCAGTTTTTTTCCTTTACCCAGGCCTATCTCCAGCTTCGCAAACCCTTTGTCGTTCACAAACATACTCAGCGGCACTATGGTCAGCCCTTTCTCTTTTACCTTGGCCATCCATTTGTTCAGCTCTTTCCTCTTTAGCAGCAGTTTGCGGTCGCGGGTAGGCGCATGTCCGGCATAGCCCGCGTTTACATACTCGGCTATATGCAGGTTTTTGATCCATAGTTCACCGTCAGAAAAGAAGCAGTAGCTGTCATTAAAACTCACCTTACTGTTACGCACAGATTTTATCTCAGACCCTGTAAGCACAATACCGGCCTCCAGCCTGTCTTCTATGGCATACTCAAAGGTGGCTGGGCGGTTTTTTATATAAACTTTTTCGGGCAAGTATTTGCTATTTGAATCTTATGGATAGGAACAGGCCGGTGCCTGCTGCCGCTAACTTCCTGCTGCTGCCGGTTGTTTCATGAACCATTCCAGCACGGTGGTCAGTTTTTGTTTCAGGATCTTGCGGTCTGCTATAAAGTCCAGGAAGCCGTGCTCCAGCAGGAACTCCGAACGCTGAAAGCCTGAGGGCAGATCTTTTTTGATGGTCTCCTTTATGACACGCGGGCCTGCAAAGCAGATCAGTGCGTTGGGCTCAGCAATATTTATATCCCCCAGCATGGCGTACGATGCGGTCACACCTCCCGTGGTCGGGTCGGTCATCAGCGATATGTAGGGCAGTTGCGCCTTTGCCAGGCGGGTAAGTTTTGCCGCGGTTTTTGCCATCTGCATCAGCGAGAAAGCACTTTCCATCATTCGGGCCCCGCCCGATTTTGATATGATCATCAGCGGCAGGCCATGTTCTATACAATGGTCTATGGCCCTGCTGATCTTCTCACCTACTACAGATCCCATAGACCCGCCAATGAAGCTGAAATTCATACAAGCTACCACAAACGCCTTGCCATTCATATTCCCCTGCCCTACGGTCATAGCGTCCTTCAGGCCCGTACTCTTCTGTGCCTCTTCTATACGGGCCGCATAAGGCTTAATATCTACAAAACCCAGAAAGTCCTTCGGCACTATGTTCTCAAACAGCAGATCGTATTGGTTATTATCAAACAGTATCTCAAAGTACTCCTTCGAATTGATACGGTTATGGTAATTGCATTTATGGCATACATACAGGTCTTTCTGTAGTTCCTTCACCGTTACCGTTGCTTTGCACTGCGGGCATTTATGCCACAGCCCGTCTGGGGTTTCTTTCTTCTCTTCAGTAGTGGTAAGAATACCCTTCTTGTTACGACGAAACCATGTTGATGACATAATAAAAAATATTTACGCGGATAGCAAAGATACGGCTAAGCTTGATAAGTTGATAGCAGGAAGCAGATATGTTACTTCTTTGGCGATGATATATCTATTAGTTCAATAGTTGACTGTGTATATGTATCAATTTCAAAAAGCTTTTGTATAGCACAACGTTATTGTCTGCGCATAATATTGATTGGTATGGCTTATTAGTTATAAGCACTGGCATTATTATAATAAAAATCAGGATTGAGTATTATAATGATCTCTTATAAAACAAACATAACTCACCTCAAAATAACATTCATTAAAATTACCCGTTTATACTTTGTTCAAATAATCATATCTTATTTTAACCAAATATCCTTAAATTGCATATCCAATCTATGCAAACGATACTATTCAGGGACCTTGGAAAGGTGGCGTACGATGTAGCCTGGGACTTCCAGGAAAGCTTGCTGCAGAAAAATCTGCAGGTCAAGGCTGCGCGGTTCAGCTCGCCTGATATTTCATTACCTCCCGATTTGTCCACAACACATCATTTGCTCTTTTGCGAGCATCCGCATGTGTATACGTTGGGCAAAAGCGGCCACATCGAAAACCTCCTCGTAAACGATAAGCGTCTGCAGGAATTAAAGGTCTCGTTTTTCAAAACCAACAGGGGCGGCGATATCACTTACCATGGTCCGGGCCAGGTGGTAGGATACCCTATCTTAGACCTCGAACACTTTGTCACAGACCTGGGCAAGTATATGCGCAGCCTTGAAGAGGTGATCATCCGTGCTATGGCGCGCTTTGGTATCGAAGCCGGAAGGCTGCCCGGTGCCACAGGCGTATGGCTGGATGCGGATATAAAGGGCCGCGCGCGCAAGATATGCGCCATGGGTGTACGTTGCAGCAGATGGGTAACCATGCACGGCTTTGCACTGAATGTAAACACCGACCTTAAGTATTTTGACTATATAGTACCCTGCGGTATTACTGATAAATCGGTAACATCTATGCAGAAGGAACTGGGAAAAGATATTGACGAGGCAGAAGTAAAAGAGATATTGCGGCAGGAATTCGAGACCGTTTTTGAAGCGGTGGTGGTGAGCGGTGGCATAGAGTCGCTGGTGGTAGTATAATTAAGGAACAAAAGATTTGAAAACCGGGCTATGGCGCAGCGTAGCATCACATATTACTGGGGCGATCGCACCCTTCTTATCAAACTTGGTAATCGTACCCAGCCTAGAATCCGTGCGCTGTATGTTACCGAATTCCTGGTCACAACTATCATGGCCACTGTCTTCCTGGTACAGTCGCTGCCGTTTAAACATACATTTGTAAACTGGACCGCTACTATCGGCGCATCCATACTGTATGTGCTTTCCGCTTACAGGTTCTTGTCCCGGTTGTTTTTTTCCGAACGGCTGCTCCTTGACAAACAATCCCTGACCCTCGTTAAGAAAACTATTTTCTCACAACGTGTGAGGCGTTACGACTGGCGGCGTATAGGCACACTGCACTACGAAGGCAAGGGAACAAAGACAGATCATCCGCTCAAAGGGAAATGTTTCGACTACTTCGGTTTCGAAACCCAGGAGCACCTGATCCAGAGCCTGCATGACGATGGTAACCTCTACTTCGATACGCTCGATGGCCGCGTGTACTTTGCCTCCGGTGTCTACTCGTGGGATGCGGAAGAAATGGTACAGATGATGAAGATATTCATTGGCTCATCATTACACCTCGGGCCGGAATGGAAAGAAATGCTCCAGGCTCAGGAATAATTTACGGGTCTACTATAATATAACCCGCTTCAAGTTCTACCACATCCCTGCGTATCACAAATTTATAAATCCCCCTCCGCTGAAAATTTCTCTTATCCAGGATGATCCTCGATGAATTGATCTTCGGCACTTCCGTGACAAGGTGCTTCTGCTCGTCATAAAATTTTATCGAATAATGGTGTGTGCTCACATCATCAGGCAAAAACAACCGCACATTTCCGCTCAGCGAGTCTGTTTGCACAAACCTGGACCGGATAAAAACAGGCACACCCACATTAGGAGGCTCCAGTGCCAGGTGCAGTTTTGGGCGTTCCGCATCTTGTCGCCACGTTGTGCCGCTGTCAGCCGTGATAGACACCACAGGCCTGCGCCGGGTATTCGGTACAGCGGCGGTATCTGCTATGGGCTGTGCAGTACCCTTACTGAATGACGACTCAAGTACCCCCGGTGGTGGTACAGGTCTTTTCACCACAGGTGTAACATTTTCATCACTGCGCCCGCCGGCAGGTTTTGTTTCATGTGCGGTTACTGCCACACCGGTATAATTGCTGCGCCATGCCAGGCCGCTGTTAAAGATGATCGCCAGTTTGTAATAATTCTTTCCTTCAGGCGCGTGCTTATCCGTATATCCCTGTAGCCCCTTCACAGGACGCGTTACATAGCCTATGATCTCATATCCGCTCAGGCTGTCCCGCGACCGCATAACGGTTATCGCCTTGATACCTGCGTATTGGCTGTTCCATGTCAGCTCCACCCCGTTTGCTCCTGCCTCCCCCGCAATATCCGGCAACATGGGCTGCGCGGCGGTCTGGAAGACAGCAATAACAAAGAAGAAGGTAAATATTAAACTGAATGCACGGCCCCCCGTTATCATTGCTCAAACCTAATATAATTTTGCCAAATCGGCTACATGCGGTTTCACCATATCCCCCTTAGTGGGTTTTAGATTTAATCAACTATTTAATTATCTTAGCTGTTCACGACATAATTAATTGTATGGGGATCTTCACAAAAAAACCGATTAGCCAACTGATACTTCACTCTACCGACGGGGCGAAAGAACTAAAACGCACCCTCGGGCCATGGAACCTGATCGCCCTTGGCATCGGTGCCATTATCGGTGCCGGTCTGTTTGTACGTACAGCGGCAGCGGCGGCTTACTATGCGGGGCCATCTGTTACCATTGGTTTTGTACTTGCGGGTATAGGTTGCGCTTTTGCCGGTTTGTGCTATGCTGAGTTTGCATCTATGATACCCATTGCGGGCAGCGCTTACACCTATTCTTATGCCACAATGGGCGAGCTCGTGGCATGGATCATAGGCTGGGATCTCGTACTTGAATATGCCGTGGGGGCGGCCACAGTAGGCATTGCCTGGAGCGAATACCTTAACAAATTACTCGAACGCGTTGGCATGCACATCCCCCTCCGGTGGTGCCACTCCCCTTTTGAGGTGTTTAAGAATGAGGCCGGCATAATGCAGCATGGCATCATGAATGTCCCGGCTTTATTCATCATTTTCATGATCACTATGCTGCTCATCAAGGGCATAAAAGAATCTGCGGTTGTAAACGGCATTATCGTTATATCCAAGGTCGCTATCGTTGTTCTTTTTATAATATTTGGCTGGCATTTTATTAACCCGGCAAACCACACACCCTATATCCCGGATCCTACAACTTATACAGACACACAGGGCATAGTGCATAACTACGGTGGTATATGGGGCATACTTGGCGCGGCAGGCACGGTATTCTTTGCGTTCATTGGCTTCGACGCAGTCTCTACCGCCGCTCAGGAAGCTAAAAACCCTGAAAAGGATATGCCCATCGGCATACTTGGCTCACTCGTCATTTGCACCATACTATACATCCTTTTTGCGCATGTACTTACGGGCGTAGCCAGTGTAGATGATTTCCGTACTCAGGGCAGGGAAGCATCCGTGGCTTATGCGGTACGTACCTACATGACGGGTTATAGCTGGCTGGCAGATTTCGTTATCGTTGCTATCCTCTTCGGCTTTTCCTCGGTTATCCTCGTTATGCTCATGGGCCAGTCTCGCGTATTCTACTCCATGAGTAAAGACGGTCTTGTGCCAAAAACATTCTCTAACCTGCATCCCAAATTCCAGACCCCATACCACTCTAACTGGATATTCCTGATCCTCGTTGGCGGATTTGCAGCCTTCGTGCCCGGTGACATTGTTGGTGATATGACCAGTATAGGCACACTGTTCGCATTTGTCCTTGTATGTATCGGTGTCTGGATACTGCGGGTTACAAATCCCGAGATACCACGGAAATTCAAAGTTCCGCTGGTACCGGTAGTATCCATCCTTGGTGTGGTAGTCTGCGGAGCCATGATGGCCGGTCTCGGCTGGACCAATTGGGCCAGGCTATTTGGCTGGCTCGTTATAGGGCTTATCATTTATTTCGGCTACAGCCGCAAGAACAGCAAACTGAAATAGTTACAGATCACACTGCATTATTATATAGTCTGCTGGTAATACCCTGCAGACTATTTTTTTTAGAATTCTTTAAGTTTCTTTAAACCTTTAGGGCGGCAGCCCGTCTTAATAGCACAAAACACGAGAACTATGACTTACAAAGCACTTCTGAGGACCGGAGCTATGATAATAGCAGCCTCTGTACTTACTTTCACCGCCTGCAAGCGCGGCAAAGACAGTACATCGTCTACACTTTCCAGCGCCGATGATAATGGCGGCTATGCCTCCGATGCGGCAAAACTCGACCAGAACGGCAACGATATCATATCCATATCTGATGCCGCAGGCACAACCGGTGGTGCTAACCTGCGCACAACGGCCACTACCATAGGCGGCTGCGCTACTGTCACTAACGATACCAGTGTAACACCGCACGTGCTCACCATTGATTTTGGCACCACCGATTGTACATGCCTCGACCTCAGGACCCGCCGTGGCAAGATAATCGTTACTTATACGGGCCATTACAAAGACAGCGGCAGCACACATACCATCACTACCGATAATTACTATGTGAGCGACGTAAAAGTGATTGCCCACAAATCAGTTACCAACATGGGCACCAACAGCGATGGCAATGTATGGTACAATGTAACGGTAAATGACAGTATAATCCTTGGCACAGACAGCGTTATCAGCTGGACCGGTAACCGCACACGCACATGGTATGCCGGCTACAGCACACCAGACAGGAGCGATGATGTATACCTGATCGGCGGCACTACCACGCTCACCCGCGCCAACGGACATGTGTTCGTACATACCATATCCCCGTCAGATCCGCTGAAAGTGGCACTTGCCTGCAGGTGGATAGAAGCTGGTACTGTTACCATATCCGGCTCCAGTTCCAGCTTTGTAGGCGGCGACCGCATACTCAACTATACTTATAGCCCTTCAGGCATGCCCCCCGGCGACTGCGATGACAAGGCAGAGGTTACAATAGGATCGCACACATATGTGATCACCATGCATTGATATTTTTAAAAGAGATACTGGCAGGCGGGAAAACTCCCGCCTGTTTTTTTATAAATAATCTTTAAATTGCGTTATTATAACCACTGATTAATTATGGACAACCAGAAACCAAAGGCAACAGGCCCGGTAAAACTTCCTTCCAAACAGATCGTTTTTTCAAACCAGCCGCTTTCTAAAAAGGGAAAGAACGTAAAAGCACAGGTGAATAAATCTAAAAAAGGCGGTGTCAACCTTATGCGCAAGCTTTCCGGCATGTAGCACCCAGCGCCATCAATCTATACCTGCCATAGTACTGTTCTTATTGCACCTAAGGGCTGAAGGTATCATTTGCCCGTACTGTTCAGTATAACAACCTGATCATCTGGTTATCTATCGATTGAAAAAAATCCTGGGGCTGGTAGGTACGCCAGTTAGGGCTGTCCAGTAAATGTATATACCGGTCTATGTGTGAGTGCCTGAAATCATATTGTGTCTGTTCAGGCATATTTATGGCCGCTATCCAGCCACCGTCATCCTTTATATCTTCCTGCCACTCCTCGTAGTAGTCTGCGTCGCTGCTGTGAAAGTTCAGCACATTCTCTGTGATCAGTAGGAACTTGTATATCCCCTTTGCTATCATGGGGTCCACTACCGATCGTTTTAGCTGCATGATATCATTCTCTACAGCGTCATTCCATTCGCCCAGCATTTCAATAATGCCGTAGTTGAGCTCATAGTCCGCAAACAGTACCTTTATATACAACGTCTTTGACCCAAACTCATCCCACTGCGGATGTATATAGTAATTGTAAACCGTATTGGAAAATTCAAACTCGCTGTGCTCCAGCCCGTAAAAGGGTGATAGCTCATCCTCCTCGGCTATATACAAATGCCGCCAGTTGTAAAAAGGCTCTATCTCGTGCATTAGCCAAACTTTTGTTGCCATGCCGCAATACCGCCGGTCACATTCACCACATTTGTGAACCCCGCCTGCTCCAGCATCATACACGCCTGCATGCTGCGGCCTCCCATCTTACAATGTATGATCAGTTCTTCATTCTTCAAGTCTTCCAGATCGTCTATCTGCATGCCCATTATCTGGCCCAGTGGCACAAGCTTAGCCCCAATGTTATACTCGGCATACTCAGCTGGCTCCCGTACATCTATGATGTGCAGTTGCTCGCCCGCGTCTATCCTTGCTTTCAGTTCATCAACGGTAATATTGTTCATGTGCTTTTTATTTTCACGCAAAGTTAGTAGTATAATCCCTGTGTGCAACAGGCTGATCTCACTATAATTTTATGATCTTTTGAGGTGTGGATGGGATGCTGCGGCTTACCAGGTTCACAAAATACATACCTGCCGGCAGCCGTGAAATATCTATCCTGCTGCCATTTTCGGCCGTGCCGGTCATCAGCGTATGCCCCTGCATATCCGTAAGCCTGTAGGTTACGGGCACGTCTTCCCGCAGAGAGAATTGAACTTCATTGTGTGCCGGATTAGGAAACACCTTCCATATATCAGCATCAGCCGTCACATCATCTACATAGCTGCCTGACACATACCGCCCCAGCAACGGCCGCATCATTATAGCTCCGCTCACCAGCGATGGGCTCCAGTTGCCCAGCACATTGAAATAGGCATGGTTAGCGCCTACCCTGTTCACATCCAGCCCGAAATAGATACTGTCGCTGCCGCCGCCAAGCGGTTGGTAAGTACCGGCAAAAAACGTACCCGAGGGCAGCCACAGCGGCTTATCAAATGTATAGTACCAGAAATGATTCACAGAATCGGCATATGCCGGGTTAATAAAATCCGTCGAATCGATCGCTATATCAGCAGGTGCCCCGTTCACTCCGGCCAGCGCCGAATAGACATATATCGCAAACGGCTTGGTAAGCGAAAATGGTATCTGCCGCCCAAAGTAGATAGCCATACCCCGCAATGTATCCGGATGGTTGAGGTGATATTCTATAGCTATCTTCCCCGGCAATGATGGGAACAGGTTCAGGTAATAACTTTTTTCCGCCGTACCGTCGTCGTAGGCCAGGTAGTTGCTGAATAACTGCTGGTTCACCACTGTATCATTGATCACAGACCCCAGGCTGGTTGTGGTCTGGAAGAAATACTTGCTTTCAAACACCACCGATTTATACAACGGATATGGCGGGAATGTAGTTATGGTCAGCGGCGATGACACCTGCGATTTCTGATACGCAGGCACGGTGACGCTCACAGGCCCTGTAGACGTAAGCGTAGCGCCCGTACCCACATCCCTAACCGAATATGAGTAATTTACAGACTGCGCCACATCAGTATTATTCCTTATGCTGTCGGTCACCTGCAGCGCCAGTTCCGCGGTACGGTTGGCAATAAACTGCGAATAAGGCATGAAGCTGTAATCTCCAAGCAGGAACGACGGATTTGATGAGATAGCCACATCTGTTACAGCGGAGTCAGCTATATTCCGGTTCTTGTCCAGCCTTATATAATCCACGTTCCATACAGCATCGGCCCAGTACAGGGCAGCTATGTTCACAAACCTGAACTGGAATGAACCATGAAAATAAAGTGAGTCCGTTATCGGCACCATCACCTGCCTGAAGGGCTGTATGCCTGACCCTCCCACAGACCATACCTTCACAAAGTCGCCATACTTGTTCTTCAGATACAGCATCAGTGAGTCCTGCAGCAGCGGAAAAAACCCATTGCCCTGGGGCTGATAAAAAAAACTGAGATATACGCTGTCCGCCGCAGAATCCGAGCTCATATCTATCGGTTGCGAGGTCAGGCTATCGGCATACCGGAAAGTTATATTACTGAAAGAGTCATACGGGATCCCGTCTGCGTTCAGGTCGTCAAATGTTGCTACGCCGCGGCTCACCGGGCTGCGGCCCATTGTATTGTTTATATATACCTCAAAATCCGTCCATTTCGACGAATCGGGGGATGCGCCGTAATCGGTAAAATCTTCAAAAAAAGGCAGGCTCAGTGTGGCAGTGGTCTTCTTTGCGGGCACATGTCGTACCTCAGCTTTCTTCTGAAAGGGGTTCCAGCGGATTGGGCCCGTATATTCCTGGCCCGATGCGAAAAAAACAGGGGTTATGGCAATAATTAAAAGTATACAGGTTTTATATATCTTCCTTCTCACTTTGTTTTGCTCTTTTTATTTACATCATTAACGTCCGAAGGAGTGTTTGTATTGTTCCCGTGTATGTCCATCGGGGCCGGGTTTTGCATGATCAGCAGGTCTATGATATCCCCTGCCTTTATCCGGTTAGTGGCTCCCGCGTCATTGGTCTGCCGCGGACTCTGGTCCACAACATATGCCGATGGTGTATCCAGTATCTTCGACAACTGGTCTGCAGGTGTTATTATGGGTATTAGATTATACTGATTGATCACAGCCATGGCCTCATCCACTGTCATGTTGGTCACCTGCGGCACATCAAATTCCGTATTCCCAAGGCCGTCGCCTATTACCAGGTTTATCTTGCTGCCCTGTGGTATCATCTCACCCGGCCTTATCTGCTGCCCCTTATATAGTTGCTCCAGTATCGCTCCTGCCGCTATATCAGGTTTGTAGGTAGTATCTCCTACTTTCAGTTTGTTGTTCCGCAGCAGCATTATCGCGCTTCGGTATGAGAGGCTCACTAAGTTGGGCATAGGTATATGCGGCGGCATTAGCATATTCACGGTCAGAAATACCGTCCGCCCTTCCTTTACCATAGATCCCGTATCCGGCATTTGCTTTAGCACCACCAGGGCCTTTTGGTCAGGCTCATACGTAGAATCAATATTCACCTCAAATTTCATTGCCTTCAGTTGCGTTATTGCCGCGGTCATATCCTTACCCTTTACATTCGGCACCACAAGCTCCTCACCATGCTTGGTAAAACAATGCAGCGAGGTGAAGAATGCGATGTACAGCAGCGTTGCCACCACTATCACAATACCAAAATGGAACCAAAATGATTGTCTTAGGTTTCCTCTCATAACTGATCTGATACATAAATATAAGGTAAATCAAGGGGTCCTGTCTTCACCTCTCCCTTACACGGAAAAGTTCTTCATACAGTCATCCAGTAATTCACCGTAAAATTCGCTAAGGTCTTTGCCTGCGGCCCGTACCTGCTGCGGTATAATGCTGTTTTCGCTTTGCCCGGGCATAGTATTTACCTCCAGGAAAAACAGTTTGTTGCTCGATCGCTGCAATATGAAATCCATGCGCACTATCCCCCTGCAGTTCAGGTGGCGGTATATATACATGGCCTTCGATTCCAGTTGTTCCTTCAGGCTGTTGTCTATCTCTGCCGGTGTCACTTCCTTCGTCACGCCGGGGGTATACTTGGCTTCATAGTCAAAGAACTCATTCTTGCTTATGATCTCGGTTGCCGGCAGGGCTTGTAAGTGGCCATTTGCTTTATACACGCCTATCGTCAGTTCCCGCCCTTCTATAAATTCCTCTATAAGCACCTGGTTGTCTTCCCTGAATGCTTTTTCTATTGCCGGCAATAGCTCCTCTACTTTCTTCACTTTGCTCACGCCCAGGCTGCTGCCGCTCTCGTTAGGTTTCACAAATACCGGCAATTTCAGCTGGTCTAATATAGCGCCCATCGAATAAGGTTCACTCTTTATCAGGTGTACCGAATTGGCTATGTTCACCACATTGAACGCTTTTACTACCTTATTACAATAGCTTTTATTGAATGTCAGCGCCGAAACTATCGAATTGCAGGTCGTATAAGGTATCTTCAGCATATCCAGGTAACCCTGTATACGCCCATCTTCTCCGGGGGCTCCATGTATCGCTATAAATACACAGTCAAATATTATCTTTTCTCCCTTAATATTCAGCGAGAAATCATTCTTATCTACCAATATCTTCTGGTCTCCCGCCATATGCGACCACTCGTCACGGGTCACAATGATCTTATATACATTAAATCGGCTGCTATCCAGGTTTTTCTCTATTGTTTTGGCTGTTTGTATAGAGATCTCATATTCTCCCGAATACCCACCTGCCAGCAAGGCTATGTTTTTCTTCATTACGGTAAACTGATAATAATTGGTACAGCCAAAGATAATTGAAAACTTGTAAGTATTGGACTCGGCAGTGCAAAGACCATCCTTTTTACCCTATTTTATATTTTTCACAACATCTTGATAATTACAATGTTTTATTATATTTGAACAATATTAAATACTAATTACTCATCAGTAATAACCGTTTCCCATGCGTTTAAAAATAGTAATACTGATGTTGCTGCTCATCACTGCTTTGGGCGCTGATAATATATATGCCAAAAAACAGGGAAAAGCTTTAGTCGACTCACTATTGCAGGCACTACCGGCCATGCCCGATGATTCCGTAAAAGCAACGCTTATCGCCAACATATCTTTGCTATGCCAGCCCATAGATCCCGATAAGGGGATAACCGTGGCTAACCAGGGGCTGGACCTTTCCACATCCATCGGTTGGAAAAAGGGGATAGCCAGTTCATTCAGTTCACTTGCTGCCAACTATAGCGCCAAGTCCGACTACACCAAAACGCTGGAGTACCTGTTCAAAGCACTGAAGATCGAAGAAGAAATAAATGATAAACAAGGCGAAGCGAGTTCATATAACAACATCGGCATCGTTTACGAAAACCAGGAAGACCTTCAGAAGGCATTAGGATATTATACTAAGGCATTGAAGCTACAGGAAGAATTGGCCAACAAACCTGCCATTACTATTGCCCTGGGCAATATTGCGACCATTTATTTCAATCTCAAAGACTATACCAAGGCCCTTGACTTTGATCAGCGGGCAATGAGCCTGGCACAGGAACTCGGCGATAAAAGCGGCGTTGCCACTTATCTTGAGATAATCGGCGACATATATAACGCCCAACGGAATTATCATGCAGCCCTCGAATCAGACTTTCATGCCCTGAAGATCGCGCAGGAACTGGAAGACGATAATAACGTAGCCACATGCCTTGGGTACATTGGCCAGTTCTATCTCAATTTCGTCCGGGATAGTGTTCATTATACACCCGATAGCCTTATCCCGCCCTCCAAAGCAGCCGCGCTGAAGATGTCTGTCGATTACCTCACGCGCGCTATCGTTTTATGTAATAAGATCGGCTTCCGCGATGGGGTACAGGATTTCTCAAGGCACCTTTCAGAAGCGCTGGAAGAATCAGGCAATTACAAAGATGCTTTGAGTTACTTCAAGCAATTCATGGTTATTAAAGACTCTATTTTCAATACAGAGAACAATGTCAAGATCACCAACCTCGAAACCCGGCGCGAATTGGACCTTAAGGATAAACAGATAGAGATAGACAAGCTTGCTGTAGCAAAAAAAAGAAACGAACGTGGATTCCTCATTGCGGGCATTGTAGGCCTGCTTATTTTATGTGTCATAGTCTTCCGGAATTATAAGACGCAGCTTGCCAATAACAAAATGCTCTCTGTGGAAAAACAAAAGTCCGAAGACCTGCTCCTCAATATTCTTCCCGAAGAGGTGGCCGAAGAATTGAAAGAAAAGGGTGTTGCCAATGCCAAGCAGTTTGAAGACGTAACCGTTTTGTTTACAGACTTTGTCAATTTTACCGAGGCCAGCGAACGCATGTCGCCGCAGCAGTTGGTAGGTGAGCTGCATACTTGCTTCAAGGCTTTTGATGAGATGCTCGGCAAATACAATGCTGAGAAGATCAAGACCGTTGGCGATGCCTATCTCGCTGTTTCAGGGCTGCCGGTCAGCAACCCCGGCCATGCTGTCGATATGGTTGCCGCCGCCATAGAGATACGTAACTACATGATCAAAAGAAAAACTGAAATGGGGGATCTCACTTTCGATATGCGTATCGGCATACACAGCGGGCCCGTTGTGGCCGGTATTGTAGGGGTCAAGAAATTCGCATATGATATCTGGGGCGATACCGTAAACACTGCCGCACGCATGGAGCAGCACGGCGAAAAAGGAAAGATAAATATCAGCGGCACTACTTACGAGCTGATAAAGCAGAAATTCAATTGCGAATACAGGGGCGAACTGCCGGCCAAAAACAAAGGCAACATGAAGATGTATTTTGTCCTGGATTAACAGCCTGTTATCCGGTTCTGTCTTTCACCGGTATTACAAATTTAAGCCCCGACCAGGTCTCATCTATTGCGCATACCTTTATGTCCACAAGGCCGCAACCCAGCCCTATATCCCGTATCAGGTTCTCGTCCACGTCAGTTGCTATCTTCGATACTTTCTTTGGCCACGATACCCATATCATGCCATCCTGCTCCATTTCCTTTTTCAGCTCAGGCAGCCGTAGGCTCAGTTCTTGCGCGTCCTTCGTAAAAAAATGAATAAAATTCTTTTTGCCGCCGCTGCCGTTAGTTCTCGTTACGGGTGCTGGCATATCATCAAACAGTTCAAAATAATGAACCGGCTCATTCACCAGCTTCATCTTCGCCCCGACCTTTATACCCAGTTTCTTTGCCAGCGGCGTTTTTGAATATCCTGCTGCCATCTGCCTGTATTTATACACAAATGTATTAACTTTCTTAGTTTAGCTATATTAGCGGCTACTACAAATACAACACTTATGATACGGTACATCGCATTGCTCAGGGGCATAAACGTTAGCGGGCAGAAACTTATTAAAATGGATGAACTCAAAGCGCATTTCGCGCTCCCGGGGTTTAAAAATATAGTCACCTATATTCAGAGCGGCAATGTGCTGTTTGACACCAAAGAGACCGATACCGAAAAACTTCGTGTCAGGATCGAAAAACAACTGGCTAAACAACTTGGCTACCACGTCCCGGTTATACTCCGCGCCATTACCGAAATAAAGGAAGTTATTGAAAATGATCCGTTCGGGGCAAACGCTGATCTGGAGGGCAAGAAGCGCTACGTATACTTCTTATCTGCCGCACCGGATAAGCGCCTCCATTCCCTGCTCGATGCATATAAAAGTGAGGGTGAATCGTTAAACATTATTGGCCGGGAAGCATACTTTCTCACCGTAGGGCTTGGTAATTCCAAACTTACCAATACCGTTATAGAAAAAAAGCTGGGGGTTGTTTCCACCGCTCGCAACTGGGCTACGATTAATAAGATAACCACATTATAAATTGGTTAAAGGCATATTCAGCGCTGCTTACGTTTTATTTTCTGTCATTACCAATGCGTTAACTTAATTATTCGCTGCGAATAAATATTTTAGCGCTCCTGATTCTTAATTTCTACCGCTTATATGATTCGTTACGCAGCTTTTTTAAGAGGACTCAATACTGTTGGCAGCAACTTCGTTAGCATGGAGCAGTTGCAGGAGTATTTTGCCATTCCCGGCCTTGAGAACATCAGGGTGCTCATTCAGCCGGATAATGTTCTTTTCGAAAGTGATGAAACAGATGAGGATAAGCTCTCTAAAACGATAGAAGCTCATTTACTCGATAAGCTCGGCTATGAAATAAAGGTCATTATCCGTATGGTGCATGAACTTAAGAATATCATACGCAACAACCCTTTCGATCACATCAATTCAGACGATATACGCAACCTTTACGTAACCTTTTTGTCGGCCACACCACCCGCCTCTGTCCGTGGTGCGCTGGAAGTACATTCAAATGATGCCGAAGACGCAAGACTGGTGAAACGCGAAGTATATGTGCTCGCAGCCAACTATGGCAAGTCACGTTTTTCCAATGCCATGATCGAAAAGAAATTTGGCCTTACCGCTACCACACGCAATTGGTACACGCTCAATAAGCTGGTAGAGCAGTAGTATTTCCGGTTCCTCATTGACAGCGTTTAGTTTACTGCCGTAGTTTTTGCAGTTGCGCTATTATTGCCGTCTTTGTTTTGTCCAGCCGTTTCGCCTCACCTGTGCTCACCTTGCTTATTACTTTTTGCTCTGCTGCCGGCACTGCTTTCAATGAAAAAGCGTTCAGGTGCTCCAGTTGTACTCTGCTGTCATGGTACTTGCCCATAGCTTCCGCGGCTGTTTCCAGTTGCCGGTAAGGTGTGTGTGCCGCCGCCTTACATGCGCTTTTCCACTCCTTGTCCGCCAGTTTGCGCATACATATTATATCCTTTGCCAGTTTACGGGCTGCATGTATATTGTTGTCGGTATATACCCCTGCCTCAGCTATTTTACCTATCTGTTGCATATTTATATCGAACAAGTGCTCCATCGCCTCCGGTGCCATGCGCTTATAGGCTATTGCGTCATACTTGTCCTTCAGTTTATGAAATATCTTCTTCGAATACAGCTTTGAATACTCTTTCTTTCGGTTCGCCAGTATTTTGCACAGCTTTTCTATATATGCGGGCATTATCAGTCCTTTTTCATTGAGATCCCTTAACTCTACCTGGGTATCCCTTATGGCGCCAGCCGCATGGTAAAGCCTGGTGAATCTCTTTGTAAGCTTCAACCCCTTCCCTTTATTATATATGTTCAGCAACCTCAGGAACGAACGCAGTTGCTTTGCCTCAAGCCTGAATTGATGAATAATATCCTCATCAAATTCCTTATCTGTCTGCGCGGCCAGTTTGGCTAGTAGCCTCACCTTACCACGCAATATTTTTTTTATTTTCCTGTCATCCATTAAGCCCCAAAATTACATCATTAACATTATGCCGAAATTAAATGTACCTGCTATCAAAATACCCATACCTGCTATAGACAAATCGTCTTGGGGCCTGTTCTTTTATTTACTACCTTTATCTGACGGTTAATAGCCCGTACTTTTATCACTCCCAGCTATTTTCAATTCGCCCCATAAGCATTTTCTATGGGGCAATGATGGGGCAATGCGGAAGTGCTCTAAAATTGCACACTGTGCAAAAAATCGGGCTTAATCTGTTGGTTATCAATACCAATGTGCGCAAAAAGTTTTTCGCCTCATGCTGCATCAATGCCCCATACGCCCCACAAAAAAAATGTGGGACAATGGATAAAGCCACAAAACACCACACCCTGATTACCGGATAGCTTCACCAAAATATCGCGCATAAGACTTTTTTACTTTCAACAATGTACTTACTACTTAACACACCAACCCGGCTTAAACATAAATAATATTCCCATGCACACTTTTTCAAATACACTTTATTTATATCCTAATTTCGGTATAGTATGTTTTATTGTTTTTCTTAAATTTGGCAAATTTTATTATGAGCAGTAGATTTTTATTAGGTGTTGCATGTGTTAGTTTATTGACCTTATCGGGAATTTCAATAGCACAAACGATTACAACCGGTCGTGAATCAAAAAAAGCTGATGTCAACTTTACTGAGTTAGCTAATTACTACAAAGAGCATCCGCTCCCCCTTGTCCGTAAGATGCCTTTTGATGAGGAAGAAGAACAGCAGACAAGGCATTTTCATAAGGCGCCGCCTGCCAACCAGGTACACCTTCATGTCAAAGCCCCGGGCAGTACTACGCTTACTGACCCTTACAGTCACTTACCCAACCTGCCTTCGTCTCCCATACCCAATAGTACCTTTCTGTCTACTACAAGTCCGGGTACAGCTATACCCCCGGATACACACGGAGGCGTTGATTCTCAATACTGTGTAACAGCCATCAATACTACTATACATATACAGACCCGTACGGGCGGCAATATCCTTGCCAATAACCTCGATGGTTTCTGGTCTTCGGTACTGCCTGCAGGTACGGGCACCTTCGATCCCCGCATTCATTACGACCCATATTATAAAAAGTGGATACTGGTTACCGATGCGGTAGCCAACACCACAATGGGCCAGTCTACGCTGCTCATCGGTGTTACGGTTACTAACGATCCTACAGGCGCATGGCACCTGTATGCTGTTCCGGTAGACCCTACAGATGCTTCATGGCTTGATTTCCCCAATGTTGGTTTCAATAACCGCTGGATCACTATTACCGGCAACATGTTCCCTAATACATCCGGTGGTGCCTCCGGGGCCGTGGTCTATGTCTTCCGCTACGACAGTATCATGGCGGGTGTCAGCGCGCCATATACCAAGATCAGCAAATCCAGCTCCTTTGCTATCTGCCCTGCGGTCACTTATGATTTTAGCGAGTCCAATATGTTTTGTGTTGAAACATGGAACCCTGGGATGGGACAACTCAGGCTTTGGAAAATATCCGGCTCCACAGGCGCGCCTACTATGTCATCGGTTGGCTACCCCGCTAATACACAGCACTGGCATGCCAATGGCGGCTCATCAAACTTTGGCCCTCAGTTAGGCGGTGGCACAACTCAGAAAATAGACCTTGGAGACGACCGTATCACCAGTTGTATGTTCCGTAATGGTAAGTTGTGGACTTGCCACAATGCGTTTCTCCCCTCACCCGGCACCGCAAACCGGGCATCGGTAATGTGGTGGCAACTGGACACAATGGCCAATCCGCTTCAGGTGGGCATGATCAATGACCCTTCAGCTGTTAATTTTTACGACTACCCTTCTATTGCCGCCAACAGGTTTGATGATGCCCTCATAGGCCTTGGTACTTTCTCGTCAGCCATACACCCATCAGCAGCATATGCGTGGCGCTTACACACAGATCCTGTTGATTCTATTCGTCCCGCTTATACATACAAGCCGGGTGATGGCCTCTATTATACTACATTTGGCGGCTCCCGTAACCGCTGGGGCGACTATTCCGCTACTGCTATTGACCCCCGCAATGATGAAGATTTCTGGACCATACAGGAAGCTTCTACCACTGCCGCAACCGTAAACTGGGACACATGGTGGGCCAATGTGCAGATATGCCCTAAACCGGCAGCGCCTACCCTGTTCTTTACAGGAGCACAGCCTTGCCCCGGTGATACTATGTCTTATGTTATCAATCCTGTGCCGGGCGCGCTGTCTTACACATGGTCGGTATCCGGTGCCGGATGGATAGGCTCCAGCACATCTACAGCTATCACACTTACAGCGGGCACCGTTCGCGATACGGTAACTGTTTATGCTACCAATGCCTGCGGGCAGGGTGAGTCGCTGACGCTAAATGTTTCACCGAAAGCACTCCCCCCTACTCCGTTCATCTCTGTTATCACTCCGCCTTGCACCGGTGTATCTACCGCCGTGTTCTCAGCATCTTCACCG
This sequence comes from uncultured Flavipsychrobacter sp., assembly GCA_964489795.1. Taxonomy (GTDB): domain Bacteria; phylum Bacteroidota; class Bacteroidia; order Chitinophagales; family Chitinophagaceae; genus Nemorincola. Next base: position 100,610 of record CAZBAP010000009.1, read on the forward strand.
GGGGCTACTGCCTATTTCTGGCAGTTGATCGGCACCGGCTGGACCGGCACCAGTTCTTCATCTGCGCTAACAGCTACAGTTGGTTCAGGCCCTGTGGACGTGGTTTGCGCGGGTATCAATGCATGTGGTGTAGGTCCTACAGATACACTCCGCGTATATCCCGGCAATCCTCCTGCCAATTTTACTGTTACCACCCATATTACCATGACCAATGTGAACATTACGACCACCTTCGCAGGCACGCCCCTCGCAGGTGCTATATATACCTGGAACTTCAGCGGCGGCGTAGCCATCCCGGGTGCAGGCATTGGCCCGCACTCTGTACATTGGACCACCCCCGGCACAAAGACGGTCACATTGACTGTTGATTATTACGGCTGCGTCACCACCTATAGCGACACCGTACATGTAAACCAAAACGTAGGCCTCACGCAGGTAACTGCTCCGGGCGATAATGTGCAGATAGTACCCAATCCTAACGAAGGTATTTTCGACATTGTGTTTGACGAGGCTTATGCTACGCAGATCGGTGTCACCATAACGGATGTTTCAGGTAAAACCGTTTACAGCAGCGAGTTTAGCGGCACAACAAATAACAAAGTACCACTCAAGGTCGATTTCCTTCCTTCGGGTGTATATGCCGTCAACATTAAAGTAGATGGGCATAGCATCACAAAGAAGATATCTGTCAGTAAATAACTTGCAGACAAGTATATTAGAACGCCCCGCATACGGTGTATGCGGGGCGTTCTAAGCTCATCTGTTTACTGCCTCTTTGCCAGCGCGGGCTGCCTGCGCCACACCCTGCGGTACAGCGTCCACCCCGCAAGCAGCAGCAGGTACACGGGCCATATATTTATCAGGCCTACTAACATTGCCCTCAGCATGTCTACACCTCCGCTGGCCGCGACCTTACATTGCGTCAGGAAGGGAGTACGTGTTACCCGGCTGGTATTCAATACCGTCTGTACGTTCACTTGGTCCGGCTGGGTGAATGCCACCGTAAGTGTTGCGTAATTTACCTGGTCCATAAGGTTCAGGTTCTCTATCTTCCGGTCTATTTTCTGCTCGGCTTTTGTGTCGTCATACTCCCGGGCTGCTACAGGCTTATTGCCAGTTCTTTCCGGCTTACCGGCACCCACTTCATTCTTTAGCACATTCGACAGATAACTGCTGGTCACATCATTCTGCTTCAGTGTTCTTGAGTCAACGAAGGTCGCCATCTGCGGTATTGCGTCTACCACCGAATCAAGATAGGCCTGCGGCACACGCAATGTGAGGTATGAAGTTGGTGAGTATATCCGGTACACCCGCATAGAGTCAGATGTATAGTATGATGTTCTGCTGTCATAGCCGGCATTTTCTATCCGGCTTTCCTGCACCACGCCACCTACAGCTTTTACAAGACGCTCCAGCCCGGTAGTGGCTTTAAATACATCCGCTACCTTACAGTGGTAGTCTGCCGTGTGAATGATCTTTCTTTTGGGTGAGTTAGCCGGCGCGTATGCTGCCGAAACCGCTGTAGTATCAGCGTTGCTGTTGTCTGTGGCTGATGAATATGCGCCATCATAGCCCTGGCTACCCGAACGGCCGCATGCGGCAAGCAGGCAAAGCGGAGCGAACACAATTAGTTTTTTGATAAACATAGCAATTGATTTTTATGGTTCCAGTGTTTATCCCCATTCCCGAAAAAGGTAATGGCATACCGCTGTTAAACAAAATATAAAGTGCCTCGGCTGCCGCTATATGGCATGCTTGTTGGTTTAGGCATTAGTAAGTTTATTAAACATTCACTATTCTTGCACTTTAAAATCAATTTTATGACACGCAGCACACTGATATTATTGCTCATCCTTGCGGCACCCGCATTGTCAATCGCTCAGCAGAGAACCGGTGACTATCGCCACAACGGGCAATACGATAACGACGACCGCAGTACGCTTTCCGTCTATTCAGATAATGGTGAGCAGTTCATGTTAGTGCTTAATGGCATCAACCAGAACAATACACCGGCTTCTAAAGTAAGGGTAGAGGGCCTGCCGCAGTATAATACCGAAGTAGAAATACTTTTCACAGACCGCAGGACACCTGCCCTGCGCAAGCGCATCAATATATCAGACCCACTGGATGGAAGGGCTGTGAACATGGTGCTGAGACTGGAAAGAGGCCGTGACGGCTACCCCAGGCTTAAGTTTGTGAGGAGTACCGAGCCTGAGCGTAATTACAGGGCATCGCAGGATGAGTATTGCATGACCTATGGCCAGCCCCGCCAGGTATACACAAGGGATAACACGCCACCACCGCCAAGGGGCCCTGTAGCCATGGATGGACGCACATTTGACGAAGCAAGAAAGACCATTGCCAATTCAGGATTTGATGCTACACGCCTGTCTACCGCCAAAACGATCCTCAACTCAAATTATGTGAACACGAACCAGGTTATAGAGATATGCAAGATCTTCTCTTTCGAAGACACTAAGCTCGAGTTTGCGAAGTACGCCTACGACAGGACCACCGATGCCAATAACTACTTTAAGGTAGGTAGTATCTTTCACTTTGATTCCAATAAGGAAGCGCTGAACGAATATATCAACGGTCGTCATTGATATTGCAACGGGTTGTAATAGTGTTTTCGCATTGTTACAACCCGTTCTGAATGATCCTTTTCAGGTATTTGTTTCTGCTGGCCACAAATACCGCATCCAGGAGGAAAGGCATACGCGAAAGCACCCGCTGGGCGGTATAATGTACCCTTAGTTCCTTACCAAGTTTGCCCATCAGTACGCGGTCATAGGCGCTCATCATCGCCGCCCCGAAGTCGCCAGTTGCAAAACATCGTATCGCCTGCTCCGCGGCCAGTCTGCCACTCAGCATTGCGTTGCCTATTCCATCTCCGGTTATGGGGTCTATCAGTGAGGCAGCATCACCCGCAAGCATGAAATGCCCCCCGGATACCGTCTGTACGCGAGACCCCAATGGCAGGCCAAAACCCTGGAGTTTGCTCTCTTGCCGGGCAGATGCGAATTGCCCCTTTAATATCGGAGAACGCTGAATGAATTCGTGAAAGACCTTTTTGATATCAATGCGTTGCCGGGCAATCTCTGAAGACAACATACCAAACCCCACGTTCGCAATATTGCCGGGTAACGGGAAAATCCATAAATAGCTTGGCAGGTATTGATTGTCAAAATATACGGCTACATTGTCTGTGCCCTCGATTGCGACATTAGAGAAATACGCCCTCACCGATCCTATATGATGATGCCTGTCCATTGCGTTCGTCGTAAGCTGCTTTGCTATTACTGAGTGGGCCCCATCTGCGCCTATCACCAGTTTCGTTCTCACTGTCGCGTCATGTGTGGTTATAGACATAAAGCCATCCCGCAACGCTGCTTTCACAGGTGCTGTATTAAGCCGGATCTCTGTTTTGGTATTGGCCTTCACCAGTTCAAAAAGAAAATTATCAAAGTCCATACGGGCGCAGGTATATGCCTCCAGCACCCAGTTGAATGTTACTTCTTTTCCTTTATAATGAATGGTAGCTGTCTTCGTTGCACATTTATGCGGAAACTGTTTAAACTGATTGGCGAATGACGGGTCTATGCTGTTCAGCACTTTGATAGCCCTGCCGGGAATAGCGTCGCCACATATTTTGTCACGCGGAAAACTATGCTGCTCCATCATTGCCACCCGCAAACCGGAATCTTTCAACGCCAGTGCGCAGGCACAGCCCGCGGGGCCCGCGCCCACTATCACTACATCATATTCCGTATCAATGTCCGTCATACCTAACCTCCATAAATGTACCCAAATTACCAACCTAAAAATACATCTGCCATAGCCGATTTATTTTTACTTTTACTTGCCGGCCACAGCATGGGCACCCCGCAGCAATTTTGCATCTAAGATGAACGAATACATACAGCAGATAGTAAACAACCCATCAGCAACGCTCCTCATCATAGGTAATCTTATTCTTATTGAGAGCCTGCTTTCTGTTGATAATGCAGCGGTACTAGCCACCATGGTCATGAACCTGCCCGAACAGCAGCGCGCCAAAGCATTGAAATATGGCATAGTGGGTGCTTATGTTTTCAGGGGCATATGTCTGCTGCTGGCCAATTCACTTGTAAAGATCTGGTGGCTGAAAGGACTGGGAGGTATTTACCTCATGTACCTCTCTGTAAACTGGTGGCTAAAAAGCAATAAGCAAAAGAACGACACCGGCGCCACAAAAAGCGGTAGTATATTATACCGTAGGGCTGCCGGGCCTGTAGGCGTCTTTTGGGCAACTGTCATTTCAGTAGAACTTATGGACCTTGCTTTTTCTTTAGACAATGTATTTGCCGCCGTAGCGTTTTCCGGCAACCTAATCATTGTTATGCTGGGCGTATTCATCGGCATTCTCGCTATGCGTTTTGTGGCACAGGCTTTTGTCAGGCTCATAGAACACTACCCTTTCCTGGAGGCATGCGCCTTCACTGTTATTGGCATTTTGGGTATCAAACTCGCATTGTCGTTCTATGAGTATTATAATAAAAACACCCCTCTTACTAATCTATTAAATAGCGATGTTACAGACTGGGTCACTTCGGCTATCACGATAGGCGTGTTTGTGACCCCCATCATTACCAGCCGTTTGTTCAACTTTCCCAAAAAAGCAAAGAAATAAAACCTGTCACAACACCAATGTATATACCTGTATCTGCTTGCTTTTTATGAAGTTATGACACATACACAAACACCACAATGTATAACGTTTCAGATAAATAGAATTTCTTCTTCTCTTCGGAACCACAGTAGCTCGATAATATTAATCAACAGTTAATCAAGCAGCTATTTATAAAAATATAAGCTTATACCCGTTGTTTTAAATAACCTATTTTATGTATTTATTAAAAATATAGATAAAAGCTGTTACAAAATTATAATGCAATAATATTATTTTTACCGTGGTTTTTATTGTTTCCTGAGCTTCGAGAAAAAAATATGCAGACAATCCTGATCGCAGGTGCCGGTAAATCTTCCGTTTTTCTTATCAATTACATATTATCCTATGCTCCCCGGAATAAATGGAAGGTAATTATTGCTGACAGTGACAGCAATTTGATAAAAGAAAAAATTGGCAATCATACTTGTGGAATAGCGGCGGTAATAGACATTACGGATGCCTCTCAACGCGAACCGTTGGTGAAGCAGGCAGACATGGTCATATCTCTCATGCCCCCTCACCTGCATATATTGCTTGCAAAGGACTGCCTTAAACATAAAAAGAACCTGATCACTTCGTCCTATATATCGGATGAGATGAGGGCGATGGATAAGGCGGTAAAAGAAGCAGGCCTGATGTTTATGTGCGAGATGGGCCTGGACCCCGGCATAGACCATATGACCGCAAATAAGATCATTCACAGCATACACCGTGTAGCCGGAACCATTACAAGCTTTAAGTCATACTGTGGCGGGCTCATCGCGCCTGAAAGCGATAACAATCCATGGCATTACAAATTCAGCTGGAATCCCCGCAATGTTGTACTGGCCGGTTTGGGTGGCGCAAAATACCTGGACAAGGGCAAGCATACCGAGGTAGTTTATGAAAAGATGTTTGACGGGAATAAGAAGATCATTGTCGATAACCTTAGTCCGCTTGCTTACTACCCTAATAGGGATTCACTCAGGTACCTTGATCTTTATGACGTGCCCGATATAAAAACCTTCCTGCGTGCCACACTTCGTCATCCTGCATTTTGCAAAGGCTGGCAGGCCATTGTAACCCTTGGCCTTACCTCGCAAAATGATAGTTTTGACACAAAGGGTGCCACATATGCATCATGGCTAGGAAGAAAAACCGGTTATAACGGCAAGGGAACCCTTGAAGCCCATGTGGCGCAACATGCAGGTGCGGATGATAAAGTAATGGGCATGCTGAAATGGCTTGGCCTATTTGATCATGTTAGCCTACCCCAGGGCAAGTTGTCGTCGGCCGATATATTGCACCACATATTGCTTGGCAAATGGGCTATGGAGCCTGATGATAAAGACATGGTGGTAATGCAGCATGAAATAGAATATACACACAAAGGCAACAAGATAAAAATGACAAGCTCCATGGTCATAAAGGGTGATGACCGCGAGCATTCAGCCATGGCAAAAACCGTGGGCCTGCCGATAGCCATACTTGCCCGGCTGATATTGAATAAAAAAATAACCGCGCCCACCGGTGTATTATTACCTAATATGCCCACTGTATACCGCCCTGTGCTTACAGAACTGGCACATTACGGTATTGAATTTCATGAAGAAGTAATTTAGCGCAAGCTGTTATAAACAGTAAAGGGTTGGCTGAACCAACCCTTTACTGCTTTATGATCACATTGACCTTACTGTTCCAGTGCGATATGGAATATTTTCTGCTCTGTAGCCGTT
>CAZBAP010000010.1:0-76088 GCA_964489795.1 uncultured Flavipsychrobacter sp.
GGCCGGTGGCTACTCCGCTGAGCAATAACTGGTAGCTAACGCCGGTAGCAGATCCGCCGAGGCCTACATGCACACCTGTGCCGCCGGAGCAGTAATTACCTCCGCCCGTAACAGCATATGCCGCCGGTAAAGGATTAACTACTATGCTCACACTGCCGCTCATCGTGTTACTGCAGGTAGTGGCAGAATTTGAAGCCACAACTGTATACACATCACCGCTCGTTATCACACCAAAATCAATTGCTGAACCGGTACCGGATACCACCGAGCCTGCGGAAGAACCGGAAGCCAATAATTTATAATCAACACCGGATTGCGAACCGCTTAACCCAATATGGTAACCGGTGCCGCCGGCGCAGTATGTGCCACCGCCGGTAACTGTATATGCCGTAGGTAGAGGTTTTATCGTCACCGTAACGCTTCCTATCATGGTAGCGCTGCAACCGGTGCCTGGCAATGTAGCCGTAACCGTATAAGTGCCTGAAGACGTAAACAAACCGAAATCAAGGGGTGCGCTGGTGCCTGAGGCACCGCTTACTAACGTTGCCCCATTGTATAAATAATAATTAGTGCCCACTACCGAACCGCTCAGACCTACATGAACACCAACATCGCCGGCGCAATAGGACCCACCACCGGTAACAGTAAAGCCGGTCGGTAGCGGATTGGTAGCCACTGTGGCGCTGCCCAGCATATTGCTGGTGCAACCCGGGCCTGATGTGGCTGCAACAGTATAAATGCCCGTGGCAGTGCGCAGCCCGAAATCAAGCGGTGAGCCGGTGCCCGCAACAGGGCTGCCGGTAGCTACACCATCAAGATATAACTGGTAGGTAACGCCCGCCTGGGAACCACCAAGGCCTACACTTACGCCACTGCCGCCAAAACAGAAGTTACCGCCCCCGGTCACTGAATATACTGTAGGCGCGGCATTGATCACTACGCTTACAGAGCCTGTCATATTGTTCACACAACCGGTAGTAGTGTTGGTAGCCACAACTGTATAGGTTCCGGCTACAGTCTGAAGGCCAAAACTGATTGCCGAACCCGTAGTACCTGCTACAGGGCTGCCGGTAGCTACGCCACCGCGGTACAGCTGGTAGCTGATACCCGTAGTAGAATTTGCAAGGCCTACCGTAACACCTGTACCTCCGGCACAGAAACCACCGCCGCCGGTAACCGAATATGCAGTGGGTAGCGGGTTGATACTTACCGTAGCGCTGCCGGCCATATTGCTCATACAACCTGTAGTATTATTTGTAGCTACTACGGTATAAGTAGTCACCGTGGTAAATGATCCAAAATCGAGTACCGTACCGGTACCTGCCAGGGGCACCCCAACTGTAGCCGGACCATTATACAACTGGTAGCTGATACCTGCATTAGAGCCGTCAAGGCCTACATGCACTCCTGTCCCGCCGCTGCAATAGCCGCCGCCACCCGTAACATTGTACACAGTAGGCGCCGCATTAACAACAATAGTAGCCGAATAAGCCATGTTGGTAGCGCAGGGGCTGCCCGGATTAGCGGTTACCGTATAGGTACCCGCTGAAGTTTGTAATCCTAAATCAAGGGCAGTTCCTGTACCCGTTACAAGACCGCCTACAGGCGTACCGCCGTTGTATAACTGGTAGCTAACGCCTACTCCCGAACCACTAATGCCAATATGAAGACCGACACCGCCGGCGCAATAATAACCGCCGCCGGTAACAGAATAAACAATGGGGGTTGCGGTCACTCCTACTACTACTGTGGTAGTACATCCGTTAGGAAAAGTATAGGTTATTGTTGCCGAACCCGCTGATACGCCGGTAACAACTCCTGTCGTGGGGTCTATGGCCGCAATACCGGGATTACTGCTTGACCATGTACCGCCACCAATAGAATTAAAGAGTGTACTGGTATATCCAGAACAAACGCCTGTAGTACCTGTTATAGGTGCCGTGGTATGTACCGATACAAGCGTGGTAATGTAGCAGCCTGTTGGCAAAGTATAAGTAATATTAGGTGTGCCGCCCGAAACTCCGGTAACAATACCTGTCCCAGACCCGACAGTAGCAAGGGCAGTATTACTGCTTGACCATGTACCGCCACCGGAAGCATCGCCCAATGTAACTGTAGAACCGGGACAAACGACCATTGTACCGGTAATAGCAGCCGGCAACGGATTAACAGTAGCTACCTTAGTAGTAATACATCCCGTAGGTAAAGTATAAGTGATAGTAGCTGTACCTGCAGTAACACCTGTCAGAATACCTGACGATGATCCTATAGTAGCCACAGTTATAGTACCGCTGGTCCAGGTACCACCGCCTGCGTCAGACAAAGTAGTCGTAGTACCCGGACAAGCCTGGGCGCTACCACTGATAGCAGACGGCAAAGGATTTACGGTTACTACCCCTGTGATGGTGCAACCGGTGGGCAGAGTATATGTCACAACCGCTGTCCCAAGGGTAATGCCGGTAACAACACCTGTAGTAGCACCAATAGAAATGTTTGATGAAGCGGTGCTCCAGGTACCTCCGCCCGCATCAGACAAAGTAGAGGTAAGACCGATGCATACACCCAGGCTACCGGATATGGGCTGTGGAGATGGATTGACATTGACGGTAACCGGTGCCGAGGCAGAACAGCCGTTGGCTGCCGTAGCAGTAACAGTATAAGTAGTCGTAGCGCTCAATGGGCCGGCCACAGGGCTGGGTATGACCGAAGAACTAAGATTGGTAGCAGGAGTCCATACAAATGACGGTTGAGGATTTGTAAAACTCCAGGCAGAATTAGTTATAGCCGTAGTGCTGTTATTATGTCCTGGTACAGCCGCATATTGCGTTCCTGTATTATTCTGTATCGCACACGTATGCGAACTGGTCTGACAAGTAGTGATATGTAACTCAATTGTACCGGAACCCTCATAAATAACGGCCTGGCCGGTTTCTAAAAGTGTAGTAGAACCATATACGGGTTCGGCATTTATACTTACTACAAGTTTACGATTGGGCGAAGTACCTGTCACACCCCATGTAATACTTCCCAATGTGCGGAGGTCCAGGTCTCTTCCAAAGAGAAAAATGGTAGCCGGATAAGAAGAACTGGGTACGGTACCCACCGTAAGCCCTGTGGAACCTGAACCAAACGTAACATAACCATTCGTTCCAATATAAAAACTCGTACCGGCAGTATAAGTTACCCCAAAAAAAGTGAAATCAAATGGCAGCGACGCAGTGTAATAACCGTCATCATTAGTGCCCGAAGACGGGGATGTAGTACTGTTGTATGTAGCCGATGGTGTAAACGAGACAGGGGCATAAGTAATAGTATTCACATCATAACTTGCCGCACCCGGATTTGTGGAAGTGGCGGTAAGCGTAGAAGAAAACGTAGGACATATTGTTGCCGGCGACGCGGATGTAGAAACCACTGGACCTACAGGCACAGTGACAATTAACGTTTTAGAACATCCGGTAGGAGGCGCGTAAGTAATAGTGGTAGTGCCTGCGCTTATACCGGTCAATAGCCCGGTGCTGGAATTAATGGTAGCTACACTTGTCGTTCCGCTTGTCCAGGTTCCGCCTGTTACAACATCAGAATATGTCGTTGTTGCTCCGGGACAAACAGTAGTAATTCCTGAAATATCCGGAGTGGAACATGGATACGATATCCACTGTACATCGTCTATAAAAATATTGTCGCCAAATGCACTGGTGGCGTTCATAATAAAATATGTAGTACCGCTAAAACCGCTGGGTACATTAAAGCTATAATAATACCATCCGTTTGAACCAACTGAAGGCGATTGGGTTGTCGATCTGTTGATCGTTCCTAACAATGTAGCTCCGCTTGTGGTAGCCGAAGTATTAACATAGACATCTACCCTGTCTGAAGAGCCGCTGTAACCATTATCACGGTACATCCAAAAGCTAACAGTAGGCGTTGCCGATCCCCTTGCTGATAAGTCATACCCCGGCGTTATTAGGGCCCTTACACCAGATGAATAGCTGAAAGAATTGAACCTTGCCATTGCAGAGCCCGAATGGGGCGAACAAGTAGGGAATGTACCGGAAGTTACACGTGCCCATGGGCAGGTACCCGACGTCAGATAATTGGTCCACCCGGCAGGCACAAAAGTGGCACCTTCAAAACCTTCAGTATTGGTTACCTGAGAAAGGGCTGGAAGACTAAGGAGGCAAAGAATGGCAAATAAGCAGATCTTTTTCATAACAGATATTTGTGTGTAAAAAGGAAACTAAATTATCAGCAGTTAATAATTTCTAACTGTCAAATAATTTAGGGTGTTACTAAAGATACAAAGAAATGTTAAAACCAAATTCCGCTATAATTGTTTTTTTAATAATAATTGGTTAATAATGTATTTACATTAAATATTAACCAAATAATATCAAAAAAAAATCTATAATAGATTTGATCAGTATACTTTAAAAAAAAAGCTACCGGATTCGGTAGCTTTTACATTAGATAATTATTCGTTTTATTGGGCGGATTTTGTCCCTTTATCCTTAGATTCTTTCTTTGCCTTCTTTTCCAGCATCTCCACAACACTGCCTATATTGGTGTGGTCCAGTCGTTTACCCCTTATGATCTTTTTCTCATCGAGCAAATAAATAGTAGGTGTGCTATATACATCAAACTTACTGTGGTAGTCGCTGGTGTGTCCCGGATCCCAGGTGTTGGTCCAACTGTCTATTTTGTATTTTGTAATAAAGTCAGTGATCGCTTTTTCATCGCCCTCTGTCGCCACTGTATATACTTTCACGCCTTTTGCTTTTAACACATTTTCATACAGCGAATCGAGGCTTGGCATCTCGTGCTGGCAATGGCCACAGTTAGGTGAGTAGAACACAACCAGCGAGTATTTGCCCTTCATAGCATGAAGGCTCTCATCTTTCTTCGTAGCAATATTCGGCAGCTTTATTTCCGGAGCCACATTACCTATTACATTGGGAGCAATATCCATTGCGCGCTTAATATACTTCTGCAACTCATCATTCGTTAGCCAGAACGCATCGCCTTTCATATAATAGTTCTCAACAAGGTATACGAATACTTCGTCCATACCCATCACTTTACTGTTCTCTACATTATGCGTTAGCCACCACAGCGTATAATGGAAGAAGTCACGCGTACCTTCTGTTTTCTTCAGCAGGAAGTCGCATTCTTTCTCCATACTGTCTATTGCCGGCACCACCAGTTTGGTCATGTACTCTTCGATCCTCGGATCATACAACGGTGTATAAATAAGCCTGTCGTCCCTGAAGTTAAAGCCATCCCAATAATGTGCTTTATAATAGCGGTAGGCATATGTAGAGTCTTTTGTCTTGCCGTCTTCAAGGTAGTGGGTGCCCTCAGGTATTTCAGGTGTCTCCATTGCGTTGAATATAACCGAAAGCAGTGAACCCGGATGCGCCTTTACATAGTCGCGCCTGTAGGTGGTCAGCTTTTTTGAAGAAGCGATAGACTTCTTGCGGACCACTTCTGTATCAGCCGTGGTCTTGGCAGTCTTTAGCTCCTCTTTCAGCTTGTCTTGCTCTGCACTGAACCCTTTCAGATAATCAACATATTCCTCAAAGCGTTCGTTCTCGGGTGAGTTTTTGAATTTAACGCCATCGGGTAGTTTACTCTTTGTGGCGGTAATAGATATATCGTCACCCCTGTTGAGCAGGAATTCAAAGTTGGTACGTTCTTTATCCGCAATAAGGATAATGTATATCCCTCCTACAAATGTGGAATCGGTACTGGTGAATAACGCATTACCGTTATGGTCCAGTTTTACAGAATCGGTAATAAAAATGGTAGGGCGACCTTTACCATAATAATGGACGAGGTATACCAGTGAATCTTTTACATCAGTTATTTTTAACTGAACGCGATAGGCTACCTTGCCGGCAGAGGCATTTGCGATGTTGAATAAGACCAACATGACGATAAGTGCAATTCTTTTCATATTTGTGTGGTTAGATTGTTTGCGCTTTAAGACAGTGGTAAAAAATTAATTGTTGGTTTAGAAAATCAAAAATAATTCATAAAACTGGTGTAACCCATCCCGATAAGCCTATTTTTGCTGCTTATTATAAAAATTATAACAAAATTTGTCGCGCAAAAAGAAAAAATCCCCGCCGCTGTTAAACATAGAGATCGAATCTTATGCCGCAGAGGGTAAAAGTATCGCAAAACTGGAAGACGGAAAGGTTTTATTTGTAGATAATGCCATACCCGGAGATGTAGTGGATGTAGTAATAACCAAGGACAAAAAAAGCTGGGCACAGGGTCGTGTACTGCGCCTGGTAACACCTTCACCACAAAGGGTAACACCATTCTGCCAGCACTTTGGCGTATGCGGCGGCTGCAAATGGCAGATGCTCCCCTACCCGATGCAACTGGCATACAAACAACAGCAGGTAACTGACCAGCTACAACGTATAGGCCACCTGGAACTACCTGACATGCAACCGATTATAGGTAGTGCTACTGACAAATATTACCGCAACAAACTTGAATTCACTTTTTCCGCGCACCGCTACCTGACTTTTGAACAGATAGCCGACCGTGATGAAAAAATAGCCCCTGTGCCTGCCCTTGGTTTTCATGCGCCGGGGCTGTTTGATAAGGTTGTAGAAATACAGACCTGCTACCTGCAGCACGAACCTACCAATATGCTGCTGAAAGTACTTAGAGAATATACCGAAACACATGCCCTGCCCTACTACGATTTTAAAGCACAGTATGGCTGGCTGCGAAATGTGATACTGCGTATTACAAGCACGGGTGAAATACTCATTAACCTGGTGATACACCACGAGGATAAAGAGAACCGTGAAGCCCTGCTACAGCATATGATGGAGCACATACCCCGCATCACCTCGCTGAACTATACCATCAACCCTAAGGTAAACGATACGATACATGACCAGGAGGTGATATGCTACCATGGCAGGCCATATATAGAGGAAAAGCTGGAAAATTTCCGGTTCAAGATATCCCCAAAATCATTCTTCCAGACCAACACAAAACAGGCTGAAGCGTTATATCGTGTAACACGCGAATTTGCCGGGCTTACCGGCACCGAAACGTTGTATGACCTGTACTGCGGCACCGGCAGCATAGGTATATTCTGCTCTGCCATGGCAAAAAAAGTGATAGGTATAGAAGTGGTGGAAGACGCTATAAAGGATGCACATGAGAACGCAGCCCTTAACGGCCTCGACAACTGCCTTTTCTTTGCCGGCGACGCTGAGAAAATATGTACCGATGCTTTCTTTGCGCAGCATGGCCGCCCGGATGTGATAGTTACAGACCCGCCACGCGCCGGCATGACGGAAAAACTGATCATGCAATTGCTGAAAATACGCGCGCCCAAAGTAGTATATGTAAGCTGTAACCCTGCCACCCAGGCCCGTGACCTGCAACTGCTAAATGATACCTACCGCATAACCAGGCTGCAACCTGTGGATATGTTCCCACATACGCACCATATAGAGAATGTGGCACTGCTGGAACTGAGATAAGAAAGGCCTGAAGGATAACCTTCAAGCCTTTACTCTTTTACCGTGGTTCCGTAGGGACTCGAACCCTAGACCCGCTGATTAAGAGTCAGCTGCTCTACCAACTGAGCTACGAAACCTTTTTTATGGTCGGCAAAGGTAAGGAAAAAATAACACAGAGTTGCTCTATTTTAAACTAAAATCAAAGCTATATTTTACGAGGGAGATGTATCATATGACCCACTCTACCAGCTCATTCACCCACTCGCCGCGATAAGGTGCCTGCACTTTGATATAGTTGTCTGTATAGCCTTCCATCATACCATTCTTAGTGTTGCTTTCAAACAGTACTTTACGAGTGGTGCCCCTATGCTGCTCTGTAAAGTATTGCATCTTCTGGTAAGACAGGTTGCGCAGCGCTTTATTACGCTCTTGCCGCACCTGCATTGGCACTATGGGCTTCATATCTGCCGCTAATGTATGCTCCCGCTCTGAGTAGGTGAATACATGCAGGTAAGACACATCAATGCTGTGCAGAAAATCGAACGTCTCTTTAAAATCATCATCGGTCTCACCGGGAAAACCTACTATCACATCGGCACCTATGCAGCAATGCGGCATCAGCTCCTTTATATATGCTACACGATCGGCATAAAGCTCACGGCGGTACCTGCGGCGCATTGCGGCCAGTATATTGTTACTGCCACTCTGTAGCGGTATATGAAAATGCGGCATGAACCGCCCCGATGCCGCCACAAATTCAATGATCTCATTGCCCAGCAGATTGGGCTCAATAGATGATATACGGATACGCTCTATACCCTCCACGCTATCTGCCGCCTGCACCAGCTCGTAAAATGAGCTGCCATGCTGCCTGCCCCCGTCGCTACCCTTACCGAAATCGCCAAGGTTGATGCCGGTGAGTACTATCTCTTTGGCTCCGCCGGTGGCTAGCTCGCGCATGTTGGCCACAACACCTGCTATACTGTCGCTGCGACTGTGGCCACGGGCCAGTGGTATGGTGCAAAAACTACAGTTGTAATCGCAGCCGTCCTGCACTTTCAGAAAGGCACGCGTACGGTCGTTGATGGAATACGAGCTATGAAAGCCGGCCACATCTTCAATATCGCACGAGCATATCCTGGCACCACCTTCATCGGCAGGGCCACGGGTTATTTCCTTCAGGTGGCTGGCCAGGTTGAACTTCTCCGCAGCACCCAGCACCAGGTCTACCCCTTCTATCTGCGCTATTTCTTTAGGCTTCAACTGGGCGTAGCAACCGGTAATAACCACCATGGCATTGGGTGCCCGACGTTGTATACCCCTTACTATATAACGACATTCCTTATCCGCATTTTCGGTGACCGAGCAAGTGTTGATCACGTATACATCCGCATCTTCATCAAATTCTTTCTTCACAAAACCATCGGCCTGCAGCACCCTGCTGAGCGTACTGGTCTCGGAATAGTTGAGTTTACAACCTAATGTATGGAATGCTACTGTCTTGTTCATGCCTTAGTAAAAGGGATGCAAAATTACATATAAATAAGCTATGATAGCGCATAAATACCAACCAGGCTCATAACAAAAAATCTTACCTTTTTCAATACGTCATTAGCCTGCCGCATAAAAGCCCGCATTGAAAAAAATGCAGCTCCCTGATTATGAAAAAAATATTACTTTAACGCAGGCATGGCATTATCAGCTAAACTGGCAGCAAAGTATCTGCAGCAGCAAAAGAGCAGAAGGTTCATTTTCTTCTGGGACATATTCATATCCCTGCTGGCCACTTATGCCGCTATAGAGATACCACTGCACATGGTAATAGGGTACGAGCCCAATACCTTCATCACTGTTACAAACCAGGCAGTGACCGTATGCTTTATACTGGATATCTATATCCGGTTTCGTACGGCCGACCACAGGCGCCACCATACCGCGTCACCGGATAAAAAATACCCAATAGGCTGGCTGATCACAGATGTACTGGCAGCCATTCCCTTTGAACTGGTAATCACCTTATTGGCCATACCGGGCATGGGCTTTCTCAGGTGGTTCAGGCTGCTGAAGGTGCTGCGCATAGTAAGTTTCAGATCTGTATGGCTAAACCATATCAATTTTAACCCGGTAATTGTACGCCTCAGCTTCTTTTTCTACTTTCTGCTGCTGTGCACCCATTGGAGCTCATGCGGCTGGCTGGCGCTGCACCTGTCTGTAGCAGACGCAGGGCATGTAGTACTGAACCAGTATGTACGCGCATTGTACTGGAGCGTAACTACTATTACCACTATAGGCTATGGCGATATTACGCCCGACCTGAACAACAACGGCGAAATGCTGTTTACGATGCTGGTACAGATACTGGGCGTAAGCGCCTATGGATATGTAATAGGCAACATAGCCAATATGCTGAACAACATAGATATGGCCAAGGCGCGCCATAAGGAGCGGGTGGAACGCATGAACAGCTTCATGAAGTCAAAGAAGATACCACAGCAGATGCAGGAGCAGGTGTACCAATACTACAACTACCTGTGGGAAACCCGCCGTGGCTACAACGATACAGCTATACTCTCTGAACTGCCCGACTCATTCCAGTTCGAATTCGCGATGCTGCTCAACAGCAACATTATTGAGAAAGTACCCATGTTTAACGGTGCCGACAAAAGCCTGGTGCGGCAAGTAATTTCCCGGCTGAAACCTTGTATTTACATACCAGGCGACAACATCTGTACCACGGGCGAGATAGGTGACAAGATGTACTTCATCAACAAGGGATCTGTAGAAGTGGTATCGCAGGATGGCACACAGGTGTACGCCATACTGAAAGACGGTGACTTCTTTGGTGAGATAGCCCTGCTGCTGAAGCAGCCCCGCAATGCCACTATCCGCGCCATGGACTATTGCGACCTTTACTCACTGGACAAAGAATCTTTTGACGAAGTAATATCCAACTATCCTGATTTTGCGCGGCATATCAAAGCGCTCACCCACGAGCGTATGCACGCCTCAAGGGGATCATGATGCTTATGAGGCTACTGCTTATTATATTGACCGCAGGAAGAAGTGTGTTGTATGACCACCCGCTTATCATCATCATTACTTTCCTGGTGTTAGTGGCACTGGGCGCTATAACAGACAGCCGTAACACAAACGGGTCTGCCCTGCGCTCGAAACTTGCGGTGGCTGCCTTTGTGTGTGCCGCCGTGTCTGTGATCATCTTACTTATTGTGTATATGAAGCACGCACTAAGTATGCTTGATTAGAAAAAAACAATAGCCTGCCAGGGCAAAATGTGTCACTTTTTTGAGAAAAAATTTTTTTTGTTAACGAAATTGACAATCAATATGTTACAGCGAAAAATGTTACAAAAAGGTTACGAAAAGGTTACAAAAAGGTGTCACTTTCTACCCACTTAATATGGCCTGAAAAACGCATAGGTGCCGAGTGTACCACAAAGGTAAAAACGCATAGCATATGTACCAAATAAAGATACCCACAAAATAATGGGCAAATATGGCTATAATGCAGGCCCAGAGAGGGTTTTGAGCCTAATTTCTTTGTGGGTAAATTGTCGCGGCATAGAAACCGTCTTAGGGAAAGTACCGATGGCACCACTTACCTGCACTTGTGAGCGCATTGGGACTTAAATGCCGGCCTACCACTTATTAATTTCCCTAACTATAGCGGCGGTGACGGCTTTGTCTTTTTTGAAGTACCAGTTGAGGGTCTTCTGGGTGGTGGTATTGTCTTTAGAGAAGTGGAAAAAGAGTACCGACCTGATGAGGGGGTAGCGCCTAGGCAGGCTGCCAAGAGCATCGGCATACCAACGGGCACGGTTACCGCCTACAGCCAGCGAACCAAACTCGGTGATCATAACGGGCTTTTTGTACACCTCAACTGAATCGTAATACTTCTCGACGATGTCGTTGAACGTCCACCACTGGCTCCAAACGGCAATAGTACCGTAGTTGAGCACACCGGCACCTATATAATCCACAACGTCGTCGCCAGGATAAAACTCCCTGAATGAATATGCAGGGTGCGGGCTCCATATCCAGATGATGTTACGGGCGCCCTGCCGGTCAAAGATA
The DNA here is from genome assembly GCA_964489795.1 of uncultured Flavipsychrobacter sp. Taxonomy (GTDB): domain Bacteria; phylum Bacteroidota; class Bacteroidia; order Chitinophagales; family Chitinophagaceae; genus Nemorincola. The sequence continues at coordinate 11,588 of CAZBAP010000010.1, forward strand.
TCATGTACATGCCGCCATGCGGCTACAAAATCCTGCGGAGTGTTGTTTTGCGGTCCCCAGCCGTAACGATAGCCGTCGTTCATCTCATGGCCCAGCCTCACAAACATGGGTTTGCCAATCTGTTTTGCCTCAGCAGCCCACTCCTTTATATAACTGTCGTAGAGCCCGGCAGCTACGTCTTTCATCCCGTTCTTATTAGGGTCATCTGGGATATGGCCATCGGGGTACTGGTCTTCTGTAAAGTCATTGAGCCAGGGCTCCCAGGTGATGACGGGCACAGAGCCGAGGCTGATGATGTTCTTTACCTGCTCTGCGGGAAACTGCTCTTCCTGTTTACTGCCCCAGGCGGTATAGATATGCACAAGCGGAAATGTAGTATGAACAGAATCCTCAAGTGCCACAATGCTTTCAAAACTCTCTTTCATCTCATTATCAAACGCGCCGAGCAGTATGCGCCCGGGATGGAGCAACTGCTTACGGCTGGTGGTGTATGGTTTGAACCATGCCAGTTTGTCTTCGCGCTTATCCTCCCGCTGCTCTACGATGAGCTTTTTTTCCATGGTCTTCACCATATCGCCTGTGGCGGTGATGGCGGTCTCGATAGGCCCCTTGCTCTGCTTGCCGGCATGCGACAGGGCATAGACAATGAGCGACGATATGATGATCGCGAGCGTGGTAGTCAATATCCTGAAGGTAGCACTTTTCACTACTGCAATTTACTTATTAATTATTAATACTCACCCGGTCCCATGGGGCTTCGGCCTTCATCCGGCGGGCCTCCAGCGCAGCCAACACCCCACCCACCGCCATGATGACGGCGAGCAGCGCAAAGAAGACCATGCCCCATGTGCGCTCGGCCGAACCTACCAGCCTGCCCTCAGGCATGTAGTACCTGCGGTATATGACCACACCGGAAATGGCCAGCATGAACGTAACAATATGTATGACCAACGGCCGGATGAACGGCGTAGTATAGCCTACAACAGCTTTCTTGGCGGTAGGAATATAGGGTATCTCGGCATTGACCAACGCCAGCAAAAAACCCATAAGAAATACCGGCCAGCATGCGTATTTAAGTATCATGCCACGCCAGTGAATACCACGCTCGGTGGCAGGATCGCAAAGCCATCGCTGCACATATAGGTAAATGGCTATGGCGCACAGCATAACCGGCGCGCCGTAAATAACAAAGTCGGCAAACTGCATGTGGGCCGGAAGTATGCCTGTAAAGAAGAACAGGAACGGAATGAATGTGAATATGAACTGAGTAAGCCCTACTAAGTAGTAGGTGCCGATGGTAAAATAAGATATACGCTGCCAGCCGGTGAGCGTACGGAACAGGCGGGGCAGCTCCATGAACGCAACCTCGAACACTCCCCTTGCCCACTTAAGCTGCTGCTTGCAGAAAGAACCAAAATCTTCGGGCACAAGGCCCCGGCTAACTACAACGGGATTGTATACAGACCGCCACCCGGCGGCATGGAGCCTGATAGCTGTTATCAGGTCTTCAGCCAGGCCTATGCCGTGACCTTTTATACTCTGGAGCGCCGCGCGCCGGAAAGTACAGTTGGCACCTATGGCTACACTACAGCCATAGCCATACAGCGACATCTGGGTAGGACCATAGAAGGTGTACGTTTGCTCTGCTGCGCCGGCTGCGGTAAATGAGCGGTACTGGTTGTAATATGCCTGTGATACCTGTACAAAACCGATCTTCGGATCGCGGAAATAGCCGAGCGTATGGTCGAAGAATTCGGGGAAAGGGACGTGATCGGGATCCAGCACAAGAATGAACTCCTCGGTAGTAAGTTCCAGCGCCCTGTTGATCTTCCCGGCCTTGGCACCCGGCAGGCCTACCAGTTCCAGCCATACGGCCCCATGCCGCTGCGCGCAGGCCCTGAACGCGGGATCCTGCGTATCATCGAGCAGGTAAGTGGTATGTGGATAGGCTACCCTGGCACAGGCAGCCAATGTCTTTTCAAACATCTCAAGCGGCTCACCGGGGGAACTAGTGGTAAAAATAGCCACACTATGACCCGGCAACGGCACAACACGGGGTGGCTTCTTTATCCGCAGATAATTGATCCAGATGAGTATGAGGCGAAAAATGCTATACCAGAACGCAAGGCTGAGCAGGATGTACAGCCAGGAATTACCTATATGATCTGTACGGAACCACCAATCCGCAAAACGCAGCACGGATATAATGCCGGTGATGACGAGCACTAATAATACGAACCTTGCGGGAGTAGAAATATCGCGCGCCTCCCTGAACCGCCACAGGCTATCCCATTTAGTGCCATTGTTACGCGCCCGGTGTGCCATAAAGAATCAGGTGTTATGATCAGTCGTGAGTGGAACCGAGGTAGTGGATGGAGGTGAGGCTGCTCAGTTTATCGGCAAGCCATTTCTTTTTGGAGCCGCTGTTGGCATCATAATCATCAAGGTCTACGCTGTCCAGCTCGTTTATCATATCCGTGAGGGCATCGTAGTGGTCCTGAAGATTTGTTGCTTCATCGGAACCGGGCGCAACTTCAGTCTCGTCTTTCCGGCGTTTTTCGGTATCACGAAGCTTAACGAGTCGGCCCCTGAGATTGCTGACCGAGCTTTTGAGCTCCTGTGGCGACCTGGCACCCGCAAGACCTTGTACCTGGGCTTCTATCTCCTTGATGAGGCGTGAAAAGGTGGAACTGCCATTGCCTGAAACCGCCTTCCGGCGATGCTGAAAACTCTTCTGGATACCTAGGCCCACAAAATTGCTGCTGAAGAAATAGCTGTTGTGATAAGTATACCTGGCCGAAATGGTCCATGTACGGGCTACATGAAAGTTGAGCGCCGCAGTGGCATTGGCCGGCACAAATGATTCGTTAGAGAACCCACGGTTAACAACGCTGTTTGCCGCACCGCCATTGCTGAGATACAGATACGGATTACTGATAGTACCATAACCTACATCGCCACTGAGATTAATGCTGACCACCTTAGAGGGATGGAGGCTGAGCGACAGTAAAACAGAGTTGGTAAAGAGCTCGTTTGGTGAAAAATAAGGATCGTATATACCTCCGACGGTGGGATTGACCGGATAGTTAGCTATTAGTTCGGAAAGGGGTAAAACGGGTTTGTAAGCAGACTCAGTAGAGTTACTGTAGCTGACGCTATAGCCACCCTGCAACTGACCACCGGTGAACCGTGCCAACGGCGCCAGCACCCATGCATATACACCATAGACATTATTATTGTCTTCATAAGTGCTATTGAGAAAAGCCGCCTGGGCATTCCAGCCACGGGCATGCCAATTAAGCATAGCGGCAAAACGGGTAGCAGATACATCGGAGTCTACGCTGGATTTTGTATCAAGATAGGGCACATGGTCGAGGCTGAGGTCAGCATCAAATTGAGATGATATTTTTTTATTGAATGCGATATTCCCGCTCCAGGCGGTCTGATTCTTTACCGGGAACCTGACAACGCCCGCGCCAATATTCATATGAATACCCGCATCGGGGAAGAAGAGTTTGTCGCCGATACGTACCCAGGGAGCATCGGCACCAGTACCCTGAGTGAAATGGTATTCGTCTGCTATGATGTAAAATGTGGCGTATTTATGAAAATAAGCTTCTGCTTTAATAGTTGAAATAAGAACACTAAGTGGCTGATCGTCTGTAAGATACGAAACATCAGCAGCAACTAATGGCGAGCGCGCCATTTCTATCATATCATTGAGCTCCTGCGATTCGGGATTATTATTTTCCAGCTTCAGGTCCTTTTTCATGTAAGCCGCAGCCTTCTTAAAATCTCCCTGGTAATAGGATAATTTTGCACGTAGGAGAGACATGTCGGGATAATCCTTGCCGGCCAATTCCATATCGGTCAGCCGGCTGCCTGCCTCACCTAATTTACCCATATCTAAAAGAGAATGGATATAATTCAGGTTGAGATTGTCATTTTTAGGGTTAAGTTTCAGGGCTTCTTTGTACGCTTCGTTAGATTGGCGGTTGTTGCTCATCCACAGTTTTACCTGCGCCAGTTTCCATACAACATTAACATCACCCGGATGATCCCTGTGATACGCAGCATATAGTCTTGCCGCCCTGCGGAACCTTTTCTTTGCTATATAACGGTCGGCGAGTTTGAAGGTATCGGTATACGAAGTGCCGGAACCCTTCTGCTGAGCATAAGATGGGGCGCAAAATAAAATAACCGCTAAAAACAAGGTGTATTTTACTATTTTACCGTAAGTAACACCTCTTAAGTTGTTGTTTAACATATAGTTGTGACTATATCCACTATTTTCTTCTTTCGCTCTTTCTGTACTACAAAAATGAAAATAACTGGTTTAAAAACGTGAACTAAATAAGTCAGTAAGTAGTTGTTTCAGTTGTTCTTTTATAATGCGGGGCACTAAGATAGGAAAAAAACATAAAGACACATACATACAAGTCATATTTTCGGTATGCCTGGAACGAGGGCAGGATAATATCTACCATGAATGACCAAAAAGAATGATGCGATCTACATGACTGCATCTTATTATAAGTGCAAATGGATTTTCCTTTTTTAAAAAGTAATAAGTACACTTAAGTAAAGCCCCTACCCCCTGGATTCAGATCTACGATGTACCTGAATTTGTTTTTCTTAAGGAAAGCTGTAACTTTGACCGAACGTTCAGTCAAAAAAATGGCACCAAGAAAATCGAGCGATATACAGATTCTAAAAGACAACAAAAAGGTGCTGATCCTCGATGCTGCATTAAAAACCTTTGCCAGTCATGGGTATGAAGGAGCTACCATTAGCATGATAACAAAAGAAGCGGGGATGTCTAAGGGCTTGCTTTACACATACTATAATAGTAAGGAACAACTGCTGGACGAGATAATAGATTTCGGACTTAAGAAGGCGGCAGTATCCCTTGACAAAACGCCCGGGGGGCAAATCACGAGCAAAGAAATATTTTCAGACAACCTGAGAAATATTATCCAACTCTTTATGGAGGAAGCAGATTTCTGGCGACTATACTCAATGCTGATCTTACAGACCAAAACCTCAGAAAAATTCCAGCAGAAAATGAAAGCCTTTTTGGAGCAATACCTTGGGCTATATATGACATATTTTCAGCAGAAAAACTCAAAAAAACCAATGGCCGAAGCCCTGCTTTTCGGCGCGGTACTTGACGGACTTATGTTCGACCTTATGGTAATGCAGGGTAATTACCCGGTAGATGAAGTGATAGAAATGATCATTGAAAAATTTGCCTGACCGGCAAATTAATTAAACAGCAATCTGAATATGAAAAGAACATTATTGTTAGCCGTCGCCATGTATTTGTTCTCGGGTTACGCACACGGGCAACAAGCTGACGCAACCGAAATAGTGAGGAAAGCCAATAACCTGGTTACAGGCAAATCGAGCCAGAGCACTGCCACAATGACTATAAAACGATCGAAATGGTCACGTAGTGTTGGTATGAAGACATGGTCACTGGGTGATGATTATTATATGATCCTGATCACATCTCCCGCACAGGATAAAGGGCAGGTATTTCTAAAACGGAAGAATGAAATGTGGAACTGGATACCGTCGATAAGCCGGATAGTAAAAATACCCCCTTCAATGATGGGACAGAACTGGATGGGTTCTGACTTTACCAATAACGACCTGGTGAAGGCTAATTCGATAGTGGATGACTATAGCCATACTATGCTGGGAAGCGAGGACATTGCAGGCTACAATTGCTATAAAATACAACTCACCCCCAAGCCTAACGCAGCAGTAGTGTGGGACAAAATAGTTTTATGGATAGCGAAAGACAAATATTTTATGCTAAAGGCAGAGTACTATAATGAAGATGGCGAAGTAGTAAACCGGGAAACCCAATCGGATATACGGCATTTTGACGACAGGGATGTACCTGCCAGGCTGGTGATGATGCCTGTGAAGGAAACAGATAAAGAAACAAGAATAGAGTTTGAACAATTATCTTTTGATATGCCTTTGAAGCCTGATTTTTTTTCGCAACAAAACATGAAAAATATACGCTGACCTGCATTTTCGTAAAAAAAATAAACATATGGAATGACGCAATTTGTAAAACTGGCATGGCGAAATTTATGGCGAAACAAGCGAAGGACGCTGCTGACTCTTGCCTCTGTATTTATGGCTATAGTGCTGTCAATAGCCATTCGCTCCATACAGAAAGGGGTGTATGGCAATATGACCGGCAATGCTGTTAGATTCTCAACGGGATATATACAGGTACATGCCAATGGCTACTGGGACGACCAGACAATAAATAACTCATTTGAGCCTACACATGAACTTGACAATGCGCTGCGGCATGAAAAAAACATATCATTAAGCGTACACAGGCTCGAATCTTTTGCGCTTGCATCGTCAGGACTGCATACCAAAGGAGTAGAAGTAATGGGCATTGATGCCGAAGAAGAGAATAGCATGAACGGCCTTGCCGGGAAAATTGTGCAGGGAAAATACTTACAAAAAGCAAGCGGGCAAGGCATATTGGTGGGTGATGGGCTAGCCCAATATCTGCACCTGAGACAAGGAGATACGATGGTATTGCTGGGACAGGGATACCATGGCGCCACGGCAGCAGGGAAATACATGGTGCAGGGCATATTTCATTACCCTCTGCAAGAACTAAACAATTCACTTGTATTTCTGTCGCTTCCGGACGCACAAATGCTGTTTGACGCTCGTGGAAGGATGACATCAGTGAGCCTGATACTGAACAACCCGGGTGATATTGACCAAACTTCAGGATCCCTAAAAAAAATGCTGGATAGCACGTGGGAGGTGATGCCATGGCCTGCTATGAATAAAAGCCTGGTGCAGGAAATACAAGGTGATAACGCGGGTGGCCTTATTATGCTGGGTATTTTATATCTCGTCGTTGCATTTGGCGTATTCGGGACGATACTGATGATGGCACTCGAACGAAAAAAGGAATTCGCCGTGATGGTAGCTATAGGCATGGGCCGCGCGCAGCTCAACCTCGTTATCCTGATTGAAACGCTTTTTATCGGGCTGCTGGGAGTTATATCGGGCAGTGTAGTAATATTTCCACTGCTGTTACAATTTCACAGGCACCCGATAAAGCTTACCGGGCAGGCGGCACAGACCTATCAGCAATTCGGCATAGAGCCCATCATGCCGGCATCGCTCGACCCTTCTATATTCCTTAACCAGGGGTTGATCGTATTGTGTATCGCGATCATCTCAGCGATATACCCGTTATGGTATGTAAACCGGCTAAAAATAGCCGAAACCTTAAAACAGTAACATTATGCTGATAAAAATAGCATGGCGGAATGTGTGGAGAAATAAGACGCGTAACATGGTAATCATTATTGCCGTGGCTCTGGGCCTATGGGGAGGTGTATTTTCCGACGCTTTTATGCAGGGCATGGCGGCGCAACAGATATATTCATCGATACATACCGAAACCGGGCACATACAGATGAACAGACCCGGATACCTGCTCAATCATGATATGCAATTGCATATGGACAATGCAGACAGTATGGTAACAGCAATAAAAGCAATACCGGGTGTGGCTGCAGCCTCAGCAACAATGCAGCTGACCGCGATGGTATCAGCGGCAACTGGGTCAGTGGGAGTAATGGTCAATGGCATAAACGTAGCAGACCAGAAACAGGTGAGTGATATCTATAAGCTGGTAGCAGACGGAAGCTATTTTCAAACAAGCCATTCAAATCCCGTGGTGATCGGGAAGCAACTTGCAGACAAACTGAAAGCAAAAATAGGATCGCGTATTGTGCTGACCTTACAGACATCTGCCGGCGACATTATATATGGGGCTTTCAGGGTAACCGGCATTTTCCGTACCCACAACAGTGATTTCGACAAACAAATGATCTTCGTCCGAAATACAGATTTGCTAACCCTGATAGCCTACCCTGTCGGCACAGCATCAATAATTACAGTATTACTCAATAATACAAACGACACAAAGAACCTTACAGCCATGCTGCAAAGTAAATTCCCGGCTTTGCAGGTACAGACATGGATGATGCTGTCGCCTATGCTCCAGGTTATATCGGGTACAATGGCAGAAATAACCTACATTTTCGTAGGCATCATACTCATAGCCCTTGCATTTGGTATTGTCAACACAATGCTGATGGCCGTGCTGGACAGGACACGGGAGATAGGCATGCTTCTTTCTATAGGCATGAACCCTTCAAAAGTGTTTGGGATGATCATGCTGGAGACAATATTCTTATCTATTACCGGTGCGGCATGCGGTATTGCCGCCGGTTTCGGTACCATTCTTTATTTCGGGCATCACGGTATCAACCTTTCATTTATCAGCGAAGGTATAAATGCACTTGGCTATAGCAGTACAGTCTACCCCACCCTGGGAGCTTCATTTTATGCGGTGCTGGCGGCTATGGTCATTGTCATTTCTGTTATTGCCGGAATATTCCCGGCAAGGCATGCCATTATGCTGAGACCCGCAGAAGCGGTAAGGGGCGACTGAACTATGTAATGCAGACAAATTATTAACGAAAATAGAATATTATATGGCAGCTATTGAAATCAGGAACCTTACGAAAACATACAATGAGACTATGGTGCCTGTACATGCCCTAAACGGCATCAACCTTGATTTTGAAACAAGTGAGTTTACAGCTATCGTGGGGCCATCAGGCTGTGGCAAAACTACACTCTTGAATATGTTGGGCGGGATCGACCATCCGTCTGCAGGCCAGGTGCTGATAGAAAAACAGGATATCACAAAAATAAGCGCGGTGAAGTTAGTTGATTTCAGGTTACACAATATCGGGTTCATATTCCAATCATATAACCTGATTCCGGTGCTGACAGTAGAAGAAAATGTGGAATTTATTATGGAACTACAGCACAGGAACAAAAAAGAAATCAAGGACCGTACAAGTTACCTTCTTAATGTAATGGGAATAAGTGACAAGCAGAAGATACGCCCTAATTATTTATCAGGTGGACAGCAGCAGCGCGTGGCAGTTGCCAGGGCACTTGCTTCCAAGCCAAAATTTATACTTGCCGATGAACCTACTGCCAACCTTGATTCGAAATCTACCGCTACTTTGCTGGATTTGATGGCGGACATGAACAAAAAGGAACAGGTAACCTTTATATTCTCTACGCATGATCAGCGGGTGATGGACCGGGCACGCCGTATTATAACACTGGAAGATGGAAAAGTAATCAGCGACATTAACCCATGAACAGAGAAGGATATAAAATAACGTGGGTAATATTACTGCTGTATACACTCATTGCTGGCCATGATGCAGACGCAGAGCCAGCCGGTGATACCACAGCCAAGACAAATCATTGGTCAGTGGGTGGTTATCTGAAAGACCTTCAGAGCATCCAATTTACAGATATCAATAAGCAGTGGACACTGGACAACCTGGTACACAACCGATTTGATATCCATTGGTACCCCTCACAGAACTGGAAAGTACGTGTAGGCGTACGGAATCGCATATACTACGGTGATTCTACATCTATTTACCAGATCGCAACATCGCTGCAAGATGGCAATGGCTACTTTGACCTTTCAAAAAATGTGGCAAATGGCCAGTCGTATGTGATCAATACTACCCTGGACCGCGCTTCTATAGACTACACAAAAGGCAAATGGCAGATAACCCTGGGAAGGCAACGGGTAAACTGGAGCATGAACCTGGTCTGGAACCCGAACGATATATTCAACACTTACTCCTATTTCGATTTTGACTATGAAGAAAGGCCGGGGACAGACGCAGCAAGAGTGCAATACTACATAAGCAGTACATCAGCAGCTGAAGTAGCATTCAAACCCGGAAAAAACGAGGGCGATGGGATAATTGGCGGTATGTACCGGTTTAATATAGGTGGCTATGACATACAACTGCTGGCAGGCAGTATGGGCAAGGATTATGTGCTGGGAGGCGGTTGGTCGGGAGTAATTGAGAAAGCAGGCTTTAACGGCGAGGTAACCGCATTTGAACCGCATAACGACATTCGGCTGTCCCGGGTTATTGTCGCGGCCTCTCTCGGCGCCAATTATACATTCCCAAGCAGCCTGTACCTGCATGGCGCATACCTGCTAAACAGCACAGGACTATTAAAAACAGATAGCCTGCTGCCAAACACTGTACTAAACAATGTTACAGCTAAATCATTATCACCTGCAAGACACTCCATATTTGGAGAAGTGGCTTACCAATTCACCCCGCTATTCCGGACTGATATCGGCGGCATAGCAGATCCGGGGGACGGCTCTTTTTTTATTGGCCCTTTTCTTACATTTTCTTTATCTAATAATATAGAAATGCTATTTGCCGGCCAGTTATTTTTTGGCAACAGAAATAGTATCTACGGAAACTATGGCCAGATATATTTTTTACGCCTGAAATGGAGTTTTTAAAGTTGGCCATTGTATAAACTTAATTGCTTCAAATTCCGGCTCATTTACCTGCAACGAGCATTACTTAGTATCGAAAACGGCCAATATAATTATGCGCTCTTTTACCTTTTCATTGCAATTAATCTGAACGGGCCAGAACTCCCTGCGCTGATCGGTCGACCGAGTTGGGAGCAACAAAAAGTGTTTGTGTAGGGTATGCAAACTCTATTTGCTCGCCGGCAAAGGCTTCAACAATATCCAGGAAAATAGCCTGCTGCTTGTCCATGTATATATTATAGTCGGCGCTGGCAACATAAAAGACAAACTCGAAATTGAGGCTAAAATCACCGAAGCCCGAGAAATGCCCCCTGTCAAACCGAACCAGGTCCTGCGCAGAAATGATGTCTTTTACCATACCCGGTATCTTCTTTAGCTGCTCATGTGTGGTCTGGTATACTACACCGAGATTAAAGACTATCCGGCGCTCCTCCATACGCTTATAATTGTGCACCCTGGAATTGGTAAGAAATGTATTGGAGCAAATGATCTGCTCGCCACTGAGCGCGCGGATGCGGGTGGTTTTGATCCCAACATATTCCACTACACCCATTTTGTCGTTGACAATGATAAAGTCACCTAGTTCAAAAGGCCTGTCAAAGAATATAACAAAGTAACTGAAGAGATCGCCGAGGATGGTTTGTGCGGCAAGGGCGATGGCTATGCCACCTATACCCAGGCCTGCCAGAAGCGTAGATACCTTGTAACCAAGATTGTCTATGAGGAAGATAAAACCCACTACCCAAATGACGATGTTGAGGATGAGCAGAATTCCTTTCACTTGCTTTTCCTTGGTTTCGCTGTCTTCTTTTGTACGCAAAAAAGAGAAAACAAAATATTTTATTGAAGCTGTTATGAGCCGTATTACAAACCATGTGACCGATACAGAAAAGGCAACATTAAGCACCTTTTCTACCTGCGCGGGGAGAACCAGTGCGCGGATGGAGTAATAAAATGCCGCAATAAGCATCAGCGGCACGAGGCGGGCCTCAGCTGCCTGAACAAGAAAATCATCGAAAGTATTATCGGTGCGCTGCGACATCTTTTTGAGCCGGGCAATGACAATACGTTTTAGCACCAAAACCGCAGCTACTGTGGCCACCAGAATAATGAGTGCCATTACCCAATCATTGACTGTATTACCGAGAAACTTACTATTACTTATTTCTGTGATCATAAAATAAAACAATAGGCGCGTTAAAAAAATACCCAATGCCGAATAACCTGATCCGGAAAAGCGGGAGGCGCAGCCAAAACGATAATAAAAACCGTATCCCGGAAGAGCGTTATTATGAATAGAATACCAGTTATTGAAAAAACTGCCCTCCGGATAGCACACTTGGTGTTACCCCTTAAAAACCCGTACTCCCATACGAAATGAACTCAGAACCCGGGAGCCAGACTGCTGCCAATGCTGCAAAAGTACAATAAGTATCCCGGGCAGATGTCCGTTACATGATAACTTAACATTACCATTAACAGTTAGCACCGGCAGGATACAACTACTATTTATAACTGGCAGAAGTAAAGCCGTTAATAAAAAAAAGTGGCGCGCATATGATAAAGCACTAACACCCACACCCACCAAAACTTAGTTTTTAGATTATATTTGTTATTGAGAATGGATACCAGCCTGACCAAAACGCGCATAGAGCTTTTTTTACTTTTCATATTATACCTGTGCATTCTGCCAAGGGTATATATGACATACGATATGGGGTTCTGGCAGCAGTGGGCATTGTACATACATGAGCATGGGCTGAGCAACGCTTATAACGCAGGCTCGCCAATCAACTATTTCCCGGTATATGTTTATTGCGTTTACCTCTTTGATCTATTGCAGGGCACGGGAGCCAATATCATTCACAACATCAACAACTTAAAGATCTTCTTCGTTTGCTTCGATTTTCTACCCATCGTAGTGCTGTGCGCTTTCAGGCAGAAGATCCTATCTTTTAAAATACCCTACCTGTTCCTTATGTTGAATATAGCCTATGTGTTCAACTCAATGGTGTGGGGGCAGATAGATAGTATATATACCAACCTGGCCTTCCTGGCTGTTATCACCACTCTTTGCTATCCTGTGGGTGGCATATTACTGTACCTGCTGGCACTGAATACCAAGCAACAGGCAATAGAGTTTCTGCCGGTGATAGGGATCGTTTATTACTACAGCGCCCGTAAAACAGGCACACTGATAAAAACCGTGATAGCTGTAGCGGGGCTACAGACAATAATACTGCTGCCATTTATGCACGATGGTGGCATAGGCAGGCTTGTACAGTTTGGCGCCAATGCAGTGGGGTTGTACCATAACCTATCAATATCGGCATTCAATATATGGTACCTTATTGCTCCCGGCAATCCTTATTTTATTGACGACACCGGCACTTTCATGGTTTTTTCGTACCGCACATGGGGGCTGGTATTGTTTGCAATTTCTGCAATAGTGGTACTAATGCCATTGGTGAAGCGGGTATTGCAACTACGAAGAAACGGCATGTCTTTTAATAAGCCGGCATATCGCATACTGTTCCTTTGCACAGGTATGCTGTGCCTGTGTTTCTTCTATTTTAACACCCAGATGCATGAGCGATATGCCCATCCCATCATCATCCTGTTCTTTTTCTATGGTGTATCCTCAAAAAACTACAAGCTATTCGTACTGGCATCTATCCCCTACTTTCTGAGCCTTGATAAGGCCTTTTCGTATCCCGACGGGTATTTACCTGTAGTACATTACAAGATCATCTTTGCGTCAAAAATGATTGCACTGTGGTATACAGCCACAATAGCTTATGGCGGCTACCTGCTGCGACGTGAAGCAATAGCTGTTTCTGACGACCAGCTTACCACGCAACCTAACCCTTCTTAGCCATCATCTTATCGAGGCTTTCCTGTGCCAGCGGATGGTAATTCTTCCGGTATTTATCATATATGCGGTGCGCCATGGCCTGGCCCGCGGGTGTTTTCATCATCTCGCCGTACAGCGGCTCCAGGAACTTACGCCGCCCAACGCTACTGAGGAAATTATCTATAGCCGGATAAGCCTTTGTGTATCCCGCATGAACGGCCATAATAAACCAGAGGTCAGCGATCTCTGAATTGCCACTGTTAGTGAAGTTAAACGCCCCATCCAGCTTACCCATCTGCGCAACAGACAAGTTATCCGGCATCTTGCGCAGGAAGTGCAGCCACTCGTGGGTAGTCCAGTCCACAGTGGCAAGGTCGCCGGCGGGCACACCCGCAAGGAACCTGGCACGCTGCGAGTCTACTTTACTGAACCGCTCATTGTCTGCCCTGGGGCAATTGGCCGGTATGCCCGGCCCATAAACCCACTGATCTATGGTCAACTTCTTCCTAAGGTCGCTGTCGCCTTTAATGAGGTTGCTGTCCAGGTATTTCAGGAAAGCCTCGGTGGTAATTGTTTTGAATGCATATTCATTAAAATACTGCGCAAGAAAGTGATCGAACTTATCCCGGCCAACTGTGAGCTCTATAAGCCTGAGGAAATGCGAGCCTTTCTCGTAGGGAATATCAGTTAGCCCATCATCAGGGTCACGGCCTTTAAGGTCGAGTTTCAGCCATGTGTCGCGGCTTGTGGGGCCAAGCTCATTCACTGCGGCAACAAGATCCTGGTAGCCAAGCTCCCATAACATATCCGCATAGCCCTTACCCATCATGCGTTCTGTGATGCGACGCTCGAAATAATCTGTAAAACCTTCATTGAGCCAGAAGTCGTTCCATGTAGCATTAGTTACCAGGTTGCCACTCCAGCTATGCGCCAGCTCATGTGCAATAAGGCTGACCAGGGAGCGGTCGCCGGCTATTATAGTAGGGGTGGCAAATGTGAGCCGGGGATTTTCCATACCGCCAATCGGGAAGCCCGGGGGCAACACCAGCACATCGTACCTGCCCCAGCGGTATGGCCCATATAGTTGCTCGGCAACATCTACCATGCGACCGGTCTCAGCCAGCTCCCAAGCGGCTTTTTCTATCATACCCTGCTCAGCATACACACCGGTACGATCATCTATGGCGCGGAATGCAATATCACCAACAGCCAGGGCCATAAGGTATGCAGGAATAGGAGTGGCCATAGTAAAATTATAGATACCACTGTCATTTACTGCCTGCGGGTTTTCTGCGCTCATCAGCGCCAGCAAGCCCTTGGGCACTGCCACGTGAGCGGTGTAAGTAAACCTGATACCCGGCCCATCGGCACAGGGTATCCAGGAGCGGGCATAAATAGACTCTGACTGCGTAAAGAGGAACGGATGGGTCTTATCATGCGTCTGCTGCGGATCGAGCCACTGCAGCGCGCGCGCATGGGCGCCGGTCTTATAACAGACCATAACATTTACAGTACTGTCTTTGATGGGTATGTGCAACGCGCTGCCCAGGAACTGCACCTGCGGATCAAGGATGAATTTCACCTCGTTGCCGTCTACCAGCACATGATCTACGGTAAGATCGTAAGTATCGAGAATTAGTGTCTTGGCATGTTTCTTATTGTTCAGGGTCCATAAAGCACATCCGCTTATCTGCTTCTTGTCCATATCCACCCGTATATCCAGGTCAAGGTGCTGCACCTCTACACTGTCGGCATTAGAAAAAGTATGCACATCCTTTGCCATAGCGGCTGTGTCTGTGGACTTTACGTTAGCGGAACCCGGCTTTGTATGATTATTGCCGCACGAGCAACAGGCAATAACCAACAGTAGTACTGAAATACGTTTAAGCATAATAAATATGGTATGAACTATAAAAGTAAAGAATTACCGAATGGAAAGTCTACTCCGACTCGGTTTTCATTACATTATTCCATGTGGTGCCTGCATAGCTATCCCAAACCAGCCACAGCATAATGACTGATAAGCCAAGGAAAATAAGCTTGAGCCACAGCAAGTTAAAGGCCATGTAGTGTCCAAAACCAAGCATGGCAGGGATGAGCATACCCAGGATAGACTTGAGGATACGTGAGCCACCTTGTTTCATTTGCTCTACCACGGAAAAAGGCAAATGCCTGAAACTGATACGTGCCACGACCGATACAAACAAAGTAGTATTGACCAATGCCAGTAATATATCCCATATAGCTCCCCCACCCCAGACATACACAACAAAAATGCTGATAAGCAGGAAGAAAGGCAGGAAGAACTTTGCCCATAAAGCTTTAAAAGCACCTATCATTACTTTGCCCGGCACCTCCAATGGGGCAGAATAATATACCCATGCCGCCTTATATTGGTCTGACATGGTGAGGTAGTTGAGCGCAGAGAGCATTACAAACGAAGACATGTATAACAGCAACAGGTGCATACGCCCATCCGGCAACTGCCGGAAAGACTCGTCAAACGATCTGTGCTGCGTAAGCAGGTAAATGAAGTAGATGGGTATGAAGGCGAATGAAGGATAGACACGCATACGAAACGACCTGCTGCGAGAGGTCTGCAACCACCCGATCATGAACCCGGCACGGGCATCGTCTGTGCGATTGAAGATATAAGCAAGCCTCTGATACAACCGGCCCGATGAACTGCGTGCATTCTTTACAGGATTGTAAACACCGGCATCGACTGAATCAATACCACTGATGCGCTGCGCAAACTGCGGTGCAAGGTACCTTACCAGTAGAAAAATACATACAAAAGGAACTACAACACCCAAGGCGCTGTAAATGCCGGTACCTGACAGCAACACCGGATCGCCGATCCACGACCAGCATACAGCCAGCCAATATGGCGGGGCATAGCGTATCCAGGGATATTTAAGAATATCAAATTCAAGCGCGTTGGCCCGATCGAAAACACGGGGCAGAAAATATACACTGGCAAAGAAAATAACAGAGGTGAATACCTGGAAGTAATTGATAATGTCTTTAAATTTCTCCGGCCGAGCAAGGCGCAGAACCAGCATGTATACACCATTGACCAGGAACAGTATCATGAACACCAGTAACAACAGCGGCAGCGGCAACAGCAGCACCGACTTCCAGCCATCAAATATGCCCAACATGATCCAGCCCGGCAGCGCCATGGGCAGCACAATACGAAAAAGGTAAATAAATACATGCAGCAGGCGAGCCAATACAAGCGTACGGTCATTTACCGGCCGGGGGAACAGAATGTATTTGTCACGCGCGTCGAACAATACACTGGAAAAATCCGTTATCAGCATGAAGGTGATAATGGCCATCAGCATACTAAAGTATATAGTAAGGGAAAAAACGCGATCGGGGACAATAGTGATGGGGAACATATAAAAAATGCCCATCACAAACGAGACAAAAATATTAATGAGCGATCCGAATTTGCGGTCTTTCTTCTGCTTTTGCGAACGCATCATGGTCACCGGCTTCCGGTCGTCCAGCAAGAGCCGGACATTGAGAATGGCCCGCAGCTGATCTATATCCGCACCCATACTACGCCAAAGGGCGGAGGGCAACATAACTAGAGCAAGGAATATTTTGTTCATTCTGTATCCGGGGAAAGTGGTCAAATAATACTGCTGCTAATGATTCATTGCAGCGGCGAGGTCGTCAGCTACCTGCACCTGGTTGCCTGATGATGTAAGACGGGCAAATACCTGCTCCAACGAATCTGAAGGATTTTGCCTCAGCTCGCTTATAGTACCATCGGCAATAATAGCGCCGTTATTGATGAGTACTATCCTGTCAGACACTTTTTCTACCACATCCATCATGTGGGAACAATAGAAAATGGTTTTGCCTTCCTGTTTCATAGCCTGCAACAGCTCTTTGATCAATATTACCGCATTGGTATCGAGACCGGACAGGGGTTCGTCCATAACAACAATTGAAGGATTGTGCAGCAGCCCCGACGTTATAAGCACTTTCTGCCGCATCCCTTTTGAGAAACTATCCATGCGTTGGTCGAGATTGGCAAGCAGGCCAAATGAATCAAGCATTTTACGAGATCTTTCCTCTATGACATTATCCGGGAGGTGATATAGCTTACCGATAAATGAGAGATATTCACGCGGCGTGAGCAGATCGTACAGTTCGGCAAGCTCGGGAATATACCCGACCTTACTTTTCACCTCCATTATATTACTCCTGAGATCTTTGCCAAAGACGGTAACCTCGCCGCTATATTCCTGTATGATACCGGTAAGTATCTTTACGGTTGTTGATTTACCCGCCCCATTGGGCCCTATATAGCCAATGATCTGGCCGGGATAGACATCGAGATTAATATTTTTTAACACTTCCTTTTCGCCGTACTGCTTGCTTAATTGCCGTACCGTGATGATTGGCTGCATAAGACTGAATTTAAAACCATGTATCAATTACCTACCAAGATACACTATTTCCTGACAAGGCGGAAAGCATGGTTCCAGGTGCCCCGTAGCATACCTGGTATGCACCACAGCACGCAAAGCGGCTCAATGGCGCGTGCGCCGGTATCCTTACCCATATCCTCCACGCCCCAACCGAATTCATCAAGGATACCTGTTACGGTCCTTTTAGCTTCATCATTATTACCGCAGATAAACATAGTAGGCTGCTCATCGAAAGTGGGATCTACCATATATGCATTTCCCACGCTATTGAATGCTTTTACAAAATTTATCTCGGGAAACTGCGTCTGCAACTGCTCCATCAATGATTCATCATTATTGGTGAAGTATCTGATGACGCCGTTTTCAGGCGGAGCGTCGGCAATAGGATTAGTTGTATCAATAACGGTTTTCCCCTGCAGGTTCTGCGGGCCTGCTGCCTCAATGGCATCAGCTGCTGCACCTCCTTTCACTGCCAGTACTATGGTTTTGCCGTATTTAGCCGCCTCTTCAAAACTGCCAATACGGCCTTTAGCGCCTGCATTAGTCTTCCAATCTGCCAGCTTAGCCGCATTACGCGTACCCAGCATTACATCATAACCATGTTTTATAAAGCCATTACCAAGTGTGCGGGCAACGATCCCTGAACCTATGATACCTATCTTTTTCATGTCAATAATTTTGTGAAAATTAAGGGAAAAAATGACGCAAACAAGTAACTGAATATTATTCTTTCTTATAGCCCGATTTAAAATTTAACTGTAGTATATACACATACAAAAACCATTCCCGCAATGATGTTTTATCCTCGCCACAAACGGGTAGAAATAATAAATGCAGGCGGGTGCCTGCATTTATTTAATAACATCCACGAGATAATTATTCCTTCATCATAGCCTCAATAACAGTGGCAATATCCTCGGCATTGGGCTTCGAAAAATAATCGCCATCGGTTGCGTATGCAGGTCGGTGCGCCTTGGCAGTAATAGTACGCGGGGCTACATCCAGCCAGCGGTAACCGCCTTGCTTTTCCATTACCTGCTGGAACATATAAGCGCTGGCGCCACCGGGGACGTCTTCATCCACAAATACAATGCGGTTAGTCTTCTCAAGAGACGTCACAATAAGGTGGTTGACATCAAAGGGCAGCAGCGTGCGAACATCAATAACTTCGCAACTGATACCCTGCGGCTGAAGGTAATTATTAATAGCTTCATCGATAATACGCAAAGTGGAGCCATAGGAAACGATAGTGATATCTGTTCCTTCCCGGATAACTTCAGGAATACCGAACGGCACCGTGAATGACCCGATATTTGACGGCATTTTTTCTTTAAGCCTGTAACCATTGAGGCATTCTATTACCATTCCGGGCTCATCACCCTGCAACAAGGTGTTATACATGCCTGCGGCCTGGGTCATATTGCGGGGTACGCATAAGTACATACCACGTATGGAATTGAGCACCATACCCATGGGGGAGCCACTATGCCACAGCCCTTCAAGCCTGTGGCCGCGGGTACGCACTATAAGCGGACATTTCTGGCCACCGCGGGTACGGTACTGCATCGTAGACACATCATCACTCAATGGCTGAAGGCCGTAGAGCAGGTAATCAAGATACTGTATCTCTGCAATAGGGCGCAGACCACGCATAGCCAGCCCCATACCCTGCCCTATAATAGATGCCTCCCGGATACCGGTATCGGTAACCCTGAGAACACCATACTTATCCTGCAGGCCAGCAAAACCCTGGTTCACATCGCCGATCTTACCCAGGTCTTCGCCAAAAGCCACTACCGCGGGATTTGTGGCAAACGTATGATCGAAGTATTTATTAAGCACTTCATAACCATTCAGCACAGCAGCGTCGTCATCGTATTGCGCGGGCACCTCGGGTACCTTCATAGCACTGAAACGAGACTCTGAATAGAGGTGTGAAGAATACTTTTCGCTATTGTCTGCCTGTATATAGCTGTAGAAATTACGCAGCGAAGCAAGCGACTCACTATCGGGCATATCAAAAGACAATACCTTGCGTACTGCCTGCATCACATCTTTACGAATGGGCTCACGGATAGCCCCCAGTTCGCGAACAATAGTGGCAACGGCCTCCGCATAGTTGCCTGCCCCATATACTACCTGTTCGCAAAGGGTTATGGCCTGCTGTACCTGCCCTGTAATTGGTGCCAGGAAATCTTCCCACGCTCTTTGTTTAGCTTCACGCGCGGCATTTCTTGCTTCTTCTTCTATAGCGGCAACCTCCTCCACTTCCGCGATTTTGTTGTCTATAAGAAACTGGCGCATCTTGGTGATGCAATCCCATTCCTTTTCCCATTCCAGCCGGTCTTTGGTCTTATACCGCTCATGAGAGCCCGATGTAGAGTGACCCTGCGGCTGCGTCATCTCCTGCACATGGAATATGGCCGGCACATGCGTTTCCCGGATACGGGCAACACCCTGCTGAAATGTCTGCACAAGTGCGGGATAATCCCATCCCTTAACGGTATATATATTAATACCTCCCTTCTTATCATCCCACTGCATACCCGCAAGGGCATCTGATATTGAGTTTTTGGTGGTCTGGTATTTGCGGGGCACTGATATCCCGTACCCGTCATCCCAAATGAATATAGCCAATGGCACCTGTAAAACACCGGCGGCATTAACACTTTCCCAAAACAGGCCTTCAGAAGTAGATGCATCGCCAATAGTGCAGAATACCACCTCATTACCTTTGTTAGTAAACTTCTCAAAGCCCGACTGCAGCACATCTATATGACGATATAGCTTAGAGGCATAGGCCAGCCCAAGCCCACGCACCATCTGGCTGCCGGTAGGTGATGTATCGCTTGACGACTGAGGTTCTTTTGTAAGGTCTTTCCAATCCCCATCACTATCCAACCAGCGCGTACCATAGTGACCATTCATCATTCTACCACCCGACGCGGGCTCACTGTCCACGCTCATATCGGCATATAACTGCGCGAAAAATTTCTGTATATCACTCATACCGGTCGCAAACATGAGCGTCTGATCGCGGTAATAGCCCGAGCGAATGTCGCCGGGTTTCATGCACTTAGAAAGGGCAATTTGTGCCAGCTCCTTGCCATCGCCAAAGATGCCAAACTTGGCCTTGCCGGTCAAAACCTCCCGCCGACCTATTAGGCTGGCCTCACGACTGGCAACCGCAAGACGATAATCGTCCAGCACCCCCTGTTTGAATTCCTCAAACGACAACCTTGCAGACTTCGGACTTGTGGCTAATTGCGGCATAAGACTATTGCTATAAAATCAATGATATACAAAGATAGGTTTAAGCGCTAAAAATAGGAAATAGGGGAAAATATCACCTAAAAACAACAAACAGCAGGATAAAAAATAAATAAAAATGCTTATGTTTAAAGGATTAAAATACCACGAAAGGGGTATTGCAGTAATATTTTCTCACCATACATTTGATAAATAAACAAGCAAAATATGAAACAGACACTCGCTTTACTTGTTTTTACCGCCGTTGTATTAAGCACAAAAGCCCAGGTAAAACTGGAAGACCTGATAAAGCCCGGTACAAAATTGATATACGCCGTGAAAACCTACAGCTCGACTTACGATTTCATAGTAACCATAAAAGATGCCGGCGGCATGTCATTTGACTGGGAAATGACCTCCCCGGCAGATATGAAGGGCACGATAAACCATACCAAGAAGGCCTTGCAAAATGCCTATAAGATGTATAACTTCTTTCACTCAGAAACACGGACGCTTGATGACAATACACTGAGCGTATGGCTAAGCCAGAAATCATACAAAGCACTAGCCAAAGGGGACGCTGTGAAAGTATGTATGCATAACCCTACCGATGTACCGGTGATGATGAAGCAATTTATGGATGGTGAATTCAACGTGAAAATAGACGGTGACGGAAAGAAAATATACGACAAATGGGTGAAGCCCGCTAAGAAAGTAAAAGATAAATGGATAATAGACCCTACAAACGATGATGCTTTCACCTACTACAATTCGGCAAAGTGCCCGATAATATTAAGAATGCACGCAGACTTTGAACTTGCCCTGAAAGAGGTAATAACAAAATAGGCACCATACATGAAGCTGAGATGGGGTAAAATATTAGCAGACCCAACATTCTGGGTATTACTTACGGTAAATATTTACCTGGTGTATTATTACGAGCAAAAGCCGGCCATATTTACAACACTGATATGGCTGTATTGGTCGCAAAGCATCATTTATGGCATTTTCAATTATATAGACATACGCACTACTAAGAATTTTTACAAGTCGGGATTTAGCAATAAAACAGAAACAGAGAGCACAGAACAAAAAAACGGGGAAGCGGAAGCTTGGTTTTCATCAAGGCTATACGCCTTCTTTCACTTTGTATATTTTATTTTCCTGGCAGGGTTTATTACTAAAACAGGTGCATTTGAGTGGAATTTCTACTGGAAGTTTCTGATCGTGTTCTTCGTATTCCAGGTAATGAACTTGATACAGCGAAAGATACGTAATAAAAACAAGGCGATGGATATAACAAAAATGGCAACAATACCCTTTGTGCGGGTAATACCAATGCACCTGTGTATACTCATTCCGGCATTTCTAAACATCAGCAACCTTACGGTTTTCCTGGTGCTGAAAGTGATCACTGATATTATTATGTATGTGCACACAACCGATTATTATAAAAAGAATGACCCTGTACCTGCTTTTACAGGTATAAATATTGACTCAACGATCTCTTCATAAGCATAGTTTCACTTTTAAAAAATCAGAGAAATGATCATTTTAGTAAATCACAAGATCAACAATCCGCAAAGTTTCTGGCAATCGGCCCAGGAAAACTTGCCAGGCCTGCCCGAAGCAAATGTGCAGCGCGTAATTCAATCGTTGCCTAACGGCGATATGACGGAAGCAACCTGCCTGTGGGAAGCAGACAGTATAGCTGACCTGAACGCCTACCTGCGCGACAAAGTAAAAGACTGGAGCCAGGAAACGTACTATGAAGTAAATACAGCTAACGCGATAGGACTGCCTGCATAATATCCACAAACATTTCAAAACCTTATAAATAAAGGGCTATGATGTATTTATTAATAGGCATAGGCTTACTTATCGTTTTAATAATAGGCCTGAGAAGACCGACAAATAAGAAATAGCGAATGTTATCAATACCGGGCAAGAGTGTGCTCTTGCCCGGTTATTAATGTATTATCCACTTTCATGCTCAATTTTATGAAGCGCCTCGCAGTTTGCAGTTTACTACTTATCATGCTGGTATTGACCGGCTGCCCTGTACTTACAAAAAACAGTCCCGATGCGGGCTCTTATGAAGTGCCGTCATGGCTGCCGGGCAAGTGGCAGGAAACAGATATGTCCGGAAAGACCCATGATAGTTACTACCTGGAAAAGGATAAGGGTACGGGCAGGTTGAAATACTATGAAACCAATAGTGAAGGAAAGATAAACCGCACTGCCGGCAAACCTGCAATATTGAGTGCGGTCGGCGGCAAAATATTCATGAGCGTATATACACCCGGAGATGACATGACTGAAGAAGGGTATTATATCTTTGAATTCA
This sequence comes from uncultured Flavipsychrobacter sp., assembly GCA_964489795.1. Taxonomy (GTDB): domain Bacteria; phylum Bacteroidota; class Bacteroidia; order Chitinophagales; family Chitinophagaceae; genus Nemorincola. The sequence goes on from CAZBAP010000010.1 coordinate 34,960, forward strand.
GGAAAGTGAATAATACCACATTTGTGCTGGCGGCTATAAAAGAGCACAATATAGACTACGATGCTACCCAGGCAGACATTATCAAATACCTGCAGGATAATAAAGACAATGACGATATATACGACCCTGCCGAAACCACTACGTATAAAAAACAATAGCCACTAAATATCGAACAACTTCAACTGTATATCTCTCTTTCTCCCGGGCAGTTCGGCCTGCTTGAAATTAGACAGGGAAATACCAAGCAGCCTTACTTTTCTGTCGGTAAGATCGGTAACTACCAATAACTGTTTAGCTGTGGCTGCTATGGTAGCAGTATCACTCACCATATCAGTTAACGAGAGGCTACGGGTTATCTGCTTAAAATCGCTGTATTTTATTTTCAGTGTTACCGTCCGGCCTTTCAAATCATACCTCTCAAGCCTGGCAGCAACCAAAACGGCGAGCTTATCCAATTCAGCATGCATCTCTGCCACATCAGTAAGGTCATAAGCGAAAGTATCTTCCGCACCTACTGACTTGCTTTCACGGTCCGGTTGTACCTCCCGGTCGTCTATCCCTCTCACTATATTGTAATAGAAATGCCCTACCTTACCAAAGTACCCGACCAATTCATCCTCAGTTAGTTTTTTCAGATCCGCGCCGGTATGCAGCCCCATCCCTTTCATTTTATCGGCGGTTACCTTTCCCACTCCATAGAACTTTTCTACCGGCAGCCGTTCCATAAATTCTTCTATGTGCGATGGCCCAATGAAGGTTAGCCCATCCGGTTTATTCATATCTGAAGCTATCTTGGCTACAAACTTATTGACCGACACACCGGCTGATGCGGTAAGCAGCAATTCGTCCTTAATCGCTTGTCGTATCTGCTTTGCTATCTCTATAGCAGATCCGATATTTTGCTTATCAACCGTAACATCAAGATATGCCTCATCCAGCGACAGCGGTTCAATAATATCGGTATGCCTGTGAAATATCTCACGTATCTTATTAGACACCTCCTTATATGCCGCAAACCTGGGATAAACAAACAACACATCGGGGCACAACTCCAACGCTTTTTTAGAGGGCATGGCACTATGTATCCCATATTTACGGGCCTCGTAGCTGGCAGCAGCCACAACACCACCCCGCCCCTGCGGCGAGCCTCCTACCACCAGCGGCTTGCCCCTGTATTCGGGGTTATCCCGCTGTTCAACCGAGGCATAGAACGCGTCCATATCTACATGGATGATTTTACGTTGTTTGTGCATAAGCCTCACATTTACATCGGTCCCGCTATTTAATATTCTCGTTAAGTAATTCCACAAAATCAGCCCGAGGGATCATCCGTGCGCCAAGGCTTTCAAGATGTGTAGTGTGTACCTGGCAATCTATCAATTTAACGCCTTTTTCTTTCAGTAGATCCACCCAACTGATAAAAGCAAACTTGCTTGCATTGGCCTTTACACTAAACATACTCTCACCAAAAAAAACACTGCCCAGCATAATACCGTAGAGTCCACCTGCCAGCACCCCACCCTGCCATGCCTCCACACTATGGGCGTATCCAAGCCTGTGCAGCTCTGTGTAAGCGGTTACTACATCCCCTGATATCCACGTGCCATCCATGCCCTTACGCCTTATCTTCATACAATTGCCTATAACATCGCCAAATGCACGGTCCACTGTTACCTCAAACGCATCCCGCCTGACCAGTTGCCGCATGCTGCGGCTTACCTTCAATTCATCGGGAAACAAGACGAACCGTGGATCAGGGCACCACCACATAGGTGGTTCGTCCTCGTTATACCAGGGAAAGATACCGCGACTGTAGGCCAGCAGCAGACGCTCTGCACCCAGGTCACCGCCAATAGCCAGGAGCCCATCGGGGAGAGCCTCTTCCACGGGAGGAAACCAAAGCTCGTTATCGAGAAAATTAAGTTCCATTAAGTAAACCTGAAGTAAAATTACGCTCATTTACAGTTAATTCAATTTGCCTTATCTTCATAAAAACACCTTAAGTGAAAAACATCCCAAAGGCACTTATATACTCCCGCCTGGTAACGGGCGCTGTGATACTGCTGCTGGCTATTATGCAGCCACCGTATTGCCGGCCCATTATTATTACGCTGATCAGCTTAGGCTTATTTTCGGACATTGTGGATGGCATCATTGCCCGAAGAATGGGTATCTCATCAGAAAAGATGAGAAGGCTGGACTCGACAATAGACCAGGTATTCTGGGTACTTGTAATTATCGGTACATGCATTATATCCCCGGCATTTTATAAAGAGCATCTTTATCAATTACTGACGATCATTATCCTTGAGTTTTCGACATACGGCCTCAGTTATATTAAGTTCAGAAAGGAGGTAGCTACCCACGCCATACTTTCGAAAATATGGACACTGAGCATGTTTGCCACAATAATACAGGCTATAGCTATGGGGAGCACCGGAATACTTTTTACAATATCCTTTTACCTGGGGTTTATAACACGCCTGGAGATACTGCTTATATTAATAGTACTGAAGCACTGGACCAACGATGTACCCTCTCTGTACCATGCAGTGCAAATACGGGCCGGGAAAAATATAAAGAGAAGCAAGTGGTTTAACGGCTGAAGATGCAGTATATAAGCAATCTATACCAACATGACTATAAAGACCATAACTAATATGGTGGCATGATTTTTATGTAGATTTTATTCTATTTTTTCATCAAATCATCATTGACCTGGCCATAAAATTGATCATGACTAAATTGTTAACAAAATGTGATTGATTGAATTAAATACATATATTCGCCATAAAACAAACACCTATATGAAAATTACAATAGAACTGGATGTCGATAATTTTACGGGAGACTATTACAAGCAGCTGAGTGCCGAAAGTAAACAGCACCTGATAAACGAAGTGGCGGAAATATTACGAACCACCGTAAACAACGAGCAAAAAGAAAAAATAACACTGCTTCTTGAAGAACTCAAGAAAGATAACGGAGGAGATTTTGATCCTGAAGTACTCTACGAAATTCTGCGCAGGGACGATTAAACAGCAAATGAACTGCCACAACCGCAGGTGCTGCTGGCATTGGGATTGTTAAACACAAAACCACGGGCATTAAGTCCATCTGAGAAATCAACCTGCATTCCGTACAGGTATATTCCATGAGACGTTTTCACGAGTACCGGGATACCATCTATTTCAAACAATTCATCATCGGCCTCTTTTTTATCAAAACCGAGCAAATAACTAAGACCCGAGCAACCACCGCCTTTTACACCTATTCGCAGTTGGGTATCATGATCAAACCCCGGCTCAGACATCAGCCTCTTTACTTCCGCAATAGCATTTGGCGTTAAGTTTACAGGTACATTTATCACTGAATCCATACTAACAAGTTTTTTACAAATTTACCACTAGTTTGGAGTCCTGCCAAATAGACATTGCTTATTTATCATTAATATTTATGAACTAATAGTCGTATCTTTTCAAGTCATATCAGATATTTAAAATTTATGGGCGCCGAACGAATGTACCCATGATTTTTTTACATTTGCTACCTCCAAAATAACATTACTTATGAGCGAGTCGTTAGAAGGAATAATTAATGATGTGTCTGAACACATGAAGAAAGCGATATTACACCTGGAAGTGGAAATTAGCAAGATACGGGCGGGAAAGGCAACACCACAAATAGTGGATGGGATATTTGTAGAGTATTACGGCAATCCCACGCCATTGCAGCAGGTTGCAAACGTAATGGTAGCTGATGCAAGAACATTAAGTATACAGCCATGGGAGAAGAATATGCTAGGGCCGATAGAAAAAGCTATAATGGCCGCCAATATAGGACTTACACCACAGAACGACGGGACTTATATACGCTTGTTCCTGCCCCCACTTACAGAAGAACGCCGTAAGGACCTGGTAAAACGCGTATTTGCCGAAGGAGAGCATGCTAAAGTAGCTATCCGGAATATAAGGAGAGACCATATTGAACATGTGAAAAAACTACAAAAAGACGGACTGAGCGAAGACATAGCCAAGGACGGTGAAGGACGCATACAGGGGATAACTGACAAAAATATACTACAGGTAGACCAGCACTGCAAAGACAAAGAGAAAGAGATAATGACGGTGTAATTCAGGCACCCTGTTAATGAAACTGCTGATCAGAGACTAACTACATGTATGCAGTATATCCGCTGCCTTTACCTGATTGCGCATTCCAAACCAAATCAATGAATATGGAACGGTTTTATAATCAGGTTCTGCTGCTGTTTTCCCTGCCTATCTACGCTATATTCATCCCGCTGGAAATATTGCTGAGCAACTTCAGGCATCTGGGGTTTTACTCGTGGAAAGAAACACTGATGAATGTGTACCTGAATCTGCTGAATGCAGGTATAGACCTGTTGCTGCGCCTGCTGATAGGGTTAACCATTCTCACCTTCTTTTTCCAATATCACTTGAACATAAACCTCCATCCTGTCGTTTACTGGACGTTGCTGCTTTTTGGCGAGGATATACTTTTCTGGCTGGAGCATTATATCGATCATAGCTGCAGGCTGTTCTGGGCAGTGCATGTGACCCATCATTCCTCACCGGAATATAACTTATCCACTGGCTTCAGGTCTTCTGTATTTATGCCAGTATACAAGTATCTGTACTTCATACCACTGGTACTGCTGAATTTTAAACCGGCAGATGTTATTTTCATGTATTCCATCACGCAGCTATATGGCATACTGGTGCATACACAGGCTATAAAAAAGCTACCCCGCTGGATAGAGTACATATTTGTTACACCATCGCACCATAGGGTACACCACGCCAGTAATATACCCTACCTGGACAGAAATATGGGTATGGTGTTTATTATCTGGGACAGGCTCTTCGGGACTTTCACAGAAGAGATGCCTGAAGAAGTGCCCCACTATGGCATCACCAAGCCAATAGAAAAGCCTTTTCACCCGGTACATATCGTAACGCATGAATGGGTAGAAATAAGTAAAGACATGAAGCGGTCTGTGGCGCTAAAAGACAAGCTCAACTACCTCTTTCGCCCCCCGGGATGGAGCCATGATGGTAGTACCTGCACATCTAAAGAACTACAGAAAAAATATCATAAGGAGCAGCGATAACCCCATAGTGTACCTATGCGACCGATAATACTTATATGTACCATAATACTTTTTGGGGGCTGCGACAGACCCAAATGCACGAACACAAACCCTGTATTTGAACAATATGCGCCAAACAGCAATGAATACAAAAGTGAACTAATACACCAACTAAAACTAAGACAGCCCGGCGATGTACACTACTGGATCAATAAATATGAAGAAATAGACCGCAAGCCTTTTATGACCATATACATACAAGCTGATGGGCTGTGTGCTGAAGGCTACCTGGACATAAAGAACCCTAATAAGTTGCAAAAATACAAGAATGTAAAGGGTATATCATACTCCGGCGCAGAGTTGCGAGGACTTCAGTATGCTATTGATACCATAAACGGCAAGATCACTTTCTTGTTTGAGGAGGGCAAAATAATAGACTAAAGTATCTGTATGCCAAGGCCAGTCATAGGCCGCCCATCTTCAATATCTTCTTATATTCAGCCGCGCTGACGGGGCTCACAGACAACCGACCAATACGAATGAGGGCCATCTGTTCAAAAGCCTTGTCCGCTTTCATATCAGCCAGTGTAACAGGCCGGGGCAATGCCTGAAGGGGCTTAATATCTACCACCGACCAGTTAGTATCATCAGTCGTAGGATCCTGGTAAGCTTCTTTGATCACCTCAGCTATACCTACAATAGCCAGACCTTCGTTGCTGTGATAAAAAAATACGTGGTCGCCCTTTTTCATTGCCCTGAGATTATTGCGCGCTGCAAAGTTGCGCACACCGTCCCATACTGCCTTTTTATCTTTTACAAATTGGTCCCAACTGTATTTAAAAGGTTCTGATTTTACAAGCCAATAGTTCATAACTTCAAAAATAACGAGGAAAAAGGATCTACGATAATATTTTTAGTTGACAACAGATACAGGATATGCCGTGACTGGTGTATACAGAAACAACAGGCAGCAGGCGCAAGTCTGTGTTTGCTGGCGCACAATTTTAAAATTAATGGTATCGCCCTCACTATGCCCGCCAAACTGGCACGGGTTTGATACTTTAAACACATGATGGTAAACCTCAAGCGGGTTCTTATTACTATCTACCCAGCTATCCTGTCCTAGCAGGTCGGCTCCAATGGTTTGTATAACTATCTGGCAACAAATATTGTGGTGAATTACCCCCCGATAAGTGGTTGAGGAAACTGAAGGGTTATCCGATTTTTTATCGCAGGCAACCAGTAACATCACAAAAAAAAGTACAAAAAGGGATATGTATCTCATCACATATTTTACAGCAACTATCATACCATCTATTTGTCACGTAGTAATAAATAATTAGCAAGGTCAAATAAGGGTTGTTTACGTCTAGCCGGTATGGCCAGTTCCTCGAGACAATCGAAAGCCTTTTTTGAATAGTGTGCTACCGCTGTCCGGCACTCGCTATCGGCACCGGTCTCGGTATACAAAGACAGCATGGCACTTACCTTCTCTTCGTCGTTGCGCTCCATGAGCCCAATTAATTCCTTGCGCTGCGCCGGATGAGCGTTTTCCAGTGTTTTGAGAAACAAATACGTTTTCTTATTCGACCGGATATCCCCCCCGTTTTGCTTGCCCAGCTTACCGGCATCACCAAAAGCATCGAGATAATCGTCTTGTAACTGAAAGGCAATACCCATATTCTTACCAAACTCATATAGTTTATTGGCACTATCCCCCAGCCCGCCCCCTACTATTGCGCCTATCTGCAGGCTACACGCCAGCAACACAGATGTTTTAAGCTGTATCATGCGCAGGTATTCATCAATAGTCACATCCGGCCGCAACTCAAAATCCATATCCAACTGCTGACCTTCACATACCTCAATAGCAGTACGGTTAAACAGGGCCAGCACCTGTGGCAGGCCATTCTTCACCTTTGCTATCTGATCATAGGAATAAATACTCATCACGTCACCACACAATATGCCGGCAGTAAGGCCATACCGCGCATGCAACGACGGCACACCGCGCCGTAGCGGTGCATTGTCCATTATATCGTCATGTATAAGGGTGAAATTATGAAACAGTTCTATACCAAAAGCAGCATGCCAGGCATCTTCACTGATATCATTGAACAATTCGTTGCCCATGAGGCATAGAACAGGGCGGATACGCTTGCCCCCGATCCCGAGGAAATAACGACAAGGCTCGTATAAAGTAATCGGGGATTCCGCAAATGGCAATGATGTTGAAAACCGCTGCTCAAATTGCTCCGCAAGCTCAGTAAACGAATGCATCTATCTCTTTTTACGTTTTGTATTTTTTGTGTTTGATCTTTTTGAATCCGGCATTTTACTCCTGCCTCCCGATCTTTTGCGTGCAGGCAACGATAGTATGGCAAAATCTATCTGGCGCTTGGCTAGGTTGGCCGAGACTACCCTTACCTTTACCTCATCGCCCATGGCAAAGCGCATGCCTGTGCTGCGGCCCACGAGCGCGTACTCCCGCTCCAGGAATTCAAAGTCATCAAAATCTCTCAGGTCGTGCGCAGACACCATACCCTCGCACTTATGCGCAACTGTTTCTGCCCAGAACCCAAATGCGGCAACGCCGCTGATCACGGCATCAAAATCCTCACCGACATGGTCCTGCATAAACTCCACCTGCTTGTATTTGTTGGCCGCACGTTCGGCATCCATGGCCCTCCTTTCCTGGTCCGAACAGTGGCGGCATTTGGCCTCAAGATGCTTGATGGGGTGGATATTATCCTCCAGGCACTGTTGCAGTATGCGGTGTACCAGCACATCGGGATAACGGCGGATAGGTGACGTAAAATGACAGTAATGCTTGAACCCAAGGCCATAATGCCCTATATTATCTGTAGTATATACTGCCTTTGACATGGTACGTATACCCAGTTGTTCCAGCACATGCTGCTCCGGTGTGCCATGCACGGTCTTCAGCATTTCGTTAAACGACCTTGCTATAGACTCAGGGGTACTCAGATCAAATTTTACACCAAAGCGCCCCGCAAATAATGTAAATATTTTCAGCTTGTCTTCGTCCGGTACATCATGCACGCGATACGGAAACGGGACATGCTCACCCTTATGTTTTATCCCACCCACATACTCTGCGATAGTTCGGTTTGCCAGCAGCATAAACTCTTCTATAAGCTGATGTGCCTCTTTGCTTTCTTTTACCACTACCTCAACAGGTTTACCCGTCTCATCGAGCCGGAACCTGACCTCCTGCGACGAGAAGTTAATGGCGCCCTTTTTAAACCGCTGGGCCCGGATATTTTTAGCCATCTCGTTCATTATCCGCAACTCTTCGGCATGATCGCCATCAGCGCCTTCCAGTATCGTCTGCACGTCCTCATAGGCAAAACGGCGGTCTGAATGAATGACAGTTTTACCTATCCAATGATCTTTTACCTTTCCTTGCTTATTGAGCTGAAACACTACCGAGAAAGTATATTTTTCTTCATGCGGCCTTAGCGAGCACAGCTCGTTAGACAAGCGCTCCGGCAGCATCGGCGATACCCTGTCTGGCAGGTATACACTGGTAGCGCGGCGGTAGGCCTCCTCGTCCAGCGCAGACCCGGGTTCTATGTAGTGGCTCACGTCGGCAATATGCACACCTACTTCGTAATCACCACCCTTCAGCTGGCGGAAGGATAATGCATCGTCAAAATCCTTTGCGTCTGCAGGGTCTATGGTCATAGTGAGTGTGCCGCGCATATCCCTGCGTTTCTTTATCTCATGCTTATCCACACCCTCGGGGTACCTTGCCGCGTCTTCCAATACATCATCCGGGAAAGTGAGCGGGAAGCCATTCTCTATCAGCATCCCTTGCATGGCCACCTCATTTGCAGACTGATTTGTGAGTACACTGACAATCTCGCCTACCGGGTTCTTTGATTTGCCCGTCCAGTCAGTTATACGCGCCATGGCATGATCTCCGTTCTTAGCACCGTTGAGCAAGGCCAGTGGTATAAAAATGTCAACAGGTATCTTATCACTCTCGGGCACCAGGAAAGCAAAATGCTGATGCACCTCCACAACGCCGCTAAACTCAGATTGCTTGCGCCTCACCACGTCCGTTATCTTCCCCTTCAGCCGCCTATTATTATCAGCATATCCCTTCACTTCCACCTTTACCTCGTCGCCACCCAGGGCGGTATTCAGTTCGTCCCGCTCCACCATTATGTCTTTGTCCATCCCCGGCACTACTACAAAGCCCATGCCGCTGCGGGTCACCTCCAGCTTACCGGTAAATGACCTTTTTGCTGCATCTGCAGGCTTGTTTTTTCTTTTATTACTCTTTGGCATTTATGTCTATTGATGTATAAAGGTACTCGGTAAGGTTGATTAGTGGGTGTTGGCTACCCCAAATTAAAGCAAACCGGAGTGCAGCCCGACATGTAATGAATAACAATATTCCTGCAAACCTTCTATAAGTTTGTTTGCTTCGGCCTGAATCCGTACATTTGCACCCACATCGCGAGGTAGAGCAGCGGTAGCTCGTCGGGCTCATAACCCGAAGGTCACTGGTTCGATCCCAGTCCTCGCTACAAATAAAAGGAATCCACCATGGGTTCCTTTTTTATTTTTATCTCAGCGGTAGCGCCGGGCTCATAACCCGAAGGTCACTGGTTCGACCCCAGTCCTCGCTACGCTTCACGAAATCCTTGCGCTGTAAGGGTTTCGTTTTTCAGCCATATTGGAAGCCGGACCTTTGATGGATCATTAATTAAATACCCAGTAGAGCTACGGTGAAGCTTTTTTCCCAACTGTTTATCCAATAATTTATATAGCTACATTTGCACAAATAATAACATGCCTATGAATAAGTCATGCCACATAATGTGCTTTTTGAAATTTGGGGAATATGAGAACATTCTTGATTTATATGAAAATGGCACTATTTATATGAACTCTATCCAATTTTTCAGAACGCACAAAGATGATAAATTGAGGAGTGATAAATTCGAGGGAGTTTCAAGTATCAAAAACTTCCCAAGCGGCAAATTTGAAATAAAAGAATTGAATTATTCCGGGGAGTACATCTCCATGCAGCTTTTTGAGTCTTTCAAAGAAGTGGTTGGAAATCTCTATTGCCTCTATTGTATTTCTTCATATCATATACCCAACCCTTTAGATTTTAGAATTGATAAAAGAAATTTGGCTTTTGGAGATGTATGTCTAATGGTTGAAAATAATCCCGAATTTTTAAAAAGAGTAACAAATAAGCTAACAGAATTGGGTCTGAAATTTAGGCATGATCCGGTGGACTATTATGACGTTGATAAAAAAAACGGCAAGCTGACTTTATTTGATAAACCTAAAGAATATGAATATCAAAATGAGTTTAGATTTTACGTACAAACGGAAAGTACAGAGCCACTGAAAATACAAATAGGAAGTTTACGAGACATTGCAAAGATGTATAGTGCAAGAGATATCATTAACGGCTTAGAATTAAAATCCTTATCTCAATCTCTTGCCACGAAAGACACTGCTCCAATGATTTAATAACTGGATGTCGGATTTGATTGTTATGCCGCTGATAGTTTGTCATAAATTCAGCCGCTTCGCTACGCGATATATTTTCATCAAATCTTTCCATATTTGGTTCGACATATCCCCCATCCACTCTACAGATAAAAGGAATCCATCATGGATTCCTTTTTATTGTAGTTGTATTTTTATTTTTGACGCACCTATTTAATTCTTGCTATTATATTTAATAATTATTAGTTTTGGTATAACATCCTATTCTATACCATGAACTTGCTTAATTTTTTTATTACCTATATTCTGTTTCTTTTAACCTCGTCGATAGCTATTACAGCTTTCTTTTGTGTTACACGCGGCGATATTGAAACATTGCCTGATGGCTCAGAAAGACGTTATGGTAAGATATTGAAAGGGTATTATTTCTTTTGGTTTAAGGAAAAAGGGAAAACACAAATACAGTATAAAGACGACCAGCTTGCAGCCCTCGCTTATAGTTTTAAAGAATATTACACAGAGCCCGTAATTATAATTGGCGACCCCTTTGTTACAGGATCTATCTCAAAATTTGAAACTTCCGGGTCCTTTTTATCCGCTATTCCTCTCTTAAGAAACAAGCTTTCCGTACAATTCAGAATTGAAGAGGCAAAAAACGATAAACTTGTTGTCAAAGCATATTCTGAACAGCCTGTATTTATTTTTCCTGAATGGTTGAGAACAGTGATGGCAGGCTGTATTACATGCACACCAACCGTGTATGGCAACATAATATACTGGGGCGCAATATTTTTTCTCAGAAAAAGCATTTTACTTAATTCTCTTTTCTTGTGTTTTGGCAATATCTACGCCGGCGTTATTATACTTTGGCTGGTCTACTGGATATCACTGGCCTGGCTTAATACAGTATTATGGAACATTTATTTTAAAGATCACTAAATACTAAATCATGAAAACAAAAAAAATCATCAGACTCGAAAAAAAAGTAAAAACGCCCTCACTGAATTGCGGGGGCAAAAAGGGCGGCTGCATAATAACTGTTATGCCATGGTTCCGGCTCACAAAGGCTGCATAATAAGCTAATTTAAGATCACCGTTACAACCACATCCGGCACATAAGCCGGATATGGTTGTATTTGCTTACTAAACAAAAGCGGGTCTATTACAATTACCCTGAACCAAAATTATTATCATCATTGATCTATCACCCATAAAACAATTAATATGACAGAAGAACAGAAAATCGAAAGGGCAAGATTATTAAATGAGTTAGCCTCTGCCCAGTTCATGAAAATCCAGGCTGTGAAAATTGCGGCTTTTGAGCAACTGCTGGCCAAAAACAACCTTGACCTCTACCGCGAATATGAAGAACGGTTTAAAAGTATTAAAGACGCTGATGAAGGCCTCAAAGAGCTGGCAACAGTAATAGATCAGGTACAAAAGTCAATGGAGCAGTAGGTATTACCAATTTGCTTTTATCTTATTTACCCACTCCATAAAACTGTTTTTATGTATCAGAAAGCGATCTCAAAGATCAAAAAGTCGATATTTCCGGTTTTTTTGTATAACACTGAAAATGAAATAGCCTCCTGGGAGGCCGTTGGAACAGGTTTCTTTATCAACGAAAACGGATACTTTTTAACCTCGCACCACGTTATTAATTTCAAGCCATACACACCCTATCGACCGGTCTTTATAGGCAATCTGCCTAATACGGTGACCGATGGACCGGTAGATATAAAGGAGGTATTCAGTGATCCCGCGAGGGATATTTTTCTTGGCAGAATTGACAGGGATTTTTTACCACCGGTACAATTGTCTTTCGACACACAACATGTGGGCAAGTCTGTTGTATCATGTGGCTATCCTTTGCCCGAATTCTCTATAAATAGTGATGGCTCGCTGGAATTAAGTAAAGTAAGACAATACTGGCAGCCCACTTTTGTTATTGACCAGTATGATGCAGACTATTCCAATGCGACGTATAAGAATGTGATTATTACCAGGGACCCTTCAATAAATGGTATGAGCGGGGGACCATTATTTGACAAAAACGGAAATGTTATAGGTATGAGTGCGGCAAATTATCATAGAAACGTTCCGGGCTCGGATATCAGGATAGATAACGGTGTTGCTATAAAAATATCCTCATTAACGGATATTATAAAAATGGCCGGATAGATCGTTGTTTTTACCAATTTTCAAACATCCGTGTTGGTAGCCTGCTCATACGGGAAAGCCCCCTTTTTGCCGTAAGACATAAACTTCCGGCACGAACACACGGAGCAAACTAAAATAACAAGGCCCCCCTGTGTGGGAGGCCTTTGTAGCGAGGAGGAGACTTGAACTCCCGACCTCAGGGTTATGAATCCTGTGCTCTAACCACCTGAGCTACCTCGCCAAAATTTGGATTGCAAAAGTATGAAATTAGTCGGAATAAACATCTGCAGACGGCTTTTTTTTACAGCAGTGCAAATTGTATTATGGCTATTATTTTTTATATTTAATGTATAAAAATACCTTGCGCATTATAGCACTGGTAGAGGTTCTATACCACATAGCCGTCGCTGCAACGAAAAAATCATTAATTGATACCGGGTTAAATTTACCTGGCCTATTCGATCTTGTGTGTGTGTGCGTATTTTAATAAACCAACGATGTTGGACGAATTGGTTTTGCGCAGCAGGTTTTTGCGGTGGGTCTCTACTGTACGCTCACTGATAAACAGTTTATCGGCTATCTGTTTATTGCTGTGCTCGTTTACGAGCAGTTTGAGTATTTCACGCTCACGGTTGGTAAGTTTTGAATTTTGTTCGGGCTTCAGCCGCATAAGCAAAATACTGTTCACCTCGGGGCTGAAAAACTGGCCTCCCTCCCTGATCACCTCTATAGCTATCTGCAATTCATTGTAGGTATATTTCTTCAGAATATAACCGTCTACCCCTTTACTCAGCACATCCCTCACCACAGATGGTTCATCGTGCATACTAAGCACAATGATCTTTATATCGGCGTACGCTTTCTTGATATTATTTATCAGGGTGAGGCCATCCATGTCCTCCATTGAGTAATCAGTGATCACTATGTCGGCTTTTTGCCTGCTCAATATCCCTAGCGCCTCATTGCCACCGGATGCCTTACCTACGATCTCAATACCGGGAATGCCGGCCAGCAGCGCTTGTATGCCATCCATTATTATCGCGTGATCATCTACAAGTACGATTTTAATATTCTCCGAAGTGTCGTTTGGGATCTTCATGCCGCTCTAAAATAAAAAATTTAATACCAAATACTAAACACCGGCCATTTTTTATTATTTTAACCGTGTACTATGCTGCGAAAAAAAATATGCTTGTTTCTTTTCCTTTGTTATGCTTTATCAGCTAATGCGCAGGCAGCAAAGGAACGTATAAGCATACTCGTAAATGCGGTTCAAAGGGCCTACAACAGCGATTCTGACTCACTACGCTACTATTACCTGGCAGCAGTAACAGCAGCGCGCAATGCAAATGACATAACCGATGAGCTCACAGTAACAAGGCTGTACGCTGATAAATTATACATACATGGCCAGCCGGACACAGCTATAACACTGATGCTGGACGCCGCGAAGAAAGCCGAAAAATACGCTCCCAGCGCAGAGCTGGCCAGGATGTATTACTCCATAGGGCAGGTATACTCAAAGAACAAGTTCCCGATAGTAGCCGAGGGCTACCTGAAGAAAGGTATAAACATGGCCATATTTGTAAAGAGCAATTCTGCGATAGGCGATGGCTATAACCGGATAGGGATAGAATATGAAAAAAGACAGCAGTTGGATTCAGCACTCTACTATTATGAGCAGGCGCTGCACGTAAATGAAAGTGACAGTACGCTGGCAATAGGAGCAGCCTACAGCCTGGAAAACATAGCCGGTATCTACGCGCAGCAAACCGATTTCACAACAGCTTTAAAATACATGAAACGGGCACTGGCAATAAAACTAAAAGTAGGCACCCAACTGGACCTTTCGATGAATTATATCAACGTAGGCGAAATATTTGGTAGTCTGGAGCAATATGACAGTGCAATTTTTTATACACAGATCGCGTTAAACATTTCGAATAGGATACGATACGCCGATCTTGAAGGATACGCTAACCAATACCTTTCCGGTATCTACGAGCATCGGGGCGACTTTAAAAAAGCACTGGCCTACAACAAAAGGTATACTGAACTTAACGACAGTATCCTTACTGAAAAGAAAACCCGGCAGATGGCCGAAATGAATGCCAAATACCAGGCCGAGAAACGCGACCAACGCATAACGGAACTGAGCCAGCGGGCCACGATCCAAAGCCTGGAGATAAAACAACGCAATTTCCTGCTGTATATAACCATTGCGCTGCTGATAATAACCGGGGTAGTCACTTACCTCATGTACAACAGAAGAAAACTGAGAGCAGAGGCAAGACTACAGGCCGAGATAAACCGGCAACAAACTATAACGACCCGGGAAGTGCTCAACGCTGAGGAAAAGGAACGAAAACGCATAGCGGCTGACTTGCATGACGGTGTGGGACAGATGCTTTCGGCATCGCTGATGAACCTGAACGGTTTTTTTACAAAAAATAAAATAGATAAGGCTACTGACGCCGATGCCGCACGTATCATGGCGCTGGTAACAGAAAGCTATGACGAGCTGAGAGCAATATCTCACCAGATGATGCCTAACGCACTCACAAAATCAGGACTGGAGCCCGCCCTTCGCGAATTGCTGGCTGGCATAGACCCGTCAAGACTTACCGTAACATTTGAGTGCATCGGCCTTGAAAACCTGACAGAGGAAACCGAAACAGTATTATATCGTGTAGTGCAGGAAGCTGTAAATAATGTAATAAAGCATGCAGAGGCCGCCAATATGAACATACAGATAGTGAAAGACAGCGATGGCATATCTGTAACGATAGAGGATGATGGAAAAGGATTTGATTCGAAAGCGAATACAAAGAAAGGGATAGGCATTAAAAATATATTCTCACGAATACAAGTACAGAATGGCACAGTAGACATTGATTCTCAACCTGGTATGGGCACGCTCGTAGCTATACATATTCCACTGTAGTTACACGAAATAAGTATCAGTACGGATAAAAAAATACCACTTTTATGGGATTGCCACCAATTGTGGCGAAAGTAATTTTGTCTTCATAAAATCACAATCTATGAAACAGATAATTACAACAATGATGCTGGCAGTATCTGGCATCGTGGCTTACAGCCAGCCCACACTCGTCAGTGGCTTCAATGGTATGGCATCAGTAAATGGAACCACCTATAGCAAGATAGGCACCGTAGGCGACCCCACAGGTGGTTACGCATTCGTATGCGCGTCAAACGACCGGACCAGATTTTACGCCTCTTCGTTTTTAAAACAATACCTGTATTTTGTAGACCCCGCTACTTTTGCCGTCACAGACTCTATGCACCACATCATCTACACTATTGTTGCCAGCAATGAACCCAACACCATTTTTGCGCGTACAGACTCAGGCATGTGCAGGATCAACGCTGCCACAAAAACGATCACCGATAGTGTAGACATCCCCACCCCGGCATTTGTAAAAGAAAGGCCTAACTCAAAGGAAGTATGGGTAACCAGCGACAATAAGGTATATGTGGTGGACTACACATCAGGCCTTTCCGCTACCCCATTCACTGTATCCTCGGTATCCACAGACAATGGTGAAATGACCTTTACCAGCGGCGGTACGCTGGCATATAAAGTAGCATGGACCAGTAAGAGAGTCTACAAGATAAACGCGGCAACCAAGACAGTAGTTGATTCGGTTTCCACCGGCACTTCGTCGCCCAGCAGTCTTGTTTTATCGGCCGACAGCAGCAGGCTATTTGTAACCTTTCCCACTGACTTCAAAGTAAGGATATACGCAACCGCTTCTATGACCATTGTTGACTCCATAAATTGCGGAACAAGAGAACCATTTGAGATCTACAGGCATCCCGACAGGAGCGAGATATGGGTGGTAAACCATTTTAAAGATTCCATTACAGTATTCAATGAAAGCACTTATACACAAATTGCTACGTTCGGCGTCTCTTCCAGCCCCCATTCTCTTGCATTTGGCATAGGCACAACGGCAATTCACGACCAGCCTTCTGCTAATACACAGATAGCCATAATGCCCAACCCTGCATCCAACATACTTACCATAAAGGGAATTAAACCTGGCTACATCATCAGTATTTATAATACTACAGGACAGCAGGTAATGAGCACTACGGGCGTTAATAACACCGGCAACCTTAACATTTCATCGCTAATGGCAGGCCTTTATATTGTGCAGATAACAGATGAAAAAGGAATTACCAAACTGGCAACACAGCTTGTTAAGCAATAAGGCCATCTGGCTTATAAAGAAAAGGCACCGTTTGCGGTGCTTTTTCTTTATAGGTAACCCTTATTACCTTATTCAGAGTATTTATTATAATAATTTTGTGGGTAACAAAACGTACGTTACCTTTGCTAACGCTGTTAGTAAATATACTTATGGGCATCACTGAAAGAAAGGAAAGGCAACGCAAAGAGGTAAGAGAAAGCATACTAAATGCCGCATGGCACCTGGTAAATGAAGAGGGCTGGCAGAACTTGTCCATTCGTAAAATTGCTGATGCTATTGAATACAGTGTGCCCGTAGTCTACGATCATTTTGAGAACAAAGAAGCCATACTCTCTGAGTTTAACAGGAAAGGTTTTAAATTATTGGGCGATGCCCTGAGCGACGCGCGGCAACGACAGCCAACCCCGGCCCTGCAAC
Organism: uncultured Flavipsychrobacter sp.; assembly: GCA_964489795.1. GTDB lineage: Bacteria > Bacteroidota > Bacteroidia > Chitinophagales > Chitinophagaceae > Nemorincola. Next base: position 52,387 of record CAZBAP010000010.1, read on the forward strand.
TGGAGGCTTTAGCCTATGCCTATTGGGATTTTGCGTTCCGTAACAAGGAGTATTATCAATTGATGTTTGGCCTGGGAATGCCTACCTGTGAGAGCCTGTCCAAAGTACCGGAACTAAGCGCTTTTATTAGTAACATATCATCCACTATTAACGAATTGATGGGTGTACCTGCCGAAAACGCTGATACATGGCTTAAAGTACACTCTTTCTGGTCTATGATACATGGACTGGTGTCAATAAACCTTGTGGCCCCCCCGGTATCACACCTGGATATGACACAAGATGCGTTTAATAAAGCAATATTAAAGGACTTTATAAAGGGATTTATTAAAGGGCTAAGAGAGTAATATTTTTTTAACTACAAAGTTAACAGTGTTAGATTTTATAATTATTGAATAATTAATAACAATTGAATACCAAACATTTAAGACTAAAACAATAATCAAATCAAAAACAACTTAAAACAACGAAAAATGGCAAAAACAACATGGGTTTTAGACCCCACCCACTCAGAACTGCAGTTCAAAGTAAGGCACCTGATGGTATCTAATGTGACCGGACACTTCAAAAGCTTTAATGCTACTGTTGACACAGATGGCGATGATTTTACTACCGCTAAAGTTCATCTCACCGCCGACGTAGACTCAATCTCTACAAACAATGAACAGCGCGACGGTCACCTGAAAACAGCAGACTTTTTTGATCATGCTACTCATCCGCAATTAACCTTTGAAGGAACCAAACTGGAGCAAACTAGCGACGAACAATTCAAGTTGCACGGTATACTCACCATGCGCGGTGTAAGCAAAGAAGTAACCCTGGCAGTAGAATTTGGCGGCATTGTGCAAGACCCATGGGGCAATACCCGCACCGGCTTTACGGTGAATGGAAAGATAAACCGTAAAGAATATGGCGTAAGCTTTAGTATGGTGTCTGAGACAGGAGGAATTTTACTGGGCGAGGATATCAGCATTCATGCCAATGTGGAATTTGTGAAACAGGCAGAGCTACAACCTGCATAACACATCACGGGTATAAAAATTCCTGCGCTTATTTCGCGCAGGAATTTTTTATTGAAATCACAAAAACTATTTAGATTTGACACTTACAGTAATATAACTCAAAATTCATGAAGAAAACTTTGATCATTCTTATAGTCGTAGCTATATCGTCTTGCAGCCATAAACTATACAAACCTACACAGGCAGATGCAGTGCGCGGCGCTAAAAATTTTCCCGGCCTTACAGTCGATGAACTAAATAAAGGCAAACAACTGTTTGAAAATAAATGCACGCAATGCCATGGCACCAAAGACCCGGGGGCATGGACAGAGGCGCAATGGAGAAAGATTGTGCCTGCTATGGCAGAAAAAGCTGCTCAAAGCCATAAAGACGAGATCAGCAGTGCTGAGCAGGATGCCGTATTGAAATACGTCATCACTATGCGTACTGCAAAGAAATGATTTACAGGCAAGGCTGTGCGCTAAAACAGTGCAAAATTGGGTATGCTGTATTGTTTCCTTAAATTGCAGTATGAAAAGGACATTATTTGCACTCGTTTTACTGTCGTTTCTTTTACCAACTACAGGTTTTGGACAGGACAAATGGAACCCGGTTTCGTATGAAATATCCTTCAAGATAAAGAATGCCGGTATTACCGTGAACGGAAAATTTACCGGTTTAAAAACCGATCTGTTGTTCAGCCCGGATAAATTGGAAACATCCAAACTCAGCGGATCTGTAGAAGCCGGATCGCTGGTGACAGGCATTAATAAAAGAGATAAAACCATAAAAGAAGATAAGTACCTGAATGCCGATACGTTTAAGATCATAGAAATATCCTCTGAAAAACTGTATTACAAGGGTGCTGCATATGCAGGCACGTTCAAAGTGAAGATCAAGAATACTACTAAAGAGATAGAGATACCGTTTGATTTTATTCCCTTTGGCGATGAGGCTGATTTCAAGGGTTCGTTTACTATCAACCGCAGGGATTTTAATGTAGGCGGTTCCAGTTTTACTATGTCAGACGACGTAACTGTCACGATCGCGATTAAGGCAAAAAAATAGCCCCGCTACGGGTTCATTTCTTTCCGTTTCATTAATCAAATTAATTTTTAAACACTATGTTAATGGTGTGAAAAAAAACGTGTATCAATTTATTTTTTTAAAAACAAAAGATGTACATTTGTACTCATAGGGTATATAGGAGCTGATTTGTTCTCAATTCGGCTTTTCATAAGGTTTATAGGGGCCGGTCTGTTCTCAGACTGGCTTTTTTTGTTATTGGCTTGTTAGCCTGATACCGTTTTATGAACGCTCGCCTAGCCTGAGCTTGTTTATGAAATTCCTCAAAGGCTTTTCTATAATGAAATAAGTCGATGCAGCAACCAGAATGAGAATCAGTAAACCGGAAAAGAATAAAAACGGAGAATATAGATGTACATACCTGCTATTAAGACTTTCAAGTAGCTTAAAGACCGGAAACTGAAGTATATAAATTCCATAGCTGATCTCACCAAGAAAGACAAAAAATCCGGCATTCATCCATTTGGGATCCCGCATAGCAACGCTGACAATAAACAACATGAATACCGGCGCAATGAGGCCCACCTCATAACTGACATTTGCAGGGCGATAGGCAATGAGCAGTACTATAGCTACGAACAGTACTACCGGAGTCCACTGGTACCGAAGCGCCATCGGGCGCAACTGCAGGTATATGTACCCTCCTGCCATACCCACAAGGAACTGGCTGATGTGCATGACCGGATTGAAGAACACAGTATCCACAATATTATCGGGCAGACTCCATCGCGCGGGATAGTATTTTAAGCTGAAATACTGGGCAACCAAAAATAAGACCGCTGTCAGTATAATGAAATAGCGTAGGTTCTTTTTCATTAGTAAAAGACAGAACGGGAATAAAATGTAAAAAAACATCTCTACCGATATCGTCCATGCCGGAGAGTTGAGCACTAACGGATACGAAGGCACATAGGCCTGTAGCAGTAAGGCACTTAGTATTATTTCCTTAACAGCATTACCATGCATAGCATACCCAAGAAATAACACGGCAACGGAAATAAAGAACAGAAGCGCAAACAGGTACAGCGGCACTATACGGCCTATCCTTCGCTTTATGTAGTCGGCATAACTAACCGGTGTGCTGACGTAGGAAATATAAAGCACAAAGCCAGACAGTACGAAGAAATAACTGACAGCAATATCGCCACAATGAAACAAATTAGTGGATAACGTGAAGGGATAGATGCCCTGCCCGAAATGATGTATCACAACCATTATAGCGGCTACGGCCCTGGTAGATGTAAGTGCCTTTACCTGTGCCCTCATGCGGAAAATACATTGGCTGCTTTAAAAATTACCCGGCTTATGGTCATCATGGCTCAAATTACTCAAAATCCCACACCTGCACCAAATTCCGCAAGCTGGGCTACAATTTCGTGCGTAAGCAGGCGTGCGGAAAGGAACACTTCTTTTACCGGCCCACGCTCGGCCCTCAGCAGGTAGTAGTTGCCACCTATTTTCTCATAGAAATCATCATACTTCAGGAAGGTCTGGTGATAGTACACGCCCAACTGCGCCACCAGGCCCAACCGGCCTACCAGGAATTCATTACCTGCAAAAAAACCGCCATCCCATGCGTGGCCGCGCTCATGGCCCTCATGCACACCATAGTTTTTCAGAAAGGCATAAATATCATCGTGGTAGGCATAATCCACACCCAGGTAAAATTTATTCTTACTCAGCCAGCGCTTGCTTACAAAACCTTCGGCAAAATAAGATGCTCGAATCGGGTTACCCTCTGCCCTCGCCTCTTTATAGGATATACCGAAGTTCACTTCGCCCAGCCACCGGTTCTTTAAATCCGGCAATTGCCTGATAACAGGCTTCGGCCTCCCTGTCACCGGAAAATACTGAAACCCCAGGTGGGCACCCACCATATTCACCCCAAGATTGGGCTGGTAGTAGCATGCGTTGGATATGTGCGTAAAATTTGCCCCTGCCTGCAAATGCCAATGATCATTGAGGCGGTATCTGAGGTCGGTCATAAAAATGGCGAAGTCATTAATGTGCGTGCTGACAGCAGAGTTGATCGTGTCTACCGGATGGGATAACTGGTATTTCCGGGTCACATAACAGAGTCCGTTACCAAAACGGAACGTCCACTCCAGCCGCTTGCCTGTGATAAGGGGTATCTGCAGATTGGGGTATATGCCTGCGCAACGGCCGAAAACGATATTATTGCCGTAATTAGTAAACGTAACGCCTACACCCACCACGGGGAAATTGCGACGCTGCTGCCACGCTCTCTTACCATATGTACGCCATATAAAATTTATATCCACGGCATCCGAAACACTGGGAATAGGCGCGGTGAATTTGGGTGAATGTTTTACTATTTTTCCCATCATTAGGTTAGCCTCTACTCCAAAGCCCGGTTCACCCCACTCCTGGGAATGTGCTGCATTTACGAGCAGAACCATAAAACCTAACAAAGTATATATGCGCGGGGCCATAATAAAAAAGGTGCAAATATAACCCAAGAGCCATTTGCATGTATATCGTAAATTCTACGTCGTACGCATCTGTTTTTCTATCTTTGATAAAATTGTCAGGGAATGATAAAACAACTGGTACTGATCACCATTTTTGCAGCTATAAGCAGCTACCCGTGTTTCGCCCAGAATCTTGCCCGGTTTGGCGATATACGACCGGGCATGGCTGATAAAAAACTGGAAAAACAAGCGGTATGGCTGGCCAACAGGCGGGGGCTTAACTACAACTGGCGTGAGGTATATAAGAAAGCCGTGATCATATCACACAAATGGGAACCTGAACTGGATAAAGATGGTTTTATGAAAGGCAGGAAGATACATATGGAACTGTATGCTGAATTGCCTACTGGCAGGTGCGCCATGACCGACTTCACCTTTCGGCAGAAAGTGCTACCGGACGAAACTTTTACTCATGAACTCTATTATGTATCTGTAGGGGATATGGTATATATAGATTGTGAATAGTGTAACCAAGGTACAAGCTAGTTCTCAATTTAATTTTATCCCATAATAAACTTGGCTGCATGCTGTACCATAAAAATCAGCAATATCAGGGAGGAGGGCCCATTGGTCAAATCCATGTTGCTGTAGCAGGTATGCGCTTGCAGTATTGGGCTCCATTATTATTGCTATAAGCGTCTTATACCCCAGCCGCCGGCATGCGGCTAGGCCGTGCGCCAGCAACTGCGATCCTATCCCTTTCTTTCTATGATGCTTATCCACAAAATAGCTAACCTCAGCCGCATAACGCAGCGCGTTTCTTCCAGGCCGGTAACCACTCACGGAGAGCCACCCTGCAACCTTCCCATCTAGTTCATAAACAAATAGCGGATATTGGTCCGGAGTATGCTCCTCCAGCCACGATAGCTTAGCCCCGGCATCCCATGGCTCTGTAAAAGCAGTCTGAAAACCCGCCTCTATTGCCTGGTTATAAATAGCTACTATACTACCAATGTCTTCTGGTTGTGCTACCCTTATCATTGTACCGGCTTTTGCGTTTGTAAAATATGCTAATTCCTCATTTCCGCTATAACTTCATTCCCCTGCTGAAACAATGTAAGCCAGGGCGAAGATCCATCATCGAAATACTGAACATGCTCCTGGGCTGAGAATATCGATTTATTTGTGAGCAGGTTGAACCGCACACATTTCTCCTGCGGCATGTCTTTGCCTGTGGAGGGCATGGCGCGGGGTAGAAAATCCTGCGCGGCGTTCACCAGCTTTACTGCGGCTTCACCAACATTCGGCTTCAGCCCGGCGCCACTCACACCACCACCTTTGCTCAGGTATAGGTTTGCCGCACCTGTAATATACATGGCGAGCGTAACTATCTCATCGCCCATATTCCAATCTATCGTGACACCATATACGAATGTCTGACTATCAGGTATGGCCAATTTCAATTGTTCTGGTTTTATCCCCATGGCAGCAGCCCTGAGATTTTCAAAACTACCTGCTGTTACCTCCTGGGTATATTTCGATGATTGTGTTTTTCCTTTCCGAACAAAATAAAAGATCACTCCTAACTGGGCAATTATGATCAATACGTAAATTATGGTCATTGAAAATTTTTAAGTTGCGCAGCTCCTATGGCTGATGCTGTTTCAGGTATTCAATAAATTCTTCTTTTCCCCGGTCGGCAGCAGTTTTAATATACTGGTAGCCGGTCTGCTTATCCATAGGCACTCCCCTGCCCTCATACATCAATATGCCTTTTTTACCATAAGCGGCTACATTCCCATTCTCAGCAGCTTTTGAATACCATACAAACGCAAGACTGTCGTTTTTAGTAGTACCAAGTCCCTGCTCGTACATACCTGCCAACTTGAACTGCGAATTGACATGTCCTTTTTCAGCTGCATGTGTGTACATATGAAACGCTTCGTGATAATCCTTTGCTATATTACCTACACCCTGCTCGTATATCTGCCCCAGAATGTACATAGCCAACGGACTGCCCGAATGGGCTGCCATCAGGAACAGCTTAACTGCCGAATCATAGTTTGGCTTCATTCCCACAAACCCATGGTAGTACATCCTGCCGGCATTGTTCTGGCTCACCACATCGCCGTTCTCAGCTGACCGCTTATACCATTTAAGCGCCTCTGCCGAATCAACATCTATACCCAGGCCGCGCTCATACATAAATGCCAGCTTACCCTGCGCTACCGCATTATTCAGTGCAGAAGCTTTTTTATACCACTTCACGGCCTCTGCATAGTCCATTTTTACACCATGCCCGTCTTCAAAAAGCCGGCCCACATTCAGCAGCCCGTAGCTGTAATTCTTATCCGCAGAAAGACGGTACCACCTCATAGCCTCTGCAAAATCCTGGTTGGTACCATTCCCCTTTTCGTACATATCACCCATATTACATTCGCACCTGGCAAATCCTTTATCAGCACTCTTACGGTACCACTTTATCGCTTCAAAATTATCCATCCGCACACCTAATCCATGCTCGTACATATAACCAATATTACAGTCGGCTGCGGCACTGCCCTTATCAGAAGCTTTCAGGTACCACCTCAACGCCTCGCCAAGATCCCTGTTTGTTTCCTCACCATTCAGCAGCAGATCACCCAATTCCACCATTTTATCAACATTACCTTTCTCTGCAGCATGTAGCAGCGTGTCATAAGTATTGTGCTGGGTAGCCAGCCTTATCTGCTGCCCCGGCGAACGGCCAAAGGCAAAAACAGACAGCAGCATAGTTATGTTTACAATAATTTTTCGCATGGGTTTATTTTCGAACTATAAAAATAATCCTTCTTCGTCAATAGTGGCAGGTGTTTATGCGTCGGTACAGGTATTTTTTGAACTAATTTAACTATCCAGTAGTTTCAATATACCTTTGTTTCAATTTCAATATATTTGAGTTTTGTTACTCATTCTCCTAAAATCACTCCGTATATGGCATTGGTAATATTAGGCCTGGTAATACTTATTATCGGCCGGATCATTTCAAAGATCAATGATAAAATAAGAATATTTGGCAAACCGGCTATCGGCCTTGGGATCGTCATAGTCGCTATAGGATTGCTTACTGCGTCAGTAGTACAGATAGACGCGGGCTATGTGGGTGTGCAGAAATTGTATGGCCATGTGCAACCCACGGTACTTTATAGCGGGCTGCATCTGATCAATCCCCTTCTGGATATAGAAAGGATAGAGGTAAGAACACAAAACTACACTATGAGCGGAGTTCACAACGAAGGCGACAAGGTAGGTGATGATGCCATAAGAGTACTCAGCGCCGATGGACTGGAGGTGACAATAGACCTTACCGTGCTTTATAGGGTAGTACCTGAGAACGCACCAAACATATACAGAGAAATAGGGCTGGATTTCAAAGACAAGATCGTGCGACCTATATCACGTACTAAGATAAGGGACAATGCCGTTTACTACGACGCAGTATCACTTTACTCCACTCGTCGTGATGAGTTTCAAAACCGCATTTACAAAGCTATAGAAGATGAATTTAAAAAGCGTGGGCTTATGCTGGAAAACCTGCTGGTAAGAAACATCACTTTGCCTGCCTCTGTGAAAAACGCCATAGAATCAAAGATAAACGCTGAGCAGGAAGCACAGAAAATGCAATTTGTACTTCAGAAAGAACGACAAGAAGCAGACCGGAAAAGAGTTGAGGCACAAGGCATAGCCGATTACCAGCACATCATTAGTGAGAGCCTCACCGACAAGCAATTGCAGTACGAACAGATCAAGGCTATGAAAGACCTTGCCCAGTCGTCTAACGCAAAAATGATCATTATGGGTAAAGGCGGTGCTCCCATCATCCTCAACAACAATTGATAAACTGACCCTTTAACAAAAAACTCAGAATAAATGAAAAGCATCCTGAAAAAGGTATTTATCCTGCTTATTGTAGCGCTGGTGATCATCCAGTTTTTCCGCCCTGCAAAAAATATTGATACAACAGCCAATGCGCAGGATATACATGTACTTTATACCGTGCCGGACAGCGTATCCCACGTCCTGGAAAAAGCATGTTATGATTGCCATAGCAATAACACCCGCTATCCGTGGTATTTCAGCATACAACCCGTAGCATGGTTTATGAATGACCACATAACAGAAGGTAAAAGAGAATTGAATTTTACCGAATTCGGCAAACGAACACCTGTAAAACAGGCCAAAAAACTACTGAAGCTAGCCAAAGAGGTAGAAGAAGGTGGCATGCCGCTGGACAGCTACACATGGATACATAAAGATGCTGTACTTACAGACAATGAAAAGAAGTTGATCATTGATTGGGCCCGGAGCCTTTCAGCCCAGATCACAGCAACAATACCACCACAAAAATAAGGGGCGGGTTCCCCCGCCCCTTATAGAAAGCATTCAGTTGCCTACTGGGTATTTGATGGGCTTTTCGCGTCCTTCAACGCAGCCATCACCGCATCATAATTCTTCCAGTCAGTATTAGGGTGCGCGTCCTTAAATGCAGGGGCTATAACCACCGTACGGAATGTGAATGTGCCGGGGAAAGAAGGCGCACTTCCGTCTACGTTACCGTAATAGATATCAAAGCCTCCCTGCGAATATCTGAAATATATTTGTGTACCGTTGTATATATCGGGCAGATTACGCCAGGTACCATCAGACGGATACCAAAGAAAAATCTCTACCATTCCTCTGTCTGCAACTGCCTTAGTAATGTCCGCGTCAACAAAAGAAGCTTCATAGGCATTCTCTCCTGTATTAAGAGACCAACTGCTGACAACGAACGGATCAGAACCTATGACATTAGCATTGCCTTGCGGGCCCTGAGTGCCTTGGGGACCCTGCGGCCCTGTTTTTGTACAACTATTAAAGATCAAAAGGCTTCCTGCCATCAGTAATAATGCGATCTGTTTCATATTTTGTGTGTTGTTTCGTCCGGGCCTTTGCAAACGATGGTTAGTGATTAATTGTTAGCGTACGACCCTGAATTGCTTACGCTTATCCTGTGAAAAACAAATATAGTGCCAATGTCCTTTTGCAAAAGTTAAAACTCTTTTAACACACAAACCTTCTATAACAAAACAGCCGCCAAAAAAAAATTTAGGCGGCTGTTACTTCGCAGATATTCCTTACTAATTGGTATTTGATCTCCGGTTTGTATGGCTTTTCGTTAGTTAATGCAGCCGCCCTGAAATTTGCAAATACCTCCTTATTATGACTTTCCTTGCCATGTATCTCTGGATGAAACTTTGCTTAGCGAACTACCCACTTCAAGGTGTCTGGCAGTTGGCACACTTGCCTACTTTCCAGCGAAGGGATAGCATGATGCCCGAAAAGGTATTTATGCTCTCCTATTGTGGCGAAAGCAGAAATCACAAATGAGCCTTTTATCTTCGCCCGGTTAATACCCGAAATGTGCAGCTTTTTGCTCCGGTCTTTTTATGCTCTGCCATAGCTGAGGCAACATGCGGCGCAGACAAAGATCCATGGCCATATATACAATACATATATTAAATAGAGCTATTTTTCTAAAACAGAAAAACTTAACATTAATTAATTGTTATCTTATCGTAAATTTATAGTGAACAATTTGCGTTTTAGAAAACATTGTATCACAAAGCACTTATATTATCCCTTTTGCTTCTCATACAACTTCCCGTGTTACAATCATATAGCCAGGAGGAAAATAGTGGTATGGGATTTGATTTTTACGGTGATTCAATTGCGTTTCCCTGTACCAATGCTGAAGACGTACCGTATACCGATTCACTCTCAGAGGAATCTATTACCCGGTTCTATGAAAAGATATCAAACACTGATTACACTCCCATAGTAACTGCCCTGCTGGCCTATAAACACAGACATGAACCCGATGACTGGGTCTACTATCAGCTCATCCGTCGTACTGCTCAGAGTATGAGCCCAAAGGAGGATAATTACTTCCGTTATACACTTTATAAGTGGTTCCTGCTCTGCAAGTCCGGCTACGATGCCAAACTCAACATTATCGGTGATAAGCTTCTATTTTATGTGCAGACCGATGAAGAGATATATGACATTCCCTTTTTTACGCGAAATGGCAAAAAGTACATCTGCCTCAATTATCATGATTACGGGTTCAATGTAGATTTTCAGCACAACACTTTATACAATGTTCCGCTTGTAGTAAATGGCGCAACCGGAAAATTCTCATATAGGCTGTCCCATTTGCCGGATTTCAGACCTGAAAACTACTCAGACAAAGATCTGGCATTCAATTACCTGGACGTGACCTACCATTTCAGAATTAAGATCAACAACGAGGTTAAAAAAATGTTTACTAACTACCCTGTGGCAGATTACCAGCTGTACTTTAATGCTCCGCTGAGCTCAGGCACCTATAATACGCTCATCCCCGAACTAAAAAAGCAGATCAGGCATATGAATGTAAAGCGGGGTATAGACTACCTGATGCATTTTACACGGTATGCCTTTCTCTACCAGCCCGACGCTGAGAATTTTGGCCGCGAAAAACATCTTTCGCCCGAACAGACCTTGCTTTATGACCGTAGCGACTGCGAAGACAGGGCTGCTTTGTTTTACTGCCTAGTAAAGGAAATATACAATCTGCCAATGATTGTTTTGGCTTTCCCGCATCATCTTACAATTGCGGTAAAATTTGATAAGCCTATCGGCATGCCAATAGTGTACAATGGAAATACTTATTCTGTTTGCGAACCAACCCCGCAAACAGAAGACTTGCCGGTTGGCTCTTTATCACAAGACCTCAGGAAAACCACTTATGAGGTAGCGTATGTGTATGATCCAAAATAATGGACTACCCAATGATCAGCCTTTCAATATTATTATTCCCGTAATCGTAAGGGATATATGCCAGTGAGGGTATTTTCTTTGTCATGATGAGATTGGCTTTTTTGCCATCTTTAATAGTACCCAATTCCCCGGCTAGCTCCAGCGCAGCAGCGCCATTTATGGTCACCGCGTTTATTGCTTCTTCCGGTGTCATTTTAAGCTGTGTACAGGCTATGGAAAGCATGAGTGGTATGTTACCGCTGGGGCATGAACCCGGATTATAATCGGTGGCAAGGCAAACAGGCAGTCCGGCATCAATAATTCTACGTGCGGGCTGGTAATGCATCCCCAGAAAAAATGCAGCACCCGGCAGCAGAACAGGCATTGTATGGCTGCCCTTCAACGCAGCTATCTCTGCATCGCCCACACACTCCAGGTGATCCACACTCACGGCATTATACTTCACCCCCACTTGTACCCCACCCGAGTAATGCAACTGGTTGGCATGTATCTTAGGCTTTAGCCCATATCGCAAACCTGCCTCCAATAAACGCTCTGTTTCCTGAACACCAAAAAAACCTTCCTCACAGAAGACATCAATATAGTCCGCCAGTCCGTCTGCAGCCACACGGGGCAGCATTTCATCAATAATTAGCCTTATATATCCTTCCTTATTTGATTTATATTCAACAGGATATGCGTGCGCGGCAAGAAAAGACGATTTTATCGGTATTTTAGTGTTTTCCTTCAGCTTGCGTATTACCCGCAGCATCTTTAACTCCCCATCCATGCACAATCCGTACCCGCTCTTTATCTCTATTGCTCCGGTGCCTGTAGCCATAACAGCCTGCAGCCTTGCCAGGCTCTGATCATACAACTCCTGCTCACCCATCTCATTAAGCCGACGGGCTGAATTGAGTATCCCACCACCCCTGCGGGCAATCTCCTCATAACTAAGCCCCCTGATCCGGTCTACGAATTCACCCTCGCGCGGGGCAGCAAATACAATATGCGTATGGCTGTCTACCCAGGCTGGAAGTATCATTTTGCCGGTAGCATCTATCGTTTGATCTGCATGTATTTCCGGCATATTTGCCATAAGCCCGAAACTATGGATGATCCCATGCTCGGCAAGAAGCCAGGCATCATTAAGCGAATTCATGTCAGACATGTCGGCTCCTGCCCTGCACACTATTGCTGAGGCAGCGTCTTCAACGTTATATAGTTGGCTTATGTTTGTGATCAGCAGTCGCATAATAATGCCAAAAGTAAGAACTGGCAGGCATTAATTGCTGTAGGTTAGGGCATAAAAAAAAGCTCCGCGAGTCAGAGCTTTTGTACGTGGGGTATTTTTCTTTTTGTGTGTAAGCAGGTCTACAAGGGCCAGATTCAGGGAAGGTTTAGAGGGTTTTATACTTACATTGAGTGCAAGCTAACCCCATGAAATCCTACAGCCAAAACTAGTTTCCGAACGGTCGAAAAACTTTTTTATCGGTAGAAAACGAGCAAAACAAAGAAGTATGCACAAAATATATTTATAACTAATGGTTAATATCACAAAAAAGGTGCCCGGTGGGGCACCTCATAGTGATAGTAAATACTATCAGGGAAAGACGATTTAAAACCTGTTGATTTCTGAGATGTAATATACTATAGCTGACTTACCTGCCTGCAAACAAGTTTCCGAACGGTCGAAAAAGTTGCTAAGCGGTATTTTTTGCACACAACCAAGGAAATACTAAGGTCACATAGGCATACTTACTGTTACTACGGTCCAGGCATGGTTCCCATGCTCATCATTTATTGCCCCGGCATGAAACAAAATCTCCCCCCCCTGCATCATACTAAGCTTTTCGATTCTGGTTTTAATGCCTTGTATCCCAAATGATTCGTGTGTGTCATTTTCCGCCATCTTCGAATTGTCCATACCTAACCCATTATCTCTCACTTCAATATAAAGCCTGTCATTTCGCTCATAGATGCATAATTCTATTATCCCTTTATCTCCACGCAATGGTAGAATACCATGCTTTATAGAATTCTCCACTAAAGGTTGTATCAACAAAGGGGGTATCATTATCTCTGACAGATCTATTTTTTCATCTACTTTAATATTGTAGTTCAACCTGTCTTCAAATCTTAGCTTCTCCAGCATCAGGTAGTTCATAACTAATGCCACCTCCTTCTGTAGTGGTATTAATTCCTTTGAAACATTGTGCATATTCTGACGAATAAGATCAGCGAAGATCCTCAAATACTCATTGGCAGCCAGTTTATCATTTGCGTTAAACAAGCTTTGCACATTATTAAGTGTATTAAAAATAAAATGAGGGTTCATGAGCGCATTAATAGCCTTATACTCAGACTTCATGAATTTTATTTCATTATCATGCTCCTTTTTATTTTTACGAATAAGAAATAAAATACGTAACCTAACCAACAGACCAGTGATAACAAGGCCAATTAAAACACATAGAAAAACAAACCACCCGGTAGCCCAGTAAGGCTTCAGCACTTTAAACCTCAACGCAACAGGAATTGAATAGACACTTGACCTTGTCTTCCCCCTTACTTTAACTATATAGTCGCCATAACCCGGATGAGCAAGGCTGATCTCCTCCCCACTGATATCACTCCATGTAGTGTCCTGTTCATTTTTCGATACAGAATATTGATAAGCAATATCAACTCCTCCAAATGAGATAGTAGAAAAAGATATGCTGATATTCTTTGACCTGTTGTAAGGAATGTATATTTCATTGTCTGCCGAATAAATTGAATCACTTGTCCTTACCGATGAAAAATGCAGTTGTGGAGGTCCGGTTCCTTCTAACAATATACTTTTGCCAATAGTTGCGATCGATCCGTTTTTAAAAAAATAACACTTATCACCGTCCGAACTAAAAGCCTCAATATCTAATGGCAGGAAGGGGTTCTCTATTGCCCTTACCACACAGTGCTTCACATCGCTGGTATCTAATGTCAACAGTCTGTATAAATTGTTTGTACTGATCAGTACATGGGTCTCATCAATCTTGTATAGTTTATCCCATACCCCATTTCTCTGTGGAAGGGAGTCTATCTTCGGCACCTTATTATAATTTGCGCATACAAGCAGACGGTTATTGTGTGTGTAACCTACCAAATACGGTCCAAAAAAATCTAAAGACTTAAACTCAATCCCTTTGAACTGAAGCTGAATTTTCCCTACTCCACCATCAGTTTTGTAAATATTGCCGGCTTTCGAGTACCAAATAAAATTGTCCGGACTTTTTGCCATGCAATACACCCGCTCTATCAATGGCGTATCACTAATAATATTGGGCCAGGGCTCATCCATTTTAGCTTTGCTACCTACCTTCAAATTAAGTATATATCTTTTTGCATTTAGAAAGACAGTATTCCCAATAACACTGACCTCCTTGATCACAACCGCCTCATCTGTTTGATACCGGTATGTCTGTATTGCCAGGTGTGGCGAGAGAATATCCGCAACACTTAAGCCTGCTTTCCTGTTAAAATAATAAAAACTATTATTGCTATCTATGTAAAAACCCGGAACAAGAGAGAAAGTTCTGTCTACAAGTAGTGAGTTATAGTTAAGCAGACATCTCACACTACCCTTTTCAAACAGATTTAGTTTATTTTCGGTCGTAGCAAAAAATGTATGACCACTCTGCCGGGCAGCATATTGCACTTTGCCGGCATAGGCATTGTAATACATTTTCGTATTCAGGAAATTTTTACTGAAAACAAATATTCCCCTCTCACCAGTGCCGACCCAGTAATTACTGTCCATATCCTGTGTGATACAGTTTACGTCCATTCCTTTCAGCAGCAACAAACTATCATACGCAACAATCCCTTTATTGGTCATCAGGAAACATCCCATATGGTCAAAGTATACCGAACGCCATGCATACTTTTCAAAAAGTGTGTCATTCAGATATTTTTTTACTTTTAGTCCGGGCAAACTGCGAATAAATTTATTACAGAATGTATAATGCTGGTTCTGCGCCATCGAACCGCCCCATGATTCCGGCAGAGTGCCCTTACCAATATCATTGTTGACCCTGTTTAAAATCGCGCCCTTTGAAGTGATAGTAAGTATCTCATTCATACGGTATAATTTATACCTGTCAGCCCCTGTTTTTTCCACAAACAGAATATTTAGGATATTGTGGGCCTTGAAAGAGTCTGCAAGATTTACTATCTCAACATGGTCTCCTTTAATATTCAAAAAGACACGAAAATCGTTCAGAATTACCGTTATGCTGCTGTCGTACTCACTTGTTATCCTTCTTAGGTACGAGTGTTTCTCTTTCAGCTTTAAGAAAGGCGTATTCTCGCCGGTATGAAATATCCCATCCTTGTAATAGCATAGTTCACCGTTATAGGTACCCAGCCACAACCTGCCGAAGTAGTCTTCTTGAAAAAAAAACACTTCATTGTCCGGCAAACCATTAGTTGTTGTAAAGGACTCAAACCTTATGCCGTTGTATCTGGCAATACCTTTGTCGGTAGCCACCCACAGGAAATTTTTACTATCCCTGTATATATTGTATATCGTATTACTGGGCAGCCCGTCTTCTTTTGTAAAGTGCAGGGTCGGATAATCCTGCGCGGCCGCGCAATAATAGCACAGCAAATAAAGTAAAGACACAAAGAACGCCCAAAGCCGCTTCATAAATAATCGTGTGTTTCAAGAAAAAGCAGCAGTGAGGCATAGCGCCGTCTGCTCACCGGGATACTGAGATCGCCCTTCACCACAACCTGGTTGCTACTATCATTGGTTATTTGCTTTATATGGGCACAGTTGATCAGAAATGACCTGTGCACCCTGAAAAAAAGATCAGCAGGCAATAGCTCCTCATAATCCGAGAGGGGGTTACTGAGTACCATCTCCTTGGTGATCTTCCCTTTAGCAAAAACCACCTTAGAATAGCTACCCTGAGCCTCAAGGAAAAAAATATCCATAAAATCCACAACCTCGGTTGTGTTAATATCCTTAAATGTTATTTTTTTTGGCTTCGACCTGTTCTCTACCTCGTCAGCAAGTTCTATAAACGATGAATTCTTACCATCCAGTATTTTCTTATACCAGACGCGGTCTTTAAGCTTTTGTACGGCAATTTTCAATTCCCCTATGCTGATGGGCTTCAGTATATAGTCTATAGCGTTCAGCCTGAATGCCCTTACAGCATACTCTTCATATGCTGTAACAAATATCACCTCAAACCCAACCGGCGATAACCGCTCAAGGAAATGAAAAGCATTCTCGTTAGGCATCTCAATATCTAAAAAAACAGCATCGGGCGTATGAGCCATTATCATTTCTTCAGCCTCACGCGTACTGTTGGCCATTCCCACAATATTGATCCCGGGGTCCACAAATTCTATCAATACATTTTTAAGATTGGTGCAGGCTTTCTTTTCATCATCAACAATAAGTACGCTTATCGCTCTGTCGTTTTGAGGCATAGTTGGGTAAGGTATTATTCAGAAATGCATTGTATTCAAATATATAACCTTTTCTATTAAAATCATATCATTCTCTCTACAAAGGCAACGTCCGGCATTACTCAATTATGCGATTTGCCCTACCTTTGCCATATGCAAGCCGAACAACTTACAGACCTTTTGCCAAAGGACCTTTCCGATAATTCCCGTGTGTGGGTATACCAGAGCAGCAGGGCATTTATAGAAAAGGAAGCTACCGAAATAAACGAACAACTATACCAGTTCTATGCCCAGTGGCAGTCTCATGGCGCCCCGGTGAATGGTTGGGCAAAATTATTGTTCCGGCAGTTCATCGTTATCATAGCAGACGAAACCGAAGTAATGGTTGGAGGTTGCAGTACCGATAGTTCGGTTAGGGTTGTAAAAAGCATAGAACGCCAGTATGAGGTCAATTTCTTTGACCGTATGATGCTTACCTTTCTCGTGAATAACAAAGCCGAAATGCTGCCATTCAGCCAGGTGCAGTATGCTATAGACAAGGGTTATATCAACAAAGACACACCTGTATTTAACAACATAGTTACTACAAAAAAGGAATTGCTTGACAAGTGGCTTGTGCCACTGAGTGAGAGTTGGTTGGCAGGCAGAATATCCCTGCCCGGCATTACCGCATAAACAAACGGCTGTGCTACCCCAGCCCTATCTGCTGGTGCAGCGATGGTATCTCTATATCCCGGAATCCTTTTTTGAAAAGGCGATCGCGAAATTCCAGTTGTACGTCGTACTCCCCATGCACTAAAAAAAGCTTATCTACTTTACCGGCATCCTGGCAGGCAAGCCAATGAATCAGGCCTTCATAGTCGGCATGAGCGCTCATACTTTCTATTACACCCACATCCGCTTTTACCTCATGC
The DNA here is from genome assembly GCA_964489795.1 of uncultured Flavipsychrobacter sp. GTDB lineage: Bacteria > Bacteroidota > Bacteroidia > Chitinophagales > Chitinophagaceae > Nemorincola. The sequence goes on from CAZBAP010000010.1 coordinate 70,096, forward strand.
GGATCTCCGTATATACTCACATGCGTTGCCCCGTTGCGCAGCCGTCCTCCCAGCGAATTTGGCTCACAATACCCTACTATCAGAATAGTATTCCTTGAGTTGTCAATATTGTGGGCTATATGGTGCTTTACCCTTCCGGCTTCTGCCATCCCCGACGCTGAAATGATAACGCATGGCTCCTTCATTGAATTTAGCCTTATAGATTCCTCTGCAGTCTTAAGATATTGCAATCCCGAAAACGCAAAAACGTCTTCATCTTTCTTAAGCAACTGCTGTACGTCATTATTAAAACATTCAGGATTGTGTTTAATAACCTCTGTCGCCAGTATAGACAATGGGCTGTCTACATAATAGTTCAGTTTTGGCAGCCTGTTTTCAGTTTCAAGCCTGTTAAGCAAGTACAGTATCTCTTGTGTTCGGCCCACACTGAATGCGGGAATGATTAGCTTGCCTCTTTTTTTCTTGCATGTATCAATAATATAATTAAGCAGCTTATCCGTAACCGGCGATATCACATCATGAAGCCTGTTGCCGTAAGTGGATTCCAGGATAATATAATCAGCCTGGGGAAATACTTCGGGCGATTTAAGTATCAGGTCATTATACCTGCCCACATCGCCACTGAATGTCAGTGTTCTTTCTCTTCCATTCTCTTTTATTGTCAGGTTTACTGCCGCGCTACCCAGTATATGCCCTGTATCCGTGTATAACAATTCTATTGACTGATCGATCTTATGCGGCGTGCCATATTCTACAGGCACAAATAACGGAAAGACACGCTGCGCGTCTTCTTCTGTATATAGCGGCTCCTCCATAGGCCGCTCTTGTTTAGCACGGATTTTATTCACATGCATCACATCGCTCTCCTGTATCCTTGCCGAATCAAGCAGCAAGATCCTTGCCAACTCTATTGTTTGCGGAGTACAGAATATAGGGCCGGAATAGCCATCCTTTACAAGCTTTGGCAGCAAACCTATATGATCAATATGCGCGTGTGAGACAATAACATAGTTTAGCTCCCGAGGCTCAAATCCCCAGTGACGGTTAAACTCAAGCGTCTCTCTGCCCAGCCCCTGGAACATCCCGCAATCCAGCAGTACATTTGTATTGGGGTTGATATGCAACAGATGTTTTGATCCGGTTACCGTGCGGGCGGCGCCATGAAAGGTTATCTTCATTTTGAGCGTAGATTAACTCGTTTGTTTACGAAGTACTAAAAGTACGTAATTAAGAAAACATCAGAACGATTTTAACACTGGTTTCACTTCAAAGAAAATGCCGCCCACTCCGGGGCGGCATTTTCTTAAAAACCTTTCAACCAATTATTTCTTTACCATTGATTTAAATACGGCATTGTTGAGCTTCATTGGATACTCTTTCCGCATTTTATCGTTCCATTCTTTCTCCAGGTGGTCCTGGTATTCCGCCACCACATAGCCACGTGCTTCATTCAGCGTTTTCTGCCCCGGTGTAGTAAACACCTCTTTGGCATAGATAACCGTATAAGGCCCGCTGTCTGAATTGATTATCTTCATTTTATTCTTCAGCAGTTCAGATTGCGTTGCCTCTTTAAAACGAGAAAATTCATATCGTCCTCTCTGTATTGCCACGCCATCAGCATGGCTTGGCGTATTGATCAGCTTAACGATCTCTTCGTCAGAAACACCATTGTTTATCATAGCTATACCCGAGTCAAGCAGCACTTTATTTTTGAAGTGGTAAACAGCCCCCTCAAAGCCTGGCTCCCACATATACTTGCTCTTGTGTTTTTCGTAGAAATCGGCCAGTCCTACAGAGTCATGGGCAGCTTTGCTCCATACATTGCGGTCCATAAGCTCAAACAGCATTATCCCGTCCCTGTATTCCTCCATCAGGTTCTTGAAGTCCGGATTTTCCTCAACCAATTTATGCTCTTCAAAATCGTTTACCACATTACCTACATACAGGTTATACGCGTCCCGCACCACCGATACTTTAGGGCCGTTCAGCCTGCCGTGCGTCAGCTTTTCAACAAACTTAGCGAAATCACTCTGAAGGTAATTTTTGCCGGCCAGCACAAATACCGGCTTGCTCATATTTTTATAGTCGTCGGCATTAATAACCTTGGCGTTTTTCCCGGTATCAGGTATAGAAGCTATCTTCTCAATAATTTCAGATGCCGCCTGCGCGTTCTCTTTAAATCCGTTCTTTTCTTTGATCTTGTTAAAGAATGCTTCCCGTGCCGACTGCGCGCGTGAGTCATTTTCCACTTTATGCTTAAGCTGCGTATACATACTATCGTACGGAGCTAAAGGATATTTTTCTATAAGCTTAATGATATGAAAACCATAATCTGTCTTTATAGGGGCAGATACGTCACCCGGCTTTTTCAGGGCAAATGCGGCATTTTCAAACGCAGGTACCATGCGCCCTGCACCAAAGGTCTTCAATACACCACTATCCTTGATCGAATACTGATCATCTGAATATTTCATGACCAGTTCAGAAAAAGACGCCCCGTTCTTTATCATTGCCTCAACACTGTCGGCACGCTTCTTTGCGGCGGCAACACCTTCTTCGCCCTTTGATTTAGGTGTCTCTATCATTATCTGCGCCACTTTCACCTGCCCGCGGTCTGCCTTTTTCTCTAGCACCTTCACTATATGGTAGCCAAATTGTGTTTTGAAAGGAGCTGACACCTTGCCCACCGGCGTATTATAGGCTGCATTTTCAAACGCATAGATCGTCTGCATGGAAGTGAAGAACCCTATATCACCGCCGTTTTCTTTTGAACCTTTGTCATCAGAAAACTCGCGGGCCATAGACTCAAAATCAGCTTTTTTACTTTCGATCGCATGGTATATGCTGTCTATCTTCTTATATGCGGCAACTGTATCAGTACCCGGCGTACAGCTGATAAGTATATGTGCCACATGAACATCTTCCTTCATACGGTCATACGCTTCACGTATCAGCTTGTTGGTCACATGCTCATCTGTAAGGTAGTTTTTTGCAAGCTGCTTACGGTAATTGTCCAGCTCACGCTGAATAGACTCAACCGTATCCAGTTTTTGCTTATCTGCTTCAGCTACCTTCATACGAAACAGCGCATACAGGTCCAGGTAACTCCTCAGTGCTGTATCAGACATGTCTGGTTTCTTGTTGATACTGTTTTTCTTGTAAACCCTCAAAAATTCCTCCTTTGATACAGAATGAGTTCCATAGGTAAACAAACTCTGAGCATGAGTGGCCCCCATGCAAATGCCCATAGTGAGATAAGATAATAAAAGTTTGCGCATTGTGTGTGGTTTAGAATATTTATTTAGTTGACTTTTTTGTTTTTTTATCCAGCATATCTATCAGGCCACCCAGGTTAGTGTGATCCAGGCGTTTACCCCTTATTATTTTCTTTTCATCCAGCAAATATATCGTAGGCGTGCTATATACATCATACTTCCCCCTCCAGTCACCCACATGCTCATGGTCCCATGTATTTGTCCATTCTTCAAGATGATATTTAGTAATAAATTCTGTTACAGCTTTCTCATCTCCCTCTGTGGCTACCGTAAATACTTTTACACCCTTCTTTTTTAGTTCACCTTTATAGAGTGAATCCAGCGATGGTAGTTCGTGCTGGCAGTGTCCGCAGCTTGGCGAATAAAATACCAGCAAGGTATATTTGGCTTTCAGGTCCAACAGGCTTTCCTGGGTTTTTGTAACCACATTGGGCAACTTCACTTCCGGAGCTATATTACCTATAACGTTCGGGGCTATTTTCATTGCCCGGTCCAGGTATTTATTGAGTTCTTCATTAGTCAGCCAGAATGCGTCACCCTTCATATAGTAATTCTCTACAAGGTAGACAAACACTTCGTCCATACCCATTACCTTGCTGTTTTCTACATTACGGGTAAGGAACCAAAGCGTATATTTGAACATATCCTTGGTACCCCTGGCTTTAGATAGCAGCATATCGCATTCCCTTTCCACGCTATCCGGCCACGGCACCACCAACTTGTTCATATATTCATCAAGCTTCGCGTCATAGATAGGTGCATGGATAAGACGGTCGTCCTGGAAGTTGAAACCATCCCAGAAATGTGATTTATAATACCGGTATGCAAATGTTGTATCCTTTGTTTTACCATCTTCAAGAAAATGCTCACCCTGGGGTACCTCCGGTACATCAAGTGCGTTGAAGATATTTGACAGCAGCGTGTTAGGATATTTCTTAGCATAATCATGTCTGAAATCCACAAGAAACTTAGACGATTCAGCCGCCTTTTTACGCACCGCAGATGTATCCGCGGCTGTCTTTGCTTCTTTATATTCTTTTTGTAACTCCTGTTGCTTCTTGCTATAACCACTCAGAAAATCCACATATTCCTGGAAACGCTTGTTTTCTGGCGAGTTCTTAAAAACTACTCCCTCCGGTAGTTTTGACAGGTCAGCTGTCATAGAAATATTGTCTCCTTTATCTATCAGGAATTCGAAATAGGTTTTCCTGTCTCCAAGCAACATCATATATATACCGCCTACAAACGATGGGTCATCACTTTTAAACTCCGCATTCCCGTTTTTGTCAAAACGGGCAGAATCTCTTTTATATATAGTTGGTAACGGTTTGCCGTAGTAGTGTGCCAGGTATACGATAGAGTCTTTAACACCGGGTATCTTTAGTTGTATATGATAGCCTTCCCGTGCAACAGACTTATTTGCCAGACTTGCAACAAGCAATGTGGCAATGAGTAACGTTTTTTTCATTTTTAGTTATAGATTGTTTCCGTAAGCAAGACGGAAATAACTCGCCATTTGTTGGCTTAGGGTTCCAAAAATAATTCATAAAGTTGGTGTATCCCAAACAAATCGGCCTTTCTTGATACTATAACAAAATTTTTACACATATAAATTACCCTACAATCTTAGCCAATTCCTAATATCTAAAAATAAAAATGGCTGATGAGATTGTCATCAGCCATTTTACGCTTATCGTACTTATTACATCTATTGTTCTATCACCAGGTGGAACACCTTTGTGTCGCCGCCCTTATGGATGCTCAGCAGGTACATGCCGTTGGCTATGTTGTCCATGCTCACCTGCTCATTCACTTCATTGCCCTTCGACATTCCTGCGCTGTGGTACACCACCTGGCCCAGCATGTTTGTTACTTCCACCGTCACTGCCTCATCCGTTGCGTTACCTGCCGTACCCCTCACCCGGAACGTGCCCTTGTTAGGGTTAGGTATCACCTGCAGGTCTGCACCGCCGCTCACCTGTGCCACACCTACACCATATACATGGATGGTCACTGACTTAGTGCCCAATACTCCCGCGCATACTCCCCCGCTGCGTACATTACACGTCACCACATCAAGGTCTGCGTATGTATTGTTCACAAAGTTGGCAAAGGTCGCACCTACTATATCCAGGCCATTCACCTGCCACTGGTAGCTCGGTGAGGGTACCCCGTTCGTTACCGCTGCCGTCAGTGTCGTCAGTTGCCCCGCGCTTATGTTCAGGCCGGGGGTAGCATCAATACTCACCACAGGGGTTACAGGCGTAGATACATGCATGGTATGGGCCGCACTTACTGCCGTGTCCGCAAGACGGCAACGGTAGTTGCTCCTCAGCTCACAGGTGATCACATCACCATCGGCAGGCACATAGCTGTAACTCAGCGACGAGTCCATAACGATATTGTTCTTCAGCCACAGGTATGTCGGGGCAGGCCCGCCATACGATGGTACCGCCGTGAACGTTGCCGATGTACCCTGGCACAGCGTTGTGCCGGGCATCGTAGTAACAGCCACAGATGGAAGCTCGGGGGTATTCACTCGCACGGTCATTACATTGCTCACCACCACAGGTGTGGCGCACGCGGCGCTGCTGCTCAGTTGCACTCGTACCACATCGCCGTCCAGCGGGAAGTACGTATAGCTGCCCGAACTGCTGCCAACGGATATCCCGTTAACTGACCACTGGTAGCCGGGTGTAAGCCCGCCGTTAACAGCCA
>CAZBAP010000011.1:0-61861 GCA_964489795.1 uncultured Flavipsychrobacter sp.
AAATCTGGAACGGGAATTACGTTCGGTTCTTTGATTGAGCTGTCTCCTAATCCTCAGCAATGGTTCGGCGAGGCTCACCATGACAACCCGCAGGGGGTTACGCCCGGTTCTTTGATTGAGCTGTCTCCTAATCCTCAGCAATGGTTCGACTCGGCTCACCATGACAAATCCGTTTTGTGTGAGGTGGGGTTGCCGGTTCGACATTGCTCACCATGACAAATCCGCAAGGGGGATTACGCCCGGTTCTTTGATTGGACTTGCAGAGTTGCGGCATGCTTGCTTTTCTCAGCCTCTATGAGTATTTTTAACTATTAAAACTTGTATATGAAAACGACTTATTCCCTTACATTATCGTTGGTCTTTTTTGCGGCTACATGTTCGTATGCGCAGACCACGGGCGCACCGCACCTGCGCAAGGCAAGCCATGCCATGGCCACCACCGACAACGGCGGCGCCCCGCTGGTGACCGTGGGTACAATAGAAACGCCTGTAACATCGAGGGAGAAAGTGCTGGCCTACCCCCGGCTGCTGGTACAGCAGTTAAATTGCGAGGTGACGGGGTTTGACTTCGCGCTTACGGCCAATGGTAAAACATGGGGCCCCGTATCTGTAAAGGGTGCCGCATTTGATGAGGAAGTAAAGAATAAGGTAAAAGAAACAGAACCGGATAATGTAAAAATATCCATTACCAACATACATGTATCATGCAATGGCGGCGCGGAGACTATCGCTAAGCCCATTAGCATTGAATATCATTACTGATCCCTTATTGGTTATTGCTTGTCGTCGGGCGGCGTTATAATACCGCTGGTGATGCGGTAACGGTCATAGTTAAAGTCGAACTCAAAAACCGGTGATGTACCTATTTTGTTCCCGTTCAGCGCGGTTACGGTCACATCGGTTGTGAGCGTGGCCCTGGCAGTTTCCCTGTTAAAATTGAGCACCTTGCCTGTAATGGTAAATGAAGCAGGGTAAGTGATCTTTACATTGTAGGCAAACAGGGTACCGTCGTTTTCATAAGACACCGCGCTGTCGCAGGTAAGTGTATTACCGCCTATCGTAAATTTTACATTGCCGGTGTATACAATATCGTCCTTCTGTTTTTTTCTGCCTTCCTTTTTCTCCGCGGGGCGTTTGATGGTATTATCGGCATGTTCCAGGTTCATCTTACCATCACTTGGCTTGTCCAGTTTTTCGTCCTGCCCGAAAACCGCGAAAGGGATAAACATCAAAATAAAAAGTAGTACTCTCATTGATTTTTCTTTAAAATTACCGGTAAATGAAATGCCGCGCAAAGCCGCGGCGCTTTTTTAACTTTTATCTACAGAATAGGAGCCGGCACCCAGGAATATGAACCCGAAGAACACAAAACACAGCTCTAACGCGTGTGAGGCATCCAGTATACTGTCGCCGCCCGCCATATGCGATGCCGCGGCCACTATGAAGTTGATGAGCATGAGCAGGCTCACCAGCCTGAACCACAGCCCCAATACACAAAACAGCCCGCCGATACACTCTGTTACGGCGCACATAAAGCCCCACATAGTGGGCAGAAAGTGTATGTGCAGTACGCCCATGCTATGCCCCAGTTGCTCCCACTTGGCCATGCCGCCGGTGAGCTTGGGCAGGCCGTGCATGAACATCATAATGCCCAGCCCAGCCCGCATGATCAGCAGCCCGAAGTTTTTATAATTACCTAACTGTGAAAAAAGCGCCATACAGTAAAATATTCGGATATAAAGATAGGGATTTGTTGCTTAGTTTTTTGAGATGCCATGCGCAGGGAATAACTATTGTAGAACCAGCATCCCGAATGACCGTGACCATAATAATCACAGCGCCTTAGGCTTCCACCGCAGGTCTGTAAATTTCTTCCTGCGCAGCAGGAAATAGTCCCATACTATACTGCGGCTGTAGATGCCTTCTTCATTGCGGTTTACGATCAGTTTTTTGTTCTCCCGCCGGCGTTGCATCCATTTGCCCATATCGCGGTAAAAGTGAAAATGCGCCTTAACGATAGTGAATGTATGCCTGAACCGGCCGGTGAGCAGCAGCCGTAACCCGGCTACGCCATCGAGCGCCAGCCGCAGCGGGAAGAGCCACACCAACTTAGCGCCTTTTTCGTTCTTCAGTAAAAGGATCATATTGTTCCGGAAGTTGTAGTAAAGCTTTTGCGTGCTGCCATAGCTTATTACACTGCCGCCTACGTGGTACACCAGCGACCGGCCCACATAGCCGATCTTATACCCCGCGTTCTTCAGCCGCCAGCACAGGTCTACTTCTTCCATGTGGGCGTAAAACTCATTATCCAGCCCGCCCACTTTATGATACAGGTCGGCACGCACCATAATGCAGCCGCCGGATGCCCAGAATACTTCTATGTTATCGTCATACTGGCCATTGTCTTTCTCGAGGTCGAAGAAGATGCGGCCGCGGCAAAATAGGTATCCGTATTTATCCATGAAAGCGCCGCCCGCGCCCGCGTATTCAAAATTTTCACGTTCGCGCCAGTACCTTATTTTGGGCTGGCAGGCAGCCAGCATAGCATCGCGCTCCATGGCCTCATGCAGCGGGGGAAACCAACCCTGGGTGACCTCGAAGTCTGCACTGAGCAGTATATAATATTTGGCTTTGATCTGCTTCAGCGCCTCGTAATAGCCATTGGCAAAGCCATGGTTTACGGGTATCTGCAGCGTTTGTATAGCAGGGAAGTTATCCTGCACATATTGCAGGGTATTATCGGTAGACGCATTATCGGCCAGTATCACATCATAGCCGGTATGCGCTTCTTCTACTATTTTTGGTAAGAACAGTTCGTGCCACTTAGTGCCATTGTAGCTAAGTATTACAACGGCGGTATCCTGACGGCAAACGATCATAGCTGGTATGTGCTACCGTTATTTATACTTTGGTTCGTAGAGCGTATTATCCGGCACGGCAACATCGTCATTTTTTTGATATTTGTGCTCATGCAGATTGTAGCATCCCGCCCATGCGAAGATAAAAAAGCCAAAAAAGCTTAAAACGAATAAAAAGCGGGATTTAGAAGGCTTGCTCAGCTCTATATCCGCGGGGTTGTCCAGTTCTATATTCGGATCTGTGTGTTGGGTGTCCATGAATTATAAAAAATTTCCAGTTGCAAAAATAATAGTAATTCCTTCAAAATCATAAATATTTATTAACGTTTTATGGTGTGTGTGCCCATGGTCTCTGATTGCGGCGTAATGGCAGGTATGACCACTTACTTTATTATTTGCAACAATGCGTAAGTAAAATATTATATAACTAAGGCATTGGTTTGGTATTGTCGGAAGATTGCGATGGTATTTGTATAAAACATCTAATGTAACAGCTATATTAGCATCTGCATTGATGTAAAGACCACTGTGCCTGTAAATATGAGAATAATACTTTCAATAATTCTCTCGCTTGGTTTCATCTGTTCATCCGCGCAGCAGGATACACTGAGTATTTTTACGGGCCTGCTGCGTAAAATGAAGGCGGAATACGACAAAGGCGAATCGCGGGATAAGCGCCTGATGTTGCAGTACTGCGATGCCGCGCTGGCGCTTTCGCCGGGTAATAAAACCTTATTTCTGAACTGCCGGATAGCGGCCCTTGAGCTGGGTGATACTACCCTGGCAGTAGAATATCTGCGGAGGGCAGTAAATGAATTGCCATTTGAAAGTGACCTGGCCACCAGCTACGGGTGGCACCTGCTGACACATAATATGCCGGACTCTGCCTACTACTACTGCAAAAGAGCATATGATTTGAACCGCTCATCGCTGGCGGCTGTGATCAACTACGCCCATGTACTTTTTCTGAACAACAGGCAGGCGGCCGCGAAGGTTATCTATGCCGAAGCAATGGATATGGTAAACACCCTTGAAGAGTACACTGAGAACCAGGAGGCGGACTTTACCACCTTTGCCGCATTATATCCCGCAGCGGGTTTTAATGAGTTGCGGATGGAGCAACGGAAGAAGATGGAAGCGCTGCTGGAGCAATATAAGAGCGCAAATAACCTGGCACTTCAATACGCCAAACTTAACAATGCCCGCAGTACAACACCGCAGCAATTGATAGCAAAGATAAACGAGGCACTGGCCGCCGAAGAAGCGATGGATGAAAAGCGGGTAAAAAGGATAAGCCACTATCTCTGTAGCCGCGCGAACATGGAGTATACCTACTTCAGTAATGTTACGGGCTACCTCGCCGGGTATAAAGCTGCCATACCTTATCTTATATGGGACAGCAATGATGATGAGCAGGGGCTGAGGCTCAGGTCTATTGGTACTATTTACAGCAACCTTGGTATGTCAGACAGCGCGTTTACTTATTTTAAGGCCGCTGCGAAGGCTTTTCATTCGGTTGGTGATGACCGGCAGATTGCACAGACCTACCTGGCCGTAGCACGGCTATATGTGGCCGATAATAATAACGACCAGCTGACGATAGTCAATGACCAGGAGGATGTAAGCTCGGGTGTGCATACGGCGCTGGGTATAGCCCATGGTGATGTGCTGCCTTATTTTTTACGCTATAATTATAATGAAGGCCTTGTTGACGCTTATGAGTTTATTGCCGATTGTTACATAGGCCACAAAAGGATCAGGAACCTTGACTCGGCTGTGTATTATTTACAGAAGGCAGTATATACCTCAAAGATGAACCTGATGCCTGACGACAACCTGATGGCGGTGTACAATGACCTGGCCAGCGTAGAGATGCGAAGGGGAAACTATGACAAAGGAAGGGAATACCTGCTGAAAGTGGATGAACTGATAAAGGCGGGATCAGAGGAAGAATCATCGAGAAACGTTAATAACCTTTATAACTTAGGTTATTACTATTTCGTCACAGGTAAATTTGACTCTGCTATCTTTTATTGCCAGCGGTCGGTAGACCTGTTGTTCAGGATAAGGAAGACATTGAGTAACAAAGAAAAAATGAGCCTGGTGTCGTCGCAGGCGGGCCACTTCTCACTGCTGGGCTCGGCTTATTTCCAGGAAAAGAATTACGATGGTATACTATTGTCGATAGAGCAATGCAGGACAATGGTGCTGGCCGATAAGATGGGCGCGGACAATATCGCTTTCTCTACAATTGCGCAAATACAGGCCGGAATGACCAAGGACCAGGTGTACTACATAACCGGTTTTACGGATGAGAACAGGTCCCCGTCAAGAAAGCTGCTGCTGGTAATAGACAAGGAGCATGCGCTGGCAAAAATATTATCTGATAGTTCGTTTGTTATTAACTCCTGCAAAACAAGCCACGGGCCTTACCTTGATACTATTTTCACAAGATTCAGGAAGAGTAATATGGAAGGCGACGGACCGCTGAAGAACAAAGAGCTCAACCTGTGTACATTGCTTTTTGAAAGCAAATTGGCATCCGCGTCGGGCAGGTCTCGCGGCCTGGAAATTCAGGGTGGCCAGCAAGATGATGTAGCCTCTGCCACAGACAATACGGCACAAATGGGCCGGCTGATGTACAGAGAACTGATACAGCCTTTTGAGTCTATGCTGAAAGGTAAAAAAGAGATGATAGTGCTCACAGACGGGTTTCTGAATTTTATGCCTTTTGACGCGCTGATCAATGAGCAGGGCGAATACCTTGCAGATAAGCTCACTATAAGTTATTTGCCTTCGTTCAGGATAGGACAGTTTTTGAAAGCGAGGGAATTGACCTATTCAGGCAGTGGTGTTGTGGTCATAGGTAATCCTGTGTTTAAGAAACTGCCTACTGCCGATATGGCACTGGGTGTGAGGAGCGGTTATGCAAAAGCCAATGCTGTAAACTGGCGAGAACTGCCCGGGACCATAAAAGAAATAGAAGCGATACAGGCCCTGTACAAGCAAAACGTGACGCTCTCAGGCGATAATTGCACGGAAGAAAAAGTGAAGGAACTTTTCTCAAAGACAGGTACCCAGTATAAAATTGTACACTTCGCAACGCATGGTTATGTAATGACCGGCGATGCCGATCTTTCGGCGGTCGTACTCAACCAGGTACCCGGTTCAGGGGAGGATGGTTATCTCACGGTCAAAGAGATAGGATCGTTGAAAATTCCGGCATCCCTGGTGGTTCTTTCGGCCTGCGAAACGGGCAAGGGTACTCTTATAGAGGGCGAAGGGGTACAGGGCCTCGCATCGTCATTTCTGCTGGCCGGCGCCAATTCGCTGATAGTGTCGTTGTGGAGCGTATCAGATAACAGCACACAAATATTCATGCAGAAAATGTACGAAATGGTTAGTGTGGATAAAATAAGTTTTAAAGAGGCCGTGGCCAGGGTAAAACGGAGGTTCATGGCCGGCGAGTTTGGCGAAGAATATAAAAAGCCATATTACTGGGCGCCGTTCATCTATATCGGCAATTGATACGGCCGACAACGCAGCACGCTACCGTTTTTTTTTTATCTTTCCATTCCCAACAATACATTTGCCCAATATCAGTTATATATAGTTACGGAAAATGCGACAGTATCTTAATTGGAAAACATATCTGGCTATTATAGCGCTGCTTATTGTGGGTGCATCGCTTTACTATACCAGCCAGCTGGCGCAGAAACTTGCTAATGAGGAAACAAAGAAAGTGGTACAGTTGTCCAACGCGTTAAAAACCCTGGTGACGTCTACCAATGTCAATAGCCAGGAAACAGCTTTTGCGTATAATATTATTGCCCAGAACACCACCATACCGCTTATTATTACCGATGAGAAAGGGATTATTACTGACAGCAAGAACATTGATACTGCCCACACACCCGCGCAGAACAATAAACTGATGCAGCAAAAACTGCTGCAGTTCAAAGAAATGCATGCGCCAATAGAAGCCGATTACGGCACGGGCAAGAACTATATTTATTATGGCGAGTCATACCTGCTTACACAACTGCGGTATTTTCCGTATGTGCAGCTTACTATTATTGTGCTGTTCCTGGCGGTAGTGCTGCTGGCGCTGAGCGCGGCGCACCGCAGCCTGCAAAACCAGGTATGGGTGGGGCTTTCAAAAGAGACAGCACACCAGTTAGGCACCCCGCTCAGCTCTATAGAGGCATGGCTGGAAATATTGAGGGACGAAAAAGGCGCCCGGGAGGCTGTAGTGGAGATGCAGAAGGACCTGGACAGGCTGAAGCTGGTGGCAGACAGGTTTAGCAAGGTGGGCAGCGCGCCACAACTGGAGGAGGAAAACCTGGTGACAAGGCTTGAGGGTATTGTAGACTATATGCAGAAAAGAGCGCCAAAGAAAGTAGCCATCGGGCTGCATACCAAGGAGCGCGAGGTGCCTGTAAATATCAGCGGCCCCCTGCTGGACTGGGTAATGGAGAACCTGATACGTAACGCGCTGGACGCTATGGACGGGGAGGGTACTATAGATATTACGATCACCAACCAGCCGCAGCAGGTATGGGTAGATGTGCAGGACAGCGGTAAGGGAATACCCGGCCACCAGGTAAGAAAGGTTTTTGATCCGGGGTTTACTACCAAAAAACGTGGCTGGGGCCTGGGGTTGTCCCTGTCCCGGCGCATTATAGAAAAGTATCATCACGGCTCGCTATATGTAAAGCAGAGCGAAGTGGGAAAGGGGACTACTTTCAGAATAATTTTGAGGAGATAATATTGTTTTTACCGATACATAACCCATTTAGGGAATCAGGATAGGAATTTAGGGTTATTTATCTATCTTTGCATCCCTCAAATGCGGCGGTGGCGAAACTGGTAGACGCACTACTTTGAGGTGGTAGCGCCTTTAACGGGCATGGGAGTTCGAATCTCCTCTGCCGCACTTTATACAAAACCCGTTTTATAACGGGTTTTGTTATTTAAATCGTTCATATTCTTTCCATGACCAAATTCGATATATAATTTCATATGTTTGTAATGAGATGGCGTTCAAGGACAAACTACCGGTAAGCTACCTGCTTTTTACTACAAGAGGTAGGATTAGCCGTATAACCTATTGGGTAGCGTCTATTTTTATATGGTCAACGTTCTATGTTTTATTCAATGCCATTGAGTATTTTTCTTATGGTGCTACACTAGTAATATACCCATTATTGTACTGGGCTGTGGTAGCAACCGCCGTGAAAAGGTTACATGATACGGGCCGGTCGGGCCGATATTTATTGCTGATACTCGTTCCAGTTTTAGGCCCGCTGGTACTTATTTGGTTTTTAGGATTCAGAAGGGGCAATCCCGAACGTAACCCTTACGGAGAAGTACCTGGCGCTGCTCCCGATTATTTTAAAAACCCCGATGCAGCAACAATACCGCACCTGAAAACTGGCGAACGAATAGTAAATGACATTACACAGGTCAACCCGGTGATTGTATCAATGGTACACCGTCCGACCTCTATTGCAGAGTTGCAGGATATTATAAAAAATGCAGACAGGCCAATATCGATAGGCGGTGGACGCTTCAGTATGGGTGGACAAACCGCCAGCCATCAAAGCGTGCATATAGATATGCGCGGGCTCAATAAGATTATCAATTTTTCGAAAGAAGAGAGGATAATTAAAGTGGAAGCAGGCATACGCTGGTGCGATATACAGCGATACATCGATGAATATGGCCTGAGTGTGAAGATCATGCAGACGTACGCCAACTTCAGTGTGGGTGGTGCATTGAGTGTAAATGCGCACGGGCGGTACATAGGCCTCGGCCCGTTGATATTGTCTGTAAGGGCAGTGGATATAATACTTGCTGATGGATCAATGGTTCACGCATCAAGGCAGGAAAATACTGAGTTGTTCTTTGGCTGTATTGGCTGCTACAATGCGCTGGGAGTAATTGCAATGGTAGAATTTGACCTCGAAGAAAACGTAGCCGTGCAACGCACCCATAAGAAGATGAGAACCGATGAATACAAAGACTTTTTCTTTACGCAGGTCAGGGACGACCGCGATGTTGTGTTTCATAATGGCGATATTTATCCGCCGGCATACAAGCATGTGAGAGCCGTAAGTTGGCTGAAGACGACCAGGAAGCCCACAGAGAAAACCCGTTTAATGCCGTTGGCGTCAGCCTATCCAATAGAGCGTTATTTTATCGGTGCGTTCAGCAGGAATAACTTTGGCAAGTGGCGGCGTGAGTATATCATCGATCCCTTGATGTACCTTTCTAAAAAGATACACTGGCGAAACTATGAGGCAGGATATGATGTGGCGGAACTGGAGCCCCATTCCAGACAAGAAAGTACGTATGTACTGCAGGAGTATTTTATACCGGTGCACTCGTTCGATCAGTTTGTGCCTCTAATGGTGGATATCTTTCAGCGACGCAATGTGAACATGCTTAATGTATCCATCAGGCATGCCATGCCTGATGCGGGCTCTTTGCTGGCATGGGCGCGCGAGGAGGTTTTTGCCTTTGTGGTATACTACAAGCAAGGTACTAAGGAGGCCGATAAAGAAGCTGTAGGCGTATGGACACGCGAGCTCATAGATGCTGCGCTCTCCCTGAACGGAGCATATTACCTGCCTTACCAGGTACATGCTACCGAAGAGCAGTTTCACAAGGCTTACCCGCATGCAAAACAATTGTTTTTATTGAAGAAAAAATATGATCCCGGATTTAAGTTCAGGAATGTGCTGTGGGATACTTATTATAAGCAAAATTGAACCGGTTATGGCAACAACGTCTGTTTTTAAAGTTATATACAGTGACAACAGGATGCGGGATAACTTCTATCGCTTCCTGCAGGTGATTTTTCATTTGTACCCCGAAGATAAATTTCATCAGCTTATTGTAACTACAACCGCTGAGAAAAAAACAGATGAAGATATATATAAAACAGTACAGGGAAAATTAAAGACCATAAAGCCATTCCTTTCTGAGCTGACGTATTCATTACCTGCATTAAAGAAGCAAAAAAAAGAAATAGCCGGGCAGGTCTTGTCTTTACTGGGCAGCAAAACAAATATCGATGGCTACCTGGAGATAGGTTCTACGGGCAGATATATAAGCGAACTGCGTAAGCACATAAAACTCACAGGTGGATTATACATTACGAATGATATAGCTCCCACAAACAGCATCGCAGATATCTTCGAACGCGGGCAGCTTGGCAAGATAGGTACTTTCTTTTCATTGGCCGATTATGCACCCATCAGCAGTTCCGTGATTGCTGATAGCAGCATCGACCTTGTCACTTGTAATATTGGTCTGCATCACTGCACCGATGCGCTCATGGGAGACTACATTGATTCTATTAAGCGCATACTACGTCCCGGCGGCTTCTTTATTATCCGCGATCACAATGTCAATACAGATGAACTGGCCAACTTTGTTTCACTCGCGCATACGGTATTTAATCTTGGCCTGAATATTCCATGGGAGACAGATGCTGCCGAGTACAAATCATTTAAAACGACGGATCAGTGGAGTAGCATAATAACAGCACGTGGATTTACCGACAAAGGAGCCCGAATATTACAAGACAACGACCCTACCGACAACACACTAATGGCATTTATTAAAAACTGATGAAACGGTTATACATACTCACTTTGTCCTCGGTGCTGATGGCAGCAGGTATTTTCTTTCTTAAGAAAAAGCCTGCTACGACGTTATCCGCAGGTAGTGGGCTTTTATTGCCTAAAGAGTGGCTCGTAAGTGATAAAGGCGTCCTTACACCACCCAAAGACATACGTCCCGGCGATCAAACCTTCCTTACATTTCCTGAGTGGTATCTTGTATTCAGTCCGGAGGAACAGGCCAATTATTTTAAAAAACATACTGCCACTACGTTCCCGTTTGTAAGCCATACGGCACAGATATGGGAGAGCTATCACATTGTGAGCGACCAGGTATCAGGCAATTTCCCGGTCAACAAAGGCTATCATTTCATGATATATGTTATAGGCACCAGCGCCAGCGCGGAGTATCTTATCAAGGCCTGGTACGAGACAGTAGCCGGCAGGCTTACCGATACTCGCGAGGTAATTACCGAAGTGGATAAATTCAACACAAAGTTTACACAAGACTATGTAGATTTTATTAAGGACAACAACTGGTTCGATATTCGATTGAAAAAGGAACAAACAATTTCTTTTTCCCCGCCAACGTCTCAGCAGGTATGTATTTGGGCAAGTTCATACCCGATGAAGGAGGGCAGACAAAAGAGGTAAGAATAATTTATCAGCCATAACGAACCGCAATGAGGACGATTAATATATTAGCATATTTGACAGTGGCGTACATAGTGGCGCCACTGTCATCCTCTTGCCAGCAATTTCAGCATTTGTTCGACTATGACTCTACTTACGACTGGGGATATAATATATTCTTAAATAACGACAGTAGCTACTTTGTTTTGGGGGAGGCTGAGAAAACAAATTATGAGCTTATCAATATGCACTTAACAGCACATGGTGATAGTGTGTTGAGTAAGCATTCAGTAAGTTCCGATAGTGCATCTATCTATTGTGGCGTCGTTGGCGGGGCAAAAAGATTGCTGAGCGGCGGCTTCATTTCGCCAGTAACTACTCAATTTTTTTGGGGTACTTACAGAAGGTCTTGGGCTGGCATCGTGAGATATGATACAGCCGGAAATCTCTCTTTGGCAAGAGCTTATACTGATACTTCAATGTATTTCGATGGTATGTTATCCTGTGCCGTCACACCGGACGGCAGTTATCTGCTTGGTGGCTTCAGGAGTTTGAATTCGAATTCAAATTATCCTGCCTTACTGATTCGCACCGACAGTTTGGGCGACACCTTATGGACGCACACCTACCAGAAAAATGGTTCACAGAGAACAAGAATTGTCAGCATCATTCCATTAAATGATGGACGAATCGTTATTGGCGCAATCAGCACCTACCCTGAGGATGCCGGAGGAATTCATCACACTATTTTCAACCATAATTTACCGTGGTTTTTGTTGCTCGATGGCCTGGGGAACATAATCCGAGACACAATTTATGGTAACAAGTACATGACCGGAATAAACGTCGGAAATCTTTTCCCTGACAGGAACGGCGGCTATATCAATTTTGGGTTTTACGATTCCCTTTTTTCTGAATATCCCGATGAAATTCAAAATTTCCCTCCATATGTTGCGCATTTGGATTCAAATTTCAGGATGACGTGGATAACTGATATTGGTTATACTGAACATTATGGCAATAGGCACGCTGGTACTGCGCGTCAGTTACAGGATGGCAATATTATTTTAACAGGGGTTGTTGGGATAAATTTCGGCTGCCACACTTTTGGATGGGCAGGCAAAATAGAGGAACAAACAGGCAGAATATTGTGGAGCCATATTTATATGAGCGATTCCACTAAGTTCGCCTATCTTTTTGACATGGTCGAAAAACAAAACGGAAATCTTGTTCTTGCTGGCTCCACGCTTAATGACAGCCTACCCATATGGCATAACGATCTGGACATTTGGCTTATAAGCGTGGACAGCAACGGTTGCCTGCTTCCCGGCTGCGACCCTGATACATCAGGAGGTTACATGGATACAATTACCGCTGTAAAAAACATTAATGGCGAAGGCACTTCGTTTTATGTTTATCCAAATCCCACCGAAGGCGCGCTAATAGTCAAAACCTTTGGCAGGGGGTCTTTTATTTTGTCCACTTTGATAGGACAGCAACTGATTCGATATCCGGTTGAGAAAGGAACAAACAATTTCTTTTTCCCCGCCAACCTCGCAGCAGGTATGTATTTGGGCAAATTCATTCCCGATGAAGGAGGGCAGACAAAGGAGGTAAGAATAATTTATCAGCCATAACATTCAGTTGCATGCGGTCGACATTTAGACGTCAATTGACGTCTCAGACGTCTAAGTTGTTGACGGCTGAGAAAATGGCACGGGATTTGCACTATTTAGTTTAGATTTGCAATGAGCTCTTTGATAGATTGCCGGACAACAAAGAATTAACAGAACCTAATCATTCCTAAACGCTCCTAAAATGAAACGGGTAACAATGTTTATGGGCTTTATTGCCAAAAGAGTTACCTGGTTGTTACTCTTATACACACAAATCTCGCCAAAAGCCTGATAAATCAGGTGTTTTCGGTAATTTCACTGTTCCCCTATAGGGATTTAAGGTTTTTCTTTTTACTTTTCCATCCCTCAAATGCGGCGGTGGCGAAACTGGTAGACGCACTACTTTGAGGTGGTAGCGCCTTTAACGGGCATGGGAGTTCTAATCTCCTCTGCCGCACGAAGCGGAAAGACAAATGGGCTTATGCCTGTTTGTCTTTTTTATTAATTGCCGGTGGTATTTCCGATCAACAGGGATGCCCGGTATGCGCTAAGCAGATGCCGGCTTAAATGGCGCATTCCATTTCATACTGTTTAATAAAACAATGAAGCCCGATGGCACGCAGAAAAGACGCGGTAGCCGTGGCACCGGCATCGACGTTGATTACGGCAATATCCTCAGATTGCGTTTTGGCGATGTGGGTAAACAGTTGCTTGCCCATGCCATTATTCCTGTATTGTTTGTTTACTGCAAACTGATATACCCGCCCGGTGCCGGGCTCAAAGACCAGGTATCCGGCCAGTGTTGCCTCGTCATAGATACCTACGGAAATATTACTGTTGAACAATAGTCCGGCGGCAGTAGTATCGTGTTGCCACGATGGCTCCCAATCCCAGAAGGTTCTTAAGATTGCCCAGTCGTAACTGCTTAAAGGCCTGATCACAAGGCCCGTGTCTGCGTAGTTCGCAGTAGCTGCCCCTTTATAGCAGTCAAGCACACGTTTTATCTCGTAGCCAATGGATCTATAAACCTTGATAGCCTTCTCATTTTGCGTTATCACCTCCAGTTTCATTTTACTGATGCCTATAGCCCGCAACCGCGGCAGGATATGGTCATATAACTTAGCAGTGATATTGTTTCCCCTGCTTTCAGGCGCTACGCCGGTGCCCGCGTTATAGCTTACCTTCACTCCGTTGGCCTCATCTATGCCCTGCAACATAAACCCGATCAGCTTATTATGCTCAAAAGCGCCAACCGACAATTCCATCCGTACCCTTTTGGCGCGGATGCTGTGCACCAACTGTTCTGTGGTGAGCATGGTAGGCACTATATAATCTGAAAAAGACCTGTTGTAGCAGTTCAGCAGTTCATCGGTACTAATGTCTTGCAGTGTGGCTATGTTCATTTATGTGCTCGTTTTCTGTGTCTACGATCAGTAAGCCTTCTGTGCCTTCTATTAATTGTGCTGCCAGCTTGCCCTCCCGGTTCCAGAATGCACTTTGGCCCGCCGCTTCATATTTATAAGACCCGCCCGTATAGTTCGCCATTAATACGTTCATGCCGTATTTTGATGCGTAACCGCTTAGCTGTTGGTAGGCCTCAGTAATTCCGCCCGGGGTATAAAACAGACCTGCAACATATATGTCGGCACCGGTGCTATGCGCATTGGCTGCATGTTGTGGGTTGGTAATGTCTGCGCATATGGCAAACGATATTTTATGGTGTTCCAGTTCCGGTGTGGGGTTATATTTATCATTTGGGGTAAAGAATGCTTCCTCGCCAGCATGTAAAAATTGCTTTGTATAAAGTAGTGTAGAATTATCCGGTTGTAATATAAATGTACCTATGTGCAGTTGTCCGTCTATGCTTACCGGCGCTCCCGCGGCTATTATTATCCTCCTGTCCGCTGCCAGACTTTTTATCTCGCCCAGTCTTGGATCGTGCATTGTGAAAGAAAGCCCGGCTGCCAGCTCTCTTTGATAGCCGGTAAGTGACATTTCAGGGAAAACAATCAGCCGTGCTCCATTTTCAGCCGCCAGTGCCGCCATACGGCAGTGCGCGGAAATATTAGCTGCTATATTTCCATCTGCTGGCTTTGTTTGTGCTGCGGCTATTTTCATTGCAACCGGGATTTACCTGAAAAGTATACTCAAATTTAACGCCTTATATGATGCCCCGTGCCTTCATTTATCTGCCTGCTCTTTATCTGCTTTCCTCTTTATCCATGCGGCCACACACAACTCTGTTAAGCCAAAGCCGAGCAGAAAAACTTCTTTAGCCGCAGATAGCTGCCCAAACCGCATAATGCCGGCTACAGTAAATGTGGACCCGGAGGCCATCAGGAAAATCCAGATCGCCATTTTTCTTTTGTACATGATACCAAAGATATAACCGGATAGGCAATGTAGCAGGCCTGCTACGCGGAGCATATAAATAATGCCGCAGCGTACCTTAACGGATCGCTGCCCGGCAAAATTGCCGTTTTAAGTTTTAACACCGCTATTGGCACCCATAGGTAGCCGATAATTAGTATATTCGCCTATGTTTTTATGATGATGTATTAAAAACTAATTGTATAATTATGAAGAAATCAGCACTGTTGATAGTTTTAATATTGGCCTGTTATTCCGGTTTTTCCCAGGATGATATCAATATTCAGATGGTATTTGTGAAGGGTGGCAGCTTTTTTATGGGGTGCGACGATCATAAATTTCTTGCTGAGGAGTACAATAACGAGAAGCCGCTGCACAGGGTGAGCGTAGGCAGCTATTATATAGGCAAGTATGAAGTAACTCTTGGTCAGTGGCGCCATATAATGGGTATAAAGCCGCCGGCCTATACCGGTGTGGATTATGGCAATAAGGACTGCGATAAGTGCCCCGTGGTAAAAGTGAGCTGGGATGATGCGCAGGAATTCATAAAAAGACTAAATGCCAAGACCGGCAAACACTATCGCCTGCCTACCGAAACAGAGTGGGAATTTGCCGCGAGGGGTGGTAAATACTCTAAAGGCTACGACTATGCCGGCAGTAATAAGCTCTCTGATGTGGGTTGGTATGGCAAGGCTAACAGCACCACTCATCCGGTGGGTAAGAAAGAGCCAAATGAACTCAGTATTTATGATATGTCAGGCAATGTACTGGAGTGGTGCCAGGACTGGTATGGCGAAGACTACTATAAGAAAACAGTAGACGAGGTCAATCCTAAAGGGCCCGCAAAAGGTGATAAGCGTGTATTGCGCGGAGGCTCGTATTTTGATGATGCCCCTGTATGCCGCAATGTGTACCGCAGCAGGTTTACCCCCGAAACACAGCAATGGAACATAGGTTTCCGCCTGGCTATGGATTATTAAGCCAATTTTCCCAGGGTAATCTTCAGACAATGTGCATTTTATGTTAATGTCATTGCCACCTAACAATTGACTACCTTTGTGTAGTATTTTCTGAGCATGGATGTACAGACTAAGGGTAGGTTTCAGGCATGGTATCCGCTGTTGTTTTCCCTCGTATTGATCGTTGGTATGGTATTGGGTTTTAACCTGCGTGATACCCTCCGGCTAAAGCGGGATATAAGCACAGTTATACAGCGCAACGACCGTCTTGAGGAGATCATAGACCTGGTCAAAGAGAAGTATGTAGATACCGTCAACAGTAATAAACTTTACGAGGATGCAATTGCAGGTATTCTTCAGTCGCTGGACCCGCATACTGTTTATATTCCCGCCGATGAGCTACAGGATATTAACGACGACCTTGAGGGCGGGTTCTCTGGCATAGGTCTTGAGTTTTCGCTGGTGCGTGATACCATAGAAGTTACAGGCGTGGTAGACAATGGCCCGGCGAGCCATGCGGGTATTGAGGTAGGTGATCAGATACTTAAGGTCAATGACAGTATTGTTGCCGGTAAAAAGATCACATCAGACCGTATAGTGCATATGCTCAAGGGCAGGCAGCAAAGCCAGGTGCTGGTTTCCATAAGGCATTCCTCCGGCGGGCCCGTAAAACAGTTGCAGCTCACACGCGACATTATACCTATTCACAGCGTAGATGCCAGTATCATGCTGGATGATATTACGGGCTATATCAAGATAGAGCGTTTCAGTGCCACCACGCACGATGAATTTGTAACCGCTTTAAAGAGCCTCAAAGCAAAAGGCGCAAAGCAACTGGTGATAGACCTCAGGGACAATCCCGGCGGGTACATAGACGCGGCCACTGCTATAGCCGACGACCTGCTGGACAGCACCAGGCTTATTGTGTACACAAAGGGCACTCATTCGGCACGGCTGGATTATAAGGCGGGCGAGGCCGGGCTTTTTGAAAAAGGCAAGCTGGCCATACTGGTAAATGAAGGGTCGGCATCGGCCAGCGAGATACTTGCGGGGGCTGTGCAGGACTGGGACAGGGGAGTAGTGATAGGCAGGCGCACATTTGGCAAAGGTCTTGTGCAGGAGCAATATGACCTGCCCGATGGCGCCGCGCTCAGGCTCACTATTGCCCGTTATTATACGCCTTCAGGCAGGTGCATACAGCGATCTTTTGCCAATGGCAGGGATGCCTACCACGAGGATTACGAGAAAAGGATAGACGAGGGTATACATGGGCAGGAAGACACGTCTGCCCCCGCAGATACAGTTATATACCGCACGTCAAAGCATAGGGTAGTGTATGGTGGCGGCGGTATTAAGCCGGATGTCTATGTGCCTTATGACACAGCTCTTTTGGCCGGTAACATCATATCATTGCTCTATAGCCCCGAACTGAGGGCGGCCATCTGGGATTATTTTATTCACAACAAGGCGCAACTCAAATACCACAACATTGCTGATTTCAACGGTACATTCAATTTCCAGGATAAGGTGATCAGCGACTACCTTGCCGCGCTGGGTACCGATGGCCGTGCCGCGGCAATAAGTGTGCTGTCAAAAGCAAATGTGCGCGACCATTTTAAAGTGCAGATAAAAGCGCAACTGGCCCGCTTCCTCTTTCACGACAATGGTTATTATACGGTGAGCCTGGCGCACGATGATGCAGTGACCAAAGCGCTGGGAGTGCTGAATGGCGACCGTTACCTAGGGTACATAGGCAGGCAATGATGTCAGCCAGTTAATATTATTCATATCGGTAGCATTGGCGCAGTATGCCTGGTGCCCGTTGGTCAGCAGCCAATAGTCACATTGCACAGTACGCTGGTAGGTGAGCAACTGTTGCAGCGTCTTTTCAGTGATAGGTACTTCCGGCGATTTACATTCGGCCAGCATCCAGGGCCTGTGTTCATGGTTATACACCACAATGTCAAAGCGTTTATTCATATTGCCCACGGATATGGTTTTTTCTACCGCTATCAGTGATGGCGAATAATTAAGCGTGCCGGTCATATATTGCAGCAGGTATTGCCGAACATGTTCTTCGGGCGTTAATACTACCCACTTCTTCCGCACAGGGTCGAAGACAGTGGTCTTGCCATCTGCCTGCTTAAGTTTTAATGATATGTCTGAATAGTCTATCGTTATCATTTATTCGCTCTTTAGCCCCCTGATATACGCAACCCACAGGCGCTTATATGCCGTGCACTCATCAGCCGTTGTATGCGCGTTTACAACGGCAAAATGCTCCCCGGTGATATTGTTAAGTATCCACGATGCCCTGCCGGCAATGGTAAAAATATCTTCTGACAGGAAGCAGCCATGCCCGTAGTCAACAGCTTCTCCTGTGCCTATCCTGTCAATGACCATCAGGTCTCCGGCAGATGTAAGCCCTGTTTTTTTCTTGGCGGATAAACGCGCTATCAGCGGCGCGAATGACTCACCGGGATGGTAAAAACACCACCTGGCGGCGACTATCAGGCGGCGGCATTCCCGTTCTTTGTCAATTATACGGAGTGCTTTTGCCAGTGTGAGGTCTTGTGTGTAGTATGCATCGTTGTAGTATTGCAGGAAACCGCTTTGCCATTTTGCCGGGCGTGCGAATTTTTCGGGCAGGCTATACAACGCAATGTTCGTGTCGCTGATATTGAAGTAGTGAAAGGTATCATGGCCGGTGCGTGGTGGCCGGGGAGACCATGGGTATTGAGCGCCGGTATCCTGCGCCAGTGCAGGAATGCTGAACAATAACAACAGAGCCACCGTATATTTCATCACTTATACTTTTCGAAGGTAATAGATTTTAGTATCTTTAGTACATGAAGACCAGGCAGGATATAGTAGCGAACTGGCTGCCCCGCTATACGGGGCAGGACCTTAACAATTTCGGGCAATATATCCTGCTATGTAATTTCATCAATTATGTATCCCGGTTTGCCGAGATGCATAATGTGCCCGTTGTGGGGTTAGACAAGCCCATGCAATGTGCTACCGCTGGTAATATCACCATCATTAATTTTGGTATGGGCAGCCCCACTGCCGCCACGATGATGGACCTGTTGTCTGCTATAAGTCCCAAGGCGGTGTTATTCCTGGGCAAGTGCGGCGGGCTGAAGAAGAAAAATAAAGTGGGCGATCTGATACTGCCTATAGCCGCTATTCGCGGCGATGGTACCAGCAACGACTACTTTCCGCCCGAGGTACCTGCCCTGCCCGCGTTTGCCCTGCAAAAGGCTATATCTACCACTATCCGCGATCATTCGCTCGACTACTGGACGGGCACGGTATTTACCACCAACAGGCGCGTGTGGGAGCATGACGAGGACTTTAAAGAATACCTGCGAAAGATAAGGGCAATGGCTATTGATATGGAAACGGCCACTATTTTCAGCACAGGCTTCTACAACGAGATACCTACCGGCGCGCTGCTGCTGGTATCTGATCAACCCATGGTGCCCGATGGTGTGAAAACCGCCGCCAGCGATACTGCCGTAACAAAAAACTATCTTGATATGCATCTCGAGATCGGTATTGGCTCGCTCAAGCAGCTTATCAATGACGGGCTTACCGTAAAGCACCTCAAATTTTGAGCTGTTACTATCCGTACCCTGAATAGCCGGGCTGCGCCTTACCTGATTATGATATGGAAAAGCTGTAATTTTATCCCGCATTAATTCTGCTTGTTGTCATGAGAAAAATGTTTCAACTTTTTTTGCTGCTGTGTATCACTTTTTCTTCCTGCAAAAAGAAGACGGAAGATATTTTGGCCGACATTGCCAGGAAGTACAGTGAGATCAACGCTAAGCAGAAAGACCTCAAGTCCAAGCGGGTTGATGACATCACATCGGCCGGCGGCGGTGCTATTACCGGTTACTACAAAGACGATGAGGTGAAAAAGATAGTTTCAGAACATTTTACAGACTCTTGCCGCACCTTTACAGAGTATTATTTCGATGATGGTATGCTCATTTTTGTGCTGGCGCAGAACTATATATATAATTGCCCGATGTCTTATACCGAGGAGGTGGCCAAAAGAAATAACGATACCGTCTGGTACGATGATAAGAAAACACGTTTGGAAACCAGCAGGTTCTATTTTAGCAAGAATAAACTCATAAAATGGGCCGACCCCGAAAACGACATACCTGAGAAAAGTGCTGAATTCATTGATAAAGAGTCTGAATTATGGGCCAAGGCGGTCATTCTCATCAAACAATTGAAAGAGCAGTAATATTTTAATTTCCTTTCATGTTACCTGTTTTTTTATAGGGGTACCAGGCTGAAAATAGGGGTCAATTTAACCTGATTTGTATTTTTTACTTCGGTCTAAATGTGGTACTTTTGCCGCGGTTTTATTATCATTATTTTTTACACTAATATGTCGGGACAACTTAAAGAGGTTCGTAATCGGATAAAGTCAGTAACATCTACTCAGCAGATAACCAAGGCTATGAAGATGGTGAGCGCCGCTAAATTGCGCCGCGCGCAGGATTCCATCATCCAGATGCGCCCTTACGCGCAGAAGCTGCAGGAAATGCTCAGCAATATCGTCAGCGGTTCTTCATCCGACTCAGGCCTGCCACTGGCAGATGAGCGCCCGGTGGAAAAGGTACTGCTCATACCCGTTACCAGTGACCGTGGTTTGTGCGGCGGCTACAACTCTTATGTTATTAAGCTGGCCCGTGAGCAGGTGAAAACCAAGTATGCGGCCCAGGAGGCTAAGGGCAATGTTACCATACTGCCTATAGGTAAAAAAGGATACGAGTATTTTTTGCGTAACAACTACAAGATAGTAGATAACTACTGGGATATATTCAGCGATCTTTCTTTTGATAATGTGCGCAGGGCCGCGGTTTATGCCCAGCAGGCTTTCCTGAATAAGGAATATGACCGTGTAGAGATCGTTTACAGCCAATTCAAAAATGCGGCTACCCAGATATTTGTTGCGGAGCCTTACTTGCCTATCCCTAAAGTAGACAACACGAAGGGAAGCAAGAAAAGCATTGATTTTGTGTTTGAGCCTTCCATGGGGCCGTTGCTGCAGGAGCTGATGCCTAAGATATTGAACACACAGGTGTACAAAGCAGTGCTGGACGCTAACGCTTCCGAGCATGGCGCACGTATGACCGCTATGGACAAGGCCAGCGATAACGCCAACGAACTGCTGAAATCGCTGAAGATATCTTACAACCGTGCGCGCCAGGCAGCCATTACCACAGAGCTTACAGAGATAGTGAGTGGCGCTGCGGCATTGCAGGGATAGATCATAAATGTTTATGCAAACCTCCGCACATTTGCGGAGGTTTTTTTATGTTATAATGCTTAATTTTATAAAAAATCCGGTACTATGCGTATTGTTGTTTCTGCCGTTCTTGTTTTTATCGCTGTAACTACTCAGTCCCTTGCGCAGCAGGCAACACTGAAAAGGTATACAGCCCCGCTGGCCGGTACTGTGGTGCTGGGCTCGGTAGAGGATAAATACAGCGCCAGCGTTAGTAACGAAAGCATGCCGGAGCCTGATGCCGATGCCGAACAAGTGAAACTGCGGCTGATAAAAGATAATATTTTGCGCAGGTTCCCGCACCAGCGTGCAAATACCGCCAATAAAAAGACATCTTCTGTTATGCCTCCGGTTGTGGGTGTTAATTTCATAGCCGATTCTATGCCTGATATACCACCGGATAATTGCAGCGCGCTGAGCATTGGCGGCAAGGCCGTCTCTGTAATGAATGGCACCATCACAGTGCATGATGCCGCTACGGGTGCATACCTTACCCGCAAGGGCCTCAAACCTTTTTCTACGGCGGTGGGGCTTAATAGTATAGTTAACGATTACAGGTATGATCCTAAGGTGCTGTATGACCCTGAGGCCGACAGGTTTATTTGCATTATGCTGAACAGTACAAACGATCATAACTGGATCGTATTAGGCTTCTCTGCCTCAAACGACCCGGTGGGCGCGTGGAATTTTTACAAATTCTACGGCGACTATATGGGCGATACTACATGGTTCGACTATCCGGCGATAGCTGTTACAAAAAGCGAATTCTTCTTTACGGGCAATAAGATCAGGTACAACACCAGCTGGCAGGCAGGCTTTACGCGCTCACTCATCTACCAGGTGCGTAAGCAAAATGGCTATGACGGCGACTCACTGCTTACCTACCAGATATGGGACAGCGTGCAGTATAACAATAAATACCTGCGTTGCCTGCATCCCATAAGCCCCGGCGACAGCCTGCAGGGGCCGGCCCAGTATTTCTTATCCAACAGGAATTTTGACACCCTCAATGATAGTGTGTTTCTTGTGAAGGTACCCGATACTATTGGCAGTACGGATACTGTCCTCACCGTTACACCGCTTGTTTCCACTACCCAGTCTTATGGTGTGCCACCCGATGCCCGCCAGCCCGATACTGCATTGTCCCTGGCTACAAATGACGGGCGAATACTGGGCGCGTACGCGCAGGGTAACGAGGTGCAGTTTGTCAGTGTGTCCCTCGATCCCGCCTTTGGGTCTTCAGCCATTTTTCATGGGGTCATCAGCAATTACAAAACCACGCCATCGGTTACCGGGCATCTCTTCAGTATTGATACCATAGACCTGGGCTACCCCAATATTTCTTATGCGGGCAGCGGTACCGGCGCCAACCAGTCTATTATCTCTTTTAATTTTTCCGGCCCCAATACCTATCCCGGCTTCGGCGCCATCATGTTCGATGGGGCGGCATATTCCGATATGTTAGTAATAAAATCCGGTGACAGTGTTATCAACAGGCTGGCGCAAAAAGAGCAGCGCTGGGGCGATTACAGTGGCTCGCAGCCCGATTGGGGCAGGCCGGGGTCTGTTTGGGTAAATGGCATCTTTGGTAGAAAAGATCATGGATATAAAAACACCTATGGCAACTATATGGCCCAGCTTTTATCGCCGTATCACGAAGGTGTGACCATTACCCCCTCGCCACATGCCGTGTCATCAAAGCTATATCCTAATCCCGCCCCCGAATTCATCAGCATCGAGTTTTCGGTAAGTAGTGAGCAGGTATTTAGTTTCTTTATTTATGACATGCAGGGCAGGCTCGTAGATAAGATCACCGACAACCTTTGCCAAGAGGGTACCAATATCCTGAAGTTCAATATATCACCATTGCCGCCAGGCACTTATATATTGAGATCCAAAGGGTCTGACGGTGAGCAGCTAGCGCCGCATACATTCATACGAAAGTAGATGAGTTGTATTTGTTCTATTCCCAGTAAATATTTTTCGTCCTGCACATGATGAATATCATGTGCTTATATGACGAAGGTATGACAAGAAAATTATGCCCGCCCTCCTTATGGGCCTAACTTTGCCCTGCGCTATCGGCGGAGTATATGAATACATCAGGAAGACAAAATATTAACCATTTTTGGGTAGCCGGGATCAATTATAAGAAAACGGATGTTGCCGTCAGGGGTATGTTTGCTGTCAATAATGACCAGTACCGGCAGTTGGTTTCCCTTGCTCCCTCATACGGCATCTCTGAATTCTTTATTTTATCTACCTGTAACCGCACCGAGATATACGGATTTGCCGATAGCTTCAGCCAGTTGGCTGGCCTCTTATGCAATGTTAGCCCCGGCAGCGAACATATCTTCGGGCAATTATCTTACAAAAAGAAAGGGCCGAAAGCGATAGAGCATTTATTTGAGGTAGGTGCCGGCCTCGATTCCCAGATATTAGGCGATTACGAGATACTTGGCCAGATTAAGAACGCGGCCAAAAACGCAAAGGCGGCAGGTTTTGTAGGGCCATTTACAGAGCGGTTGGTTAACTCGGTGCTACAGGCATCTAAAGCGGTAAAGACACATACAGCATTGAGCGGTGGCACGGTATCCGTTGCTTTTGCGGCAGTGCAATTTATCAGGGAGTATATAGAAGGGCCTGAGTTTACACCGCAAATGAAATGCCCGGCTTCAGAGCATATTATGTCTGCTCCGGTTTCCGCGCATTATGAGCAGCCTGTAAGCGTGAACGACAAAAAAATATTGCTGGTGGGCACCGGTAAGATCGGGCGGTCGGCTTGCAGAAATCTTGTAGATTATCTTGGCGCCACTAACATCACGCTGGTCAATCGTACAGAAGAAACAGCAACAGCGCTGGCCCGGGAGCTTGGTCTCAGGTCGGCGCCTATAAGCTCGCTGGAGCATGAGGTGGCGGATGCCGATATCATTCTGGTTTCCGTAAGTGCGAATGAACCCGTAATGGCGGCGGGTTTCCTGGCAGGTAAAGGCGAAAAACTGATCATTGATTTTTCGATACCGTGCAATGTGGATGCAGCGGCGCAGGCCCTGTCCAATGTCACTTATGTAGATGTAGACAGGCTTTCTAAAATAAAAGACGAAACGCTGGAGCAGCGCAGGGCTGAGATACCCAAAGCAGTAGCTATTATAAACGAGCTTGTGGCTGATTTTATGGATTGGTATGATATGCGCAAGCATGTACCCGTGCTTAAAGAAGTGAAAAGCAAATTAAAGGGTATAGCTTCAGATGGCAACGTGTGCGATGCGGTAACAGGAGATGAAGAGAAGATACATAAAGTGATAGGATCGCTCGCTGTTAAGATGCGTAATACCAATACGGCAGGATGCAATTATATCCAGGCCATCAATGAATTCATAGCATAAGAATGGATAAGGTGATACGGATAGGTACCCGTGAAAGTCAGCTCGCTTTATGGCAGGCCGACACAGTTATGGGCCAGCTGAAGGGTTTGGGATACAAGGCACAACTTGTGCTGATAAAAAGTGAAGGTGATACAGACCTGGTTACACCGCTTTATGAGTTGGGCGTTCAGGGTATTTTTACAAAAGCGCTGGACATAGCTTTACTGAATAACGACATTGACATTGCTGTGCACTCTATGAAAGATGTGCCTACCATGATGGCCAGGGGTATTGTGCAGGCCGCTGTGCTGCCCAGGGCTTCTTACAAAGATTTATTAGTGCCTAAGCCCGGCACTTTATTTTCAGATAATTCATCTTCGTTTACTATAGCTACCAGTAGTATCAGGCGTAAGGCGCAATGGCTCAACCGGTATCCCGGTACCATCATTGAAAACCTCCGTGGCAATGTGAACACCAGGCTGCGCAAGGTGGAAGAAAGCAATTGGGACGGTGCCATATTTGCCGCCGCCGGGCTGGAGCGTATCGGCCTGAGGCCAGCCAATGCTGTAGAACTGGATTGGATGCTGCCTGCGCCTGCGCAGGGGGCTATTATGGTGGTAAGCAGGGAGGGCGATACTTATTGCCTTGATGCGTGCTCTGGCCTGCACGATGTAAACACAGGGCTTTGCGCGGGTATAGAGCGGGATTTTCTCAGGGCTTTGTTAGGTGGCTGTTCTACGCCCATCAGTGCTCTGGCCAGTGTAGAGGATGGACATGTTGTGTTCTCAGGCAATATTTTAACTAAAGATGGAAAACACAAAAAAGAGATCCGTAAAACGGTGACGCTGGCTGCAGCACCAGGCCTGGGCGCAGATGCTGCTGCCGAAATATTAAAGAACGGAGGACAGGATATATTAAATAGCATAAGGAATGAAAATTAATACCTACATTCTAAGTACAGCCGAACTTGCCGATTCGCTGTTACATAAGGCAATAGATCATGGTGTAGAGCTTGATGCTGTTTCCTTCATACAGGTAGAGCCTATAAATGACAGCGGCCTCACAGACGAGCTCAGGGATTTGTGTAAGATGCACCTGACAGCGGTATTCACCAGTGCCAATGCTATTGTCGCAATGGCTGATGTGCTAAAAGCAGGTAAGCCCGACTGGGATATTTATTGCATGGGCAATGCCACAAAAAAGGCGGCGCTGGAATATTTTGACCCTGAACACATAAAAGGTACTGCATTTGATGGTGCGGTGCTGGCGGGTGTTATAAAAACGCATGGTATAAAAGAGGTGGTGTTTTTCTGCGGCGACAAGCGGCTGGATGCCCTGCCGCAGTTTCTATACGATAACGATGTCATGGTTCATGAGATAGTGGTTTATAAAACAAAAGAAACACCCGCGGAGGTAAAAAAGCACTACCAGGGTATTATGTTCTTCAGCCCTAATGGGGTTAACAGTTTTTTCAGGTTGAATGATATAAACCCGCACACCGTATTGTTCGCTATTGGCAATACCACCGCAAGGTCTATAAGGTCAAAGACAGCAAATAAGGTAGTGGTATGCGAAACCCCGTCTAAAGAGCGCATGGTAGACCAGGTAATTGAATATTTTCATAAATAGTACTTGTTACTGTGATTTGCAGCAACAGAAAGAGACCACCCGGATGGGTGGTCTCTTCTTCTTTGGCCGGGTAGGCCTGCGATTCATGGTAATAGTCGTTATTCTGATTTGGTAACCTGGAATCCTGTATGTAAACCTGTCTTTAGCGCGCTGATCGTGTGCAAAAATGACAAAGAAACTACAGTATGCTGACTGTGGTTTGCCATATTAAAGGCATCAGTGGTTACTTTTGCCCGGGAAAGAGACCGGCTGCCATTGCGCATCGCGAACTACCGCTAAAATTGCTATATGACTGAATTGAAGAATGATTTGTTGCTTAGGGCGTTAAAAGGTGAGGAGTTGTCACGTCCTCCTGTATGGATGATGCGGCAGGCAGGCAGGTACCTGCCCGATTATATAAAGCTGAGGGAAAAATACGATTTCTTTACACGGGTGCAGACCCCTGAGCTGGCTTGTGAGATCACTTTGCAACCTGTAGACCAGGTGGGTGTTGATGCGGCTATTATTTTCTCAGATATCCTTGTCATTCCACAGGCTATGGGCATGACGGTGCTGATGGAAGAAGGCAGAGGCCCCCTGTTGCCCGATGTGATAAAGAACAAAGCAGATGTCGATGCTTTGAATACTGCCGATATTGAGGAGCACCTCGGATATGTGATGAAGGCGCTGGCGCTCACGAAAAAAGAACTGAATGGCCGTGTGCCGCTGATCGGCTTTGCCGGCGCGCCATGGACCTTGCTTTGCTATATGGTGGAGGGAAAGGGCAGTAAATCTTTTGATAAGGCCAAGCAGTTCTGTTTTACGCAGCCTGTACTGGCTCATGCGTTGTTGCAGAAGATCACTGATGTGACCATATCCTATTTGAAAGCCCAGGTAAAAGCCGGAGTTGATACGGTTCAGGTATTTGATAGCTGGAGTGGTATGCTCAGCCCCGCGGATTTTAAAAACATTGCTTTGCCCTACCTCATACAGATCGCCGATGCGTTATGTGATGACGCGCCTGTAATACTATTCCCCAAAGGTAGTTGGTACGCTCTGCCCGACCTATGTACTACGCGTGCTGCCGGTATAGGGATAGATTGGAGTCTTACACCCCGGATGGCACGCTCTATGACCGCCAGCAGTATCACTTTGCAGGGTAATTACGATCCGTCAAAATTGCTGCAGCCCGTGGGTACTATCAGGAAAGAGGTGACCGAAATGATAGACGCTTTTGGTACGCAGCGATATATAGCCAACCTTGGCCATGGCATACTGCCCAATATACCTGTGGACCATGCGCGTGCCTTTGTGGACGCCGTAAAGGAATACGAATTTGTAAATGCTAAAGTATAAATACCGATGAGTGTAAGAGAACAATTTGCCGATTATATACATGGCCTGCAGGATGCTATCTGCACCGGCCTTGAGGATATGGATGGCAAGGCAAAATTTATTGAGGATAAATGGGAACGACCCGAGGGCGGGGGAGGCAAGACAAGAGTTATCTCGGGTGGTAATGTTTTCGAGAAGGGCGGGGTAAATACTTCTGTCGTTTTCGGTGCATTGCCACTGGCCATGCAGCAGGCGTTCAATGTGAAAGAAAGTAATTTTTTTGCTTGTGGCCTGTCCCTGGTCATACACCCGCTCAATCCTTATGTGCCCACAGTGCACGCCAACTGGCGTTATTTCGAATTATACGACAAAGAGGGAAAGAAGATAGATAGCTGGTTTGGCGGGGGCGCTGATCTTACACCTAATTATTTTTTTGAAGAGGATGCCCGGCATTTTCATGCAACCCTGAAAAACGCGATGGCTCCTTTTGGCGAGCATATTTATGATGAATGCAAAAAGCATTGCGACGAATATTTTGTAAATAAGCACCGTGGAAATGAGATGCGCGGTGTGGGCGGTGTGTTCTACGATTATATACGCCCGGCCAATGAAGATGATGAACTTCGTCATTTCGATTTCCAGCAGGCAAACGGTAATTCGTTTCTCGCGGCATATCTTCCGGTCGTAGACCGAAGAAAGGACATGCCCTTTTCTGACAGGGAGATCGAGTGGCAGGAAATCAGGCGGGGCCGCTACGTAGAGTTTAACCTCATTCACGACAGGGGCACGTTGTTTGGGTTGAAGACCAATGGCCGGACCGAAAGCATACTCATGAGCCTGCCACCCCGCGCCAGGTGGTACTATAATTACAGCCCTGAACCCGGCAGTAAAGAAGCGGAAATGATGGAGTATTTGAAACCTCATAATTGGGTCTGACTATGTGTGGTGTACTTTAAGAGTGTGCCACACGTTACATTTCATAGTGGCTTTTGATTATTCACATGGCGCAGGGAAGAAAGAGTGTTGAATAATGAGTTCGTGAAAAAAAAATTGGTAACAGGTTATAAATGTGTGCTACGCACTGTAATAGATTATGCACTTAATAAGAAGAAACCGCATCCTCCGCCAGTCGCCGGCAATACGCGCGATGGTTGCGGAAACGATACTCAGGCCGGCTGATTTTATTGCGCCCTTGTTCATTACAGAAGGCATCGGCATTCGTGAAGAAATATCTTCCATGCAGGGGTATTACCGGATGAGCATAGATAACACTGTTAAGGAAGTAAAAGAACTCTGGGCGCTCGGTATTAAGAGTGTGCTGCTGTTTATCAAATGTGCTGATGAGCTGAAAGATAACAAAGGAACAGAAGCGCTGAACCCGAACGGCCTCATGCAGCGTAGTATAAAGGCGGTGAAAGATGCCTGCCCCGATATTGTGGTTATGACCGATGTTGCACTTGATCCTTTTTCCATTTATGGTCATGATGGTATTGTTGATGGCCACGAAATTGTAAATGACGCAACGGTGGAGGTCCTCGCGAAGATGAGTGTAAGCCATGCTGAAGCCGGTGCCGATATCATTGCTCCCAGCGATATGATGGACGGGCGTATACTCGCCATCCGAGAGGCATTGGAAAGCGCCGGCTACAACAAGACGGGCATTATGGCGTACAGTGCCAAGTATGCTTCCTGCTTCTATGGCCCCTTCAGGGATGCGCTGGACAGCGCCCCCGGTTTTGGTGACAAGAAGACATACCAGATGGACTATGCCAATAGGGTAGAGGCTATCAAAGAGGTGTTGATGGATGTAGAAGAAGGCGCGGACATAGTAATGGTAAAGCCGGCAATGGCCTATCTCGATATCATCCGCGAAGTAAGAAATACCGTGGATGTGCCGGTAAGCGCCTATCATGTGAGTGGTGAATATGCGATGATAAAGGCTGCGGCTAAAATGGGTTGGCTGGATGAGAATAAGGCTATTATTGAGTCCCTTACAGGTATCAGGCGTGCCGGGGCAGACCTCATTGCTACCTACTTCGCAAAAGATGCAGCTAAGTTGCTGGACAGATAAATGATACAGCGGTCTGCTAAAGCCCGCTACTGATTACTATTTACTTTCTACTAAACATGATCACAAAAAGCAAAGAATTATTCGATCGGGCGCAGAAGAGCATACCGGGTGGGGTCAACTCACCGGTGCGCGCTTTTCGCAGCGTAGGTGGAACACCTCTGTTCATGACCCATGCCGCAGGTGCCTATATGTACGATGCAGATGGTAATAAATATATAGACTACATCAACTCGTGGGGCCCCATGATACTGGGTCATGCTTACGCCCCTGTAGTAAAGGCCATACAGGAAAAAGCATTGCAGTCTACATCTTTTGGCGCGCCCACGGAGCTGGAGGTGGAGATGGCTGAGCTCATTATCAGCATGGTGCCCAATGTGGATATGGTGCGAATGGTAAGCAGTGGCACAGAGGCATGTATGAGCGCGCTAAGGCTGGCCAGGGGGTATACGGGGCGTAATAAATTCATCAAGTTCGAGGGTTGTTATCACGGTCATGCCGATGCTTTCCTGGTAAAGGCGGGTAGCGGTGTGGCTACGTTTAACATACAGACCATTCCCGGCGTTACAGCAGGGGTGTCTATGGACACGCTTACCGCTCCGTATAATGATCTTGACGCAGTACAAAAATTGGTGGATGATAATAAAGGCGAATTGGCCGCTATCATTATAGAGCCGGTTGCCGGCAACATGGGTTGTATTCCGCCTGTGCCTGGGTTTATGGAGGGACTGAGGGCTATCTGCGATAAAGAAGGCATCGTATTAATATTCGATGAGGTAATGACCGGTTTCAGGCTGGCCATGGGCGGGGCACAGCAACGTCTTGGCATCAAAGCCGACCTGGTAACCTATGGTAAGGTTATCGGTGGTGGCATGCCTGTGGGGGCATTTGGTGGCAGACGGGATATTATGCAGCATATAGCCCCGCTGGGCAATGTATACCAGGCCGGTACACTAAGCGGCAACCCCCTGGCTATGATCGCCGGTTACACTATGCTCAGTGCGTTGAAAGAAGACCCATCCATATATAAGCTACTGGATGACAAGACCGAACTGTTGCACACCGGGCTCAACGATGCGCTGTCGGCATGCGGCCATCCTTTTGTGATCAATAGGTTCGGCTCCATGATCAGTGTTCATTTCAGCGATAAGCCCGTCAGCAATTTTGCTGATGCGGCTGCGGCAAACAACACACTGTTCAATAAGTTTTTTCACTCCATGCTGGATCAGGGTATTTACCTGCCGCCTTCAGCTTTCGAAACATGGTTTCTCTGCGCGGCATTGTCTGCCGAGGATATTGAGAAAACTATAGAAGCCGCAAAAAAAGCGCTTAAGAGCTGATCTCTTAAGCGCCGGATAATTTTGAATGCATGAATAATTTAAAGTGAAGGGCTTTGCGTTTTCAGCACTTCTTTCAGTACTTCTTCCAGTTGGGGGCCACGCAGGTCGTGCGCTATTATCTTACAGGATGTATCAATGAGGAAGTTAGAAGGTATAGAATGTACACCGTAGGCTACTACAGCGGGCGAAGACCATCCTTTAAAATCGCTCACCTGTGTCCACGACAGATTATCACTTTCCACGGCTTTCTGCCATGCGTCTTTCTGGTTATCCAGCGATACGCTGAGTACGGTAAAATTATTTCCTTTGAATTTTGCGTATGCGGCCACTACATTGGGGTTCTCGCCGCGGCAGGGCTGGCACCACGATGCCCAGAAGTCCAGCAGCACATACTTGCCCCGCAGAGACGATAAAGATACCGTATTGCCATTTGCGTCAGGCAGGCTCACTTCCGGGGCCATCGAGCCGGTAACGGGCGTGTGCGATGCTGCCGATTCCTTTTGTTTCGCGCTGATCTTTGCGAAGTACTCTGCGTATTCTTTGGTCATTTTTGTACCGGGAAATTTCCGGTTCAGGCCCTGGGAAAAAGCATTGAGATAGTTGATCTCGGTGGCGGGGTTCAGTATCCTTGCCGCAAATATAGCATTGGGTTCGTAGCCGGTGGTATCTGCGTAATGCTCTACAAACTGTGTAAAGTGCTGCCGCATATCCTGGAAGTCATTCCTTGCCGCGGTAAAGATGCTGTCATTGCCCTTTGCCTGCAGCGAGTCCAGCACTATACTCATTGTGTTAAAGTCGCGCAGGTGCTCCCTGATGGCTGCAATAAATGTTCTCAGGTCTTCAGACGCCACTGAGCCCTCCAGCGAGTAATTCTCGATCGCAGACCAGTTTCCGTCTACTTTTATATTTCCTTTGTCTACAGAAAGAAGAATGAATTTGTTGCTATGAAAATGCAGTCGGTATAAGCCCGGCTCAGGCGCCACGCTCGAAAGCTCAAAATGTCCGTCGGTGGTATGCTGTGAGTCTACTAAGTTAATGACATCGTTCACGTTCAGCTGCTCCAGTATTACGGTCTGCTCGGGCATACCGCTTATATTACCGATGACCTTGAAATGGTGGCTGCCGCTGCTGCAAGCTGCGAGTCCGGTGATAGCTATAAGAAAGTAGAAAGGTAGTTTTAATCTCATCCGGAACTTTTACAGTTAATCAAAAACTTATCCAACCCAAAATTAATAACCTAAACGTCAAGAAATACCTAAAATTTCTTTAACGCATATTTTATTATTGTTATGTAATTGCGTCTTTTTACTCCACTTACACCCCATATAACGGGTTAGAAGACATTCTTTACGTAAATTGCTCTAAATATCTAAAACCGATCTTATGAAAAAACTCCTTTATTCCGCCTGTGCCCTGGCACTTTGCGTAGCCTCATGCAGTAAGAGCAGCAATAATTACACAGTAACTGATCACACAGTAGGCATGGTAGGTATACGCCACTGGACAGGTTCAAAAGATGGCTATACGCCCGGCGATACTACCATAATGTCTACAGTTCATCACGCCTGGCCATTACATTTTTCTCATCTCATTACCGATACCACTTTTGCTATTGAGAAGATAAATGGTTTTTCAATAAATATGGTTGGTTTTGTTTTGGCGTACAGGACTACCGATTCTGTGGCGCAAACGGTCAGGTACGATTCCGTTATAACAGGTACGTTAACGGCCTCGCTCATATACTTCTTTGGCAAAGACAGCATTGGTTTTGAAGTACACCGGGTAGATAGCTTTAGCAGTGATGCAAACCAGTATTACCAGCTCAATGAAGTGCTGCATACGCCTTAGTAGCATTCAGGTATTGCATTGATTATTTATCCTCGGCCAGC
The DNA here is from genome assembly GCA_964489795.1 of uncultured Flavipsychrobacter sp. GTDB lineage: Bacteria > Bacteroidota > Bacteroidia > Chitinophagales > Chitinophagaceae > Nemorincola. Next base: position 32,981 of record CAZBAP010000011.1, read on the forward strand.
CTGAACCCCAGCGAGTTCGCTGTTGTGCCCGGTACATAACCGGCGCGCCTGGTTACTATTATTTCATAGCCGGTACTGCTTATAGACCCGCCGCGTACCACGTGTGCGCTGCCGCCTGCGGGCCCTGTGGGGTTCTCTACTGTATTTTTGCTGCCATAGTTTACGGCATACCAGTCGCTGCACCATTCTTCCACGTTACCGCTCATGTCGTAGATATTTAGTTCGTTGGGCTTCTTACGTCCTACCGGGTGCACATGGTTTTCAGAGTTGCGTATATACCATGCCACCTCACCGGGCCTGTTCTGGCCGCTGTAGCGTTTGCCGGTCCTCATTTTGTCAGGTACCCTTTTCCCCGGTTCCGTTACAAATACTTCGTTCACGCCGCCCTGGGCTACGCTCTGGCTCTTCCTGATCAGCATTTCATGCTCACCTTCCCTTGCCGCGTATTCCCATTCGGCTTCAGTAGGCAGGCGGTAGTGCTTTCCGGTCTTTGCGTTCAGTTTTTGTAAAAATTCCTGTACATCTGTCCAGCTTACATTGGTCACCGGGCATTCATCGCATTTGTATTGCGATGGGTTGTTCCCCATCACTTCTTTCCACTGGTGCTGGGTCACTTCATAGGTGCCAATATAGTAGTCCTTCAGTACTACGGTATGTGCCGGTTTGCGGTCGTCCGATCCCTCATCGCTGCCCAGGTCAAAGCTGCCCCCCTTTACCAGTGCCATATATATTGGCATGGACTCTGTGCTGGTCTTGTTGTATTTTCTCTGCGCCATTGCAGGCACCACCATCATCAGCATCAATAAGGAGGACAAAACACGTGTCATAAAGTATAAATTGTTGTTAGTGAATTCTGTTCGTAAAATACTAAAATACTAGTTTTTATGTCATCATCTGCACCACCTTCGTCGGCTCCATGTTCGCGTTACGTATCGCTATGTTCTGCGCTACCTTCTGCGCCAGGGCCGTAAATGCTGCCTTGGCTATGGGCTCACTGTCTACCACCGCCGGTATACCGCTGTCGCCACCTTCACGTATGCCCTGCACTATCGGTATCTCTCCCAGGAATGGCAGGTCAAACTGCTCGGCCATCTTCTTTGCCCCGCCCCGCCCGAAGATATAATATTTGTTTTCAGGCAGTTCTTGCGGTGTAAAATAAGCCATATTTTCAACAATTCCGAGTATAGGCACGCTGATCTGCGGTTGTTTGAACATCATTATCGCCTTCCTGGCGTCCGCCGCTGCCACTGCCTGTGGTGTAGATACTATCACGGCCCCTGTCACAGGTACGGTCTGCACCAGTGTCAGGTGCACATCGCCCGTGCCCGGTGGCAGGTCTATGATCAGGTAATCCAGCTCCTGCCAGTACACATCGGTTATAAACTGTTTCAGCGCTGAGCTGGCTTGCGGGCCCCGCCATATTACCGCCTGCTTCTCGTCTATCAGCATACCTATGCTCATAGCCTTTATGCCATACTTTTCCAGCGGCACTATCATGCCCTTGCCATCAATTTCCATCATTTTAGGCCGCTCATCACGTAGCCCCATCATCATAGGTATGGATGGCCCGTGTATATCGGCATCCAGCAAACCCACTGTTGCGCCCTCGTTGGCTAACCCTATTGCCAGGTTCACAGACACTGTCGATTTACCCACGCCACCCTTGCCGCTGGCCACTACTATTATGTTCTTCACCCCCGCCAGCACTGTTTTATTATCCTTACGGTTGCTGTTCACATTGGCGGTCATATCCACCTTTACCACCGCTTCTTTATCTACCAGCAGGCGAATAGCGTTTACACACGCTTTTTGTATCATTTCCTTCAGCGGGCATGCCGGTGTGGTCAGTACCACCGTAAACGATACATTTTTACCATCTATCACTATATCCTTCACCATATTCAGCGTCACCAGGTCCTTGCCCAGGTCTGGCTCCTGCACCTGGCTCAGCGCTTCTATTACCGCCTCTTTCGTTATCATATTATATTATTAAATGTACTTTTGTTTGCTACGCAAAAGTAAGCTAATCTCAATAATTGCACCTTCAATTTTAGCTATGCTGATATTCCGGCTATAATTGCTGTTCGCAATGTTTTACACGGCAGTATTTATCCCCAAAAGACGAGACGATATATTGTTATGGATAAATAATATGAAGGTTTTATTGATCCGGACTTTTCGGTTTGTAATTATTTAAAACCTCCTGAAGTTTGTCCACACAATATTTGAGTATGGTTTTTGTAAGTCCGGTTGCCTGGGCATACTTCTCTTTAACTTCGACCAGTTCAGCATTTGCGTCCTCGTTTTCATTTAACGTGAGATGAATTTTCATTTTCAATTCTCTGATAGGAAGTAATAGACGTTCTTGATATCCTGCAAGTTCCGCGATTTTTTTTGACTCGACAACGTAGTTCAATGCATGCCTAATTTCATTATTTTCAAATGAAAAATTTGCTGCATGGTAGAAAGATTGAGCCCTGACTTCTGGTTTAGCCATTTTATTTAGCGCAATTTCTAACTGCTTATTTTTTTCTTTTTCTTTTTTATCCACGGTAATATCGGAGTCTGTAGATAAATTTTGAAATCTGATGGCCGATTTTCCATACTGGGGTGGCCTCCAGGCTAGAACCATAATCAATATGACAAACAAAATAAAGATCAACAGCAGGAAATTGCAAGGACATCTAAAGAATAATACCAAATGACTAAAAGTATTTTGTATATCATCCGCCTTGAAAGAAAGCGACAATTCATTTAAATGCATATTTATGCCAAAAATCAGCACTAAAAGAATAGCCATAATGCCGGCCCATAACCAATTAAAGATGGTTTGCAGAAATCGGGAAACAACAGAGATGTTGTGAATTCGCTGGTGAATTAGTATTAAGAATAAGCCAAAAACACAGACAACAAGTAACGCAAGCTGTACCTGAATACAAAGGCAGTTTTTTGTACATACGTGTTCAGGGTGATGATGGGCCGAACAGCTAAAGTAGAACAACAAATTACTATACAAAGAAACAAAATTCAATTCGATGGAATAGTTCCCTAAACCCTTGAACTTATCTTCTTTGCTAAGTATAAAATGCGTGAAAATGACTAAAACAAATGGAGCAATTATATACTCCAAAAGTTGATAAAAAATACTATTAATTGCCTCATCAAGGTGCATCATAATGTTTTTTAAAAAAAGCTATTAATTTCTCATCCCCATCAGAATCTGTTTTACTTATGAATGTTGCATTGTATTTTTCTGATGCCTCCCTGATCCCTCCTTCCTGTTCTCCTAATATTGTAAAACACACTATCGGAAGTGTCGTGTATTTTTCTCGAATTTGTTTCAATGCTTTTAATCCGTTTATCTCACTATCGCCAACAAGCATGTTCATAGGATCAGGCATTAGCATGTCGATGCTAACGCATGCGACATTATTTTTGTCTGTATTCAATGCCCGAAATCCTTCGTCAACCTGTGAGCAGTAAATTACATCAGTTCGTTTAATTCCCTCTATTTCGAGAATATCTATGATTGACCTCATGAAAACAGGTTCATCATCAATGATTAATATTTTTTTTGTCATTTTTATAATTTAAATCGTACTGTTATTATCGTATGAGTGTTATCGGAATAAATTTCTAACTTTCCATTTAAAGCATTGGCAAATATATCGGCCAGATACAATCCGATTCCTGTACCATTTTCTTCGAATAGCTTTGCGTTTTTACCCCTCCTCAAATATTCTTTTAATCCTTCCTTATCCTCGTCTTTTTCTGAGAATTTACATCCCCAATTTTCAACTGAAATAGCATATTCATTGTCAAAATACTCCAGTATGACATAAATTTTATTTGGTTCGTCGCCTGGTGGGTAAATTGGATTTTTTTTGTCTGAATATTCGTTTGTTAAATGACTGAAAGAGTATTTAATTGCATTATCCAATAGCGCTTGTATTATGTGAGAAAGAAGGACTTGATCTGTATATATCCATGGGAATTTGCTGTCTTCATTTTTGACATGAATATCTAAACCACGATTAAGTTTTGCGCGAACTTGATACGTTCTGACCTTGTCAATAATAAAAGAAGATATAGATATTTTTTCTAATTTAGGAATTATTTTTTCATTGTCTACTCCAATACTTGAAAAATATTGATTCATTCCTACAAGATCTATAGTATTTTCCAATGTATCAATAATTTCCTGCATCCTAAGGTCAAAGTGTTTTTTGTCAATGTCAATATTTCCTTTATTTCCTCCCAATCTTCTTAAATATTTAAAGCTAAAACGCATTGATACGATTGGCGAAAGTAGTTGGTGATAAATTGTCCTTTGACCTTTGCGAATTTCATTTTTGCTCATGGCTTCTGCCTTTGCAATATTGCTATCATATTTTAGTGCTAATCCAAGTCTGTTTACAACAGGGATCAACATTTCAATGTCCTTTGTAAGAAAAATTCGATTTGACGTATTTGCAAATGTTACAAATCCAAACATCTGATCTTTAATGGGAATATGTATAATCGTTTTAAGGTCGTAGTCCTCGAAAATATCTGATGATGATTTGAATATTTTTTTTAGTTCAATTCTTTCATCTCTATTGAGAATTCCTTTCCATTGATCAGAATATACTAGCCTTGCCTTTGAATCGAGATACAAATAAGAAAATTTAGGTTCATTATTTTCATCAAAATCTGTTTTTAGGCATTGAATATCAACAACGTCCCCGGTATCAGAGTTAATAGTCCTGTTATACAACAGGCTAATGAGAACAGGCATAAATGTGCCTTTATCCGTAATATAGGGATCCTTATTTTCAATAGAATCTACATATTCTTTCACACTCTCAGAATAACCTTTAACCTCCGCTTCATTGCCATTTCCTTTAGATAGGCGTATCAGGCATCCATAACAATTTATGATGTTGACCAATTCATTTGCTATTTCGGGGAGGTTATCAATTTTACCTTTAAGGGCATCTTTTAATGATATATCCCTCATCCCGTCAGTGTAAAGTAGATTATTTATCAAAAGGGAAAGCATGTAAGAAAGTCCCTGAATATTTACAGTTTTTTTTATGTAGTCAATAATTTCCTGGTGATTGCTACACTCATATGTCTCTGACTTTTCAGTTAAGCTATTATTCTCTGATATAGGTATTTTTACTTCCAAACGATTATTTAATGATAACCTAAGTATCCCAATAGGTCGTCTGTTAGCATAAAGTGGTATCCCTATATAAAGGGCATCAGACTTAATTTCTACTTTTAGATTTGTCTTAAGGTTCTTGCTCGATATTCTTGGGAATAAATAACCTTTTAACGGAGCAACAATAATATAGTCGGGGTCAATCTTTATGCCAGAATGTGGCGACAACAAGGATTTAAATTCACTGATACTTTTAGAATGTGTCAGTGCGTGATAATATGTTCCGGTCACCGATATCTCATTACGTCGCAGTGGGTTGTTAAGTGACAAAATAGGATAAGTATCGGATCGTATTGTTTTAGAATATTCAGTGTACTCCTGTTCCAGTTTCTCTCTGCGTTCCACGGTACTGTATGCTTGTGCAAGACGGCTAAATATTTTAAATGAGGATTTTACTGGATTCGAGAATTCGTAGCTATTAATATAGTCTTGATAAAGGTCTCGTATTATACCGGGTGAAATATCCTTTTTGAACTTTTCAGGGTTTATTTTTAAAAATTCGAAAATATCAATATTTTTCATCAGGCGCACTATCGCTGTGCCGTATTTATCTCCTCTTACTGGTTTCGCCTTCGATAGCAGGGGATCGATATATCGCCCTGCGCAGTATATTTTATTGGTCGGGCCATTGTAGAGCAAAATAGAAACAGCATTTGCACCTATGCTTTTTGCTATCAATCTACAGACTACATCATGTTTTAAATGACTATCCAGCGAATCATTATCATAGATATGAGCTATCTTTCCGGGCAGGGAGTTTAATATGGATTGATGCTCAAGTGACGGCATGTGTAGGCTCATTGCAATTTGTGTTAAATTAACAATTTTAATTCGCTCGGCAAATAATATTCAAGGAAGCTAATGTTTGTTGACAAAGTACATTTTGCTGATATTCAAATTCTAACAAAGCAAAAGAATGCTTTCAGGGGCATTTTTTTTACGGGTAAAAAACGGTAAATCTTTAATAATTTGTTAATGCACAATTGCATTGTCAAGGTAAGACTACGGGGCTTTATGTACTGAACGTCTCTATATTCACCTAATCTCCCCTCAAAAAATTCCCGTACTTCTACGCACACTATTTCGGTGTTTCTACTGATGCCCGCTTCTGCCATCCTTTATACGTTTGCATATCTTCTTTCACCGGTAAGAAAGTAAACAGAGGAAGCCGAAAATCTGGTCCAGAGTAGGCACAAATTTTTCAAATTCTATACCATGGGATTTTTAGGAATCATTCCGGCTAACAAATTAGCCGCTTTGTACGACACAAAACAGCAGAAACTCATCCTTTACGCCGAAGGCGTGGTAAAGGGCGCTACTTACGGCTTCAACTTCCGTAGAGACCCGTTTGTCGGCGGACTTAAATTCACGCTGATGGCATGGACTGGTCCGCTCACCGGCAAGGATCAGCCTTATTCTTTCAACCAGGCTTTTGCCATCCACCTGCCACAGCCTCATTTTTCCTCCGGCTCAGTGCTGATCGTTACTGCCAACCATCCAGAAGGTGAACTTGTACCGATACATTATACAGGATACGTACCGCCGCATACCGATCTCGTGGCCGCTTCAGCCGCAGATACCGCCAAAGTACCTGCCGATGCCGCGGTAACTACAACCTCACCAAACGACACTAAGCTGAACGTATTGTTCAAAGAGCCGTTTAACATCACTGCCGGTGCCCGTGTACCTGAGTTTGGCAGCGTGGATATCCAGTACGATAAGACCATGCTCGAAATGGTGACAGCCGAGATCTCAAACACCAATATCGTTTGGACATTCAACTCACTGCAGACAGGCGACACCCAGATCGTTGTAACCACGCACGGTGGCATAGCCACCTACATCATGGTGCAGAATTACGACGTCCGTATTTTCGTGCTGTAACTGTAATATTCATTTAGCAGAGGGCGTATCGTATAGATACGCCCTCTTTTTATGTGGTTGCTACTCGCAAACTTTTTTCTATGACAGACCGAAATCCGTACTATCATAAAACTTTCTTTTGGCAAAGCCGCAAACCTGTCACACCTTTGTACCACAAAATATCCCGGCTCACTAAGCCATATCATGGCACACAGCCGCTCCCCATTTTGCAATAGTCATATTGCATTTTATCGGGTATTATTAAGGTCATAAAGGCCATATAAGCATTACCTATTCGCCCCATAATCATTTTCTATGGGGCAATGATGGGGCAATGTTTTCGCATAAGTAATTGATTTTCAATAAAAACATGGGGCAATGTTTTATTTCTGGGGCATGGGGCTACACTTACTGTGGTCGCCGTAGCTTTTCCGCCGTTGTTGGTGAAGAACACCAACAACCTCGCGCCATAGCTCTAGCGAAGGAGACGTGCTGCCGGATATGTATCCGGCATAGTGGCACCATTTTAATATTATATCTTTTATAACATCGGCCACATAGATAAATTAGCAAAACCACATAGCTTTGTAATACTTTATGAATAGATTTTTTTCTTTTTGCATAGCGGCGCTTAGCTGCACACTCATTCCCGGTTCGGCCATGGCGCAGAACACCCCCGAGGGTATCATTCAGATCAACGGTGTTACCATGACCGCTGACAGCCTCCGTGCCGTGCCAAATGTGACCATCACCGTAAAAAATAAGAACCGTGGCGTGGAGTCGGCATATACCGGGGTATTTTCTGTAGTCTGCTACAAAGGCGATACCCTACAGTTCAGTTGCCTCGGCTTTCGCCCCAAGGAGTTTGTGGTAAAGAAAGACCTTAAGGGCCAGTATTTTTCACTTATCCAGCTTATGGTGCAGGATACCTTCTACCTGCCGGAGACCATCATCAAGCCGTTACCCACTAAAGAAGGTTTCGATTATGCTTTTCGTTTCTGGCATATACCTAACGATCAGTATGAGCTTGCCCGTAAAAACACAGATGCCTACCTGCTGCGTGTACTTGCCTACACACTGCCCCACGATGGCCATGAGTCACAATCCAGGGTATTGCAGCAGCAGGCGCGTGAGGCCGTTTACTACGGCCAGCAGCAGCCTATGAATATTCTTAACCCCATAGCCTGGGGCGAGTTTTTTGAAGCATGGAAAAGAGGTGATTTCCGCAGGCAGAACAATCCCCTCAAAAACGATTACTGATCACTGTGCCGGTTGCTTCGAGGCTACAGCCCGCGCTCGCTTATCAGCCATATCAGTTGTGCCAGCACTACGGCGCCCAGTTTCAGCTCGCGGTGGTTCACGTTCTCAAATACATCATTGTTAGTATGGTGCAGGTCGAAGTAACGTTGCGGGTCAGGCATCAGCCCGGCAAGCGGCACCGATAGTTTTTCATGAATGGGCGATATGTCCGATCCGCCTTCGTCGCGTGAGAAGTCATAAACGCCATACGGCAGAAACAGGTCTTTGTACCTGAGCAGGTGTTCCTTCTGGTCCTTGCTCATTTCAAACCCTATGCCCCGTGGCGAGAAGCCGCCGGCATCTGTTTCTATGGCTATCACATGATGTTCATGGTTGGCAACCGCCGAGTCGGCATAGGCCTGGCCGCCCTTCTGCCCGTTCTCTTCATTCATGAAAAGAACGGCGCGTATAGTGCATGTGGGCCTTATACCCAGCGCCTTGAATGCCCTTATGATCTCTATGGCCTGTACGCAGCCGCTGCCGTCGTCATTGGCGCCTTCGCCTACATCCCATGAGTCCAGGTGGCCGCCTACTGTTATTATGTGCTCCGGCGATTGTGTACCCTTTATTTCGCCTATCACATTGTAAGAGCGTACCATTTTAGGCATCATATGGCATTCGCTGTTTATTTTGGCAGACACATCGCCCTTGCGGCATGCGGCTTCCAGTTTGTCGGCGGTTTTATTGCCCACTGCCATGGCGGGTATTTTTTTAGATGAGTCGCGGTAGTACGTGCCACCGGTATGGGGGTAGTCATCCTCGCCCGTAGATATAGAGCGGATGATCACCCCTACGGCGCCTTTTTTGGCTGCCGCGCTGGGGCCGCCGCCGCGGTACTTCACTGCGTCGCCATAGCCCTGGAATGTGAAGATGAAGTCCTGCCTGAACCGGTAGTTGAAGAATACGATCTTCCCCTTCACTTTGTAATCAGGCAGCGCGTTCAGCTCGTCAAAGTTCTGTACCATGATCACGGGCGCCTCAAGGGTTTTGCCGCCGGTGCCCTCGCTGTTACCCAGCGACAGCACGCTTACCGGCTCGTACTTGCCGTCCATTTTCAGGTACAGGCTTTCCTTGCCGCGGTACCAGTAGGGCACATCGCAGGCCTGCAGCCACACATAGTCGGCCCCCGCCTGCTTCATTGCTTTCTCGCCCCAGGCTACCGCCTTCGCGGCCGCCGGCGATCCGCTGATGCGGTGGCCTACTGTCTTGCATAGTACACGCAGGTCGTTATAGCAGTTTCCGTGCAACATGATCTCGTCTGAGATCTTACGGAACATGACCGAGTCCTGTGCGACAACGGTATTTACTGACAGTGTTGCCAGCAGGGCGGCATAAATAAGTTTCATCGTATAAAAGTAATATTTTTTGATCGTGCCATACAAGCGTATCTATATGCAATACTCAGGTATTTACTCATCATTCTTTCCGCCCATCCCTTTGAACTGGTGGTGCGGTTCCTTAAACAGTATATTGAAGGTGGTCAGCGAGCCGTATATCGCCGTTATGTACTGCTGCAGGTCTACCTTCTCATCATCGGCCAGCAGTTTGTGCGCGTTTATTTTCTGCTCCATCACACGCAGGCGGTCACGCACCATCACTATTTTATGGAAGAAGGTTTCTATCGGCACTTCTTTCGATTGTAAGGTAGCGTCGCCGGGTTTCAGTATCATGTTGCCGCGTTTCCATCTCGGCGCTATCGGTACTATCTGCATCTCGTGCAGCCGTTGGTCCAGTATATTGTTCAGCGCCTGTTCTATATCTGCCAGTGTTATAGTCTCGCCGCCGGCCGCTTCGCCGCTTACTTCATCGGTTATCTTCAGCCCGTCATAGTCTTTGCTTATGCTCTTGGTACCCTGCTGCGATTTGAACCAGATAATATAAAATTCAGATGCCGTATCCACTATCACCCCCTTCCCGAAATGCTGGTGGTCTACCCGGGAGCCTATTCCTGCTTGTGTGCTCATAGAGATTTATTGTTGTCCGAAAGTAAGCAAAAAAGAGAACGTAAGGCCAATGTGACAACCCGCTGAATCCAAAAAAATAATTGACCATTATTCTTTTTAAGAAAGTTTTACTTTTACTCACCTATGGCAAAAAAATCAGGGTCGCCGGTAAGAAGGTTTTTCCGGTTTGTGCTCCGTTTCATTCTTATTCTGTTCATTTCCTCCACATTATACATGGTGTTATGCCGGTGGATGATGCCGCCCGTTACTATTACCCAGTTGGATGGCCTCCTGGGTGGCTACGGCCTTCACCGCGACTATGTGAGCTGGGACGAGATATCACGTAATGTGAAACTGGCCGCCATAGCCAGCGAAGACCAGCTTTTTCCCGAGCACGATGGCTTTGACTGGAAAGCACTAGACAAAAGCCTGAATGCAAAGCCATCGAAAAAAAAGAAAAAGCGTGTGGCAGGTGGCGGCGCCAGTACCATCAGCCAGCAAACGGCAAAAAATGTTTTCCTGTGGCAGGGCAGCGGCTGGGGCCGCTATGTGCGTAAGGCGCCGGAGTTTTATTTTACCTGGCTCATAGAGAAGACCTGGGGTAAAAGAAGGATAATGGAGGTGTACCTCAATGTGATAGAGATGGGGCCGGGTATCTTTGGTATAGAGGCGGCGGCGCAAAAGTATTTTCATAAATCTGCCAAAAACCTTTCGCGTGCTGAGGCAGCTATGATCATCGCCTGCCTGCCAAATCCTAAAAAATTCAGTGTGGTACCAATGAGCAGGCGGGTACAGTGGCGCTACCCGCAGATAATGAGCCAGATGGACAACCTCGAGGGGGATGAGGATGTGGAAGATGTGATAAAATAATGGGTGCTTTGCCCTCGGCGCTCACAGGTCAGGTATTACTGGTACCTCATTTTCCGGCTCCTTTTCCATGCCTCGTAAGACCTGCTGCTCCTCTTCGCCTTTCTCGAATTCATTTTATGGTTCTTGCGCGATAGGAAAGTTATCCCCAGTGTCAGGATCACAATAACTGATACAGAATCCATTTGCTTCAATTTTAAATTGTTATGGTATCATTTTAGAATGGCGGAGGGGGTAATTGTTATTTATTGGTTAATGAGATTATTTTTTGCTGTTTATTTTCATTTTTATAAAATTAACTTCATTTTTATCATTAACAATTCATTAGCAATTTATGCTAAACTAAAATTTGTTTTTCATATTTCATAGCCGTTTTGGAAAATACCTAATATAATTATAATAATTATGTATTTGAGATATTTAATAGTGCCGGATTATCATTCCTACGAAAATTATACTTTGCACACGTGATCAGTAAGATAGGTATAGAAGAGTTCCTCACATTGTCTGTGAAGCATCCCGTTCTAGATGTTCGCAGTCCGGGTGAGTATGCGCACGCCTGCATACCGGGGGCGTATAGTCTGCCGCTGTTTTCAGATGAGGAGCGTAAAGTGGTAGGTACAGCCTACAAGCAGCAAGGCAGGGAGCAGGCCATAAAGATAGGGCTGGACTATTTTGGGGTGAAAATGAGGGCTATGGTAGAGGCAGTAGAAGAGATAGCGAAGTCGGCAAGGTCTTCAGGTGCAGATATGGATGGCATTGACGAAAAAACAACGGTGCTGGTACACTGCTGGCGTGGCGGTATGCGTAGTGCAGGTGTGGCCTGGCTGTTAGACCTCTATGGGTTCAGGGTATATACACTGGCAGGCGGCTACAAAGCATTCCGAAACTTCGTGTTGCGGCAGTTCGAAAAACAGTATACATTTCGGATTCTGGGTGGCTATACCGGTTCAGGAAAAACGGACATGCTCAGGGAGTTTGAGTCAAGAGGGCAGGCTGTGATAGACCTCGAGGGCATTGCGCATCACAAAGGCTCGGCATTTGGTGATCTAGGTGAATTGAAACAGCCTTCACCCGAAATGTTTGAAAATATACTGGCGCTGAAGTTGCGCGCATATGGCAGCAGGCCTGTATGGCTGGAAGATGAAAGCAGGCGGATAGGTGACATAAATATGCCACTCTCTTTCTGGAACGCCATGCGCGGCTCACCGGTATACTTCTTAGATATCCCTTTTGAAGAGCGGCTAAAATACATCACCGCCTCATATGGGCAGTATAGAAAGGAAGACCTCATCGACGCCACAACACGCATCAGGAAAAGACTTGGAGGGCTTAATACAAAAAATGTTATCAGCTTCCTCAATGAGGATAACTATACCGGGGCATTTAGAATATTACTTGCATACTATGATAAATTTTACGCGCATGGGCTAAACAACCGTGATCAACTCGATGAATTACTTACCGTTATTCCTTGCGAGGGAGTGGATGCAAAGTCTAACAGTGTCCGTGTGCTGGCTGCCGCCACCGCAGGCGCGCAACAACAATAAAAATCTTAACAACGATCTGAAATGGAATTGACCAACGAAAAAATAAAACTGACCGCATATGCAAAAGGGGGTGGCTGTAGTTGTAAAATAGCGCCTGCTATGCTGGAAGAAATATTGCAGACCGCCTTGCCGCAGCCATTTAACGATGCGCTGATAGTCGGCAATAATACTAAAGATGATGCCGCGGTGTATGATCTGGGAAATGGTACGGCACTTATCTCTACTACAGATTTTTTTACTCCTATAGTTGATGATGCCGCAGACTTCGGGCGTATTGCCGCGGCAAATGCTATAAGCGACGTATATGCTATGGGGGGCAGGCCGGTAATGGCTATCGCCATCCTTGGCTGGCCGGTAGAGCAGTTACCGGTAGATGTGGCACGGCAGGTATTGGAAGGGGCCCGGGCTGTATGCAGCGAGGTGGGTATCCCCCTGGCGGGTGGGCATAGTATTGTTACCACCGAGCCGGTTTTTGGCCTTGCAGTCACGGGCTTGTGCGATATCCGGCATCTGAAGCAGAACAGCACAGCTAAGGAAGGCGACCTTTTGTTTCTTACTAAGCCACTGGGCAGCGGCATATTATCATCTGCCTTAAAAAGGGGTGTTCTCGCAGAGGAGCACTATGGCATACTAGTTCAACAACTGGCTATTGTGAACAAGGCAGGCGAGGCCCTTGGTAAGATCGCCGGGGTTCATGCGCTCACAGATGTGACAGGTTTTGGGTTGGCCGGCCACCTTGTAGAGATGGCAGAAGGCAGCGGCCTGTCGGCGGAAATATACTATTCACAGATCAAGGTGATGGATGGTGTGAAAGATTATATGGCCCAAAGGATAGGTCCTGATGCCACGTTCAGAAACTGGAACGCGTACAGCACTAAAATAACATTTGAGCCCGGGGTAGACGTGATGGAAGCATTTAGCTTACTTCCTGATCCGCAGACCAATGGCGGGCTGCTGATAGCAGTGGCCGAGGCAGATAAAGCGGAAGTGATAAAAGTACTTGCCGCGCATGGGCTTGAGCGGTTTTCTGAGCCCATTGGCAGACTTGTAGCCGGATCTGATAAGACAATAGTGGTGAAACCATAGACCCTGGTCTCCGCTTTTTATTCGGGCTTTACATGCATGCCGGGCATAGCGTTGATCTGCGTTATGAGATTCATGGCGTCCTGGTCGTTGGGAGCAAGGCTTACAGATCTATTCAGGGCAGAAAGCGCTTCCTGGTATCGTCCGGCGGCATATAATGTCTTACCCAGTTCAAACCATGGTTCATGGGCAGTGGGTACAGCATCCGCGCTTTCAGTAAACGCGATGATGGCAGAGTCTGACTTGTTTTCAGCCCTGTAGCTCATTCCTTTACTGAAAAAATATCGGCTGACAATGGAAAGATATTTCTGGAGGTTTTCATACTGTGGCTCAGACTTTCGTACACTATCCCAGTCAGCTAATGCCTTCTCCGGCTGCCCGGTGTTGTAATAGCACAGCCCTCTGTTCAGGCGGGCAAGGTCGTGTTTAGGATTGATCAGCAGGGCCTTGTCAAAGTATCCCGTTGCTTTTACAAGCCATATGCTTCTTGCTTGTTCGTCTTTCACGTTTTCTTTTGCCTTAGCCATGCAGGCGGCCGCGGCATTGTTGTTGAGCAGAACACTGTTAGGAGCTTTGGCCACATCTGCCATAGACAGCGTGAAGTCATTCTTCCAGTCTCTGTTGCGGTCTATGGTCTTAAAGCCGGATACGACTATCAATATGACCATAAAGCCTGCCAGTCCGAAACGCGATATGGTAGCGATATTCAGCTTTGCAAACCCACGCTGCAGCAGCCACCCTGCGGCAATAGCAAAGCCCACGGATGAATGATAAATAAGGCGCTCACCCATTGGCGCGCCTATATTGAACAATATGTTGGAAATGAGTAGCAGGTTTACGAGATAAAAGGCAATGGCAAAACACAGAATGTGGCGTTTCCTCAGCCAGGCTACCATGCTTATTATCAATCCGGCGTATACCGCTATGGAGAGCCACACAAGGGGGTTGGTAAAATTAGTGTAGGGTATTTGATTGTAGGAGTAGTCTGCTATCAGCACATCCGGAAACACCAGCAGCCGCAGGTAGTCAAGAAGCACCAGTAATATAGTTGCGGCTTTTTGCAGGCCGTTAGCATACAGGTATGGGTTGTTCATGATGTTGTTTTCAGCGCCTGCCGCGGCTGCGGATACCGAAGAGAGACGGAGGGCCAGGTATAAACCCAGCGGTATAAGCATCACCGGCACGGCCCTGATACTTGTGGCTGCCGGGTCTTTCCTGATGATGTAGAAAGACAAAGGCAATAAGATCAGAAGCATTGCCGCATACTCTTTAGACAGCAGCGCGAGAAAAAAACACAGGCAGGCAAGAACGAGGTCTGATGTCTTGTGCGTAGCCCTGTAGCTGAATGACTTGATGAAGGTGAGCGCTATGAACAGCATTGATAATATTTCGTCCCGGCTTTTTACATTTGCCACCACCTCTGTATGAATAGGGTGAATAGCGAATATGAGCGCCGAAAGCAATGCCGCCACATTATTATCCGGGAACACTACTTTCCTGAAAAAAATGAGCAGGGCAATCAGTGATAATGCATACAGCAATACGTTGACAATATGTCGAACGCTCATTTCGGCGGCTACCCTTTTTTCGTGTTCGTCGGGTTGTTCATGGCTATCGCTGACACCCATTATTTGTTGCTCTATGGCAAATGTTATCAGCGACAAAGGCCTGTACCGCCCCCCTGCCAGTTGGTTGCTGCCATTCTTTTGTTCAAGGTAGCTTTGGTACGCATCGCTGGTCAGTATATCCTTTATGCCGGCAGTGCCCTGCTGCACATATTCGTTGTCAGTAATGGCCATGCGGTCATCAAATGCTGATTCGTGCGAAAAGGTGTTGCAATAAAATATCACTGCGATAAGCACCAGCAACAACGCCTGTATCCTGAAGCTCTGTATGGATAGCCTGCTGTTGGCAGTGCTTGTGCCGGCAGGCTGATTGGAGGGTATGGCTAAGCCGGGGACAATATCTTTTTTTAGCTTCCTGGTCATGTAACTGATAATACGCGAAGCTAAAATAGACATAATGGACTATTTTGGAAATACCGGTAGTATGATTTCGAGCCGGTTGCGAAGGAAAACGCATCAGAAGAGTACTATGCCAAGGCTGAATGTAAAATAGCGGAAATTGTTTCCGGTACTTCCTTTCCATGTGTGGAAGGCCATTGCCATGTCAAATCTGCTGATGAGCCCTCCGATCTCAAATGTGTGGCCGTATCTTGATCCGCCGGTTGGGCCATCCACATACGTCAACCCGAAGTCCTGCGAGCAGTACACACCATAGGGCATTGATTTTGTGTGCCCGAAGTCAAACCTTAGCCCCGCATGCAGCGGTATTACCCCAAAGCTGGTAGATTTATACGTGTTGCCGGAGTATAGGTCATACCATATTTTCCCTCCGAACCTGTAATAGCCGGTATTGGCTACAATACCAATTCGTATGTCTGAGCTTCTCTTGCTGATGGAATATACCGTTTTCAGATTGCTTTGAAATCCGCCGTCATAATAATCGCTCATTCTGGCAAGTGGGAGCGAATAACCCGCCAGCAGTACCATGTTTACCCTGTTGCTATACTGCGCGTCTGCCTTCCGGCTAGCGAGCATTACAATGCAGGCAACTATTATAACGAGTGCTTTTTTCATCTTTTTTTGATTCAAAAATACGCTCCTTGCTGGCCTGTGCAATACCACGTTTGTGGTATTTTTCATGCTGCGGCAGTTGTATTGTTTAGTGCATAGCAGTTTGCGTGGTTACAGTTCCATCTTATAAACCTTTTGTTCTTTCACCTCTGTGAAACCGATGCGTTCGTAGAATCGATGACTTGCGGCGCGGAGCACATTGCATCGCACCCTAAGCGAAGGGCATTGTTTTTCACGGCACCACGTATTGGCCAGGTTTATGAATAACCGGCCAATGCTGTTTCGTCTGTAATTTTCGTGAACAACCAGCCCTGCTATCTCACAAAAAGGAGCACTTTCTATCCGCACTGCGTAAAAGATATGCATCCAGCCCACAATATTGTCCTTGTTTGTCGCCACATATACTGCGTCATTTTTGCTGTCGTGCAATGCCAGTAAATGTGCGGTTGTTTGCTCCGGATCACAATGATAGCCCAATTGTTCTGACAGATGTGATATTGTTGCAGCATCTGCGGCCACGGCTTTCCTGAATTTTACTTCCATTGTTTAAAATATGATGCTATTGTTCTAATTGCTTTTTCATATTCATCAGTGCCTGCCTTGTGCAATAGGCCTGGTAAGGCACAGAGAACACTGGCCCTAGTATTTTTGTAAGCACTGTAGCCGGTGCTGAATAGGTGTGTATACAGAAAATGATCTTTCCATCGGCTGTTTTTTCTACGGTGAAAGTGGATACGCCTTTTTCCACATGGCCTTCCAGCGTTTCATAGCTGTAACCTATCCGCCCGGGTTCATCAATGATCTTATTTATCCGCACCCCAAATACGATCTTTTGCGAAATAGGACCGAAAGGGGGAATGAATACCTGCTGCACAATGGTATCTCCCGGTAGCATGGCCCTTTTTTCATTTTTCCACTGCGGCAGGCTGGTCATTATATTACCCGGGAATATGGAGTAATCGTGTAGCGCAGTAAGATCAATCTCATGGAATGTTTTCGGTGTATTGATTGTTATTTGTGACCTTGTTTCTTTTAGCTGTGATATATCATAATGAATTACCGGGGCTTGTCGGAGGCGTTGCAGGTGCGCTTGAAAATTTTTTTCCTGGTTGATAATGTATATTTTCATTTGTATGATCTTGGGGGCTATCTGATATAAAAGTAACAAATACCGGCTGCAGGGGAATTATCCTTTAGTAGTGTTTTGGGCGGGTTTAGTGATGTTTTATGTCTCGGAAGTAGCTAAGGAGAAAAACTAGTCAGTTTCAGATTCCTAACAGAGATCGTTGGCACAAACTTACATAGTCGTTAATATTATATGCGTGTGCCTTATTCGTATGGTAACCCGAGGTAAAAATTAGCAAAAAATTTCAATCTAAAGTAACATGTCTCTCACCGTTATAACAGTCCAATTTCCTATCTTTGGCAAAACATATTTTTAACAAGTCGCAAACTTTGTTATATTAAAGCGACAATTAACCATCAAATAACACAATCCATGGCAAAAAAGATCATCATTTTGGTCGCCTTATTTATGGGCACTGTTTCAGCCTTTGCGCAGACGAGCAAGGATACGGTATTATACGATAAAAGTTTTATCGATGCGGGTACTAATCCTACAGAGCGCCTTGAGTTTAACTTAAGCCCGAAACTATACAGAGCCGGTGAGTTAGCCCCGGAGCAACCAATAGCGCTTTCAAGAGCGAAAAAAGAGGCAATGGCGTTGGTGAAAGAGAAGCCAAGCCGTCTTCGCAAGGATTGCCTCAACCTGATCTATACTGTTGATCCTATCTATAATGATGAAGGATCTATCACCGGGGCTGTAAAAGGTACAGTGCTCATTAAGTGGTCTCCAAAGCAAAGGACATGGACACTAAGCTATCTTAAGTACCAGCTTGTCAATATTGATCAAAGCGCCAATGTATTTATGTTGGAAGCTGAATAAACGAGGCAAAAAAATTTGTTTAAATAACATTAATCATTACCTTTGCACTCCTCAATTATCAAAAGGGGGTATATATCATGCTGATAATAGATTCCAAAGATTGCGAAAACATTGACAAGGCGCTCAAGAAGTACAAGAAGAAGTACGAGAAATCACGTGTTCTCAACCAGCTTCGTGACCGTCAGTCTTTCACAAAGCCATCAGTAAGGCGCCGCACAGAAATACTCAAAGCCGTTTACAAGCAGCAAATGGCTAACGGAGAAATGGGCGAATAGTCTTCGTATATTAATAACAATATTTGTCCCCGCTATTGTAAATTCGTAAATTTACAATAGCGGGTTTTCTATGTTTGACGAAAGGCTAACGGATTTTATACAATACCTGAGATTTGAGAAAAGATACTCTGCTCATACGATAACAGCCTATCAAAAAGACATTGAACAATTCCGGGATTATCTCTCCCAGGAATTCGGTTTTAACGAGTTAAAGCTCATAACTCATTTTCACATACGGGGTTGGCTTGCCGGCATGAAGGGCAGCAAACAAACAGCCCGCACGATAAACCGGAAGATATCAAGTCTCAGCGCTTATTACAAATACCTTAGAAAACTTGGTCTTGCCGATAAGAACCCGGTGAGGCAGCTTCACGCTCAGCGTTTGCCCGAACGTTTGCCTGTATACCTTAAAGAGTCAGAATCGCAGCAGTTATTGGAAGAGGTGCAATTCCGGGAGGGGTTCAAAGGCTTTACCGACAGGCTGATCTGCGAATTGTTGTATTCTACTGGTATGCGGCGTAACGAACTACTGCAACTGAAGGAAAAGGACGTAGAATGGAGCCTGAACCAGGTAAGGATAATGGGTAAGGGCGGAAAAGAACGGCTGGTACCATTAAGTGCGGTACTGCTTGATACTCTTCGTGAGTATATCGAAGCAAAGCGTAAATTGGAGGTATGGGATGAAGATTTTCTATTGAACCTTGAAAATGGAAGACCGCTCTATGCGGGCTACATATACCGTACTGTTACGCAGTATATGGGCCTTACAACCACACTGGAAAAGAAAAGCCCCCATGTGCTTCGGCATACTTTTGCAACGCACCTGCTGAATAACGGGGCCAACATACAGGCTATAAAGGACTTGCTGGGGCATAGCAGTCTTGCGGCCACACAGGTTTATACCCATAATAATATTGACAAACTAAAAGAAATTCATAAGCAAAATCATCCGAGAGGGTGAATTTTTTAACCAAAATAGAAAACTATGAACATTCAGATTCAGACAGTGCATTTTGATGCAGACAGCAAGCTTCTTGAGCATGTAAATGCCAAGATAGAAAAACTAAAGACATTTCACGATAAGATAATAGGCGCTGAGGTGTATTTAAAGCTGGATAATCTGTCGCAGCATGTACGGGACAAGGTTGCAGAGATCAAGATCCATGTGCCCAGGCATTCGTACTTCGTAAAGCACCAGAGTAAGACGTTTGAAGAATCATTTGATGTAGCTTTTAATTCGCTGGTGAGCCAGGTAAAACGACAGAAGGAAAAACAAATGACCTACAATTAGCAGATCAGCTATTATAAATAACAGCAACATCCCCGTGAAACCGGGGATGTTCTTTTTTAGCACACGGCATAAAAAAAGAGCAGGCCAACAAGCCTGCTCTTTTTGAAAGTACTATTATATTATCGCCCAATAACAAAGTGGAATGTTTCCGTGCCTTTGTCGGTATTAACACGCAGCAGGTAGGACCCCTGGGCAGTATCGCCCATCTCAATTGAAGCCCGTACTTTACCATTCTGTGCCGTCGTTCTACCGCGGTATACCGACTGGCCCAGCATGTTTACTACCTCGTAATTTACATCACCGCCGGCAGATGTAACCTTGCCACTCAAAGTGAAACTACCATTGTTAGGATTAGGGAACAGTGTAAACTCGTTGTTGCCGTTAGATATCGGGTCTACACCCAGGTAGTTATGTATGATTATCTGGTTGCTGATCCCAGGAGGGACAGGAGTAGTGGAGCATGGCGGGTTGCCGTTTACTACGCACCAGAATGTATCGCTTGCGTAAACCGGTGTAGTATATGACGAATTGGTGGCACCGGTAATGGCAACACCATTCATATACCATTGGTACGTTTGCATTGTACCGCCATAAGTTACCACTGAGAAGAATGTAACAACCTCGCCAACGTAGTGAACAGTATCCGGTCCGGTCGTAGATATGACCACCGATGGAGACACATTGTTAGGGTATATATTCAGTACTATAGTATCACCTACTGTATCGTGCAATGCGCAAACACCGTGCGGCATCATAAAGCACATAATAGCATCGCCATGTATCGGCGTATCTACCAAAATGCCGGTGGAGTCAACGCCGCCCAGTGGCACACTGAAACGCTGCCAGATAAATGTTGGTGTGCCGCCATTTACGGCAGTGGCGGTGAATGTAACAGGTGTACCTTCGCATATGATACCGCCGGGGCTGCTGGTTATGGTAACACCGCCCGCTACCGGAGGATCTACAACAAATGTTTTCACTGCATAACAACCGGTGGCCAATGTGTAGGATATATTTACTGTACCACCGCTTATGCCGGTCACAACACCGGATGTATCAATTACCTGTGCTATGGCCAGATCTGTAGTACTCCATATCCCACCGGGAGTTGCATTGGTGAGCGAAGTATCTACGCCCTGGCAAATGGTATCCGCACCCAAAATAGGGGTTGGTGGTACATTCACGTTAACCATAGTAGATACAAAACATGTGGTTGGGAGTGTATAGTATATCGTAGCTGAAATGCCGGTGGTAGAACTGGTCACATCACCGGTAGATGAAACCGTTACCGCAGGATCGCTGCTGGACCATGCGCCACCCGGTGTGGCATCATACAATGTGGTTGTGACACCTGTGCATATAGCTGTAGAGCCGGTAATAATGGCCGGTATAGGATTTACGGTCACCACATGCGTTGCCGGAGGGCACGCAGGCGTAGTGTATGATATGGTGACTGTAGCGGCTATCAGGCCCGTAACGATCCCTGATGTTACCGACGCGTTAGATGGCAAACTGCTTGACCATACACCGCCTCCTACAAGTTCGGTAAGCACTATGGCATTACCTTCACACACCTGGCTTGGGCCGGTAATGGGCAGCGGTGGCTGTGTAACGCTTACAAACTGGGATACCTCGCACCCGGTTGGTAAAGTGTAATCAATGTTAGTTGCGCCAAGGCCTATGCCGGTTACGATACCGGTGCTTGAGCCTACAGTGGCTGCTGCCGGAACAGAACTGCTCCATACGCCGCCCGGTGTAGGGTCTGTAAGAGTAGTGGTCAGGAAACGGCATACCTGCGAAGGCCCTACAATAGGCGATGGAAGCGGATTCACAGTCAATACAACGGTAGAACTGCATCCACCCGCGGTATAGCTGATGGTGGTGGTATCTGCTGTTGTAGAAGACGCTATCGCGATACCAAATGTGGGGTCAATTGTTGCTACACCGGGTGAGCTGCTTGACCATACACCGCCGGGTGTGGCATCGGTAAAGGTGACAGTACTGATAGAGGTGGATGTGCTTAAGCATACCGAATTCGGGCCGCCGCCAATAGGAGCGGGTGCAGGGTCTACGGTAACTATAGTGCTCGTAGTAGCGCTGCCACAGCTGAGTACTATGGAATAAGTAAGTACTGTAGTGCCTGGAGACACACCGAATGCATCACCTGTAACAGGGTCTATAGATACAACGCCCGGAATGCTGGAACTCCATGTGCCACCGGTTGTGCCGGTGGGGTTAGTATAAGTTGTTGTTGTGTTCTCACAGAAATTTGGTGGGCCTACTATGGCCCCGCCAACGGGTGGTGTACAGGTTACTGTTATAGAAACTTCACCGTCCCTGTCAATGTTACAACCACGCGTATGTGTTACAGCAGTAGCCAGGGAACCATCGGTATAAGACGATCCGCCGCCACCGCCGCCCCAGCTGGCCCCGCCGCCGCCATAAAGGCCGCCGCCGCCACCACCGCCGCCGGACGGAGAACCTGCGGCGCCACCTACACCCAACGCGCCGGAACTGCCTGTGCCCCAACCGGAATAGCTGCCGGGTGATCCGCCTAATGATGGCGTACCGCCACCACCGCCTCCGGGGCCTCCCACAGTGCCACCGTCAGATCCGGCCTCACCGGTAGTGCCACCGCCATCGCCACCGCGATCATAACTGATAGCGGGTAAAAAATAGTTGCCACCGGCACCACCACCACCACCAGCCACTACCACACGGTTGGCAAGGGCTGTTCCGCCCATACGAATATCAGATGCGCCACCGCCGCCGCCGCCCGCATAAGGCACATAGCCCAGTGCGCCGCTGGCGCCGCCATTATAGCCACCACTGCCCGGAACAGATGTTGTAGCATCATGTCCGTGACCGCCAACATAAATGTTAAGTACATCTCCGGGTGTTACTGCCAGCGTACATACAACACATGCACCATGACCGGGGCTATCTATCATGCTTCCTCCCGGAAATGCCTGGCCATTGAGGCCGCCGGAGGCGCCTTTTGCATTCACCACAACACTCGTGACCCCGGGTGGCACTGTAAAGGTCTGAACAGCACCTGTGTAGGTAAATGTTGTTGTTGATGATTGAGCTAAGGCACTCAGGTTGCAAGCCAGCAGAAGGCATAAAACGAGTGGAAGGGTAGCGTAATTTTTTCTCATTGCTCTATTTTTAAGTTATTCGAAAAAACAGTTTCGTTTTACATAAAATTTCAATTTCCTGCGGTCATATATTTACCGCATTACGTATGAAAAATGTTAAATGAAAATACCGTTTTGCATCGGTATTTTTATATTTATACAAAAATAAATTGTTTTATAACATAAACAAATTAATTACAATGATTTACAAAGTAAATTTTGTTTACTTTAAATTGTATTTACTGAAAACGAATTTGTCAAACTGAGATTACGCCGGAAATACTACATTCCGGTATCATTTTTCAGAAATACATATAAATAAAGACATAGGCAGGACATAAAATAGTTGGGGCGATGTCTGCAGACATCGCCCCAATATAAAGAGAGAACATAGATTGTTATTTGCCTATAACAAAGTGGAAAGTCTCACTTCCTTTTTCAGTATTTACCTTAAGCAGGTATGACCCCATTGCGATATTTTCAAGATTGATCGCATGGCTTATATCACCGTTGTGCGGCGTTATCGTGCCTTTCTGTATTACTTGTCCCAGCATATTGGTCACTTCATAAGACACATCGTTGTTTGACGATGTGGCCAGGTGGCCGGTTAATGTGAAGCTACCATTGTTGGGGTTAGGATACAATGAAAGATCATTGTTACCATTGGCGATCGGGCTGATACCAAGATAATTATGAATTATGATCTGGTTGCTGATACCCGGAGGTGTAGGCACCGTAGCGCAGGGAGGGTTACCATTAACCACACACCAGAAGGTATCGCTTGCATATACAGGTGTTGTGTATGACGATGCTATGGCGCCGGGTATCGGCAGACCATTCCTGTACCACTGGTAAGTTGGCATAGTGCCGCCAAATGTTACTACTGAGAAGAAAGTAACCACCTGGCCTACATATGCCACGGTATCCGGCCCGGTAGTGCTGATAGTGACTGTAGGAACTACATTGTTAGGATAAACATTCATTACCACTGTATCACTAACAGTATCATGCAGCGCGCAAACCCCGTGTGGCATCATGATACAGGTGATCACATCGCCATGGGTAGGCATATAAGAATAAGTACCTGTAGAGTCAATAGGGCCCAGCGGCACACTGAATTTTTCCCAGATATATGTTGCCGTGCCGCCGTTCACAGGGTTAGCATCAAAGGTTACCATTGTGCTGTCGCAAATAATGCCGGCCGGTGAATAGGTAATACCTACAGAGCCTGGCAGTAGGGGATCAATAACTAAAGGTCTAACGGCGAAACAGCCTGTAGGTAATGTGTAAGATACGTTCACAGTACCGGCGCTGATGCCTGTAGCAAACCCGGTGGAATCAATAACCTGTGCTATCGCCAGGTTTGTAGTACTCCATATGCCGCCCGGGGTAGCATTGTGGAACGTCATGGTGTCATCTTTACAAATGGTGTCATAAGGAGCTAATATAAGAGTAGGCGGAACATTTACATTGACCACTGCAGACACAAAGCAAGTTGTAGGCAGTGTATAATAAATGGTGGCCGATATACCCGGTACACTGCTGGTCACATCGCCCGTAGAGGATACCGTAACCGCGGGGTCACTGCTGGACCAAGCACCACCCGGTGTTGCGTCCATCAATGTAGTAGTTAGTCCGGTACACACAGCTGTAGGCCCGGTGATAACCGCCGGCAGCGGGTTTACAGTAACTACATGTGTTGCAGGGGGGCATGAAGGCATAGTATAAGCAATGGTTACGGTGGCAGCCATCAGGCCGGTCACTATACCGGATGTTACCGACGCATTGGCTGGTGCACTGCTTGACCATGTACCGCCACCCACTAATTCTGTAAGTACTATTGCGTTGCCCTCGCATACCTGACTGGGGCCGGTGATCGGCAAAGGTGGCTGGCTCACACTCACAAATTGAGATACCTCGCAGCCTGTAGGCAATGTGTAGTAAATATTGGTAGCGCCCAGGCTTACTCCGGTAACAACACCGGTAGAAGAACCAACTGTAGCAGCCGCGGGAACAGTGCTGCTCCATACGCCGCCTGGTGTGGGGTCTGTGAGTGTGGTGGTAAGGAACCTGCACACGGTAGACGAACCAACAATAGCAGACGGTAAAGGATTGACCGTCAATACAACAGTAGCAGAGCATGAACCCACTGTATAGCTGATAGTAGTAACGCCCGGTGTAGTAGATGAAGCTATAGCTATCCCAAATGTAGGATCAATAGTGGCAACAGCCGTATTGCTGCTGCTCCATGTACCGCCCGGTGTGGGGTCTGTAAATGTAACTGTATTGATAGCGCTTGACGAACTCTGGCATACAGAATCCGGCCCGCCGGAAATAGGCGCGGCAGTAGCGATAGCAGTAATTGGTAAAGAAGTAGTGGCAGAGCCGCAAGACAGTACTATGTCATAAGTTAGTGTGAACGGACCTGCACCTATTGCGGTTACATCGCCTGTTACCGGGTTTACGGTGGCTATAAGTGGCGCGCTGCTGCTCCATGTGCCGCCCGGTGTACTGGTAGGGGTAGTATAAGTAACTGTAGAACCGAGGCATATAGAAGAAGGGCCTACAATAGGGCCTGCGGTAGGCGTTGTGCACAATACGGTTATTGTGGCTATACCATCGCTGCCGCAGTTGGCACCTTGTATATGCACTACCGAAGATGCGATAGAGGGGTCTGTATATGACGAGCCGCCACCGCCACCGCCGGCATAACCGCCGCCGCCGCCGAAGTAGCCGCCGCCGCCGCCACCGCCATCAGTAAAGAAGTAGCCACCGCCGTCACCGCCCGTAAGCGAAACACCCGATGTACCACCGCCTATTGCGCCTGCGCCTCCCGCAACAGGTGTTGCGCCTGCACCACATGTAAATGCAAAATAGGCACCACCGTCCAGTCCGTCGCCGGCAGTTCCGGCGCCACCGCCATCGCCGCCATTTTCAAGGCCGCCATAGTCATCGCCACCACCTGCTCCGCCACCGGCAGAAGCTACACGGTTTGCCAATCCGACACCGCCGATACGGATATCAGTAGCGCCGCCGCCGCCGGCGCCGCCGCTGAAAAAGGACAGGCCGCCATTGCCGCCGCCGTTATAGCCGCCGGCACCTGCACCGTAATAGGAGCCATCACCACCTATTCCACCCACAAAGATATTTAGTACCTGTCCGGGCGTCACTGCCAACGTACACTGTACCTCTCCGCCACAGCCGCCGGGGCTGTAATAAGTAGAAGTACCTCCTGATGCGCCTTTGATATCAATAGCAATGCTGGATACACCTACCGGCACAGTCCATGTCTGCACACTGCCGGTATAGTTGAACGTTGATGTTTGCGCATGCGCAGCAACGCTTACTACCAGCAATAAAAATGAAAGAAGTTTAAGGTTGTTTTTCATTGGAACTATTTTTAAAAGCATTGTATTTTATTATTTCCGACCGTTGTATTAACATTTTAGTATGTTGTATCTATCTATTGGCTTATAATTCAGGGCATAACATACCCTGCCTGCAGGCCAATTTTTCACAAAAATAAGGGATTATGCAGACAGTGACAATTTGAAATTATCTTTTTTTATCAATATTTGTGAATAATTAGATGCGGATATTAACTTTCGGTTTAAGGACGCAAAAACCGTTATACCGATTCACCGTATATTTACGGTCAATTTTGCTATTAGTATGCGTATTTTTTTAGCCTGTTCCATTGTTTTTCTGGTTGTTACTTTTCCTGTATTGGGCCGTGTCTGGCCATCAGACAGTGCGGTACTTAATTATCGTATTATAGGTTTTTCGTTTCCGGATAGCCTGAAAGCCAAAAATTACAAATTGGAGATTGCCGGCGGGTACTGTACCAATGAAAATACTTTTACCAAACACATTATAAAAGTTGTTTCAGGTAATACAAATCAATTGGTAGCAGAAGTGCCCCGTTTTGACAGTGCGTACACCTGGAGGGTTGTGTATATGCGTGGCCCCCGCACACTGGCCACCGGCACTATGCATTTTTTCAAAACCGGTACTTCGTCTTTTCTTGATACTGCAAAAATGAGGATCAGGGTGACCAAACCTGCCGAAACATATCAGGACGCTTATGTGTTTATTGACGCCACCAGGGCGTTGTATGACATGAAAGGGCAGGCGGTGTGGTATCTGCCCGCGCTCAACGGTGTTGTGCGTGAAAATGCTTCGGTGCGGGACCTGAAGCTATCGCCAAAGGGTACGATCACTTTCCTTATGGATGGCGATGCCTATGAGATCAGCTATGGCGGTGAGGTATTGTGGATGGGGGCTAACGGACGAAAAACTAAGAGCGATACCCTGGAAGGTTATCACCACGAATTGACGCGGCTGAGCAACGGGCACTATATGGTGCTGGGTTTTGAGCCCATAGCCAGGAAGAGATTGCCCATGGCCCGCGACAGCTTTATGCGCAGGGGGGCTAATGATTCGGTGATGAAGGCTATGATGCACCGGCAGCGAAAGCCGCGTTTCGGAAATGTATTAGAGTATGACGAAAAAGGTCAGGAGGTTTGGTCATGGCAGGCCGGGCCTTATTTTGATGGGCAGGACATGACCGAGTATAAGAAAATAAATGGCGCGCCCGAATATGACGTTCATGAAAACTCCTTTTATTTCGATCAGAAAAATGGGTTTGTGTATGTTGGCTTCCGCAATATCAGCCAGATACTTAAGATCAGCTATCCTTCAGGCAAGGTAGTGAAAGCCTATGGGAAGATCGAACATACCGGCGATGAACCCGGTGCTGGTATGTTTTGCGGGCAGCATAGCTGTATGCGGTCTGATGACGGGCTTCTCTATATTTTTGACAATGGCTGTAGCCTGGCACAGCAACCCAAGGTAGTTGTAATGAAAGAGCCTGCTACACCTAAGGATACGCTGCGGAAAATATGGGAGTTTGCCTGCCCGGTAGATCTCATGTCAGTAAGTATGCCCGCGCGCAGGGTGTTGCTTACATCAGGCGGCAATGTGATAGAATTGCCGGACCATTCCTTTTTTGTTTCTACATGCAGCCCATACAACAAAGTGTTCATCGTAAACCGGAACAAAGAGGTGTTATGGGACGCAAGCGCCGAAAAGTGGCACGCTTCCAGGAAGGAATGGGAGGCATTGCCTACCTACCGGGCAAGTATTATCACATCGCCCAAAATGCTGGAGAACCTTATCTGGCAAGGGCATTAGAGGTAATTCGGGTTGGCCTCACACCGGTGGTAGTCTTATTTTCTGATTTTATTTGCAAAACTATTTTGTTTAGTTGCCCGGCTATACTATCTTTGCGCTCCCAAAAAGAAAAAGGGTATTGATTTTTGGGGTAAGTTCTTTAGTGATTTCGGGTAATTTGTTTTTAATTATTTTAAAAATAGTTGAAAAACAATTTTGCGGTTTGGTTACGAACCTCTACCTTTGCACTCCCTTTGCGAAAAAGGGGATAATAAAAGGGTAACAAAAAGTTCTTAAAAAGGTAATAAAGGGTGTTTCGGTTTAAGGCCGTCGAAGTGGTTCAAGTCCGCAGCATCAGCCAATCCGGAGTGATTCGGATCAGTTCTTTGAAAGATTGGGAAAGCAAAATAAGCAACAGCGGAAACGATGAAGTTCGTTTCCACGGGTAAGACCCTTTACTGATCATATCGGTAAGGGCACAAGCGAAAACAATACGATGAAACGATTGATTTTCCATTGGTCGCCATAGCTAAGGCGAAGGCGACCGAGTCAAAATAACATTTGAGAACATCAGTCAGTTTCGAACAATTCATTTACAATGGAGAGTTTGATCC
>CAZBAP010000012.1:0-14851 GCA_964489795.1 uncultured Flavipsychrobacter sp.
CAGTACCGGCTGCCCTGGTAGTCGCGGAACAGGCCGCGCTGCTCGGCCCAGGCCGGGTCGACCTGGTTGCCGGGCATCACCGGACAGGTCACCAGGTTCGTCGCCCCCGCCGGCGGCTCGTGATGGTGATGCTCGTGCGCACCATGCTCGTGTCCTCCATGGTCGTGCCCGTGCGTGTGGTCGTGCCCGGAGTGGTCGTGGTCGTGGGACATGGTGTGTCTCCTTCTCGAGCGATGGTTAGGCCTGGACGGGCGCGGGCTCTCGGGTGGCGGGGGCGCCGGCACGGGTCGGGGTGGGCAGGGGGCGGAAGCGGCGCAGGCGGAGGCTGTTGGTGACGACGAACACGCTGCTGAACGCCATTGCCGCGGCGGCGAGGATGGGGTTGAGCAGGGCGAGCATCGCGACCGGGATCGCGGCGACGTTGTACGCGAACGCCCAGAACAGGTTCCCCTTGATCGTGCCCAGGGTGCGGCGGGCCAGCCGGATCGCGTCCGGGACCAGCATCAGGTCGCCGGAGACGATG
Organism: uncultured Flavipsychrobacter sp.; assembly: GCA_964489795.1. Classification (GTDB taxonomy): domain Bacteria; phylum Bacteroidota; class Bacteroidia; order Chitinophagales; family Chitinophagaceae; genus Nemorincola. Next base: position 524 of record CAZBAP010000012.1, read on the forward strand.
GTCAGGTCCGCGGCGGTGATGGCCGCGTCGGTGCCGGTGCCCATCGCGATCCCGAGGTCGGCGGCGGCGAGGGCTGCGGCGTCGTTGACGCCGTCGCCGACCATCGCGACCACCCGGCCCGCGGCCTGCAGGTCGCGGATGGTGTCGAGCTTGCCCTGCGGGGTGACCCCGGCGCGGACGTCCTCGATCCCGGCCTGGTTGGCGATCGCGCGGGCGGCGCCGGGGTTGTCGCCGGTGAGCAGGATCGGGGTCAACGCGAGCTCCCGGAGCCGTTCGACCGCCTCACGGCTGGTGGGTTTGATGGTGTCGGCGACGCTGATCGCCCCGCGCACCTGCCCGTCCCACGCCACCACCGTCACCGTCGCCCCCGCCGCCTCGTCCGCCGCGATGGTCGCGGCGAGGCCTGAGGGGATGGGGAGCGCCCATTGGGTGGTGATCCAGGAGGCGCGGCCGGCGGCGACCAGGCGGCCGTCGACGATGCCCTGCACGCCTTGACCGGCCTCGGCGGCGAATGACTCCACGGCATCCGTCGGGCCGTCGGCTGCGGCGGTGATGGCGCGGCCGATGGGGTGCTCGGAGCCGTGCTCGAGCGCCGCGGCGAACCGGATCAGCTCCGCCTCATCGGTGCCGGGAGCGGGGTGGATGCCGGTGACGGTCATGGTGCCGGCGGTGATGGTGCCGGTCTTGTCGAGCACGACGGTGTCGATGCGGCGGGTCTGCTCGAGCACCTGGGGTCCGCGGATGAGGATGCCCAGCTGGGCGCCGCGGCCGGTGCCGACCAGCAGAGCGGTCGGCGTCGCCAGCCCCAGCGCGCACGGGCAGGCGATGATCAGGGTGGTCACCGCGGCGGTGAAGGCGACCTCCAAGGGCGCCCCCGCGATCAGCCACCCGGCGAACGCGGCCAGGGCGAGGACGATGACGATGGGGACGAAGACGGCCGACACCCGGTCGGCGAGGCGCTGCACCTGGGCCTTGCCGGTCTGCGCCTCCTCGACCAGCCGCGCCATCCGGGCCAGCTCGGTGTCGGCGCCGACGCGGGTGATCTGCACGAGCAGGCGCCCGCCGGTGTTCACAGTCGCGCCGACCACGCGGGAGCCGGGGGCGACTTCGACCGGCACGGACTCGCCGGTCAGCATCGACTCGTCCACCGCGGACATTCCCTCGGTGACGAGGCCGTCGGCGGGGATCTTCTCACCCGGCCGCACCACCACGACATCACCCGGAACGAGCTGTGCGACGGGGACGCGCTGCTCAGTGCCTTCGCGGAGGATCACTGCGTCCTTGGCGCCGAGCTCCAGCAGGGCGCGCAGGGCCTCGCCGGACTGCCGCTTGGCACGAACCTCGAGGTAGCGGCCGAGGAGGATGAACACGGTCACCAGCGCGGCGACCTCCAGGTACACCTCGTGGCCACCGGCCTGCGGGGTGCCGACGAAGGTGACGCTCATCCGCATTCCCGGCATCCCCGCACCGCCGAAGAACAGCGCGTACAGCGACCAGCCGAACGCGGCCAGCACCCCGACGCTGATCAGAGTGTCCATCGTCGCCGCCCCGTGCCGGGCATTGATCGCCGCGGCGCGGTGGAACGGCCACGCCCCCCACACCACCACCGGCGCGGCCAGGGTGAGCGTGAGCCACTGCCAGTAGGTGAACTGCAGGGCGGGGATCATCGACAGCACCGCGACCGGCACCGCCAGCACCGCCGAGACGATCAGCCGCTGCCGCAGCGACGCCAGCTCATCGTCCCGCGGGATGGTCTGCTCAGCCGTGTCGGGCACAGGCGGGGCTGGGAGGCTCGCTCCGTACCCCGCCTGCTCGACCGCCGCGATCAGCTCCTCCACCGGCACCGGGGCCTCCGAGTGCACGCGGGCCTTCTCGGTGGCGAAGTTGACCGTCGCCTCCACCCCGGGCAGCTTGTTCAGCTTCCGCTCGACCCGCGTCGCGCACGACGCGCAGGTCATCCCGGTGATGTCGAGATCGACGTCCAGCGTGCTCATGAGGCTGCGGCGAGGCTGTACCCGGCCTCCTCCACCGCCGCCCGCACCCGCTCCGCATCCACCGGCGTCGCGCTGGACACCGTCACCGTGGACACGCCACCGGCGTGCAGATCGACCGCGACGTCGGAGACACCGTCGATCGCGGAGACCTCCTCGGTGACGCTACGCACGCAGTGCGCGCAGGTCATCCCCTCCACCAGGAACTGCGCCGACACGGTCTCGCCCGCCGCCGTCTGCTGCGCCGGCGCGCCGGTGTCGGTGGCTGCCGTGGCGTGGGAGGTGGGGCTGCAACAGGCGCAGCCACCGCCGGTGCTGGTCGCCTGCAGGCCGAGGTCCTGGAATCCCTGTCCGGTCATGATGTGCTCCCTTCAAGAGCGTTGAACGATGTGAGTGGGGACGACGTTAGGAGCGCACGAGGCGCGCGATCGCGGCGTTCGCCTCGCGGAGCTTCTCCTCCGCGAGCGGGCCGCCTTCGGCGGTCGCCTGCGCGACGCAATGCGCGAGGTGGTCTTCCAGCAGCGACAGCGCGACGGACTCCAGCGCCTTCGTCGCCGCCGACACCTGGGTCAGCACGTCGATGCAGTACACGTCCTCGTCGATCATCCGCGCGATCCCGCGCACCTGACCCTCCGCGCGGCTCAGCCGCGCCAGCAGCGCCGGCTTGTTGTCCACATACCCGTGTGCCATCTCGCACCTCCACCCACAATCTACCATACCCTGTAGGGGTACAGGGTGTAGGGTGAGGTCATGACCGGCATCCAGGAGCCGCGGCCCGCACAGACCACCCGTTGGCACGTCGTGACGGGCGGTCCCAGCTCGGGCAAGACCACCACGGTCAACCTGCTGCGGGGCCGCGGGTACACGACCACAATCGAGCACGCCCGCCACTACATCGACCTGCAACGGATCACCGGGCGCAGCACCGCGGAGGTGCGGGCACGGCAGAGCGAGTTCCAGCGCGCCGTCGTCGACATGCAGATCGAGCAGGAACGCTCCCTCGACCCGCAACAGACCGTGTTCCTGGACCGTGCTCTGCCGGACTCGCTCGCCTACTACCGCTTCCTCGGCCTCGCCCCCGGCACCGCCCTGCTGGGCGCGCTGGCCGGCGCCCGGTACGCGACGGTGTTCCTGCTTGACCTGCTCCCGCTGGCGTCCGACTACGCGCGCACCGAGGACCCCGCCGCGCAGCGGCGCATCCACGACCTGCTCGGGCTGGTGTACCAGGAGCTGGGCTTTCCCGTCGTCACCGTCCCCGCACTCGCCCCCGACGCGCGCGTCGACTTCATCCTCGAACGAGCATCGGCCGGCACTCCAGCCGAGAGGGGCGTGAGCTGATGGGCGCGGGGAGTAGCCGGTACCGGCAGATCGGGGCCGTGCTGCGCCGGCACGGACTCGGCGTCCTGGCCGGCGTGCTGGGCCTGGGCGGCTTGGTGCCGTTCCACCGCGGCGCCCTCGGACACGCCCGGCAGGAGGACCCCTACACGAACCCCGAGCATGTGCGGGTCGCGTTGGAGGAGCTCGGGCCGACGTTCGTGAAACTGGGCCAGATCCTCTCCACCCGGCACGATCTGCTCCCCGCGGCATGGGTCGCCGAGTTCGCCAAACTGCAGGACGACGTCGCCGCGGCACCGTGGGAGGGCATTCGGGACGTGCTCCGTGAAGAGCTCGGCGCCGACCCAGAGCACGTGTTCGCCCAGTTCGACCCGGTGCCGCTGGCGGCGGCGTCCATCGGGCAGGCGTACGCGGCAACTCTTCACGACGGCACCGAGGTCGTCGTGAAGGTGCGCCGGCCCGGCGTGGTCGCGCAGGTGCATGAAGACCTGGACATTCTCCGCAACCTCGCCGACCGCGCCGACCGGCGCTGGGATGCCATCCGGCAGTACGACCTGCCCGGGCTGGTGGAGGAGTTCTCCCGCACGCTGCGTGCCGAGCTGGACTACCTGCAGGAGGCCCGCAACGCCGAACGGTTCGCGCAGGAGTTCGCCCACGCGGCGCGGGTGCGGATTCCCCGCGTGCACGGGGAGACCACGACCTCGCGCGTGCTGACCCTGGAGCGGATGAGCGGGGTGCGGATCGACGACCTGGAGGGCCTGGACGCCGCCGGCATCGACCGGGTCGCACTCGCGCGGCTGGGTGCCGACATCGTGCTCACGATGGTGTTCGACAACCGGTTCTTCCATGCCGACCCCCATCCCGGGAACATGTTCGTGCAGCCCGACGGCGCGCTCGCGCTGATCGACTTCGGGATGGTCGGGGAGCTCACCGAACAGACCACGGACGGCCTCGCCGGCATCGTGCTCGCCTTCACCCGCGACGACCCGGACACCCTCACCACCGCCCTGATAGAACTCTCCCGGACCGCCGACGTCGTCGACCGGGCAGGGCTGCGGCAGGCGATCACCGCGTTCACGGCCCGCTACCGGGGCCGTTCGCTGTCGGAGATCAGCCTCGCAATCATGCTCCAGCAGCTGCTCGGCATCCTGCAGCAGCACCAGCTGCACCTTCCGCAGGAGACGGCGCTGCTGTTCAAAGTGCTGATGATGGCCGAAGGGACCGCGGCGCGGCTGGATCCGGACTTCCAGATGCTCGACGCCCTGCAGCCCTACGCTGAGCAGCTCACCCGCGCCCAGCTGTCCCTGCCGGCTCTGGCCCGGCGATGGGCGCGCGCGGGAGCCGACACCGGGGCACTGCTCACCGAGCTGCCCGCCACCCTGAGCCGGCTCCGGCATCTCCTCGAAGACGGCGGGTTCGAGGTGCACCTGCGCGCGACGGAGCTGGAACCTCTCGTCGGGCGCGCCGAACGCGTCGGCAACCGTGTCGTCGCGGGAATGATCGCCGCCGCGCTGATCAGCGGGATCGGCACCCTCGTCGGCGGGAACACGAAATGGCGCTCCCGGGAAGGCGTCCTGATCGGCGCCGGGACCGGCACGATCGGCGCCCTCGGCAGCTATCTGCTGTGGACGCTGCGGCGCCGCCGACCCCGCCCCTGACCCGCGCACGGCTCAAGAACACCACGAAAGGAGACGAAGATGGACAGGATCAGAGTCGGCGTCAACGGGTACGGAGTGATCGGCAAGAGGGTCGCCGACGCCGTCCACGCCCAACCCGACATGCACCTGGTGGGCGTCGCGGACATCGTCACCGACTGGCGAATACAATCCGCCGTCCCGCGGCTGCCCGTATTCGCCGCCACCCCCGACGCGCACAGCGGCATGGTGGACACCGGCATCCGCCCCGAGGGAACCCTCGACGATCTCCTCGCGCAGAGCGACGTGATCGTCGATACGACCCCCAAGCACGTCGCCGCCGGAAACCTGCCCCGCTACCAGGCGGCGGGAGTAAAGGTGATCGTGCAGGGCGGGGAAGCGCACTCGACCACCGGGCACTCCTTCGTCGCCCAGGCCAACTACGCCACCGCGCTCGGTCGGGACCTGACCCGGGTGGTGTCCTGCAACACCACCAGCATCGTCCGCGTCCTCGGCGCGCTCGAAAACGCCGGGCTGCTGCTGCGCGCCCGCGGGGTTACTGGTAGGGCCGAATGTCGCAGGGTGCACTATTCATCCTGGGATTAGTTCAGTCAACACTGTATGATCAGTGCATGCTGACCATTGCTCCACGTCTCGACGTCATGAACCGGCTCGGCCGGGCCATGGCGGACCCGACGCGCTCCCGGATACTGATGACCCTGCTCGACGGCCCCAGCTACCCGGCGGTGCTCTCGCGTGAGCTGGAGCTGACCCGCTCGAACGTCTCGAACCACCTGACCTGCCTGCGCGACTGCGGCATCGTGGTCGCCGAGCCGGAAGGGCGGCAGACGCGCTACGAGATCGCGGACCCGCACCTCGCGGCGGCGCTGACCGCGCTGGTGGACGTGACGCTCGCGGTGGACGAGCACGCGCCCTGCATGGACGCTTCGTGCACGGTGCCGGGCTGCTGCGGGACGGGAGCGGGCGCGTGAGCGCGGCGTGCGGCTGCGAGCACGACGAGCCTGAGACCGCAGTCGGCGAAGAGGCCGAGGAGGCGGAGCGCCCCTGGTGGCGGGACCGCGGGATCATGGTCCCGGTCTTCTCCGGTGTGGCGTTCCTCACCGGTCTGGCGCTGGAGTGGTCCGGGATGGAGATCCCTGCGCTGGTGCTGTTCTGGATCGGCCTGCTGCTGGGCGCGTCGACGTTCACGCCGGGCGCGATCCGGAACCTCTTCAAGGGCAAGCTCGGCATCGGGCTGCTGATGACCATCAGCGCGGTCGGCGCGGTGATCCTCGGCTACGTCGAGGAGGCCGCAGCGCTGGCATTCCTGTACTCGATCGCCGAGGCGCTGGAGGACAAGGCGATGGACCGTGCCCGCGGCGGGCTGCGGGCACTGCTCAAGCTCGTCCCGGAGACCGCCACCATCCGCCGCGACGGCGTCTCGGTCGAGGTCGCCGCGAAGGATCTGGCTGTCGGGCAGCTGATGTTGGTGCGGCCGGGTGAGCGGATCGCGACCGACGGCGTCGTCCGCACGGGACGTTCCAGCCTGGACACGTCCGCGATCACCGGGGAGTCGATCCCGGTCGAGGTCGAACCCGGCGATGCCGTCTCCGCCGGCGCAATCAACACCGCCGGGGCACTGGAGGTCGAAACGACCGCGGCAGGCACCGACAACTCACTGACCACGATCGTCGACCTCGTGGAGAAGGCTCAGGCGGAGAAGGGCGACCGCGCCCGCCTCGCCGACCGCATCGCCCGCCCTCTCGTCCCGGGCGTGCTGATCCTCGCCGCCCTGGTCGCGATCATCGGCTCGCTGCTCGGCGACCCGGAGCTGTGGATCACCCGCGCCCTGGTCGTGCTGGTCGCGGCATCGCCCTGCGCACTGGCGATCTCCGTGCCGCTGACCGTGGTCGCGGCGATCGGCTCGGCGAGCAAGTTCGGCGTGATCATCAAGTCCGGTGCCGCGTTCGAGCGGTTCGGCGTGATCCGCCACGTCGCCGTCGACAAGACCGGCACCCTCACCCGCAACGAGCCCGCCGTCACCGCCGTCCTCACCGTGGACGGTGTGAGCGAGGCGGAGGCGCTGGCGTGGGCGGCCGCTCTGGAGCAGCACAGCACCCACCCCCTCGCCGCCGCGATCACCGCCGCAGCGCCGGATGCCCCTGCGGCGGAGGGCGTGACCGAGCAGGCCGGGCACGGCATCGAGGGCGAGCTCGCCGGCGCGCGGATCACCGTCGGCAGCCCGCGCTGGCTCGACGCCGGGACCCTCGGCGACCGGGTCGCGGGGCTGGAGGAGCAGGGCATGACAGTCGTGATCGTCCACCGCGGCGGCGTCCCGGTCGCCGCGATCGGCGTCCGCGACGAGCTGCGCCCCGAGGTCCCTGAAGTGGTCCGCACCCTCGCGACCCAGGGCATCGGGGTGACCATGCTCACCGGCGACAACGCCCGCACCGCCCGCGCCCTCGCTGCGCATGCAGGGATCGATGACGTCCGCGCCGAGCTGCGCCCCGAAGACAAGGCCGCCGCGATCGCAGAGCTCGGTGCGAAGGGGCCGGTCGCGATGATCGGCGACGGCATCAACGACGCCCCTGCGCTGGCCGCCGCGGACATCGGGATCGCGATGGGCGCGACGGGCTCCGACGCCGCGATCGAGTCGGCCGACGTGGCCTTCACCGGTCACGATCTGCGGCTTCTCCCGCGCGCGTTCGCCCATGCCCGTCGGGGGCGGCACATCATCAACCAGAACATCATCCTGTCGCTGCTGATCATCACCGCCCTGCTCCCGCTCGCCCTCTTTGGCGTCCTGGGGCTTGCGGCAGTGGTGCTGGTGCACGAGATCGCCGAGGTGATCGTGATCCTCAACGGCCTGCGCGCCGCGTCGACGCGGAAGGCAAGCACGTGACCGCGCAGGACGTCGCCGCCGCGTGACGGCTTGATCCGGGACCATGCGGATGACCTTTAGATTTCACATCAGAGTTCGCGCGCGTTGATCGGCGACTTGCCTGCTGGCTAGGGGCCTATCGGGCGGGCCGTATGCCGGGGTCTAATGGCCATGATCATTTGGTTCCGGTTTCCCTTCGCCTCGGGTCTGTCTTCGTTATGGTCGGGCGAAGGGGCGGGCAGCAGTCGGGGTCGTTTTCGCGGCGGTGTCGCCTGGCACGCGCTGTCATCACGATGCTTGCAACCACCGCGAGGATCAGGAGTGCGGCACCGCCCGTGATCACCCACGGGTTGCGGAGGAGGGTGCCGATCCCTGTGATCGTGCCTCCGACGACGAGAAGTGGAAGGAGGGCGCAGCAGCCGACCACGAGCAGTGCGGCGACGGCCCCAAGGAGCAGGCCACGGCCGCCTCGCTGGTCGTCCTGGTTGGGAGGCATTGGTGTTCTGTCCTCTCGTGGTGCCGTCTCAGCAGCAGGTCTCGGGACCGCAGCAGCTTCCAGACAGTTCGTCGGCACCGGTCCGGGGGCGCTCGAGCATCTCGGTGATCAGGGTGCTGCCAACCTCGAAGGCATCGGCGACCGTGAGGATTTGGGCCATCGGGTGTTCCGTGAGCCATCCGGCGGCGTCCTCGCGGGAAGCGAAGTAGTGGACCTGGTTGCAGAACGAGGAGCGAATCGAGTGCATGGCCTCGGGGCTGACCAAGGACACCACCGCGGTCGCCGGTTCCACGCTAGTGACACCGGCGGTCGAGTCGACGGTGACGCGGATCGTGTCGCCGCTGGCCGGGGAGATCGATTCGACCCGGGCGGGCCGATCGAGGAGCGGGCGAGGCTCCAGTTTCTGATGGGGTGGATCCGCTGTCTGGCGCGCGGTCAGGCGCAGCAGGACAGCATCGACACATCGGTGGTGAAGGCCTTGGCGACGATCCGGATGCCTTCGGCCGTGGTCAGGTACGGGGCCCACGCGTCGGCGACCTCGGTGATGGTCTTGCCGAGGATGTGGACACCTGCGGCGGCGAGTTCGCCGGCGTCCTTGGCGACCGCGGTCAGGCCGAGGATCTCGCCGGTGTCCGCGTTGGCGACCATCTTGATGAACCCGCGGGTGTCCCGGTTCACCAGCGCGCGGGGCACGTACTCCAGTGGCAGGACACGGCAGTCGCAGCGGATCCCGGCCGCGATGACCTCCTTCTCGGTCATCCCGACCGCGCCGACGGCAGGGCTCGTGAATGTGACCCGCGGCATCCGCGTGTAGTCGACCGACGTGCTGGCGTCAGTGAAGGCGTTCTCGGCGACCAACGTGCCGTGCCGGGCTGCGACGTAGACGAACTCGGGGTGCCCGGTGACATCCCCAGCCGCCCAGACGCGAGGGTTGGAGGACTGCAACTGGTCGGTGACCACGACCTCTCCGGCCGCGCCGGTCTTCACTTGCACGGTCTCGAGGTTGAGCCCGTCGGTGACCGGGGCGCGGCCGAGCGCGACGAGGATCTCGTCGGCACGGAACTCCTGCACGCCGCCCGAGACCTCGGCCGCGGCGACGATCTGGCCGGTGCCCGGGTCGCGGGTGACGCGGGTGGGGATGGCGCGGCGGACCACTCGGATGCCCTCGTCGGCGAAGATTTCCTGCAACGCCTTGGAGACTTCCGGCTCCTCCTTCGACGCCAGCCGGGACCTCACCAGCAGAGTCACCTTCGAGCCGAGCCGGGCGAACAACTGTGCCATCTCCAGCGCCACATAGCCCCCGCCGAGCACCAGCAGCGAGTCAGGCACCTCGGACAGCTCCATCGCCGACGTCGAGGTGAGAAAGTCGACGCCGTCCAGCCCCTCGATGGCAGGAGCCCACGGGCGGGAGCCTGTGGCGATGAGGTAGTGGGCGGCCTCGATGGTTTCGACGGTGCCGTCCGCGGCGGTGACCTCGAGGACCGACGCATCCGGCGTGCCGGCGAACGCCGCCTCGCCCTGGCGGACCGGCCAGCCGTAGGCTTCTGCCACGTCGATGTACTTCTCACTCCGCATCGCCTCGACCAGGTCCTGCTTGCCACCCACCAGCCCGTGCATGTCTACCGGGCCAGCGGTGGCGGCGATCCCCGGGAACCGGGAGCCCGCATCCGCGGCCACGTGGCGGGCCTCGGCGGCCGCGAGCAGCGCCTTGGACGGAACGCACCCCGTGTTCACGCACGTGCCGCCCAACGTGCCGCGCTCGATCATCACCACCGACTTTCCCAGTGTGGTGGCGCGGATCGCCGCGGCGAATGCCGCGCCACCCGACCCAATCACGGCCAGATCAAACCTCGATGGCATCCTTATTCCTCCCTGGACATCTTGGAACATCCCGCTGATACACTCATCATGAACCTTCCACCACAGGGGAAGGTCAAGCACGAAATTTGCGACCAGCGAAAAGGGGGGGCGGGGAATGCGGATCGGAGAGCTCGCCGACGCGGCCGGCACCACGGCGAAGACGTTGCGGTTCTACGAGGACCAGGGGCTCCTGCCGCCGGCCGGGCGCACGCCCAGCGGCTACCGCAACTACACCGCCGAGACCATCGCCCGAATCGACTTCATCCACCGCGGCCAAGCCGCTGGACTCACCCTCGCCCAGATCCAGCAGATCCTCCACATCCGCGACCACGGCCAAGCGCCCTGCAGCCACGTCCGCGACCTCCTCGACGCACGCCTCACCGATATCGACCAGCAGCTCAGGCAGCTCCACGACCTGCGCGACACCCTCGCCGGGCTCCGCGACCAGGCCGAGCACGTCGAGCCCGACACGTGCAGCTCGGATCAGGTCTGCCGCTATCTGTAGCCAAGCCCGGGGGTCTGTCCGATAATTCAGGCAGTCCCACTGGAGGCGCAAGCGTAGCGGGAGGCCATTGGTGCTCAGGTCGAGGTTGAGCGCAGCGCGGGATAGTCGGACCATTCGCCCCCGGAGAGGCGTGCCCAGGCGGCAGCTGATGACGCCGTGATGCCGAGCAGGTCGGACACGATTCGAGGATGCAGTTGTCGGGTGAGGTCCATCAGCGCGGTGACACGAGCGCTGCCGGCGAGGAGTCCTTCTTGACGGAGTCGACGGCTGAGCGGCCCGGGGGTGATCGGTCGGCCCGGGTTCCTGCCCGGGAAGAGCCAAGTGTCGGAGCGGTTGCCGTCGAGCAGCTGGACCATTGCTTCGGCGAGGACTTCGGGCAGCTCGATCGGTTCAGTTCCGACCGTCAGCGTCATGGGGCGCGCGGTCGTATCGACTTGTGCGCGGGTGATCGCTGCGATGCGGGTCAGGTGGAGCCCGTAGAACAGGACGAGCAATCCGCTGACTCGCGTCACGGGATCCATGTCGTCTCGCGTGATGAACGCGCGTGCCATCGTCCACCGATGGTCGGCGGCGTAGTCGCGCCCTTCGAGGCGATGGCTGCGGAACTCGACCCGGAGGCGGCTCAGGCGGTGCCGTCGCAGCCACCGGGTGAACGGCGCGAGGGCATCCCGTTGTGAGGGCGAACCGGTGAGGAAGCCGTCGAGAGATCGCTGCGGGTATGTCGTCAGCGTTTCGCCGCTCGCGCGGATCTGCTGCAGGAGGGCCGCGCACCGCTTCAGCGCCGCACGCACCTTCTGATAGGTGGAGCCGGATCGGACGGCCGTAGCTGGTCTGCCCCTGAGTGATCTGCCCGACGGCAGCAGCTCCCAGGTGCAGTACCGCCGTAGGAGGAGCCGGTCCTCGGGATGGGGGACGGTCGGAAGCCACCGTTGGAACCAGTGCTCGAACCTCGCCGCTTGGATGTCGAAATCGGGCAGCACGCCTGAGCGGATGAGGAGCGAGAGCAGGAATGCCACGGACTGGCCGGCGTGCGCTCTGGTCATGATCGCGTCCGCGGTGAGGGGCAGCGTGCCATCGGCGAGCTCACGGAGGACGACCGCACAGCGGCTCTTGTACAGCCACCGCTCGAGGGAGATCGCACTGCCGTGGTGCGTCACCAGATACTCCGCGAGCGGGTGCAGCTCGGGGCGGATCTCTCCGCTGTCGTCAGCAAGCAGTTGCTGGATGGCGATAGGTCGCCGGCACTCTACGCATAGCCGGTGCTTGCGCACCTCTTCGATCGTCCCGCATCCCGGGCATGCCATCGTCACGGGAGCTCCTGCGCACTCGGCGCAGACCTTGTGCCCATTCATGAAGCCAGTGAGGAACACCTTCCGCCCGCACTCCGGGCACGGCTGGGGGCGTCGCATCGCGTAGTAGCAGCGGGCGCAGACCCGTCGGCCGTCCAGGTGCGTCGCTACGCGGCCCGGCTCCCCGCAGAGCTCGCACATCTTGACCGGCGCGGTGTAGCACGCGAGACAGACGAGCGCGGGGCGACGGACGATAATCGTGGCGTTCTGCCCGCATCGCGAGCAGTCGCCGAACGACCGCGGATCGGCTCGCCAGCAGTCCCGGCAGAACCGTTGCCCATCGACGGTGCGCTGCACGGGCTGAACTCGTCCGCATCTGGCACACGCGACCGATCGGGCATTCCGTTCACAGCGCGAGCAGTGGCGACCGCCGGTCTGCGTCTTGTGAGGCATCCGAACGGCACGTCCACAGGAATCGCATGTAGGCAAGACGACCCGCCCGGCACCCTCGTTCACGAGAGCGTGGGCCAGATCCTGCACCGTCACCGGTACGTTCCGGTGTCGCCCTTCGAGGACTCCAGGTTGTTTGAGGAGTGCGAGTTCGAGACGCCGTTGGGTGAGCGGCACGGGTGCGACTTCAGCCACGATCTCAACAAGGCGCTCCACCGGGATCTCCGGCGCGATCGCGTGGACGAGCCCGGCGACCTCAGCAACCCTGGGCTCCTGCGGAGGCTTCGCCACCGCGGCCTACTTCGAGCGCGGGCGACGGATCGTGGCCCGCACGGGCCGCAGATCGCCGATCGCACCCCGCGTCGCCTCTTCACCCACCGCGACCGGGGCCGCAGCCTCCCGGCGGGTGACCTGCACGAGGTCGTCGAGCGAGCACTCCAACGCGTCGCACAGCGCGGCGAGCACGTCGATGCGAACCCGCTGCGGTGCTTGCGTCACCAGTCGGTACACCTGTTCCCGGGACAGGTCGACGCCCCGCTCCTCGAGCAACGGCTTCAGCTTGGAGGTCTGGAAGATCCCGCGCGAGGCCATCACGCTGCGGAGGCTCCATGCGGTCTCGAGCTCAACGGTCATCTGCTTCTCCTTCGATGAGGGCCTTCAATGCGTCCGCGAGTACCCGGTTCTTGAAGTCCGAGCTGACGGAGGCGTAGATCGAGGTCGTCGAAGCATGCATGTGCCCGACCTGCTCCTGGACGAATCGGTCGGCGTAGCCGAACTCGAGCAGGTGCGTCACGTACGAATGCCGGAGGCTGTGCAGAGTCAGGGCCTTTGACAAGCCGGCCTCGTCCCGCAGCTCCGCGAACCGCCGGTCGAGATAGCCGGCCGACAGTCGGGTGCGGCGTTCCGTCACCCACAGCGCGTCAAGACGGTATCCACGCCACCCGCGCAATTGTCGACGGCGGGCTGCGGAGCCGCGTGATCGTACTCACGACGTTCGACTTGGACGAGTACGCCTTCGGGGCACTCCGCGCGGGGGCGAGTGCGTTCCTCGTCAAAACTGCGACACACCAAGAACTCGTGGACGCCGTACGCGTCGTCGCTCGAGGCGATGCCATCGTGACGCCCCGCATCACACGGCAGCTCATCGACGCCTACACCGGCCGCGACCAGCCCGTCCCGGGCGGACAGGGCCTCTCGGTTCTGTCCCCCCGAGAACGCGACGTTTTCAACGCGATCGCGCTCGGCCTCTCCAACGGCGAGATCAGCCAGGCACTGCATCTCTCACCCGCAACGGTGAAGACGCATATCAACCGAATCTTCGCCAAGCTCGGCGTCCGCGACCGCGTGCAGGCTGTGATTCTTGCCCACCAGCTCGGGTAGACCATCGGTGGTCAAGCGAACTGATGCGCGAACGCGACGGGGCTGAGCCCTAGACGCCGCGGTGCCGAAGTGAGACACTTCTCTGTTCTACTTCGGGAGGTCACCATGGGCGACGATGAACCGGCGGTCGATTGGGAAGGCGTCATCCGCGAGATGATCACGCGTGCGACCGAGGCGGCGCCCACCGAACCGGGCGTCTACAAGATGCCGTGCGGTGAGTGTGTGGTCGATTTCTTCATCACCGCTGAGGGCGAGGAACGCTGGCTCGTCGCCGGGGACGACCGCTCCTACACTCGTGAGACCGTCGCGATCGCCCGTCACGGAGACCACCCCTGGGAGCGTCTCTACACGCTCGCTGACGCGGCAAGGGAAGTGGCGCGAGTCGCCGCCGCGAACGGCGGCGACATCGACCGAGTACTCGAGGAGCTGGTCGAAGCAATCGACGACCGCGAGGTCGAGCGGGTGGTGCGTGAGCGGGATGGCATGAGCGGTGAACCGCTCGAGGAT
>CAZBAP010000013.1:0-8744 GCA_964489795.1 uncultured Flavipsychrobacter sp.
CTGGTTCTGCTGCGCCGAGTGCGGGCCGCTGTTCGACGCCGACCCGGCCCGCTACGCGCACGCCGCCTGACCGGCCAGATAACCCGGTCGGAGATAGAGGGTGGACACGGCGGTCGGGCTGGTGCAGGCGTACCTGCGGGTCAACGGCTACTTCACCGTCGCCGAATACCCCGTGCTGGACGCCACCGGTCCCGGCGGTCCCCGCACCATCACCGACCTGGACATCCTCGCCGTACGGCTGCACCGCGCACCGGGAGCGTCCGGGACCGTCGACGCACCGCTGGACCCGGCCCTGGGTGCCGGGGGCGGAGCGGACATGATCGTCGGCGAGGTCAAGGAAGGCCGCCCGCACCCCAACCCGGCGATGCGGGACCCGGCCGTGCTGGAAGCCGCGTTCACCCGGTTCGGGTGCTGCGCCCCGACCGATGCCGCCCGGCTGGTCGCCGAACTGCTGGGAACGGGACGGACGGTGGCGCCGGAAGGGCGCACGATCCGCACGGTCGTGTTCGGCAACCCCACCTCCCCGCCCGGGGCGGGGGCGCCGTGGCACACCGTCCCGTTCGCCCGGGTGCTGCGCTATCTCGAAGACCACCTGAGCGCGCACTGGGGCATCCTCGGCCGCACCCAGATCAAGGACGACACCCTCGCCCTGCTGGCCCTGCGGGAGAAGGCCCACCGCGCCGCGACCGGCGCCTCCCGCCAGGGCACGGACCGGTAGGGCGGGTCATGGCGGGGGAGCGTGTGCACACGCAGGGGGAGCCGGTGTGGGTGCGCACCCGTGGCGGGCGCGCCCCTTATGCGATGGTGCTGCCGGGCCCCGCCGGGGCCCCGGGTGCCGACGGTGGTGTTCGAGGCGGGATCGGCGGCGACCCGCTCCACCTGGGCGTCGGTGCAGACCCGGGTCGCCGCGTTCACGCGGGCCGTGGTGTATGACCGGGCGGGGCTGGGTCGGTCCGTCCCGGATAGTGCACAGGGCGCACCCTGGGCCGGATGGCCGACGACCTGAACGATCTGCTGGACGGCCTCGAGCCGAGCAGCGGGTTCGTGCAGGTGGGGCATTCCGCGGGCGGCCCGATGGTGCGGCTGGCCGCGTCCCGCCGCCCGGACCGGGTGGCCGGGCTGGTGCTGGTGGATCCGACCGATGAGGCAGCGGACCTCCTGTTCGGTATGCGGTTCCGGGTCGGGGAGAAGATCGTGATCGCCGTGGAGTGGGTGCTGGCCCGGGTGGGGATGCTGGAGCGGTTCTTCCGGTTCCTCGGGGAGGGGATGCCCGAGGATGTGCGGGCCGATCTTCACCGGGAGGCGTTCCGGCCCGCGGTGGTGGTCACCCAGGGTCGGCAAGCGCGCACCTTCCTCACCGAGCTGCACGCCTGGCAGGGCGACCCGCCGGCGCTGCCCGATGTCCCGGTCACCGTCATCTCCGGCAGTCTCGCGGACGGGATGCCGCGACGGGTCCGGGATGCCGCGACCGCCGCCGGGCGGTATCGGGCCGCACAGTCCCGGCAGGGCCGGCACGTGGTCGCTGCCCGCTCCGGCCACTACATCCCCGCCACAGAACCAGATCTGATCGCTGCGGAGATCCGCCGCCTCGTCCTCCCACCCGCAGGATAACCCCGGGTTGTCTGGCGGGCATGCCTAGTCAGGCCACAGCAGGGGTGCGCCGCCGCCAGGCGATCGCGCCGGTGAGGGCGAGACCACCCAGCCCACCCCACAAGGTGACAGCGGAGACGCCTTGCCCGATGAGGACGGCGGGGGTGATGCCGGTGCGCAGGTCGGTGTCGGCGATCAGCGCCCCGGCCTGTCCGGCGGGCAGACCGGTGAGGGTGCTGCCGTCGGGGCGGATGATCTGGCTGGTGCCGACGGTGGAGACGTTCACCACGGTACGGCCGGTCTCTACCGCGCGGATCCGGGCGACCGCGAGCTGCTGCAGGTTCTCGTCCGTGCCGCGGAAGTCGGCGTTGTTGGTCTGGAACACCAGCAGCTCCGCACCGGCGGTGATGCTCTCGGCGATGACCTCGTCGTAGATCACGTCGAAGCAGATCGCCAACCCCACCGGCACACCGCCGACGGTGACCAGCGGCACGTCCGTGCCGTGCGCGTAGTCGCGTTGCAGCAGCCCGACCAGGTCGGGGGCGAGCAGGGTGTAGAACGCCCGGTCGGGCACGTACTCGCCGAACGGCACCGGGTGGCGTTTCGCGTGCGTCTGCACCTGCTCCCGCTGCGGCGTGGCACCGGTGGTGGCCGGGTCCCACAGGAACGACGTGTTGTAGATGTTGCCGCCCGCCGTGGTGGCCGCGTTCGCCAGCAGCGGGGCACCTGCCCGGGTGCTGATGCCGGTGAGATACTCGGCCAGCCACGGGGTCTGGAACGGGTCAGCATCCAGCCCTTCCGGCCACACCACCAGATCCACATCCGCGTCGAGCACCGGGCCGGTCGCGTCCCCCTGCGCCCGGGCGATCGCCCCCACGGTGCGCTGGTCGAAGTACCCGGACGGGCCGTTGCCTTGCACCGCCCCGACCCGCATCGTCCCGGCCGGTGTGGTGGGAAACGCCGGGACCAGGACCAGCATCAGGGTGGTGACGGCGGGTACGGCGGCGGGGAACGGGCGACGCCACCGGCCGGTCCGGATGGCTTCGATCGCGGCGGCGACGGTGAAGACCATCAGGAAGGTGAGCCCGCTCACCCCGACCCAGGACACCGTCTGAACGAGGGGGCTGTCGGCTTGGGTGATCCCGAGCCGCGCCCACGGCAGCCCCCCGTACGGCCAGGCGCCCAGCAGCACCTCCCGGCCCGTCCACAACGCGGCCACCAGGCCCGGCAGCAGGAGCAGGCGTCCGACCGGGCCGGGGGCGGCGCGCGGCACCCACCGGTAGGCGAGTGCCAGCGGGATGATCCCGACCGCGGTCAGGGTCCCTTCCACCACGGTCAGTGCCGCCCACGGCACCGGCCCGAGATACCGGGTCGTCCAGGACACCAGCAGCCCGAAGAACAGCAACCCGAACACCGCCCCGACCGCCACCGCCCCCCACACGCTCCGGCCGATCAGGGCGAGAAGCAGCAGCCCGGTCGCGGCGAACGCGGCCGGCCAGAATCCCACCTCCGGGTAGGCGAGATCCATCAGCACCGCCGCGGCTGCCGCGACCGGCAACGCCATCGCCAATGGCATCACCGCCCGGGCGCGGCGGTTCGGCGGGGTGGGTTGGGGGCGTCCGTGCGGGTCCTGGAGGGTCGTCGGGGTGGCGGTCATGGCCGGTCCGCGATGGTGCGGGCGATTACGGCGGCGTCCCGGGACACCCCGGCGAGGGTGTCCGCTCCGGGGCGGCTGTGGGCGGGGATCCCGGCGACGAACAAGCCCGGCAGCCCGGTCATCGCCGGGCGGGACCGGGCTGCGGTCGCCTCGGCGGGGAGCCAGTCCTCGCCGGGGTCGTACCCGGTGGCGAGGATTACCGAGTCCGGGGCGAGGGTGCTGCCATCGGCGAACGTGACCTGCCCGCCGTCCGCGCCGGTCACCGCCGGGGCGACCGCCACACCCGCGTGACGCAGCGCATGGTAGCTGTCGCCGAACACCGGCTGCACGGCGGGTGGGCGACCCAGCCAGGACGAGCCTGCCCGGGCGTGGACGGGGAAGGTACGGGCGGGTCGGTGCGGGCGCCGGGTGCGGACCGCGAGGGTGACCTCGTGGGAGGTGGATAGCTCTCGCGCCAGCTGCACGCCGCTGTTTCCGCCGCCGACGATCAGCACCCGCCCGGTGGGCACCTGCCGGGGGAATTGGTAGTGGGCGCTGTGCAGCACCACCCCGGGCACCCGCAGCTGCTGCGCCCACGCAGGGATGCGGGGGTGGGTGGCGGCGCCGGTCGCGCACACCACGTTGCGGGTCTGCACGTCGCCCTCTGCGGTCTGCAGCTGCAGCACCGACCCGTGACCGACGCGTTCCACCCCGACCACACGCAACCCCCAGAACGGGTCCACCCCCAGGGTGTGCTGCACCTGGTCCAGGTAGTTCGCGATCTCATCCGCCCGCGGGTGCTCGTGCGGGTCCACCGGTAGAGGCCGGACTGGCAGCGTGCTGTGGCGGGCGTCGGATAGCAGCCGCATCGAATGCCACCGGGACGCCCAACTGCGTTGCCGGTCCGTGGCGGCGTCGACGACCACGAACTCCTGCTGCGGCCGGAACCCCAACCCGATCAGCGCGGCGGCCACCGCGAGCCCGGCCTGCCCGGCCCCGACGATGATCGCCCGCCGATGCGTCAACCCCGACCGCATCACCACCCCCTCCCCGCAGAAGAGGGCCGGGGCGGGAACGGACGGAGGATGATCGCGCCGGCGCCGCGGCGGGACGGGGCCGGACGGGGCCGAGCGGGGCCGGGTGGGCGGCGGTGACCGGCCGCAGCCGTCGGCACTGGACCGGCGACGGGGGCCGCCGTGATACGGGTCGTCAAGACATTCTCCAAACCTAGAAATCGGCATCACACAGCGCCCGCACACGGGCGGGCGGGAAGACGCCGCCCATGGGTGGGCGGCATGCCGGATCTCAGGTTCGGGAAATCGACAACAGCAGCAGTGAGGGCGCGGCCGGACGCCGCGACACGGGCACCGGCACCAGCAGCGGCGCGCGCACCGGACGGGATACCCGCAGTATCCGCAGCCGGCCCTGGAGCCGGGAAGCCGTCACGGCCGCCAGTACCAGCAGCGTGCACACCACCCCGATCAGGCACCCCCACGCCCCGGACGCATCGACGGACACCCCCGCAGAGGGCGACGCCGTCCGGCCCTCCACCGGTGCCCCCGAGTCTGGGGTAGAGCCGGTCGCGACGGGGGAGCCCGCACTGGTGTCGGCGTGCGCGTCAGCCGTGGTGTGGGAGGTGGTCCAGCCGCCGATGATGAGCACAAGTGCCAGGCCCAGGATGGTCAGCAGCCGCCCCGACCACCACCCCGCCGCGATGACCCGGTCGGGCCGGGATCGGGGGTCGCGGGGCATAATCCCTCACTGTACCAATCCGACCTTTGCGTCTCCCGGATCCCGCCCGGCCGCAGGCCCTCCACGCCTTCGCCGACAGAGCAGCCACATCGCGTCCACCGGCACGTCGTTCTCGATTATCGCCGAACGACGTCCGTCTCCTGAGCGGAAGGATCAGTGCCCTCGGGGTGCCGTGGTGTCGGTGAAGGCGGGCAGCAGGATCGCCGTGATGCCGTCGGGGTCGAGTCTGCCGGTGCGGACTTCTTCGGCGGCGCCGTTGAGGACGGCACGGGTCGCTGAACTCCGCCGCGATCGTCTCGGCTGCGTCAGGTTCGCCCCACCGGGCACGTGCACCCGTCGGCACCCGAGGCGGCGCCGATTGAAAGAATACCCATAGGGGGTATAAGGTGTGGGGGAGTCGTGTGCGAGGGAGAGGCGGGCGAGGTTGATTCAACCGATCGACTATTTCCTGGTCGCCTGGTTCGTGCTGGTCGCGATCAGCACGATCTGGGTCGGGGTGGACCAGTTCCGTCACAACCCGGAGCCGGCGGTGATGAAGTGGGGCTTCATCCTGGTCACCCTCTACCTGGGGCCGATCGGGGCGCTGCTGTATGTGCTCGCGGACAAGGAGCCGCGGCCGGGAGAGCATGAGGAGTTCACCCGGCCGCTGTGGAAGCAGGGCATCGGGTCGACCATTCACTGCGTCGCGGGCGATGCCACCGGCATCATCGTCGCCGCCGTCGTCGTCGCGTCGCTGGGCCTGCCGATGTGGCTGGATCTGATCATCGAGTACGCCGCCGGGTTCGCGTTCGGGTTGTTCGTGTTCCAGGCCCTGTTCATGAAGAACATGATGGGCGGCAGCTACTGGCAGAACGTGCGCCGCTCGTTCCTGCCCGAGTTCATCAGCATGAACCTGATGATGGCGGGCATGGCGCCGGTGATGTCGCTGCTGATGATGGGCCGCGACATGCGGGCCATGCTGCCCACCGAGTTGCTGTTCTGGGCGGTGATGAGTTTCGGGATCGCGGTCGGGTTCGTGCTCGCCTACCCCGTGAACGTGTGGATGGTGAAGAAGGGCCTCAAGCACGGCCTGATGACCGTCCGCCCCCAGCCCGCCAGCCACCCCCAGGAGCATGACGCGCACGCGCAACACAACCCGCAGCCGCCGGAGGCGCACGCCGGCCACGACCAGGCGGCGGGCGGTGCGTCGTCGCCGGGGTCGGGGCATGAGGCGCACCAGCCTTCTGGCGCCGGAGCGGTGACCGTGCCGCAGCTGACCGTGGTCGGCGCGTTCTCCGCGATCGCGCTCGTGGTCGGGATGGTCGCCCCCGCGAACGCCGTCAACATGACTCTCAGCGCGCACGACGTCGGTGGGCTGATCATGCCGCCCGGGATGATCATGACCCGTGACACCCCCGCCGAGGCGATGCGGGACATGGCCGCCGTCGACCCGCGGGCCGCGACCGCCGCGTACGACGTGGACACCCGCGGTGATGAGGTGCTGGAACCTGCCCGCGTCGAGGACGGGGTGAGGGTGTTCGAGCTGACCGTGTCGCAGATCCGCTGGGAGATCCTCCCCGGCGTCACCGTCGACGCGTACGCGTACAACGGGCAGATCCCGGGGCCTCGGCTGCAGGTCACCCAGGGCGACCGGATCCGCATCGACGTGACCAACGAGCTCGACGAGTCCACGACCGTGCACTGGCACGGCCTGGACGTGCCCAACGAGATGGACGGGCCCGCCGGGATCACCCAGGATCCCATCCAACCCGGCGACACCTACCGGTACGAGTACACGGTGAAGCAGTGGGGCACGTTCTTCTACCACTCCCACGATCACGCCGACCGGCAGCAGGCCCTCGGCCTGTACGGGGCGCTGATCATCGACCCCGCCGACCCTGGCCTGCAGCCGCCTGCCGATCGCGAGTACACGATCCAGCTGCAGGAGTGGCTGTCCCGGGAGGGGCTGACCTATCCGGCGATGCCGATGGAAGGGGGCATGCCGAACTACTTCACCATCAACGGGAAGGCGTACCCGGCCACCGAGACCATCGACATGAAGGTGGGGGAGACCCTCCGGGTGCGGTTCATCGGCTCGAACACCAACGACATCCACCCGATGCACATCCACGGCGGCCCGTTCACCGTCGTCGCCCGCGACGGGGCGGCCCTCACCACGGCGCAGCAGTTCCAGGCCGACACGATCAACGTCGGGCCGGGACAACGCTACGACGTGCTCTGGAACGCGCTCGAGCCCGGCCAGTGGCTCATCCACTGCCACATCAACCACCACACCACCAACAACAACGTCGAAACCGACGGCGCTGGCGGCCTGACCATGATCATCAACGTCACCGAATAACCCCACGAACCGAAGAACCGCCGCCGTTGTGGTCGCCGTTGCCGCGTCGAGTCACGTCCGCGCCCTCCGGCAGCACAGCAGGCGGATGCCAGGGGTGCCCAGCTCATCGTGCCCGACCGTTTCGGTTGCCGGAGGCCGAGATCGCCCGCCCGCCCGCAACGGGGCGCGGTGACCTCGCCGTGGTCAGGTGGTCGCGGGAGGGAGGACGCGTCGGCGGCGGGCGACGGTGACGGCCGCGGCGACCGTGAGCGCCGCCGAGACGGCGAGGAGCACGGCGCCGAGGAGGATCTGCCCCGGTGGCGGGGTGGCGGCAGTGACGGGCTGGTAGAGGTTGCGCTGCTGGCTCTGCGGGCCGGTGAGTTGCTGACCGACCGGCACCCACACCTCGAGGGTGCGTTCGCCGGTGGCGAACTGGGCGTACACGAACCACAGCCCCGGTGACGGCAGCGCCAGTTCCCCGGTGAAGGTGCCGGGAGGCGGGGTGCCGGGTTGCGCGCGCAGCGGCGCGGTGAGGTCCTCTCCGGCGCGGCGGGCGACCAACCGGGTCGGGGTGAGGTCGGTGTCGTCGGTGAGGCGGATGCCGGTGATGGTGACGGTCAGCTGCCCGGTGCCGTCGCCGGTGACGGTCATCTGTGCGGTGCCGTAGGCGGTGCCCTGGCCGGGGTCGTGCGCCTGCGCGGGTGGGGGCGGGGCGAGGGCGACCAGCAGAAGGGTGAGGGCCGCGGCCGCGCCGCCGGATCGGAGGCGAGTCCCCGGCCGCACGGTGAGGGCGATCATGCTGACGATGATCACCGTGGTGGTGCCGACGGCGGACCAGGCGACGGGGGTGGGTGGGACGCTGCTGATCCCGGTCCCGGAGGCCAGCAGTTGCAGGGTGGTCACGGCGAGGGCGGCCACCGGCCACCGCCACCGGGGGACGGGCAGGGCCAGCAGGAAGAGCCCGGCCACCGCGACCGGCAGGTCGGGGGCGAGCCACCCAGAGGTGGTGAGCAGCACCCACAGCACCACCCGGAACACCAGGTACACGGCGACGACGAGGACAAGGCGGGTGCGGCCGGGGACCAGGGTGGTGATCACCCATGCCGCGCCGAGCGTGGTCGCCAGCAGCAGCGGCAGGTACAGGGTCTCGGTGAACTGGGGCACGTCGGTGTCGTATTCCATCACGATGATCAGCGCCGCCCCCAGCACGCCTGCGGCCAGGGCGATCCGCGGCGGGGCGGGCACGTGCCGGTCGGTGCCGGTGAGCAGGCCGATCAGCACGCACAGGGTGCCGATCACCGACAGCAGGTGCGGGGGCGACCAGAGCACCGCGTCACGCCCGAACGCGGTGTGCCAGAACGCGTCGGCGGGCGCGGCCGCCGCGGTCGCGCCCGCCGCGGCGACCGCGAGGGCGAACCCGGGAGTGCGGAACACGGCGGCCACGGA
>CAZBAP010000013.1:8844-11185 GCA_964489795.1 uncultured Flavipsychrobacter sp.
CCAGGCTCCGCTGATCATCGCGATGCCGGTGGCGATCATGAGGACCCCGCCGGTGATGTTGATGGTGCGGATGTGGCGGCGCAGGAACGCGATGCTTCCGGTAGCCCAGTTCAGGCCGGCCGCAGCGGCGATGAAGGGCAGCCCCAGACCGAGGCAGTAGGTGACGGCGAGGAGGGCGCCGCGGGCGGGGTTGCCGGTGGTGAGGCTGAGGGCGGAGATCGCGGCGAGGGTGGGGCCCAGGCACGGGGTCCAGCCGAGCCCGAACGCGATGCCGAGCAGGGGAGCTCCGGCCAGCCCGCTGGGTGGGTGGATGGCGGGTTTCGCGGTGCGTTGGAAGAGCCGGAACACGCCGAGGAACACGAGCCCCATCAGCAGGACCACGATCCCGAGGATGCGGGTGAGGAGATCTTGCCAGCGGATGAGCCAGGCCCCCAGGGCGCCGAACGCGGCCCCGTAGCCGATGAACAGGACGGAGAAGCCGAGGGTGAACAGTCCGGTCCCGGCCAGCGCCCGCCACCGGGAGACCCCCGCGGTGGTGGTGGTGCCGGTGAGGTAGCCGAGGTAGCCGGGCACGAGGGGGAGCACGCAGGGGGAGGCGAAGGACACCAGCCCGGCGAGGAGGGCTAGGGGGAGGGCGGCCCAGATGCTGCCGGCGGTGATGATCTCCCCCATCAGGGGCTCGTCTCGGCGAGGACGGTGTCGATGAGGGCGGCGAGGGTGGTGCGGGTAGGCAGTTGCCCGATGATGCGGGCGGCCATCCGGCCGGTGCGGTCCAGGACGATTGTGGTGGGCACGGCGCCGGGGGCGGCTTTCCCGGCGAACGCGGCTTGCACCGTGCCGGTGGTGGCGTCCAGGATCGACGGGTAGGTGATGCCGAACTGGTTCTCGAACGCGGCGGCGGTGTCGGCGCTGTCGCGCACGTTGACGCCGATGAACACGACACCGTCGGGCTGGTAGGTCTGGGCGAGGGCTTCCAGGTCGGGCGCTTCGGCACGGCAGGGCGGGCAGGCGGCGTACCAGAAGTTCACCACAACGACCGAACCCGCCCACGCGGTGGAATCCGCCTGCTCCCCGGTGTCGGTGGTGCCGGTGAAGGTGACCGGGTCGTCGCGCTGGTCGGCGGGGATCTCCCGCACGGTCTCGTCCGCGGACAGATACCCCGGGGACGGGGAGGAGGACAACAGGCCGGGCGTCTGGGCGGTGCACCCGGCCAGAAGCAGGACGAGCGCGCCGAACACGGCGACCGCGGCGGCGGTGACGGCGCGGCGGGGTGGGCGTGTCAGGGTGGTGGGGGTGCGCATGCGGGATCACTCCGGTCGGTCAGGTGTTCGTGCTCTTGCTGGTGGGGCGGCGGCGGCCGGCGAGGATGGCGCCGGTGATCAGCAGCAGCGCCCCGGTCGGGTACCCGGCGACCAGGTCGAGCCAGCCGGGGGGCTGGCCGGGGCCGAACACTTCCAGGTGCGCGAGCCAGTGGATGATCGCGACGATCGCGCCGGCGGCCATCAGGGCCTGGCCGACCCGGACGAGCAGTCGGTGTCGCCGCCAGGCGCGTTGCGGGTCCTCAGCCGGGGCGGGTCGGGGGGTGGTGCGGGTCATGAGCGGGGTCCTTTCGCAGGGGGCGGGTCACAGTCCGGAGTAGGAGTGCAGGCCGGTGAAGAAGACGTTGACGACGCCGAAGTTGAACAGCACGGCGGCGAAGCCGACGATGCACAGCCAGGCCGCGCGGGTGCCGGCCCAGCCGCGGGTGGCGGTGGCGTGCAGGTATCCGGCGTAGAGCACCCAGATGATGAACGTCCACACCTCTTTCACGTCCCACCCCCAGAACCTGCCCCAGGCGCGGCCGGCCCAGATCGCCCCGGCGATCAGGGTGAAGGTCCACAGGATGAACCCGACGATCGTCAGCCGGTATGCGAGCCGGTCCAGATCCTCCGGCCCGGGCAGACTGTCACGCAGCCGGGTGAGCCGGGAGGGGCGACCCCGGCGGCGGGTGGTGAGCAGGTAGGTGAGGGAGACGAGGAACGCGAGCCCGAAGAACGCGGTCGCCAGCAGCGCGACCAGCACGTGGATGACCAGCCACCCGGACTGCAGGGCGGGCATCAGGGGGACGACGGGGACGTAGAAGCTGACCGTCGCGACGCCGAGCAGCAGCACGGTCAGCCCGAGCACGGCGCTGCCCAGGTACGCCAGCCGCACCCGCAGCGACACGGCCAGGAAGGTGGCGATGATCAGGGCGGTGCCGGTGAGGGAGAACTCGAACATGTTCGCCCACGGCACCCGGTCCGCGGCGACCCCGCGCAGCACCACCCCGGCAAGATGGAACACCCAGCCCAGCACGGTCAAC
>CAZBAP010000014.1:0-8301 GCA_964489795.1 uncultured Flavipsychrobacter sp.
TACCGCGACGCACCGAAACTCTCACCACTGGTGAGAGCCTTGCCCTGGACGCACAACCTCATCATCCTTGAACTTTGGGCACGGCGCACTACTGCGTAGGCGTTTTGCTCCAGCAAGATCACGGCACTTGGCGGCATTCCTTGAATGCCGCTCGCCCAGCGTAGTCAGCGCCTGCCCGGAATCGGCAGGCCGCGAAGAGCCCACGTGAGACCTCCCAAGTCTCAGAGGCCACGCTTGGCACGTGTCAGCAAGGTGGAAACGGCAGTCGACACCTGCGCAAAACGAGAGCCCGACCCGAGGAGTTGCTCGGCTTCGGCCATCGCGCCTGAGTTGATTTGTCGGGCCACACTGCCGGCCACGTCGTGGAACTCAGCGTGCTTGCCCAGCAACGCTATGAATCCTGGCTGACCGCCCCAACGCTGACCACCGGCGCCATGCAGCCACTGCCCGAGCGGGCAGCGGTCGTCCCGACAGATGGTGTCCGCGTCGAGTTGCGCGCGATCGGCGATTGCCTTGCGCAGGCGAACCTTCCACTGTCGATGGGCTTCGATCGCCTTGTCGAAGTCAAAGTCGATCGCGGGTTCGTGAACCGATGCTTCAGGGGCCTCGAATCCTTGCGGCAGGCGAAACCGATCGACCTCGTGAGCCAGCGCGCAGGCCTGGTCTTTCATCGCCGCTGCCGCGGCCGCAGTCTGTTCGACCAAGGCCGCGTTCTGCTGGGTCATCTGGTCAAGTTCATTGACCGCCTGACCGATCTGAGCCACGCCCTGGCTCTGCTCCCTTGAGCCGTCGGCGATCTCGCCGAGCAGACCGCTGACTCGGCGCGACGCCTCGACGATCGCGTCCATCTTCGCTCCGGCCTGGTTGACCACGGCAGTGCCTGCCTGGACTTGCTCGACGCTCTGGCCGATCAAGGTCTTGATTTCTCGGGCGGCAGTCGCCGCGCGCTGCGCCAGCGTGCGTACTTCCGAAGCGACGACAGCGAAACCGCGGCCTTGTTCGCCGGCCCGAGCCGCTTCAACGGCGGCATTGAGCGCGAGGATGTTGGTCTGGAAGGCGATGCCATCGATGGTGCCAATGATCTCGTTGATCTTGGCCGAGGACTGGCGTATGGACTCCATGGTCTGCACGACTTCGCGCATCACGAGGCCTCCTTCGGTGGCGACCGCCTCGTTGCCGTGGGCCACCTGGGACGCCTCGTTCGCATGGTCGGCGCCGTTCTTCACCGTTGCCGAGATCTGCTCCATCGAAGCCGCCGACTCTTCGAGGTTGGCCGCCGCCTGCTCGGTCCGAGCCGAGAGATCCATCGCACCCGTGGCCACCTCGCTGCTCGAGTGAACGATCTCGTCGCTCGAGCGCCGGACACGCATCACCATCTGACGGAGCGATTCCTGCATCGCCCTCAGTTCCATCATGAGCTGGGCCGCCTCGTCGCGCCCCCAGGGTGACGGGGATGTGGTGAGATCGCCTTCTGTCATCGCGCGCAGGTGCCGGCGGGTCTCGTTCAGGCCTCCGTCCATCACGCGGTAGAAGCTGATGAACAGGTAGCCGGCCAGAAGCAGCGCGGCGGCGACGATCGCGGCCATCCACGCCACCTGCCGCTGCGCGGCCTCGCGGACGTCGCCGACGTAGATGCCGGATCCGACAACCCAGCCCCAGGGCTCGAAACCCTGCACATAGGAGAGCTTTTCGACCGGATTGTCTTTGCCGGGCTTGGGCCATTGATAGGCCACGAAGCCCTTGCCACTCTCGCGCACCTTGGCCACGAAGGCCTTGAACAGCGGCACGCCGTTGGGGTCCTTGGTCTCCGAGACGTCTTTGCCGTTGAGCTCGGGCTTGATCGGATGCATCACGACCCGCGGATGCATGTCGTTGATCCAGAAGTATTCGCTGCCGTCGTAGCGCAGCGCGGCGATGGTCTCCATCGCGAGGAGTTGCGCCTGCTCTCGGCTGAGCTTTCCGGCAGCCTCCTTCGCATGGGACTGCACCAGGATGCCATGAGCGATCTCGACGTGCTGGCGCGTCGCATCAGCCCGTGCCTGCATCGTCAACTCGGCCTGATGCATTAACTGCCAGGCGATCAAGCCCAGCAGCGGCACGACGAAGGCGAGCGAGATGATCACTGCCTTGGCGTTGAACTTCAGCGCCCGAAAGAGGCGCACGCCGGGAGCCCAGACTCCGTGATGCGTAAAGAAGCCGCCGTCCGGTCTCCGCGGCTGGGCCGCGACCCTTCGGTCGAAGGCAGGCAAGGGCGCTGTGTTGGTCGTCATTCTTTGGCACTTCCTCGTCAGGCATCCGGCGATACGTCAGGCGGACCGTCCCGAGAGGGTTTTCGGCGACTGGCGCACCAACTTGAGTTCACGCCGGTGCGGCGCAGGGATCGCTGGCCACTTGGTGGGGGTGCGAGAAGGCCTGATCGACACGAAGGAAGGCAGGTCGCGACCTGATCGACCAGTGCATCGGCTTACGCGCGATGGGGGTAGGATTCGCCCAAGAGTCCAGATGCCAGAACGCCGGGGCCGAGAGGGTCCGGACAAGAAGCGTGGCCCGGGGTCAGGGGATCAGGACGAGGTCTGGTGGAGGGGGTAGGGTGCCGTTCGAGTTGGCTTGGGAGCCTCGAGGCGTGGTGGTCACGTACTCGGGGTTGCTCGTGGCCGACGAGATCCTGGAGTGCCACCGGCGCATCGCCGCCGATTTGCGCTTCGACGACCTGCGCTTTGCGATCGTCGATACGCTGCCCGTTCGATCCGTTTCGCTGTCCCGCGCAGACGTCGAGCAGATCGACGCGTTCTTGCAGGGGCCGGCGGTCACGAACCCCAACATTCGAGTTGCCTTTGCCGCGACCCACCCCGACGTCCTGCGGGCACTGTCCTTCTATGGCTCCTTGGCAGACCGGGCCTTCAAGGAAGTGGTCTGTGCGTCCGTGCCGGCTGCCCGTCGCGCGATTCGGACGGCAGGATCAGGCCCACCGACACCGGCCGCGCCAAGACCCTGAACTTGCCCACACTGCCCAGCCTCCGTGTCAGTTGCTGCGTTCAGGGCAACGTGGCCGTTCTACCGGGGGGCAGTGCACAGGAATGCGTCGGCGCGGCGGCAAGGTCGGCTGAGCGGCCCGTCCACTGGCGTCACCGGGTGATCGCGGCTGCAGAGCCAATTCACCGGCGCACTTTCCGCGTTCACTCAACGTCAAAGCAGGATCGCCTTGTTGAGCACCTGGCTGCGGGGCACGCCGGCGTAGGACGCCAGCGGATTGAGTTCTCTGGCCACATCGGCGGCGAGTTGGTCCACTTCCCGGTACAGGGCCTCCAACTCGGCCACCTTCGCCGCGTCGTCGAAGATCAGCCGCGAGCCGTCGGGAACGAACAGCGTGGCCCGATACCAGGCATTGTCGAGAGCGAACTTGAGATGGGTGCGCACCCGCTCGACCAGGAGCAGGTCGACGCCGAACGGCACCGCGAGTTCCTGCTCCGACATGTGCCAGGCCAGCGCAGCGATGTCGTAGCTGGACAGGTCGATCGTCTTGGACGCGTCGTAGCGCAAGTTCTTCAACAGGCGGATGCACTTGCGCAAGGAGCCGCGCACCGCCACGCACTTGTCCTCGATGAGCCCGATGTGCATGAAGGGCCGGTTCTTCAGGCGCTCCAATTTCTTGGCGTCGAGCACGTAGATGTCGCGATGGCGCTTGTCCGACGTGCGCTTCCACTCGAGCGTGTCGTGCCAGTGTGAGGGAATCACATCCACGGCGCGCTGCAGCGAGCCGCCGGAGAGTGAAATGGCTTTGCTGGGAGAGGTGTCGACCTTGGCGCCCCAGAAGCGGCGCTCCAGGATGGCAGCGCACTCCTTGCGCAGATCAGCCAGTTCCTGGGTGGCCGACTTCCCCGCGTAGCTGCTGTACGTGTAGGCGGCATCGACCGCGGTGTCTACGGTGACGAAGCCGGCGTGCAGCACGAGCAGGTCGATGTCGCTGTTGCCGCGCACGTGCACATCCAGCGGCACCGAACCCTGATAGTCGAACGCGGCGGGGATGTTCGCCGCCGTCAGCCCCTCGATGAGCCGATCGCGCACGCGGTTGCCTTCGTCGTAGGACTTCTGCGTGTACTCGGCATCCACCGGTTGCATCACGCCGATGGCGTACTTCACCGCCTCGGGCTCAGCCAGTCGCTGAAACTTCTCGAGCTTTGTCGCGGCACTGAGCGCTTCGGTGAAGTTGTAGACCCCGTCGCGGCTGTACAGCCCCTGGCGCCGGTCCTTCAATCGCTGGATCTTCTGTGAATAGTTCATCGGGGCGGCGCCTGACGGCATCGTTTCGGATATTGCAAGTTTCGTTTGTTTCGAATATGATGTCAAGACACCAGGAGAACAGCATGAACACGACCGACCTGTCCCGAACGACCTTGCCGCTTGAGCAAGAGGTGCAGGCCGCCGCGAAGGGCCAGCGCGCGCTCGCGGCCTATCTGGCGACGCATGGCGAGATCCAGTGCATCCAGATCTACGACGACAAGAACAAGGCGCACCAGGTCGAACTGCCGACCTCGGCGCTTCGGCTGCTCGTCGACATCCTGGCCGAACTCGCCGACGGCAACGCCGTGAAGGTAGTGCCCATCCACGCTGAGCTGACCACGCAAGAGGCCGCGGACATGCTCAACGTCTCTCGGCCGCACCTCGTCAAGCTGCTGGAGGAGGGCGTCCTGCCGTTCCACAAGACCGGCAAGCACCGGCGAGTGCTGTTCGCAGACCTGATGCGGTACCGAGAGGAGCGCGAGAAGGCCAGCCACGAGGCGATGGAGGCCCTGGCGCAGCAGGCGCAAGAGCTGCGCATGGGCTACGAATGAGGCATTCGAACTTCACCGCGGTGTACGACGCCTGCGTGCTCTACCCGGCACCGCTGCGCGACTTCCTGATGTGGCTGGGACTGTCCGGCCGCTTCAGGGCGCGATGGAGTCCGCAGATCCATGACGAGTGGAAGCGCAGCGTGCTGCGCGACCGCGCTGACCTGACGCCCGAGCAACTGAATCGCACGTCCGACCTGATGGACAAGGCCATCCCCGATGCCTTGGTCACGGGGCATGAAGCGCTCGCCGAGAGCCTGCGGCTGCCTGACGCGGGAGACCGGCATGTGCTCGCAGCCGCGATCCGCTGCGGTGCCAGCGTCATCGTGACGTTCAACGAGAAGGATTTTCCGAGCGAGGCGCTCGAACCCTTCGGCATCGAGGCTCAGCATCCCGACCTGTTCATCGACAACCTGTTCGACCTTGATCCCGCCGCCGTGGTGACAGCTGCACAGCGGCAGCGCGGACAGCTCAGGCGCCCGCCGATGTCGGTCGACGCCTACCTCGATGTCCTCTTGAGGCAGGGCCTGGCCCAGACGACGCAGGCCCTCAGCAGCTACCGGGCCATCCTGTGAAGGGAGAACCCATGGACGGCATCGTGCAGGCCTCAGGTGGCATGTCGGCCCGGAGCTGCGCCTGATGGGGCACGCCGCCAGACTCTTCAACGGATCGGCTGGACAGACGCTGTACGGGCGGGTGACACCCTCCCCGGAGCAGCTGGCGTTCCTGCAAGCCAAGTGGAACGCGTTGGCGGTGCACCTGACCCGCGAACTCGCACAGCGACATGGGTACCCGGTCAGTACCTGGCTGCAGGGTTCGTACAAGTACGCCACGCTGATCAAGCCGGTCCACAAGGGCGAGCGGTATGACGTGGACCTGGGCCTGTACTTCGAATGGGACCCAAGGGAACAGAACATCGAGCCCGCGCCTCGTCAGCTGCGGGACTGGGTCCAGCGTGAACTGCATGCCTACCAGGCGCGGTCGGCTGACCTAGTCGAGGTTGTCGAGCCGCCCAAGGACCGATGCTCACGCGCGGTCTACGACCAGCAATTCCACATCGACACCCCGACGTACCACCTGGACCGCCGCCGCGATCGACGCCGGCTTGCGCATCTCGACAAGGGCTGGGAAGACCGTGACCCCAAGCCTCTGTATCAGTGGTTCAAGGCGGCGGCCGACGGCGATGATCGCGACCAACTGCGCCGGCTGATCCGCTATCTCAAGGCCTGGGCCGCGATCGGGTTTCAGGACGCGCCGTTGGCCAGGCCGTCATCGGTCATGCTCAGCGTTCTGGTGGCCCAGAGCTACGGCGGCTTCATGATGCAGTTGGGTCGCCTGTGGGAGCGCGATGACGATGACGATGCGCTTCTGGCCGTCGTTCGAGACGTGCACGACCGGTTGCTGCGCAGCCCGAAGGTTCCCAACCCGATCGATGACGGCGAGGACCTCAACCGGATTGCACCCGAGCAGTGGGAGGCGTTCCTCAGCCGCTGGCAAGCCCTGCGAGATGCCGCCGAGGCCGCCCAGGCCGCCGATGATGAGATCTCGGCAGCTTTGGCCTGGTCGCAAGCCTTCTCGTTCCTGATGCCGCTGCCCGAGGCCGAGGAAGTCGAAGTCGTGAACCCAGCCGGGCGCGCGCTGATGGTCCTGCCCGAGGTCCGTGTCGACGTCTATGCCCGCAATCCCCGCCGCCATGTGGCCAGCCACCTCAACGGTGTGCCGGGCGTGGCTCGCGACTGCGACCTCGTGTTCACGGTCGCCAATCCGCACGTCGTGCCCGACATGGCCACCATCGAGTGGACCGTTCGCAATGACGGCCAGGAGTCGGCCGCCATCGGCGACCTGGGGCATCGCTGGTCGGGCGCGCGGATGTTCAGCGTGGAGGAGAAGACGGCCTACCTCGGAACCCACCACATGGACTGCGTGATCCGTGTGCACGGCGCGGTATACGCCGTGCGGCGCGCGCCGGTCACCGTGCGGGACATCAAGCATCTGCCATCAGCGGCTACCAACAATCCTTCGTGGCGTCGCGTGAAGAGCGCCAAGAAGCGCTGGTAGGCTGCGCGAAAGAAGGCAAGCAATGATCGCTCACGAATACGCCATCATCGGCCACAAACGCTCGGAGATCGGGCGCTGGCTGGGCTTCGCTTCGGTGGTGCTCGCGCCGATCGTCACGAGCCTCATCACCTGGGCGAGCAACTGGCCGCTGCTGACCGCGTCGATCCAGGCCAAGATGGGTGCATTCACCTTGTCCACGGGGCTTGTGTACGCCGCGCTCTACTGGGGCTTCAACCGATACGGTTGGAGGTGGCTCGACAAACTGCTTGGCATTCCCAATCTTGGCGGGTCCTGGACAGTGACGGGCCAGTCGCTCACGCTCGAGGGCGAAATCAAGTTCGACTGGAGCGGAACGCTGACGATCACGCAGAAGTGGGATCGCATCGCGATCGAGCTCAAGACCGCGCAGTCGGGCTCCTTCAGCGAAACCGCCTCGGTGCTGCTCAAGCACGACGGCGCCGCGAAGCTGTCCTACAGCTACCAGAACCATCCGCGCGCGGGCGAGCCGGAACTGCAGAAGCACCAAGGGTTCTGCGAGCTGACTTTCGACATTGACCGAAGCCGCGCCGAGGGTCACTACTTCAATTCCATGGGGCGCTACTCGTTTGGGCGGATGACGCTGACGCGTGCGGCGGCGCCATCATGAACAGAATCTGAGGATGAGGATTGCATGCGTGGGATGGGGTTCGCTCGTGTGGGACCCGGGTGTGCTTCGGATTGCCGGGGCTTGGAAACACGATGGGCCGTCGCTGCCAGTCGAGTTCGCACGGGTTTCGCGCGATGGCCGGCTGACACTGGTCCTAAACCCAGGGGCAGTGGTCGTCGAGACACTCTGGTGCGAACTTGACTACAACTCGCCGGAGGGGGCACAAGCGGCCCTGGCGGGACGTGAAGGCTGTGCTGTCCACGCGATTGGTATGTGGCCGGGCGACATGCCCGATCACCGAACGGGTGCCGGCGAGATCGCGGCATGGGCTCTGCGACAGGCGCTCGATGCGGTCGTTTGGACGGCCCTACGCCCCAAATTCGGCGGCCGCGATGGTGAGGCTCCCGGCAACGCGGATGAAGCGATCAAGTACCTGATGGGCTTGCGGGGTGATGCCCTGGACCGCGCTCGCGACTATGTTCGAAAGGCGCCAAGTCAAATTCAGACCAGCTTTCGTGGGGCCGTGGCGGCAGCACTCGGGATCGAGTGAGGGCCGCCCTTTGTCCTTAAGTTCGGGTGACCGCATTCGAGGGTGCGGGCGTTGCGCATCGCCTGCGAGCGATGGACTGCCGGGACCGCCGTTGCAGAATGCGGAGAGCGAACTGATCCGATTGGCCAGCGGAGAAGCCCTCGGCGTCTAGGAGCAACGATGGCACCCGCAACAACGGCGGGTAGCGCCGCTCGTGCATCACCGCCAGGAGCTGTTCG
>CAZBAP010000015.1:0-8218 GCA_964489795.1 uncultured Flavipsychrobacter sp.
CAGATGCTGATCGAACGGGCCGGCGAGATTGGCCAGGCGTTCGCCGTCGTTCGGTTCGAGCGTGAGGTTGTGATGCGCGTCGCGGGTCATGCGCGCAGGGTAGCTTGCGCGCACCTGCGTTGCCAGCCATCGCGCTCAGAAATTCCAGCGCAGGTTCAGGCGCACGCTGCGCGGTCCGCCGGGGTGCAGGGTGATGCCCTCGCCGACATCTGCGGCGTCCGCCGCGATGCGATAGCTTTGTGCGTAAGCGATGTCGTAGAACTTGCGGTCGAACAGGTTGAACACATCGAGCGAGAGTTGCGCATGCGCACCCAATTCGCGCTGCACGCGCAGGTTGGCGGTGACCGCGGCAGGCGCGCGCAGGCTGCCCCGCTGGTTCAGCGGGTAACTGCCGATGTAGCGCCACTTGAGGTCGCCGGACCATGCTCCGCTGCGCGCGCCGACACCGAGCGAGGCGACGCCATCGACCGCGTTGGGAATGTGGTTTCCGGCTTCGCCGTTGGCGTCCTTGTCGGCATAGCGCGCGTGGGTGCGGGCGAAGTCGGCGTCGATGAACAGCCATTCCGCGAGCGCGTAATGGTTGTTCCATTCGACCCCGTAGCGCCGGCTTGCGCCTTTCGGCTCGGTACCCGCGGAGTCGGCGGTGTAGAGCAGTTCGGAGGCGCTGTCGAGGCTCCACACGGACAGTGACGATTGCAGTCCCGGCACGATTTGCGTGCGCAGGCCGATTTCCTTGCCGTAGCTGCCGACCAAGGCCGGCGCGCGCTCGCGCGGCTCGCCGGTGGCCGCATCGAAGCGGTGCACCACGCCGCGCGCGTCATTGCTGTGCACGCCGTTGCCGACATTGACGAAGAATTCAGTGTCGCGCCACGGACCGAAGATCAGCGAGAGCTTGGGCGAAATGCGCTGATCGGAGCGGTGCCCGGAATTCGCCGGCAGCAGGCGCGAGGTAGCGGCGTAACGCACGCCGTCGGCGCGCAGCCCGGCAACGCTGCGCAGCCATGGCGTCCAGGTCGTCGTGTTCTCGAAATAGACCGCGCCCTGAGTCGCGCTGACGAGATCCTCGCCCAGCGTCGCGAACGGCGTGCGCGCCTCGGTGGAGAGTAACGAGACATGCACGCGGTCCTGGCGCAGTTGCGCGCCGACCGCGCTGCTCGATTCGTGTCCGTACACGGTGTGGTTCCAGCCGCGCTCGAACGCGCCCCCGAAAATGTTGCGCGCATCGCTCTGACTGAATTGATCGCCGTGCAGCGGGTCGGATTCAAAAAAACTGAAGTTCGACCACAGCCGCAGGCGATAGTGTTCGGCATAGGCGGAGGCTTGGATGTGCCCGTCCGCATCGCGCTGATGCCATTCGCCGGAAAGAATCTGCCGCGCCGAGCGGCCGCCGTCGCTGGGGTCGAGCGCGCAATAGCGGCACAGCGCGCCGGATTCGATCAATTCGAGCGGCACCTGGTCGGTGGAGCGCCAATGGGCGGCGTAAGCCTGCGCGGCCAGCGACCAACCCTGTTGCGCGTCGCCGCCGCTCACGCGTGCGAGGCCGTTGAGCTTGCTCATGCCTTCGGGCAGGCGCCACGGCCCGTCGTCGTGCATCGCTTCGATGGCGAACAGCGCGCGCGGTCCGGAATCGCCGCCGAACGAGGCAGCCGCCAGCGCGCGGCGATAGCCGTCTTCGCCGACGCTCAGATCGAGAAGCGGCCGCGGCAACGAGTCGCGATAGTAAATATCCGCCGAGCCGGCTGCCGCGAAATCGCCGTTGCGCGCGAAGTACGGGCCCTTGCGGTAGTCGATGCGCGCGATCAGCTCGGGGATCAGGAAGTTGATGTCGCTGTAGCCCTGGCCGTGGCCGTTCGTGGGCATGTTGACCGGCACGCCATCGACGCTGACGGCGAAGTCGGTGCCGTGATCGAGGTTGTAGCCGCGCAGGAAATACTGGTTGGCCTTGCCCTCGCCGGAATGCTGGGTGACGACCAGGCCAGGGATCGTTTCCAGCGCCTCGCCCGGGCGCAACAACGCGATGTCCTCGAGCAGGCGGCCGAGAACCGTGCCCTGCGATGCGGCGTCCGAGGTGCCGACGGAATTGTCGTAGTGGCCCTGTACTTCGACCGCGGCGAGCGGGGTCGCCGCATCGGCGGCCGCGTCGGCGTCGGCATGCGCCGGCAGCGTGAGCAACAATGCGGCGATGATCGCAGCATTGTGGAAAAAGCGATGAATGGACATGGACATGGATAGGGGTTCTAGCCCAGATTCAGGTTGAATACGCGGCCGCACAGCCAGACGCCGGCGACGAGAGCGATCACGCACGAACCGGTGTACAGCACGGCCGGGCGATAGAAGGCGCGGCGGCGCGCGAGATAGATCAGCGGCACCACAAGCAGCACGATCAGCATCTGACCGAGCTCGACGCCGAGGTTGAATCCGATCAAGGCCAGCGCGCGCGCCGCCGTCGGCAAGCCGAGATCGGCCAGCACGCTGGCGAAACCGAAGCCGTGGACGAGGCCGAAGCCGAACGCCAGCAGCCAGGCGCGATGGGTCACGCGCGGGCGCAGGTTGTTGAGCGCGGCGACCACGATCGACAGCGCGATCGCGGATTCGACCAGGCGCGAAGGCAGGCCGACCAGGCCGAGTGCGGCCAGGCTCAAGGTGATCGAGTGGGCGAGGGTGAACGCGCTGACCACCGCGAGCACGCGGGTCAGCGCTGTGCGCAGGTTCGCCACTGGCCGCCAGGCGCCGTCGCTGCGCACCAGCACCGCGGGCAGCAGCAGGCTGAGCAGAAACAGGATGTGGTCGTAGCCGATCAGGATATGGTGGGTGCCGTCGCGGACGAATTGCGCGAACGTGGCCAGCGCCGAGCTTTGGTCGAGCACGATGTGCTGGCGCGGCTGCTCCGGCGACAGCAAGGCGCTGTGCGCAGTGTCCGCGGTGTCCACGCGCAGCAGGCCGCGATGGGTCGGATCGACCTCGAACAGGGCGCGGTAGTCGAGGTCGATCGCGCGCGGCGGTTGCGCGCAGCGTGCATGGAAACGCAGCACCGCATAGGCGCCGTCGCTGTGTTCGTCGATCAACAATTCGTCCGCGGCCGGCGTGCAGGGCGCGCCGTCGGCAGCGAGCGCGAGATGCGCGAACGCGTAGTCGAACAGCGCGTCGCGGCGCGCGCGGACCTCGCCCCAGGTGATCTTGCCGTCGCCGTCGGCATCGAGCAGCACGACCAGTTGCAGATCGCGCAGCGCGAGGTCCCAGCGCACGCCGATCGACGCCGCGCGTGCGTCGGGCCGGAGGATCAGAAAGCTGTCGCTGGCCTTGTGCGCCCACGCCGTGGCCGTGGCGAGGGTGAGCAGCAGCGCGAGCAGGACGCGGATCATGCCGTTCACGGTGTCGGCTTCGCAGTGTCGCGGCGCAGCCACGCGAGCGCCGGTTGCGCGGCGCTCGCATCGCCGGCCGCCTGCGCGGCTGCGAGCAACAGGCGCGCATCGGCGTATTCCTTTTGCGTGGCGAAGTTGCGTTGCGCGAGTTCGAGCGCGCGCGCGGCGTCGCCGTCGACCTCGAGCGCAAAGCGCGCTTCTTCGCGCAGATGGGTCGCATCGTCGCGCGCGCGGGTCTCGGCGAAGCGCTCGCCGAGCATCGTGCGCAACTGCGCGGCGTCGGCATCGCCGCTGCGTTTGGCCGCGATCGCCGCGCGCAACAGCAGCGCGTCGGCGCGCGTGGCATCGCCGAGCAGCGCGCGCACCTCGCCTGCGCGGCCGCCGTCGAGCAGCAGGTCGGCGAGCGCGGCCAGCGGGTAGACCTCGCCGGGCGAAAGACGCAAGGCCTCGCGCAACGCCGCTTCGGCCGGCGCGGCGGCGCCGCGTTGCGCGCGGATTTCGCCGAGCACGGTCCAGGCCCAGGCGCGCTGTGCCGGCGTCACCGCACTCGGCACGTTCAGCGCGCGTTCGAGCAATGCCTGGCCTTGCTCGCCGCGGCCTTCCAGCGCCGCGTTCGCCGCGCTGCACGTCGCGCCGACCAAGCCGTCGGCGAGGCGCAGCAAGTTCAAACAGGCGCTGCGCGCGGCCTGTGCATGGCCTTGGGTTTGCGCGATGCTCGCGGTCAGCAGCCAGGCATCGGCGGCGAACGGATCGGCGCGCAGGGCCGCTTCGAGCTGAGTCAGCGCGGCGGCGAATTCGTGGCGGAATTGCAGGATGCGTGCGCGCGTGACGAGCACTTCGGGCGGCGCGGGATCCGCGCTCCACCACGGTCCGAGCGCGGCTTGTGCGTAGCCGTAGGCGC
Source organism: uncultured Flavipsychrobacter sp. (assembly GCA_964489795.1). Taxonomy (GTDB): domain Bacteria; phylum Bacteroidota; class Bacteroidia; order Chitinophagales; family Chitinophagaceae; genus Nemorincola. The sequence continues at coordinate 4,264 of CAZBAP010000015.1, forward strand.
GCGGATCGGAAGAACTGCGGCCCGCTTCGATGTAGCCGCGCGCGGCGGCGACCGCATCGCGCCATGCGCGCGCCGTATCGGCTTGCGGCGCCGGCGCCGTGCGCATCGCGAGCAGCAGCGGCGGCAGCGTCGCCAGCACGATATCGTCGCGTGCCGGCACGTGCGCGGCGGCGCGTGCGCGCGCGGCGAAGCAGAACATCGTGGCCGCGATTGTCGCTGCCACGATGAGGCGTTTGCCAGGCCTAACGCGGTTCACCCGCGTCCTCCGTTTCTTTCGCGCATGGCAGTGCCAGGTTCAGCGCGTCGAGATCGAGCGCGGTGCTGGTCTCGTCGCTGTGCTGCGCCGCGACGACATCGACCAGATCGCGTACCTCGACAGGCGCGAGCGGCGCAGCGCGGCGCACCGGGCCGCGCTGCGATTCAACCACCGCGATCTGCGTCGTCTCGCCCGTCTGCGCCGTCGCCGTCGCCGCGCGTCGATCCGTCGAGGTTGGCGCATTGCAGGCGCTGGCGAGGAGCACGCCGGACCAAAGCCACGCGGTTTTCACGCCCGGCCTCACTTCGCCGCCACGCCGTCGGATGCGCTGGCCGGCGATCCGGGCAGCGGCGGGTTGATGTACGGGAAGCTCGAACCGAAGTCAGTCGCGGCGATCGGTGTGCCGTCGTTGTATGGCAACTGTCCGTCGGGCGCCTTGTCTGTGGGCAACAGCACGCCCATCGCCGCGCGCAGCGTGATGTCGACCACGTCGTCGCCGGGCCGGCGGCCGTTCGGAAAACCGGCGGTGTCGCTGCCGAGCACGCCGAGCGTGGATTGCTTTGCCGCGGGCAGCGGAGCGATCGTGGTGTTGAGTCGCAGCATTTCCGATGCGGTCACTTTTTTGGGCTGATTGAGCCCGGCCACGCCAGTCAGGAACACGGCGACCAGGTCGTCGCGCGGCGTCACCGGCGCCCTCACCCCGAACAGCGCCTGCAGATAGGCGGGCACTATCGGATTGGTTACGTAGGTCGCGAATTGAGCGTCGCGCACCGGCGAACTCGCGTTGAAGCGGTCCTTGTCCGGCAGGCCGATCACCAACTCGTTGACCAGCGGCATACCGAGGCGCGAGACCTGGGTCCAGGCACCGCCAGTGAGTTCGGTCGGCAAGCCTTTGCCGCCGCTGCCGATCGTGCCGGCCGGCGCCGGATTGAGCAGGCGCGCCTGGCGCAGCGAGGCGGTCGTCCACGCGCCGATCACCGGATCGTTGCCGCGGGTCAGACAGGCGATCGGCACTTCGAGTGCGATCGAGGTGACGTTCTTGTCGCCGATCGTGTTTGGCTTGCTCTTGGGATCGCCGACCGGATTCAAATTGACCAGGTCGAAGACCTCGCCAAGGTTCACCGCGAACGGATCCTTGCGCTGGCCGACGAAGACGCGGCCGGGATTGGCGCAGCCCGGCAGTCCGATCGAGTAGATATGGTTGTTTGCGTAAGTCGGGTAGTCGGCGATCGACTTGTTGCCGATGTTGTCGAGCGGCTTGCGGAACGAGGTGCCGCCCGTGGTCAGGTTGGTCGCCAGGCGCGCGCGGCCGTCGCGGCGGTCGCCTTCGACCACGGTCACGGTGTAGGTTTCGATCCGGTTCTTGTTCGCGTCGCCGTCGCTGACGCCGGGACCGAACGGGCCGACGTTGAGGATCGGCACCGGCACTTTCTGACCGGCGATGTCGAGCGCGATGCCGCGGTTTTCGTTGTTGAAGCGGAACTGGTACGTGAGGTGCTCGCGCGCATCGCCGACGTTATCGACTTCGATTTCGTACAGCGCCGCGGGATCCATCGGGAAGTAGTTCGGGCCGCCGTACGCGTCCTGCAGCGGCACGTAGTTGGCGATGAAGGTGACGTAGTCGGCGCGTCCGGCCTCGTAGCTGCGGAACATGTAGAAGTCGGTGCCGTCGATACGCGGGTTGCCGGCGGTGAACGGCGCTTCGCGATGGCTGGAGGCGGCGGCGGGGCCGGCGAGGCCGGCGAGGAGCGCCGCGCACAGTGCGGTTTTGTACAGAGTTTGCATTGGGTTCTCCAGATTGCGGCGCGCGCAAGTGCGCGTCACAAGACGGATACGCAAACCCCGGCGGCGCGGATGCGGCTGCTGCGGAACTATATTTTTCGCGGCGGCTGCATCTTTTTTGCAATTCGCGCGTAGGCGAGCGCGGCGCTCGCCAGGCAAACGACTGCGGCGCGGCGACGCAACCGGTCAGAGCAGCGCGATTTCGCCCTTGGCGACGATCGGCCCGGTCGGCTTGCCCGCGGGCGCGCCGCCCGGCGGTTCGAGCGAGACGGCGACGAGCGCTTTCGCGCCGAGCGCGCCGCGCAGCGCCGCCGGCACGATGACCTCGCGCGCGTGGCGCGCGTCGAGCAGGCCGAGCGAGTGCGGCGCATCGCCGGGAGGAATCAGCCACAGCTCGGCCACGCGGTCCGCCGGAATCTCGGCCGCAACCGGCAGCACGACGAGTTTGCCGTTCGCGGCGTCGATGCTCGCCACGAACGCGGCAGTGCCGTCGTCGCGCGCCATCGTCGCAACCATAGCCGCTGCGTTGCGCGGCGGCAGGTGCGGCGCGGCGAGAAAGAGTGTGGCGAGACTGGCCGCCGCGGTCGCGAATCCCGCGGCGGTGAGCCAGCGCCAAAGGCCGAGGTTGTGCCAGAACGAAGGCGCCGGCGTGCGCGTGGATTCGGGTTTTGCCGCGAGTCCGGCTGCGACCTGGATGCGCGGCCACACCGCCAGCGCGACCGGCACCGCCGCGATCTCTTCGAGCAGTGGTGCAAAGCGCGCCGTCCACGCGCTGACCTCGCGGGCAAAGGCGGCATCGCGTTGCAGGCGTGCGTGCGCGGCGCGGTGGCCGGCGGCGTCGAGCAGGCCGAGCACGTACTCGGCGGCGCCGAGCGCACCCTCGGGCGGATCGCGCGGCAGATCGTTGGAGGTCGTGTTCATCGTGCGTGCTCAGGTTTCCAGGCACAGCTTGAGCTGGGCGAGGCCGCGGCGAATCCAGCTCTTGACCGTGCCGAGCGGCGAGCCGCAGCGCCGCGCGAGCTCTTCGTAGGTGGCGCCGTCGAAGAACGCAGTGCGGATCAGCACGCGGCGCTGCGCATCGAGGCGGCCGAGGCAATGATCGAGGCGGCGTTTTTCATCAACGGCGGCGACGGCAGCCAAGGTCGAAGGCGAGGGGTCGCTCAATTCGGCGGCGATATCCTCGCTCAGCTCGATCCGAGCGACGCCGCGAGCGCCGGCGCCGGCGCGCAGCCGATCGATCGCGCGGTTGCGTGCGAGCATGCCGAGCCAGGTCAGCGGATTGGCCAGTCGCGCATCGTATTGCCCGGCCTTGCGCCAGACCGTGACGAACACTTCCTGCAGCACCTCTTCGGCGTCGCTGCGTTGCGCCAGCATGCGCAGGCAGATGCCGAACAGTTTCGCCGCGGTGGCGCGGTAGAGCCGCTCGAATGCGGCCGCGTCGCCGTTCGCGACCGCGGCCAGCAGCGTGCGCAGCTCGTCGGCGTCGTGGTTGGTCGTTTCGGTCATGGCGGCCCCATTGCCACAAGTACGTGCGCCCGCGCGCTACGGATGCGCCCTCGCCAGCAGACCGGCCCGGCCGGGCGAAAATTACAGCCGGTCAGGCGGCCGCCTTGGCCGCGATGCGTCCGCGCAGCGAATTGCTCATCGCCTGGGTGATCTGCACGTCGATGAAGGTGCCGATCAGTTCGGGCCCGACCAGGTTGGCAGGCGCGGGGAAGTTCACGTAGCGCATGTTCTCGGTGCGGCCGGTCATCTCGTTCGGATTCTTCCTGCTCGGGCCTTCGACGAGCACGCTCTGCACGCTGCCGATCATTGCCTGCGAAATCGCCTTGGCGTTCGCGTTGATCGCCGATTGCAGGCGTTCGAGGCGTGCGTGCTTGACCGCGTCGCTCGTGTCGTCCGCCAGGTTCGCGGCCG
>CAZBAP010000016.1:0-8061 GCA_964489795.1 uncultured Flavipsychrobacter sp.
CGAAATGATGGTCGTGGTCGCGATCATCGCCATTTTGGCGGCGATTGCGCTGCCGGCTTATTCCGACTACGTCAAGCGCGGATACATCGCCGACGCAACCCGGCAGTTGTCCGCCTATCGCGTTTCGATGGAACAGTACTACCAGGACGCGCGGACATACCAGACCTCGGGGACATTCACGACCCCGTGTCCCGCCAACGTCGCACCGGCGAACGGAAATTGGACGTACAACTGTCCGGCGGCCTCGTTGTCTGCCGCGGGCTATGTGATTACCGCCACCGGGACCGGGCCGGTAAACGGATTTCAATATTCGATCAATCAGAACAACAACCAGGTTACGGTGACCATTCCATCCTCCTGGGGAACGAACGGCACGACGCATTGGATCATGAGGAAGGGCGGCTGATGAATCGGCCGCGCACCAACGGTTTCAGCCTGATCGAGTTGATGATCGTCGTGGCCATCGTCACGATCATGATTCTGCTTGCACTGCCGGGGTTCAGCACTGCGTTGCAGAACAGTCAGACACGCGCTGCTGCGGATTCGCTGCAGAATGGCCTGCGCTTCGCGCAAGGCGAGGCGATCCGCTTGAACCGGTTCACGACGTTCGCCATCTCCGGCAATGCCGGTTGGCAAGTGAACTACGTGACCGCGTCCGCCAACGACCCGCTCATCGCCGCCAACGTGGCCAATCCGCTGCAGCAACAGGCAAACACTTTCGGAAACGTGACGGTAACAGCGTCATCAGCAGCCACGGCGGTCGTCCGTTTCGATCCGCTGGGGCGCGTGTCCGGCGCGGCAACGGCAGCGGGCCCGTTCAACGCTCTCAATCTCGGCACCACCACCTACGCCGTGACCAATTCTCTTACTGGCACACGCAGATTGAATGTCGTCGTATCCCAATCGGGCAAGGTGCGCATGTGCGATCCCGACGTGCCGTTGGCCAGCAATCCCGCGGGGTGCTCGTGATGAAGTCCGGACAGCAAGGCATGTTGATGCTCGAGGTACTGGTTGCCCTGCTGATCTTCAGCGTGGGCGTGCTCGGCCTGGTCTCGATGCAGAGCCTTTCCACCGCCACTTCGGTCAATGCCGAAGACCGCTCAACGGCCGCGATCCTCGCCAACGACATGGTCGCCGACCTGTGGGCGAACAATTCGGCGACGCCGGTCGCGGCCAACTACAGCGCCTGGCAGGCGCGCGTTTCCGGCAGCGGGTTGCGCGGCGCAAAGGGCAAGGTAACCACCACGGCCAACGCTGCCACCGTGACGGTGTGCTGGTGGCCGCAGGCACGTTTCGGCATGGCTACAGGGACGACGGCCGATTGCACGGCGGGTGCTACGGCCAGCGCACAGCCGGCACAGTTTGTGACTACGGTGACCATCCAATGACCCTTGTCCACCGCCCTGCATCGTATCGCGCGGCCATAGGCCACACGATGATAGAGCTGCTCATCGCGATCGTGATCGGCATGTTCCTGGTCATCGGCGCCATGTCGGTGCTGGCCGGCTTCGAGGAACACAAGCGCACGACGACGGCGCTGAACGATGCGCTGCAATCCGGCAATTTCGGCATGTACCAGCTCGACAAGCTGATCCACTCGGCCGGCACCGGCTTCAAGCATCTGGCCGATCCGCCTGCCGCGAGCGGACTCACCGGGTCCGGTTACGGGTGCGCGTTGAATGTCCAACCCTCGAACGGCGCGACCGTCATCGCCGACAACACGACGATAAGCGTTCCCGGCACGGAATTCGCGAACGTGTTTGCGGCGGCAGGCGTCACCAACCTGCGTCTTGCACCCGCGATCATCTTTCCCGGCGGAGCGGCATCGAAGACGGGGGATACCCTGTTGCTCATGCTCGGTGGTGGCGGCTACAGCGAGGCGGCCGTACCGATCGTGTCGCCAACGAGTGGCGCGAACATTTCGGTGCAAAATGCCGTTGGATTCGGCCCGAACGAATGGGTGCTGCTTTGGGAGAGTGCACAGAACCGTTGCATGATCACGACCATCAGCAGCACCTACTCATCGGTGGGCGGCACGAATGTCGTTTTGCCCATGGCGCAGACCACGGTCGGCAACGGCGCGCTCATCAACTATTCCCCAGTTTCGAATCCAACCGCCACGTTGTTGATCGTCGGCATGGGTAACGGTACTGCTGCCCAGTTCGTGATGTACAAAGTCGGCAGCAACAACACCTTGTACATGATGGACCTGCTCAACAACTATGGCGTCGACACGTCGGTCGGCGACGATGTCGTCTACATGCGCGCGGTGTACGGCATTTCGTCGACCGGACCGACCGGGCCGATCGACACCTGGGTGAATCCGGTCGACGTCGCCGGCAATCCCGCGCTCGCCTTTTCTCCGAGCTCGCTCGTTGGCGCGGCGCCGAACAGCGCGAACATCGAGAAGATCCAGGCAATCCGCGTGGCGATCGTCGTGCGCGCGCCATTGAACGAGCGCCTCAACAATCCGAACGATGCTGCGCCCAGCACGGCCATCAACAAGGGTACATACACCTTGTTCGGCAGCTTGCCGAATACCTACAACGTTCAATATACATGGAACGCGCCCGCCAGCACCTATCGTTATCGCGTGCTCGAAGCCACCATACCGCTTCGCGACGCAAGGCAATTCTAGGGGTTCCGCATGAGAGGCTTCGTCACCGTGAAAAAGCAGAAAGGTGTGGTGCTGTTCTTCGCCTTGATTGCGCTGGTCGTCATCCTTTTCGCCAGCGTGGCGCTGATTCGGTCCACGGACACCGCTTCGCTGATTGCCGGCAACCTGTCCGTGAAGCGCGATCTCGCCAATCAGGGCGAGGCCGGCTTGGCGGCCGCATGGAACTCGTTTTCGGATTCCTCCGGCAATCTCCATAACATTGGCCCGCGTCGTTTCAATATGCCGGCGGCCAATTATTCTGCCGTCTTTCTCGCCAGCAATACTCAGGGCATTCCGAATGTGCTGCTCGATGACAGCTTGTTTGCTGCCAATTTCAGTCAAGCGGATACAACGTTGTCGAGCGGCATCAAGTACCGCTACGTGATCGACCGCATGTGTCCGGCCACCGGCGCACCCAACAACTCCACCAACAGTTGCATCACCGGGCAATACACTTGCGCTGGTTGTTTCACGATGGCCAGCACTCCGGCGACTATCCCGAGCGGTCCCGTTCCGGGACTACCCAAGGGCACAGTCGTGTACCGCATCAGCGTTCGCGTAACCGATGCCAAGCAAACCCAGTCGTTCCTGCAAACCACCTTCCAGGGCGACGGCTAGTCCTGTTTTCCGGGGAAACCGCATGAAATCTCCTTCCGTTCAATCTCCGCGCCGCATTGCGCTTTGGCTGATTCCGCTCCTGGCCGGCCTCACCGGTGCCGCGGGCGCGGCCATCCCGTTGGCCGATGCGCCGATCGGTGCGACGATCGCGGTGCCGGCGAACGTGGTTCTCGATCTGTCGGTGGAATTTCCGACCGCGGTCGGCGACGCCTACTATTCGACGACGACGTATTCCGCAGGCGCCGAGTTCATCGGCTATTTCAATCCGAACTACTGCTACGACTATGTCACCAACTCGGGCAGCAATGCGCAGACGGCGCAATTCGAAACCCTGGCGGGGTACTTCAAGCCGATAACGCCGGCAGCCAACCATGCATGCACGGGGCACTGGAGCGGCAACTATCTCAATTGGGTCAATACGCAGACCATCGATACGCTGCGCAAGACCTTGACTGGAGGCGCGCGCATCGTCGATGGCGCCGGTGTCACCGTTCTGCAGAAGGCGTATCAGGACAGTCAGGGTGGCAGCAGCAATCAGCGGACCAAAAGCATTGTCGGCAATGCCGCGTTGGTCCAGGGCGCGACCCCGTTCAACTGGAGCAGCATCTATACGAACAATCGCAATACCGGGCTCAATTTTCTCTTCAGTCAGACCAACAGCTTCAGTTCACCGGTCGCGTTCAACGGCACTGCAGGCACTTGCCCCAGCCCGAATGCGTCTTCCGGTACCGTGGCATCCAGCGGTTCAACGTCTTCCGGCGACTTCAAGCTGTCGATACCCTCTGCACTCACGCTCGCTGCTGCCAACTGTGCTGGCACCGTGAGTATTTCGGTGCAGCTCGGATCGGGCATATCGAGTGTCGATCTGTCGGTCACGGGTCTGCCCAGTGGCGTTACGGCAACCGGTTGGAGCTCGGGTCCGTCCGCAGTTACGGGGTCAGGCACCACGCTTACGCTGACCGCAGACGGCACGACGGCACCGGCAACCACGAACGTGACGATCAAGGCCAAAAAGCACGGCGCTTCGTCGCCAAACCATTCTGTCACTCTCGTGCTGACGACTCAGGCGACGGCAGCGTATTCGGCGCAGTCGGCGGTGATGGTCTGCAGCAGCGTCGATGCGCCCAGCGACCTCGAAACTGCCGGCGGGCGTTGTCGTGCCTACGGAGCACAGTACAAACCGGTCGGCTTGATGCAGAAGTATGCGGCGGAATCGACGTCGCAGCGCGACGTGATCCGATATTCCGCATTCGGCTATCTTCTCGACACGGCAGGCACTACCGCAAATCAGCAACTGGACGGCGGCGTGATGCGTGCCCGAATGAAATCGGTCGGGCCTTATCAGGCCAACCCGGGTCAGGCGGTTGCCGCCAACGCGGCCCAGGAATGGGACAAGAGCACCGGCGTATTCATCGCCAATCCCGATACTGGGGACGCGAGCGCCTCGGGTGTTTCGCGAAGCGGCGTCGCCAACTATCTCAATCTGTTCGGATTCGTTCCCACGGCGCAATACAGCGCCTCGACGCGGGCGGCGTACAAGCGCTATGACTCGGTCAGCGAGTTGTACTACATGGCGCTGCGCTACTACCGCAATCTCGGCAATCTGGCGAGCCACACGACGACCGCGACGGCCATCACCAGCGGCGAGGCGACCAAGGACAACTTCCCGGTCATCACGAGTTGGGACGATCCGATCAAGTATTCCTGCTCGACGAATTATGTCGTCGGCATCGGCGACATTCATACCTGGAATGATGGCAATGTGCCGGGCAGCACGCTCAACGGCGGTTACGAAGCCGCGGATGCGGGGGTTGCTGCGGATACGGCCGTCGACGCAAAGGCCGCTACGAATTGGATCGCGAATCTGGAGAATCTCGCAAAATACACCGGCGCCGGCACCGGCGGCACGAGCCCCAACAACGGCGTCGACATTCAGGATGTAACCGGCCTCGGCGGTTATTTTGCCAGCACCAGCAGCAGCCCCAATGCCGGCAGCACGATCGCCAACACCTGCTGCAACGGCAATACCTATTTGATGGCTGGCCTGGCCTACGATGCGCACGTGCGCGACATCCGGCCGGACATCGTGAGCAAGAACAAGCCGGTCACGGTGTCCACGTTCTGGCTCGATGTGATGGAAAGCGACGAGTACCGGGAGAAAAATCAGTTCTGGATGACGGCCAAGTACGGCGGCTTCAATACGGATGATCCGGCGTTCGGCAGCGGCGGCTATCCGCTCGCGACCAATGGCACTCCGGCGACGTATCCGAGCAGCGTGCAGAATATGCCGTTGCCCACTTCAGCCTGGAATACCAACGGGTACCAGGACGATCGCGCCAATTTCGCGCCCGATCAATATTATCAAGCCGGCAATCCAGCCAAGATGGCCGCGGGTTTGAACAGTGCATTCGCGAAGATCAGCGCGCATGTCCCGAAGGGAACCTCGACTTCGCTTGCCGCCGGATCGAGTACGTTCGCGACCAGCGGCAACGCCAATTACAGCACGTCGTATTCCGACGACTGGAGCGGCAACGTGTTTGGCGATTCGCTGTCATTGAGCGCCACGGGCGGAACGCTGACGGGCGCATCAACGAATGTCTGGAAGGCGAGCGCATTGCTGCCGCCGAGCACGACTCCGGTCAACTCGGTGACGCCGCTGACCTACGACACGCGAATCATCGCGACCAGTTCCGCGCCGGGTGCGGGAAAGGGGGTGAAGTTCCGCCTCAATTCGATCGATTCGACGGCACAAACTCCGACGCTGGGTGCGAATGCGCAGAACGTGCTGAACTACGTGCGCGGCGATCAATGCAACGAGACGCTGGCCGGCACCGCGCTTTCGCCCGCCTGCCAAACCGTCACCGGCAACACGCAGAGCCTGGGATTCCGCGATCGGCCAAAATCGGTATTGGGCGACATCACCAATTCCAAGCCGCTGATTCTGGCCGCACCGGCGTTTCCCTACGCCGATGCGCCGCTCAATCCGGGATACGCCGCGTTCAAGAGCCAGTACACCAACAGCAGCGACGGCAGCAGCAAGCGCGGGGTCACGGTCTTCGTCAGCTCCAACGACGGCATGCTGCATGCGTTCGATGGTTCGGTGGATGCGGGCGGTTCCGGCGGCAAGGAGCGTTTCGCCTACGTGCCGAGCTACCTGTTCAACACCATTACCGACACAAACGGCAATCCCGTCGGTTTGGCCTCGCTGACGCTGGGTACGTCGAAGTCGTACAACCATCATTTCATGGTCGACGCGCAGCCGGTGGTGTACGACGTGGATTTCCACGCCACCGGCGGCGCGACGACGACCACCGCGGCGCAGTCCGACTGGCACAGCGTGCTGATCGGCGGCCTGGGCAAGGGCGGCAAGGGCTACTTCGCGATCGATGTCAGCGATCCCACGGCGATCACCGACGAAGCCGGACTTGCGAGCAAGGTGCTCTGGGAAACCGATCCGGCTTCGACTGCTTACGCGCACATGGGCTACTCGTACGGCACGCCGATCGTGGTGAAAACCAAGACCTACGGCTGGACCGTGGTGTTGACCTCGGGCTACAACAACGACAACGGTGTCGGATACATCTATCTCGTCAATCCCAAGGATGGGAGTTTGTATCAAACGATTTCGACGGGCGTAGGCACCACGGCCAATCCCGCCGGCCTGACTTATGTGGAAGCCGGCGTGCCGAATGCCTCCGACTTCACCGCCGATTCGCTGTACGCCGGCGATCTGCTCGGCAATGTGTGGCGGGTGGATCTGACCAACAGCTCCTTCACCGTTACCCAGCTTGCGACGCTGACCGATGGTACCAACCCGCAACCGGTCACGACCAAGCCGGCGTTGGGGATCGATCCGACCTCGTTGAAACGCTATGTGTTCGTCGGCACCGGCCGGCTGCTGGACGACAGCGATCTCGTCAGCTCGCAGAAGCAGACGTTCTATGCGATCCAGGACGGCACCAACAACGCGTTCGACAGTACCATCACCACGCCGATAACGCGCGCCAAGCTGCATGACGACACGGGTCTGTCGACCGGGGCCAATCTCACCGGCTTCACGTTGGCAGCAACTGAGAAGGGGTTCTATATAGATCTGAAGACCTACGCGGCCGGCGCCGGCCTGCTCGCGGGCGCCGAACGCGTCAATATCTCGCCGGTGGCCGCGGCAGGGGTGGTCGGTTTCGCCGCCAATCTGACCGGGCGCGACGTGTGCGCGGCAGGCAGCGCGCGCGTATTCGCGCTGAGCTACGATTCGGCATCGGGCGCGGGCTACGGTGGGACCTTGCTCTCCGACTACGGCGGCGCTGCGACCAATGCCTTGTCGTATTCCAACGGCACGGTGAACAGCCTGACCTTCGGCACCGACTCCGGCGGGAACATGATCATCCTGGCCGGCCTCGGCGGCAATTCCGCGACGCCGTCGGTGCAAGGCGGGACGCTCAAGCCGACCGCTGGCACGACGATGAACAAGATCAACTGGCGTGAGGTGCCGGAAGCGCAGTAGCACGGCGTTGCCCGCGCGTTCGTGGGCAAGAAGCCGGCGCCGGCATGTGGCAACGTCGGCGGATCGATGGTTTCCTACACGCTGCGGTGGCGGATCGCCATCGCGGCGGATGCGCTTGCGGCCCATGCTCGCAGCCGTGGTGCATGCGGGGAGTTGGCGACGCTGCCGGTTCCCGACAATGTCTTGATGCGAAAGATGAAGCAGGCTCGTTCGCAATGAAGATGCCTTTGACAACCCGGCGCCAGCGCGGCGCGACCCTGATCGAGGTGCTCGTCTCGGTCGT
>CAZBAP010000017.1:0-7827 GCA_964489795.1 uncultured Flavipsychrobacter sp.
CGCCCAGATACTGGACGAGGTTGTAGGTGAAGCTGTCGTAGTTGTCGATCATCAGCAGCATGGTCAACGCAACCTATTGTTTTATATCACTACAAGACCTTCAGCGCGGCTTATGTACCCGCAAGGATACGCGTACATTTCATCGCTGGAGCGCATAGCCCGCGGATGTCGCCACAGGACCGACGCGAGTAGGGCACGAACTTTACCACGCGTCTTTGGCGGAACTTGCTCTAACTTCTGCGCCGAAATTTCTGCGGTGCGGGTGGAAGGGTCAAACCTGCAGGAGATCCTATCCACACCTGAAAAACTCGACAGCTATGGCGGCACTCACTGAGCCGAGTCAAGGCAACCGACTGGTCAACCCGCGAAGCGGACGAAGCCCTCGCTGAGGCGTTATATGCCGCGTGGCTGCTAGCGACAGATGAGGAGTGGAACACGACACACTATCGTGACCGCAGGAAGCTCGCCGACGCCCTCGAAAACGCGTTCCGCCCGATCCGCGATGAACGCGCTGCCGATTGCCTCATCATTCTGTTCCTGATTCTGCTCGAGGATCACGGTCGCCGGGAAAGATCTCTGAATCAAGCCCGAAATCACTGACTCGGCGCTCCATTCTCTCAAGAATTGGAGCCTCCACGATTCCCGGGGCGGTTCCCCTTCCGAACGTTGTCTCAGGACCGCTTGCCGGCAGGCACATGGCCTTTGAAAACGGAGCGACGCCCACTTGGAGGTCGCGAGGGTCCGGATGAACTTTCCTTTAGCTCGTCCAAATAGTTGTACACCGTAAAGCGCGTGACGCCTAAGACCTTCGCCGCACACTCAACGCCGCCTTTCACGATGAACAACCCGCGTTGCATCATGGTCTCGACGGCGCGCATCTTCTGGTCCTTGCTCATCGCGGCTACGGGCGCCCCGAACTTGCGCGTGGACTCGGTGACGATCTGTGCCATTAACTCGTCGATACCCAGGTCGTGCGTATCCTCTGCATCAGGCTCGGCTGTGTGTCGTGGCTGGATCATGCCTTCCAGCAGTGCATGCGCGCTGACAATGACAGCCATGTCGCAATTGATACAAAGGCTTGCAAACGCAACACCCTTGTTGTCCCTGAAGATAACGGTTGACGACCGCAGCATTCGGCCATCATGTGCGAACGCCTGGTAGTCGGTGACAAGTGAATGTGGCGCATAGCCTCCCGAGCCTGGCTGGTCGTGCAACAGGCTGACGAACGCCCTGTCGTCACGAGGACCCTCGAGAATCGAATCACCGACACGGCGACCGGACACGTGTCCATTCACGATCTTCACGATCGAGTGCTCCGGGTTGAGCAGGTTGTGCAGCACGACTTCGACGTTATTGCCGACTACGGAGCTTATTGCCTCCACCACCGGACTCAGCAGCGCGAAGACGTGCTCCTGCTCCGCTGTGAGCCTGCCCCGAGGCCCTGCATGCTTCGCCTTGGTGGTCGACGTCGATTGTCCGTTGCGTTTCGCTGTCATTGATCAATCCCAAGGGCAATCCAACCCCGCGTAGTTGCTTCATTGAAAATTTGTCGTCCCCGATCAGACGCTTGCCTAGCGACACCTGCTACCGGCGTCGGTGCAACGGCAAGGCCGCCCAACACGACGGCAGAAATGGCTTCCGACTGCAACAGGCACGCGCACGTTGACAATGCCGAATTTCAATGATACGTTGACTACATCAACATTTTGTTGAAATGAAGATTGTATAATACCTATGCGAATGGCACCGCCTCCAGACGCTCGTCCTCGCCGTCCCAGTCATCCGTCTTCTTGCTAGTGCTGCATCATGGGGGGCGACATGAGTGATGTCGAGCGGCGTCTGGCGGAAGCGGGCTTGTTGTTGCCGCCCCCCTTGCAGATACCGGGCGATCATCGGCTGCCCTTCGCGGTACTGCACAGGGTTGGCAGCCGGCTCCTGATTTCCGGGCACGGCCCTCAGGAAAATACCAGCCTGTCCAGCAAGCTGCGGGGCAAGGTCGGCGAACACCTTACCATGGATCAGGGCTATAGAGCCGCACGCCTGACTGCGCTGTCGATCCTTGGCAGCCTGAAGAGAGAGCTTGGCGATCTTGATCGCGTAAGTCGCTGGGTCCGGGTATTCGGTATGGTCAATTCATCGCCTACGTTCTGCGAGCAACCCGCCGTCATCAATGGGTTCTCCGACCTCGTGCTGGACTTGTACGGCCCGTCAAGGGGTGCCCACGCACGATCTGCGGTGGGCATGGCCCAGCTCCCGTTCAACATCGCAGTGGAAATCGAGGCCGAAGTCGAGGTAGACGGCGCCTGAGTCCCCGGACACGGCACCTTAAACGAGGGCACGCGCAATGGCTTCACGCCGACAACTGATCAAAGGGTTCGCCTTGGCGCCCGCCGCGTACGGTGTGCGCCTACCATCTCCAATCGGAGGCAGCTCCGAGATGCGCGGCGACGACGGCTTGAGGTTCTCTGTTGGCCGTAACGAGACCTGCCTCAACAACGCGCGCTGGCATCCCTTGAGCGAAGGCGCCAAGGGCAGGGCAGAAGCCTACCTGGCCTACAAGGCTCGCGGTATTTCCCGCGACAACGACCTGATCGACCGGATCCAGCCGGGCGTCAAACGTGATTTCGCACGCCTGATCAACGTAAACGCAAACGAGTTGGCCTACGTCAACAGCACGACCGCAGGCGAGACGATGCTGGTATCGAGCCTCGGCATTCTCGGAAGCGGAAAGAACATCGTCACAGATGCCCTGCATTTCGAGGGCTCGCTGTACATGTATGGCGCATTGCGCCAACAAGGCGTCGATGTTCGATGCGTGAAGCCACGCGCGGACTGGCGCATCCACTTGGACGACCTCGCGCGCGTCATCAATAACGATACGGCGCTGGTAGCTATTTCCCAGGTGTCATTCGTCAACGGTTTCCAGCATGACGTTAAGGCCGTCAGCGACCTTGCACACGCGCATGGTGCACTCGTTTATGTCGACGCAGTCCAAGCGGCGGGGGCGGTGCCCGTGGATGCCCACGCATTCGACGCCGATGCGGTCGGCTGTGCCAGTTACAAGTGGCTCATGGGCGATTTCGGGCTGGGCTTCCTCTACGTCCACCCGCGCGTCATCCCCAAACTACATCGGGTCGTTTGGGGCTATCGTCAAATTGACAATTTTGACTATCACGCCTTCACCGGCGATCCACCCGGCACCTACCCGGCGTCGTGGCAACAACACCAGGACGCCTCCGGCTTCTTCGAAATTGGCACCTACTCCAACGCAACGCTGGCCCTGCTTTCGTATTCGCTGCCCGCGATCCTGGACAAGGGGGTCTCCGCCATCCAGAAGCACGCCCAAAGTCTGATTGCGATCGTGCAGCACGAACTGCCGCAGCTGGGGTACGCCCGCATGACGCCGATGGATTCGGCTACACCCATCGCCACGTTCTTCGCAAAGGACCCCGACGTAACCCGCAGGAAATTGCAGGCGGCCAATGTCGACGTGTCCATCGAAAACGCACGCGTGCGGATCTCGCCATCCATCTACAACACCGAGGCTGATGTCGAGAAGCTGATTGATGCATTGAAATGATACCAGGGGGATGAAATGGGCTGGTGCTCCATGTCGTCGAGACGAAATTGCCTCTGGAGTTCAAAACTGCACCGCCATGCCGCGTGACGCTTCACGTGACCCGATTATCTATTGACCTTGCGAGGACAACGTCATGAACCACCGGACCATCCCACATCGCAGACAACTGGCGCTGGGAACGGCCATACGTGCAGCATTGATTGCGACTGCTTTGCCCGTTGCCTTGCTGGTTGCAGACCCATCGGCTGCCCAGCAGCCCACGCCTGCCAGCACTGAGGCACCCTCCAACACCAGTCAGGCGAAGACCCTGTCGACCATCACTGTGACCGCAGAGAAGCGGCCCGAGTCCGAACAGAATGTACCGATCTCGATGACTGTCGTCGAGGCATCGCGGATGCTGGACACGGGGAAATCATCGTTGGACGACTACTATGCGACCGTGCCGGGACTCAGCGTGAACGAACGTGGCGCGGGGCGGACCACCCTGATCATAAGGGGCATTTCAGCGGGTACCGAGCAGAACCCAACTGTCGGTGTGATGGTGGACGGCGCGCCGTATGGCTCGTCCACTACGGACTACTCGATTCCCGACCTGGATCCGTTCGACATCGCCCACATCGAGGTTCTGCGCGGCCCGCAAGGAACGCTATACGGTGCGAGCAGTATGGGTGGCATGATCAATTACGTCATGACAGATCCCAAAACTGATCGCTTCAGTGGCCACGTCCAGGCCGGGGTCTCGGATACCGCGCATGGAGGCACCGGTTTTGCGACCCGCGCTGCCGTCAATGTGCCGGTGACCAACTCGCTCGCAATACGCGTCAGCGCGTTCAAGCGCGACGATCCCGGTTACATCGACGACCCCCTTCAGGGTCGCAAAGACGTCAACGAAACCAAAGTGGACGGTGAACGGCTCTCCGCCTTGTGGAAAATCAACGACCGCTTCACCTTGCATGCATCAGTGCTTGCACAAAACAACACCGCAGATGGCACCGCCAAGGTGGACATGCAAAAGAACAGCTACACGCCCGTATTCGGATCGTACGAGCACGCACGCTTGCCGGGTACGGACTGGTCGCAGTGGCAGATCCGCTTTTACACCCTGCAACTGGATGGTGACCTCGGGTGGACGAACTTCCACGCCATCAGCACCTACAACAAGTTCAAGCTCAACGGTCCTCAGGATGTCACCGGTACGTTTGGGTTCCTTACCGCCCCAATCTACGGTTTGCCGGGCTTGGGCGTAAAGATCGACAACGGCACCAGTACGGGCAAGTTCAGCCAGGAGTTCCGCCTTGCTTCGCCGGACGACGACCGTGCGCTGACGTGGCTTGGTGGCGTGTACTTCACGTCCGAACACACGACGGGGCTTCAGGACATCGTCGCGGTGGACAAGCAGACGGGTAACGACCTAGGGCTCGGCTTCATGTACACCGGCAGATCGCCGTCCACCTACAAGGAAACCGCGGCCTTCGGTACGGTCGACTATCACTTCACGGACGCCTTCGACATCCAGTTGGGTGGGCGTTTCAGCGCCGTCCGCCAAACCTTCACGAATGAATTTTCCGGGCCCCTCAACGGCGGGGATACATCGGACCACGAGCGTGCCAGTGACAACGTCTGGACATACAGCCTCAGCCCTCGCTATCACCTCAACTCCAACGTGATGTTGTATGGACGCGTGGCGACGGGTTACCGCGCCGGCGGTGCCAACACTCTGCTTATCGATGATGCCGGGAAGTTTCCCGAGCAGTACAAGTCGGACTCGTTGACCAGCTACGAAGTAGGCTTAAAGGGCGACTTTGCCAACCACGCGATAACGCTCGATACGGCCCTGTTCCATATCGACTGGAGCCGCATCCAGCTCGCCGACGTCTCCCAGGCAACGGGCGATACCTATACCGTGAATGCCAGCAGCGCCAAAAGCGAGGGTGCTGAAGCAACGCTGGCATGGCGGCCGATGCAAGGCCTGGAAGTCCGTGCGAATGCTGCGTATACGCGCGCCATCCTGACGGCAAATACACCAGACGGCACCTATGGATTGACGGGTGATCGTCTGCCCTACTCGCCCGTCTGGTCGGGCAACCTCGGCTTCGACTACAACTGCCCTGTCAGTGGCGATTGGTATGGAAACGTCGGTGCGAGCGTTACCTATATGGGCAACCGCATGAGCAGCTTCACGTCGTCTGCCGCCGCCCAGCGTTTCCAGCTGCGTTCCTATACGACGGGTGAAATCCACGCGGGCGTCAATTCGACGCACTGGAATTTGCAGATATACGTCAACAACCTAACGAACGCGCGTGGCTACCTCAGTGCGACTCCCCAGAATGCCACCACCGGCGTGAGCTCCACCGGCCTCTTCCTGATCCGACCGCGCACTGTTGGTGTTTCGGCAACCTACTCATTCTGAGGCAGGACAGGCGAGATCAACAACCATGACCCGGCTGGTGCCAAATCCGTGTGACTGGTTAAGCTGCGTGCTCGTCATGCTGCTGCTGGCGGTTTCAATCCCGTCAGTAGCAGCAGATGGCGTGATCGATGTCTCCTTGCGCCCCATCCCCTTCGCAGGCGTCGATGGACGAATTACCGAGATCCAGGTATTGGTACGGATGCCTGTCGACACCCAAGCGGCCGGTGCACCGCTCATGCGGATACCGTTGGTCGTGAGCAATGTCAAAACCTCTGCCGATTCCTTGCGGGATCTGAAGGTACATGACAGTCAGGGCGAGCTTGCGGTCAACCGCCGCGATGACCCGGCGACGTCCGAATCCTACTATCGTCATTGGGTAGCCTCACGTGCCGTCAAGGGGCCCGTGATCGCCATTTACCGCATACCGATCACGAATGCGCCCAACCCTCTCGGGGCCGCGCCACCATTCGAGTTGCGCAGTGATGGCGCAGTGTTTTCCGGACTGTTGGGGACCTTCCTGCTGCTGCCGGACTCTACACACCCGTATCGCCTCAGCCTGCAATGGGACCTCAAAGGCCTCGGTGCAGGCACGATAGGTGTGTCAACACTCGGTGTCGACGACCAAGTGAGCGCGTTGCCCCAACCACCTTCAAAGCTTGAATCGATCTTCGCCATGGGGGGGCGGATTTCGCGTGAACCGGAACAGCCTGCGGCGGATGGGTTCTTTTCGGTCTGGCAAGGGTATCCGCCCTTCGATGCCCGTGCGTTGATGCAATGGACGCATCGCATGTACCAGTACGACCTGACGTTCTTTAAGGCACCGAAGACGACCTACAGCGTGTTTCTGCGGAGCAACCCGATCAACCCCGGTGGCGGCGTCGAAGTCCAGCACTCGTTTGTCGGCACATTCGGTCCGGACACCTCACCCGAGGATTTCAAACTCACCCTTGCGCACGAAATGGTGCACACGTTCGTCGGGGCACTGGATGACAAAGACGAACTGGCCGCCTCGTGGTTCTCCGAGGGTCTTGCGGTCTACTACCAACGGTTGCTGCCGTGGCGCGCTGGCCTCATCAGCCGAAAAACGTACCTGCAAGACATCAACCTTACCGCTGCCCGTTACTACACGGACAAGCTCAACACGACACCCAACACGGACATCGCCAAGCGTTTCTGGGCGGATACACGCGTCCGCGTCCTTCCCTACGACAGGGGGGCGCTTTATTTCACGCAATTGAACGCCGAAATCCAGGCGGCTTCCCATGGCCGACGCTCACTCGATGACCTGCTCCTTGCATTTCTGAGTCGACGCAACCGCGACCTCGACGTAACCAACAGTGACTGGGTCGCCGCCGTGGTGAAAGAAATCGGCCCGCGTGGCAAACAGCAGTTCGAGGACATGATGCGAGGCAAACTCATCGTACTGGCGTCAGACACCTTCGGGCCTTGCTTCCGCCGCGTTTCCGTGTCAATGCGACGTTACGACCTCGGATTCACGCCCGACGTACTCATCGAGTCCAAGCGCATCGTGCGCGGATTGATCCCGGGATCAAACGCCGCCGAAGCGGGGCTTCGCAACGGTGACCAGATCATCGAACCCGTCCCTCAGGATGCGATCCAGGCAGATCAGAATGCGTTGCTGCACCTAACCATTCGACGCTCTGGCCAAGTCATGCACTTTCAGTACTTGCCTCGCGGTGCATCCGTTCCAACATGGCAATGGGTGCAAACACGCTGAAAGATGTGCGTTGACTCAAAGCTGCGGTCACAGTAGCCCTGTTTCCTCGGCGCAACCGGCAGCCAGCCATTGCTTGTCGATGCGCGCAAACGTCAGATA
>CAZBAP010000018.1:0-7753 GCA_964489795.1 uncultured Flavipsychrobacter sp.
CGGCCCACACACGACACCAGACACACCAGAAACAGGCATCACGACCCCCAAACAAAAAAGGCGTCCGGTTTCCCGAACGCCCCACAACACCATGGCCCGTCGAATTAACGGCCCAAGAAGCCCTTGACCGCGCGGTAGCCCCAAGCACAGATCACCACGGTCAACACGGCGCCGCCCACGTGGGTAATGTTCGTCACGACACCGGTGACCGAAGCCACGATCCCGGTGTCATCGATCGTCGTACCCGACGCCTGAGCGAAAGCGCCAACCGAAGCGAGTGCCAGACCGACACCAGCAGCAGCACGCACAGCAAGGTTCTTCTTCATACAGCTCTCCAATAACGGCCCTACGTTAGGAACCGTCAGCCCGGGCCAACTGCTGACGATTCGACTTCTTCGGCGGATCACGACGCGACAACACCGACGTAACGTAATGACCCGCCTTGCAAATGAGGTACACCGAGACCAGCAGATTCAGAAACAACAGCTGCTCGGCAATCAGCTGCGCATCCGCGCTAGGAGGCAGGCTGATCATGCAGCGGCCTTGCCCTTGGCCTTGCCGAACAGATCGACATTGCCCGCGTGCTTCGCCGCAACCAGCGTGAGCGTCGCCTTGTTGTCCTTGCCCGGACGCGTCGCAAAATCGATATCAAACACACCCGGAAGCCCTGCGGTACGAACCATGTCGAACGCCTCGAACGTGCCGCTGATCTTCGTAGGCTTGTACCCCGCCGACCTCGCGTCATCCTCGCGATAGTCCGACACGTACCAGAACGAAACCCCCGAACGCACCTCGCCCGTTTTTTCGTCGGGCATTTCCCACGCGTCCCCAGATAGAATCAATGCACGTTCAGCCACGTTTACACCCCTCGTTACAAATACCGGCGCATCAAAATGTCGGGTACCTTTGTGCCGGACGTTAAGGCCCCTGAACGCGATAGTTACAGAATCTCACAAACAGGTCAAGAACCCGTATGAACAATTCCGCTTATTGGCTGGAGCTGCTGGAGAAGGAAAATAAGGGCCTGAGTAACAATCAGGCCCTAGCAGAAGCGCTCGGCCTCAGTCGAGCGTCGATATCGCATCAAAAGCGAGGCCTATACGCAATGGGCGTTCGAGCTGCGGTACAAGTCGCCTACATGCTCGAATTGCACCCTATGCTGATAATCGCCTCAACGCAGTACGACTCAGCAACCACTGAATTAGAAAGGGTTTTTTGGCTCTCAACCTATCTCAAGTGGCAGGACAAGGCACCCCGCACGGTAAAGCCCCCTATCACGGAACACCTTCCGGAGCCAACCTGACGACGAACTCAAGCACGGCGGACTCGCCCCCGTTCTCCGCCAGCTCGAGCACCAGCCCGCGCGCATCGTAAGGCTGACGAAGCACCGCCCGCCATTGCGCCGCAGTGATCCGAGTCACCAGCTCCGCCTCCCCTTCTTCCAGCTCGGCTGCCTCTTCATCACTGATCTCATCGATCCCGAACAGCTTCTTAAGACCACGGCTCCAAAAGAGCTGCCGCGCCCCATAGAACGCAGTCGCGAACGTACGGAACAGAGCAGCCGCCCGAGCGTCACCCTCCCCCGCCAACCGAAGCAGATCAAACGGCGTCATGCTCGCCAGCCTGCCGCGCTTTGCGTGCGCCTTAGCCAGCTCCGACCCGAAACCCCACTTAGGTTCACGCCCAAACTTCGTTACGTACTCCTGAGCGGATTCCGCCTCGATGAACGTCACACCCTGCTTACGGTTCGGCTCGCCAAGACCAGCCGAAATACAGGCAACACGCCACGCCTCGAAAATCTCTTTCTGAACCAGCCGCACCTGTGCGCGCGTAAGCTTCCCAGCCGTGAGCCACAACTCGTGCACGTGTGGATGCCAGCCATTCGCATCGCCGTAGGTCACCTCAAGCGCCCGGATCAGGCCGACATAGTTGATGTACTGCTTGCAACCCTTGTACGTTCGATGATCACGCAACAGCTTCAACGCCCGCTTGAGCGCCTTGACCAGCTTCGCCACATCGTCAGCCCGCTTGTGCGAAAACGTCAGCGTCAGCATGTAAATGCCGCCGCCCGCCTGCGTGTGCGTATCCGTCGCCGCGTGAATCTCCGCGCGCCGATGCTCGCTGATCTTCGCCGCACACACCGGGCACGTCCACACGCTCCCACAAATCCGCAGACCGCCAAACCGTGCCTTGGCCGTGGCCTTGTTCCGCAACACCGCGACCTCAGCCGCGATCCGGCGATGGGTACACCCCACCACCCGCCAATCCATGCCGCGCGGGTTGTGCTCCCCCTTTAACACAGACCGCGAAACTTTCTGCAACATGAACCGGCCCGAACGCGCCTCATTGACCGCCGTCGCGTCGTCCACTACCGGCACATATTCGCGCCGCTTCGAATCGAGCCTAAACCGTTGAATTTCCCCGGTATTTTCGTCTACGACCTCGCGAATTTGGCCGATAGATTTGGGGAGATTACCAAGAGGCCGCTTCGCGGCCAGCGCGTCGCGCGCGGCGCAAGCGCTCGCGCACCCCGCGCCCGCCGCAGCGGCCGCCCCTGTGCCCTCCCCATTGACAAACAGGCTCCCTTGTTCTAGTGTCGCCACTAAATCTCCGTTTTCCGATGGCTGCTCGCCGTGGAACTACGGAACCCAAAGGCCCGGCTGCACACCGGGCCTTTTTTCTTTGCGCCGCCCTGCACGGCCTGCGCAAGAAATGCCTCGATGCCCTTGGGTTCCGACAAAACCAAACACCTTTCGCTCGCCGCTCGGCAGGGGGTGGGGTTTTCAACCCCTCCCCCTACCGGGGAGCTTATTTTTCCGTGGCCGTACAAGCCCCGTCCGCCGCACTTCGTGCGGTCTCCCGAGACGGGGCTTGACGGAAACATTCCAACTTAACGCCCGCGCACATCACCCAGCTCGGACACGTCAAAGCCGCACCCCTCAACCGCCGACACCGCAGCATCAAGCGACTTAAACACACGCACCGCATCCGTCTTTACCGCACGAAGCGACACGCCCCGACCCTTCGCGCCACCAAGCCGCACAACCCAGCCCCCAGCTACCCGCGCGACGACATACGCCGTCACCAGCCCCGCCACTCGCAGATCAGCCGCGACCTTCTGCGTAACCAACGTGCCATCGGCAAACGCTGGCAGCTCCATCGTCTTGTTATCGCTCGAATCTTTCACCAACCGCTCCAAAAAGGAAGTCACTGAAGCGGATCATAGAGACGTTTTTTAAAAACGTCAAACCTTTTAAACTTTCTGAACTTGCAAAACCAACAGCACCTCAGTGCGACCCTTCGACGAGGAACGACCATCGAGGAAATGCGGCAACCACCCCTGATGCGTGACCGCCGAAGTGTCCGAGTCCTGCACCAGCCCCCCAAGCACCATCACCTCACCATCGCGCATGCTCACGGTCGTCGTCATCTGCCTAGTGTTCTTCGTGGGCGAGTTATTAACGCCCGTTGTGGTAGCAACGAAGCTCGAAATCTGCTCCTGCAGCTCCACCTGGACGCGATCCCCCATCACCACCGGCTTAACGTTAAAAATCACGCCCGCATCCTGATACGCGACCGACTGAACAGGCGTACCGGACGCACCCTGATAGCTCACGCTGGCAAGCGTCGGAACCTGCGACCCCACGTTAAGGCTCACCTGCTCGCCCGACATCACCCGCACGTGCGGATCGCTGACCTCCTTGAATCGCGAATCGCTCGACAGCGCACTAATCGCCAGCTTCAGATACGACGCACCGAACGTCAGCGCATTCGGATCAACGTCCGTTGACCCGTTCGAAATATTCAGGACTCCGCTAAGAATCCTCCCCGCGATCTGAAAAGCCGAATTCGTCCCATCCGTGTTCGCCACCTCATACACCCAGCCGCGCACAACCACCTGCCCCGGCTCCGTATCCAGCTCCGGCAACAACCGCCGCAGATCACGCACCTCCGACGCCTTCCCCGAAAACACCAGCTGATCATCCGCTCCAGCCAAGCCGTTGGACGCACCCATCACAGGCGAAACCTGCGCCGGCATCACAGCCGAAGCACCTGCCGCCACCGCCGGCGACGACTGCGCGTCTAACGCACCACCCGCATTCACGACGCGGCCCGAAAACAGCGGCTGCACCAGCTTCGCCAAATACGCCGCACTTCGAAACCGAGGCTTGTAGACGAACGACGCCGACGCATCGACATCACCCGCCCGCTTCGAAATGAAATCCACCCCATCCCGCGTCACCACCTGAAACCCGAGCGAATCCAAGAAGACCCGTACGAACGACCGCAAATCACCCTGCTTCGAGTCATACGAGAACGACACCAACCGCGTGTCCTGCAACACGTCCGAACTGATCACATGCGGCACCCGCAACGCATCGCCATACAACAGGTCCACCAGCTGGCCCACGTTCACGAAACGCAGATCGAACGCCCCACCCTTCACGCGCGGCAACGGCGACAGCGGAAAAGGCCCCTGAGCAGGCGCAGCAGCCACAGCAGCCGACGCCCCGACCGGCATAACAGCAGGCAACGGCGGCACCTCATTGGCCGCCAAACAACCCGCAGCAAACACCATCATCCCAACGCTCACGCACCACGACACACACCGCATCATTTCCGCCCCCCCGCGTCTATCGCACCACCCGACCAGCCCGAAACACGACCGCTCTCGATGCGCGCCTCAACACGCGGCCACTTCCCCGAGAACTCCCCCGCCAGCTCACTACGAAAACGCCCAGCCGCATCAACCAGCAGCACATACGCGACCCCATCGACCACGTACTGACCCGCGACCCGCCAAGCCGTCGAAACGGCCTCAGACGCCCCCGCAGACGCCCCGGCAACCTTGCTCCCACCGGAAGCAACAGCAGCCCCGCCAGAAGCCCCCTTTGTGCCCATGTTCCCCTGCACCTTTGAACCGAAACCCGTCACCCCATCAAAGCCCGTAATCGCGAAATACACCCCGGCCACCAGCGCGACCGGCACGATAAAAAGCGCCTTCGGATAAACAGCCTTCGGCTTTGTGTGCAGCTCGGCGCTCACATACAGCTCGAACACGTACTTCGGAAACTTCCACACGGTCTTAACCGCGTCGCGAAACCCAGAATTCGGGTTATGCGCAGAGTCCCACTCGTACAACATCGCCCGCTGCAAACCAAACAGCCGCCGCACATGCAGATGCCGCCCGACCAAATCACGAATCGTCTTGTTCATTCGATTCGGATGCTGGGTGATCACCACAAAATCGACACCCTTATGACGGTGCACGTGCAACGCTTCAATATCGGGAGTGGGCTTCGCCCCTGCGTTCACCGGCCCCCAGATCCGCTGCACCTCATCAACGACCACAATGTCATTGGGCTGCACCCGGTTCTGCCAGTCACGCACCCAGTCGTCATCGACCAGCTCATGATCCAGCAACAGCCCCTTGATCCCGTTCACGACCAACCGACGCCCCGCCTTCACCTGCTTCTCAAGCCACCACACGGTGTAAAGCGTCTTGCCGCTACCCGGCACGCCCGTTATCAGATGGATCATTTGCTAACGAAAAACCGAGTGAACCCACCAGCCGCCGCCATAGCGAGGCGGGCCGAAATAGCGCCACCGACATACGACATCGCAGTGAACACGCCGGACATCGCCAGCACGTTCAACAAGTCCGCCGACATCCCCCCGACCGCCGACGTCAACCAGCTCATACACTGGTTCACCGCCACATCGATCCCCGCCACCGTCAACGTCCCGACACCCACCGCAATCAAGGCCTGCAACACCAACGGCCCGATCAACGACATAAGCCACGCTGCAAGCGTCATATCGCCCCCTATGACTTAAGGCCCATCGCCACGATCAACGCCGCGGCCAACGCGCCCAGCGCGACGATCACCGGCTGCAACCCTGAAGCGACCGTACAAAGCGGCTGATACGAGACCTGATACGACTGGCCGAAAATATCCACCGATAACGGCTGCGGACACGTACCCGACGCAGGCCCGATAGACCACGGACTCATGCTCACTGAAACGACACTCGCACCAACAGACGGCGACGACGCGGACCCCAGATCAGCGCACCCCGCCAGATTCGGATCATTCCCACACGGGTTGTAATTGACCGTCACCGACGACGCACCCGAGCTCGAACCCGCATCGGGAATCGTCAGCCCCCCATCCGTCGAGGAGGGCGTCCACGAAGTAGGCGATTGAGGATTAGACACAGGACTACCCAACGCCCCCACAGTCGGCGCTTTGGTTCCGCTGCTCCCTATCGCCTTCGTTGCATCGTCATCAGTCACAGGCGTGGCAGGCGAGTACGGCAGCCCGCTATAACCGGGCTTCGCAGCAGCACCACTCATCAGGTAATCCGTCAACTTCTTCAACGCATCCGAAGTAAGCTTCTGGCTCTCCTCACCCGGCGTCAAAGCGCCCACCGCCTGATCCATCGTCTGACCGCTAACGGTTCCACCAGTCGTCACTGTCGTCGTCTTGACGCACGCACCATTGACCAACGAGTCACCGCTAGGACAAGGCGTCGTCGTCTGGACCTGCTTGTAAAACGTGTAGTAAAAGACCCCGCTACACGTATTCGTGCCATAGCTCAGCCAGCTCGAATCCGGCTTACTGTTGGTCGTCGCGCTGTAGTAGGTCGTAACCGAGTAATTGCCATTACCAACCGGCGTCGCATACACCCACTGCTTACCCGTCGAATTCGCAACAATCGAACACGCCGTACCAGCCGACGATCCCTGTGCGCCCAGCGTCACGGACGTATCCGGCGTCGTCGTTGTAGACGTGCTCGTCGGACTGGTGACAGTGATCGACGGCGACGAACTGGAACCAGTAAAAAGCCAGCTGAAAGACCCACTGTCATCCAGCGCAATCGCCGCCGCACCACCGGCCAACGCAGCCACCCCAAGCACTGACCCCCAAGTGACGGCACCACCCACCGTCAACGCAGCCGGAATCAGCCCCTCACCCACCAGACCCGACGCGTACTCACCAACCGCCGTAAGCGTCGACGCCACCCGCGCATCCGCGAGCGAATAGCCCATACGCGACGCCCAATTACGGATCACCGACCCAATCGAAATCTGGAACATGTCTGCCGTCGCCACGGCCTGCGCGTGCGCATTCTGGCCGAACGCTAATGCCGCGACGCCCGCACACACCGCCGCCCGAAACCGCTTACCCATGCCTACCCCCAAAAATTTCGCATGCGAAAAAATCAGCTAAACAGAATCCAACCAGCAACCAGACACGTAGACACCACGATGCCGACACACTCATAAAACCAAGTCATCGCCCTCTCCTTTCGATGGCCAAACCAGCAGAAACACCACGCGACCGCCACACATCACCGACAGCAGGCCGAAAAACACACACCCATCACGCAGGTCCATCCCGAAACCCAGCAGCAGCACCAGAGGCCACACCGTCAGCCAGGCCAACCCTTCCGCCAGACTCAAACCTCACCCCCCGAATTGAACTGCCGAGCAAGCGCCTTGAAACACCAGGCCACCGCCAGTACCGACAGCACCGCCCCGCCGATATGCAGACCGACCACCTCCCCGCCCTGCACCGGCTGATCATCCGCAAGCGTCGAAACCTGCAAATACAGCGTGTTCCCCGCCGAATCCACACCGCAGCTCACCTGCTGCCCGCTCACCAGCGCGTACGTCACGCCATCGACCGAACCCGGCCCACACACGACACCAGACACACCAGAAACAGGCATCACGACCCCCAAACAA
>CAZBAP010000019.1:0-7191 GCA_964489795.1 uncultured Flavipsychrobacter sp.
CGATGAAGGCGCCGCGCAGTTCAGCGGGTTGCTGGGCGCCGATGCTGCCCACAAGCAGCACGGTGTCGAGGTACACATGCGGGTTGAGCAGCGTAAAGCCGGCGGCCTGCGCCAGCGCCGCCCCGCGCGACAGACCGGCACCGCCGGCCTGCACCGCCAGGTGCTGCGGCGTGCGCGCCCGCTGCCAGGCCTGCCAGCCATACGCAGCGAGGAAGACCGCACCCACACCCGCCAGCGTGCGCGCCACCGCCGGCCGCTCGCCCAGTGCCTGCGCCATGCCCAGCACACCGGCCGCGATCAGCACCGCATCGGCCACAGCGCAGAACAGCACGATGGTTCCCACCTGCTCGCGGCGCAGGCCCTGGCGCAGCACGAAGGCGTTCTGGGCGCCGATGGCGACGATGAGGCCGAGGCCCAGCGTACCGCCCTGGGCGAAGGCCGCGATCACCGACATGGCGACCGTTGTGTCAGGCGCGTAGAGCGTGTCACAGGTCGAAGTTCGTCGGCATCATGACGACGTCGCGGATCGTCATGTGCCGCGGTCGCGTCAGCATGAAGAGGATGACCTGCGCCACCTCGCTGGCCTCGATCAGACTGCCAGCCGCGCGCGCCTCGGCCAGCTTCTCGGCCGGCCAGTCGGCCAACAGGCCCGTCACCACCGGCCCGGGCGAGATGGCGCCCACGCGCAGGCCATGCTTGAAGACCTGGCGGCGCACGGTCTGCACGAAGCAGTCGATCGCCCACTTCGACGCCGCGTACACCGGCTCCCACGGCGTGGGGTAGTGCGCGGCGAGCGAGCTGGTGACGATGATGTCGCCGCTGCCGCGTTCGATCATGTGCGGCAGCACGTCGTGCACGTTCTTCATCACGACGTTGATGTTGAGGTTCAACATGCGGTCGATGGCCGCGGTGTCGGCATCGACCAGGTCGCCGCCGATGTAGCTGCCGGCGTTGGCGTGGAAGATTTCGAGCCGGCCGGCCAGCGCCAGGACGCGCGGCATCAGCGTGGCGCAGGCCGCGGGGTCGAGCAGGTCGAGCACCAGCGGCATCGCGGCCGCGCCCAGGCGGCGGCACTGAGCGTCGAGCGCGGCGGCATCGCGGTCGATGAGCACCACGCGCGCGCCGGCGCCCAGCAGCGCCTCGACGCTGGCCAGGCCGATGCCCGACGCAGCGCCTGTGACCGCGGCCACCTGGCCGGCGAGGGGGGAAGACATGCGGATCTCCAGGGTCTGATGAAGACCCTGAAGGTTAGCGCTTGCTGTCCGCCATGTTGATACGCCAGCCACCGCCAAGTGCGCGGTACAGCTCGGCCTGCGCAGCCACCACGGCGCGCTGCGCGTCATGCGTCTGCAACTCCGCCAGCAGCGCCAGGCGCTCGGCATCGAGCAATTGCAGGCGGCTCGATTCGCCGCCCTCCGCACGCAGCTTCGTCAGCGCCGCGGCACGCGCCACGGCCTGGGCACGCTGGCGGGTGCTGGCGAGGCTGGCCTGGGCCTCGCCGTGGGCCACCAGCGCATCGCGCGCTTCCTTGAAGGCGACGGCCACGCTGTCGCGGTAGTCGAGCTCGACCTGCTGGCGCCGCGCCTGCGCCGCCTGGAAGCTGGCGTCGAGCTGGCCGCCGTTCCAGATCGGCTGGGTCAGGCTGGCGGCGGCATTCCAGATCAGCGACGGGCCGTCGAAGAGCTTGGACAGCGTGGTGCTCTCCTGGCCCAGCGAGGCCGACAGCGCGATGCTCGGGAAGTACGCCGCGCGGGCCGCCTCCACCCGCGCACCGGCGGCGCGCAGCCGCGCTTCGCTGGCCTGCACGTCGGGGCGACGCAGCAGCAGGTCGGACGGCAGACCTTCGGGCACGGCCACGGCACCCGCGGTGGCGGTGTCGGCGCGCGTCACGGCCTGTTCGAGCATCGCGCGCGGCGAGCGGCCGAGCAGCAGCGCCAGCGCGCGTTCGGCTTCGCCGCGGGCGCGCTCCAGCTTGGGCAGCTGCAGTTCGCTGGCCAGCAGTTCGGCCTCGAGCTGGCGGTAGTCGAGTTCGGCCAGCTCACCGGCGCGCAGCCGCAAGCCCTGCAGGCGCAGGCCTTCGCGCTGCGCCGTCATCACGCGCTCGTAGGTGCGCACTTGGGCATCGAGCGATTGCAATGCCGCGTAGCTCTGCACCACCTGTGCGGCCAGCGCGGTGCGCAGCACGTCGCGGGCGTACTCGGTGGCCAGCAGGTCTTCGCGCGCCGCCTGGCTGCTGCGGGCCACGCGGCCCCACAGGTCCAGCTCGTAGCGCACGCCCAGCGTGGCATCGAACAGGTTGCCGGTGCCACCGCCGGGGATGGTGCCGTTCTCGCTGGCCCGCGCACGCGCTGCCGAAAGGTTGGCGCTCACCACCGGCGAACGTTGCGCATCGGCACCACGCAGCAACGCGCGGGCTTCGTCGATGCGGGCCATGGCACGCGTCAGGTCGCGGTTGTTGGCCAGCGCCTCGTCGACCAGCGCGTCGATGTGCGCATCGCCGAAGCGCTTCCACCAGTCGGGCGCTGGCGCAGGGACCGCCACCGTGGCAGTGGGCAGTTCAGCGTCCGGCAACGCCGCCTTGGGTGCCGGCGGCACGGCACAGCCGGCCAGGAGCGCGGCCAGCGCCAGTGCGGTCAGCGGGCTGAAAGACATTCCGGGCCGCGTCATGCCGGCTCTCCTTGGGCAGCGCCGCCCTCGTCGCGAGGATGGCTGCTGGGGTGATGGATCGAGCGCTGCTGCGACTCGTGCACGCGCCGCGCTTCCTCCTGCATCTCGGCCGTGCTGCGCGACTCACGCAGCTTGCGGGCCGTGATGACCTTGAAGAACATCGGCACGAAGAAGATGGCGAGGAAGGTGGCCGCGAGCATGCCGCCCATCACGCCGGTGCCCACCGAACGGCGTGCGGCCGAGCCGGCACCGCTGGAGAACGCCAGCGGCAGCACACCGAGGATGAAGGCCAGCGACGTCATGATGATCGGGCGGAAGCGCAGCCGTGCGCCCTCGAGCGCCGCAGCCGAGGCGCTCATGCCCTCATGCGCCTTCTGCGCCGCGAACTCCACGATCAGGATCGCGTTCTTCGCCGCCAGGCCGATCAGCGTGACGAGACCGATCTGGAAGTACACGTCGTTCGTGTAGCCACGCACCCACACCGCCGCCAGCGCGCCGAAGATGCCGAACGGCACGGCGAACAGCACCGACACCGGCAGCGACCACTTCTCGTACTGCGCCGACAGGATGAGGAACACCATCAGCGCGCCGAGGGCGAGCGCGAAGCCCGAGCTGCCCGACGAGCGCTTCTCCTGGTAGGACGCACCACCCCAGTCGAAGCTGAAGTCCGGCGGCAGCACCTCGCGGGCGATGCGCTCGACCTCGGCAATCGCCTGGCCCGAGCTCACGCCCGGCGCACCCTGGCCGAACATCTTCACGGCAGGCAGGTTGTTGAAGCGGTCCAGCGTCTCGGGGCCGGCGGAGTAGCTCACGGTGGCGAGTGCCGAGACCGGCACCATCTGGCCACTGGTCGAGCGCACCCACAGGCGGCCGATGTCATCGGGCTTCTTGCGGTACGGCGCGTCGGCCGACATCAGCACCTGCCAGGCACGGCCCGACTTGTTGAAGTCGTTGACGTAGTAGCTGCCCAGCGTGGCCGAGAGGGTGTTGAACACCTCGTCCACCGGCACACCCAGCGCCTTGGCGCGCTCGCGGTCCACGTCCACGCGCAGCTGCGGCGTCTGCGCGCGCCACAGGCTCTGCACCATGCCCAGTTGCTTGCTCTGCGAGACCGCGCCCTGGAACTGCTGCATCACCTCGGCAAGGCGCTTGGCGCCGCCCTCGCCGCGGTTCTGGATGTAGAACTCGAAGCCCCCGGCCGTCCCCAGGCCGAAGATCGGCGGCGGGTTGAAGGCCAGCACCAGCGCCTCCTTGATGTGGCCGGTCTTCATGAAGAGCTCGCCCACCAGCGCCTGCACCGGCAGCGGCCGCTCGTGCCACGGCGTCTGCGTGACGAAGATCGTCGCCGCGTTGTTGCGGTAGCCGCCGCCCAGGAAGTCGAAGCCGGTGAAGGCGATCACGTCCTTGTTGAACGGGTTGCTCTTGATGGCGGCGATCACCTCGCCCACCACCTTGTCGGTGCGCTCGAGCGCGGCACCGTCAGGCAGGATCACGGCCGCGATGTAGAAGCCCTGGTCCTCGTCGGGCACCAGCGATCCGGGCGTGATGCGGAAGAGGCCCGCGGTCAGCACCAGCATGCCGCCAAACATCAGGAGGCCGATGCCCGCGCGCCGCACCATGAAGCCCACGCCGCGCACATAGCCGCCGGTCAAACGGTGGAAGCCGTTGTTGAAGGCGGTGAAGAAGCGGCCCGGCGTGCCATGGCCCTTCTTCAGGATCAGCACGCACAGCGAGGGCGTGAGCGTGAGCGCGACGATGCCGGAGATGACCACCGCGATCGAGATCGTCACCGCGAACTGGCGGTAGAGCTCACCCGTGAGGCCGCCGAGGAAGGCGATCGGCACGAAGGCGGCGCAGAGCACCAGCACGATGGCGATCACCGGGCCCGAGACCTCGCGCATCGCCTTGATGGCCGCCTCGCGGGCGCCCATGTGGTCTTCCTGCATGTGGCGCTCGATGTTCTCGAGCACGACGATGGCGTCATCCACCACGATGCCGATGGCCAGCACCATGCCGAAGAGCGTGAGCGTGTTGATCGAGTAGCCCAGCATCAGCAGGCCGGCGAAGGTGCCGATCAGCGACACCGGCACCGCCACCAGCGGAATCAACGTCGCGCGCCAGTTCTGCAGGAACAGGAACACCACCGCGATCACCAGCACCATGGCTTCGCCGAGCGTGACCACCACTTCCTCGATCGACACCTTCACGAAGCGCGTGGTGTCGTAGGGCGTGCTGTGCACCATGCCCTTGGGGAAGCGCTCGGACAGCGTGGCCATCGTGCGGTTCACTTCGTCCGCCACGTCCAGCGCATTGGCGCCGGGCTGCAGGAACACACCCACCAGCGTGGCCGGCTTGCCGTTGATGCGACCGATGAAGTCGTAGTCCTTCGCACCGAGCTCGATGCGGGCCACGTCCTTCAGGCGCACAGTGGCGCCGCCGGCGTCGGCACGGACGATGATCTCCTCGAACTGCCGCGGCTCGGTGAGGCGGCCCTGCGCGGTGATGGTGTAGACCATCTCCTGCGCGCCGCCCGTGGGCGACTGGCCCACCTTGCCGGCGGCGAACTGCGCGTTCTGCTCGGTGATGGCGCGGGCGATGTCGCTCGTGGTGAGCTGCAGCTGCGCCATGCGGTCGGGCTTGAGCCAGACGCGCATCGCGTAGTCCTTCGCGCCGAAGATCTGCACGTTGGTGGTGCCCGGCACGCGCTTGATCACGTCGAGCACGTTGAGCGTCACGTAGTTGCTGATCTCCAGGTCACTGCGCGTGCCGTCGGGCGAGAAGAAGGCCAGCACCTGGAGGAAGGCCGACGAGCCCTTCTCCACGGTCACGCCCTGGCGACGCACTTCCTGCGGCAGCTTGGCCTCGGCCTGCTTGACGCGGTTGTTGACGAGCTGCGCGGCCTTGTCGACATCGGTACCGATGTCGAAGGTCACCTCGATGGTGACGATGCCGTTGGAGGTGGAGGTCGAGCCCATGTAGATCATGCGCTCGACGCCGTTGATGGCGTTTTCCAGCGGGGCTGCCACCGTCTGCTCGATCACCTCGGCGCTGGCGCCGGGGTACACGGCCACGACGGAGACCACCGGCGGCGCGATCTCGGGGTACTGCGCGATCGGCAGCACCCGCATCGCGGCGAGGCCGGCGATGACGAAGAAGATCGACACCACGGCCGCGAAGATCGGCCGGTCGATGAAGAAGCGGGAGAACATGCGCGCTCCCGGCTTACTTCGACGCGGCCGACGCAGCGGCCGGGGCCGGCGCCGCACCAGGCGCGGGTGCCAGCTGGATCGGCGCGCCGGGGAAGAAGATGCGCGCCATGCCGTCGACGATCACCGAGTCGCCGGCAGCGAGGCCGGACTTGATGATCCAGCCATCGGCGAGCTGGTCGCCCACCTGCACGGGCTTGGGCAGGGCCTTGCCGTCGGCGGCCACGTAGACGAACTTGCCCTGCGGCCCTTCGAGCACCGCCCGCGTGGGCAGCTTGATGGCCTGCGGTCGCACCGCGCCCATCAGGCGCACGCGCACGAACTGGCCGGGCTTCAACTGGCCGTCGGGGTTGGGCACCTCGGCCTCGGCCTCGATCGTGCCGGTGCTGCCGGAAATGCGCGTATCGGAGAACGTCAGCTTGCCCTTGCGCGCGTAGACGCTGCCGTCCGCAAGCTTCACCTCCACTTCAAAGGCGTCACCGGCGGGCAGCTTCAGCGCGCCGCTGGCGGCCTCGGCACGCCAGCGCTGCTGGTCGGTGTCAGCCAGGCCAAAGCGCAGCTTGATCGGGTTCGTCTGCACGAGTGTGGTGAGCAGCGTCTGCACGCCATTGACCAGCGTGCCTTCGGAGACCTGCGAGCGCCCTGCCACGCCGGCGATCGGCGCTTCGACGCGGGCGTAGCCGAGGTTGAGCGCGGCTTCGGCGCGGCGCGCCTTGGCGCCCTTCACGTCGGCCGCGGCGATCTGCTCGGCCGAGGTGGCGTCGTCGAATTCCTTCTGGCTCGTGGCCTTGGCCTCCCACAGCGGCTTCAGGCGCGCCAGGGTGCGCGCGGCCTGGGCCTGGCGGGCCTCGGCGGCAGCGAGGTCGGCGTCCGCACGGGCGAGCGCGGCCTGGAACGGCGCGGCATCAAGCTGGTAGAGCGACTGACCGGCACGCACCGGCGCGCCTTCGGTGAAGTGGCGCTTCTGCAGGATGCCGGCCACGCGAGCACGCACTTCCACTTCGCGCGAGCCCACGCTCTGGCCCACGTATTCATAGACGAGCGGCACATCGGCCGGCGCCACCTTCTGCACCGCGACCGGCGCGGGCGGCGGGCCCCCATGGCCTCCGGGTTGCGCCTCGCTCTTGCCGCAGCCGGCCAGCACCACCACCGCGGCCAGGCTGGCCAGCGTCACTACGGGCCACACCAGGCGGCTACCACCACCCACCACATCACGCACAACAGGCGTCATCACGATTGCTTCCCTCTCTGCAAGGCGGCGGAGTTTACATGGGGTCTCCTCGTTTTCAGTGCAATAAGTGACGGTACGCAAAGCTAG
>CAZBAP010000020.1:0-6354 GCA_964489795.1 uncultured Flavipsychrobacter sp.
GCCGCAAACGTCTCACATCACGCGACCGCCGGCTGAGCGTCGTCGCTAATCAGGAGATTGGATGCCGCGCCGGACGAGAACGCGAGCTCACGGTCGGAGCCGCAGACGAATAGCGGAAAAATCTGCGTGTTTCGGTCGTGAGAGCACGCTTTGATTTCGATGATGTGCCGAGAAACGTAGGCGTGTTCAAACTGCGGGCGAGTTACCTGTCGTGTAGCGACCAACGCCAAGTTCTTCCCGCCTTCCATTTGCTCAGCCATCGGGCGTGACAAGCTCCACACAACGCTTCGATTAAAGAAAACGAAACGTTCGTCGAACGGACGGTGGAGCATTCGTCGAATCGGCTCGCTGAATGACTTGAGCCTGCGGAGTTCGGATTGCGCTTCTCTCAAATCGAAGCGTTTGCTTTCGGAGAATCCGAACTCTTCATAAATTGAGTTCTCAGTGCCCTTCGCGTGGCTAAAGCGCTCAAGACGTTCGGCAAGCTCTCGCTTGTTTTCCGCTATCACGAGACCGTCGCGAGCGGTAATTATCCCCGCGCTGTTCTTCGGAAACAATTCGGCGAGCCCCACGTATTGCTTCCACTCATGAGCCAAATCTGCATCGTGAGGGACGAACAAATAGAACGGCGATGATGGCGCAATCTCTGCAAAGTTCGTCGATGTACGGTCGTGCGATTGCAGGAAGGAGTACTTTCCGTCGCGAGAGCCGTAGCGCTCAGCATGAAGAACCGCGCCATCTCCAGTCTTTGGCTGCGTGCGGTCGCCCATAAACACCGAGACACCTTGAACGATGTCGAAGACATTTTCTTCCGGCGCGCCGTCTGGACCAATCTCCCCTTTTCCTATATGGCCGTGAAGATCGAGAACCCACATTGAGCTGAAGGTTTCCAAGAGTGAGTCGCGCATTCCGCGGAGGGTCGGAGTACTGAGATAGCCATTGTTCGTAATCAGGCCGAGAACCCCAGCATTGGACGCACTGATTTTCCCCTCACATAGCCGGAAGAACTTCACATAGTCGTCTTGAAGGTTTATCTCGAACTGCAGTGCGCCACGTTCCTTGATTTTCTCGCCATTGAGGTAGCGATACCTTTCAACCGTGGCTCTCATCTCAGGTGTCAGGTTCGACGATATCTTTGAATACGGCGGATTGCCGACGACGACGGTGAATCGCTTATGCCTTTTGATTTCGTTCACGGCAGCGGCTTCGTGCGCAAGCGCTGCAAATTCAATAAACGGAAGTTGCCTAATCCACGGCTCGATGGCGTTGGTAAGGTAAATGCGTGCCCGCTCGTCAGCGTCGAACCTGTACCCGGTCTCGGACAGCTTCAGTCCGATCTTCATGTGCGCGATGGCATAAGGCGCCATCATCAACTCGAAGCCGTGCAAGCGCGGCAACAGATGCTCAGGCACGTACTCATTCCACTCCGCCGATTGCTGCGCTTCGCTCTTGCCCTGCGCCTTCCATTTCGCGCGCATCGTCTTGTGGATCACGTCGATGGTTTCGACCAGGAAGGTCGCGGTGCCCGTGGCGGGATCGAGGATTTGCACAAAAGGCTCGCTTGCGTCGAGCGGGTATCCCTCGCCCACATCGTCGGTCAGCATCGGCAACTTCATGTCCGGATGACGCGCGAGCATATCCGCCCAAGTGGCTGTGTCTGCCAAGCCATCGGCGAGCCCGAGCTCGCTTTGCAACAGCTCGTGCACGCTACGCACGATATACGAGACGACCGGCTGCGGTGTGTAGAACACGCCTCGCTGTGCCCTCAATTCATGGTTGTAGGCCTTCAGGAAATCCTCGTAGAAGTGGATGACCGGGTCTTCGCCGCGCGTGCGGTTGCCGAAATCCTTGAGCACGAGATCCAAGCGCGTCTTCGGGTCGCGCAACAAGTCCACGACTTCCTGAATGCCAAGTTCGTCGAAATCGAGCTTGCCCTTGCGTCCGCCGGCCTTGAGGAAGCTTTCGAGCATTTCCTTCAGAAACGGATTGGTCACCGGCACCATCGCGACCATATCTTCCTGCGCGACGACGGTGCCCATGCCGGGCACGGTGCGCGAGACGGCGGCAGAAAAAAGACCATAGCTAATGGTCTGCGCGTACATGTCGGCAAATTTTTCGTCGTTGAGATCGTGGATCAGCGCGGTCTTGAAGCCCTGGAGCAGCTTGCGCAGCGCGCCGCGCTCGCTCTCGCGCGGCAGCACGAGCAGCGCGCGGTTGTAGATACGTTTGGCGAGCACGGCCAGTTGTTCGGCGAGTTCCTGCGCGGTGTCGATGACCTGGCGCGGACGCAACTCGAAGGCCTGCGACCATTGGGCGCGCCAAGCGTCGAGATTGCCGATGTTCTGCGGCCAGGTCAGTTTTGCGTGCAGGGTGTCGGCGACGTAGTCAAGCTTGAGGTCGGTGTCTTCGGCGTCCCAGCCGAGCACGCGCAGGGTGGATTTTTCGTCGGCAAGTTCGCCCGTGGGCTCATTGAAATGGGCGAAGGTGAGCTGGCGGTCGTCGTTCGTGCCATACGCCGAAATGAACAGCAGGTCGTGCTGCTTCCACGCGGCGCGTTCGGCCTTGTTAGCACCAGCGCGCTTCTTGACGACGAGCGCGTTGAGGATGCGGCGCAGGATAACGATGGGCAGTTGCTTCTTCTCGAAATCGACGAAGAAGATGCCCCACGGTTGATTGCTTTCGAGCGGGCGTAGCTGCTTGATCGCCTTGATGCCTACCGTTTCCGAATCCTTGAGGCCGAGATCATCGGACCAGTCGAACGTGAGGTCGTCTTCGTCATGGCCGTCGTCGATGGGCCAATCGAGTTCGTCGCGCAAGTAGGCGAGCAGTTGCGGAAAGGTCTTGATGTTGCGCAGGCGCCGCCGTTGTTCTTCCGTCATCCCCGTTTGCCTTTTTCGATCAATTCAATTCCAGCCAAGCTTTGAGCACCGCTTCGACGCCGATCGGCGCCTGCACTTTCTTGAGATAGGTGTTCTTGATGTGCTTTTCGATTTTTTCGCGCGCTTCCTTGAGTGTGCCCTTGGCGATTTCGCAGTGCCTTTCGGTTTGCGGCATGGCGCGGATGAAATCGACGATCTGCGGGCCTTCTTCGAGTATGTCGCCGCTGGCAAGATCGAGCAGATACCACTGCACGTAGCCGGCGTCGAGCGTCCATTGCGATTGGTCGTCCGGCTGTTTCTCATCGGCTGGCTTGCCGGGCAAGGCGAAGCAGAAGAACACAGCGCGCGTGCCGGGTTTGATGTGGCTCTTGCCGCTGAAGACACGGCCCGGCAGCGTTTGCAACTGCGCTTCGAGGTCGGGCTGTTCCTTCAGCAGCGCTTGCAATTCGAGGTGCATGGATTCGAGCGGCGAGAGCGTGCCTTCGTAGGCTTCGCTGAAATCCTTGAGCGCCTGGAAGTCGTCGTCGGGTGTGAGCAGTTTCTTGCCTTCGATGCCGAAGGTTCTCGATATGCGCAGGGTCTTCTTCGTGACGGTCTTGTACAGGCGCAGCAGTTCGTCCAGTTCCTCCGGGGGTAGGAAGTTCCAGTAGGCGGTAGTGCCGCGCAGTTTCTTTTCCTTGGGATGGTCGGCGACGAGGCGCGCTTCGATTTCCGGGTCCATGCGGCGGTCGACGCGGCCGATGCGCTGCATGAGACGTACCGGATTCCAGTGCAGGTCATAATTGATGAGGCGCGTGGCGTCCTGCAGGTTGAGGCCCTCGGACAGCACGTCGGTAGCGATGAGGATGCGAATTTCGGTTTTGCCTTCCTCGGCGAGCTGGCCGCTGGACGAGCCGTTGTAGTAAGGCGAGAACCGCGTGATGACTTCGCCGCGGTCGAGCTTGCTGCCACTGTCGATTTCGTCGACGCCTTCGATGCCGGCGGCGATGAGCTGCTTCTTCAGGTAACACGCGGTGTCCATGAACTCGCTGAAGAGGAGCAGCTTGTGTTCCTTCAGTACCGGGTCTTTCTTGAGCAAGGCGATCAGGGCTTGCAGTTTCTTGTCCTGCGCGGGCTTGAACTCTTCCAGTTCCTTGAGAAAGGCGGCGAGCTGGTCAAGGTCGAGGATGGTCTCGGCGATGATCGCGGCTAGGTCGAATTCGCCGCGCGGCAGTTTTTCCACTGCGGCGAGCATGTCGTCGGTGACGATGTCCTTGTCGTCGTCTTCATCATCGTCTCCAGTATCGCCGAACAGTTCTCGCTGGTGCGCTTCGACGTAGTCGATCAAAGCGGCATTCTGGTTCTTCCAGCGTTCGAGCAGGCGTTTCTCGTGCGCGGTTTCGGCATGGACTTGAACCCAGGCGAGCAGCTTGCGGAGAAGGTTCCAGCACGACACCGTGAAGGCATGTACCGAACTTTCGAAGCGCTTGAGGAATTGCGTGCGGATCAGCGAAACGACTTGCTGCTGACGACCCTTGACCAGCACATCGACGTTTTCTTCCTTGCCGGTGTAGAACGCATACGGATAGTAGACGGCCAGCGAGAACAGCGGCTTCTGCTTGCTGAAGGCATCTTCCAGCATTTGCAAGAGCTTGCCATATGTCTGCTTGACCGAATACGGCTGCACTTGCGGTTCGCGTGGCTCGGGAAAGAGAATCTGGTTGTCGCCAGTGGCTTCCAGGCTCTTGCGCACATAGGCGCGGCTGCGCTGCACGACCAGTGCCTTGAACAGAGCGTCGGTACCGAGTACTAGCTCAGCTTCAAGCAAATCGGTCTGCACGGCTTCTTCACCGTCCGCAGTGCGGTGAAGGGATTTTTCGAGGTCCTTTTCCATCTTGCGGAAATGGCCGGGCAGCGAATGGATGCCGAGCGGCGCGTCCTTGAAGTAGTCGGCCTGCCGCCGCGAAAACAGCTCGATCATGTGCTGCAAGTCGGTCAGCTTGTTGTTGACCGGCGTGGCAGTGAGCAGGAAGACGGTCTTTCCTTCGGCGACCTGGTACAACTTCCAGTAGCGCGACTGCGGATCGTTCTCGTCACCCTTGGTGCCGGTGTTGCGGAAGTGATGCGCTTCGTCGACGACGATGACGTCCGCCCGTGTGCCCACGCTTTCGATGTCCTGCGCCGTGTCGCCGCCGCGCATCAGGTCGGTGTGGTTGAAGATTTCGAGTTGGCTGTACTTGCCGAACAGATGCGGCAGCCGGCGGCGCAGCGCGGCTTCCCACACCGGCTTGCGTGCGGATTTGGGAACGAACAATGCGACCTTCTGGCGATCATGGATGATGAGGCGTTCGATCAACATCAGGCCGACGTAGGTCTTGCCGAGGCCAACGCCATCGCACAGGAATGCGCCCTTGTAGCGCGCGGCGCGCTTGAGCAGTGCTTGGTAGCCTTCGCGCTGGTAAGGCGCGAGGATCGGGTAGATTTTCGACTGGTCGCGCTCCCATTCCGTGGCCGTCAGTTCGTGGCCGCGGAAGTATTCGTAGAGCGATTTCGCGTAGACCTGGAAAGGCGTGTAGTCATGGACGTGCCTTTCGATGACCTTGAGCACATCGGAGGTAACATCCTCGGCGGCATTCCAATGTTCATCGTACCATTCCTGCAGAACGGATACCGGCGTGCCCGTGACCTGCACATTCAATTCGATGTTTTGCGTGAGGCCCGGAAAGGTAAAGTTGGATGAGCCGACCAGCGCCGACGACCCGATCACTTCCAGACGCGCGTGCGTGATGTAGGCCTTGGCGTGGAATTTGTCTTTGCGATAGACACGGCACTGGATTTTGCCGCTGCGGATCGCGTCGACGATCGCGTCGACCCCATCGAGAAAATCGTTTTTCTTCTTCTCAGCCTCGACGCTTTGATCGAGACGCTGACTTACGCGCTGCAAGCCTTCGACAAAGGCTTTTTGCGTGCGACGCGTGACCTCGTCGCCCATCAGGATGCGGATACCATCAACCCTCTGCCATTCGCCGTCCAGTGCGAGCAGCGAGCCGATCTCGAAATAGCCTGTTGCAATGTCGATCGTGCGGGAAAGCTGGCACCAATCCCGTAGGTAGCGGACTACCTTCCAGTCCTCGTCGCTGTTGTCGACGATGAAGAGCTCGCTGCCGGTCGCGCTGCTACTCCTTTTTGGCACAACGTGCTCCCAAATCCAATCTCGAATAGTGTCGTCATCCTATCGTATCCGGTTCTGCCCACCGTCATTCAGCCACCGTTGCGAAATCGGCGCCCAAATGATCGCTTACGGAACCTTGCTATCCTACTTGGGAACCGAGCCACAGCCCCACTTCCAACACGGGGGTATGTGCGGGGGTATCGAACTGAACTAGCCTCTCTGAAAGCAAGTGGCCATGCGCTTTTCGGCGAGCTGTTCGAGTCCGTCTCGGGAGCCATTTCAGACAAGGGCCTGCGGAAACGCAGGCCCTTTCGTTTTGGCCAT
>CAZBAP010000021.1:0-5907 GCA_964489795.1 uncultured Flavipsychrobacter sp.
TCACATCGCCCAGTGAGGTGGACGTGCCGATGCAAATACCCGCCGTACCCGTAATAGGTGCGGGGGACGCGCTCACCGTAATAGCTTTAACGACCGTACAGCCTGTGCCGAGGGAATAAGTAATGGTAGCTGTGCCCACCGCTATGCCGGTGATGTCACCGGTCAGCGATCCCACGGAGGCGACGGAAGGGCTGCTGCTCAGCCAGGCGCCGCCGCCGACAGCATCGGTATAGAGCGTGGACGCGCCGGAGCAAACGGACGAGGCCCCGGTAATAGGCAACGGCGATACAGCCACCGTCACCGTGGTGCCCGCAGCGCATCCCGTAGGCAGGAAGTAACTGATGACCGTGGTGCCGGTAGCAACGCCGGTAACGATACCCGTGGTCAAACCTATGGTAGCAACGGATGGAGTGCTGCTCGTCCAGGTACCGCCGCCCGGATCGGTCTCGGTGATGGTGGCCGAAACACAGACGGCCGTAGGGCCGGTGATGGCGGAGGGTAAGGGATTAACTGTGACCGTGGTGGTGCGCGGGCAACCGGCCCCAACAGTATAGCTGATGAGTGCCGTACCCGCGGAAACACCGGTAAGGTCGCCGGTGGTACTGCCGATGGTGGCCGTGGAGGACGAGGTGCTCCACGTACCGCCGGGCGTGGCATCAGATAAGGTGATCAGCGAGCCCTGGCATACTGCCGCGGGGCCTGCTATAACAGATGGTAAGGAACTGACCGTAACCGGCCTGGTAGCCGTACAACCGGTGGGCAGCGTATAGGTGATGACCGTACTGCCCGGGACTACGCCCGTAACAATACCGGTGGTAAAACCGATACCCGCCACAGAGGGCGCGCTGCTGGTCCAGGTGCCCCCGGCCGATGCATCGCTAAGCGTGATCGTGCCCGCAGGACAAACAGTTGAGGGACCTGAGATGGCTACAGGCAAGGGATTGACCGTAACATTGGCCGTGCGGATACAACCCGTACCCAATGTATAGGTAAC
The DNA here is from genome assembly GCA_964489795.1 of uncultured Flavipsychrobacter sp. Classification (GTDB taxonomy): domain Bacteria; phylum Bacteroidota; class Bacteroidia; order Chitinophagales; family Chitinophagaceae; genus Nemorincola. Next base: position 995 of record CAZBAP010000021.1, read on the forward strand.
AGGCGCTACCCCGGCAGCCGCACCCGTAACGATGCCCGTGGTGAGCCCTACCGTAGCGGAAGGGCCCGAGGCCGTCCAGGTGCCGCCCGAAGAAAGGTCACTGAGCGTAGTGGTAGAGCCCACACATACGCTGAGCGAGCCCGTAATACCCAGCGGGAGCGGGTTGACCGTAACCACAGTGGATATGGAACAGCCGGCCCCGAGAGAATAAGTGATGGTGGTAGTGCCCGTGGTGAGCGGGCTGACAACACCTGTGGTACTGCCGATACCCGCCACAGAAGTAGTACTGCTCGTCCATACCCCGCCGCTAATGGCGTCACTGAGCGTGGGCGTGGTACCGATACATACAGAGGGCGAACCTATGATACTGCCGGGGGAAGAATTGACCGTCATCGTAAATGTAGTGAAGCAACCGCCGGTAGCCGTATAGGTGATCACCGACGTACCCGATGCCACACCGGTGACGACACCTGAACTGCTTACCGTGGCCACCGTGGGGGTACCACTGCTCCACGACCCTCCCGGTGTAGCGTCTGACAGTGACGTGGTAAGGCCCACGCAGACATTATGGCTGCCCGTGATACCCGAGGGATTGGTATTGACCGTGACGGCCCTGGTGGCGTAACACCCACCCACCGAATAGGTAATGGTAGCGGTGCCGGACGAAATACCGGAGATGATACCGCTGGTACTGCCAACCGTTGCTATGGCGGTATTACTGCTGCTCCACGTGCCGCTGCCGGTATCTGAGAAAACAGTGGTCTGACCGATACATACCGATGGGGTACCCGTAATAGCCGCCGGGGCAGCATTGACCGTAACAAAATAACCGGCCGCGCAACCCGTACTGGGCATGGTATAATCAATTATGGAAATACCCGATGCCACACCGGTAACAACGCCGCTGAAGGAACCTACCGTGGTACTCATACCAACGCCTGTAGAAGTCCACAGGCCGCCATAGGTAGTATCTATGAGTGTCATGGTCTGTCCCACACATACCGTAGTGGGACCGTAGATGGCCGACGGCAATGCGTTGATGACAACGGGAAGCGAACTGGCCGTAGTGGTAAAACAGCCCGTAGGCAAGGTAAACGTAATTATAGGAGACCCCGCGGATATGCCGTACACTACACCATATACCGGGTCAACGGAACCTATGGCAGGGTTGCTGCTGCTCCATGTACCGCCGCTGACATCAAATAAGGTGGTGGTCTCCCCCACGCATATGGTGGTGACCCCCGTGATCAGCGGAGGGGTGGGGTTAACAGTAGCGGACTTTGTGACAAAGCAACCGCCCTGTGTGTAGGTAATGATGGTGGTACCCAGCGCCACGGGGGTGACTATGCCCGAAGAGGAACCGATGGTGGCGATAGCTGTATTACTGCTCGCCCAGGTACCGCCCGTGGACGCATCGGTATAGGTGAGGGGGTAGCCCATGCACACACTGGCGGAACCCGAAATGGGTGCAGGCGCAGCGGTAACGGTCACTGCCCTGGTAACGGAACAACTGGCGCCGGGCGCGTAGGTAATGGTGGCAACACCCGCGGCAACACCCGTAACAAGGCCGCCCGCGCTGACGGTAGCTATGCTGGGGTCACTGCTGCTCCACGTACCCGTACCGGCCGTATCGACATACAAAGTTGTAGCGCCGACACAGACGTTGGGCGTACCCGTGATGGCCGAAGGCGGCGGATTGACGATCATATGTATGACCGTAGTATCGGCAGCGCCCGAACAATCCAGTATCCTGATCATGAATGAGTCGGTACCCACATAACCGATGGACGGTGTATAGGACAGGCCAACCGGTATGACCGTGCCGCCAGATGACGTACCTGAGTATGCGGCGACAAGCGTACCGTGCGCGGCATTGACGACCACGCTCCACGACTCGCCCTGCTGGTAATCGGCATCGGTGATCGCAAGGATAGCGTTGATGGAGTCGACTGAGTTCTGGCACATGGTCCGCAGCTGGCTGTGCCCGCCGTTGAATATCGGCGCGTGGTTGCTGCTTATCTTGCGTACCCTGTTGTTGCCCCCGTCAGCGATATATACATTACCGGCAGCATCTGTGCAGATACCCCAGTGGTTATTTACCTGGCTGGCCGTAGGCGTGCAGCCGTCGCCGCTAAAGCCCGCGGTGCCCGTACCGGCAAGCGTGGCGATAACACCGGAGGTGTTCACCTTGCGGATACGCTGGTTGCCGTGATCGCCGATATAAAGATTACCGAACGCGTCAACGGCTATGCCCCAGGGGTCGTTGAGCGTGGCCGCCGTAGCGGCGCCGCCATCGCCGCCATAGCCGGCAGAGCCGTTACCCGCAATGCTGGTGATGATGCCTGATGTGTTCACTTTACGGATATACCTGTTCAGCTGGTCGGCAATAAAAATGTTTCCCGTGGCATCGGCAACAACGGATACGGGATTATGCAGCAGCGCCGCCGTGGCGGGGCCGCCGTCGCCGCCAAAACCCGCCGTGCCCGTGCCCGCGAAGGTGGAGATGATACCTGCTGTGTTCACCTTACGGACCCGTGTCCCGTCGGCGCAGATATAGAGGTTACCGGACCCGTCGAACGCAAGGCCCGAGGCTGCACCTATGCCCGCGGCGGTAGCCGCGCTCCCATCGCCGCTATAGCTACCGCTGCCGTTGCCGGCAACAGTACTGATCGTACCGGACGTGCTGATCTTACGGATACGGTTGTTGCCGTTGTCGGCGATATACACATTACCGGACCCGTCGACGGCCACATCATACGGATGGTTGAGCAGGGCCGCCGTGGCCGCGCCGCCGTCGCCGCTGAAACCGGCAGCGCCCGTACCCGCGATAGTGATGATAACACCCGTCAGCCCTACCTTCCGTACCCGGTTATTGGCCTCGTCGGCGATGTATATGTTGCCGGCGGCATCGACTGCCGTGCCCCACGGAACGTTCAGCTCCGCAGCTGTCGCCGCCGAGCCGTCACCGCTGTAGCCCGCACTGCCGTTACCCGCTACAGTGGAGATCAGCTGGCCCGCATTGCCAAAAACATTGACCGTCGTTGTTTTGATACAACCGGTGGTTGGCAGGGTATAAGTGATAACAGCAGAACCCACCGACGCACCCGTGACCGTACCCGTGGTACCGCCCACGCCGGCAACAACAGTGCTGCTGCTGCTCCAGGTACCGCCGGAGGGGCCCGAACTCAGGGTAGAATAAGACCCCACGCTCAGCGAGGTAGCGCCCACTATGGCTGATGGTGTGGGGTTGACCGTAACATAAACAGTGGTAGTGTCTGAAGCGTATCCGTCACTTACTTTTATCTTAAAAGTGTCCGGTCCGCTATAGCCGGGAGTAGGCGTATAGAACAAGCCATGTGGTGTGAGCACACCTCCGGTTGTTAGTGTGGAATAAGTACCCGCAATGGTACCATGGGACGGCCCCGAAACAATAGACCAGCTCTCAGTCTCCCAGTTGTCGGAATCTATGACCGAAAGGATGGCGTTGGTGGAATCGAAACTCGTATTGGCGCAAACGGTAAAAGGAATACTATGACCTCCGGTAAACAGCGGGGGGTGGTTGTTGCCCAGTATCATGCGCACACGCGCATTATAATAGTCACTGATATACACATTGGCGGAACCATCGGTTGCAACGTTAAAAACACGATTAAAAATAGCCGCTGTGGCTGGGCCGCCATCACCGCTATAGCCGGTAGAACTGGTTCCTGCCATAGTGGAAACAATACCGGAGGGGTTTACCTTGCGCACCCTGTTATTACCCCAGTCTGCCACATATAAATTATTCGATGGGTCTGCAGCAATACCATATATCGTACTAAACTGGGCGGCTGTGGCAGGCCCCCCATCACCGCTGAAACCAAGCGTACCGGTACCCGCATAGGTCGTTATTATACCCGATCCGTCCACCCTTCGTATACGACCGGTATTGTAATCTGCCATATAGATATTGCCCGACCCGTCTGCAGTTAGTCCATATGTCCATTCGATGTTTGCCGCTGTGGCAGGGCCTCCGTCTCCGCTATACCCGAAGGTACCCGTACCCGCAAATGTAGAGATGATGCCTGATGTATTGATCTTACGAATACGCCAGAAATACCAGTCGCTGATATATATGTTCCCCGAAGGATCAACTGCTATTCCCCAGGTGCCACCTATCTGCGCCGCGGTAGCAGGGCCACCATCGCCACTGAAGCCAAATGTACCGGTACCGGCTATAGTCGTAATGATGCCGGACGTATCTATCTTGCGCACACGGTAATAATACCAGTCGGCGATATAAACATTGCCGATAGCATCTGTAGCGAGACCATAAGGATACCCTATCTGCGCTGCTGTGGCAGGGCCACCATCGCCGCTATAGCCCGCAACGCCTGTGCCCGCAATTGTGGTGATGATACCCGATGAATTGACCTTCCGGATACGATGACTATTATAGTCGCCGATAAACAGGTTACCATGGGTATCTTTGGCTAGGCCATATGCGTAGAAAATGGAGGCGGCCGTAGCAGGACCACCATCACCCGAAAAACTAGGAGTTCCGTTTCCGGCAACTGTAGTGATCAATTGCGCATGGGCATTGACTGTAAACCCTGCGGACAGAATTACAAAAAGGATAAGATGCCGATAGGCGTTATAGAGGTTTTTCATTTAAAAAAATTTGTACTAAAATACAGAATTTATATTATTTGGGCAATTTTAAAATAATTATTTATTAACATACAAAAAATAATTATTTTAAAGATATCTAACTGCATGAGATCTTGTATAGGTGCTATCTCATTTATTTAACAGTACCATCTGGCCCGGATGTACTATTCCCTGATATGCCCGGCATACCGCATGTAGACTGTTATAAACATTGACCTTACTGTTCCAGTGCGATATGGAATATTTTCTGCTCTGTAGCCGTT
>CAZBAP010000022.1:0-5408 GCA_964489795.1 uncultured Flavipsychrobacter sp.
GGGTGGGGACGTCGCCGGCGGCGGCGAGCACCACATCCGGCTCGGTGCCTTCGGTTTCGGTGCCCGCCCACGGCAGGATCCCGAGCCCGCGGGTGCAGTGCTCGATCGCCTCGTCCATCGTCAGCCACTGCGGGGCGGGCTGCTTCCCGGCGACGACGACGTTGATGTACCCGGCCGAGCGCAGGCAGTGGTCGTAGGTGGACAGCAGCGTGTTCGCGTCGAACGGCAGGTAGACGCGGACGATGTCGGGGCTCTTGTTCAGGGCGAGGTCGATGAACCCGGGGTCCTGGTGAGAGAACCCGTTGTGGTCCTGCCGCCAGACGTGGCTGGAGAGCAGGTAGTTGAAGCTCGGGATCGGGTCCCGCCACGACACCTCCCGGGCCGCTTCGAGCCATTTGGCGTGCTGGTTGAACATCGAGTCGACGATGTGGGTGAACGCCTCGTAGCAGTTGAACAGCCCATGCCGGCCGGTAAGGACGTAGCCCTCGAGCCAGCCCTGGCACTGGTGCTCGCTGAGCACCTCCATCACCCGCCCAGTCGGGGCCAGGTGCTCGTCGACGGGCTCCACGGCCGCGTTCCACTGCTTGCCGGTGGCCTGGTAGACGGGTGGGGCGAGCCGGTTGGAGGCGGTCTCGTCCGGGCCGAAGATGCGGAAGTTGTCCGGGTTGTCCCGGATCACCCCCGCCAGCCACTCGCCCAGCACGCGGGTCGCTTCCCCGGTTCCCGCACCCCGCTCGGCCGGGTCGACCGGCTGCGCGTGCTTGTGGAAGTCCGGGAGCCGCAGCGGGACGGTGAGTTGTCCGCCGTTGCCGGCCGGGTTCGCGCTCATCCGCCGATCCCCGTCCGGGGCGATCGCGACCGTGGCCGGGCGGGGGGCGCCGGTCACGTCGAACAGCTCGTGCGGGCGGTAGGACGCCAGCCAGTCCTCGAGGATCCGCAGGTGCTCGGGATTGTCGCGGACCTCGGCGAGCGGCACCTGGTGTGCCCGCCAGGTGCCCTCCACCGGCAGACCGTCGATGATCTTCGGGCAGGTCCACCCCTTCGGGCTGCGCAGCACGATCGCCGGCCACGCCGGCCGCCCCTCCAGCGTCCCGGCCGCCGCGGCGGCCTTGATGTCCGCGATCTCATCCAGCACCGCATCCAGGACCGCCGCGAACGTCGCGTGGGACTCCTGCGGGGTCTCGCCATCGAAGCCGACCGTGACGACGTGGGGGTGATGGCCGTAGCCGCGCAGCAGCGCGACCAGCTCTTCCTCGGGGATGCGGGACAGCACGGTCGGGTTGGCGATCTTGTACCCGTTCAGATGCAGGATCGGCAGCACCACCCCGTCATGGGCGGGGTTGAGGAACTTGTTGCCGTGCCACGCGGTCGCCAGCGGCCCGGTCTCCGCCTCCCCGTCACCGATCACGCAGGCGACCAGCAGGTCGGGGTTGTCGAACGCGGCCCCGTAGGCGTGCACGAGGGAGTAGCCCAGCTCCCCGCCCTCGTTGATCGACCCGGGCGTTTCCGGGGACGCGTGCGAGGGGATCCCGCCCGGGAAGGAGAACTGCCGGAACAGCGCCCGCAGCCCCTCTTCGGTGCGGTCGATGCCCGGGTAGCGTTCGGTGTAGGTGCCGTCGAGGTAGGCGTTGGCGACCATGCCGGGTCCGCCGTGCCCGGGCCCGGTCACGTACAGGGTGTTCAGGTCGCGGTCGCGGATGGCGCGGTTCAGGTGGGCGTAGAGGAAGTTCAGGCCCGGGGTGGTGCCCCAATGCCCCAGCAGCCGCGGCTTGATGTCGTCCCGGCTGAGGCGGTGGCGCAGCAGCGGGTTACCCTGCAGGTAGATCTGCCCGATGCTCAGATAGTTCGCCGCCCGCCACCACGCATCCACCGCCGCCAACTGCTCGGCGGTGGCATCAGTGGTGCGGTGCGCCCACGCGGGGGGTGCCGGTGTGGGGGTCATGGTCGGTCTCCTTCCGATCCGCGACCGCTCGGGTCGCGCCAGGTGCGAATGACGGTGGTCATGGTGTTGCCGCCGGGATGAGAACGGTGGCGGTGGTGTCGCGGATCCAGACCACGCCGCGGTCATCGACCAGGACGATCGCACCGTCCCCGGTGACCCCGAGGGCTTGGACGGTTCCCGTGGTGGTGCCGACGTTCTCCCAGCCGGTGCCGACTAGGCGTCGCAACGTCCCGTCGGTGTCCACTCCGACCACCCCACCGGTTGGGTCGGTCTCCACCAGGTACAGCACTGGCGCGTCCGGCGCCGGGGTGAAGGTGGCGCCACCGTCGGTGCTGTGCTGCAGCCCGTCCTGGGTGGCGGCGTACAGGGTGCCGTCGGTCGCGGCGGCCAGGTCGACGGCGGGCAGCTCGGCACCGTCCGCCCAACTCTGCCCGCCGTCGCTGCTGGTGCGCAGCAGCAGCCGGGAGGATCCGATCCCGTACAGGGTGCCGTCGCCGGTGACGGTGAGGACGTGGAAGTCCTCTTCCCCGGTGAACGCGACCGGTTCCCACGAGGCGCCGGCGTCGAGGCTGCGGATGATGCCGAGGTTGGGGGCGCCGAGCTCCGCCGGGGTGGACGGGCCGGGGTGCCCGGACGCGTAGAGGGTGTCACCGGTAGCGGTCAGTCCCATCGCGTCCAGGTCGATGCCACCGACCGGGCCGGTGACGGTGCCGTCCTCGCCCAGCGTGTACAGGCCGGTGTGGGTGCCCAGCAGCACGGTGCTGTCACCGGCGTCGACGATGCCGTGCACATGCCCGAACCCGGCCGCGGTGCCCGCGGGGGCATCGGGCTCCGCAGGGGTGGTGCTGCAGCCCGTGAGCAGCAGCGCGACGGTGACGGTGGCCGTGATCGCCAGTCTGCGGGTGGTGGGAGAGATCATGAACGGAGGTCCTTTCCGTGCGGGTACGCCGGATACCGGTGACCGCACAGGGGTCGAGGGTGGGGCCTCGGACGGGACCGGCATCGGGAGCGCGGGTCCCGTCCGAGGGGTACCGGGTCAGAGGCTGGCGAGGATGTCCTGCATCGTGGTGATCTCGGCGGTCTGCCCGTCGATGATCTGCTGCGCGAGGGCGGCCACGTCCGGGTTCTGTCCGTCGGTGAGCACCGACTGCGCCATCGTCACGGCGCCCTGGTGGTGAGCGATCATGCCGTTCAGGAACAGGCGGGTCGCCTCGACCCCGGTCGCGGCATCCAGAGCGGCCATGTCGTCCTCCGACATCATCCCGCCGCCCATGTCCATGCCGTCCATCCCGGACATGGAGTCGTCGTACGGGACGCCCCACTCCTCCAGCCAGCCCTTCATGGTCTGGATCTCCGGGTCCTGTGCGGCCTTGATCTGCTCGGCGAGGGAGACGACTCGCTCGTCGATGCCGTCTTTCGCGAGGATCTGATCGGCCATCTCGATGGCCTGCTGGTGGTGCGGGATCATCATGGTCACGAACATCTCGTCCGCGGCGTTGAACGCGGCGGCGGACTGGGAGGGGGCGGTGCTGGTCATCCCCCCGGGTCCGTGGTCCATGCCGGGCATGGTGCCGTCGGTGGGGGCGCAGCCGGCGAGCACGAGCACGGTGGCCAGGGCGCCGGCGGTCAGCGTGAGAGTACGAAAACGCATCAGGGGTGTCCTTGTCTATTCAGTCGGTGAGGGTCTGATTCAGTGCCCGGGAGGGCAGGGTGCAGCATCCCCGGCAAGGGTCGCCGGGGTTCAGGCGGAATCAGGTGCGACTGATGGACAGGACAAGCAGTGAAGGCGGGCGGGGATGCGGCAATCCGACCAGCAGAGTCCGGGTATGGGAGCGCGAGCGGGCTACGGCGTATGTGAGAAGGGCACGGGACGTCGGGGCGAGCAGGACGATCACCGCGGCCAGCAGCGCCAGCACGCACACCATCATCAGCATCGAGTGATCCGGCATCCCCGCAGGGCTGCCGCACCCGTCCTGGCAATGCCCTCCAGCGCCCTCCGCCGCAGCTGCGGTCATCGGCGTATCGTCGGCGGCGGCTGGTGCGGAGCCGACCTGGCTGTGCGTGCTCATCGCGCTGGTCTCTGATGCCAGGGCGGGCTGGTGGGAACCGGTCAGGACGTGCATGGACAGCAGCCCGGTGATGATCGCCAGGGCGATCGGAGCGGCCAGCAGGAGCCGTCGCACCCCGGGGGTCAGACGCGCGTGCGAGCGAATCACGTTCACGACCGACCTCCTTCCCGTCCAGGGTAGCGGTGCCTTGCCTCCGTGACACGGTCAGAACACCACGCACGGGAGCGGGTGCCCCCTACCACTCAGCATATACCCATCCGGGGTATCCAGGATGGGTATCGCTTCGGGGATGGCTACCCGCCCGGGGTATGCTGGGCGTGATCGAGGAAGGGGCGTCGACGGTGAACCAGGTGGTGGCGCGACGGCGGGCACTCGGGTCCCGGCGTGCCCTGTGGTTCTACCTGGCCGCGGTGACCGCGATCATCGCGGGGCTGCTTGCGATGCATTCGCTGAGTCTGGAAGAGGACCAGGCGGGCACTGTCGTGTCCGCCTCCGCAGTCGTTGCGGCCCCCGATGCCGCCGCTGATGTCCTGGTCAGCGGGGTGGTGACGCCCTCGTGCGATGAGACGGTCTGCGGGACGTCTCATGCTTTCGCTGCCGTGACGTGTCTGCTCGCGTTGCTGACCCTGCTCATCCTGGTGCTCCCGGCCCGGGACGGGTGGATGTCGCTGCTGGCGTGGCTGCGATCCCTCCCCGGCAGGTCGAGCTCGTTCACGTCCGGGTCGCCTCTTCTGCGGCCCTCCCTGATCGTGCTGTCGATCAGCCGCACCTGATCAGCACCCCGCCCGCGCCCGCCGCCTGAGCCGCCGCCGGCGCGTGATGTCGCCGACGGTCCACGATGTGCGGCCCGCAGGCGAGCGCGACCCGTCTGCGGCAGCGCCATGGGTGATCCGATCCCGGATTCTCGCCGTGCACTCCGGGCCGCGGCTCCCGGTTGGACCGTGTGACGGCGACCGTGCGCACCTTCATCGTCCCCCTCATCCAGGAAAGTCTTGTATGCCCGAACCCGCCCCCTCCACCCCGACTCCCGGTACCGGAACGCGCCGTGCGGCGAGAGCCGCCCTGTCTTCCCCACCCGTCCAGACGCGACGCGATCGACGCCGTCGGCCCACCCGTGCCGCCCGGACACCTCGACACGCGCCGCGCCGCACGCTCACCCGATCCCGGATGCTCGCCGGCGCGGTGATGCTCCCGGTCGCGTCGATCGCCGGACTGCCGTTGCTGATCCCGTTGACGCCGGAGCCGGTGTTCGCCGTCGAGGCGACCCGCACCCCGGTGCGCGCCCAGTCGTTCACCACCCCCGACACCGTCACCGGGACGGTGATGGTGCGCGGGGACTACACGGTGGCGGTGACCGCCCCCGTCGGGACCGAGTCGTACGCGCACACCGCGGACAC
>CAZBAP010000023.1:0-4983 GCA_964489795.1 uncultured Flavipsychrobacter sp.
AACCGCCCCGACCTCTGGGAAGGGCTCGGCCCCGCCGACGAGGACCGCGCACCCGCGAGCTGATCCAGCAGATGCAGGCCAGATCGCGTGTAGGTTCCCGGTCAAGGTGGCGGAGAACTCGGGGATTCCACGCTAATTGGCAGCAGTTTCGTCAGCAGGATTCCGCGCGAAATGGCAGATCCCTACATAAGAGTAGGAAGTCCACTTAGACTTGACGTCCGCCGCCGTCCGATCGCCCGCGCGATCATCCTCCCGTGCTGGGGATGAACGCGCGGTTCATGACTGGTATCCGAGCACCGTGGTCATGCCGGTCTCGGCGTGGTAGATGTTGTGGCAGTGCGCGACCCACTGGCCGGGGTTGTCGGCGTCGAAGTCGACTGTCAGGGTCTGGCCCGGGAGGATGATGGAGGTGTCCTTCCGGGGGCCGCCGTTCGCGTGCTGGTAGGTGTGGCCGTGCAGGTGGAACGGATGCCACATCTCGGTGTCATTGCGGATCCGCAACTGCACCCGCTCCCCCATACTGATCGCGTGCGCGTCCCGCAACGGGTCGTTCATGTCGAACCGGCGCCCATTGATCCCCCAGTCGTACGCCTCCATCCCCCCGGTCAGCGCGAGGTGCACGACCCGGTCGGGGGATGCCTGGTGCAGGGTGACGGAGGCGGTCGCGCTCAGTCCGGCAGCGGTGCCGACCCTGCCGGTGCCGAGCTCGGCGACGGGGACGTCGCTGGCCGGAGCCGTGCCAGCGGCGGTGCGAACGAGCGCGAACGCGCGATCCTGCTTGCCTTCCGCGTCGGCGACGACAGGGAACACCCCATCGTCCAGGGTGACCTGCAGGTCGTAGCGTTCGCCCATCCCGATCAGGACACTGTCGACCTCGACAGGATCCACCGGGAACCCGTCGGTGTGGGTGATCGTCAGGGTGTGGCCGCCGATAGCGAACCGGAACGCGGTGTCGCTGCCGGCGTTGATGACACGGATCCGCACCCGGGCACCAGGAGTGCCGGTGAATTGGGCGGGGTCGGCTTTGGGTTTGCCGTTGATGAGGTAGTGCGGGTAGTAGACGTCGCCGGCGTCGCCGCCGAGCAGGTCGGAGGTGGCGCCCATCAGCAGGTTCCCCATCCGCATGAACATGTCGCCCATCCCGCCCATGTCTCCCATGCCCTTCGAGAGGTCGGTGAGGACCTGGTCCGGGGTGGCGGTGACGCCGTCGAGCCAGTCGTCGAGGATCAGCACCCATTCGTCGTCCCACGTCACCTTCTCGTCCGGGTCGTCGATGATGAGCGCACCGTAGAGGCCGTGGTCCAGTTGCGGGCCGACGTGGGGGTGGAACCAGTAGGTGCCCGGATGCGGGGTGACGAACTCGTATGCGAACTGTCCGCCCGGGGCGATGGGGGCTTGGGTTACCGGAGGGACCCCATCCATGTCGTTGCGGAGGGCAAGTCCGTGCCAGTGCACGGAGGTGTCCGCGTCGAGCTGGTTGCGGACGGTCGCTTTCAGCGTGTCGCCTGCGGTGAGCCGGATTACCGGGGCGGGGATACCTCCGAACGCCCAGGTGGCGGCGGCGGTACCGGCCAGGTCGAGCGTGGTGGGGGCGGCGGTGAGGTCGACGGTGGTGACTCGGCCGGTGCCGCCGCGGTTCTTCTCCGTGCCGGACACCGCTGCGCCGGTGGGTGTCACCCATTGCGGCGCGGGGGTGCAGGAGGCGAGCACGGCTGCCGCGACGGCGCCCAGTCCGAGTCCGAGCACACCTCGTCGGGTCAGCAGCATCGGGGAGGACGGTGTGGGAGAGAGCGGACGGTCAGGCATGTTCGGGCTCCTTCTGCATGGTCGTCGCAGCGGGCGCCTGGGCGGGCAGGCGGAGCCGCTTGAGGAGGAGGGCGTTGACGGCGACGATCACGGAGGAACCGGACATCGACAGGGCGGCGATCTCCGGGGACAGCATGATCCCGAACGCCGGGTAGAACACGCCGGCGGCGATGGGGAGGGCGGCGGCGTTGTATCCGATGGCCCAGCCCAGGTTCTGCCGCATCTTTCGCAGTGTGCCCTTGCCGATCTTGAGTGCGATCGCAACATCGAGCGGGTCCGAGCGCATCAGGACCACGTCGGCGGTCTCGATGGCGACGTCGGTGCCGGCGCCGATCGCGATGCCGAGGTCGGCCTGGGCGAGGGCGGGGGCGTCGTTGACGCCGTCGCCGACCATCGCGACCTTCTTGCCCGTCTTCTGCAGCTCGGCGACCTTCGCGGACTTGTCCTCGGGGAGCACATCCGCGATCACGGTGTCGATGCCGAGGAGAGCGGCGATCCGGTCGGCGGTGGGCTTGTTGTCCCCGGTGAGCATTGCGACCTCGACGCCCTGCTCGTGGAGAGCGTCGATCGCGGTCTTCGCGGTGTCCCGGGGTGCGTCGGCGAGACCGATGATCCCGGCGACTTGCCCGTCCACGGCGAACAGGATCGCGGTGCGGCCGGACCCAGCCAGGTCCTGCTGAGCGGCCTGCACCCCGCTGATGTCGATCCCCTCCCCGGTGAGAAGGCGCGGGTTGCCGAGGACGACCTGTCGACCGTCGACGGTGGCGATCGCGCCCTGCCCGGTGACGTTTCGGAACGCGGTCGCGGTGCGACGGGGGATGTCGCGGGCGTCGGCGTAATTCACGATCGCTTTCGCCAGAGGATGCTCGGATTCCCGCTCCAACGCGACCGCGAGGGAGAGAGTCTCGAGGTCGTCGCCGCCGACGGGGATGTAGTCGGTGACCTCCGGCTCCCCCTTGGTGAGGGTGCCGGTCTTGTCGAACACGACCGTGTCGATGTGGGCGGCGGTTTCGATCCCGGAGGCGTTCTTGAACAACACGCCCCGTTTCGCGCCGAGCCCGGTGCCGACCATGATCGCCGTCGGGGTGGCGAGGCCGAGCGCGTCGGGGCAGGTGATGACGACGACGGTGATAGCGAACAGGATCGCCATCGGGATTGCAGCGCCGGCGAGCAGCCACACCAGGAAGGTGAGGGTGCCGCCGATCAGGGCGACCAGGACGAGCCAGAACGCTGCCCGGTCGGCGAGGCGCTGCCCGGGGGCTTTGGAGTTCTGCGCCTCTTGCACGAGCTTCACGATCTGCGCCAACGCCGTGTCCGAGCCGACTTTGGTGGCTGTGACGCGGAGGGTGCCGACGGTGTTCACGGTCGCTCCGATCACCTCCGACCCGGGCGCTTTGTCCACCGGCATGGACTCGCCGGTGACCATCGACTCGTCCACCTCGGACTCTCCGGATTCCACGACACCGTCGGTGGGGATCTTGGCCCCCGGCCGCACCAGCATCAGATCCCCCGGGACGACCTCGCTGGTGGGGATCTCGACCTCCTGCCCGTCACGGATCACGACCGCCTGCGAGGGTGCGAGCTCCAGGAGGGTGCGGATGGCGTCGTTCGCGCCGCCGCGGGCGCGCATCTCCACCCAATGCCCCAGCAGCACGAAGGTGGCAAGCACCGTGGCGGCTTCGTAGAACACTTCACCGCCGCCGGTGAGGGTGACCGCGAGGGAGTACAGCCAGCCGGCGCCGACACCGACCGCGACGAGCACCATCATGTCGAGGGTCTTCGCGCGCAGCGCCCGGTAGGCGCCGTCGAAGAAGATCCACGCCGAGTAGAAGATCACCGGCAGCGACAGGATCAGCATGAACACGTCATCGCGCAGCCCGAACGGTGCCGGCACCTCGAATCCGATCACCTCCCGCCCGATCGGAGACCACAGGGTGATCGGGATCGACAGGATCAGCGCGACCAGGAACCGGTTGCGCATGTCGCGGATCATCGCGTCCATCGACATCCCGCCGTGATGCCCACCGTGGCCCATCATCTCCTGCGCACTGTGACCCGACGCTGCACCATGATCGTGCCCACCCGCGGCCGCGGTGTGACCGGCGTGCTCGACGTGGTGACCGGCATGCTCACCGTCATCCGCCGTCGCCGACGGGGCGTGCGTGTGGTCGTGGCCAGCGGCGTGGTCGTGGACGGGGTCGTCGTGATAGCCCGCAGGACCCTTATGGCCCGCGTGGCTGGCGTGACCCGTGGCATCCGTGTGGCCCTCGTGCGCGTCGTGACTCGCGTGCGGTTCTTGTGCGCCCTCAGCTGCGGGGCCGTGGTGGGCGCTGTGGTCGTGCGCACCCTCGTCGTGCGGGTCGTGCGCGGGGTCGCAGATATGGTCGGGGACGGACTGGCCGGCGCAGTGATACCCGCAGTCGATGACCCACTGCTGCAGGTGCGCGACCGAGGTGGTCTCGGGGTCGTAGGTGACGGTCGCGGTCTGCGAGACCGGGTTCGCGTCCACGGCGATCACCCCGGGTTGGCGGCTCAGGTGGGCTTCGGTGACGTTCTTGGAGGTCGCGCGGATCATGCCGCTGACCTGCAGGGTCACGGTTCTGGTGTCGCTCATTTCGGTTCCTTCCCGAGGGTGGGGTCGGTGGTGTCGGGGTGGGGCCATTGCCAGTCGGCGACGGCGGGGATGTCGGTGCCGTGCTCGCGGGTGTGGGCGCGGGCGTGCAGGCGGGCGTCCTGCAGCTCCTGCCGCAGGCCGGCGTGGCGGGCGGCGAGGCCCGGGACGTGGTCGAGGACGTCGATCGCGAGCCGGTACCGGTCGAGGTCGTTGAGCATGACCATGTCGAACGGGGTCGTGGTGGTGCCGCGCTCCTGGAAGCCGTGCACGTGCAGGTTCTGGTGCCCGGCGCGCTTGTAGGTGAGTCGGTGGATCAGCCACGGGTAGCCGTGGTAGGCGAAGATCACCGGCTTGTCGGGAGTGAAGATCGCATCGAACTCCCGGTCCGGGAGACCGTGCGGGTGCTGGTCCTCGGATTGCAGCCGGGTCAGGTCGACCACGTTCACCACCCGCACTCTCAGGTCGGGGATGTGCTCGCGCAGCAGCGCCGCCGCGGCGAGGGTCTCGAGGGTGGGGACGTCGCCGGCGGCGGCGAGCACCACATCCGGCTCGGTGCCTTCGGT
>CAZBAP010000024.1:0-4791 GCA_964489795.1 uncultured Flavipsychrobacter sp.
ATGGGGCAATGTTTTTGCATAAGTAATTGATTTTCAATAAAAACATGGGGCAATGTTTTTTTTGTGGGGCATGGGGCTACGCCAAAGGTATTGCAGTGTTGTCCCGGAACGGGCGCAAATATTTCGTACTGAATATATCCTATTTTTACCCATTATTACCTACGGCAATACATTACATATCTCAAACGATTTATTTAATTTCAAAAACATCATAAATAACAAAAAATGAAAAAACAGGTATTCACCATTTCGGTTTCAGTCGCTATTGCGCTTTGCGTCATCGGCGCGTTTTCTTTTCGCAGCCCGGCACCCGACGGCAATAGCCACCCCGCCTATATGTACAAACAGATCACCACTATCGAGTCCGTGATACCGGGTGGCCTCGGCCGTTCGCGCATTCTGTCTACAGACGATAACGGGCAGGTGCTCGAAAAAGACCTCAAAAATTTTTACAGCCTTGTAGGCATTAACTTCGACAACATCGCCAACAACGACCGGGTGATCGTAGACCGCCTCAACGAATACAGCGATCAGGGTTGGGAACTGCTCAGCGTCACTACCGGCAGCAATCAGCAAAGCAGCGGGGGCAGCAGCTCAGGGGGCCTTTTCATCAGCCGCTACATCTTCAGGAAAGCAAAGTAATTGTATACAGGCATCATTAAGGAAAAGCGATCAGGTCAATCCTCCCCCAAAACAAAAACGCCTCTATGCATTAGCATAAAGGCGTTTTAAAAGAATATGGCAGCTACCTACTCTCCCGCATTGTGGTGCAGTACCATCGGCCATGAGCGGCTTAACTTCTCTGTTCGGAATGGGAAGAGGTGAACACGCTCGGCAATACCACCATAAGATGGTTATCTAAGTTAAAAGTGATAAGTTAAAACCTAAAAGTATGTTGTTACTTAGGTCTTACTGCAAAAAGAAAACTTTGAGATTTTCGTCCTGAGCTTTCGCCGAAGGATTGCCTTTTAACTTAAACAATATCGAGACATATTGGGTCAGCAATTTCATTAAGTATTGTAAGGTAAAAAAGATTAAAGCTTACGTGCAATTAGTACTACTCGGCTTTGATGTTACCACCTTTACACCTGTAGCCTATCAACGTCATAGTCTTTGACGGCACTTAAAAGTAAACTCATCTTGAGGAAGGTTTCGCGCTTAGATGCTTTCAGCGCTTATCCTGGCTGTACATAGCTACTCTGCACTGCTCCTGGCGGAACAACAGATACACCAGCGGTACATACGCTCCGGTCCTCTCGTACTAAGAGCATGTCCTCGCAATTTACTAACGCCCACCACAGATAGAGACCGAACTGTCTTGCGACGTTCTGAACCCAGTTCACGTGCCACTTTAATCGGCGAACAGCCGAACCCTTGGGACCTTCTCCAGCCCCAGGATGTGACGAGCCGACATCGAGGTGCCAAACCTCCCCGTCGATATGAGCTCTTGGGGGAGATCAGCCTGTTATCCCCGGAGTACCTTTTATCCTTTGAGCGATGGCCCTTCCATACGGAAACCACCGGATCACTTTAGCCTGCTTTCGCACCTGCTCGACTAGTCAGTCTCACAGTCAAGCACCCTTTTACTAATGCGCTCTACGTACGATTACCAACCGTACTGAGGGTACCTTTGCGAGCCTCCGTTACACTTTAGGAGGCGACCACCCCAGTCAAACTACCCACCATGCAATGTCTCCCTTTACAGGGATTAGACTCTAAGTAACAGAAGGTTGGTATTTCAACGGTGACTCCACAAAACCTGGCGGCCCTGCTTCATAGTCTCCCAACTATTCTACACATCTGTTACTCAAAATCAATGCAAAGTTGTAGTGAAGGTTCACGGGGTCTTTTCGTCCCGTGGCGGGTAACCGGCATCTTCACCGATACTACAATTTCACCGGGCTCACGGAGGAGACAGTGTTCAACTCATTAGACCATTCGTGCAGGTCGGAACTTACCCGACAAGGAATTTCGCTACCTTAGGACCGTTATAGTTACGGCCGCCGTTTACCGGGGCTTCGGTCGCAAGCTTCACCTTACGGCTGACAAGCTCCCTTAACCTTCCGGCACCGGGCAGGTATCAGGCTCTATACGTCATCTTTCGATTTTGCAGGGCCCTGTGTTTTTGCTAAACAGTTGGTTGAACCATTTCATTGAATCCGCATCGCTGCGGATAGCTTTATCCCGAAGTTACAGCTACAATTTGCCTAGTTCCTTCTCCGTGGCTCACCCGAGCGCCTTAGAATATTCATCTCGACTACCTGTGTCGGTTTACGGTACGGGTTGTAATAACCATAACTTAGAAGGTTTTCTCGTGAGCATGTTTAGGGTCACTATCTCTTTGGCCGAAACCTCCGAGTACTATCACGTTCGACACCCGCTGCGGATTTGCCAACAGCAGATATATCTACTCGCTTTAACGGGAACATCCGTTGCCCCGCGGACCTTTCACTTCTCCGTCACTCCATCGAAGTTATTACAAGTGACTGAATATTAACAGTCTTGCCATCAGCTGCACCTTTCGGCTTCGCCTAAGGACCCGACTAACCCTGATCCGATTAACGTTGATCAGGAACCCTTAGTCTTACGGCGATATTGTTTTTCACAATATTTATCGTTACTCATTCCTACATTTTCTTTTCCAGCCGCTCCAGCATACCTCACAGTACACCTTCAATGCCGGCTGGAATGCTCCCCTACCAATTTACCATCGCTGGTATATTCTACAATTTCGGCGATATGTTTGATGCCCGATCATTTTCCGTGCCCGAACCCTCGACCAGTGAGCTGTTACGCACTCTTTAAATGAATGGCTGCTTCCAAGCCAACATCCTGGCTGTCATAGGATTCAAACTTCGTTTGTTCAACTTAACATATACTTAGGGGCCTTAATTGATAGTCTGGGTTATTTCCCTCTCGGCCACGGACCTTAGCGCCCGCAGCCTCACTGCCATAGATATATCATAGCATTCGGAGTTTGTCAGGGTTTGGTAGGCGGTGAAGCCCCCTAGCCCAATCAGTAGCTCTACCTCTAACAGACTTCATAATCCGAGGCTGTTCCTAAAAACATTTCGGGGAGAACGAGCTATCTCTCAGTTTGATTGGCCTTTCACCCCTATCCACAGGTCATCCCATAGCTTTTCAACGCTAATGAGTTCGGCCCTCCAGTGTGTGTTACCACACCTTCAGCCTGCCCATGGATAGATCACAAAGTTTCGCGTCTGCCCCCACTGACTAAGCGCCCTGTTTGGACTCGCTTTCGCTGCGGCTCCGTTAATAAAGAACTTAACCTCGCCAGTGAGGAGCAACTCGTAGGATCATTATGCAAAAGGCACGCCGTCACCCCGAAGGGCTCCGACCGCTTGTAGGCGCACGGTTTCAGGTACTATTTCACTCTGCTGTTCGCAGTACTTTTCACCTTTCCCTTACGGTACTGGTTCACTATCGGTCACTAGTTAGTATTTAGCCTTACCAGATGGTGCTGGCAGATTCACGCAGGATTTCTCCGGTCCCGCGCTACTCAGGATACTGCTCGTCCGCATACATTGCTACCTACGGGGCTTTCACCCTCTATCGCTTACCTTTCCAGGTAATTCAGTTTGAGTATACTTTCTAAATGCAGTCCTACAACCCCTAAGGAGCACGCTCCCTAGGTTTAGGCTCTTCCCTGTTCGCTCGCCACTACTTGGGGAATCATTAGATTATTTTCTTTTCCTCCGGTTACTTAGATGTTTCAGTTCTCCGGGTTGGCTCTCTTTCGAGTGCTGCACCTTCAGTGCAGCAGGTTGTCCCATTCGGAAATCTTCGGATTGTCGATTGTATGCATCTACCCGAAGCTTATCGCAGCTTACCACGTCCTTCATCGCCTACTAGTGCCAAGGCATCCGCCATGCGCCCTTATTCGCTTTAAATATTGTATTCTTACTTTCACCATTCGGGTGAATGGTTCCAGTATATTATTTCCTTACTACTTGTCCTATCCGCCCCGGGGGGGACGAACGGACAAAAATTGCTTTCCCAATATGTCAAAGAACTTTTGATTTAATGCGACAATGTGCAAAATGCGACAATGCGGCAAAATCATTGTGATGTAAACAGCTTTGAACTGCCTGACCGCCTTTACGGTTACATCTTTTATCATTACTTAACTACACTCATTATCGCATTCCA
Source organism: uncultured Flavipsychrobacter sp. (assembly GCA_964489795.1). Classification (GTDB taxonomy): domain Bacteria; phylum Bacteroidota; class Bacteroidia; order Chitinophagales; family Chitinophagaceae; genus Nemorincola. The sequence goes on from CAZBAP010000024.1 coordinate 4,171, forward strand.
TCACATTTCCCACATTCACCGCATTAAAAAAGTGGAGGATATCGGAGTCGAACCGATGACCCTCTGCGTGCAAGGCAGATGCTCTAGCCAACTGAGCTAACCCCCCAGTTCGAATGCGAACGCGGCAATGCGATAACAGGACAATGCCCTCAATATCTGCCCGGACTACCGTCCTCGTAATGATTCAATATTTAAAGAACTTCTTTGGTAATTGTCGCATTATCGCATTCAACACATTACCGCATTTTTTTAAAAGTAGTCCCTTCCAGATTTGAACTGGAGACCTCTACATTATCAGTGTAGCGCTCTAACCAACTGAGCTAAGAGACTATGTTTTGAATGTGCCAGTGTGCTAATGCGATAATGTGCAATAATACACATGGCCTTATCTTATACATTCTCATAGCAGCTTGGCCATCAGAGCTTTTACAAAGAACTTAACCCCTAAGGGTAAAATATCTTGAAAGAAAGGGAAAAATAAACAACAGTCAGTATCCTTTACTTTACAGTTCAGGACTGATCGGATATCAGCTCTAAAAAGGAGGTATTCCAGCCGCACCTTCCGGTACGGCTACCTTGTTACGACTTAGCCCCAGTTACTAGTTTTACCCTAGGCGGCTC
>CAZBAP010000025.1:0-4547 GCA_964489795.1 uncultured Flavipsychrobacter sp.
CACGCACTATCTCGAGGAAGCCGAGCAACTCTGCCGCAACATCACGATCATCGACAAGGGCCGCGTGATCGAGAACACCTCGATGAAAAACCTGTTGTCGAAGCTCGACGTCGAGACTTTCGTGTTCGACGTGACCGACGCCAACGGCGAGCTGCCGCAGCTCGCCGACGTGCGCCTCGCGCGCATCGACGACCACACGATCGAGGCGGAGATGTCGCGCGCGCACGATCTCAATTCGCTGTTTGCCGCGTTGTCCGCGCGCGGCATCACGGTGACCTCGATGCGCAACAAGGCTAATCGCCTCGAAGAGTTGTTCGTGCGTCTGGTCGAGGGAAATCTCGGCGGCACCAACAAGGAAGCCGCGTGAGCACGATGTATTTGAAAGGTTGTTTTTTCATGCAGCTGCAAGAAGAAAAAGATAGTCGGAGTCGCGTGCTGCGCGCGCGACGCGTTTGCCGTTCGGAAGCAGCCGCATGAACACACAAGGCAACCTCATCGCGCTGGTCACGATCGCACGCCGCGAAATCGTGCGCATCTTGCGCATCTGGGCGCAGACGCTGCTGCCGCCAGCGGTGACGATGACGCTGTACTTCATCATCTTCGGCAACCTCATCGGCAGCCGCATCGGCACGATCGCCACCGACAGCGCCGGTGCCGGCATTTCCTACGTCGAGTACATCGCGCCGGGCCTGATCATGATGGCGGTGATCCAGAACGCCTACGGCAACATCACGAGTTCGTTCTTCGGCGCGAAATTCCAGCGCTTCGTCGAGGAAATGCTGGTCTCGCCGATGCCGAGCTGGGCGATCCTCGCCGGCTACGTGTCCGGCGCCGTGCTGCGCGGCCTCATGGTCGGCATCATCGTGCTCGCGATCAGCCTGTTCTTCACCCGGATCCACCTGTACCACCCGATCGTCACGCTGACGACGTTCCTGCTCGCCGCGGTGATCTTCGCCCTGCTCGGTTTCGTCAACGCGATCTACGCGCGCAAGTTCGATGACATCGCGATCATCCCGACCTTCGTGCTGACCCCGCTGACCTATCTCGGCGGCGTGTTCTACAACGTCGCCCAGCTGCCGTCGCCGTGGAAGGAAATCTCGCATCTCAATCCGATCCTGTACATGGTCAACGCGTTCCGCTACGGCCTGCTCGGCATCAGCGACATCGACCTGACCTGGGCCTACCTGATAATGCTTGCTTTCGTCGTCGTGTTGGCAACCTTTTGCCTGAGTCTTTTGCGGCGCGGCGTCGGCCTGCGTTCCTGATCACGTTTTTCGATTCCGGGGAGAGAACCATGACGTTGCGCGCGCTGGCCCTGTTAGCGGCCTGCCTGTTTTTTGTCCAGCCTGCCGTGGCCGACGACGCGGCCGCGCCGCCGAAGACGGTCCAGCAATTCGTCGATTCGCTGCATTTCCAGACCGGCACGGTCAAGGTCGCGCGTGCGAACGCGACGCTGAAACTCGACGACGCGTTCCGTTATCTCGATGCGCGCGACGCGCAGCGCGTGCTCGAACAGCTCTGGGGCAATCCGCCCGATGCCGACGTGCTCGGCATGCTCGTGCCGACCGCGGCGCCGCTGACCGAGGAAAAAGGTTCGTGGGCCGTCGTCATCACCTATTCGAACGACGGTTACGTCTCCGACGCCGAGGCCGGCAAGATCGACTACACGAAGATGCTCGGCGACATGCAGGAATCGACGCGCGAAGCGAATGCCGAGCGCAAGCAGCGCGGCTATTCCACGGTCGAGCTGGTCGGCTGGGCCGAGCCGCCGCGCTACGACGCGGCGACGAACAAGCTCTACTGGGCCAAGGATCTCGCCTTTGGCGACGGCAAGGAGCACACGCTCAACTACGACATCCGCGTGCTCGGCCGCGGCGGCTACCTCAGTCTCAACGCGGTCGCCGGCATGAGCCAGCTGGCCATGGTCAAGGCGGAAATGCCGAAGGTGCTGGCGATGACCGAGTTCGATGCGGGTCAGCGCTACGCCGACTTCAATTCCTCGACCGACAAGATCGCCGCCTACGGCATCGGTGCGCTCGTCGCCGGCACGCTCGCGGCGAAGGCCGGCCTGTTCGCCAAGCTGTTCGCCGTGCTGCTAGCGTTCAAGAAGGTCATCATCGGCGGCGTGATCGCGCTGTTCGCGGCGGCGGGCAGGCTGTTCGGGCGCAAGTCCAAGTCCGACTGAGCACGTTGGGCGAGACATTGGCGTCTGCTCGACGCTGACGGCATGCGCGCCGTCCGTTGCGCTTGCGCCGCATGGCAGGGGTCAATCGCAGCGCGCGCCGTCGCCCTCGGGCTTGCACTGCGGCGGGAACCCATGCACGCGCCAGTAATCGAGAATATTGTTTCGCTTCAGGAAATCCTGAAATGCAGGATCGCGACGCAAAGCAACGTTCTCCGGTTGCCAGATCATCAAGAGAAAGCCGGAAAAGCCCGCCCGCAGCATCACATCCGCGTGTTCGAAGACCTCGCGCAGGTTGACGCCAGGCTTGAGCCAGCGCAGAAAGTTGTAACGATGCATCTGGCGCTCGCTGGCTTCGATCAACGGCGCTATATCTTCTTCCCAATGCGCCGCGTCGCCGCGCGTGCGCGAGTAGGCCAAGTAGGATTCGCGCCAGCCATGTTCCTCGGGGATACGTTGGGCGATGGCTTCCGCGGCAGCATAGTCGCCGCGCCATACGGCGTTGTACCAGAGCGTATAGACCGCCTCGTCCGGCGTCCAGCTGTCAAGCCGAGCACCGGCATCCAGAGCACGTTTGGCATCTTCGTGGCGACCGAGTGTGTCGTAGATACGTGCAAGGGTGATCTGCGTTTGGGCGATCAACGGATCCGAACGGCTGGCGGACTCGGCTTCGCGCCGGGCCTCGTCGAGATAGCCGATGCTGGCGAGGGAAAACGCATAGCCGCCGCGCGCGTAGATATCGGCGGGATCCAGTTCGAGCGCCTTGCGAGCTTCTGTGTGGCATGTCATCCAATCGGCCCTGCGATGGCCGAGCGCTGCCAGTGCCATATGCCCATCGGCATTGTCCGGATCGAGTTGTAGAGCGTGTGCGGCATCGCGCTCGATTTCGCCCTCTGCCTCCGGCTGTGGTTTCAGCGAAGTCCAGTCGAGCGTGCCGACGAGATGACGTGCGAGCAAGCCGAACGCGCGCGCATTGTCCGGCTCGCGCGCGATGATCTCGCGCAGCGCGTTGCGTGCATCTGCGCTGCGCGACTGGCCCGGACTCGGATCGAAGAGCGGCAGTTGCGCGCGCAATTCGAGGTACCTGCGGTAGCGCGCCGCGTCGACGCTGCTTTGCACCTTTGCGGGTAGTCCGAGCGGCACCGCCAGGGCCACGGCCACCGCTTGTGCGATATCGGTCTGCATCGCGAACACATCGGTGCCCTTGCGGTCGTAACTCTGTGCCCACAGCGTGTGGCCAGAAGGCGTCTCGATCAGGCGTACATCGATCCGCAACATGTCTGCGTTTTCGCGCAGGCTGCCCTCGAGCGCATGCGTGGTGCCGGTATGCAGCGCAAGCTGTTGCGAATCCAGATGCTGCTCCTGGGCCACGCGCGCCGAGGTATTGGAGATCAGGCGCAGGCTGTTGGCGTGCGCCAGCTGCGTCGTCAATTCTTCGGTAAAGCCGTCGGCCAGCATGCGCTCGCCGTGCTCGCCGCCGAGCGGACGCAACGGCAGCACGATCAGCGTCGGCGATGCCACGGCCTTCGTTGCCGCCGGCTCGCGCAGCAGCCAGAACGACAACGCCGCTGCGAGTGCGATCGCCAAGAGCGTCGTGGCGAGTATTGCGCGCTGAGACGAGCGCCGTTCGCGGCGGCGCGATGGCAGCGCATCGGCGGGTTGTTCCTGCGTTGCGGTAATCGCTGCTACCGGCGGGGGCGCGGTGGATGGATCGCCGACGGTTTGCTTTAAATCGACCATGGAAACGGCGGTTGCGGCGCCGCTGACTTGCGCTGCGCGCGACTCGCCCGTGACGACATCCGCATCAAGTCGATAACCGACGCCGTGCACGGTGTGCAGATATTGGTTGCGCTGGGCATCCTCGCCGAGCGCCCGGCGTAGCAAGGTGACGATGCGGTTGAGCGTGCCGGGGGTGACGTGATGATGGCCCCATACGGCATCGAAGATCTCGTCGCGGGTGAAGGCGCGGCCGGGCTGCCGCGCGAGCAGCACGAGCACCGCGAACGCCTTCGGTTCGATCGGGATTTCGTGCGCATCGACGAACAGACGCCGGCCGGCCAGATCGATTTCGACCCGGTCGAACGAAATCCAGCCCGCTGCGACGTCGTTTTCCCCGCTGACCAAGCCTGCGCTCCTTTGCCCCTCGCAAGAACGGTTCCAAATATACCAAGGCGGTGCCGGAATGGCGTCAACAATGGATTCCCGCTTGACCAGCCCTTCGGCTGTTGAGAGCCGCGGGAGTGATGCCAATTTTCGGCGCTCCCCAAGCTTTCCCCAAGCTGTCCCTCGCGCCGGCACAAGCGATTCCGCGCGCCGGCATCAAGCTTCGCGCGGCGCGGATGGCGACACTGGCTGCGTCCCGGCG
>CAZBAP010000026.1:0-4409 GCA_964489795.1 uncultured Flavipsychrobacter sp.
GAGCAAGTGACTGTTAATCACTGGGTCGGCGGTTCGAGTCCGTCTCGGGGAGCCAATTGACCTTTCCAGGGTCGTCCAACGAAGTCTGGAAACATCCCGAAACCCCGCATCACAGCGGGGTTTTTTATTGCCTTATGCATCCCGAAACACCCCGCTTCGTTCCGTTGCAGCGCCCACCATGCGGGGGTACATTTGGGGGTGTACCCCCACTGCGCTCGAACTCGTGGGGGTATCGCTCCCAACAGAGGATTTCGTATGGCAGGCGACTCGGGCACGTTGACGGTCATTGCGGCGAAGTCGGCTCCGCCGGGCAAACATTTCGACGGCGGCGGCCTGTTCCTGCACGTCATGCCGAACGGCGCGAAATACTGGCGACTCAAGTATCGATTCGCCGGCAAGGAAAAATTGCTTGCGTTCGGCGCGTTCCCGGAAGTGTCGCTCGCGGAGGCGCGTCAGCGCCGCGAGGCGGCCCGCGCCGAGTTGCGCAACGGCAAAGACCCCAGCGCAGAAAAGCGCGCCGCCACGCTCGCCGTCCGCGATGCCGCTAACAACAGCTTCGAAGTCGTCGCGCGCGAATGGTTCGACAAGCAGACAGGCAAGCTCGACGCCAGCACCATCGCCAAGGCGCTCGCCGTCCTTGAGCATTGGGCGTTCCCGTGGATCGGCCGTCGCCCGATCAAGGAAATCACACCGCGCGAGTTGCTCGAAGACGTGCTGCGTCGAGTCGAGAAAACCGGCAAGCTCGAAACCACGCATCGCCTTAAACAGCGTTGCGGGCAGGTCTTTCGCTACGCCATCGCGACCGGCCGCGCCGAACGCGATCCGACTGCCGACCTGCGCGGCGCGCTCGCCACGCACAAGACGCGGAGCCACGCCGCCATCACAGACCCGAAGAAGATCGGCGAGCTCCTGCGCGCGATCGACGGCTACCAAGGCTCGTTTGTCACACGTTGCGCGCTCCAGCTCACACCGCTCGTGTTTGTGCGACCCGGCGAGTTGCGTCGCGCCGAGTGGAGCGAAATCGACCTCGACGCCGAGCAGTGGTCGATCCCGGCGCAGAAGATGAAATTGGATGCTCCGCACATCGTCCCACTGTCGCGTCAGGCCGTGGCCATCCTGCGCGAACTTCTGCCGCTGACCGGCACGGGCGACAACATCCAATTCGTTTTTCCGGGCCTACACAGCAAGCAGCGTCCGATGTGCGAGAACACAGTCAACCTGGCCCTGCGCCGCATGGGTTACAGCGGCAGCGAGATGGTCGCGCACGGCTTCCGCAGCATGGCGTCCACCCTGCTCAACGAACAGGGCTGGCCGCCCGACGTGATAGAGCGGCAACTCGCGCACGCCGAACGGAATGAAGTGCGTCGTGCGTACAATCGTGCCAAGCATCTCGCCGAGCGGCGCAAGATGATGCAGGCGTGGAGCGACTACCTCGACGAGTTGCGTCGAGGCGCGAAAGTCGTGCCGCTCAAGCGAGTCGCGAGATAGCTTTCGAAGTCGCCGAGAACCGATCTCGCCGCGCCCAGAGAATCCTTCTCGCCGATCAGCCAGCGGTCGGTTCGGCGCCGCTTGATGTCATTGCCGCAACCCGCGCCACTACGTCGTTGTAGTTCGATGTTCCGCGTCACCTCAAGCTCTGTGCCATCGCGTGTAGTCGCCTTCGCCGCCGTGTAGTCGTGCAAGGCCTTGCGCAACGCGGGTTTGCGCATTGTCGACTACACACTCTTTTATCTGGCTACCCGACCAAACTGCGCGGTCGAATGGCAAAGCAAGATAAAAGGGTGTGTTCAGCGCATTGTCGAAAGCCTTATGCGAAAACGGTTTCAAAGCACCATCATTGTTTGAGCATGTTCAGGCTTTTCAAAAGAACCGCATAACGACGCGGATTCTTGCGCACCACACGTCCCATACCGTCCTGTCAACGCTTGATCAGGCGCGCCGATGAGGACGTCTTTTTGGCGCCAGCGAGCTGCTTGAAGGGGGCGCGAATGCCCTCGATTGCGCTGGAACTGGCGACAGACTTGAAGATCAATTTCCGTCGCACCTCGGCGTCTTTCAGGTAGCGATTTGTGGCGGCAAGTTTCGCGCTCATATGAATGGGAATTGTACGCCTCCCCGCGCGCGGGATTCGCGCACTCCGATCATCGTGACCCTGCACGGCAAATTTGCTAGAATGGCAACCGTGAGAGGCGAAATTCGGCTCCATGCCGTGTGAGTCGCCGGCTTCGGCCCGCGAGTCCTATACCTCCCACGCCCTATTCTCTCGCCCCTTGATCGCTGAAAGCCAAGGGGCGATTTTTGTTGTAGACCACGCCCTTGCGGCCATCGGCGACGGCGTCCATGTCGTCGATCTCAACGACTTTTTCCCAGACCAGTTCGGCATAGCGGCTCTCGCCGCGCTCGTAGTACCGCTGCTAGGCCCACAGGAAGTAATCCACCGCCTGCAAGCCCGCATGCTCCTTCGGAATGCTGGCGACGATGTCGATGCTGTCCGAACGACGGCTGCCGTATTCCCGCTCGAAGCGCGTCTCGGCGCGTTCGATGGCCGTGCGAAACGCATGAGTTCGCGTCTTGTTGCCGCGTTTAGCGAAGACGATGCGCAATTCGTCGGCGAACGGGTGGTAGCGGCGAAATACTTCCTCGACCAACGTATCGTAGAGTTCATCGCCCTTGTAGCGATAGCCGGCTTCAAGCTGGTTTTTCTGCTTGACGTAATCCAACAGGGCCGACTTGCTGCGCACGGCGGCATAGAAGCGCAGGTCGTGATTCAACAACACGCGGAAGACTTCACGGCGCACTTCGGCGACATCGTCTTTGGCGTGGAAAGCGACGGCGGTTTTGCGCTGCTCCGGCTGCATGGACGGAATACGTTTGAAGTACGGATCGCCCAGAAGCTGCGCGCGCAAGGCATCCAGTTCCTTTTGCAAGGCAGCGGGATCGGCCACGTCGAGCTTGCCGACGATGAAGGTTTTCGAGCAGCCGTCCTGCCCGACAAGGATGCGGCCTTTGCTGTCGAACAAAGCCGGATCGCCGGCCTCGTCAACGAAGAAGTGCAGCCTGCTGATGTCGTCTTCCGTCGTCATGGCGCGTAGCGTGCCATACCGTGTCAGCCGGCGCGGCGGATGCGGCTGCCGTCGGCTTCGAGACGTCCTTCACGCAGCAAGCCATTGACGAGCGAGGCGGCGATCTCCTCGATCTTCGCGCCGGTGCGCGTGAAGCCAAGCCAGCGCGCGAGCGCATGGGTCGCTTCGCTGCGTTCAATCCAGGTGCGGCCTTCGAGCGCGGCGAGGAACTGGTCTTTCAGGCCGTCGCGATCGTCGGCCTCGAACTGCTCGATGCTGCGATAGCGCAGGCGCAGGCCGTCGCCGTCGTTGGCGAGGATGCCGCGACGCACGGCGGTGCGCAGCGCGTTGTCGAGCGCCTCGCGGATGTTCTTGCCAGTGCGCTGGTAGCCGAGCGAGCGCGCAAGCTCCACGATGGCCGTGTCGCGCACGCGCGCGGGGCCCTCGGCGAAGGTCTGGCGAATGCGCGCGCAGAGTTCGTTGCGGTCGAAGGCGTCGATATCGGCGATGCGGCCGACGGCGACGGGTGGCTCGTTCGCCGCAACCGGCAGCGCGGCGAACAGGTCGGGTATCGCCTCGGACTTGCGCGCGCGCGACGGCGCAGGCGCGCGGGCAGGCGCGCGCACGCGCTCCGACGCTGCCTCCGGTTCATCGGCTACAGATTCGGCCGGGGATTCCTGCGCATGGCTCGCCGCGGCGAAGGCGCCGGGCCAGCCGCCGTGTGCGGCTATCACTTCGTCGATCTCGCCCATCAGGCGGATGGTTTCGGACAGCGCGACGACGATCTTGTGGTAGTGCGCGATGTCGTCGTCGGAGAGCATGCGACCCTTGCGATCCTTGAGCCACTTCTCGCAGACCTGATAGCCGCCGATGTGGAAATTCCAGACGTTGTCGGACACGCCGTGAAACCCAATGGTCTTGGCCCTGTCGATCCACACTGTGTCGTGGCTCCACGAGATTTTTTCGACCTCGGGGTTCCGGCCGCCGATGAATTCGGTGATGGGTTGGTCGAGCCGAGGCGATTCGAGAAGATGCAGGGCGACGAGCTCGCCCCCAAGCTGAGCTAGCTCGCGGAACAGCTCCAAATTCCCGGTCAACGGCAGGCGCGGGAAATCGCTTCGCAGAAACTCAAAGTATCTCTCTCGGTAACTGGGGCAGTGGAGAATGGCGTAGGCAAAACTGAACAGGCGTAGAGGAGATAGTTCATCGTCTCTGCCAAGCTCCTGTGTGGTGCTGTTCAAGCTCAGCCCAAGCGCTTTCGCAAGTTTTGCCAAGACTACCGCGTTTAGATTGGACCTGATTAGCGACGACGCTCAGCCATGAAAATTGTCGACTGCGCGCAATTTC
>CAZBAP010000027.1:0-4301 GCA_964489795.1 uncultured Flavipsychrobacter sp.
GCGCGGGCTGGCAATACGAATTCCGTGTCGAACACGCAGGCAACCTGCTTGCCGAGGGCCGCGCTGCGGTGATCCACGCCGCGGCGTGAGCGGCACGCGCCGGCGCACTATGGCGCCGGGCCCAACGTAGCCAGATAGTCGATGATTTCGGCACGCACCTGCGCGTCGTCGATCCGGTAGCCCATGCGTTGCCCCGGGACCAGCGCCTCGGGGTCGGCAAGCCAGCGATCCAGCAGCATGCGGTCCCAGAACAGGCCGCTGTTGCGCAGCGCGTCGCTGTAGGCAAAGCCGGGCACGCTGCCAGCCTTGCGTCCGATGATGCCGGCGTGGCGCGGGCCGACACGGTCGGCGTCTACCGAGTGGCAGGCGCCGCAGCGCGCTTCATAGGCCTGGCGGGCGCGTTCGGCATCGCCGCCTGCCCGTGCCGCAGTGGCAACAAGGCAGGCGGTAACGAGCAGGGCAACGCGCACCTCAGGCGCCGAAGCTCAACGCGCCAGTCGGCAGGGGTTTGCCGAGCACCTGGGACAACGCCGTCCAATGCATGGTTTCGTCGGCGGCGAGACGCGCGGCCACCTGTCCGAGTTTGTTGTCCTTGAACGAAGGAATCACGCCGAGATAGGCATTCGCGGCGCCGAGTTCGAGCCGGACGGCCAAGTTCAACACGTCGGCCTGATTCTTCAGCGACGCTGCGTTCAGCGCTTTGGCGTAGTCGTCCAGCGATTTTTCCGCCACCGGCTTGCCGCCGAGCTTCTGGATGGTGGCGATGAGCGCATCGCGATGGCCTTTGTGGTGCGACTGGAACGCGACGGCGACCTCGAGTACCGGCTTCTGCAACAAGCCGCTGCCGGCACCGAGCTGGTAGGCGTTGATCGCTTCGTGTTCGAGGCCGAGCGCGACATTGAGAATGCCGACATCGGATTCCATCGCCGTCGACGCATGCGCGCCCAGCGAGTGGGTGCCGGCCAGAATGCCGAGCGTCGCCGCCGACAGCGTGAGCTGTGCGGAACGCGAGAGGAAAAGACGGCGGGTGGGAATGAGGTTCTCTTGCATGATCGACTCCTTCGGGTTGGGGTGGAAACCGGATGGCTATACGCGTGATGGCATGATGTGGATGCAGGCTCACGCCGAAATTTTTTTCGTCGGAAAAATCAGATCGCACTCAGCTCCCGCGCAGCGACGTGTGCTCGCTGACACCTTTGTCTTGCAGATGCCGGCGTAAGCGGGCCTCGCCGACGCGCATCACGCCGCGATGATTCCAGCGGAATACCGGGGCGAGCACGGGCGCCAGCCAGCGCATCCAGCGCTTCGTCAACTGCACGCGCCACACGTAGGTGATGGCGGTGACGCCGTCGTTCTCGCGCAGCAGCCACAGGCCCTCGCCGTCGAGTTGCCCGCGCGAACGCCCGCGCAGGCGCCGGTGACGAAGGATTTCGGTGCTCTCGACTTCGATGACGAGCCGGTAGGGCAGGCGGGTGGACCAATCGATGCGCCGGATGCTGCCAAGACCCTCTGCGCCGCCTTCGCGCACGGTCTGGACATCGCGCACATACGGCCACCAGCACGGCCAGCCCTTGGGATCGACGAGCTCCGCCCAGACCCGCTCGACCGGTGCGCGGATGCGCCAATGGCTGACCAGATCGAAATAGGCGGAAGACATGGCGAGGCCGATGCCCGTTCAGACGGCGATGTGTGCCGGGATCCGAGCCGCGCAGCCCGGCGTTTCGAGGTCGTGCTTGTAGGGCGCGGTATGTGTACGCACCGTTCCCTGCTCCGGATGCACCCGACCAGGTTTGCTCGGCGTGCGCTTGCTCAACCCACGGCGGGCTTGACCAAGGCCGGGCGAAGGCATTGAATCCAAAACGCCGTCTTCGCCGTAGATACGTTCGTGTCCTTCGACTCAGGCCCAGCCACCCCTATTCCATCGGCTTCCGCGGAAGAGGCGAGGAGCATACGCGGCAGGCTGTTCGAACGCGTGGCCGATAGCGACACCTCGCATCGCACGATCGCCGGTGAGCAGGGTGTGTGGCACCCGTTTCTGCCGGGCGTGACGATCAAGGTTTTGCGCGAGCGCGGCGGCGTGATGTCCTATCTGCTACGCCTGGAGCCGGGTGCCGTTCTGCCGCGACATCGGCACCCGTGCGACGAGGAGTGCATCGTTCTGGAAGGCTGCCTGCGCATCGGCAGTCAGTTCGAAATCGGCGCTGGAAGCTACCATCTGGCGCACGCCGGCGCGCTGCACGCGCGCATCACCACAGACACCGGCGCCACGATTTTTCTGCGCGGCGCCGTGCCGCACGCGGAGCAGGTGCTGGAATGACTGCCGCGGCTGGCCAAACCACCCGCCGTGCAACGCATCGTGCATCCGGACGCGAGGTCACCTCGTATGATGGGGATCGGTTCTGCCGCAGTTCCACCGAACCGGTTGTGATCGATCAATTTGACCGGGAACGCCGCATGAATTCCGCAACGAGAGTGTCGCAGACCTCCGCCGACCCGGACTTGCCATCCGCCTCCGCATGGTGGCCGCAGGCCGCGAGCGCTGCCGATGCGATCGAACCGCGATTCGCGGGTGAGCCGACTCAGCACGCGGATGCTGCCGAGGCGCAACTCGTTAAATGGGTCGGCGCAATCCGCCGGCGCGACGAACGCGCCCTGGCCGCGCTCTACGACGCCACTTTTTCGCGCGTGTTTGGGCTGGTCGTGCACATCGTGCCGTCGCGTGCGTTGGCCGAAGATGTCGTCGAAGACGCCTATTTCCAGGTCTGGCGGCAAGCGGTCCGTTTCGATCCCGCGCGCGGCAAGGCCCTGACCTGGCTGCTGGCAATCGCGCGCTCGCGCGCGATCGATGCGCTACGCCACGAAGCGCGCTTCCGCCACGAAGATCTCGACGACGCATCGGTTCGCGAAATCCCGAGCGAGGCGCCCGCCGCGACCGACCTTCTGGATCTGGCCCGCCACCACGCGGATCTGCACGAAGCCTTGATGTCGCTCGGCAGCGAACGGCGCGAACTGCTGTCGCTCGCGTTTTTTCGAGGGATGAGCCACGACCAGATCGCCCGGCAAACCCGCTTGCCGCTTGGCACCGTCAAGTCGCATATTCGGCGCGCGCTGGCAGCGCTGCGCGGTATCCTCGGCGACATCGATCTTGCGGCGACCTTGCCATGATTCCGAACCCTCCCGCTTCCCCGAATCCAGACGCGGACGATGTCGCCGCGTCGTCCTGCACTTTGCCTTTTCCGGTCGTGGCGACACCTGATCCGATCGACCGCGATATCGCGCCCTTGCTGAGCGAACCGTTTGCTCGGGTTTGGGCTGCCGATTCGCGCACCATCGACTCCGGCCGCGACTCGGTGCGCGGCCGATTGCTGCAACGTCTGCGCGCCTCGCGCATCGCCGCCGAAGCGATGTTCACCGCGCGGCCGCGCGACCTGCCCGGTATCGAGTTGGCCGCGGGCGTGTCGGCACGCACGCTCTATGCCGCGCGCGGCGATCGTGGACTGCGTCCGGGCGAACCGCTGCGCAGCCGGCTGATCGAACTGCAAGCCGGCGCGCGCTGGGCGGCGCCGGACGCGGACGTTTTCCACGAATGGCTGGTGTTGCGCGGCTCGGTTCGTTTCGGTGACGAACGCCTCGGTTTGCGCGACTACCGCTTCGAGCCCGCTGGTTGCGCCGGACAAACGATTCACGCTGAAGAAGCGGCGCAGTTGTTTCTGCGCGAATCGCGCCTGGCGGACGACGCGACGCAACGATGTGCGACGACGATCCGCGATCGCGACGCCGATTGGCCCGAGTTTGCGTCGGGCATCCGCCGCCGTGTTCTGTGGCAACACCGGAACCAGGCTGCGATGCTTTACCACGCCCAAGCCGGCGCGGTCGTTCCGCTGCACTCACATCGGCACGACGAGGAATGTCTGATGCTGCAGGGCGAGCTTTTTCTCGACGATATCCTGCTGCAACAGGGCGACTATCAACTTGCGCCGGCCGGAACGTCGCACCGAATCGTCGAGACCGACACTGGCATCGTGATCTACGCGCACGGCGATCTCGATCTGCATTTCACCGCTTGAATCGCTGGCGCGCCGATATCCCGCTCCGCTTCGACGCCATCGCCGAAGCCAATGTCGACATGACAGGCGCGAAGGCACGAGGCGCGCAGGTCACTCAGGCACGGTCGAGGCGCCCGCTCCGTGCTGTAGTCCAACGGCCGAGATAGTGCAAGGCCAGGATCCCTGCACCGATGCCGAACGGAATCAGCGCGAACTGCCTGCCGCTGATGCCGTGCCACAGCGCGACCTCGTCAA
>CAZBAP010000028.1:0-3851 GCA_964489795.1 uncultured Flavipsychrobacter sp.
CGTTTATCGAGGAATCGAACAAACGTATTTCAAAACTGAATTACCCCGCTGATAAATCCAGTTAGGAAAATACAAAAACCCGTTGAAAAACGGGTTTTTTATTTGGGTACGGCCTTTTTTTTGGTGTTTTGTTAGGGCGCGGAGTTAGACGTCCGCTATACTCAGCATCGACACGTCGGTGCAGGACGGAGTTCGTAGCAAGCCAATTGCTGCGGGCCCGGACGCATCGGGCCTTCAGCAATGGCGAACCCTGCTTAACAAACCGGTTATTCGCCTATGAAAATGCTGATAACACTTGGCCAACTGGCCGGCGTTGTTTCAGGATTGGTAACAGCTATTGTTGCCGTTCTGAATCTGTGGAACAAGGTTGCAGCCTTGCTCCACGGTGCTTCAAGCTAGTAGTTCTGTAGTACCGGCCTCGGAACTGTTCCACCAGTTTCGGGGCCTTTTTTCATCACCGCGCGTGTTTCCAAAAGCAAACACTTTGTGGATATCGCAACGATATCGCGAAGGATGCCCGGTCCGATATCGAACCGTCAATAGCGGCCGGCCGCCGTTTCGATACCCCCTGATACCCACAGATGCAACTAAAGACCCCCTAAAGGCCACAGGCGGCGCCGGTGAGAGCAGGAGACCATCCAGCGTCACCTTAGCCTCAACATCGCGTTTAGGAGGCCCTAAACAGCTCCCAAGGCGCTTCGCGACTCCTTCCTGTTAGGAAAATTAGTGGCGAAATCTTAAAAAACACTGAAAAACTTGGTTTTTGTGGGGGTTTGTCACCCGCCAAGCCCCGGACCGCGACTCCTTGATCGAAGCCGCTCCTGCTCCTTCTGCTGCTCGTTTTGCTTCTGCAACGTACGCGCGAGTGCGATTACCTTGTCGATCTGCTCTCGTGATAGACCCTTGAACAGGTTCCGGAACCGCTCCAACTGCTTTTGAGCCTCCTGAAAGCGCTTTTGCAGGCCGGCGAGCGTCTCGTGCAGCTCTTTGGCTCGGCGACGCTCCTGGTCGGCGGTAGCAGCTTTCGCTGCAACTGGTTGCACCGATGCTCTGACCTTTTCCGTCAAACGCAAAGCAATACCTTTCGAGTTTTCGCTGAACAGGTGCTTTGTCAGCGCATTTCCCATTGGGCGCGGCTTCAGATCAGCCTCCTCGATGGTCGGAATCCCTTCCTCAGCTCGTTCGATATTCGCGTAATGCGTGCGAACTCGTTGGTGTGTAGCCCGGCTGCCCTGTATGCCGCGCTCGAGGCCGAGATCCGCGACCTGCTGTGCAAAAGCAGTTTGATCGCGGGTCATCTTGTCCCGGTTTCCGATGAATTCCTTGGCTGACAGCCGCCCATCGGCCGTGCGCGGCACGACGAACGCGGAAAGGTGAGGCGAAATCTCGTCACGGTGCACCGTTGCCGCAACGATGTTGTTTTCACCGTATTTGGCCTCCAACCATGCCATCGAGCGGTCGAAAAACTGTTTTTGCTGTTGCGGCGTAGCTGTTTGCCACCACTCCGGGCTCGCCGTAAGCACGTATTCAACGGCCAGCACGGCATCTTTGCGATGCTTTTCGGGCAGGCGCTCGCGCAATCGGCCCATCGCTTCATCGGTGGTGCGCGCGGCCAGGTGCTCGTTGTCAGGCGTTTTCGCCTGGTCCGCGTTGGGCGTCTCGCGGTCCCGGTAGCAGTGCTGCAGAGCGGAAGCGACGCTGCCCATGCCTTTTAGTTTTTTACTGCGCATGATGGCGAAATTGGGCATGAGCTGGCCTCCGGCGGACCACTATCAAAAGCAGATAGTGTACTCACTAGACTTTGCTACGCAAAATCGTTCGCCGCTGCGCGGAAAAGCATGGGGCTGCGCCCCTATCCCCCGTGTCGCGATCGCGCCACAGTGGGACACCCGCGCCCGCCGGTGGACGGCTGCGCTGCCCACACCACAAGGGTGTGGACAGCCCCGGCTCGTTGGCCGGGGTTCCGCACCCGCCCACCGGCTCCCCGCGACCGAGCCCTTCGGGCCTGACGCGCCCCTATGGGGCTTGCCTAAGCGATAGAGAAAGCGAAACCCTCTTCTTGGAGTTCAGTTTTCGGGAGCTCAGAAGCACCAGGAGCGGATCACGCTCACGGACGCGAGCGGTCGATTGACCACCCATGGGGGCCGTCCAGTCGCCGCAGGCGGCGGTATATGCCCCCGCTTGCGGGGGCCTGGATATAACCATGCGGTACGTTGAGCTGGTCGCTCGAAAGGACGTAAAAACAAGAATAAGAGAGCGAAACAGTCGATCCTTGCTGGACAAGGGTTTGCGGGAAGGGGTGCGGAAGCACTGCTTCCGGGGGTGCGGAAGTTTGACGACACTAAATTACCAATTTTGGGAAATTGGCTGCATAATTTGGTTTCCAGAAATTGGAAGTCAAAAGACCAAATTATGCGAAGAATTTCCGCACCTCCGGAAGTTGGAACGCCGGTAAAGCACAAGGTCGGGCAGTGGGTGCAGACCGATCGAAAAACACATGAAGAATGGGCACGCTTCAGCGTGAAGAAGCCGACCGCTTCGGGTCTGCTGCATTTGCTCGTGGCAAACATGGGCCATCAGAACGCCGTATCGGTCCCGCAAAAGGTACTAGCGAGGCTCATGGACGTATCGGATCGCACTATTCGCACGGCGATCTCTGATCTTGTCGCGGGAAACTGGATACAGGTCGTGCGACTCGGCAAGGGCAAAGAGGCCGTATATGTGGTCAATGACCGTGTGGCATGGGGCCAATCGCGCAACGAGCTATGCCTATCGACTTTTTCGGCAACGATCATCGCGGATGTGGCTGACCAGGACGAGGCGACGTTGTCCAAAACACCGCTGCGTCGCATCCCCACGCTGTATCAGGGTGAAATGCAACTGCCGACCGGGCCGGGCGAAGATCCACCCAGTCAGCCAAGCATCCCCGGCTTAGAACCAGATTTGCCGGCGTTGACCGTGCAGGAGGAGCTGGAGCAGCAAGGACAAATGCGACTTCCGGAGGCGTGATATGGCCGTTGTGTCGATTTCCGAGGCTGCCCGCCTCGCTGGAAAAAGCCGTAAGACGATCCAGCGCTATGTCGCAGACGGGCGCATCTCTATGTCGCAGAATGTCTCAGGCGATAAAGGAATTGACATTGCAGAGCTGGAGCGGGTTTTCGGGGAACTGTCCCAGCCTGTCTCTGCGCCGCCTCATGCGACAGAGTCGCAGCCTGACGCACAGGCTGTCACATCTGATGTCGCAGCCGCAGTGGCGCTGTTGCAGGCGGAAAACGCGTTGTTGAAAGCACAAATCGAGGCCAAGGATGCGCAAATCCAAGCGAAGGACGCCAATCTGGCTGACCTGCGACAGTCCCTGCGACTTTTGGAACATGTCCCAGCGAAACGGCGGTGGTGGTGGTCGAAAACATGAAGGGGAAGAACATGAATTTCGAAAACCCGAGTGACGAAGACTGGGACGAGTTCGAGCGCGAGCTGGCAAACGACGTCGGTGCTGCTGCGAAAGAGCATCTGGCCGCGGGCCGACCGATCTACTATCGCGAAGACGACACGCCCGCCGGCCTCTGCCTGAAGGAATATCCAGACGGGCACCGTGAGTTGGTGACCTTTTCGCTGGAACAGGGGAAGGAAGTGCTTGTTTCGGACGCCCCGCCGCGTCGGCGGTTTGGCCAGCTCAAGGGCAAGCTCCATATTGGCGACGACTTCGACGAGCCGCTGCCGGACGACCTACTCGATCTGTTCGAAGGGGTGGAGAAATCAACGAAAGCAGCGAATGACGCGCTCGATGATGCTCTATCGTTTATCGAGGAATCGAACAAACGTATTTCAAAACTGAATTACCCCGCTGATAA
>CAZBAP010000029.1:0-3794 GCA_964489795.1 uncultured Flavipsychrobacter sp.
GATATCCCGTTAACTGACCACTGGTAGCCGGGTGTAAGCCCGCCGTTAACAGCCAGGGCCGTAAACACGGTCAGGTGGCCGGAGCATACTGTATCTCCAACGCCCGTACTGATCGTAACGCCGGGGGTCGTAAGGGAAACAACATTGACCACCGCGCTGCCAATCATATTGGCTGAACAGCCTGTCGTATGGTTGCTGGCGATCACCATATAAGTACCGCCGGCAGACTCAAGGCCGAAGTCCAGGGACCCGCCGCTGCCCGCAAGCAGGCCCACACTCGTACTACCCGTATACAACGTATAGTCTATGCCCGTTACCGAGCCGCCAAGCCCTACATGAACTCCGCTGCCACCGGTGCAATAGCTGCCCCCGCCGGTAACGGTCTGTGTCCCCGGAAGGCTATTGATAACTACAGACGCGCTGCCCGACATACTGCTCATACAGCCTGTCGAAAGGTCTGTCGCTTTTACCGTATAGGTGCCCGCCGCAGACAGCAGGCCGAAGTCCGCAGAACTGCCCGTGCCCGCAAAAGCGCTGCCCGTGATCGTTGTCCCGTTGTACAGCTGGTAGCTAACTCCAGTGGCTGTGCCGCCGATGCCCACATGCACTCCTGTGCCGCCGGCGCAATAGCTGCCGCCGCCCGTTACCGTATAGGCTACAGGAGATGCATTGACCACTACCGTGGCGCTGCCGCCCATTGGCGCACTGCAGCCTGTAGTACTATTAACAGCAGTTACCGTATAGGTACCGCCCGATGTCTGAAGACCAAAACTCAGCGGGCCGCCGGTGCCGGACATGCTGCCGGCAAGAGCGCTGCCGCGCCATAACTGGTAGCTGGTGCCGCTCACAGAGCCGCTCTGGCCTACCAATACCCCTGTACCGCCGCTGCAATAGGTGCCGCCGCCGGTAACTAATTGTAATACCGGTAGTGCATTGACCACTACCGTAGCTGTGCCGCTCATCGTGGCCGTGCAGCCCGATGTATTCGTTGCCACTACCGTATAGGCTCCTGCAGCCGTCTGAGCGCCGAAGTTCAGCGAGCTGCCGCTGCCGGTCAGCACAAGGCCCGTGGCCAGCCCCGTACGGTACAGCTCGTAGCTGACACCGGGGGTGGAACCCGAAAGGCCTACCGTGATACCTGTGCCGCCCGCACAGTAGCTGCCGCCGCCCGTTACCGTATATACTGCCGGTAAGGTATTGATCGTTACTCCCGCGCCGCCGGACATATTGTTCACGCAGCCGGTAGATGTATTGGTGCCGGTAACCGTATAGGTACCCGTTATCGTCTGCGCGCCGAAGCTGATCATAGCCCCGGTACCCGGCATCGCACTGCCTACAGACGATGTGCCGCGGTACAGCTGGTAGCTCACGCCGGACTCTGACCCCATGAGGCTGATCGTTACGCCCGCGCTGCCGGGGCAGTAGCCGGGAGCGCTGCCGCTGACCACATAGGCCGTGGGAAGAGCGTTAACGACTACCGTGCCGCTGCCCGACATCGCATTCATGCAGCCCGTAGACGTGATCGTGGCCGTTACCGTATAGATGCCCGAACCTGTCTGCGGCCCGAAGTCAAGGGCGCTGCCGCTGCCTGTTAACGCACTGCCGCTCATCACTGTCCCGTTGTACAACTGGTAGGTGGTACCCGTTGCTGAGTTGTCAAGATTGATATGCACGCCTGCACCGCCGGCGCAGAAGCCGCCGCCACCGGTAACATTGTATGCTGTGGGCAAGGGCGAGATGCCTACATGGGCTGTCCCGGTCATATTGCTCATACATCCTGTAGATGTGGTGGTGGCTGTAGCTGTATAGCTGCCCGCAGATGTCTGAAGGCCGAAGTCTATGGATGATCCTGTGCCGGGGGCAGGGCCCGCAACAAGGGTAAGGCCGTTATATAAACTATAAGTAGTACCCGGTACAGAACCGTCAAGGACTACCGATACGCCGCTGCCGCCGCTGCAGTAGTTGCCGCCGCCGCCAAGGGTGTACACAACAGGTGCCGCATCAACAGACACAGAAGCAAGGCCCGACATCGTAACCATGCAGCCGCCGGGGGTACCCGTAGCTATTACGCTGTACACACCGGACGCCGTCTGGAGGCCGAAGCTCAGCGGGCTGCCCGTACCGCTGACAGGCGACCCTACAGGTGTAGTGCCCGAATATAGCTGGTAGCCCGCATTCAGGTCAGAACCGTCGAGACCTACTGCCACGCCGCTGCCGCCGCTGCAGTAGTTGCCGCCGCCCGTTACGATATGGATGCCCGGAAGGCTGCTGACACCTACGCTGGCACTGCCGGGCATAGTGCCCAGGCAGCCGGAGGTGCCGATACCGGTGGCCGATACCGTATAGCTCCCGATAGCGGTCTGAAGGCCGAAGTCAAGAGAACCGCCGGTGCCCGTAACAGGGAAGCCGATAGGTGTAATACCCTGGTAGAGCTGGTAGCTCATCCATGTATCTGAACCCGCAAGGCCTACATGAACGCCGCTGCCGCCGGGGCAGTAGTTGCCGCCGCCGGTTACTGTATATGGGTTAGGTAAGGATGAGATGCCTACAGATACGCTGCCCG
Organism: uncultured Flavipsychrobacter sp.; assembly: GCA_964489795.1. GTDB lineage: Bacteria > Bacteroidota > Bacteroidia > Chitinophagales > Chitinophagaceae > Nemorincola. Next base: position 2,564 of record CAZBAP010000029.1, read on the forward strand.
GCATAGCCTGCTGGCAGCCGGTAAGGCTATTGGCTGCCGTTACCGTATAGACGCCCGTAGCGGTCTGAAGGCCGAAGGCCAGCGCGCCGCCCGTACCCGTCATGGTTACTATTGTACTTGTGCCGTTATACAGCTGGTAGCTGATACCCGGCTGGCTGCTGCCAAGGCCTACAGGTACGCCGCTGCCGCCGGGGCAGTAGTTGCCGCCACCCGTTAGCGTCTGCAATACAGGTAAGGGGTTCACGGTGATCACTGCGCTGCCGCTCATCAGCGTGCCGCAGCCCGTAGCGGTATTAACAGCGCTTACCGTATACGTTCCGCCTGTACCCTGAACTCCGAAGTCAAGGCTGCCGCCGCTGCCGGAGGTGATAGCTCCGTAGGGGACACCGCCAAGCTGCAGCTGGTAAGAGATACCCGCAGAGGAAGACGACAGGCCGATATGAAGGCCTGTGCCGCCGCTGCAGTAGCTGCCGCCACCCGTTACCGTATATACTGATGGCAGCGGGTTGACAACAACCGTAGCGCTGCCGCTCATAGCTGCCGTACAGCCGCCCACAGTAGTGGTGGCCGCTACGGTATAATTACCGGGGGTAGTTATTATGCCAAAATCCAAAGGAAGGCCCGTACCGGCTACAGGCAGGCCGGTGGCCGTCGTGCCGTTATACAACTGGTAGCCTGTGCCTGTGGCTGACGATGTCAGCGCTATATGCACGCCTGTGCCGCCGCTGCAATAGCCGCCGCCACCCGTTACCGTCTGCAACACAGGTAAGGCGTTAACTGTGATCACCGCGCTGCCGCTCATCGCCGTGCTGCAGCCCGTGGAGGCATCCGTACCCATAACCGTATAGGTGCCCGCTGTGGTCTGAAGCCCGAAGCTCACCGCGCTGCCGGTGCTGCCTGCAACAGGTGAGCCAACGGCTGTGGTGCCGCGATATAGCTGGTAGCTGATACCACCCGATGAAGACAGAAGGCCGATAGCCATACCCGTACCGCCGGCGCAATAAGCGCCGCCGCCGCTCACTACCTGTACTGAAGGAAGCGGGTTGATACCTATCGTTACACTGCCCGACATAATATTGGTACATCCGGTAGTGCTATTGGTAGCTCGTACCGTATATACACCCGCGGATGTGAGTGACCCAAAGTCTATTGATAAGCCCGTGCCGGGCACTGACGGGCCGGTGGCTACTCCGCTGAGCAATAACTGGTAGCTAACGCCGGTAGCAGATCC
>CAZBAP010000030.1:0-3140 GCA_964489795.1 uncultured Flavipsychrobacter sp.
GTTTACATGGGGTCTCCTCGTTTTCAGTGCAATAAGTGACGGTACGCAAAGCTAGGGAAGCTCTGCACAACGGGCCGACCGATATGCCAACCGCGTGCAGTCCAGTGATTCAGGCTCTGTTTGGGCGGCATCAGTGCCGATACAGCGCGCGTAGCGACTCGCGCGGCCGCCGTTTCGGCCCGGCCGGGCCATTTCGGACGCACTCATGCCCCAGCTCCCGCGAGTTGTCTGCGCACCAGCCACAGATTGGCCAGCGCGAACAGCGTGTGCAACTGCGCCGTGTTCTTCGCCAGTCCGCGGTAGCGCACCTTCACGTGCCCGAACTGCCGTTTGACGATCCGGAACGGGTGCTCGACCTTCGCCCGGATGCTCGCCTTGATCCGCTCGAGGCCGTCGGTCAGCCTGTCGATCGGCCTGTCCAGATCGAGCTGCTTGCGCTCACCCGGTCGCATGGCGATGTTCCAGCGCACACCTGGTTTCGCATCCGGTCGCTTGCCTGCGCCCCGGTATCCAGCATCACCCCAGGCCTCGGCCTCCTCGCCGTGCAGCAGGCTGTTGGCCTCGACCACGTCGTTGACGTTGCCGGCCGTGCCGCGCACCGTGTGCACCAGCCCCGATTCGGCGTCCGTGCCAATGTGGGCCTTCATCCCGAAGTGGTGAGTCGGCCGCAGGAACTTCCCCCGCAGCCGCTCGCAGAACCGTACGTGACACTCTCGCGTCATACGGCTCCCGTCATCCAACCGGCAGCTCAGCCACGCGCCAGTGACGGAACAGCAGTGGTGCAGACGCCCGCATCTTGTCCAGCCAGCCGGCGCTCGCCACCTTGCGGCGGTGGAGGGCCTTGTATTTTCGTCGGGCCCACCGCTCAAGCGCGCGATCGATGTGCTGGAAGATGCCGAGCATGGCGGTCTTGTAGAACGCGCCATAGTATTGCCACCACCCCTGTATCACCGGGTTGTACAGCCGTGCCACATCGGCCAGCGTCACGTGGGTCTGGCGATTGAGTCGCCAGCGCCGCACCGCCTGTCGCATCCGCCGCAAAGCATCATCACTGGCCCCTGGCAGGAAGCTCGTGAACAGTTGGTCGTGCTTGCTGTGGGCCTTCCTCGGCCGGAACGTGAATCCCAGGAAGGTAAAGCCCACATGCGGGTGCTCTTCGCGGCGGTTGCTGTCCTTGCAGTACACGACCTTCGACTTGTCAGGATGCATCGTCAGCCCGCATTCCGCCAACCGTGACGCGATGGAGCGCATCACGTACTCCGCCTGCTTCCGACTGCGGCAGTGAACCACCGCGTCATCTGCGTATCGGGCGAACGGGCAGTTCGGACTGGTGCGCTGCATCCAGGTGTCGAAGGCATAGTGCATGAACAGGTTCATCAGGATGGGACTGACCACTCCGCCCTGAGGAGTGCCGCGGTCGCGTGGCACGCGCTCGCCGCCCTCCTTCTCGAACGGGGCGACCAGCCACCGTTCGATGTACAGAAGAATCCAGTCGTCCTTGATGTGGGTGCGCACCGCCTTCATCAGCAGCGCATGATCAATCTGATCGAAGGCTGCCTTGATATCAAACTCCACCACCCAGTCATATCGCCAACAGCGTTCACGGGTGACCGCCACGGCTTGCTTGGCCGAGCGTCCTGGCCGGTACCCGTAAGAGTCCGGATGGAAGATCGGGTCCAACGCTGGTTCGATGAGAAGCTTGACGACGGTTTGCGCTACACGATCAGAGACCGTGGGCACTCCCAGCTTGCGCGTGCCACCCGATGCCTTGGGAATCTCAACCTGCTTGACCGGAGGCGGGAAGTACGACCCCGACGACATCCGGTTCCACAGCTTGTACAAATTCTTCGACAGGTCCCGCTCGAAGTCGGCGATGGTCTCATCGTCGACACCTGCGGCACCACGGTTGGCCTTGACCTGCTGGTATGCCTCCCATACCGTGCGCTTCGCTATGCCATAAGGTTTCGCCGAGGTCACGTCGCTCATCCCCGGAGGTTGGCGACCTTCGTCGGCAGGATGACGCCGCCCCTTCGCTCCGCCCCCATTACAGAGGCCTCATCGCTACTACGGGAGGCTCCGCCCCTCTGCCCCAGCATCGGTATTCTTCCTCGTGGTGTTTGCCACTTGTCATTTCCCTTGGCATCTGGAGAGAGGTTCTCACGTTCCGTACCGAAGCCTGTATTGAGATCATGCCGCCTATACACCGGCTGCCATCGGGTCCGTAGACAGGTATCGCCCCGATTCGTCCTGAAGCCAATGGTCCACCTCAGTTTTGACAGCGCTTTAGGCATAACGATGCGTCGTCGGACGGTTTGCTTTCGCTCATCTTCTCAATACGTACCGGCCACCCTTGATGGGATGACGTTCGCCCGGTCGCTCACCACCACGCCTTTTGAACGCAGCAGCACCGGGTGGTTTGAAGCCTGCTCCTGCAAGCCGGCTTCGGGAGGCCTGCTCCCATCTTCAGTACAGCACCACAGGTCTGCCGCCTGTGTTCGTGACACACACCACTGGTTGCCCTTCTTCGACTGCTTCATCTCCGGGTCGCGCTCGCCGCTGGCGTTCTTCGTCGAGCTCGGCGCAGCAATCAGCGTGGCGTCCACCACCGTGCCGGTCTTCAGCAGCAGCCCCTTGTGCTGCAGCAGGTCGTTGACCGTCTTCAGGATCTGCGGCGCAAGCTTGTGCTGCTCCAGCACATGGCGAAACCGCAGGATCGTCGTCTCGTCGGGCAGCCGGTCATCCCAACCGCCCAGCCCTGCGAAATCCCGGAACAGCGGCACGTCGTGCAGCGCGTCTTCCATCGCCGGGTCGCTCAGGTTGAACCACTGCTGCATGAAGTGAATGCGCAGCATCGCCTCCACGGGAAACGGCGGTCGGCCCCGGCGGCCTTCGGGCATGTACGGAGATACCAGGGCTACCAACTCGCTCCACGGCACCACGCGTTCCATCTCGCCGAGGAACTCCCGCCGCCGCGTGCGCTTGCCGGACTGACCCAATCCAAGACTCTGCTGCTTCATGGTTCGTATGGTGCGATCCGATCACTCACCAGCCAAGCACATCGGCGACGGACTTATGCAGAGCTTCCCTAGCACTGGCGCGGGGGTGGTCTGGGTAGACCGTTGATTTCATTGACTTTCCTG
>CAZBAP010000031.1:0-3078 GCA_964489795.1 uncultured Flavipsychrobacter sp.
ATTCGATGTAGGCATCGATGAAGTCGTCGCTGAACACGCCGCCGGCCTTGAGGAACGCGCGATCCTTGTTCAACGCTTCGAGCGCCTGGTCGAGCGAGTGGCACACAGTCGGGATCAGCTTCTCTTCTTCCGGCGGCAGGTCGTACAGGTCCTTGTCGGACGGCGCGCCCGGATCGATCTTGTTGAGAATGCCGTCGAGGCCGGCCATCATCAGCGCGGTGAAGGTCAGGTAACCCGTATTCATCGGGTCGGGGAAGCGCACTTCGATGCGGCGCGCCTTCGGCGAGTGCACGAACGGAATGCGGCAGGAAGCCGAACGATTGCGCGCCGAATAGGCAAGCATGACCGGCGCCTCGAAGCCCGGCACCAGACGCTTGTAGCTGTTCGTCGTCGAGTTCGAGAACGCGTTGATCGCGCGCGCATGCTTGAAGATGCCGCCGATGTAATAGAGCGCGGTCTGCGACAGGCCGCCGTAGAGATCGCCGGCGAACAGGTTGGTGCCGCCCTTGGCGAGTGACTGGTGCACGTGCATGCCCGAGCCGTTGTCGCCGACGATCGGCTTCGGCAGGAAGGTCGCGGTCTTGCCATTGCGGTGGGCGACGTTCTTGATCACATACTTGAGAGTGAGCAATTCGTCGCCCTTCTTGGTCAGCGTGTTGAACTTGGTGCCGATCTCGCACTGGCCGGCGGTCGCGACTTCGTGGTGGTGCACCTCGACCGTAAGGCCGCAGGCCTCGAGGATCTGGCACATCTCGCTGCGCAGATCCTGCAGCGAGTCGACCGGCGCGACCGGGAAGTAGCCGCCCTTCACGCCCGGACGATGGCCCGAGTTGCTGCCGTCGAATTTGTCGTTCGTGCTCCACGCCGCTTCTTCGGATTGGATCTCGAAGCTCGCGCCCTGCATGTCGTTCTTGTAACGCACCGAGTCGAAGATGAAGAACTCCGGCTCCGGTCCGAAGAACGCCGTGTCGGCGATGCCCGAGGATTTCAGGAACGCCTCGGCGCGCTTCGCCACCGAACGCGGGCAGCGCGTGTACGCCTGCATCGTCGACGGCTCGAGCACGTCGCAGGTGAGGATCACGGTCGCAGTTTCGGCGAACGGATCGAGAATCGCGCTATCCGCATCGGGCATCAGCACCATGTCGGAATCGTTGATGCCCTTCCAACCGGAGATCGAAGAGCCGTCGAACATCTTGCCGTCCTCGAACAGGCTTTCGTCGATGGCCTTGACCGGGAAGGTGACGTGATGCTGCTTGCCGAGCATGTCGGCAAAACGCAGGTCGACGAATTCGACGTTGTTGTCTTGGATGAGCTTGTTGAAGCTGGCGGACATGGAGGTTTCCTTGGTTGAAGGTTTGGATGGTATGGTTTTCAGCAATCACTGTGCCAAGGTGAAAAATTCTCTGATATCAAATAATTAACGAAATACGCCATCGCAGCGCAACATGATTTTGCTTCAATTTAGTGCGCAAATTTCAGACTAGCACCGAAACGAAACAGAGAACGCCTACCTCGGCAGCAACAGCGTACCGCATGGAACAACACTTAGGCTGTCGATATGCTTCTTCTTCGGATTCTTCCATCATCCACTGTGCAAAGGAGTCGCAATGAAAACCCCTCACGTAGCCTTCTCCGTCTTCGACCTGACGGTTGGTGAGTCCTACCGGATGATGAAGCTGCTCTTGCTGATCTGCCCACTCTTGCTGATCGCCTGTACGCCACAGGCCGTTCGGATGGACCTACCCGGAACAGACGAGTCAACCTCGATTCCTATAAAAGACGTTCGGCCATCAAGCGAAAAGGAAAGCGGACATTTCAGCTTGGTAATTACGAGCAGTGCCTACGGCATCTACCGCAAGGGTGACGCGACGCTGAACCCGCCGATGATTCAGATTTTTCGTCGGCTTGCCTTTGAAAAATTCGGCGACGCGACCAAGCCTCTCGACATTTCGGTACACCACATGGTGGTGTACGTGAACATGAAATCAGAATTCCGAAAAATGGCCGCGCTTGGCACAATCGGTGGCGCCGTGGGCGGCGCTATTGCGGGAGGAACCGTCGGCTCAACAGTGAATCTGAGCCAAACGTTAGTTGATCGCACTCATTTCGAAGACGAGGAAATCGAGGAGCATGAGCGCGCCTTCTACACCGACGCAGCAAACCCTGAGCATGCATCAGTCTTTGTTATCTATATCGATGCCGAGATCAACGGCAAGCGCACTTTTGTAAAAACGATGGCGCCGACCAAAACTCAGGACAAACAAGATGGCTATGTCGCGGCAGTGAAATCAGCCATTGGATACTTCTTGTCTTATTACTAAGTTGTTCTGCACCAGCAATCGAAATAGCACTCATGCCGCGGCGGGCATCAGCCGTTGATGCCCGCCGCGCGGTTGAAATCGCCGATCGCACCGACCAGCAGCGTCACGGCTTCGCGTTCGACTTCGGTCAGATACGGGTTCCAGCAATCCATCAGCATGACGACGCGGGTCGAGTCGCCGCGGTTCCATGCTTCGTGCTCGAACGTGTCGTCGAAGGTGAAGCATTCGCCTTCGCGCCACTCGCGCTTTTCGCCGCCGACGACGATGGCGCAGTTCTCCGGCACGATCAGCGGCAGGTGGGTGACCAGGCGCGTGTTGGTAACGCCGCGATGCGGCAGGATGTGCGTACCCGGCGTGAGCACCGAGAAACAGATTTCCGGCGCGTGTTCGCGGATGCGCACGAGCGGCAGCGAGTCGAGGATCGCCGCGGTGCGCGGACAGCGCGCGCAGTTCTCGTCGAGCCGCTCACCGTGGCGATAGAAAAAGAACGCATCCCATGCCGGTGGTGCTTCGGCGCCGGCAAGCTGGTCGCCGACGCGGTCCAGTGCATTCGTGCCGAGGAATGGCGCGATGCCGCGCTCACCGCGCAACACCTCGAGCAGTTCCGCGCGGATCGCATCCACATTTTCTTCGAGCACCGCGTACCACGGGAACAGCGCGCGATCGAAGTACGGCATCGTCGGCAGGCCGGGAAAGTAGAGGAATTTCGGCCGCTGGCGTGGATCGGGCCAATCGGCCGACGCTTCGCCGAGATAGA
>CAZBAP010000032.1:0-3020 GCA_964489795.1 uncultured Flavipsychrobacter sp.
TACTTGGGTTAGCTGAAGATAAAGTAGGAATACAAGATGACTTCTTTAGACTTGGAGGTGATAGTATAATAAGCATTCAAGTTGTTAGTAGATTAAGGCAACGGTTAGGATTAAACGTTAGTGTAAAAGACATATTTAGTTATAAGAATATAGAAAAGCTTTATGACAACATATTAAGCAAGGTGCAAAATAATAATGTTAAATTAGAGCTAAAAACTGAACAAGGTATACTTGATGGAGAAGTGCCATTACTACCGATACAACAATGGTTTTTTGAGAGTAACCATGCATACCCTAATTATTGGAATCAATCTTTTATAATAAAAGTACCGAATTTAGATATAGATAAACTGCAATTTAGTGTCAATAAGTTAGTTCAGCATCATGATAGTTTTAGATTAAGGTATAGGAAGGATAGTAGCTCTTCTAATACTTATATTCAATATTATGACCCAAATACTGAGGTAGAAGAGATAAAAATATTAGATGTAAGGACACTAGGAGAGAAAGAGGGTAGTAAGAAATTTACAGCAAAGTTACAAGGAATACTAACGGGTTGGCAGAGTGGGTTTGATTTAGAGCGTGGGCCAATTTATAGCATAGGTTACATTTATGGTTATAGTGATGGAAGTAGCAGAGTATGTTTTGCCATACATCATTTAGCGGTAGATTCAGTTAGTTGGAGGATATTAGTAGAAGATTTACGCGATATATACAATGAAGATGACTATGAAGGGTTGGTATTTAAAAGGAATAAAGGTAGCAGTTATAGACAATGGGTAAATACAGTAAAGCAATATGGCGATAATAATGAGATTGAGAGAGAATATTGGAAGAATGTATTATCTGATTATGATAACACTAATCTGCTTAATCTAGTATTAAACGAGGATACTAGAAACTATTCTGGTTTTAGTTTAAGTTTTGAGCAAACCAAGCAGCTATTACAAGAAAGTAATGGAGCCTATAATACCCAGATAAATGACCTATTGCTTACAGCGTTAGGCTATGCATTATCTGAGGTTTTAGAGAATAAAGTTAATCATGTAGTATTGGAGGGTCATGGTCGGGAGGAGATAGATGACAGTATAGATATTACTAGGACATTAGGTTGGTTTACTACTATGTATCCTGTGCGTTTAGAAATAAGAGAGGATATTGGTAATAGTTTAAAGTGGATAAAGGAGACCTTAAGACAAGTACCGAATAAAGGTATAGGTTATGGTGCATTAATAGGGTATAGCTCAGGATTAGAATCAAGATTGCAATTACAGCATATCTTACCGAGAATAAGTTTTAATTATTTAGGGCAGTTTGATAAGGGTGAGAGTGCAGCAAGTTTACAAATACAGGCACAAGATCAGAATTTTTGGAATATTGTAGGTGAAGTTAGTGGCATATCAATGCATGAATCTAACCAAGACTACAATATAATTAGCATTAACGGTTTAATAATCAATAATAGCCTTCAGTTTAGTATAGGGAGTAAATTAGATGATAGCACTACGACTAAATTAGCAGAAGCATTTAAGTCAAGTTTAGTAGAGATAATTAATCACACAATAAACCAAGGTAGAACTTATTTAACAGTAAGCGACATAGGTAATCTTATCAGCCAAGAACACTTGGATAAATTACAGGGTTCTAGAGAGATAGAGAGGTTGTATTTAGCTAATAGTTTACAACAGGGTTTTATCTATCATTCTTTAAATCAGGGTGACGTGGATGATGCTTATTTAGTACAGGGTATTTGGCAATATAATAATGCTTTAGATATTAATCAATTAAAAGAAGCGTGGACTTATGCTCAGAAGAAATATTCGACCTTAAGGTTACGATTAGATTGGGAGGAAGAATTAATACAAATAATAGATAAAGAAGGAAGTTTAGATTGGAGATATATTGATTTAAGTGAGGAACAAGATTCTACGGTTCAAGAGATAAGAATCAAGGCAATACAAGAAGGAGATAGGAGTGAACGGTATGCGTTAGAAGAAGGTAATTTATTTAGGGTTTATGTAATTAAACAAAGAGAGGATTTATATACATGTATATTTAGTAGTCATCATGCGATATTAGATGGTTGGAGTAATCCAATATTATTGAACTATATTCATGAAACATATTTAAAGTTGCAAGATGGAGAAGTGATATCGTTATCAATAGAGCATAGTTATGAGAATGCCCAAAAGTATTTACAGGATCATCAAAATGATAATAAGGAGTATTGGGATAAGTATGTATCGCAAATAGAAGATAGAAGTGATTTAAGTGGGTTATTATACAAGTTTGAGAGGTTAAGTGAATATAAGCATATAACTCATCCAGAAGAGCATGGATTAATAATCAAGGAAGATATCTATCATAGCTTAAAAAAACTGAATCAAGAAGCAGGGGTAACATTAAATGCAATATTACAATATGCGTGGCATAAGGTATTAAATATATACGGTAATAGTAATCAAACAATAGTTGGAGCTACAGTATCTGGAAGGAATCTGCCTATAGATAATATAGAGAGCTCAGTTGGGTTATATATAAATACCTTACCAGTGATAGTAGATCATCGAGCTCAAAAATCAAAGAGTATAATAGAATCAATAAAAGGTATTCAAGATAATATCAATGAGATTAATATTAGGAGTGATCAAAGCTTAGCAAAATTACAAAAGGATGGGGAGCGTTTATTTGATAGCTTATTTGTGTATGAGAATTACCCAATTGTTACAAATGAGGAACAACCAGGGAGGCTTAGGGTAATATTTAAAGGAGGGATAGAGAAGTTAGATTATCCTTTAACTGTAATAGCGTATGAAGCAAACAAGCAATTAATATTTAGCCTTAAATATGCAGGTGAGCTATTTAGTAGAGATAGTATAGAGCAGCTATTATCGATTACTGAAACGTTGCTAGGGCAAATAGGAAACAATCCTAACCAGCCTATACAGAATCTTACCTATCTAGATCAAGTACAGTATAAGCAAATAGTTTATACATATAATAAAACAGATCAAGAATAC
>CAZBAP010000033.1:0-2917 GCA_964489795.1 uncultured Flavipsychrobacter sp.
TCTGCCTAAAAAAAATAATTTCAACGGTTGCCCGCTCTCTTTTACAGGCATTTGCAGATATTGCTTAACCCCATAGGGTATATAAAAAGTACGATTAGCAAAATCAGTTGGATTGGACGCAAAAACACAATCGCTAAAAAACGAAGAATGAGCTACTGCTACATCAATGTTATTACCAAATTGTATGTTTTGTTTTACATAGAAATAATCGTGTATTAAATGAAACAATGTTTTTGGATTATTAAATAGCTTACAGCTTTGAATAGTAAGTGCGTTATCACATACAATAGCACCTTTTTTTTTGCCTATTAATTTCTCTAACCGTTGACATACAAAATATTGATTTTCCTTATACGAATATTCAAATACAGAGAACTCATCCACATCAAATTTATCAGTAAAAACTGGGCGATTGTCTTCTTTCGCCTTTATAAGAATAACCCTTGTAGTTATCGTATCTTTAAGTGAAGCATTATTAATAAGGTTAAGATTAAAACTCGCTACTCCACCCATTGCAGCAGGCAATGTAAAAACTATTTCAGTGTTGATATCTTTCATTTATTGGTGATTAAACCAATGGATATATTTTTCGGTTCCTGCTTCAATTGAAGTTTTGCATTTAAAACCAATGTTTGTTGCTTTAGTAATGTCAGCCCTCCAATTAATAGGATCGCCAAGTCTAACCTGACCTGAGAAATTGATTTTCTTTGCTGGGTAAAAGTTTTGAATAATCTCCGCTATCTTTTTAATCTTCGTTTCAATCCCTGAAGCAGCATTGTAAACATTACTCTGAAAATTATCTGATACCGTAATTAAATAAATAAGTTCTATTAAATCATCTATATAAATAAAATCTCTTGACTCTTCTCCCGTACCAAATAACGTAATTTTGTCATTAGAACTGTTTTTCATCTTTTGGCAAATATCCCACAACAATTGCTTTTTTAAGCCTGGCCCATAAACGGAGAAAGGCCTGATAATAGCTGTTTGTACTGAAAATAGTTTACTATACTCCTCACAAATATTTTCTGAAATTAATTTATGATAACCGTAAGGTGAAACAGGTTCTTTTAAAGTATTTTCAGTGATGGGAAGTGTTACGGGGTTGCCATACACTGCGGCACTTGATATGTGAACATATCTACAGGACCGTTGGAATCTTCTGATACATTCTAATGTACGAATCACATCGAGACTATTAGCTTCAAAGTCAGAAACCGGATGGGTCATAGAATAATTTACATTACCACTTCCGGCAGCATTAATACACGCATCGTATTGACACACAGTAAACACTTCATCAAGTTCTGGCGACAGTCGCGATACTTTTTTGTATTGGTATTGTTGAGTTGGTGCTTCAAATAAATCGCACCCGTAAACAGTCCAACTTAATTTCAAAAAATAGTTAACCAAGTGATGCCCTATGAAACCTTCTGAACCGAGAATAATAATAGACATTCAATTAATCTGTTTGTTTAATAAAGACCGCGGGGTTCCCTCCTACAACAGAAAAAGGTTCTGTACTTTTAGTTACAACACTACCTGATGCAACAATTGTACCTTTGCCAAGATTTACTCCCTTCGTTATTATACTCCTTAAACCCACCCAACAATTGTTTGATATATTGATTGTCGAAGATTTAACAACATTCCAATTTTTATACTTTAATCCTTTTTGCCAATCAATGATATCGTCAACTCTTTCTACTGAATGCACAGAATGAGAGTTAGTGTCAATAAGATTACAATCGCTCGATACCAAGACGTCATTTCCGATATTAATTTTTTCAACGCATTCAAAAATTGTTCTCTGCCCCACATAAACATTGTTTCCAATTATTATTTTGGATTCTTTTCTATACAAAATTATAGTGGCTCTAACGCAACAATTATCACCAATGATTATTTGCGTTTCAGATACGTCATCGTCAGCCAGACAAACATTCAACATGCTCAAATCACACCCAACACCATGCTTTATAACTCCCCTCTTAATTAGTTTATCTTCATTTCGTTCTTGGGGTGGGGAAAATATTTTTTTAATTATTTTTCTTAACAGTTTTTTCATATTATGCCAAAATTTTATAGTTCAAAATAAAACTGCCATAATTGTTCCCTTCATATAAAGCCATTTTTGAACCAGAATCAACAACAGAAAAAGGGCATACCATTTCAATCAAATCATATACTTCGCCTTTGAATACAAATAGCGCAAATCGTAAAGAATAAACATTGGGCGCAATCTGATTATCTGCTATTTGAATTTTCATTTTAACTTCTTTAGATGAAGTTATATCATCTATCACTGTAATCTCCTCAACTATTGTTGACAAAAAATCGCCTGTTACATTCTGAAGAGTTATTGATAATTTTGCGCTTGGATTTATGTCATTAATGCCAATTGTCAACTCAATTAAAATAGGTTCATCTAATAAGAAACTTTCAGCAATCAATTCATTTTTATTCAGCAATGTGACGCTTTTTATAAACATTGCTTTTGAAAAGGCCTCTTGAGAAGCCACATAACCACTTTCTGTTTTTCTTCCATTACTGATATAATTTTCGATAGCTAAGGATGTGCTGCCCTGAAATACAACACTTCCTTTATTAAGGATTATAGAAGATTGGCATAGTTGGGCAATTACTCCCATATTATGGCTCACAAATAAAACAGTTCTACCTTCATTCTTACTTACATCCTCCATCTTGCCGAGGCATTTTTTCTGAAACTGAGCATCGCCCACAGCCAGCACTTCATCTACAATTAAAATCTCGGGTTCGAGATGAGCGGCTACTGCAAATGCCAATCGCACGTACATACCACTGCTGTAGCGCTTCACGGGAGTATCCAAAAATTTTTCAACTTCGGCAAAGGCAACAATCTCATCAAACTTACTTCTTATCTCTGCCCGGCTCA
>CAZBAP010000034.1:0-2899 GCA_964489795.1 uncultured Flavipsychrobacter sp.
TTTATTGAAAATCAATTACTTATGCAAAAACATTGCCCCATCATTGCCCCATAGAGAATGCCTATGGGGCGAATAGGTAATGCTTATACGGCCTTTATGACCTTAGTAATACCCCGGTAAGCCTGCAGTATAATTATTGCAAAATGGGGAGCGGCTGAGTGCCATGATATGGCTTAGTGAACCGGAAGCTTTTGTGATACAAAGGTGTGACAGGTTTGCGGCTTTGCCAAAAGAAAGTTTTATGATAGTACGGATTTCGGTCTATCATAAAAAATAGTTTGCATCTCCTTCGCTAAAGCTACGGCGACCAAAGGCTGGTCTCAATTCAGTTGTTGTTGGTGAAGAACACCAACAACGGCGGAAAAATTGATGCAATATGGGGTGATGGTTGGCATGGTAACTGGTAAGTAATATTTTAGCTTCCTTCACAATACTTTTAGAGTTCATTATTTTTTCTTAATATTTTATCGTTACCAGCATTTTTTGTAATATAAAATAGATAACTTTATAGCATTATACAATTCAAAGGAATCCTTAGCATGAGCAAGTTTTTTTTTACATTCATTTTGCTAGTTTCTATCAAAGCAACCGCACAAATACACAATCCGGTAATTTCTTGGTTGAAAGAATTTGGAGGGAGCTATGTGGATATGGCTAACAAATCAGTTACTAAATGCTCTGACGGTGGGATTATCGTATCTATTAGCTCCAACTCTCCTGTAGGAACAGGAAACATTGATTCATTTTGCAATATAGGTGGCTCTAGAAACATATTTTTCAAATACAATGCAGATGCCAGTGTGTTGCAGTGGAATAAATGTTCAACGGATGGTAGTTTCATATTTCCTCAAGCTGATGGCAGTTTCATTTTTGGGGGAATCTCAACTGCAGTTCCTTCCGGTTGGGCCTTTAAAATAACAAAACAAAATGTCGCTGGATCAACAGTATGGCAGAAAACCTACGGTGGCGATAGTGCGTCCGCGATATTAAGAGATATGATAGCAACACCAGATGGCGGCTATATCATGCTAGGAGAAACCAATTATTCGGATTCTGACTTTACTGTTCACTATGGCGGTTGGGTTTATGCCGATCTTGCTGTGTTGAAAGTTGACAGCAATGGTAACAAGGTCTGGAGCAAAGTGATTGGAGGAACCGAAGATGAAATCGCACATTCTGTTGTAATTGCGCCTGACGGTGGTTGCTATATAATTGCGACAACGTACTCTACCGATTTTGATTGTATTGATAATCATGGAGGCAATGATATCTATTTGGCTAGGCTGGATAAGAATGGAAATTTTGTATGGCATAAACTGATTGGTGGCACAGGTGGAGAAAATGGAAGAAGTGCCGCTACTAATGACAAGGGCGGTGTGCTCATTGTAGGTGCTAGCAATTCAACTGATGGTGACCGCACACATTTTCCAAGCTTTGGGTGTCCGATCTGGGCATTGGAGGTTGATAGCAATAGCAATATTATTTGGAACAAATGCTTCGGTGGCGGCGGTGGTAATTGTTATGGTAATTCAATCTGTAAGGCTGTAGATGGAAGTATTTGGATAGCAGGAGTATCTAACACTCTAGGAAATGAGGTAGATAGCTCATTCGGGCATGACGATGCTTTTTTTGTTCATGCCGATAATTTCGGAAATTTTATTAATGCTAAAGTGCTAGGGTCACATCTAGACGACCGTGGTACTATGATTTTCCCGTTAGCTAACGGGAATATAATTGCAGGTGGTTTCTTTGACACTCTTGGTGGGAGCTTTTCACAAACTTGGTATGGTGGTAGCGATGCTTTCTTTGCAATATTTGCTCCGTGGTCAGTAGGCTTAGCTCAGCAACAAATGGAACATCGAGAAATAACCATTTTCCCAAACCCTGTTATTGGCAAAGTAAAATTGGTTTCTGCATTCACTGAAAATTATGATGTATGCGTTACAAATATTTTGGGAGCTACCGTATATCGGTCAAATTTCACTTCACATATAAGCATAGCGACTGATGAGTGGACGAAGGGAATGTATTTAGTACGTATAACAAACAATAGTGGATTTATTGATATACAAAAACTAATAGTTCAATAACTCTTAAACAACTCCCACTGGTCGAAGCGTCTCGCTTCGTCATGAATAATGCAAGCGTCTCGCTTGCGAGATAATATGTATATTGTACCCATGGGTTTGAAATACAAAATTCACGACCAACAAGAGTTTTACCATGTAACCTTTACAGTAATAAACTGGATCGATATTTTTATCCGTGATGTTTACAGGGAGAGATTTTTATTGACTCAGTAAAGCACTGCCACAGGGAAAAAGGACTGCGGGTAGGCGCTTGGGTAATTATGACCAGCCATATGCACCTGATCGTAGGCACTGAAGGTGATAATATTGAGAATATAATACGAGACCTGAAAAGTTTTACATCTCGCCATATAAGAAAGGAGATAGAACAAGCTAACTATGAAAGCCGCAAAGAATGGATGCTGCATATGTTTTACAATGCAGGCAGGCACAACGCCAACAACAACGATTATCAATTCTGGATACAGAACAATCATCCTATTCAGCTATCAACACCAGAGATGATGAAACAGCGGATAAGCTATATACATAATAACCCGGTTGTGGCTGGCTTTGTATGTGAACCACAGCATTGGAAATGGAGCAGCGCCCACGATTATTATGGTGGCACAGAGGGGTTATTAGATTTGGTAATGTTGTTGTAACATCGGAAGCGGGACGCTTCAAAATTACCGGGACGAAGCGAGACGCTTCGACCAGTGGGGAAAGTTTTATGATAGTACGGATTTCGGTCTGTCATAGAAAAAAGTTTGCGTCTCCTTCGCTGAAGCTACGGCGACCAAGGATCTCCTTCGCTAAAGCTACGGCGA
>CAZBAP010000035.1:0-2877 GCA_964489795.1 uncultured Flavipsychrobacter sp.
GTAAGCGCCCGGCGCTGACACCTACGTCAGGCCTTGACGAGATTCTCAGCGTTCCAGGCCCAGGGCAAGAGCTCGTCCAGCCGGTTGATGGGATGCCCGGCGACCATCTTCCGCAGCACGTCGGTGAGCCAGGCGTAGGGCTCGACGCCGTTGAGGCGGCAGGTCTCGATAAGCGAGGCGACGATGGCCCAGCGCTCGGCGCCGCCATCGGATCCGGCGAAGAGGTGGTTCTTGCGGCCGAGGGCGACGGGGCGGATGGCTCGTTCGACGGCGTTGTTGTCCATCTCGATGCGCCCGTCGGTGAGGAAGAGCGCCAGGGCGTCGTAGCGGGCCAAGGCGTAGCGGATGGCTTCGGCCAGCGCGCCGCGTGGAGGCAGGCGGGTCAGCTGCTGCTCCAGCCAGACCTTGAAGGCGGCCACGAGGGGACGGGAGGACTCCAGCCTCGCGGCCTTGCGCAGGGCCCGCGACTGCCCGCGGACCTGCGCCTCGATGGCGTAGAGCTCGCCGATCCGACGCAGCGCCTCGGTGGCGATCGGCGCGCCGGTGGCCTGGGCGATGTCGTAGAACTTGCGCCGGGCGTGCGCCCAGCAGGCGGCGAGGCGGACCTTGCCGGCGCCGGTGAGCGGTTCGAAGCCGGCGTAGCCATCGACCTGCAGGACCCCTTCGAAGCGGGCCAGGTGCGCCGCCGGCCGCTCGGCCTTGCGGTCGGGAGCGAAGAGATAGAGCGCCGCCGGCGGATCGGTCCCCGCCCAGGGCCGCTGGTCGCGAGCATAGACCCAGAGGCGCCCTGTCCGGGTGCGGCCGCGGCCGGGATCGAGCACCGGCAGGGGCGTGTCGTCGGCGAAGAGGACGCTGGAGGCGAAGACGCTCGCCGCCAGGCGATCGTGCAGCGCGGTCAGCCACCAGCAGGCGCCGCCGACCCAGCCGGCGAGCGTGGAGCGGTCCAGGTCCATGCCGTGGCGCTGGAAGATCTTCGACTGCCTGTAGAGCGGCAGGTGGTCGGCGTACTTGGCGACCAGCACCTGGGCGAGCAGCGCCGGGGTGGCGAGGCCGCCGGCGATCGGCCGCTCCGGCGCCGGCGCCTGCACGACGCTCTCGCAGGCGCGGCAGGCGTACTTGGGCCGGCGGATGCGGATCACCCGAAGGCGCGCCGGGACCCAGTCGAGCATCTCGCTGACACTCTCGCCGATGGCGTGGATCGCTCCGCCGCAGTGCGGGCAGGCGTCACCACCGACGTCGAGGACCTGGTCCTCTCGCGGCAGGTGCTCGGGCAGGGGCTGGCGCCGCGGCGGCGCGGGCGCGGGCTTGAGCAGGGGCGGCAGGCGCTCCTCGGCCTCGGCGAGATCGGTCTCGACGTCCTCCAGCGCCAGCGCCAGCTGGGCCGCATCGAGGCGCTCGGAGCGGCGCCCGAACTGCGCCCGTTGCAGCTGCTTGATGATGGCCCGAAGACGCTCGATCTCGCCGTCCCGGCCCTCGACGACGGCGGCCATGTCGCGCACCAGCTGCTGCAGGAGCGCCGGGTCGGCAGGCAGGTTGTCGAGGTCCAACCGCATGCCGAAGACTACCCCTGTTCGGGGTCTGGCCCAAGCGGATATCCGTTGTACAGCAACGGGTTGGCGCGTCTCTTAGCCGGCGATGGCCGGTCTCCAGGTGCGTTCGGGGAAGCGCCAGTCGATGCCCTCGATGAGCATCGCCAGCTGTGCTGGCGTCAGGGTGACGGACGGTCCGGCGCCGGTCAGGTGGGGCCAGACGAAGCGGCCGCGCTGCAGGCGCTTGGTGAAGAGACAGAGACCCGTGCCGTCCCAGTAGAGCAGCTTGATCATGGTCGCGTTGCGGCCGCGGAAGGCGAACAGGTGGCCGCTGAACGGATCGCCCTGCAGCACCTCCTGCACCAGCATGGCCAGGCCCTCGAAGCCCTTGCGCATGTCGGTGTGGCCGAGCGCCAGGTGCACCTTGACGCCGGCCGGGATGATCATCATGCGCGGCCCTCCCGCTCGGTCACGAACCGGCGGACCGCCCCAGGATCGCTGCCCGGCGCGGCGAACACGCGCCGCCCGCCCGGCAGGTCCACGGCCACCGCGCCGTCGGGGACCGGCAGTTGGACCTGCAGGATAGGCGCGCTGGCGGCGCCGTCGGTCAGGTGGACCCGGGCGAACGCGGCGCGCTCGGGCGGGGTCAGGCCGAGCTGCACACGCCAGCGGAACAGCATGCCCGGGATAATGCCGTGGCGCCGGGCCACCGCCGTGACGGTGACGCCCAGTGCATCGATCTCGGCGAGGATGGCGCGCTTGTCGGCTTCGCTGAACCGGCGCCGCTCGCGCGGCGGCGTCGTCAAGGACGAACCGTCCTTAGTCCCAGTGCTTATCGTACCTTCGACCAGCGGGCGGGCGCTCGGATGAACCAGCGCCCGCCAGTCGATGGGATCGGGGTCAGCCTCCAGCCGGCGACGCCACTGCCGCAGGTTCTCCGGGCCCAGGCGATGGGCCTGCGCATAGGCCTGCGCCGTCAGGCCGCTCCACTGCAGCGCCTCGACGTGCATGGCCCAGAAGGCCTGCACGGCCTTGTCCGTCGCAGCGCCGCCCTCGGGCGGAGACTGGCGCCGCCGCTTGCGCGCGGCCTTGTGGCGCAAGGACTCCGTGATGTTGAGGGCGGCCTTCCAACGGTCGAACGAGCGACGGTTCAGGCGGTGTTCGCGGCAGTAGGTGGTGCGCGCCAGGCCGCTCCTCAGCCACGCCTCCAGGTGCGTCGTCCAGTACGCCCGCTTCGCGCGGTTCTCCCACCACAGACGTCCCATCGCCTTACCTCCATGACCAGGTCACGAGGTCAGTTGGGAGATCACCAGCAGGCGGAACAAGTGTGCAACATCCGGACGCTTAC
>CAZBAP010000036.1:0-2854 GCA_964489795.1 uncultured Flavipsychrobacter sp.
GACGCTGACGCCGGCCGTCTTGTGAGTGGATGTGGCACCCATGGTGTCCTCCTCGGTTGCTAGTGAATGTGACATTCACAGGCTAAGGGAGGCCTCCGACATCGCCGACGTGACAGCAACAACGACGGCGGCGGGATGGCGAGCGCGAGCGCGGGGCCGAGCTCGGGGGAGAGCGAAGGGGCTACCAGGCCTCGGGGTCAAGAAGTTCGTCAGCGACATCGACGAAGTAGTCGTCGTCTTCACTCCATGCGTAGAGGCCCTCGAAGACCACGCCGATTGCAAACGTCATCACGACGAGTCCGCCCCAACGGCCGATGAACTCCGAGTAGGAGTCGAAAGCTCTGTGCTCTCTGGCTCGCTCGAAGATCTCGTACATGATCTTGCTTGACTCCTCGTCCCAGCGTTCGGTGAAGGATGGGCGCGCGATTGCCCCGGTGAGAACCTCGTCCTCGAACCAGGAATCCAGGAGGCTGAGCGTCGTCCCGATGATCTGCGCGGGGGTTGGTTCTTCGTCGGGGGTCATCCCGGTGAGGAAGTCGGAGAAGTCTTCGTAGTCGGCCTCCCACAAGTACTCTGCAGCGAGCCGTATCGCGCGGAACGCCTCTTTTCGAGCCTCACCTGTAGGCACCGCCATGATGAAGTTGTGACGTTGGATCGCCACCTGTAGGCCATCGTTGATCTCGTCGATTGTGTAGGCCTTGCCGCTGTCGAGGTCGATGTCACTTTCGAGAAGCAGCGGCTTGAGCTGCTTGAAGAGTTCAGCTGCCAGCCCTGTCTCTACACGCCGCCCGAAACTGTCGCGGCCGCTGCTGTCTACGTTGGGCATGAACGAGTCTCCTCATCAGGCGTCTGTAGCTCAGACCATAGCCGAGGGGTCTGTTGCCCGGAGCCGGGACATCGCCTGTGGTGCCGTGAGACGATGCGTCGATGAAGACGACCCATCGCGACGGCGAGGCGGGTGGGCTGCGGATGCCGGCCGTGTGGGATCGGGCCTCGCTCGAGGCGGTCGGGTTCGTGGGGTTCGTTCGATTCGCGGATCTTGCGGCCGCGAGGGTGCCGACTGAGGCGGGGATCTACGTGGTGCTGCGTCCGGCGGCGACGTCGCCGGAGCTGCTCGAGCTGACGCGAGCGCGGGCGGGATCCGCCTACCCTTTGGATGACCTCGCGGCTCGGTGGGTGTCGGGGACGCCGGTGCTGTACATCGGCAAGGCAGAGGCGAAAGTGGGCGGGCTGCGCAAGCGGCTGGGGCAGTTCGCGCGGAAGGGTGCCAGCCACCAGGGCGGGCGTTCGATCTGGCAGCTGGCCGATCAAGACGAGCTGCTCGTTGCGTGGGTGACGACGCCGGAGGAGTCCGCGGAGGACGTGGAGGTTCGCTACCGCGCCGCGTTCGCTGACGTGTTCGGTCGCTGGCCGTTCGCGAACCGGAAGCGATGAGGGCAGGCGGTTGATGAGAGGGGTTTCGCCGGGGATCTAGGTTGCTACCGCGGGCCTGTGTACGCTCTCGGCCATGAGGGCAGACAGGTTTGAGGACGTGGAACTTGGCGCGTTTGAGCGCTTCTATGACGAGCGACCCTTCGAGGGGCGCAGCTATCCCGGCCCATACTTCGAGACCGAGATCGCGTCGGGCATGAAGCGCGGGTTAGCGGTGTCCGTGGAGGGGCCTACGGTCGATGACGCGCGGGCGCTCATGGATCAGGTGAGGGCCATTATCGCCCGCCCGCTGCCCACCCACGAGATGTACTCTGCGCTGCTCGAGACATTCCCCAAGGCGTTCCCCTGGAATACCCCAAGACAGATGAGCTATGCCGTCACGCCGAGTGCCATTTGCGTCGGAAGGGAGGGAGACTACTCAGTCCACTTCGACGTCGACTCGGAAGACGACACTCAAGTCGACTATTGGCCTGTCGTGTGGCTTGACCGTGACGGCAACATTCTGAGCGCTCACGCCGATGGCGGACGTGGCGAATATCCCGGAGGTCGGGACTACACCCTCCCGGAGGCGACCGAGGCGTTGGTGCGATCCTGGCCGTCGAAGAACATTTGGGCAGAGGACATCGCGACCCGTCTGGACAAACTGGACGGGCTGGGCTGAGCCCCGCGTTCGTCGACGGGGCCCAGCGCGGCGGTGTCAGCCTCGTGCGGCTGCCAGCTCAGCGTCGATCCGGCGCCGCTCGCCGCCGGGGTGAGTGCTGCCCAGCAGCACGACGCGGCGATCCCATGCGACCTCACCCGTGAGCGAGTCGACCCAGTCGGTGACGTCGGCGCGCTGCGCCTCGGTCAGCTGGTCGACGGCCAGGCCGGGCAGGATCGTATCGGGCAGGGTGAGGGTCTTGCGCAGGTACTCGAAGTCAACCTCGTTGCGCCAGGCGCGCTCCGACTCGATGAACCGGTCGATCTGCGCGTTGTCGGGGTGCCACTGGCATCCGCCGATGCAGGCCTCCTCGGGGTCGACGGACTGAAACCAGACGGCGTGTACGGTGCGGTTGGTGGTCATGGCATCCTCCCGGATTGCTAGTGAATGTGACATTCATAGGCTACGGGGGGCCTCCGACATTGGCAGCGGCGAGCGCCGCGAGGGGCGGGGCGGGCGGTGTGCCCGCCCCGCCGGGTTGGGTTACTCGCGCTCCCAGTCGGTGACTTCCGCGTCGATCGAGTCGGCGACGTAGTTGTCGGATCGGAGCGACTCGATCACGTCTTCGACGGTGTACGCCTCGATCGCGAGGTCTTCCGCTTCGTCCGACGTGCGGGCGGTGACCGAGACGGTAACGCGCTGGGTCAGTGTGACGGAGAGGGTCACCCGGAAGTCGCGCTCGCGCGGGGTGCCGCCGATCGCTTCCACGAGCCGGTCGTACTC
>CAZBAP010000037.1:0-2781 GCA_964489795.1 uncultured Flavipsychrobacter sp.
CCTCGCTCGGCGGCATCGGCGGCACCTCGTTCACGCCGATCGTCAACGCGCCCGAAGTCGCCATCCTCGGCGTGACCAAGTCGGCGATGAAACCGGTGTGGGACGGCAAGGCGTTCCAGCCGCGCCTGATCTTGCCGCTCAGTCTGAGCTACGACCACCGCGTGATCGACGGCGCGCTCGCGGCACGCTTCACCGCATACTTAGCACAACTACTCGCGGATATGCGGCGAGCGATGCTGTGAAAGTATTGCGGTTGATGAGTGTGGTATTGGCGGCGCTGGTGTTTGAGCCGCCTTCCGCTTCGGCGCAGTCTCATCAAACGTCACCTTCGCCACTAGGCGCGAGCAGGTGTGAGCAAGGCCTCGAGCCCGGAGCGGGCGCCGACGCCTGGAAAGACGCGAATGCATTGCATGTCGATCTCGATCACGGCATATCCATGATTTTTTTTCCCGGACATCCCGGGTTTCCCCGATATGCCGTATCACTGAAGCCAGGGAAAATTTGGTTGTTGACGTATGCCGTCGAAAAGGGCGGGTTTCCGCCTTATGTCCGCGCATTTCGCGCTAGCTTGCCGTTCCAGGATGATTTGGCGAAGCGCATAGAAAGTGTTTGGACCTTTGCGATAGCCGACGCGCCTGCCGAAAAGGTCAAGGCTGACGCGCGCGCTGAAGAGGCTCAGAAAAATGGTACCTTGATATGTATGACTCTGGATGGGTCCGGTTATTTGTTTTCTTCGAATGGGAAATTAGCGACTGCTACGGACACACTGGGAAATATTCCAGCCCAGTTACTCGCGATTTCAAAAACACTGAGGCTAATCCTGATGGATACGAAGTATGCGGGACACGAAGTTGGTTTCGCATCAGGCGATCTTCAGGTGCAGTTAAATCGTATCGAAGCCGATTTGAAAATCGGTTCGCAACATTGATTGGATTAAATCGTCCATGAGCACAACCGAAGTCAAAGTCCCCGATATCGGTGACTACAGCAACGTTCCCGTCATCGAAATCCTGGTCAAGCCGGGCGACACGGTGACGAAGGACCAGGGCCTCGTCACGCTCGAATCGGACAAGGCGACGATGGAAGTTCCATCGTCGGTCGCGGGCGTGGTCAGGGAGATCAAGGTCAAGCTCGGCGACGAGATTGCCGAAGGAACTATTGTTGCGATCGTGGAAGCCGCTGCTCCCCTTCTCCCACCGGGAGAAGGTGCCCGAAGGGCGGATGAGGGAAAAGCACAGCCGAGCGCGACAGCGGTCGGAAAGTCCTCTCCCTCACCCACCCCTGCGGGGCACCCTCTCCCGGCGGGAGAGGGAAAGCAACAAGCACCGAAAGCCGCGGGCGCGTCCGGACGCAAGGCCGACATCGAATGCCAGGTTGTCGTACTTGGCTCCGGTCCTGGCGGCTACACGGCCGCGTTCCGCAGCGCGGATCTCGGCACGAACACCGTGCTGATCGAGCGCTACGCGACGCTCGGCGGCGTCTGCCTCAACGTCGGCTGCATTCCGTCGAAGGCGCTGCTGCATGCGGCGAAGGTGATCGACGAGGCGAGCCACGCGAGCGACATCGGCATCGACTTCGGCGCGCCGAAGATCGACATCGACAAGCTGCGCGGTTTCAAGAACAAGGTTGTCACGCAGTTGACCGGCGGTCTCGCCGGCATGGCCAAGCAACGCAAGGTCACCGTCGTGCAAGGCACGGGCAAGTTCGTTTCGCCGAACGAGATCGAAGTCGAAGGCAAGGACGGAAAGAAACTTGTCCGCTTCGAGAAGTGCATCATCGCCGCCGGTTCGCAGGCGGTGAAACTGCCGGGCTTCCCGTGGGACGATCCACGCATGCTGGATTCGACCGACGCGCTGCTGCTGCAGGACGTGCCGAAGAAACTGCTCGTTGTCGGCGGCGGCATCATCGGTCTCGAAATGGCTTGCGTCTACGACGCGCTCGGTGCGCAGGTCACCGTGGTCGAGCTGATGGATCAGCTCATGCCCGGCGCCGATCCCGATCTGGTCAAGCCGCTCGCGGCGCGTTTGTCGAAGCGCTATGCCGGCATCCATCTCAAGGTGAAAGTCGCGAAGATCGAGGCGACGAAAGAAGGTCTCAAGGCGACGTTCGAGGGCGAGAAGGCGCCCGAGCCGCAGGTCTACGACCGCGTGCTCGTCGCGATCGGTCGCGCGCCGAACGGCAAAAAGATCGACGCGGACAAGGCCGGCGTCGCGGTCACCGACCGCGGCTTCATTGCGGTCAACAAACAGATGCGCACCAACGTGCCGCACATCTTCGCGATCGGCGACCTCGTCGGCCAGCCGATGCTCGCGCACAAGGCGACGCACGAGGGCAAGGTCGCCGCCGAAGTTTGCGCGGGACAGAAGAGCGAGTTCGTTGCGCGCGTGATTCCGAGCGTGGCCTATACCGATCCCGAGGTGGCCTGGGTCGGTGTCACCGAAGGCGAGGCGAAGACGAAGGGCATCAAGTACGGCGTCGGCAAATTCCCGTGGGCCGCCTCGGGCCGCGCGATCGGCATCGCACGCACCGAAGGCTTCACCAAGCTGATCTTCGACGAGGCCACGCACAAGATCATCGGCGCCGGTATCGTCGGCGTGAACGCGGGCGATTTGATCTGCGAGTTGGGACTCGCCATCGAGATGGGCTGCGAAGCCGCCGACATCGGCCTGACCGTGCATCCGCATCCGACGCTGGGCGAGTCGATCGGCATGGCGGCGGAGGTGTATGAAGGCACGATCACGGATTTGTACATTCCGAAGAAGAAGTAACGCGCCGACGCCT
>CAZBAP010000038.1:0-2646 GCA_964489795.1 uncultured Flavipsychrobacter sp.
TAACTCCCCAATCGCTCCCACTGGTAATGGATTAAGTACAGAATCTAAAACGTACGCTTTGGTATTGTAATACAATCTCCCCATACTCAAATTATTAGGGTATATCTGTGTACTAAAAATACCTACCGTAGACTCAGTAGGACCATACTCATCAATTATTAAGTCAAAACCACTCTTAATCTCATCGGATAAATTATTTAGCTTCTCTATTATAGAAGAACTTAATTTCTCTCCGCCTAATATTACCTTATTAATCTTAGTAACAGCTAAAACATTAATCAGTATTTCAAAGTAACTAGGTACTAGCTTAACCATACTTACATCATTTTTAATTAAATGATTTTTATATGATTCTAAATCTTGTAATTGATTCCCATACACTATAACTTGAGACCCAAGACACAATGCGCATATTGTCGTAGTAACTGTTAAATCAAATCCAATATTTGTTGAAAAATCAACCCTGTCCTTCGATGACATTTGAGTATGCAGCTTAATATTATCAATATAGTTCACTACTCCTTTATGCTCAATCATTACACCTTTAGGAGTACCTGTAGTGCCTGACGTGTAAATTACATATGCTAGATTATTTGGAGTAGCAGAAGAGGTAATATTATCAGATGAGCAATTATTTATAACTTCCCACTCCTCATCTAAAGAGATAACTTGTGCAAAAGTTGTTGGGATCTTATCATCTGTATTGCTATCTGTAAGAATAATTGGAGCTTGTGTATCATCGAGCATAAATTGAATACGCTCCCCTGGAACACTTGAATCTAATGGTACATATGCTCCTCCAGCTTTTAATACACCTAATAATCCAATCACCATCATCAATGAACGCTCAACAGCTATAGCTACTAATGTATCTGGTTTTACTCCTAATTTTCTTAAGTAGTGCCCTAACTGATTTGCTCTTTCATTAAGCTCTTTATAAGTTAGTCTAGTATCTTCATATACCAACGCTACATTATGCGGAGTTCTCTCAACTTGCTCTTCAAATAGTTGATGGATTGTTTTATTATCTGGGTATTCTTGATCTGTTTTATTATATGTATAAACTATTTGCTTATACTGTACTTGACTTAAATAAGTCAGATCAACTACCTTAAAGCTTTTTTGCTTTTGGCTATCTCTAGCTAAATCTGCAAATTGTCTTAATATCTCAGTATATGTTTCAATAAATCCCTTAATTGTTTCTTGAGAATATAAGCTCACCGCATAATTAAAACTTCCTCTTAAAGCAAGCTGACTATCATCTATATATGTACTAATATCAAGCTTAGCGGGATTATATAAGCTTGATACAACGTTATAGCCTTGTAATAGATTCAATAGGTCAGTTTCTTTTCGCTTGTTTGTTTCTTCATGCGCATTGCTACCCAAACTTTCTACTGCAAATAGTATTTGGAATATTGGATGTCTACTAGTATCCTTAGGCACCTTTAATTCTTCTACTAACTTTTCAAATGGTAAGTCCTGATGTAATTGTGCGTCTACTACTTCTTTACCTATTTCTTGAATGAATTCTTTAATCAATGCGTGTTCATCTATTTGCGCTCTTAAAGCCAATGAGTTTATAAAAAAACCAATTAAATCCTCTATCTGGCTATAGTGCCTATTAGCTATAGGGCTTCCTATTACTATATCATTCTGCCCACTATAGGCTCTTATCAGTAAATAGTAACCAGCTAATAACAAACTATATAAGCTGACCTTTAGTTCCTTAGCTAATTCCCTTAATGCTCCTGATGTAGCCTCATCTAACTCAAAGTCTACATTTTTACCGGTATAATCTATCTGATTTGGTCTTGGTTTATCAGTAATTAAATTTAATGCTTCATAATTACTTAATTTATTCTTCCAGTAATCTAACTGTTTATTTAACCTTTCTCCGGTTAAATAACTTCTTTGCCATAAAGCAAAATCCTTATATTGAATAGTTAGTTCAGGTAACTGTAATCTGTTCTCTATTCCTTGTGATTGATCTAGAAAGTAGCTATAATACGCTTGTAATTCTTTTAAAAATATATCAGCAGACCATCCATCAAAGGCTATATGGTGAATAACTATACTTAAATAGCGGTTTGTATTAGTATCAGTAGTAGCATTATTTATTTCATACAAACGTACCCTTATAGGGTGCTCATTGCTTAAATCATATACGTGATTTAACTCCTTACTAAGCTCATGGTCTAGAGCGGTTTGATCTACAACATTTATCTTGGCTATTTCTAGAGGATACTCATTTTCATCCAGTACTAATTGATAACCATTACCCTCAATATCCTCTTTGATTAATGTTCTTAATATTTCATGTCTTGTTACTATACTCTTAATGCTATTCTTCAGGTGTTCTAGTGATACTAGGTTAGATAACTTAAATACCATAGGTACATTATATGCATTGGTACCTACCTCATACTTCTCAATAAACCATAACCTCTCTTGAGCAAAAGATAATGGTTGTTCTTCTGCTTTGGTAATTATAACTTTATTTATTACTATAGTATTTTCAGTATTATGTTCTAAATGATAAACTAATTTCTCTATGGTGTTATGGCTAAAAATAGCTGATACACTCGTGTTACTACTACCTAATGCTTTATTTAACTTACTTACTAATCTTATTGCTAGAATACT
>CAZBAP010000039.1:0-2612 GCA_964489795.1 uncultured Flavipsychrobacter sp.
CCAACCTGTCCATGGCTCGGCTCAGCGCATCGTGCAGCGCGGGCCACTGTTCTTCCGGCGAGCGGTAGCCGCCTGCCGTGTCGGTGTAGCGAATGCGGCAGGCCCGCTTGCCTTCCAGCCGCTGCCAGCTCAGCGGGCCGCCGAAGGCCTTCTCGATCTCGTCCTTGTGCGCGAACAGCTGGTCGAAGATCGACTCGTTCTCGGCTTCGGCATCCTTGCCGCGGTCGATGTACAGCTCCACCGCGCCATCATCCTGCGTCACCACGTAGTTCAGCTGCAGGCCGCGCACCCCGGAGCTGGTGCCGATCCAGCTGTAGTCGCTGGGCGTGATGTGCACATGCAGCTTGTTGTACTTCCTCGAGACCTCGATCAGCTGAGTCCACCAGCGGTTGCGGATGCCGTGGCGCTCTGCGATGTCCTTCTTGGTCTGGCCGATGCTGCTGGCCTCTTCCGAAGGACCGACGATCTTGGTGAACAGTGCTGCCGGCTGCGAGGTGCCGATGCGCACCGCCTCTACCTTGACCATGTAGAACTGCGCGCTGTTGCTCTCATTGAGCCAGGCGATCGCGGCCACATGCTCCGGCCGCGGCTCGGAAACGATCCAGATCGCCGCCTTGGCGCCCATTGCGCTCAGGTAGGTGATCAGTTTGCCAAGGTGGTCGTGGTTGCTCTTCTCGAGTTGGTTCTCGATGATGACCGTGCCGCCACCTTCGTCCTCGGCGACGAGGTCGATGCTGAACGCACCCGCGGCCTGCTCGCGATCGACGTTCACCAGCGTCAGGCCCAGCGCGTCGTTGAGCACCTCGATGTTGTCCTGCAGCCATTGCGTGAAGTCGTAGGCCTCGTGCTCCCAGACTTCGCGCAGCGGCACGCGTTCGAGCTTGCCGATGGGCGGCAGGGTGACGAGGTCGTTCATGCGGCGGTCTCCTTCACGGTCTTGCGGCGACCCGGCTTGCGCGCGAGCACTGCATCGGCCTCGGCCGTGCCACGCAGGCGGGCCAGCAGTGCGCTCGCGGGCTCGTCGTTCGGGTCCTGCGGCACCAGTTCGCCGCGGAAGGCCTTAGCCAGCAGTGCCGGCGTCAGGCGCTCGACTTGGGTACGGGCGGCCTGCCACTTGGCTTCGATGGCATCGGCCAATGCAAAGAGCGACTCGACGCGGCGCACGATTTCTGCCTGCTCATCTCTAGGTGGCACTGGAATGACGAAGTCCCTGCATTGGGACAAGGAGATGTTGACTTGGCCCGCGCTGCCCCGTGTTTCGTGGACTATCGACTGGATGTTCTTGCCGCTGCAAAGCACGCAGTAAAGCCAACCCGTGCTGACGCGGGGGCTGGGCCTAAACAGGGTGATTGCTTGGTTGATGTTCCAAGCCGAGAACTCGTCAGTGACCACTGCAACCTTGCCGAGCGGCGGGCCAACAATATTCATGAGTACATCGCCCGGGAGCGTCACCGACTTCGCCATCGTGCCGGAGTGAACGGCGTGAGCGATGAACTGAGGTCGAAAGGCGAAGTCGATCCTCTGATTCACGATGTTGTAGACCTTCAAGAAGGGCACACCTGAACTCGTGAAGCCTTCCTTTGGCGTTCCCCCGCTCTGGACCTTCGCACAGACATCAGCAGCGCGCTCGAATACCCAAGATTCAAGTCCGCTGCCTCGCCATTCCTCGGTCAGATCGCCGTCGACGGCTGCGTTGAGCACTGCCTGTCGAAAGCGCTTGAGGATGGCCGGAACGCGGCCCAGCCGGTCGCGGCAGGCGTCCACGCGGGCGAGCAGGGCATCGAGCTTGTTGGCAATGCGCTCCTGCTCTGCCCTCGGCGCGAGCGGAATCGGGATATCCCGCATCTTGGGTTGCGAGAGGTTTCGCATCGAGTGGCTCGTGCCGGTGGCCTCGGCCTCAATGTGTAGGCGCGCCGGCTCGGCGCGCAACGCATGCAGAAGGTAGCGCGCTTCGACGGCCTCACTTCGGTAGAGCACTCGGAGAATCTTGTCGGGCAGCATCAGGTTCGGATGATCAGCCTCGACCAGAACCGGCGCTCCGACCAGTTCCGTCGTATTCGCGCGCGAGATCAAGAGATCGCCATTTCTAACCCGTTCATGAGGCATCGGTTTGTCGTGCGGTAACAGCGCCTTGTTCTCCGTCGGAGCAAACTTGCCCCACGACACAGCACTGATCTTCAACACACCGAACTCAGAATCAGCCGCCGGCCGACCTTGAGCTTGAAGATTGCGACCCGCCTGGAATCCGTCAATGAGATCTCCAAGCGTCGTAGCTCCAGCGCACGTTCATACTCATTGGCCTCTCTGACTTTGATGTTCAGCTTCCTGCGCCGGCCCTCAAGCGACGCGATCTTGAAGAAGTTCTGCACTTCGTCGAGGTGCAGACACCCGAGGAAATGCGTGGCGGCAATCCGCCACTTCGCCCCGAGGTACAACGACAGGTACAAGACAACATTCCCGGCCATCACACACACAATCCTGCGACGTCTTCACGAATTGGACGTTACCGGTTTGAGCTTTTCGCTGTCCACGCTGGAGCACAACGCGCGTGTCGGGTCTGAGCGAGCCAAACCGTCGGACGCTCACTGGCAGAGCTTTCCCATACGGACGGA
>CAZBAP010000040.1:0-2596 GCA_964489795.1 uncultured Flavipsychrobacter sp.
TGTTTTTGAGTGGTATCGTTATCAACGCCACCGCGCAGCAGGCGCCGGAAGGCGAGAAAAAAACCCAGGCGATGGAAGCGGTCATCGTCACCGGCACTAAAGTGCAAGATCGCACCGTGGCCGAATCGCTCTCGCCGATCGACATCATCACGCCCGAAGCGCTGCAATCGACCGGCACGACCGAGCTGGCGACCGCGCTGTCGCGTCTGGTGCCCTCGCTGAACTTCCCGCGCCCGGCGATCAACGACGGCACCGACGCCTCGCGCCCGGCGCAGCTGCGTGGTTTGGCGCCCGATCAGGTGCTGGTGCTGGTCAACGGCAAACGCCGCCACGTTGGCGCGCTGCTCAATGTCAACGCCAGCCAGGGCCGCGGCTCGCAGCCAGTCGATCTCAACGCCATCCCGATCTCGTCGATCGAGCGTGTTGAAGTGTTGCGCGACGGCGCGGCAGCGCAATACGGTTCCGATGCGATCGCCGGCGTCGTCAACATCGTCCTCAAGGGAGGCTCCAAGCACGGCAGCCTTGGCGCGGACATGGGTCAATACAGCGCTGGCGACGGCTTCAAGGGCGAACTCACCGGCGACGGCGGCATCGCGCTCGGCGAAAATGGCTGGCTTCACCTCGCGGGGCAGTTGCTGACCCAGGACCAGACCAATCGCGCGCGGCCCTACATCACCGGCCCCGGCCAGACGAGCGTCGCGCGCGATGCGCCAGCGCTCGGCACCATCGTGCAGCGCCAGGGCGATCCGGCTTTGGACCAGGGCGCGATTTCTCTCAATTCGGAATACAAGCTCGGCGACGCCGCCACGTTCTACGCGTTCGGCATGGCGAGCAATCGCAATTCGCTGTCGAACGGGTTCTACCGCACCGCTTTGAACACGCGCAATCTGACCGCAATCTATCCGAACGGCTTCCTGCCGCAGCAAAACATCTACCTCAAGGACCGCTCGCTCGTCGCCGGCATCAAGGGCCGCACCGAGAGCGGCTGGAACTGGGACCTGTCGTACGACTACGGTACGAACCATTGGGCAATGGACGTGCTCAACAGCGAAAATCAGAGCCTCGGCCCGACGTCACCGAAAAACTTCTACGTCGGCGACCTCGAAACCACACAGAACGTGCTCAATGCCGACCTCAGCCGCGACTTCGACTTCGGCTGGCACAGCCCGGTCACGCTCGCGTTCGGCGGCGAGTATCGGGAGGACAAGTTCAATCAGGGCCCCGGCGAATACCTGAGCTACCGCAACGGCGGCTACGTCGTTCCGTTCGGCGACAACTGCCGGACCGCCACAGGGTGTCTGGGATTGCCCGGCGCGCAGGTGTTTGCAGGATTCAAACCTTCCGATTCCGGTCACTACCAACGTCACAATTATTCACTGTACGCCGATGCAGAAACCAATCTGACCGATGCGTTCTCGGCAGGTGCCGCAATACGCTATGAGGACTACTCCGACTTCGGCAGCACGACCTCGGGCAAACTGTCGGGCCGCTACGCCTTCACCGACAAAATCGCACTGCGTGCAACCGCCTCGACCGGGTTCCGCGCGCCTTCGCTTGCGCAGCAATATTTCCAGTCGACCGCGACGAATTTCGTGCTGGGCCAGCCGGTGGACGTGCGCACGTTCGCCGTCACCAACCCGGTCGCCATCGCGCTCGGCGCCGAGCCGCTGAAACCGGAAAAATCGAAGAACTACAGCCTCGGCCTCGTACTGCAACCGGCCGCAGGACTCAACGTCACGATCGATGTGTATCAGATTGAAATCAACAACCGCGTCATTCTCTCGGCCAATCTGACTGGCGCCGGAGTCACGAACTATCTGGCCTCGCAGGGCTATCCCGGCGTGACCGGCGGCCGCTTCTTCACCAATGCCGCCGACACCAAGACCAAGGGCGTCGATATCGTCGGCAACTATCACATCGAACTTTCTGCCAGCACACTCGACCTGACCTCGACGTTCAACTACAACAAGACCGATCTGACCAAGATCGAGCCGAATCCGCCGGTGCTACCCTCGGGGCTGTCGTTGACGCGCCTGGATCACCAGCAGATCGGCATTCTCACTTGCGGTTCGCCGAAGACGAAATTTACCCTCGGCGGGAGCTACAGCGTCAGTGCGTTTTCGTTCAATGCCACAGCGACGCGCTACGGCGATGTCTGCAACTGGAATCCTCCGGTCACGGTGAACGGCTCGACGTATTTCCCTGACCAGACGATCAAGGCTGCCTGGACGCTCGACGTCTCCGGCACTTATCACATGGGCGAGCGCCTCGATTTCACTCTTGGTGCGGACAACGTCACCAACAAGTACCCGAACGTCGCGCGCTATGAAATCTCGACCAATGGCCAGGTTCCCTACTCGGGCCTGTCGCCTTTCGGCTTCAACGGCGCCTACGTCTACGGCAAGGCGACGTTCCACTGGTAGTGCGCACGGGTTCGCCGAAGTTGCGCGCGGCGGTGGCGGTTATTGCGCACTTGTTGCAAACTCGACATCCGGGGTGGCGATGCCCGCCACCCTGCTCCGGGCGGAGCGGAGCAACCCTTGGCCGACGAGACCTTGCATGCTCGAAAGCGGGACAGACAGCGCATCCGATCTCG
>CAZBAP010000041.1:0-2529 GCA_964489795.1 uncultured Flavipsychrobacter sp.
CCCTCATCCGGGCACCGACGCGCTCAACCAGCTACCCGCTCATCTACGAAGAGCCTGTTATTTATTAAAACACTGCGATGGCAAGGATTGATTATTAAATCCTTAAAACGCAGCTCTGATTGTAGTGTTGCTTCCTTTAAGTTATCCACTTTCTCTCTCCTCCTTTGGCTACATGAATTTCATGCCAGATTGATGTCCCTCATTGCCTATCTCGTCATACGCCTTATCAAACAAGTGACGAGTTTTATCCAATCGATCATCCGGTTTTCTGGCCTGAGTAAAGATTTCACCGGTGTTCTGCTGATACCCTGCCCGTTCTGTTAAAAAGACTCCACGACCTTTTGTAAGCTCCGAAAGCTGCTCTTTATAAAATTGTGATGTGCGAGCCGGAATTTTTCCTGATACTACGACTTCGTTGTGCTGTGTCTTTATTGATACAATATCTGCATGAAATTTTTTCAGATCATTGTAAACACGCGCATTGCAATCTTGGGGAACATAAAGCTCAAATGACAGGCAGGGCTCTAACAACTCCGTACCTGACTGTTTTAGGGCTTGCTCAAATACAATAGGAGCTAAGTGCCGAAAGTCAGCAGGGGTACTTACCGGACTGTAGTATACGCCATATTCAAAACAGACTTTAAGATCTGTTACTTCCCATCCATATAACCCCTGCTCACAACCATTTCGAACACCTTCTTCAACGGCGTTCTGAAATGATTTATTTAAATATCCATAGGACACTTTGCTTTCATAGCGCAGTCCAGTTCCAGTGGGAAGCGGTTCGATTGACAATCCTATGGATGCCCAAAAAGGATTAGGGAAGACCTCAATATGGGCAGTAAAGTCTGCCCTTTTCAAAGGCCGTTCTTTATAAATGGTTGTTATATTCTCGATTTTGACTTGAAGATGGTATCTGTTTTGTAACAAAGAAACGATGACTTCCATTTGTACTTTTCCGAGGAAATCCATAATAATATCGTTGCTTCTGGAATCCAATTTATATTGCAAAAGAGGATCTGTTTCCGCCAGTTCCGATAAGGCTTCTAACAGAAAAGTTCTGTCGGAAGAAAGGACAGGGGAAATGTTCGCCTGCATGATCAGATTATTGTTGTGTAGAATCAAATTCCTTTCAGGAATTGTTCCTATGGAGTCCCCAATCTTTAGTCGCGTTTCATTTGGAAAAATAGCAATATCACCGCATTCGACTTTTTCGGTTTCTACCATTTGTCCATTGCTTGAGGTCTCTAATTTTTTAATTTTTATACTGTCAGAATGATCTTGCAGGGTTAGTACGTCACGTGATTTAATGGAACCTCCGAAAATGCGCATATATGTGCGTTTGTTTCGATTATCATCTCTTTCAACTTTGTATACCAATGCAGCAAGATTGGAGTCGGGCGCAGGTATAAATGGACTGAAATCCATGAGAATCGCATCCATAAGTTCTTTTGTGCCGATATGTTTCAGAGCGCTGCCGTGATAAACAGGCAAAAGAGTACCATCATTTATATTTTTTCTTCTGCTCTCTAACAGTTCCTCCGCCGTAATGGGCCGATCCATGACATATTTTTTTAGCAAAGCATCATCCGTTTCAATAATCGTGTCTTTAAATTCTTCAGACAACGGATTCAGAGTTTTGGGCAAAAGAGAGATTCCGTTTGTAATGCTCTGCATGATAAGGATATGAGAGGACAATTTAGCTCTGATATCCTCATAGAGGGAATCAAGATCAATATCCGGTTGATCTATCTTATTAATAAAAATCAAAGCAGGAAGTTTCCGTTTTCGTATTGCATCGAAAAGGATACGTGTTTGTGCCTGAATGCCGTCTTTGGCAGAGATCAGCAAAATAGCGCCATCCAATACATTCAATGAGCGCTCTACTTCTGAATAAAAATCGATATGTCCAGGCGTATCAATCAAATTAATTTTGACATGGCTCCATTGATAAGATGCTATGGATGCCTGAATTGTAATGCCCCTTTGCTTTTCAAGTGCCATAGAATCTGTAATCGTTGAACCGCTATCAACACGCCCGGACTCAGCAATTGTACCGCTGGCATAGAGCATACTTTCTGTTAATGTTGTTTTTCCAGCATCTACATGAGCCAAGATGCCAATATTCATTATTTTCATAAGTCACACCTCATATAATCGTTAAAAGATAAAAGTCCCCTGTGATTGAAATACTTTCATCACAGGGGACTGCTATCATAACAATTATGAGCACGACATTAAAAGCTGTTAGAAAGAGAATTCTACAGCATGGCGGATCCATAAAATATGAAAGTATTCTTAAATTAAGGTACAAAAACCAAACCCATTACAACAGATGTAATAAGGCTAAATCATTCGTACCTACCATCATTCAGTTGATTGTTATTTAAGAATACCTTGCCGCATAGTAATTAATCTCCTTTTAGTGCTTTTCTTATGCTACCTTATGAACACTGGATTTGTCAAGTTCACTTAACGGGCTCATCGCAAATGAGGGTGTAGGTGGTTCCTGAATCCGCCGGTCTCGAG
>CAZBAP010000042.1:0-2442 GCA_964489795.1 uncultured Flavipsychrobacter sp.
ACATTGACCTTACTGTTCCAGTGCGATATGGAATATTTTCTGCTCTGTAGCCGTTCTCAGGGTAAGCATATACATGCCGTTAGCCGTACCTCCGGGTAACTGAATACGCTCGTTGAGTTTTCCGTTCAGTTTGGTGACATGGCCTTTGTATATTGCCTGTCCAAGCATATCGGTGATCTCTATGGATACATCCTCATCCGTCAACGCCCCGAACCCGCCTTTGATGGTGAATACACCACGGTTGGGGTTTGGTACTACCTGCAGCAGTCCTTCGCCCGCGATCGTACCCACACCCACGCCTGAGTTGACGGTGACCGTAAGTACCACATTGCCTGATCCTGTCAGCCCTCCGCATGGCCCGCTGCTGACAACGATACATCTTACCGTATCTCCGTCCGTAAAGCCGCCATAAACGAAGGTCGCGCTGTTGGCGCCTACTATCGGCACTCCGTTGATCGTCCATTGATATGTTGGCGACGGGCCGCCGTTCACCACAGACGCTACCAGGGTATCCAGGTCGCCCGTAGCTATCGTAGTACCCGGATGGGCGGTAATGGTAACGACAGGCACCAGCATAGGCTGCACACGCGCTACCTTGCTGTCCGTAGCCGTAAGCGGGCTGGCGCATACCGCGCTGCTGGTAAGCACAACCCTTACCGTATCCCCATCTGCAGGCACATAGCTGTACACCGTACCGGTAGCGGCTACCGGCAGGCTGTTAACGGTCCAGAGGTATGCAGGGGCACTGCCCTCATTCATTGGCGCCGCGGTAAATGTTACAGAAGTACCGTCACATACGGAACCGGCAGGAGACGCGGCAAGTGTTACCGCCGGCACCACGGTGGGCATAACCACAATGCTGACTGAACCGGGCATAGTGGCCGTACATGCGGTCAAGGTATTGGTAGCCCGCACCGTATATAATCCCGCTGCCGTCAGTGATCCGAAGTCAAGCGCCGTGCCGGTGCCCGTCACAGGCGAACCGGTAGCCGAAGCGCCCAGGTACAACTGGTAGCTGATACCCGCCTGCGAACCGGACAGGCCTATATGTAAACCCGTACCGCCCGAGCAATAGTTACCGCCGCCGGTAACCGTATACAATGATGGCAGCGCGTCGACAGTAAACGATTGAGTGGCAAAACATGCCGGGGCCATAGTATACGTTATGGTGGCCGTACCCGCAGACATACCGGATACAATGCCCGATGAATAACCCGCCAGGGCCACCGTAACATCACTGCTGCTCCATATACCGCCGGCTGCCGTATCTGTAAGCGTCGCCGAGGAGCCATCGCATATTTCCGTGGTGCCGGCTATCGCCGAAGGATGAGCCAGTACCGTGATAACGGTATCCACTTTGCACCCTGTAGCCAGGGTATAGCTGATATGGGTAGTACCCGTGGCTATTCCCGTGATCAATCCGCTGCCTGAGCCTACCGTAGCTACAGAAGGGCTGCTGCTGCTCCATATACCCCCCGAAGTGCTGTCGCTGAGGGTAGCCGTCTGGCCCGTACAAACCCGGTAATTACCAAGGATATTAGCCGGCAACGGGTTGACCGTGATCGTGGACGTAACAGAACAACCTAAGTACAGCGAATAAGTAATGGTGGCCGTGCCGGGCGCGTGAGCAGAAATAATACCCATACCGCCACCGATGTTGAGCACGGTAACAAGCGTACTGCTGAATGACCCGGCAGTGTCCGCATCGGACACCATTAAGGTATCACCCCAGGCACATGCGGCATGCAGGCCGGATATTGGCGAGACCGTAACTACCGTGATAACACGGGTGGCCGCGCAGCCCGTAGTGCCGGATGTATAGCTAATGGTCACCACGCCGCCGGACAAACCCGAGACAACACCCGTACTGCCAATAGTGGCGACAGATGTATTGGTGCTGCTCCATATGCCGCCGGGAGCGGGATCACTGAGCGTGGCAGTGCCGCCCAGGCAAACGTTGCCGCTACCTGTAATGCCGGGTGGCGCCGGATTGATGACCAGCAAGGTGCTGACCGTACAGCCCGCGCCAAGCGAATAACTGATGGTAGCCGAACCGGGCGCCACACCGGTAACCACGCCCGTACCCGCGCCGATGGCCGCAATGGCGGGATTACTGCTGCTCCATACGCCGCCCGAAGGAAGGTCGGTGAGGGTAGCCGACGCTCCCACACAGAGGTTGGACGCGCCCGAGATAGTACTCGGGAGCGGGTTGACCGTTATGGTCTTCACCGAAGGACAACCGCCGGCGGAATAACTGATATCGGCAGTGCCCGCAGACACACCGGTAACCACACCCGTACCCGCCACGGCTGTGGCCACGGCAGGGTTGCCGCTGCTCCATACACCGCCCGAGGTAGCGTCGCTTAATGAGGTCGTGGAACCGATACATACCGTGGCGCTGCCCGAGATGGGCGCAGGCGCGGCATTGACCGTTACTCCCGC
>CAZBAP010000043.1:0-2342 GCA_964489795.1 uncultured Flavipsychrobacter sp.
AAAAGAATGGGAAAGACAAAAGGTGAGGAAAGAAAGCAAGTTGTTAGTGAGTTAAAAAGAAGTAGAAAGAAAATAAAGAAGCTTATAAAAGATAAAGAAAGAAGAGAGAAAGAAGAAATAAATAGAAAATTAGAAAATCTTAAAGGAAAAGACGAAAAGGAATACTGGCGATATTTAAAAAGTTTAGCAGGTATTCCGAAGAAGCAAGATACAAAACTGCCCAGCAAAATGCGTTTAGGTAAAGAGTTAGTGAAAGGTGAAAAGTTAGAACAAGTTTGGAATGAGAGTTTTAGCAAGTTAGGTAAATTTAATGAAGAAGATATAGAGTTTGATAAAAGTTTCTGTAGAATTATTAAAACAAGAGTTGAAATATGGGAGAAAGCAGGTAAACGAAGAGAGAAGGTAGAGCCAAACTTAGACAAAGATATAGATATGAAAGAGTTAGAGTTAGCAATGAAAAACCTTAAGAATGGGAAAGCTGCCGGTGATGATGGGTGTGTAAATGAAATTTTAAAACTTGGAGGAGATGAAATGAAAAACTCTCTGTTGGTACTCTTCCAAGAGTATTGGAAAATGGAACAGATACCAGAAGATTGGGCTCGAGGTGTCATTGTTCCAATTTACAAAGATGGCGACCGCAGCATCCCCGAGAATTATAGAGGTATTACGTTATTAAGTATAGTAGGTAAATTATATAGTACGATTTTAAATAATAGATTAAGTGAGTGGTTGGAGAAGAATAATAAGATAGTAGAAGAGCAAGCAGGATTTAGGAAAGAGAGAGCGAGTTCAGAGCAAGTTTTTATTTTAAAAGAAGTAATTCAAGCGAGAAGAAAGAATAGGAAACAAACTTTTTGTTGTTTCCTAGATATTCGTAAAGCATATGATACAGTGTTTAGAGAGGGTCTTTGGCAAGAATTAATAAATAAAGGTATTAAAGGTAAGATGTGGAGAGTTTTAAAGAATATATATCGAGTTGTAGAGAGTTGTGTGAGATTAGGAGAAGATAAGACCCATTGGTTTTCCCTGGATGTAGGGTTAAGACAGGGTTGTATTTTATCTCCTACATTATTTACTATTTTTATAAATAGTTTAGCAACAAAAGTTAGAAAATTAGGAGGTATAAGATATAATAATGTACAAGTTAGTATACTTTTGTTTGCAGACGACATAGTATTAATGGCAGAAAGTGAGAAGACTTTACAACGAATGTTAAATGTAGTTTCAGAGCATAGTAGATTGTTTAGATTTAGATTTAATCAAGATAAAAGTAACATCATGATATTTGGAACAAGAAAGAGAGGTAGTTTTCATCAGTTTTATCTAGGTAAAAATAAGCTTAAAGTAGTAGATAGCTATAAATATTTAGGTTTGTGGCTAGATAAGAATTTTAGTTGGAAGCAACACATCGAAAATCTGACCCTCAAGGCGCAGAAAAAAATGAGAGGAATTTTTGGGTTGGGGGTAGGGAAGGGACTCTCCGTGAAAGCCTTGATGAGGGGATGGGAAGTATTGGTGAGACCAGTATTAGAATTTAGTTGTGAGATATGGGGAGAGAAAGATTGGAAGCAATTAGAAAATTTGCAGTGGGAGATGGGTAGAAGGGTATTGGGAATAAGCAAAATGACCACACGAGAAGTTATTCAAGGAGAATTAGGATTACAAAGATTGAAAGCAAGAAGAATATTACTAAGATTAAAATATTGGAGTAAGATAGTGAAATTAGATCAGAATAGATTAGTGAAGAAGATATATATAGCGAGACGTGAGGAGTTTATTAGAGGAAATAAGAAAGATAAAAATAATTGGTGTTATTGGACCTGGAAGTTTTTAGTTGACTTGGGATTAGAACATTTTTGGGAAACTGAAAACTTTGGGTCAAGAAAAGATTTTGAGGTAGTAATACGAGCTACAATTAAGGAGAAAGAAGAAAAATTTTGGTTAGCTCGACTACATCTCAAACCTAAGCTGAGACTGTACAGAAAAATCAAGACTCATTTGTGTGTTGAAAATTACTTGCATGAATTGAGTCGCGAAAATTTCCGCCAGCTCGCAATGCTCCGTGGTGGTACAAATCATCTTCGCATTGAACGAGGTAGGTGGGTGGGAGAGAAAGTAGAAGAAAGACTATGTATGGTATGTATATGTAATGATGTAGAAAATGAACAACATTTTTTGTTAGAATGTCCAATGTATGTATGTGAGAGAGCAAGAATGTTTGAAGAAATCAGAAAGAAATGTAAAATAGACATAGAAAATAGAGAGAATGAGGAGATTATGAATTTATTGATAGGAGAAGGTCTAGGTGAGATAGGAGCAGAAGTGAGAAAGATAGTATCTAT
>CAZBAP010000044.1:0-2334 GCA_964489795.1 uncultured Flavipsychrobacter sp.
TGTCATCGCTAATATGAAATCCACCAGTAAAGGGCGTTAAAATTCCCCCACCTAAAAAAGATATTCGGTAGGGAATTACACTCCCCATAAAAAATAATTTATGGGGACCTGGATGATAGGATATGCAATGTACACAACGATATTAACGTTATGGAAGCAGGGTAAAAGTAAGCGTGAGATTGCTCGCATTACGCAAAAGGACCGTAAGACTGTTCACAAGGTCATCAAGAGATACAAAGAGGCAGGAGTGGAGCAACCGTGTGTTTTTCATAAAGAAAGCTCCTTGAGGAAGTATCATACGGAGATCGTCTCGTATTTAGAATCAGCGCTCAGTGGGGTTAGGA
This sequence comes from uncultured Flavipsychrobacter sp., assembly GCA_964489795.1. Classification (GTDB taxonomy): domain Bacteria; phylum Bacteroidota; class Bacteroidia; order Chitinophagales; family Chitinophagaceae; genus Nemorincola. The sequence continues at coordinate 345 of CAZBAP010000044.1, forward strand.
TTCACGAGAAGCTTCAAGAACTTGGGTGTGGTATTGGCTATTCAAGTGTAAAGCGCTATATTGCCAAGCTAAAAATCTCCCAGGAGATTTGCGTAAGGTTTCATAGTGAACCGGGAGAAGAGGCACAGGTGGATTTTGGATATATAGGGCTTATGCCTTTCCCCCAAGGGGGGAAGAAGAAAGCCTGGGTATTTAATATGCGCTTAAGTTATTCTCGGCTTGACTACTATGAAGTTGTCTTTGACCAAAAGGTAGAGACTTTCATTCAATGTCATGAGAATGCTTTTCGGTTTTTTGGGGGAGTTTCGAGGGTCGTCAAGATCGACAATTTAAAAGCGGGCATACTAGAGGCCCATTTCTATGAGCCTATTCACCAAAGACTTTATAAGCAATTTGCAGATCATTACGGATTTTATGCCTTGCCTTGTAGGGTAAGACAACCCCAGGAGAAAGGTAAAGTTGAGTCGGGTATCAAATATATCAAGACCAATTTTATGGCAGGGCGTCAGTTTAAGGACTATGAGGATCTTCGTTATCAATTGAAGCAGTGGACTTGTCATTATTGCCATGAAAGGATTCATGGCACTACCAAAGAGAAGCCAAAGGTTTTATTCGAAAGCCGGGAAAGAACGTCTCTTTTGTCTCTACCAAACTCCTATTTTTACATAGGCTTCAGGGGACAGAGAAAAGTCCACAAAGACTGCCATATTATTCTTGATCAGAATTTCTATTCAGTTCCTTTCCAATATGTAGGAGAAATTGTTGAAATTGAGTGTGGGCTAAAAGATATAAAAATCTTTTACGAAGATAAGCAAATTGCCTTGCATGCTAAGAAGGGTGGTAAAGGGGAATTCTCCACACAAACCTCTCACTATCCCAAGTACAAATATTATACGCCAGAGTCTCCCCTTTATCTGTCCACGTATAGAGGAAAGATGCGCTCTTTAGGAGAGGCAACAGAAACCCTCTTCTCAAGGATTGTAGAAGACCATCCTTATGATTGGTATCGTATTGTTAAAGGTATTTTAAGCTTGAGGAAAACGTATAGCGATGAGGTTATCGACCTTACCTGCAAAAGAGCCCTAGCCTTTGGAATTACCCATTATAGAAAAATAAAAAGGATTTGTGAAAGTGGATGTTATCACCTTCCTCTTCCTGAGGCATACAAAGAGGGGACATCATGGAAACTTTAAAAGAACACCTGAGAAACTTTAAATTAGCGGGCATGTTGATGTCTCTTGATGAAAGAATTACTTACGCTAATGGCAAACAACTCTCCTACCAACAGTTCCTTGAACTTTTATGTGAAGATGAGCTTAACAACCGCAATGATAACAGCTACAAGAAACGTTATACAAAAGCAAAGCTTCCGGCTCATAAAACAATAGAGGATTTTGACTTCTCGTTCCAACCCTCTCTCAATAAAAAGCAGATCAACGATGCCTTGACCTGCCAATTTATCAAAGAGAAACGTAATCTTATCTTTATTGGTAATCCTGGCACGGGGAAAACCCATCTTTCGACAGCAGTTGCTTTAAGAGCTTTGGCAAAGAACTTTAAAGTGCTATTTACCCCTGTTTCTGAGATGTTATATCACCTCCATATCTCAAAGGCAGATAATACTTACTATAAGAAGTTGGATGAGTATTTGCGACCTGACCTTTTAGTACTGGATGAACTCGGGTTCAAAAAGTTCCCCCAGTATGCTGCAGATGACTTTTTTGAAGTCATCTCCAAACGCTATGAGGTAGGGTCCTTAATTATCACCACCAATAAGCCCTTTGAAGACTGGTCGACGATCTTTGGCGACTCCATTCTAACGGGGGCCATCCTTGACAGGATCGTGCATCACTCCATGATCTTTACAATCAAGGGACCAAGTTACAGAAGCAAGGCAATACAAAAAAAGGAGGAAGAGAGCTAAAAAAATTTACTCTAGGTGGGGGATTTTTAACGCTCCTTGCTGGGGGATTTTTAATTGACAATGACA
>CAZBAP010000045.1:0-2329 GCA_964489795.1 uncultured Flavipsychrobacter sp.
ACGGCGCGCTGCGCGATACCTGCGTCTACAGCATTGTCGCCGCCGAATGGCCGACAGTGAAGGCGCACCTCGAATGGCAGATGACAAAACCCCGCGGCTAGATAACATCGCCGTGCGGCCTCATCGCGACCGCGGCAGCTTTGTTGCCGCGATCGCGCCGATGCGCTGGCCCATGACGCGGCCGACCTCGGTCGAGTTGCGGTAGTGGATACCTCCCCATACGCGCGCGTTGGCGACCTCGGTCACGTAGTCGTCGATGCGGCTCCAACTGCGGCTGACGCCCGGCGCCGTGGGGCTGGTCATCGCGATCGGCGCGACCTCGCCAGTGCCGAATTCCGCCTTGACCACTTCGCCGACGGCGGCCGCGGTAATGCAGTGCGCACACGGATATTCCGGGTGCATCGGCGTGTCGATCAGCGGCAGCCAGGCCGGATCGCCGTCCCTGGCGTTGCGAATCGCGGTGATCGGACGCCAGAACCGATACGTGTACTTGGCATCGAATACGGCGATGAACGCATCCATCGCCGCCATGTTCACGAGCGCGAACAGACGCGCGTTCGCGACCGCATCACGCGGACGCGAAGTCGCGAGCACGCGCACGACCGGATTCCACGAGGCCGGGCCGGTGACGGCCCAGAACTGCGCCATGTCGGTTTGATCGGCGCTGCGCAGCGTGCTCTTCTTCGCTCCGACCGCCTTGATCTCCTCGTAGTCGCTCTGCCAGCGCGGGCTGTCCAGCGCCGGCGGCGGACCCGGGCGGACTTGCGCGCCGTCGTGCAGAAACCAGGGTTTGACGCGCCCCCATTGCGTCGACACCGGCAGCGCCGTCGGCACATAGACGCCGGGCGTCGTGTATGGCACGTACGTCGCCATCGCATCGGCGCCATCGTTGGCGCGCGACACCAGCGCGCGTTCCGCCGCGCGCGCGCCGAGTGCCAGTCCGTCGCGCGTGGCCGCAACCTCGGGCAACCCCGCGCGGAACCGATCGTACGCGGCGGCGATCGACGCGCGTTGCCCGGGCAACAAGGCGACGAGCACCGCGTTCGCCGCCGCGGCGACGGCAGCGTCGAGGGACGTTCCGACCGCGGCACGCTCGTCGAATGCGTACGCGGCGTAGCGGCGATCGACCGCATTGACTGCATCGAACATCGCGACGTGCGCGATGGCCATCGTCCGCGCCGCGTCCGGCGCCAACTGTTTCGCCGCGGTAACTTGCGCTAGCGCGATCTCGTTCCAGTCCAGCACTGCATCGGCATGACCGGCGCAAGGCAACAGCAGCATGCCGGACACGACCATCGTGAAAAATCGTTTCAGCCAAAGCGTGTTCATTGGGCCCTCCCGCGAAACCCGTTTGCACAACGTCAGCTTGCTCGAAAGCCGGCGGCACGGCCAGTTCAAAAGTTGAACTTGCCGCCGGCCGACGCGGTGCTAGCATGTCTTCATGGCATCGGGATACAGCCAGTTCTGCCCGGTCGCGGTGGCCAGCGAGGTGTTCGCCCAGCGTTGGACGCCGATCATACTGCGCGAGTTGTTCGCGGGTGCGCGCCACTTCAACGAGATCCATCGCGGCATCCCGCTCATCTCGCGCGCCCTGCTCGCGCAACGGCTGCGTTGTCTGGAAGCCGCCGGCGTCGTCGCGCGGCAAGCGCTGCCGGGCCGGCTAGGCCATTGCTACGCGCTCACCGATTGCGGCCGCGAGTTCGCCCCGGTGATAGAGCAGCTCGGCAACTGGGGACAGCGCTGGACCGTCCGCGTCACACCCGACAACCTCGACGCCGGCTTGCTGATGTGGAACCTGCGCAGGCGCATCGCGCTCGACCGCCTGCCCGCGCGGCGCACCGTCGTGCGTTTCAAGTTCCACGGCGTTCCGGTGCGGCTGCGCGGCCCGCGCGTGTTCTGGTTGCTGCTCGACCGCCGCCACGTCGACCTGTGCATCAGCGATCCCGGCAGCGAAGTCGATCTGTACGTGGAAGCCGATCTCGCCGCCTTCACCCGGGTTTGGCTCGGCGATGCGACGCTGGAGCAGGCGCGGCGCAGCGGCGAGCTGCAACTCTCCGGACCGCGCGAACTGCTCGGTGCGTTTCCGACCTGGCTGCTGCTGAGCCGCTTTGCCGGCGTGTCGAGACCGCGACCGACCCCGCTCGGGCCGAACGACTCGATGCGGTTGTCGCCATGAGCGCGGACGCCCCGCTGTGCGCGAATGTGCTTGCCCGCGGAGCGGGACGGTGCGACGGCCGGGTCGCGGACTGCCAAAATCCCGCGCGCGAAACGCTTACTTCACCTCGATCAACGCCAGGCCCTGCGGCGGCAGCGTGATCGTCAGCGTGCC
>CAZBAP010000046.1:0-2327 GCA_964489795.1 uncultured Flavipsychrobacter sp.
TCGTTGGCTGCAAGTATTCCGACACACACTAAACACCACGGCATTAACAATTTTTTTTGGTTTTGACATTTACTTTTAAGGCAGTAATTCTAATACATATGAGAAGAAAAATATTTATCGGTTTTATCGTCCTTCTAAGTAGCCTAAACACATTTGGACAAAAAACTCTAAAAGGAACAATTCTAAACAGCACGACAAAAGAACCTATACAGTTTGCTAATATCGGTTTAAGAAAATCTAATGTTGGTACAATATCAAATCAAGATGGCAGCTTTTCACTTTATGTGCCTACAAAATTTCTTTCCGATACTTTGTTAGTGTCCACAGTTGGATACGCCAATAAAATAATACCCTTACGCTATCTGTTTGAAAAAGACAATACAGTAATTTTTTTGAACGAAAAAATAGTTGCTTTAAGCCCTGTTATTGTGAGTTCAAAAAAGGAGAAACCCAATATTTTTGAGCTTGGTAATGCTGACTTTAAGGGAGGGGTTTTACAAACAGATACACTGTATTCGGGGCGTTCTGTTTCTTTACTGATTGAAAATACAGAATCAAATATTAAAAACGGAATTACGCTGCCTGCATTTATTGAAAAGGCAAAGCTTAGAATATTCAGAAACAATCTAACATCATTCAAGTATAGAATTCGGTTGAATGAGGTTGATAAACTAACAGGGCAACCAGGGGAAGATTTGCTTAATAAAAGCATTGTAATGCAGTCTTCAATGAAAAATGGGTGGTTAGAATTTGACCTTTCCGACTTGAATTTAGAAATTGACAGACCGTTTTTTATAACATTTGAACAACTTCTTGATTTGACAGACAGAACTCTTATTGCAAACGATTATAACAAATTCTTAGCTAAACATCCAAACAAAATTCAAATTGACACTCTTGAAGTTGACGGAAGAAAGGAAATTAGAAAAATATTCAAGGGTGGTGGCATTGATTTAATGGGTACTTTCATCGGAATTGCTGTATCAAAAACTGCAACTGAAAAATACACAAGCTATGTTAGAGAAACGAGTTTTGGAGAGTGGAAAAAAGTGAGAGGAATAGTTGCTGCAACAGTGACCTTGAGTAATTATCCAAACATTCCCAGCAACAAAAATGACGAAAATGAATGTAAAGATAATTTGGAAGTATGCAAGGCAGAAAAAATATGCAGGGAGTTTGTAGACCAAAATGGAGTAAACGGAATGCAAGTTTGTGTAAGCCAAAAAAACAAAATTATTTGGTGCAATAATTTTGGATATGCTGACATAATCAACAAAGTATATGTTTCTGATTCAACAAAATTCAGAATTAATAGTATTTCCAAATCGCTGACTTCATTGGCTTTAATAAAACTTGTTTCAGAGGAAAAATTAGATTTAGATTCCCCTATACAAAAATACATTCCAGAGTTTCCAAAAAAATCTTTTCCAATTACGACCCGACAACTTGCAGGACATTTAGCAGGTTTTCGGGACTATGACGAAAATAATTTGAATGATTATATCCGAACTGAACACTATGACAATTCAACTCAGGCTCTAAAAATATTTGAAAATGATACTTTGCTATTCAAGCCTGAAACAAAGTTTTATTATTCAACATTTGGATGGAATTTAATCGGAGCAATAATTGAAAAAGTAAGCGGTAAAGATTATTTAACCTATATGACGGAAAATATTTGGAAGCCTTTAGGTTTAGACGCCACTTGTGGAGACAATGTCAAAAGCAAGATTTCAAACAGAAGTAAATTTTACGATGTTACAGGTGAAGAAAATGAGTTAGGAGATTTGAGTTACAAATATTCGGGAGGTGGACTTTTATCTACAAGTAAAGACCTGATAAAAATTGGTAATGAAATTTTATATGGTTCATACTTTGACACAAAATCGAAGAAGAGCCTTTTCCAAACACAGCATACTTCTGACAATAAAGAAACAGGTTATGGTTTAGGTTGGTACATTGGCAAAGACAAGAACGGACACCGTATTTGGTATCATTCAGGAGACTCATTTAGCGGTAGTTCGTACTTACTAATTTACCCTGACGACAATATAGTTGTTTCATTTCTTGCTAACTCACAAATTGGGACAACTTTTGACATTGAGCAGATTGGAGAATTGTTTTATCAAAAGTAAACTTGCGTACACGATAATATACCTGCAGCCAACATTGGTTTGCTGCAATTTGGGCTTGACGTTGTAAGCATCAACTTTTGTTTGCTATTCAGCTTCAGTTCCATCTTGACGTTATAAATTTGGCTTATGAATAAAATATCAGCAATATTGCAATCATCAACTTCAGTTACGGGCAGACGGATTTCAAATGCC
>CAZBAP010000047.1:0-2244 GCA_964489795.1 uncultured Flavipsychrobacter sp.
ACCCGATACCAGGTCTGGTCGATGCGCAAGCGCCGCTGCCGCCCGACGAAGGTGAACCCTTCGCCCAGCTCCAGCAGAAAATCCTCCAGCCGCTGGATCAGCGCAGCCTCCAGATCGGATTCGGAATACTCGTCCTTGAGGTTTAGGAACTCCAGCACGTAGGGGTCTTTGATCGCGTCGTCGGGCCGGATTGCATCCTCGGGCCTTGGCGCTGCGCCCTTGACCAGCATCGCCGCCTTGTCCTTGGACAAGGCCGTGCGCTCGTAGAACTGGCTGCCGATCTGCCGGTCAAGCTGACGCACGCTCCAGCCGCCACGCAGCGCCTCGGCTTCGTAGAACCGGCGGGCGTGCTCGTCCTTGACCGTCAGCAACCGCACATAGGCCGACCACGGCAGCGGGAAGACCTGGGCCAGTTCGTCCAGCCGCGCAGGCTGCCCATGCGCCAGCAGGGAGTGCCCGGACAATGGCGCGGGGGAAGATTCGCTAGACACTGTCTGGCGAATTGGCCAAGTCAGGAAAAATGACCGCATCTGCTGCAAGTTCGGGCGGCTGAACCCGCGCCCGAACTGCGCGGTCAGATCGGCCGACAGCCGTTCGATCAACTGCTCGCCATAGCCCGCGCGCCGCTTGCCCTGTTGCTCGGCCTCCACGATGCGGCGGCCGATTTCCCAATAGCTGGCCGTCATTAGCGCATTGACGCTGCGCGCCGCCGCTTGGCGCGCGGTGTCCAGCAGTTCCACGATGCCGCCGTGGATGCCGGCGTAGCCGGCAGGCAGGGCGGCGTCTTTGGCGGCCTTGGGCGTCCGGGCGCTCATGCCGTGGCCTCCTGCGGCTGCGGTTGCCGCTTCCTGGTGATGGTCTGCCGACGGGTCGCCACCAGTTCGGCGGCCTGGCGCACGGGATCGTCCTCGGTGTGGACGTAGCGCATGAACATCGCCACGGTCTTGTGCGCCGTCAGAGCCATGCCGACCTTGACCGGGACGCCCGAATTAGCAATGTCGGTCGCGGAGCGGTGGCGAATGCCGTGGGTGCCGACCTTCGGCACGCCGGCATTGCTGAGGATGCGCCGCCACCCCTGGTAGTAGGTATGTGTGCTGAGTGGCTTGCGGTGGTCGATGATCGCCGGGCAGACATAGGGCGAGTCGCCATAGCGGGGGGCACTCGTCAGCAGCCGCTTGGCTTCCTCGCTCAATGGCTTGGACATATCGCCGGTCTTGCTGTCCGGCCAGACCATCCGGCCATTGGGCAGATCGAGCCAATCCCACTGCAACAGCAGGATTTCCGACATGCGCGCTGCGAACTCGAATTGCAGCCGGACGGCCAGCAACAGGATGGGATGCTCCAAGTTCTCGGCCTCGGCCTTGTCCAGATAGGCGAACAGCTTGACCATCTGGTCATCGGTGATGAGCCGGGTCGAGCCTTTCTCCGGGTACTTGGGCACATGGCGGCACGGGTTGGAGCCGTCTGGCCGGTAGCCCCACAGCTCGGCCAGATTGAACATCTTGCGCACGAGCGATAGCACCCGGTTGGCCTGGGTGGGCGACTTCTCCATGCGCTTCATCAGCGCGGTTATGTCGTTGCGCGTGACTTCGTGAACCTTCTTGGTGCCGAAGGCCGGAATGACGAAGGTGTCGATCTGATACTGGTAGCCGGTCTGCGTACTCGGCTTGTTGTGCGGCTTGGAGTGGTCTTCCATGAACCGGCTGCACAGCTCCTTGACCGTCGGTGCCTTGCGGGCATCCGCCTTGTCCAGTCCAGGGTCGCCGCCGCGCCGGACTTCGGCCAGCCAGTCTTGCGCCAGCGACCGGGCCTGTTCGACCGTCAGCTCGCCGAACTGGCCGAGCGACGGTTTGCGCCGCACGCCAGAGTTCGTGCGGTACTGAAGCATGAATACCTTGCGGCCGGTTGGTGTAACCTTGCACAAGAAGCCCGGAACGAGCGTATCCCGGAGTTCCACGTCGCAGGTTTGCGCCTGTGCCGTGTCAACAACGGACTTAGTGAGTTTGATTTTCGCCATGAGGGTGCTCCCGAAAGGCTCCGATTCCAGGAGCCGGCTAGGAGCCAAGCGAAAGGGAACCGGAGCGGTTTGCATCGCGCACCGGGATATGATCGAAGGTATTGGCTAGAGGGAAAACCTGCTACAGCAAGCCTCATCCAAGCCCATCGTTCGCCCGATGCAGATGCCATCGTCTGGCTTAAAATCCGCCGGACTCAAAAGGTTCGTGCCGGTTCGATTCCGGCTCC
>CAZBAP010000048.1:0-1834 GCA_964489795.1 uncultured Flavipsychrobacter sp.
GCGTGTTGCGATGGATCATCAGCACGCGCCCGCGGTCGGGCGAGAGCACGTAGCCGAGCGTGGCTAGGATGGGCGTGTAGGGCATTGCGGCAATGAGGATGGAATAGGTCTTTCTCATTATCGCAGAGCCTGCGTCACACCGCGTTCGGCAGCTCCGTGTGCTCGTGCTTCGCGATGAAGCTCGCGACCGCCGTACCGATCAGTTCGGGATGATCTTCCTGCAGATAGTGCAGGCCGTTCGGCAATTTCACCAATTCGCAATCGTGCAGCGAAGCGGTGAATTGGTCCGCGAACGCCGGCGAAACGAGCGCGCCGGGATTGCCGACGAACAACAGCTTCGGATATTTCGACACTGCGAGCGCGGCATGCGCAGTTTTGAGCGCGGCGTCGACATCGGCGGGTTCGCCCGCGATCGGCAGTTCGTTCGGCAGGCGCCAGGTCGGCAGGCGCGACTGCCGCGTGGCGAACGGCGCGCGGTACACGGCGTGGGCCGCCTCGGTCAGGCCGCGCGCGACCGAGCCCGGCAGCACGCGCTCGATGAAGGCATTGTCGTCGAGGATCAGGCGTTCGCCGATCCCGGGCGTGCGGAACTTGCGGAACATCTCGCGCGCGGCCGGCGACTGGTGGAAATCCTCCCAGGTCGGCATCGGACGGATGAACTCCATGAACGCCAGGCCGCGCACCCATTGCGGCCGCCGCGCGGCGAGATGGAACGCGAACGCGGTGCCCCAGTCCTGGGCGACGAGGTAGGCCGATTCGATCTGCATCGCCTCGATGAAGGCGTCGAGATAGCGCGCAATGTCGGCGAAGCGATATTCGATGTCGGGCTTCCCCGACTGGCCGAAGCCGATCAGGTCCGGCGCGATGCAGCGCGCGGCCGGCGCAACGTGCGGCATGATGTTGCGCCAGATGTACGACGACGTCGGATTGCCGTGCAGGAACAGGGCGACGGGAGCGGCCGCGTTCGATCCGACGCGCATCGCTTCGCGATAGGCCATGTGCGAATCAAGGACGCGGATCGATGGCAGAACGATATCGGCGGAAGTATTCATGCGGGCTCCTTGAACACGGTGGCGAAGGCGATTCGTTTGAAGCGTTGCAGCGGCGAGGCGCTGCGCTCGACTTTCATGCGCAGGATTGCGCCGTGCCATGAGGCGAGCAGGAACTCGGCGAGTTCGTCGGCGGCAAACGTCCGGTCGATTTCGCCAGCGGCCTGCGCCTCGGCGATGCACGTCGCGAACGGCTTGCGCCATTCGGCGAAGATTTCGAGCAGGCGGCGGCGTATTTTTTCGCTGTGCGGCACCGCTTCGAGGCTGAAGTCGGCGATCAGGCAGCCGCGCAGGAATTCGTCCGCGGCGAGCTTCCCGGTGATCACGTCGAGATAGCGCTTCAGACGCTGCCGCGGCGACCGCTTCGGATTCTCGAGCGCGTCGGCGACCAGGGTCTGCACATAGGCGAAATAGCGGTCCAGCACTTCGAGCGCGAAGGCTTCCTTCGAGCGGAAGTGGTTGGTGAACGATCCTTGCGGTGCCTTCGCCGCGGCGCAGATATCGCGCACGCCAGTGCCGTTGTAGCCGTGCCGGAACATCACGTGCAGACCGGCGTCGAGAATGTTTTCGCGGAGGGAGGGGCGAGCCATGCAAACAATAATACGTTCGTACGTATTGAAGTCAAGCATTTTTTACGAGTGGCGCGCCACGAGGCTGAAACCGGAGCGCTTGACTTTTTCATTTACAAGCGTAATCTGATTTGCGGTTACGGATGTAAACGGAGTGGACGATGCCGATCAGCGATGCCGAAAGCGTGGTGATGGACGTGCTCTGGCGCAGCCGCG
>CAZBAP010000049.1:0-1772 GCA_964489795.1 uncultured Flavipsychrobacter sp.
CGGGGTGCATCGCAAATTGGTGACGAAGTCATGCAAAATGCCGTCACGCCGCGAGCTTAAGCGGATCATTCCGGACGGTATGACTGGAGGCGCGATCCCGGAAGAAGGCGTTTAGGCGGTTGCTCAGGAATGCGCAGCGCAGATCGATGATTCCCTGTCCGCCGGGTTCAGACCAAAACATTCCTGAACCTTTCATCCGCTTTCCGACCACGGTTTTGCACCCCGCCTCGATCACACCTGAGCCAATGAAATAGCCGGCTTTGCGGAAGGTGCCGTAGGTCATCCGTTCAAGGTTGTTTTCCAGGTAAGCAATTTCCTTGCGGGCCTTTTCGGTGTCTAGCCCCTGCGCCAACTCCGCCGTGGCCTGCTCGATCAAGCCAGCGGCCTTGTCTTTGAGCAACCAGCGTTTCCAAAGTTTGATTTTCTTTTTGCCCACATCAGTTTCTTTGCCCCAAAGCGCCTCGGCTAGGCCAATCACATGCTGCAGCGCGTGATAAAAGTCCAAGATGAGGACCGCCCCGGAGAAGTTGACCCGCGCCATTTCCCAAACCCAGGAGGCGCCGTCCCCGATGAAGATGGTTTTGGTCGCGTGGGCCATTCCACGCCGTTGCGCTTCCTGGCGCAAGAACGTTCCAAATTCCGCTGCGGGCTCAAAGGTCCCGATATAGGAAGTCGAGTTCTCTTTACGGATCGGGTGGCCTTCGTCATCGATTTCGGTCTGAAGAAAGACGCAGCCCAGTTTCACTTCGCGGGTTTTGGCCGAACCGTCGGCTTGCTTGCCCACGCGGCCTTCCAGGTATTCTTTGCGCATGGGCGCGCCGGTGCCATCTCCGGAGATGTACATCCAAGCGGCCTCTGGTTGAGAGTTTTGTGTTTTCAGCCAAGACGGTACGGCGGGCGCAATTTCTCGGGCGAGACGTTGGATTTGGCTCGCGGGCACTTTAATCCCGGCATAGTCCAAAAGGTCAGCACTGGCTTCCTGGTACGGGCCTTTGGCCGCCGCCCGGCAAAGCATCCGCGCCAGTGCAGGAGTGTAAGCGCCTTCCAAGGCTAAAGCAGCATCGGCCGGGAAATGCCCTTGCTGTGCTTCGATATAGTAGTCGCGCGTGACCTTCATCAGTCCGAAAAGGCCCTGGATCTGGAGCGATTTGCGTCCGGCGAAGCGCTGGCCAGGGCGAGGCTGGAACGAGGCGTCGCACTGATCAATCACCGCTTGTAGGACTGGCTCAAGCAGTCGTGCGCCACTCTGCAAAAGCAACTCACGCAACTGCAGCTCCAATTCGCTGAGGTTCTGAGAGCCCGGCTTCTGGTTGAGGAAGCGCTCGATCAACCCTCCGGCTTCCTGCTGGAGAGCCGTTTGGAACTCCGCGCGTTTTTTTTTGGGTTGGCTCCTTCTTGCTGCTCGCGAGTCATCGCGACTGTAATCTCCACAAACTGCTCGGCTAAAGCTTCAAACTGCTGGCGTCCTTTGATCGCGGTGGCCAGGTGTTCAGCTTCCTCGCGAGGCACGCGCCGGGTCTGGTTCTTGCCGGCCTCCCACACCTGGTGTTTAAAGTAGGGACCATTGGGTTGCGCCGGATCAAGTTTCGAAGGGCGCCGCTCCTCCTGAAGAGAGCCGCGCTCCATGGTTCGGATTTGGTCCATCTGCTGAAGGATTTGTTCACGTTGATGAGCGAAAGAATTCATGGCGGTGCGAGAATGACTAGCAACTAGTCACTTTTCGAGCAAAAAATAGCCAAAACTCCGATTCCTCACGAATTTGAAATGCACCC
>CAZBAP010000050.1:0-1753 GCA_964489795.1 uncultured Flavipsychrobacter sp.
CGGCATGCGTCAAGGTTGTTGCCGCCTGAACTTCATGCAGCGACCCTCGGTTCACGATGGTGCCGCGATTGCGTAGCGCCTTTCGGTGTCGCGGTCTGCGGCACCATGCTCGTCGCCGAGCGGGCTCCGGAGCGGAGCTCGCTCGACGCCCGAGCGCGAGTGGAGAGGTCCCGGGGATTGAGCGCGACGGTCGCGGGTGCGTCCCATTGCCTCGTCGACCGACTCCAGCGCTCGGGATGACTCTGTCGAGCGCGCTCGTAGACGCTGCGACGCGCGGAGAACAGCGCGACGTCGGCGCCGCAATGGCGGTCATTGGGTGTAACGAACCCAATGGCGCTGTGCAGATGCTGGGCGTTGTACCAGGCAACGAAGCGCTCGACCCAGGCCCAAGCCGCGTCGACGGAGGCAAAGGGCTTTCGCGGATAGAATGGCACGTACTTCAGGGTCCGAAAGAGCGCCTCAGAGAAGGGATTGTCGTCGCTCACGCTAGGACGGCTGAAGGACGGGATGATGCCGAGGGTCTGCATTGTCGCGAGCATCGTCGCGCCCTTCATCGGAGGGCCGTTGTCGGCGTGGAGGGTCAGCACCTGCGGCTCGACGCCGTGCTCACGGCAGGCCTCGTCGAGGAGGTTCGCCGCCGTCGTACTGCACTCGACCTCATGGACTTGGGCTTTGACGATCCGCCGGCTCCACACGTCGATGAAGAGATAGAGGTAGTAGAAGCGCCCGCGAACCTCGGAGCTGAGGTAGGTGATGTCCCAGCTCCAGACCTGATTCGGACCGGTGGCGACGACCTCTTTCGGCCTCGCGTTCGTCGCAGGCTTCGCCGCTCCGCGGTGCTCCATTTCTCCGGCCTCACCGAGCACGCGGTAGAACGTGGACTCGGACGCGACATATTCTCCTCGGTCTGCCAGCCTCGGCACGATTTGCTTCGGCGACACATTGCGAAACTCGGGACTATTCGCCACCTCTCGCACCTTCGCGCGCTCTTCGGGGGAGAGCTTCTGTTTCGGGCTCGAGCCAGGGCCTCGTCTTCGGTCGCATCCGGCCGCCGGTTGATTTCGCCAACGTTGGACGGTGCGCGGATCGAGCCCGAGCTCGGCGCAGGCTCGCTCGAGCCGGCAACCGGCGCCGACGGCTTCTTCAACGAGGGAGAGGGCCTCGGTGCGGTCCTCGGTCACGTGTCGTCGCCCTCTTCCCCCCAGAGGGCGACTGCTTTTTTTCGGAGCACCAGGAGTGCGGCAGTTTCAGCGAGAGCAGCTTTGCTCCGCTTCAATTCGCGCTCGAGTTCCTTGATCCGCTTCTGCTCCGCACCGCCCTTGACCCGCTGCGGCTGCATGGCCCCGGTCGCAGCTGCACGGACCTCGTCTCGGAGGCGTGCGAGATCTTCTTCGTGGAGCCCCTTGCGGCGCAACCACTCCCCCAGCGCCGTCTCGGACAGTGCCGCCGCCTCCATCACGGCCTGGAACTTCTCCTCGGCCGACCATTGCGAAGCCGGTCGCGCCTCCGGTTGCCGCTTCTTCTTCGTCTTCGCCACGCCCTCCACGATACTCGCCTCACGCAGCCATCGCGACAGCGTCGGCTGCCTCACGCCCACCTCCGCCGCGAGCGCCGTCGCACTCATGGCACGCGGGCCTGTCATCCTCTGGACCATCCGCTCTCGGAAGGCCGCGCTGTATTCGGTCATGCTCGTCGCCTCTTCGGCCCGGTTCCGAGTTCAGCAAGAGGCGGCAACTATCCTGACGCAGGGGGC
>CAZBAP010000051.1:0-1742 GCA_964489795.1 uncultured Flavipsychrobacter sp.
GACGAAGAAATCGAATTTGGCGGTCTGGGTCAACGCGACGCCGTCGGTCTGGTCGTGCGCGGTCAGCACGAGCGGCTCGGCGGTCAGGTCGGTGACGGTGAAAATTGCGCTGCCATTGGCGCCGATGACGGCGCTCGCGGGAGTGATCGTGGCATGCGTTCCGGCATTGGCGGTCAACGTGACCGTCTTGCCGGGAACCAGATTACCCATTGCATCGGCGAGCGTGACCACGACGTAACCGGTCATCACGCCGTCGTCGTACAGCATGAGTCCGTTCGACGAAGCGGGAAACACGGTGAGGTTGTCATTGCCATAGGCAAAGACGGTCGACACGGTTGCATCGACCAGACCGGTAGTTTGCGCGGTAAGTTTTTGATGCAACAGCCCAAGCCTCGGCGAGCCCAGGCCGACATGGGTGAAATCGCTGCCCATCGAGGCGGCATCGTGGAACGCGCCGCTCGCGGCGAGAGGATAGATTTGCGGATTGAGTGCGCCAAGATTGCTGCCTTGGGTCTGGTTGAGCAGTGCCATGAACGCAGCCCAGGTCGGTGCCGCGAGGCTCGTGCCGCCGTACAGTCGGTCGGTCGGGCAGCCGCCCGCGCTTGCGTTGCAGATCGAGACGCCATGTGCCGGATCGGCGTTTGAGGCGACATCGGGAATCGAGCGCGCGGACGAACTGGTGAAGCCATTCTGGTAGGACGGCCTTGCGAAGAATTGACTGACACCGAATCCGCCTTGGCCGGTTGGCTGAACGCCGCCGCTGCCGTCCCACCATGTCTCGCTGCCGTAGGTATGGCCCGGCCCTTGTGAGAGTGAAGTTCCGCCGACCGCGGTCGCGTGTGGTGAATCGGCGGGCACGCCGATCGTGTTCGCGGCGCCGTCGAGGCAAGTGCTGCCGGTGTCGCCTGCGCCGTTGAAGACGCTGATGCCGGCCGCGGCGGCGGTCTGCAGAACGCTGTCGATGCTGGCCACGTCGGCGAGCGTGGTCTGGTTTTCGCAATAGGCCCAGCTGTTGCTGATGATCGTTACGTGATCGGTGATCATGCGGTTGAACAGCGCCTGGAAACTCGCACCGCCTGCGAATGGCGCGTCATACACGCGAATCGAGGCACCGGGGGCGATCGCGAGCATAGTGTCGATGTCGAGCAGCACCTCGTCCTGATTCGCACCGGGTGTGCCTGCGCCGCCGTTGATGTGTATAGGGCTGACGTCATTGATTTTCGTGTCAGGCAAGTCAATCAGTGCGATGTAGTCGGCAACGTCGCTCGGCGTATACGAGTCGAACTCGACCAGTCCGACAGTTTGACCCGCACCGTCGGCACCCTGCCAAGCCGGAGGAGGAGGGTCTTTTCCGTTCACCGGGTCATACGGTTTGAACGCAGACTCTTTTGCTACGCAGGCTGCAAAATCAAAGGGCTTTTGCTGGCCCAGAGCCGCTGGAATACCGAATCCTTGCGTAAACCCATAGCCAACGATGCGAACGGCGCACACCACGCTAGCCCAAGCCTTGATGTTGGGCTGTGGCTGCGGCACGAGAGGCACGGCGAGGTTTGACAGCCCGGTGATCGCCTGCACATGTGCCGCGATACTGGGCGGCAGAGCGGGATTCGTGTCGTTGGCGTAGAAACGGCGCTGGCCCAACGCATAGTCATCGATCGACAGCGCTAACGCGTTGCTCGCGGTGGAACGCGTGCCGCGCACGGCCAGCGTCATCCGGTTCGTCGAACCTTCGACCAACTCGA
>CAZBAP010000052.1:0-1673 GCA_964489795.1 uncultured Flavipsychrobacter sp.
ATAAAATTGTCTTTTCTATTGAAAGGTGTCGCATTTGCTTTGCTGCTAACGGTTTGGGGCTTGCCGAAGTGGGGGAATTAGAAGTACAAATGTTCAATGTAGCACAAATGTACAATGGAATTACAAATGTTCAATTCAGCACTTCTGCCCCCATTTTGGCAAACCCTTGTTAGTGGCAGTTTTTTTATTTTATTCTTATCAATTCTCTTTCTACTTTTTCCTCTGGCTGCGTCATTATGTATTTTTCAACCTTATTATTTTTGATGATAAATTCATAAAAAACATCAGGTTCAGCTTCAGCTAATTGAAATTTAGTTTTTGAAATAGGTTTAAGTTCAGATTTACTTCCGTCTTCAGATTGTTTGTATATTTTCCCATTTTCTAATATCATTTTTACTATTTTTCCTGTTTTCAAATTTTGATATTCTCCAACTAATATTTCTTTCTCTTCACTTTTTAATTCTATAAACTTCACGGGTTCAATATTATAAAGCAATTGCCTTAAAATTTTTATTGGTATATAAGTACTCTCATTATTAACATAGTTCAGTAAGACTATGACTGTTTTGTCATTTTGTAAGTGTCTTTCAATTAGAGTTCTATAACCTGGCCAACCGCCTGTATGTTTAACGATGTTACCATAAACTCCATTGTCTTCTATAAACCAACCAAAACCATAATCTGTTTTTGTTGTATCACTTAATTCTGATGAAGTGAACATTTCTTTTTTGCTTTCTTTTGAAATTAGTAAGTCAGCGTATAAAGCTCTATCCCATTTTAATAAATCAATTACGGTTGAGTTTACATTTCCGTCTCCAACAATTCCGTCAAGCCAAATAACCTTTTTAGTTTCCTCTAAATCGTCAGGCAAAACATATTTCTTTAAGCTGTCGGAATAGTAATATCCGTAAGCATAATTTTTAATTTTCTTTGGTGCATATCTCCTTGTATAAACAAAAGTATTTGTCATTTTTAATGGCTTGAAAATTACTTTGTTCAAATAATCTGCATAAGACATTCCTGTAACTTTTTCAATGATTGAGGCCAAAAGTGCATATCCTGTATTGCTATATTCCCATTTTGTATTTGGTTCATATAATAATGCGGGTTTTTCTTTTGCAAATATTTCAACAATATCCTTATTGGTTGCTATCTTACTTTTGTCGAATACGGTATCCATTATTTCTGAATAATCAGGAAGTCCGCTTGTGTGGTTTAGCAAGTTCCTAATCGTTATATTGCTATAATTAATAAGTTCGGGTATGTATTTTGAAATTTTGTCATCGTAGCTTAATTTTCCTTTTTCTTTAAGGATTACCACTGCCATTGCAGTAAACTGTTTTGAAACTGATGCCAATTCAAAAATTGAATTTTCATTTAGTTTTTCTTTTGTGATTTCATTTGACAAACCAAACGATTTTTTATAAATCACTTTACCCTTTTCGGCAATTAAAACATTACCATTCAGTTTTATTTCCTTTGAAAAGGAATTAAGAAAATTATCTATTTTTTGAATTTTATTTTGTCCAAATGCAAGCTGTCCGAAAACTAAAAGCAATATTATGATTGTTTTTTTCATTGTTATTTTAATTTATTGTGGTCTGTCCTAAAATTGCCACTAACGAACAGGGCTTGCTGCAGTTTGGGCATTTGAAATCCGTCTGCCCGTAACT
>CAZBAP010000053.1:0-1666 GCA_964489795.1 uncultured Flavipsychrobacter sp.
GAAAAATCATGGACATGGAGCAAATGGACATGGTCACCATCTACCGGCCTGTCTGCTACTACAGGCGCGCATGTACTGGTTACTACCACAGCATTACCTCCTACCATTACTTATACGGTTACAGGTGTTAATCCTGCTACCTGCGGTCTGCAGACCATGTATATCACGTTCATCACCTGTAACAATGTACGTGCCAACAGCCCCTGCTATGGTGATACATTGTTCCTCAAACGAGTGGGTGACTCTACCGGCTGCACCTACTACTGGTACGGCCCTTCAGGCTTTACCAGCACATTGCAGTATCCGTGGAAGTACCCCGCTCTTTATACCGACACCGGTAAGTACTATGTGGTACGAACCCTTGGCGGTGTCCATGATACGGATAGTATATCTGTCACAGTACATTTTACGCCCGTCATTACGGCCAACAATAACGGCCCTCTGTGCGAGGGTGCCCTGGATACGCTGCTGCTCACCTGTGGCCCTCCCGGTGCCGGTTTCACTTACGACTGGGTAGGCCCTCCTGCATTCACCTCAGCGCTGCAGAACCCTACACGTCCCGGCTATGTGGATGCGGACACAGGCGTATACCGTGTCATAGTTACTACACCATTTGGTTGTAAGGATACTGCGTTTACAACAGCGCATATGATACCGCAGCCGCCACCACCTATTATCACGGATCCGTCGCCCTATTGCCAGGGTCAGCCGTTCATACCGTTTACGGTCAGCGGCCTAGTACCCGGCTCTTCGGTGTACTGGTATCCGGGCGCGGTAGGAGGCACAGGTACCACCACAGCCCCCACCATACCCACAGGTACAGTAGGCCTGTACCATGTGTGGGCTTCACAGAAGGTAGGCAGTTGCGAGAGCAACCGCGGTACCGACTCAGTACGTGTGATCACTACACCTGTAGCGCCACTCGTTACGGGCCCCAACCAGTACTGCCAGTTTATCGGGCCTATAGTTCCGCTGACAGTAATGCCTGCCACCTCATCGGCTACGTTTAACTGGTACACAGTACCCACAGGCGGTATCACCGGAGTGCATACCGAGCCATTACCGAACATCAATGCCTCCGGCGCGTACAACTACTGGGTAAGCCAGACAGACAGCGGCTGCGAAGGGCCAAGGACGCCTGTAACCATTACCGTTCATCCGAAACCGGCTCCGCCTATCGTTACGCCTACCCCATGGTGCCAGTACCAGATACCGTCGCCGGTGGTAGCTAACCCCAGCGGTGCTGGCGATATACTGAAATGGTATGGCCCCGGCGTAATACCCGGTTCGCTGATAGCGCCTACCCCACTTACCAATGTAGCGCCCGATACGATATCTTACTATGTTACAGAGACATCGGTATTCGGTTGCGTGAGCGACAGCTCACTGGACAAGGTAGTGATCAAGCGCAAGCCCGATCTTCCATATACGGGTAACACGAAGTACTGCCAGCATGCGAACGCCGCACCGCTGAACTACCTTGTAGACAGCTCTGCCAACTCGTACCTGAACTGGTATTATAATACCAACCCTCTGGCGCCTACGCCAATACCATTCACCGATACGGTACCGGGCACCTACACATGGTGGGTAAGCCAGAGCATAGACGGTTGTGAGGGCGACAGCGCGGCGGTTAAAGTAACGATCATCTATGTGCCTGTGTTCG
>CAZBAP010000054.1:0-1655 GCA_964489795.1 uncultured Flavipsychrobacter sp.
GGCCATCGAACAGGCTCGCGGCGGTGACGAAGCGCAGCGGCGCGGCCTCCGTCGAAACGACGCGAACGGGAATGGTTTGGGCAGTCGTGCTCATGGCGTCATCGCATGATTTGGCTGGACGCCAATTGTACGCTTGTCCGCACCCGCTTCGAACGCGGCGTGCGCGGCTGCCGCCTTCAGGTTGCGATCGCGCGCACCGCCGCCACGGCCTTGTCGACTTGTTCTGGCGTGTTCATCAACCCGGCCGACAACCTCGCGTACGTCACGGCGTAGGGGCTGGTGCTTGCGATGACTTTGCGCGCAAGCAACTGCTTGACCACATCGACCGGCTTGATGCCTTCCACCTCGAAACAGCAGATGCCCGCCGAGAGCGCCGGGGCGCGCGGCGTGTGCTGGCGCACTTTCGCGATGCCAGCGAGGCCTTCCTTGCACCGACTGTTGAGTTCGGCGATGCGCGCGGCAATGCGTTCGCGGCCGATCTGCTGGTGCATGCGGAATGCTGTGCCCATCGCCCACTGATGCTCGTAGGCAAGGAATCCGCCCGGCGACATGCGTGTGGCAACGTTCGGGCCACGTGCCGGCCGTTGCTCCTTCCATGCGTTGTACAGCTCGAGATCCGAGAACGATGGAATCAGGGGGCGCAGCCGCGCCCAGTTCTGCGTACGCGCCCAGACGATGCCGGTGCCGCGCGGCGCGAACATCCACTTGTGCGTGCCGGCACAGAAGAAATCGGCGCCGAGGTCGGCAATCGTCGCATCGACGGCGCCGATGCCATGCACACCGTCCACCACCAACACCACGTGCTCCTTTTCATCGCGCTTGCTGTTGATTTCACCGAGCGCGTCGGCAATCTGGCGCACCGGCAGGCGAATGCCGGTCGCCGAATGCACCCATGTGATGCCGAGCGCTCGCGTCTTCGGGCCGATGCCCTCGCGTACACGCGAAACGATGGCGTCTGCGCTGGCATTCGCTGCCTCGTCGAACAGCTTGATCTTGCGCACCGAAGCGCCGTTGCGTTCGGTCGACAGGCGAATCGCCTCATGGTGCACCACGTGATCGTGCGTGGTCACGAGCACTTCATCGCCGGGTTGCAACGGCAGACCGTGATAGACCAGCGCAAGGCCGGTTGTTGTGTTCGGCGTCAGCGCAATCTCGTCGGGTTTGCCGCCGAGGTATGCTGCAACATCGACGCACACTTTGTCCTGCAGGTTCTGCGCTTCGGATTCGAACATCCCGTTTTCGACCGTCAGAAACGGATTCGCATCGAGCACGTCGCGGAAATTTTCGATCGCGGCACGTACCGGCTGCGGATGCGAGGCGATGTAGAAGCCGGAGAAATGGAGATACTCCGGCGTCAGGCGGAACTGGCGGCGAATCTGGCCCCAGTCCTTGAGCGCCGGCATCGGCGCGGAACGCGCCTCTACTTCGGCGAGCAGACTGCGAGGCAATGCAGCAGCACCCAGCAGGGCTCCGTTTGTGGCGATGAATTCCCGGCGTGACAGCGTCATACGACTCCCCGGAGGCGATGCGATGTGGCAGGCAGCTTACACCCCCGGGGGGGCACAAGCGAGTCTTGCCACGGCGCTTGCCGGCAACGCAAGCGCCGGGGCGATCAAACGATGCCGTACGGCAGGTTGGGCGAGGACACCACGCGT
>CAZBAP010000055.1:0-1653 GCA_964489795.1 uncultured Flavipsychrobacter sp.
GCTGCGCAAGGTCGATTTCGTGATGAAAGGCGGTGTGGTCTATCGCGCGCAGGGCCGTCCGACTGCGGTCGCGGAATAGGCGCAGGGTCTGCCCCGCACCCGCGCATGCGTTGGCCGGCCCTCCCGGTCTCCGTTTTCGGCGTGTCCGACCCGGCCCGACGGCGCTACATCTTGCGATCGTAGTAGGTGTCGTCTTCCGTGATGCGTTCGTTTTCCATCGTGTAGACGGACATCAGACGCAGCGTGATCGGTTTGTCCTGAGCGCCGCCGAGATGGCCGGTCATCACGAAACGTGCATACGCGTGATTGCTGGTGCGCTCGAGGGAAACAAGATTGTCTTGCGCATCGGGGATCATGGCGAAGAGCTTGCGGTAGGTATCCGCGATCGGTTTGTTGCCTATCAGGCTGGGATAGTCCGGCGAATGCAGCGCAGCGTCGGCGGCGTAAAGGCGCTCTATCATATCGGCATCGTGTCGGTTGAACGCACGGAATTTTTGTCGCACGGGCGTCAGTGCGTCGCGTTCTCCGGCTCGTGCGGGTGACGGTGCGCTTCCTGTCATTCCTATCAGGCACAGCAAGCAGGTGAATACGAAACATTGGATCATGGGCATATGCTGTTTACGTCTCGAGTTTGAACGGATGATGGGCGCACGATTGTTCCTTTGAGGTTTCCCGGATGATTGGAAAAAGCCGACGAAACGAAACCCTTGCGGCGCCCGAGCAGGTGCTGGACATGCGGGACATTGTGGGCCAGGGCTGCGGAGTGCTGCGTCATTCACCGCCGCCGGGCAGCTATCAGCATCTGCGCCATGCTCCGCCGCCCGACCTCGCACCATGGATCGAGCATTTTTGGATTGAACGCTGGAATCTCGAAGGCGGCGCCCCTCAAACGAGAGAACTGCTGCCGCATCCGGCCGTGCATCTGGTCTTCGCGCCGGGCCGTTCACTCGTATATGGCGTGCAACTGCATCGATTCGTTCGCGAACTCAAGGGATCGTGCTGCATTCTCGGCGCGAAGTTTCACCCGGGTGCTTTTTTTCCGTTCCTCGAGCGGCCGGTCAGCTCGCTTGCCGATAGATCCCTTTGCGCGGACGAAATCTTCGCCGACGCGTCGGTCGCCGAGACGAAAGTTCTGCGGGCCGGCGATGATCGCGCCATGGTCGAGGCCGCATGCGCTTTTTTTCGCAAAAAGCTGCCCGCTCCCGATGCCAAGGTCGAGATTGCGCGGCAAGCCGTCGGCGAGGTCGAGCACGATTCCGCGCTGACTCGGGTTTGCGATCTCGTTCGGCGCAGTGGCATGACCGAGAGAGCATTGCAACGCCTCTTCTCCTGTTACGTCGGTGCCAGTCCGCGATGGGTCATCAAGCGCTACCGCACTTACGAAGCGCTGGAACGCCTCGCCGACCTGCGCGGCGTGGCTTTGTGCGACCTGGCACAGGATCTCGGCTATTTCGACCAGGCCCATTTCAGCAACGATTTCCGTAAACTGACCGGCCATCCACCCGCGGAGTACGCCGGAGCAAGAAGCGGCCGGAAAACTCGACCCGGCGCGGACGTTGCGCCGCGGCGCTAGCGATCCGGGCGGTTGCAGTTCCGGGCGTGACTTGAGGCAGGGGCGTTCGATCGCCCCGGCGCGCTAGCATCGGCGCTCTT
>CAZBAP010000056.1:0-1616 GCA_964489795.1 uncultured Flavipsychrobacter sp.
AAGTAAAGAAAGTAGGAGGAGCGAGATATGGAAAGATAGTTGTGAGTTTACTTTTGTTTGCTGATGATATAGTTCTTGTAGCAGAGAATGCAACAATGTTACAAAAGATGTTAGATGTAGTGTATGTATACAGTAGAGAGAATAGATTTAGATTTAATAAAGATAAGAGTAATATTATGATTTTTGGGAAAAGAAAAGAGAGTCAAAAATTTCGATTAGGTGAGAGTGAGTTGCAAGAAGTTTATAGTTATAAGTATTTAGGCCTGGTCCTGGATGAAAATTTTAATTGGAAAACTCACTTAAGTAAAATTTTAGATAAAGCTCGGAAACGGACCAGGGGGCTCTGTGGGATTGGGGTAAGGGAAGGGGTAGGTGCGAAAGCCTTGCTAAGAGGTTGGCAAGTATTGGTGAGACCAATACTTGATTATGGGGCTGAAATTTGGGGGGAAAAAATTTGGAAAGAGGGAGAAAATTTGCAGATAGAGATGGGTAGAAGAGTATTAGGAGTAAGTAAAATGACCACACGAGAAGTTATCCAAGGTGAATTAGGATTAGAAAAGATAAGTAGTCGTAGAATTATACTTAGACTTAGATTTTGGTATAAATTAATAAATATGAAGAATAAAGATAGGTTAATATATAAGATATATAAACAAAGAAGGGATGAGTTTATCAAAGGGGGGAAGAGGGATAAAAAAAATTGGTGCTTCTGGACTTGGAAATTCTTAAAGGATTTACATTTGGAGAGCATCTGGGAGAATGATAAACCTGTCCAAGGTAAAAATTTTAATCAAGTAGTAAAGCAGTTAGTTAAACAGAAAGAAGAAGAAGATTGGAGAGAAAGAGTAGAGAAGAAAAGTAAGCTTAGATTATATAGAAAGTTGAAAAATAGATTAGTTTTAGAAGATTATGTAATAGAATTAGCTCGAGAAAAGAGAAGACATCTAACTATGTTGAGAGGAGGAACAAATAAATTAAGAATAGAGACAGGAAGATGGAGAGGAGAAAATAAAGAAGAAAGAGTATGTAAAGTGTGTTTGTGTGAAGATATAGAAGATGAGAAACATTTTCTATTAGCATGTCCAATGTATGTAAGAGAGAGAGTTGAGATGTTTGATAGAATAAGAAATGAATGTGAGTTAGAGTATGTAGAGAATATGGAAGAAGAATGGCAGTTGAATATATTGATAGGAGTAGGGTGGAGAAAGAGAGGAAAAGAAATTAGAGAGATAGTATTAGAATATATAAAGAAAGCTTTAGAAATTAGAAAGAGATATATAAAATGATTTATTTTTTTTTAGTACTTATTTATCTACATCTGAACCTAATCTAATTTAATCTGATTTAATCTAATTTAATCTAATTTAATTGTACTCTGGTGCTGCTGGCTTATGGCTTACATTGCACTTAATTGTTTGTAGTGTCTCTTGTTTATTCCTTGTATCTTGTAATTTGTAATATGTAATTTGTACTAGTTTAGAGTTAATTGGTAGGGCTTTCGAGCCTGTCGTGAGATAAGATACGACTCAGGTAGAGTCGTATCCATGTCGATCCCAATTAAATATTCATATTCATATTCATATTCATATTCATATTCATATTCATATTCATATTCA
>CAZBAP010000057.1:0-1594 GCA_964489795.1 uncultured Flavipsychrobacter sp.
GCCCAGTCCGCGAGCGGGATGAGCATCTGGTCTCGCTCCCGAAAACTCAGCGAGTGGTCCAGCCAAACGCTGCCTCGGCGCAGGCTCTTTCGCAGCGACATCATCGTGCAGGCCTCGTACGCACGAAACCCTGAGCGAGGGTCCAGATCGCGGACCAGGCCGTGCCAAGCTGCACCCACATCCGGCAAGGCCAACCCGTCCTTGAGTTCGGTCACGCCCTGGCGGTGCAACTCCGACCATGCCTTCCACTGCTCGTAACCCGGATCGCTGGCGCGGCCGCCGAAGTCCAAATCTTTCAGCGCTCCCAGGCAAGCGCGCACACGCTGGCTGTCTTCCGCCAAGGCCTTGCGAACCAAGGACACGAAGCTGCCGCTGGCGGCTTCGCCGAGCTCGGCGAGCAGTTCTCTGGCTTCCAGGACTCGCGCCTGCCAAGTCTTGGATTCGTCGTGCAGGACGGATCGTGCCTTGGCCGCCTGCTGGATCAGGCCTGTTGTGCCCCGGACACGGTTTGACTGGGCCTTATCCGCTGCCTCGCGGAACAGTTGCTGGCTGCGCCGGCTGGTCTGCAAGAGGGCGACGTCGGTGAGCTCGAGCAGGGTCACCCGCAGGAAGCAGATCAACTCGATCAGCTGGCGCGATGGCTTGATCTCTCGCGTCTTCACAGGGCGCCTGGCCTGGACCTGACGGGCATAGGCCTGCTGCTTGGCCAGCGATACGGCTCTCAGGTTCCAGTCGTGTGCACCGAGCTCCTTGAGGTAGCGGACCTTGTCGACGGTTTCGGTCAGAGTGCTGGGGCCGTGACGCTTCGACGGGGTCTTCAGCCACTCCAGGTGCGTCGTGTCGGTGTCCGGCCGAGCGCTGTATGCGGCGTCGACAACTTTCTGGGCCGCTGCCGGTGGCACGGCGGCATTGACCGCGCCGAGGATGTGCGCCTCCACCGCGGCAAATGCGTCACGAGCCCAGTCCTGCAGGCGGCGCGCTCCTGGGATCAGGATGCGCCGCGTGAACAACCAGTGGCTGGCCGCCTGGACCAGGTCATCGGCGTGGGAGGCGTCGGCTGCTTGGGCCAGCAGGGCCGCGGTCAGCGCGGCTTCGTCGTCGATCTCAAGTTCGCGCAGGCCAAGGTAGGTCTTGGCCCAGAGCTGATGCTTGGAGAGCGTCTGCCGGCGCTTGTAGATTGAGCGTAGGCTGGCAATGGACGGCGGCGACACAGCCAGGACCTGGGCGGTGTGCCGAAGGAGGTTTCGGGGTAGCACGTTGAAACCGTCGAGCGGTCGGCCAGCCACGCGCATGAACATGAGCATCAGTGCGGCGGGCAGGCGGTGGTCGCTGCGGAACTGCTCCCGGATGGCCACCACGTCCGCCGAGCTGAGCGTGAAGAACTGCTCCCGGTCGAACTCACTCAGGCGAGGCGGCAAGGCCTCCTGGCCGACGAAGCGCAGGGCGAAGGCGGGCATGGCAGTGGGCAGCGGCAGGTGGGCGCTCAATGTACCGCCACGGCCGCCGCCAAGGCGGTCGGGCGCTCATCTTGCGGGGGTGGCAACCGCCCGGAACCCGCATGGATACTGGGTTTCAAGCCAAAGCGCACCAATCT
>CAZBAP010000058.1:0-1593 GCA_964489795.1 uncultured Flavipsychrobacter sp.
CGCCGCGCAGATCGCCACGCCGATGTCGCCGCTGGCGCCGGTGACGAGGGCGCGGCGATAGACCGCAGATGGTAGGTTCATCGATACATTCTTACACGATGAGACGTCGCGCGCTTACTCTGGATGCGCATGTGCGCATTGCCGAATTCCCGACGCGAGGCTACGCTGCGCCCATGGCGCTCAACGACCATCTGCCCGAAAAATTTCAGAACCTGTATGAGGTTCACAACTACCGCCATGCCGCCGAGGTGCTGCATACGAGTTGTCCGAGGGAACTCGCCGAGCTGGTCGATGCGCTGAATCAATTCCGCCTCACCTTGGCCGACATACAGGCCAAAGGTGGCAACGAATCGCAAATTCCAAAGCGGCTCGCGGGATTGTTACGTCCCAAGGGCTGGCACGAAACGCGAATACGCGGTGACCTTGTTGTCAGCGTGGAAACGCACACGAATGAGGGGGTCAATAGAGCAGAATCCCGCATCGAGGATTTTCTCGATGGCCATAAGGTCGATTTCGTCAAGAATCGAGTCGCGTTCGATGTGGAATGGAATAGCAAGGACCAAACCTTCGATCGCGATCTCTATGCGTTTCGCGCGTTCCACGAGGCAGGCATCATCAGTGCTGCAGTCTTGCTCACGCGCAGCGCCGAACTCAACGACGTGTTCAAGCAACTTGGCGTAATGCCGAAGTACGGCGCGAGCACGACGTGGATGGGCAAACTGCTTTACCGTCTGAAGGCAGGACGCAATGGCGGCTGCCCCGTGCTCGTGCTTGGCATCACTCAAAAACTGATTTCGGATTGGAAACCATGAATTTCGCGATACAGGATTTTCTCGACCGGATCGGTACGCGACGTTTCCACACGATCCTTGCCGACCCGCCGTGGCAGTTCCAGAACCGCACGGGCAAAATGGCACCGGAGCACAAGCGGCTCAATCGCTACGGCACGATGAGCCTGGAGGAAATCCTCGCGCTGCCGATCAGCGCCGCCGCCGAGGACGTGGCGCATCTGTATCTTTGGGTGCCCAACGCGTTGCTACCCGAAGGGCTACGCGTGATGGAAGCCTGGGGCTTCGCGTACAAGTCGAACATCGTCTGGCACAAAGTGCGCAAAGATGGCGGCCCCGATGGCCGCGGCGTCGGCTTCTACTTCCGCAACACAACCGAGCTCGTCCTGTTCGGCGTGCGCGGCAAGAATGCACGGACGCTGGCGCCGGGCCGCCGCCAAGTAAACATCCTGCGCACGATGAAACGCGAACATTCGCGCAAGCCGGATGAAATGTACGAGCTCATAGAGACTTGTTCGCCCGGGCCTTACCTGGAACTGTTCGCGCGTGGATCGCGCAACGGCTGGTCGACTTGGGGCAATCAGGCCGACGACTACGCGCCGACATGGCCGACGTATTCCAATCATTCGCAATCACAACTTCCCTTGCAACAGCGCTGACGCTTTGCCAGTTGCGGGACGCAACCTCTGGGTCAATGCCATGTCCACACCAATATACTCCGTCCCACTCGCGCACCGGCGCACGGAGAATCTGCATATCGTGTTCTGGCTGATAAAGGACATCAGCTGGTGCCTGATGTGGCGCA
>CAZBAP010000059.1:0-1581 GCA_964489795.1 uncultured Flavipsychrobacter sp.
GTCCAACTGGTGAGCACGGCGGAATCCATCCTCAACCGGCGGCTCGATGAACTGGAACCGGCTGAGCGTGAGGCGCTCGATATCGCCTATGACTGCAAGGAGTACGTCGTCGACTACCTCACCCGGGCTTTCCCGACCCGGCAGATGGAGGAATACAAGGACGAACTTGGCGACGTGCGCTCGCGACCGATGTGGGACGAGGCAGGCAACCCGGTCCACAACCCGCAGGCCGAGGCCGCGCGCGCCGACCTGATCGAGCATATCTGCGCCATGCCGCCGATCCCGACCGCGCTCGATGCCCTGCTCGAGCACTACGGTGTGACGGCCGTCGCCGAGGTTACCGGGCGTAGCAAACGCCTCGTCCGTGACGGATCGGGACAGCAGCGCCTCGAAAGCCGTTCACCCCGGACAAACCTTGCGGAGACGACCGCGTTCATGACCGGAACCAAGCGTATCCTGGTCTTCTCCGATGCAGGTGGCACAGG
Source organism: uncultured Flavipsychrobacter sp. (assembly GCA_964489795.1). Taxonomy (GTDB): domain Bacteria; phylum Bacteroidota; class Bacteroidia; order Chitinophagales; family Chitinophagaceae; genus Nemorincola. The sequence continues at coordinate 486 of CAZBAP010000059.1, forward strand.
CCGCAGCTATCACGCGAGCCTTGATGCCAGGAACCAGCAGCGCCGGGTCCATTTCCTGCTCGAGCCCGGATGGCGCGCGGATCGCGCGATCCAGGGGCTGGGGCGCACCCACCGCACCCATCAAGCCTGTCCGCCCTTGTTCCGGCCAGTCACCACCGACTGCAAAGGCGAGGCCCGGTTCACCAGCACGATCGCCCGGCGGCTCGACGCATTGGGTGCGCTGACCCGCGGCCAACGCCAGACCGGCGGGCAGGGGATGTTTGATGCCAGCGACAATCTCGAGAGCATCTATGCCAAGCATGCCCTGCACGACTGGTACGGCCTGCTGGCGATGGCCAAGCTCAAAAGCACGACATTGGCGGAGTTCCAGCGGATGAGCGGGCTCGAACTCACCGACCAGGACGGGATTCTGCGTGAGGACCTGCCGCCGATCCAGCGCTGGCTCAACCGCATCCTCGCTATGAAGATCGCCGTCCAGAACGCCATCTTCGACGAGTTCCTGACCCTTGTCGAAACCCGCGTCTCCGCAGCCAAGGAAGCCGGCACCTTCGATATCGGCGTCGAGACCGTGGCGGTCGAGGCCTGCGAGGTGCTGTCCGACACGGTGATCCGGACCGATTCTGTGACCGGCGCCACCTCGCACCTACTTGAGCTGTCGCTGACCCAGCGGCGCAGGGTGCTCTCGCTCGAACGGGTACTCAAAATGGCATCCTATGAGGAACAGCCGCTGTTCCTGCGCAATGACAAGTCGGGCAAAGTCGCGCTCGGCATCGCGGCGCCCTCGCACATGGACGAGGAGGGCCACATGATCCGCCGCTACGAACTCGTGCGGCCATTGCGCAGCGAGTACCTGCGCGCCGACCGGCTCGACGAGTCCGCCTGGGAGCCCGTCACCAAGGCCAGGTTCAACGCGCTGTGGGAGGAGGAATATGCAGCCGACGAGAGCCAACTTGTCACCGAGACCGTCTATCTCGCAACCGGGCTGCTCCTCCCGATCTGGGGCGCGCTTCCCAAGGAGGACCTCACGGTCAACCGCATCGTCGACAAGTCCGGCGCTTCCTGGCTCGGCCGGCATGTTCACGACCTATTCGTCGAT
>CAZBAP010000060.1:0-1573 GCA_964489795.1 uncultured Flavipsychrobacter sp.
TCAGGTCGACGTAGCGCTGACGGTAGCGCTGCTCGACGTCGGCCATGCCATGCCATTTGTCGGGCAGCGGGCGCAGCGATTTGGTCAGCAGGCGCAAGCTCTCGACGCGGACGCTCAATTCACCGGACTTGGTGCGCATCAACGCGCCTTCGGCCGCGACGATGTCGCCGATGTCCCACGATTTGAACGCTTCGTAGGTGTCGCCGATCGCGTTCGCCTGGATGAAGAGCTGGACACGTCCGCTCATGTCCTGAATCTGGACGAAGCTGACCTTGCCCTGGCCGCGCTTGAGCAGCATGCGCCCCGCGACCTTCACGTGGCGCCCGGCAGCTTCGATCTCCTCCGCCGTCCTGCCTTCGAACTCGACCTGCAAATCGCCCGCAAACGCATCCGGCGCGAAGTCGTTCGGAAACGCCACGCCCTGTGTGCGCAACACACGCAGTTTTTCACGGCGCTCGGCGACCAGCTTGTTTTCGTCCACAGGCAGGGTGTTGTCCGTCATTGCAGCATTTTCCGGAAATTGCGTCGAAGGCTGCGCTCAGGCAGCCGGAAAAAGTGTTAAGTATACTCAACTGGATCCGATTGCGCCCGCCGTCGCGCGCCCTATACTGCCCGCTCCCCGCCGGCCTGGCGGATCGTTTCGCCCCGGCGGTGGATCAACCACAACGTAGGGAGGATTGCTTCATGAACGCTCGCAATCGCTTCACGGCATTGGCGGGATTGCTGATGCTGACTTTGCTCGTGCCCGGGACGGTTTTTGCAGCCGACAAGGCTGCGACGAAAGATAGCAAAGGCAACGTCTCCGATCGCTGGGTCGTCTGGCCCAAGGCCGATCACGCAAAAGAGTTCGAAGCCGCGGTCAAGGAATATGTCGTCTGGCTCAAGAAGGCCGGCGACCCGTTCAAATGGGTGGCCTATCAGCCGATCGCGGGCGCCGACCTGAGCTATTACGTCTTCCGTTCCGACGATCATCAATGGAAGGACTTCGACGCCGAGGAGGCGTGGCACGAGAAATCCAATGACGATGCGGAGTTCCAGAAACTGGTTGGCCCGCACATCGCGAAGGCCTCGCATTTCTATGCGGAAAGAGACGCCGCCCACACCCATTTCGACGGCAAGCCCGGCGACTACCGCTACTTCCGTGCCATAACCCGACAGTTGAAGCCCGGCAGCGGCGCCGAAGTACGGGCCGCGATCGACAAAATCCACACGGCGTTGCAAAGCCAGAAATGGCCCTATCCCTACATCCTCGAATGGCAAACCGGCGGCAGGGACAATCTGCGCGTCATTCTGCCGATGAAGAGCTTTGCCGACATGGTCGATCCGACGCCGTCGTTGCCCGAGGTACTGGTCAAGGCGCTCGGCGCGGACGATGCTGCGGCCACGATGAAGCAGTTCGGCAGCGCCGCCGAGATCGTCGACGACACCGTGGGTGTCGTCCGACCCGATCTGGGCACGCAGAAGTAGGATCGTCGAACCATCGCGCCCTTCCGCACGGATCGCGAAAGGGCGCGATTCACGCATCGATGCGCTTCGCGCCGGCTTCGAGTCCGGCTTTGAGGCTGCCTTCGAT
>CAZBAP010000061.1:0-1537 GCA_964489795.1 uncultured Flavipsychrobacter sp.
GACGTTCACGCTTCCAAGGATCGAAGCCGGCGCGTCGCACGTGGAGATCGACGAGTCTGCGCTCGAGGCCCTGCTCGACGGCTTCGAAGTGAGCCCGAGATCGACCGTACATTGAGCGCGGAGGTGCGATCGAAATGAGGTCGCGACCCGTGCGAGGGATCGACACGAGCATCGGGAGGTCTTAGGAATCGAGTCGTGGGCTCGGTCGAAGCGGAGAGAGATCGCGAGGCACTCCTCGTCGCGCGCATTCGCGATCTCGAGGCCGCGCTGGCGACGACGACCACGACACTGGCGAACACGACGAGCAAACTGGACGCGGTGACGACGAAGCTCGCGCAGACAGCGGGCGAGCGCGATCGGTATCGCAAGAACTACGAGCTGCTGCTCGAGCAGCACGAGCTCCTGAAGCGAAGGCTGTTCGTCGCGAAGGCGGAGCGCGCGGACGTGACGCAGCTCGAGCTGGAGTTCGCCGAGACCAAAGCAAAGCTCGACGAGCTCGCGGGCGCGCTGGGGATCGTGTCGGGGGAAGAGGTCGAGGCCGGGCCCGCCGACGGTGACGACCACGACTCGAAAAAGGGCAAGCGCAAGGGGCGGCGCAATCTGCACGACACGGATCTCCCGAAGGAACGCGTCGAGCTGACCGACCCGGATCTCGATGGGCGTTTCGAGAGCATCGGTTTCGAGGAGAGCTCGCGGCTCGCCTACCGACGCGGCGGGCCGGTCCACATGATCGTCGCACGGAAGATCTACAAGACGACCGGCGACGACGGCGCCGTCACGTTGGTCACGACGGCGCGACCCAGGGAGCTTCTGCAACGCTGTTTCGCGAGCCCGAGCATGCTCGGGCACATCCTGTTCGAGAAATACGGAATGGGCGTCCCGTTCTATCGACAAGAGTCGCGCGCCGAGTATCAGGCCGTCGGCGTGGATCGCGGCACGATGAGTCGCTATGCCGAGGACGTCGGCGCATCGCTCGGCCCGATCGTCGAGGCCTGCGCCGCCGCGGCGCGCAATGCCTTTTGCCTCTCCACCGACGCGACGGGCGTCGCGATCCAGCCGACGCTTCTCGCGGAAGGAAAGCGACAGCCGTGTCGCAAGGGCCACTTCTTCGTGGTCCTCGCCGACCGAGATCACATCTTCTTCGAGTACCAGCCCAAGCACACGAGCGCTGCCGTCTGCGAGATGTTTCGCGGCTACTCGGGTTTCATCCAGGCGGATGCCCACGCGATCTACGACGCGCTCTTTCGCGGCGAGGCGAACGACGGCGCAGAGGCTCCGACGGAGGTCGGTTGCTGGAGCCACGCGCGGAGGAAGTTCTGGGAGGCGGCCGTCTTGAAGCACACCATTGGAACCGAAGGCCTCTATCGAATACGAAGAATGTTCGAGCTCGACGCGTCGTGGGCGAACGAACCGCCGTCTCGACGGCGCGATCTTCGGCGCGCGAAGCTCGGCCCCCTCCTCGACGACTTCTTCGATTGGGTCCGTTCGCAGGAAAACGTCCATCGCGAGCGCGGGCTCGTCGCGACGGCGCTCGGCT
>CAZBAP010000062.1:0-1493 GCA_964489795.1 uncultured Flavipsychrobacter sp.
AGTATGACTGTGGCGGCAAGACCCTGGAGCAGAAGGGCGATGTAACGCTGATACGATAATAATTACGGGTAAATACCCGCTATAGATAAACAGGAATACCACTATATAGTGGTATTCCTGTTTTATATTAGGTTAATTCGCAAACTATATAATTATTAAAAACAATATTATAACCTGCGGTTAATAATTATGAATATTTCTTAATGGTTGTTAGGCAAAAAAGTAGTATTTTACAAAATCTTGAGTAAATTTATAACCGGTGATTTTTCGCCCTTATACAATTAATATCCTTTTTTGGTTTAATAATGATGCAATTATGAGAAAGCTTTATTTTTTAGTTGTTTCTGTGATTCTTTTTTCCGCTTACGGTACTCGTTCGCTCGGACAGATTGTGGGAACAAATGCTTACTTGCAGGGTGCATATGTAGAAATAGGTATGCAGGGCAATGGTTCATTCGGCGCTGCCCCTCCGCCTGCGGGGTATCACCCGCACCAGTGCTGCGGTAGTCCTTTTGCTACTCCCGGCGCATGGCTTGCTGAGGTGTATGACTTCGGGCACGATGGCTGGACCACGGGTGCTCCCGCGTTTATGGGCGATTATACTTACCCGGGTAGTCCTTTCGAAGGATGGGAAGTACAGTATAATGGCACCTCCCGCGTTCAGGCATACCAGTTCTCAGGTACAGGTTATGCATTTACCGGTGGCGGCACTATGACCGGTGGCGGTATCACGTCTTATAGCAACGCAGGCGGACGGATCATCGGTAACTGGGCCGGAACTACTTCTTCAGGCAACCTGCAGATGAAGACCGAAACTCGTGTGGATACTTTTGCTTCTGCGGTGATAATGACAACTAAGTTTTATAACACCAGTGGTGCTGCTATTCCGGGTGTATATTATTGGAGGTCTTGCGATCCCGATAATGACGAAACATGGCCGGGTGGTGCGTTCAACACCAACAACATGGTCAATTTCCAGAATGATGCCGATCATAGGGTAGAAGTAACCGCAACCGGTACCAGCTCTACAAATCCGCCAATGTCATTGTGTACTAAAGACTGTCGCGCGGTAGCGTGTATTTACAACTTCTGGGGATTATCTATCTCAGAAGACCTTGCAAATGGTTGGGCTATGAACACTTCATTCGGAGGCACGTCTTATTACAATGTTGGTGTTAACCATCCCGGTGATATCGGTATTGGTATCATCTTCAAAGTGGGTACGATCGCTGCCGGTGACAGTGCTGTTGTTTCATGCGCTTATGTATTTAATGGCGTTAATGGTATAGACAGTGCGTTCCGCGAACCGAGCTGCACCATTGCCGGCGGATATTACTCTGAGCCGCCAGCCCCATATCCTAATGTTGTTATTGATACTTACAATGCCTGCGCTAATCCCGGCCTTACACTTGTTCCCATAGATCTCGTATATGCCGAAGAAAAATCATGGACATGGAGCAAATGGACATGGTCACCATCTACCGGCCTGTCTG
>CAZBAP010000063.1:0-1490 GCA_964489795.1 uncultured Flavipsychrobacter sp.
GAGTGCCAACGTGCTCCAGGGCTGACAGCCTCTGACGACGGATCGAAGGTGGCGGTGTCGCCGCCGGTAGATCAGGGCGCGATGACGCGCCCGCCGCGCGGCCCCAGGAGGCCGCGGATGACCCACTTCGCTGGACTGGATGTGTCGACCAAGACGACGTCGGTGTGCGTGATCACCGCCGACGGCGAGGTGGTGCTTGAGACGTCGGTGGCGACGGAGCCGGACGCCATCGCCGAGGTCCTGCGGCCGTACCGGCGGACGCTGAAGAAGGCCGGCCATGAGACGGGCTCGCTGGCGCCGTGGCTTCACAAGGGGTTGCAGCGGCTCGGCGTGCCGATCATCTGCCTGGAGGCGCTGCATACGCGGGCGCTGCTGGCCAGCCAGCGCAACAAGACCGACCAGGCCGACGCGCTGGGGATCGCCCAAATCCTGCGCGCTGGCTGGTTCAAGTCGGTCCACGTCAAGAGCGACCAGGCGCACCGGATGCGCATCCTGCTGGCGCATCGGCGGAGCCTGAAGCGCAAGGCGCTCGATCTTGAGAACGCGCTTCGCCACACGCTGAAGGCCTTCGGGGTGAAGCTGCACGCCACCGGCCGCAAGAGCATGGGCGCGGCGATCCGCGAGGCGACGGCGGACGATCCTCTGTTGGCGCGGCTGTCGGACGGCATGCTGCGCGCCCGCGATGTGCTGCTCGCCGAGTTCGAGCGTCTCAGCCGGATCGTCACAGAGCTGGCCGCCGGCGACGAGGTCTGCCGGCGCCTGATGAGCGTACCCGGCGTCGGCCCGGTGACGGCGCTGTCGTTCAAGGCAGCCGTCGACGACCCATCGCGCTTCCGCCGATCAAGGACTCTTGGCGCGCACTTCGGGCTGACGCCGAGACGCTTCCAGTCGGGCGAGGTCGACATCAGCGGCCACATCTCCAAGCGCGGCGACGGAGATATGCGCACGCTGCTCTACGAGGCGGCGATGTCGATGCTGATCCGCAGCCGGACACACTCGGCGCTGAAGGCCTGGGGCCTGAAGCTGGCCAAGGCGCGGGGGCTGAAGCGCGCCTGCGTAGCCGTCGCGCGGCGCCTGGCCAGCGTGCTGCATCACATCTGGGTGGACGGCTCGACCTTCCGCTTCAGCCAGGAGGCGGCCGCATGACCGCACGCTGAGACCTGTTCGAACGAGCTTGTGAGCTTCGCCCGCCTGGCGGTGCGGAGGTGCTGAAGGGAGCAAACATTGGCGGTGAGCCCGATATCTTGCGTGAGCCGACGGCGGTCCTCGGACCTCGCCGAGCCCGTGCGAGTGCCTGTGCGGATGAGCCCCGCCCACCCGACGTCGACATGCGCCGCCGGTCCCCCAGGGGCCATCGAGCGCGAAGTACTGCATGGCCCCGAACGCACTGACGCTCCCCCGCAAGCGGTCCGCGAAGCTTGCCGACGATGGGGAAGGAGCCGACGATGCCGAAGATGAGAAAGCCCAGGTCCGAGAACCTGGAGCAGTAC
>CAZBAP010000064.1:0-1481 GCA_964489795.1 uncultured Flavipsychrobacter sp.
TCGCATTCCTGGAGTTGTTCACGTCGAAGGACGCGCTCGACGGCGACAAGCACGGCTTCATCGCGCGCTCGCCGAAATGGTATTTGTCGACGTTTGCACAAGCTGGGCTGACCGCCTGCGGCTCGCATTGTTATCTTGGGCCGAAGCTTGAAGCGGCGGTGGCGGCGCTCGAAGTGCAAATTCGATAACGCTGCGCGGAGTGCGCCCTACAGATTAACTTTTTATCTAAAAGCTAAGCGCTGCAAAGGGCCTTCGTACTGCGCTATAAGCGAATTCAGAGGATCAGCCCCGCGATAAAAAGAGGCAGAGTCAACGCCATGTTCCGGCGTCAATCTGGTCGCTTTCCTTATCGTGGAGATCGCGCCTTTTCCAACTTGGCTCTTCCAACTGGGAAATCCAACTTGTGCAACTGTAACAAGCCTCTCGCGCTTCTTACCGAAGATCCGGAACTCCTTGTAGCTCTCCATACGACATATATCTATATAGTTTTTGTGAGGATTACTTAGACAGTAGCCAAAATCCCTAAGCCGCCTGTCGAGCTCGTTGTAGGTGATCGTGTAAAAGCGGCTGTCGCGCTCGCGAGAATGGCGTTTCAAATAATCGCTCAAGAACAATACATCGGCGTCATCTTCACGCTTCAGTAGGTCTTTCATTCGTCGGTACTTTGAAAGACTTCGCTCCGCTACTTCCACCATGAAGTCCTCAAGCTCTTTCTGACCATTGGTAGGCTGCCTATTCATCTTATGCAATGCATAAAGATAGATGAGCAGACCTGTGCGCTTGTTTGCATCGTGGAAGGGATGATCTGTTACAAGACCGAAGACAAGCGTGGCGGCCTTTTCATAGGGGGTCTTCCACTTGCAATCGCCACCGTAAGCAACGAATTGCCTATACACGGCTGAGTGAAGAAGATGCAGGTCGCGTGGACCAATGCCGCCTAGGCCAGCTTCCTTCCCGTAAAAATAGTCCGCAATTAAGAAATGTGCCCTGAGAACGTCAAGTACGCCAACGGTCTCACGCGTGTCACATTGATCGGTTTGATCAATTTTTGATGCCCATCGCTTGTACTCCGCGTCGATCGCGGCATTAGAAAATGCAATTTCCATGCGCTCCCCTGTACGCCGGCTACAACAAAATGACGTTTCCCGTCGCAGCAGCGTCATTCAATCGGAGTCGTGTGTCAACGACTCCGACTTGCTCATGCGCTAGATGGGTTGCCATATTGAGGCAAGCTTGGGGTGCGTAGTGGTTGCACGGGCTTGTTTGTTGGTTGCATCGGCCCGCGTGGTTTAAGCCTTCCGCGCGTCGCGCCCGCCGCGCCAACTGCGCTGCTTGTTCGCCGCCGCATGCGGCTTTGGCTGCTGGCCTTTCGGCCCCTGCGCATGCGGACGACGCGCATGGTTCGGCTTGCGCGCATTCTGGTTCTGCTTCGGCTGTCCGCCACCGCCGTTGCCGTCGAGGCGCAGCGGTGAACTCGGCTC
>CAZBAP010000065.1:0-1453 GCA_964489795.1 uncultured Flavipsychrobacter sp.
GAGCCTGTCAGATGGTCTGTGTAAGGGGTGAGGTTCATCTCTGAAGGAGACACTTGTGACTATGAATGTGATCAGTCCGGAGCGTGAGGAGCGTCGCCGTCGGCAGAAGGAGCTCGCCGACCAGTTGAAGGCGTCGGGCGCGATGGATGAGATCTTCGCGAAGATCGACGCGGGCGAGGCTCTCACGGGCGAGCAGGGCCTGTTGGGCGGGATGCTCAAGGCTGCGCTGGAACGGGGTCTGGACGCGGAGCTGACCGAGCACGTCGGCTACGACCGGGGTGATGCGGAGGCGTCGTTATTCCCGAATTCCCGTAACGGCACCACGTCGAAGACGGTGGCCACCGAGGTCGGCGATATCGAGCTGGCGGTCCCGCGGGATCGGAACGGGTCGTTCACCCCGATGCTGGTCCCGAAGGGGCAGCGCCGGTTGGACGGGCTCGATGGGATGATCATCTCGCTCTACGCGGGCGGGATGACGATCCGCGATATTCAGCATCACCTCGTGAACACGATCGGCACCGATCTGTCGCATGAGACGATCTCGAAGATCACCGATCAGGTCGCCGACGAGGTCCTCGCGTGGCAGACCCGGCCGCTCGAATCGATCTACCCGGTGATCTACCTGGATGCGATCATCGTGAAGATCCGCGATGGCGGGCACGTGCGCAACAAGGCCGCGCATATCGCTGTCGGCGTCGATATGGACGGGATCAAGCACGTCCTGGGCATTTGGGTGCAGGCCACGGAGGGCGCGAAGTTCTGGGCGTCGGTCTGCGCCGAACTCGCCAACCGCGGCGTCCGCGACGTGCTGATCGTCTGCTGCGACGGGTTGACGGGGTTCCCGGACGCGGTCGCGGCGACCTGGCCGGAAGCGACCGTGCAGACCTGTGTCGTGCACCTTATCCGCGCGGCGATGCGGTTCGTGAACTATAAGGACCGCAAGGCCGTCGCTGCCGCGCTGAAACCGATCTACCAGGCCGTGAACGAGGACGCCGCGCTCGAAGCGTTGGAGGAGTTCAGCAGCGCGGAGCTCGGGCGCCGCTACCCGTCCGCGGTGAAGTCGTTCCAAGACGCGTGGGACCGGTTCACACCGTTCCTGGCATTCCCGCCCGAGTTGCGCCGCGTGATCTACACGACGAACGCGATCGAGTCGCTGAACTACCAGCTGCGGAAGATCACCAAGAACCGGGGGCATTTCCCGAACGACGCCGCCGCGGTGAAGCTGCTCTGGCTCGCGATCTGCGACATCGAGGACAAGCGGGCCCGCGAACGCGAGAAGGAACGCGGGCTCCCCGCGAGCCGACGCAAGGCGTCCGGCAGGCTCATCGAGGGTAACGTCACCACGAACTGGAAACAAGCCCTCGAGCAGCTCGCGCTGGCCTATCCCGAACGAATCAACCCCTACCTCTGACAACCAATCCCGAACCGCTTACACAGAAAACTTGACAAGCCC
>CAZBAP010000066.1:0-1416 GCA_964489795.1 uncultured Flavipsychrobacter sp.
GCGGCTCTTCGTAATTAGGGGTGTAGTTGGGGTCTGAATCCTCCGGCTTCGAGGAGCGATCTGGCGATGTAGTTGGTGAGGTTGCGGAAGCCGAGAGCGGAGCCGCGGAGGTGCTCGAGCCTGCCGTTGATGGCCTCGGTCGGCCCGTTGCTGGTGCCGGGCCGGTCGAAGAACGCGAGGATGTCCGCGGCGCGCTGGGTGAGGGTGCGGCCGAGGCGGCGGATCTCGACCAGCGTGGTCGGGACGCCGGTGCTGACCGCGTCGATCACGGCCTTCATGTTCTGCTTGCCGAGGTTCTTGTCGGGTTCTCGATACGCGGCGATCACGCGCTGGTAGATGCCCCAGGTCGCTTCGACCTGCACGTGCTCCTCGGCTGCGAACAGCGTCCCCAAGCGGGCGTGCTGCTTCTCGGTGAGCAGGCCCGCCCCGGTGTGGAGAGTGCGGCGCGCCTGGTAGAGCGGGTCGCCCTTCATGCCTCGCCGGCCGAAGATGTCCTGCTGGACGCGGCGACGGCAGACATCGAGTGCGTCGCCGGCGAGACGGACCACATGGAACGGGTCCATCACCGGGACCGCGTCGGGCAGTTCCTCCGCCGCAGCGGTCTTGAACCCGGTGAACCCGTCCATCGCGACGACCTCGATCCGTTTCGTCCAGTCCTTGGGGCGTGCGGCGAGCCATTGCTTGAACACGGCCTTCGAACGTCCCTCGACCATGTCCAGCAGCCTGGCCGGGCCCGTCTTGTTGCGGGCCGGGGTGAGGTCGATGATCACGGTCACGTACTTGTCGCCGAATCTCGTGTGACGCCAGACGTGCTCGTCGACACCGATCGTGGTGACACCGTCGAACCGGGTCGGGTCGTCGATCAGCCGCCGCTTGCCTTCGGCGAGGATCGCGGTGTTCGCGGTGTGCCACGACACCCCGAGTCCTGCGGCGGCACGGGAGACGGTGAGATGGTCGACCACGATCGCGGTGAGCGCCCATCCGATCCCGCCGCGGGAGATCTTCGCCCGCGGCGCCGCCGCCTTCGACGTGTCCTGCCGCCAGGCGCGTCGACAATGAGCGCACCGGTAGCGGCGCACCCGCACCAGCAGCGTCGTCGGCCGATGCCCGAACGGCTCATGCGCGAGAGGGCGGATCACCGTGTCACGCGGCACCCCCTCAGAACCGCAGCTCCGACACCACGGGTCGTCGTCGACGACACGACACTCCAGCACAGCACGGTCCGGCTCAAGCAGCTGCCCGATCACTTCGAGACCGAGCTCATCGAGGCGGCAGAACGTGGTCAAGTCGGGCGCGGCGAAGGTAGCGTGGTGCACGTCGAGGTCTTCCGGCGGATGGTCAGTGTGAGAACTTCCATCCTGGAAGACCTCGACGTCTAACCGCGAACCAGCCGCCGACCCCCGACTACACCCTCAA
>CAZBAP010000067.1:0-1406 GCA_964489795.1 uncultured Flavipsychrobacter sp.
TCTATCCGCGAACCCGCACCCGACCCTCGACTACACCCTCAACTGCGAAGAGCCCTCATAGGGCCGGCTCGTCTCGACTTGCGAAACAGGACGTCTCTGGCGTCTCGTTTCTGGCTGGAACTGAGCGGGTGGCATTGTCGTGGGGTTAGTTCGAATAGCCGATGACGGTCATCATTCCGGACTCGGCGTGGTAAAGGTTGTGGCAGTGCGCGACCCAGAGCCCCGGGTTGTCCGCGTCGAAATCGACCGTGAGGCTTCTCCCGGGCAGGATGATCGAGGTGTCCTTGCGTGGCCCGTTGTCGGAGTGCTGGAACGTGTGGCCATGCAGGTGGAATGGGTGCCACATCGTGGTCTTGTTCGTCACCGTGAGCCGAACTCGTTCCCCGCTCCGGACTTCGTATGCGTTGCCGAGGGGCCGACTCATGTCGAAACGCTGTTCGTTGATCGCCCAGTCGTACGCTTCCATGCTGCCGGTGAGTGGAATCGATATCTCGCGGTCGGGTCGCCGCTCGGACAACACGACCTGTTTCGATGCGGTGAGCTTGGCCGCGGTGCCAACCCTGGCGGTGGTGCCGATTCTCTTGCTGGACAGCTCGGGGAGGGCGACATCGCGGTCGGGTGGGGTTGCGTCGGCGGTGCGGATCAGTGCAAACCCTCGGTCGCGTTTGCCTTCTGCTTGTGCGACGAGTGGGAAGACGCCGTCGCCGAGGGTGAGGAGCGCGTCATACCGTTCGCCCATGCCGATGAGGATGCTGTCGACTTCGACCGGGTCGACGGGGAACCCGTCGGTGTGGGTGATAGTCAGGGCGTGGCCGCCGATAGCAAGTCGGAACGCGGTGTCGCTGCCTGCGTTGATGATCCGCAACCGAATGCGGTCACCGGGTCGGCCCGTGAACTGGGATGGGTCGGCGGGAGGTTTCCCGTTGATGAGGTAATACGGGTAGTAGACGTCGCCAGCGTCACCGGCGAGAATGTCTGAGGTTGCGCCCATCAGGGTGTTGCCCATGCGCATGAACATGTCACCCATTCCGCCCATGCCGGCCATCCCGGCGGAGAGTTCTTTGAGGACTTTGTCGGGTGTGGCGGTGACACCGTCGAGCCAGTCGTCGAGGACGATGACCCACTCGTCGTCGTAACGTCCCGGCTCCGCGGGGTCTTCGACGATGAGCGCCCCGTACAGGCCGCGATCCAGTTGCACACCCGTGTGGGGATGGAACCAGTAGGTCCCGGGGTCGGGGGCGATGAAGTCGTAGCCGAAGCTATTTCCTGCCTTGACGGGTTGCTGCGTGATCGGTGGCACTCCGTCCATGTCGTTGCGCAACGCAACCCCGTGCCAGTGGATGGAGGTATCCGTGGGGAGTTGGTTGTGAACGGTCGCTTTCAGGGTGTCGCCGGCACCGGCGCGG
>CAZBAP010000068.1:0-1401 GCA_964489795.1 uncultured Flavipsychrobacter sp.
TCGATGCCCTGCGCTGCCTGCCCGGCGTCGGCGCGAAGACCGCGCAGCGCATGGCCTTCCACGTGCTCGAGCGCGATCGTGCCGGCGCGAAGCAGCTGTCGGACAAGCTCGCCGCCGCGGTCGAACGCATCGGCAACTGCACGCGATGCCGCACCTTCAGCGAAGACGCGATCTGTTCCACCTGCGCCAGCCCGCAGCGCGATGCGAGCCTGCTCTGCGTCGTCGAAACGCCGGTCGATCAACTCGCGGTCGAGCAGGCGACCGGCTATCGCGGGCGCTACTTCGTCCTGCTCGGCCGTCTCTCGCCGCTCGACGGCATGGGGCCGAAGGAACTCGGCATCGACCTGCTCGCCGCGCGCCTCGCCGAGAACGAAGTGGGCGAACTCATCATCGCGACCAATCCCACGGTGGAGGGCGAGGCGACCGCGCATTTGCTTGGCCAGATCGCGCGTGCGGCAGGTGTGCGCGCCACGCGTCTTGCGCATGGCGTGCCGCTCGGCGGCGAGCTCGAATTCATCGACCGTGGCACGCTGGCACATGCCTTCGGCGGGCGCCAACTCATCGAGAACTGACGGAGGCCAAGTAATGGGCGATACCCTGTTCGGCAAGATCATCCGCCGCGAAATCCCGGCCGAGATCGTCTACGAGGACGACGACGTGCTCGCATTCCGCGACATCAACCCGCAGGCGCCGGTGCACGTGCTGTTCATTCCGAAAAAGCCGTTCGCCACATTGAACGACGTGACCGCGAACGACGCGAGCGTATTCGGCAAGCTGTTCGTCGCTGCGACGTCATGGGCCAGAACGCAGGGCTTCGCCGACAACGGCTACCGCTGCGTGATGAACTGCAACAAGGACGGTGGCCAGACCGTTTACCACATCCACCTGCACCTGCTCGCCGGGCGGCAGATGCACTGGCCGCCCGGCTGAGTAGCGGATTTTCACTTGCCTGATTTCGGCGGCGGCGGATTCGGCCGCACGATCACGACTGGCGGGCCACCCCAGTAGCCGCCCCAGCCCCAGCGTCCGCAACCGCCCCAGCCCGGTCCCCAGAACGGGTCGCCGTAGCACGGCCCCCAGAACGGGTCGTAGTAGCCGGGCGGATAGTCGACGCGCTTGGGCCAGAGATACACCTCGCTCGCATCGACCTTGGCGAAGGTGTAGTCGTAGTCGCCGACCTTGTGGCGCTCACTGCCGTCGAGGGCGCCGACCACGGTGACGTCGCGGCCCGTCGGATACTCTGCCGGATCGAGAAAGCCTTGCTTGCAGGCGACGAAGCGGCCTTGGCTGGGGTCGCGGCGCTTTGGCCGCGCATCGTCGTAGAGCTCGCGTCCGAGGATTTCCAGGCAGGTGCGGTCCGCGCGCGGTTCGACCTTGATGATCTCGCCGCCCCAGCGCACG
>CAZBAP010000069.1:0-1400 GCA_964489795.1 uncultured Flavipsychrobacter sp.
TCAGTTAGGAAGCCAAGGAGCTGCCTAAGGTTGAAGCCGATGGCAGCAAAGAGAGCATTGAGTTGGTCACCTTTTCTGCCTTTAAGCCAATTACGTCCCAGTAAGCCATCATTTTTGGCATGTCCAATGATAGGTTCAATCACTGCGCGTCGTCGCATGTTCTTCTTGATTTTATCGGTAATACCTCGTTTTTGACCCGATAAGATCACGCGTACGTTCTTGACTTTATGGCCCTTATAGCGTGCGTCAGTATAGCCCTCTTCTGGTGAACGTCCGATGATTCTTTCCAATTGTTCCAACGCACCAGCAAGGGTATGTCCATCATATGGGTTTTTATGAACGGCTTGAGCCTGCAGGATAAAATGCCGCCCTCGTGAGGGCTTAAGTTGTGTTGCCAACGAGACCTTGCATCCGAATTCATAGGGCTTACGAGCTTTCCCCTTGCTAATGCATTCAACTTCAGGCGCATGCCAGGAATAAAGATAGCGTTTATCTCCGCGTTTCTGCTCATAAATCCTCTTGGCTTTACGTAATGTCTGAGCAGCTTGTCGAGGTATCTCTGATAAAACGGCTTTGGCTTTACGCTCCACATCACGAATTAAACGGCCTAAACGTGTGCGCATAAACTTCAATTGTTTCCTTGCGCGCCGGAATTGCTTGGCGTGTGTATAACGACCCACCTGAATCGCTGCTCTCTTCATGACACGTTGGTAGCTTTGACGTATCTTAAGCCCATATGTGCGTGCTAGCTGACCTAATTTGTTTGTAGCCTTAAGCATTAAGCCATGATCTGTCGGATGACCTATCGCCTTCTCTTGTACCGTCGTATCTACCACAACTTGGCGTAAATCCTTTAACGAAAGAGCACCAGCACCATGCGCTGCTGCTAAGCTCTCTTGCAGAACTTTCTCCAAAATATCCGCAGGTATACGATTACGGAAATGGCTCATCGATGACCGTTCAATCGGAAAGCGATGTTGAAAGAACTCTTCCCCACAGAAATATTGAAAATACGGATTCTCCTCCCAGCGTGCACATACCTCTTCATCTGACAAAGCATAAATGTACTTCAAAAGATGAAGACCCAGTATCAATCGAATGGCCAACCCAGGACGACCTAACCCTGCATAATAAACGCTAAACGTTTGTTCTAACCCTTCCCAATCCAACAATCGTGTCAATTGAGACAATGGATGCTGCATATTAATGATTTGATCTAAGCGGGAGCGAAATAAATCTTGTTGGCCGGAATCTCTTCTCGTGTGAGGACGCATGCTCATTCCCCTTAAAAAATTGCAAGGTTTTCAACTTAAAACCTCATAATCCTGCAATTCAATCTATACGAAAACCAGCCTATGTTCTAATTAATTCAACTATCTCAGCCTTTTTAACGGCGAACT
>CAZBAP010000070.1:0-1370 GCA_964489795.1 uncultured Flavipsychrobacter sp.
ACTTCAGCGCCCCGCGGATGGCCGAGAAGCTCTCAGGCTTGGGTTCGGGCATGGAACCATTCTAGGCGCCGGACCTGTGCACGATTCCCGGGTCACCCGGAACCGCGGCCGAGGGTATGCACACGATCCTCGGCGCCGGCCCCGTGCGCGATTCCGGGTTCACGGACGACCGCCGAGGATCTCACGAACGGTGAAGGCCGCCGGATCCGAGGATCCGACGGCCTTCACCGGTCAGCGCGGGAGGATCACTCCGCACGCAGGCGACGACGGGCGACGACCAAGCCCAGCCCGAGTGCGAGCAGCACCACGGCGAGGAGCAGGAACGAACCCGAGTCTGCACCGGTCAGTGCGAGACCGCCGCCGGCCACGGATCCCGCCGCGACGACGGTGAGCGCCGCGGTGATCTGGGAACCGTCCGCCAGGATCGCCACCACATGGTGCTCTCCGGGGGTGGTGTTCGCGGGGATCGTGACCGTCGCCGAGAATGCGCCATCCGCGTCGCTCGTCGCCGAGCCGAGCGAGACCGGGGTGGAGTGCAGCTCGAGCGCCACCTTCTCGTTCTCCTCGAGCCCCGAGCCCGCGATCGTGATGCTGCCGCCCGCGGAGACCGAGGAGGAGCCGAGCTTGAGCTGGCCCTTCCCCCGGACCACGGTGACCGCGGCGGTCGCCTCGTCTCCGTCGGCCTGGGTCGCGGCGACGAGGTAGTCACCGCCCTTGGTCGAGCGCGGCACCACCGGCGACACGGAGAACGAGCCGTCGGCGGCGACCTTGACGGTGCCGAGGTCGATGACCGTGCGCTTCTTGCCCTGCTCGCGCAGCTGCAGCGTCAGCGTCTCGCCGGGCTCGAAGGCCTGGCCGGTCAGCGTCAGCTTCTCGCCCGCGAGGACCTTGGCCGCCCCGACCGAGACGGTGCCGTTGAAGGATCCGGTGTCGGATCCGGCGACCGTGATCGGCAGCTGCACCGCGGTTCCGGTGCCGGCGACCGAGACCTGCAGCGCCTGCACGCCGGTCACGCCCTCCGGGATGGTGAAGGTCAGCGTCGCGGTGCCCGCCTCATCGAAGGCGTCCATCGTCATGGCCGCGTTCACGGGGGCCGTGGCCAGATCCTGGCCGCCGAGCGAGACGGTCACGTCACCGGGCGCCTGCTCCCCCGCGGTGAACGCGAGCGAGCTGAGGTTCAGGGTGACACTCTCCCCAGCCTTGTAGCCGGCCGCGTCGGCGGGAGCGGAGAGGACGGTGCCGACCGCGCGCTGGGCGAGGTCGGGGGATCCCGTCTTGTTCGCCGCGAACCAGTCGACCATCGACTGCAGGTCCACCTTGCCGGTGTCCTTCTTGTCGGTGCCCTGCTGGAACGCGGTGAACGCGTCGCC
>CAZBAP010000071.1:0-1345 GCA_964489795.1 uncultured Flavipsychrobacter sp.
GCGTGCAGGAGCAACGTGAGCGAAAGGCTCTGGATGTCGGGCGCCTGGTGAATCTCCGCAATGCGCTGCGCATCGCGCAGGATGCCGGCCGCATCCGCTCGCCGACCGCTCCAGCAAAGATGCTGACCCAGCGAGAACAGCGCATCGGCGCGCGCGAGGGTCTCGCTCTGTGCACCCGGGCGAGCAAGCGCCTGCTGAAACAACCGTTCCCCGACTGAGAACGGGCAGCGCTCCCCAAGGTAGCGCCGCAGGCGAGTAACAAGCACCAGACCAAGTTCAGCCGAGATGTGGTTCTCGTCGCACCATTGGTGCGCCGCCATGAAATTCTGGAGCTCGACCTCTATCCGTTCGTAGGCAATCTCGGTGCTTTCGGACATTCGCTCGCATAGCGCCTGCGCCACGCCAATGAAGTGATCGAGGTGCGCGTCGCGCGCAGGTCGTGCCTCTCCATGGGCCAGCAACTGATCCAGCGCGAACTGGCGCACCGTCTCCAGCATCCCGTAGCGGGCGCCGCCGTCAGGCTGCCGGACGAGCTCGACGAGCGACTTGTCGACGATCCGGCGCAGCCGGTCGGCGACCTCGATCTCGGGTTCGTCGGCCCTGCACACCGCGGCAGCCGACGCCAAGGTCCACCCGCCCGCGAACACCGACAGCCAGCGAAGCAGGCGTTGCTCGTCGGCATTCAGGGTGTCGTAGCTCCACTGCAAGGTGGCATGCAACGCCTGATGGCGCGCCAGACCGCGCCCGCCGGCGGTAAGCAGGCGGAAGCGGTCGCTCAACATGCGCTGCAGATCCTCCAGCGACAAGGTGGCCAAGCGCGCAGCCGCGAGTTCGAGCGCCAGCGCAATGCCGTCGAGCCGACGGCAGACGTCGATCACGACCGCAACGTTGTGGTCAGCCAGGTCGAACGCCGGCACGACATGCCGCGCGCGGTCAACGAACAGGCGCACGGCCGCGCTGCCGGTCGCGGCATCGACGCCCGCGCCCTCCGGGGGCAGATCGAGCGGCCGCACAGCAAGCACGTGCTCGCCTTCGACCCCCAGCGGCTCGCGGCTGGTGGCCAGCACATGCACGTGATCGCACATGTCGAGCAGGCAATCGACGAGCTCGGCACAGGCGTCCAGCAAGTGCTCGCAGTTGTCGAGCACCAGCAGGACGTGACGTGAACCCAACTGCCGGGGCAGAGCCTCGTCGAGAGGGCACTGGCGCTCCTCGACCACCTGCCAAGCTCGGGCCACCTCACCCACGACACGCTCGGGGCTGGACACCGGAGCCAGGTCGATACGTCGCACGCCATCGACGAACTGCGTCGCCCCGCGCCGGGCCACCTCGGCGGCCAGCCGAG
>CAZBAP010000072.1:0-1344 GCA_964489795.1 uncultured Flavipsychrobacter sp.
TAAAAGCCGCCGCAGGCGGGCCAGCAACAGGGCAATCTTTTTGATGTTTTGCGCCGCAGCCGCCAGCAGGCACTGCTCGGCGAGTTTGCGCAGCCCTCGCATGCGCGCGTAGCGATGCACATGCAACTGCTTGGCATCGGCGAAGCTGCGCTCCACCGTCTCCTTGCGACGCGCGTAGATGCGTCGGCCCCATTCGCTCAGCCGCCGCGCATCCACGCGCTCCTTGGCGCGCTCCCAGACGTGGCGCACCACGAGTTTCACCGCGTTGGCGCTTTGCGTGCAGCGCTCGCGTACCGGGCAGCGCTCGCAGATCGCACGATCGGACTTGTATTGCCGATAGCCCTGCCGGTTGGTCGTACTGTACGACAGCGCGTGGCCTTGCGGACACACGTATTCGTCGCGATACGCGTCGTACCGATACTCGCGCTTATAAAACCTGCCCGGCTTGTGATTGGGCGTGCGATACCCCATCACCCCGGCCACGCCGCGCTGCTCCAGACCTTGGCAAATCGCCGGCGTGAAGTAGCCCGCGTCCAGCCCCACCGCCTGCACCTCGAACCCGAAGCGCGCGCGCTGGCGATCCAGCCGCGCCAGATACGGCTGGCTGTCATGCACTGAGGCAGGCGTGACGTGCGTGTCGGTGATGATCGCGTGTTTGGCGTCCACCGTACGATGATCCAGATAGAAGAAGCCCTTGGGCTTGTCGTCGCGCACCATATAGCCGCTTTCGGGATCGGTGCGGCTAACCTTGATGTCCTTGCCGGGCCCCGGCGTGTCATCGTCGTCGCGCTTGAGCGGCTTCTTGTCGTGCGCGGCACGGTCCGCGTCGATGGCCGCATCCAGCTCGGCCAGATAGGCCGACGGCGTTTGCTCCACGCGCACCACATCGAACTTGTTCTTGTTGGCGTTGGCCTTCAGATGCGTGCTGTCGCTGTAGAGCACGCGGCCATCAACCATGCCGTGACCGATCGCCTGACGCACGATCTCGTCGAAGATCTCCTGATACACGGCCGTATCGGTGAAGCGCCGACGACGATTCTGCGAGAACGTCGACGCATCGGGCACCTTATCGGTGAGGCGAAAGCGCGCGAACCAGCGATAGGCGACGTTGACCTGCACTTCGCGCATCAACTGGCGCTCGCTGCGCACGCCAAACAGGTAGCCGATGAACAGCAGTTTGAACAGCACCACCGGATCGAGCGCCGGACGGCCGTTGTCGGCGCAGTAAAGATGCGTCACCTTCTCGCGGATGAACTCGAAATCCACCGCTGCATCGATCTTGCGCAACAAGTGGTCCTTGGGCACGAGTTCCTCGAGCGTGACCATCTCGAGTTCGTGCTGGGT
>CAZBAP010000073.1:0-1325 GCA_964489795.1 uncultured Flavipsychrobacter sp.
TTCACTATCGTTTTGATGTTTGTCAGTTCAGTTCTTTGAAAGTATTGTCTGTATTGGGTTTGCTGAGATTTTTTGTTGGAAACGATTTGATTTTTTGAAGCTTTGGGTTATTGTTAACCCACTGATATTCAAAGCTATGAACCAAGGGCGATATGTTTTTTCGCAATTGACAAGCCTTATTTCGCATAAGCAGTTTCAAACTATTGTTAAGCGGCATAAAGGCGATTTTAAGGTAAAGGACTTTACTTGTTGGAAGCAATTTTTGTGTATGGCGTTCGGCCAGTTGACACATCGGGAGAGTTTGAGCGATACAATCCTTTGCCTAAAAGCAAATATTGATAAAACCTATCACCTCGGTATTGGTAATGTAGTTTCAAAAAGCACGCTTTCAACTGCAAACGAGAATCGTTCCTACCTGATTTATTTTGATTTGGCCATGCTTTTAATTCAACAAGCCAAAGATCTATATTTCGGTGAAAACGACCTGGACGTTTCTATTAAAGAGAACATATTTGCTATAGATGCAACCACAATCGATTTATGTTTATCGACGTTTTTCTGGGCAACTTTTCGAGGAGCAAAAGCAGGAATAAAATTGCACACTCAACTAGACTTAAGGACGGCAATTCCAGCATTCATACACATTACTCCGGCCTCGGTACATGAGGTTCATTTGCTAGATATCATTCGCTTCGAACCAGACAGTTTTTACGTCATGGACAGAGGGTATTTGGACCTAAAACGACTTTATAAAATTCACCAGCAGGATGCCTATTTCATAACCCGTGCAAAAGCAAATATGAGCTGGCGTCGTGTCACGACTCTGCCATCAAATAAAACGAAAGGTGTAAAGAGTGACCAACTAATACTGTGGAATAATCACTATGCTTCGAAAGACTATCCAGAAAAAATGAGAAGAATAAAATACTACGATTCTGAAGCTAAGAAAACATTCATCTTTCTAACAAATAACTTTAAAATTAAAGCAACAGAAGTAGCAACTCTTTATAAGCACCGCTGGAAAATAGAACTCTTTTTCAAATGGATTAAGCAACATCTAAAAGTCAAGTCTTTTTGGGGGCAATCTGTAAATGCTGTAAAAACACAAATATGGATCGCAGTATCTGTTTACACACTAATTGCCATAGCCAAAAAGAAAATGCAACTAACACAAACTCTTTATGAAATCATTCAAATTGTTAGCATAACTATCTTTGAAAGAATTCCAATAAGACAACTATTTCAGCAAACTCAAGAACAATATTTCAAAGAGCCAAATCCTAATCAATTGACTATGTTTGAGTAATATCAAAACGATAGTGAAA
>CAZBAP010000074.1:0-1269 GCA_964489795.1 uncultured Flavipsychrobacter sp.
CTGACGTGACCCCCAGCTTTCCACCAGCTGGGATTAGAGCCAGGCCGTTTTGTTGCGCAGGAGCGCTGGGTAAGCAATGGCCTGTGCAGCGGAGCCCGGAGGGCGTAGCGGAGCAGGCCATTGCTTATGCAATTCGGCGGCGAATGCCGCCGGGGTCTCGTAGCCAAGGGCTGAGTGTGGCCGTTCGTGGTTGTAGTCCTCGACCCACGCCGCGATCTGAACGCGGGCATGGTCCATGCTGAGGAACAGCGTCTCGTTGAGTAGCTCATCGCGCATGCGGCCGTTGAAGCTCTCGACGTAGCCGTTCTGCATAGGCTTGCCTGGCGCGATATAGTGCCACTCCACGCCAGCATCACCGCACCAGGCGAGCACCGCGTTCGAGGTGAGTTCCGTGCCATTGTCGCTGACGATCATGCCTGGCTTGCCGCGTTCCGCGATCAGATCGGCCAACTCCCGCACGAGCCGGCGGCCCGAGATCGAGGTGTCCGGCACTGCCCGCAAGCATTCCCGGGTCACGTCATCGACGATGTTCAGCACCCTGAACCGACGCCCTGACGCGAGCTGATCATGCACGAAGTCCAAGCTCCAGCGCTGGTTGGGCAATGCCAGAACCGGTGCGGGTGCCCGTGCACCGATGGCACGGCGCCGATTGCGTCGCCGTCTGACTGCTAGCTTCTCCTCCCGGTAGAGCCGCTGGGTCTTCTTGCGATTGATCACGATGCCCTCCCGCCGCAGCAGGATATGCAGACGGCGATAGCCGAACCGCCGCCGCTGCTGAGCCAACTCGCGCAGCTTCGAGCGAACCTCGGCATCGTCATCCCGCTGAGATCGATAGCGCATGCTCTTCCGGTCAGCGCCGATGACACGACACGCCCGCCGCTCGCTCATCCCCAGAAATGCCTGGAGACGCGCGACCGCCTCTCGCTTGGCAGCGGGCGTCACCAATTTTTTGCGAGAAGATCCTTCAGGCCGGCGTTGTCCAGCATGGCTTCGGCCAGCAACCGCTTCAACTTGGCGTTCTCGTCCTCCAGCGCCCGAAGCCGCTTCGCGTCCGACACTTCCAGGCCGCCATACTTGGCCTTCCAGTTGTAGATCGTCGCTTCCGACACGCCGTGCCGCCGAGCCAGGTCAGCGGTCTTCGCACCCGCTTCCGCTTCCTTCAGTACGCCAATGATCTGCTCTTCCGTGAACCTCGTTCGCTTCATCTGTCCGTCCTTCCGATGGGCCGGACTCTAACCGAGCTTGGAGGAAAATCAGGGGGTCACGTCA
>CAZBAP010000075.1:0-1255 GCA_964489795.1 uncultured Flavipsychrobacter sp.
TGGACACCTTCGTGGTGCGCTCGCTGCTCGTGCCCGCCCTGGTGCACGACGTGGGCCGCGCCGTGTGGTGGCCGTCGAAGCTGTCCCGCGCGGAGCGCTGAGTCTGCGGCTCAGCCGGCAGCCGCGTCCTGGACACCGTCCGATGAGTGCGCGGCACGGTCGGTGAACGCCTGCTTCGGCACGAAGAGCAGCAGGAGCGCCGCGGCGAACGCGGTCGCACCGCACACGACCCACACCGTCACGTAACCCGAGAAGGATCCGGCCGTGCCCTCCGCAGCGGCGGATCCGGCCACCGCGTGCATGAGCGCGATCCCGAACACGCACGAGGCGATCGCGCCGCCGACCGTCTTCACCGAGTTCGTGAGCCCGGTCGCGACACCGGTCTGGGTGTGCGGAGCCGCCGAGGCCGCGGCGGCCGGAAGCGCGGCGACAAGGGCGCCGGATCCGATCCCGACGATCACCATGTTCATGATCACCTGCGCGTACGCGGTGTGGAACGGCAGGAACAGCAGGAATCCGATACCCACCAGCACGGAGGCCCCGATCAGCGTCACCCGGGGCGTCGCCAGACGCGCGATCACCGGGAACAGCAGCGCGCCGGCGATCATCGCGATGAGGTACAGCCCGATGATGAGCGAGGTCTGGAAGCCTGTGGTGCCGAGACCGTAGCCGTAGACGGCGGGATCCGTGCGCGCGAACGTGGACAACGGCGCCTGCGCACCGAGCACGCTCACCCCGAACAGCCCGGCGGTCAGGAAGACCGGTCCGAGCGCCGGGCTGCGGAACATCCGCACGTCGATGAGCGGGTCGTCCTGACGCAGCTCCCACAGCGCGAACGGCACGACCAGCAGCACGCCCACGACGATCACGATCCAGGACAGCGGATTCGTGACGCCGCCGGGCAGACGAAGCAGGCTGAGCCCGCCGGTGAGGCCGATGAGCGAGAGCGAGATGAGCACGAGGCCCACGGTGTCGAACGCTCCGCCGGTCTTCTCCGGCGATTCCTTCACGCCGAACAGGATCACGAAGAAGCACGCCGCGATGAGGAATGCCGGAACGATCAGCACCCAGACCAGCGGCAGCCGGTCGACGAGCGCTCCCCCGGCGAGCGCGCCGATGATCGCGCCGCCCTCGAGCGCGGCGACGAGCAGACCGGCGGCCCGTGCAGTGATGGTGGAGCTGCCCTCCATCCGCCGAGCCCGCGACCAGATCAGCGCGATCTCGAGCGGCAGCCAGACGACGTAGAAGCCCATGA
>CAZBAP010000076.1:0-1233 GCA_964489795.1 uncultured Flavipsychrobacter sp.
AACGCGAACTATGTTTAAGCTTTTAGGATTGTAGTTGTTGTAACTACGGTATGCATTAGGCTAATTTTAGGCAATTCATGTGCTAACTAATGCAAGCATATCATGTGCTTGTAGCATTCTTTTATTTTTTCTTGACCACTGGCTTTGATAAAAAATATTGTTGCTCATTAATCTAAGCGATCATAAATAATAACGGTTAATATCAAGGCAAAAGGTAAGGCCTAGTGTCTAAATAACTTCTGCTCTTGAGAAAAATGATATAAATCAATAATTAATTAACGCCTGATTGTTAATGTAAATAGATATTATTAATAATTTATAGAGTAATTAAATGCAATTCAAAACAAAATGCTTTTTTTCAATTATAATAGTGCTTGTTTTTTTTCTAAACGGCAGTTTATCAGCACCACTAAGTGATCAAACGATTATAAATCTATATAAAATGTATACTCCTGGATACAACGGTGAACAAAAGACAGTTTTATCTTTTGTTGCGTCATTATCTGAGAAAGCATGGATGGGGAGAGCATGGTGGAGGAAAGATTGGCCAGGAGAAGCATTTAATGGTAGCTATTCTGACAAAGATTATGCGGATACGGTTCGCTACATCCTTATAACGGGAGGTCCCTTTGGTATGCGCAAATCAGTTACCAATTCTCAAGAAAAAGAAGAACTTATTCACGCTTTGAAGCTAGCGACTGATGTGCTATATAGAGAAAAAAAAGATCTTGAGAGCAAAGACTTCTTTTTTTCTACCCCTATACCTTTATTTCTATCTTCTCACCAAGAACAAGTTCTAGATTTAGCAAATAGCCATTTCCAGAAACTACTTCACCCAAAAACAGCTTTGGACAAGTTTAGAGTAGAAGCCAATAATAATCCAAAAAAATATTTAGGTTTAGATCCCAGTGAAGGCAGGGTATTGGATAATCCGCGAGCCCATTTTACGAGAGAACAAATTGTTTATAACCGTGATTCCTCTCTGCAAACTTGGGACGAGGAGATTTATCATATTTATTATATGCTCTGGGTGATATCACAAGCCCAAAATGTTGGATATATCGAAAAGAATTTTCCCGACGTTATTGCCATTTTAAAAGAGGAAGGAAAAAATCATTTTGACCTAAGTTTCACGACATTTATTCCAGATAGGCCATATCCTATATCTGTGCCAAAAATTAATAGACAGGTCACATCTGACAAGGATGAAATCCTTTTTGGTGCTGTTCATAG
>CAZBAP010000077.1:0-1214 GCA_964489795.1 uncultured Flavipsychrobacter sp.
TCGATTAGGGGATTCATTGTCTGTCAGCGGTTTTTTTGGTGCTTGCACATAACGGTAAATTGTATGAGTAGTGGCAGATTGCGTGGTACTTTCCTATCAAACCGCTACGCAGTTTGAGCGGGCTACAAACCTTGATATTTACCACTTCCCCTGCCATTACTTATACAAAATGTTGGCTACCGTAATTTCATATAAATCAAACTTTATAATAATTGTCAAGTAATATTTACACACCGGTATTCAATACTTCAAGTACTTTTAATGCATCATTTAAAGCCCTAACATCATGTGTCCGGATATAATCTACACCCATATAACTTAAATAAATCTCTGTTGCCAAAGTAGCAGGTGTTCGTTCATTGACTTCTCTCCCGACAATGGCTCCTAAAAAGGATTTTCGGGAAACTGAAATAAGAATTGGTAAATTGAAGTATCCTTTCAATTGAGAAATATTTTTTAAAACATGTATTGAAGATTCTGGATTAGAACCTAAAAAGAATCCCATTCCTGGGTCTAAAATAATTCTATCGGATGAAATGCCTGAATTTTGAATCGATTTGATACGTTGTGAAAAGAAATCGATTATTTCATTAAATACTTTTTCGGGTTTAGTTTCGATAACCGTCGCTGGTCCAAAACGCTGAACCGAATGCATTACGATGAGTTTACAATCTGATTTTGCAATTTCGGGATAAATTTCAGGATGGGAAAATCCTTGAATGTCGTTTAAATACTGGACGTTTCTATTTAAAAAATATTGTTGGACAGTAGATTTAAAGGAATCAATGGAAACAGGAATATTTTTAGTAAGCAAGTAATCGGCTACTGGTTTTAAACGATCAATCTCTTCTTGAGGCTTTACTTCTTTGGAGGAAGGATTACTGGAAGCAGCTCCTAAATCAATTATACTGGCACCATCTTCAACCAGTTTGAGAGATTTTTCCAAAGCTTTACCGTAATCCAGATAAAGCCCTCCGTCAGAAAAACTATCTTCAGTAATATTTACAATCCCTAATATTTTTGGCTTATGAAATTTCATAGGTTTTTAAAATTTTGTCTAAATAATTGTAGTTTAATTATATATAATCTGATAATCGTTTTATTTTCCAACTGCCATCTTAGTGGCTATCCTATTACCTCCATCATTTATTATACTCTCTTTATTTGTATCTTTGATAGCAAATGTCAATTCAATCTGATTATGGTAGCCAACG
>CAZBAP010000078.1:0-1206 GCA_964489795.1 uncultured Flavipsychrobacter sp.
CGACGTCCCCCCGCCTTCAGTAGCAGCGGGGTTTAGAGTCCAAGGTTGATGTTATCCGCTTCGGCGGCCAGTTGCTTCGCATAGCCCGCTGGCGTCAGCCCGCCGAGTGCTTTCTTCGGTCGTTCCTCGTTGTATTCGCGGCGCCAGGTTTCGATGACGGTGCGGGCATGCAGCAGGCTCGGGAACCAATGTTCGTTGAGGCATTCGTCGCGCAGGCGGCCGTTGAAGCTTTCGACGTAGGCGTTCTGGTTCGGCTTGCCCGGCTCGATCAAGCGCAACTGCACGCCGCGTTCATGCGCCCAGGTCACCATCGCCTTGCCGCAGAACTCCTTGCCGTTGTCGGTGCGGATCACCTTCGGCAAGCCGCGGCCCAGCGCTAGCCGCTCCAGCACACGCACCACACCATGCCCGGAGATCGCCCGCTCCACCTCGATGGCCACTGCTTCATGGGTCGCGTCGTCCACGATGGTCAGACACTTGATCACCCGTCCTTCGGCCGTGCGATCGAACACGAAGTCCATCGACCACACTTCGTTGGCACGACCTGGCCGCAGCAGCGGCTGCCGTTCGGCCAGCGCAACCTTCTTGCGCTTGCGTCGCCGCACCTGCAGCTTCGCCTCCTGGTACAACCGTTCCACGCGCTTGTAGTTCACCAGCAGTCCTGCCTGTCGAAGTTTGAGGTGGATCATGCCCACGCCATAGCGCTTGTGCCGCTGCGCCAGCGCCAAAATGCGCTCGCGCAGCTCGACGTTGCGATCCGACCGGGGTGCGTAACGCAGCGCGCTGGCACTCATCCGCACCACTGCCAACGCCCGCCGTTCGCTCAAGCCCTTACCTACCAGATGCCGCACCAGCAACCGCCGCGCCGGTGCGGTCACCACTTTTTTCGCAGGGCGTCCTTGATCACGTCGTTCTCGAACACCTGCTCGGCCAACAGCTTCTTCAGCCGCGTGTTCTCCGCTTCCAGTTCCTTCAGCCGCTTCGCGTCCGGCACGCTCAGCCCGCCGAACTTGCTCCGCCACAGATAGTACGAGGCCTCGCTGAAGCCGTGCCGGCGGCACAACTCCTTGATCGCCATGCCCGCGTCCGCCTCACGCAGGAAGCCGATGATCTGCTCTTCGGTAAACCGCTTCTTCACGTCCAATCTCCTTGGGTTGGGGGATTGGACTCCAAATCGCCGTGCTACTCAAAAACGGGGGGACGTCG
>CAZBAP010000079.1:0-1206 GCA_964489795.1 uncultured Flavipsychrobacter sp.
CACGTGGGGCTGCCGTGGATGCCGAGCTTGTGCTCGATCGCGACGGTGGTGACCGTGTTGCGCGCGCCGAGGGTTCCGTCGGTGTTCACCAGATGCTTCGGTGCGACGAAGAGCGAGAGCCCCTTCGCGCCCGCCGGAGCGTCGGGGGTGCGCGCGAGCACCAGGTGCACGATGTTGTCCGCGACGTCGTGGTCGCCCCAGGTGATGAAGATCTTCTGGCCGCTGATACCCCAGGATCCGTCGGCGCGCGGCGTGGCCATGGTGCGGATCGCGCCGAGGTCGGTGCCCGCCTCCGGCTCAGTGAGATTCATCGTGCCGGTCCACTCGCCGGAGACGAGCTTCGTCAGATACGTGGCACGGATCTCGTCGGAGGCGACGGCGTCGAGCGCGTGGATCTGGCCGGCGGTCAGCAGCCAGCACAGCGCGAACGCGGCGTTCGAGGCATTCCAGATCTCGCCGAGACCGGCGCGGATGGATCCGGGCAGCCCGTCGCCGCCCGCGGACTCGGGCGCCTCGGCGGTGACCCAGCCGGCCTCGACGAACGCCTTGTAGGCCTCCGCGAAGCCCGCGGGCAAGTGCACCTGGCCGTCTTCCAGACGTGCCCCCTCGCGGTCTCCGACGGTCTCGAGCGGCGCGAGCACGTTGGCGGCGAACTCGCCGGCGCCCGCGATGATCTCGGTCGCGTCCTCGGCGCTGTACGCGCCGCCGGTGCCGCGCGCCACAAGATCGAGACCGAACGCCTCGCCGTAGAGGAAGGCGTAATCCGAAACCGGTGGGGTGTAGTCGTTTGCCATCGAAGGCTCCAATCTGCGGCACTGCGCGATGAGACTGAGGTTCAGTGTACGCGAGACTGAGTCTCATTGCTTGGCTTTTTTCCTGCGCGATGCCCTCTGGACCAGATCGCCATGGCGGCGCATACTCGACGGGGACCGTCGGAAGAGCAGGGAAATGGGATCAGAAGACCACGTCGCGACCGCGGACGTCACGATCGCCGCATCCGCACAGCGCGTCTGGGACGCGCTCACCGCCCCGGATCGGCTGCCGGAGTTATGGTTCGGTGCGGTCGTCCGCACCAGCTGGCAGCCGGGATCCCCGATCACCTGGAACGGCGAGTGGCAGGGCACCCGCTATCAGGACAAGGGTGAGATCCGCGCGTTCGATCCGCCGCGGCTGCTGCGCCTCACGCACTACAGCCCGCTGAGCGGC
>CAZBAP010000080.1:0-1141 GCA_964489795.1 uncultured Flavipsychrobacter sp.
ACCACTGAGCCGCGCCCGCCGCCGGGATCCGCGGCAAGCACCTCGCTCACGGCGGGCCGAGCGCCGCGTCTGGCAGAGTGGACGGATGCCGCAGACCGCACCCGCACACCCCACGATCGTCACATTCCCGGACGGCTCTCTGACGGGTGAAGGGACGGTGCTGCTCGTGGATCGCGATGCCGGGGTGGTGGTCGTGGACGCCACACCGTTCCACCCGGTCGATCACACCTGGCCCGACCAGCCGGGAGACGCCGGCACGATCATCGCCGGCGAGGACCGCGTCGCCGTCGCGGAGGCCGTGATGGCCGCCGTCAGCGATGAGGGAGTGCTCGCCGTGGGCGCCGACATCCCCGTGAAGCGTGGCGGACCGGGGTGGACGTGGCTCGTCGGTCACCGCGCGGACGGGGAGATCCCGGCCTCGGTCGTCCCCGGTGCTCCGGTCTCGCTCGAGGTCGATGCGACCCGTCGGGCCTCGCTGAGCCGCGGACACACCGCGTGTCATCTCGCCTCCCTCGCGCTGGACGCGACGCTGGCCGACCTCTGGCGCAAGGAGATCGGGGTCGACCCGCTCGGTCACCCGGACTTCGAGGGGCGCGCGAACCAGACCAGCCTCATCCACCCCGACGGCTCGGTCGACGAGTACCGGCTCGGCAAGAGCCTGCGCAAGGCCGGCTTCGACTCCGAGGGCCTGGCGGGGTCGCTCGCCCAGCGCGAGGCGCACATCAACGAGCTGCTGGCCGGCTGGGTCGCCTCCGCCGGAGCGAGCCGCATCGACACGGAGGGGCCGAGCATCGTGGATCGCCGCACCTGGCGCTGCGCACTGCCCGAGGGCGAGGTCGGCTTCCTCTGCGGCGGCACGCACGTGCGTTCGCTCGCCGAGTTCTCGTCGATCACGGTGTCGCTGGATCTGACGGATCCGCAGCTGCTCGTCATGACGACGACCGCTGTGCCGGCGTAGGCGGAGGTCTTCCGATCCGCACGGGCTCGGCTCGGCACTCGTGCGCGACGAGCCTCCGGCCGGATCGTCAGCGCCGATGATCTCACCGCCGATCCAGCCCGCGGTCGTCGATCCAGGTGTGCCACGGCGACACCCGACGCACGTACGCGACGGCGTCGAAGGCGTCTCGGGCACGACCGGGCT
>CAZBAP010000081.1:0-1128 GCA_964489795.1 uncultured Flavipsychrobacter sp.
CATCCCGTCGGGGCTGGTGAAGAGCCGGTTCCACCCGGTCGCAGCGCTGGCGAGGGTCCGGGCGATGTCGGGGTGGAGGAGCCCGTGCCCATCCAACTCCGCCGGGACATCATCCTGCCCGGTGAGGGTGCTGGCCGCGATCGTGACCTGCACCGCGCGGCGAGCAGAGACGCCGCCTGTGCTTCCAGCCGGGCGATCTCCGCCCGTGTCGCGACCCACTCGTCCAGCAGCGCACCACGGTCCGTGGCGGGTGTTGGGCTGCTGTTCGACATACCCCACAGTTTAGTACATAGGTGCGACAAACGGAAGAGGCTGTGGGGAAGTCTTCCACACCATGACCAGGGAATTTCCCGGGATGCCCGGCGGGTGCTTCACCGCAGGTCGTAGAGCCGCTTGTACTTGCCCTCGCTGCGGGGGAGGGATCCAGGCTCCTCGACCCGCACCTCCACGGAGGTGCCGATCGACGTCTTGATCCGCAGCTTGAGCACCTCGGCGGCGGCGAGGCACGACGCCATGTCGACGTCGGGGTGGCGCTCGATCCGCACCGTCATCGCATCCATGTGGCCCTGGCGGGTCAGCTCCAGGATGAAATGCGGCGTGAGCGTCTCGATGCCCAGCGCGAGCTCCTCGATCTGGGTGGGGAAGAGGTTCACTCCGCGGAGGATGATCATGTCGTCGTTGCGACCGGTGATCTTCTCCATGCGCCGCATCGCAGGGTAGGCGGTGCCGGGCAGCAGGCGCGTCAGATCGCGGGTGCGGTAACGCAGCACCGGGAACGCCTGCTTGGTCAGCGACGTGAAGACGAGCTCACCCTGCTCGCCGTCCGGCAGCGGCTCCCCGGTCTCGGGATCGATCACCTCGGCCAGGAAGTGGTCCTCCCAGATGTGCGGGCCGTCCTTGGTGGCGGCCGCCTCCATCGCGACGCCCGGTCCCATCACCTCGCTGAGCCCGTAGATGTCGACCGCGTCGATGTTCAGGCGCTGCTCGATCTTGTGGCGCATCTCGTTCGTCCACGGCTCGGCGCCGAGGATCCCGACCTTGAGTGATGTCGATCGCGGGTCGATGCCCTCGTTCTCCATCGCGTCGGCGATCGTGAGCAGGTAGGTGGGCGTGCACATGATCGCGTCG
>CAZBAP010000082.1:0-1072 GCA_964489795.1 uncultured Flavipsychrobacter sp.
CCTGATTAGCGACGACGCTCAGCCATGAAAATTGTCGACTGCGCGCAATTTCGGCTCTGGCCAAGGCTTGCACAGCACCATGGCGCGCGCCAGTCGCGGCAGCAGCTCGGCGAGGCGAAACCGGCGATTGAAGCGGTAGGCCGCCTCGGCCAGATAGCGCCGTGCGTATTTGGCCTGTCGCATGGCGTGGTAGCAGCCGCTGATGGCGCGCTTGACGTTGCCCAGCACCACGTTCACCCAGCGCGCGCCCTTGGCCTCGGTGGCGGCGCGCCTGCCAGCGGTTTCCAGTACGGTGTGCGCATGATCCAGCTCGACCACGCGCCGGAAACAGCCCAGCCCGTCGCTGAAGACTTCGGCGCCAGGCGCCAAGCGTCGCTGACTCCAATCGGTGAGCGAGGCGTTGTCGAAGCTGCGCACCGGCTCGATGACGGCGAAGGTTGGGCGCTCCAATGTCTCGTCGGTGGCGACGGCCACCACGAATGGCTGCTTGTTTTCCGATCCACGCCCCGGCTTGCCGCCGTTGCGTTCGCCGCCGAGATAGGCGTCGTCGATCTGCACGAAACCCGCAAGCTGACGCGGTTCCTCGCGGGCGGTCATGGCCTGCATGATCTTGTGCTTGAGCTTCCACGCCGTGTCGTAGCACACGCCAAGATGCCGCTTCAGTTCCAGCGCGGACAAATTGGTCTTGCTGCCCGTCAACAGATGCATGGCCAGAAACCACGCCGCCAGCGGCAGCTTGCTGCCCTCGAACATCGTCCCGCTGGTCAGGGTCGTCTGGTGCCGGCAGGCGCGGCACTGGTAGTACACCCGGCCCGCGCGGCGAAAGCACGACCGCGGTCGCCCCCGGCACTTGGGGCAGCGAAATCCTTTGGGCCAGCGCGACTTGTAC
Source organism: uncultured Flavipsychrobacter sp. (assembly GCA_964489795.1). Classification (GTDB taxonomy): domain Bacteria; phylum Bacteroidota; class Bacteroidia; order Chitinophagales; family Chitinophagaceae; genus Nemorincola. The sequence goes on from CAZBAP010000082.1 coordinate 890, forward strand.
AGCGCCCGGTAGCACTTCGCTTCGGTGCCGTACCGCTGGATGAATTGCGCCATCGACAATCCCGCCTGGAACTGGACTTGGTTCATGGCCATGACGGCTCTCCGTCTCCTAACATGGCTCCCAGAGTGCGCCGCAAACGTCTCACATCACGCGACCGCCGGCTGAGCGTCGTCGCTAATCAGG
>CAZBAP010000083.1:0-1042 GCA_964489795.1 uncultured Flavipsychrobacter sp.
CACAAGCCGGCATCAGTCCGGCACGATGAGCGCGTTTCCAAGCGTCGTCACTGACCAAGGTCGTGGCCGTGCGGATTCCGACGAACCGGTTCCGGCCCAAGCGCCCCACCGCGGCGAGAGCGATCGTGATGACGCTCGTGACCGCCAGGACGAGGAACAGGATCGCGATCGTGATCGTCATGCTCTCATGATGATCCAGAGGCGATGTTCACGCCAGCGATGCCGCGACCTCGTGGAACGCTTCGGTGCGCCGCTTCACGCGCGCCTCGCGCTCGTCTGCATCGGGCGCGAACGGGCCTCGGCCTGGCGCCCTCTTAGCAGTGAAACCCGCGAAGGTACTCATCGACATCGAAGGGTCGTAAGGGCGCGTCGGCCTTCACGTAGAGCGGATGCCGCGGGTGCCCCTGCTTGGTGGGCTCTCCCAATGACAGCCAGCTGCGGCCGGCCGCAGACGTGATCGCCGCGATGTCCCGCAACAGCTCAGGCAAGTAGCCCCGCGTCTCGATGAGCCCGCCCCACGCCGCCAGCAGAGCTCCTGGCCGGCCGTCGAGAAGTGCCGCGATGTAGCGCTCGTTCTCGTGCTTCAGCTCCGCCCGGTGATCCCGATCCAAGCCCCGTGGGTCGGTCGAGATCTGCGGGTAGACGTTCAGCATCAACCAGCCGTCGTAACCGTTGTCGGCCGCGAATCGGATCAGGCGCTTGATCGTCGGATCCGGCGCCCCTGGCACCGCTGTGCTCGGGTTGATCCCGAAGCAGATGAGCGGGCTCTCCCCGACCGTACCGAGCGCGAACCGCGCTGAGCCGTCCGCGGTGTGCTCGTAGATCCACTGCGTTTCTACCCGGTGCTGCTGCTCGGCGACGCCGGCATCCATCGTCATGGTCACGACGATCCTGATCGGCTCACGATCTCGGCCACTGGTTACTCAGGCTTAGGGCGCTGCACGAGAGTAACGATCTCGATACTCTCACATCCCGGACGCAGCCCCGCCGTCGCTATCCGTCGAAGATCCAGGGCTCTCGGTACTCCGCCCTCTCACCGAGG
>CAZBAP010000084.1:0-1030 GCA_964489795.1 uncultured Flavipsychrobacter sp.
TGAGGCGGAAGAACTCGTCGAGCACCGTGCCGTTGAAGCGCTCGACGAAGCCGTTATCCGGTATGTGATCTTTGGTGCTTTTTCGTCCTGCTGTTCTTCTTTGGGAATGGCCTTATGGTGAGCCCATCCGGGACGTGGGGCACCGGGAGCACGAAGGTGCGGGCAGGCCGTCTTTAGACCGTGGGCTGAGAGCCCGAGCTCGTTACATGGCCGCCCCTCGCGACTTTCCCGGATGCGCTGCGAGCGCGGATCAGTAGATGTCGTGTTGCCCGCCAGCTCTCATCTTTCACCGAGCCAGAAAGGGAGGGACAGGCATGCGCATCATCGGACTGGATATCCATCGCGCCTTCGCCGAGGCGGTAGCTTGGGAGGACGGCAGGCTCAGGCGGCTGGGTCGTGTCGATATGCGGCGCGATCTGCTGGATGCCTTCGCCGCAAAGCTGTCGTTGGATGATGTCGTGGTGATCGAGGCGACGGGCAACGCATCCTCGGCCGCTGCGGTTGTCGCGCCGCATGTGAAGAAGGTGGTGATCGCAAACCCCAAGCAGGTGCGCATCATCGCCTATGCCAAGATCAAGACGGACACGATCGATGCCAGCGTTCTGGCGCAGCTCTATGCCAGCGGCTTCCTGCCGGAAGTCTGGATTCCGGATGAGCCGACGCAGGCTCTGCGTCGACAGGTGACACGGCGCAATCAGATTGTCCGACAGAGATCTCGATTGAAGAACGTCATCCAGTCGATCCTTCATAGCCACCTGATCCCGTCCTGCCCGCATGCCGACCTGTGCGGCACTAAGGGCCGGTCATGGTTGAGCGAGCAGGTCGTACCGCAGGACGAGCGCCTCGCGATCGATCGGCATCTGCGCGAGTTCGACCGATTGGGCGAAGACCTCCAGGTCATCGAACGCGATCTTGCCCGCTCGGCTCTCGCGGATGAAGGCGTGAAGCGGCTGATGACCATTCCCGGCGTCGACATGACCGTCGCCCTGGCGATGAAGGCGGCGATCGGCGACGTGTCGCGCTTCGACGA
>CAZBAP010000085.1:0-1028 GCA_964489795.1 uncultured Flavipsychrobacter sp.
TAACGGGAAACGCATTGGCGAAGTGGCGGATAAATTGAACCGAAAGTTCAATTTAGCAGTGACGTAGCCGATGTGTTTCCACAGAAGCTAAATTATTAAAAAAAAGCTGAATGTGGGACACATTCGGCGGAATAAAAAGCACAAAAGTTGAATTTTGAACTTAACCCGCCATTTTGCCAATGCGATGTTATGTGTAGTTTTTTAGTATCTTTGTCAGATGAAATTATCAGATTAGCAAATTTACTTTACGCAACGTATAGGAAGAGAATAGTTTAGTATTATTCTTCGTTTCCTTATTGTCTCTTATTGTAAATTAAATATGTTAAATAATGAAAAATTACTTCGAAAGTCCTTTTAAAGGAAAAATAATCAAAGACCACATAACTAATCCCAATATAATTTCGGGTAAATATTCTTATTATTCTGGTTATTATCACGGTCATTCATTTGACGATTGTGCTCGTTATCTGTTTCCGGACAGGAATGATGTCGATAAACTAATTATCGGTTCTTATTGTTCAATAGGGAGCGGTGCAAGTTTCATAATGGCAGGTAATCAAGGTCATAAATATGATTGGATTTCCAGTTTTCCATTTTTTTATATGTCTGAATTTGATGTTTTCAGTAAAAGCCAAGATGGATTTCAAAAAGCAGGAGATACAGTTGTTGGGAATGATGTTTGGATTGGTAGTGAAGCTATGATAATGCCAGGAGTTCAGATAGGAGATGGAGCTGTTATTGGCAGTCGTGCTTTGGTTACAAAAGATGTTGAACCTTATTCAATTGTAGGGGGAAATCCAGCCAAATTGATAAAAAAGAGATTTAGTGATGATGACATCCAAAAATTGCAGGAAATGAAATGGTGGGAATGGGATGAAGAAACCCTTTTTGAAGCAATGCCAATTCTTTGTTCAAATAAAATCGATTTGTTGTACAAGTTTTTTAGAAAAATGAAATGATAAAAAGAAGGTTCCGAAATTCGGAGCCTTTTTGTTTTAACTGCGTTTGCGGCTAAAATTACACATAAC
>CAZBAP010000086.1:0-1028 GCA_964489795.1 uncultured Flavipsychrobacter sp.
TATTCAGATAGAGCGCGTCGTGCGGACGCAGGGCGATCGCGCGTTGCAGGGTGGCTATCGCAGCATTGGTCTGGCCGCGCAGGCTTTGCGCGCCGGCCATCAGGCGCAGCACTTCCGGATGCTGCGGATACAGCGCGAGCAGGCCGATGATGTGGCGATCGGCTTCGTCGACGTGGCCGAGTTCGAGTGCCTGAGCCGCGGCAACGACGTTGCGGATCGCGGTCTGCGACAGGCCGTGCAGGCGCGAGGTCGGCGGCAGTGGCGAGGACAAGTTTATCGGTGTCGACACGAGTTCGTGACCACTGCGCTCAAAACAACATGTAAGTCGACACGATGTACTTGTCGTTCGAGATCGGCGCGAGGCCGACATGCTGGAACATCCAGTACGGAGGAAACATCAGCAGACGACCCGCGCGGGCCTGCACCCGGATGCCGAGGTCGGGAAAACCGGTTTCGCCGCCTTCCGCCACATCGTTCAGGTACCACAGGAAGACCATGTAGCGATCGATGTGCTTGTCGCCAGCGTCGAAGTGCGGCTGGAACTGGTCGCGCGCCGCGCTGCTGTAGCGTTTGATGCGCAAGTCTTCCAGTTTCGGCCGATTCGGTATCGGCAGGGTCATCGGCAGGCTTGCATTGTAGCGCGCAAGATATTCGTCGATTCTCGCGTAGAAGAAGCCCATAAATGCGTCGTCGACGTGGGGCTGGATGTTGAGCTCGGTCCAGGCGCTGTCATCCAGTGCTGCCTGGTGGCCGCGACCGTTTGGTGCCTGGTGCGTGGTCATCTGCTCGAACGCCGTGATCATCTGCGTGCAGAACTCCGCAGGCAACGCGGCGTCGAACCATTGCACGTAGCTGCGCAGGTCCGCGAGTGGCAACGCGGCTCGACGATCAGCTGTCATAGCCGAACCGTTGCAGCATTGGTTGCAGCGTCGGGAGCACGGGCTCGAAGTAGCGCTGGTAACGGCGCCAGCGATCGACGGCCTTCTTGTTCGGCGGCTCGATCACCTGGTTGTAGCTCGGCGTCGAGA
>CAZBAP010000087.1:0-1017 GCA_964489795.1 uncultured Flavipsychrobacter sp.
AAACCGGCAACACCTACAAGTACTCGTACATCGCCGGCCCCGTTGCCTGGGCCGACTTCGACGCGATGCACACGCAGATGAAGCCTTGCGATTCCGCATGGCGCACGAAAGCCAATCCGCATCTGAAAGGCGAAACCAGCGCGTTCATGGTCGAGCAGGCGGACATGAGCCACGAGCCGAAGGGCGGCGACAAGAACGCGGTGCCGCAACTGATCGATGTCATCTACTACACGCTGAAGGGTGGACGCGACGCGCACGAGGCGTTCACCGGCGCGGTGAAGAAGATTGCCGCGGCTGCGGACAAGAGCGGGTGGTCCAGCCCGTTCCGCACGTTCGAAGTGCGCCGCGGCGATGTCGGCGCGCCGGACTACGTGGTCGTGCTGCCGAACAAGAACTGGGCCGAGGTGGGCATGGAAGCCAATCCACCGCTGTGGAAAATGGTCGAAGGCGTCTATGGCAAGGCCGATGCCGATGCGTTGCGCAAATCGTTCGGCGAATCGGTCAAGGAATCGTCCTCGCATATCGACAGTTACAACGAGGAACTGACCTATTCTGCGCCGAAGAAATAGGGCTGCGCAGATGCGGCGGCCCGGCGACGGGCCGCCTTTTTTTTTGCCGGCGGCGTGAGCGGCCTCGCCGACGGGTGGAATTCACATCGTGATTCCGTCGCGGGACCGGCGGTTTTCCACGGCACGAAGCTGCGGGGCGGACCGGGTCGAACCACGCCTTGCTCGACACGATGCGCCGCCCTTGTAATGCCCTGCGGCTATTGCTGAATCCTCTTGTATCCCCGCCGATGTGCCGGCTTGCGATGGCCCAGCGGTCGGGCGGGAGCCGGTCGCGTTAGCCCGAACGATCGAATGCAGCCGGTGTGCCTGAGCCAGACACGGCCAGTCGTTCCGGGCTGCGACATCGCCGGCGCGGATTTTCCGCGACTTCGAATTGCTTCGGCGATGCTGGTATTGCGGAGAGGAGGAGCCATGATCGGTCGAATTTCCACCATCCTGCTCGGCGCCG
>CAZBAP010000088.1:0-1015 GCA_964489795.1 uncultured Flavipsychrobacter sp.
GGCACGCGGGTACAGGCGTGGAACAAATGGGGTGAAAGTCCCCTGACTCCAATTGTCTATTCGGGAGTCTAGCAGGAGGTTGAGTTTATGGGGTGACCTGTAGGCTTAAGTTACCTTGAACGATAAATGCAAAGCAGCAGGCTGCAACAAAAGTGGACCCAAAGTGGCCTCGTTAAATTGAAGAGTACTTGCCGACCGTATCGTCTACGCGGGAAGGCTGGAAGAGGATGGAATACAATAGACGAGAACCCATTCTCAGGTACCGGGGTGTTAGGGGTTGCATGCTGTGAATGTTTCACGTCCTAGGCCGGGAGGCCTTGTATGGTTCTAGCTGGCCGCTAGAAACGACATTGTATAAGGGGAACCGAAATCAATGTGGGCTGTACAAGGATTCCGCGGGGCGCATAGTACCGTTTGTATGGCTTGGGAAACCAAGACAGAGGAAAGGGGCCCTGCTTCAGTTAACGAGAAATGGAGGAGTTGAGAATGTCTGATTGCCAAGAGGCTAAGAACGGAAGACTAAAAGTTCGGCAACTCCAAAGGTCTCTATATCGTAAATCCAAGCAAGAAGAGGAGGTCAGATTTTATAGTTTGTACGATAAAGTCTATCGAGAGGATGTGCTCTGGGAAGCGTGGCGACAAGTCAAAGCAAACAAGGGCGCTCCTGGGATAGACGGCACAACAATCGAAGATATCATTGCCCGAGGAGAAAGGGAGATGATCATTAAATTGCAAGAACAATTGCGAGAACGTACCTACCAGTTTTCTCCAGTGAGATTGGTAGAGATACCAAAGCCAAAAGGAGGCACAAGGCCTCTTGGGATTGCGGCGGTAAAAGATCGGGTTGTACAAACGGCAATGAAGATAGTCATTGAACCAATCTTTGAGGCAGGGTTTCATGATTGTTCCTATGGGTATAGACCGAAGCGGGGTGCCAAGCAAGCAAGTATGGCAATTCGGGAGGATCTCTACCAAAAGGCATGGGGAGTGGTTGAGATCGATTTTAAATCATATT
>CAZBAP010000089.1:0-1003 GCA_964489795.1 uncultured Flavipsychrobacter sp.
CTAGAGTAAGGGAATGGTTTAGCAATTTTAGGAAAGAACCTATCTGTTTCTGCTGATTTCTCATTTGCAGTGCCTCAATAGCTCTCTCCCTTTTGGGTATCCATCCCCTTCTCATCCCACCGTACGTTCAGTTTTCCCGAATACAGCGGTCCGACAGTCTTCATCGTAAACCTTGCGCAAGCTTCCCCTGATACTCTATGAGGCCACTACCAATGTAGATCATTCCCATCGCGTAGAGCCTTCTATTTGGATACTTTTCCCATCCAAACCCTCGGCCTTTACTTCTATAGTTCAAGTATCTTCGAAAGCGGATATTTATAAAACGCTGCAGCTTCCGAAATGCCTCCCACGCATTCGTGTGGCGGAAATAGTTCACCCATCCCATTACCACAGGGCGTATGAGCTCTATGTATTCCTTAGGCTTTATTGGCGCTCTTCTCGATGTCAAATATTTCAGTCTGCTCCGAATGGCTTGTTGCGTTCGCTTCGATGGAAAAATATAGATAGAGTTCCTACCGCTCTTCGGACTTTTGCGCTTGACAAAATTATAACCAATGAAGTCGAATCCATCTGTTATCTTTGTAATGCGCGTCTTTTCCTCATTAATAGTTAACCCCATCTTTTCCGCCATCTCGGTAAACACCTTCAACACACAGGTAGCTCCTTTGCGGCACACTAAGATGGCATCATCACAGTATCTATGCAGGGTTGCCCCTAGCTTCTCTGGATATACCCTCCTATGCCACTCCTGATCTATCATGTTGAGGTAGATGTTGCTATATAACGGTGAAATGGGTGATCCTTGATGAACTCCCACCTCTACTGCTGTTATATTGCCTTTGTCCATGACTCCTACCTTAAGAGTTTGCTTGATCAATTTTAGCATACTCCCGTCTGCAATCTTCAGGCTTATCCGCTCTAAGAGCTTGCCATGCGGGATGCTCGTAAAATATGATTTAAAATCGATCTCAACCACTCCCCATGCCTTTTGGTAGAGATCCTC